>NZ_JBFREB010000001.1:0-3644244 GCF_052114085.1 Leifsonia sp. RAF41
GACGGGCGTCCGGGGGACCGCTCGACGGGCGGCTACCGAGGCGGGGATCGTGACGGATCCCGCGGTCGGAGTTCCGGCGAGCGATCCCAGGGTGGCTACCGCGGCGGAGAACGCAACAATGCGGGTTCGGGTTACTCGACAGGTCGGTCGCAGGGCGGATACCGCGGCGGCGACCGCAACGACTCACGCGACGGTCGCACGGGCGACCGCCAGCAGGGCGGATACCGTGGCGGCGACCGCCAGAATTCGCGCGACGGACGCCCGGGCGAGCGCTCGCAGGGCGGATACCGTGGCGCCGAGTCGCGCGGCCAGGCCGACGGCCCACGCAGGAATGGTGCGCAACGTCCCGGGCATGACGACAAGCTCTGGACCCGGGAAGGGCGGCCCGCCCGCGGCGACCGGGATGCCCGCGACGAGGGTCGCCGGTACGACGAAGACGCGGAGAGGTCCCGCGAACTGCAGTCCATCCGTCCGCGGCACGACGACCCCATCATCCCGGACGAGATCCAGGCACGAGATCTGCCCGGCGAGGCGCGCGTCGAGCTGAAGACGCTGAGCAAAGACAACGCTGATTGGGTGGCGAAGCACCTCGTCATGGCCGGTCGACTGATCGAGTCGGACCCGGAGCTCGCGCACCAGCATGCTGTGTCGGCGTCACGTCGCGCCGGTCGTGTTGCCGTGGTTCGCGAAACGCTTGCGATCACCGCCTACGCGATCGGCGACTTCGCGCTGGCTCTGCGGGAGTTGCGCACGTACCGGCGGATCTCGGGCTCCAACGACCAGCTTCCCCTCATGGTGGACAGCGAACGCGGCGTCGGGCGGCCCGATCGGGCACTCGAACTCGGCCGTTCCGTCGACCGAGGATCGCTGCCCGTCGACGTCCAGGTGTCCCTGGCCATCGCCATGTCAGGGGCGCGACTCGACCTGAATCAGCCCGAGGCGGCGCTCGCCGAGCTGGAGATCCCGCAGTTGGATCCGGACCGGGCGTTCAGCTACAGCGCGGACCTCTTCCATGCCTATGCCGAGGTCCTCGAGGAGCTCGGACGCGACGACCAGGCGACGCAGTGGCGTGACCGTGCGGCGCGAGCTGAGGCGGCATTCGACCAGGACCTCGCCGACGACGAACTCGAGACGATGGACATCATCGAAGAGGACCTTCCCGCCCAGAGCGATCACGAGCCGGAAGCCGAGCTCGAGCAGGAAGCGGAGCTCGAGCCGGAAGCGCCGGAGACCGAGCCCGAAGCGGAGCTCGAGCCGGAGACCGAGAGCGACCCCGAGCCCCACGACGGAGAGGACAAGCCGGACGATGGCGCTGTTTCGACGGAGCAGTAACGAACCGGCGCCCCTCGACGGCGTCGATCTCGTGCTCGCCGATCTCGACGGCGTCGTCTACAAGGGCCCGGACGCGATCCCTCACGCGGTCGACAGCTTGAACGCCGTGGCTGAAACCACACGGGTCGGTTACATCACGAACAATGCGTCCCGGACGGACGCGACCGTCGCCGAGCACCTGAACGATCTCGGTCTGCACGTGCAGCCGTCGGATGTCGTGACGTCGCCCCAGGCAGCGGTCCGCCTGCTGGCCCAGCACGTTCCGGCCGGCGCGAACATCCTGGTGGTCGGCGGTGAGGGCCTTGTAGATGAGGTTCAGAAGGCAGGGTTCGCGGTAACGCGCTCGGCCGACGATGGCCCGGCGGCCGTGATCCAGGGCTTCTCTCCGGAGATCGGCTGGGCGGATCTGGCCGAGGCATCGTTCGCGCTGCAGGGTCGTACCGACAGTGAACGTCCCTGGATCGCGACGAATACGGACTGGACCATCCCGGTGGCCCGCGGTATCGCACCAGGCAACGGCACGCTGGTGTCGGCCGTGCACACCGCGGTGCGCCGACTTCCGCTCGTAGCGGGCAAGCCCGAGAGGGCGATCTTCGACGAGGCGGTGGCACGTTTCGGCGCGCAGAAGCCTCTCTTCATCGGCGATCGGCTGGACACCGACATCCTCGGTGCGAACCGCGCCGGCATCGACTCCGTGCTGGTGCTCACCGGTATCGACCGCGGCAAGCAACTGCTCGCGGCGGGCGCGGACTCGCGGCCCACGTACATCCTTCGCGACCTTCGAGGCCTCGACGAGCCCTACCCGGAGGTGCGCACGGCACGAAACGGCGCCGTCAGCGTCCGGGAAGCGACCGTGGCGATCGAGGGGAACGACGTGCGGATCGTGGCCGAGGGAGCTGACCCGGTCGACCTGCTGCGCGCCGCATGCGCCGCCATCTGGAACTCGGGACGCGCGATCTACGGGCTCGAAGTGCCCGAACGTCTCTACAGCTGAGACAGCACGGAGCCGGCGTCAGAGCGCGACGGAGTGCTCGACGATGCGATGGCACCGCCTGACCCGATCGAGCCACCACTCGGTGCGATCGGCGTCGGCCCGGAGCGCGTCCACTCGGTTCGTCGACACGGTCGGACGAACGACCGGGATGCTGCCGTTCTCGGGTCGGAGGGGCTCCTCGGTCACATCGTTCACGAACATGGCCGCCGTTCCGAGCCCGCAGTCGAACTCCAGCTCAGGGAGAGCCGCAGCCAGGTACGCTCCCATCGCGATTCCGACCGAGGTGTCGATGGCGCTCGAGACGACCGCCGGAAGACCCGATTCGGCCACGATCCGCTGGGCGGCGTGCACACCGCCCAGCGGTTGCGCCTTCACCACGAGCAGATCGGCGGCCCCGGCTTTTGCGACGGCCAGGGGGTCGGATGCCTTGCGAACGCTCTCGTCCGCGGCGATGGGGATGCCCATGTAGTGGATGCGGCGCCGCAACTCGACCAACTCATCCACGGTGGCACACGGCTGTTCGACGTACTCGAGGTCGAAAGGTGCGAGCGCGTGGATGGCGTGCTCGGCCTCATCTACGTTCCACAGCGCATTGGCGTCGACACGCACGCGCCCCTCGGGCCCGAGCGCTTCGCGCACTGCCCTGACGCGGGCGACATCGTCCGCGAGGGTCTGGCCTGGCTCGGCCACCTTGACCTTCGCGGTCCGCGCGCCGGGATACCGCGCCAGGACCGCGTCCACGTCGCGAGCGGGGACGGCCGGCATCGTGGCGTTGACGGGGATGCGGTCGCGATGAGAGGTCGGAGTGGTGCGCCAGCCGAAATCGATGGCGGCGCGCAGCCAGGATGCTGCTTCGGCATCGTCGTATTCGACGAAGGGGGAGAACTCCGTCCAGCCTTCCGGGCCTTCGAACAGGACCGCTTCGCGGATCGTGATGCCGCGGAACCGCGTCGTCATGGGAAGGGACACGACCCGCGCAGTTGCTAACAGATCGGCGAGTTCCGGCACCATTTCCACAGTCTTGCACGTCCAGGCCCCGGCGGAACCGCGAACCGTAGGCTGGACTCATGCAAGCGGACGTCTCAGATCTCTTCGACCCCCACGCGTGGCGTGAGGTTCCCGGCTTCGATGCGCTGACCGACATCACGTATCACCACGACGTCAGCGGGCGCATCGCGCGGGTGGCCTTCCATCGGCCGGAGGTGCGAAACGCCTTCCGCCCGCATACGGTCGACGAGCTGTATGCGGCTTTGGAACACGCGCGCACGAACCCGCGGATCGGCGTCGTGCTGCTGACCGGCAATGGGCCGAGCCCGAAGGACGGCGGGTGGGCCTTCTGCTCCGGAGGTGACCAGCGCATCCGCGGCCGTGACGGTTACAAGTACGCGGACGGCGAGACGGCAACGGGCATCGACGCTGCGCGCGGGGGCCGGCTGCACATCCTCGAAGTGCAGCGGCTGATCCGTTTCATGCCGAAAGTGGTCATCGCCGTGGTTCCGGGATGGGCGGCGGGCGGAGGACACTCCCTGCACGTCGTCTGCGATCTGACCATCGCGAGCGAGGAGCATGGCCGATTCAAGCAGACGGATGCGGATGTCGGCTCATTCGATGCGGGTTACGGATCGGCGTACTTCGCTCGTCAGGTCGGGCAGAAGGTCGGCCGGGAGGTGTTCTTCCTGGCGCGCGAGTACTCAGCGCAGCGGGCGTACGAGATGGGGGCGATCAACGCGGTGGTGCCGCACGCCCAGCTGGAGACCGTCGCGCTCGAGTGGGCGAACGAGATCCTGACCAAGTCACCGACGGCGATCCGGATGCTGAAATTCGCCTTCAATGCGGTCGACGACGGGCTCGTCGGCCAGCAAGTGTTCGCGGGGGAGGCGACGCGCCTGGCCTACGGCACGGACGAGGCAGTGGAGGGGCGCGACGCCTTCCTGCAGAAGCGCGAACCGGACTGGTCGCCGTTCCCGTGGCAGTACTGAGGAGCGGAGCATGACTCGCGCGTTGCGGGTGGTGGGCGCCGAGAGGCCCGAGGCGGTCTTCGCTGCCCTGCGCGAGGCATTGACGGGAACGGGCGGGGCCGTTGTGCCCCGGGCAACCCCCAGCGGGCGGACGGATGAGCCCTGGCCGGGAACAGCGGAGAGCGTTCCGCAGAACGTCGCCCTGGTCATCGAGACATCCGGTTCGACAGGTGTGCCCAAGCGCGTCGCGCTCTCCGCCGATGCACTCCTGGCGAGCGCCGCCGCGTCCGCGGGAGCGCTGGGAGGACAAGGGCAGTGGTTGCTCGCGCTTCCTGCCCACTATGTCGCGGGAGCGCAGGTGCTCGTGCGCTCGCTAGCCGCCGGGACGGAACCTGTTTTCTATGGGAGCGGCCACTTCGACGCGGAGCGATTCGCCGCGAGTGCAGGCGCTCTGAGCGACGATCTGCGCTATACGTCGCTGGTTCCGGTTCAGCTTGCGCGCCTCGTCGAGGCCGCCGAGAACGGTTCCCGGTCCGTCGCGGCCGTGTTGCGCCGCTTTGACGGCATCCTCGTCGGTGGTCAGGCACTCAACCCCGAGCTCCGGGGGCGCGCCGAGCAACTCGGGGCGCGGATCGTCAGCACGTACGGATCCAGTGAGACAGCCGGCGGCTGCGTGTATGACGGAGTGCCGATCGGGACGACCGTCGTGCGCGAATCGGCGGGGCAGCTCGAGATCTCAGGGTCCGTGCTCGCAGAGGGCTATCTGGGCGACCCGGAACGGACCGCGGCCGCCTTCAGAGACGATGATGGCGTGCGCTGGTACCGCACCGGTGACCTGGGGGAGGTCTCGACGGACGGGCGTGTGACCGTATACGGCCGATCGGACAACGTGATCATCTCCGGCGGAGAGAAGGTCCTTCTCGATGCGGTCGAACGACTCGTGCAGGCAGTCCCGGGATTCGGCCATGCCGTCGTCGTCGGCGTTCAGGATCCGGAGTGGGGGCACGTGCCCGTTGTCGTCACCGACGGCGGGGCCGCCGCGTCACTGCGGCAGCTTAGAGAGCTGGTGGCGGAGCGGCTCGGGCGTGCTGCCGCCCCCGCCCGGATCGTCGAAGTCGACCAGCTGCCGCGGCTGGCGAGCGGCAAGCCCGACCGTGTGGCGGTCGCGGAAGTGGCCAGAAGGCAGGGGGCATAGCCGATGTTGTTACGATTCGCTCTGTGATGAGTGAGAACAAGCCACGGATGCAGCGGACGGCTCCGCCGATGGCGCGGGGTCCGCGCGGAGGCCGAAGCGGTCGGCCCGGTGCTGCCGCCGCAGCCGTAAAGCCGGCCACGACGGCGGACTGGATCGCCGGAGCACGGCTACGCACCCTCCCGCTCGCGGTCGCGCCCGTCCTCATCGGCGTCGGCGCGGCCAAGGTCGCGGAAGGGCCCGCCATCTGGCACCCGATCCGTTCGCTGTTGTGCCTCGCTGTGGCGGTGCTGCTCCAGATCGCCGTCAACTACGCCAACGACTACTCGGACGGCGTGCGCGGGACGGACCAGTACCGCGTCGGCCCCGGGCGACTCACCGGCTCAGGCAAGGCCGCCCCGCGCGCCGTCCTGACGGTGGCACTGGCCTTCTTCGCGCTGGCAGCGGTAGCGGGACTCATCCTGGTGATCCTGACGCAGCACTGGTGGGTGCTGCTCATCGGGGCGGCCGCGATCGCCGCGGCCTGGTTCTACACCGGCGGCAAGCGACCCTACGGTTACTACGGTTTGGGTGAGCTCTTCGTCTTCGTGTTCTTCGGGCTGGTCGCGACGGCCGGCACCACGTACATGCTCGCTGGAACGGTCAACCAGGAGTCCTGGTACGGCGCGGTCATCGCCGGTCTCATCGCGTGCGCGGTTCTGATGGTGAACAACATCCGCGACATCGAGCCCGACCGGCAGGCCCGGAAGCGCACGCTCGCCGTGCTCCTCGGGCGGGTGGCATCCCGCATCGTCTTCTGCGTGCTGCTCCTGGTGCCGTTCGGAATCCTCGCGGTGCTAGCCGTCTTCTACCCGCTGGCCTGGTTCGGGATGTTCGCCCTGCTCGCAGCCCTACCCGCGTGCGTCATCACACTGTTCGGGCGCTCGCCGCGGGAACTGGTGACGGCGCTGCAGCTGACCAGCCTGACCGGACTCCTCGTCGGAATCGCGCTCGGCGCGGCCTACGCGTTCTGATCGCCGCGATCCCGCGCGCCGTCGACCGCGGCGTCCTCGGCGTCGTCGTCCTCGGTGCGCGCAGGCTTGTCGCGATGCCGCACGGCGTAGAGATCTGACGAGACCGCATTCCGTGGCCGGCTCAAGAAGATGTATGAGAGGCACAGGCCGATGAGGGCAGCTGCGATGACCGCGAGCCACCACACCACCCCGACGAGAAGCAGGACCACCAGCGGCACCGCGAACACCAGCAGGCGCAGCACGGTATAGGTAATCCAGGAGGGAATCCGCTTCACCCTCCCAGCTTAGAGACCGTCTCTGAGAGTTACGATTGACCCATGGTCCGCCTCTGGATAGCCCTCGGCGTCGCAGCCTTGGTGTTCTACATCTATTCGGTGGCAGACTGCGCCCTGTTCGACCGGTCGCGCGTGCGTGGCCTCCCGAAGCCCGTGTGGCTGCTCATCATCATCCTGTTCCCCGTAATCGGTGGAATCCTCTGGTTCTTGATCGGCCGGGGTCGCCGGAACGCGGCCCTGGGCCGGCGGATCACGGCACCGGACGACGATCCCGAATTCCTCGGCAAGCTCCGGCTCGACCACGACCAGGAGGAGCGGATCCGGCAGCTCGAGAAGGAGTTGTCCGAGCTCGACGACAACGGTCCGGACAACGACCAGACCGGCCGCCGGGATGGGTGAGCGCCCGCACTCGGGCGACTCCTCCGAGACGGGCACAGTTGCGTCCGCGGACGACCTCCGAACCGGTAACCCGGCGACAGACTTTTCGATAGCGCTCCTGAGCGCCTTCGTCCGGAATGGCGTGAGCGACCTCGTTGTCAGCCCGGGCTCGCGGTCCCAGGCGCTCGCGCTCGTCGCGGCCGAACTGGAACGTTCGCGGTCGGCCCGGGTGCACGTGCGCATTGACGAGCGCTCGGGCGGATTTCTTGCGCTCGGGCTGGCGCGCGAGACCGGTGCTCCCGCGGTCGTCATCACAACGAGCGGCACCGCGACCGCCAATCTGCACCCGGCCGTTCTCGAGGCGCACGAGGCCGGGATCCCTCTCATCGTGGTGACCGGCGACCGTCCGGAGGAGCTCCGTGGCATCCGGTCGAACCAGACGACGCACCAGGACGGCCTGTACGCCGCGGCGGTCCGCTGGTCGGTCGACGTCGGGGCCCCCGCCGGCGCTGACGATGAAGCCGACCAGGCGAGCGCGCTCGCTGAGGCGGCTGTCCGCGCCGCTGTCGGAGCGGACACGGCAGACCCGGGGCCCGTCCATCTCAATGTCGCGTTCCGCGAGCCGCTCTCGGTCGCGGTCCCTCCGCTCCCCGAATCGCCCACCGGTCCGCTGCCCGACACCGCGAGGCCGATCGCCCTCGGCCGCGAAACCCTCGCCATCGGCGGCGGTCCGCGGACCGTCGTCGTCGCGGGCGCCGACGCCGGCCCGCGCGCCGAAGAGTTCGCCCGCGAAGCCGGCTTTCCGCTCCTGGCCGAGGTGTCGAGCGGTGCCCACTTCGGACCGAACCTGGTCGTCTCGTATCGTGAACTGCTCCGCGATGAGAGCTTCGGGGGCGCGGTCGAGCGGGCGATCGTCTTCGGTCACCCCACCCTCAGCCGGGAAGTGCCGGCGCTGCTCACCCGGAGCGACGTCGACGTGATCGTGGTCGCGCCGACCGGAGCCCAGGCGTACAACCCGGGCCACCGAGCGAGCGTCGCCGGCGGGGTGCTCGCCGACCCGTCGATCGACGTGCGCGCCCCCGAAGTGCGCGGCTGGGTCGGGCGGTGGGTATTCGCCAGTCGGCGGATCGCCGAGCAGGCGGCGCTTGACGCCGGTCCCTCCTCGGTGGCGCCGGATGTGGAGAAGGCGCGGTCCTTCGAACCGGCGGACGCGCTGGCCTTCGCCGCGGCCGAACTTGCGGCGATTCGCGCCCCCATCACGCGGTCGCTGTTGGCGGAGGCAGTCTGGCGGTACACCTGGCCCCACGACAGGCTCGTCCTCGGTGCGTCTCGTCTGATTCGGGATGTCGACCGCACCGTGCCGGGAAAGAAGATCACCGTTCATGCGAACCGTGGCCTCGCCGGAATCGACGGGACCATCGCCACCGCGACGGGCATTGCGCTCGCCAGCCAGCGGACGGCCGACGAGGCGGAGCTGCCGCGCGGTGTGACGCGCGTGCTTCTCGGCGATCTGGCTCTGCTCCACGACGTCGGTTCGCTGCTCCTCGGTGTGGGGGAGCCGCGCCCGCACCTGCAGGTGGTCGTCGGAAACGACGGCGGCGGAACGATCTTCGACGGGCTCGAAGTCGCAGGGACGGCGCCGGCGTCAGCCTTCGACCGTGTCCTGTACACGCCGCAGACTGTGGACTTCGCCGCGCTCGCGCAGGCCTACGGGTGGCACCATGCGGTCGCTCGCACCAAGGGAGAGCTCGACCAGGCGCTGTCCGCGCCCCCTGCCGGCGTGAGTCTTCTCGAAGTCCCCCTGTCTCGCTGATTCCGGCTTCGGCGACCAACAGAGGCGACTCGGACGGGTTCGTGAGCGCGTTCACGGCAGATGCCTTCCTCAGTGACTGGGGCGGGAGTTCCATGGGCGCGAAGGCGTGCGGCGCTGGGACAGCACGGACAACATCGGCGTCAACGCACATTTCGTTCTGGTCGAAGTCAGCGGCGGAGCCGATCCCGAGACCTACGTCGCTCCGGGACGGCCTGATCGCGAGCCTCCGCATCGGCTGAGGTCGAGTGGCCGACGTACAAGCGGCATCCACGCCGATCCGGCACGCGTTGGAGGAGTCGCACAACGATTGCGCCGATTGCTCAGTGGATCACTAACCTGACCGGGTGCACATGATCTTTCGAACGATGCTTCACGCGCTCATCTCGCGTTTCGGGGCGAGGCTCGGGCACTGGGATGTGGCACGCACGCGGTTCCGCGTCCTGCCGACCGACCTCGACATCCTCAAGCACGTGAACAACGGCGTGTACCTGTCAATCGCTGACATCGGGCGGTTCGACCTGCTGCAACGCAACGGGGTGTGGGCGATCTTCAAGCGACGGGGCTGGTACCCGGTGGTTGCCTCGGAGACCATCTCGTTCCGAAAGTCATTGGAGCTGTGGCAGCCGTTCGTCGTGGAGTCGCGCATTCTCGGCTTCGACGAGAAAGCGGTGTACGTCGAGCAGCGATTCACGGTCGATGGCGAGATCTACACGCAGGCGTTCATCCGGGGGCGGTTCCTGAAGCGCACGGGTGGTGTCGTGACCATCGACGAGCTGCTGGAGGCGGTCGGTCCGTCGCCGACGGATGTGACCATCCCCCAGTGGCTCATCGAGTGGGGCTCCGACGCCGCGCTGCCCTCCACGCGCGCCGAGGCGCCGAGCGTCTGGAGCGAGTGAGTCGGCGCTTCCCGCTTTAGGACGGCCCGAATGCGAAGACCCGGTCGGGATCCCAGTGGGTGCGTGCCACCTCCAGGCGCTTCTCGATCGCGGGAGGCCACACCCGCTCGAAGGCAGCCCGATCGGCGAGGTCACCCGCGAAGTTCACATTCGTGATCGCGGAGATCCGAACGCGCAGCGCGTCGGCGATCGCGCCCGCCCGCGCGGGCGCGGCCTCCGCGAAAGTCGACGGGTCGGCGGCAAGGAGGGTGAGCGTGTAACCGCTGTCGCGGCCGCCCACGGCCGTGCCGTCAGCGGTGTCGCGTGCCGTGGCGCCGCCGATCTGGCGGATCTCCACGGAGAGGAACGGCGCTCCAGAGCCGGGACCACCGAGTTCGAGGATGACATCGCCGGCGTCCTGGTCGAAGGTGTCGAGCATGAAGCCGCGGATCCAGGTCGGGCCGCCCTCTTCCGGGTCGTTGTTGATGCTGGCGACCGCGGTCGCGGGCATCTCGGCCACGAAGTCCAAGTAGACCGGAGCGGCGGCGCGGATGGGCTCGAACAGCCGCTCACCCTCGGCCGTCTCGCCGGGGTAGGCGAAGCGAACGCTCAACACGGTGCGTCCGCGCAGCGGCGGGGGCGGCCCGTCGATGTCCGGAACCGTCAGGATCGCGACCGAGGTGGTCGCCTCGTCCGGCAGTTCGGCCGACCAGTCGATCCACGCGCGGAGTGCCGGTTCGATCGCGCCGCCCTCGAAGAACACGCTGCCGCCGTACAGGCTGCGCAGAGCGACCAGCTCGAGCGACATCTCGGTCACCACGGCAAGGCCGCCTTTGCCGCCCCGGAGCGCCCAGAAGAGGTCGCGGTTCGTGCCTTCGTCGGCCGTCACGATCCGACCATCCGCTGTGACGACGCGGAACCCGCGCACCCAGTCGGAGGTGAAACCGTACGTGCGGGCCATCGGGCCGATCCCTCCCCCGAGGGTGTACCCCACTGCGCCCACACTCGTGGACGAACCGGTGATCGGCGCGAGGCCGTGCTCCGCGGCGGCCACGATGACGGGGGCCCAGCGGACCCCGGCACCGATGCGGGCCATTCTCGTCTCCGGGTCGATGGACAGGCCGTCGAGGCCTTTCGTCGAGAGGATCATTCCGCCGATGATGGGCGCCTCCGCGCCGTGGCCGGTCGCCTGCACCCGAACGGGTAATCCGGCGGATCGGGCGAAGCTGACCGCTTCCACGACGTCGTCTTCGGAGGCGACGGCGACCACGATGTCCGGGTCGTGGCGGATGGCGGGGTTGAAGCAGGTGATCTCCGCGGCGAGCCCCTCGTCGCCTCGGAGGTAGACCTTTCCGGTGACGTGGTCGCGCAGGCGCGCGACAGTGGTCGAGTCGAGTTCGATTCCCATGGAGGAAATGTAGGGGAGCCCACCGACATGCGGGTAGCCCTCCGCCGAACATCCACCGTCAGGTGTGTGACGTAGCATTCGTGCATGACCGCCGTCCTTCCCGCTCCCCGCGCCTCCGGGGCGAGCGCGGCGCCCGACGCCGAGACGGTCTATCGCCCGGCTGGGCCGCTGGACTTCGCGGGCACGTTGGCACTGCTCGGTCGCGGACCGTACGACCCGACCACCGTGTGGGACCTGCGGGGGATGTGGCGCACGTGGCGCACGCCGGAGGGTGCGGCGGCCCTGCGCATCCAGCGCCCAGCGGCCGATGGCGCGGTTTCGGCGGCGGCGTGGGGCCCCGGCGCAGAGTGGGCGATCGCGGCTGTTCCGGATCTCCTCGGCCGAGGCGACGACTGGTCGGAGCTCGACGTCAGCGGCCACCGGCTGTTGCGCGACAGTCTCCACCGCAACCCCGGGCTCCGGCTCGCGCGCACCGGGCGGATGCTGGAAGCGCTCCTCCCCGCAATCATCGAGCAGCGGGTCACGAGCTTAGAGGCGTACCGCTCGTGGTCGCGACTCCTCCGCTGGTACGGCGAGGTCGCGCCAGGGCCGGCCCCGGACGGCATGCGGGTGACGCCGACCGTCGAGCAGTGGCGCGGCATCCCCTCATGGGACTGGCACCGCGCGGGCGTCGACCCACGGAGGGCGCGAGCAGTGCAGGCTGTACTCGCGGTCGCGCCGTCCCTCGAGCGCGCCGTCGAGAGCGCCCCGACCCTGGGCGCTGCTGAGGTGGCCTTGCAGACGATCCCGGGCGTGGGCGTGTGGACGGCGGCGGAGACGCTGCAACGCTCCCACGGTCATCCCGACCTGGTCAGCGTGGGCGACTACCACCTCGCCCATCAGGTGGGGGAGGCGCTCATCGGTCGCCGTGTCGACGACGAGGGGATGCTCGAACTGCTGGAGCCGTGGCGTGGTCAACGTCAGCGGGTGGTGCGCCTGATCTTCGCGAGCGGGTTCCGCTTCCAGCGTCGCGGCCCGCGGATGACCGTGCAGGACCATCGCTGGCACTGACCTCCGTCAGCCCGCGGCTCCGGATCGAGCTGCCGCCGCATCCGAGCGCAGGACGCGGTCGAGCTCGCGGCACAAGTCCCGATAGTGGTCCCGCATCGCCGGACCGTAGCTGCTCCAATCGGGCTCGGGCTTGTGATCGTGAGCCGCGACGAGCCGGTCGAGGTAGTAATCCCAGCGCGGGCCCGCGTCGGCCTCTTCGACCAGCGATCGCAGTCTCCGGCCGACCGTGACGGTCGTGAGGCCGGTCGCTTCGGTGAGGTGCGCGAACATCCGGTGCGATTGCCCGGACTCCCGTACATCGGCGTGCAGCCGATGCGGCGCCGCGCACTCCAGCACGGTGACGTCTTCCCACTCGCCTTCCGTGCCGTCGGCCGTGAGCCGGAGTTTCACAGCGCCGGTCGTCCCGGATCCCGTGTACTCCCCGAGCCATTCGGCCAGCCGGGGTGAACGGCTGAAGTACGTCCATACCTGCTCGATGGGAGCTTTGAACATCCGGTCGAGGACGAGGTAGACCCCGTCGTCCTTGCGGACCAGTCGTCCTGTCGGCTGCGGCATCATGGTGACCTCCGTCGGCTCAGCCTCTGGTGATCCACACCTTAGTCACGCTGCCGCGTAATCGGCAGGGGTTCGATTCGAGAGCTCTCAGCCTTCGAGCACGGCCATGGCGGCGTTGTGACCTCCGAGCCCGCTGACCGCGCCGCCGCGCCGCGCTCCGGAACCGCACAGCAGGATGCGCGGATGGCGTGTGGCGACACCCCATCGCTCTGCCGGGGTGTCGAGTGCGTCGCCGTCTTCCGCGAACGGCCAGGACAGCGGGCCGTGGAAGATGTTGCCCCCGGGCATGTTCAGCGCCTGCTCGAGGTCACGGGTCGTCTTGGTCTCGATGCACGGGCGACCGTCGGCATCGGTCAGGAGAAGACTCTCGACCGGTTCGGCCAGAACCGAGTTGAGGGAGGCGAGCACCGCATCCTGAAGTCGCTGCCGTGTGGCGTCGTTGTTCTCGTCTGTGAGCCAGCGGTCCGGGGTGTGGAGGCCGAAGACGGTGATGGTCTGCGCTCCCGACTCCGCCAGCTCCGGGTCGAGGATGCTCGGATCGGCCAGGGTGTGGCAGTAGATCTCGCACGGCAGCAGTTCGGGCATGACGCCGCGGGTCATGCCCGAGTACGCCTCCTCGAGCTGGCTGTAGGTCTCGTTGATGTGGAAGGTCCCACCGAACGCCGCTTTCGGGTCGATGGCCTCATCGCGAAGGCGCGGGAGACGCTCGAGCAGCAGGTTGACCTTGACCTGGGCGCCCTCCGCCTTCGCACGCGGAGGCTGCGGCGACTCGCCGAGGAGCTCGTCCAGAACGCCGGGCGCCACATTCACGAGCACTTTTTCGCCCTCGACACGGCGTTCATGGCCGTTGCGCACATACTCGACGGTTCCGTCCGGGTCGATCCGGGTGACCTCCGCGCCCGCGACGATGCGGGCGCCGGCCTCGCGCGCGACGCGGGTGAGCTCGCCGGTGACGGCGCCCATCCCTCCGACGGGAACGTCCCATTCGCCGGTGCCCTGCCCGATCACGTGGTACAGGAAGCAGCGGTTCTGGGCGAGGTCGGTATCGGACACGCTGGCGAAGGTGCCGATCAGCGCGTCCGTGGCGACGACACCGCGGACGAGGTCGCTCTGGACGCGGCACTCGATGAAGTCGCCGATCGGACGCTCGATGACCGCATCCCACAGCTCATCGTCGCCGACGAGCGCTTTCGCCTCGGATCGCGTGAGCAGCGGTTCGGTCACCGTCGGCCAGAGCGCTTGTGCCAGCTCGCCGGTGCTCCGGTACACCGAGTCGAAGCCTGCAGCGTCGTCGGCCGCCCCGATGCGGGCGAAGGATGCGGCGGTCGCCGCCTCGTCGGTGTTGTCGATCAGGAGGCCGGCACCGTCGGCGTCGCCGGGCACGGGCGTGTACGAGGAGTAGCGACGGCGCGCCAGTCGGATGTCGAGGCCGAGGTCTTCGATGATCCGCTGCGGCAGCAGGCTGACGAGGTACGAGTACCGGGACAGCCGTGCCTCGACGCCTCGGAACGCCTGGGCGCTGACCGCGGCCCCTCCGACCTCCTCCAGTCGTTCGAGCAGGATGACGGACTTGCCGGCGCGGGCAAGGTAGGCGGCTGCGGTCAGCCCGTTGTGTCCGCCTCCGACGATGACGATGTCGTGCGTCGCGGCAGGGGCCGAGGTGGAGCGGTCGTTCATGGATCGACTCTACCGGCGACGAGTTATCCACATCTTCAGGTCGCTTCCGGGGCCGCCCAGCGCCGGGTAATAGTGTCGTCAGCATGGTCGATGGAACAGATGGCATCCCGGCGCGTCCGGCGACGATCGCTCACGAGGCGGTCGAGCTGGTGCAGCGCTGGCTCGCCGAGAGCGCACGGCGCGATGACGGCACGACAGCCCGCCGGGATCCCGCCGCAGAACGGCTGGCCGGCGTGCTCAGCGACGCTGACGGGCTCGACTTCGCGGTCGGGTTCGTCGACGGGGTGGCGCGGCCGCAAGACCTGTTCGTCGCCGGGTACAACCTGCAGCGGGTGGCCCGGCGCATCCCGCGCTTCCTGCCCTGGTACCAGCGGCTGGCGATCTGGCTCGGCGGTGTGTTCGGTCCGGTGCTGCCCTGGGTGGTGGTTCCGATCGCCCGGGGGGTGCTGCGACGAATGGTCGGCCATCTGGTCGTGGATGCGACGCCCGAGCGGCTCGGGCCGGCCATCGAGAAGTTGCGGTCGTCCGAGGGTGATGCGGGTCCTGCTCCCCGGTTGAACCTCAACCTCCTGGGGGAGGCGGTTCTGGGCGAGAAGGAGGCCCAGCGGAGGTTCGAGGGCACGCGGACCCTGTTGGCGCGCGACGATGTCGACTACGTGTCGATCAAGGTGTCGTCCATCGCGTCCCAGCTGTCGATGTGGGCCTTCGACGAGACGGTCGAACGGGTGGTCGAACGACTCGCCCCGCTTTACGAGCTGGCCGCCGCGTCACCGACGCCGAAATTCATCAACCTCGACATGGAGGAGTACCGCGACCTCGACCTGACGATGGCGGTGTTCACCACCCTTCTGAGCAAGCCGCAGTTCCTCCGGCTCGAGGCGGGCATCGTCCTGCAGGCCTATCTGCCGGACGCGCTCGACGCGCTGCAGACTCTGACGGAGTGGGCGACCCAGCGGCGGAGCCAGGGCGGGGCGCCCGTCAAAGTGCGCGTCGTGAAGGGCGCCAACCTGGCGATGGAGCGTGTCGACGCGACGATCCACGACTGGCCGCTCGCTACATACGGCAGCAAGCAGTCGACGGACGCGAACTACAAGCGCGTCCTCGACTGGGCGCTCACGCCAGAACACGCGGACGCGGTCAAGATCGGCGTCGCCGGCCACAACCTGTTCGACGTCGCGTATGCGTGGCTGCTCGCCACGCAGCGGGGCGTGAGCGACCGCATCGATTTCGAGATGCTGCTCGGGATGGCGACGGAGCAAGCAGAGGTCGTCACCCGCACCGTCGGCCGGCTCGTGCTCTACACGCCGGTCGTCGACCCGCGCGAATTCGATGTCGCGATCTCGTACCTGATCCGCAGGCTGGAGGAGAACGCGAGCCCCGAGAATTTCATGTCGGCCGTGTTCGAGCTCGACTCCGACCCGGAACTGTTCGACCGCGAGAGGCGACGCTTCCTCGCATCCGTGGCCGAACTGGAAGCGGATACCGGCCCTCGGGGCGCGGCTCCCGTTCCCAACCGGCGACAGGACCGCACGCACGAATGGCAGGAGGCATCGGCTCCCTCGTTCACCCGGCCTCCCGCGCCGGAGGTCGCGGCGCCGGAGGAGCAGGGGCTGACGAGCGTCGTGCTGGGGCTCACCCGTGGATCGAGCGGGGTCGAGCTCACGTCGCCCGAGGCAGAGCCGGCTCCCACCGACGGTAGCGGGGCCAGCGGGGTGGACGGATTCCGCAACACTCCCGACACCGATCCTTCGCGCGCGGCGAATCGCGCGTGGGGGAGGCGCATCCTCTCGCGGGCGGCATCATCGACGCTCGGCCAGGACTCCATCGCGGCGGCCGTCGTCACGGAACGCGAGGAGCTCGATCGAATCATGCAGATGGTGGCGGAAGCGGGGACCGACTGGGGGCGACGTACCGGCCATGACCGCGCCACGGTGCTCGACCGCGCGGGGCATGCTCTCGAAGCCAACCGCGACCGGCTGATCGAGGTGATGGCGACGGAGACGGGCAAGACCATCGCCGAGGCCGATCCGGAGGTCAGCGAGGCCGTCGACTTCGCCCACTACTACGCCACACGCGCGCGCGAACTGGACGCCGTGCAGGGGGCGCGGTTCATTCCGTCGGCGTTGACCATCGTCGCCCCGCCGTGGAACTTCCCGGTGGCGATCCCCGCTGGGTCGGTGCTGGCGGCGCTCGCCGCCGGAAGCGGCGTCATCATCAAGCCGGCGCCGCAGGCACGCCGGGCCGCAGCGGTGATGGTGGAGGCGCTCTGGGAGGCCGGCATCCCGCGCGAACTCTTGGCGCTCCTCGACGTCGCCGAGAACGAACTCGGTCAGCAGCTCATCTCCGACCCGCGCGTCGACCGGGTCATCCTGACCGGATCGTACGAGACAGCACGGCTGTTCCGCTCGTGGCGTCCGGACCTCCCGCTCCTGGCGGAGACGAGCGGGAAGAACGCGATCATCGTCACTCCGAGCGCCGACTACGACCTCGCGGTGTCCGACATCGTCAAGAGCGCCTTCGGACACGCTGGCCAGAAGTGCTCCGCGGCGAGCCTGGTCATCCTGGTCGGCTCGGTGGCGAAATCCGAACGCTTCCGCAATCAGCTGATCGACGCGACGACCAGCATGAAGGTCGGCTATCCGGAAGACCCGACGACTCAGATGGGGCCGCTGATCGAGCCGGCATCGGGAAAGCTGCACCATGCCCTCACCACCCTCGGAGCAGAGGAGGAGTGGCTGGTCGAACCGAAACCGCTCGACAGATCGGGCCGGCTCTGGTCGCCGGGAATCCGCACGGGTGTGCAGCCGGGTTCCTACTTCCACCTCACCGAGTTCTTCGGTCCCGTGCTCGGAGTCATGACCGCGCGCAACCTCGACGAGGCCATCGGCTTGCAGAACGCCGTCGAGTACGGGCTCACTGCCGGCCTCCATTCCCTCGACTCCGAAGAGCTGGCGCACTGGCTCGAAACCGTCGAAGCAGGCAACCTCTACGTGAATCGCGGGATCACCGGCGCGATCGTGCGACGGCAGCCTTTTGGGGGTTGGAAGCGGTCCTCGGTCGGCGCCGGTTTCAAGGCAGGTGGCCCGAACTACCTCCTGGGTCTGGGAACCTGGGTGCCCGAGGCAGGGCACTCGAGCTCCAGCCTCCACCTGCGCGGGCTGGAGCCGCGGGTGTCCGACCTCATCGAGTCGGGTCAGGCATTCATGGACTACCCCTCTTTCGACCTCGTCCGCCGCTCCGCCCTCAGCGACGCGATCGCCGTGGCCAACGAGTACCACCGGGTGAAGGACGTCTCCGCGCTCGGCGTGGAACGCAACCTGTTCCGCTACCGTCCCGTCCCCGTTGCGATCCGCCTCTCCGAAGGAAGCTCCCTCCCCGAGCTGCTGCGCGTCATGGCGGCAGGGACGGTCGCGCGGTCGGTGTTCACGGTCAGCGCACCGGTCCCGCTGCCGAAGGGGACGCTCGCCCTGCTCCGCGAGCGCGAGATCGAGGTGGTCGTCGAATCAGACGCCCACTGGCTCTCGCGCGTGCATGCGCGGCGCATCACCGCGCACCGGATCCGACTGATCGGTGGTGACCCGGCGGCGCTTGCCGCCGCCCTCGGGGGAGCGCCGGACGTCGCCGTCTTCACCGGACCGGTGACCCCGTCGGGCCGGGTCGAGGTGCTCACCTTCCTGCGCGAGCAGGCGATCTCGATCACCAACCACCGCTTCGGTAACCCGACGACTCTGTCCGACGGCGTCATCTGACCACGCGTAGGGTGACAGCATGACGACCTCGATCCCCTCCCTTCCCCTCGGCGGTGGCGGCAGCATCCCGCAGATCGGCCTGGGCACCTGGCCTCTGGACGATGCCGAGGTCGAGCGGGCGGTGGTGGCCGCAGCAGCGATCGGCTACCGGCACGTCGACACCGCCGTGAAGTACGGAAACGAGCGCGGCGTCGGCCGCGGCGTCGCCGCGAGCGGTGTCCCGCGAGAGGAGTGGTTCGTCACCACCAAGCTCGACGGCACCTACCAGGGCGACGACCGCGCGGTGGCCGGCCTGGACGACAGCCTGGAGCGCCTCGGCCTCAAGTACGTCGACCTCCTGCTCATCCACTGGCCGCTGCCGCAGCGCGACCAGTTCGTCTCGACCTGGGAGACGTTCATCCGGCTGCGCGAGGCGGGCAAGGCTCGCGCGATCGGGGTCTCCAACTTCAAGCCAGCCCACATCGACCGACTGATCGCTGAAACCGGCGTCGTCCCGGTCGTCAACCAGATCCAGCTCAGCCCCGCCATCCCCCGGAAAGAACAGCGGGCGTACGACACCGAGCACGACATCGTCACCGAGTCGTGGAGTCCCATCGGTGGCAACGGCGACCTGCTCGCCGAACCGGTGCTGAGCCGCCTGGCCGACAAACACGGCCGCACGCCCGGCCAGATCGTCCTCCGCTGGCACGTGCAGAACGGGCTGGTCGCCATCCCGAAGTCACGCAACCCCGAGCGGATGGCCGAGAATCTCGCTGTATTCGACTTCGAGCTGGACGCCGACGACCTCGCCGCGATCGAGGAGCTCGACGAGGGACCGGACGCCGGCGTGGACTCCGACCACTCCGGGCACTGAGCGGAGCGCTGATCCGGCCTCAGTCACTTCGGATCGGCAGCGTCACCGTCACGGTCAGCCCGGACGGCTCCGTGTTCGCCAGCACCACGCGACCCCCCGCGGCCTCGGCCAACGCGCCGACGATGGCCAGCCCCAATCCGCCGCCGGACTGGCCGGTGCGGGAGTCATCCGCACGGGTGAACCGGTCGAGCGCCACCGGGATGAACTCCTCCGGCATCCCCGGACCCGAGTCCCGCACCGTGAGAACGACGACGTGCCCCTCGTCCGCATCCTCAGCCAGGACGAGTGACGCGGTCACCGTGGCGTCCGCGTGCGGCTGATCCGACGAACGGATCGCGGTGATCGCGTTGCCGAGGAGGTTGTCCAGGATCCGGCCGAAATCCGTCGGCGACAGCGCGACACGCGCCCCCGACGCCGGCCGGCGACGCGGGTCGTACTCGAAGTCGACCGAGATGCCCGACGACTCGTCGTCGCTGCTCACCAGCAGTCGAGCCCGGTCGATCGCATCGGTCAGCTCGTCGACGAGAGTGCGCCAGTCGATGCGTCCGCTCGACGGTCCGGCTTCGATCCGCGACAGCTCCAGCAGGTTGTTCGCCAGCTGGGCAAGGCGGATCGCCGTCGAATGAGAGGAGCGGACGTCATGGAGCAGCGCCTCCGGGTCGCCCGCATCCAACTCGGCCAGTTCGAGCTGCCCGCGGAGCACAGCCAGTGGGGTGCGCAGCTCGTGGCTCGCGTCCGACACCATCTGACGCTCGCGGTCGGCTGAAGCCCGCAGCCGGAGGATGAGGTCGTTGAGGGTGGTCGCCAGCTCCGACAGCTCGTCCTGCGCGGGGCCGACCGGGAGCAGTCCCACCTCGTCCGGGGTGGAGGCGGCGATGCGGTCCGCCTGCTCCCGCATCCTGCTCACCGGCCGCAGCGCGGTGCGCGTCAGCAGCCAGGACGCGCCGCCGAACGCGAAGATCAGGACGCCCGCGCCAACGAGGAGGGCCGCCGTCAGCCGGTCGAGGAGAAGCGCTGTCGTCTCGTCGTTCCGAGCCGCCACGACGTGCATGATGCCTGTGGACGTCGCGACACTCCGGCTGAGTACGAGGTAGTGCTCCTCGCCCGCCTGCACGTCGTGCGGCTGCCCGCCCTGGTCGATCAGCGTGCCGATCCTGTCCTCCAGCGCTTCGGGCATGGTGGATGCCAGGATGGTGCCGTCCTCGGACACGATGGCGAGCTCCTGGCCTCCGCCCGGGAGGTCGAACGGCCCGCCCGGCTTGGTCGGCAGCCCCTCGGCCGGAGCCGCGACATCATTGGTGAGTAAGGTCACCGTGGCGTTGTGGAGGATCGACGACACCCCGATACGGATGACCACGACGGCGACGAGTGCGAACAGGGCGGCGACGACCAGACTGCCGATCGTGATCCGCGCCGTGATCGACAGGCGCCGCAGCCGATTCACGCGGTCGGCGCGGCGTCGTGTGCGGAGTTCTCGGCGCCGGAGCGCTTGGTTTCGGCGGCGTTGCGGGCGTCGAGCCGGTAGCCGCGTCCGCGCTCGGTGACGATCGAGAGGCCCGCGCCGGCCGCATCCAGCTTCTTCCGCAGGTAGGAGACGTACTGGTCGATGACGTTCGTCCCGATGTTCTCGGTTGTGCCCCACACGGCCTCGAGGATGTCCGAGCGCGACAGGGTCTTGTCCGGATTGGTGGCGAACAGGCGCAACAGCGTGAATTCGCGGCGGCTGAGCGGCATCTCGTGA
Organism: Leifsonia sp. RAF41; assembly: GCF_052114085.1. NCBI lineage: Bacteria > Bacillati > Actinomycetota > Actinomycetes > Micrococcales > Microbacteriaceae > Leifsonia > Leifsonia sp. RAF41. The sequence continues at coordinate 20,864 of NZ_JBFREB010000001.1, forward strand.
CCGGCGACCAGTGCCTGGTGCTCGTGCGAGTCGATCGTGAGCCGGCCGACGGAGACCTGGGGACGCATCCCGGTCGGTTCCCGGCGCAGCAGCGCTCGCACGCGGGCGGCGAGCTCGGCGAAGGCGAACGGCTTGGTCAGGTAGTCATCGGCGCCTGAGTCGAGACCATGGACGCGGTCCTCGATGGCGTCGCGCGCCGTCAGCAGCAGGATGGGCATCGGGTTGGACGCCTCGCGGATGTGGCGGCACAGCTCGAAGCCGCTCATGCCCGGGAGCATGACGTCGATCGCCGCCGCGGAGAACGCGTTGTCGCGCAGGGCGATCATCGCGTCGACGCCGTTGGTGACGAGGGTGACGTCGTAACCCTCGGCCGCGAGACCCCGCTGCACGAGGCCCCCCATGTCCGGATCGTCTTCGACAACGAGCAGCTTCATGCGCCCATCGTGCCACTGTTGCCCGTGTCTGCGCTCGGATGGGGCAGCATGACGGCCCGCGTGTGCTGAACGTTCTCGCAGGGGCGTTCAGTCGCCCTCGACCACCGACTTGAGCGTCTGCAGGACCGTACCCCAGTTGTCGCCCATCCGCTGGGCCTCCGCATCGTCGGCGCAGCCGTCCTGCGTGATGGTGACGAGGGTCCCGTCTGCGTCGTCGGCGAGGAGGTACGACACCGTCTGGTAGCTGGCCGGCTCGTCCGGCTTGCCGCTCAGTGGGCTGTAATAGCTGGTCACGAGCCGTTCGCCAGCAACGACGTCGAGGATGACGCCCTTGTCCTCGTACGGCTGGCCCTCCCATTCGCCGTGGTAGACGACCGGGCTGTCCTTCTGCCAGTCCGTCTCCACCCGGCTGCCGAAGAGGAAGCGCTCGATGGTGGCAGGGTCGGTCAGCGCCTGCCAGAGGCGGTCGCGTGAGGCGTCGACGTGGATGTCGGCGCGTGCTGTCGTGGTCATGCCGCCAGTCTCATCCACCGAGGCACGCCGTGTCTTGAAGTTTCGCGACGGTCAGGCGTGCCCGCGGTTGATGAGGCGGGAGAGCACGATCGCGCTGCGGGTGTGGTCGACATTGGGAGCCAGTCGCACCTTCTCCAGGGCGGCCTCGAGGCTGGGGATGTCGCGTGAGCGGATGTGGACGATCGCATCCGCGCTGCCCGTCACCGTCCCGGCGTCCACGACCTCCGGAACGGCCGAGAGGATGCGCAGCAGCTCCTCCGGCGACACCGTGCCCCGGCAGAACAGCTCGACGTACGCTTCCGTGCTCATGCCGTCGATGGCCGGATCCACCTGGATCGTGAAGCCGCGGATGACCCCGTCGGCGACCAGGCGGTCGACGCGCCGCTTGACGGCCGATGCCGAGAGGCCCACGACGGAGCCGATGTCGCCGTAGCCGGCCCGCGCGTTTTGGCGCAGGAGGTCGAGGATGCTGCGATCGAGGTTGTCCACGGGCCGAGTTTATGGTGGATCGTTGCGTGGGCGTGAGAGAAGCGACCAAATCCTGCGCATTCGCGCAAGATCGCGGTAAGCGGAGCGTTTCGCTGCGCCTCCCGCGGTGGGACTATGGGCGCCATGAGCGAAACGGACACCGCACCGGCCCGTCGGGACGACGACGCCAGCCACGGCTTCTTCGGTCAGCCGCGGGCACTGGCCAACATCTTCGGTGTGGAGATGTGGGAGCGATTCTCCTTCTACGGCATGCAGGGCATCCTGCTCATCTACCTGTACTACTCCGCCGAGCAAGGCGGCCTGGGCATCGATCAGGCGACCGCGGCCGGGATCGTCGGCGCCTACGGCGGAGCGGTGTACCTGTCGACCATCCTGGGCGCGTGGCTGGCCGACCGCTTGTTCGGCTCCGAACGCGTGCTGTTCTGGAGTGCTGTCGTCATCATGGCCGGGCACATCTCGCTCGCGCTCATCCCGGGCGTGGCCGGGGTGCTCGTCGGTCTGCTCTTCGTCGCGCTCGGCAGCGGCGGTCTCAAGGCCAACGCGACCAGGATCGTGGGGACGCTGTACGCGGAGAAGGACCCGCGGCGCGACGCCGGATTCTCGCTGTTCTACCTCGGAATCAACCTGGGCGCCTTCTTCGGACCGCTGCTGACCGGTCTGCTGCAGACGACACTCGGTTTCCACTGGGGCTTCGCGCTCGCGGCGGTCGGGATGGCGATCGGCCTCATCCAGTACTCGATCGGACGGAAGCGGCTGCCGGATGAGTCGCGCGTCATCCCCAACCCGCTTCCGCGGTCGCGTTATCCCCTGATGTTCGGGGTGGGGGCGGCAGGGATCGTCCTCATTCTGGCGCTCGTCCTCACGGGGGTCATAAACGCGTCCAACCTCGCGCTGTGGGTGATCGGCGTCACCATCGCCGCCGCCATCGCGTACTTCGTCGTCATCCTGACATCCCGGCTGGTGAGCGGTGAGGAGCGCAGCCGGATCGTGGCGTTCATCCCCCTCTTCATCACCAACGCGGCGTTCTGGTCGCTGTATCAGCAGCAGTTCACGGTGGTGACGATCTACTCCGACAAGCGGCTCGACCGGAACATCTTCGGGTGGGAGTTCCCGGTGTCGTGGGTGCAGTCGATCAACCCGATCTTCATCATCGTGCTGTCGGGCGTGTTCGCCGCGATCTGGACGAAGTGGGGGACGAAGCAGCCGTCGGCCCCGCTCAAGTTCGCGGCCGGAACCATCCTGATGGGCCTCGCCTTCTTCCTCTTCCTGTTCTGGACGGGCGGCGGCGCGAACAGCACGCCGCTGCTGGCGATGGTCGGCATCCTGTTCGTGTTCACCGTCGCCGAGCTGCTGATCTCGCCTCCGGGCCTCTCGGTGACGACGAAGCTCGCGCCGCGGAAGTTCCAGGCGCAGATGGTCGCGCTGTACTTCCTCTCGGTGGCGCTCGGAACGGCGATGGCCGGCCAGCTAGCGAAGCTCTACTCGCCCTCGACCGAAGCCGTGTACTTCTCGCTCATCGGCGGCATCGCGATCGTGATCGGCATCCTGCTCGCCCTCATCAGCCCGTGGGTGCTCAAGATGATGCGCGGCATCCGCTGACTGCCCCCTGCGATACTGGTGCGATGGCAGAGATTCTCGCGGTGTGCCGGGTGGAGCAGCTGCTCCACGACTCGGGAATCATCGGTGTCACGGCTATCGACAAGCGACCGGTGGAGAAGCGTCTACGGGTGCGTCCGCTCGGCTTGTACGGCGATGTGCAGGCCAATCGGAAGCATCACGGCGGGGCGTCGAAAGCGTTGTACGCGTACGCCGAGGAGGACGCTGACTTCTGGGCGCAGGAACTGGGCCGCGACATCCCCCCGGGGCTGTTCGGCGAGAACCTGCGGACGGCCGGGATCGATGTCAACGGCGCGGAGATCGGCGAGCGGTGGGCGATCGGTGACGAACTGATCGTCGAGGTGACGTGCCCTCGGCAGCCGTGCGGGACGTTCCAGCGGAGGATGCGCGAACCGCAGTGGGTGAAGCGCTTCACTCTCGAGGGGCGACCGGGCCCGTACCTGTCGGTGGTGAAGTCGGGTCATGTCAGAGCCGGCGACTCCATCCGGGTGCTGTCGCGTCCCGGGCACGGCGTCACGATCGCGTCGTGGTTCCAGGATGCGGATGCCGCCCAGGCGGATGCCCTGGAGGCTGCGGAGGCAGAAGGCGCGTTATCGCTCGCGCCCGAGATGCGCGAAGCAATCGCACACATCCGAAAATCACATTTACTTGTTCTTGACAAGTGAACTTGCAAAGAGCAAGCTGAGGCTATTCGAACCACCGGATCACATCAGGAGGACAGCATGGCCACCAACATCTTCGTGAACTTCACGACCAACGACCTCGACCGCTCGAAGGCGTTCTACGAGGCGCTCGGGTACACCATCAACCCGCTCTTCACCGACGACAATGCGGCGTGCGTCGTGCTCAGCGACACCATCTACTTCATGGTTCAGACCCGCGAGTTCTACGCGACCTTCACCGACAAGGAGATCATCGACCCGCGCACGCAGGCGGGCGCGTCGATCGCGCTCAGCGAAGACTCACGCGAGGGCGTCGACGCCATCGTCGCCAGGGGGCTCGAAGCGGGCGGCATCGAACCGCGCCCCGCCCAGGACTACGGCTTCATGTACTCCCGCGACCTGGAGGACCCGGACGGCAACAACCTCTCGTACCTCTACATGGCTCCAGCGGCCGCCGAGAAGGGTCCAGAGGCGTACATGGCAGAGCAGGGAGCCGGCGCTCCGGCCCAGGCCTGACACCCGCATGGCAGCTCGATCCCCTCGCGGCTTCGGTCAGTCCGGCGGTGTCGCCCGCGCGCTCGAGCGGGTCGGGGAGCGGTGGGCTCTGCTCATCGTCCGCGACCTGCTCGCCGGCGCTCGGCGCTACAGCGACCTCAAGGCCGGACTTCCGCGCATCCCCACCAACATCCTCAGCGACCGGCTGAAGGAGCTGCAGGAGGCCGGCGTCATCCGCCGCGTCCCCACCGTGCGCGGCGGGTACGAGCTGACACCGCTCGGACGCGAGCTGGAACCCGTCGTGCTCGCTCTGGAGCGCTGGGGATGGGCGCTGGGTGGCGAGACGGTCGAGAGCGACGTTCTCACGGCGGATGCGCTCGCCGTGACGCTGCACGCGGCTTTCCGCGACCGCAACGCCGAGGCCCTCCCGGCAACCGAGTACCTGGTGCACGTGGCCGAAGCGTCGGTCAGCGCCGTAGTGGACGGGAGGGTGCTCGACGTGATGGACGTCGGAGCCGCCGCTCTCCCGCAGCCGCAACGCCGTCTGGAGATCGTGGCGCCGGCCGACATGCTGGAACTCCGGGTCGATCGTGACGACCTGGGTGGGCTGCTCAGCGGCGGGATGGTCGCCGTGCAGGTGCTCGCGGGTCGCGACGAACTGCTGACGCGTTTCCGCCGGACCTTCCGCTTCGACCCGGTGCCGGGCGCGGATTCCGCCCCGGAGGCGTCGGTCGCCTGAGGCGTTTCTCATCGACCAAGCTTGTCGTCGGAGGGTGACTCAGCAGTACGATCACTGAATGGAACTGCGTCAACTCGAGCACTTCGTCGCCGTCGCCGAGGAGCGTCACTTCACCCGCGCGGCCGAGCTCCTGCGGATCTCTCAGTCGGGGCTCTCCGCATCCATTCGCTCGCTCGAGCAGGAGCTGGGCACCTCGCTGTTCGTACGCAGCACTCGACGCGTCGAACTGACCGCGGCCGGGCAGGCGCTGCTCGCCGACTCGGTGCGCACGCTCGCCAGCGCAGCAGCCGCCCGGGATGCCGTCGCCGCCGTCCGTGGACTGCTGCGCGGGCGCCTGACCATCGGCGCGGAGCCGTGCCTCGGGTCGGTCGACCTGCCCGCGGAGCTGGCCGCTTTCCGGACGGCGAACCCCGGCGTCGAGGTGCGACTGCGCTACTCGGGGTCGGAGGAGCTGGTGGATGACGTGGCCGGCGGGCGTGCCGACATCGCGCTGGTCGTCGACACGGGCCACGCACCGGCAGGGGTTCGCTTCCGGCGGCTCAGCTCGCAGGACATGGTGGTGCTCTGCCACCCCCGGCACCGGTTCGCTGCTGAGCGGAGCATCCCTCTTGACCGGCTGCGGGGTGAGCCTCTCGTCGGCTTCCAGGAAGGCTGGGGCGCTCAGACGCTGACCCGCCGGGCTTTCGCGGCGGCGGGCTTCGACTACCGCGCGGCGATGGAGGTCAACGACGTCCATCCGCTCCTCGACCTCGTGGGTTACAACTTGGGCGTCGCCGTCGTGCCGGCCAGCTTCGCCCGGAAGCGGCCGGACGCGCTGCGGGCGGTCGGCCTGCAGGGTTCCCCGGCGTGGACGGTCGCCGTCGCGGTGGCCGATGAGCCGAGCCCGGCCGCAACCGCCTTCCTCGCGCAGCTCGAACCCGCCTGACCCTGCGCGACCGGCCTGCTCGAACGAGCGACTGCGGCATCCCGTCACGTCCGCGGGTGCTCGCGCACGCGCAGACGTTCCGGGACGCCGCAGTCAGCGTCTGGGCGTCAGGCCGCGTTCAGCGCGGCAAGCTCCTCGGGAGTGAGTTCGACATCCACTGCGGTGACCGAGTCGCGGATGGTCTCGGGGCGCGACGAGCCCGGGATGGGGATGACGTGCGGGCTCTGCGCGAGGTGCCAGGCGAGCGCGACAACCTGCGGGCTGATGCCGCGGACGTCGGCGACATCCTTGAACGGCTCGAACCGGCTGCCCAGGTCGCCGGCCGAGGTGATCCCGCCGAGCGGGCTCCACGGCAGGAAGGCGATTCCGAGCTCGTCGGCGAGACGTAGTTCCGGCTCGCTGGAGCGGAACGCGGGGGAGAACTGGTTCTGCACCGACACCAGCCGGCCGCCCAGGATCTCCTGCGCCTCGCGGATCTGCTCCGGGTCCGCATTCGAGATTCCCGCCATTCGGATGACGCCCTCGTCGAGCAGGTCGCGGACAGCGCCGACCGAATCGGCGTAGGAGACGTCCGGGTCCGGCCGGTGGAACTGGTACAGCCCGATCGCGTCTCCGCCGAGGCGTCGCAGCGACTCCTTTGCGGCCTCCTTGATGTACTCGGGACGGCCGTTCAGCGTCCACGAGCCGTCGCCCGGACGCAGGTGGCCGCCCTTGGTGGCGACGAGCACCGTCGAGGCGTCGCCGCCCCACGAGCGCAGCGACTCCGCGATGAGCTCCTCGTTGTGGCCGACTTCGTCCGCGTGCAGGTGGTAGGCGTCCGCGGTGTCGATGAAGGTGATGCCCTCGTCGAGAGCGGCGTGGATGGTCGCGATCGAGCGCTCCCGGTCGGGGCGGCCCTCGATCGACATGGGCATCCCGCCCAGGCCGATGGCGGACACCTGGACGTCGCCGATGGTACGTGTCTTCACTGCTGTCCTTCCGTTCTGTTGCAGCCCGGGGTCACCAGGCGTAGTCCTCGGGCGCCGTGCGGTGGCCCGGGAAGATCTCGTCGAGCCGGGCCAACGCCGGCTCGTCGAGGTGGATGTCGAGCGCGCGCAGGCCGCCGTCGAGCTGTTCCTGGGTCCGTGGGCCGATGATCGGTCCGGTCACACCCGGCCGGGTCAGCAGCCAGGCCAGGGCCAGATCGCCCGGCTCGTGGCCGAGCTCCTCAGCGAACGCCTCGTACGCTTCGATGGCGTCGCGGTGCTTCTCGAGGGTCTCCGCCGCGCGGCCCTCGAGCCGCCGCTTGCCCTCGTTCTGCTTGCGGACGACACCGCCGAGCAATCCGCCCTGCAGCGGTGACCAAGCGATCACGCCGACACCGTTCGCCTGCGCGGCGGGCAGCACCTCCAACTCGATCTGTCGCGTCAGGAGGTTGTAGATCGACTGCTCGCTGACGAGCCCGAGCAGGTTCCGCTTGCGCGCCTCCGCCTGGGCCGTCGCAATGTGCCAGCCCGCGAAGTTGCTGGAGCCGGCGTACAGGATCTTGCCCTGCGCGGTCGCCGTCTCGATCGCCTGCCAGATCTCGTCCCACGGAGTGTTCCGGTCGACGTGGTGGAACTGGTAGATGTCGATGTAGTCCGTCTGCAGGCGGGTGAGGCTCGCATCCAGCGCTCGCCGGATGTTGAGGGCGGAAAGCCGGCCCTCGTTGGGCCAGTCGCCCATGTCGCCGTAGAGCTTGGTCGCGAGCACCGTGCGCTCGCGGCGACCGTCGCCCTGCGCGAACCAGTTGCCGACGATCGTCTCTGTCGCGCCGCGGCCCTGGTGCTGGCCGTAGACGTTGGCGGTGTCGAAATAGTTGATGCCCGCGGCGTGCGCGGCATCCATGATCTGGTGCGAATCCTCTTCGGTGGTCTGCGGACCGAAGTTCATCGTGCCGAGGACGAGGCGCGAGACCTTCAGGCCGGACCGGCCCAGGTGTGTGTACTCCATGCTCGCCACTCTCCGCCCGCCGAAGTCAGTTGTCCAACAGGTGATCCGGATCGGATTACGCGGGCAGGGTCATGAATCGCCCTGCTAGCAGCACGCCGCCGTTCGAGTAGTGAGTCGCCGTCCGAATGCGGCGCGAGTGGTGACATGTTGTCACCACTCGCAGCGTGGGGCTTGGCGGCTCAGGCGCGGAGGGCGGCTTCGAGCTCGGGGTCCGTGGGCTCGACCAGGTGGCGGCCGTCGGGGAACACGACGACCGGGATGTTGGTCCGGCCGCTGATCGCATGGGCGCGGTCGGCCTCCTCCGGGCGGGCGACGAGGTCGATGTATTCGTAGTCGGCGCCGAGGCGGTCGAGCAGGGACTTCGAGCGGATGCAGTCGCGGCACCAGTCGGCGCCGAACACGGTCACGCGGTCGAAGGTGGGGGTGGGGGAAGTCATGGCTCCAGGTTAAACGACGCCGCCTGACAGCCCGATGGTGCTGAGAGGCCGGTGGTGCCCTCGACCACGAGCGTCGCGCGCTCCTGCGACGCTTCGATGAGGACGGCGTTCGCACCGTCGACGTCTCGCGCCCAGGCGGTCGCCCCCTCGGCCGTGCGGCCGTGGCGCTTGTGCCGGTCGACGAGCCGTCGCATCCGTTCGTCCTTAGGGGTCGCCACGAACCAACTCTCCGCGAGGAGGTCCCGGATGCGCGACCACGGTTCCTGGTCGATGAGCAGATAGTTTCCCTCGGCCACGATGAGCCGTGTTCCCGGTGAGATCGCGATGGACCCGGCGACCGGTTCGTCGACGTTCCGGTCGAAGGCGGGCGCGTAGACGGGATTCCCGGTCTCGGCGAGCACACGCTCCAGGAGAGTGACGAAGCCCCAGCCGTCGAAGGTGTCGATGGCGCCCTTGCGGTCGTGGCGGCCCAGCGCATCCAGGGTCCGGTTCGCGAGGTGGAAGCCGTCCATGGGAAGGTGCACGGCGGTGCCGGCGCCGGCCAGCTCGTTCGCCCGGTCGGCGACGGCGCGGGCGAGTGTCGTCTTGCCGGACCCGGGGCTCCCGGCGATTCCCAGGATCGCTCGGCCGCCCGCTCCCGCGAGGGCGAGGGCGCGCTCAGCCAGCGCGCTCAGGTCGGATGCGGCGGCGGTCACGCGTTCCATTCTCGCCCGCGCGCGAAGCCGCTGATCGCCTCCGCCATCCGCTCAGACGACTCCGGACCGCCGTGTCCCTCGCCTTCGACGACGATGAGTCGGCTGGCCGGCCACGCCCGGTGCAGCAGCCAGGGCGTGATGACCGGTCCGCTCACATCGTGACGGCCGTGGATCAGCACCGCCGGGATGTGCGCCAGTTCGGCGACGCGGCTCAGGATGGCGCGGTCGCCGGGCAGGAACGCGTCGTTGGCCCAGTAGTGGGTGACGAGGGTGGCGAAGACCTGACGCTGCACCGGGTCCCCATGGAGGGGGCCGGGAACGTAGTGAGGGTCGAGGGAGACGTGGGTGCCCTCCCAGGCGTCCCACGCGTCAGCCGCTGCGGCACGCTCGGCGGGCGTGCCCGTCGCGAGGACGCGGGCGAACGCCTCCACCACGCGCTCGCCGGGGCCCCGCTGCGAGGCGCGCTCCAGCGCCTCCCATGCCTCGGGGAAGATGCGACCCACCGTCTCGGAGATCCAATCGACCTCCTCGCGGCCGGTCGTCGTGACCGCACCCAGCACGATGCCCGTAACCCGCTGGGGCTGCGCCAGTGCGTACGCGAGGGCGAGCGTCGAACCCCACGAGCCACCGGTGACGAGCCAGCGCTCGATGCCGAGCTCCTGGCGGACCAGCTCGATGTCGGCGATCAGGCCGTCGGTCGTGTTGGCGTGCAGGCGGTCCAGGTCGTCGACGATCAGCGGTGTGCTGCGCCCGCACCCGCGCTGGTCGATCCCGACGAGGCGGAACACCTCCGGGTCGTAACGCTTGCGATAGCTGCCGCTGCCCAGGCCGGAACCGGGGCCGCCGTGCAGCCACAGCACGGGTAGACCCTCCGGGTTGCCGCTGGTCTCCCAGTAGATGCGGTCGCCGTCGGGATTCTCGACCCAGCCGTGCGCGTCGGCCTCGATCACAGGGAACATCCCCGCACCGTACCGCACCGCACCGCACCGCCATCAGGACGCGCGGGTGGCGGTGGCCTCGGTCTCCTCGAGCTCTTCGCGCACGACCTCGCGCGGCGCGAGGACGACGCGGGGGCGCATCCCGGCGAACCGCACCCGGAGGCCTCGGTACTTCACCAGGTAGAACACACCGACGAGAGCGGCAGCGAAGCCACTCGCTGCGCCCACCCCGAGCGCCCAGCGCGGGCCGAACGTGTCGGCGACCCAGCCGACCACAGGTGCGCCGATCGGCGTCCCGCCCATGAAGATCGCCATGTAGATCGCCATGACGCGACCGCGCAGGACGGGGTCGGTCGTCATCTGGACCGTGCCGTTGGCCGTCGTCATCAGGGTCTGCGACGACACTCCGATCAGGATCAGCGCCAGGGCGAACAGCCAGTAGGTGGGCATGACCGCGGCCAGTGCGCAACCGAAACCGAAGAACGCCGCTCCGGCGAACAGCAACGATACGCGGGGGCGGTCGCGCCGCGCCGAAAGGAGAGCTCCCACGACCGAGCCGATCGCCATGATCGACGACAGGATGCCGTACTCGCCCGCGCCCTGATGGAACACGCTCACCGACATGGTCGAGATGAAGATCGGGAAGTTCAGGCCGAAGGTGCCGATGAGGAACACCATGACGAGGATGACGATGATGTCCGGGCGCTTGCGCACGTAGCGGAAGCCGTCGACGAGACCGCCGCGCGACTTCTTCGCGCGCTCCGCGCGGTACAGCTGCTCGCGACGGAGCAGAGCCAGCGACAGGAGCACCGCCCCGAAGGTCGCCGCGTTGATGAGGAACACCCATCCCGCGCCGACCGCGGCCGTCAGAAGACCGGCGACCGCCGGTCCGATCAGCCGGGCAGCGTTGAACGACGCGGAGTTGAGGGCCACCGCGTTGGACAGGTTGGGGCCGGCGACGAGCTCGGAGACGAACGTCTGGCGGGCGGGCGCATCGAAGGCCGCGACGACGCCGAGCATCAGCGCGAAGAGGTAGACCTGCCAGAGCTGTACGGCCCCGGTGACGGTCAGGATGCCGAGCCCGAGCCCGAGCGCACCCATCGCCGCTTGCGTTGCCATGAGCAGCTTGCGCCGGTCGAGGTGGTCGGCAGCCCATCCGGTGACCGGGAGCAGAAGGAGTTGCGGCGCGAACTGCAGCGCCATGACGAAGCCGACGGCGGACGCGTTGTTGTGGGTCAGCTGGGTCAGGACGATCCAGTCCTGGGCTGTGCGCTGCATCCACGTGCCGACATTGGAGACGATCGCGCCGCCCGCCCAGATGCGGTAGTTGACCCCCGCCAGGGAGCGGAACATGGCACTCACGAGTCGGCAAGCTCCCGCATGATCCGGGCGGCCTCGGCGAGGGTGGCGCGCTCTTCGGCGCTGAGCGTGCGCAGGCGCTGATGCAGCCAGGCGTCGCGGCGTCTGCGCGTCTCGGCGACGAGGCCCGCGCCGCGTTCGGTGGGCACGACGACGACCTTGCGGCCGTCGGCGGCATCGGCGGTGCGCTCGACGTACCCGGCCTCCTCGAGCCGGTTCACCGTGCGGTTCATCGACGGTGGCTTGACGCGTTCGAACTCGCTGAGGCGGCCGATGGTGCCGGAGCCTTCACGCACGAGGTAGCCGAGCGTCGCGGTCTGCGAGTCGCTGAGCTCGTCGTCCTCCTTCTCGGCGCGCAGACGGCGGGAGAGCCGCGCCACCGCGATGCGGAGGGCGCCGCTGAGGTCGTGGGTCGACAATCGTGCGTTCATACATAGTTAGCCTAACAAATTAGACTGGCTAACTAAACTCCCTTCGCTGCCGGCGTACGTCAGAATGGGGCCGTGCAGAGCCAACAGGGCCGGACCTTCGACGACGAAGACGGCATCCGCATCCACTTCGATGTGTACGCGCCGGAAGCGGTCGGCGCAATACCGGCGGCAGTCGTGCAGCTCGCTCACGGGGTGGGGGAACACGCCGGCCGCTATCGACCACTCTGCGAGCACCTCGCCGCAGCCGGCTTCCTCGTGTACGCGGACGACCATCTGGGTCACGGGCGTACCGGCATGGAGCAGTGGAAGGGGGATGCGGGCCGTCTCGGTCGACTGGGACCGGGCGGGCTGCGCGCGGCGGTGCGCGACGTGCACGCCTTCAGCGAGCTCATCCGCGAGGAGAATCCCGATCTTCCCCTCGCCTTCGTCGGCCATAGCTGGGGATCGCTGATCGGCCAACTGCTGCTCAACCGGTACAGCGAGGAGTACGAGGCCATGGTGCTCTCCGGTACCGCCTACCGGATGCTCGGGTCGATGAACGGCGGCGATCTGAACAAGAGATACGTGCAGTTCGGTACCACCGGCGCGGAATGGCTCAGCCGCGACCCGGCCGTCGCGCAGGCCTTCGTCGACGACCCGCTGACGACGCTCACACCCCTGCAGAAGCTGTTCGGCATGCGAGATGCCGCGCGCCTCATCGGTCGCCCCGCTCGCCACCTCGCTCACGACCTGCCCGTACTGATCCAAGTCGGCTCGGACGACCCGCTCGGCGGCCCGGTGAGCGCCCGGAAGCTGGAGGACGCGCTCCGCTCCCGTTCAGGACTGACGGACGTGACCACCATCGTCTACGACGGAGCACGGCACGAAGTGTTCAACGAGATCAACAGGGAGGAGGTCTTCGCCGACCTCACGGCCTGGCTCGTCGAACGGTTTCCCTCGCGCGACTGAGAGCGCTGTCTATCGCTGCTTCCGGGTGATGGACACACTCGGTGACAGGAGGGTCGCCCATGGGAATCAACATCGCACTCGGGTTGTCACGACTGGCGCCGATCGACAATCCGGCAACGGTCACCGGGCACGGCGAGATCTTGACCGCCATCTTCATCATCATCGCCTTGCTCATCCTGATCTTGCTGATCGGTTTCGGCGTGACGCTTGCCCGCCGACCCGGGAAGGAGCTCGACGAGTGGGGCAACCCGATGCCGCCCGCCGAGCCGCCGCGCTGACGCCCCGCTGCCCTGCGGTCGTAGGCTGAGGGCATGCATGGTGAGTACAAGGTCCCTGGTGGCAAGCTCGTCGTCGTCGACCTCGAGGTCGTCGACGGCACGATCTCGAACCTCCAGCTCGCCGGCGACTTCTTCCTCGAACCGGACACCGCCCTGGAGGCCATCGACGCGGCCGTGAACGGGCTCTCCGCCCAGGCCGACGCCAAGACCATCGCCGCGGCCGTGAAGGAGGCCCTCCCGGACGGGGCCATCCTGCTCGGATTCTCGCCGGAGGCCGTCGCGGTGACCATCCGCCGCGCTCTGGCGAAGGCGACGAGCTGGCGCGACTATGAGTGGCAGATCGTTCACGCCAAGGCCGTGTCGCCGCAGATGCACCTGGCCCTGGACGAGGTGCTCGCGACCGAGGTCGGCGAGGGCCGCCGCGGTCCGACCCTCCGCATCTGGGAGTGGGACGAGCCCGCTGTGGTGATCGGCAGTTTCCAGTCGGTCAAGAATGAGGTCGACCCGGAGAACGCGGCCAAGTACGGCATCCAAATCGTTCGCCGCATCTCCGGCGGCGGCGCAATGTTCATGGAGGCGGGATCGGTCGTCACCTATTCGATCTACGCCCCGGCCGACCTCGTGCAGGGCATGAGCTTCGCCGACAGCTACGCGTTCCTCGACGAGTGGGCGATCATCGCGCTGAAGTCCCTGGGTATCGACGCCGTCTACCAGCCGCTCAACGACATCACGAGCCCGTCCGGCAAGATCGGCGGCGCCGCGCAGAAGCGACTCGGTTCAGGGGCAGTCCTGCACCACGTCACGATGAGCTACGACATGGACGGCCGGAAGATGACCGAGGTGCTCCGGATCGGTCGCGAGAAGATCAGCGACAAGGGGATCACCAGCGCCGCCAAGCGCGTCGACCCGCTCCGCAGCCAGACCGGTCTCAGCCGCGCCGAGATCATCGAGCAGATGAAGCTCACCTTCCGGAATCTGTACGGCGCGACGGAGGGCGACCTCACCGACGCGGAGTACGCGGCCGCCGAGCAGTTGGTCGCCGAGAAGTTCGACACCGAGGAGTGGCTCTACCGCGTGCCGTGACCGCCTGATCCTCAGGCTGTCCACAGGTCCTCCGGTACCCTGGATGGCGTGAATTGGTGGGTCGTGGGGATTGTGGCGGCATTCGTCGCCCTCATCGTGGTCGCCGTGAAGCTCGGCTGGATCGACCTCTCGAACAAGGCCCAGCGGGGCTCCGGCACGATGAGCGGCGCGATCGGCGGCTCGCTCGACGAGGTCTTCGCCCCCACGCGTCACGAGGCCCAGCAGGAGATGGACCGGCAGTCGCTGCTGCCCGCCCCGGCCCCGCTGCCGGGCGATCGCGGCGACGGCGGCTGGGAAGGCGGCAAGATCACGCTCGACCTCGGCGGCGCGGGCCACGGGCAGCGTGTCGAGGGCCGTACGCCCAGCGACGACGGCCGCGCTACCGCCTCTGCAGATTCGCGTAGTCAGGGTGCTCGCTGAGCCAGCTCCGTACGTAGGGGCAGGCGGCGATCACCCGCCGGTCCGAGTTGTCGCGCACATCGTCGAGCGCCGCTCGAATGAGGGTGGATGCCATCCCTTTCTCACGCTTCGCCTCATCCACCTCGGTGTGGGTGAACACGATCGCTTCGTCGTTCACGTCGTACTCGGCCACCCCGATCAGTTCTCCGTCCTGCAGCAGCGCGTAACGGGACTGCTCGGGCTGGTTCTCGACGCTCAGGCTCATGCCTCAACGCTACCTGTGGTCGCCGAGGTCGCTCGGCGGGTGGTCCGGAGCTGTCCCCGACCACTCGAGTTCCACGCCCGACCACAACCGCACGCGGACGTTGACTCCGATGAGGTCCACCCGCTCCACGGCGGGATCGTCGAACGCCTCACGCCACGCACGCAGGCGCTCGGCGGGCGACGGGTCCGGGTCGTCGTCCACTCGACACCTCATCTCTGCCGCCACAAAGGTCACCCGCGGTCAGCCTTGCTCGAAAAGCCAGCTCTTGGCTAGATCACGGAGGGCGTCGGAAGTGTCTAGCCAAGGCTGATTCCGCCGTTCACGATAGCGATGAACGGCAGAAGAGGGGGAAGCCATGACGTCACCAGACCGTCGTCAGGAGCCTTCGCCAGGACGTTTTCCGGTGTGGGCGATCGTGCTGCTCGCCGTCCTCGCCGGCGTCGTGCTGGTCGGAGCGGGCACACTGGGTGGCCTCGCCATCCGGTCGGTGGGATCGGTGGGAGCGTTGACTGCGTCCCGGGTTCCGACCGCTTCCACGCAATCGGTCTGCGATGCCGAGCAGGTCGCCCGCGATGTGCTGCCGACTATCGTCACGATCGGCGTCTCCGCGGCCGACGGTTCCGGAGGGACCGGCAGCGGGGAGGTGATCACCTCGGACGGCTACATCCTGACCAATAATCACGTGATCGCGCCGGCTGCCGAGGGGGCGGAGATCACCGTGCTGTACAGCGACGGCACCACGCATCCCGCAAAGCTGGTCGGGCGCTCGGAACGTGCAGACGTGGCCGTCGTGAAGGTCGACGCGACGGGACTGCCGGTGATTCAACAGGGGAACTCGACGGCTCTACAGGTGGGACAGCCGGTGGTCGCGTTGGGCGCACCGCTCGGACTCTCCAGCACCGTGACGACAGGGGTGGTCAGCGCCCTCGGGCGCACCGTGCCGGTGCAGGGCGATGGCGACCGGAACGCGGTGCTCGCCGACGCCATCCAGACGGACGCCTCGATCAATCCCGGTAATTCCGGCGGGGCACTGGTCGACTGCGACGGGCGTCTTGTGGGGGTCAACTCCGCTATCGCGACCGTGCCCAGTGCATCCGGAGTGGCGGGAGGCGGGAGCGTCGGGATCGGGTTCGCGATTCCGGAGGCGGTGGCCATGCCCATCGCGCAGCAGATCATCGACACGGGGAAGGTCACCTACCCCACCTTCGGGATCGGCGTCGCGCCCATCCAGCCGGGGGAGCAGGGAACCGAGCAGAGCGGCCTGTACGTGCAGACGGTGGCGCCGGGCGGCCCAGCCGCGGATGCGGGGATCCAGCCGGGCGACATCATCACGAAGGTCGACGGCAAGGCGGTGGGCAGCATCGACGACTTGACCGCCATCCAGCTGACTCACAAACCTGGCGATCAAGTCACGGTGACGTACGAGAGGGACGGCAAGTCGCAGACCACGAAGGTCACGCTCGGCAGCGGGTGAGCGTCACTGCGCGGGAAGTGCCTCTCGCGTGCACGTGAACCGGTCAACGATGCGGTACGCGTCGGCCGGTTCGCTCTCTTCGATATGGACCGAGTCATAGACGCGGAACTCCAGGATGCGCAGTTCGGTGAGCCGCTCGGAGCGCTCGTTCAACAGTGCCGAGCGCAACGGGGAGGACGGGTCGCGGGGTATGAGCGCTGTCACCACCTCGCCTCGCCATCCGTCGGTGATGACGCTGATGAGCCGGACCGCGCTCGCGCGTGGGCCATAGGGGTTGTTCCTCATCTCCCCAGAATCCATTGCGCTCGAATCTGCTCGGGCGTGAGGGCGACGCGGTAGACCGCCGCATAGGCGAGCTCGCCGGCGAACGCGTGCTGCAACGGCGTGGCAGGTCCCCAGTTGTCGAGCCTGTCGTAGCCGACGCGCCAGTAGCCGGCGAAACTCTGGCCGGTGGTGACCGTACCGTCGTATGCGACCCGTTCACCGTCGACGTAGAGTGCCATGCCGGCCGGAGAGAGCGTTGCCGTCGCCTGATGCCATGTGCCGTCCGTATAGCTTTCGCGGGAGATGATCGTGCGGACGCTGCCCGGGAAGACGCCGAAGACGAGCCGTCCATCATCCGCGAGAAAGAGATGGCGGTCGTATTTCGACGAAAGGCCGTGTGCGGAGGAACTGTAGCCGAGCAACCTGCCGCCGCCCACGGCCGATGTGAACCAGATCTGCACGCTGAAGACGTCGGTGGACTCCCGGAGCGTTCCGTCGCGCAGCGCCCAGGTCGACCCGTCCGCCGGGCTCTCGTATTGTGCCGTCGCGTCATGGATGAAGTCGGTCTGGCTCCCTCGGCGGCCTTCGCCCAGTCGATAGGCGAACACGGTGTCATCGGCCGGGATCGTTCGGACGGCTGCCTCGCGTCCGTGTAGTAGCTCCGGCCCGACAGGCTCCGGCCCGACAGGCTCGGGCGCAGGGATGGCCGCGTTGGGAACGTCGGGCGTGGCGGGGGACGGAACGGGGCCCTCAGGGATGCCGGTCGGCACGTCGTCGTCGGCCGGCACTGCGTCGTCCGCCAGCACGGAGACCGCTTGATCCTGCGCCGGGTTCCCCGGTGTCGGTGTCCGATACGGGGGTGAGGGGTCGTCCTCTTCGTCCACGCTCGATTCGGGCTCTTCTGCGGGGCGGGAACCTTCCTCCCGGGCCAGCGCTTCGCCGGGTGCAGCGGGGACTGCGTTCACATCGCTCGTCCGGACGCTCGGGGCATCGCCCTGCTGAGCGGCCACGATCGTCCCGGCCGTCAGGACGGCAGCCACGGCCACGCTCGCTGCTACCGCAGTCAATCCCGCGTGAGAGCCGGACCCCACGGTGGTGAGCGCATCCCGGACGCGAGTGGGCGTGAATGGCACGAGCGCGGCTGTCGAGGCCGCGGCCACGGCGCCGTTCTGAGCGGCCGCCCATTCGGCGTAGGCCGCGGCTCCGGCGACGCCGAGGATGAGGGGGAGCAGCCCTAACGCGAGCTGGGACCCCACCCGGTCGGCCTCGCCCGCGGCGTTCGAGCACGCATCGCAATCGTCGAGGTGATCCATCACGCGTCGTCGGTCGACCGTGGAGAGCCTGTCGCGTGCGTGCGCTCCGAGCTTCTTGATCGTCCACTCGTGTACCGGATCGCCGGGGCCGATCTCGGCGAGGTGCGCGCCGATCCAGGCCTGCCGGAGTCCTTCGCGCGCCCGAACGGCCAGCGCCGAGACGGCGTTCGGCGTGAGCCCCAGGATGGGCGCGACGTCGCGCGGCGACATGTCTTCCATCTGGGTGTACCAGAGGACTTCCTGCCAGCTGTCGGGCAGCGCGTAGAACGCCTTGGCGATCGTTTCGCGCTCGATCTTGTCGAGCGCAGTGACCTCGCTGTACGACCAGTCCTCGATCGCGTCCGGGTCTTCGAGGTTCGCGGTGCTCTTCCGGCGCGACCAGTCGATCGCGACATTGCGCACGGTGGTGGCGAGGTAGGAGCGGAACCCGCTCTTGGGGCCCTTTCCCTTCTCGACAGCGTTCAGGATGCGCACGAATGCTTCGGAGGCGAGGTCGTCGGGTTCGAATCGTCCGGTGACCGCAGCCGCCATGGCGCGGCCGGCCGACCAGTGGCGTTTCCAAAGCACGCCGAAGGCGCGGCTCTCGCCGTCACGGGCGCGGGTAAGGAGTTCGGCGTCGGAGAGGTCGTCGAGGTCACGGGACATAACGGGTCGGGTTCCTTACGGACGGTGCGGAGCTAACTTGCGTAGACGAGCGGCACGCCGGATCGTGACGCGCTCGGGCAAACTACCGTCGACGTGGATGCGCTTCCGCGGTCGAGACCGGCCATTCAGTACTCAGAACGATCTCGTTGCGGGCGATCTCTCAGAGCTGAACGCCAGGTCGTCTGCTTCAATCGGTGAGTGGTCGCGAAATCGTTCACAGCTCTACCGAAAGCTCATCGGGGAGACCGGGTCGCCGTGCTCTCGCCGGCCTTTGCGGCACCCGCTGTCTCGCCGGTTCTGCACGAGCAGGCGATGCGCCGGTTGACCGAGGCAACGGGCTTGATCCCGGTCGAGTACCCGACCACACGGCAACTCGGAGCCAGTGCGGAAGCACGCGCCGCGGATGTCACTGCGGCCTTCGCTGAGGTAAAGCGCTGGGTGCGTGCCCTCGGTGAGCGCGGCGTGCTCGAGTCCATCGCCGGAGTACTCGTCGCCCGGCCGCCGGTCAGCGAACTAGGCTCGCCCGTGCCCTCCGCGAGAGAACGTTCTGATCTTCGGGCGGCTCAGCGGGACATCGTCATCGACCAGATCGGTCGGTACAACTCCGATGCAGTCGTCTGCGTCGGTGTGCCCTTCGGACATACGCGACCCCAGTGGATCGTCCCTCATGGCGGCACCTTCACCCTCGATGGGGGAACGCGCACCGTCGTCGCCGACTACTGAAGACGGGCGGACGATTACCGAGTCCGGGATCGAGTGCGGGTGACGAGGTTCCACAGGCCGGCGATCAGCAGCGCGCCTGCGACACCGTTCAGGATGCCGCCGACGATGTCGGTGCCGTAGTGCACGCCGACGTAGAGCCGAGACCAGCCCACGGCGAGCACGAACAGAGCACCGACGATCACCACGACCGTCCGGGTGCTGGCGCTGCGACAGACCATGGCGAGCGCGGTCACGAGAGCCGCGGCGAACACCACGTGCCCGCTCGGGTAGCTCAGCGTGGCGGGGGAGATGTGGAGCAGGTGCGTGAGCCCGCCCGTCGAGGGCCGGGGCTGAGCAACGACGGTCTTGACGACGAGCGTGGTCAGCCACCCCGCGCCGGTGGTGACGCACACGCCGAGCGCCCGGCGCCATCCGACCACGAACAGGAGGACGACGAAGACCACCGCAAGGATGACGGCGACGACGATCGGATGGTCCAGCCGGTCGAGCACGAGGGCGGTCTGATCCAGTAGCGGCGAGTTGACCCGGTTCACCGCGGCGTCGAGTCCGGCCAGCCGGAGAGCGGGCAGCGTTTTCGCGGCCAAGCCCAGGGCGACGGTGAGGACGAAGAGCACGACGGTCCACACGATCCAGTGGGCGGGCGTGACGAGCGACCAGCTGCGCGTGCGGGAGGGCATTCTTCGAGCGTAGGGGAGGCGTCGCGCCCGAAGTCTGGGGATGCGCCCACCACCGTTTGAGGATGCTCAGTCGGCAAGCGCAAAAAATTTTGCAGCAGTGCACAATATTAGTTGACTTTGGTCACCTATCGATTTATAGTTGATCACAGTCAACCAATCGTTTCGAAGGATCTGCATGTCCACCACTCTCTCCAGGGATGGCTCACCCACGGTGATGTCGCACCGCCAGGTGCTCGAATCCCTCTCCGGGCTTCTGCTCGGGATGTTCGTCTCGATCCTCGCGGGCACGGTCGTGTCGACCTCGATGCCGCGGATCATCTCCGAGCTGCACGGAAACCAGACGGCCTACACGTGGGTCGTCACCAGCACGCTCCTCGCCACAACCGTGTCCACGCCCATCTGGGGCAAGCTCGCCGACCTGCTCAACCGCAAGCTGCTCATCCAGCTCGCCCTCGGGCTCTTCGTCGTCGGCTCGGCGCTCGCCGGCTTCTCGCAGGACACCAACATGCTCATCGGCTTCCGCGTCGTGCAGGGCCTGGGCGCCGGCGGCCTGACGGCCCTCAGCCAGATCATCATGGCCGACATCATCAGCCCGCGCGAGCGCGGCCGGTACATGGGCCTCTTCGGCGGCATCATGGCCGTCGGCACCGTCGGAGGCCCGCTGATCGGCGGGCTGCTGACCGACTCGGTCGGCTGGCGCTGGAACTTCTTCGTCGGCGTCCCCGTCGCGATCGTCGCCATCATCCTGCTGCAGTTCACCCTGAAGCTCCCGAAGCGGCCCGCGCGCAAGGTCCGCATCGACTACCTCGGCGCTGCGTTCCTCGCCGCCGGTGTCTCGCTGCTGCTGATCTGGGTGTCCCTCGCAGGCAAGAACTTCGACTGGTGGAGCGCGCAGACCGCATGGATGGTCGGCGGAGCGATCGCCCTGCTGATCGCCATGATCATCACCGAGCTCGTGGTGAAGGAGCCGATCATCCCGCTCGGGATGTTCAAGAACCGCACCTTCACGCTCGCCGTCATCGCATCCATCTCGGTCGGTGTCGCCATGTTCGGCACCTCGGTCTACCTCGGCCAGTACATGCAGCTCGCCCGCGGTGCGACGCCGACGGAGTCCGGTCTGCTGACGCTGCCGATGATCTTCGGCCTGCTGCTGTCGTCGATGATCGTCGGAAACCTGATCAGCAGGTTCGGCAAGTGGAAGGCGTTCATGGTCGTCGGCTCGGTGCTGCTGACCGTGGGGCTCTACCTGATGAGCACGATTGAGTTCGACACGAACTACGCGCTCGTCTCGCTCTACATGCTGATCCTGGGCGCGGGCGTCGGAATGGTCATGCAGAACCTCGTGCTGATCGTGCAGAACACGGTCCAGCCCGAGCAGCTCGGCGCGGCCAGCTCCAACGTCGCCTTCTTCCGCAGCCTCGGCGGCACCATCGGTGTGTCCGTGATGGGAAGCGTGCTCGGGTCGACGGTCATCAGCGCGATGGTCGACCGCAAGGACGACCTTCTGGCGGCCGCCGCCAAGAGCGGCGCGGCAGGCCTCAAGGCGCTCCAGTCGCTGCAGAGCGGCACGCTGCCCGAGGTGAACCATCTGCCCCTCGCCGTCCGCACCATCGTGGAGTCGGTTTACGGCCAGGCGGTAGCGGACATCTTCCTGATCGCCGTGCCGCTCGCGATCGTCACGATCATCGCGATTCTCTTCCTCCCGAACATCACACTCGGCACCAAGACGGCCATCGAGCGGATGAAGGAGAAGGAGACCGGCGCCGACAGCCCGATCGAGGCGGCCGAGGAGAACGCCCTCGAGGTGGCGGAGGCCCTCATCGGCGCTCCCGTCACCGGCTCGGTGGCGGCGATCCGACGGGATGCCGAGCGCGGAACCACCGCTGAGAACGGCCGCTAGACAGGCGCGTTATGATCACGGCCATGGACAACACGGGACGGGTGGCGGCGGGCGACGCCGCCGCCCTTCCGGCCGCTGGTGCGTCGACCGGGTCGACGGACCAGGCGATCGCCGATGTCGAGGAGCAGTTCACCCGCCTGTTCAACCAGGTGAGCACGGCGATGCGCGATCGCGCGTCGCACATCCACCCGGAACTGCAGCCCGGCGGCTACAAGTTGCTCAGCACGATCGTCCGTAGCGGACCGATCCACGCCGGCGACCTGGCCGCAATGCTCTACACAGACAAGAGCGTGATCAGCCGGCAGGTGCGAATCCTCGAAGACATGGGCTTCGTCGAGCGCCAGACGGATCCGACCGACCGGCGAGCGAGTTTCCTCGCCGCGACGCCCGAGGCGATCGAGAAGGTGAATGAGGTCCGTGCGGCGGATCAGGCGAATCTGTACCGCAGCCTGCGGCGCTGGGGCGAGGAGGACGTGCGTCGTCTGGCCGAGCTCCTGGAGCGGCTGAACGAAGTCACGCGGTAGCGTTCGCGGTAGCGATTCAGGGGGACGCTGGTACTCTTCGTCGGGTATGCCCCCCGCATCCACCCCCCTTCGCCCCCGCGGCCGCCCGAGCGGCCGTCGTGCCGCCGTGCCGACGCAGCGGGTGCGCATCCGGCTGCCGAGGCACAAGCGGCGGCCGGTTCTGCCGCTACGGCATCGTGTCGGAGTGACGCTCGCCATCATCGGGTTGGTGTGCGGGTTCTCGATCGTGCCGACCGACGAAGCCCTCGCCTCGACGCTGCGGATCGCGCCGTCGACGACCCTGGCTCCCGGTGCTCCCGCCGAGCGGGTGCCCGGCCAGGCTCCCGCGCAGGAACTGCTGGTGGATGCGACGATCGCCGCTCCCGTCGTGAATCGCGAGAGTCTCAGCGCGACGGATGGGCTCCAGACCCTCGCGCGGGTCGGGACGAACGAGGCCTGGGCGAAGCTCGTCCTCATGTTCGGCGGCTGGCCGCAGACCGACGCCAACCTCGCCCTCATGCTGCGCTGGATGCGGCAGGAGAACGGTCCGCCGGACTGGTGGAACCGCAACAACCCGCTGAACAACGGTTACGGCTCTGGTGGCGGAGCGGGTCTGGGCAGCTACCCCGATCTCGTCTCGGCCGCCGAGTACTGCGCGAAGAACCTGCAGCGCGGCTATCCCGACATCGTCGCGGGCCTCGAGGCCGGGACGTCGGCGGACGCCACGGCCGCCGCCATCTGGGCCAGCCCGTGGGCCACCAGCCACTACGGCAACGGGTCGCACTGGAGCACGCGCCCGGTCGAGATCGTGCAGGCGCCCGCCTCCGCCTGGGGCCTGTAACCCGCCCGTCCGTCCCACATCCCTCACCGGTCGAGTGGTGAGTCGTTGCTCCCACGCGGCCCGAGTTGCGACATCTTGTCGCAACTCGGGCGGGTGGCATCGTGAGGGACGGGGCCTCAGGACTTGGCGAGCCAGGTGCGGAGGCGCCCCAGCGGCCAGGTGGTGATGATGCGGTCGGCGGGCACGCCATTCGCCGCCGCGCGAGCGGCGCCGTAGGCGAGGAAGTCGAGCTGGCCGGGCGCGTGCGCGTCTGTGTCGATCGAGAAGAAGCAGCCGGCGTCGAGGGCGCGCTGGATGAGGTCGTCCGGGGGGTCCTGCCGCTCCGGTCGCGAGTTGATCTCGACCGCGACCTGGTTCTCGACGCACGCGGCGAACACCGCATCCGCGTCGAACTCCGACGGCGGACGCGTCCCACGGGAACCCTGGACGAGGCGCCCGGTGCAGTGCCCGAGGACGTTGGTGTGCGGGTCACGGATGCCGCCGAGCATGCGTGTCGTCATGGTCCGCCGGTCGGACCGGAGCTTCGAGTGGACGCTGCCCACCACCACATCCAGCCGGGCGAGCAGTTCGGGCGTCTGGTCGAGCGTGCCGTCCTCGAGGATGTCGACCTCGATGCCGGTAAGCAGGGTCACGGACCCGGTGTCCAGGTCGGCGATGATCTCCAGCTGCTCCTCGAGACGCTCCGCGCTCAGGCCGCTGGCGACGGTGAGCGTCGGCGAGTGGTCGGTGATCGCCTGGTATTCGCGGCCCAGCGTGGCGGCGGCGGCCGCCATCACCTCGATCGGCACCGTGCCGTCCGACCATTCGGTGTGGCTGTGCAGGTCCCCGCGGAGCTGGGCGAGCAGCTCCGCGCCGCCCGTGTCGAGCGGTGCGGCGTTCCGTTCGCGCAGATCGGCCAGGTAGGCGGGCACCTCGCCGTCGACCGCCTGCGCGATCACCTGGAACGTGCGGTCGCCGATCCCCTTCGTCCGCTTGAGGCGGCCGTCTGCGACCCGCGCGGCCAACTCCTCCTGACCGATCCCGTCGATCGTCGCGGCGGCACGCCGGAACGCCTGCACTTTGAAACTCGGGGCGAGTTCCCGCTCCAGCCAGAAGGCGATCTCGTTCAGGGCGTCGACGGCATCCATGCGCCCCATGCTCCCACCGTGTCGGTGGTCGTCGGTACCGTCGGCGCATGGGACGGATCATCTTCGACACGGCCGCGACCCTCAACGGGTGGATCGCCGATGAGCACGACTCGCTGTCGTGGCTGTTCGCGGTGCCCGGGGGCGAGGTTCCCGATCCGGAGTTGCTGCCGTCGACCGCCGCCGTGATGGTGGAGGGCCGCACGACGTACGAGTGGGTACTGCGGGAGTCCGACATCCTGGCGCATCCGGAGAAGTGGCAGGAGTTCCACGGCGCTCGGCCGACGTTCGTCTTCACGCATCAGGAACTGCCCGTGCCGGAGGGCGCCGACATCCGCTTCGTATCGGGGTCCGTCGAAGAGGCGCTGCCCGCGATTCGCGCGGCGGCGGGCGACGACGACATCTGGGTGGTCGGCGGCGGTGACCTTGCCGGCCAGTTCTTCGATGCCGGGGTGCTGGATGAGCTGGCCGTGTCCATCGCGCCGGTCACGCTCACCGGTGGCGCGCCGCTGTTTCCACGGAGGGTGGAGTCCGACCGACTCCGGCTCGAGTCGGTGACCGCAATCGGCCAGTTCGCGCGGCTGCGGTACAGCGTGGCAGCCACCGTCAGATCGTCCTGAGATAGCGTGGATCGCGCTCGACGGAGGGAGACGACATGACCGCGACGGCCGACAGTCACGATGTGATCCGGGTGCAGGGCGCACGCGAGAACAACCTCAAAGACGTGAACGTGGAACTGCCGAAGCGGCGGCTCACGGTGTTCACCGGTGTCTCCGGTTCTGGCAAGAGTTCGCTGGTGTTCGGCACGATCGCCGCCGAGTCGCAGCGAATGATCAACGAGACGTACAGCTCGTTCGTGCAGGGATTCATGCCCTCTCTCGCCCGCCCCGACGTCGACGTCCTCGAAGGGCTGACGACCGCGATCATCGTCGACCAGGAGCGGATGGGCGCGAACGCGCGCTCGACCGTCGGCACCGTGACGGACGCCAACGCGATGCTGCGCATCCTGTTCAGCCGGCTCGGACAGCCGCACATCGGGTCGCCGCAGGCCTACTCGTTCAACATTCCCTCGGTGACCGGCAAGGGTGCCATCACGGTCGGGGGAAAGACGGAACGGCGCGAGTTCACCCAGCTCGGCGGCATGTGCCCGCGCTGTGAGGGCATGGGTTCGGTGAGCGACATCGACCTCACCCAACTGTTCGATGACACGAAGTCGCTGGCAGAGGGCGCGATCACGGTCCCCG
The DNA here is from genome assembly GCF_052114085.1 of Leifsonia sp. RAF41. Classification (NCBI taxonomy): domain Bacteria; kingdom Bacillati; phylum Actinomycetota; class Actinomycetes; order Micrococcales; family Microbacteriaceae; genus Leifsonia; species Leifsonia sp. RAF41. The sequence continues at coordinate 46,250 of NZ_JBFREB010000001.1, forward strand.
GCTTCACCACAGACGGCTGGTCGGTGCGCATGTTCAGCGAGTCGGGCTTCTTCGATCCGGACAAGGCCATCCGCGACTACAGCGAAGCCGAGCTGAACGACTTCCTGTACCGCGAACCGACCAAGGTCAAGATCAACGGGATCAATCTGACCTTCGAGGGGCTGATCCCGAAGGTGCAGAAGTCCATGCTGTCGAAGGATGTGGACGCGATGCAGCCGCACATCCGCGCCTTCGTCGAGCGGGCGGTGGCCTTCGCCCCGTGCCCGGAGTGCGGCGGGACGCGGCTGAGCGAGGGGGCGCGGAACTCGAAGATCGCGGGGGTCAGCATCGCGGACGCGTGCGCCATGCAGATCACGGACCTCTCCGACTGGGTTCGCTCGCTGAATGAGCCATCTGTCGCCCCGCTGCTGAAGAACCTGCAGCATCTGCTCGACTCCTTCGTCGACATCGGGCTCGGCTATCTCTCGCTCGACCGGCCCTCCGGCACGCTGTCCGGCGGCGAGGCGCAGCGCACGAAGATGATCCGGCACCTCGGATCGTCGCTCACCGACATCACCTACGTCTTCGACGAGCCGACGGTCGGGCTGCATCCCCACGACATCCAGCGGATGAACGAGCTGCTGCAGCAGCTGCGCGACAAGGGGAACACGGTGCTCGTCGTCGAGCACAAACCGGAGGCGATCGCGATCGCCGATCACGTGGTCGACCTCGGGCCGCTTGCCGGATCGGGAGGCGGCCAGGTCGTCTTCGAGGGGACCGTCGACGCGCTGCGCGCGAGCGGGACGCTCACGGGGCGGCACCTCGACGACCGGGCTCGACTCAAGGAGTCGGTGCGCACGGCGAACGGTGCGCTGGAGGTGCGCGGGGCCACCGAGCACAACCTGCAGGGGGTGGATGTCGACATCCCGCTCGGCGTCCTCGTCGTGGTGACCGGGGTGGCGGGCTCCGGCAAGAGCTCGCTCATTCACGGTTCGGTGGCTCCCCGAGACGGCGTCGTGGCCGTCGACCAGGGAGCGATCCGCGGGTCCCGGCGCAGCAACCCGGCGACGTACACGGGGATGCTCGAGCCGATCCGCAAGGCGTTCGCCAAGGCCAACGGTGTGAAGCCCGCACTGTTCAGCGCGAACTCCGCGGGTGCCTGCCCGAACTGCAACGGCGCCGGCGTCATCTACACCGATCTCGGGGTGATGGCGGGCGTCTCGACCGTCTGCGAGGTGTGCGAGGGACGACGCTTCGACGAGTCGGTGCTCGAGTACACGCTGGGCGGACGCGACATCAGCGAGGTGCTCGCGATGCCGGTCGCTGAGGCGGAACGGTTCTTCGCTAAGGGCGAGGCGAAGCTGCCGGCAGCCCACGCCATCCTGAAGCGGCTGTCGGATGTGGGGCTCGGCTACCTGACCATCGGGCAGCCGCTCACGACCCTGTCGGGGGGAGAGCGGCAGCGACTCAAGCTGGCGACGCACATGGCGGAGAAGGGCGGAGTGTATGTGCTGGACGAGCCGACGACGGGACTGCACCTCGCCGACGTCGAGCAACTCCTCGGCCTGCTCGACCGGCTCGTCGACAGCGGCAAGTCGGTCATCGTGATCGAGCACCATCAGGCCGTGATGGCGCACGCCGACTGGATTATCGACCTGGGTCCGGGCGCCGGCCACGACGGAGGGCGCCTCGTCTTCGAGGGCACACCGGCCGATCTGGTGGCGGACCGGTCGACGCTCACCGGCCAGCACCTCGCTCGCTACATCGGCGCGGACGTCCCTGCAGAGAACGCCACGAGCTCCAGGAGGGCCTGAGGGTTGGTCAGGGTCGCAGGTCGGCGATGGTCAGCGCGGCGTCGATGAGGCCGAGATGCGAGAGGGCCTGCGGGAAGTTGCCCCAGAAGGTGCCGTCCTCCTCCATCATCTCGGCGTAGAGGCCGACGTCGTTCGCCCGCTCCACCAAGTCGTCCATCAGCGCGGACGCCTCGTGCATGTCGCCGACGCAGGCGAGGGCGGCGACCAGCCAGAACGAGCACGCGACGAACGGTCGCTCGCCCTCGGCTTCCGCGCCCGTGAAGCGGTACAGCAGCGACCCGCTGCCGAGATCCCGTCGAAGCACGGCGATCGTCGAGCGCATCCGCTCGCCCCGATCGAAGCCGCTCGGCGCGTGCAGGAGCACCGACGCATCCAACTCGTCCTCGCCCGCCACCATCGTGTAGGCGCCGAGCTGGTCCGACCAGCAGTTCTCGTCGACCCAGTCGTGGATGAGGTCCGCCTCGCGCTTCCAGCGGGACGCGTTGCCCGCGGCCTGACCGAGCTCCGCCAGTTGCTGTGCGGCCTGCAACGCCTGCCAGCAGCCCATCTTCGACGACGTGTGCTGCCGCAGCTCGGTGAGCTCCCACATCCCCGAGTCGGGCTGCCGCCAGACGTCGCACACGCGGTCGGCGACATCGGACACCAGCCGCCGGGTCGGAACGTCGAGCACGTTGCCGGCCGCCGCATACGCCAGTGCGACGCTCAGCAGGTCGCCGTACACGCCCAGCTGCAGCTGGTGCGCCGCCCGATTGCCGGTGACGACCGGCCCGATGCCGCGCCAGCCCGGCACGTCGTGCGTCTGGGGCGCGGCGGAGGACTCCTCCCGCAGCCCGTACAAGATGCGCAACTCGCCCGCGTCGCCCTTGACCGCGCGCAGCAGCCAGGAGATCGAGGCGTGGGTCTCCTCGCGCAATCCGAAGCGGGCCAGTGCTCGGAGCGAGTAGGCGGTGTCGCGCACCCACGCGAAGCGGTAGTCCCAGTTCTTGCCGCCGCGCGAGGTCTCCGGCAGGGATGTGGTGGCCGCCGCCGCGATCGCACCGGTCGGCGCGTAGAGCAGAAGCTTCAAGGCCAGGGCGCTGCGCTGGACGGCGTCCGCCCAGGGCCCGCGATACGCGAACGTCCGCGACCACAGCTCCCAGTTGGAGACCGTGCGGTCGATCCCGATGTCGACGTTGTCCGGCTCCGGCAGGTGCAGCGGCTCGTCGTGGGTGGCCACGACGGTAAGCGTGCGGCGGCTGCCGGCGCCGACGCGGATTCGGCCGCCGAACCGCGGGGCGTCGGGGTCGGGCTCCGAGTCGGCCAACCCGGTGACACCGATGTTGACCGTGCCGACGCGCAGGATGCGGTTCCCGTCGATGTGCTCCGCCCACGGGCTCGACGTGCCCAGGACCGTTCCCGGCTCGACCGACCAGTCCAGCACCACGGTGCCGTCGAGGCCCTCGATGCGGCGCGCGAACTCCAGCCAGGGCAGGCGTCCGGCAACGCCGGTGACGAGCGCGTCGGTGACGCGGACGGTCCCCGTGGCGGTGGTGAACGTCGACTCCAGCACATTCGTGCCGGGCAGGTAGCGCCGCGTCGTCTCGAAGGCGCTCACCGGCTGCAGGACCATCCGGCCGCCGTTGTCGCGGTCGAGGAGCGAGGCGAACACGGGAGGGGAGTCCAGGCTCGGAATGGGCAGCCAGTCGACGGTCCCGGACCGATCGATCAGCGCGACGGTGCGACCGTCGCCGAGCGCGGCGTGGTCCTCGATGCCGGCGTCGACCATCCCGGCCGTCGTCAGACCCTCTGCAGGCCCGCGGCCGAGATGACCGCTTCGCGGAACTGCGGCGTCAGCTCTTCGGCGGTGGGTCGTGCTGCCGGGTCGCTCGACGTCATGTTCAGGAGGATGGCGGTCCAGCCGTCGGGAAGGTTCGGGGGCACCGGCGGCTCGTGCTCGAGGCGCGCCATGGCGGCCTCGACGGCATCGCCCGGGTAGGTCACCGAGCGTGTGAAGCACTCCAGCAATACGAGCCCGAGCGAGTAGATGTCGCTGGCGGAGGTGGCAGGCTGTCGCATCGCCTGCTCGGGGCTGAGGTAGGCGGCCGTTCCGGTCGTCTTACCCTCGTCGGGTTGTGAGGGCGCCCCCGCGATGCCGCTCGCGATCCCGAAGTCGGTCAGCCGTGCCCTGGCGCGGAACGTGGTGGTGCCGTACGAGACGAGCATGATGTTCGACGGCTTGATGTCGCGGTGGACGACACCGTTCGCGTGCACGTATTCGAGCGCCTCGGAGATGTCGTAGGCGATCTCGGCGATCTCCTCGAGCGTCAGCTCCCGCTGCCCCAGCACGGCGGCCAGGTCCGTCCCCGAAACGAGCTCCATGACGAGGAACGGTCGCGGATCCTTCGGCGCCGTGTAGTCGATGCCCGCGTCGATCAGGGACACGATGCCGTGGTGGCTGAGCCGCGCGAGGGCCGCCTGCTCGGTGCGGTACTGCGCCATCTCCTCCTCGCCGCCGGAACGGTAGAGCTTGATGGCGACCTCGCGGCCGAGGAGCTCGTCCGTGGCGCGGAAGATGCTGGCCTCGCCACCGCGGCCGATGACGTGCTGCGGGCGGTATCGCCCCAGCAGCGCCGGGATGCTGGAATCGGTCATCGGCTGTTCCGCAACCTCAGGAGGGCGAAGGACGACTCTCCGAGGATGACGCTTTCGCCGTCACCGAGGGCGAGCTCGGGGTCGCTGGAGAGCTCGAGCTCCCAGTCGCCGCCCTCGGCCTGGGGCAGGACGAACTCCACGCCGTTTCCGGCGGAGTTCAGCATCAGCAGGAAGGAGTCGGCTCCCTCGTGGCGCAGTTCGAAGGCGATGGTCCGTGCCTCCGGGTCGCCCCAGTCCTCGTCCGCGAACGGCTCGCCGTCCGCGCGCAGGATGCACACCACGTCGGTGCCCCCGACTTCGGGAGCGTGGCGGTACCAGACCGGTCGCAATGCCGGCTCGGTGCGGCGCAGCTGGATCAGCTTCGACGTGAACGCGTGCAGGTCCCAGTCGGCGTTCTGCCAGTCGAACCAAGAGATCTCGTTGTCCTGGCAGTAGGCGTTGTTGTTGCCCTGCTGGGTGCGGCCGATCTCATCCCCACCGAGAATCATCGGGACACCGGCCGACAGCAGGAGGGTTGCCAGGAAGTTCTTGCGCTGCCGGATGCGGAAGGCGTTGATCCCCTCGTCGTCGGTGGGGCCCTCGACGCCGTAGTTGGAGGAGCGGTTGTCGGACTCCCCGTCGCGGTTGTCCTCGCCGTTCGCCTCGTTGTGCTTCTCGTTGTAGCTGGTGAGGTCGGCCAGGGTGAAGCCGTCGTGCGCGGTCACGAAGTTGACGCTCGACAGCGGAGCGCGGCGCGAATCCTCGTAGATGTCCGGGCTGCCGAGCACGCGCTGCGACAGCGTCGAGAGCACACCCGGCTCGCCGCGCCAGAAGTCGCGCACGTCGTCGCGGAACTTGCCGTTCCACTCCGACCAGTCGGCCGGGAAGCCGCCTAGCTGGTAGCCGGCGACATCCCACGGCTCGGCGATCATCTTGACCTGCGCGAGCGTCGGGTCCTGCTGGATGAGGGTGAGGAACGCGCTGTGCAGGCTCGCATCGCCGCCCTGCCGAGTCAGCGTGGTCGCCAGGTCGAAGCGGAACCCGTCGATGTGCATGTCCTCGACCCAGTAGCGCAGAGAGTCCATGACCACCTGGAGCGCAGCCGGGTGGCTGACGTTCCAACTGTTCCCGGTGCCGGTGGTGTCGAAGTAGTGGGCGGCGTCGCCGTCGACGAGACGGTAGTACGACGGGTTGTCGATGCCCTTGAAGCTGTAGGTCGGCCCCATGTCGTTGCCTTCCGCGGTGTGGTTGTAGACCACGTCGAGGATGACCTCGATGCCGGCGGCGTGGAGGGCCTTCACCATGCCCTTGAACTCGTCCACCTGGTGACCGGTGTCACCCGTGGCGGCGTACTCGTTGTGCGGGGCGAAGAAGCCGATGGAGTTGTAGCCCCAGTAGTTGCGCAGCCCCTTCTCCTTCAGGTGCGCATCCTGCACGAACTGGTGGATGGGGAGCAGCTCGACCGCGGTGACGCCGAGGTTCTTGAGGTACTCGACGGCGGCGGGATGCGCGAGGCCGGCGTAGGTTCCGCGGAACTCCTCGGGCACCCACTCCATCAGCTTGGTGAAGCCCTTCACGTGGACCTCGTAGATGATGGTCTCGCTGAGCGGAGTGTGCGGGCGCTCGTGGTCACCCCAGTCGAACTCCTGGCGGTCGATCGCGACGCCCAGGGCGACGTGGCGCGCACCGTTGGTGTCGCTGCGGCGCTTCGGCCGGCCGAGCTGATGACCGAATACCGCCTGCGTGTTGTCCCAGGAGCCGGTCACGGCGCGCGCGTGCGGGGGCAGGAGCACCTTCGCGGGGGAGAAGCGGAGGCCGTTGGCGGGGTCCCACGGGCCGTCGACCCGGAGCCCGTAGCGCGTGCCCGGAACGAGGCCGGGGACGAAGCCGTGGAAGACGTGGCCGGTGCGCTCTGGAAGTACCGTCTGCGTCTCGCGACCGCGGCCGTCGAAGAGCGAGACGATGACCTTGTCGGCGCGCTCGCTGTAGACGGCGACGTTGGCGCCGCCCTCGCGCAGGGTGATCCCCAGCGGGTACGGCGTCGAGCCGGCGGTCATCGGTCTGCTCCGTCGCGGACTCGGCTGCTCGCGCAGCAAAACAGGGGACGGGGCAGTGACACGGTGTCTCCGATCGGCGTTAGACCGCCACATTACCTGCGGCGCGCCGTGTCCCTCCAGGCATTGACACCGAGCGGCCGGGACGTTAGACGCTGTCCGGCACCTCGCTAGTGAAGCTGCCGAGTTGACGAATGGGGTCAATAGTGACACCATGAAGGGTGCCGCAGATCGCAAAGCTCCTCCTGCGTATGAGGCAGAACCCGGCGGACATCCGGTTCCGTGAATTGGCGAAGGTCTGCGTCGCCTACTTCGGGGAACCGCGCCAGTCGGGTTCGAGTCACATGGTCTTCAAGACGCCGTGGAGCGGTGACCCGCGGGTCAACATCCAGAACGACCACGGACGGGCAAAGCGGTACCAGGTGTGCCAGGTCCTCCTGGCGATTGATCGATGGGAGAGTGAGCGACGATGACCGACTTCACGCATTACACCTATCGAGTCCTGTGGTCAGCCGACGATGGCGAGTTCGTTGGCCAAGTCGCTGAGTTCCCATCGCTCTCCTGGCTCGCGCCGACCCAGTCGGAGGCACTACTGGGAGTCGTACAACTTGTCGAAGAAGTCGTCGAGGATATGGAACGGGCAGGAGAGATCATTCCCGAGCCCTTCGCGGAACGCCCCTACAGCGGAGAGTTCAAGGTTCGGATCCCGCCGGAACTCCATCGGAGCCTGGCGATCCGGGCGGCGGAGGAGCACATCAGTCTCAACCGGCTGGTGAGCTCCCGACTCGCGTCCTGACCGATCACACGCGGGTGACGCGCACCGCCTCGCCGAAGGCGGCGACGGCGTCCGCAGGCGCGGTGCCAAGGCCGGTTCCGGAGAGGCTGACCTCGACGAGCAGGCCGCCGCGCGTGAAGCGGAAGATGCCCTCCGCGTAGGCGACGTCCGTTGCGGGAGCGTCGACCGCCACGGTCCGGCGCAGCGCTGTCAGTGTGCGGTACCACTCCAGCATCCGCGCGGACTCCGGCCGGTCGAGTTCCGACCAGTCGAGCTTCGATCGCTGGAACGTCTCCGGGTCCTGGGGGTCGGGCACAACGGCCCGGCCCCATCCCATCTTCGCGAACTCCTCGATGCGACCCTCCGCCGTGGCCTTGCCCAGGTCCGGCTCCGGGTGCGAGGTGAAGAACTGCCACGGCGTGGTGGCCGCCCACTCCTCGCCCATGAACAGCATCGGCGTGAACGGTCCGAGCAGGGTGAGGGTGGCAGCGACCGCCAGGCGGCCCGAGTCGAGGGTCGCGGTCAGCCGGTCGCCCGCGGCACGGTTGCCGATCTGGTCGTGATCCTGGCTGAACGCGACGAGACGCCGGAAGGGGATGTCGGGGTCGAGCGGACGCCCGTGGCGGCGCTCGCGGAAGCTCGACCAGGTGCCGTCGTGGAAGAACCCGCGCTGGAAGACGCGGACCAGTGCGCCCGGTTCGGCGAAGTCGGCGTAGTAGCCGGTGTCCTCGCCGGTCAGGTTGGCGTGGATGCTGTGGTGCACGTCGTCGTCCCACTGGGCGTGCAGCCCGTAGCCGTGGTGTGAGCGGCGGCGGATCAGCTTCGGGTCGTTGAGGTCGCTCTCCGCGATGAGCGTGCGGGCGCGGCCGCTCTCGCCGGCCAGCTCGTCGGCGAGCGCCGCCAGCTCTTCGAGCAGGTGCGTGGCGCCGTGGTCCTGGAGGGCGTGCACCGCATCCAGGCGCAGGCCGTCGACGTGCATCTCGCGCAGCCAATACTCGGCGTTGTCCAGGATGTAGCGGCGCACCTCGTCGGAGAGCGGACCGTCGAGGTTGACGTTCACGCCCCACGTGCTCGCTCCCTGACCGAGGTAGGGGCCGAACTTCGGCAGGTAGTTGCCGCTCGGTCCGAGGTGGTTGTAGACCACGTCCTGGATCACGGCCAGACCGCGCTGGTGGCACGCGTCGACGAAGCGCTGGTAGGCCGCAGGGCCGCCGTACTGCTCCTGCACCGCGTACCAGAGGACGCCGTCGTAGCCCCAGTTGTGGGTGCCGTTGAACGCGTTCACCGGAAGCACTTCGACGGCGTCGACGCCAAGTTCGACCAGGTGGTCGAGGCGGGCGATAGCCGAGTCGAGGGTGCCCTCCGGTGTGAACGTGCCGATGTGGAGTTCGTAGATCAGCGCGCCGGTGAGGTCGCGTCCCTCCCACGCCCCATCCGCCCAAGAATGGGACCGTGGGTCGAACTCCCGGCTCAATTCATGGACGCCCTGGGGCTGGCGCAGCGAACGGGGGTCGGGGATGGGGCCCTCGCCGTCGACGACGAAGCCGTAGTCGACGGCGTCGTCGGGCAGACCCGGTGACTCGGCGAGCTGCCACCAGCCGCCGGTCGGATCATCGGCGGTGGCCGGCACCGGCGTGAGCGGGAAGGTGCCGAGGTTGCCGATCACGACGTCCACCGCGCGCGCGGTCGGTGCCCAGACGGGGAAGCGACGATCGCGCCAGCCGCCGGCGGTCATCGGGCCACCGCCAGCAGAGCGACCGGGTACTGCTCGAATAGTGTGGCCAGCGGCACGCGGCCGCGGTGCTCCCGGCCGGTCAGTTCGTCGCGCAGGGGTGCATTCCCGAGGTCGATGGTCGTATCCGCCCAGCCACCGGTGGCGGAGAGGCCGACAGGCAAGCGGGTGGCGAGGGCGATCGCGCCACCGCGGTCGAAGCCGACGAGGTGACCAGCGCGCGACCCCTCCGCGTAGACCGGGCGGTAGCCGGTGAACAGCTCCGGCCGGTCGCGCAGCAGGCGGAGGGCTCGGGAGGTGACCAGCAGCTTCGCGGCGCCGGACGAGTCAATCTCGGGGAGCCATCCCTCGTCCATGTGCGCGAGCAGGGCGGCGGCGGCGTCGAACTCCACCGGTCGGCGGTTGTCCGGGTCGACGAGCGACCGCTCCCATCGCTCGGAACCCTGGTAGACATCCGGTCGCCCCGGCGCGAGCAGCTGCAGCAGCTTCGCGCCGAGACCATTGCTCGCACCGGGCGCCTCGATCACTGCGGCGAGTGCCTCCACTTCGGCCCGCACGCGCTCGTCGTCGAAGGCCGCATCGATGGCAGCGGCCATGCGCTCCTCGAACCGCTCGTCCGGGTCGGTCCATGCGGTGGATGCGCCCGCCTCGCGTGCCGCCTTGATTGCGTAGTCGTGCAACCGCTCGCGGGACGCCGGCCACGCGCCGACGACGGCCTGCCACAGCAGACTCTCCAGGGAGCCGTCGCCGAAGCCGACCCGCTCGCGCACGGTCCGCAGGAACCGCTCGAAGCGGCCGGGCAGCTCGGCCAGCACCGCGATGCGCGCGCGGGTGTCCTCCCCGCGCTTGGTGTCGTGGGTGGAGAGCACGGTCATCGACTCCGGGAGTCGTCGCTGCCGGTCCTCCTGCCGCCGGTGGAACTCCTCCGGAGACAGGGCGAACTCGGACGGGTCGCCGCCGACCTCGGTGAGGGACGTCAACCGGGTGAAGCGGTAGAAGGCATTGTCCTCGACACCCTTGGCCATGATCGCGCCGGTGGTCTGCTCGAACCGGTCACCCAGGCGGTCGGCGATGCGGGCGATCACCGGTGCGAGATCGGGCCGGGACTCGGCGGCGGCGAGGCGTGCCTCCTCGAGGTACTCCGCGCCGTACGGGAGGTAGCTGCGATACACCGGGAACCAGGCGGCCAACTCGGCGACGGCATCCGCGGTCTCCTCGTCGGTGCCTTCGCCCAGTTCGCGCACCACTCGCAGCACCTCGGAACGGAGGATGCTGTCCGCGACCGCGCGCTTGCGGCGGTGGATCAGCTCGACCCAGTCCTGGTTCTCCTCGCGGTCGTCGAGTTCGCCGGCGAGCGCGGTGAGCGGCCCCTCGCCGGACGGGTCGACGAAGACCCGGTCGATGGTGCCGAGGGCGTCGTAGCCGGTCGTGCCCTGGACGGGCCAGTCGGGCATCCGCTCGTCACCCTCGATGATCTTCTCGACCCAGATCGGAGCTTCGCCCGCCAGGTCCCGGAGGCGTTCCAGGTACTGGCCGGGGTCGCGCAGTCCGTCCGGGTGGTCCACCCGGAGGCCGTCGACCAGCCCCTCGCTCAGCCAGCGACCGATCTCGCGGTGGGTGTCGTCGAACACCTGCTGGTCTTCGACGCGGAGGCCTGCCAGGGTCGTGACCGCGAAGAATCGGCGGTAGTTGAGCTCGGCGTCGGCTCGGCGCCACGACATCAGCTCGTAGTGCTGGCGCGCGTGCACCTCGCGCGGGGTCCCTTCGCCCGTGCCGGGTGCGATCGGGAAGCGGTGGTCGTAGTAGCGGAGCTCGTCGCCCTCGACGCGGAGGGCACCCTCTTCGTCCGCGCCGTCGCCGAGGATGGGGAGCCGCAGCCGTCCTTGGCCGAACTCCCAATCGATGTCGAAGTAGGACGCGTAGCGGGAGTCCTGACCATAGGTCAGCAGATCCCACCACCACGGATTGACGGCGGGTGTCGCTACTCCCATGTGGTTGGGGACGATGTCGACCAGCACCTTCAGACCGCGTTCGTGGGCTGCGTCCGCGAACTCCCGCAGCGCGTCAGGGCCGCCGCGGGAGGCGTCCACACGGCTGTGGTCGACGACGTCGTACCCGTGCATCGAGCCCGGCTCGGCCTCGAGCAGCGGCGACAGGTAGACCCAGTCGGCACCGAGGCGGTGAATGTAGTCGAGCACCTGGGTCGCGTCGCGAAGGGTGAAGGAGGGGGAGATCTGAAGGCGGTACGTGCTCACAGCCCTCATTGTGGAGGAGGCGCGCGCAGCTCAGTAGGCCTTGAAATCCGAAGCCGAGTGGATTGCTAGACAGGCGAGCTATATCGATAGACTAACGATAAGCCGCTGCACGAGCGGAGGCGCATGAACAGGAGCACTAGTAAATGGGTGTGCTGAGCTACGGCGGCACCGACTATCCCTTCGGCGACCGACTGCTGTCGCACCTCCAGGTCGTCATCACCACGAAGCTGCGCCGGCGCGAAAGCTTCGCCCTCAGCTGGGTCCCGGACGGTGAGGGCGGACGCGAGGCGCTCTGGATGGACAACGGGCTGCCCATCCGGTTCCGCTACGACGACTCCGCCGTCGCACCGTTGAACCGCGACTGGCTCGAGGCCCTGATGGACGGCACGCATCGTCCGAACGGTCTGTTGGTCTCGCCGGAGCCCGCCCAGCTCAGGGTCGGGATCTAGGCGCCAGACAACCGAGGTCGGTCGCGGCTCGCCTGAAAGTGCGCTGGGTAGGGGGTAGACCGCACCCCTCCGCGGTGGGAGCGTTCGTGGGGTATCGGACCACGAAAGGGGACCACATGGGACTCGACGACAAGATCGAAAACGCTGGCGAGAAGGCTGGCGGCAGCGCCAAGGAAGCCGCAGGCAAGGCAACGGGCGACGAGCGCCTCGAAGCCGAAGGCAAGGGCGACCAGGTGAAAGCCGACGTTAAGCAGGCAGGCGAGAAGATCAAGGACGCCTTCAAGCACTGACGCCTTCAAGCATTGACCTCAAGAGCGGAGCCCCCGCCCGGCATCGACCGGACGGGGGCTTCGTCGCGTCCGGCTGGTTCATATCCGGTTCGGCGGAAGGCTGTGCCGTTCATGCTCCGTTCTCCAGTGATTCGGCTTTCGTCCACCGCTCCGGCGGAGTACCTTCCGGGATATGGGAGACCGTACGGACCGCGCCCGAGCGGGACGAAGGGCGGCCATCGGCGGCCTGCTCGCCGCGCTCGCGCTCGTCGCTACGGTCGCGCTCGCCGTGGCCATCCCTACCCAGGGCGAGAACCCCCGGGCGTGGGGCGTCATCGTCTGTGGTCTGGTGACCGTGGCGGTCTGCGGGGAGTTCGCTCTGCGCAACTGGAGGCTGCTCCGTCACTATCGCGGCGACGACCTGTCGCCGCGGCACCATCATCCGTCGGCGAAAGCCGCGCGGTAGCGGGTCGCGGGAGCTACTGCCAGACGGTGGTGTGAAGCCTCCCGGTGATCAGGGTGCTACTGGTGGGGGCGTTCATGTGGAACCGGAGCTTGGCGATGGGGGCACCAGTGGGCGTGCTGAAGGGCGGGATCGTGTACGTGGTGATCAGCGTGACGGATTTAGGGATGTACGGGGGAGTGACGGGCTTCCGGGCGGTGTGACCGGACCACTGCCAGTGGGCTGTGGCGTCGTCGGCGATGCCGTAGGGATCGGCGGGGTTGCCCCACTCGGAGTGATAGAACACGTCGAGGCTGGTGGGGAGGGCCGATTGGCCGGCTTGTTGGGTGAAGGTCAGCGTCACGGCATCGAGCCGTGAGGTGGAGTGCCCGTCTTCTTGGGAGGAATAGGTGCTGCCGACCGGGACGGTGATGTCCCATCCGCTGTGCTGCTGAAGGACGAGAACGTTGGCGTCGGGAGCCCAGGGCTCCGTCCACTTGTTGGGCACCGGTTTACCCCCGTCCGTGGCGGTCAGGGCCGTGTTGCCGTAGGTGCTGTGGGTCACGCAGTCGACGTCCGGCGGAGCGCATCGGGAGGGCAATGCGTTGCCAAGGTTGTCGCTGGGAAGGCTAAGGCTCCTCGCGGCAGGATCGACGATGGTGGTGTTGTTGCTGCCGGTCGTCGGCTTGGTGAGGTCGTACGACGGGTTGGTCGTGTCTCGGGTTGGGTAGGCGGCGGTAGGCCGGTTGTTCGTGAGGTCGTCGGCGGCCGGGGTGTAGGCCGTGATGGAAGCCGCAATGAGCCAGCCGCCGGGACTGGTCGGGAGGGCGATGTGCGCTTTGATCCAGCGTGCTGTGGTGGCGACGGCGTCGCTCGCCGTCGTGAGTTTGGGCAGCACGGAACGGTAGCTGGTGAGGCCACCCGCGACGATTGTGGTGGCCGCGGGTGCGGGCGACCACCCGGTGGTGAGGTCGGGGGCAGCGTCCGGAGTGTCTGGGTGGTACGAGAATTCGACCGCGGCAGGGCTCGTGATGCCGGAGGCGCGGTTGGCGGTATACCAGTCAGTGGCGAGGGTGCCGATCGGTTGGTTCTGACCCAGATCGACCACGACGTCGAGGCCCCCGGCGGTTCGGACGGGGCTCCCGGCGTCGGTGCTCCACCCCACCGAGGATGCGGATGCCCACGGGTTGGTGGGAGTGTCGTCGGCCGAGCCGACGGTGGCAGCCGAGGGCGAGGTGAGCTTCCCGGCCCGCGTGGGGATGTAGGTGTCGCTGTAAACGTTGCGGTCGGTGTCGTCGGTGATGTTGACGCAGTTGGTGTCGATCATGGTGGTCGCGCGGGGCGACCCGCAGGGGCTGATCGGCTTTCCGTCCGCGCCGATCAGAGTGACCTCGGACAAGAACGCCCAGTCGAAACCGGGTGTGCCTGTCACGGTCAGCCGCACCGCCGACACGGAGCGGATCTCTCCGGCATTCAAGGTGGCGTCCAACCAGCCGGTGCCGGGGTCGGCCGCCGGCGCTGTTCCCACGGCCTGCCCTGACACGTTGGTGCCTGTTCCGGGGTCGGTCGCCCAGGACGTGAACGCCTGCCAGTCGATGTCGCCGCTCGCATCAGCGGAGGCGGTCTCCACGGTCACGGCAGGTTGGCTGATGCCGAGGGAGTTCTGCACCAACCAGTTGGAGCGCACCTGGTGCACCGCTGTCGGTTCCGCCAAATTCACTGTCACCTGCTTTCGGGCGCCGGCGGAGACGTTCAGGCCAGCCCAGGCGGGGTCGGCGTAGGTGGCTTCGCCGGTGATCCCATCGGCCAGCTTCGGGCGTGGGGAGCCGTCCTTCCAGTCGCCGTCACCGCCGAGGAGATTCCACAGCTGCAGCGGGTCGGTGCCGGCTTTCACCGTGGCATAGCCGGCCCCGGCCGACACCCGCTGCCCGATCGACCCGGTGCCGGTGGTTGTCCCTGCCCCGTCGACCGTGTCCGCCGCGGAGAGGGGCACGACGAGGGTGGTGCCGGAGGTCTTCTTGCCCGGATTTCCGTAGGCGTCGAACGCGGACACCTGGTAGGTGTAGGTGCGTCCGGATTGCACGTTCGGATCGGTGAACGCCAGCACGCCCGGGTGGTCGGCATCGGCGGGGAGGGGTCGAGCGAACCCGTATTGGTCCACTGCGGTGTCTGACAGCGGTTGGCGCACCTGGCCGATGGGTTGTCCGTCCCGGAACACCTGATACCCCACGATCGGGATGACGATGCCGGATTTCCAGTCATCGGTCGGTGTGGAGGCCACCAACCGGGGCCACTGCACGGTGACGTCGTAACTGCCCTGGATCAGGGCGGCGCTCACCCCGGAGTTTCCCGGATAGCGGTCGGCGCCCACTGCGGGGACGGTCTGAGCCATGTTGAATCCGAACCGCAAATAGGTGGCGTATGCGGCCGTGTACGCCCGGTTGGACCGGTAGTCCCACCACCACGACGCCGTGTTGAGGTTGTTGGCCGAGAAGCCCGCATACCCGTCCAGGTCCGCACGCTGCCCCCAGAACTCGCCATTCATCTGCCTCAGGTGCGTCACCATCGCCTGAATCGGCATCGGGAGATTCGCCTGCAAGGTGTACGACTCCGCATTTCCCCACAGTTTGGTTCCGGTGCCCGCGATGTTGATGCCTGTTCGGGCGGCGATCATCCACGGGGCCAGGTCGGCAACGGTCTCGTTCTGCGCACCCGCCCCGTCCTGCGGCGCGTACACGCTCACGCTCGAGCCCCGCAACAGCTCACTGACCACGGACGCATAGGTGTCCCGAGCCGCTCGCTGGGTCGGCGAGCCCGGGTCGGCGCCCACATCAGCGGTGTGATAGGGGGAGACCATGATCCCGAGCCCGGGAACTGTGCCCGTGACGTAGGTGGACACCGCGTCCGTGTACTGGTTCAGTAGATCGAACAGGTGAAAGTCCGGAGACGCGGGATCGGTGGAGTACTGCACGTTGTTGCCTTCGAAGGGAAGGTAGATGCCCGCGATCTGCTCCCCGTACTTAGCACCGAACTGCGCCCACAGGTCATCGAAGAGATCCTTCGACAGCTGCGTCTGCTGCGCCATCCACCCGGCGGAGACCGCTCCCGCACCGAAGAATGTGCCCTCGTCGATCTGCAACCCCAGCCACACCCTCATGCCGTGAGTCTTCGCTGCCTCAAGCAACTGCTTCACCTGATCCGACCGCACTGAGGGTGAGGTCACGCACCTCCCCGACTCGTCCGGGGCGTTCACGCGCGACGCATCCCACTGCGTATTCCGCGACTCGTACAACGGCCGGACCCAGCGGCCGCCCGCGCCGGGCTCACCTGCCGGCACCACACCGTCCGATTGGACGCACCTGGGCTGATCGTCAGGAGCCAAGCCGAAGTAGGCACTCGTGCCCGCCCACGTTTGCGCGGACCACTGCAACACCACCTGATCCATACACAGCGCCTTCAACTGGGTCAGAAGGTCCGACCACTCCGTGCCATGCGAGAGCGCATTGCCGGGATCACCCCACCAGGACACCGGATGCGCCGGATCAGTCTCCGGTGCGTCTGCTGCGTCGGGCCGCACGAACTCCGCCGAAACGTGCTCTACGGGCGCCTTCGAGCAGTCAGGCCGAGTCGCCGCATTAGTGGCCTGCGCACCGGTCGCGGGGATCACCACCAACGCCGCCGCGAGCACAGTTGCCGCCATCACACTCGTAACCCGACGCATCACAAACACCTTTCACTCACGTTCAGAACACCAAAGAGGGGAAGCCCGGGGCTCCGCTCTGCTACTGGAGCTGTCCCTCGCGGCGACGCGCGAGCTGGCTGGTCAGGATGATGCTCGCGCCGAGCAGGATGAGGATCCCGGCGCTGACCATGGCGGGGGTGAAGATCGTGGATCCGGTTTCCGCGAGCCGAGCCGGCTGGGACTGCGGTGCACCGGGGGCGGGGGCCGATGGGGGCGAGGATTTCGGAGACGCGGTGCTTGCCGCCAGTTCCGGGGTCGCCGACACGGGCGGTGTGGGGATCGGAGAAGCAGTCTCGGACGGTTCCGGGTTCGGAGTGGAGATCGCCGGTGCTGAGGGCTCCGGCGTCGGTGACGTCGTGGGCGTGTCCGTCGGGGTCGGGGTGGGTGGGGTGTCCACGATCGCCGCCGACGCCGTGGACCACCCGTAGTCGTTGGCCGCGTTTGATGCATGCACGAATCCGAGGTTCATGGAGAAGCCCATCCCGGGTGGTGCGTTGAGGGGTACCTGGAACTGCATCGACACGTCTGTGGTCTCTCCCGGGGGCAGATATCCGCGGAGGTCCACTCCGCCCGGAGGCACGTGACCTGCCTGTCCGACGATCAACAGCCCTGATGGGTCACTGCTGAAGTGAGCGACGCTCTTGTCGGGGTCGCCCTCGACTCGCACCGAATCCGGGACGACTGCGTACTTCTGGTAGTACGTGTGCCAGACCTCTGGTCCGTACTGGCACGCCGGGTCCGGGTCGCAGCTGATCGTGCGCGGGCTCGCGTCGATGGCGAGGTCTCGGACGGTGATGTCGGTGTTGTTGGTCAGCGTGTAGGTGAACTGGAGGATATCGCCCGGCAGCACCGGCTTCCCGTCACCGACGGTCGCCCCACTGGTGAGATCCACGATGGAGGCTGTCGAGACGAAGCACCCGTGAATCTGCACCTGGAGGGTGACGTCGTAGGTGTCGCACCGCTGCCTGGTGTTGCCGGGGGCTTCGACGATCGCCGCCTGCGCGACCGTCGCACCCGCCCCGCCGATGAGGCCCACTACGACCAGCAGGGCACCTGCCCGGGTGACCCACCGGCCACCCCGCATCCGACGAGAACCTCGCATCACACACCACTTCCTCACCTGTTAGAAACAACGTCCACCTACTTAGACGCAGTCGGCTCCGAACCATGACGCTGAGGCCGTCAATCAACCGTCGACGGAAGTCGGTGTATGTGCTCCGCTCAGCAGGGGGTGGCGAGGGCGCGCATGTCGTCCCGGAATCGCAGGCGGTGCCCGGCCGATCGGGAGCTGGATCCGCAGGCGGAAACCGCGCTAGCCGCGCCGTACCATCAGGCCCGGGCGAAGGCGGCCCGGTAGCGGGTCGGGGGCACGCCCACCTCGGCGTCGAAGTGGTGCCGGAGCAGCGTCGCGCTGCCGAACCCGCACTGGCGGGCCACTTCGTCGATCGAGAGGTCGGTCGTCTCGAGCAGAAGGCGTGCGTGCAGGATGCGCTGGGTTGTCAGCCACTGCATCGGCGAGACGCCGGTCTCCGCGACGAATCGCCGGGAGAAGCTGCGGGTGGACATGTGCACGCGGTCGGCGAGGCTGCTCACCGTGTGCGCCTCGTCCAGTCTGTCCGTCAGGTGGTCGAGCAGCTCGCTGAAGGTGTCGTCGTCGCAGTCGCTGACCGGCTTGTCGATGTACTGACGCTGGCCGCCGTCGCGCTGCGGGGGCACCACCATGTTGCGGGCGATGGTGTTGGCGACGGCGCTCCCGAGCTCCCGCCGCACCAGGTGGAGGCTGGCGTCGATGCCCGCCGAGGTTCCGGCGCTCGTGATGATGCGGCCGTCGTCGACGAAGAGGACGTCGGGGTCGACGCGGGCTTCTGGGAAGCGACGTTGCAGTTCGGCAGAGTAACGCCAGTGCGTGGTGCAGTCACGGCCGTCGAGCAGGCCGGCTGCGCCGAGGGCGAAGGCGCCGGAACAGACACTGAGCAGGATGGCGCCTCGGTCGTACGCGCGGCGGAGCGCATCCAAAAACTCTTCCGGGTACTCGTCGCGGACCGTCGCGGCGGGGATGGCGATGAGGTCGGCGTCGTCCATCGCCTCGAGGCCGTAGGGCGCGGTAACGGTCACGCCGACCGGGCTCGTCACGGCCGCGTCCGGGTGGACAGTGCACACGCGGAAGTCGAACGGCTCCAGCCCCGCATAGCTGCGGTCGAGCCCGAAGACCTCGCAGACGACTCCGAACTCGAACATGGCGAAGTCGTCGATGAGGGGGACCGCGACGGATCGGATCATGCCGCTCACTGTACTGGCCGTATCTTTGCGAAGATAGACCTAAAGCCATCTCGTGTCCGGATATTTACGTCCGTAACGTAAAGGTCATGGCAAACACGACATGGACTCAGGGAATGGAGCACAGCTGGGTGCGGCACCCGGCCCGGACGAACGGGGGCGAGCCGGTGGCCCGGCGCCGCTTCGTCCTCAGCGATTGGCTGCCGGCGGCGATCCTTGCGCGCGGCGGCCATGTCGACCGCGAGACGGACCGAGCGCTCGGCGACCTGCGCGCGGTGCAAGCCGCCCGCGAGACCAGCCGCTGAGGTCGTGAGCCCTTCGCATTCGTGACGAATTGTCGCTCTGCCGGGTGCACAGCGCTCATTCGTGACGAATCTCGTGGGGCGGCCTTAGGGGGCGATGAGGGGGACCTGCGCCGGAACCGGGCCGACCGACGATCGGCGTACGAGGTCGGCGTCGAAGACGACGGCCTCGTCGTCCACCCGCTCCCCCCGCATTCGCTGCAGCGCCAGACGCGCAGCGGCGGCGCCCAACTCGTAGATCGGCTGCTCGACCACCGTCAACGGCGGCGTGGTGATTCCGGTCCACTCCGGGTTGTCGAACGCGATCAGCGAGACGTCGTCAGGGATGCGCAGGCCCAGCGTGCGGATCGTCTGGAAGACGGTCATCGCGATGAGGCTGTCCGACGCGATGATGGCGGTCACGGGGTCGTCGCCGGTGAGGAGTTCGCGAGCCACCGCATCCACCCCCCGGCGTCGGGCGTCGAGACGGATGTTGCGCTCGGGTGAGGGGACGCCTGCATCGGTCAGTGCCTCCATCACGCCGTCGATGCGGTCGGCGACGCTGGACATGGTGATCGTGTCGCCGGGTGTGTAGACGGGCGACTGGTGGTCGTGCGTCGAGATGAACGCGATGCGGCGATGCCCTTCCGCGAGCAGCTCGGCCGTGGCGTGAGCGGCTGCCGTGCGGTTGTCGACGGTCACCGAGTCGTAGCGTTGTCCGTCCGCGCGGCGGTCGAGCAGCACGAGTGGCCGGCCCGCCGCGCCGACCGCCTCCAGGTGGGCCACGCGCGCGGAGGAGGCGGGCGCGACGATGAGCGCATCCACCTGCTTGTCGAGGAGCACGTCGACCGCGGCCTCTTCCGCATCCACATCCTCGTCCGAGTTGATGAGGATGACGTCGTAACCGGCTTTGTTGGCGACGTCGGAGATCCCGCGCATGGCGTGCGCGAAGAACGGGTTCTCGATGTCGCCGACGACGACGCCGATCGTGTTGGAGCGGCCGGTGTTCATCGACTTGGCGAGTGCGTTCGGGCGGTAGTTGAGCTCCTCCGCCGCTGCCTGCACGCGGGCACGGACCGCCTCGCTCACCTGGCCGTAGTCGCCCAGGGCGCGCGCCGCCGTCGCCTTCGAGACCTTCGCTGCGCGGGCGATGTCTGCGACCGTGACGGCGCGGCGGGATGCGGGGCGTGGGGACATCGGCGGACCCTTCCTGTTCGCGTCCCCCGTGTTGACGAACCGGGGAAACGTGATGTAACGTCCCAGAAAACCAACTGAGACCGGTCTCAGCGTAATTGACAGAGACCGGTCTCAGCAACACGGCAGATCGACGAGGATCGCGTTCCGCTCCACGTCGGCACTCCCCACACGATTGGACCCCGCAGTGAAACGACGCACCCTCCTCCGGCCGGCCGCGTTGCTGGCCGCCGCGGCCTCGGCCGCTCTGGTTCTCGCAGCCTGCAGTTCCGGCGGCGCCTCGGGCGCGGCTACCAAGGACAACCCGTACGGGCTCATCGAAGCGGGCACCGTCCGGGTTGCCAGCCTCGGTGACGCCAAGCCGTACACCTTCACTGACGCGAGCGGCAACTTCACCGGATTCGACGTCGAACTCTTCACCGATGTCGCCAAGCGCGCAAAACTCGGTAAGGCCGTCTTCACCGGCCAAGACTTCTCGGGCCTGCTTTCCGCCGTCGCCAACCACCAGTTCGACGTCGGGGTCGCCGCCATCGGCATCACGGACGACCGCAAAAAGACGGTCGACTTCTCCGACGGTTACCTCGCGGGCTACCTGACGGTGCTCACCACGAAGACTGCCGGAATCGACTCGGCGAAGGACCTCGCAGGCAAGCGCCTCGGCGTCGTTCAGGGCACCCTCCAGGAGGCGTACGCGGTCAAGAACTTCCCGAAGGCGAGCCTCGTCCGCTTCCCCGACAACAACGCGGCGGTCTCGGCGATCAACAGCGGATCGGTGGACGCGCACTTCCTCGATTACGAGGCCGCGAAGAGCTACGTCGCGCAGTACCCCTCGTTGAAGGACGCCGAGGACATCCCGTCCTTCGACGCCCCCGCCGGCTTCGCCATCGCCAAGGGCAACACCGCCCTCAAGACCGCCCTCGACAAGGCGCTGCATGCGGCGATGGAGGACGGCACCTGGAAGAAGCTCTACCAGAAGTGGTTCCCGGGCTCCCCGATGCCCGAACAGTACCTGCCGAAGGCGGAGCAGACCGCGACGCCGACCCCGACCAAGTAGGCGGACAGGGAGATCCCCATGGACTGGCTCACCACCATCACGCACACCTTCTTCGACATCCCCTCGATGCTGCAGGTCTTCCCGCAGCTGCTGGGCGTCGGACTCGTCAACACGCTGGTCATCTCGATCGCAGCGACCGTCATCGGCGTCGTGCTCGGGATGGCGGTCGCCGTCATGGGGATCTCCACCTCCCGCTGGCTCCGCATCCCCGCCCGCATCTACACGGACGTGTTCCGTGGACTGCCGGCGATCCTCACCATCCTGCTCATCGGCCAGGGCTTCGCGCGGTTCTCGCAGTCGATCTTCGGACCGTCGCCGTACCCGCTGGGCATCCTGGCGCTGTCGCTCATCGCGGCGGCCTACATCGGCGAGATCTTCCGCGCCGGGATCCAGAGCGTGGAGAAGGGGCAGCTGGAGGCGTGCCGCGCCCTCGGCCTGAGCTACGGCAAGGCGATGCGCCTGGTCGTCGTACCCCAGGGCATCCGCCGCGTTCTTCCCGCCCTGGTCAACCAGTTCATCGCCATCGTGAAGGACTCCAGCCTCGTGTACTTCCTCGGCCTCCTGGTCGGGGAGCGGGAGTTGTTCCGTGTCGGACAGGACGCCGCCGTGCTGACGGGCAACCTGTCGCCGCTGGTGCTGGCCGGACTCTTCTACCTGGTCATCACGGTGCCGCTGACGCACCTTGTGAACTACTTCGACAACCGGTTCCGCACCGGACGCCGTAAGCCCGTCCCGCCCAAGAGCGGATTGGACGAGCTCGACGAGGTCCAGCCGCCGGCGCCCCTCACCCTCGGGAGCAACACATGACGTACACCTCGCCCTTCCCCGCCCAGACGACCCCCGACTTCCGGGGCTCCTCCCTCGACCTCGTCGACCTGTCGATGGCATACGGCGACATCGATGTGCTGCGCGGCGTCAGCCTCTCCGTCGCGCCGGGAACCACCACGTGCGTGATCGGCCCGTCCGGTTCTGGCAAGTCGACGATGCTGCGCGGCATCAACCGCCTCCACGAGCCGAAGAGCGGCGACGTGCTGCTCGACGGCCAGAGCATCCTCGGCACGAAGCCGGATGCGCTGCGCCGCCGGATCGGGCTGGTGTTCCAGCACTTCAACCTGTTCCCGGACCACACCGCCCTGCAGAACGTCACGCTCGCGCTCCAGTCGGTCAAGCGGATGCCCAAGGCCGAGGCTAAGCGTGTCGCGGAGGAGCGGCTGACCGAGGTGGGACTCGGCGAACGGATGGACCACCGTCCGCGGGACCTTTCCGGAGGCCAGCAGCAGCGCGTCGCCATCGCCCGAGCGCTCGCGATGGAGCCGGAGGTGATGCTCTTCGACGAGGTCACCAGCGCGCTCGACCCTGAACTGGTGAAGGGCGTCCTCAACCTGATGGCCGACCTGGGCCGCCGCGGGATGACCATGGTCGTCGTCACGCACGAGATGAACTTCGCCCGCAAGGTGGCCGATCAGGTCGTGTTCATGGACGAGGGTCGCGTCGTCGAGGCCGGCCGCCCGGACGACCTTTTCGACCGTCCGCAGAGCCCGCGCCTGCAGCGCTTCCTCTCGGAGGTCCTGTGAGCGAGCCAGACCGGACCCGCGTCGGCCTGATCGGCTACGGCGTCGCCGGGCAGGTATTCCACGCTCCGTTCCTGGCCGCGGACCCGTCGTTCGAGCTGAGCGCGGTCGTCACCTCGCAGACCGAACGGCTTGCCGGTGATCACCCCGACGCGGTGGCGGTGGCCGACGTGGATGCGCTGCTCGCGCATCCCGGCCTGGACCTGGTGATCGTCGCCTCACCCACCCCGCTGCACGTCGCCCACGCGACCGCAGCGGTGGATGCGGGCCTCGCCGTCGTCGTCGACAAGCCGTTCGCGCCGGATGCGGCCTCAGGACGCGCGCTCATCGAGCGGGCCGAGGCGGCAGGCGTCCCGTTCACGGTCTTCCAGAACCGGCGCTGGGACGGCGACTTCCTGACCCTGCGCCGCCTGGTCGAAGAGGGGGCGCTCGGGGACGTGCGGCGCTTCGAATCGCGATTCGAGTGGTGGAAGCCCTCCGTCGACGAGTCCTGGAAGTCGACCACAACCGCTGGCGACGGGGGTGGCATCCTGTTCGACCTCGGCGCACACCTGATCGACCAGGCACTCCTGCTCTTCGGCCCAGCGGAGGTCGCTCATGCGGAGGTCCGCAACCGTCGTGGCGGAGAGGCCGACGACGATGTGTTCGTCGTCCTCGAACACGAATCGGGCACCACGAGCCACCTCTGGATGAGCGCCGTCGCGCCGATCGCCGGCCCGCGGTTCCGCGTGCTCGGCGGGCAGGCCGGATTCACGTCCTGGGGGCTGGACCCCCAGGAGGGCCAGCTGGCCGGCGGGATGCGCCCGGGCGACCCCCGGCTCGGCCGCGCGAACGCGGCGGCCCGGCTCGGGACGGACGCCCACCCCGACGAGGTCCCCCTCGCCTCGGGCGACTACGCCGACTTCTACCGACGGCTCGCCGCGTCGCTCCGCGACGGCGCCCCTCTTCCGGTCGACCCGCGGGAGAGCCTCGCGGCCCTGGAACTGATCGACACCATCCACACGCTGAACCGAAAGTGAGCACCATGACCGCACCATCCATCCGTTCCCGCGTCATCGTCATCGGAGGGGGCGTCCTCGGCGTCTCCACCGCGACGCACCTGGTCCGCTCCGGCGCAGAAGTGACCCTCATCACCGAAGGCGAGCTCGCCAGCGGTGCGAGCGGACGCTCGCTCTCGTGGCTCAACACTGCGGGCCTGCGCTCGCCGGAGTACCACGCGCTCCGGCAGCTGGGCATCGACCGCTACCGCACGCTCGCGGCCCGCGAAGACGTATCGGCCTTCCTCCGTTTCGACGGCGGTCTCACCTGGGCGCCCGAGGGTGAGTCGTTCGCGCCAGTCCTCGAACACGAGCGGTCCATCGGCTACGACGCCCAGTGGGTCACCGCTGACGACGTCGCCGAGGTCACCCCGGGTGTCGACCCGGCGGCGCTCGCCGCAGAGGGCGGCATCTTCAACCCCGGCGAAGGATGGGTCGACCTTCCGTCGCTCATCGCCCACCTCGCTGAGGAGTTCACGGCGCGCGGCGGCGCGCTGATCACCGGAGCCGGGCACGTCGAGGTCGTGGTCGAGGATGGCAGAGCCGTCGGTGCCGTCACCCCGGAGGGGCGCCGCTTCGACGCGGACGCCGTGTTACTCGCGACCGGT
The DNA here is from genome assembly GCF_052114085.1 of Leifsonia sp. RAF41. Lineage (NCBI taxonomy): Bacteria > Bacillati > Actinomycetota > Actinomycetes > Micrococcales > Microbacteriaceae > Leifsonia > Leifsonia sp. RAF41. The sequence continues at coordinate 70,393 of NZ_JBFREB010000001.1, forward strand.
CCTGGCGTCCCGGCGCAGGTCGCCGAGCACGGCATCGCGATCGAGGACGGCAGCCCGACAGCCCTCCTGGTCTGGACGAAGCCCGTCGCGACGGAGCTGAGGGCCGTGCTGAACACGCCGAATGTCGCCGTCCGGCCGACCCCGTCGGGCGCGCTCGCGCTCGACTCGGCCTGGTCGGAGGAGGCCCTCGTCGTCGCCGACGACGGCACGGTCACGGTTCCGGACGGCATCGTCGACCGGCTGCTGGAGGAGGCGTCCCGCGTCCTCGCCGGCCACCCGAGCCTCGAGCTGGACGGCTTCGGGATCGGCGGAAAGCCCATCCCGGGCGACGGCGAACCGGTGCTCGGCGAGCTGGAGCAGGTCTCCGGCTACTTCGTCGCCTTCACGCACAGCGGCGCCACGCTGGGTCTGATCGCGGGCGAGTTGCTCGCGCGCGAGATCCTCACCGGCGACACGTCGCCGCTCCTCGACACGTTCCGCCCCGCGCGCTTCTCAGCCGCGTTGGTGTGAACGGTGCGGAGGGGGCAGGTGGGATGGCCTCCTCCGCCGGCCGGCCCGGCCGCCTCGAGTGAGGCGGCCGGGTTCAACAGGGACGGTGTCATGAACGAGAACCCCGACTACTACGACTGGAGCTCCATTTCGTCGCGTACTTTCTGGGCGAAGGCGGGCGCTCCACTGCGCGAAAGCCGGTCCAGCAGCTGCGCGGGTTCGACGGGTGGACGCTTCATGGCGGCCACCTGCTCGTGGATGATTCGACAGGCGGCCCTGGGTGAAAGGTCGAATTGATCGAGCAGGAATTCGTCGAGTCGGACAGCTTTGAGCCCGAGCGGGACGAGGACGTCGTCTGGGAAGTCTTTCGCATTTTCTGTCACGATCACGTCGGCCCTGCCAACAAGTGCGGCTGCTACGACATGGGTGTCGTCCGGATCGGGGAGCTTGATACCCGCAGTCAGTGTTTCCCAGCCCGTGACGAGGGCATCGTCGAAGGCTTCGTTCATCGATCTGAAGCGGCTAAGGAAGCGGTTCGGATCGACCTCCGAATGGATCCTCTCCAGCGCACGCTGAGCTTCGTCGAGGACCTTCTGCGACCACAGGGGTCGGAACGCGCCCTGGTCCGCCATGCGGAGCATCGTGTCGCAAGGTGCGACTGGCACCAGGACGCATGCGTCTAAGAACGCGGCGAAAAGCGCCAATGCTACGACTTCCGAGCTTCGGCCAAAGCAGCCTGATAGGTATCGGCATCGCCATCGTATAGACCGTCCTCATCCGCCTGACGAGTCAGCTCATCGAGCCGGGCGCGTCGATCGGCACGCTTACGCTCCCGGTACGCGAGCACGTCATTCAGCCGCAGCCGACGGTGCCGCGAGTCACCCAATCGATCGAACGGTAGTTCGTTCTCATCGAGGAGGCGGACGAGCGTGCTACGGCTCACACCGAGCAGGGTGGCTGCCTGCTGCGTCGTCAACTGTCGATCGATGGGTTCGACACTCACTGACTCGCCGTGCCGCATTGCCGCCACCACCTCGCGGAGCACTTCGTATGCCTCCAACGGCAGAGCGATCTGCTCGCCGTCCGGGCCTACCAATACTGCGGGGGAGGTGTGGTGTTCCAGGAACTGCGCGAGATCTAGTAGCTCGCGAAGGTCCTGCGGGGGGTCGACGACAACGGGGTGCTTCGTCCGAGCGACGGTGACGGTCATGAACCCATTATCGCTCAAAACGCTCAAAGCGTCCATATCGCCCATAGTTGATTGTGTCGCCCTAGGCCCACACTCTTCCGTCGTCGGGCCCGGCCCGCCTCGGTTCCCGCGTCTCCTATGCTCGGAGCGTGGATGAGATCGAGGCGGCCGGGTTTCTGTTCGACATGGACGGCACGCTGGTCGACTCCACGGCGGTCGTCGAGTCCGTGTGGACAGAGTTCTGCCTGCGCAACGACCTCGACCCGGTCGCCCTCCTCGCGTATGCGCACGGCCGCCAGGCGGTCGACACCGTCGCCCACTTCCTCCCCGCTCTCGGTGAGACGGAGCGTGCAGCGCTGGTGGCCGAGCTGGTCGCCCAGGAGCTGACGCGGACGGACGGCATCGTCGAGATCCCCGGTGCCCGGATGCTGGTCCAGCGCCTGCTGACGGACAGGGCTCCTGTCGCTGTCGTGACGAGCGCTCCGCGAGACCTGGCCGTCGTCCGGATGCGCGCTGCAGGCGTCCCTGTGCCGGACGTGCTGATCGCGGCGGAGGACGTGCAGCGCGGCAAGCCCGACCCGCAGGGCTACCGCCTCGCTGCCGAGCACCTCGGTGTGCCGATCGCCGACAGCGTCGTGTTCGAGGATGCGGAGGCCGGTCTCGTTGCGGCCGTCGCCTCCGGCGCGCGGGTCGTCGTTGTCGGCGCCCACGAGTCCGCGACCACGGCCGACCTGCCGCGCCTGCGCGACTACCGCGCTTTCACGGCGACCCTCACCACCTGAGCGCGGCCCTCCCGCCGCCGAAGTGCATTGCACCGGGGGCCGCAAGCGGAGGAGGATCGGGATCATGGGCACCACGAGCGCCCCACGGCGACTCCCGAGACGCCCGGCATCGAGCCTGGCGGAGCGATGGACCACGGTCGACGGCGTCGATGTCTTCTACCGGGAGTCCCCGAATCCCCCTGATGCGCCCGCCATGATGCACGTCCACGGGTTCGGGCTCTCGGGACGCTACCTGCTGCCGACCGCCGAACGCCTCGCCGATGACTTCCACACCCTCGTGCCCGACCTGCCGGGATTCGGCCGCAGCGGGAAGTCCCCGACCGGGCTCCACATCCCCGACCTCGCGCACGCCGCCGCGCGCTTCCTCGACGACCGTGGCATCGACAGGGTCACTCTGGTCGGCAACTCGATGGGATGCCCGGTCATCCTGGAGTTCGCCCACCACTACCCGGAGCGCCTCGAGCGGGCGATCCTCGTGTCGCCGGCCGGCGGGATCTACAACCAGCCGCTCCGCCGGGCGGTCGGGCAGCTGACGCGCGACGGTGGGCGTGAGCCGGCGCGGATGGTACGCGTCGCGACGCCCGACTACCTGCGGTTCGGGGTGCCCAGCACCATGAAGATGTTCCGGGCGCTGACCCAGTATCCGTCCCTGGACCGACTGCTCGAACTGAGCGTCCCCACCCTGGTTGTGCTGGGCGACCGCGACCCCCTGATGCCTCACCACGAGAGGGTGCGGGAGGTCGCCGCCGAAACGGACAACCACGTTCTGCTGGTGCGAATCGAAGGCGCGGCGCACGCGATCAACTTCAGCCATCCGGGCGAACTGGCCCACCTCATCCGGCTATTCATGGCAGATGAGCCGATCACTGACGACCCGGACTCTCCGGGCCACGCGCAGTTGTGGGAGATCCACCGCGGGAGCCACCTGCCACCGCCTACGTCGTAGGGCCGCCGCGTCGTAGGCCTTCCGGCTAGCGGCTGGTGAGTCCGCTGCCCTGGCCGCAGATCGTCCGCCGTACCCACGCGTCGGTGTCGGACGGTGCCAGCTCGCCGGAACGGACGAGCCGGACGAAATCGAGCGCGTGATCGGTGAGCTGTCCGTCCGCCGACTCGGGCGCATCCCGGCCGACGTGGATGGACAGCCAGCGCGTCGTGTGTGCCCCGAGCCGTGCGGCCACGGCGACGATCCCGGCGAAGTGTCGCGCCTGTCCTTCCGTGCCGTCGTCCACGTTCCGGCGGAAACCCCGGCCGCGGATGCGGTTGGAGCCCCCTCGCCCGGCATCCATCGGCCAGAACAGGCCGCGGCGGACGCCCGCCGCCTCATGGCCGAGCCGGCGGAGGAACTCACGCGGAGACGGAGTGCGTGAGGCGACCCGGGCGCACGCTTCCGCGAGCTGCTCGCAGCCGTCCGTGCTCATCCCTTGCGACCGCTCATCCCTTGCCGCCGCTCAGGAGGGCCTCGGCGCCGGACTGCCACCACACACCGGCCGCCGGTCCGCCGTTGCAGCTGCCGTCGCTGACCCCCGGATGCTTCACCCAGAGGAGGGCGTCCAGCCTGCCGCCGTCGCCCTCTGTCACTTTCGGGTCGTCGCCGAGCTTGGCCCCGGGAGGGTTGCACCACGTGCCGGTCCAGCCGTTGCCGTTGCGCGAAACGTCGATGACGAAGTGCTTCCAGCCGACTTTCGACGACACCTTGCCGGCGTAGTCGCGCTCGCGCTGGGTGGTGTCGAAGTTGGAGACGTTCGTGAAGAAGCCGTGCGCGTCCTGCACCCCGGCGCGCTTGAGCCACGACGCCTGGTCGGCGGCGGACAGCCAGCGCGCGTTGCCGCCGTCGAGGTAGGTGGCGACGCCCGCCGACTCGAGGATGCCCACCGACGATTTCAGCAGCGGCAGCCGGACCTCGGCCGACCCGTCGCATTTCGGGTCGGCCAGCATGGCGAGCGAATCCGGCTCCAGCAGCACGACCGCATCGCTGCCCCGAAGGGTGGAGGCGATCGTCCGGATCCACGGCAGGTACTGGTCGGCCGCGAGCCCGCCCTTCGAATATCCGCCGCAGTCGCGGTTCGGGATGGCGTAGGCGACGAACACGGGTGTCGCCTGCTGCGAGCGTGCATCGGCGACATCGTTGCGCAGTTCCGTCACCAGGCGGTCGCCCTGGAACCATTCGCCGAGCCAGACGGCGGTCGGTACGTCGGCGATGCGTCCGACGATCAGGGAGGACGCCGTGTCTCCCTGCTGCTCCAGCCGCTTCTCGGCGGCGGCGGCCTCCGTGTTCGGGTCGAGGTAGAGGCGTGTGGATGCGAACGCGCGGGAGGCGTCCGCGGTCGCTGTCGGCGTCGGTGCGGCGGACGGTCCGGCCGTTCCGCTGCCGTGGCGCGCAAGTCCCAGAGCGACGCCGGCGACCACGATCACCAGGGCGACAGCGAGCGCCGCGATGACGACCGGCTTTCGCATCCGTTCCCCTTTCGGACTGCCTCGGAAAGCACACCCTAACAGCGTCGGGTGCACCGCATCCGTGTCGCCCGGATTGGGGTACAAACTCATGTCCTCTAAACGACCCACAGAACGGTCTTTCTGGCTATGCTCACGGATGTCACACACCCGAGTTACTGCCTGTAGCCCCGCGAAGCCGGACCCGAAACCCGGCCCGCGGTAGACCCGAACGCTGCAAAGGACGTATCGTGAACGCCACTTCGTTCAACCATGCCCACGACCAGGCCCAACTGCTCGCCCGCCGCCACGAGCGCGACCTGCACTGGGCGAAGGAACGCCGCCGCCAGCAGGAGCGCGAGACCGCCGAGGCGCGCGCCCTTCTCGCCGAGAGCCCGCTGCGCCTGGCCCGGTCGACGTTCTGGACCGCCGGTGCCCTGCTCGTCGCGGCCACGGGCGCCTGGGGTCTGGCCTCGGCGGTGCTCTCGCCGTCGCTCGCTCTGATCGTCGACGCCGCGGGAGTGGCCTTCGCTCTCACCGTGCTCATCGGTGCCGCCGTCTCTCTCGGCCGGTTGCAGGCGCGCCGCGCTGCCGCCCGCGCCCTGTTGCACGCGCGGGAGGCGCGACTCTCGCACACGCAGTTCCACATCCACGAGAGTGTCCACTCGTTCATCGGCGCCCGGGTGGATGTGGTCAACACTCGCGAGGCCGTCCCGGCCTGACGCTGCCCTGGATTCCTCCGCGACCGGCGGGCGTGGCGCATCCTGTTCCGCTCCACCGACCGCGTCGACGGGCGCTGACTGTTTCTATAATCGAACGCATGGCCTCGATCGACGATGGCGCCCCGACTCCGGCGCCCGCGCTGCAGACGCTGTCCCGCGGCATCCGGATGCTCGAACTGCTGGCCGACGCGGGGGAGCCGCTGACGATCCCCGCGATCGCCTCCCGGCTGGGCCTGCACCGCTCGATCGCCTACCGCATCCTGCGCACCCTGGAGGATCACGGACTGGTGGTGCGGGACGCCGCCGGCGCAGTCGAGTTGGGCCCGCGCATGGCGACCCTCGCTCGCGCGGTGTCGCGCGACCTGCAGTCGGCCGCGCTGCCTCAGCTCACCGCGGTGGCGAACGAGCTGACCATGACCGCCTTCCTCGCCGTACTCGACCGGCACGACGTCGTGACGCTGGTGACCGTGGAGCCGGCGCACGCCCACGCAACCGTGGCGCAGCGCCCGGGAACCCGGCACCCGCTCGCGTCGGGCGCGCCCGGGATCGCCATCCAGTCGGTGCTGACGGATGCGCAGTGGCGCACGCTGCCCGGCGAACATGCGCGAGACGAGGCCGAACTCGCCCGCGACCGCGGTTACGCGACCAGCCATGACGAGGTGATCGCGGGCCTCGCCTCCATCGCGGTCCCGGTGCGGGCGCCGGGGCAGCCGGTCGCCGCGCTGGCCGTCGTCTATGTCACCAACGACGTGGACGCGGCGGCCATCGGAGCGCGGCTGCGCGAGGCCGCCGCCGCGATCGAGTCGGACCTGCGCTGAGACGTCGCCGCGTCAGCCGGCGTCGAGGCCCCCGAGGGCGACGAAATCGCGGTGCAGAGCAGTCTGCGCGAGCGCCGAGAGCAGGGTGAAGCCGCGCAGCGCATCCCAGCCGCCCGTCCAGGTCAGGGTGCGCGCGACATCCCACACCGTGCCTTCGGGATGCGCGGCGACCTCTCGCGCTCGCCCCAGGTGATGCTCTGCCAGCGCCGCGGTGCGCTCCGCGAGGCCGGTGAACGGCTCCTCGTGACCGGGGAGAGCCCGGCTGTCGAGCGCGCCGATGCGCCGGAGGCCGACGAGATAGTCGGCGATCGGGTTCGAGGGGGTCGGGCCACCCAGACCGAGCCCGGAGTTGATCGTCGGGAGCACGTGGTCTCCGGTGAAGACGAGGTCCGCCTCCTCGTCGTGGAGGCAGAGATGGCCCGGGGTGTGCCCGGGCGTCCACAGGACGCGGATCCGCCGTCCTGGCACGTCGAGGAGGTCGCCGTCGGCCAGCAGGACATCCGGCGTCGGGAGGGCGGCAGAGCTAGGCGCAGAGGAGGCGGCGGCGAGCTCGGGCCGCCGCTCCGCGGGCACGCCCCAGGCCGCGAAGTCGGGCGACGGCAGGCCCCGGACGATCGCGGCGGCGGCTGACGCTTCGCGCTCGTGCATCAGCACCGGCGCACCGGTCGCCTCACGCAGCGCCGCAACCCCTCCGGCGTGGTCGGCGTGTAGGTGCGTCACGACGATTCCGGCGACATCCTCCGGCGAGCGCCCGAGCGCATCCATCGCACGGCTGAGTGCGCCCGCGGCCTCGACGGTCGGGGAACCCGGGTCGACGACGTGCAGTCGCCCGTTCCCGTCCTCGATCAGGTAGGCGAGGCTGTAGGGCAGCCCACCGCCGGGCATCGGGATGCGCACCAGGTGCACGCCGTCGGCGATCGTCACGAAAGCGGTCACGTCGCCAGGCTAACGTCGGAGATTCGGCTGCGAGGCGTTCGAAACTCCTGCGAGTCTGCCAATCGAAGGAGATTCGACGCCCGATCTCCTTCCTTACGCGTCGGCGTCGCTCAGCGCCCGGGTCTGGAGGACCGGTCGGAAGAACGCGGCGAGCTCGTCGGTCGCCGTGAGAGGAAGGATGTGGGCGACGTACTGGTCCGGCCGCACGACCACGATGGCTCCGGCGCGATCAATGCCGCGCTCAGCGAAGATGTCGTGCGCGGGGTCGGCGGCGTAGACCTTCTCGTAGTCGATCAGCGCGAACGGTCCGACGCGGGGGAGGAAGAGGTCCGGCACCACGCCGAGATCCACGGACGCGTGGTCCTGCCGGTAGACCACCTTCACGTCGAACCAGGCGTCGGGGTCGGCGCCCTCCGGCGTGGCCGCGAGGGGCGATTCCGGCGCCGACTGCATCCACTCGGCGAGATCTGCCACCGCAGACGGCTGCCCGGCGACCGCCTCGTCCGCGAAGACGTAGATACGCCAGCGGCCGTCCGCGCGCGCGTGGTGTCCGAGGTGCACCGGGTTGCCGTCGCACACCCGCTCGACCGGGGCCGACTTGAAGCGCTTGCCGATCGGGAACCCGGTCGCGAGCTCCTGGTGCGTCGCTTCGCCGACGATCAGCGACGGCGCGTACTGCGTCATGAAGCCGGCCGGGAACTCCGCCGTCCGCACGTAGAAGTCCTCCAGCTCGGACGGGCTCGCGAACTCCTCCGGCTTCTTCGCCATGAGGGCCGACCACTCCTTGTCGAAGTCGATGAGATTCTTCGCGACGACCTGCCTCTCGGCGGAGTAGGTAGCGAGCAGCGACTCCGGAGCGCGCCCGTCCAGCACATGGCCGAGTTTCCAGCCGATGTTGAAGCCGTCCTGCATCGAGACGTTCATGCCCTGACCGGCTTTCGCGCTGTGCGTGTGGCAGGCGTCGCCGGTGATGAAGACGCGGGGTGTGCGCATCCCGAGCTCCTCCGGCACCACATCGTCGAAGCGGTCGGTGAGGCGGTGGCCCACCTCGTAGACGCTGTGCCACGCCACGTTGCGGACATCGAGCGTGTACGGGTGCAGGATGTCGTTCGCCTTCTCGATGATCTGGTCGATCGTCGTCGCGCGGACGGCACGGTTGTCGCCGGGCTGGAGTTCGCCGAGGTCGACGTACATCCGGAACAGGTAGCCGCCCTCGCGCGGGATCAGGAGGATGTTGCCCGCCTCCGACTGGATCGAGCACTTGGTGCGGATGTCCGGAAAGTCGGTGACCGCGAGCGCATCCATGACGCCCCAGGCGTGGTTGGCCTGGTCGCCGGCGAGATGGCAGCCGATGGCTTCCCGGACCTTGCTTCGTGCCCCGTCGGCCCCCACCACATACTTCGCGTGGACGACCCGCTCGGCGCCCTCGTCCGGTCCGACGGTGTGACGGAGGGTCACAGCGACCGGATGGTCGCCCTCGCCGACCCGCAGCCCGACCAACTCGTAGCCGTAGTCGGGCGTCAGCCGTGACGGCGAGTGGGCGGCAACCTCGGCGAAGTAGTCGAGCACGCGGGCCTGGTTGACGATGAGGTGCGGGAACTCGCTGACCCCGGTCGGATCGTCGACGGGGCGCGCGGTGCGCACGATCCGCGAGGGATCGCTCGCATCCGGCTTCCAGAACGCCATCTCGGTGATGCGGTAGGCCTCGGCGATGATCCGCTCGGCGAACCCGAACGCCTGGAACGTCTCGACACTGCGCGCCTGGATGCCGTCCGCCTGCCCGATGGCGAGACGCCCGGGGCGGCGCTCCACGAGGCGGGTGACCACATTCGGGAACTGTGCGAGCTGCGCTGCGGCGATCATGCCGGCCGGCCCGCTGCCGACGATGAGCACGTCGACGGCGTCCGGCAGTTCGGATCGGCGGTCGACCCCCGTCCCCGCGGGCTCGTGGATGCGCGGGTCGCCGGAGATGTAACCGTGGTGGTGGAACTGCACAGGGTCCTCACTTCGTCGTAAGTCGTTCACTATGCGAACGCACTGTTCGCATAATGACGCAATAGTAACCCATCGGTTCGGGAGGAGGTCGGCTCGGTGACCGCGTAGTACTCCGCAACAGAAGGGCTTCCGGGCCGGAGCGTGCCCCACCATAGGGAGATGCCGGAGTTCAGCACAGCCCAGGTCCACGCGGGGGAGGCCCGCGATGCCGCCCACGGCGCCCGCGTCACGCCCATCTACCTGACCGCAGGGTTCGAGTTCGACAGCTTCGCTCAGGCCGAGGGCCGCTTCGGTGGCGAGGAGAAGGGCTACACCTACAGCCGCTCCGGCAATCCGACGACCGCCGCGCTGGAACGACGGGTCGCCGCCCTCGAACACGGCCGAGAGGCCATCGCGGTCGGCAGCGGACAGGCGGCGATCACCGTGGCCGTGCTCGGCCTGGTTCAGGCCGGCGACCACATCCTGTCGGCGCAGAGTATCTACTCGGGGACCCGCGGGCTCTTCGAGAACGGCCTCCGTCGGCTGGGCATCGACATCGAGTTCGTCGACGACCCGACCGACCTGGACGAGTGGCGCCGACGCGTTCGGCCCAACACTCGAACGCTGTTCGGCGAGTCGATCGCCAACCCCGGCAACGAGATCCTCGACATCGAGGGCGTCGCCACTGTGGCGCACGAGAACGGGATCCCGTTCGTCGTCGACAACACCCTCGCGACCCCGTACCTGCTGCGACCGGGCGCATACGGCGCGGACATCGTCGTGCACTCGGCCAGCAAGTACCTCGGTGGGCACGGCTCCACCCTCGGCGGCGTCGTCGTCGATCAGGGAAGCTACGACTGGGCCGCTTCGCCCTTCGAACACCTGACGGGACCTGATGCGTGGCTGGAGGGGTCGAGCTACGTACAGGAGCATGGTGCAGCCGCATACACCGCGTTCACTCGATCGGTGATCGCGTCGCTCTTCGGGCCCGTGCTGTCGCCGCTGAACGCCTTCCTCATCCAACAGGGCGTCGAGACGCTGTCGCTGCGGGTGCAACGGCAGTCCGACACGGCGCTCGCCGTCGCCCGTTGGCTGGAGGCGCAGCCCGAGGTGGTGCGCGTCGATTATGCCGGGCTGGAGTCGCATCCCGCCCACGAGCTCGCCCTGCGCTACCTGCCCAGAGGCCAGGGCGCAGTGCTCGGCTTCACCCTCGCCGGCGGAATCGCGGACGCCGAGCGCTTCTACGACGCCGTCGAGCTGTTCAGCCGCATGACCCACATCGGCGACGTGCGCTCGCTCATCCTGCACCCGGCGTCCACCACTCACGCGCACCTCCACCGCGACCTGCGCGAAGAGACGGGCATCGGCGACGGCCTGCTTCGGCTCTCCATCGGGCTCGAGGATGCAGACGACCTGATCGACGACCTGGCGCGGGGAATAGCGGCGGTGAAGGCGGCCGACACGATCGTGCCCGACAGGATCGTGCGCGACACCGGCCTGCCCGAACCGATCGCGACGGACGCGGCTGTCGCCGCCGGACGGTAGGAGGAGACGATGGCGCGTCTGCAGCATTTCGGCTGGTTCTTCAGCCGTGGGTTCGGCCCGCAAGGATGGGGCCACCCGTACTGGGAGTGGGGCTACGACTGGACGCGGCCCGACCTGTACCAGCAGTCCGCGCGCGAGCTGGAGCAGGCAGGCCTCGACCTGGTCATCATCGAGGACGCGCTGTCCCTCGGGTTCCCCGACACTCTCGACCTGAGGGTCCGCGAGGCGTACGGCGGCCCGAAGCACGACCCGCTCATCCTTTCGCCCTACCTGCTCGATGCCACCCGGCACCTCGGTGTCGCACCGACGATCAATGCGGGCGCCTACCCGCCGTACGTCGCCGCGCGCCAGTTCGCCAGCCTCCACCACCTGAGCGGTCACCGGCTCGGCGTCAACGTGGTCACCGATGTCGGCAGCGCGCGCCATCTCGGCCTCCCTGCGCTGTCGCACGACGCCGCGTACGACCGCGCGGAGGAATGGCTGACCGTCATCCGCCGGCTGTGGCACAGCTGGGACGACGACGCGCTGGTTCAGGATGCCGCCACGCGGCACTTCGCGGACGGGTCGAAGATCCGGCCGTTCCAGCACGAGGGCGAATACTTCCGTCTGGCCGGGCCGCTCAATGCTGTGCCGTTCACTGACGGCGACCCGGCGATCGTGTCGCCTGGCGGGTCGCCGCGCGGGATCGCGTTCGCGGGCACCCACTCCGACGTTCAGCTCGCGTTGGCGCCGCTCGACGCGCAGAGCATCCGCGACTACCGCACGAAGGTGCGGGATGCCGCGATCGCTGCCGGCCGGAACCCCGACGCGATCAAGGTGCTCTTCGTCTTCAAGCCCGAGGTCGTCTCGAGCGACGAGGAGGCGCGCCGCGTCGTGGAGGCGTCGAAGCATCCCACCGATGAGGAGCTGTACCGGGCGCTCGCCGGGCAGTCCAGTGATCTGGAGACCGACCTGACCGTGCTTTCGCTCGATGAGCCGTTCGACGTCTCCGTCTTCGGGGATCACGTGTCGCAGGGCAGCATCAAGGGACTGTTCGGCAAGCAGGGCATCCGCGAGGGCGTGACGCTGCGCGAGCTGATCGCGCCGAAAGTCGTGAAGGGCCGGATCGCGGATCGCGCGGGATTCGTGGGAACCGCCGAGCAGATCGCCGACTTCATCGAGGAGATCGGGGAGGAGGCCGACAACGACGGCTTCATCTTCTCCGGAGACCTGCACCCGGTCACGCTGCACCGCTACCTCGACGAGCTCGTCCCGGTGCTGCGCCGGCGCGGCATCCTGCGCACGGAGTACGGCAACGGCGGCATCCGCGGCAACCTCTCGGACTTCTGACCCGGTGGCTCGTCCGGCCGTCGGGCTCGCCGTCAGTGGGAACTCTAGGCGCCCTGCTGCTTCCGGGCGCGGAAGGCGATCATGTTCATCCGGTTGCCGCAACGCACGCTGCAGAAGCGCTTCGACGCGTTGCGCGAGAGGTCGAGCACGAGTCCGGTGCAGTCGTCCGCCCCGCAGACCCGCAGCCGTCCCGTCTCGCCGGACCGGATGACGTCGACGAGCGCGAGCGCGATCTCGACGCGGATGCGCTCGGCGAGCGGCGCATCCTGAGCAGTGGCGTGCAGGTGCCAGTCGAACCCGTCGTGGCGCATCAGGTACGGGAGCGCGTGGGCCTCGGCCAGCATCGCGTTGACTTCGAGAGCGGCGGCGTCGCGGTCGAGAGCCCAGGTGTGCTTGATGCGCTCGCGCGTCGCGCGCACATCCTGCAGCTCGGCGTCGTCGCCGTCGACCCGGCCGGAGTACCGGTTCTCGACGAGCAGCGCGGCGAGTTGCTCGGTGGTGGCGAGTTCGTCCTCGCCGCTGCGGGAGGCGCCCGGGTCGGTGTCGCAGAGGGCGACGGCGAACTCCAGCGCGTCCACAGTGTCAGGGGCAAATTGCAAGTTGACTCCTTACTCGCTCCGAGACTAGCGTCAGGACCATCATCCTCTTCAATCCTGACAGGTGAGTCCCATGCGCAACCGACACCCGGCCACTCTCGGCCTGATCATCGCAGTGATCGCGGCGGCGAGCTTCGGGATGTCGGGCGCCTTCATCAAGCCCCTGCTCGAAAGCGGATGGTCGCCCGTGGCGGCCGTGACGGCGCGCGTGCTCATCGGAGGAGTCGTCTTGCTGCCGTTCGCCCTCGTGGCCGTGCGCGGCCGGTGGGCAACCGTCTGGCGCGGGCGCTGGCGGCTGCTCGGGATGGCGCTGGTCGGCGTGGCAGGAACGCAGGTGCTGTACTTCGCCGCCATCCAGCGCATCCCCGTGAGCACCGGGATCCTCGTCGAGTACCTCGCCCCGGTGCTTCTCGTCGCAGTGGCCTGGGCGCGCACCCGCAAAGCGCCACGAGCCGTCGTGGTGGCCGGCTCGGTCGTCGCGGTCGCCGGGCTGATCCTGGTGGTCTCGCCGGGCGGTGCTGGCGCCCTCGACCCGCTGGGACTCATCCTCGCGGTGCTCGCCATGGTGGGCTGTGCCGGGTTCTACCTGATCGCCGCGCGCCCGAGTGATGGCCTGCCGCCGGTCGTGCTGGCCTCCGGGGGCCTGCTCCTCGGCGGTCTCGCTCTCGGCGTGGTCGGGGCGACCGGCCTGCTTCCCGTCACGGTGAGCTTCGCCGACGTGCCCCTGTTCGGCAGCCCGACGGCGTGGTGGGTGCCGCTGCTCGTCGTCGGCGTCGTGGCGACAGCGATCGCCTATGCCACGAGCATCACCGCGACGGAACTCCTCGGCTCCCGTTTGGCCTCGTTCACGGGACTGCTGGAGGTCGTGGCGGCGACGTTCTATGCGTGGCTGCTGCTGGGCGAGGCGCTCAGCCCCCTGCAATTGCTGGGCGGCGTGCTCATCCTGGGCGGGATCGCGCTCGTGCGCGCGGACACGGGGGAGCCCGCAGGCAGGTCGGCCCGCCGAATCCAGTCTCGGTCGAGGGAGACCACGTTCCGCTAGCCGCAGAGTGCGAGCCAGCAGACCGGCCTGACCCCTTGTCCCCCGGCGCTCCTGCGCCGAAGGTGGGGTCATGGATGCGACAGGCGCAGATGAGGACAGGCACGGGCACGACGAGGACAAGTCGACGATCGACGTGCGACTCACCGGGGTGCGCGACCCGAGAGACCCGGACGGGCTGCTGACCGTCGAGGAGGACGCCGAGCGGCCCGATCCCGCACGGTACGGGTCGCGCGAGACGGACACGCTGGAGCGCGAGCGGGCGCATTACGCGCGGCTCGGGAGCGGCGGGTCGTCGGACGAGCTTCCCGACGTGCCTCCGAAGCGCGGGGTCACCGGCCTGGGCTGATCGCGGGGGAGAATGGACCGATGGCCCTCCCCGCGTCCGAGCGCATCGTCCCCGTCCCGGTGAACCGGATCGAGGTGGAGGCGGCGGTCGCCTTCGGGACGCTCCGCCGCGCGTTCGAGGCCGAGGTCCCGCCCGTCGACGCGGCCCGTGTGCGCGAACTGCTCGCGCAGGGCGCGGAATGGCGGCGGCTCACCCTCGAGACCGCAGGCCCCGGCATCCACCGGTTCGTCCGGTTCTGGACCGACCACCCGACGCCGGTGATGCGCGTCGGCGGCGCGGACATCCCGAGCGCTGTCTACCTGATCGGCGACTACGCAACCGCGGCGCGGATGTTCCGGCACGACCCGGGCGCTCTGCTGTACACCCCGATCCGTGTCGAACTCCACGCCAGCCGCGCGGGCGGCACGGTGCTGAGCGTCGACCAGCCGAGCAGCAGTCTCGGCAGCTTCGGCAGCAACAAGATCACCCAGGCGGGATTCGAACTCGACCGGATGCTCGGCGACCTCCTCGAGGAGCTCGATCTTCCGCGCCCGAGCGTGCTGCGGCGGTAGCGGACGCCTCAGCCCTGGTCGGAGTCAGGGACGTCCGGCCCGGTGACCGCCACGTCGCAGCGATACCAGGTGCCGGCGATGCCGCCGGTATCCACCCAGGTCCGCACGATTTCATAGCGCCGGGGCACATCGCCCTGCGTCGGCTGCTGCGAGATGGCGTCCTGCAGCGCCTCGTCGAACCCCTCCTGCGACGAACCCGTGACCAACATGGGAGCCTGCCTTCCCGGCTCACCGGCGAGCCGATCCAGCCGCACGCTACTGCCTGCACGGTCCGCGAGGCAATGGAGCAGAACAGCGAGGCGACGGGAATGGCACTCGTCGCCCCGCTGTTCCCTCTGCCATGACAGAGGCGCCCTTTTCCACGCTGACGCGTGCCGCAGCGGACGATCTGGAGCGCGTCCTGGCGCGCCTCGAGTGGACGCTCCTCGACTTCGAACAGCGCGAGCTCGCCGCCGGGACAGCGGTCTCCGTCGCGGGCGGACGCATTCGGTTCCACTACGTGGTCTCCGGCTCGGTACAACTGACCGGCGGAGCGGCGCCACTGCGGCTCGAGGCGGGTGACTTCTTGATGCTGCCGCAGTCGGAGGCGCACCGGATCCGTGCGGAGCGCGACTCCGTCGTCGCCTCCGGGGAGCTGGACGCGGCGACCGTGCCGGGCCTTCCGCTCGCCTCCGCCCTCCCGGCGTCGCTCACCGCGTGCGGCTTCGTCGTGCGCGAGCCGCACATGGGTCCGCTCATCCAGACACTCGGCCTCGAGTTCGGCGGGATGCGCGCGGGGAACTGCCTGATGGCGAGCCGTATCGCGACGATCATCGCCACCGCCGCCGTACGGTCCTGGGTGGAGAACGGCTGCGCCTCCGACCAGTGGCTCGTCAGCGTGCGCGACCCGCACATCGCGCGCGCCGTCGCCGCGATGCGCGAGGCGCCGGGGGAGCCGTGGACGGTGGATCGACTCGCCCGCGTCGCCAGCGCCTCCCGCACGGTGTTCGCGGAGCGCTTCCGCGAGCTCGTCGGGGACTCGCCCAGCCGCTACCTCGCGACGGTGCGGGTGGAGCAGGCCGCTGAGCTGCTTCGGGATGAGGGGGTCAGTATCGGCGAGGTGGCGCATCGCCTGGGTTACGGGTCGGATGTCGCATTCAGCCGCGCGTTCCGCCGGGTCACCGGCGTGAGCCCTGCGGCCTGGCGTAGGGGCGAGTCGGCGCGCTCGGCCGCCCCTGCCCCCGCCCCCGCCCTCAGCGCTTAGGCCGATTCGCGACGGCGAGCGGTTCCCAGAAGGACGCCGCCGAGCACGGCGACGATCCCGCCGGCCACCAGAGCCTCCTTCACTCCGGCGCCGTCGACCAGCAGCCCGCCCGCGGCGGCACCCAGCGCGATCGCCAGTTGGAACGCTGCGACGACGAGTCCGCCCGCCGCCTCCATCCGCTCCGGCTCCACGCGGGCCGCCCACGTCTGCACCAGCGTGGGAACGCCGCCGAAGGCGAAGCCCCACAGCACGACGGCGGCGAATGCCAGAGGAACCTGATCGGGCAGCAGGGCGAACACTGTCACCGCGGCCCCGAGTACTGCGGGCATCACGACCAGCGCCGTTCGCAGGCGGCGGTCTGCGACCACGCCGGCCACGATGTTGCCGGCGAAGCCTCCGATGCCGTACGCCGCCAGGAGGACAGCCAGCCCTCCGGCGGTCAGCCCCGGGATGTCCGCCGCTCCGAGGCGAATGTAGGTGAACCCGGCGAAGTGACCACCCGCGAGCAGGGCGATCCCGAGCAGGCCCACGATCATCACCGGCGAGCGGAGGGCCGCCAGAAGAGTGCGGACGCCGGATCCCTCGGCGGGCGCGACCTTCGGAAGGAGCAGGATCTGCGCCACAGCCGCGGCGACGGACATCGCGGCGACGAGCACGAAAACGGCACGCCACCCCCACACCGCTCCGAGGAAGGCGCCCAGCGGCACGGCGACCACGGTCGCGAGAGACACTCCGGTGTTGACGATCATCATGGCTCGGCCGAGGTGCTCGGCCGGAACCAGCTGGGCGGCCACCGCCACAGCCATCGACCAGAACCCGGAGATCGCGATCCCGAGCAGCACCCGCGCGACCAGCAGCAGCCAGAACTGCGGCGCGATGGCGACGAGCAGGTTGGAAACGGCGGCGAGCACGGCCAGCGCGACCAGCAGGATGCGCCGGTCGAGGCGTGGGAACAGGGGACCGATCGCCGGTCCCGCGATCACGCCGATGAGTGCCGTCGCCGTGACCGCCTGTCCCGCCGTCCCCTCGCTCACGTGCAGGCCGGAGGCGATCGGGGACAGCAGGCTGGCGGGCAGGAACTCGCTCGTCACGAGGGCGAACACGCCCACCATCAGAGCGACTACTCCGCCCCACGATGCGCGTCGCGCGATTCCGGAGGTCGCCGGTACGGAGGCGGTATCGGATGACGGGAAGGTGTCGAGACTCATGATTCCAGCCTGCTCGTCGGCGCCTCGCGTCGCCCGACCGATCGTCCGCCGCAGCTGATCGCGCGTCCGGAATTCCGACCGGCGTGCAACGGGTTGACGCAACACGCCGTGACCGCCGGACGGCGGACGGCGTGTTGCGTCAACTGGACGGTCAGACCCGGGAGGCGGGGACCGCGTCCTGGAGGAACGCCCTCACCCAGTGCGCGCTGCGTTTCGGCGTGCGCTTCTGCGTCTCGTAGTCGACGTGGACGATGCCGAAGCGGCGGGAGTAGCCCCACGCCCATTCCCAGTTGTCCATGAGCGACCAGATGAAGTATCCCTGCAGCGGAAGTCCCTCAGCCACGGCATCCCGGGCCGCCTCGAAGTGCGCCTCCAGGTATTCGGCGCGCTGTGGGTCGTCGATCTCGCCGTCCGCGTCGACGCGGTCGGGGTAGGCGGCACCATTCTCGGTGATGTAGAGCGGGAGCCCCGGAGCCAGCTCGTTGGCCTGGCGGATCACGTCGACCATCCCGTCGGGGTGGATCTCCCAGCCCATCTGGGTGACCGGTGCGCCCGTTTTCACGAAACGCACGTGCTCGCTGCCCGGGTACGCGCTCGCCGGAGCGCCGGCAACGGGCGACGAGCCCGACGTCACCGTGTGACGGCTGTAGTAGTTGATGCCCAGGAAGTCGATCGGTGCGGAGATGCGGCGCAGGTCGTCATCGGTCGCGTTCTCGCCGAACCACTCGGTCTCGCCCAGGTCGTCCAGCACGTCGGCCGGGTAGGAGCCCTTCAGCACCGGATCCAGGAACAAGCGGTTGCTGAGGCCGTCGATCCGGCGGGCGGCGTCCGCATCCGCCTCCGAGTCGCCGGCGGGACGGACCGAGTACAGGTTGAGCGTCGTTCCGACGCGCGCCGACGGAAGGGTCGCGCGCAGCGCCTCCACCGCGTGGCCGTGGCCGAGCAGCAGGTGGTGCGCGGCGTGCGCCGAGCGGGAACCGACGGTCTTGCCGGGCGCGTGGTGGCCGCTGCCGTAGCCGAGGAACGCTGAGCACCACGGCTCGTTCAGCGTGATCCAGTCGTTGACGACGTCGCCGAGTTCCTCCGCCACGATGGCGGCGTAGTCGGCGAACCGACGGGCGGTGTCGCGGTCGAGCCAGCCGCCGCGGTCCTCCAGCGCCTGGGGCAGGTCCCAGTGGTACAGGGTCGCCCACGGGGTCACGCCACGCTCGAGCAGCGACTCCGCCAGGCGGCGGTAGAAGTCGAGGCCGGCGCGGTTGGGCGCGCCGGTGCCATCGGCCTGGATGCGCGGCCACGCGATCGAGAACCGGTACGCGTCGAAGCCGAGGTCCGACATCAGTGCGACGTCCTCCGGCCAGCGGTGGTAGTGGTCATCGGCGACGTCGCCGGTGCTGCCGTCGGCGATCGCGCCGGGAACGCGCGCGAAGGCATCCCAGATGCTCTCGCCACGGCCGTCTTCACGGGTCGCACCTTCGATCTGGTAGGAGGCGGTCGCGGTTCCGACGATGAAGCCGTCGGGAAGGTCGCTTCTCTGCATGGTCACTGCTCCTTGGACGGGGCGAGCCAGTCGCCGTCGCCGTTCTCGTAGAGGGAGATGAGGATGTTGTCGCGCTTGATGCCGAGCGCGCCGAGCCGCTCGACGATGAGCTCGGCGCCGCGCTGCTTCACTTCGGGAGAGTACCCGTTGTACGCCAGGATGCTGATGAAGACGATGTCGGTGCGGTCCGCTTCCGGGAAGGTCCGGCTGTAGAACAGGTCGCCCTGCTCGTGCAGCTGGAAGATCTGGAACAGGTCGTCGGCCGGCATGCCCCAACCGTCCGCCAGCGCGGAGTTGATGGCCTCGCTCATCTGCGCACGCAGGTCGGCGAGAGGAGTATGCATGTCGATTCGGACGAGTGGCATGGGTGCCTCGGCTTTCAGGAATTGTTGTCGGTGGTCAGTGGTCGGCGTCGAGCCAGTTCGTGGGGGCGGGGACGAGTGACTCCAGTTCGTCCCAGAACTCCTGCGGCCGGTCGAGCGCCGCGGCGTCCAGGGTCTGCGGGATGCGCCCCGGCTTGCTGATCCCGACGATCGTGCTCGCGAACCGTTCATCGCGGGTCGAGAAGCGCAGCGCGGCGGCGGCCAGGGTGGTGTCCCACCGGCGGCACACGTCCCGCATCCGGGTGATCGCCTCCAGCGTCTCCTGGCTCGCCGGCCGGTAGCCGTAGTCGGTCTTGCGCCCGGACTCGTCGGCGAGGATGCCGCCGCCCAGAACGGCCGCGTTGACGACGCCGACCCCGAGGTCGGCCGCGCGGTCGAGCAGCGCGCCCGCGCTGCGGTCCACCAGGGTCCACCGGTTGTGTACCAGGAGGACCTCGAAGACACCGAGGTCCAGGTAGCGCCGCATCACCCGGACGTCACCGCCGGCGAGGCCGATGTGGCCAACCTCGCCGCGCTCCTTCGCCTGGAGCAGCGCTTCCACCGCACCATCGGGGCCGGTCATCGCGTCGAAGTCGCGGAACTCCGGGTCGTGGAGGTGCACGAGCGGCAGGGGACGGATCCCGAGCCGCTCGGCGCTCTCGGCGAGCGAGCGGCGCACGCGCTCGCCGCTGTAGTCGCCGTCGCGCTGGTCGGTCTTGGTGATGACGGTGACGTCGTCGGGCAGGCCGCCGAACGCGGCGATCGCCCGGCCGATGCGCTCCTCGCTGCGGCCGTCGGAGTACCCGTTCGAGGTGTCGATGGTGCGGATGCCGCTGCGGAGCACATCCTGCACCAGCTCGATGGCGTCGGCCTCGGCGACCTCATGCCCGAAGTTCTCCGGCATACTGCCGAGGGGTGCACCGCCGAGGGTCACCCGGCTGACGGCGATACCCGTCCCGCCGAGCGGCCGGAGCGGCGTGGTCGCGGTCATGCGTCCGCGAGCACGTACAGCAGCCCGTCGGGTCCGCTGTAGACCTCGCGCCCTGCGACGGCGCCGACCTTCTCGCCCGGAGCCGATGCGGTTTCACCGTGTCCGCCGAAGCCGACGGCGACGAAGCCGGGCGCGTCGAGCTGTGGAGCGCGCTGCGCCTTCTCCGCACGCTCGTAGGTGAAGATCTCGAGCGAGCTGTCGCCGTGACGGAGGAAGTTGATCTCGAAGCCGCGGTTGTCGCTCGGCTGGTGGATGCCCGACATCAGGTCGTAGCCGAGCTTCGCGTAGTGCTCCTTGGTCGTGTCCAGGTCGTCGACTGTCTCGGCGACGTGATCGAAGCGCGGGCGCTCCGGGTCGCCGAGGCCCCAGTCCTGCTCGACCGCGTCGCGGTCGTAGACCTCGTGATACTGCAGCGGGCCCTCCACGAGTTCGAGGAGAGTGCCGTCCGGGTCGTAGAAGAAGGTGATGCGGACATCCCCTTCGGCGTGGATGGGCTCGAGGTGGAACGGGACGCCGGCGTCGTGCAGAGCGGCGACGCGGGCATCGAGGTCGGAGACCTTGAAGCCGACGTGGCGGAACCCGCGCTGCAGGTCGTCGCCGACCCAGGTGGATTCGGCGGGCGCGTCGACGCGCGTCAGCAGCAGCCGGGCGGTGACGAGGTCGAGCTCGGCGGCGTCGGCGTCGGATGAGATGACGACGGCGTCGAAATGACGGCGGTAGAAATCGACAGAACGTTCGATGTCGCTCACGTTGAGGAGCACGGATTCAATGGCCAACGGGGGGTCCTTTCTACGCTGAAGTGGCGCCCAGCAGCCGGGCGAGGGCCACAGTAACCAACTATCTCAACGTATGCAACTAAGCGCATCCGCAGTTAGAAAGCGGGAGTAGACGCAACACTACAGCCCGATGCGCCAGTTTGTGACAAAAAGGTTCGAACTATTGCATCCGACGGAAGAGCGTGTGTAGGCTCACCCCGAACGTGCGCCGCCATGCACGACGAACAGCACACAACGAGGTGGAGGATTCACATGATTCGTACGCGGTTCCTATCCGCGGCAGCGGTGGCTGCGGCCGCCGCGCTGGCGATCACAGGCTGCACCGGCTCGTCCGGCGACCAGAGCTCGGACGTCAAGCCGGCCAAATCCGGGAGCGTCACCTGGTGGGGCTACACCCCCGACACCCCGGTGGCCCAGAAGTACATCGCCGAGTTCAACAAGGACTACCCGGACATCACGGTCACGTACAAGAACTTCGAGAACGTCGACTACCGCAACACGATCACGCCGGCCCTCGATTCCGGCAAGGGACCCGACGTGTTCGACCTGTCGCCCGCCGGCGGCTCGCCCGACACCTGGGGGCCCTACGCCCTCGACCTCACTTCCCTCGCCAAGGACACCCTCGGTGACGGCTGGAAGGACAAGATCGGCGGCGACTACGTCAAGCAGCTGACCAGCTCCGACGGCCGCTTCGTCTCGCTCCCGCTCGGCGGAATGTCGGCCGGTTTCCTCTGGTACAACAAGGACATCCTCGACAAGGCCGGCGCGAAGATGCCGACCGATTACGCGTCGTGGGTGGACACCTGCAAGAAGGTCACCGCGATCGGCAAGACCTGCTTCACCATGGGTGCCGGTGGCAAGGACACCTTCCCGACCGAGATGTACCACTCGATCGCCAACACCGTGGACCCCGGCTTCTTCATCAAGGCCGCGACCGGCAAGGCGAAGTGGAACGACGAGCAGGGCCAGAAGGTGCTCGAGATCATCAAGAAGATGAAGGACGACGGCATCATCGCCAAGAACGCCCTCGACGGCCCCCAGTACCCGCTCGCGAACAACGAGTTCATGAAGGGCGACGCGGCCATGGTCCAGATGGGCTTCTGGTACACGCAGTACGCGGGCGCCGAGTCCTGCAAGACCTCGATGGAGGCCGCAGGCGTCACCAACCCGACGTGCTTCGTCCAGCTGCCCGCGCAGTTCCCGGACGTCGCCGGCAAGGGCAACAAGAGCACGTTCTTCGGTGAGGCCGACTACGGTCTGGCGATCAACTCCGGCTCGAAGAACATCGGCCCGGCGAAGACCTTCGTGGCGTGGATGACGATGAAGAAGACCGGCCAGCAGAACGTCGCCAACGCACTCGACCTGCTGCCCGCTCTCAAGGGCACCACGCCCGACTGGTCGAACATCACGTTGGTGAACGACTCCGTGCAGCGTCCCGCCATCGAGACCCTGATCAAGGACAGCGGTGACACCACCGAGTCGCGCCAGTGGCAGACCACGGAGAAGTCGCTCGACGCGATCGTGGTCGCCATCCAGCAGGTGCTCGACCCCTCGGTGAACAAGTCGATCAAGGACATCGCCGACGACCAGCAGGCGGCATCCGTCGCCAGCAAGGTCGGCACGAAGTAACAACCCAACGCGATAAGAACGGATCGACGCACTCATGACCGTCACGGATCTTGAGACCGGATCCGACCGACTCGCACCGGTGGTGCGGGGAGGCGGGCGCCCCAAGCGGCGCGCCCGCCTCCTCCCCGGGGGCTTCCGCTGGATCCTCCCCGCGTTCGCCATCTCGGTCGGCCTGATCTACTACAGCATCATCTACTCGGGGTACCTGTCGTTCTTCTCCTGGCCGGGCGGCCGGGCGCTGATGACGCCGGTCGGCCTGGGCAACTACATCACCGCACTGAGCGACCCGGTTCTCTGGACCTCGCTCCGCAACACGCTCGTCTACTTCGTCGTCGTCTTCGTCGTCCAGGTGGTCGGCGGGATGCTGTTCGCTGCGGCCATGCATTCGAAGGTGCGGTTCGCCAACGTCTACAAGGTCCTCGTCGTCATCCCGGTCGTGGTCGCACCGGCCACACTGGCGCCGGCCCAGATCCAGGTCTGGCAGAGCGACGGCACCGTCAACAGCATCCTGGGCTTCTTCGGCCTGTCGGCACTGCAGCAGCCGTGGATCGGCCAGTCCACCACGTCGCTGCTGGTCGTGACCCTGGTCGGATGCTGGGGCGCGATCGGCTACGGCTTCATCCTCCTGTACGCGGGCATGTCGCAGATCGACCCCGAGCTCCTCGAGGCCGGGCGTCTCGACGGCGCGGGCAACCTCCGCGTGCTCTTCTCCATCGTTCTCCCGAGCCTGAAGCCGATCATCGTGTCTCTGGCCATCCTGAACTTCATCACGGCACTCAAGCTGTTCGACAACCCGTGGCTGATCACGCAGGGCGGCCCGGCGCACTCGTCCGAGTTCCTCGGCACCATGATCTACGGAGAGACCGCGAGTACCGACCGGAACCTGGGCTACGCCTCCGCCCTGTCGATCCTGGTGCTGCTGATCGCGGTCGCGGTGTCCGTCTTCATGCAGTTGAGAGGGCGCGAACGCCTCACCCGCACCAAGCCGCGCCGCAAGGAGGCCGCAGATGTTTGAGACCCGATCGCGCCGCGCGCGCATCCTGCTCCAGCTGATCCTGACCGTCGCAGTGGTTCCGTTCGTGATACCGCTGATCGCGATGCTGCAGACCAGTTTCGAGGGCCAGGGCTGGGGCAACTACCTCGCGGTGGTGCAGGTGCCCGGCTTCTCGAAGTTCTTCGTGAACACGATCATCATCGCTGTCGCCTCCATCGTGATCGTCTATGTGGCGACCCTGGCGGCCGCCTTCGGCTTCTCGAAGCTGCGGGTGCGGGGCAAGGAAGTGTACTTCTGGCTCATGATGGCCGCGCTGACGCTGCCCGAGGTGGTGCTCATCGCTCCGCTCTACACGACGGCGGTCAAGCTGGGACTGCTCGGGACCTATTGGTCGGTGATCCTTCCGATCGCGGCACTGCAGATCCCATTCACGGTGCTGATCGCCCGCGGGTACGTCGACGGCATCCCGGACGCAATGTTCGAGGCCGCGCGGATCGACGGCGCCAGCACCTGGAGGGTGTTCTGGTCGATCCTCGTTCCCCTGTCCCGCCCGATCGCCGTTGCACTCATGGTGCTCGTTCTGATCTATGCCTGGAACTCGTACCTGCTGCCCAAGGTGTTCCTCATCGACGACGGGATGGGAGTGGTCACCCAGCTGCCGGAGTTCTTCCGCCGGCAGTACAACGACGACACTCCGAAAATCCTCGCCGCGTCGGTCATCACCGCGATTCCGACGATCATCGCGTACATCGCGTTGCAGCGTCAGTTCGAGCGCGGGATGGCCGCGGGCGCGATCAAGTGACGGCTGGAGTCGTGGCGGCGCCAGTGAATCCGGCAGACTGCCTATTCTGGGTCCTGCGCAGAAGGAAGGGGGTGTGGTGCGTTGACTGATGCTTCCGCCTCGATCGGCGTGGTGATCCGACACGGGCACGGCCACGATGACACCGTCACCTCCGCGATCGTCCGCGCCATCGCCGGGCCGCTGCTCACCGCCGGGATGCGCTTCATCACGCGCTCGGTCGACGACGAGGAGTCGGAGCTGAAGACGTACCGCCTCTGGGCTCGCGTGGGAGGCATCGCCGGTGTCATCCTTCTGGGCGCGGCGGAGGCAGACCCCCGGATCCGCCTGCTCCGCCAGATCGACATGCCGTTCGTCGCCCTCGCGCCGGTCGCGGTCGATGTGGACTACCCGGCGGTGACGGTGGACGCGGCCGCAGCTTCGCGTGCTCTCGTCTCGTACCTGGACGCGCATCCGGCCCGACGGTGGGTGTACGTCACCAGTCAGCCGGTACCGGAACCCCTCGTCGGCGACGCCGGAACCGGGGACCGCACGATCGAGACGGTGCAGACGATCGACGTCGTCGAGGCCGCCGTGCGGGTCGGCGCCGAGAGCTCTGCGGGGAGCCCGACCGCGCTGATCTTCGACACCGACCACGACGCCGTCGCGGCGCTGGACGCCCTGCAGGAGCACGGCATCCCCGTGCCGGACGCGGTCGCCCTGATCTGCTGGAGCGACTCGCTGGTCTGCCAGAGCGCCAGTCGCCCGATCACCGCCATCGACCGGCACGGGCGTGAGATCGGCGCGCTGCTCGGTACCGCCGCGCTCGCGGCCATCCACGACGACGACATGCCGGCGGTCGCAGCACCGGAACCGGTCGTCGTCGTCCGGGAGACGACGTGAACCCGGGGCGGCGGCTGGGGCCGTCGTCCGCGAACACCCGGAGCGCCATCCTGGACATGGTCCGTTCGGGCGGGACGGTCACGCGCACCGAGCTCGCCGAACGCTCGGGCCTGACCGCGACCTCGATCACCCGCGTGGTGAAGACGCTGATCGAGGAGGGCCTGGTCATCGAGACCGGCTTCAGCGAGTCGACCGGCGGAAAGCGGAGCAGCCTGCTCGAACTGAACACGAGAGGCCGCTACGCGGTCGGGCTTTCTCTCGACGCGGGTCGACTGACCTACGTCGTCACCGACCTGGCCGGCAACGTGATCGGTCGCCTGGTGTCGCCGGGCATCGAGGAGGCCGGGCCGAGCGAGGATGTGGTGCGCATCGCCCGCGAGCTGGGGCAGCTCCTCGTGCAACTCGACATCGCGCTCGAATCCGTCGTGGGAGTCGGCGTCGCCGGGGCCGGTCTCGACCTGGGCGCAGGGGCCGAGCGGCTCTCGATCACCTCCACCGAGTGGGAGTCGTTCGCGCTGAACAAGGCGCTGGAGCCCCGGATCGGGCTCCCCGTCGTGCGCGACAACGACGCTGCGTGCGCGGCGCTCGGTCAGTACTGGGCCGGCCGGGTGCCGGCGACGCAGGACTTCGCCACGCTCTACCTCTCGAACGGTTTCGGCCTCGGCATCATGGCCGGAGGGAGCGTCGCTCGCGGGGCGTCCTCGAATGTCGGTGAGATCGGCCACATGGTGATCGACATCGACGGCCCGCAGTGCTGGTGCGGCGCGCGCGGGTGCCTGGAGATGCTGGCAGCGCCCCGGGCCGTGGTCGCCGCGGCGCTGGAGGACGACGCCCTCACCGATCAACTGCAGCTCACGGGCGACCCGCAGCGCTTCCGCGCCGACTTCGAGGCGATCGCGCGCGCGGCAGCGCAGGGCGAGCCGCGCTGCTGCGAGCTGATCAAGCGGTCGGCGCGGTACGTCGCCGCGGCGGTGCTCTCGATCGTGAACGTGCTCGACCTCGAACGCATCGTGCTCGCAGGTCCGGGCTTCGCCGACGCCGGTGCCGTGTACGTGCGCGAGATCCGCGAGTACGTCGAGCGGTTCGCCCGCACGCGTGCCATCCACCCGGTCGTCATCGAGCTGGCGGACCCGGGGCTGGATGCGGCCGCGGGAGGAGCAGCGACCCTCGCGCTGCAGCACGCACTCACCCCTCACGCCGCCCGCGGCCGCTAGTTCCTCTGAGGCCTCTCAGCCGTTCGCCACGGTCGCCCAGGCTGACGGCACGCCGGTCCGGGATGCTTGGGGGCATGCGCAATACCGTGCCTGCCGTCACCGCCCTGTTCTGGGTGACCAAGCTGCTGACGACAGCCATGGGGGAGACCGCCTCCGACTACCTGGTCAAGACAATCGACCCCGTCGTCGCCGTCGGCGGTGCTTTCCTGCTCTTCGCCGCGGCGCTCGTGCTGCAGTTCGCGGTGCGGCGGTACATCCCGTGGGTGTATTGGTCGGCGGTGCTCATGGTGGCGGTATTCGGAACGATGGTGGCCGATGTGCTCCACGTCGAGCTCGGCATCCCGTACCTCGTGTCGACCGTCGTGCTCGCTGTGGCGCTCGCGGCCGTATTCGTGGTCTGGTACGCGACGCAACGAACCCTCTCGGTGCATCGGATCGACTCCCGTGCCCGTCAGTTCTTCTACTGGTGCGCTGTCCTGATGACCTTCGCCCTCGGCACCGCGCTCGGAGACCTGACCGCGGTGACCTTCGGACTCGGCTATTTCGCGTCGGCGCTGGTGTTCGGCATCCTGTTCGCCATCCCGGGCATCGCCTACCGCTGGTGGGGGCTCGGGGCGACGGCGGCGTTCTGGTCGGCCTACGTGCTCACCCGGCCCTTCGGTGCGTCCGTCTCCGACGGTCTCGCGGTCTCCCACGCGCGCGGCGGACTCGCGCTGGGCACGGGCCCGGTGAGTATCGCGCTGCTGGCGGCGATCGTCGTGTGCGTCGCCGTCCTCAGCCGCCGCGGCGGGCGGACGGCCGGCGAGCCGTCCGCGGCCGCCTCGCCGGCGCCGTCGACGTCGTCCGCTTCGTGAGTGCGCCCCTTCGGAACGTTTGCTGCTGCGCGACCGGCCGCACACGTTCCGAACTGCCGCAGTCGCTCGGCGCGGGGGCGTGAAAGAGCCCGGGCGCAAAAAAGCCCCGCCTTTCAGGCGGGGCTTCTTCTACTGTCTCAACCAGTATGCGTCTGTCAGACACAGCGCGTCTCTCGGACACAGTGCGCCACGAGGGATTCGAACCCCCAACCTTCTGATCCGTAGTCAGATGCTCTATCCGTTGAGCTAGTGGCGCATGATCCAAACGGACCGGATAAGAGCCTACATGACCCCATCCAAGACCGCCAATTGGCGACGCAGAGCGACCTGACGGTACGAGGTTTCGATCAGCTCGGCCGTCTCCGACCAGTCCGCGGCCGATCGGTCCAGTTCGATGGCGAGCCACCCGCTCGGTCCCCAGTACTTCGGGACGAACACGCGTGAGTCCTCCCGTCAGGCGGGCGCCTCCGCCGGATCGGGCTTGAAGACGAGGGTATCGGTGCGATCCATGGCGGCTCCGAGGACGGCGAAGGCGCGGCCGCTCTCGCCCGCCTTCCACGAGGGACGGCCGTGGTTGAGCGTCTCCACCGCCTCCGGGAGGCGCAGGGCCAGCGCCCGCACGCGCGAGACCAACGGGTCGTCGTCGTCGAACAGCAAGGGATGCTCCATCAGCGCGGCTCCTCCATCACCGGAACACTTCGTCCAGGAAGCACACCAGCGCGCGCCAACTGCGCGCGTCGGCGATCGGCCGGTAACGGTCGGTGCCGGGGATGGTGAACGCGTGCGGGGCCCCGGAGTACGTGGTCACCTGCCAGTCGACGTGCGGTGCCTCGCGGAGCTCCTTCTCGAAGGCGACGACCGCCTCGTCGGGGACGACAGGGTCCGAGCCGCCCGTCAGCACCAGCAACGACCCGGCGATCTGCGCCGCGTCCGACGGGTCGTGGGCGATCAGCCCGCCGTGGAAGGAGACCACCCCGCGCACCGGCGCACCGGTGCGCGCGAACTCCACGGCGGCGGTTCCGCCGAAGCAGTAGCCGATCACCGCCAGCCGCGCCGGGTCGACGCTGGGCTGCTGCTGCAGCCAGCTGAAGCCGGCAGCGGCCCGCGCGCGCAGCAGTTGCAGGTCGCGGTAGTACTTTCCGGCCTCCGCCGGCGCCGCGTCGCCGGTGGGCCGGACGCCGGCGCCGTACAGGTCGGCCGCGAAGGCGACATACCCGCTCCGGGCGAGCATCTGCGCGCGCATCCGGACGTTGTCGGCGACGCCGTACCAGTCGTGAAGGATGAGAACCGCCGGACGTCGCTCATCCGCCTGCGCGTCTCGGGCCAGGTAGCCCTCAAGCGGTAGGCCCTCGTGCTCGTAGGCCACGGTCTCGGCCTCGATGACGGAGTGCTCGCCGATCGGCACCTGCTCGAGGAGGGCCTGGTAAGGGGGGGCGAGGGTGGGCGACGGAGCGTCGAACGTCACGGTGGGACTCCAGGGTCGTCACGTCGCACGGTCGGCGGGCGCCGCCGGCGGCCTGGTCTGCTGTGACCTCGGTCGCGGAACTGCGCGGGAGCCCTCGGGTGCGGGTCGGGTTCCCACGGGCTCAGACTACTCCGCTTCCTCTGGGACCCAGCGGACGTACCATGGGCGCATGGCCACCGAGTTCAGTGATCAGAAGGATGCGAGCCGCTTCGCGATGCACATCGACGGCGAGTTGGTGGGGGTGCTCGACTACAGCATCCTGGGCAGCTCGATCTCGCTGACGCGGGCCTTCACCGTCCCGCACCGCCGCGGCAAGGGGTACGCGGCTCAGCTGGTCGAGTACGCCGTCGACGAGATAGAGAAGGACGGTTCCCGGCACATCGTCCCGATGTGCTGGTACGTGGCCGACTGGTTCGAAGCGCACCCCGAACGCGCTGCGCTGCTGCAGCGGCGCGCCGGCTGATCGCCCGATGAGAGACATCACCGGCGACTCCCCTTCACGGCTCGTCGCCCGGGTCTCCCGTTTCGGGGACCCGACCGCGATGGTGCTGGCCCGCGAGCCGTTGCGCCCGCCGCGCGGCAACGACGTCATCGTCCGGGTGACCCACGCGTCGCTCGGGGCGACCGACCTGCTCGCCCGGCGGGGCGGGTACGTCCTCCAGCCCGCGCCGGGATTCGTGACGGGGTACGACTTCGTCGGTGAACTGATGACGGAGTCGGCCGTGTCCGTCGCGCTGGGCTTGCGCGAAGGTGCGACGGTCGCCGGCGTTCTGCCGCGGATGGGTTCCCACACCACGTTCCTCACCGTCGCGCCGACCCTGCTCGTGGCGGTTCCGCAGGGCATGGACCCGGCAGTGGCCGCTGTCCTCCCGCTCGACGGCGTGACGGCCGCGCACGCTCTAGAGCTCGCGGGTCCGGCCCGCCGCGTGCTCGTGCAGGGTGCATCCGGCGCCGTCGGCTCGCTCGCGGTGCAGCTGGCCCAGCGCTCCGGACGGACCGTCGTCGGCACCGCCTCCGCGCGAACGGCGGACCGGGTGCGCGCGTTCGGCATCCCGGTGGTCGATCACACTGCGGACGACTGGCCTGCGCTGGTCCGCGCCGCGGCGGGGGGAGCGGTGGATGCGGCCATCGACCACACGGGATCCCCCCGGGTCCGCGAGGTTCTCGCGGCGGGCGGCACCCTGGTCCGCACCGCGTTCGCCGGCAGGCCGGGGCACGAGCGGGCCGACGCCCTCCGCGGTGCTGCGATCGCCGGGCGACACCGCTGGGAGCGGGTGTGCAGCGCTCCGCTGTACGTCTCGACGCAGCGAAACGCCTATCGCCGGATGCTGTCGTCGTTGCTGGCGGACGCCGCCTCAGGCTCCGTGACGATCGCCGAGCCCGTCCTTCACCCGCTCACCGAGGTGTGGGAGGCGCACCGGGCTGCCGAGTCGCTCCCGCCCGGCAGGAAAGTCGTGCTCGCCGTCGGCTGATCGGTCAGAACGCGAACATCTGCCCGAGGATCACGACGGCGATGATGAAGAGGACGACGATCGTCGCGATCGTGATGACGGCGCGGGAAGAGAGCCGTGCGATCCCGAAGCCGACCAGAAACGGCAGAGCAAGGCAGCCGAGGGCGAGGACCCACCAGAACGCCGCAAAGCCTCCCGCCGAGGCGGACTCCAGTCGGCCGCCGAACAGCTTCTGGGTGGTCGGATGCGTCGCGAAGGCAATACATGCCGACAGCGGATACGCGATGAGCACGGCGGTGATCAGTCCCGCGAAAGCGCCCCACAGCCCTCGCTTCTCACCGAGCTGCAGCGTCTCTTCCTGATGCGGGGCCTGACGGCTCTTCGTGCTCATGGCGGACAGCATAGCCAGCGGCTCGGCGCTCGGGAACACACCGCGTTCGGCCAGGCTGCCCGTCGGCCCGCGACTTTCATCCGATTCTCCCAGCGGACTCGTGGCACTCAGTGCCATAATTGGCCAGAACCCACAAGGAGGGACGACGATGACCGATCCGAAGCCATTGACGGCACACAGCACCATCGGTGAGTGGCTGGAGCACCCGAAGGGCGCCCCGCTCATCCACGGATTCCTCGCGCAGGCGGGCGTCGGCGAGGAGATGCTCGCGCCGGTGCGCGGCCTCCCGCTGCAGCAGCTGGTCGCGATGAGCCAAGGACAGCTGCCCCAGTCGGTGGTCGACGACCTTGTCCTGCAGGCGAACGACGGTGTCATGCCGGAGGATGTCGTGACCGGATGGGTGGAGAAGGTGTCAGCCGGCCGATTCGAAGGCCGGACGATCATCGTGACCGGCGCAGCCTCGGGGATCGGACGCGCCACCGCCTCACGAGTCGCCCGCGAGGGCGGCCACGTGGTCGCTGTCGACATCTCCGCCGACCGCCTCGCGGACCTCGCCTCGTCGCTGCCCGACGGCTCCGTCGTGACCGTGGTCGGCGACATCACCCGGCAGGCCGACATCGACAGCATCGTGGCGGCAGCGGGCGACCGGATCGACGGGCTCGCGAACATCGCCGGCGTCAACGACGACTTCTCGCCGGCACACGAGACGTCGGACGCGGTCTGGGACCGAACCATCGGCATCAACCTGACGGGCGGTTTCAAGCTGACCCGCGCGGTCCTCCCTGCCATGCTCCAGGCCGGACAGGGATCCATCGTCAACGTGGCCTCGGAGGCGGGGCTCCGCGGCAACGCGTCGGGCACGGCGTACACCGTCTCCAAGCACGGCGTCGTCGGCCTCACGCGCAGCACCGCTTTCATGTACGGGCCGCAGGGCGTCCGGGTGAACGCGGTCGCCCCGGGCGGCGTCGCGACGGGCATCCCGATGCCGGCCACGCCATCGGAGGCGGGCATGGCTCGCCTCACGCCGTTCCAGCAGCAGATCCCGACCATCGCCACCGCGGAGCAACTCGCGGCGTCGATCACCTTCCTGCTCAGCGACGACGGCGTCAACATCAACGGTGCCGTCCTCCCGAGCGACGGCGGCTGGTCGGTGCAGTAGTCAGGATCGGCATCCTCGTCGAGGGACGACGAGCACGACCCGTCCGAGCGGCTACGGTGGCCGCATGTCTCGCATCGAAGAGGTCGCCCGCGAATCGTTCGGCTGGGCGGAGTTACGACCCCGGCTCGCGGCAGCGATGGAGGTGCTGCTCGACGGCGGTGACGTCCTCGCGGTGATGCCGACCGGGTACGGCAAGTCGTCGCTGTATCAGGTGACCGGCACCGTCCTCGGCGGAGTGACGATCGTGGTCTCTCCGCTGATCTCGCTGCAGGAGGACCAGGTCCGCGCGCTGGCTGAGGCAAAGGATGTGCCGCGGGCGTTCGCGATCAACTCGTCCGCCGGTCTGCGGGAACGTGAGCGCGACTGGGAGGCGTTGGAGTCCGGCGAACCCGGCTTCGCCTTCCTCGCTCCCGAGCAGCTTGCGAACGCGGAGGTGCGTGAGCGGCTACGCGCTCTGCCCGTCTCCCTGTTCGCGGTCGACGAGGCGCACTGCGTGTCGTCGTGGGGTCACGACTTCCGCCCCGACTACCTCCTCCTCGGTGACGTCATCGAGGAGCTCGGGCATCCACCCGTGGTGGCCATGACGGCGACGGGGGCTCCACCCGTCCGCGCCGAGATCGGGGAGCGGCTCGGGATGCGGCGACCGCGGCTCTTCGCCACCGGTTTCGACCGTCCCAACCTGCGCCTGGAGGTGCGGCGCTACGAGGAGGACTCCGAGAAGCGCTCCGCCGTCGTCGCCCAGGTGCGCGACCTCGCGGGCTCCGGCCTCGTCTACACCGCCACCCGGAAGGACGCCGAGCTGTACGCGGAAGAGCTGGAACAGGGCGGCATTCCGTCCGCGGCATACCATGCCGGTCTGCGGCGGGCGGAGCGGGACGACGTCTACGAGCGGTTCATGGACGACAGCGCGCGCGTCGTGACGGCGACCAGCGCGTTCGGGATGGGGATCGACAAGCACGATGTGCGCTTCGTCGTCCACGCGTCGGTGACGGACTCGCTGGACAGCTATTACCAGGAGGCCGGGCGGGCTGGACGAGACGGCGATCCGGCGCTCGTCACGCTGCACTACCGGCCCGAGGACTTCGCGCTGACCAAGTTCTTCTCCGGGGGAGGCCCGGATGCGGACGACCTGACGAGCGTCTTCGCCGCAGTCCGCGAACGCCCGGGGATCAGCCGTGACGACCTGTCCGAGAAGACCGGCATCAGCGTCCGCTCCCTCGGACGGTTGCTGGGCCTACTGCGCGATGCGGATGCACTCGCCGGGTCCGACGATGACCTCCAGGCAGCCGACCTCACGCCCGTGCAGGCCGCATCCCGGGCGGAGGCCGAGGCGGAGGCGCGGCAGCGCATCGAGCACTCCCGGTCGCAACTGATGCAGGAGTATGCCGAGACGGGCATGTGCCGTCGGCAGTTCCTGCTGGGCTACTTCGGCGAGGAGCTCCCGGAGCCGTGCGGCAATTGCGACACGTGCTCGTCGGGCAGCGCGTACCGCTGGGCGGAAGAGCACGACGCCGCGGGTGAGACTCCCTACCCGGTGGCGGCGCGCGTGACTCATCGAACCTGGGGCGCCGGCATCGTCATGCACACTGACACGGACCGGATCACGGTGTTCTTCGACGAGGCGGGCTACAAGGTCCTGTCGCTCACTGTGGTGAAGGACGGCGGTCTGCTGGAGGTGGTCGGGCCGGCCGCCTGAGCGGTCAGCCGCGCAGCCGCGCAGTCGCGCAGCCGCGCGGCCTTTCAGCGGCGCCCGACGGCGCGAGCCGCCGCGACCGCGGACTCCGCGCCGTCCAGCCATGGCTCGCCGTGCCCGGGAAGAAGGACGCGGGCGCCCGTTGCGCTGATCGCGTCGAGCGACCTGAGCGCCAATGGCGAGTGCGCGGTGGCTGCACCGGCGACGATCTGCGCTCCGGCAATCCCCGTGTACGGGTCGAGGGTGACGAGCGCGTCACCGGTGAGGAGGGTTTCCTGCTCGCGGAGCAGCAGCCCGCAGTGCCCGAATGTGTGGCCGGGAGTGAACACGACCTCAGGGCGTCCGGGCAGGTCGAGCATCCCGGAACCCGGCAGCTCCGACACCTCCTCCACTCCTCTGACATGCAGCGCGCCCGCGCGGACCATGCTGATGAGGGGGACGAACGCCCGCGGGTACAGCAGGGGATACACGAACGGCGAGTGCTCGCGGCGGTACCGGTACGGGTGAGCCGCGAGTGTCCGGTCGCCCGCGTGAACGAACACCGGGACACCGAGTTCCTCGACTGCGCGCGCGGCGACGCCGACATGGTCGAAATGGCCATGCGTGAGAACGATGCCCTGCAGATCGCGCATTCGCAGGTCCAACTCGTGCGCCGCCCGGATCAGCGGACTCCAGGTATTCGGGAAGGCCGCATCCACCAGCGTCCAGTTCTCCCCGTCAACCAGCAGGTAGCAATTGGTGAAGGCGTGCTCGAGCCTGTGCACGCCCGGGACGACCTCCGGAGTCAGGCGCGGCGCGCCCCGTCGCTGCTCGTGCGTGAGGGCGATAACTGGGTTCATGGAGATCTCCCGGGTGTCTTATCCGTGTCTACGCCCGCAACACCCGTGCCGGGAGGGATTGACACTCTCGACCGACCCGGAACGTCGGCGACGGACTCCGCATCCTGCGGCCGTCGGCCATTTCGTGATCGTCCGACAGCCCCTAAGCTGATCCGGGGGAAAGGGGAACCGCATGGGCGCGATCGCTGTGCACGAGTTCGTGTCGCTGGACGGCGTGTTCGAGGATCCGAGCTGGACCGCCGACTTCGGGTTCGATCCGGAGATGGGCGACGATATCGGACGCCTAACCCGTTCGTCGGACGCGATCCTCCTCGGGCGCCGCACATTCGAGATGTTCGCTCCAGCCTGGTCGCAGCGCACCGCAGCCGACGACCCGGGGGCACCCTTCTTCAACGACAGCCCGAAAGGCGTGGTCAGTTCGTCCCTGGATGACGCGGCCGCGGCGGCCACCTGGGCCAACTCTCGATCGTTGGGCGCCTACGACGCCGAGCGGATCCGGGAGTTCGCCGACGGCTACAGCGGCGGGGTCTACGTCAGCGGTTCGGGCTCCCTCGTGCGGTCACTCCTTGCGGATGGGCTCCTCGGTTCCCTGCATCTGTTCGTCTATCCGGTCGTCCGTGGGACGGGCGCACGCCTGTTCCCTGACGGAAGCGCACCCGCACAGCTGCGCCTGCGCCACCACGACGCTTACGACAACGGCGTCCTCCATCTCCACTACATACTCAAGTGACGCAAGATCGACACTGACGCATCACGATTGAGGTCGCTCCGCGTCCTTATTGATGGATAGCGTCGTCGGTGCCCCTCACCACGGCACTTTCGTCCACACACACAGCACACCCGGGAATCACTGTGACTCTGCTTCGTCTCTCACTCCGCTTCGTGCGCCCCTATTGGCGCTCGGTGACCGCGGTCGTGGTCCTACAACTGATCGCGACCATGGCCGCCCTTTACCTGCCGACGCTCAACGCCGACATCATCGACAAGGGTGTCGTCAAAGGCGACACCGACTTCATCTGGAACACCGGCGGCACGATGCTCATCGTCTGCTTCGTGCAGGTGATCGCGGCGGTCGCCGCCACCTACTTCGGGGCGCGCGCCTCGATGACGGCCGGTAGGGACATCCGCCGCTCCTTCTATCGCAAGGTGGATGCGCTCCCCTCGCTCGATCTGGCGCGCTGGGGAATGCCGACGCTCATCACACGCAACACCAACGACGTGCAGCAGGTTCAGATGCTGCTGCTCATGACGTTCAACTTCATGGTGTCGACCCCGATCATGTGCATCGCCGGCATCATCTTCGCCGTGCGCGTGGACGCCGGACTCTCCTGGCTGATCTGGGTGTCGGTGGCCGTCCTCTTCATCGTCGTCGGCATCCTCGTCTGGCTGCTGCTTCCGATGTTCCGCGTCATGCAGGAGCGGATCGACGGCGTCAACGGCGTGATCCGGGAGCAGATCGTCGGCATCCGCGTCATCCGGGCTTTCGTCCGTGAGAGGTTCGAGACCAAGCGGTACGACGACGCGAACGCGGCTCTCACGCGCATCTCGGTCAAGGTGGGAAACATCTTCGTTCTGATGTTCCCGATCATCATGCTCATCCTGAACGTGGCGACCGTCGCCGTCCTGTGGTTCGGCGGTCATCGCGTCGACGCGGGTGATATCCAGATCGGTGCGCTGACGGCCTTCCTGCAGTATCTGCTTCAGATCCTCGTCGCCGTGATGATGGGCGTCTTCATGGCGATGATGATTCCTCGCGCGATGGTCTGCGCCGAGCGCATCGAGGAAGTCCTCGGCGCCGTGCCCAGCACCAGCGCCGAGGGAGCGGCCGCAACGGCGGTACCCACGAGCGGGCTGGTCGAGGTGCAGGATGTCACGTTCGGCTACCCGGGCGCCGAGAAGCCCGTGCTGAGCGATGTCTCCTTCACCGCCGAAGCCGGCCAGCTCACCGCGATCGTCGGATCGACGGGATCCGGAAAGTCCACGCTCGTATCGGTGATCGCCGACCTGTTCACGCCCCAGAAGGGTCACGTCCGCATCGGCGGAGTTCGGGTCGATGGCCTCAACCGACAGCAGATCGCCGGCGTGCTCGGGCTCGTCCCGCAGCGCCCCTACCTGTTCTCCGGGACGATTGCTTCCAACCTCCGGTTCGGGCGGCCGGACGCCACCGACGAGGAGCTGTGGGAGGCGCTTCGGGTGGCCCAGGCGGACGACTTCGTCCGCGCGAAGGAGCACGGCCTCGACGAGCGGATCGCCCAGGGCGGCACGAACGTCTCGGGTGGTCAGCGCCAGCGTCTCTGCATCGCTCGTGCCCTCGTCGCGCGGCCCAAGGTGTTCCTGTTCGACGACTCGTTCTCGGCACTCGACGTCGCAACCGACGCGCGCCTGAGACGCGCGCTCGCCGACTCCACCGGGGATGCGGCAGTGATCGTGGTCGCCCAGCGGATCTCCACAATCCGGGAGGCCGACACGATCATCGTCATGGACGACGGCCGCGTGGTCGGCCAGGGAACGCACGACGAGTTGCTCGAGACCAACGACACGTACCGAGAGATCGTCGAATCGCAGCTGAGCTTGGAGGTGGCCTGAGATGGCGCGCAGTACAGAACGCAAGAAGCGCGGCGGCCGCCCCGAGGAGGGGCAGACGCCCACCGCGACGGACATCGTCCTCGATGAGCTCGAAGAGGAGTACGACTTCACGCCCGGCGAGGCGGACGGCGACATGTTCGGCGGCGCACCCGCCAAGAAGGCGGAGAACTTCTGGCCGTCCTTCAAACGGCTCATGGGTCTGCTCAAGCCCGAGTGGCTCGGGATGGCATGGGTCACCCTCCTCACGGTCGTCTCCGTCGTCCTCGTGGTCATCGCGCCGAAGATCCTCGGCGACGCGACCAACGTCATCTTCCAAGGCGTGATCGCCTCCCAGCTTCCGAAGGGCGTGCCGGTCGACCAGGTGGTCGAGCAGCTCCGCGCTGCGGGCCAGAACCAGCTCGCGGACGTGATCGCCGGCTCCGG
Source organism: Leifsonia sp. RAF41 (assembly GCF_052114085.1). NCBI lineage: Bacteria > Bacillati > Actinomycetota > Actinomycetes > Micrococcales > Microbacteriaceae > Leifsonia > Leifsonia sp. RAF41. Next base: position 107,638 of record NZ_JBFREB010000001.1, read on the forward strand.
TGTCACCACGGGGCAGGGGATCGACTTCACCGAGCTCGGACGCCTACTGCTCATCGTGCTGGCGATGTACCTCGTCGCGTCGCTGCTGCAGTGGTGGCAGGGGTATCTGCTCAACGCGCTGGTCATGCGGGTGATCTACGGCCTGCGCAAAGACGTCGAGGCCAAGCTGAACCGTCTCCCGCTCAGCTATTTCGACACGCGTCAGCGCGGTGATCTGATGTCGCGCGTCACCAACGACGTCGACAACATCCAGACGGCACTCCAGCAGGCGTTCTCGCAGCTCATCCAGTCGGTGCTCACCGTGATCGGCATCGGCATCATGATGTTCGTCGTGTCGTGGCAGTTGGCGCTGATCGCGCTGATCTCGATCCCGCTCTCCGGCGTGATCGCGGGCGTCATCGGCTCCCGGTCGCAGAAGCTCTTCAAGACCCAGTGGGCGTCGACGGGCGCGCTGAACGGTCACATCGAGGAGTCGTTCTCGGGTCTCGACCTGGTGCGTGCCTTCGGGCGCGACGAAGTCATGCTCAGCGAGTTCGACTCCCGCAACTCGAAGCTGCACGCGTCGCAGGTCGGGGCGCAGTTCGTCTCCGGCAGCATCATGCCGGCGATGAACTTCGTGTCGTACCTCTCGTACGTCCTGATCGCGGTCGTCGGCGGCCTGAAGGTGGCCGCCGGCCAGCTCACCATCGGCGACGCGACGGCGTTCATCCAGTACTCGCGCGAATTCTCACAGCCGATCGGCCAGATCGCGGGCATGGCGAACATGCTGCAGTCGGGTGTCGCGTCGTCCGAGCGGACGTTCGAGTTCCTCGACTCGGAGGAGCAGACTCCGGACACGGCGACCGAGCACCTGCCGGAACGCGCGGACGGCCGCGTCGAGCTCGACCACGTCGGCTTCTCGTACGACCCGGAGACCGAGCTCATCCAAGACCTCTCGCTCAGTGTCCGGCCGGGGAGCACCGTCGCGATCGTCGGCCCAACGGGCGCAGGCAAGACCACACTGGTGAACCTCATCATGCGGTTCTACGAGTTGAACAGCGGTGCGATCCGACTCGACGGCATCGAGACGACCCGGCTCTCCCGCGCCGAACTGCGCGGGCAGGTGGGCATGGTCCTGCAGGATGCGTGGTTGTTCTCGGGAACCATCCGCGAGAACATCCGCTACGGCCGGCTCGACGCGACCGACGACGAGGTGATCGCCGCCGCGAAAGCCACGATGGTCGACCGTTTCGTACGCCAGCTGCCGGACGGCTATGACACCGTCATCACCGCCGACGGGGGCAACGTCTCCGCCGGAGAGCGACAGCTCCTCACGATCGCGCGGGCGTTCATCGCAAATCCGTCGCTGCTCATCCTCGACGAGGCCACCTCGTCCGTCGACACCCGGACGGAACTTCTCGTCCAGCACGCGATGGCGGCGCTGCGCACGGACCGAACGTCGTTCGTGATCGCGCATCGGCTCTCCACGATCCGCGACGCGCACACCATCCTCGTCATGGAGCAAGGACGCATAGTCGAGCAGGGCGACCACGCGACCCTGCTCGAGCGTCGCGGAGCGTACTACGACCTCTACATGACGCAGTTCCGCGGTGACGACGCAGAGGCCGAGCAGGAGCGCGAAGTGCAAGAGCAGGAGCGGCCGGACGTTCCGGAGGAGGTCGCGGCGCCGTAATCGGAGAGGTGGCGCGCGGGCCCCGGATCGGGGTTGGGAGGCCCGCGCACCGGCCTCCACCTCACGACGAGAACGTGTGGTCCAGCCTGCCCGCTACCGTCTCGCGATCCTGGCGACGGTCCGCACCACGACGAACCCGGCGAGCACCCACGGGCCGAGCACGATGACCGGGTCGAGCCAGGTGTGCTTGACATCGGCACGGCGCACCCCGAACCGGGACGAGATCGGGTGGTGGCCCACCTCCGAGAGGACGCCTGACTCCGTGATCGGATCGTCCGGGCGACGGCTGGCCAGCGATTTCGCGTGCGCGCCGATCGCATCTACCCGGTCGCCGAGGACGAGCAGCATCCAGTGGGCGGTCCGGCCCTCGCTGTAACGGTCGTATGCGAAGCGGCGGATCGCACCGGACACTCCGTGGAGGGGCTGCGCCGTTCCGAAGACCGGCGTGAGCATCGTGTGCTCGATCGACCGTTCGCGACGGCCCACCGGCTTCTGGCGCTCGGGGAAGGTCCAGTGGGCACCGGTCGCCTCGGGGTCCAGCCGCTCGCGTGGGTGGGAGGGGCGGTCTGCGGGGTCGCTGTCGACGCCCCAGCCGGGGATGCGCTGACGCAGCGCCTCCGGGTCGTACTTCTTCGTGTGGTCGCTTGCGACGTACGGCATGGTCGTCCCCTTTCTAGGCGGCGCTCGGCACCACGAGCGGCTTGATAATGCCGTCGAGCTTCGTCGAGAACAGGTGATAGCCGTCCTGGATGTGCTCGAGCGGGATGCGGTGGGTGACGATGTCACTCGGGGTGAGGTAGCCGTTGCGGACGTGCTCGAACAGTCGTGGCCACTGCCGCTTCACGGGGCACTGGTTCGTATTGATCCGGAGGCCCTTGTTCATCGCGTCACCGAATTTGACGGCGCTGAACAGTGGACCGTAGGCGCCCATCACCGAGATGGTGCCACCCTTCCGCACGGAGTCGATCGCCCAGTTCAGCGCGATCGGCGACCCGCCTTGAAGCTTGAGCTTCGACGCGGTGATGTGCTGAAACGCCGCCCCGTCCGCTTCCGCTCCGACGGCGTCGATGACCACGTCGGCCCCGAGCCCATCGGTGGCGCGCTTGATCGTGAGCACCACATCCCCGACTTCGACGAAGTTGTACGTCTCGGCGTGCGCGAACTCCTGTGCCTTGGCCAGCCGGTAGTCGAGGTGGTCGACGACGATGACGCGCCCGGCGCCCATCAGCCACGCGGACTTCGCCGCAAACAGGCCAACCGGTCCGGAGCCGAGCACGACCACGGTGTCGCCTTCCTCGATCTCGCCGAGTTGCGCGCCGAAGTAGCCGGTCGGCAGTGCATCCGTGAGCAACACGGCGTCTTCGTCCGACATCCAATCGGGGATGATCGTCGGGCCGACATCGGCGAACGGCACCCGCACGTACTCCGCCTGGCCGCCGTCGTATCCGCCGGTCGTGTGCGAGTACCCGTAGATGCCGCCGACGGCGGTGGCGCTGGGATTGACGTTGTGGCAGTTCGAGTAGAGGCCGCGGACACAGAAGTAGCAACTGCCGCAGAAGATGTTGAACGGGACCATCACCCGATCGCCGACTTTCAGGTTCTGGACATCCGGCCCGACTTCGTCCACCACTCCGATGAACTCGTGCCCGAAGGTGTGCCCGATCCGGGTGTCCGGCATCATCCCGTGGTAGAGGTGCAGGTCTGAGCCGCAGATCGCTGCGAGAGTCACCCGCACGATCGCATCGCCCGGATGCTCGATCTTCGGCCTGTCTTTCTCTTCGACTCGGATCTTGTACGGCCCGCGGTATGTCATCGCCAGCATGTGGCCTCCTATCGTCACGACTACTCCAGTCCGGCGAGCCGTCGGAGTCGAGGAGTTGACAGCCTGCGGGGCCGGTGTAGCCGTACACCGTTTTGCTAGGCAAGTGAACGAGTTGCTCCCGACCACTGTCGGTCGTAGAACGGGAGTATGACGAAGGATGAGCGCGCCACCCTGCCTCCCGGCCCGGACTTCAAGTACGGCGGGTACACGGTCAGGCTGGAGCCCGAGCACGGCCGCACCGGACGGTGGCGCGTCGTGGACGACGAAAACTACTACGGTCTGATCGCCGCTTCGGACCCGATCAACGGCGATCCCGAGGTGCATTTCGCCGCGCACTTCCCCGGCGAGGAGGACATCCCGCCGATGAAGATCGTCCCGTTCTGGACGTCGGCGGCCGAGTTCCTCCTCGACGCGGGTGAGGGGGAGCCGCTCTGGGGCCTCCCCGAAGACCGCACGGCACCGCATCCCATCGTGGTCGACGAGCTCACCCCGCCGACGGGTCCGGACTCCCCGGCGCAATAGCTAGCCGCAGACGCACGAGAGGCCCGGAGTCGTGACTCCGGGCCTCTCGTCGTTCGGGGGTCGCTAGGCGACCGCGCCGATGGCGAAACTGACGCCGCCCTGCTCGTCGACCTGGGCGTCGAGCACCTTGTCGTCGAGCACCTCGGCGGCCTGCGTCTCGAGGAAGATGCGGGCTCCGCCCGACTCCACCACCTGGTCCGATACCTCCGGCTCAGGAGTGACGGCAGCCGCGAAGGCGGTGCGGTCGGGGTTGCTGCTGCTGATCCGCAGACCCGCAGTCTCTTCCGGGGACTGCTCGGTGAGCGTCTTGACGATCGTGCTGGCGTTCTCCGTGAGGGTGAGCATGTGCTCTCCTTCCGTTGTGTCTTCCAGGAGTGCCCTACGTTCCCTCATCGGGCGAGCCGCTGCAACCGCCATGGAGGCCATTGCCAGGGAACACTCACGGGCCTCTACCCGAACGCCTTCACGAGTTCGCGGTCGAACGCTTCGAGGTCGTCGGGCTTGCGTGACGAGATCAGGGTGAAGGGTCCGTCGTCGACCACGACCTCCTCATCCACCCAGGTGGCGCCGGCGTTCCGGTAGTCGGTCTGAAGGCTCGGCCAGCTGGTCAGCGTGCGGCCGTCGACGACCCCCGCTTCGATCAGCACCCACCCGCCGTGGCAGATCACGGCGATCGGTTTGCCCGCGTCGGCGAACGCCTTCACCAGCGAGACCGCCTCGGGGAAGGTGCGCACCTGGTCGCCGTTGGCGACGCCGCCCGGGAGCACCAGTGCGTCGAACTGGTCGGCGCTCGCCGTGGCGAGCGTCACATCCACGGGGAAGGTGTCGGCGGGAGTCAGGTGGTTGAAGGCCTGCACCTCGCCGTCGTCTTTCGAGATCAGCTTCGGCGTGCCGCCGGCCGCACTCACAGCCTTCCACGGCTCCACCAGCTCCGCCTGCTCGATGCCCTCCGGGCCCACCAGGAACGCGATCGTCTTGTCGTTGAGTGTCATGTGTCTTTCTCCCTTCGCTCACCCCCACCTGTACGCGTGCGGCGCGGCAGAATGAACCCATGGCGAGCATCCCGCAGCTGACTCTCAACGACGGCAGCACCATCCCGCAGCTGGGCTTCGGGGTCTACAAGATCCCCGAAGCCGAAACGGCGGATGCGGTGCTCGCGGCCCTGGACGCGGGCTACCGCCACATCGACACCGCCGCGTTCTACGCCAATGAGCGCGGCGTGGGGGAGGGCGTGCGGCGGAGCGGGCTGGAGCGGTCGGAGGTGTTCGTCACCAGCAAGGTGTGGTGGACGGACAACGGCTACGACTCGACACTCCGGTCATTCGATCGGAGCCTGCAGCAGCTGGGATTCGACACCATCGACCTCTTCCTCATCCACTGGCCGGCGCCGAAGAGCGACCGCTACGTCGAGACGTGGCGCGCGTTGGAGCGCGTGCGGGACGAGGGGCGCGCGCGCTCCATCGGGGTGGCCAACTTCCACACGCACCACCTCGACCGGCTGGCGCGTGAGACGGAAACGGTGCCCGCGGTGAACCAGGTGGAGTTGCACCCGTGGCTGCCGCAGGCGGAGGTGCGCTCGTACGACGAAGCGCACGGCATCGTCACCGAGGCGTGGTCCCCGCTCGCCCGGGGGCGCATCCTGAGCGATCCGACACTCGCACGGCTCGCGGACAAGCACGGGGTGACTCCGGCACAGGTGGTCATCCGCTGGCAGCTGCAGCTCGGCAACGTGGTGATTCCGAAGTCGACGTCGCCGGAGCGTATTCGTTTGAACCTCGACGTGTTCGGCTTCGAGCTCGACCCCGACGACCTTGCGGCGATCGCCGCGCTGGAGACGGGCGAGCGGACGGGCAAGGACCCGGACGACCTCGGCTGAAGCTCACCCCCTTCATGGGGGTATAGGTGGCCGTTCCATTCCCCGATAGCCTGACGCGGCTGTGCGAATAACGAGGGGAACCGGAACGACGATGAACAAGCGAGTCCGGAGACTATTCGCAGCGGCGGCGATCGCTGTGGCAGGTGCGCTGGGGGTGACGGTCCTCGGGGCCGCCCCGGCATCGGCGGTCATTGCCCCGATCGTCTCGGTCGGCGGGCTCGACACGATGACCGTCGAGTACGGCGAGTACCAGTACTCGACACCCTCCGCGCTCCCGGCGATCCACTTCACGGGGTGGGCGGGTGACCTCAACCATCCGAACCGCAACGGTCACTCGGGGGACGCCAACTGGCTCGAGAGCGCCTGGATCCAGGTGACCTGGCAACTGGCCGACGGTAGCAGCCCCTACGACGGAATCATTTACGGCCACGATCAATTCGCCGGCTACCGCCCCGACGTGCATGCCGCGTATCCGTCGCTCGGCTCCAATCAGGGATTCGACTTCCAGGCGACGCCACCGGCGACAGGGCACATGATGGTCTGCCTCCACGTATTCGAGACCGATGCGTCGTTCTCGCTGGGCCCGTCGTTCGGGTGCCGAGCCGTGACCGTTCCCTCAGCGCCGCCGGCCTACCGCCCCACCATCAAGCCCGACTACACCGCCAGTCCCACAGCGGGCACGACGCTGAACATCGCAGTCTCGGGACCCAGTGGCGGTCAAGACACGGTGGAGTGGTACCGCGGCGCGGCGAACAACCCGGACACCGCTGCCGGAGCGCGCATCGGGGGCGCCAACACGCTGTCTCTCCCGACCGATGTCGGCTACTCGAACCGCACGGTCTGGGCCATCATGACCACCAGGATGTCCGATGGAACAGTCATCCGGATCAGCCTGAACGGCGTGACCCTCAGGTACCCGAACCCGATCCCCTCCGTGGATCAGGTGGCGGGTGACGACCGGTACTCCACGTCGGTCGCGACCTCCCAGCGGGCGTTCCCCAATCCGCCGGTCACCGTCCCGGTGGCCTACATCGCGTCGGGTGCAACGTTCCCGGACGCGCTCTCGGCCGGTGCGGCGGCCGCCCACCTCAAGGGAACGCTTCTGCTGACGCCTCCCACGACTCTGGACCCGCGCGTGGCTTCCGAGCTCGTGCGACTTCACCCCGCGACCATCGTGGTGGCGGGCGGCCCGGCGACCGTGTCGGACGATGTCCTCGCGCAACTGAGCGCGCTCTCGTTCACGCACCAGGTGAAGCGCATCTCGGGTGCGGACCGGTTCGAGGTCTCGCGCAACGTGATCGAGGATGCGTTCGGGCAGACGGTTCCCGCCCTGTACCTCGCCACGGGCAACAACTTCCCGGATGCGCTCACGGCCGGTGCCGCCGGTGCGGTGATGGATCGGCCGGTGCTGCTCACGAACGGGTCGGCTCCCGCGATGGATGCGGCCACCCAGGACGCGCTGGCCCGCTGGGGAACCACGCAGGTCATGATCGTGGGCGGTCCCGCCAGCGTCACGAGCGGCGTGGCGAACGGCATCCCTGCCGCGGCGACCGTACAGAGGTCGGCGGGCGCCGATCGGTACGACGTTGCTGCAGCGCTGTCGACCACGCTTCCGGCGAGCGACCGGGTCTACCTGACCTCCGGGGCGGGGTTCGCGGACGCACTCACGACGGCGGCGCTCGCCGGAGCGACGAAGGCGCCCCTTCTGCTCTCGACGGGAACGTGCGCGACGGTGAACACCATGACCACGCAGTTCCAGCGCAGGCCGGCACTCGTCGTCGCCGTCGGCGGCTCCGCCTCGCAGGATCCGTACGCGTGGGAGTACCCGTGCGGCCGCTGACCGGCTGCTAGCCGGCCGCCGCGACCCGCTCCACAGGCTGGCGGAGGATGGTGCGCAGCTTTTCCGGAGCCGTCCGGCGTGCGTCGCTGAGGTAGATCTCGTGGTGTCGGCCGGTCATCCGCAGGCCGGATTGCGGGATGAACGTGTGGTGCAGCGCATCCAGCACCGGGGCCTCGTCGTCGAATGAGCCGACGTGGAGAGTCTGGACGCACAGACCCTCATCGAGCGTATCGACGCGCAGAGCCTCAAGCAGCGGCGCTGCGCCCTTGCGTTGAACCGCCTCCCGCGACTCGGAGACGTGGTCGTCGGTGATCCACTCCGGCACCAGGTTCAGGACGGTCCAATTCCACTGCGATTTGTCGCGTGCGGTGGTGAACGCGTCCATGTCGTCCGCCCACCACAGCGCCTCGAGCGGCATGACCGTGTAGTCGCGGTCGAGCGTGAGCTTGCTGAGGAACTTCACCGCGTAGGCGACCGGGTAGATCGTCTGCACGGCATCCCGGTACCGCTCGGCAGTGTTCGGGTCGCCATGACCGTCGATCATCAGATAGCGCAGCGGCGGAACGGTGAGGATGTCGAATCGGCCGCGCCGAGCGTCGTACGTTCCCAGCTCCTTCTTCAGGTCCGTCTTCACCGCCGCCTCACTCTCCCGAGGGATGCGCCCCCACCACATCGAGCAGCCACGCGAGCGCGAACGCCCGCTCCCGCCACGCAGCGTAGCGCCCCGAGACTCCGCCGTGTCCGGCGGCCATCTCGATCTTGAGCAGTGCGTCGGCATCCACCTCGCGCAGCTTCGCCACCCACTTGGCCGGCTCGACGTACAGCACGCGCGTGTCGTTCAGGCTGGTGATCGCGAGGATGCGCGGGTAGCGGCTGTGGTGCACATTCTCCAGCGGAGAGTACGACTTCATGTAGTCGTAGACCTCCGGGTCGTGCAACGGGTCGCCCCACTCGTCCCACTCGATCACCGTGAGGGGAAGGGAGGGGTCCAGGATGCTGGTCAGCGGATCGACGAACGGCACCTCGGCCAGGATGCCCGCGAAATCGCGCGGGGCCAGGTTGGCGACCGCGCCCATCAGCAGGCCGCCGGCACTGCCGCCCTGCGCCGCCATCCGCGACGGTTCGGTCCATCCGCGGTCGACGAGGTGGCGGGCTGCCGCGACGAAGTCGGTGAAGGTGTTCTTCTTGTGCAGCTTCTTGCCGTTCTCGTACCAGAGTCGGCCGAGCTCGCCGCCGCCGCGCACGTGCGCGATGGCGAAGACGACACCGCGGTCGAGCAGGCTGAGGCGCGGGATGCCGAACGACGGGTCCATGCTGGCCTCGTACGATCCGTACCCGTAGAGCACCAGCGGCGCCGGCTCGCCGGGCGTGACGAGGTCCGTGCGGTACACGAGAGAGATCGGGACCCGCGCCCCGTCCGGTGCGGTGGCCCACTCCCTGCGCTGCTCGAACAGCGACGGGTCGAACGCGCCGAGCACGGGCTGCTGCTTGCGCAGGGTCAGCTCGCGGGTGCGGACGTCGTAGTCGTACACCGTCGACGGTGTGACGAAGCTGCCGTAGCCGAGGCGGAGGAACGGCTGCGTCCACTCCGGGTTGCCGCCCACACCGACGGTGAACAGCTGCTCGTCGAAGTGGAGCTCGTGCGGGGTGTCGTCGGCGGGGTCGTCGGCGTCCGGATCGGGGATGCACGCGACGGCGACGCGGGTCATCCCGTCGCGGCGGTACTCGACGCTGACGAAGTCGCGGAACGCATCCACTCCCTCCAGGCGCACGGCGGGGTCGTGGGGGAGCAGCACCCGGCGCGGACCTTGCGGGTCATCGGCCGAGACGCTGACCAGCTCGAAGTTGACGGCCTGGTCGTTGTGGACGATGAGGAGGCGGTCGTGGCCGCCGGCGATGGCGTGCTCGACGTCGTACTCGACGCCCTCCACACGCGGCCAGACGACGGTGAACTCGCCGGTCGGGTCGTCGGAGGGCAACAGCCAGGTCTCGCTGGTGATGTTGGACCCGGCCTCGATCACCAGGAACCGCCGGCTGCGGGTGAGGCCGACGCCGATCCAGTACCGCTCGTCGGGCTCGTGGAACACCTGTGCGTCGCTGACGTCGGGACCGTCGCCGACGCGGTGGCGCCAGACGGTGTCCGGCCGCCACGACTCGTCGACCGTCGTGTAGAAGATGAAGGCGCCGGTCTGGTCGAACAGTGCGCCGCCGGCGGTCCCGGCGATCTCGTCCGGGAAGGTCGCGCCGTCGTCGCTGAGCGAGCGGACCCGGATCGTGTACCGCTCGTCGCCTTCGGTGTCGACCGCCCACAGCAGCCGCGTGCCGTCGGCGCTGACATCGAAGCTGCCGAGCGCGTAGAACTCATGACCCTGGGCCTCGGCGTTGTCGTCGAGCAGGATCTGCTCGCCGGGCAGGCCGTTCCGCTGGGCCTCCTCGTCGAGCATCGGAGGCGCCCAGTCGTCTGCGGAGGCGATCGGCGCGCGGCAGTGGATGCCGTACTGCTCGCCTTCGACCGTCCGGGAGTAGTACCACCAGTCGCCCTCGCGCACCGGGACGCTCATGTCGGTCTCGCGGGTGCGGGCCTTGATCTCGTCGAAGAGCTGCTCCCGCAGCACGGCAAGGTGCTCGGTGCGCGCGTTCGTGTACGCGTTCTCTTCGTGCAGGTGGGCGACGACGGTCGGATCGTCCTTCTCGCGCAGCCACTCGTAGTCGTCGACGTAGACGTCGCCGTGATGGATGCGTTCGACGGGCTTCTTCGGTGTGACCGGCGGGGTGAGCATGAGCCCAGGCTATCGGGCGCCGCCCACCCCGTACCGGGTCAGGGACGCAGCAGGACCTTGCCGACGCGTCCCGGCTCACCGCTGGCGGCAACCGCGGCCGCGATGTCGTCCAGCGAGTGGATGCCGGCCACCGGCAGAGTCAGTGTGCCGTCCTGGAGGCGGGCGAACAGCTCCTGGAATAGACGGCCGCGCTGGTCGGCGGGCATCTCGCGACTGACGACGCTGCCCCAGAAACCCTTCACCGACGCCTGCTTGAAGATGATGTCCCCAGAGGCCAGCTCCAGCGTCGGCGACGCCATGGCGCCGAAGACGACCAGGGTGCCGTTCACGGCAAGGGCGGAGAGCACATCTCCCGCGGCCGAGCCGCCCACGGAGTCGACGCCCACGCTGATGGGTGCCCCGCCGGTCAGCTCGGTCAGCCGGTCGCGCCAGTCGTCGGAGTCGGTCGCGATGATGTTGCCGATGCCCTGGCCGCGGAGCTCCTCCACACCGGCCGCGCGGCGGACCAGACCGACCACGTTGAGGCCGCGGGCAGCGCCCAGCTGCGCGACCATCCGGCCGACGGCACCATTGGCGGCGTTCTGGATCAGCCAGTCGCCCTCCCGCAGGCCGAGTGAATCGATCAGGCTGATCGCGCTGAACGGCATCGCCACCAGCTGCGCGGCCGACTCGTCGGGCAGCGCCTCCGGCACGGGGATGAGACCGGCCGCGCCGGTGACGAAGTACTCCGCCCACACGCCGAACGTTCCGCCGGTGACCACCCGCTGGCCGACGGTGAGTTGGTCGACGCCGTCGCCGAGGGCATCCACGACGCCCAGTGCTTCGGTGCCCGCCTGGGCGGGAAGCTCGGGCTTGAAGCCGTAGGTGCCGCGCACCGTCCACAGGTCGTGGTTGTGGATGGGCGAGAGCAGCATCCGGACGCGGACCTCGCCGGGGCCGGGCTCGGGGACCGGGCGCTCTTCGACGGAGAGGACCTCGGCCGGGTCACCGAATGTGTTGTGGATCAGGGTCTTCATCGCTCAGTCCTCCGAGACGGTGATCGTGACGTCGATGTTGCCGCGCGTCGCATTCGAGTACGGGCACACGTGGTGCGCCGCGTCTGCCAGAGCCTGGGCCTGCTCCTTCTCGAGCCCGGGCAGGACGACCTCGAGCAGCACCGACAGCTGGTAGCCGCCGTCGCCGTTCGGGCCGATTTGCACGCGGCCGCCGACGGACGAGTCGTCGACCTTCATCTTCTGGCTGCGAGCCACCGCCTGCAGTGCGGAGTGGAAGCACGCCGCATACCCGGCCGCGAACAGCTGCTCGGGGTTCGTTCCGGCGCCGGAACCGCCCATCTCTTTCGGGACGGCCAGGTCGAGCGCGAAGGTCCCGTCGCTCGTGGCGACGCGGCCGTCGCGGCCCGCTCCGGTGGAGAGCGCTTCTGCGGTGTAGAGGACGTTCATCAGTGCCTTTCGGTGTTCAGTTCTTGTGCGTGTTCAGTTCTGCGGGGCGGGACTGCTGCGCCGCGGCGTGCATGGTCTCCGTCAGCCGGTGGAGGGTGTCGATGAGTTCTGTCGCCGCCCGCTCATCCGGCAGGCCGGTGCCCGCGGCGATCCGGCCCGGGATGTGCGCCAGCTGCGGGCGCAACTCCTGGCCGCGCTCGCCGATGGCGACGGTCACGACGCGCTCGTCGCCCGAGCGGCGCTCACGCCGCACCAGGCCGGACTGCTCCATGCGACGGAGCAGCGGGGACAGCGTCCCCGAGTCGAGCTGCAGGTGATCGCCGAGCGACCCGACGGTCTGCTCGCCCTCGACCCAGAGCGTGATGAGCACCAGGTACTGCGGGTAGGTCAGGTCCCACGGCTCGAGGAGCGTGCGGTAGGCCTGGGTCGTCGCGCGGGTGGCGGCATACAGGGAGAAGCACACCATCTCATCGGTTACCGGCATAGCGCCAGCCTTGCACACAATTCAATTGTGCACAACTTAATGCCGCCGCCTTATGAGGATCCCCGGAGCAATGCTGCAAGGCGAGCGAGCGCCGTGCGGACGCGGGCCAAGTCGACTGGGGCGGCCAGAGACTTTCGTGCCTCGCCGATGGCGGAACGGAGGCTGCCGGCGTCGTGGTCCCCCGGGCTTGCGCGCCGCTGCGCGAGATGGACGTCGAGCGCAGCGGGAAGTGCGCGGGCGACGTCGATGCAATCGATGGGGAGGACAGGTGCGCTGCGCCGGATGAGGCGGGTGGCCCGATGCGCGGGGGCGAGCTGCTCGACCCGCTCGACCGAGGCACGGAAGGCCGCGACGCGCGCGCGGCGCTCGGTCGGGTCCCCATCAGCCCGGACAGCCGATCCCAGGCTGATCAGCATCTCGGAGAGTCGTCGCCTCAGCACGTCGACGCTTCGAACGGGCAGCACGAACCAGCTCGCCGCGACTCCGAGCCCGGCGCCCACGACGATCGCCAGCATCCGCAGGGCGAGCATCCCTGCCTCCCCGGTCAGGGTCGCTGTACCCGTCAGCTGCTGGAGCAGCGTCAGGACGAGGGTGACGGCGAGCGCCCAGAACGCGTAGCTGTAAACACGCAGCCAGTTTCCCGCGAACAGCGCAACGAAGATGAGCACGACGGCTCCGAAACCGGAGGCCTGCGGGGCCAGGGCCGTGACCGCGACGGCGAGAACAGTCCCCCCGAGCGCGCCCAGGATGCGGAGCCCGCTCTTGTGCACCACATCCGCACGCCCGCGATTGCCGGAGCAGACCAGGAAGGCGGTCAGGACGACCCACATCGCGTGCTCCGGGAAGGCAGCCCAGCCGATCACGAAAGCCGCCGTGAGCGCGGCGGCCATCTGGACGGCCATTCGCGTGCTCGCAGGCAGTCGTCGGCGGGCATCGTCCCTGCGGTCGCCGGCGGTGGATCGCCCGGCCGGGATGGCCGTCGCTGGAGTTGCGGCCGGCCCCGGCTCGGGATGGCGGCGAGCCAGTCGGGTCACCTCGCGGGCCAACGCCACCCACAGGATCGCGACGATTCCAGAACACAGAACCAGTAGCGCCGTCAGCCACGGCGGCACGCCGGGCGCCGGCACGACAGGAGCGACAAGCACGGCAGTGAACGGCAGCGCCACGAGCGCTCCCAGGCGCGAAGCGCGGTCGCCGAACCTGCGCAGCCAGATCGGGAGGCTCATCCCTGCCACGAACAGCGCCGCACCGAGCGGCGGCACGGCCACCAACAGCCAGCCCACCAGACCGGCAACAAGTCCGATCAGTGGGAGAGCGAGCGCGGATCGGGCGAACTCCGCGCGCGAGCCGAACGTCCGTCGGCCGAGGCTCAGCGCGACCACCGTCGTGAGGACGGCGGCGCTCGTGATGCTCGCGTTCGCGCCACCGATGACGAGGGTGCCCAGCCACCAGACGGTCGCGCAGGCACCGGCCGCTGCGGCGGTCGTGACGAGCGCCGCTACGCCATCACTGAGGAGAGCGCTGGGCCGCCGGTTGGTCACCGGCACATCCTCTCACCGGAACCCCTGCCCAGCGACGGAGTGCAAACGAGTGGTCGCAACACGCCGTTATCGCGCCGTCGTAACGGCGTGTTGCGACCACTCGATAGTGCGGGAGGCGGAGGCGAGCGTCAGCGCGCGGCTTCGAAGGCGAGCAGTGCGGCGCCCGCGCGCCCCGCGTCTCCGCCAAGGGCGCTCTGCGCGACGGGCGGCCGCTCGCGCCAGGCGAGTCCGGCCGACATGCGGTCGCCCAGCGGGCCGAACAGGGCCGGGCCCGCATGCGAGACGCCACCGCCCAGCACGATCAATCCCGGGTCGAACAGCAGGGTCAGGATGTTGAGGCCCTGCGCAAGGACATCCAGCGCCTCCGACCACACGCGGTCCGCCAGCGGGTCCGAGCCGAGTCGCTCCACGATGCGGCGCGTGCTGAGCGCCTCGCCGCCGGCCGCCCGGTAGCGCCGCGCGACTCCTGCGCCGGACATGTAGACCTCAAGGCAGCCGCGCTGCCCGCAGGTGCACGGTTCGCCTCCGGGAACGACCGGGATATGCCCGAACTCACCGGCGGCTCCCGTCGCGCCGGTGACGGCGCCCCCGGAGGAGACGAGCGCGGCCGCGACGCCCGTGCCGATCGGCACCAGCGCGAAGTCGCTGAAGCCGCGCGCGGCGCCGGTGCTCCGCTCGGCAAGCCCTGCGGCGCGCACGTCGTGGCCGACGGCGACGGGCAGGCTCAGCTCGGAGCGGAGGATGTCGAGGAGCGGCACGTCACGCCATCCGAGGTTGGATGCGTAGTGCACGAGTCCGCGCTTCTCGTCGAGCATTCCGGGCGTCGCGACTCCCGCACCGACCACGTCGTGGCCGTCGTCGGCCGCGGTCCTCCTCAGGTCCGCGAGCAGGGCGACGAGGGCGGTGAGGATGCCGTCGGCGGGCGTTGCGAGCGTGGACTCGGCCACCGTCGCGCCGTCCTCGGCGACCACGGCGCCCTTCATCGCGGTTCCGCCGAGGTCGACCGCGAGGACGACGGGCAGCCCGCTCATGCGCCGGTCTCCGCGGATCGAGCCGAGGGTGCCGCATCCGCCACGTCCGCCAGCGCGGCCACGACCGCAGCGACGATCTCCGCCGACGTCACCTCGCGCTCGCCGGAGTCGTACGCGGTCGGCGACCCGGCCCCCGGCGTCGCGACCGGTCGCATCGCGCGCAAGTGCACCTCTCGCGCACCCGTGCGCCCGACGATCTCTGCCGCATTCGCCGGCCGCACTCCGCCTCCCGCGAGGATCAGGATGCGGTCGCCCGCCTGCTCCACCAACCGCGCCACCTCGTCGACGCCGTCCAGAACACTCGGGGCTCCGCCGGAGGTGAGCACGCGCCCGACACCCAGCTCCACGAGCTGTTCGAGCGCCTCCGCGCGATCCCCCACCTGGTCGAACGCCTTGTGGAAGGTCACCGGGGCGTCGCCGCAGGCAGCGATCAGGCGACGGGTCGCATCCACGTTGACCCGTCCGTCGGTGCGCAGCGCCCCGACCACGAAGCCGAGCGGAACACCCGACGGGTTCGGCAGGGAACGCACCGAGTGGATGTCGTCGACCATCGCCTGCAGTTCATCGTCGTCGTACACGAAGTCGCCGGGCCGCTGTCGGATGAGCACCTGGATGCCGATCCGGGTCGCCGCGCGCAGGGCGGCGGCGACCGTGCCGATGGATGGCGTGATGCCGCCCTCGCTGAGCGCGGCGCACAGCTCGATGCGATCGGCGCCCGCCTCCTCTGCGACGCGCACGCCTGCCAGGTCGTCGAGGCAGATCTCGACGACAGTCACGCGAGGCGCTCCAGCGCAGCCGTGAGGTCCGCGCCAAGCTCGATGGCGCCGACGGGCGCTCCGCCGCCGAGCACCGGCAGGTCGACGAGGGCACGGGCACCATCGATGGGGGTTCCGAGCGCCTCCAGCACGCGCAGCGCGATGAGGGTGGTGGCGCGCGGGCTGCCGTCGACGATCTTCATGGCGACGGAAGTGCCGTCGGGGCCCGCAACACCGATGACGCCCTCGGCGCCGCCCTTGGCGAGCGCGCCGGGAACCGTCTCCATCAGGGTCGTGTTCTGGTGACCGGAGCCGCCCACGTAGTAGGGATGCTCGCGCATTGCGTCCGCGACGGCGCGCTCGGGGGTGCCGAGCTCCGCCTGCACCAGCCGGCCGAACGCCCGGGCGATGCCGCGCACGCTCGTGCCGAACAGTGGGGCTCCGCATCCGTCGATCGCGTCGTGCCCGACAGGCACCCCGGTCAGCTCGGCCATGGTCGCGCGGATGTGCTGCTGCAGCGGGTGGGAGGTGTCGAGGTAGCCCTCGGTCGGCCAGCCGTTCGTGGCGGCGGCGAGAAGCATCGCGGCGTGCTTGCCCGAGCAGTTCATCCGCACGCGCGAGCGCCCTTCGCCGTCGTGCAGCATCCGCTCGAAGGTCGCCTCGTCTTCCGGCCGGTCGACCGGGCAGCCCAGTGCCGCGTCGTCGACTCCGGCGCGCGCGAGCAGCGAGCGCACGACGCGCACGTGCTCGTCCTCTCCGGTGTGGCTTCCGGCGGCGATGGCCAATTCGGGTCCTTCGAGCGCAGCGCCCGCGGTCAGGCAGCCGAGCGCCTGCAGCGGCTTCACGGTGCTGCGCGGCAGGATCACCGCGTCCGGGTCGCCCAGCTCGATCAGCGGCGCACCCGACGGGTCGAGAGCGACCAGGCTGCCGAAGTGACGGCTCTCGATGAGGCCCGACCGGCGAACGACGGCCAGCTCGGCCAAAGCCGCGGAGCCCGCGGACGACGGAAGGGACACGGTGGACGCGGTGCTAGGCATGATCGGCTTTCGAGGTGTCGGCGTCGTCCACGTGCTCGACGGCGGCGACGGCGGGAAGGGAGGGAAGGGTCGGCGGCGCCGTGGTGCGTCGGCGGGAGCCGCGCTGCAATCGTGACGCGAACGCGGACAGGCTGCCGTTGACGATCAGGTAGATCACAGTCACGGCGACGTAGGTGGGGATGAGGAGGTGCAGGTACGAGGCCAGCACCTGCCCGCGGTAGAGCAGTTCGGTGAACGCGACGATGTAGCCGAGCGACGTGTCCTTCAGGAGACTGACGAACTGGGTGACCAACGACGGTGTCACGTTCCGGAACGCCTGCGGGAGCACCACGTACGTCATCGCCTGCACCGGGCGCATCCCGAGACTGAGAGCGGCTTCGCGCTGCCCACGCGGGAGGCTGAGGATGCCGGCGCGGATGATCTCGGCGAAGACCGCGGCGTTGGCGATCGTCAGCGGCACGACCAGCTTCCACAGCGTGGGCAGGTTGATGCCGATCTGCGGCAGGCCGAACAGCATGAGGTAGATCACCAGCAGCACCGGCACGGTGCGCGCGATCTCGATGTACAGTCCGCAGAGGAAGCGCACCCACCCGACGTGGCTCACCCGGCCGAGCGCGAGGATGACGCCGAGCGCTCCGCCCAGCACAGCGACGATCGCCGCGGCCTCCAGAGTTCCGAGCAGTCCGACGAGGAGGTACTGCCAGATCGCCCACTCGGTGAAGGGCGCCCAGCGCTCGGGGGCGAGCTGACCGTGCGCGGCGAACTGCCAGAGTCCGAGCCCGACGATCACCGCGAAGACGAGCACGCTGACGGTCGAGCCGATGGCGATGTTGCGGCGCCCCCGCGGACCGGGTGCGTCGTAGATGAAGGCCGCGTCGTAGCGGCGCTTCGAGCGGCGCGGACGCGCCGGCGCGGGGTGGTCGGGGATGAGTTGAGCGGTCATCGGACGATCGCCACCTTCCGCTCGACCCAGCCGGCGGCGAGGCCGATGGCGAGGGCGATGGCCATGTAGAGGATTCCCGCGCTGGAGAAGATGAGGATGGGCTGCGCCGCGACCAGGTTGACCTTGTTGACGGCGGCGGTGAGCTCGACGACACCGATCGCGGCCGCGAGGGCGGTGTTCATGGCGAGGGCGATCATCACGTTGCCGATGGGCTGGACGACCGCGCGCAATGCCTGCGGAACGACGACGTAGCGCAGCGACTGCCAGAGGGTGAGCCCGAGGGCGCGGGACGCCTCCACCTGACCGACGGGGACCGTGTTCACGCCGGAGCGGACGGCCTCGGCGACGTATGCCGCTTCGTACACGGTCAGCACGATGATGGCCGTCGGCGTCAGGGGGAGCAGGATGCCGGCGTCGGGGAGCGCGAACACCGCCAGCAGCAGCAGGGCCAGCAGGGGGACGTTGATGAAGAACTGCACGTAGAGGAAGGCCCCAGCGCGCAGCACCGGGATGGGGCTGACGCGGGCGATCGTCACCAGTACGCCCAGGATGATGGAGCCGACGCCCGCCACCACCGCCATCAGCAGGGTGGTGCCGAGCGCCTGGACCAGGGGTCCCAGGTTGTCGATCAGGGGGTTCATCGTTCTCTCATCGCGCGGGCGGCAGTGGGTGAGGACAGGGGAGGCCGGATGCGCGCGGGCGTGGGGGCCGCCTGCACGCGCATCCGACCGGTCTCATCAGGAGCCGGGGACGGACCCGATCTCCGGAGGCGTCGGGATCTCGGAGTCGGTCACGGTGCCGAGCGTGGTCTTCCACGCCTTGCCCCACTGGCCGCCCTTCTGGATCGTCTTCAGCCAGTCGTTGACGAACTTCTTGAAGTCGTCGTCGCCGTGCTTCAGGCCGATGCCGTACGGCTCCTTCGTGAAGGGCTGGCCGACGACCTTGATCTGCTTCTCGCTGGCCGCGTCGCTAGCGAGCAGGGTGTAGTCCTGCACGTACGCGTCGCCGCGGCCCTGAATGAGGGCCTGGACGGCGGCCGGGTCGGTGCCGAACGCCGTGACCGTCGCCTTCGGCGCGATCTTCGGCACCTCGGTGACAGCCGGCGTGTTGGCGCCGACGATCACATTCTTGCCGTCGAGGTCCTTTTCGCTCTTGATGTCCTTGTTGTCGCTCTTGACCGCGACAGCCAGGCCGGACTCGAAGTAGGGACCCGCGAAGTCGACCTGCTTGGCCCGCTCCTCGGTGATCGTGTACGTATTGAAGACGACGTCGACCGTGTCGTTCTGCAGCATCGCCTCACGCGTCTCGGACGCCGGAGGAACGATCTCCACGTTCGGCTTGCCGATGATGTAGGTGGCGAGCAGCTTGGCGAGCTCGGCGTCGAAGCCGTTCACCTGCGAGGGGTCGGTCGGGTCCTGCTGCGACAGCAGCGGGGCGTCGAGCGCCTCTGCGACGATGAGCTTGCCGCGCTTCTTGATCTTCTCCATGGTGGAGTTGGACAGGATGAGGTCGGCCTTCGCGACCGGCGCGCCGGCGAGCACGGAGTCTCCGGACGCGGTCGAGCTGGCGTCGCTGCCGGGCAGTGCCGTGTTTCCGGAGCAGGCGGTGACGGCGAGCGTCACGGCTGCGAGCAGGACGCCGGCGACGGCGCTTTTCCTGCGGATGCTGCGGGTCATGGGGTGCATCCCTTTCTGATGTGTGATGGATGTGATGGTGGAGCCGGTGGTGCGCGGCCTCGCGCGGTGTGTCAGTGCGACAGCACCGAGGCCAGGAACGACTGCGCCCGCGCGGTGGCCGGCGAGTCGAAGAATTGGGCGGGAGCGGCCTGCTCGACGATCTGGCCGCGGTCCATGAAGACGACGCGGTCGGCCGCGCGGCGAGCGAATCCCATCTCGTGGGTGACGACGATCATCGTCATGCCCTCCTTTGCGAGGGAGGTCATGACATCCAGCACCTCGCCGACCATCTCGGGGTCGAGTGCACTGGTCGGCTCGTCGAAGAGCATGACCTTGGGCTGCATGGCGAGCGCGCGGGCGATGGCCGCACGCTGCTGCTGTCCGCCGGAGAGCTGAGCGGGGTGGCTGTCCGCCTTGTCGGCGATGCCGACCCGGTCGAGCAGCTCCATCGCTTGGGCGCGGGCCGCATCCTTGCCGAGCTTGCGCACCTTGAGGGGAGCGAGCGTGACGTTCTCGAGGATCGTCCGGTGGGCGAACAGGTTGAACGACTGGAACACCATCCCGACCTCGGCGCGAAGCTTCGCGAGCGGTGCACCCTCCTGGGGGAGCAGTTCACCGTCGACGCGGATCTCGCCGGCGTCGATGGTCTCGAGCCGGTTGATGGAGCGGCAGAGGGTCGACTTGCCGGATCCCGAAGGGCCGACCACGACGACGACCTCGCGCTCGGCGACATCGAGGTCGATGTTCTGCAGCACGTGGAGGTCGCCGAAGTACTTGTCGACCGCGCGCAGGCTCACCATGGGTCGGGCGTCCGTTGCTGTCATCCGGGTTCCTCGCATCGTCTTCGGGAAGGTTTCGATGAGCGTACTAAGTAACGAGCAATAATCGCAATATCGAAATTAGATAATGCGATATCGAACAAAGTCGGTACAGTATTCTCAACGCAACGCGGAGTTCCTGAGCCCTCCGCCACCCGAGGGGAAGCGCCGATGGCGAGCACGACGAGCATGATCGAGGGCACACCGGTTCACGCCGGGCCCGGAACGCCGGGCGGCATCCTCGACCTCGTCCGTTCGGGTCGCTCCCATTCGCGAGCCGACCTCGCCCGAAGCACCGGCCTCTCGCCGTCCACGGTCTCCCAGCGCGTCGACGCGCTCATCGCCGCCGGATACCTCCGCGATGCGGGTGCAGGCGTCTCTCACGGCGGTCGCCGCCCGCGGGCGCTCGAAGTGGATGCGTCCACCGGGGTGGTCTGCGCCGCCGACCTGGGATCCCATCACGCCACCTTCGGGCTGATCGACCTGAGCGGCCGGCTCCTCGCCTCCCGCACGGAGACCATGGACATCGGCAGGGGGCCCGCTGCCGTGCTCGGCTGGATCGCCGACGTCGGCGCTGAGCTGACCCGCGAGCACGCACAGCCCGGACAGACTCTGCGCGGTTTCGGGATCGGCCTCCCCGGCCCGGTCGACTCGACCACCGGCCGCATGGTCTCGCCCTCACGCATGCCGGGCTGGAACGGCGTGGACGTCGCGGCCGAACTGACCGCGATCACGGGTCTTCCCGCCGCGGCCGACAACGATGCGAACCTCATGGCTCTGGGCGAGTACGACTCGCTCGGCGCCGACGTGGGCGAGCTCGTCTTCGTCAAGGCGGGCTCGAGCATCGGCTGCGGGATCATCGCGTTCGGCGGGGTCTACCACGGCTTCCACGGCATGGCAGGGGACATCAGCCACGTCACCGTGCCAGGCGCCCCGGATGTGCTCTGCTCCTGCGGCCGGATCGGGTGCCTGGACGCGGTGGCCGGCGGTGCCGCCATCGTGCAGGCCCTGCGCGCCTCCGGGGTCGAGATCACCGACACGCGCGAGGTGCTGGCGCTTGCCCGCGACGCACATCCTCGTGCCACCCAGGAGCTACGGGAGGCAGGGCTCCGTACCGGCGGCGTGCTGGCGACGATCATGAACTTCTTCAACCCCCAGCGTCTGGTGCTCGGCGGCATTCTCGGGGAGGCCGAGGCGTTCGTCGCCGGGGTCCGCTCGGCGATCTACTCGGACTGCCTGCCGATGATCACCGACCAGCTCGACATCGCGGTGAGCGTGGCGAAGGAGAACGCCGGCATCCGCGGGGCCGGGCGTCTCATCCTCGACTCGGTGTTCGATCCCGCGCGGGTCGACCTCGTCGTGCGATGAGCCACGGCGTCGCCATCGTCGGCGCGGGGCGGATGGGCCACGCGCACGCGTCGGCCTGGGCGCGCAACGACATCCCGGTCCTCTGGGCGGTCTCCCCGCGGCGGCGACCCGAACTGACCGACGCGCCTGACGCCCGCTGGGCCACCTCCCTCGGCGAAGCGCTCGAGGACCCTGCTGTCACCATCGTGTCGATCTGCACGCCGACGCCGTCGCACGTCGAGCTGGCGATCGAGGCGCTGGACGCCGGACGGAGCGTGCTGCTCGAGAAGCCGATCGCCCTGACCGTGCAGGACGCGCTGCTCGTCGCGGACGCCGCATCCCGAGCCCCCGGCACGCTGATGGTCGCCCACGTGGTGCGGTTCTTCCCCGGGTACGCGTCACTTGCTCAGCGTGTCGCTTCTGGCTCGGTCGGGCGCGTCAGGGTGGTGCGGGCCTCCCGGCTCTCGGACGCCCCGGTCGGATACGACTGGCTCGCCGATGAGAAGCGGTCCGGTGGATTGCTCGTCGACTTCACCATCCACGACATCGACCAGGCGAACGCCCTGCTCGGACGGGCCGTCGCGGTCACCACCGTGCGACTCGGGGGCGGCGGCTTCGGTGCGCCGGTCGCCACGACCATTGAATACGAAGGCGGAGGCGTCGCGCAGCTGCTGAGCGTCTCCGACCTTCCGCCCGGGCAGCCGTTCCAGTCGAGCCTCGAGGTCGTCGGAGATGCGGGAGTGGATGCAGCCGCTCCCGACGCCGGTGACGCGTTCGCCGCGCAGGCCCGCTACTTCGTCGACTGTATCGAGACTGGGGTCGCGCCGTCCCGCGCGCCGGTGGCCGCGGCGGTCGAGGCGCTGCGGGTCGCTCTCGCGGCCCGGGAGTCCGCGCGCACCGGCCGGCGCGTCGTGCTGCCCACCGACTGACTCGGCTCGACGTGTCCGCGCCCTTTCCGACGGTGCGGCGAACGGAGGAATCGTCCTGTGACACGCCGGCATACGTCGTCGAACGGAGGCCCGCCGGGACGGCTCAATCGCGGTTTCCTCCGTTTGCGACCTGGCCAGAAGCGGGTGAGCTGTTCCCTTTCGGACCGGCACGGCCGCGCGGGTCGGCGTCCCGCAGCCCGGGTAGGGTGGGCCCGTGAGCGACAAGTGGTGGCAGTCGGCGGTCGTCTATCAGGTCTACCCGCGGAGTTTCGCGGACAGCGACGGCGACGGGATCGGCGACCTCCAAGGGGTGATCCAGCACCTCGACTACCTCAAACTGCTCGGCGTGGACGTGGTCTGGCTGTCGCCGATCTACGCATCGCCAGGCGACGACAACGGGTACGACATCAGCGACTACCGTGCGATCGACCCGCTCTTCGGCACCTTCCAGGACTTCGACGAGCTGCTGGAGGGACTCCACGCGCGCGGCATGAAACTCGTCATGGACCTCGTCGTCAATCACACGTCCGACGAGCATCCGTGGTTCATCGAGTCGGCCTCATCCACCGACAACCCGAAGCGGGACTGGTATTGGTGGCGTCCCCCGCGCGGCGGGCGGCAGCCGGGGGAGCGGGGCGCCGAGCCGAACAACTGGGGCTCCTTCTTCTCGGGCCCGGCCTGGCAGCTCGATCCGCAGACGGGCGAGTACTTCCTTCACCTCTTCTCGCGGAAGCAGCCGGACCTCAACTGGGAGAACCCGGAGGTGCGGGAAGCCGTCTACGAAATGATGAACTGGTGGCTCGACCGCGGTGTCGACGGCTTCCGGATGGACGTGATCAACTTCATCTCGAAGGTAACCGAGCTGCCGGACGGCGAGGTGCCGGCAGGTGCGCTCTTCGGCGACGCCTACCCGTACTACGGTCAGGGGCCGCGCATCCACGAGTTCCTGCACGAGATGCACCAGCGCGTGTTCCTCGGCCGCGGCGACCGGTACCTGACCGTGGGGGAGATGCCGGGCGTCGACGTTGAGCAGGCTCGGCGCTTCACCGATCCGCGGAACGGCGAACTCGACATGGTGTTCCAGTTCGAGCACGTCGACCTCGACCACGGGCCGGGCGGCAAATGGGACCACCGGCCGGCGTCCGTCCTCGACCTCAAGCGCAACCTCAGCAAGTGGCAGGAGGGCCTGGCCGGCGTCGGGTGGAACAGCCTGTACTGGAACAACCACGACCAGCCGCGGGTCGTCAGCCGATTCGGCGACGACGGCGAGTACCGCGTGGAGTCCGCCAAGGCTCTCGGCACGATCCTCCATCTGATGCGCGGCACGCCGTACGTCTACCAGGGCGAGGAGCTGGGGATGACGAACGTGCCGTTTGCCGCGATCGACGACTTCCGCGACATCGAGACGTTGAATCACTACGCCGAGGCCGTCGACATCCTGGGCGCGTCTCCGGACGAGGTGCTCGCGGCACTGCGGCGGACCAGCCGCGACAACGCGCGAACCCCGATGCAGTGGACTTCCGGGACGAACGCCGGATTCACGTCCGGGAACCCGTGGATCTCCGTCAATCCGAACGCCGCCGAGATCAATGCGGAGGCGGAGGTGGCCGACGACGACTCGGTGTTCGCCCATTACCGTGCGCTGATCGACCTACGGCACCGGTCGGAGGTCATCGCGACCGGCGACTACGAGCTGATGCTCGCCGACCATCCGCAGATCTTCGCGTACACGCGGTCGCTCGGCGACCGGTCGCTGCTCGTCGTCGCAAACCTGAGCGGAACCGAAGCGGTGTTCGACGCGGACACGCTGCCCGGCTGGTCCGATGCGGAGGTCGTGCTCACCAACGTCCGACCTTCCGGACCAGGATCCCAGACATCGTTCGGCAGTCTTCGCCCGTGGGAGGCCGTCGTCCTGGCCCGAGGGTGATCCGGCCTTGCGCACCCCGCTCCGACGGGTGTGGGATGGGCGACACGACGGCGGGAGGCTGCGAATGGGCGAGTATGTGGCGCGTGCGGAGGTCGACGTGAGGGCGCCGCGCCGCGCGGTGTGGGACGTGCTGACGTCGAACGGAGCGCGTCCCGAGATCATGTTCGGCGCGGAGATCGTCTCGGACTGGCGGATCGGATCGGAGATCGTCTGGCGCGTCGAGTGGGAGGGCAAGCAGGTCGAGGACCACGGCCGGGTGATCGAGCTGGATGACCGGGAGGAACCGTGGCGCATCGTCCTCACCCACTTCAGCCCTCTCAGCGGGCTGCCGGACGCGCCCGAGAACTATCACACGCTCCGGTTCGAGCTGGATGAGGTGCCGCGCGGCACACGCATCACCCTCGACCAGGACAACAACCCGACGCGCGAAGCGGCGGAGCACTCGCAGGCGAACTGGGCCAGGATGCTCGAGGGAGTGAAGACCGTGGTCGAGCGGGAGTCCCGGTAGGTCTCAGTCGCCGAAGACTTCGCGCAGGAACGCGGTCAGGAAGACGTCGAAGGCCTGGACGGTGCCGTTGCGGTCGCCGCTGATCAGGAAGCCGAAGTGCAGGCCGGCGGCGGAGTCGACCAGCCAGTGCGAGAGGACGCCGGCGCGGCGGCTCTCGATGCCCTGCTTTTTGAGCCACGTCTTGACCGTGTCGCGCCACTGCGTGAACGAGACGGTGATGCGCTTCCCGATGTCGGGGTCGATGGGCTCGAGGGCACCCGCCTCGAACTGGAGCCGCAGCGCGGTCCGGTTGTTCTCGCGCAGCGAGTGGCGGAACGCCTCTTTGTACCAGTCGCGGAACTGGTCCCTGTCGAACGCCGTCACGTCGACGCCGGTCAGGGATTCGGACTGCTGTCGGACGCCCTCCTCCAGGATGGCGTCGATCATCTCCTGTCGCGACCCGAAGTGGTAGACGAACGAGTAGGTGCTCACCCCGAGTGCGCTCGCAAGGCTGCGGAAGGTCATCCGCGACAGGGGCTCGGTCGCGACGTGCTCCATGATGCGCCCGAGGAGCTCGGGTTTGCGGTTCGGATCAGGGGTGCGTCCCACGCGATAACACTAGTCCGAATATCACGCCGGATGGCTAGGCAGCTTTTCGCCTATGGCTTGCGCCCAGGGGGGTTTCCGCCGTTGCCGCCTCCGCCGTTGCCGTTTCCGCCGTTGCCGTTTCCAGCACCGGGCGCGGGCGCCCCGGGCGCCGTCGGCGCGGCGGGTGCGGCGGGCGGTTTCGGAGCGACGGGAGCGGTGGTGTACTTGCCGCTCGGGGTCGGGAAGGCCCCGCCTCCGTAGGCAGCGTTGAGGGCCGCCGTGATCCGCTTCACGATGGAGAACTTGACGTTTCCGCCGCCCACGCCCTGGAAGCTGACGCTTCTGAGCGCCACTCCGCCTTGGACGTTGCCCACCCACGTCGCCTGGGCGACCTTGCTGGTGGAGGTGACCAGCCAGTTCTCGACCGAGTTGTCGGTGGTGCCCGTCTTGCCGAAGATCGGGATGCCGTCGCCCGGGTTGGCGGACGACGCGGTGCCCCCTCCGCGCAGCACGCCCTGCAGGGCGTAGATCGCCGCTGCAGCGACCTGCGGGTTGATCGGTGTCGTGGAGCACTGCGACTTCGGCACGGCGTGCGCGGTGCCGTCGGCGTTCACGATCTTGTCGATTGCGATCGGGCTGCACGCCACACCGTTGTTGGCGAGGCCCGCGTACGCGGTCGCCATGGTCAGCGGCGCGATGTAGTTCGTGCCGAGCACGGCCGACGGGTTGGCCATGAACCGGTTGGCCTGTTCGTCAGCGCCGTGGACCAGGAGGTCTTGCGCCCGCTGCTTGATACCGCACAGGTCGAGCTGGGTCGCCATCTTCGCGAAGACCGAGTTGATGGACTGCGCCGTCGCGTTCATCACCGAGGTGCTGGTGACGGACTCGCCCTCATCGTTGGAGACGTTCCAGGGCGCCCCGCCGATGTCGTTGCACGGGTCGCTCGCGTGGAAGGAGGTCTGCGGGAAGACGTGCTGGGTGCCACTGACCGACTGATAGAGCGAGTGGCCTTCCTGCAGCCACTCAAGCAGGTCGAACACCTTGTAGGCCGACCCGGTCTGGAACCCTTCCGAGCCGCCGTAGTCGTAGTCGGTGTTGTAGTTCACCGCTGTGGTCGCCGGCGCCGGCTCTGCCGTGTTGTCGTACGGCCGGTTCTGCACCATGGTGACCACGCGCCCGCTTCCGACTTCGACGGACACGTTCGAGGAGCCGACGTCGAGGCGCGGGTCTGCTGCCGGGATGTAGGCGCTCAGCGCGGCTTGCGCCTGCGTTTGCAGGTCGAGGTTGAGGGTGGTGTAGATCTTCAATCCGCCGCGGGTGAGGAAGTTGGACCGGTCGTCCTCGGTCCCGCCGAAGATCGAATCCTGCTCGATGACGCGCTCGACGTAGTCGCAGAAGAACGCGGCGTTGTACTGCTGCGCCGTCATGCAGCCGTTCTGTGTGGGCGTGATCTTCGGCTCGACCTTGGTGGCACGCGCGGCGGCATGCTCTTCCGGCGTGATCTTGCCGTTGGCGAGCATCCGGTCGAGCACGTAGTTGCGGCGGTCGAGCGTCTCTTTGTACCCGTTGGCTGCGCCGTTCTCTTTGCTCCCCGGCTTGTCGATACGGAGGTTGTCGGGGTTGTTGAGGATGGCGATGAGGGTCGCTGCCTGCTGCAGGTTGACGTCTTTCGCCGCCACGCCGAAGTAGTACTCGGCCGCCGACTGGACGCCGTACACGCGGCCACCGAACAGCGCGATGTTCAGGTAGCTCTGCAGGATGTCGTTCTTCGAGTACTCCTTCTCAAGGCCGATCGCGTAACGCATCTCCTTGAGCTTGCGGGAGGGGTCGACCTTCGTCGCGTCGTCGTAGCAGGTCTCGTAGGCGGCGAGCTGCTTCTTCTGCACCGCATCGGCCGCGGTCGGGTCGGGCTGCTTGTTCTCGCACCGCTGCACGAGGATGTTCTTCACGTACTGCTGGGTGATGGACGAGCCGCCCTGCACCGACTTGTGAAGAGCCGTGAGCACCGCGCCGCGAAGCGTGCCGGTGACATCGACGCCACCGTGCTCATAGAAACGCGGGTCTTCCGTCGCGATCGCCGCGTCTTTGAGGTTCTGCGAGATGCCGTCCCAGCCCACCTCGATGCGGTTCTGGGAGTAGAAGCTCGCGATGGGGACCTGCTGGCCCTGGCTCAGCGCGTACATCGTCGATGCCTGCGCCAGCGGCTCGACCTTGATGTATTCGGGGAGGCCGTCGAAGACGCTGATGGTGGAGTCTGCCGCCGATCCGGTCAGTGCCACCGCGGGCGTGACCGCCGCTGCTGCGAGCACACCGGCCAGGCCGCTCAGTGCGACGAAGCCGGCCAGCGCAGGCGCCCATCCCCATCTCATGCGTCTTCTCCCTCGTAGAGACCGTTCATCCGTGGCGGCAATATTACGCGTCGCGCGTGACGCTTCCGGGAGGCGGACGCTCAGGTTGGGGGCTGGGCGAAGGTGTGTCGAACTGTGAACGGAAACGTCACGGGGTGCCGCGCAGTTTGTCGCAGAGCCGGACGAGCGTCTCCAGCTCTTCCGACGTCAGCCGCCCGCCGACGCGATCGGTGATCGTCTTCATGTGATCGACGGCCACGCGGCGGAACATGTCGTACCCGGTGTCCGTCAGGCGGATCACCGTGCCGCGCGCATCGGACGGCTCCGGCTCCTTGGCCACCAGCCCGCGTGCGACCAGCCGATCGACGAGGCGGCTGACGCTGGGCTGGGTGAGCAGGACATGCTTGTTCAAGTCCCTCAGCCGCAGTTCGCGGTTCGGCTGGCGCGACAGGTTGAACATGACGTCGTACTCGTTGAACGAGATGTCGCGCGTAGGGAACTCCGCGGCAAGGGTACGCATAATGGCGACCTGCGCGCGGAACAGCGACTCCCAGGCCGCCACCGCGCTGACACGAAAGCGATTCGCTGGGCTTTGCGTCGCCGTCTCGGTCATGTCTCATCCCTCCGGCTCGTGCTCAATGCATTCGCATCTTCTCATCATGAGCGTTGGTCAGCATCCGTGCCACCACGGGCCGAAGGTGAGTGTGAGAGGAGCGGGCGCCAGACAAAGATTGAGGGCCGGCCGCAGAGGCTAGCGGCCGACCCTCTCCCTTGCACCAAGAGTGTCCTGCAATCACATTCCGCGATGGCTGCCACAGCAAACAACCATTGCTCTTGAACTATATAACGAAGAGGTAACGGCATCTAGTTATCAAGTCGTTATTTTTTCTGCGAATTATCTATGCATCCCTGAGCGAACTCCTGAGCGGTAATCTCGTGCTCGTGGACGACGACGCCACGCGCTTCTCGGGTTCGATTCCCGCACACTACGATTCCGGTCTCGGGCCGGTGATCTTCCGTCACTATGCCGAGGTGTTCGCCGAGGCGATCGCCGAGAGCCGACCGCGTCGCATCCTCGAGACCGCCGCGGGAACGGGGATCTCGTCCGCCGCCATCGCGCACCACAATCCCGATGCTGAGCTCGTGATCAGCGACCTGAACGACGCGATGCTCGAGTTCGCCCGCGCCAAAGTCCCGCCGGGGACGCGGGTCGAGGTGGTGGATGTGCAGCACCTCCCGTTCCCGGACGCGAGCTTCGACGTGGTCGCGTGCCAGTTCGGCATCATGTTCGTTCCCGACCTGGAGGCGGCTTTTCGCGAAGCCCGCCGGGTGCTCGTTCCCACAGGCGTCTTTCACTTCTCGGTCTGGGACGGCCATGCCAAGAACCGGTTCGCCGCCATCACCGATGGTCTGCTGGCGCAGGCCTTCCCGGATGACCCGCCTCCGTTCTACCGGGTGCCGTTCGGGTTGAGCGATGTCAACCGGCTCCGCGACCTCGCGCAGTCCACCGGTTTCGGGCGGGTCCGCATGGATGTCGTTCCGCACGACGCGCCCGTCGCATCCTGGGCCGACTTCGCCGACGGGCTGATCGTCGGCAACCCTGTCGCCGACCAGTTGCGGCGGCGGTCGGCCGACCTCGATGTGCTCGTGAGTGAGACGGCCCACCGGCTGAGGACCGAGTTCGGCGAAGCGCCGACGACCACCCCGGTGCAGACGCTGTTCTTCCGCGCCTACGCGCACTGACGCATCCTGAAGCCGCAATCCGCACTACCGTCTGGACAACATCACTCTGGTTCGAATACTCTGATTCGAGTAATCGACATCCGGGAGGTAAGTCATGGCGAAGCGCGCGGTGTCCAACCCGTTGGCGTTGGCGGTCCTCGCCTGCCTCTGGGAGCGGCCGATGTACCCGTACGAGATGACCACCACCATGCGGGAGCGCGGCAAGGAAGACAGCATCCGCCTCAACTTCGGCTCGCTGTACTCGGTCATCAAGTCGCTCGAGAAGCACGGCTTCATCGAGGTGGCGCAAACCGAGCGCGAGGGCAACCGCCCGGAGCGGGTCGTCTACGCGATCACTGACACCGGGCGGCTCGAGGCCGAGTCATGGCTGCGCGAACTCATCGAGGTTCCCGTCAAGGAATACCCTGCGATCGAGACCGGACTGTCCCTGCTGCCCATGCTCCCGCCGCAGACCGCCGCGGCCCTCCTCGAGGGCCGGCGCGACCGGCTGGACGCCGACTTGGCAGGCCGCCGCGAGCTGCACGAGCAGGTCAGCGGACTTCCGGAACTGTTCATGGTCGAGTCCCACTACCGCATGGCGGTGATGGAGGCGGAGCGAACGTTCATCGCCGACCTCGCCTCGCGCATCCGCGACCGCTCGATCGGCGGCTACACATCGTGGGAGCAGCTGCATCGGCTGCTCTCCGACGGCGTCGGCATGGAGGAGCTGATCGGCCGCATCGCCGACGGCGACTTTGGACAGGAGGCGGCCGACCTGTACCGATGACACAGAACGATGGCCGGAGAGCGGCAACTCTCCGGCCATCCACACCTTCAGTCGTTCCGTCAAGGAACCTGCGTCAACAGTCACCGAGGGCTGTCTTCAAGGATATCCCGTGCGGGTGGCTGACCATCAAGAAAGAAAGGAAAGCCACCATGGCTACCGCACACGGGCCGGCGCTCGCCGCCGACCACCTCGTGAAGACCTACAGCGGAGGGCGAGGCAAGCCTCCCATCCGCGCACTCGACGACCTCGGCTTCGAGGCCCAAGCGGGCACGGTCTTCGGCCTGCTCGGCCCCAACGGGGCAGGCAAGTCGACGACCATGAAGATCCTGTCGACGCTCACCCGGCCGGACTCGGGCACGGCGTTCGTCGCCGGTATCGACGTCGCCCGGCACCCATCGCGCGTGCGCCGCGCCATCGGATTCGTGGCCCAGAAGCCGGTCTCCGACCCGTCCGACACCGGGGTCGAGAACCTCGTGCTGGCCGGGCGCCTGCAGGGGATGTCCGGGCGGGAGGCAGTGGCCCGCGCCCGCGAGCTGCTCGACCGCTTCGGACTCACCGATCACGCCGGCCGCCAGGTCAAGACGTACTCCGGTGGCATGGCCCGCAAGCTGGATGTTGCGATCGGCTTGATGCATCGGCCGGAGGTGCTGTTCCTCGACGAGCCGACAACCGGCCTCGACCCGGAGGCGCGTGCCGAATTGTGGCTGGAACTGGAGCGGATGACGACCGCCGAGAATCTGACGGTGCTGCTCACCACGCACTACCTCGACGAAGCCGACCGCCTCGCCGACCGGCTCGCGATCGTCGACCACGGACGCGTCGTCGCCGGCGGCACCCCCGAGGAGCTGAAGAACGGCCTCCGCGGCGATGCCGTGATCGTCGAACTCGCAGCCGACGCCGACCCGTACGCCGGGCTGGCCGCCCTGCAGCGGGTGGATGCGCTCCGCGAGGTGGGCGGCGACGGCCGCACCCTGCGCGCCCGCGCCGACAGCGGGGCGGCGACCCTGCCGCTCGCGCTCGCCGCGCTCGAGGCCGCCGGCGTTGCCGTCGCTTCGGCCACGGTCGCCCGGCCCAGCCTGGACGACGTCTACCTGCGGCACACCGGCCGCACCTTCACGCGGGCGCAGGAGTCCGCCGAGTTCGTCCTGGAGAACGCATCATGACCACCGCAGCCCTCACCCCATCCCGAACATTGCGCCGCGGTGGCCCGACGTTCCTCTCGCACACGCTGTTGCTGACCGCCCGTCAGCTGCGCGCCGCCTGGCGGATGCCCGCGTTCCTGGTCATGAACCTGGTGCAGCCGGTGATCTGGCTGCTGCTCTTCGGGCAGCTCTTCAAGTCGGTGATCGACATCCCCGGCTTCGGGCTCGGACAGAGCTACCTCGAATACCTGACGCCGGGCGTCGTGATGATGCTCGCCTTGTTCGGGAGCGCGTGGTCGGGGACCGTGTACGTCCAGGACATGGACCGCGGCGTGATGGACCGGTTCCTCACGTCCCCGACCAACCGTGGAGCGATGATCGTCGCCACCCTGGTGTACCAGTCGATCCTCGCAGTCGCGCAGTCGCTCATCGTTGTTGCGATCGCGTTCTGGGCGGGCGCCCGCTTCGAGGGCGGAGTTGTCGGCATCCTGTTGCTGCTTCTCGGCGTTGTGCTGCTGACGGCGGTGTTCTGCTCACTGTCGAATGCGGTCGCGCTGCTGGCTCGCGAGCAGACCGCGCTGATCGGCATCTCGCAGCTGATCACGCTGCCACTGATGTTCCTCAGCTCCGCGATCATGAACACGAAGCTGTCGCCGGAGTGGGTGCAGAACGTCGCGGCGTACAACCCGTTCGAATGGGCGGTCATCGTCGGGCGGCAGGCGCTCAGTGCCCATCCCGACTGGGCGACCCTCTGGTTCCATGCGGGCCTGCTGGCTGCGCTGGCCGTCGTGATGGCCGCGTGGGCGACGAGCGCGTTCCGCGTCTACCAGCGCTCCGCGTAAGGGTCCGGCTCGGAGGCCGATCCCTCATCACCTCTCGTCAGCTTTTAGATAAAGGCTGACGAGGGGTGGTGAGCCATCTCGCGAGTTGGATGCTCGGCCGCTCGACGAACCGGTACGCGATCTCAGTTGCGACGGCGACGGCGAGCAGCGACAAGAACAGCGCGACCGTATAAGGCAGTCGGGCGCCGTCGACAAGAGCGACGAGCAGCGTGAAGCCGACCGGAACGTGCAAGAGGTAGAGACTGTAGCTGCGGCGGGCGGCAACGGTGAGCGGCGCGAACGGTTTCACCCGTCCCTCCAGGAGAACGGCGACAACGAACACGGCGAAGGCCAGTGCCGCATTCGACAGGTAACCATTGGCTGGGTCGGCGAACAGCGGGCTGGTCTTGTGCATGCCATAGACGAATACCGCCCAGGAGGCGGGTACGAGCAGCAGCCCTGCCCACACCGGAAGAATCCGCATGCGGAGGAAATAGACGACCTGGCCTGCGAGGAGCAACGGAACGAACGCTACGAACGCCGCGGCCAAGGCGAACGTCGTCCCCAACTGCGCGTGTAAAGTCACGACGATCGCAACCACCACGAGGAGCGCCGTCGTGGCCAATGCCGGAACGCGTTTCAGCAGCCAGCTGGTGGCCAGAAGCCCCGCGTAGAAGGACATCTCGATGACGAGCGTCCACCCCACGGCGATCAGCAGGGGCTGTCCGAGCTGCAAGTAGTTGCCGAGCGATGCGCCGAGCAGGAGCTGTAACGGATCCGGCGTCGAGGTGAGCCCTGACACGAACGTCCCCAGATACGCCAAGACCGTAACCAGCAGCGCCGTGGCGATCAGTGGGGGGTAGATGCGAAGCAATCGGCGGACGACGTACACGCCCGGGGATTCGCGCAGGGCCGCGTGGGTGACGACAAACCCGCTGACGAAGAAGAACAGGGCCACCCCGAGCCACCCGAAGTTCAGCTCTGCGTGGAGGGGGTCATGAACGAAGGTCCGAACGACGTCGGCTATCGGCCATCCTCGATGCTTCATCTCGAGAAAGTTGCCGACCAGGTGCGAATACACGACCAGGAGGGCGGCGAGGCCGCGCAGCTGGTCGATGATGGTGAAGTACACCCGAGGCGTGGCGACGGATGTGCCCGACGTGCGCTGACGATCCTCCGCAACGCGCGTACCGGTCAGTGGCGGACGATCGAGAGACGCTGGCACGGTCGCCATGCTCAGGACGTCGAAGTTGTTGCTCCTCGGGTCCACGCCGCCGCTCCTCGAGGCGGCGCGGGCGGGCAGTCCCCCGACACGTGCGCGCGGCCAGTCGGCAGCCTAGGGCATTTTTGGCATCCAGTGCGCCGCCGACGTCCCGAGTCGGCCGATGGGGCTCGGCACCCGCGCCGTTCCGCTCGGAATGCGGTCAGAACAGGTCAGGGGAGGGAGCGCTCGCGTAGCGGATCGAGACGTCTGCGTGGCGGTCGAACCGGTAACCCACGCCGCGGACCGTGCGCACGATGTCCTCGTAGCGCGCCAGCTTGGAGCGCAGGCGGCGAACGTGGACGTCGATCGTGCGCTCGTTCGGCACCTCGTCCCCGTCGGCGTCGCTCCACAGCGAGCTGATCAGTTCGGAGCGCTCGATGGTGCGGCCCTCGCGCAGCACCAGGTACTGGAGCAGTTCGAACTCCTTGTAGGTGAGGGCGACGGTCTGGTTGTCGAGCACCAGGCGCTTGCGGGAGATGTCGACGACGACGCCGGAGGCGGCCCGGTCCTCGTCCTCGTCCACGGTGAGCGCCTGGCGGTGTTTCGCGATCGCCGACGGGTCCTGCAGGGCGAGGCGGACCACATCCACATCGCGTCCACCGGCGCCGGCCGGGGCGAGGGCGACAGCGGCGTACGTCTCGGCGGAGGGCGACAGCTCGGCTGTGAGGCGCTTCAGCGCCTCGACGAGCTGGCCGAGGTCGGTGCCGTCCGCAGCGGCCTTCGCCTCGTCGATACCGACGTACAGGACGAAGCCGCGGGCCTCGGTGCCGGCAGGGACGGCACGGATGCGCGGCGCCGGCTCCGAGGGAGCGGCGGCGGGTGCGGAAGACTCGGCCCGGCGGACGGGGCTGATCGGCGAAACGGTGGAGGTGCGGGGGAAAGCGGTGTCGATGGTGGCAAGAGACATGGGGATCGAGTCCTTAGTGATGATGTTCCGCATCCCTGTGCGACGAGAATCCGCGGGTAGGCGGAGGTGCGGGGGATTTGTGCGGGAAGTGTGTCGTGTTGTGGCCCTACAGAGAGGGGCCGATGCGCAGGAGCGTGAGAGTGGCGCTCCCGGGGAGCGTTCGCCCGGTCACGACGTGATGCGTCGGAGGGCGGCTGCTCGGCGAAGTGTCGTCAGATTAGCGGCACATTCGGCAACACATGACGGAGTCGCGGCCGGCCATCATCATGCCGGCATTCCCAAGGGCCTCGAAGGAGGTCAGGGTACGCGCGTTGTCAGTCATGCACGCCAGTAAAACCGATCGTGACGTGCCGTGTCAAATGATTACGCAATATTGCGACCGCGTCAGACGGTCCCGTAGAGGCGGTCGCCGGCATCCCCGAGACCGGGAACGATGTAGCCGTTCTCGTTGAGGCGCTCGTCGAGCGAGCCCAGGACGATGGTGACGTTGCGCCCCTCGGTCGCCTTCTCCAGGGCGGCGAGGCCCTCCGGTGCGGCGAGCAGGCAGATAGCGGTCACATCCACCGCATTGCGCTGGAACAGGAAGTCGATGGCCGCGCCGAGTGAGCCTCCCGTCGCCAGCATCGGGTCGAGGACGAAGCACTGCCGGTCGGAGAGATCCATCGGGAGGCGCTCGGCGTACGTCGTCGGCTCCAGCGTCTCCTCGTTGCGCACCATGCCGAGGAACCCCACCTCGGCGGTCGGCATCAGCCGCACCATCCCCTCGAGCATTCCGAGACCGGCGCGCAGGATCGGGACGACCAGCGGGCGCGGCTCGCTCAGTGCGACCCCCGTGGTGGTCGTCACGGGCGTCTCGATCTCGACCGGCTGAACGCGGACGCCGCGGGTCGCCTCGTAGGCGAGAAGCGTGACCAGCTCCTCCGTGAGCTGGCGGAACACCGGAGAGGGCGTCTGCTTGTCGCGGAGCACCGTCAGTTTGTGGGTGATGAGTGGGTGGTCCGCAACGTGCACTCGCATAGGCTCAAGGCTAGCCGAACTCGTCCGCATCCAGCCCCCGGAGGACCGCCGTGAGCCTGACCGTGCCCAGCTCGTACGAGCAGTGGATGCGTCGCGCGCTCGACGACGCGCGTCTCGCGTTCGGCACGGGTGACGTTCCGGTGGCGGCGCTCGTCATCGATGAGCACGGCCAGGTCATCGGCACCGGTCGCAACGAGCGGGAGCTGCGCCACGATCCCACCGCGCACGCCGAAGTGCTTGCGCTTCGCGAGGCGGCGGCGACACGCGACGACTGGCACCTGGAGGGGTGCACCCTCGTCGTCACGCTGGAGCCGTGCGTGATGTGTGCCGGCGCGGTACTCGCCGCGCGCGTCCCCACCGTCGTGTTCGGTGCGTGGGACGAAAAGGCGGGCGCCGCAGGGTCGGTCTACGACGTGCTGCGCGATCGCCGCCTCAATCACCAGGTGCAGGTGTTCGCCGGGGTGCTGGCGGAGGAGTGCGGCGAAGTGCTGCTCGACTTCTTCCGCGCCAAGCGCTGAGGCGTCGTGCCGAGGCGGGCACTACGCCGGCAGGTTCTCCAGCCACTCGGAGAACGCCGCACGGGATGCCTCCTGCATGCGCGCCGAGTACGCCTCCCGGTCGCGGCGCATGGCATCCGGGTCGATCGCGTACTCGTCCAGCTCGTTGTACCCGTCCGAGACCCATTTCTCGTGCATCTCGTCGGTGACCTCGGGATGGAACTGCACCGCGAGCGCGAAGTCGCCGATCGCGAACGCCTCGTTGGAGTAGTCGTTCGAGGACGCCAGCAGCGTCGCCTCCTCGGGCAGTTCGAACGTGTCGCCGTGCCACTCCACCACAGGAACCCCGTCGAAGTGACGGATAGGGGAGTCCACCCCGGCCTCGGTCGGCTCCACACGGCGGTAACCGATTTGCATGGTGTCGCCCCTGTAGACGCGCTCCCCGAGTGCCCCGGCGATCAGCTGGGCGCCGAGGCAGACGCCCAGGGTCGGCCGCTGGGCGCCGATGCGGGCGCGCAGAAGCTCCTTCTCGGCCTCCAGGAACGGGAACTCGTCCGTCTGGTACGCGCCCATCTCGCCGCCGAGCACGACGACGAGGTCGGCCTCGCTCGGGTCGATCGCCGAGACGTCCTCGGCGCTCGCATCCACGATCCGGAGCTCGTACCCGTGCTCGACGAGAACCGGCCCGATGTTGCCGAGGTGGATGCTGGGATCGTGCTGCAGGATGACGGCCGTGCGGGTCACTCGAGTCCTTTGATGACGATGGTGTCGGTGGCGGGAGCCTGATCGTTCGGGTCGATCCAGACGTCGGGTTCGATGTAGATGACGCGGGCGGCGGGGACCGCGTCGCGGATACGGCGCTCGACGACGTCGATGGCGGCCGCGACGTCGGCCAGACGGTGCTCGCCCGAGAACGCCAGCTTGGCCGCGACCATCAGCTCGTCAGGCCCGAGGTACAGCGTCTTCATGTGGATGATGCGCTCGACCTCAGGGCCGGAGGTCACCGCCTCCTCGATGGCGGCAGCATCCGCGTCGGTGGCGCCCTCGCCGACCAGGAGGCTCTTCGTCTCCATGCCCAGGATGATCGCGACCGTCACCAGCAGGGCGCCGATCAGCACCGTCCCGATGCCGTCCCACATGCTGTTGCCGGTGATGACCGTCAGGCCCACTCCGAGCAGGGCGAAAACCAGGCCGATCAGAGCGGCCACATCCTCCAGCAGCACGACCGGCAGCTCGGGGGCCTTGGCGCGACGGATGAACTGCGGCCACGACATGCCGTGCTTGTGGGGGCGCGACTCCTTCACGGCGGTGCGCAGCGAGAACGACTCCAGCCCGATGGCGATCAGCAGCACCAGGATGGGCAGCCACGCGTTCTCCAACGGGTGCGGGTGGGTCAGCTTCTCGATGCCCTCGTAGATGGAGAAGACGCCGCCGACCGAGAACAGGATGATCGAGACGACGAAGGCGTAGACGTAGCGCTCGCGGCCGTAGCCGAACGGATGCTCGCGGTCGGCCTTCCGGCGCGACTGGCGTCCGCCGAGCAGGAGGAGCAGCTGGTTGCCCGAGTCCGCGAGCGAGTGCACGCCCTCCGCCAGCATCGACGACGAGCCCGAGAAGAACCACGCGATGAACTTCGTCAGGGCGATTCCGAGGTTGGCCGCGAACGCGGCGACGATGGCCCTGGTCCCACCTGATGCGCTCATGCGTCCAATCCTAGGATGGAGGCATGGACGACGCGCAGAACGTGACCCTTCCCACGATCGCCATGCTGGGGGCGGGCTCGATGGGCCGCGCCATCCTGAGCGGGCTCCTGGCCCCCGCGGTTCAGGTGGCCGGCATCCGCGTGACCAACCGGTCGGAGGAGCGCGCTGCCGAGCTCGCCGGAACGCCCGGCGTGACCGCGTACGCGACCGCGACCCATCCCGACGCGAACCGCCTCGCCGTCGACGGAGCGCAGGTGGTGATCGTCGCCGTCAAGCCGGCCATGGTGCGCGACCTGCTCGCCGAGATCGGCGATTCTCTCGCGCCGGGAACCGTCGTCGTGAGCGTGGCCGCCGGCGTGACCGCTGCGACAATGGAATCCCTGCTCCCCGACTCGGTGTCCGTCGTCCGGGCGATGCCGAACACACCCGCCGTCGTCGGTAAGGCGGTCACCGGTGTCAGCGCGGGCACGCGCACCGAAGCGGAGGACCTCACGGTCGTCCGTGCGCTGTTCGAGACGGTCGGCGAGGTGGTCGAGGTTCCCGAGTCGCAGCTGGATGCGCTGAGCACGATCTCCGGGTCCGGTCCGGCGTACGTCTTCCTCCTCATCGAAGCGCTGACCGAGGCCGCCGTCGGGAAAGGGTTCACGCCCGAGCAGGCGGCGACGCTCGTCAACGGCACGTTCTTGGGCGCGTCCTCCCTCCTCGTCTCGTCCGGTGAGACGCCTACCGAACTCCGCCGCCGGGTCACCAGCCCCAACGGCACCACGGAGCGCGCGGTCGCCGTCCTCTCCGATGCCGACCTCCCCTCCCTCTTCGCCCGCGCCACCGACGCCGCCCTGGCCCGCGCCCGCGAGCTCGCCGCCGGCTAGCCCGCGTCCCCACCTCCCCCTCCCCCCCTCCCCGCCATCGCTTCCTCGATTAATCCGCCGAAACGCCGTCCAATCACGGATTAAGCGAGGAAGCGATGGCGAGGGCGCGACGGACGCTGATCACCGCGCGCGGAACTGCGCCGCGCAGGTCCGCGGCGGTGACGAAGACCGCGTTCCAGCCAGCGGCCATCAACCGCTCCCGACGATAGATGTCAGCCTGATAGGTCTCACCGTCCGTGCGATGGTGGTCGCCGAGATATTCGATCGCCACGCGCCGATCGGGATACGCCAGATCAACCATCGCAACGAAGTCGTTGCGCTCCCGGATGCGGAAATTCAGTTCTGGCTCGGGAAGCCCGGCGTCTACCAGCTCGATCCTGAGACGGGACTCTTGCGGCGACAGGGACCCATAGCGGATGCGCTCCAGCGCCAGACGAAGGTTGCGCACACCCGGCCTGCGCCCGTGGCGCCGGGCAGCAGCCTCCAGGTCGTCTCGCGATGAGGCGCTAGGTATACCGGAATAGGGCTCGTCACCCGTCAGCAGGTAGTCGCCCATTGCGATGAGATCGATGAGGCTGACATACCCGGAGAGCTGAGCCCAGGTGTCCTGCGCCGACATGCACCTGAGCCCGTCCACCTCGACGACGCGGTGTCCGGCGGGTCGCAGTTCGTGCGGGATGATGCCCTTGACCCGAGAGGGCTTCCGCGGCGCGAAGACGGCAACGTCGATCCCTGCAGGACGAAAATGTCGGGGCAGCGGCATCCCATGGATGATCGCAGCGCTGAAGTGGCTGAACGCCTCCCCATCGATCTCTCGAGATGCGTAGGCCTTGCAGAGCGCCCGATGGTCATCGAGCCTGGCCCCGACAGTGCGCACTCCGTGGAAGGGGCGCTGCAGGTCGGCTCGATAGAGACGGTGACGACTCAGCCCAGCTCTGACCCCTTGGCTCACGGTGAACCCATCCGGTGCCAATGCCAGCCCATCGAACTCACTCTCGTGCGCTTCCATCCCACGATCCTGACGCCGCCCCGCGCCGTATCCGACTTATCCACATCCCCTCGATCGCTTCCTCGGTTAATCCGCTTCGTCGGCTCCGAAACGCGGATTAAGTGAGGAACCGATGGTTGGGGGGAGGGGGGAGGGGGAGGCGGGAGGCGAGGGAGGTGGGGCTAGCGCTCGAGGGCGGCGAAGCGCTCGATGTCGGCGGAGGCGCCGGAGACGATGACGAGGTCGTGGTCGGAGACGACGGTCTCGGCGGTCGCGTAGGTGAACGGCTTGCCCGGGCTCTTCACGCCGACGACCGTGATGTTGTACTTCGAGCGGACACCGGACTCGCCCAGGCGGAGGTCGCGGATCGGCTTCGGCGGGTACATCTTGACGAGCGCGAAGTCGTCGTCGAACTCGATGAAGTCGAGCATCCGCCCCGACACCAGGTGCGCTGCGCGCTCGCCGGCCTCGGCCTCCGGGTAGATGACGTGGTTCGCGCCGATGCGCTCCAGGATCTTGCCGTGCGACTTCGAGATCGCCTTCGCCCAGATCTGCGGCACCTTCAGGTCTACGAGGTTTGCGGTGATCAGGACGCTCGCCTCGATAGACGAGCCGACGGCGACAACCCCGATCGAGAAGTCTTCGGCCCCGATCTGCCGGAGCGTCTCGATCGACCGCGCGTCCGCCTGGACGGCGTGCGTGACCCGGTCGGCCCATTTCTGCACGAGCCCCGCGTCCGTGTCGATGGCGAGCACCTCGCGTCCGAGGCGGTCCAACTGCCCGGCGGTCGCTGCACCGAAGCGCCCGAGACCGATGACCAGGACGGGGGCGTTGTGCTTGATCCGGTCAACCAACGAGCGGCCTCTCCTCCGGGTTGCTGTACAGCTGGCGGCGCTGGCTCTGGGCCAGGGCCGCGGCGAGTGTCACTGTACCAACGCGCCCGCAGAACATCGTTGCGACCATGACGTAGACGCCGGCGTCCGGCAGCCTCTCGGTCAGTCCGGTCGACAGACCGCAGGTCGCGAAGGCCGAGATGACGTCGAAGAGCACGTGATCGAGCGGCGCCTTGGTGATCTGCAGGATGAGGATGCTCGACACCGCCACGATCGTCGCGCCCCAGAGCGCCACCGCGACGGACAGGCGCAGGACGTCGATCGGGATGCGGCGGCGGAACGCATCCATCGAGTCGACCCCCCGCGCCTCGGCGAAACCGGCCAGCAAGAGGACAGCCAGAGTGGTGACCTTGATGCCGCCGGCGGTGGATGCCGACCCGCCACCGATGAACATGAGCATGTCGGTCACCAGCAGGCTCGACCCGTGCAGATCGTCGATGGGGATCGTCGCGAAACCTCCCGATCGCGCCATCGTCGACAGGAAGAACGACTGGAACACCGTGTGGCCGGCATCCAGGTGCCCGAACGTCTTGGGGTTGTCGTACTCGAGCACGATGTAGAGCACGGCCCCGGCGACGAGGAGGATGACGGAGGTCAGCAGCGTGAGCTTCACGTGGATGGACCAGCGACGCCGCTTCAGCCGGAGATTGGATGCGATGGCCAAGATCACCGGGAACCCGATCGCCCCCAGGAAGACACCGATCATCAGGGCGCTCAGGAACCAGTAGTCCGTCGCGAACGCGTGGATGCCTTCGGCGTTCGGGGTGAATCCGGTGTTCGTGAAGGCCATCGCGGAGTAGTAGAGCGCCTCCCAGACGGCAGTGCCGACGTCGATCCCCGCGATCAGCATGCGGGGGAACAGGAGCAGCGCGACGGCACCCTCGATGACCACCATGCTGATCGCGACGGTGGTCAGAAGCTTGCCGACCTCGCCGAGCCGCACCGCCTGGCCCTCTGCGACCGGTCCGGCGTGCATCCGGAGCGGGTTGCTGTCGCTCGCGGCCATCAGCTTGGCGCGCAGGCCCAGCTTGCGGGAGACGATCAGTCCGAGGATGGATGCCATGGTCAGCACGCCGACGGCGCCCACCTGCACGCCGATGTAGACCAGGAGGTGACCGAAGACCGACCAGTGCGTCGCCATATCGACCGTGGAGAGCCCGGTGACGCAGATGACGGAGACGGCTGTGAACAGCGAGTCGGCAAGTGGCGTCCACTGCCCTTTCGCTGAGGAGATCGGGAGCGAGAACAGCAGTGTGAAGACGAGGATCAGCAGGGCGAACACCACGATCGCGAACCGCGACGGGCTGCGCGCAGCGAAGCCGTTGATCACGGCGCGGGCGCGTCCCCCTGGCGAGGAGGCGCGGCCAGGGACCGCCCTGATGGTGCTCATGTCTGGTCCTTCCCGTCGTCTTCCTTTTCGGGGCGGGCTCGGGACATGGTACTGCGCGGCGGGAATGACTAGGTTGGGGACATGGCCGACATCTTCGACGTGATCGCCGACCCGACGCGGCGCGAGATCCTGCGCGTGCTTCTGGATCGCGGCTCGGACGCGACGCATGCCGTCGGGGATATATCCGTTTCGGAGATCGTGGCGACGCTGGAGTTGAGCCAACCCACCGTATCCAAGCACCTGAAGGTGTTGCGGGAGGCCGGACTCGTCGCCGTGCGCGAGGTGGGTCAGCACCGGTATTACCGGCTGGACTCCGGGCCGCTCGAGGCGGTCGAGGACTGGGTCATTCCGTTCACGGCATCCGATGAGGATGTCGCTCTGAGCGTTCGTCTGGCGGAGGAGACGCGCGAGTTCGCGAGCACCGTCGGAAAGGTCCTCGCGGACACCCGCCACCGGGTCTCGTCGGCGACGGAGCGGGTCACCCCGAAGAAGTGGCGCAAGGACTGACCTTCCCGAGTACGATGACGGGCAGGAAAGGGACGGACGTATGGCTCACGATCTCAAGGACGTGCGCTTCCTGACGGTCGCCGAGGTGGCCGACATGATGCGCGTCTCCCGCATGACCGTCTACCGGCTCGTCCACTCCGGCGAACTCCCCGCCATCCGCTTCGGTCGATCGTTCCGCGTGCCGGAGTCCGCCGTCGAGCATTTGCTGCAGACGGCCACCGTTCGAGAGGGCCACGTCGCGGACTCGGCGTGACGTCGGGTAGACTGTCACTTCGTGTCGCCGCGTCTCCGCGGCATGCCCCTGATTCTTTGTGAGGTCCACGTGGGTTCGGTTATCAAGAAGCGTCGCAAGCGTATGGCGAAGAAGAAGCACCGCAAGCTGCTTCGCAAGACGCGCCACCAGCGTCGCAACAAGAAGTAGACCCTCGGTCTGCGGCTCAAGCGTCGGTCCTTCGGTCCGGCGCTTTTTGCTGTGCCGTATCGAGTTTTGCTGTGCCGTTTAGAGTGGATGGGTGTCCAGCGTCTCCCTGACCCTCATCGGCAAGCCCGGCTGTCACCTGTGCGATGACGCACGGGCGACCATCCGGGCGGTGATCGCCGACCTGCCCGTCGAGGGTCCGACGGTGACCGTCGAGGAACGCGACATCCTGCAGGATGCGGAGCTTCACGAGAAGTACGTGGAGGACATCCCCGTCGTCCTCATCGCTGGACGCGTCCACACCTACTGGCGTGTGGACCCCGCTCGCCTACGCACCGCCCTTCTGGAGGCCCGATGACCATCCGCCATGTCGTGTCGTGGAAGCTCGGAGCCACCGACGAGACGGAGCGCGCGGCGCATGCGGCCGGGATCAAGCTGCGCTTGGAGTCGCTCCCGGCCGTGATCCCGCAGATCCGTTTCCTGCAGGTCGGGGTGAACGTGGTGCCGGCGAACGACTTCGACGTTGTCCTCATCAGCGATTTCGACAGCGTCGACGACATCGAGACGTATCAGCAGCATCCCGCGCACCTCGAAGTCGCGGCATTCATCCGCTCGGTGGTCGCCTCGCGCTCGTCCGTGGACTTCGAGGTCTGACTCAGAAGACCGGGCTCTGGGCGATGTCCGAATCGCGACGACGGTAGTCGTCGAGGAACTGCTTCAGCGTTCCGGCGTACAGTTCTCGTACCAAAGCGCTCGCCTGGGCACCGTCGCGGTCTTTCGCGGCGGCGAGGATGCCTGCGAGGGCGGCCGGCACGTCATCGATCCCGAACGGCGTGTGCCACACGGAGATGTAGCGGAGCAACTGGGGACTGAGCCCTTCGCTCACCGAAATGAGCACGTCGTTCTGGCCGGCTCGCTCCAGCTCGAAGAAGAAGTCGTTGAACGCGCGGCCAAGAGCAGGGAGGTCGCGGGCCTTGGCCGCTTTCCGGGCTTCCTTGTGCGCTTTGTCCATGCGGGTGACTGCCGCGTTGTCGAGCGTCGGCACGATGGTGCGGGCCGCATGCTCGTGCAGAAGCCCGGTCGTGTAGATCGCCTCGTCGATCGCCTTCAAGTCGATGGGCGCGACGCGGGTGTACCGGTTGGGCGCCATCTCGACGAGTCCGATGTCGGCGAGCTTCATGAGGGCCTCGCGGATCGGCGTGCGTGAGACGCCGAGCCATGCGGTCAGCTTCTCGTCGAGGAGCGTCTCGCCCGGCTCGAGAGTGCCGTCGAGGATCCCGTCGTAGAGACGGGAGTAGACCACGTCGCGCAGGAGCCGGCGTTCGACCGGGGCAGTGTCGTTCACGGGCAACGGCATCAGCGGCTCTCCTTCTGGGATGCGGCGAAGTCGTCGGCGATGGTGACCAGCCCCTTGTCGAACACGTCTAGTGCGGCGCGGCCGGCCTTGTCGGCCTTGCCCGCGATTGCCGCGTCGGCGAGAGCATTCATGGACGAACGCGCCTTCTCGAAGGCGGCGGTCGTCGTGGAGGCGTTGAGCGCGCGCTGCACCTCGGGAAGATGGCGCTTCAGCAGGCGGGCGACGGTGCCGTTGTCGAGCCGGCGGAGGAAGACCCCGAGGAAGCCGTCGGCAGTGAGGCCGGTGCGGACAGCAGACGCGGA
Source organism: Leifsonia sp. RAF41 (assembly GCF_052114085.1). Taxonomy (NCBI): domain Bacteria; kingdom Bacillati; phylum Actinomycetota; class Actinomycetes; order Micrococcales; family Microbacteriaceae; genus Leifsonia; species Leifsonia sp. RAF41. Next base: position 152,087 of record NZ_JBFREB010000001.1, read on the forward strand.
GTCATCGTCAGTGGATGCGCGCAGCGCCTCCCGGTCGGCATCGGTGAGGAGGGGTGTGGCGTCCCGCACCACACCGGCGACGAGGACGCCGACGGTCGTGATCAGGTCGCGCAGGCGCTTCGCTTCGATCGGTGTCACCCGGGTGCGACGCTGCGGCAGGATCTCGACGAGCCCCATTGCGGCGAGCTGATTGAGCGCTTCGCGGACCGGAGTCCGTGAGACTCCGACCCACCGCTCGATCTCTGCGTCGTACAGCTGCTCGCCCGGAAGGAGGTCGCCGTCGACGATCGCGTCGAGCAGGCGCAGGAAGACTTCGTCGCGGATGAGCCGGCGGGGGCTGGCGGCTCCGGTCACGGGCACGGGCATAAATGAATGTTACATCCCGGTTGATCGGCTCAGGGGCTGATGTGCAGAGTGTCGAAAGCGCGCATTGACAGCTGTCTCGCGCGTCCCGACGTGCAGCGAGCGTCCATCCCGCGCCCACCGGCCGCACAGCGTGTCGGGCGTAGGCTGGTCCGGTGAGATCAGCTCCGACCGCTCGGCGGGAGACTGGCGTGACGGTCCTCGAGGCCGAGACCACACCGCTCGATGACGTCCGCCAGCTCATCCCCTTCCTCGACTCCCGCACGCCCCTGCTCTGGCTTCGCAAGGGTGAGGGAATGGCCGCGATCGGCGAGGTGCTGCGGCTCGACTTCACCGGCCCCGACCGCATCGAGCAGGCATCGGCGGCCTGGCGGGAGACCGCATCCGCCGCGACCGTCGACGACGAGGTGCGGACCCCGGGCACTGGCCTGGTCGCCTTCGGCACCTTCGCCTTCGACGACGAGAGCACCGCGACGAGCACCCTCATCGTGCCCGAGATCGTCATCGGCCGTCGGGGCAGTCGCAGCTGGATCACGCGCATCCGGCGCGCGGGCGAGCCTGCCGTGGCAGCCTTGCCGAGTCCGACCCCGTTCGGCGACGAGTACCGGTTGAGCCTTCTCCCCGGCGAGCTCGGCGCCGAGGGCTATCGAGCGGCCGTCGCCGCAGCCGTTGAGCGGATTCGCGAGGGCGATCTCTCCAAAGCGGTGCTGGCCCGGGACCTGCGCGGCCACCTGCCGCAGGAGTCCGACCTCCGGCGCGCGCTGGTGGAGCTCGCGCTCGGCTACCCCGACTGCTGGACCTTCGCGGTGGACGGCCTGGTCGGCTCGTCCCCGGAGACGCTGGTCCGCGTCCATCACGGCACGGTCACGGCACGCGTGCTCGCCGGAACGATCTCGCGCGGTCCGGATGCAGAAATGGATGCCGCCGCCGCGGCCGAACTGGTGGCGAGCGCCAAAGATCAGGGCGAGCACCGCTTCGCTGTCACGAGCGTGATGGATGCGCTCCGCCCGCACAGTGCCGACCTTGCCGCCACGGACGAACCGTTCACGCTGAAGCTCCCCAACCTCTGGCACCTGGCGACCGACATCGCCGGGATGCTGAGCGACGGGTCGAGCTCGCTCGATCTCGCGTCGGCGCTGCACCCGACCGCCGCTGTCGCCGGAACCCCCCGCACGGAGGCACTCGCGCTGATCCGGGAGCTCGAACCGTTCGACCGTGGACGCTATGCCGGACCGGTCGGCTGGGTCGGCGGCGACGGCGACGGCGAGTGGGCGATCGCCCTCCGGTGCGCCCAGGTCACCGAGAGTGGTGACCTGACCGCCTACGCTGGCGCGGGGATCGTGGCCGACTCGGACCCGGATCGCGAGCTGGCCGAGACGACGATGAAGTTCCGGCCGATCGTGGAGGCGTTCGGCTGAGTCCGCGGGCGCATCCTCAGGACTGCTCCAGCCGACACTTCTGCTCCTCGACGTCGTAGTCGGGCTGCGGCCACTGCAGGTCGAGACCCTCCAGGGCCCGGATGAGCAGCTGCTGCACCGCGATACGGGCATACCACTTGTGGTCCGCCGGCACGACGAACCAGGGCGCGTAGGCGGAGGTCGTGCGGTCGAAGACAACCTGGTACGCCTCCTGGTAGGCGTCCCAGAGCAGACGCTCGTCCACGTCGGCGGGGTTGAACTTCCAGTACTTTTCGGGCCGTTCCAGCCGTGAGGCGAGGCGCTTCTTCTGCTCGTCCCGCCCCAGGTGCAGCATCACCTTGATCACGGTCGTGCCGGATTGGGTCAATTCCTTCTCGAAGGCGTTGATCGCTCCGTACCGTCGTTCGATCTCCTCGGCCGGAGCACGTTCGCGGACGCGGCCGATCAGGACGTCCTCGTAGTGCGAGCGGTCGAAGACACCGACCTTCCCGGCCCCGGGCACCTCCCGCCAGACCCGCCATAGGAAGTCGTGGGCCAGCTCTTCGGGGGTGGGCTTGCCGAAGCCCGCGTACCGGACGCCGCCCGGGTTCATCGCTCCGATGACGTGCGAGACGATTCCTCCTTTGCCCGCCGTGTCCATCGCCTGCAGGACGAGGAGCACCGAGCGCGGCTCTCCTTCCCTGCCACTGGCGAAGAGTTGCTCCTGCAGGTCGGCCAGGCGCTTGCCCCCGTCCGCCAGGGCCTCCTCGCCCGCCGTCTTGTCTCCGCGGAATCCCGGCGACCCATCGGTGGGCTGCTCCGACAGCCGGAAGCCCGGCTGCACGCGCAACAGCTCGGAGGGGTCGGTCGTCCAGTTCCTGTCGTCGCTCACAGCAGCCTCCTCGTCGCCGGGACGCCCATGGTAGTCCCGGTGGGACCGCGTGGGCCGCGCAAAAATCCGTGCTAGCCGCGGCCGTCGGCTCCGCACTACGGTGTGCGCGAAAGGGAGGCCGAGATGAACTCGTTCTGGAGTGTGTTCTTGTACGTCTTCTGGATCTTCGCGTTCGTCGCGTTCCTGATGATCCTGTTCACGGTCCTGGTGGACCTGTTCCGGGATCAAGGGCTGAGCGGCTGGGCAAAGGCGCTGTGGGTGATCTTCCTGCTGTTCCTGCCGGGGCTCGCGATCCTCGTCTACCTCATCGCACGAGGGCGAGGGATGGCGGAGCGGAACCTGGCCCGCCACGCGGCGGTGGCCGAGGACGACAGCTGGGGTCAGCATCCGACGCCGTCCGCCACCCCGGCGTCCGACATCCAGCAGGCGCAGGCTCTGCTCGACCAGGGGGTCATCAGCAGCGGTGAGTTCGACGCGTTGCGCGCGAAGGCGCTGGGACAGCGGTATTGAGGGGCGAGTGGATGCGACGCTCGCCATCGCGCGCGGCGGCCCTCGCTGACCATTCGGCGTGCATTCAGCGTCGCAGAATGCACGCCGCAGACCCCGCAGCCTAAGCTGGTGGAGTGAGTAAGGCCGACCTCAGCAAACAGCCCGCCCAGGTTGCCGCCATGTTCGACCAGGTGTCGACGCGCTACGACCGGACGAATGCCGTTCTGTCGGTGGGCAACGCGGCGCTGTGGCGTGTGGCGACGACCCGAGCCGTGGCCCCGCGCGCCGGGGAGTCGATCCTCGACGTCGCCGCCGGAACCGGTACGTCGAGCGCTTCGCTCGCGCGGAACGGTGCGTCCGTCGTCGCCGCGGACTTCTCCGAGGGGATGATCGAGGTCGGTCGGCAGCGGCAGGCCGGCAACCCCTTCGTCCGCTTCGTTCAGGCCGATGCCACCGACCTTCCTTTCGAGGACGACGCCTTCGACGCCGTCACGATTTCGTTCGGGCTGCGCAACATCGTCGACCCCAAGAAGGCGCTCGCCGAGTTCTACCGGGTGGTGAAGCCCGGCGGCCGTGTCGTGGTGTGCGAGTTCTCGCAGCCCCCGCTCGCACCGATCCGCGCGGGCTACTCCGCCTATCTCAAGTACGGGATGCCGGTGCTCGCCCGGGTCGCCAGCTCCAATCCCGCCGCGTACGAGTACCTGATGGAGTCGATCCAGGCGTGGCCGAATCAGCGGCAACTCGCGGCCTGGCTGCGCGAAGCCGGGTTCGAGCGCGTCGCGTTCCGTAATCTCACCGCCGGGATCGTGGCCCTGCACCGCGGATTCAAGCCGGTTCGATCGGTCGTTGCCGCGCCGGCTGCCCCCCAGGCGACGGCTGCGAGGCGCAAGCCGAAGCCGAAGCCGGAATCCGCGGCGCCTGCCCGTTCCGAAGAGTCTGCGTCCACCGTCCCGTCCGAGGGGGAGTAGTGCCACGAAGTGTTCCGGCGATGCGGCGTCCGTCGCTGACCGGTCAACTGGGCTTCACCGAACGGATCTTCATCCGCGGTGAGGACCGTGAGATGGCGAACGCGGTCGACGATGGCCTCGCGCAGGTCGAAGAGGGCCTGCACCGCGAGATGCACTTCGCGGACAACCTCGCCGACGTGACCGCCCGCTATCTCTTGGAGGCTGGGGGGAAGCGCGTGCGGCCGATGCTCACGCTCCTGGCCGCGCAGCTCGGTGACGGCACCAACCCGAAGGTCGTCCAGGCGGCACAGGCGGTCGAGATCACGCACCTCGCCTCGCTCTATCACGACGACGTGATGGACGACTCGCAGATGCGCAGGGGGGTACCGAGCGCGCAGTTCGTCTGGGGCAACTCGGTGGCCGTGCTCACCGGCGATCTCCTGTTCGCTCGCGCGAGCAAGCTCGTCTCCGCCCTCGGGGTGCGGGCGATCGAGCTGCAGGCGGACACGTTCGAGCGGCTGTGCCTCGGTCAGCTCCACGAGACCATCGGTCCGCAGGAGGGCGAAGACGCGGTCGAGCACTACATCCGGGTGCTCGAGGACAAGACCGGATCTCTCATCGCAGTCGCCGCTCAAATGGGCGTCGTCTTCTCGAACGCCCCGACCGAGTACGAACAGCCCGTCGTGGTGTTCGGCGAGAAGATCGGCGTCGCCTTCCAGCTGATCGATGACGTCATCGACCTGTCCTCGCAGGGCGTGGCGGAGACCGGCAAGACCCCGGGCAACGATCTGCGGGCGGGTGTCGCCACTCTCCCGGTGCTGCGTCTCCGTGAGCGTGCGGCGACGGATCCCGACGCTGCGGCGCTGCTCAAGCGGCTCGAGCGCGACGTCATCGGTTCCACCGAGGACGGTGAGGTCACTCCCGCCGCTGTGGACGCCATCGCTGCGCTGCGCGAGCACGACGTGACGCGCCAGACGCTGGAGGAGGCGCACCGCTGGGCGCGCGAGGCAGTGGAGGCGCTCGCGCCCCTGCCGGACGGCCCGGTGAAGAAGGCACTCGTCCGGTTCGCGGACACCATCGTCGAGCGCTCCAGCTGAGCCGGACGCAACACCAGAAGGAATCAACGCATGACCAAACTTCGACTGGCCATCGTCGGCGCCGGCCCGGCCGGCATCTACGCCGCCGACATCCTGCTGAAGGCGGAGCGCAACTTCGATGTCTCCATCGACCTCTTCGAGCAGCTGCCCGCACCCTACGGCCTCGTCCGCTACGGCGTCGCCCCCGACCACCCGCGGATCAAGGGCATCATCACGGCCCTTCGCGAGGTGCTCGACCGCGGTGACATCCGCATCTTCGGCAACGTCGAGTACGGGCGTGACATCACCCTCGACGACTTGAAGCACCACTACAACGCGGTCATCTTCGCTACGGGTGCCGTGCGCGACGCCGACCTCGAGATCCCCGGCGTCGAGCTTCACGGGTCGTACGGAGCAGCCGAATTCGTGAGCTGGTTCGACGGCCATCCGGATGTTCCGCGCACGTGGCCACTGGAGGCGAAGTCGGTCGCCGTGATCGGAAACGGCAACGTGGCCCTCGACATCTCGCGGATGCTCGCCAAGCACGCCGACGACCTGCTTCCGACGGAGATTCCGGACAATGTCTACGAGGGGCTGAAGAGCTCCCCGGTGACCGACGTGCACGTCTTCGGCCGCCGCGGTCCCGCCCAGGTGAAGTTCACACCCCTGGAACTTCGGGAGCTCGGCGAGCTCCGGGACGTCGACATGATCTTGTACGACGAGGATTTCGACTACGACGAGCAGTCGAAGGCGGCCGTCGCCAGCAACAAGCAGGTCATGGTGATCGACCGCGTGCTGCAGCAGTGGCGTCAGCGCGAGGTGGGAAGCGCATCCCGCCGGCTGCACCTGCACTTCTACGCGAAGCCGCTCGAGATCGTGGGTGACGAGAACGGCAATGTCCGTGCGTTCCGTTACGAGCGCACCGAGCCCGACGGCGAGGGCGGCGTGCGCGGCACCGGCGAGATCCGCGAGCTGGAGATCGACGCGCTCTACCGCGCCGTCGGATACTTCGGCTCGCCGCTTCAAGGCATTCCCTTCGACCGCAAGCACGGTGTCATCCCGAACCACGAAGGCCAGGTGCTGCGCAAGGGCGACAACGAGCGCATGTACGGCGTCTACGCGACGGGGTGGATCAAGCGTGGTCCGGTCGGACTCATCGGCCACACGAAGTCGGATGCGATGGAAACGATCAAGCATGTGATCAACGATCAGGGAAACTGGTGGTCACCGGCAGACCCGGACGAGCAATCTGTGGAGAACCTCCTGCGCGAGCGCGGTGTGGAATTCACGACGCTCGACGGCTGGCACAACCTGGATCTGCACGAACAGGCGCTCGGTTCCGAGCGGGGACGCGTCCGGGTCAAGGTCGTGCCGCGTGACGAGATGGTGCGCGCCTCCAACGCGCAGCCGGTCGGCAGCGGCCCAGCGGTCAGCGGGCAGTCCGAGTAACCGCACTCGAACATGGCGACAGCGCACGAGTGGCAACCCGACATCCTCGGGGAGCATTTCGAGCAGCTGACGCTCCCGCTGACGGCGGATGGCGAGGGGGAGGTCGTCGCCACCCTCGTCCGGTACTCGCCGGCGATGCACCTCCGGCTGCACCGCGGCCCGGCAGCCGACGCGGACGTACTGTACGTCCACGGCTGGTCGGACTACTTCTTCCAGACCGAATTGGCGCGCTTCTGGCACGAGCAGGGTGCACGATTCCACGCGCTCGACCTGAGGAAGTACGGCAGGAGCCTCCGACCGGGACAGACGCCCGGTTTCGTCGACGATCTGGCGGTGTACGACGAGGACATCCAGGCCGCGTTGGAGGTCATGGGCCACGGCGAGGGGGCGCGACACTCGCATCAACGGCGCCTCATCCTGGTCGGCCACTCCACCGGCGGCCTGACACTGAGCCTCTGGGCCGACCGCCACCCCGGCCGGTCGGACGCGCTCATCCTGAACAGCCCGTGGCTGGAGTTCCAAGCGCACTCGGCCGGTCGCGCCGCTCTCGCACCCCTGGTCGACCTGCGTGCCCGCCTGGACCCGAAGGCGGCCATGCCCAACGTGGACCTCGGCTTCTACACCCGTACCGTCTCACGGACGCTCGACGGCGAGTGGGACTACAACCTGGCCTGGCGTCCGGTGCGGGGGTTCCCCGTCCATCCGGCCTGGCTGACGGCCGTGCTCGCCGGTCACGCCAGAGTCGCCGCCGGCCTCGATATCGACGCGCCCGTGCTCACGCTGCTCTCGTCCCGATCCACGCTGCTGCCCTACTGGACGACCGACATGCTGCGCTCGGACGTGGTGCTCGTCGTTCGTGACATCGCGGAGCGCGCGCTGGGGCTCGCACCGGCCGTCACCGTGTCCTGGGTCAAGGACGCCCTCCACGACGTCTTCCTGTCGGCGCCGCCGGTGCGTGCGTCGGCATACGCCGCGATGGAGCGGTGGATGCGGGGCTACCTCAGCGGAAGTTGACGAACTGGACGGCTACGTCCAGGTCGGCGCCCTTCAGCAGGGCCATGGTCGCCTGCAGGTCGTCCCGGCTCTTCGAGCTGACGCGGAGCTCGTCGCCCTGGATCTGCGACTTCACGCTCTTGGGTGCCTCGTCGCGGATCAGCTTGTTGATCTGCTTGGCAGCGTCCTGCTCGATACCGTTCTTGAGTCCAACCTCGACGCGGAACTCTTTGCCCGACGCGTACGGCGCCCCGGTGTCGAGCGACTTGAGGGTGATCCCGCGCTTGATGAACTTCGACTCCAGCACCTCGAGGACGGCCTTCACGCGCTCCTCGGTGTTGGCCTTCAGCAGCACCTTCTCGCCACTCCATTCGACTGAGGCACCGACGTTCTTGAAGTCGTAGCGCTGCTCCACCTCCTTGCGGGCCTGGTTGACGGCGTTGTCCGCCTCCATCTTGTCGACCTTGCTGACGACATCGAACGAGGAGTCTGCCATGGTGTCCGTCCTTCCCGGGGTGAGCTTCTCCCAGTCTACGAGTGCGGCGCTGCTCGGCCTCGAGGCGCTTGTCATCGGTTCGGCTTGTTACACAGCGACGATTACGACAGGCTTAGGCAAGCCTTCCCTTAGTCAGGAGACCCGCATGGCCGAGCTCATCCCCTTCTCGCAGGCTCTCCGCGAACGCACGCGCGGAGTCCACCAGGAGAGCGAGGGTGCCGTCTTCATGCAGGACCTGATGACCGGCAAGGGTTCCCGTGACGACTACGTCTCTCTGCTCTCGCAGCACTATTTCATCTACGAGGCGCTCGAAGCGGCGGCGGCGGAGATGGCGTCGGATCCGGTCGCGACGCTCTTCATCAGCCCCAAGCTGACGCGGCTGCCGGCCATCGAGGCCGATCTCGCGTACCTGCTCGGCGACGGCTGGCGCGAGCGCATCGCCCCGCTGCCGTCGACCAGGCGTTATACCGCGCGCATCCGGGAGGTCGGAACCACCTGGCCCGGCGGCTTCATCGCGCACCACTACACCCGGTATCTCGGCGACCTCTCCGGCGGGCAGATCATCCGCACCCTCCTGCAGCGGCAGTACGGCTTCGAGACCAATGGCGTCGGCTTCTACCTCTTTGCCGACATCGCCAAACCCAAGCTCTTCAAAGACACGTACCGGTCGCAGTTGGATGCGGTCGAGTGGACCGAGGAGGAGCGCGAGCGCGTCATCGACGAGGTCGGCCTGGCGTTCCGCTTCAACACGGAACTGTTCGACGACCTCGCGGTGGCGAAGACCGCCGCCTGAGATTGTCGGCGTCAGGCCGTCCGCATCAGGCGGTCTGGGCCAGCTCGACGTAGTAGGTGACGTGGCAGCCGTCGCCGCTGCACTCGACGCAGACAGTGATTTCCTCACTGTGCTGCCTGGGGTCAGCCCCCGTGCCGTCGCACCGTTCGCAAATCTCCAACGTTCTCATGCCCCCGATTGTGCGCCCGACTACCGACATCCGCGGCAGCCGGGCCGGGGTGTCGCGATCGCACAGCAACCACACGGGCATTCTGCCCACAGCAGAACCGATGAATCAGGCAGCGACGGATGCGGAGGATCCGACATAGGCTGGCGCCATGCTTCTGCGGCACGCCATCGGCTCAGTGCTCCGCCGGATCAGGGCGGAGCGCGGAGCGACGCTGCGCGAGCTCTCGGAGCACTCGCGGGTGTCCGTGCCCTATCTCTCCGAGATCGAACGCGGTCGAAAAGAGGCATCGTCGGAGATCCTCGCCGCGCTGTGCCGCGTTCTGGGCGTGAGCGAGGGTGAGCTGCTCACCCGTGTCGCGGCCGAGTACGCCGGAGCCCAGGTCCTCACTCTGGTCCCGGAGCGGGACGAAGAGCGGGGCGTCGCGACGACGACCGAGCTGCAGCCGGCGCTGGTCGGTGCGGCCGTCCAGAAGCCCGGCGTGGTGGCCCTCGCCGCCTGACGACGACCTCACGCATCCGCTGGACGCTCGCTGATTTCGCGTGCGGGCGCGCGACAGCTATTCTTATCGGGCGCCTTCGGTCACGAGAAAACTGGTGGTCGGGAGCGCCTCGGCGAGTTACCCAAGCGGCCAAAGGGATCTGACTGTAAATCAGACTGCTCAGCATTCGGGGGTTCGAATCCCTCACTCGCCACCCTGAGAGTCACGCGGTGCCCCATCCTCCGATGCATCTGAGAGGCTGGGGGCATGACCTCCAATGCCGAGCTTCGCGAGATCGCCGCCACCGTCGCCCGCCGTGCCGCCGCGTTCGCGTTACAGCGCCGGCAGGATGGGGTGGAGATCGCCGCATCGAAGTCCTCCCTGAGCGACATCGTCACCAGGGCCGACCGTGAGACCGAACAACTGGTCCGGGACGCACTGTCGGCCGCCCGCCCGCGGGACGGCTTCCTCGGTGAGGAGTCGGGAGCCGGTGGCAGCGAGAGCGGCCTGACCTGGGTGGTCGATCCCATCGACGGGACGGTCAACTACTTCTACGGCATCCCCGCCTGGGCCGTCAGCATCGCGGTCGTCGAGGGCGATCCGGACCCGGCGACCTGGCGCACGCTGGCCGGGGCGGTCGTGAATCCGGTGCTGAAGGAGACATTCACGGCGTCGGCCGGGGACGGCGCGCACCTCAACGGGACGCCCATCCGTGTGAACACGGGTGTCGACCTGGAGCTCGCCCTTGTCGGCACCGGCTTCGGATACGACGCGGAAGTGCGCAGACGGCAGGCCCGGTTCGTGGGAGAGCTCATCGGTGATGTGCGCGACATCCGACGCATCGGCGCCGCATCCCTCGACCTCTGCTCGGTCGCCGCGGGACGGTTGGACGCGTACTTCGAGCGTGGCCTCAACCCGTGGGATCACGCCGCCGGCGCATTGATCGCCCAGGAGGCGGGGTCGCGGGTCGCGGGAATCGCGGGCGGCCCAGCCGACAATCGCCTGCTGGTAGCTGCGGCGCCCGGCCTCTTCGACCAACTACACCCTCGCGCCGACGCCTTCTTCTCCGCCTGGGACTGACCTCTCGCGCCTGAGCGATCGTGGGAGCTCAGGCCAGCCAGACTGTGGTGTCCTGGGGGAGGAGGCCGTCCTCCAGCGCGCCGCTCGCGAGCACGACATCCCCTCGGCCCTCGGGCAATGCGACCGGCCCGGTGCCGAAGTTCACCACGACGGTCACATCGCCGGTGCGGAACGCAATCGTGTCGCCACCCAGGTCGATCCACTCGGGGCCACCGAACGCCAGGTCGTGGCTGCGACGCAGCTCCAGAGCCTGCTGGTACATCGTCAGCGTCGAACCGGCCACTCCCTGCTGGGACGACCGGGTGTACGCCGCCCAGACCGACGGCTGGGGCAGCCAACTCGAGGAACCGGGACCGAAGCCGTACGACGCCGCGTCGCCCTCCCAGGGGATGGGCACCCGGCAGCCGTCGCGTCCGTAGCGCTCGCCGTTGGTGCGGAACCAGGTCGGGTCCTGGCGCGCATCATCCGGCAGGTCGATGGCCTCCGGAAGACCGAGCTCCTCGCCCTGGTACAGGTAGGCGGACCCGGGCAGCGCCAGCATGAGCGCGGTCGCCGCGCGGGCGCGACGCAGCGCGAACGCCGGGTCGGGCAGCCCCTTCGTCTTCGGGCCGATGCCGTGCCCCTGCAGGTTCTCGCCCTGAAGGGCGAGCCGGGTCGCGTGGCGGACGACGTCGTGGTTCGAGAGCACCCAGGTGCTCGGAGCCCCGACGCTGTTGAAGGCGGCGATCGACGCGTCGATGACGCTCCGTAACGCCTGCGCATCCCAGGGGGTCTCGAGGTACGCGAAGTTGAAGGTCTGCTGCATCTCGTCGGGGCGGACCCAGCGCGCCAGCTTCTCGAGCGGCTCCACCCAGGCCTCGCCGCACAGGACGCGGTCGCCCGCGTACTCCTCGAGGAGTTTGTGCCAGTCGCGGTAGATGGCGTGGACGCCCTCCTGCGCGAAGTAGGGCGGCGACGGCGGCTCGGACCCGGCGTGCGCCGCGATCTCCGGTTCGAGCGCGACGCCGCCCATGCTGCCGGTGCCCGCAGGGGGCGTGTAGTCAGGGAGGCCGGCCTCCTTCACCATTCCGTGCGCCACGTCCACCCGGAAGCCGTCGACGCCGCGATCCAGCCAGAAGCGTAGGATGCCGCGGAACTGCTCCCACACCCACGGGTTCTCCCAGTCGAGGTCGGGCTGCGACTTGTCGAACAGGTGGAGGTACCACTGGCCGGGCGTGCCGTCGGGCTCGATGACGCGGGTCCAAGCGTGGCCGCCGAAAATCGACTCCCAGTTGTTGGGCGGCAGCTCGCCGTGCTCGCCCTTGCCGTCCCGGAAGATGTAGCGGGCGCGCTCCGGGCTGCCGGGAGCGGAGGCCAGCGCTTCCTGGAACCAAACGTGGTCGCTCGACGAGTGGTTCGGGACGATGTCGATGATCACGCGGAGGCCGAGACCGTGGGCCTCGGCGAGCATCGCGTCGAAGTCGGCCAAGGTGCCGAAGCGGGGGTCGACGTCGCGATAGTCGGAGACGTCGTAGCCCGCGTCACGCTGAGGCGACCGCTGGAACGGCGACAGCCAGACGGCGTCCACGCCGAGATCGCGGAGCGCGCCCAGCCGACCGGTGATGCCGGGAAGGTCGCCCATCCCATCCCCGTCGGAGTCGGCGAAGGAGCGCGGGTACACCTGATAGATGACGGCGGAGCGCCACCACTCACGGCCGGGGGCCGAAGGGGTAAGTGCGCTGTCCGGGGCGGGGGCTGCGGTGGAGATGGTGGTCACCTCGTGTTCGTATCGGTTCGGTGGGGGTCAGGGGTGGACGGCGGTGCTCGACCGGACGATCAGGTCCGCCGGGGCGGTGTGGCTGACGGGCTCCGGCGGGGCACCACCGGTTCTTCGGGAGCCGCCGAGCGCGGCAAGCAGAAGTTCGGCGGCGCGCTCGCCCTGCTGGACGGGATGTTGCGCAACGGTGCTCAGCCCGAAGAATTCGGCGAGGGGATGGTCGTCGATGCCGATGACGGAGACATCGCGCGGAACCGACAACCCCAGGTCGCGGGCGGCCAGGATGGCGCCGATCGCCATCTCGTCGGAGGCCGCGAAGATCGCGGTGGGACGCTCGTGCGGTGTTCCCAGCAGCTGTTTCGCCGCTTCGTACCCGCCGGGCAGGGTGAAGTCGGACGCCCGGTGCAGGCGCTCGTCGACCGGCAGCCCCGCCTCGGTGAGGGCACGCTCGTAGCCGAGACGACGGCTGGTGGGGATGTGGAAGTCGAGGTCGAACTCGTGGGAGCCGCCGATGTGCGCGATGCGGCGGTGGCCGAGAGCGACCAGGTGATCCGTCGCGAGACGGGCGACGGCGACGTCGTCGATCGTCAGCGTGCTCACGCCGGGGAGGGGGCCACCCACGCCGACCAGCGGCTTGCCGAGCGCGAGGAGGCGGAGGACCTCGTCTTCAGCGAGTTCCAGGGAGACGGCGAAGACAGCATCCACTCGATTTCGCAGAAGGTGGTGTTCGAACACCCTCCGCCGCTCCTCGCCGTCGCCGCTGAGGTTGTAGAGCGTGAGGTCGTAACCGTGGCGGAGGAGGACGCGTTCGGCACCCTCGATCACGGAGGTGAAGAACCAGCGATTCAGGTGCGGGACGACCGCGCCGATGTTGCGCGTGCGGCCGGATGCCAGGCTCGACGCGTCGGAGGACACCACGTAGCCCAGCTCTGACGCCGCCTGGACGACGCGGGCGCGGGTGGACACCGAGACCGGGCCGTTTCCGCTCAGTGCACGCGAGACGGTCGCGGTGGAGACGCCGGCGAGGCGTGCGACATCGTCGATGCCGGGCATCTCACCTCCTGGTCTCGCCTGCGGTGGAAGCGCTTGCGACCGCCGATGCCAGGGTGTGACCGGGCACAGGGGGAGTATAGCGAGTCGGGTGGAAGCGTTTGCACCGCGGCGTCGCTGCCCAGGAGTTGCCGGACGGGGCTTCGGCTCAACGCCAGTGACCGGGCTGCGTCAGTGTAAGCGGGAGGCGCGTGCGGGTGTCGCCCAGCGCGGCGTTCACCTGCGGCTGGGTGAGGTAAATCGCGTCGCGGAGGTCAGCGCCGTTCAAGCGGGCGTCGCGGAGGTCGGCACCGATGAGTTCCGCGCGGGAGAGGTCCGCGCCGCTGAGGTCTGCGGCGATCAGGAGGGCTCCGCGGAGTTCGGCACCGCGCAGATCCGCGTTGCGGAGGTCGGCGCCCAGGAGGTCGGCGTCGGGCCGGATGCGCGAGCGCCCTACGCGGGTCGGCCCGGTGCCGATCTGGCCGGCCTCGCGGGTGAGGCGGGCCGCGTCACGCAGGAGCTGCGCTGCAGGCGCGCGTACCTCTTCGAGGTCGATGGCGAGGATGGTCTCCGGCGGCGCATCCGCGATGGCCCGAATCTCGGTGCGGATGCGGCGCAGGGCCGGGTGAAGGGATGCCGCCGCGGGCAGCGCCAGCGCATCCGCCACGTACCAGAGGAGTTCGTGGACCTGCCTCATCAGCGGGAAGACGGCGAACATGGCGGCGCGCGTCTCGGCGCCGTCGTGCCAGCTCGCCCCGCCGAAGGTGTGTTGCGTCACCTGCTGGCCCGCGCCGAAGCAGTCGAACACGGTGCAGCCTTTGAACCCGCGATCGCGCAGCTGAGGGTGGATGGTGCAGGCGTAGCCGTCGTCCAGGTTGACGCACGGGTCGCCGGCCGGCTTGTCGAAGGCGAAGTCGGCGGAACGGGCGAAGGCGAGCGCGACGCAGCACAGTCCGACGCACTGGGAGCAGTCTGCTCGCAGCGCGGGACGGGTCTCCTCGGCGGTGTGCACCCGTCCACAGTACGGGCCCGGCGCAACCTTTCCACATCTTCAGACACACCCGGAATAGCGCACGGAGGCGCGCGTTAGCGTGGAAGAGAAGGACAAACGAAGGAGACACGCATGACCGCACCCCGCCGCACCATCGGCTCGTCCGACCTCGAGGTCTACCCGCTCTCACTCGGAGGCAACGTCTTCGGCTGGACGGCCGACCGCCAAACGTCGTTCGACGTGCTCGACGCCTACACCTCCGCGGGAGGCAACTTCGTCGACACGGCCGACGGGTATTCTGCGTGGGTGCCCGGCAACACCGGCGGCGACTCCGAGCGCATCCTGGGCGAGTGGTTCGACGCACGCGGCAACCGCGATCAGGTGGTCCTGGCTACCAAGGTGAGCCAGCATCCCGACTTCAAGGGGCTCGCGGCCGACAACATCCGGCGTGCCGCCGATGCGTCGCTGGAGCGCCTGCAGTCGGAGTACATCGACCTCTATTACGCGCACTTCGACGACGAGACTGTGCCCTTGGAGGAGACCGTTGCGGCGCTCTCCGATCTGGTGGATGCCGGAAAGGTCCGGTCCATCGGCATCTCGAACTACTCGCCCGAGCGCATCGACGAGTGGTTCCGCATCACCGAACGCGAGGGACTC
Organism: Leifsonia sp. RAF41; assembly: GCF_052114085.1. Lineage (NCBI taxonomy): Bacteria > Bacillati > Actinomycetota > Actinomycetes > Micrococcales > Microbacteriaceae > Leifsonia > Leifsonia sp. RAF41. The sequence continues at coordinate 167,142 of NZ_JBFREB010000001.1, forward strand.
CACCGCGCGGTCGCGCTGCAGCCTCACTACAACCTGGTCGAGCGCGCCTACGAGACGTCGTATCGTCCGATCGCCGAGCGCGAAGGGCTCGGCGTCATGCCGTACTTCGCCCTGGCGGCCGGGTTCCTGACCGGCAAGTACCGTGACGGCGTCACCGTCGACAGTGCCCGCGCGGGCGGTGCCGCGAAGTACCTGAATGGCACTGGTCGCTCGGTGCTCGCGGCACTCGACGACGTCGCTGCCGCCCACGACGCCTCGGTCGCATCCGTCGCGCTGGCGTGGCTCGCCGCACAGCCGACGATCACCGCCCCGATCGCGAGTGCTCGCACGACCGACCAGCTGCCCGACCTGCTGGCGTCCGTCTCCCTCGAGCTGACGGCCGACGACCTGCAGGCTCTCGACGGTGCGTCGGAGGCCGCCAAGGCCGCCTGAGCGGAAGGCGTCGACCCGGGTGCCGCCTGACTGGAGTACCGGTCCGTCTGGCGGCACCACTGGTACGGAGCACGCCGTCGCGGATGGTATCCTCGTACGGTTGCCGAAAACGGCCGGCTCTCTGGCCGAAGCCCGGCTCCGCCCCCTTAGCTCATTGGTAGAGCACTTCCTTGGTAAGGAAGAGGTAGTGGGTCCGATTCCCACAGGGGGCTCCGTCTCCCCGTCTCGCCACGGGGAGATGACTTGGCGGGGTAGCTCAGGTGGTTAGAGCACACGGCTCATAATCGTGGTGTCGCGGGTTCGAGTCCCGCTCCCGCTACAAGCCTTATAAACACTGGGAACGGCGGTCCTTATCGGACCGCCGTTTCTTCGTTTCCGGGACGATTTGCCCACATTTTGCCCACACTTGAAATCGCGACCGCGTGAAGTCGGTCGGCTACAGCGTCGAGATCGTCATCGAACAGGTCGCTGTATGTGTCGAGGGTCATCGCCGCCGACGCGTGTCCGAGCATGCGCTGAACGGCCTTCACGTTGGCGCCGGCGCTGACCGCCAGAGACGCCGCGGTGTGCCGCAGGTCGTGGATGGTCATCGCCGGCAGGTCGGCTTCGGCCAGTGCACGATCCCACCACGAGTTCGTGACCATCGTCGGCGTCTTCTGGTAGCCGCCGCGCCCGTCGTCGAAGACGATCCCATCCCGGCCTTTGCCTGCGCATGCCTCGACCAGCGGTTGGGAAAGGAATTGGGGGTAGGGCACGCTTCGGCGCTCGTGCATTGCCTTTCTAGTCCATTGCCTTGATTGCCTTTCTAGTCCATTGCCTTGTAAGTCTTTCGGGTGCGTTTCGGCTATTGCTCCGTCCTGGCCCGCTCTGGGTTCTCTGCGTAGAATTTACGATCGCCTTTCCCGTGGTAGGACCTCACTAGTTCGACTCGGGGTGATATCTTGCAGAACACCTCTCGGCCGCCGAGGTTCCCCGAACGCCTCGACCCGGGGAAGTGGGCTGGCATGGGATGGCAACTGTCGATCAGGTTGGCGTCGCGCGTGTGCGCGACGGGATCCGCTGACCCCGATCAGTCCGGAAGGTTCGGCCGGCCGGTGTCCTCGGTTGTGAGTGGGACTGTCTCCTCGAACTCGTAAACGGCTTCAGTCGGCCACTGGCATTCATCCACGAGCTGATACACCTCGAATGCACCGACGCCGTCAAAATCGATCGGAAGGCGGACGCGCTGTGGCGGCACCGACCTTCGGCTTGGGAGGTCTAGAACGCGGTCTCGGTCGCGGTCCGCATGCAGCAATACCGCTCTGAACATGAGCCCTTCCATCCACGCATCGAACGACCACTCATCACCCTTGCACGGTCCGAAATCAGGGTATGCGTGAGTTGCTGGGTAGTCGAGGAAGGGGCCTTCGGCGAGGACGGTTGAGCCGGACAACTGGCATTCGGGCGAGATGGAGACAAGGCGGAAGTCTTCCCGCACGAGCAGGCGATGATGCCTCCTGTTGCGGCCTGGCGAAAGGCCGGCGCGTAAGGAAGGCCCGATCGGTTGCCCATTCGTAGCTACTGTCAACTTCGGCTTAATGGTCACGCGACACTGCAGCCTGCGCGTTCAGTGTCAGCACCGCGGTCATTACCGTCGACATCGCCGCAGGCTCCTTCTGCTTACTAACTAGGAAGCTCCTGACGAGCACTAGCGACAGGAGGCCGTAACTCTGGCGAATCCACCGGCCGGCTTCGTAGAGCCGCTCGATGGTGAATATCACGTGCGCCGGGATTTCGAGTATTGGACTCGAGGGTGACCGGCGATCGACGTCATTCGGGTCGAATGAATTCACTACTGGAGCGAGGTGAGGAACGCGGAAATATCCTCGGCGAGAAGTGCGGGTTCCTCGTGCGCCGAAAAGTGGCCGCCGCGCGGCATGAGGGTGTAGCGGGTGATGTTGTATGTGCGTTCGGCCCAGCTGCCTGGTGGGCGGGCGATGTCGTGGGGGAAGACAGCGACCGCGGTTGGCACGGCCACCTGTCGGACGCGCTGGGTGACGCCGGACGCGTAGTCGTAGTAGGGCCGGAACGAGGTGGAGATCGAGTTCGTGAACCAGTAGAGGGAGGCCTGGGTTAGGAGGAAGTCATCTGTGAACCGGCTGCCGAGGTCGCCGCCGTTGTCGCTCCAGGACCGGTACTTCTCCAGGATCCAGGCGAGCAGGCCGGCGGGGGAGTCTGAGAGAGCCGGTGCCAGGCTCAGGGGTCGGGTTTGCTGCTGATGCAGATACGCGCCCTCGTCTGCACTCCAGACGGCGACGGACTCCAGGTACCGCTGCTCCTCAGCCGTCAGGCTGCTGTGATCCACGTTGGGAGGAGCTGCCACAGAGACCAGGTGGATGCCGCGGACGTGGTCGGGGTGTGCCTGTGCCAGGCGCGAAGTGATCCCGGCCCCCAGGTCGCTTCCGTGGGCGGCGTAGCGTTCGAAGCCGAGTTCTGTCGTCATGAGCTCGTGCCAGAGTTCGTGGGTTTGTTCGTACCGGTCGGGCCGTGGCGGTGAGAAAGGGAAGCCGGGAAGGGCCGGAACGATTACTGTGTGGGACCGGTCCGCGTGGCCTCCATAGCTGGCCGGGGTGGAGAGCCGGCGGGCGAGTTCGATGAGTTCCAGCACGGTGCTGGGCCACCCGTTGGTGAGGATGAGAGGAAGCGCGTCGTCGGTCTCTGCGTCGAAGCGGAAGTACGTCAGCGGTGTCCCTTCGATCATCGCTGTATGCGCGGGAAGCGCGTTGATACTCGCTTCTTGTTGTCGCCAGTCGAACGTGGTCGCCCAGTATTCGACCAGGCGTCGCAGCTCCCTGGGGTCGGTGCCGGCATCCCAACCGCTCGCAGGCCATGGGCGCGGCCAGTTTGTGTCGGCGAGCCGGCGTCGCAGCGCGAGCAGGTCAGGCTCGGGAACCTGGATCAGTGGGGATTTCTGTGCGGTCATGGTCGTAACACGATCTTGCCGTGGGTGTGGCGCTTCTCGAGGTGCCGGAACGCCGATTGGACGTCGGTAAGTGGGAAGCGTTCGGCGATGGGGATGTCGAGCTGACCGGTTGATACGAGGTCGGTGAACTCCTGCAGCACGGCGAGGCTCGATGAGCTCTCGCTGCCGACCGACAGGGCGCCCACCTCTGCGGCGCGCTGGAAGGAGATGATCGTCTCGATCCGGTCGGCGGGAACTCCGAGGTCGATGGCGAGGTCGACGTATTCAGGGCCGTACAGATCGATGAAGGCGTCGACTCCGCTGGGGGCGATGGTTCGGATCGAATCGGCCATGCCCTCTCCATAGGAAACAGGTCGGACTCCGTGGTCAGCTAACCACGGGTGGTTTCGGGCGGAGGCGATTCCGATGGTGTGGACGCCTAGCCACCGCAGATACTGAACGGCGAGCGAGCCGACCCCGCCGGCTGCAGCTGAGACGACCACGACGTCGCCCGCAGAAGGCGCGATCGCGGTGACAGCCGCGTGAGTTGCGCACGCGATTACGTAGAGGGAACCGGCGACCTCCCAACTGAGCGCGTCAGGTCTTGTGATCAGTTGACTTGTGGGGACGTTGACGTATGCGGCGTGGCTGGCACGTTCCCAGGTCCACCCCATGACCGGGTCCCCGATGCACATACCCTCGACGTCTGCCCCGACCGCGACGATCTCGCCGGCGAGGTCGCTTCCCTGCCCCGACGGGAAGCGTGCGGGCCAGAGGTGGTGGAGGTCTCCGCGGCGGATGGCTGCCTCACCAGGATTGATGCCGGCCGCACGCACACGCACGGTCACCTCCCCGCGGGCAGGGGATCGAACTTCGGTGTCTTCCACCTTCAGCACCGACACGTCCCCGTACTCGTGGAAGCGAACCGCGGGGCCGTGGAGGCCGGTCATCGCGTCGCCTCCGCAGACCGGGATGCGGAACCGGGGGTGTAGAAGGCAACGGCTTCTCTGACAGCTGCCGCGAGCACCGGCTCCGCCTCCTGTAAGGCCAGCCGCCCAGCCGGGCTGAGGACGATCGTCTGCGAGCGTCGGTCGGTGGGGTGCGGTCGCCGCTCCGCGTATCCATCTCGGACGGCACGGTCCACTGCCTGGCTAGCACCGCCCACCGTGATCAGCATGGTGGTGGCCAGGTCCTGCACCCGGCATGGTTCGTTGTTGGAGATCTCACGCAGCAGATCGAACATTCCCGGCAGAATCTGGCCTGCTTGGCGCAACGCCGCCTCGGCGCTTCTCCATGCTGCCGTCTCGGCGCGGACCAGTGAGATGAACATCGCCGTCACCTCCACATCATTTGCATTAGTGCTAATCATGTTAGTACTATAGCAAATCCGATGACTGAAGGAAGACACCTGTGAGCAGCGCTCCAGGTGACGGTTGAAGCGGCGGCTGCAGCCGATGGCGAGGTGATCCTCTATTTCCATGGTGGAGCCTTCGTCGCGGGCAGCGCGCAGAGCTCGCTCGGACTGGCGTCCGAGATTGCCCGTCGCGTGACAATGCCTGTGTTCTCGGTGGACTACCGTCTCGCGCCGGAGCACCCCTTCCCTGCGGCCCTGGACGACGCGCTGGCGGCATACGCTGGCCTGCTTGAAACCGGAGTGGCGCCGGAGCGCATCGGACTTTTCGGCGAGTCGGCGGGAGGCAACCTGGTCGCCTCGTTGCTGCTTGCACTCAAAGACTCCGGACTTCCAATGCCCGCCTCAGCGGTGCTCGTCTCCCCGTGGACCAACCTGGCACTGACCGGCCGCTCCGTCAGCACACGAGGGATCCTTGATCCTGCTCTTTCAGAAGACGCTTTGCGCGCCCGCGCCGATCAGTACGCAGGGCCGGCGGCGCTAACCGATCCTCGTATCAGCCCCACCTTCGGTGACCTCACGGGGCTTCCCCCTCTGCTGATCCAGGCCGGATCCAACGAAATCCTGCTTGATGATGCGCTCGAATTCGGTGTGGCGGCGGCCGCGCAGGAGGTGGATGTGACGATCCAGATCACGGGTGGGGTGCCGCACGTGTTCCCGGCTTTCTTTGCTGTGCTCGATGAAGGCTCGCGAGCGCTTGATGAAATCGCCCGATTCTTCAAGCGCACCCTCCTGCTGTAAGCAGAACCGGCGACGCGGAAGACACCACGCGTCGTACGGTCAAGCAACGAGGCGCACTTGACGTGAACGCATGCATGGGAAAGGCAGAGCAATGGAGTTGATCTTCGTGCACGGCGCGCTAGTGCGAGACGGGATGTGGTGGTGGCAGCCAGCAGCAGACCTCCTGCTTGATCGCATCGGGATCCGCAGTCGGGCGCTCAAGCTGCCCTCGTGCGGTGAAACGGGGTCCGAACCGGCAGCGGCAGGGCTGACCGCCGACGCCGCGACGCTTCGCCGAGCGCTGGATGATGTAGATGCCGCGGTGGTCGTCGGCCATTCCTATGGCGGAACTGTCATCGCCGAAGCGGGACGGCATCCTGCCGTCGAGCACTTGCTGTACATCTCGTCGTACTTACCCGAGATCGGCCAGTCGCAGGCGGCGATCATGAGCGGCGAGGCAGATCCAGCGTCGATCGCAGACAATGGCGATGGCACGCTTAGTCTCGCCGGGCATGAGCCGTCCTCATTCGGCGCCCGTTTCCTTCACGACGTCGACCAGCAGAAGCAACTCCAAGCTTGGGCCAGAGTGACGAGGCAGGCAGCTAAGGCGTTCGTCACGCCGACAAGTGCCGCCGGCTGGGAGGGCGTCGACTCGACCTATATCGTTTGCAAAGACGACCGCAGCACATCGCTCGATCTGCAGCGCTTCCACGCCGACAAAGCGACCCGGTTTGTCGAAGTGTCCACTGGGCACCACCCTTTTATCTCCCGTCCCGACCTCATCGTGGAGCAGGTCCAACACTTCCAGCGACCCAATTGAACGTCGCTCGAACGAATCAGAGGGCTTGTTGCAGCTCCGCCCATGTTTTCGTTAGAACCGCGGGCAACGACTCGGTGTCTCTGTCGCCCAGCCATCGGTCCAAGCTCGAATCGAATACGAGGGCTGCCAGGCGGCTGAGGAGGACGGCTTGCTCGGGGGCGATGCGTCTGCTGCGAAGCGCTGCGCTCACCGCGTCGGCGAGGCGGTCCAGCTTGAGAAGCTCCCGTTCGCGGAGGTGAGCCTCGCTCCTGATGACGCGGCGACGACGGGCGATCGGCTCCCGCAGAGTGTCCAGCTCCTCCGCGGCATTGAGCAGTCCGCGCATTATCAGCTCGCCAGCAGGTAGGTCGTCCGGCATTGCGTCGAGGACCCGCGAGATAACGTCCGGGAACTCCCGGTCGCGCAGAAAGAGGACGTCGCGCTTGTCGGAGAAGTGGCGGAAGAAGGTCCGCGTCGTCAGTCCCGCGCGCTCGGCGATCTGCGGAACGGTTGTCGCGGAGAACCCAGCTTCTTCAAACAACGCCAGGGCTGCTTCCTCCAGCCGAAGCGCCGCGTCGGGAGACCAACGAGTCATGCCTCAATGATGACATGTCGTGTCGTGGCGTGTAGTGTGATGACACGTCGTGTCGTTAGGAGATTCAGTGGTCACCAACTCAGCAGCATGGATCGATGCCCCGTACGCGGAACTGGTGGTGCGAGACTCCCCGTACCCGGTACCCGGGGGTGGGCAGGTGGTGATCCGGGTCGAGGCGGTTGCGATCAATCCCCTGGATGCGATTGTTCAGTCCAACGGGAAGCTGATGTACGGCTGGCTCGATTACCCGGTGGTGCTGGGAGAGGACGTCGCAGGTGAGGTGGTCGAGGCCGGCCCGGGAGCTAGCCGCTTCGCGCTCGGAGATCGCGTCGTCGGCTATGCGATCGGATTGGAGAAGGGCCGAAATGCGGTGGCCGAGGGCGGCTTCCAGCACTACGTCATCCTTGACGAGGCTCTGGCCGCTCCAATCCCGGACGAGGTGCAGTTCAGCGAAGCCGTCGTCCTACCTCTCGCGGTTTCTACGGCTGCCGCAGCCCTCTTCGAATCATCGCAACTGGCCCTGGACTACTCCACGCTCGGTGCGTCCCCGAGCCGCAGCGATTTCGTGATCGTATGGGGTGGTGCCACCAGCGTCGGGATGAACGCCATCCAGCTTGCGCGCGCTGCCGGCTATCGGGTGATCACAACGGCTTCGCCGCGCAACCATGCTCGAATGCGTGAACTCGGCGCGGAAGCGGTCTTCGACTACGGTGCTTCGGATGTCGTTGCGTCGGTCGTGGAGAAAGTAGCGGGATCCCGGGTGGCAGGCATTGTCGCTATTGCGGTCGGATCGGCCGAGCCATCGGTCGCCATCGCCGCCGCGACCGGCGCTCGGCGGGTGGCACAGACAAGCCCCTCCGTGTCCTTCTACGACCAGCCGCGCTCCGGCGGACTCTCACGGGCGCGGGCAAAGTTGCTGGCCCGGCTGATCTGGACCAACGTTGCCCTCCAAACTCGGTGTGCCATTCGGGGGATCCGTGCCCGATTCGTGTGGGGGAGCGCCATTGCCGGCGGTCCGGTTGGAGCCGCGATCTGGACCGACTACCTCCCAGCCGCCATCGCACGTGGGCAACATATCCTCGGACCCCGTCCCCGCGTCGTCGGTGGAAGCTTGGAAGCGGTCCAAGAGGCGCTGAACCTCATGCGCACCGGAGTCTCAGCTGAAAAGCTGGTGATCGAATTGAGGTGAGCGCTTCTGCGGCTACTCCTCGTTGCCCCTGTGCGCGGGCGAGTCGCTGATCAAGGGGCAAAAAATAAGAGGGCTGCGACAACCCCAAAGATCCATTCGCGCTAGCTTCGAGCGCGGGAAACTCGAGGTGAGCCGTAGGAACCTATTGCAGCCATTCGGAACGAAGCGGATGCCGATCGGATTGTCGCTGGTGAGGGTGGCCGCGAGGCAGCGCCTCCCGACCGGTTCCGCCCGGCGAATGGTTGCGAACGGCGGACTCATTGCGTTTTCGCAAGCATTGCATCAGGATGAGTGTGTTAGTTGAAGGTATTACTGGCTCTGTTGGAGGTATGCAATGACGGACGACGCGATTCCGTCCGGGAACGTCGGGGACTTTTGCGCGGAAGTGGACCTGGGCAGAGTGTCTGACTAAATTCCTGAGCACGTCCGCGCTGATGTGGTTTGGTGACGGGGTTGTCGCTGTGGTCTTGGTGGGCTGCCTAGCTGCGGGCAAGCGCGGGGGGCGATCACCATCGAAAGGGCTGAAGCTGCCCATAACCCCAGCGCGGGCTGATGCAGCAGGCAAGGGTTGCTGGAGCGGGAGCGAAGTAGGTAACCGGTGCCGTAGCTCGTAAGAGGGCCCCTTCGTCCGCAGGACCGTTGGATCTTGGCGATTGAAGGTGCCTCGTGCTTGGTGGATCCAAGGATCTCCGTAGAGACCTACTACGAGCCTTCAGTTTCTGAGGCCAGACATTGAGGAGATGTTCGAGATGGTGATCATCGGAGACCGCCCCGTTACAGACAGCGCCCAAATCGGGGTGCAGCGCAAGGGCAATATCCTTGTGAACTACATCACGTCGACGGATCACAAGACGATCGGGTACATGTACCTGATCTCGTCCTTCATCTACTTCCTGGTCGGCGGTGTGATGGCGCTGATCATCCGCGCTCAGCTCTTCGAGCCGGGTCTGAACGTGGTGCAGACGAAAGAGCAGTACAACCAGCTCTTCACGATGCATGGCACGATCATGCTGCTGATGTTCGCGACGCCGCTCTTCGCCGGTTTCACGAACGTGCTCTTGCCACTGCAGATCGGCGCGCCGGATGTCGCGTTCCCGCGATTGAATGCGCTGGCGTATTGGTTCTACTCGTTCGGGTCACTGATCGCGGTGGCTGGCTTCCTGACCCCACAGGGTGCGGCTTCGTTCGGCTGGTTCGCCTACGCCCCACTTTCGAGTACGACGTATTCGCCCGGTATCGGCGGCAATCTCTGGGTATTGGGCCTGGCGCTATCCGGCTTCGGCACCATCCTGGGTGCGGTGAATTTCATTACGACAACCATCACCATGCGTGCCCCTGGCATGACCATGTTCCGGATGCCGATTTTCACCTGGAACGCGATGGTGACGTCGATCCTCGTGCTGATGGCCTTCCCGGTGCTGGCCGCTGCGCTGTTCGCCCTCGCCGCCGACCGCGTCTTCGACGCGCACATCTACGACGCCGCCAACGGCGGAGCTCTGCTCTGGCAGCACTTGTTCTGGTTCTTCGGCCATCCGGAGGTCTACATCATCGCGCTGCCGTTCTTCGGCATCGTGACGGAGATCTTCCCGGTGTTCAGCCGGAAGCCGGTCTTCGGGTACAAGACGCTGGTTTACGCGACGATCTCCATCGCCGCCCTGTCGGTCACGGTGTGGGCGCACCACATGTACGTCACCGGTTCGGTGCTGCTGCCGTGGTTCTCGCTCATGACGATGCTGATCGCGGTCCCCACGGGCGTGAAGATCTTCAACTGGATCGGAACGATGTGGCGTGGCTCGCTCACGTTCGAGTCGCCGATGCTCTGGTCGATCGGCTTCCTCATCACGTTCACCTTCGGTGGCCTGACCGGTGTCATCCTGGCGTCGCCGCCGCTCGACTTCCACGTGTCCGACACCTACTTCGTCGTCGCCCACTTCCACTACGTGGTGTTCGGCACCGTCGTCTTCGCGATGTTCGCCGGGTTCTACTTCTGGTGGCCCAAGTGGACCGGCAAGATGCTCAACGACCGGCTGGGCAAGTGGCACTTCTGGCTGCTGTTCATCGGCTTCCACACGACGTTCCTCATCCAGCACTGGCTGGGTGTCGTGGGCATGCCGCGTCGGTACGCGACCTACCTGCCCTCCGACGGCTTCACCTGGATGAATCAGGTCTCGTCGATCGGTGCGGGCATCCTCGCGATCTCGATGATCCCGTTCTTCGTGAACGTGTACCTCACGGCGCGCAATGCGCCCAAGGTCACCGTGAACGACCCGTGGGGCTACGGCCGGTCGCTCGAATGGGCGACCAGCTGCCCGCCGCCGCGCCACAACTTCACGTCGATCCCGCGCATCCGTTCGGAGTCGCCGGCGTTCGACCTGAACCACCCCGAGGCAGGCATCCCGATCGGTGTCGGTCCGGCCAAGGACGCACCGGACGCGGCGACCGCGGACGTCTCCGACGGGAAATCGAAGTGACTCGCTAGCCCTCCGAGCGGGGGCGATAATTTCATCCGCGGATATTTGGCTACTGCTGGAGCGGTGTGTCCGGGCCGAACCCGTCGGTCGTGACGGACGGCGCAGCGCGGCGGTTTTTGGGGTCGAGGGACGGCATCCGAGTGACGCCGAACTCGTGCCGCAGAACACTGCGTGCGGCGTAGTATCCGCAAAGACCGTGCACCCCCGGCCCCGGCACGGCGGCCGAGGAGGCGAGGTACAGGCCACGGCCGGGCATTCGCCACGGTTCGGTGGAAGCCACGGGCCGGGCGATTATCTGACGAAGCGTTGGCGCCCCGGACGCGATGTCGCCGCCGATGTAGTTGGGGTCGTAGCGCTCCATGTCTGACGCGGAGCGGGAGGCGGTCGCCAGGATCAGGTCCCGGAACCCCGGAGCGAACCGCTCGATCTGTCGAATGATCGCCTCCGATTGATCGATCGTGGAGCCGGGCGGCACATGCGTGTATGCCCAGAGCACGTGCTTCCCGGTCGGTGCACGACTGGCATCGAATAGGGAGGGTTGGGCGACCAGCACGTACGGGTCGTCACTGTATCTCCCTGCTGTAACCAGGCGTTCGGAGCGGGCTACCGCCGCACGTCTACCGCCGAGATGGACGGTGGCGGTGCCGCTTAGCTCCGAGTTGGTCCAGGGCACCGGGCCGGAGAGGGCAAAGTCGACTTTCGCAACGCCATTGCCTGGGCGGAACCGGCGAATACGGCGCAGGTAGCGGGGCGACAGCCGGTCTGCTCCAAGCCGTGCGGCGGCGTCTGCGCTCGTGTCGAAAAGGATGGCGCGTGCATCCGGCAATTCTCCAAGGCTGGTGATGTGTGCGCCTGTGACGACCTCGCCGCCGTGGTCGAGGACGTCGGCGATCAGCTCATTCGTAATGGATTGGCTGCCCCCGATCGGCACGGGCCAGCCACCCGCGTGCGCGTACGTGGCCAGTGTCAGGCCGGCTGCGGCGCCCGCGAGGCTTGGCAGGGGGAGGTTGGAGTGCGCGAAGACACCCGTGAGCAGAGCTGGCGCCCGCTCCTCGCGGAAGATTCCATTCCACCACGGGCCGCCCTGGGTGAGCATGCTCGCCCCGAATCGTGCAGCGATGAGGGGGTGCTGTGGAAACTGGAGGATCTCGGATCCGGTGAATTGAGCGACCGCGTCGACGTGGTCGACTAGCGGCTGAAGCAGGCGACGCCACGTTGGGCCGTCCGCGCCGAGCGATTCCGCCGTGCGGTCGAGGTCCTTGTAGGCGATCGCTGCGCGACCTCTGTCGAGCGGCTGCGCGTAGGAGATGGGTGGGACCACGAAACGGATCCGGTCGGCCAGCTTGAATTTGCGGAAAAAAGGGGAGGCGAAAGCAAGCGGGTGTATGGCGGAGCAGATGTCGTGGACGAAGCCTTCCAGCGTGATCGGCTCGGTACGCGCCCCACCGCCGGGGGTCGCATTGCGTTCGTACACGCTCACCGATAGGCCCACCCGTGCCAGGGTGACGGCCGCTGCCAGGCCGTTCGGTCCAGAGCCGATGACGATCGCGTCAGGGTTCGAGTTCATTCGTCGTTTGTGCCCTCCGGATCGGAACGAACCACTTCTAGCCGGGACCCGCATTGGTCTCCGTGAATGTCATTGCGCTTTCGCAAGTATTGCATCATGATAAGTCATATCGGTGCAATGTTGCACTGGCTCGGTTGGAGGTATGCGATGACTGACGACACGATTCCGGTCTTGATGAAGGGTTGGGGGCTGAAGCGTCGGAGTGGGCTCTGGGGGGAGTGTCTGGCTGAGCTCCTGGGCACGTTCGTGCTGATCTCGTTCGGCGACGGTGTTGTCGCCATGGCGGTTGCAGCGTTACCCGGTTCCGGGCGAACCGAAGGGCCGACCACGTTCTTCCTGGGTGCAGGGGACTGGCTCCTGATCACCTGGGGGTGGGCGATGGCGGTTGTGTTCGGGGTGTACGTCGCCGGCGGAGTGAGCGGCGCTCACCTGAATCCGGCGGTGACGTTGGCCTTCGCAATTCGTCGTGGGTTCGCCTGGGTGAAGGTGCTGCCGTACATGCTGTCCCAGCTGATCGGGGCATTCCTGGGCGCCGCTTTGGTACTCGGGGTGTACGCGGCGGCGATCGGCGCGTTCGACGCGGCGAGCAAAGGACCGAAGGTCAACGGGCATACCCTCGCCTCGTTTTCCATCTTCGCCACGTTCCCTGCCCCGTACTACAACGGGAACATGTGGGGACCGTTGTTCGACCAGATCGTCGGGACGATGTTCCTGCTGATGCTCATCGCCGCGGTCATCGATTTGCGCAATACGGCCGTCCAGGCCAACCTCGGTCCGCTCATCATCGGCTTCGCTGTTGCGGCGATCGGAATGTCCTTCGGAGCGAATGCCGGTTACGCGATCAACCCGGCTCGTGATCTCGGTCCCCGGCTTCTTGCGTGGGTTGCTGGATGGGGTGATCTCGCCGTTCCCGGCAACGGGCCGTGGTTCAGCGGCTACATGTGGGTGCCGATCCTCGGGCCACTGATCGGCGGCATGATCGGCGTCATCCTCTATGACTTGTTCATCGGGGACATCCTGCACGCGCGTCTTCTCCGTAACGGGCCCGCGATGCATGCGCAGACCGAGACTCCGGCCCGTCCACCTGGGCCGGACACCACGGAGCCGCGTTCCCGCCGATAGCCGACGGCGGCGGCTTCGTAACAAGTGCGGGGAGAGGTCGTCCACGTCCCCTCCCCGCACCCTGTTCTGCCGGCCCACGGGGATCGGCGCAAGATTTGCGCAGCTGCAACGAGACGGGAATACTGAGCGGATGACGAGCCCTCACGCCATGGCCGACCGAGCTTCAGCCGACCGCGCTGTGGATGCGGCTCTCTCAGCGGCGAACGTGATGATGCGCGTTGCGGCCAGGTCGGTGCTCGAGGTCGAGGATCGGGTCACCACGCCGCAGTTGAGGGTGCTGATGATGATCGCGGCCACGGGTCCGCAGAATCTGGGTGCGGTGGCTGACGAGCTGAACGTGCACCCGTCGAACGCGACCCGGGCTTGCGAAAAGCTGGTCCAAGCCGGCTACATCGTGCGCTCCGACGACCCGATCGACCGCCGCTACATCCGGCTGCAGCTGACAGAGGCAGGGGCCGACCTGGTGAACCATGTGCTGGACCAGCGCCGGCGTGAAATGGCCGAGGTGCTCGCGAGCCTCTCAACTGACGAGCAGAGTACGGTCGCCGCCGCGCTGGAGCTGTTCGCCGGCGCGGCAGGTGGGGAACCCATCCATGACGGCCGCTTCGCGTTCTCGCTGCAGCCCGGGCATGACAGCTATTCCACCGGGGACCATTCCTCGACGAGGTAGCGTTCCGCGTCCCTGCGTTTGAAGGTCAGACCGTGGCCGGCCGAAGCGCGAAAAACCTGAAGGTCTCCACCCGACAGTGTGGGGCCACCGTCGAAGAACGCTGCCTCGATCTGCGCGTGGTCGTGGAAATGCTCGACGTGCACGACGTTGGCCAGCGCGGCCCCCAGCGTCGCATGGATGGCCGGGGCGGTGTGCGCACTCAACGGTATGCCGGCGGCTTGGGCCAGGGTGGATGCGCGGAGGAAGCCGGTCACGCCGCCGCAGCGGGTCGCGTCTGCTTGCAGGGTGTCGACCGCGCCGGCCCCCAGCATGGTCGCAAAGTATTGGGGCGTGTAGCCGTATTCGCCAGCGGCGATCTGCATGCCTGCCGGGCCGCGATTGCGGATCAGACGCAGCCCTGCGAGGTCGTCGCTGGAGACGGGCTCCTCGAACCAAGTGACGTCCTCGTCTTCGAAGTGCGCGGCGAAACCGAGGGCCTGTTTGAGGTTGTATGCGCCGTTTGCGTCGACGAACAGCTGCACTTTTGGACCGATCGCGTCGCGGGCCGCCCGTACGCGTTCCAGGTCGTCCACGGGCGCGGATCCGATCTTCATCTTCACCGCGCGCAGCCCGTCGTCGGCCCAGCTGCCGAGCTGATTCTGGAGTTCCGGGATCGAGTAGCTGGTGAACCCGCCGCTCCCGTAGGCCATCACGTTGGTCACTGAGCCGCCTAGTAGTTGGAGGAGGGAGACCTCCAGCTTCCGGGCGCGTAGGTCGTGAAGTGCGATGTCCACGGCGGAGATCGCGCTCGCGCACACTCCGGCCCAGCCCAGGTTGCGGACCGCGCCCGCCATTGCCCAGAAGGTCGACTCGGCGGCGAGCGGATCCGTGCCGATGATGTGGGGTGCCAGGACCCCTCTGATGATGGCCAGAGCGGCCGGAGAGGTGTAGGAGTAGCCGAGCCCGGTGCGGCCGTCCGCCTCGACTTCGACGATGAGCACGCCGGTGCTGTCCCACTTGGCGGTTCCGTCCGACTCGGGCTGGGCTTCCCCCGCGGTGGTCGTCGGCACCGAGTACGCGGACACACTCACCCGGCTGACCCGGCCGTGCTCCATCATCTATTCGCTCCTCGGGGAACTCGTGTCGCCGCTGTCGTCCGTGTTGTCACCGAGGTGCAGTTTGCCCTTCACGCGCTCCACGCCTTCGGTGATCAGGGCGGTCGCAGAGTCGCGGATCACACCGAGCTCGCTGGGATCGCCCTTCAGCAGCGCCTTGGCAGTGTTCTTCGCGTACTCCATCGTGATGTGCGGGGGGAGCGGGGGGACGTTCTTGCTGGTGTGTGCATCGAGGAGGGTGACGCCTTGGTGCGCGAAAGCCGCATCCCAGGCGTCGGCGATCTGATCGTCATCGGTTACCGTGATGCCTTGGAAGCCGAGGAGTTTCGCCCACCCTGCGTAATCGACCGATTCCACCTCCTGAGCGGTGTTCCATACCGGGTTGCCGTCTTCGGTCCGCATTTCCCATGACACCTGAGTGAGGTCGTTGTTGTGCAGGACCAGGATGATCAGCTGCGGACTTTGCCAACGGTCGAGGTACTTCTTGATGGTGATGAGCTCGTTCATGCCCAGCATCTGGAATGCGCCGTCGCCGATTGTGCAGATCACCGCGCGATCCGAGTAGGCGAACTTGGCCGCGACCGCGTACGGCATCGCGGCGAGCATGGTTGCCAGGCGGCCGGAGAGGTCGCCCATCATCCCTCGTCGCAGGCGGATGTGGTGGCCGTACCAGTCGGCGGTCGTTCCGGCGTCGGCCGTGACGATCGCCCGCTCCGGCAGGCGCTTGTTGAGCTCGTAGTACACGCGCCGAGGGTTGACGCCGTCGTCGTAGTGCGCCATGGCCTGCGCATCCATCTCGCTCTCCCACTGCACCATCTCGTCGGCGACGGTCTGCTGCCAGTCGAGGTCCATCCTTTCGTGCAGCAGTGGGATCAGCGCGGTCAGGGTGCTCTTGACGTCTCCCCAGAGGTTCAGCTCTGTCGGGTAGCGGAGTCCCATCTGCTCCGGCTTGAGGTCGACTTGGATGGCGCGGGCCTGCCCGGTGGCCGGCAGGAACTGGCCGTACGGATAGTTCGTGCCCAGCAGGACGAGCGTGTCGCATCCCTTCATCTGGTGCAGACTCGGCACCGATCCGAGCAACCCAACCTGCTGCGAGTGATACGGGACGTCGGAGGGCACGACCTGCTTGCCCCGCAGGGCGGTGACGATGCCCGCGCCCGCCAGCCTTGCCGCCTCAAGCACCTCGTCGGTCGCCCCGTTGGCGCCGTGTCCGACCAGGAAGGTGACCTTCTCGCCTGCGTTGATGATCTCCGCCGCCTTCAGCAGCTCGCTGTGCGGAGGAACGATCGCCGTCGACGGTGCGACCGCGCTGGACCGGGACACCCACATCTCCGGTTCCGCCTCGACCATCTTCATACCTTGGATGTCGTGAGGAAGGATGATGACGGCGGGCTGCAGTCGCACGCGTGCTGTCCGGAAGGCGGTGTCGACGACGGCCTGCGCCTGCTCGGGGGAGACGATGGTCTGCACGTAGCAGGCCACGTCCGAGAAGACGCGTTCCAGGTTGCTCTCCTGCTGGTTGAAGGTGCCCAACGCGTTCACGCCCTGCTGGCCGACGATAGCGACCACCGGCTGGTTGTCCATCATCGCGTCGTAGAGCCCGTTGAGCAGATGAAAGGCGCCGGGGCTCGAGGTTGCGGTGCACACCCCGATCTCGCCGGTGAATTTCGCGTGCGCTGTCGCCATTAGGGCGCAGATCTCCTCATGGGTCGGCCGGATGTACTCCACGCCCGTACCCGCGCGCTCGGCTCTCCCGAGCGCGCCATCGAAATCGCCGATGCCATCGCCGGGAAACCCGAACACGCGGCTGACCCCCCAATCGCGGATGCGCTGGATGACGAAGTCGCTCACGCTGGTCATTGGGACTCTCTTTCGGTTCTGTCCGGGTGCTGGATGAGACGGTCGGCCGCTCGAGCAGCGATCGCCATGATGGTCAGTGCCGGGTTGGCGCTTCCCTGGGTCGGCAGCACGCTGCCGTCGGTGATGAGCAGGTTGGGGACGGCGAAGCTGCGGCAGTCCGCATCCACCACGCCGTCCTCTTGGCTGTCGGCCATGCGGGCGCCGCCGACCAGGTGGGCGTAGCGCTGGATGGTGATGGTCTCGCTGGCGCCTGCTGCGGTGAGGATCCGCTCCATGACGTCTTGCGCGGCCCGCGCGAGGGCCCGGTCGTTGTCGCACTGGCTATACGAGAAGTGCGCAACGGGCAGGCCGTAACGGTCCCTTTCGTCGCTCAGCGTGACGCGGTTGTCCGGCTGCGGCAGGAACTCGCAGAGGGCGCCGAGGCATGCCCAATGCACGTAGTCGGACATGTAATTGCGGAGCTCCGCACCCCAGCGTCCCTCGGCCATGACGTGCTCCGCCCAGGTGATCGGCAACGGCGAGACCGTCTGGATCGAGAACCCTCGTTTGTACGGCTTCCTCGGGTCCGTCTCGTAGAAGTCCTCGGTGCTGACCTCGGGCGGTGGACCCTTCCACATCCGGATCTCGGAGTCGAACCGCCCGGCGGTCTGCGGGGCCCCCTGCACCATCAGGTAGCGGCCGACCTGGTCGAAGTCGTTGCACAACCCGTCCGGGAAGCGTTGTGACGTGGAGTTGAGCAGCAGTCGCGGCGTTTCGATGGAGTACCCGGCGACAGCGACCATCCGCGCCCGCTGGAACCGCTGCCTGCCGTTCTTGACGTAGTGGACGCCGGTTGCGCGTCCGGTCCGCTGATCGATCTCGATGGAGGTGACCATGCTGTCGGCACGCACTTCTGCCCCGTGGTCGAGGGCGTCCGGGATGTGGGTGATGAGCGGAGACGCCTTGGCATTGACCTTGCATCCTTGGAGGCAGAAGCCGCGATAGATGCAGTGCGGCCGGTTCCCAAATCGGCCGTTCGCGATGGCGACCGGGCCGACCTTCGCGGTGATCCCGCAGCCCAGAGCCCCGCGCTGGAACACCTCACCGTTCCCGGACACAGGATGCGGACGGTGCGGGTAGGAGTGCGGGTCGCCCCATGGCCAGTCTTCCCCTGCGACCGGTAGCTCGCCCTCGATGGCGGCGTAATACGACCCGAGGTCCTCGTACCCGATGGGCCAGTCCGCTCCAACGCCGTCCTGGCTGTGGGTGCGGAAGTCGCTGGGATGGAAGCGGGGTACGTACCCGGCGTAGTGGACCATTGAGCCGCCGACGCCTCGGCCCGAGTTGTTCGAGCCGAGGGGGACGGGGTCTTGGCCGCCGATCTGCCGGGGTTCCGTCCAGTACAGTTCGTGGGAGCCGGCCTCATCGCTCACCCAGTCGGTCTCCGGGCTCCAGAACGGGCCGGCGTCCAGGGCGACGGCCGTCCAGCCGGCGCGCGCCACGCGTTGCAACAGGGTCGATCCGCCTGCACCGCAACCGACGATGACCAGGTCGACGATGTCCGCGTCGTCGAAGCGGCGCATATCGTCGCGGAGCCGGTGCTCGGGTGCTGCGCCGTTGGGGGTCAGCAGCCACGCCGAGTCGTTGCGTTTGCGGACGTCAGTGCTCATGGGATGCTCCAGACCCGGGGGAGGTGCCGTGATCGTCGGTGATTTTCGTCGGATCGTCGGCGGGGTTCGCGTCGGCGACCTCGAACGGTTCGAGCCGGTCGATGCCGAGGTTTTTGTAGCCGCGTGGGTAGGCGGGGCCGGCGAACCCGATCTCGTTCCACGCCCACGGGTGGGAATAGAACGCGGTGCAGGCGTACCGGGTCCACAGACCCCACACTTGCGAGGCCGTGAGGTCGTGCCAGGGGCGTTCACCGAGGGCCTGGATGTGGGCGAGCATGCTCTCCTGGTCGGTCCAGGAGCAGTCAGCGAAGCACGTGCCGTGCGCGGCCGAGGCGTCCTCATCGAGGGCGCCCAGCGACTGCCGCCACGCGACGGCGTCCTCCGGCATTGAGTCGTAGTGCCAGCCGTCGGTCTGCTTTTCCGCAAGGCGGGCGTCCACCATTGCGGTCACCGGAACCCGCGGCTCTTCGCGCTGGTCGAGTAGTTGGTCGAACAAAGCGGTGGCGCAGGCTTCTTCGGTGACGTCGAAGAACCGCATCTGGGGAAGCAGGCTCAGCCGTGACTGCACGAGCGACCGGGTGACCTCGTCCCAGTGGTCGCGCTGTGCGAGCGCATCGAAACCAGGGAAACGGTTGCCTCCGCGCGAGGACGGCAGTGGAAGCGCCGTCATTTTTCGCGCCTCAGGATTGCCGCGAGCAGCCCCATACCGCCGACAAGGGTCACGAGAAGCGGGGCGAGCAGTGGCGGGCCCATCTCGAGGTTGTAGCGCAGGTTGTGCCATCCGCCCGGCTTCTGCGCGACCCCGCGTGCGTGCAGGTAGGTGCCTTGTAGTCCATTCGCGACGATGGTTGCTGCCGCGACGGGAAGCACCGTCTTTGCCAGGCGGCGGCTGGTCACACCGGCGATGCCGGCGGCGGCGCCGATCGGGCCGAGGATCACCGGCACCCACATCCACTTGTTGCCGAAGCTCGCCTTGTTATGCTCGAAGTAGATTTCTGCCGCGGTGACCAGAGCGCCGGCAGCCGTTAGTGCCGAGAGTGAGCGTTCGAAGCGTCCGGTCTCGACGTTCTTGACCATTCGATCGATACCGTGCAGGGCTCCGGTCGGCGGTGTCCTTCTGCTGCGTGCCGTCATCGATCTCCTTCCTGGGGGCCTAGCTGCCCGTGTTCGGGGGCGACGTGTTCGAGGATGCTTTCCCATGCGCTTGCGATCAGATCCCGGCCGCCGTGTTCCGCTACGACGATCCGGGAGTTCGGGATTTCATCGGCGAACCGGCGTGCGTCGCGCGGAGTGGCATAGGTGTCCTGCCGCCCGACCAGTACGAGCGTCTCGGCGGCCGTAGTGGACAGGCTCGGCGGTTCGGCGCGGAAACACTGCAGGTCGGCGTCGACGCCGGCGGTTCCCTGCAGTTGAGCGTCGGCCATCATCCGCTCGATGCGGCGTTCGTAGGAGGTGGCGTCCCATCGCGAGCTTGTCGATGTCAGGCGTTGGGGGTCGAACCAGTTGGCGTCGGCCTTGCGGGTTCTGGCTCGCGCCCCCGTTTCGGCCAGTGCGGGCAGGGCCGGGCAGCCGATGAGCGCGAGGCGGTCGACGAACTCGGGGTGCCGCGCCGCGAGGGCTGCGGCGAACAGGCCGCCCTCCCGCCAGCCGACGACGCCGATGGAGCCGAAGTCGGTGCTGGCGGTCGAGCTCGCGGAGCTTTCCGCCTGGTCGAGGTAGGTGGCGGCTGCGTCAGCCCACCGGTTCGCTGATGGCTCGGTCTCTGTCGGGTAGGGGTCGGATGCTCCGTAGCCGGGGCGGTCGAACGAGACCAGGTGGAGTCCCCAGGTCGATGTGAGGACGGGGTCTGGGTCGAATCCGGAGGCTCCTGCCGTGGGGTGGCAGAGCATCACGAGGCGTTTCGCGGCCGGATCGCCGATGGCCGTCAGTCCGACGATCCGTCCGTCTGGGAAGCGTACGTGGAGTCCCGCCACGTCAGTGCTCGGCCTTGGGGTAGTTCCCGTGCCGCTCATGCGTGCTCGCGACCTCTGGCGGCTCGCCGTGGTGCGATGCGCCCGTGTACTCGCCTTCGGCGAGTGGGTCGGGTGCGTCCGCGCTCGTCTCGGTGTATTGGCCGTGGACGGTTCGGGGGCCTGTCTCGCCTCGCTGCGTGTACTGGCCTTCCAGTGCGTCCCGGTCGGCGCTGGAACCGGTCCGGTCCGTGTCGTCGTGTTTGCCCATCATGCCACCTCCGGTAGTTGCCTTTACGCAATCATTGCACCAGCGCGCCTACTAGTGAAGGGTGTGATCTAGAGACCCAGCCGATTGCTAGGAGGTCGCTCAGTCGTGGTTCTGTTGCGCGGCCGCACGAACGAACCGCGCGCGGGGGTCCTGCACTGCACTCGTGGATGCGGTGTCGTGAGGCGCCAGTGCGTTCGCGATCCACCCGAGGATGAGACGCAGTCGCCGTCCGGCGCTGGGTAGCGCGACCGCGTGGTACGCCTTGTCGACCGCCCACGCGGCCGCGCCATGCAAAGGGAGCGTCCGCACGACCGCAGCGCCCTGGTGGCCGCTGTAGCTGGCAAGCGTGCCGAGGCTGCGGTGCCGGTACTCGATCGCTTCGGCGCCCTGGACCGTTGCGCGGATGTTCGAGGCCAGGACTTTGGCCTGACGGATCGCGTTTTGCGCGTTGGGCGGGCAGAACGCTGGTTGCTTCTCGGCGGTCAGGTCCGGGATCTGGGCGTTGTCACCGAGTGCCCATACTCCCTCGATGGGGGAGCCGTCGTTGCGAACCGCTTGTAGCCGTGCGTTGCACTGTACGTGGCCCTTCGCGCCGCGTGGAACGTCGGCCCGGTTAAGTACTGGGTTCGGGGTGACGCCGGCGGCCCAGACGAGGGTGTCGCAGGGGTGCGCGTCGCCGCTGTCGAGGTGCGCGATTCCGTCCTCGCACGAGGTGAGCTTCGTGTGCAGGAGCACCGTGATGCCCCGGCGTCGAAGCAGCTGGAGAGTCCACTGCGACAGTTTCGGCGGCAATTCGGCCGCGATACGGCCAGCCTCCTCGACCAGGAGCCACGACATCCTCTCGCGCTCCAGCTGCGGGTAGCGGCCGAGTTCGGTCTTTGCCCGTCGATGCAACTCGGCGATCGCCTCCACCCCCGTGTAACCGCCACCCACGAAGACGAAGGTCAGTGCTCGCTGCCGCTCCGACGGATCCTGCGCCGCCGCCGCGAAACGCACCCTGTCCACGACATGGTCGCGCAGGTACACCGCTTCTTCCACGCTCGAGAACCCGATCGCGTGCTCGGAAAGTCCGGGGATGGGCAGTGTCTTGCTGACTGCTCCAAGGGCGAACACGACATGGTCGAAAGCGACACTGCGTACCGTGCCATCGATCAAGCGGATCACTGCCACCTTGGCCGATGTATCCACAGTATCCACTGCTCCTGCCATGAGCTGCGCGTGAGGGAAGCGGCCTGCGAGCGGCACCAGCGTATCGCGGGGCGCCGTCTCCCCGCCTGCCACCTCGGGCAGCAGCGGTTTGTAGGTCAGGTACGGTTCCGGCTCGACCACGGTGACCCGGAGGCGTTGGGCTGTCGCATCGCTTCGCAGCTGACGGGCAAGAGTGAACCCAGCGAAGCCGCTACCCAGGATGAGAACGTGCGGTTCAGGCATGGCTGGACTCCTTAAGTACTTTCGATGTGGATGCGGTCCTCTGTGGTGCCGGCGCCTCCGGCCAGGAGATGGAAGGCGCTGCGGACGAGCGCGAAGTGGCTGTACGCCTGTGGCATGTTGCCCAGCTGTCGGTGGTCGCGCGGATCCCACTCCTCGCTCAGGAGCCCGACGTCGTTGCGGAGCTCCAGCAGCCGCTCGAAAAGGTTCTCGGCCTCCGCCGTTCGCCCCGCGCCGATCAGCGCGTCGACCAGCCAGAAGGAGCAGGCGATGAACACGCCTTCCTTGCCGGGCAGGCCATCGTCGCTGAGTTCGGGACGGTAGCGGAGCACGAGTCCGTCCTCGGTCAAATGCTGCTGGATGGCGTCGATCGTGCCGACGACCCGGGGGTCGTTCCCGGGCAGGAAGCCGACGCGGGGGATGAGCAGCAGCGCCGCGTCCAGCTCCTGGGATCCGTAGGCCTGCACAAAGGTGTTGCGGGAGGCGTCATAGCCGTTCTCCAGGATGTCGCGCCGGATCGCTGCGCGTAGACGCTCCCAGCGTCGGACGGGCCCGGGCAAATCGAAGCGACGCGCGCCCTGGACCATGCGGTCCGCCGCGACCCAGGCCATGAGTTTCGAGTGGGTGAAGTGCTTCTTGGGGCCGCGGATCTCCCAGAGCCCGTTGTCAGGCTCCCGCCACACCGTCTCCAGGTGCTCGATCAGGGCGAGCTGTAGGTCCCACGCGTCCTCCTCGCCGGACCCGATGGTCGACCGGGTCAGCGCCAATCCGTCCAGCACCTCGCCCCAGACATCCAGCTGCAGTTGGCCCGCAGCGGCGTTGCCTACGCGTACCGGCGACGAGCCGGCGTAGCCCCCCAACCAGTCCAGCTGCTCCTCCGGCAGGCGGCGGCGGCCGTCGATGCCGTACATGATGCGCAGGTCGGCGGGGTCGCCGGCGACGGCACGGAGCAGCCAGTCGCGCCAGGACCGGGCCTCGTCGATGTAGCCGGCGGTGAGGAGCGACTGAAGCGCCAGCGTGGCGTCGCGCAGCCAGCAGTACCGGTAGTCCCAGTTCCTCGGCCCGCCAATCTGCTCGGGGAGGGACGTCGTGGGTGCCGCCACGATGCCTCCGGTCGGTTGGTAGGTGAGTGCTTTCAGTGTGATCAAGGACCGCTGGATGGCGTCCATATTGGGGCCGTACGCGGTGCTCCGGCTGCTCCACTCGGTCCAGAATTGCTCGGTTACCACCAGCGCGGTGTCGGGGTCGGCCGGTGTCGGCTGAGGCTCATGGCTCGCGGACCAGGTGAGCGCGAACCGCACCCGGTCACCGGCCTCGACCGTGAACTCCGCCACCGTGCTCAGGTCACGACCACTCAGGGGCACGTCGGCGGTCACCTGCACGGCCTCGGGCCCGGCGACCGCCAGAATCCCTCGCTCCGTCCGGGTCACCCACGGGATGACGTGGCCGTAGTCGAAGCGGAGGAGGAGATGGGTCACCATGTCTACCGACCCCTCCAGCCCCTCGACGACGCGCACCAGATCGGCCGCCTGATCGCGCACGGGCATGAAGTCCGTCACTCGGACATGCCCGGTACTCGTCTCCCACTCGGTCTCGAGGATCAGCGTGCCGTCGCGGTAGCTGCGGCGGGTGCATCGACCTGCGCCGGCCGGAGCGAGGAGCCACCGACCGGCGGAATCCTCGTCCAGCATTGCGGCGAAGCAAGCCGGCGAGTCGAACCGTGGCAGGCACAACCAGTCGATGGACCCGCTAGCGGAGACCATCGCCGCCGTGTGGAGGTCTCCAATCAGCGCGTACTCCTCGATGCGGGAGGCGCTCACAGCCCCGGGCCGCCCTGCATGATCCCGCCGTCCACGAAGACCGTCGTGGCCGTCATGTAGTCGGCGTCGCCGGAGGCCACGAACGCCACCACCCGTGCGATCTCGGCCGGGTCGGCCACCTTCCGGAGCGGGATGGAATCCTCCAGCTTCTCGCGGAGCGAGTCGTCCTGCATCGTCTTCGCGTTGATCGGGGTGGCCACGGCTCCTGGAGCAACGTTGACGACGCGCACCCCGTGCGGGCCGAGCTCGACGCCGGCGGTCCGCGTCAGCATGCGCATCCCGCCCTTCGAGACGCAGTAGGCAAGGTTGCCGGGCATCGGCCAGTCCTCATGCACGGACGAGACGTTGATAACGACGCCACCCGAGCCCTGGTCGACGAAAGTTTGGGCCGCACGCTGGGTACCGAAGACGGCGCTCTTCAGGTTCACGGAGATTACCTTGTCGAAGCTGTCCTCGTCGAGGTCAAGCAGCCCTTGACGCGTCTCAATGCCGGCGTTGTTGACGAAGATGTCGAGCTGACCGAACTCCTTCTTAGCTGCGCTGATCAGCTTGTCGATGCCCGCGATTGTGCTGACATCCGCGTCGGCGCCGAGGGCTTTGCCTCCTGCCGCGCTGATCTCCTTCACGAGGTCTGCGGTGTCCTCGGGCCGCGCCACATAGTCGATCACCACGGAAGCGCCCGCCGCAGCGAGCCCCCGGACGATCGCCTCACCGATCCCGCTGTTGCCGCCGGTCACCACCGCGACCTTGCCTGCCAAGTCCATGCGCACCGCCTTCCGTCAGAGTCCAGGCCCATTCAACCCTTTACTTGCGCAAATGCAACTGTTTTTGGCAGCGTCCTACGGACAGATCTGTACATGCTCAGCCGCAACGGTTGCAACAGCGCAATGATGACTGTTAGGGTGCAATGGGTTAGCGGTCCCGGGCCGCCGCCCCGCCATTCGACGATCCCTGCCCGCGATTTGCCTCGCTGCTCCCCCGGGCATCACGGAAAGCAGATTCTTCGTGCTCCTCGCTGACTCAGGGTTCTCCGGCCCGTCCATCAACGACTTCTTCCCGCCGCCGATCCTGTTTGCGGGCACCCTGTTCGAGATCAACCGGGTCACTGTCATCCGGTTCATCGCTACGCTTGCGATCCTGCTGATTTTCGGCCTTGGCACCCGGCGTATGCGCGTGGTGCCGGGACGCTTTCAGAGCATCGTCGAGATGGGACTCGACTTCGTTCGCCTCAACATCGCGGAGGACCTGTTGGGGAAGAAGGACGGCGCACGCTTCCTGCCTCTGATCACAACCATCTTCTTTATGGTGTTGTTCTTCAACCTCACCGGCATCGTCCCTGGCTTGAACATGGCCGGCTCTGCGGTGATCGGGGTGCCGCTGGTGTTGGCGATCGTGGCGTACGGGGCCTTTATCTACGCAGGGCTGCGGCGCAATCCGAGCGGGTTCTTCCGCAGTTCGCTGTTCCCGCCTGGCGTGCCGTGGCCGCTTTACATCATCGTGACCCCAATCGAACTGATCTCTACCTTCATCGTGCGTCCGGTGACGCTTGTACTTCGGCTGATGATGAACATGGTGGTCGGGCACCTGCTGCTCGTGCTTTTCTTCTCTGGGACCGCCTGGTTCCTCTTCCAAGCGCCGGCCGCGTTCAAGCTGCTGGGCCTGGGGACGATGGTTTTCGGCTTCGCGTTCACTCTCATGGAGATCCTCGTCGGGGCGCTTCAGGCCTACATCTTCGCTTTGCTCACCGGTGTCTACATCCAGTTGGCGATCGCCGACGAACATTGACGCTCTCTGTTGTAAGCCAAAGTGTTATCGAGACGGATCCGTACGTCGCGCTTGCCAATGCGCAATAGTTGTGCAAACGCACGTGTCGGGGTTTCATGGGCCCCATGGACTCTTTACCGATCTGGGTGCTGGTGCTCATCTTCGTGGGAGGTGCGGCGGTCATCTGGTTCTCCGGTATTCAGCTCTCGAAGACGACTGACGTTCTCGACAGCCGTTTCCATCTCGGAAGCGCACTCGGTGGCCTGATCGTGCTCGCCGTGGCCACGAACCTGCCGGAGATCGCGATCACCGTCAGTGCCGCAGGTTCCGGTTCAATCGGCGTCGCCGTCGGAAACATCCTGGGTGGTGTCGCTCTTCAAACGGTTGTCATCGCCGTTTTGGACGCGTTCGGCAAGCGCGGCAAAGGCGTGAAGCCGATCACCTACCGCGCCGCGTCCCTCGGTCTCGTCCTGGAGGCAGTGGTTGTGGTCGCCGTCCTCTCGGTGGTCATCGCTGGCAGCCAGCTCCCTGCAGGCCTATTGTTCGCCCGCCTCACACCCGACGTTGTCCTGATCGCGGCGATCTGGCTGGTTGGCCTCTTCCTGGTGCGACGTGCAGGCAAAGGTCTCCCCTGGCACCAGGACGGCGCGGCCCCGGACACGACGACACCTCACCCGAGCGCCCACCGCACTCGGAAGCCGGCGAGTCCTGAGCAGATGAGAACCGCGAAGGCGGTGGTTATCTTCAGTGTGGCCGCGCTGCTCACCCTGGCGTCCGGTGTCGCTTTGGAGCTCGCTGGAGACGCGGCCGCCAAGCAGGTCGGGGTTTCCGGAGTGCTTTTCGGTGCAACAGTGCTGGCGCTGGCCACGAGCCTCCCGGAGATCTCCACCGGCCTGCAGGCGGTGAAGCAAGGCGATGACAACTTGGCGATTAGCGATATTTTCGGCGGCAATGCGTTCCTGCCGGTTCTGTTCCTCGTCGCGACCCTGATCAGCGGCAAAGCCGTTCTCCCGCAGGCGAACGCAAGTGACATCTACCTGACAGCGCTGGCGGGCCTGCTGACTGTTGTGTACGCCATTGGCCTGATATTTCGGCCACGCAGGCACTTCGCGGGCATGGGCCCGGACTCGCTTGCTGTGGTGGTTCTCTACGTGATCGGGATCGGTGGACTTGTAGCAATCACCATCGGCTGACAGGAGCGGTTGCCGCTGGTCTGCGTAGTCGCCGATATCGAACTAGGCGCCGCCGCAATGATGCCGAGCGTATTCGTGCAGTTCGCCTCCCTTTGCTGGCGTAGGGCTGATTGTGGTGCGACCGCTGCACTGTGACCGAATCCATTGGACCCTTAGCGGTCGAACTAGAGTTCAAATGGCACCGGTACCGCCATAGAAGACCCCTGGTAATGCGGGGGTTTTCTGCTTGTGGGAAGGCGTCGTGGTGCGTGTGCGGTGCATATTGTGCCGTGGGCGGCGCAGGCTGTTGACGTGGCTGATGATCCGGAAGCGCCGGCGGTGCAGCGAGCACCACGGGCGTGTCCCAATGCGCGATTCCGTTCAACGTTCAAACGGGCGATTCCTCGCCTATCCCAGGGTCTACAAGAACTCGGGGTCGTTCCCACTTCGGTCGTTTGACTGCATCCTGCGCTGTTCCGTCCCGATCCTCGGGGCAGCGCAGCAGCGGCTTCCGCGTGGCACCATCGGCATGCCCGAGGTGCCGACGTCCGTGGGCGCTGACGGACTACACGAATGGCGTCCATTCGGATGTCTGGATATCCCGTGGGTCAGCCACAAAGACAGCCGCCGAGATCTCGACCTGCGACCGGAAGGGGCGCACCGTCCGGCCCGACATCGTGAGGGAATCATCCGGTCTGTCGTGGGGATCGATCGGCACGCTCGTCGCCTTCGCCGTCGGCCACGAGATGGACCCACGCTCTCTCGTATCTAGGGTAGACAGATCGGTCCTTGACCTACATCCCAATGGCCCGCTAGGAATGACTTGGGCGACGTCCCTTCTCCTCGTTTATGAGTGAAAGGGATACGAATGAAAAGATCATCAGCGACCGCTTTAAGTGCTGCCCTCGTAGTGATGGCATCGCTCATCGCGGTGCCGTCGTACGCGGCCACGGGGGAGTGGCCCGCACGAGAGGCGCCGGATCCGACAAAGATCGAGCACGTCGTCGTGCCGTTCTCCGGCGGGGTCACACTCGACCAGGCAGAGAAGCTCGCTTCTGGGCGATCCGCCGTGGTCGGATACCGGGTCGAGAACGACCAGGTTGTGGGGGAGTACTTCTCCGCGAGTGGACAGAGCGCCGCGGACTACCTCGCCGGCTTTCGGGACCTCTACGGTACCGAGCCGCGCATCGCAGGCCTCGTGATCGAGCGTCCGAAGACGGAGCAGAACGCGCGCTCTGCACCAGCGGCTCCCGCGGCGATCCAGACGGGTCGCCCCGATTTCAAGCCCGCCGCTGTGCCGGCCGGCAAGAAGGCGAAGCTCGCAGCGGCAACCCCAGAGCAGAGCGCAGCCGCCGCGAGTGGCGGGGCCGTGGCTCTCGCGGCAAATGGGTGGAAGCCGTACAGCGTGTACTCGAAGACGAAGCGGTCTGGGGTGCACCAGTACTTCGACATGACGATGAGCTGGACCGGCGCTACGTCGCCGGCAAACATCCCGGTCGCTTTCGGCCTGGAGGCGGGCGTCGATCTCTACAACGGCGCAGGCGGGACGCGCGGGAGCGTGGTTCCCGGCTACATCTGCGGACCGAATTTCCGCGACCAGTTCATCGCTAAGAACTACAACTGGTACTCCTGGAGTACCTTCTCGCCGAATGGGGATCTGAGCTCGGCGTATCCGTACGCGGACCTGAATGACCTATTCGACTCTTGCGGTCGCAACGCGATGACGATCGGGTTCGAGTATCCGCAGAGGTTCGCGGGGGACTCGTTCGGAATGTACGAGGTTAGTACCCACATCGACGCGCAGATAGGCGTGACCAGCTCCAGCAAGCTCGGCGGCGGCATCCAGCAGGTAGACAACGGCAATTGCGTTCCGGGCGTCTCTCTCACCGACTGCATGGGCACCAAGCAGTTGCCTGGCGACTCACGCCTGACGCTGAGCACCGACCGCGGCTGGATCGCTGACCCGAACAAGTGCTGGACGTCCTCCAGTTACGGCGACGTGGCCCCGACGGCCGTCACCTGCCCCTAGGCGGAATGCTGCGCGGGGTCGAGCCCTACTGCTCGGCCCCGCGTTTCGTTGTGGGTCGAGCGCCACAAGCCTCGTGTGAGCAGGCCGGCGCCCACCAGGATTGCACCGTAAACACTGGCCGTGCCGGCGGGGCTGCCGCTGTAGGTAGTGACGGTGCCGTTGCCATCGGCACGCGCCCACTCGCACGCGCGGCCAAGCGGCCACCAGCTAAGGCCCTGCTGCACCACGTCGCTGTTCTCGCTGACGAGCGCTAGAGCTGAAGACGGCCCCTCCTGCTGGCAGGTGTTGGTCGTCGCCGAGCCGATGATCACCAGCCCCGAGTAGAGGCCGAAGGCCAGAACGAGCACCCCAACGATTGTGAGCGCGGCGCGAAGACCTCGCCGCTGACTGCGTTTGTGCATGATTTCCCCCATACCGCCAGTCTTGGCGGCTCCCTGTGAACGCGCAACATCCGAACGGATGACTTGCAGTTGGCGCTTGTAGCTCGCGTCCAAAAGATGGTGGGCCGAAGGCTGCACCTTTGCCGAGGCACGACTGCGTCTGCCAATGTCCCGCGTGCCTTTGGACGAGGCACTGTAACTATCCCCGCAAGACATTCTCGCCGCAGCGGTCGTTCGTCCGCGACGGTGACTTTGGACACATATGCGGCGCTGTTTCCGGACGACCTCGACAATGTTACGGACGCTCTGAGCCGGCAGCGGTCGGAGCAACTCTGATCGACCGTGTGTGGTGCATTGTGGTGCAGGAACGCCTGCGAATTGAGGTGAGCATATGTGAGTAGGTGGGCCAAACTTCCAGGTAAATCCGGGGTAATTGGTGCTCGTCAACGGCGGCTGGGTCGGCCAAAGTGCGTTCAAATCCCACCGAGAGCGGGTGCCGAGCCGGGACAGGCTGAGGCTGCGCTTTGCATGGCGGACGCTAGGCGGTGGGTTGCCGCGAGCACACGCGCGGCCGTGGCGTGGATCAAGTTAGTGTCGCCGTCGGCCCACCCGGTGATGTAGCCGATGCTGTACGCGCTGGTATCGAATCCGGCGAGACCGGCGACGATGTACGCCACGGATTCCGCTTCAACCTCCATTACGCCGCGGTGGCTCACGTAGTCGAGCGGGTCGCTGGTGTGTCCCAGCAGGATGTGCGCGGTTTCGTGGATCAGCGTTTTGGCGGTGTGCTCAACACTGAGCCCGTCATCAAGTACCACGGCCCGCGAATCGGGATTGGTGCTCCCGTTTCGGGCGCCGGGCAGCGGACGGTATTGGATGCTCCACCCTTCGGCGACTAGGTAGTCGGTGAGGGCGTTAATGACACCGTGGTCGTCAGTGCCGGTGAGCTGCTCAGTGATGCTGCTGGTGACTTCCGCACCGTCGATGGGGTCGGTTTGGCTGATGTCGAACACGGTCAGAATCGGGTACCGGACAAGTCGCCGCTCAAGTTCCTCGCCCTTGTCGTCTTCTTCGGTGACCTTCTTGGTGGAGTAGCCGAAGATGCGGATCCCGGTTTCGCCTTTGCGGACCTGGCGTCCCAGCTGCTGCCATTTCCGGAACCCGGCCACCTGAGTTGCGCCCGGACTCTGGGCGAGGATCAGCAGCAGGTTGTTCAGCGAGTAGGTGTGGAAGGCGCTGGCAAAGTCCAAGAACGCCCGCCACTTCTCCGAGTTTCTGAGTTGTTCCACCTGTTCCCTGATCGAGTCGTGCAGCGCTTCGGCGCGTGCCTTCTGTTCGTCGGCGCTCAAACCGGCTCGGTGTGCGGTTGTGGTGCTCATTGGTTTCTCCCGTGTGGACGACTTTTGTGTGTGCCCTTCCGGCAAGGGGAATCGATGGTGAGCGGGAGCGGCGTAGTGCGGGTCCGTGGAATACCGGAGCGCAGCGAGGATATGCCGCGAAAGCCCGGCACGCAGCCGCGGTAGCGAACTACGATGAACCGCCGGAAAGGTCACCCATTCGTTTGGATGCCGGACCTGAACCGGCTCAAACTCGCCACTTCACCGACCACCTGATCGTCGAGAACCGGTCCGGCTTCTCGGAATGGGCAGTGCCAGCCGATCTCGTGACAGATAGATGGGTCGGGGGCGTCGGAGATCAGCTGCAACCTCAGCTGGCGTCCGCCGACCGGAACCTGTTGAGCCGCCTGTGGCGGCGCTGTTTTTGTGGGTTTGTGTGTCTTTCCGCGGGGCGATCGTAGCTCGTTCCCGCGGCTTACCGTGCCGGGCTTTCGCGGCATATCCTCCCTCCGCTTCGCTCCAGTGCGGTATTCCACGGTCCCGGCACTCACGCCGCTCCCACTCGCCATCGATCTCTCCGCCGGAAAGGCAAACAAAACGATCGAGCAGGGGAGTGATTGGGATGCGGGTATTCATTATCGACACCACACACATGGGCCCAGAACTGCAACGGGGACTGATCGGGGTGGTCGGCTCCACCAGTCCGAGCCCGGAGGAGAAGAAGGAATGCGTGGACATTGTGTCTCGGTATGCGGCGGATGGGTGGGCGATCGCCGCCGACCCCCACACACCCATCGGGCACCTTGCGGCGCTGACCGCTGAGACGGCGTGTGTGCCGTTCCTGGCGTTGGATCGGGTTCGCGGGGCAGGCGGTGCGGTGGTCGCGGCGCCGACAGCTGGCGCGCAGCTGCAAGGACTCGACTGACCTGGGCGCTGAGACAAGGTGGTGGGTCCCGCCCTCCGTGGCGGGACCCACACCTGGATTCAGTCTTAGCCGGCGTCGGCGACCTCTTGCTCGGGGTTGTCGGTGCCGGTGATGATGCGTTCGACGTCGCTGAGGGTGTAGCCCCAGGCGGCGAGTTGGGTGAAGTAGGCGGCATCCGTCGGGGACGGGGTGCGCCAGGTTTGCTTGCTGGTGACGCTCTCGCACGCCCCGAGCACGATCGCCAACGCCACGTGTTGTGCTTTGCCCGGGCTGTGCTGAAGGAGGGCGGCGAGCTTGTCGGCTTGGAAGTAGCCGGAGGGTTCCACACCGAGCAGCAAGTGGGCGAGTTCGTTGCCTTCCCGGGTGGCGGTGCTGATCGCCTGCCGGTGCACGGTGAGACCTCGTGCGATTACCAGTCCCGTGTCTTTGGGGAGTGTTTTGCGGCTGAGGAGGGTGGTGAGCCAGTCGCGGCGGACGACTTCGGCGGAGGCCCAGGCCTTGTTGTTGGCGATCAGGGTGCGCCGTTCGGCCTTCTGCTCCTCCGTCATCGGCCCGCTGTTTGAGCCGCTGGTGTTGTAGGTGTGAAATCCTGCGGCTTTGGCGTCGTGGAGGAAGTAGGTGACGCTCGGCTCGCCGTCGGCGTATACGCGAACATGTGCCGCACGCCCTGCGATGTTCTGGATCTGTTCGACGGTGACCCGTTCGTTCTCGGCGGTGAGGAGTTCGCTGATCCGGGTGTACGGGGTGTCGTAGTAGCCGGGGTCGGTGTCGAGGATTTCGTACCCACGATGGACCAGCTCGGCTTCCGCGTCGGCCTTGACCTGGTTGCGGGTTTTTTCGTCGCGTGCCCGCTGGGCCGCGTGCGGGAATTGGGCCGGATCGGTGGTGGCGACGTGGATGAGTTCGGTGCGGGTGTGTTCGTCGGTGTCGAATTCGATGAGCACGGCGGCCTGGTCCAGGGTGAGCGGGTGCTCCTGGAGCGCGGTTGCTGCGGCGGCGTTTTCGGTGATCGCGAGGGCGGTTTTGACTTCCCGGGTTTTGCTGCCGGTGCGGCGGGCGATGGCGGTGATGGTGAGGCCTTCGAACGCGAGTTGCTGGAACGCGGCGGCTCGGTCACCGTCGCTGAGTGGCTCGCGCTGGTCGTTCTCGACCATTTGCTGCACGATCCGCTCCGTCGTCACTTCGTCGGCATCCACGAGGTAGACGGGGATGGTGGTGAGTGCTGCTTCGCGGGCGGCGAAGACGCGGCGTTGCCCGGCCCGCACGGTGATGGTCCCGTCCGAACCTTGGTGGGCGAGGACGGGGGTGAGGACCCCGTTTTCGCGGATGGATTGCACGAACGCGGGGGTGATGGGTGCGGTGGGTCGTACGTTCTCTTCCAACAGGAGGGTGTGCGGGTCCAGGTGCTTGATGGTGCCCGCAACTGCGGTGGTGTCGCTCATGGTGTTCTCCGATCAACTGGTTTAGTTCGCCTGTCTGGCAAGAGGATCGGAAGGGAAGCGAAGGGCGGTGCAGTGCCGGGTCCGTGGAATACCGCAGCGCAGCGAGGATATGCCGCGAAAGCCCGGAACGCAGCCGCCGCAGCGACCTACGATCAGCTCGCCAGGCAGGCGGACAACCCCTCAACAAGCGGGGCGCCGCTCGCGGCTCCTCTGAGGTGAGGATGCTACTTGCGGTGAACGAGGTTCCCGGCGACCCACACATAGACGGGGGACCGGGACCCTTCGGGAACGTAGCGGATCAACACCAGGCCGCCGGTTGTCCAGGCCAGCGCTTCACCGTCGACCAGTTGCACGTCGGTGTAGGCCACCTGGACCGGCACGTGAACCATCACCGGCACGGGTTGCGGTTCGTCCCGGCGTCGACCGCTGGCCCGCACCACATCCTCCGGGATGCTGATCGGTCGCGGCGTTCGCTCGGCCGCTTCCGTGATCTCCGACAATGGTTTGGAGTAGACGCGTAGCGCTTGTTCGTACCCACGGCTCAGGCCGGGTCGACTTCGATCAGGACCGAGCCGGCAGCTTGACGCTGCAACCGGAAAATGCGCACATCGGCAGGGTCGCCCTCAGCGCGCCCGATCACTGACCAGCCCAGCAGCTGCTCCGCGGGATGGGCCAGCGCATCATGTACAGCGATTGTACGGTTCGGTTCAACTCCCGACCACGAGGGGGACACCACCGGCACTTGCGCCGCTTCCACTCGCTCTCGATCTCTCCGCCGGGAACGGCCCGGCTGGTGCCCCGTATCCTCCGCGGCCCGGCCGCCGGCACTGCGACGCCGGTCACGGACGTTCCGTTCGGTCTAAAACGGAATCACGAGCGTAGGTACTCGAGGAAGGGCGCTACGTGCGCTTCCATGTCGATAGTGGGGTCGTAGAGCCATTGCAGCTGCAGACCTCTGATCATCGCGGTGAGTTGGCGAGTGGCGATTTCGAGGTCAAGGTCGGGGCGGATGCGCCCGCGATCGCGTTCCCGTTCGAGTTCACGGTTGACGTCGATGTTGAGCTGGTTGATGCGCTGTTTCATGTAGCGGTGCGCGGGGTGTACGGGGCGGATGCTTTCAGCTTGCATAGTCGCGTCGAGCAGGACGAGGCCTGGCGTCGTTTCGCTTTGCCTGATCAGTTCGGGGAGAAGGTCCAGGATGCCCCGCTCGGCGAGCGCCTTCTCTAGCAAGGGGAGGTCGTTCTCGGTCTGCTTGTCGAAGACGGCTTCGAGGAGATCTTCTTTCGCGGGGAAGTGGTAGCTCAGGGCGGCGTGGCTGACGCCCAGTTCTTCCGCGATCTTGCGGAGGGAGAGCCGCTGGAACCCTTGGTTGGCGAAGAGGTCGAACGCCTGGTTGACGAACTCTTCCCGACGTTGCTGGCCGTTCGCGTACCGGCCCCGCCTGCCTTTCGCTCGCTCGGCCGGTGGCTCTGTGGTTGTCACGGGCTCCTCCGCTCCTGGCTGCCTCCAACGCTCTCCGTCAAGTTTAGCCACATCGAAACCTGTCCGCGACGAATACTTTCAATATGGCTAAAATTGCGGTATGGTCGGGCTTGCGTCCTTGATCGAGGAAGTCAGCCAGGGCTCCGGGCAAGGGGTCCAGCTTCGAAGGAGAAGACAATGACCGAGCTCTCAGCACCACAGCGACGGGCCGTGAACCCCTGGTGGGTGGGCTGGGTCGCGGGGATGGCATCGTTCGTAGATGGGGCGGCCCTGGTCGGAACCGGCTTGGCGCTGGTGATCTACCAGCAGACGATCGGGCTGAAACCGGAGGAGATCGGGCTGCTGACCAGTGTGCTGACCTTCGGCGTCGCAGTGGGCGCCATCATCGGCGGTCGGCTGGGGGACCGTTTCGGTCGCCGGCGCGTCTTCATCACCACGATGCTGCTCATTGCGGTCGGTGCCACCATGGCGACCTTCGGCACCCAGTTCCCGGTGATCTTCGCCGGCATCGCCCTCATGGGAATTGCGATCGGCGCGGACATTCCGGTATCGCTGTCCACCATCGCGGAAGCTGCGACCGATGAGAACCGAGGCAAGATCCTCGTCTTGTCGAACCTGCTCGCCGGCGTCGGAATCGGCGCGGCCGTGCTCGTTGCAACGTTCACTGGCGGCATGGGCAGGGCCGGTGCTCAGGCGATCTTCGGCATGATCGCTATCGTCGCGGTCCTGGTCCTGGTTCTGCGGCTCAGCATCCCGGAATCGGCGTCATGGACCCAGGCCCGGAATGAGCGACGCAGTGGGATCCACACCATCCGAGCGGAGCGAACCCGGTTCCGTGACCTGGTGAAGCCGCCGCTGCGCTTCCCGTTCCTCGTCCTCGCGGCGTTCTTCACACTGGTGAGCATCCCGATCACGCTGGTCAGCTCCTACGCAGCGTACATCGCGGCCAACTTCGCCGGCGTCCCCGTCTCCCAGTTCTCCGTCTTCATCCTGCTCCTGGTACCTCTGGCGATCATCGTCCAGTACCTGTTCATGCGCGTGGTCGACACCCGGTTCCGGCTCACCTTCTTCCTCATCGGCGGAGTGATGTTCGTCGCCGCGTATCTGATCCCTGTGGTGTTCGGCGTGAGCCTCATCACCCTGGTGGCGATGATCCTCACCTCGGGGTTCGGCACCGTGTTCTGCGGAGAGCCGATCTTCCGGGTATGGGTCAACGAGGCCTTCCCGACCCTGTTGCGTTCGACCGGCCAGGGAGTCATCTTCTCCGGGGCCCGGCTGGTCCCCGCGCTTCTGCTCGCCCCGATCCCGGTGCTGCTGACCACATCGCTGCCAGGGTTCCTGATCGTGATGTCCGTGCTCGCCGCGGTCGGTGTCGGGATCGGCTGGTGGGGGGTGCGCAGCGGCCGCATGATCAACGAATTCGACCATGAGACCGAACCGGTCGACGAGACCGCCGTTTCGGCGTGAGGACCCAGGAACAACGATGATGACGTTGATCAGCACCGACGGGTACGTGGCCGAAGGATTCGGGAAGGTCGCGGACGCCTTCGCCGAGAACTTCGCCGAGCGAGGTGACACCGGAGCGGCATGCACGGTCTACGTGGACGGCGAACTTGTCGTCGACCTCTGGGGCGGCAGCACCGGTAGCGGCCCCTTCACCCGCAACACGCGGAGCGTGATGTTTTCCGTCAGCAAGGGGATCACCGCGGTCTGCCTGCTGATGGCCGCCGAGGAAGGCCTGCTCGAGCTCGACGCACCCGTCGCGCAGTACTGGCCCGAATTCGGCGCGCAGGGCAAAACGCGGCTCACCGTGCGGCAGCTACTGGCGCACCGAGCCGGCCTGATAGCTCCCGACGAGACCATGACCGTCGAAGAACTGCGCGCCTGGTTCCCGGTCACCGACGCCCTCGCCCGGCAGGAGCCGCTCTGGCAGCCCGGCACGGCCTTCGCCTACCACGCTCTGACCATTGGTTGGCTCGCGGGAGAAGTACTGAGGCGAACCACGGGCAAGCGACCCAGCGAATGGCTCCGTGACAGGGTCGCCGGCCCGCTCGGGCTGTCGATGACCTTCGGAATCGGCGCGAGTGATGCGGATTTCGCCCCTCTGGGTGAGCCGCTGCCCAGCACCCCCCCGGCGGCCGTTGCCATCTCAGACCTTGACCTGATCGAGCGGGTGATGGGGATGAACGGCGCGTTCGACGGCCTGGACATCTTCGCCAGCGCGAACGGACCAGAGTTCCTCTCCTATGAGATCGCCGCGGGGAATCTGGTCACGTCCGCGCACGACCTCGCCCGGGCGTATGCGGCGACCGTCAGCGACGTCGACGGGATCCGGCTTCTGCGACCGGACACCATCCGGGATGCGCGCCTCCCAGTCTCCGCCGGGGCCCCGTTCGTCGGTGTCGATGCCGGCCACCGGTGGGGGACCGGCTTCATGCTGAACTCGGCAACCCGGCAGATGGCCGGCGAGGGAAGCTTCGGCCACGACGGCGCTGGAGGGCAACTCGGCTTCGCCCGCCTGGAAGGCGAGGTCGCCCTCGGATACCAGACCCTCCGCCCCGGCGGCGAATCCGACACCCGGGCGGAAGAACTCTGCCGCGCACTACGCCACTGCCTCTAACGTCAGAAGGAATTCTCATGCCACTTGATCCGATCCTCACCGCCTTCGTCCCTACCCCCCCGCTGCCCGCCGAGATCGACTTCCCCGCCTGGCGCGCCCAGAGCGAGGCGGACGGGGCTGCCCTGGTCGAGCTGGTCGCGGAACCCGGTCCCGACGTTGCTGAGAAGCGCATCGTGCACATTCCCGTCGAGGGGGGCACGATCGCTCTGGCGATCTACCGCCCCTCTCTGGGCGAGACGCTTCCCGCGCACCTGTACTTCCACGGCGGCGGCTGGGTCGCCGGTACCGGGCTGAGCGTATACACGGACATCATCGGCCGGGAACGAGCCGTCGGCGCCCACTGCGTCGCCATCACGGTGGACTACCGGAAGGCACCCGAGCACCAGCACCCCATCCCGCTGAACGACTGCCAGGCCGCACTGCTCTGGGTCATCGAGCACGCCGACGAGATCGGTGTCGACGCGTCGCGGATCACCGTGGGCGGCGGATCGGCCGGCGCGAACCTCGCTGCCGCGCTGTGCCTCAAGAACCGCGATGAAGACGGTCCCACTATCCTCTTTCAACTTCTCGAAGTGCCGGCAGTCGACCTCACCATGAGCCTGCCCTCACACTCCGACGCGGAACTCGGCTCCAACTATGCCCTCCACCGCGAAGACGTCGAACGGCTCGTGACCTTTTACCTGGGCGAGGACGGCGATCCACGTGACCCGTACGCCTCACCCCTACTCGCGGAAACTCACGCCGGCCTGCCGCCGGCCCACATCATGCCCTCCGAGTTCGACCTGCTCCGCGACGACGCCGAGGCCTACGCTGAGAAGCTCCGGGACGCCGGCGTTTCCGCCACGTCCTCCCTGCAGCTCGGCCATATCCATCCCTCCAGCGCGTTCACGAAGATCATGCCCGCCGCCCGCGCATGGCGGGACGAGGCAATCGCCACCCTGCGCGCAGTCCACAGCGGACACCTCGACGATGCCCGTTCTGCCGACCAAGCTGCGCAGTCGTGACCGCGTCGTCGGTTTCCGCGTGACCGCCGCCACTCCCGGTGCCGGCGCCGCGGGCGCCTCCGACTCGTCCGGCACCAAGGATCGTGTCGAAGGCGCCCAGAAGCGGGTGGCGAATATCGACCGGACCACGCCGACGCCATCGCGTGCACTGGTTAGATGCCGTCCTGGGGGCGCCGCATCGTCAGTTCTGCATCCCGTTCGATACCCGGTACACGAGCCTGAGCGAGGAGCGGTATTCCAGACCCTGGCGCAAGAACGCTAGCGCCGTCAGGCAGGATCGAGCTCAACTTTCGTTGCCGGGCCCATCGGAGCGCTCGTCGACGACGGTGTGCCCTGCCGCGACCAAGCTCGACACGGCGGCCTCAAAGGAACGCGCGGGGACGAATACCAGGTCTGCTGACATGGTGGAGGCGACAAAAATGGGGATACCTGCGACCGACAAGGGAGCGATCAGGGACACGGTCATGCCGGCCGTATCGAGGTCGTGCGCCGTGTCGCCTGTGTACAGAGCTATCCAGTCCCCGCTACTGCCAGCGTCCTCCACAAAGGTCTGCTCATCGTCCACGACGACCGTGACCATGCGGGCGTTGTCAACGTCAGCCGATCGCGTCGAGCCGGCCACCGTGTAGGTGCCGGAGAGCCGCCTTACCCGCTGTGCAACGATTGGGATCGTCAGCTTAGGGGTGGGAGTCGGGTATTCAGTCACGTGAAGACATTACAAGTCAGGCCTTCATCAGCTGTGGCAGTGTTGCACCCGACTTCTCGGGGGAGAGAGCGCGCGCCGGGGAGGCCTACGCGATGAATCGATTCCGCGTAGAGGACTGATGGCGTTTGTCGACTGTCGGGTCTTCCACTTGGCAGGCCCCAACATCTCCGTGGGCTGCCACTACAGCGGCGTGAGTCGGCAGGCGTCCTAGTGCTAGCGTCGCCCGCATGACTGTTACCTCCCTCCTCGACCTGCGCTTTGCGACCGACCACCTCGAGGACGGACCGCGCGCGCTGCTTGACATCCTCGCGGACACGCGCGCTTTCGACGGTTGCCTTAGTGTGCAGGTCGCCATGGATGTGACAGACCCCGCACACGTGATTGCGGTCGAGCACTGGCAATCGCTTGAGCATGACGAGGCCTACCGGGCCTGGCGGGCCGGGCCCGGCGCTTCGGGACTAGGCAACTACCTGGCGGGACCGCCAGTACTGACACGGTTCAGAGACGTCGTGTCACTGTGACTCTCGATAGCTTGAGCCGACTCGCTCCCACTTGACGCCGCGCTCCACGCGAAACGAATCGTGAGGGGGGAGTGCCGCATTTTCAGCCCGTACTTGGAGATCGACGTCGGGCGACGAGCCCCCACAAAGAGCCCACACTGAGGTCCTTGAAGGCCGCCCCATGTGAGTGAACAAGCGCGTCATCTCGCTAATTTGAGGGCACCTGGGAACCGCTCAGGGGGCCGCGGCAGGGGTTCAAATCCCACCGTGTTCGTCGATGTGCGAGTCAGCACCGGCCCGACCTGCTGAGCGAGTACGTGGACACAATTTGGACACACTTGTGCGACGTGCGTGTGATTGGAGGCGGCTCGATTGGCCGCGATTCCTTGGATTTCCGCGACTTTCGACCTTCGCACAGAGCATGCGAACCCTGCCATACGAGCACACGGCTCACAATCGCGACGATGCGACTTCAAGACGCAACGCGTGCCGGCTATCAGCGCATACCTCGGGACGAATCCGAACCTGAGCAGTAGTCTCGCCTGTATCTGCTCAGGAAAAAGTCAGTTCCTTCCCGCTCGTCGACGCCGCACCAGGTTCGAACGGCCGGAGAATCATCACCCCTTTTGGGGATGAATGAGGCTTCAGTTTTTCGAGACGATTGGAATCCGGGGGTGGTCGGATAGGTAGTGGCTGAAGCCTCTGGAGTCACCGACCGCTGACCCTACCGATCTGGCAAAGTCACCTTGATATTGAACGACATCGCAACGCTCATCCTCGGAGTTCTTACCCTCGGGTGGACCATCTGGACCGCCCTTCGTGCTTCACGTGAGAAGCGCTCGTTCGAGAGAATCGAGGGGCTACTGAAGGTCAAGTCCACGCTTGAGCACCTGGGCACTCGCGGCCTAGATCCCTCCGTCGGTCAAGAGCGCCGCGACAAATCACAAAAAGATCAGCTGGAAACGGTAACCGTCGCACTAAGGCGGGTCTCCGCAACGTACGTGGGACTGGTCCATAAGGCTGTGCCATCGTATCTTGCGGCCGCAATCTTTCTTGCCTACGCGCTCTGGTCGGGCATCATGACCTACGGGCTCCTCAATCCGAAGCCGGCACCCGGCAAATCGATCGATAGCGCGACGGCAACAGCAAATGGCATCGCGGCCATCGTTGCTCTAGCGCTGTGTGTCGGCTTTCTGATTCTTGCAATCCTGCAGTGGGTCCGCGCTCGTCGTGCTCGCGTGGTCCTTCGCGACGCAGGAATCGACCTGCGAAGGCCGTCGGAGAAGGCAAAAGCGTATGCGGGCGCGATCGGCAGACTCTTCTCCTCTGGAGCTCCTAACGCCGGTGTGGTTGCGGCTGTCCAGGTCCAGGAAAGGTCAGATTCTCTTGCGTCAGAAGGCATCGATGGATTGCGTCCCTGCGATGCTGTGCCGCTGACTGTCGATGGGGCACCGCTCTCAGCTTCGGCCCCAAGCGGAGCGGGAGCCGATGAAGCGGGGCAGACAGCTACCGCCCAGCTCGCGACGCCGGCGAGCGCGTAGTCGGCCGCCCAGAAGACGTCAGTCAGCCCGTCTCGGGCCAATCGGAGCCGTCAAGGTCAGGGCCTCCCGATACTGTTGAGCCGCCCTTCCGCGAAAGGAAATTGCATCATCGAAGCGTCTGCAAACACCTTGCTTGGTTACGCGGTACTCCGCGCGAACTACAACTCAAACGCAACTGCCTATTTGGACAGCTTTCGGCCGTTCGTCTTATCGGTACTGGCCGAATCATCAAAGCCGTACCTCGAACGAAATGCGATCGCGGACACGATCCGCGCCAAGTTCGGCATCGAAATCCCGTCCTTGGTTGTCCGAAGGCTTCTCCGCGGAGCCGGACGTGCGGGCTTGACAGAGAGCGTCGGAGACAAGGCCGTATCCATCACCGAAAAGGGCCTGGCCGCAGCGCCCGCACTCCAGCAGGAAGTCACCCAGTACCAACAGCGGCAGTCCGACCTGATTGCGTCCTTCGGCTCGTTCGTACGAGAACGATTCCCTGATCATGCTGAGGTTTTGTCCGACAATCCTGGCGGTCTTCTCGCCCGCTATTTCGAGCGGCACGCTGCCCCGCTCCTCAACCAGGGTCTCCGTGGGAAGGGACAGGCGACTGAACAGACGCCAGGTGCCGACTTTCTAGTGGCGTCTTTCGTCACTTATCTGGCGGAGCAGGACCAGCAGCGATTTGGCTATGTCGTGGAGGCTGCCAAGGGTGCCATGCTCGCCGCTGTCCTCTTGCTTGACACTTCGGGCTTCAAGGATTCGCTGGCGGATCTCAGTCTCGTGTTCGACACACCCGTCTTGATGGACGTGCTTGGATTTCACGGCGAGTTCGCGCAAGTCGCGGCAAAACAGCTCGTCCAACTTGCGCGAACACAGTCTGCCAAGCTGGTGACCTTCGACCACAGTGTGAGTGAGCTCGAGGGGATCTTGGAGCACATTGCGCAGGCTCTCCGAAAAGGTAGTCGCAGCCGCTCGACCTCCACCGGCTACCTGCACTTCGCTGACATCGGAGCGTCACCGGCAGACCTGGCGCTGCTTCTATCGCAGGTTCGAGACCTCCTGTCCGACGCGCTGATCGAGGTGATTCCTCGGCCGGACGGCTACTACAAATACGGTTTGGACGAGACAAGGCTTGAAGACCTTATTCAGTCGAAGGTCCACTACTTCCAGGACTCAGCGCGCATCAACGACGTCATCTCCTTGTCCTCCACGCACAGGCTTCGGGAGGGTCGCAAGGCTAAAGGGCTGGAGCATTGTCGCGCAGTCTTGGTCACTTCCAACGCGAACCTGGTGATGGGGGCGGTTGAGTTCGATGAGCGGGGAGACGGGTTCCCGCTTGCCATCACGACTGACGCGGTGGCGAGCATCCTATGGGTGCGCAGTCCGGCCTCGGGACCGGATACCCCACGCGAGATGCTCCTCGCTTCCGCCTACGCCGGGATGCAGCCCAGCCCTAGCACTTGGTCCCGATACCTGGATGAGGTCGAACACCTGGAGTCGACCAACGCGGTGAGCGCCGATGAGGCCGTCCTCCTTCGGACCAGCCGAGCGAGTCGTCAGTCCCTCATGGAAGAGACGCTCGGCCAAAGCGAAGCCGTGAGCATCGAGTCGCCGATTAACGCGCTCAACCGAGTCCGAGATGAGGTCGCTGCGCCACTGGAGGGCAAAGTCCGGGCTCTTCAGGAAGAGGCGGCGACCGCCGCTGCAGCCGCAGAATCGGCTGCCAGTGACCGCGCAAGAGAGGTCAGTGCACGCGCCGTTGCAGAGCAGCAGCTCGCTGACGTTTTTGAGGCGAACCGCCGCCTCGAAGCTGAAATGGCACGTCACGCCGAGGACGAAGCGACGAAGCGGCGAAACATCCGAATGCGTTCCGAAACAGTTGCCCGTCGAGTGAGGTCCGCCACCGTGTGGACCGTCCGAGCGGGCGCGCTCATTCTCATCGGCTGGGCCGCCTGGATCCTAATTTCTAGGCCGGACCCCTCCGACCGGGTGGGGGTGATCGTGGCCGGGTTGGTGGGAGTTGCCGGGCTCGTGTTGGCAGTGCTGCCGCCTCTGGGCAAGTCGCTTGACCCGTTTGAACTTTGGCTGCTCCAACAGGGCGAGCGTCGGCGACTCATGAACGCCGGCTACGCAGTCGGCGGTTCCACTTCAGCAGAGCGTGCGGCGGCCGTTCACGGCGCTGACACTGCGACGACTTCCCTTGGGGCGGAAACGAAATAGTACTCAACCCGCGCTCACCCCGTACATTGAAGCGAATTTAGCGTC
Source organism: Leifsonia sp. RAF41 (assembly GCF_052114085.1). Lineage (NCBI taxonomy): Bacteria > Bacillati > Actinomycetota > Actinomycetes > Micrococcales > Microbacteriaceae > Leifsonia > Leifsonia sp. RAF41. The sequence goes on from NZ_JBFREB010000001.1 coordinate 210,291, forward strand.
GCTCTAATCGGTACTGCGAAAACGAAAACCGCACAGAGTCAGGAAGTAGGCGAGGACCTCGCGAGACAGAAGCAAACGTCGCACCTGCGTACTGAGCATCGTCCCAGTGCTAGCGTCGCCCGCACGACTGTCACCTCCCTCCTCGACGTGCGCTTTGCGGCCGACCACCTCGAGGACGGGCCCCGCGCGCTGCTCGACATCCTCGCGGACACGCGCGCGTTCGACGGCTGCCTCGGCGTGCAGGTCGTCACGGACGTCACCGGCCCCGCACACGTGATTGCGGTCGAGCACTGGGAGTCGCTCGAGCATGACGAGGCCTACCGCGCCTGGCGGGCTGGGCCCGGCGCTTCGAGACTGGGCGACTACTTGGCCGGACCGCCAGCGCTGACACGGTTCACCGACGTCGTCTCGCTCTGACCCGTGATGCCCTTCACCCGGCTCGCCCGCGCTCGTCGCAGACGAATTTCTAGTGGGCACTGGCCGGTTTTAGGCATATGCTCCGGTGTTGATGTGCGGCGCCGAATCCCCACAATGCCCCGCAACTCTAGTCAGCGAGGACCGCCCCATGTGAGTAAACAAGCGCGAAATCCCGCGGGTTTGATTGCACCTCGAGACCGCTCAAGGACTACGTCAGGGTTCAAATCCCGGCGTCTCGTCGACCAATGAGCGACGCGGACGCGGCGGATATGACGAGAGCGTTGGCGAACAGAAACCTCGGTGACGCCACAACTATGCGCGACCAGCCTTCGCCTGTTGCGTCCCCCTTAGGATCGCATCGCGCTGGGATTCGTATTTGCGAGCATCCTTGGCGTCGATGCCAGCCCGCCGCCCTTCCGACGACTTGATGACGAACGCCGAGTAGCCGCTCTCGTATGCGTGCTTGTGCTTGTTCGCCTTAGCCATGCTCGTATGTTAGCCCTTGGCTCCGACTTTGAGCCGGACGAGTCCCGAGAACGTCAACACGAAGACAGCGGCGGACCCGACGAGCGCTGCCCACCAATAAGCGGTGTTGACGGCGTCGGAGGCCCTCATCACTAACAAACCACCAGCGATGACAAGAACGATGGATAGGCCGCCTGAGAGAACGCGAAGTGGAAGCAAGAACCATCGAACGAACTCGCTCTCGACTCCCCGAGCGTTCAGCGCGATGAGAAGTGCAGGCACAAACAAGAGCAGTGTAGTTGCGGCGTCGAGGCCCTCGCGAAGATCAGTCTGAGCGGATGGCCAAAACAAGAAGATGGCGAAAAGCACGCACATGGAACCGGCGATCAACGCTGTCCGACCCAGAGGACCGGCCTGATCAAGTGCGAAGCGGACGACCGCCGGTCCTGCCGGCCGATGGACTGGGTCGTAATGGGCGTGCACATGCCCAACGGGCGTCCGATCCGTGTCGAGCGGCAAGTTCCCGTTCTTATCCGGCGGCATCTCGATTCGTGAGCAGAGTAGGCCATCGGGAGCGTTGACCTCCAGATGGTAACTGTCGACGTATTCGACTGCGTACAAGCTGACCCACAAGCGGATCGACTTGTGCCCAGTCCCTGCGCGGAGGCGAGTCCAGAACTCACTGGGCTTCCTCTTCCACCATGGCATGTACGGTGAGGCGATTCCTGCTTCCCAGTGAGAACTGTATTTGAGGACGGTTCGCACATTGCTTGCGGTCGCAGGTAGCACGGTCGCAAGAATGAAGTTGCTCGCCAAGTCGAGGAAGATCCCTGCGGCAAGTACGTCGAGTTTGAGCTCATCTACGATCACCTGAGCTAGTTCTCGTGACTCAGGCTCTGAGCCGCTTACTACCGCATTGAGGCGAGCCCAGTACTCTGTCGCCACCGTGACACCGTGTTCAAACTTGACAAGGAAGGCTAGTGCGGATGCAGCCAGTTGAGCGTTCTCGGCTGTGCTCAAGACCGGCAGCGCACGGCCGGTGTCGTCGGAAACATCCAGATCTCGGAGGACACCTTTACTCATCAAAGTCAAAGGCACGTAGATCGAGGTAGTGGCTCCGGTTGGATCCTTCGCCCAGGACAGTGCTGGCGGCGTGCAATCGAGAGACACTCGCCGCCGACCGCGCTTTCCGGCAAGGAAGGAGACTGACTCAACCTTGCGATGGATCCATTCGGGGAAGTTGATAAGCGCAAGCACAAGGGACGCGCCTCGATCGAAGATCTCAGCCGAGAGGGTATCGGCGGTTTGCTCACTCTTTTCCGTGTCGGCTCCGCCGTCGTCTTCGGTCACAAAGCCGATCATGGCACCGCGGTGATCGAAGTGCCGCGATGCGGCTAGTGCCACAGCGTTCTCATTGTCAACTTTTCAAAGGTGAGACCACCCCGCATTTACCCCGCATATTGAAGCGAATTGAGAGCGATCCAACGAGATCCAAGGCGATCGAGAACCTCAGAAAATCAAGCAGTTTTCGCCCTACGAGCTCCAAACAGATCTACCGGAACCTAATCGTGGTGTCGCGGGTTCGAGTCCCGCTCCCGCTACAAGCCTTATAAACACTGGGAACGGCGGCTGTTGGACAGCCGCCGTTCTTTCGTTTCTCGGTCGATTTGGACACAATTCGGACACACTCCAAATCAGCGAAGCTCATTCAGTGTCGTCTCTGGTGATCTTGGCGGGTCGTATATGGCGCTAGGTCAGGGCGCGAACTCGATCGCCAACCCTTTCTTCCCGTACTCGGAGATGACTTCGGCGATGACGACACGGTACGGTCCGATCCAGCGATCGTGGGCACCCTTGGCTTGCCGATGCGCATCCATTCCGATCAGCTCGTGGAGCGCCTCAAGCGATTCCCAGTAGTACACCTCCGAATGCAGCCCGTTCTGGTTGTTCTCCCACGCTTCTTCACCCAGGAAGCCGGGAATCTGGCGGGCACGCTCGGCGATCTCGTTATTCAGGCGGTGGAACTCGTCGTCATACTGCTTGCTGTGAAAGATAAAGGTCGAGGTATACACGGTCACGCCGGGTTCTCGCGCAGCCAATCGAGGACCTGCTGGGCATGGGTGTTCGGCGGGAAGATCGGGTAAAAAACGTGCTCGACATGTCCGTCGCGGATGACCAAGGTGAGGCGGGAGTAGAGCCGGTCGTGTCCCTCGGCTGCGAATGTGGGCAGGGTGAGTGCGTCGCGGAGACGGAAGTCTTCGTCGGAGAGCATCGGAAACGGCAGGCGGAGCCGGTTGGCGACCTCGGCCTGATAGGCGGAGTCCTGGCTGGACATGCCGAACACGGCGGTGACGCCTTCGGCGGCGAGCTCGTCGAAGTGGTCGCGGAAATCGCACGCTTCGGTCGAACACCCGCGAGCCCCGGGGATGGAGTCCCAGCCGTCAGGCAGGTCTACTCCGGGTCGGCCGGTGAGCGGGTAGAGGTAGACGATCGCCCGGCCGGCGTCGAGCTGCGAGAGGTCGATCTCGCGACCGTCTGTTGCCGCGAAGGGCAGAGAGGGGACGGGCATGCCGGGCAGGTGCGCGGCGGCGCCGTCGTCCTCTGGGACGGGGAGGCCGGCGGGCAGGGTGGTGTAGTCGGTCATCGTTATCTCCTTGCGGAAGGTGCGGGAAGCGCCCTCGTCGAGTCGTTCGACGAGTTGCGCCCGGCGGGCTTGGAGGGTTGCGATGATCTGGTCGATTTCCGTAATGCTGTCGCGGTAGGCCGCAAGCGATGACACGCAGTCATCCCCGTGGTCATGGCCGAGCGATAGGCATTCGAGGAATGGTGTCGCCTTACGCGCGCTGATCCCCGTGGCTGCCAGGCCACGAATCTCAACGACAGCGCGAAGGTGGCTTTCGTCGTACTCGCGATACCCGTTGGAAGAACGTCGCGGTTCCAACAGCCCGATTCGTTCGTAGTACCGCACGGCCTTGGGTGTCACACCTGCATGCCGCGCGAGCTCACCGATCCGCATCACATCCTCCGCGTCGAACGTAAACCTTGTCCCATAGGACAAGGTCAAGTCTGCATCAAAAAAGGATGGTGGGCTCAACCGGTCGATGCCACTCGTGAACACCACCGGCACCTCCGGACCAATCCTTCTCGAACGGTTGAGCTGGAGGACCAACTGTGGGGGCGATGGGCGCGTGGTGAGTCGAGCCGAACGATCGCGGACCGCAGCCATCAGCTCGGGAGACGTCGCGAGTCGAGACGTCTGCCGATGGTCCACCCCGACCCCTTAAACCGCTGACGTCACTGGAACGGGAAACCGGGTCGACCATCGGGCAGTGCGGTTGCCGGCCGCCGGTAGCTCGTGTCAGGTCGTCTCGCCGGGGACCAGCCTCAGCACGCGTGCGGGGTCCACGAAGGTCGGGGACGCGTCCGACGCCCCAGTACGCGTTTTCAGGGTCGCGAGGTCGTGGACGAGGGAGTCGATGAGCAACGGCTGGTCGATGAAAACGGTGGTGAGCCTTGGGCTGACCAGTTGACCGACCGCAGTCATGTCGACACCGATCAGTGAGATGTCCTCCGGGATGCGGAGGTCGAGAGCCCGGGCCGCCGCGGTGACCGCGATAGCCACGTCGTCGTTGTAGCAGCAGACACCGAGCGCAGTTGGCCCTGCCTCGGCGAGCGCCGACCTCATCGCGTTCGTCGCGCCGTCGGCATCCAGGGGAACCCGAACCGCCAGCGGGGCGGCGAGGCCGAGCCGCTCGACCTCCCGCCGGATACCCGCGAGCCGCGGCGGCCCGAAGGGGTCGAGACGCTTGTCCTCCAGCGCCGCATAGACCAGCCGTCTGGGCCCGTTGCGGACGAGTTCGCGGACCTGGATCCGCCCGATCTCAGTGTCGATCGGGTCTGGGTCGTCCCCCTCGGCGACGAGGATCCGACGGGGGACGACACGCGAACCGGACGCCTCGATGCGTTCACGCTGCTCGGGGGTGAAGACCCCGAAGTCCACGACGGCCGCCGGCCGAAGATCGAGCACGGACGTCAGGGTCGACTCGTCTCGGATGCCGGCGAACCGGACGACTACGCTCACCCCCGCTGTGGCGGTTGCGCCGGTGATCCTGTCGACGGAGTCCTGCAGGTGGGGACCGAAAGTCGCGTTCGGTACGACGATGACGACGATGTCGCTGAGGCCGGTGACGAGGGCGCGTCCGGCTCGAGACGGTCGATAATTCAACGCTTCCGCAGCGCCGAACACCCGGGCGCGGGTCTCTTCCGGGAACCGGTCGTCGCCGTTGAGGATCTGGCTCACCGTCGAGCGTGAGACTCCCGCCTCCACCGCGACGTCCTTGCTGGTTGCCCGCCGACCGGGTCGGATCTCCACCGTCACCACTTCAGTCTGCCATATTGCTGTTGACACGCGACACCCGAGTCGTTTACCGTGGTGTCGCGTGTCACTGACACGTGACACCAACCGGCGATGTGACCGGTCCCATCCATGACAAGGGAGTCAGCAATGGCGAAGGATTCCACCCGGACTTCGGCCGAACAGCAGCGAGCGGCCGTCGCCCTGAGCGCCGGGGAGTCGATGACGGCCTCGCTCGCCGCAACCGCGGTCGGCGAAGCGGTCGCAGACACCAGCGGCGAGAAGCTGAAGATCCGCGAACGGCTCGCCTACGGCGTCGGCGACATCGGCGGCAATCTGATCTTCGCGCCGATCTCGGCGTTCCTGTTGTTCTACTTCACCGACACGGTCGGCATCGGCGCTGCCATCGCGGGGACTCTGCTCTTGTTCGGCCGCGTGCTCGACGGGACGATGGATCTCATCCTCGGCACGCTCATCGATCGCACCTCGACCCGCTGGGGCAAGGCCCGCCCGTGGATCCTGTTCGCGACGCCGGTCGTGGTGATCTCGTTCGTCCTGCTGTTCAACATCCCGGCAGGGCTCGGAACCGGTGCCAAAGAGCTCTACGCGTTCGTCATGTACTTCATCTGCCTCGGCGTCGGTTTCGTGGGGTCTAATCTCGCCTATCACACGCTGCTCTCGGTGATCACGAGCAATTCCAAGATGCGGGTCTCGCTCACCGTCATCCGCACATTCTTCGCCCTCGTCACCACGCTGGTGGTCAACTTCGTGACCATCCCGGTGATCACCGCGAACGGCGGCGGCCAGGCCGGGTGGACGCTCATCTCGATCATTTACGGCGTGATCTCGGCGGTCACGTTCCTGATCGTCTTCTTCGGCACGAAGGAGCGGGTGAAGGGCACGATCAAGCAGGACGACGGCAAGAAGCTCCCGCTGCGTACGACGCTCGGCATCCTGTTCCGCAACCCGTACTTCTTCCTCGCGTTCGGCTTCTTCCTGCTCAACTACATCCTCACCGGGACGGCCGGTGTGGGCGTGTTCTACGCCAAGGATGTTCTCGGCGACCCGAACATCTACAGTTTCCTCGGGCTGGTCCAGTTGCTCCCGCTGATCATCGGCCTCTGGTTCATGCCGGCGATCATCGCCCGTTTCGGTAAGCGGAAGCTCATCCTCAGCGGGGTCGTCGTCACCATCGTGGGCGTGCTGATCTCGCTCATCGACCCGACCAACCTCACCCTCGTCATCGCAGGCGGTCTGGTCCGCTCCATCGGCGGCATCCCGGCAGCGGCAGGCCTGTTCGCGCTCGTCGCCGACGTGGTGGATTACGGGGAATGGAAGAGCGGTGTCCGCCTGGACGGCATGACGTACTCGGCAGCCACGGCCGGCCAGAACTTCGGGGCCGGACTGGGTGTCGCCCTGGTGGGCTGGCTGCTGGCCGCGGGAGGCTACAACGGCCAGGCGGCGACGCAGCCAGCCTCGGCGGTGAGCATGGAGATCTTGCTCTTCCTCTGGCTGCCACTGATCGTCGCCGTGCTGATGGGCGTCATCATGTGGTTCCTGAACATCGACAAGAATCTGTCACAGATCCAGCGCGACCTTTCTGCTCGACGGGCGGAACGGGCCGCCGAAGCCAGCGCGAACGCTTGAGTCCGTCGTGACGGATCCTCGTGCGGAACTGCACTGGGCGGTCGTCGGCACCGGGTCGATCTCCCAGTCCCTCTCCGATGATCTCGCCCTCACCCCGGGAGCACGTCGCCACGCGGTGTGCTCTCGGGACCCGGGCCGGGCGCGGGCGTTCGCCGCCGAGTACGACTTCGCCGTCGCCTACGGAAGCCTGCCGTCGCTGCTCGCCGACCCGGACGTCGACGTCGTCTACATCGCGACCCCGCATGCCACCCATGCCGAGATCGCGATCGAGGCGATCGAAGCGGGCAAGCACGTCCTGATCGAGAAGCCGATGGCGGCGACCGCCCGGGACGCTCGCCGGATCGTCCAGGCGGCGGGTGCCAGTGGATGCTTCGCGATGGAAGCCATGTGGATGCGCTTCAACCCCACCTACCGCGACCTGATCGCCTCGGCGCGAGCGGGGGCCATCGGCGAGGTGAGGAGCGTGCGCGCCTCGTTCGGTCTTCCCTTCGACGTACCGGACTCCACCCGCTGGACCGCCGAGCGGGCGAGCAGCACCCTGCTCGACCAGGGAATCTATCCGGTCACGCTCGCCCTGGACGCACTCGGTCGCCCGGCGCGCATCCGGGCCTCGGGCCGTGTCCGCGCCGACGGCGTCGACCTGACGGAGCACGTCACCTTCGAGTACGAGAACGGCGGGTTCGCCCAGCTGAGCGCGTCGATGGTCGAGTACAGCGAACCGACGGCCTCGGTCAACGGCACCGACGGATGGATGACCCTACCCGCCCCATTCTGGGCGACGGACGAATACGAGACCCACGCCGGCGGCCTCGCGCAGGCGCTGTTCGAGCCGCAAACGACCCGCCATGAGCGCCGCGGCAACGGCTACGTCCCGATGCTCGAAGCCGTCACCGAGGCGATCGCCGCGGGCCTGACCGAGCACCCCATCCACCCCTTCGCGGACGCCATGAGCACCATCGAGTTGCTCGACGACATCCGCGACCTCATCACCCTGAACACCGCACCTCTGGAGGAGACCCGATGAAGCGCACGACTTTCAACGACGGCTGGCAGTTCCGCCGCAAGGTGAACCCGTTCGCCGAACTCGGCGGGATCAGCGCCCCCTACGAGGACATCGTCCTTCCGCACGACGCCCTGATCCATGAGCAGCGCGACCCGGGCGGCGAGGGCGCGGTCGCGTTCTTCCCCGCGGGCGCTTATGAGTACCGCAAGTCGTTCGTCGCTCCCGCCGACCTGGAGGGGAAGCGGGTGGTGCTGGAGTTCGAGGGCGTCTACCGCGACGCCGTCGTCCACATCAATGGCGCCTACGCGGGCCAGCGGCCCTACGGGTACTCGGGCTTCATCGTGGACGCCGACCGGTTCCTCCGCCCCGGCGAGGAGAACCTCATCGAGGTCGAGTCCCGCCACGGCGGCGACTCCCGCTGGTACACCGGCGCCGGTGTGTACCGGGACGTCTGGCTGCACGTCGGGACGCCGGTCCACCTCCCGGTGAGCGGCGTCCGGGTCAGCGCCGACGACATCGAGGCCGACGGGGCGATCGTCGAGGTGGATGTGACCGTGGCGAGCACCAGCATCCGGCGCGAGACGGTGGATGTGGCGGTCACCCTCCGCGACGCCGGCGGTATTGCGGTGGCCGCTGGGACGGTCCCGGTGACGATCGAGGCGAACGGTACGTCGCGGAGCAGGCAGCGCCTCTATGTGAGCGCCCCGCAGCTGTGGAGCACGGACAGTCCCATCCTCTACTCGGCGTCGGTCGAGCTCGCCGTGGCCGGCGCGACCATCGACGATGCCGAGGTGGCGTTCGGCATCCGGAAGCTTCAGGTCGACCCGGTGCACGGGCTGCGGATCAACGGAGAACCGGTGAAGCTCCGCGGTGCGTGCGTGCACCATGACAACGGCATCCTGGGCGCCGCGACCTTCGCCGACGCGGAGGAGCGCCGCGTTCGCCTGCTCAAGGAGGCCGGCTTCAACGCGATCCGGTCGGCGCACAACCCGATGAGCGTTGCGATGCTGGAGGCGTGCGACCGTCTCGGCGTCTACGTTATGGACGAGACCTTCGACATGTGGACCTCGAACAAGATGCCCCACGACTACTCCCTCCACTTCGCCGAGTGGTGGGAGCGCGACGTCGAGGCGCTGGTGACGAAGGACTTCAATCACCCGTCCGTCATCATGTACTCGATCGGCAACGAGATCCCCGAGACCGGCTCCCCGGCGGGTGGGCTCACCGGTCGTGCGCTCGCAGAGAAGGTACGGGAGCTCGACGGGACGCGGTTCGTCACGAACGCCGTCAACGGGATGCTCGCCGTCATGGATGACATGAAGAAGCTGGCCGCCGAGCGCGGCGCCGAGGGCGCCGACAGGGGAGACGGCGCCGGCATCAACACCCTGATGGCCGGCCCTGCCGAGTTCATGAACCAGATCGGCATGTCGCCGCTGGTCACGGAGAACACGGCGGAGTCGTTCGGCGTGCTCGACATAGCGGGGATGAACTACCTCGATTCTCGCTACATCATGGACAAGGGGCTCTTCCCGAACCGGGTCATCGTCGGCACGGAGACGTTCCCCACCAACATCGACCGCAACTGGGCACTGGTCGTCGAGAACCCGCACGTCATCGGCGACTTCACCTGGACCGGATTCGACTACCTCGGGGAGGTCGGGATCGGCAGCGCCCACTACCTCGCGGAGGGTGAGACGCCTACCCTGAGCGGTCCATATCCGTGGATCGCCGCCTGGTGCGGAGACCTCGACCTGGTCGGTACGCGCCGCCCGGCCTCGTATTACCGCGAGATCGTCTTCGGGCTGCGGACGCAGCCGTACATCGCCGTCTCCCGACCCCGGGACGACGACAAGACCTTCTACGCGGGACCCTGGACGTGGAGCGACAGCATCGGAAGCTGGACCTGGACCGGGCACGAGGGCGCGCTCCTCGCGGTCGAGGTCTACAGCGACGCCGACGAGGTCGAACTCGCCCTCGACGGGCAGGTAGTCGGCACGGCGCCCGCGGGAGCCCCCACCCGGTACCGGGCCGAGTTCGCCGTCGCGTACCAGCCGGGGGAGCTGACGGCGACCGCGATCCGAGACGGTCGGCGTGCCGAGACGTTCACCCTCACGAGCGCCGGCGAACCCGATCACCTGCACCTCATCGAGGAGCCCGGCAGCCATGGTGACCTCGTTTTCGTCACGGTGGCCCTGGTCGATGCGGCGGGTCGCATCAATACGAACGCTGACCAGGGCATCAGTGTCCACGTGAAAGGTGACGCGGTGCTGTCAGCGGTCGGCAGCGGCGACCCCGCTCCCGCGCAGACCTTCGACGGGCCGGCCCAACGGACGTTCGACGGGATCGCCATGGCCGTCGTCCGCCGCACGGGGACTGGCCCGGTCACCGTTACGGTTTCGGGCGCCAGCGAGGTTGCCGACGTGACCATCGCGCTCGGCGCGGCGGAACAGAGCGAGCACACGTCGGCCTCCATCCAGGAGGTGGTTCGGGCGTAGCTGAAGGAGGGGAGAGGACCCCGCTCTGCCCTCACGCGGGCCCGATGGCACGGCTCTATCGGCGGTCCGCCACCGATTCGCGACTGATGAACAGGGTGGGCAGGGAGGGCGCATGCTCTTCGTCGCGTTCTTCGATCTCCACGAGAAGTCGGTGTGTGCCCGCCTCGCCCAGTTCACGCAGAGGGCTCTTGATGGTGCTCAGAGCGGGAGTGGGAAGATCCGCGCCGAAGATGTCGTCGAAGCCGATGATGCTGAGCTCGCGCGGTACCTCGACGCCGTGTTCGCGCGCTGCCCGCAACAAGCCCAGCGCCACGAGGTCGTTGTAGGCGATGACGGCGCTCACGTCGGCGGCGAGCACGCGAGGCAGCGCCTCCGCTCCGCCCTCGCGTGTGGGTGCCGTCGAGGCGATCTCCACGATCGACATGTCGCGCTCGACGGCGTACGCGAAGAGGGTGCGCCATCGCACGTCGTTCATCCAGGATGCGTCCGGCCCGGAGAGGTAGGCGATGCGGCGGTGCCCGAACTCCTGGAGCTGGTCGAGGGCGGCACCGATACCGGGACGCGGGTCCGGGATCACCGAGGTCACGCCTGGCACCAGCCGGTTGGCGATGATGACCGGCTTGATGGAGGCTAGGCCGGCGATCTGATCGTCGGTCAGGCGCGAGGCGACGAGGAACAGCCCGTCGACGGAGGTCTGCAGTCGCTCGGCCGTCGCGAGTTCCAGTTCCGGTGACTCCTGCGACTCGGCGAACACAAGCGTCAGACCGTTCGCGGTGGCGACCCGCTCGGCGCCTCGGACGACGTCGAAGTACACCGGGTTGGTGATGTCCGACACCAGCAGGGCAAGGGTCCCGGTCTTGCCGGTGGGCAGGGCTCGCGCCATCGGATTGATGCGGTATCCGAGCTCGTCGGCGGCGTCGCGGATACGGCGTTCGGTGGCTTCCTTGAGTCGGCCCGGCTTGTTCAGTGCTCGGGATACGGTCGAGGGGCTCACGCCGGTGGCCTTTGCGATGTCGTAGATGGTCGCCGGCGGCTTGCGGACGCTTACGCGGACCGGCACCGATGCCTCAATTTCGCTCACGGGGCTCCCTCTACGATACGACGTCATTGTTCCGGCAAGCGGTTGGCACAGTCTAGCGGAGACGTAACGTCGGAGGCATCGGTGCGCCCCCGGAATGCCGGGTGGTCAGTGTAGGCAGCGGCGCACGGCCCGATTCGGCAATCGGTTGACAAAAATTCGTCAGCGCGATGAAATGGGCCAATGCACCCGCCGCAACGTCGCGACCCCGATCGCCTTCTTCCCGCAGATCCGCGTACCCGGGACATTGCCCGCGACCTTTATCTGCGCGTGGCGAATGCTCCGATCGTGTCGCCGCACGGTCACGTCCCGGTCGAATGGCTGGCGGAGGGTCAGCGGTTCCGCGACCCAGCCGACCTCCTGATCACACACGACCACTACGTGACGCGCTTGCTGCACGCGGGAGGTGTCGATCTGGAACAACTCGGCGTCGCTGGCGGGTCCGACCCGCGGGCGGTGTGGCGGCTCCTCGCTGAGAAGTGGCACCTTTTCGCCGGTACCGCCTCCGGCTACTGGCTGGAGGAGGCACTGAGTTCGGTGCTAGGGGTGGACCGCGAACTCAGCCCGGCGAACGCGGACGCGATCTACGATCAGATCTCCGGCCGTCTCGCGGAGGCCGATTTCACCCCCCGGGCCCTGTTCGAACGATTCGGCATCGAGGTGCTCGCCACGACGGACGACCCGCTCGCCGAGCTCGCACAGCACGACGCGCTACGGGATTCAGGTCTCCGGGTCGTGCCGACGTTCCGGCCTGACAAGTACCTCGACCCCGACGCGGGTGGATTCGCGGAGAACGTCGACCGTCTTCTGGCGGTCGCGGGACAGCCCGCGACGTTCGCCGGCTATCTCGCGGCGCTGGAGGGACGTCGTCGCCACTTCATCGATCACGGCGCGGTGTCCGCCGACCACGGTGTCGAGGACCCGCTCGCGCTGGACCTGCCGCCCGACGACGCTCAGCGGCTGTTCGCGGCGGTCATCGCGGGGACGGCGGGCGCCGACGGAAGGCGCGCATTCCGGGCCCACATGCTGTTCCAGATGGCCCGCATGAGCGTGGACGACGGACTCGTGATGACCGTTCACGCCGGGGTTCTGCGCAACCACCACACCGAGACGTTCGAGCGCTTCGGCCCGGACTCGGGTCACGACATCCCGGTCCGCACCGACTTTGTCCGGGGTCTCCGGCCGCTCCTGCAGCGGTTCGGGAACGCGGATGGGTTTCATCTGGTGCTCTTCGCCGTCGATGAGACGGTGTACTCGCGGGAGCTCGCCCCCTTGGCGGGCTTCTACCGGAGCGTGTACATCGGGGCGCCGTGGTGGTTCCTCGACGCACCGGATGCGATCGGCCGGTTCCGGTCCGCGGTGACGGAGACCGCTGGGTTCTACCGCGGGTCCGGATTCATCGACGACACCCGCGCCTTCCTGTCCATTCCGGCGCGTCACGACACCGCGCGTCGCGCGGATGCCGCTTTTCTCGCCCGCTACGTCGCCGAGGGCAGGATCGCCCTGGGCGCCGCTGAGCAGATCGCCGACGACCTGGTCGGGCCGTTGCCGAAGAGGGTCTTCAAACTGTGACTGCCGCATCCACCGTCCCGCGTCTCACGCACGCCGCGCTACCCCACCCCGAGAGAACTCCACCGGTCCGGATCGTGCACCTCGGGCTCGGTGCCTTCCATCGCTCTCACCAGGCCTGGTACACCGCGCACGCCGCGGACGCAGACCAGTGGGGAATCGCGGCATTCACTGGGCGGCGGCCGGATGCGGCAGAACTCCTCGCCGCGCAGGGTTGCGTCTACACGCTGGTCGAGCGCGGCCCCGAGGTTGACCGGTTCGAGCTCATCGGGAGCATCGTGGAAGCGTCGGCCGGCGACGACGTCCCCGGCTTCGTCGCGACCTTCGCGTCTCCGCAGATCGCCGTCGTCACGCTGACCATCACGGAAGCGGGATACCGGGTGGATGCCGCCGGTGCACTGGATCTGGAAGATCCCGATGTCCGCTCGGATATCGCACTTCTCCGCGACATGCTCAGGATGCACGAACCCCTTGCGCCGGGCGCCGGGACGGGACCGCGAACGGTTCTCGGTCGCCTGCTGCTCGGACTGCACCATCGCCGGCTGGCGGATGCGCCGCCGATCGCCATCGTGCCCTGCGACAACCTGCCCGAGAACGGTCCCCTGATGCGTCGCGCCCTCGGTCGGCTGGCGCAGGAAGTCGACCCCACGCTGGCGGACTGGCTCCCGCTGGGAACGTCGTTCGTATCCACATCGGTCGACCGCATCACGCCCCGCCTGGGTTCCGACGACCGGACGCTCGTCGCGACGGCCACCGGCTGGTTCGATGAGACGCCCGTCGTGACCGAACCGTTCGCCGACTGGGTGCTGGCGGGGGACTTCCCGTCCGGTCGGCCGCAGTGGGAGACCGCCGGCGCGCGTTTCGTCGACGACATCGCCCCCTGGGAAGCGCGGAAGCTCTGGATGCTGAACGGCGCCCACACTCTGCTCGCGTCGTCCGGCCGGTTGCGTGGGCACGCGACCGTCGCCGAAGCGTTCGCGGACCCGGTGTGCCGCGCCCAGGTCGACGAGCTGTGGGAGGAGGCTGCGCGAAACCTCCCGAGCGTCGAGACGGTCGAGTACCGGCAGGCCCTCGCGGAGCGGTTCGCGAACCCGCGGATCGTCCACCAACTCGACCAGATCGCCGAAGGGTCCCGCACCAAACTGCGGCTCCGGATCGTGCCGGTTGCCCTTGTGGAGCGGGAAGCAGGTCGCAACGCCGTCGGCGCCGCAACCGCCATCGCCGCATGGACCCTTCGGGAGGCGGCCAGCGCCGACCTCCTCTCGACCGTTCGTGAGCTCGCTCCCGAACTCGCGGAGGACGAGGAATTCGTGAAGACCATCCACGACATCCGGTCGGCCATCGAGGCCGTCCGGGCACCCGAGAAAGTAGGAACGAATCGATGACGACCTTCCCTGACGGCTTCCTCTGGGGCGCCTCCACCGCGCCGCACCAGATCGAGGGCAACAACCTCAACAGCGACTTCTGGGCCAACGAGGGCCGCGTTCCGGGCATGGAGCGCAGCGGCGACGCGTGCGACAGCTATCACCGCTACCGCGAAGACATGCAGCTTCTCGCCGACGCGGGATTGAACAGCTACCGCTTCGGCATCGAGTGGGCGCGGATCGAGCCCGAGCCAGGCCTGATCTCGCGCGCCGAGCTGGCGCACTACCGCCGGATGATCGATACGGCGCACGAGCTGGGCATCACGCCGTTTGTCACCTTGCACCACTTCACGAATCCGCGCTGGTTCGCGGAGCAGGGCGGCTGGACCGCGCCCGGAGCCATCGACCGATTCCGCTCCTACGTCGAGACGGCTACCACCATCCTCGACGGCGTGGAATGGGTGGCCACCATGAACGAGCCGAACATGCTCGCGATGATGACCGGAATGGCCGCCCTGATGCAGCAAACCCAGCAGCAGGGTGAAGGCTGGCAGAGCCCGACTGTGGACACGGACGGCCCACGGCCGGCCCTCCCAGCGCCGAAACCCGAGATCGGACGGATCTTCGTCGAGGCGCACCACGCCGTCCGCGACATCGTCCGGGAGCGCACAGGAGCGAACGTCGGCTGGACGGTCGCCAACCGGGCGTTCGAGACCCGGCCCGGCGGCGAGGAGAAGCGCCGCGAGCTCGAGTACATCTGGGAGGACCTCTACCTCGAGGGCTCGCGGGGCGACGACTTCGTGGGCGTGCAGTCGTACTCGGCGCAGTGGGTGAACGGGGAGGGCATCGAGCCGCACCCGCAGCATCCCGACAACACGCTGGTGGGCACCGCCTACCGGCCGGACGCTCTCGGGATCGCGGTGCGGCACACAGCCGAAGTCACGGGCGGGGTGCCGATCGTCGTCACAGAGAACGGCATAGCGACGCACGATGACTCTCGCCGTATCGCGTACACGGACGAAGCCCTCCACCATCTCGGCGTGGCGATGGCGGACGGTGTGGATGTGCAGGGTTATCTGCACTGGTCGCTGCTCGACAACTACGAGTGGGGCCACTGGGAGCCGACCTTCGGCTTGATCGAAGTCGACCGCGAGACCTTCGTGCGCACGCCGAAGCCGAGCTTGGGCTGGCTAGGCGACGTGGCGCGGCGGAACGGGCGGGTGGAACGCGCCGCCTGACAGACGGAAACCGAAGAGGGCGCCGGCGGATCCACCGCCGGCGCCCTCTTCTCTTGTGCCGGTCAGGCCGCCGACGACACCGTGAACCGGCCGGGGCCGACCTGAATCGAGCGGCCGTCGGGGAGGACGATGGTTCCGGTCGTGGCGGGAGGGACCGCGCCGGAGACGGTGATCTGTCCGTCTTCGATGCGCCAGGACGCCTCGATCGTTCCTTGCGGCGTGCGGTAGGACCCCTCGGCCCAGGTGACGCCGCCGCCGGGAACGGGACGCAGGAGGAACGACTCCCAGGCGACCGAGTCCGGGGCCTGGTCGAGACCCAGGAGGTGGGTGTGGAGGAAGCGCACCACGGCGCCCTTCGAGTAGTGGTTGAGGGAGGCGAAGGCGCGGCCGTCCTCATCCACGCCGTCCCAGTCCTCCCAGATCGTCGTCGCGCCGCGGTCCAGCATCCCGAGCCAGGAGGGGGAGGTGCGCTGGAAGAGCAGTTCGTAGGCGACGTCGGCGTGCCCGGTCTCGACGAGGACCGGGAGGAGGTCCGCGGTCGACAGGAACCCGGTGCCCAGGTGGGTGTCCGCGCGCCGGATGAGTTCGACGAGGCGATCCGCCGCCCGCGATCGAAGGTGGTCCGGTATGAGCCCGAAGCTCAGCGCGCGCACGTACGCGGCCTGTGTGTCCTTCACCGTGCGACCCTCCGCAGAGAGGAACTCGGTGCGCCACGCGTCGCGCACGTGCTGCGCTTCGTCCGTGTAGCGCGCGGCATCGCCCTCGCGGCCGAGGATCGCTGCGATGCGCGCGAGCGTGGTGGTGGAGCGGTACAGGTAGGCGGTGCCGACCTCGCCCTTGTCCTCCATGAACCAGGCCATCGGGTTGTCCTGCAGCGGGTCGACGAGTGAGCCGTCCGCCGCGCGCTCCTTCGGTTCGCACCACTCGCCCCAGTGGAAGGAACCGTCCCACAGATACTGCTCGTGCGGGAGCGGATCGGCGGAACGCTGCTCGCGCGAGGGGTGGCGGCGGGTGCGGGCGGTGTCGAGGGCCCAGTCCACCCAGCGGGTCATCGCGTCCCAGGTCGCGGCGAGTTCGTCGCGGTCGCCGTAGGTCTCGTAGAGGATCCACGGGACGTGGATGATGGCGTCGCCCCACCCTGCCGACCCGGTCATCTGAGCGACCTGCAGGTCGGGGTGGTGCTTGACCTGGCGACCGTCGGGCGAGAAGTTCGCGATGCGGCCGTCGTCCAGCTGGTCGTCGCGCACCGACTGGAGCCACTTCCGGGTGAAGCCGTGCACGTCGAACAGCCGGACGGCGGTGGAGGCGAAGACCTGGTAGTCGCCGGTCCACCCGATCCGTTCGCGCTGCGGGCAGTCGGTGGGGATGTCCACGGCGTTCCCGCGGAAACTCCAGTCCGCGATCTCGTACAGCCGGTTGAGGTCGTCGTCGCTGCACCGAAACGACCCAGCGGGGGTCAGGTCCGTGTTGACCACCTGCATGCTGATCGCGTCGGCCGACAGCGGCAGGTCGGCGCGCTGGATGCGCGCGTACTGAAAGCCGTGGACGGTGTGCCGCGGCTCGAATACCGACCCATCGGAGCCGTCGGAAACGACCTCGTCGCGTTGGTCGAGGACCACCAGACCGTCGCCTTCGCGCTCCGAGTCGAGATGCGACATGTCGAGATCGCCGGACGGGTCGAGGTGCTCGCCGTGCTCGATCACCGTTCGGGAGCCGCGCGGGCCCAGGTCGGTCAGGCGCGTCCACCCGGAAGCGTTCTGCCCGAAGTCCGCGATCCACGCACCCGAGTCGAGCGGGGTCAGCGTGACAGGCGCACGTTCCTCGACCCGCCGGACGGGCGGTGCCGGCGACCAGCTCACGGGTGGGGCTGTGACGACGCCGACCCGCACCGGCCCCAGCAGGGAGGGCTCGACGGTGAGATCGGTCGCCTGGCCGTCCATGAGTCCGGCTCGGACGATCGGCGAGGTCCAGCTGGTCCAGGATCCGTCGGTGCGGATTACCTCAGTCGTCCCGTCCTCGAAGAGCAGGCGCAGCTCGGCGCGGGCGGCCACATCGTCTCCATCGGTCCAGGCGGCGCGTGCGTGGAAGGCGCCCACCTGGCCCTGGTACCAGCCGTCGGTGAGCACGAGTTCCAGGGTGTTCCTGCCAGGGTGCAGTGAAGGCGCCACATCCGCTGCCTGCGCATACACCGTCTTGTCGTACGAGGTGGAGCCCGGTGAGAGTTCCGCCGTGCCGACGCGTTCACCGTTCACGAACGCTTCGTAGACTCCGAGCGCGGTCGAGTAGAGGCGGGCTCGGCGGATCGGGCGTTCGACGAGGAAACCGCGCCGGAGGGCATGGCCGGGCCGCTTCCCGAAGACGACATCAGACGGTGTCGGAGGCGAGATCCAGTCGGCGCTCCAGTCCGCGTCGAGCAGGCCGGCCTCGAACACGTGCTCCTCACTCCACGCGCCCCCCGGGACGCACACACGCCAGCGGACGCGCTCGCCGCTCTGCAACGGACGCCACGGCCACGCGTTGAGGCGGTGGGCCGCCGCGCTGACCGGTTCGAGGGAGACGCCGTCGATGGTGGCGTGGAGCTCGTAGCCGTCGGCGCCGTCCAGCGGCAGCCAGGAGAGCCGGGGGCGATCGCCAGACACCGGGAACTGGTCACCGCCTGCGTCGATTCGTAGTCCACTGGGTGCCGCCTCGGTCATCGGCGTCATCGCCTCCATATTGCGTGAGTTGCGGAGTTCGCAGTGCCATTATGGCAATCGCTTGCCGAAATTCCAAAAACCTGCTGTACTAGGTCCACTGACCCCGCAGTGCCGCGTAGGAGAACCATGCTCAGCCCCCGAATCACACCCACCCGAGAGGTCGTCGCCCTCGACGGCCTCTGGCGTTTCGCGCTCGACACGGCTACTGGCCCCGAACCCTGGAAGGCGCGCCTGGACACGGCGCTGGAGGTGCCGGTACCGGCGAGCTACAACGATCTCTTCGTGGACTCATCGATCCGCGACCATGTGGGGGTCGTGTGGTACCAGCGAGACGCCCGAGTGCCTCGTGGCTGGAACGGGGAGCGGATCGTGCTGCGGTTCGGGTCGGTGACCCACGCTGCTGCCGTCTATGTGGACGACCTCCTGGTCGCCGAGCACGTCGGCGGCTACACGCCGTTCGAGGCAGATCTCACCAACGTGTTGGAGGCAGGTAAGGAGTTCCGGCTCACCATCGCGGTGGACAACCGCCTCACCAACCTGACGATTCCGCCTGGCTCCGTCACCGTGGGGCCCGATGGCCGCGAGCGTCAGACCTACTTCCACGACTTCTACAACTACGCCGGTATCGCCCGTTCGGTGAAGCTGTACAGCAGCCCCACGTCGTACGTCGACGACATCACCGTCGTGACGGGCATCGACGGTACGGCAGGAACGGTCGACTACAGCGTCCGCACCGGTGGCGACGATGTCGCGGTCCGCGTCCGGGTGCTCGACGAGAGCGGTACCGAGGTCGCCGTGAGCGCCGGCTCCGCCGGCACGATCCGCCTCGAGGACGTTCGTTTGTGGCAACCGGGCTCTGCCTACCTCTACGACGCGGTGGTCGAGCTGCTCGATGGCGACGAACTCGTCGACAGCTACACGCTTCCGTTCGGCGTGCGGACGGTCGAGGTGCGCGGCACCGAGTTCCTCATCAACGGAGAGCCGTTCTACTTCACCGGTTTCGGAAAGCACGAGGACACCCCGGTCCGCGGGAAGGGCCACGACGACGCCTACCTCGTGCACGACTTCCAGTTGCTGGAGTGGACGGGTGCGAACAGCTTCCGGACCAGCCACTATCCGTACGCGGAGGAGGTGCTCGATTTCGCCGACCGCCACGGCATCGTCGTGGTCGACGAGACCGCCGCCGTCGGCCTGAACCTGGGTGTGCAGGGCGGTCTCACCGGCATCCCGCCGACACCGACGTTCGCCGAGGAGAACTTCGGCGGCGAGACCAAGAACGTCCACGCGCAGCACCTCCGCGAGCTGATCGCGCGCGACAAGAATCACCCGAGCGTCGTGATGTGGAGCATCGCCAACGAGCCGGCCTCCAACGAGGAGGGCTCACGCGAGTACTTCGAGCCCCTGGTGAGCCTCGCCCGCGAGCTGGACCCCACCCGTCCGCTCACGTACGCCGCTGTCATGTTCGCGACACCGGCGAACGACAAGATCGGCGACCTCTTCGACGTGCTGTCGATCAACCGCTACTACGGCTGGTACGTCTTCACCGGCGACCTGGCGACGGCCGAGACGGTCCTCGAGCAAGAACTTCGCGGCTGGGTGCAGCGGTTCGGCAAGCCGATCATGATGTCGGAGTACGGCGCCGACACTCAGCCGGGCCTCCACTCGGTGTGGGACATGCCCTGGACGGAGGAGTACCAGACCGACCTGCTCGCCGCCTACCACCGCGTCTTCGACCGCATCCCCGAATTCGTGGGCGAGCACATCTGGAACTTCGCCGACTTCATGACCGGGCCCGGCATCCATCGGGTGGACGGCAACAAGAAGGGCGTCTTCACCCGCGACCGCAAGCCGAAGGGGGCCGCCTTCTCGCTGCAGAGCAGATGGCGCGGCCTCGACGGTCGCAAACCCGGCAGCACCGACTGACCGACTCCCGCACGATTTCAAGGAACCATCAATGCGCATCGACAAAGCCGAAGTCATCGTCACCAGTCCGGACCGGAACTTCGTGACGCTGAAGCTCACCACCGATGACGGTCTGACCGGGCTCGGCGATGCAACGCTCAACGGCCGGGAGCAGGCGGTCGTCGCTTACCTCGCCGAGCACGTCGTCCCGTTGCTGATCGGCCGGGACGCCTCCCGGATCGAGGACACCTGGCAGTTCCTCTACCGCAGCGCCTACTGGCGCCGCGGACCGGTGACGATGGCATCCATCGCCGCGGTGGACATGGCCCTCTGGGACATCAAGGGCAAGGCGGCCGGGATGCCGGTATACCAGCTGCTGGGCGGCGCGTCCCGCGAGGGTCTGCTGGCGTATGGGCACGCGTCGGGCCGTGACCTGCCGGAGCTGTTCGACAGTGTGCGTGAGCACCAGGAGAAGGGGTATCGGGCGATCCGCATCCAGTCGGCGGTACCGGGGCTGAAGTCGATCTACGGGATCGCATCGAACGCCACCTACGAAGCCAACCAGGGTGTGCGCTACGACCACGAACCCGCCCAGCGTGGTGGGCTGCCGAACGAGGAGGACTGGGACACCCGCTCCTACCTGCGGCACATGCCGACGGTGTTCGAGGCGGTCCGCAACGAGTTCGGCCCGGAACTGCCGTTGCTGCACGACGGCCACCACCGGATGACGCCCATCCAGGCGGCGCAGCTCGGCAAGTCCCTCGAGCCGTATGACCTGTTCTGGCTGGAGGACTGCACCCCGGCCGAGAATCAGGAGGCGCTGCGACTGGTGCGCCAGCACACGACGACGCCGCTGGCGATCGGGGAGATCTTCAACACGGTGTGGGACTACCAGCAGATCATCCGCGAGCAACTGATCGACTACGTCCGCAGCGCCGTCACCCACACCGGCGGCATCACGCACCTGAAGAAGGTGCTCGACTACGCCTCGCAGTATCAGATCAAGTCGGGCATGCACGGGCCGACCGACATCTCGCCGGTCGGGATGGCGGCTGCCATGCATCTCGGGCTCGCGATCCACAACTTCGGCATCCAGGAGTACATGCAGCACGGCGAGAAGACCAACGCCGTGTTCCAGCAGTCCTACAGCTGGCATGACGGCTTCCTGCATCCCGGGGACAACCCCGGCCTCGGCGTCGAACTCGATGTCGATGAGGCCGGCAAGTACCCCTACATCCGCGCCTACCTCCCCTACAACCGGCTCGCCGACGGCACCGTCCACGACTGGTAAGCGCCGCCTGAACACTGTTCACTTGACGAAGGAGTCAACGCAATGCGCAAGTACAGCAATCTCGACACCAAATCCTCCCGCGCTGTGCGCGTGGAAGCCACGACGGTCCTGCCAACGACCGCCGGGCCCGCTGCGGGACCGCAGAACCAGGAGGTGAACGGGCCGGATCTCGTCGCGCCGCCGCTGAACCGGGTGAGCGCGAGCTTCCTGTTCTGGATCACGGTGGCGAACTTCGGCGCCAGCCTGGCGTTGATGGTGCCCCTGACGTACTCCCTGGCGGTGCGAGTCACGCAACTGGCCCCCGGTCATGAGGAGGTGCTCGGTTACGTCACGGGCACGGCTCAGCTGATCTATCTCGTCCTCAGCCCGTTGCTCGGCGTGTGGAGCGACCGCTTGCGCTCTCCGTTCGGCAGACGGACCCCGTTCATCGTCGTCGGAGGGCTGGTGGGTCTGGTGGCGGTCGCGTTCATCGCCGTCGCCCCCAACATCTTCCTCGTCGGGGTCGGCTGGGTGGTCGGCCTGCTGGGCTGGGCGACAGCCGGTCAGGGAATCCAGACGATGCTCGCCGACCGTGTCCCGGAGGAGCAGCGGGGCCGCGCCTCTGCGCTCACCGGGGTGACGACCCAGATCGCGCCGGTGTTCGGCATCGGTATCGCTTACGCGGTGGTGTCGTCCACCCTGATGATCTTCGTTCTCCCGGCAGTCATCGGCCTGGTGCTGATCTTGGCGTTCGTCTTCATCAAGCGCGAGGGGAGCTCACGGGCTATCGTCCGAAACGACGCCATCGGTGTGAAGACGCTGTTCGGCTCCTACGTCTTCAACCCGCGCAAGTACCCGGACTTCGGGTGGAACTGGCTCGGTCGGTTCATCTTCTTCATGGGGCTCTACTTCAACACCACGTTCGGCACCTTCTTCTACGCGCAACGCCTTCATATCCCCGTCATCCAGGTCGCCGGTGTGGTCGCGGCGATCGGGATCATCGGTGTGGTCGCGGCGGCCGGTGGAGCTCTGCTCGGCGGGTTCCTCTCCGACAAGCTGGGCCGCCGTAAGCTCTTCACCCTGATCGGTTCGCTGCTCTTCGTCGCGGGGGCGTGCGTCGAGGCTTTCGCGCATTCGCTGCTCCCCTTGATCATCGGTTCGGTCATCATGCAGCTGGCGATCGCGGCCTTCAGCGTCGTCGATCAGGCCATCGTCTTCGCCGTTCTGCCCAGCCGTGCCGAGGCCGGCCGGTACCTTGCGGTCGTCGCCTTCGCACAGAAGATCCCGAGCGCCATCGCCCCGCTCATCGCGCCCTTGATCATCACCATCGGTGCGGTCGGAGCGGACAAGAACTACACCGCCCTCTACCTGATCGGGGCCGTGTTCGCTCTGATCGGCGGACTCATCATCTTCACCAAGGTGAAGGCGGTTCGCTGACATGATCACCTCAACGCCACCGCCCTCCATTGTCGTGATGGGGGTGTCCGGTTCCGGCAAGACCACGGTCGGCCGGGAGCTCGCGCGGCTGCTGCACGTGCCTTTTGTGGATGCCGACGATCTGCACCCACAATCCAACCGGGACAAGATGGCCGGCGGGACGCCGCTGACCGACGACGACCGCCGCCCGTGGCTGCTCACCGTCGGGCACACCATCCGCGAACAGGTGCAGGCCGGGCGCGGAGTCGTCGTCGCCTGCTCGGCGCTGCGCCGCCGATACCGGGAGGCCATCGCGGAGGAGGCGGGCACGCCCGTGCGTTTCGCCCACCTGAACGGCAGGGTGGATGTGATCCGGGAGCGGATGGAGGCGCGCGCCGACCACTTCATGCCGAACGCACTCCTCGATTCGCAACTGCAGACTTTGGAGCCGCTCGCCGCTGACGAGGACGGAAGTGAGTTCGCAATCGACGGCGGCCCCGCCGCCGTCGCCGCCGATATCCGTGACTGGGCGACCGCCGAGGTCGGAGAGGAAGCCGCCGTATGACCGGCACCACCGGGGACACCGCCCAGGAGGTGCAGGAGGCCGTGGACGATTCGCTCGGCCGAATTCGGATCTCGTCGGTGCCCCTCCCCGCGTACGTCCGGGCGCCGAGCGCGACCTACACGCCTTCGGGCCGGGTGTTCCTGCTCTTCCGTACAGAAAAAGACCCTGCTGACTGGCTGCGCGCCGCGGTCGTGGACGACGACGGCTCCGACTTCACCGAAATCTTCCGCGGCCCCGTCGAGCGGAAGCGCACCGCCAACGGGATCCGCCACATGCCATTTGCGGATAACCGCCGCATGCTGCTGGGCGACCACGTGCTCGAGGCGACACCCGATCTCGATCGGGCCGAGACCGTCGAGCTCATCCCGGTCGAGTACCCATGGAACCTCACCTCGGACGCGCTGACCTCGCACCACTGGTCGGAGATCATCGTCTCCCCCGACGGCGAGCGGATCGCGTGGACCATCCTCCGGACCGACATGACCGCCGTCGTCGCCCTGGGGCGTTTGCGCCGTGACGAGGACCGTTACACGATCGTCGATCCCGTCATCATCAGCAGCACGGACGCACTCTCGCCCGATCCTGAGCGGGAGGGTTACTTCACGGCTCGGCCCATGCTCGGCGGGGAGGTGAAGCAGTTCGTCCGAGGCGGCACCGCCATTTCAGCGGTGGGGGACGGGGGCGCCCCGCTCACCGACTCGGTCGTCCAGGATCTCCTCACGGATGCGCTCGAGCCGATCACCCGCACGCCCGGTTATGACGAGACCACCATCCTGTCGCCGGACGAACGGCTCGGGATCGTGATGACCTCCCGAGCGTCGGTGCGTACGAACCCGGCTTTCCTCGGGTTGGTGCCGCGACCGCACGCGACGCTGGTGACCATGCCGATGGCCTGGGCGCTGTACATGTACGCCGTCGACGGCGTCCGCCGCTTCCGGTCGGGCAACATCGGTCCGGTGCTGATCGACATGGAGCGCTCGAAGACCGATCCCGACTATGTCGGTGTACCGCTCAACAGCGCGGACGACTCGTGGGTCTACGTTTCGCCGATGTCGTGGCACCCGGACGGACGCCATGCGATGTGGATGGAGATGCGACGTGGCAGCGACGGCGACCTGGGGCCCGAGCTGCGCATCCGCACCGCACAGCTGAGCGACCACGGCCCTGGGGAACCGATCCCCACCGTCACGACGCCGGCGACGACGCCCTCAGCGATCGGTGGTCGCGACGCGGAGCGATTGCTCGGCCGTACCGCCGAGTTCGTGCCGTCCGGCCGCATCGCGGGTGCGCACTCCGGATATCTCGAGTTCGACCGCTCCTCGGACGGCCGCGGCACCTGGTCCGCGTCCTCCCGCTACGTGGACTACAGCGACGACGGGCGCAATGTCCTCAACGGCGCGGAGCGATCGAACGGGTCGATGATGGGCGGCGCGGTCTACGAGGCTGACCTCGAGCTGACCGGGGATGTCGACGGTGAAATGCGCCTGCGGGCCTCCTGGTCGGGTCTCGACGAGGGGACGCGACTGCTGTTCGGGCAGGACGCCGACGGCCGGCCGCGCAGCCACGGCTTCGCCCGCTACGGCGACACCGTCATTCGTGTCGAGGATCTGTCCGAGTAGCGCTGCTGAGGCCGCGCAGGGCACGAGTGACCGCAGCCGCGGGTGAGATGTCCGAGTCGTCCTGCACGGCCCACCAGGAGAGGGCGCTCATGATCGTGCTCAGGACGGCCGCTCCGGCTGCCTGCGGGACGACATCGTCCGCAGGCAGGCCGAGCCGGCGCGCGAAGAAGGCGACCGTCTGGGCCCGCCACTGGCGGTAGGTGTCGGGACGCGTGCTCTCCAGGTCGGGCTCCGTGGCGATCAGCCGCATCCTCGCCCGGCCGACGGCGACCTCGTCGGCGTCCTGGTCGAAGACCGCGGCCACGACGGCAGTGATCGCGTCCAATGGTGGGAGCGTGTCGTCCGCGTGCGCCAGGCCGTCTCGGAGGGCGTCGAGGGACCCTTCGATCCCGCCCCAGACGATGTCGGCCTTGCCGGGGAAGTAGCGGTGGAGGGTCCGAACGCTTACGCCGGTCTCCGCCGCGATCTGCGACATGGTCACATTGCGGTAGCCGTCCCGCTGCAGGACGGCGATGGCGCGCGTGCGCAGGTCGTCCTCGTCCGCGATGGGAGGCCGACCTCCTCTGCTGCGGTTCCCAACCATGGTCCGACGCTAGCGGATTGCTCGCAATGAGGTTATGGCATAGTCTGCCAATACTTGTTTTCCCACGTCCTGAGGAGGTCCCTGTGCCCTATCCCTTCGCCGATGTCTCCGGCATCCCTGTCTCCGAACTGATCTCGCTCGACGGACGGCGAGCGGTCGTCACGGGAGGAGCTCAAGGGTTGGGCAAGGCCATCGCCTTCCGCCTGGCGGAGGCCGGTGCTGACCTCCTGATCGTCGATCTCAACGAAGAACTCGCCCGCGCGGCCGCTGCGGACGTCGCCGAGCGCTACGACGTCACCGCGATCGGTACGCGCGCCGATGTCTCCGATACCGCCTCCGTCATCGCAGCCGCGGACCTCGCCGTCTCGGAGCTCGGGGGCCTCGACATCTGGGTCAACAACGCCGGCCTGTTCCCCAATGCACCTGTGCTCGAGATGCCGGACGACATGTGGGACCGCGTCTTCGCCGTCAACGCGCGCGGCGTGTTCCTCGGCTCCCGGGAGGCTGCTCGCCGCATGGCCGCCGATAGCTCAGGCGGAGTGATCGTCAACATCATCTCGACCGCCGGTTTCCAGGTCGCGTTTCCGGGGATGGCCGCATACGTCAGCTCGAAGCACGCGGCGCGGGGGCTCACGAAATCGCTGGCCGTGGACCTGGCGCCACTCGGTGTACGTGTGCTGGGCGTCGCCCCCAGTTTCGTGCCGACCGAGGGCAACATCGCGGCGGGCAAGGCTGCGGCGGACCAGGCGGCCGCGGCCGGCATCAAGCTGCCGCCGCTCGATGTCATGACGCACAGCCGCATCGGTCGCCTCGGCACGCCGGACGACATCGCCCGCGTGGTGCTGTTCGCGGCGAGCGACCTGTCGCTGATCATGACCGGCAGCACGCTGCTGGCGGACGCGGGGGAGACGCTGTAGGCCTCAGTCGCGGTGCTGCGTCGCCTGATCGATCTCGTCCATCGTGACGCCGAGGATCCGCTCGATCAGTAGCTTCAATTCGGCTGCGATGTCGAAGTCCTGCTCGGCGAGCCATTGGAGCTGAAGGCCCTCCCAGGCCGTGTGGATCCAGCGGGATGCACGGTGGGGGTCGATCGCCGTATCGATGAGGGCGGCGGCCTGCAGGCGTCGGATGCTCTCCACCATGCGCTCATCACCGGCGCGCCAGCGCTCCTTGAAGTACTCGTGCGCGGGATGAGACGGGTCGCTGGATTCCCCGAACATCGCCGTGTGGAGCCGGACGACGTTGATGCGCCGCAGGCTCTCGGCAGCGCGGGCAGGTGCCCGCCGAACGGACTCGCCGAGCGGCATCGTCGACCACTCGAACTCGTCGGAGAGCCGGAGGGCGGCGAGCAGGAGGTCGTCCTTGGTGGGGTAGTGGTACAGCACGCCGGGCTCGCTCAGGCCCGCCCGCTGGGCGACCTCGGCGGTGATGAGGGCGGTATGCCCCTTCTCGAGAACGATCTCGAGGGCTGCCTCCGCAATGGCCCGGCGGCGTTCCTTCGTCTTGGCGTAGCTGCCGCGCCGGCCCCGGATGCCGACCGTATTCGTCATGCCGAAACCCTAGCCCAAACTTTCTTAAAACTATTGACGACTAAGAATTGACATCCTCGAGTCGCACTGGTTACCATCCACATGCGAACTCTATAAGAGACTCAGAGTTCAAGTCTCGCAATCCCATTCCACATGGCCAGGGCGGATCGCCCCGGCGTCTTTCAAAGGTGAGGACGAATGCTTCCACGCACGTTGAATCGATCCAAAGTCAATCGGCGGATGGTCCTGGCAGCGGGCGCGACCGTCGCCGCTGCGGCCCTGCTGCTGACCGGCTGCAGCGGCGGAAGCCCGTCGGCCACCCCGTCGGCGGCAGCCACGGCTGAGAAGGACGTGCACCTGACGTTCCTCAACCAGTCCCGCGGCCAGGAGGCGGTGCTGAACGAGCTCGCCAAGAAGTACGGCGAGGACACCGGCGTCACCGTCACCATCGACACGCCGGGCCCGGTCGACTACCTGCCGAAGCTCCAAGCGGATGCGCAGTCCAAGCAGATGCCCGACATCTACTCGTCGTTCAACCCGGTCTCCATGGCCCCCTTCTACAAGGCCGGCTGGGCGCTCGACCTGACCAAGGACCTGAAGGGCGACTGGAGCAAGAACTTCACCCCCGAGGTGATCAAGCTCGCCACCTTCGCGAAGGGCAACAACCTGGGCGTGAAGCCGGGCATCTACACGGTGCACTGGGAGAACCAGGCATACGGTCTCATTTCCGACTCGGCGAACTCCGGGATCACGGCGTCCACGCCGCCGAAGACGGTGTCCGACCTCATCAAGCAGCTGGCCGCCAGCAACAAGAACCCCAACGGCGGCTTCTCGGTCGCCGCATCCCTCACGCCCCAGTTCGTTCAGTACCTGGCCTCGAACTGGCTGACGGACAAGCAGATCAACGACACCTTCGCCGGCGACTACAAGTGGACGTCCGACGGATGGGCCAAGGCGTTCCAGGTGATCGCCGACCTCAAGAAGGCGGGCGCCATCCAGGGCGGTTCCATCCCGGGCGGTTCGACGGACAACCCCACCGTGGAGACCAACTTCTTCACCAAGCACAGTGTGGGAACGATCTTCGACGCATCGCCCGGCGTCTCGGTCGCCCACAAGACGGCTCCGGACTACACCGCGTTCTTCTCGCTGTCGCTGCCGAAGGCATCTGACGCCAAGTACAGCCCCCGCTCCCCGGGCGTCCCCGGAAAGGGCGCCGTCATCAACCCGCGCGGTCAGCACGTGCAGGCATCGCTCGACTTCGTGAAGTGGCTCACCCAGCCGGCGCAGCAGGCGGTGTTCGCGAAGGAGGCGTACATCATCCCCACCAGCCCGTCGCTCCTGAGCGGCTCGAAGCTCCCGGACACGCTGACCGGTTTCGCAGCGGCCGCAAAGAACCAGCAGGTCATCCCGAACACGTTCAGCGCCCAGGTAACGGACGCGATCAACCGCGACGTGCAGAGCCTCGTTCTCGGTCAGATGACGGTCAAGGACCTGCTCGCCGACGTCCAGAACGCGCAGGACGCAAGCCAGTGACCACCACCCTCAGCACCACACCTGCGCGGCGCTCCCTCGGAGCGCCGCGCAGGCGGCGCCGCATCGCAGGCCGCAAGTCGCTCACCGGCTACCTGTTCCTGGTGCCCGCGATCGCCCTGATCGCCGTGTTCACCCTGGTGCCGTTCGTCGAGTCGATCGTGCTCAGCTTCCAGGCGTGGGACGGCGTCAGCCCGGACACCCCCTGGGTCGGCCTGCTCAACTACCAGGCCGCCTTCAAGAGCGCCCCGTTCTGGGCCTCGATGAAGAACGTCCTCATCTTCGGCGTGGTCGGCTTCATCGTCGGCAACGGCGTCGCCATGGTGATGGCGCTCGCCGTCAACGCCGTCCGCAAGGGCCGCACGTTCTTCCGCACCGTCTACTACCTGCCGAGCGTGCTGTCGGTGGTCGTGGTCGGCATGGTCTTCTCGGCCATGCTGGATCCGCGCTCAGGCGTCGTGAACAAGCTCCTCGGCTGGGTAGGACTGGGATTCCTCCGGCACGACTGGCTGAACGACCCCAACGTCGCGATGCTCGCGGTCATCGGCGTGTTCCTCTGGTTGCACTGGGGTTTCGGTTTCATCCTGTTCCTCGCCGGCCTCCAGGACATCCCGAAGTACCTCTACGAGGCCGCCGAACTCGACGGCGCCCGCGGCTGGGCCAAATTCCGCTACATCACCTGGCCGCAGCTCGCGCCGGTGACCACGGTGGTCAGCCTCCTGACGCTGCTGGCGGCGCTGCAGATCTTCGGGACGGTGCAGGTGCTCACCAACGGGGGACCCGGGTACACCACGATGGTGCCCACCCTCCAGATCTTCACGCAGGCGTTCACCTATAACAATTACGGCGCGGCCGCCGCCATGTCGGTGATCTTCGGCGGCGCACTCATCCTCCTGTCGCTGTTCCAGCTCGGCTTCTCGCGGCGCCGCGCGAACGCCTGAGTGGAAAGGAAGACGACCATGACGACGACAACCCATGCGCCCGACTACGTCGGTACGCGCGAAAAGACTGCGATGGCTGAGGCGCGCACGGGCCGCCGGCCGCTGCGGCCGGGACGCGTGGCCCTCTACGCCCTGCTGGTGGCCGCGGCGCTCAGCGCGCTGTTCCCCATCCTCTGGATGATCTCCGGCTCGATGCAGAGCCTGCCGGAACTCCTCAAGGGCGACGCGCTGCTCCCCGCCGTGCCGCAATGGCAGAACTTCGCTACGGCGTGGGTCAAGGGCAACCTCGGCGTGTACATGACCAACAGCATCATTTACACCCTGTGTGCGGTAGCCGGCATCCTGCTGGTTTCTAGCCTGGCCGGCTACGCCCTCGCGCGGCTCGACTTCAAGGGAAAGGGCGTGTTCACCGCTCTGATCCTCGCCGTGATGATCATCCCGGCGCCCGCGATGTTCCTCGCCCAGTACAAGGTGTTGCTGGCTCTCGACTTGGCCAACACCCGCCAGGGTTACGTGTTCATCCTGATCACCACGGGCATCCCCATCTCGACGCTCATCATGCGCAGCTTCTTCGCCTCTCAGCCGAAAGACCTGGAGGAGGCGGCAGCGCTCGACGGCGCCTCGGCCCTGGGCATCTTCTTCCGGATCATGCTTCCGCTTGCCAAGCCCGGTCTGGCCGCGGTCGCCGTGATCCAGGCGTTCGCGGTCTGGAACGAGTACCTGATGGCCCTGGTGATCTTCAACGACAACTCCCTGATGCCCGTGCAGCGAGGGCTGACCAGCTTCGTCTCCGCTGAGACTCCGCAGCCGCAGATCCTCCTCGCGGCGACGCTGATCTCGATCGTCCCGGTCGTCGTCTTCTACCTCTTCGCCCAGCGTCAGATCGTCGACGGCATCAGCGCCGGCGCGATCAAGTAGCCCCCAACAGTCGAAGGAAGCCCGATCCGATGCGTCCCGTTTTCAAGAACAGCCCCTGGTTCGGCGGCGACTACAACCCCGAGCAGTGGCCGGAGGCGGTGTGGGACGAGGACGTCGACCTGATGCGTCGCGCCGGCGTCACTCTGGTCACCGTCGGCGTGTTCGCCTGGTCGCTGCTCGAACCGGAGGAGGGCCGCTTTGACTTCGACTGGCTCGACAACGTACTGGAACTGCTGCACGAGAACGGTGTGAAGGTGGACCTCGCCACGGCCACCGCCGCACCGCCGCCGTGGCTCTCGCACGAGTACCCCGAGTCGTTACCGGTGACGGTCGACGGCATCCGCCTCTCGCCGGGCTCGCGCCAGGGTTACTGCCCGAGCTCCCCGGCCTATCGGCGTGCCGCGGCGCGGCTCACCCGCAAGCTGGCGGAACGCTACGGCTCGCATCCGGCCGTGGTCATGTGGCACATCAACAACGAGTACGGCTGCCACGTCTCCCGCTGCTACTGCGATGAGTCGGCGGCCGCCTTCCGCCGCTGGCTGGAAGCGAAGTACGAGACCATCGACGCACTCAATGCCGCTTGGGGAACGGCCTTCTGGTCGCAGACATACGGGTCGTTCGAGCAGATCCTGCCGCCACGTGCCACGCCCGCCTTCCCGAACCCGACGCAGTCGCTCGACTTCGACCGCTTCAGCTCTGACGAGCTGCTGGCGTGCTTTCTCGACGAGAAGGCGATCCTGCGCGAACTCACGCCGGACATTCCCGTCACCACCAACTTCATGGGCACCTTCCGCAACCTTGATTACTGGGCGTGGGCTCCGCACGTCGATGTCATCTCGGACGACCTGTATCCGGACCCCGCCGATCCCGACGCGGCCCGCGGCTCGGCAATGGCCCGTGACCTGATGCGTTCGCTCGGCCGGGGCAAGCCGTGGCTCCTCATGGAGCAGTCCACCAGCGCCGTCAACATGCGGCCGGCCAACGTTCCGAAGGCGCCGGGGCAGATGCGTGCGCTCTCATATCAGGCGCTCGCTCGCGGTGCCGACGGCATCCTGTTCTTCCAATGGCGCCAGTCTGCGGCTGGCTCCGAGAAGTTCCACTCCGCGATGCTGCCGCACGCGGGAACGGACACGCGCATCTGGCGAGAGGTCGAACAGCTCGGCGCCGAGCTCGCGACGCTCGGGTCGGTGCTGGGCACGAAGACCCGGGCGCAAGCGGCCGTGATCTTCGACTGGGACAGTCGGTGGGCGATCGAACAGGCCGGACTTCCCACGACCTCGAACTACCTCGCTCTCGCCGCCCACTGGCACGCAGCGCTTACCGAGGCTGGCCTGACCGTGGACCTCACCCGCGGCGACGAAGACCTGAGCGGATATCCGATCGTCATCGTTCCCAGCCTGTTCGTGATGACCGATGCCCAGTCCGCCGCCATCGACGCCGCCGTGCGCGCCGGATCCACCGTGCTCGTTACCAGCCAGACCGGCATCGTGGACCAGGACCTGCGGGTGCGGCTCGGCGGCTACCTCGGTGACCTGCAGTCGACCCTCGGCGTGTGGGTCGAAGAGTTCTGGCCGCTGGGCGGAGCATGGGCGCGGCCCGGCGCCATCCCGGTGACCCCGGAGGCGACAGTCGCCCCCACCGTGCAGGTGCGCGGCGACATCTTCGGGGCGGAGGCGGTGACCGGGGTCGAATGGAGCGAATCCGTCCACGTGCGGGACGCCGCCGTGCGCGCCGTCTTCGAGGGCGGGAACCTGAGTGGCTGGCCGGCGCTCACCCGTCGGGCGCACGGAGCGGGAGCCGCGTGGTACCTGGCGACCCGACTCAGCCGTCAGGATGCGGCGACGCTGGTCGCCCACCTCATCGCTGAAAGCGGCGTCGAGGTGCGCACGCCGGTCGTCGATCTGGAGCACGGCTTCGTGGAGACGGTACAGCGCGGGGAAGCGCTCTTCCTGATCAACCACGGTGCGACCGCGGTGACAGTGGGGGAGGACGGCACCGACCTCCTGACCGGTGGCGACGCCTTGGGGATGACGCTCGAACCGCAGGGGGTCGCCATCATCGCGCCGCGAGTGACGCTCGACACTTCGGCCGTCGGCGGGAACTCCGTCGGTGCAGGTGAGCCAGAGCCGGTTTCGCGATGAGCGTCGGCTGATCGCGAGCCAGGGATACGGTCGCGATCATCGAGACGAAGGACGAAGGACGAAGGACGAAGGCGACGAGGCAGCCCCCGCGGAGCGGAGGTGCGGGTGGTGTTCACGATCGCGACTCCCGCTCGAAGAGCCGCTCCGCGTCGTCGCGGTTGAGCATGCCGTCGCTGACGTAAATCGAGAGGTTGCGCACAACGGGTTCCCCTTGGCGGACAGTCAGCGCGTCGGCCCCGGCGAGCGAGGAGCCGACGCCCGGGTAGTCGTCGACACGGACGAACCAGGGGTCATCGGATTCAGGGGGCGCGGTGAAGAGCACGGAGGCGGGCGCGTCGGCGAACTGCGCGGTCCACAGCAGCCACGGCGAGCGGCTGCCGTTCGCGGCTTGCTCTCCCCTCGCATCCCGCGTGAGGACATCGGCGCCTTCGCACGGCGCGAATCGCCAGAAGAATCCGCCGTAGCCGGCGCCCGCGCGGCCGAGCGCTTCCGGACTGGCGAGTGCCACCGCAGCATGCGTCGCGTGCAGTGCGAAGCGCAACCGGAGTCGCCAGGTGCGTTCGTCGACCTCCTCGGCCTGCCATTCGCGCCGCTCGCGCAGGAGGTCGCTGCCCTCGGTGTTGCGCCAGGCGAGCTCCTGGTCCACTCGATCGCGTCCCGTTGCTGAGGCGACAACGTCGATGGCTCCGTGTGCGCCGCCCCAGGCGTATGCGCCGGATCCCGAGTCGTAGTCCGGGCCGCCCCAGAAATTCGCGGACGATCGTTCGGACGTCGCGCGGCCGACCGGCGCGACGACAGGCATCCCGACACCTGCCCCGAGGTGCCACGGGTGGTCGAGCGGCAGGTGATCGGTGAGGATGACTCCGCCACGGGTGCGCACGGGATGCAAGTACGGTCGCGGCGACAGAGAGGCAGCCCGGTCGTTCCCGACCCGGCTGAGCGCCACGACGCGGTCTCCGATCACCATGCCCGCGTCCCGCTCATCACCGTCCGACGCAGCGTCGACCGCCCACGGAAGCTCGAGCTCGCTGAAGGTGGCCTCCGCCGCCGCCGCGCGCACCACATCCCGTTCGATTCCCCGGACGATCAGCCGCTCTTCGCCCCCGGAAACCACGCGGTCGACGTACCCGGCCGGGATGAGGCGGGGAGCGGGACCGGTCCGCACCGCTTCGAGGACGGTCATGTACGCCTCCGTGTCGGCGAGAGCGCTGAGGAGGTCGCCGTGACCGGCACGCGCATCCAGCAGGTTCTCGAGGAGGTCGTCGCGCCCGAACCGCTCCACGTGCTCGCCGGTCGCGTCGACGACCCGCACCTCGTCGAGCACGTACGAGAAGGTCGCGGTGCCCTGGGAACCGTGCACGGTGACGTACGGCTCGGCCTCCTCGGGGCCGCACAGGGTGAGCGCACAGGTGAGGTCCGGCGCACGTCCCTGCCGGCGCACTCGCACGACCGTCGTGTCGTCGCTCTCCGTGTTGTTGGCACGAAACGCGTCCACCTCCACCCGTGCAACATCGCGCGCACGGCGCACGTCGGCGACCCCCATGGCGGTGACGACCGCGTGGGACAGCGCGTTCGTTGCGACGCCGTCGACCACATCCACGCCGTCCAGAGTGCGTTTGCCGGCCCACCGCGAGCGGGTGAAGTACGACCGTGGGCGGGTCCAGCTTCCGACTGCGGTGATCGCGCGAACCTCTCCGAGCGTCCCGCCATCCACCGCGGACCGCAGCCAGGGGATGGCGTGCGAGCCGAGGCTCTGGAAACCGACCTGGACCAGCCGTCCGGCCCGCGTCGCCGTCTCGCGCAGCCGGTCGAACTGCGCGAGGGAGGTGACCGGAGGCTTCTCGAGGTAGAGGTCCGCGCCGGAGGCGAGAACGTGCTCGGCCAACTCGAAGTGCGTGTGCAGAGGCGTCGACACGATCACAACGTCGAGGTCGGCCTCGGCCGAGAGGAGGGAACGCAGGTCCGGGTAGACGTGGACGCTGTCGGGGAGAGCCCCCGGTGGGAGGGGTGCGGGCTCGGCGATCGCGACGAGCTGGGCGCGTCCCAGCCCATTGAGCCGCTCCAGGTTGCGCCGGTGAACGGCGCCGAACCCGTTGGCACCGACCAGAGCCACGCGCGCTGCGCCTGCACTCATCGCGTTCCCTCCCTTTCCCGTGCCAGGGCGTCCGGTCAGTCCTGCGACGCGCGCGCCTCGACCCGGGTCGACGAGCGGCGCTTCGTCACCGCCGCCAGGGCAGCGGTGTCCAGGTCCTCGAGACCCATCCTCGCCGTCTCCCGCGAACGCCAGGCGGCCGCGGCAGACACCAACGACAGGAGCAGCGTCGCCGAGCCGATGATGAGGGGCACCGCCGAGCTCCCGGGAGGCGCGATTGCCGCGAAGATGCTCGGCAGGAAGCCCGTGAGGAACAGAGCGATGTTCTGCGACACGGCGAACCCGGTGACGCGCGTACGGGTCGGGAACAGCTCCTGGAAGAAGCTCGCGAAGGTCGCGTTCCACAGCTGGTACAGGATGCCGAAGATGAGGATGGCGAGCACGATCGTCAGCGGTACATTGCCGGAGCTGACGACGAACAGATACGCGAACGAGAGGAGACCGGCGGCCAGCGGGCCGAAGATCATCAGCGGCCGGCGGCCGATCCGGTCCGAGAGCTTTCCGAAGAACGGGATGAGGATGATGGCGACGATGTTGGCCATCACCGGGATCCACAGGTAGACGGAGGGACTCATCCCGACCCCGTAGGCGGGCTGCGTGGCGTAGGCCGTGCCGAAGACGACCACAGTGGTGCCGATCACGTTCGCGAGGCCCATGCAGACGCAGCGGAATACGGTCCAGCCGTTCTGCCGGAACAGCTCGGCGACCGGGACCCGCGGCACCTTGGCCGCCTTCTCCTCGCGCAGGAAGGCAGGGGTTTCCTCGACCCGGGAGCGGATGATCAGGCCCGCCACGATGACGACGACGCTGAGCAGGAACGGGATCCGCCAGCCCCAGGCGAGGAATGCCTCGGGGGAGAGGAACGTCGCCAGCGGGATGAAGCTGGCCGACGCGAGGATGCTGCCCGCCTGCGTGCCCTGCAGACTGAAGCTGGTGAGGAACCCGCGCCGCTCCTGCGGTGCGTATTCGACGATCATCGCGCTGGCCCCACCCAGCTCACCGGCCACGGCGAAGCCCTGGATGAGCCGCAGGAGGACGAGCAGGATCGGCGCAAGGACGCCCACCTGCTGGTATGTCGGGAGGAGCCCGACCAGCAGGGTCGAAAGGCCCATCACCATCATGGCGAAGACGAGCACACGCTTGCGGCCGTGCTTGTCGCCGAAGTTGCCGAGCACAAAGGCGCCGAGCGGGCGGGCCACGTAGCCGACGCCGTAGGTGGCGAGGGAGGCGACGAGGGCGACGGCCGGGCTCTCGGAAGGGAAGAAGACCTGCGGGAAGACCAGGGCCGCGGCCGCGGCGTAGATCGAGAAGTCGTAGTACTCCAGGGCACTGCCGACCCAGCCGCTCATCGCGGCTCGTCGCGGCATCCGTCGCGCGTCTGCCGATGTCACTTCGTCGGGCATCGTCTCTCCTGTCATCGTTGACCGTATGGGGTAAGCGCTTTCCGAACGCTTCGTCGTAGGTTAGCGCTGAACCGTTTCATCGTCAACACTTCCGCCCTGTCCTGCGAACCGCCGTCCCGGGACGGCGCGCCAGGCTAAGTTGGAGGCGTGAACGAGAGGGTGCCCACGCTGTCGGAGGTCGCGGCGCACGCTGGCGTCTCGCTGGCGACGGCCTCCCGTGCCCTCAACGGCAGCGCCCGCACGGTCAATCCGGAACTGCGGGATCGGGTGCTCGCCTCCGCCGGCGCCCTCGGCTACAGCGCAAATCTGCAGGCGCAGGCCGTCGCGCGCGGGACCAGCAACGTTGTGGCCCTCGTGGTCGGTGACATCGCCGACCCGTACTTCGCCGCCATCGCCTCGGGGGTGGTCCGGGTCGCGGACGAGCGCGGGCTCGTCGTCACGATCTCGGCCACCGGGCCGTACGTCGGCGACGCGTCCGTCGAACGGGAGAGGTCCGCACTCACGGCGCTGCGCGGACAGCGTCCGCGCGCTGTGGTGCTGGCCAGCAGCCGGGTGGTCGGCGCGCCGACCTCCGACCTGCCGTCACGCCGCGTCGCCGTGATCGGCGGAGGCGCGTCGGAGTTCGCGACCGTCGACGTCGACAACCGCGCGGGAGCCGCTGCGCTGGCGACCGAGTTGCAGGCCCGCGGATACCGCGATTTCGCGATCGTGGCGGGGCCGGAGGAGCTCGTCACGGTGCGCGACCGGGTCGAGGGATTCCGCTCGGTCGCGTCCTCGAGTGATGTCGTCCACACCGAGTTCTCGCGCGAAGGCGCGGAGCGGGCGACCGCAGAGCTGCTGGCATCGGACAAGCGTCCGGAGTGCATCTTCGCCGTCAGCGACGTCATGGCCCTCGGAGTCATGGCCGCGCTCCGCAAGGCCGGCATCACTCCGGGAACGGGGATCGCGGTCGCCGGCTTCGACGATATCCCCCTGGTCGCCGACGTCACCCCAGCCCTCACCTCCGTCGCGCTTCCCCTCGCCGACATCGGCGCTCATGCGCTCAACCTGGCGCTGTCGGGACACCCGGAGCCATCGACACCGACGGTTGCGGCCGCCCAGGTGCGGCTGCGGGCGTCCACGCCCGCTCTCTGAGCCGGGCCCCTTGACACGTCACGAGCGCGGGATAGTGTGACGCTCTGGTAAGCGCTTTCTCGCGCGCTGCCGATCACCGTCGATCGGAAGGAAACCCAGTGTCCGACACCGCCACCCCCTCGGTCCGCCTCAACCGCGACCAGCGGAACGCCTTCATCGCTTCGCTGCTCGGTTGGATGATGGACGCCTTCGACTACTTCATCATCGTGCTGGTCTACGCCGAGATCGGGGCAGAGTTCAACGTCCCCCTCGAGCAGATGGCCTACTTGACCACGATCACCCTGATCATGAGGCCGGTCGGCGCGTACCTGTTTGGATTGTGGGCGGACCGCATCGGCCGCCGCATCCCGCTGATGGTGGATGTCTGCTTCTACTCGATCGTCGGCTTCCTCTGCGCCTTCGCGCCGAACTTCACGGTGCTGTTCATCCTGCGGCTGCTGTACGGCATCGGGATGGGCGGCGAGTGGGGCCTCGGAGCCGCGCTCACGATGGAGAAGGTCCCGCGCACGCGCCGGGGCTTCTACTCGGGCATCCTCCAGGCCGGCTACTCGGCCGGCTACCTCCTCGCGGCGCTGGCGTTCCTCCTGGTGCACTCCGTGCTGGGGCTGAACTGGCGGTGGATGTTCGCGCTCAGCATCCTGCCGGCGCTCATCACGCTGATCATTCGCTCGCGGGTGAAGGAGTCGGAGGTCTGGGAGAACACGCAGGTCACGATGCGCAAGGCGGGCACTTCCATCCGTCGTGTGTTCTTCGATGGCAAGGTGCTCCGCCGCTTCGTGTACCTGGTCATCCTGATGGCCGCGTTCAACTGGATGAGCCATGGCACGCAGGACATCTACCCGACGTTCCTCAAGGCGACCGACCACGGGGGAGCGGGACTGGATGCGGCGACCGCCGGCTGGATCGCCGTCGTGTACAACATCGGCGCGATCATCGGATGCATCGTCCTCGGCAACCTCTCCGATCGCTGGGGTCGCAAGGCGACGATCATCCTCGGGGCGGCGCTGACCCTGCCGATCATCCCGATCTTCGCCTTCTCGACAACGGCAGGGCTGCTCTGCCTGGGCTCCGCGCTCATCCAGTTCACAACCCAGGGCGCATGGGGAGCGATCCCGGCGCACCTCAACGAGATGTCGCCGAACGCCATCCGCGGCTTCTACCCGGGTGTCACCTATCAGCTGGGCAACGTGATCGCGGCCTTCAACCTGCCGATCCAGCAGGCGCTGGCGCCCCAGCTCGGCTACGGCTGGGCGATGGCGTCGACTGTCGGTATCGCCGCGATCGGGGTGATCGTGCTGACCGCTGTCGGCAAGCAGGCGAAGGGGATCGACTTCACGGCGGTCCCGGCGGATGCGGCGGTGTCGGCCTCGTCGCGGGCGCAATAGCGGGCCTCCCACCACTCGGCCGGTGCTCCTCCGC
Organism: Leifsonia sp. RAF41; assembly: GCF_052114085.1. Classification (NCBI taxonomy): domain Bacteria; kingdom Bacillati; phylum Actinomycetota; class Actinomycetes; order Micrococcales; family Microbacteriaceae; genus Leifsonia; species Leifsonia sp. RAF41. Next base: position 249,139 of record NZ_JBFREB010000001.1, read on the forward strand.
GTCGGTTCTGATACGCTCGGGTAAGCGCTTTCCCACAGGCGGGTAGGCAAACACACGCAGTCACGAAGGAGTACACGTGTCGTCGATCGGCATCATCATGAACGGCGTCTCCGGGCGCATGGGCTACCGGCAGCACCTGGTGCGGTCGATCCTCGCGATCCGCGAGCAAGGCGGTGTGGAGCTGTCCGATGGCAGCCGCGTGCAGGTCGAGCCGCTGCTCGTCGGGCGGTCGGAGGAGAAGCTGGCGGAGCTCGCGAAGCGGCACGACATCGCCGAGTACACCACCGATTTGGAAGCGGCGCTGGCCGACGACCGGTGGCAGATCTACGCGGATTTCCTGGTCACGCAGGCCCGCTCCGCCGCAATCCGGAAGGCGATCGCGGCAGGTAAGGCGATCTACACCGAAAAGCCGACGGCCGACAGCTTCGAGGAGGCACTCGAACTGGCCCGCCTCGCTGACGAGGCGGGCGTCAAGAACGGCGTCGTGCACGACAAGCTGTACCTGCCGGGCATCCGGAAGCTGAAGCGGCTGGTCGACTCCGGCTTCTTCGGGCGCATCCTCTCCGTGCGCGGTGAGTTCGGTTATTGGGTGTTCGAGGGCGACTGGCAGAGCGCCCAGCGGCCCAGCTGGAACTACCGGGCGGAGGACGGCGGCGGGATCGTCGTGGACATGTTCCCGCACTGGAGCTACGTGCTCGAGAACCTCTTCGGCCGGGTGGAGTCGGTCTACGCGCAGGCGGTGACCGAGATCCCGCAGCGGGTCGACGAGCAGGGCCGGCCGTACCCGGCGACCGCGGATGACGCGGCATACGCGATCTTCCAGCTCGCCGGCGGCGTGACCGCTCAGCTCAATTCCAGCTGGACCACGCGTGTGAACCGCGATGAGCTGGTCGAGTTCCAGGTCGACGGCACTCATGGAAGCGCCGTCGTCGGGTTGTTCGGCTGCAAGATCCAGCCGCGCAATGCCACCCCCAAGCCGGTGTGGAATCCCGACCTCGCCGACACCCACGACTACGCCGCCGACTGGATCGAGTCTCCCGCGAACGAGGTGTTCGAGAACGGGTTCAAGACTCAGTGGGAGGAGTTCTTGCGGCACGTGCTCGAGGATGCGCCGAACCGGTACGACTTCCTGGCCGGGGCGCGCGGGGTGCAGCTCGCCGAACTGGGCCTGCGTTCCTCGCGCGAGGGTCGCCGCATCGAGCTGCCGGACGTGTCGCTCGCATGACTGCCGTCACCCTCCTGAACACCGACGGTACGACCGCTACGGCCGACCTCGGTGAGGCCCCCGCATTCGAGCGGCCCACCGCCCCGCTGCGGTCGCGGGTCGCCTATGCGGCCGCTCACGTCATCCCGAAGGCCTGGGCCGACAACGTGCCCGGCGCTCCGGCCGACATCGACTGGGATGCGACCCTCGCCTTCCGCCGGCACGTCTACTCGTGGGGGCTGGGCGTCGCGGACGCTATGGACACGGCTCAGCGGAACATGGGGCTGGATGCCGCAGCGACGCGTGAGCTGATCAGCCGGAGTGCGGCGGACGCCCGCTCGGTCGGCGGATCGGTGTTGGCCGGGGTGAACACCGACCACGTCGACGAGGCGGTCATCCCGCTCGGCGCCGTGATCGACGCGTACACGGAGCAGTTGCACTTCACCGAGGAGGCCGGCGCCGGAGTCGTCCTCATGGCGAGCCGGCACCTCGCCCGCGCCGCCGAATCGGCGGCCGACTACGAGCGCGTGTACCGCGAGGTGCTGGCCGCGGCCTCCACGCCGGTGGTGCTGCACTGGCTGGGGCCCGCGTTCGATCCGGCGCTGACCGGCTACTTCGGCTCACGGGAGTTCGGACCGGCTGCCGAGACCGTGCTGCGGATCATCGAGGCGGCCGACGGCCGGGTGACCGGCATCAAGATGAGCCTGCTGAATGCGGAAGCGGAGCGGTCGCTCCGTGCCCGGTTGCCCGAGGGCGTGCGGATGTTCACCGGCGACGACTTCAACTACGTCGAGCTGATCGAGGGGGACGGGCCGAGCGGTGACCACTCCGACGCCCTGCTCGGCGCCTTCGCCTGCCTCGCTCCCGCGGCGTCGGCGGCCATCCAGGCGCTCGATCGTGACGACGTGGCGCGCTATCGGGAGATCCTCGAACCGACGCAGGAGCTGTCGCGCCAGGTGTTCGCTGCGCCGACCTTCCACTACAAGACCGGAGTCGCCTTCCTCTCCTGGTTGAATGGCCACCAGGAGGCGTTCTCGATGGTGGGCGGGATGCACTCGGCCCGCAGCCTCCCGCACCTGTCCGAGCTTGTCCGGCTGGGCGCCGCATCCGGTGCGCTGGAGCGGCCGGAGCTGGCGGCGGAACGGTGGAATGCGCTGCTGCGACTGAACGGAGTCAACGCATGACCCGGCCCGACCCGCGCCTGTCGATCAATCAGGCCACGATCAAGTACGCCTCGCTGGCGGATGCTCTGCGGGTGACCGCGGAGGGGGGCGTGGAGTCGATCGGGCTGTGGCGCGAGCCCGTGGCCGAGGTCGGAGTCGACGTGGCGGCCCGGATGGTGGCCGACTCGGGTCTCCGCGTCTCGAGCCTGTGCCGCGGCGGATTCTTCACCGCTCCCGAAGGCGCCCAACGCCGAGCGGCACTCGACGAGAACCGGCGCGCGATAGAGGAGACCGCGCGCCTTGCCGCCAGCGGCGCGCCGGGCTCGGCGGCTGTTCTGGTCCTCGTGGCCGGCGGTCTGCCGGACGGATCCCGCGACCTTGCGGGTGCGCGCGAGCGTGTTGCCGACGCGGTGGCCGAACTGGAGCCGGAGGCCCGCGCAGCCGGGGTCACTCTCGCGCTGGAAGCGCTGCATCCGATGTACGCGGCCGACCGCGCAGTGCTCTCCACCCTCGGCCAGGCACTCGACATCGCGGAGCGGTTCCCGGCCGAGGCGGTGGGAGTCGTGGTGGACACGTTCCACGTGTGGTGGGACCCGCAGCTCATCGAGCAGATCGCCCGCGCCGGCCGGACAGGCAGGATCGCGAGCTATCAGGTCTGCGACTGGGTCACGCCTCTGGCTGCCGACGTGCTGCTGGCCCGCGGGATGATGGGCGACGGGCACATCGACTTCGGCCCCATCACGGCGGCGGTCGAAGCGGCCGGGTACACCGGTGACATCGAAGTGGAGATCTTCAACGAGGCGATCTGGGCCGACGAGCCGGCGGCGGTGGTCGCCCGCACGGTGGAGGCGTTCGAGCGCACGGTGGGTCTGCGCCAAGGAGTCGCGTGAGCGTCATTGTGGTCGCCCCGGACTCATTCAAGGGTTCGGCATCCGCCGTGGCGGTTGCGTCGGCGGTCGCCGACGGCTGGCGATCGGTGCGTCCGGATGACGAGCTGGTCCTGGCGCCTATGGCGGACGGGGGCGAGGGCACGCTGGACGCGTTCGCCGCGGCGGTTCCGGGAGCGGTGCGGAACCGGGTCCGTGTGCACGGGCCCGACGGTGGGCCGGTGGACGCGAGTTGGCTGGAACTCCCGGACGGCACGGCGGTCGTCGAACTCGCGGACGCGAGCGGGCTGGGACGGATGCGTGAACTCGCGCCGTTCGACGCGCACACCGTCGGATTCGGCCAGGCGATCGCCGCCGCCCTCGACGCCGGCGCGTCGGCGCTGCTGCTCGCGATCGGCGGAAGCGCATCGACCGACGGCGGCGCCGGTGCATTGACCGCGCTCGGCGCTCGCCTGCTGGGCGCCGACGGGCAGGAGATCCCGACGGGCAACAGCGGACTGAGTGCGCTCGATCGGGTCAATCTTGCGCACCTCCGCCCGCTTCCTCCAGGCGGTGCGCGGATCCTGAGCGATGTGACGAGCCCGCTGCTGGGGCCATCCGGCGCTGCAGCCGTGTTCGGGCCGCAGAAAGGCGCCACCCCGTCGGATATCCCGCTGCTCGAAGATGGGCTGCGCCGACTGGCGGATGCGATGGCCGCTGCACGACCCGTCTCACCGAACGAGCACGGTGCCGGCGCGGCCGGAGGAACCGGGTTCGCTCTGCTCGCGTGGGGCGCTCGAATGGCGCCCGGCGCTGCCGCCGTCGGCGAGGCACTCGGGCTCCCCGCTCTGGTCACGCGAGCGGATGCCGTCATCACCGGTGAAGGCCGCTACGACAGGCAGTCGGCCGCGGGCAAGGTCCCCGAGTACGTCGCGAGGCTCGCGCAGTCGCCAGGGATTCCGTCGCTGCTGGTTGCAGGCTCGATCGACGCCCCGACCGATGGTTTCGCGGATGCCGTCGCCATCGCCGATCTCGCCGGCTCACGTGAGGCTGCGATGGCCGACCCTCTTCACTGGATATTCGCGGGCGGAGCCGCCCTGGCTCTTCGGTACCGTTCGGAGTGATTCGCCGCGCTGATCGGTGCGTCAAGGGCCATCGGCATCCTGCGCGTGGCGCCCGGCGACCAGTCGGAGACCGGCGAAGGGCGCATAGCCGCGGTCGACCAGCGCGACCTCGAATCCGGCCAGACTCTCCAACTGCCGTGCGGTCCGGAGCGGTCCGACGTCGACAGGCTCCGCGCCGATCTGCCGGACGAGCGCGTCGACGGCGTCTTTCGCGCCCTCGTCGTCCGAGGCCAGGAATACCTGCACTGCGGGCAAGCGCGCCTCAGCGCCGTCGGCGAGCCACTCGGCATAGACCGTGTTGAACGCCTTCACGACTCTGGCCCCCGGAGCGACGCTCGCCAGCCGTTCGGCGAGCGACTCCGCTCCGGCGTACCGGCTCTCGAACCACGGAGGATCGAGCGGGTTGTTGAGATCGATCACCACGCTGCCGGCGAGGATGTCGGCGAGTGACTCGACGATCTGCAGAACCTCTGTGTCGCGCAGTGCGACGATCACCATGTCGGCCCGCGCCGCGAAGCGGTAGTCCCCAGCGCCCGCGGCGCCGAGGTCCGCACTCAGCGCCCGCGCGCGTGCCGGTTCACGGGAGCCGATGACGACCTCGTGCCCGGCTCGCACGAGCCGGGCACCGAGTGCGGTCGTCATCGCCCCCGTGCCGAGGATGCCTGTTCTCACCCGCGCGCTCCGTCAGGAAAGCCGGAGCGCCTCGGGGATGAGGTCGCCGTGCGCCTGCAGCAGCTCGTCGCACATGCTCCGGATGTCGTCGATGCCGAGGGTGGCAGCGGTGTTCGGGTCGAGCAGCGCAGCGTGGTAGACGTGCTCGCGGTCGCCCTCGAGGACGGCCTTGACGGTCAGCTCGACGACGTTGAGGAACGTGCGGTTGAGCGCAGCGAGCTGCGGGGGAAGGGCGCCGACGGCCTGCGGGTGCAGACCATCCTTGTCCACGACGCCGGGTACCTCGATGCAGCACTCTGCGGGGAGGTTCTCGATGAGTCCGTTGTTCTGCACGTTGACGTACAGGCTCGCCGGCTCGCCGGTGACGTGGGCGCGGATGAACTCGGAGGCCATCTCGGAGGTCGGCTGGAGATCCAGTTCGCCCTCCGCCTGCAGGGTGGCGAGGGTCTCGTCGAACTCCTCGATGTTCCGCTCGGACCGGGTGAGGTACTCGCCGACGGGGATGCGGAAGCGCTCGATCGCGGCGTCGCTGTGCATCAGCCAGGGAACGTACTCGGCGCTGTGCTCGCTGGACTCGGTGGGGAAGTACCCGAACCGGCGGAAGAGCTCCACGCGCACGCGACGCTGAAGCTCGGGGTCCCCGTCGATCGCTTCGCGCAGCCGCGGGTACAGATCCTCGCCGTTCCGTTCGAACCGCAGGACGAACGCCTGATGGTTGAAGCCGGCGGTCTCGAACGTGATCTCGTCCTCCGGCACGCCGACCAGCTCCGCGAGGAGGTGGTGGGTGTCGCGCACGGAATGGCAGAGGCCGACGACACGGGAGAAGGGTGTTCCGGCCGAGACGGCCCACGGGAGCATCGCCATCGGGTTGCTGTAATTGAGCAGGTAGGCGTCCGGGGCGACCTCGGCGAGGTCCTGACCGATCCCGGTGAGGACCGGGATGGTCCGGAGTCCGCGGAAGATGCCGCCGATTCCGATCGTGTCGCCGATGGTCTGGCGGACGCCGTAGCGGGCCGGGATGTCGAAGTCCTTGCGGGTCGCGGCGTAGCCGCCCACCTGGATCTCGTTGACCACGTAGTCGGCGTCGGCCACGGCCGTCCGGCGATCGAGGCTCGACGTGACGCGGGCATCCGCTCCCAGCTGGGCGCTGATCCGCTTCGCCAGTGCGTCGGCGTAGCCGAGGCGTTCGGCGTCGATGTCGTGGAGGGACAGTTCGAACTCGCCCCGCAACTCGCTGAAGCTGCAGAGATCGGTGACGACGTTGCGGGTGAACTCGACGCTCCCGGCGCCGATGAAGGCTACTTTGACCATTCGGCCAATATTGCACGAGTGCGCCATTCGCACAAACAACGTGCACAAAATATGCAGTTTTCTGCGCGTTATCGCGGTGATACTGCTAGGCGCAGATGACGCGGCACCCTCGGCGCTGGATGGCGTCCACTGCGGACTGCGGCGCACGGGAGTCGGTGATCAGCACGTCCACTTCGTCCATCGAGCAGACGCTCGCGAGCGCGACTCGGCCGATCTTGGTCGCGTCCGCCAGCACGATCGTCATGCGGGAGCGCGCGCGCATGACCCCGTTCACCCGGGCGCCGATCGGGTCGTAATTCGTGCAGCCCGCCTCGGTGTCCACGCCGTCCACCCCGAGGAAGGAGACGTCGATGTTGTACTCGGATAGGAACGCCTCGGCGCTCGGGCCGACCACCTCCTGGCTGCTGCTGCGGACCTCGCCGCCGGCGGCGAACACCCGGAGGCCCGGACTGGTCACCAGACTGGTCGCGATATTGAGCGCGTTCGTGACGACCGTCAGGCCGCGGCGCGTGAGCAGCTGCCTGGCGAACTCGTTCGTGGTCGTCCCGCCGGTCATGCCGACGACCCTGGCACCGTCGAGGAAGGCGAGCGCGCTGTGAGCGATGCGCCGCTTCTCGTCCAGATCCTGCGAGGTCTTGAACCCGAGCGGGAGGTCGTTGAAAGCGACGTGGGTCGTAGCGCCTCCGCGCGTGCGGCTCACCAGCTGTTGCTCTTCGAGCAGCTCGAGGTCACGTCGGATGGTTGCCTCCGAGACGTCGAACTGTGCGGCGAGCTCGGGCACCTCCATCGAGAGATTGTCGACGATGGCGGAAACGATGTGATGGAGACGTTCTTTGCGCTGCACAGTCGAACTATAGCGAATGAGCAGCCAAAGTGCGCGCACAATCAGTTATCGGCGGCAATAATGCGCATTTGACCGAAATGTGGGCTTTTCCCTCGGGAATTGTTGAATCCGCGCGCATCGCATGTCATCGTTGCTCGAATCGCGTGTCGCTCAGCATCGCCGCTGACACGCTCCCTATGCCCAAGGAGGAGCAGAATGACGCTCAAGCCCAGACGCCATACCCGAAACGCCGTTATCGCCGGTGCCGTCGCCCTCGGACTCACGCTGACCGGATGCACCGGCGGCGGTTCCGCCGGAGGCTCTACCCAGACCAAGGGCGTGACCATCACCGTCGCTTGGATGAACCCCGCGCCCCCGAAGGCAGCTCTCGACGCGTTCACCAAGAGCACGGGCATCACCGTCAAGTGGACGAGCATCGACTGGGACAACCTCCAGACCAAGATCGCGGCAGCCGCGACGTCGAAGACGTACTTCGCCGACGTCACCGACGTCGACTGGTCGCGCGTCGGACAGCTCAGCAGGCTGGACTGGTTCTATCCGATCGACAACTACATCGACACCAAGAAGCTGAAGTCGGACATGCCGCAGCTCAGCTCGTTCGTGTCCGGCGGAAAGGTGATCGGCATCCCGTTCGACTCCTCCTACATGGTGACGACGGTCAACAAGGACCAGTTCGCGCAGGCGGGCATCACCACGATGCCGACCACGATGACCGAGTACACAGACGACCTCAAGCAGGTCAAGGCCAAGGGCGTCTCCGCCACTCCGCTCAACATTCCGTTCGCGGCGGCCGAGGGCCTCTCGACCTACTGGTACGAGGCGACGGAGGCGTTCGGCGGCACGGTGCTCGACTCGAAGGGCAAGCCGCAGTTCGCCAGCCCCGACTCCGGCGGCTACAAGGCCGCCAAGTGGATGGTCGACTCGCTGAAGGACGGACTCGTCCCGGCCGGCAACATCAACGTCACCGACTCCCAGGGCATGCAGAACCTGATGGCCAAGGGTGTCGTCTCCTCGACGTTCTCCGACTACTCGGGCAACGTGGGCAGCCTGTACGACGTGCCCGCCTCGTCCGACGTCGTCGGCAAGACCGTGTACATCCCGACCCCGGGCGTCGACGGGACCGCGAGCAATCTCGGTAACCCGGACGGTATCGGCATCCCCAAGCAGGCCAAGTACCCCGCCGCCGCGGCCAAGTTCATCGAGTGGATCACCGCCACCGAGAACCAGGCCGACTTCGCCGGGGCCAGCGGTCCCGACAAGGTGATGCCGAACTACCCGACCCCGTCGCGGCTGTCGGCCATGAAGATCCTCACGGAGAACGGCAAGCTGGCCCAGGGTGCCGAGCTCAGTGAGCTGCTGTCGAAGTCCAAGCCGGTGTTCGCATCGGGTGCGCCGTCCTGGTACCCGGAGTTCTCCCGGTCGGTCAGCACGAACCTGCACTCTGCCGCCGTCGGCACCATCAGCGTCGACGCGGCGATCAAGGCCATCGCCGCGCAGGCCACCAAGCTGGCGAACGGCTCTTGAGCGTCGACGTCCAGTCCCCCCGCCGGCCGGGTCCGCCCCGGCCGGCGGCGGGCCCCAGCCGATCGCGATCGCGGCTCGTCCGCCGCCTCGACTTCCTGCCCTACGGCCTGGTCGCACCGCTCGCGATCTTCATCGTCGGCCTGGCCCTGGTCCCGGCCGGTATCACGCTCGTCGAGGCGTTCTTCAAGATCCAGCCGCTGAATCCGCCCGATCACTTCAATGGGATCGACAACTTCGTCGCGCTGTTCAACGACCCCGCCGTCGTCGCGAGCATGGGCAACACGGCGCTGTACGTGATCATCGGCGTCCTGCTTTCGACCGCGCTGGGCATTCTGTTCGCGGTGACCCTGCAGAAGCCGTTCCGCGGCCGCTCGGTCCTGGTCGCGATCCTGATTCTGCCGTGGGCGCTCCCGGGCGTGGTTGAGGGCATCGTCTGGTCGGGCATCTGGGACAGCAACAATGGTCTGCTCAACAGCGTGCTGTCATCGCTGCACCTGATCGACCATTACCAGGTCTTCCTCGGCCAGAACCAGTTCGTGACCATCCTGGCGATCGAACTCGTGCAGGTCTGGCAGATCACGCCGCTGTCGGCGTTGCTGGTGCTGGCCTCGCTGCAGAACATCCCGGGCGAGCTCTACGAGGCCGCCTCTCTGGACGGCGCCACCGGGTTCAACATGTTCCGCCGCATCACGCTGCCGCTCGCGCGGCCGGGCATCGCCATCGCCATGGTCCAGGCCGTGATCGCGACACTCAACGTGTTCGACCAGCCGTTCGTGCTGAACGGCGCGGCCGCGACCGGCTCGTCGGTCACGATGCAGACCTACTTCATCAGCTTCCAGAACCTCGACTTCGGTCAGGGCTATGCGCTGTCCCTGCTGATCACGCTCGCCACGCTCATCGTGTCGCTGGGCGTCGTGAGGCTCGTCTACCGCCCCGTGGAGTTCTGATGAAAAGACGTTCCATAGCGCGCCCGATCGGCGTCGCCTTCATCCTGATCTGGACGCTGACGCCGCTGTACTGGGTGCTCAACACGAGCCTGCAGACGGACGCGCAGATCAGCGCAAAGCCGGCGAACTACCTGCCGCCCACCCCGTCCCTGACGAACTACATCACACTGCTCGGCGGGAGCGGCGACCTGGCCGACTCGGTCCGGCGGTCGATGCTCAACATCTTCATCGAGTGCACCGCGGCGACCATCGTGACCGTCGTGCTCGCGACGCTGGCGGCCTACGCGTTCGCCCGCATGAAGTTCCGGGGGCGCGACGTGCTGTTCTATGCGGTGCTGGCGACGATGGCGTTCCCCGCGTACGCCACCCTCATCCCGCTCTACCAGATGATGTCGGGACTGGGACTGGTCAACACCTATACGGGCATCGTCCTGGTGTACATCTCCGGCTTCCTGCCGCTGGCGACCTGGATCATGTACAACTACATGAGCAGCCTGCCGATCGCGCTCGAAGAGGCCGGCCAGGTCGACGGCGCGAGCAGGATGCGCGTGCTCTGGCACGTGGTGCTGCCGCTCGCCCGACCGGGCATCGTCTCGGTGGCCATCATCACGTTCCTCTCGGCGTGGGCGCAGTTCCTGTTCCCGCTCGTGCTCTCCAGCGACTTGTCGACGCAGCCGCTCACGGTTGTGATCGCCGCGCTGCAGGGACGGCACACCGTCCCGTACTCGCTGATGAGCGCCGCCGGCGTGGTCGCCGTCGCGGTTCCGGCCGTGATCGCGGTGCTGCTCAACCGGTACATCGTCAGCGGACTCCTCACCGGGAGCGTCAAATGAGAAGGATCGTCCGATGACGCAGGAGGCGTTCGTCCTCATCGGCGCCGGCAGCACCGTGTTCACCCCGGGTCTGCTGAACGACCTCGCCCGCTCGCGCACGTTCGACGGTATCGCCGTGCGGCTGGTCGACGTGGTCCCGGAAGCGGCCGAGACGATGGCCCGCCTGGGCCGCCGGATCGCTGAAGCGGCCGGCTCCACCATGACTGTCGAAGCGGTGGCCGACCGGCGCGAAGCGCTGCGCGACGCCCGTTTCGTCGCCACCACCATCGCGGTCGGGTCTGCGGCCGGCTGGAGGGCCGATCTGGACATCCCGGAGGCCTACGGCATCCACCAGACCGTCGGTGACAGCGTCGGACCAGGGGGTGTACTGCGCGCGCTTCGTCACATCCCGGAACTGCTGGCGATCGCGACGGACATCGCCGATGTGGCGCCGACCGCGCAGCTGATCAACTACAGCAACCCCCTCACGGCGAACGTCCGGGCCGTCACCAAGCACACGCCGGTGAATGCGGTCGGTCTCTGCCACGGCACCATGCACACCAAGGCGGCACTGAGCGCCGACCTCGGCGTCGACCCGGAGTCGGTGAGCGCGCTGTTCGCCGGGCTCAACCATCTCTGCTGGCTCCTCGACATCCGATCCGGTTCGCAGGATCTGTACCCGCGCTTGCGCGAGTTGGTGCGCGAGCGCGCCGACGGCCGGGACGCTCAGACCTCCCGCAGCGAAGGCGTGCATTCTGGCGTGTCGGCGGATCTGATGCGGACCTTCGGCCTGTACCCCGCTCCGGGCGACCGCCATGTGTCCGAGTTCTTCCCCGGCTACCTCGCCCGCGCCGGCGATGGCGGCCTCGGCTGGGGTCTCCAGGGCGGCCAGGACATGACGCGCGAGTACATCGACGAGAAGGGCCGGCTGTGGGACTCGCTCCGGGCCCAGGCGGAAGGAACCGAGCCCCTCGCACCGGCCCGGAACCAGGAGGCCGAACGCCTGGTGGCCATCGCCGAGGCGCTGCAGACGGGGAAGGAACACGTCGAACTCGCCGTCAACCTGCCGAACGCCGGTGTGATCAGGAACCTGCCGCCGGAGGCCGTCGTGGAGGTCCCTGCCGTCGTCGGCGCCCACGGCATCCACGGCGTCTCCGTCGGCCGGCTCCCCGATGCGGTTGCCGCCGTGCTGACGGCGCGAGCCCAGCAACAGGAGCTCACCGTCCAGGCCGCCGTCAGCGGTGCACGCGAACTCGCCCTGCAGGCGCTCGCCCTCGACCCTCTCGTGCCGGACGCGCAGACCGCTCGCGGGATCCTCGACGACGCCGTGGCGGCGGACCCGTCGCACTACGATCGCTTCGCCTCATGAGCCTCGCCACGACCCGGGGTCTCCTCGAAAACGCCGTCGGCCGTCGGGGCGCGGCACTCGCCTTCAACGTGATCACTCTCGAGCACGCCGAGGGGATCGTCGCCGGCGCCGAGCAGGCAGGCGTCGCGGTCATCCTGCAGGTCAGCGAGAACGCGATCGGCTACCACGGCGGCCGGTTCGCGCCGTTGCTGGCGGCCTGCGGGCAGGTGGCCGAAGAGAGCACCGTCCCGGTCAGCATCCACCTCGACCACATCAGAGACAGCGCCCTCGCCGAGGAACTGATCCAGCACGCCGACCGCTACGGCGCTTCGTCGATCATGGTGGATGAAGCCGATCTCGACTACGAGCTGAACGTGTCCCGCACCCGGGACGCCGCCGCCCGTGCTCACGAGCGCGGGTTGTGGGTCGAAGCCGAACTCGGCGCGATCGGCGGCAAGGACGGCGCGCACGCTCCCGGAGTCCGGACCGATCCGGCCGAGGCCGTGTCGTTCGTGGCGGCGACCGGGGTCGACGGGCTGGCGGTCGCCGTCGGATCGTCTCACGCGATGACCACGGCTGACGCACAACTGGACCTCGCGCTGGTCTCCGAGCTGGCGCGGGTCGTGCCTGTGCCGCTCGTCCTCCACGGGTCGTCCGGCGTTCCAGTGCTCACGCTGAACGACGCGGTGGCCGCCGGTATCCGAAAGATCAACGTCGGCACTGCCCTCAATGTCGCTTTCACCGGGCGCATCAGGGCGTTCCTCGCCTCCGACCCGTCGGTGACCGACCCGCGGCGCTTCCTCGCGCACGGGCGGGACGGCATCGCCGAGACGGTCGCTGCGCTCTGCGCGCAGACCAGCAGCACACGATCTGAAGGAGCAGCATGACCGACCAGTTCTGGGAGACCATCCGGCGGCACAAGGCCGGTGAACCGGTCGGGGTCTACTCGGTGTGCTCCGCGCATCCGGTCGTCCTCGAAGCGGCTATCGCGCAGGCCGCGGCCGATTCGAGCCTCGTCCTCATCGAGGCCACCTCGAACCAGGTGGACCAGTTCGGCGGCTACACCGGGATGCGCCCGGCCGACTTCCGCGAACTCGTGTTCTCGATCGCGGACCAGCAGGGATTCCCTCGCGACCGCATCGTGCTCGGCGGCGATCACCTCGGACCCAACCGTTGGCAGGGGCAACCGGCTGCGGAGGCGCTCGCCAACGCCGACGCCCTCGTCGCCGCCTACGTCGAGGCCGGGTACACGAAGATCCACCTCGACTGCAGCATGTCGTGCAGCGGCGATCCGGTGCCGCTCGGAGACGATCTCGTCGCGGAACGGAGCGCCCGACTGCTCCGTGTCGCCGAGCAGACAGCCCGCAGCCTCGGGATCGAGGGGCGCCAGCTCTATGTGATCGGCACAGAGGTGCCGGTGCCCGGCGGCGCGCACGAGACGCTGGCGGAATTGACCCCCACGTCGCCCGACGCGGCTCGGCGGACACTGGAACGACACCGCGAAGCCTTTGCGGATGCCGGGGTGCTGGGCGCGTGGCCCCGGATCATCGCCCTGGTCGTGCAGCCCGGCGTGGAGTTCGACCACCTCCAGGTCATCGACTACCGGCGCGACCGCACCGGTGAACTGCGCGCCGTGCTCGATGACGAACCGGGGATGGTCTTCGAGGCGCACTCCACCGACTACCAGTTGGAGTCTCGACTGACCGAACTGGTCGAAGACCACTGGGCCATCCTGAAGGTCGGACCGGGCCTCACCTTTGCGATGCGGGAGGCGCTGTTCGCGTTGGCCGCCATCGAAGACGAACTGGTGCCCGCCGCTGCGCGTTCGAACCTCGTCGGAGTGATCGAGGAGCGCATGCTGGCAGAACCCGGGTACTGGCAGAACTACTACGAAGGCGACGAGGACGAGCAGCGCATCGCTCGCCGCTACAGCTACAGCGACCGGCTGCGCTACTACTGGCCCGACCCCGCCATCGAAGCCGCCGAAGCGCTGCTCTACGCCAACCTCTCCGGCAGGACACTGCCGCTTCCACTGATCGCACAGTTCCTGCCGGACCAGTACGTCCGCGTTCGCGCCGGAGAACTCGATCCCGAGCCGCGTTCACTCGTGACCGACAAGATCAGGGATGTCCTGCGTCCGTACGCCGCCGCCACACGTCCAACCACCGCACGAAACCAGAGGGAACTCCTTGTCTGAAACACGCCCGACCACCGTACGACCCGAGATCACTGGCGCTCAATTCACGATCGGCGAGATCAGCCACCAACCCGACGTGTGGCGTGAGGCTGCGGCGAACGTCGAGGCCGAACGTGCCCAGGTGGATGCGTTCCTCGCCCCGCTCCTCGACCGATCCGACCTGCGAATCGTCCTCACGGGCGCCGGGACGTCCGCGTTCGTCGGCGGAGTCGCCGCGCCTGAGCTGTCGCGCCTGCTGTCACGACGGATCGAGGCGATCGCCACGACCGACCTCGTCTCCAACCCCCGCGAGTTCCTCGCGGAAGACGTCCCGACCCTGTTGATCTCATTCGCGCGTTCCGGCAACAGCCCGGAGAGCGTCGCAGCGACACGGCTCGCCGACGAGTCCCTCAGCGACGTGAGCCACCTGATCGTGACGTGCGACCCGGCGGGTCAGCTCAATCAGGAGCACCAGGGCCGCAAGAAGTCCTACGTGCTCCTGATGCCCGCCGCCGCCAACGACCAGGGATTCGCGATGACGTCGAGCTTCACCTCGATGCTGCTTTCGGTGCTCCTGGTCCTGGGTGGCGGAGGCTCCAGGGAGGTCGCGCCTCTCGTCGCGGCTGCGGCCGGCATCGTCGGGGACGGCTGGGATGCGATCAGCGACCTCGCCGATGACCGGTACGAGCGCGTCGTCTACCTGGGCAGCGGGCCGCTCACCGCACTCGCCCGCGAATCCGCCCTCAAGCTCCTGGAGCTCACGGCCGGACAGGTCGTGAGCTACTACGACTCGGCCCTCGGCTTCCGGCACGGCCCGAAGTCCGTATTGGACGAGCGCACCCTCGTCGTCGTCTTCATCTCGTCCGACCCGTACACGCGTCGGTACGACCTCGACATCCTCGCAGAGCTGAGGAGCGCACTTGATCCGTCCCGCGTGATCGCGGTCGCACCCGACGGAGTCACAACAGCGGCCGGCCAGTTGGTCGCGTTCGAAGGCTTGCACGAACTGAACGATTCGTTCCTCGCCAGTGTGTATGTCGTCGTCGCCCAGATCCTCGGACTCTCGTTCGCCCTGCGCGTCGGGACGACACCGGACAATCCGTTCCCGAGCGGCAACGTCAACCGCGTGGTGAAGGGCGTGCGGCTGCACCCCCTCGACGGTGCCGCGAGCGGGGTCGCGTGAGCCCTTTCCTGGGCATCGACGGCGGGGGCACCAAGACGGCGTTCGTCCTCATCGATGCAGAGGGCTCCGTGCTGGCACGGTCCCGGCAGCCGAGCAGCGACTACTACCGTCTCGGCGTCGAGGCTGTGACCCGGACGCTCGCCGACGGTGTGGACGACATCTGCCGGCAGGCCGGGATTCCGGCCGGTGCGATCGCGTTCACTGTGGTCGGCCTGCCCGGCTACGGCGAAGTCAGTACCGACCGGGACACGCTGGACGCGGTCCCTCTGGCCGCACTCGGCCAGGACCGCTACCTCTGCGTCAACGACATGGTCTGCGGCTGGGCGGGCTCTCTGGGCGCGACCGACGGAATAAACGTCGTCGGCGGTACCGGTTCGATGACCTACGGCGAGCGGGAGGGGTCGGGTGTCCGCGTCGGCGGATGGGGCGAGCTCTTCGGGGATGAGGGATCCGGCTACTGGATCGCCTCGCACGGCCTCAACGCCTTCACCAGGATGAGCGACGGTCGGCTTCCACGCGGCCCGCTCTACGACCTGATCAAGGAGCACACCGGAATCGCCGCCGACCTCGATCTGATCGGGCTCGTGCTCACCGACTGGCAGAAGGAGCGCACCCGGATCGCGGCGCTGTCCAGCACCGTCGCCGAGGCGGCGAGTGCGGGGGACGGCGTCGCCGCGGACATCCTCGCCGCAGCCGGCGGGGAGCTCGCCGGCCTGGTCGACGCCACCCGCCGGCAACTCGGCTACGAGACGGGCGACGAGGTCGCTGTCTCCTACTCGGGCGGTGTGTTCCGGTCCGACCTGGTGCTCGCCGCGTTCACCGCCGAGCTGAACGCCCTCTACGCCGGGTATGACCTGCGCGCACCCCGCTACGAGCCGGACGTGGGGGCCGCGCTCTATGCCGCGAAAGTATCGGGGGCCCCGCTGGCGGCGGATGCGCTGCGGGCGCTGCCCGGCCGATGAACACCGGATCGGAAGGAGACTCGATGGACCTCAGGATCGGCGTCGTCGGATACGGCAACCGCGGCAGCGTGGCGCGCGAGGCGCATCGCCCGGGCGCAGGATCGGTCGTGGTCGCCCTCTGCGACCTGAGCGAGCGGTCGCGCGACGAATTCCGCGAGGCCTTCCCGGACGCTACGGTGACCGGCAGCCTCGGCGAGCTGCTCGCCCTCGACCTTGATGCCGTCATGGTGCTGACGCCGGACGACCAGCACGCGGCCGTCGTCATCCCGGCGCTCGAAGCCGGCGTGGCAGCATTCTGCGAGAAGCCGCTCGCAATCTCGATCGACGACTGCGACCGCATCCTGGAGGCCGCCCGTCGCACCGGCTCGCGGCTGTATGTCGGCCACAACATGCGGCACATGCCGGTGATCACGCTGATGCGCGGGTTGATCCGGGAGGGCCGCATCGGCGAGGTCAAGGCGGTCTGGTGCCGCCACTTCGTCGGTAACGGCGGGGACTACTACTTCAAGGACTGGCACGCCGATCGGTCCAAGTCGGTGGGCCTGCTGCTGCAGAAGGGAGCGCATGACCTGGATGTCATCCACTGGCTCGCCGGCGGCTATTCGAGCCGGGTGCAGGCGATCGGTTCCCTGAGCGTCTACGGAGCCATCGACGACCGGCGGGACCGGGCGGGGGAGCGCATGCAGGACTGGTTCAGCCTCGACAACTGGCCACCCACCGCACTCGACGGTCTCAACCCGGTGATGGACGTCGAGGACATTTCGCAGGTCAACATGGTGCTCGACAACGGGGTTCTGGCGTCGTACCAGCAATGCCACTTCGCTCCGGATTATTGGCGCAACTATACGGTCATCGGCACCGAAGGGCGCATCGAGAACTTCGGAGACGATGCCGGGTCGCAGGTCGGGCTCTGGAATCGCCGGCACGGGAGCGCGGCGCCGGCCGACGAGACGTTCGTGGTGTCCGAGGGGATCGGCGGCCACGGCGGGGCGGATTCCCTCATGATCTCGGAGTTTCTGGAGTTCGTACGCAGCGGCGCCGAAGCGCAGACATCCCCGGTCGCCGCCCGCAACGCCGTTGCGACGGGTGTGGTCGCCACCGTCTCCCTCCGGGGCGACGGCAGCACACTGCCGGTGCCTGCTCTCGATGCCGGCCTCGTGGAGTACTTCGCCGCCGGCCAGCCCACGCGATGAGCGCTTCTGGGGCTACGGCGGAACCGCACGATTCGTTGCGCAGCATGCTCGCGTCCGGCCGTCCGGGAGTTCTGCGCGGTGTCGACCGGCACGAGCTCGCGGTGGCGATGGCCGACGTGAACGACGAGGCGGTCGCTGCGCTCGTCGCCCGGGGATTTCCCCTTGCTGTCGCTGCGGCCTCGCTCGCCGATATCCCCAGAAAGCTGGAGCTGTACGGCGAGCTGGTCGACGACGACTGGCTGCTGGCGGTGTTCACGGGCCGGGTCGTCACCCTTGGACGCCTGCAGTTCGAGGTGGCGCCCAGCCGGGTCGGCCGCAACATGCACATCCCTGAGACCGGCCCCCTGACGCCGGAGTCCGTCGACGACGCACTCGCCCGAGCGGCCGAGTGGTTCCACGACGGCGCCCCTCTGGTGTGCGAGAGCTGGGTGTTCGACGACCGGCTCCGTGACCTCCCGGCGACCAGCAACCTGCGCCGCTTCATCGAGCGCTTCGACGTGCCACCGACCCCCTCGAACCAGGAGGGCGCGCTGAGCGTCGCGAAGTTCGTGTTCCGGTCGACGCCCGAGCGGGTGGCGGCTGCTCCGTTGCGCCCGCACGCGACTGCGCTCGAGCGCATCGCCTATGCGGCGTTGACCGGAGAGGGCGTGTGGAGCAAGCCGCGGGCGACGTTGCTCCCGCGCTGGGGTTTCCACGTCAGACCGGACCGTGCTGTCGCCCGGTGATCGCCTGTGCTGCGTGCCGTCGCTGGTTCACGCGCTGCACGATCAGGGTCGCCACCCCGCCGAGTGTGATCGCGGCGAGGTTGATGACCAACTGGATGAGCGCGCCGACGGCCTGCTCGGTGGCCCCGTAAGCGAGGGCGACGGCGGCGTTCGCGGCGGCCGGAATCGTCGTCACCGAGATCAGCACCCCGATGAGTGCGCCCGACTTCGCGGTCGACAGTGACAGCAGGCCGGCGATGCCGGCGAGGAAACCGACCACCCAGCTGAGCACGTTCGGTCTCCAGATGAAGTCAGTCAGAGGCCGGGAGTGCAGCAGGTCGGCGGGTGACATCAGGTGGAGCGCGGTGAGCAGCAGGGTGAACAGGATGGTGATCGCGATAGCAATGGCGAACCCGACGGCGAGTGCGAGCACGGATTGAGCGATCATCCGACGTCGCCATCGCACGAGGCCCACTGAGAGCGCAGCAAGCGGCCCGAAGTCTGGGCCGACGACCATGGCGCCGACGATGAGGATGGGTTCGTCGAAGACGACACCGATCGCAGCGATCATGGTGGCGACGGACATGAATGTCAGGAAGGTGGGGGAGAGGCTGGTCTCTTCATGGGTGCGCTGCTCGATCTCTTGCCACACCACGGCGTCGGCGGCATGCCCGGGGGCGGCGCGGCTTGCGCGTTTCGCCGCATCCGAGATCTCGATGCCGATGTCGTCGACGGAGATTGATCCCTCGTGCTGCACCCCGAGTTGCTGAAGCTGGTCGAGCAGGGCGCTCAACCCTTCGCGGGCGACATCGCACAGCACCAGGTCGCCCGCAGGTCGGGTAGCGGCCTTCGGGATGCGAACGATGTTGGTCGTCGCCACGTTGTCCTGGAGGGTCGTGAGCACCTGGTCGACGAGGTCGGCGGGGGCGATGATTCGCAGATGCTGCACCTGGACAGTGTCACCGCAATCGCGCCGCGCGCCTGGCGATCGGGGGCGTGTCGGTGAACGCGGCCGGTCAGGGCGGCCAGGGCAGGGTACGGATGCGGCCGCCTGAATCGGGGTCCGAGCCATGACGTCACGGAGCTAGGATCTCGACATGGCAGTGACGCTTGCTTCCTACCTCAGCTACTCAGACGCTGAGGCGGCGATTGTCTGGCTCGAAGCGCTCGGATTCACCGTGGTCGCTCGTCAAGACGGTGAACACGACACCATCCAACACGCTGAACTGCGGTTGGACGACGCCGTCATCATGATTGCCAGTAGTGATGCCGACTATTTCCTCGCACCACTCGTCGGGCAGTCAACCGGATCTGGCCTCTACCTCGCGACTGACAACGTCGACGGGATGTACGCCGCCGCGATCGAGGCAGGCGCACAGTCGGTAATTCGCCCCGAAGACACGGGGTGGGGTTCACGGCGTGCTCGAGTCCTTGATCCGGGCGGCCGGGAGTGGAGCTTCGGGTCTTACGAACCCGGTGGCCCGTAGCGCATGAATGAAAAGTGCCGTCCCGCCCATTCCCGACAGTGCCCAGGGCCTCGCTGCCTGTTGTGACCGCAGGACCAAGGGCTCTGTTGCCCGCACCAGGGTGGCCGGAGACTGGGCGGACCGTGGAGGTGGGTCATCATGAACGCAGTCAATCGGGACGAGGGCATCTGGTCTCCACAGGGGCCGGCGACGGTGCTCAGCGAAGACAGTTGCTGGGCGATCCTGGAGACGCACTCCTTTGGCCGAGTGGGGCTGAGTAACGAGAATCAGCCTGAGATCTTCCCGGTGGATTATGCGGTGACGGGTCGCGAGGTGGTGTTCCGTACGGCGGATGGGACGAAGCTTCGGCACCTGACGGCAAATCCGGCCGTTGCCTTCGAAGTGGACGAGCGCGACGGCGAGGAGGCTTGGAGCATCTCCCTCCGCGGGGAGGCTCACGTTCTGCATGATCCGAGCCGGGTCCGGCGCGTTGAGCAGTTGTCATGGCCGGACTGGGTACCGACCAAGACCTACGTGTACGTGGCCATCCATCCCCACGTCGTCAGCGGTCGGCGGATCTCCCGGCATCTTCACGCAACGCGACGGGACGAGACATCCGAATGAAGGTGCAGACGGTTCCGGTCGTGGCTTGGGCGTCCCTCTTCAGGCACATGCTGGCCGCACATCTCACCCCCGCGAGATGTGCGGCCACCTGCCGCCAGGAATGCAGTGAGCCGGCCTGCTGCGATGCAGGTACGGCCTGCTCGTCCAGCGACATCTAATTCGCGGGTTCTCCGTTCTCGGACGGATCCGCCAGATATGCGCGTCGTGCCTTGTCGAAGCGGGTGGGATCGGTTTCGGGAAGCGCATCCAGGATGGCCCAGAGGGCGAACGCGCGCGCCGCCTTGCGCTCCGGGGGCTCTGCGCCGAGAGATTCAATTCTTTCGTCCATGAGCAGGTGGCTCTCTGAGGCGATTGCACGTCTCCGCGGTTGAGGGGGTCGAGGCGGTGTCCCCATGGGAGGCACCGCCTCGGTCACTGCAGCCTGTACCCGTGATCCATGTGACATGGTGTCGCGGCGTGACGCGATCGGGGTTGAGGCGCGACCTCGCTTCGGCTGCCCGGGAGCTACCCGTAACTCCGAGGTTACGGACCCGCGGGACTACGGCGATAGGTCGAAGGTCCCGTGATGATCAGGAGTTGCCTACGCGGCTACAGTTCAGTATCGAGTGACCGGCGGGGTGGAGACTCCGGCGTCCTCGAAGAGAAGAACGGTGTGAGCGTGGAGCGGACGGATGTGGTCGTCGTGGGTGCCGGTGTCGCCGGGCTCGCCGCAGCGGGGATGCTCGTGTCGGCTGGTCTGGATGTCACCGTCCTCGAGGCGCGGGACCGCATCGGCGGTCGCGTGTGGACGGATCGGCGGTACGGAACAGCCCTCGACCTCGGCGCGTCGTGGATCCACGGGATCACGGACAACCCCGTGTGGGACGTGGTGCAGCGGCAGGGCATCGGCACGCGGGAGTTCACCGTCGGGAGCTACCAGCCCGGGGGACGGCCGATTGCCTACTTCTCGCCGCAGGGAGCGCGGCTGACCTCGGACGAGGTCGACGCGTTCGTCGCCGACGTCTCGACCGCGTCGAGCCGTCTCGAACGGGTGATCGCGGAGCTGGGCACCGGCGTCCCCTTCGCGACGGCGGTGGATCGCGCCCTGGAGGCACTGTCGTGGCCGCGGGAACGCGAGCAACGAGTCCGCGAGTTCCTGGGGCATCGGGCGGAGGAGCAGTACGGCGTCTCAGCGGAGCGTCTCGACGCGCATGGGCTGGACGACGACGCCGTCGAAGGCGACGAGGTGGTGTTCCCGGAAGGCTACGACCAGCTCACCAGAGCGCTCGCCGAAGGTCTCGACATTCGGCTCGGCCGGGCGGTGTCGAGCATCTCCTGGTCGGATCGGGGAGCGGAGGTCACGGCCGGCGATTTCGCGGTGTCGGCCGACCATGTCGTCGTCACCGTACCCGTCGGCGTACTGAAGTCCGGCGAGCTGGTCTTCGACCCGCCGCTTCCCGAGCCTGTCGCGAGCGCGCTCGGCCGACTCGAGATGAACCGTTTCGAGAAGGTCGTGCTCCGGTTCCCCCAGCGGTTCTGGCCCGGTGGCGTGTACGCCTTCCGGCGGCAGGGACCCGCGGCGCGGTGGTGGCACTCGTGGTACGACATCACCGGTCCCGACGGAACGCCGACCCTGCTGACGTTCGCGGCCGCGGAATGCGCGGAACGCACCGCTCGGTGGCCCGAGGACCAGATCGTGGCATCGGTGATGGCCGCACTTCGCCAGGTCTTCGGGGCGGCGGTGCCGGATCCGTCGGGATGCGCGGTGACGCGGTGGCAGCTGGACCCGTATTCGCGTGGCTCCTACGCCTACCTGCCGGTGGGTGCTCGGCGGCGGGACCACGAGGACCTCGCCGCGCCGATCGGAGGCGGCGTCCTGCACATCGCCGGCGAGGCGACCTGGACGGACGATCCCGCGACAGTCACCGCCGCCTTCGAGTCGGGCCGCCGCGCCGCCGCGCGCATCCTGAGCCGTGATATCCACGGTGCCCGGCGGTGATCTTCGGGACGCGGTACATCGTGAGCGCAGGCCCCGCCCACGATTCGCAGATCGCCGGAATTGCCTGCCTCGTCAGGACTGTGCAGCGTCCTTGACCTCGGTCTCCGACTTCTCAACCGCGCGCTGGAGCTCGTCGTAGTCGCCAGAGTCGATCGCCTTCGAGATCCTCTTGTCGGCCTTCACGAGAGCGCTTTCCACTTTGTCGGCCCACTTGTCGTCGACGATCGCGACGACGGCCGAGGACCCCGGCGGGAGGTACTCGTCCACGTCGACCCCGAGCGCCTTTTCATCGTGCCGCTTGCGGAGAGCGCCAATGACGGCACCGATACCGGCACCGATCGCGGTCGCGGCCAGAAGCGGCGGTGCGAAGAGCCCGACGACGACGCCCGCACCTGCACCCACGCCGGCTCCCTTGGAGACCTTGCCGGTCTCGTGCTCGGTGACCCGCACCTTGCCGTCCTTATCGCGGTTCATCACGACGGCGCCCACGATGTCGTAGTCGCCGGCGCTCTCACCCGATTTGAGGGCTTTGTAGTCTTCGTCGGCCGCTTCGGGCTCGCCGTAGGCGCCGACCACCAGGAACAGATTCTGCTCAGCCATGTTCTTCCCCTTCGTGTGAATGATGGAACCGCCGGTTGGCGGGAGGCCCACCGCCGACGAGGGAATGATGACAGCGCGCGACGCGTGCGGCTAGGGACGTTCGACCCTCCCCGGCGGGGACCCAGAAATCCGATGTTTTCGTTAGCTGGCCTGGGTCTTTAGTCCCTCTCCGCCTTCACGCTTCAGGCGACGTGTCCCCTAGGGGTGCGAGGGCTCCTGCGCGTCCGCCGCGCTGGCAGAGGCGATCAGGGCGACCGCTGCGCTGTCGACGGTGGCCGCGTCGATGTCGTGCCTTCCCATACCGGGCCGCCAGTAGCACTCGATGGCGAACTGCGAGCCACGCAAGGTGATCGTGCCGACCAGCGCGGCCTCCTCGTCGAGGTCTTCGAATAGGTGCCACGTTTGCGCGTCATCGAGCGCGAGGAGCTCGTAGGAGTGGCCGTCGTAGTGCAGCGAGCGCGCTCTGTGCGGCATGGATGTACCTCCTGTCCACTGTGCGAGTTCAGGAGGAGGATGCTGGGAAGTGGGAGCGCGGGGTCTGGGCGGCCGCCCGGGTCACACCTCTGTTCACAGGCTTGATGATCCGCAGTTTACGCGCTGAACAATGCCGGAAAAACTGCCTGAGCTAGGTAAGAGGACTTCGAGCTCGGCAGACAAGAAGAGGCGGGAGAGGCGATGGCGGACAAGGGGAGTGCGGGGACGATCGTCCGGGACGGGCCGTGGGGGTTCTTCTTCCTGTTGGCCTACGTTGGCGCGGCGATCTATTTCATCTCGATTTCGGACGGCTCGTTCTGGGCTGTCGTGCTCGGCTTGTTGCAGGCCATCGTCTGGCCGGCCTACGTCGTGTATCACCTCTTGGTCGTGCTTGGCGCCTGACCTTGCAGCGCAGCCGCCGCTCAGGTCTCCTGGCTGTGCCCGCCCTGCGCCGGCTCGCCCGTCGCGGCGAGAATCGCATCCTCCACCCGGTCGTCCGACCGGTGCCGACGATCGACGGCGAACAGGTAGATCGCGTCGAGGACGCCGAGGGTGTTCGCGAGGAGCAGGGTGACGAACCAGGGTTTGCTCTGGTTTCGCGCGGCCCGCCAGAGCGACGCGCCTTTCCAGGCGAGGCTCCACGCCACGATCGCGCCGACCGTTGCGGCACTCCCTGCCGGGAGATCCTGGCCGTCCAACCACGCGGTCTTGCGCTGCTTGGTCTTCATGCCCCCACTCAAGCGTCCTGCTCGCTGCGGGAGAAGGGTCGAAGGTCCTGGCGCGAGCGGCTGCATCCGCGGGACTCTCGAAGGATCAACGGATGTGAGGAGTCCCGATGCCTGTGGAACTGAGTCGCGATGAGATTGACGACATTCTGGCGAGTCAGCTGGTCGGCCGTTTGGGCCTGACGGACGGTGAGGTTCCGTATGTGGTTCCGATCTCGTACGCATACCGCGACGGTGACATCTATGCGCACAGCGCGCAGGGGCGCAAGCTCGACGCTCTGCGGAGACACCCCGAGGTGTGTTTCGAGGTGGACGATGTGGTCACCGTCGACGAATGGCGGAGCGTGATCGCGTGGGGCACGTTCGAGCAGCTGCTGGGCGCCGAGGCCCGGGAGGGACTGGATGTGCTCCTCGACCGGCTGCGACCTGCCGGGGAGTCGGCAGGCAGCGTGCACCCGGGAGCTGAAGTCGGGATGGTGCGCACCCTCGACATTCCGCGCATGTCCGAAGCGGCTGCGGACCTCGGCCACCCGAACGCTGCCGCCGCAGTCTTCCGGCTCAATCTGCACACGCTCAGCGGCCGTGCGGAGAACCGGGGATGAGCGACGGCAGATTGAGCGGTCTCGCCTGATCAGCCACGCACGACCCCGAAGACCTGCAGGATTTCCGCTATCGGCGAGGCGAACACGGTCGTCATCGTCGCGATCATGAGCATGACCAGCCCCACCAGCACGACTGCCCACAGCCCGCTGATCGCGGCCATGCTCAGCAGTGCTCCGGGCCTTCCGGATCGGACGCCCCGTGACTTCCGGCCGACGGCAACTGAGGTCGGCCTGCTCATGGTGTCCGACTCACGGTCTCGCGAACCCTGTCGGCGTGGTCGGCGGCGTGCGTGTGGTGCATGGTGAGCACCGGACAGGAGGCGTGGACGTCCAGGGCGTGCCCGCCGGGACCGCAACTACCGACGACGAGCAGGTAGGCATCCCGGCTGCACTCGGTGAGGGCGTCGGCCGGTTCTGCGACCCTGGTGAGCACCGTGAGATTTCGCGGCGGAGCGCCGCGGAATGCGTGGAGGATGGCATGTCGGGAGACCGCGCGCGACTCTGCTTCGCTCGGTCCGGCCGTCACGGCTAGGACGGGTCGCTGGCGATTCGCGGCGACTCCGCACGCCCACCGGAGCGCGTCTACGGAGGAAGCCGACCCGTCCACCCCGACGACGATGGGAGCAAGGCGTTCGTCCATGAGGTTGTCCCCTCCCGCAACGGGCCTGCCGTGGCGATGAGCTGAACGTACGTCGGCGCAGCGGCGGTGCGTCAGGGCACAAGGTCCCGTCTGCGCCGGCGGCGGCCTCGCCTGGCTGCAGAGTGAGGACTCCTCCACCGTCGACGGTGCCGTCCTGCCAATGACAACGGCTGGTCAGTGATCTGACCGACGGTGCTCAAGCTGGAGGACGGCGGCCTGCGTCCGTCGTTCCAGGCCGAGCTTGGCCAGGAGCGAGCTGACGTAATTCTTCACCGTCTTCTCGGCGAGGCCGAGCCGTTCGCCGATCTGCCGGTTCGTGAACCCGTCAGCGATGAGGGCGAGCACCTGCCGTTCCCGCAGACCGAGGGAGGCGAAACGGGGGTCGTCGGCGGGTTCGCGGAGCTGGGCGGCCATGCGGGCGGCGATACGTGGGTCGATGAGCTTCTTGCCGCGGGCGGCGGCGCGGATGTCGTCGAGCAGTGAGCTGCCGCGGATGTCCTTGATGACGTAACCGTCGGCGCCGGCGATCAGCGCGGCACGCAGGGCGTCCTCGTCGTCGTACGCCGTGAGCATGAGGCAGCGGATGCCGGGCTCGTCCTGTTTGATCCGCCGGCACACGTCTATACCGCTCCCGTCGGGCAGGCGCACATCGAGCACGGCGACGTCCGGCCGGACTGCAAGGATGCGCGAGCGCGCCTGCGCGGCCGTCGCCGCCTCCCCGACCACCTCCAGGTCGTCCTGGGCGTCAATGAGCGATGCAAGACCGCGCCGCACGATCTCATGATCATCGGCGAGGAACACTCGGACGGCAGGCGCGGTCATCGGCCGAGCTCCGGAACCGGGAGGCGGAGGCTGAGCCGCGTCCCTCGTTCGCTGGATTCGACATCGAACTCGCCGCCGCGCAAGCGCGCCCTCTCAGCGAGGTTGCCAAGCCCGCTTCTCCTGGTCGTTTCGCCCAGCCCGGTCCCGCTGTCGACGACGGAGACCGTGATTTCGTCGGCCGACGCCGTCACCGCCACCGATGCCGTCTCGGCGCCCGCGTGACGCACCACGTTGGTCAGACCCTCACGGACGAACGCGATGATGTCGTCGTCGAGCTGGGGATGCGAGACAACGTCGACAGGCCCGCTGAAAGAGAGGGTCGCCGGTGACGGCAGGGACCCGCCCACCTGATGGACAATGTCGAGGAGGCGGTAGCGGAGGCTGTCATGAGAGCCGTGACTGTGCGAGAGCGCGAAGATCGCCGTCCGGATCTCGGCGATGGCCTGGTCGATGGAGGAGACCGCGCCCTCGATCCGATCGGTGACGGACCCGGGGCCGACAGCCGACTCGATGCTCTGCAACTCGATACCGGCGCCGAACAGCTGCTGGATGACATGGTCATGAAGATCGCGGGCGATCCGAGCCCGCTCCTCCAGCAGCAGGGCGCGCTGCCGGTCGGCGCGCACGGCAGCCAGTTCCAGAGCCAGCCCCCCTTGACGGGCGAACGCAGTGGCACGTTCGAGCTCGAACGAACTGAAGCCGCCGACTCCCTCATCGCGGACCGCCACCAGAGCTGCCGTATTCCCGTCCAGGAGTGCGAAGGGTGCCACCAGGACGGGCCCCGCTTCGGAATCATCAGCGGTTGGACCAGCAGCCAGCCCTGCGAGCCGGGTCGGCTGCATTCCCTCCACAGCACTGCGCACCTGCTCCGCTGCCGCGGCGGCCTCGGCGAGCGCACGGTCAGCGTCACCTGCCGCTGAGATGCGGAGGGACGAGTCGGATTCCGGCTGCACGATGAATACCGCTCGCGCTCCCAGCAGAGCGCGGGCGCGATCCGCCAGCTCGGTGAAGGCCTCAGCGGACTCGCCGCCCAGGATCGATGCGGTCAACTCTCCGGCAGCGACGCTCCAGGCCTGCCGGGAGCGCGACTCCGCGTAAAGCCGTGCGTTATCGATGGCGAAGCCGGCGTTCGCGGCCAGCGCTTTGACGAGTTGCTGGTCGTCCTCGGTGAACTCGCCCGATTCTGGATCGGTGAGGTAAAGGTTGCCGTAGACGGTGTCGCGCACCGTGATGGGGACCCCGAGGAAGGCCGTCATCGGCGGGTGCCCCTCAGGGAAGCCGGCCGAGCGGGCGTCGGCAGCGATGGAGCTGATCCGGATGGGTTGCGGGTCATCGATCAGTGCCCCGAGCAGTCCGTGCCCTTCTGGCAGGTGCCCGATGCGGTGGACGTCCTCGGGCGACATTCCGACATGGATGAATTGCTCGAGGCCTCCGCCTTCGGCAATCACGCCGAGGGCGCCGTAGCGGGCGCCGACGAGGTCGACGGCTGCCTCGGCGATGGTGCGCAGCACGGTCGGGAGCTCGATGTGGGAAACGACCGCACGGTTGGCGCGGACGAGCGCGCGCAGGCGTCCCTGCGTCTGCAGCACCTTGCGGGCTTGTTCGACCAGGTGCGCCAACGCATCATCGAGTTCTGCGCGGGGGGCGTCGGGAAAGGTGATCGGGTCATCGTCTGACATGACGCTCATCCGCTCTCGGATGCATCAAGGAGGGTCCGGTCGGGCCACCCCATTGCGGTGATTCTAGCCAGCGGCCCAGTTCGGCACAGCCCCCTACCGTCCGGCCGGATGCTGCAGCAGCATTCCGGGCCGGAGGTCCCGCGGGACCAAGGACCCGTCGCCACGGTTCTCGGCGCAGGACAGTGGGAGCGGAGGTACCGGAATGGAGATCCGCAGATATATCGTCGGTGTCGATGGCTCGCTGCCGTCGCGCGCGGCGATCCGCTGGGCCATCGGCCACGCCCGGGAGCACGATACCGAGGTCATCCTCGTGCAGGTCGCCGACGACGAATGGGGCGCTGTCGGAACGGAGCTCATCGACGAGGTCGACTCCGGCGCACGCCAATTGCTCCAGGACGAGGTCGCGTACGCGCGCTCGTTGGAGGGCGCAGCCGGGCTGCGGGCAGAGCTGCTCAGCGGGAGCCCGATGACGGTCCTCGCCTCACTCGGCGATACCGACACGATGCTTGTCGTCGGCACGCACAAGACCGGCTTCCACTATGGTCGTGCGTTCGGTTCCCGCAGCCTGCAGCTTGCCAACTTGGCTGTGGGCCCGGTCGCGATCGTCCCGGATACCGAGTCGCGGCTCCGCCGCGGTGTGGTGGTCGGGGTCGATGACAGTCCAGCAGGCAGCGCGGCGCTCGATCTGGCGGCCGACCTGGCGTGCGACCATCACTGCGAACTCATCACCGTGCGGTCGTCCGGGGCATCGCCCAGGGGGACGGACCGACGGGACGCTGGGCCGGAGCTCTTGTCGCAGTACGACGACGAGGCGCGGAATCTGCTTGCCGCCGCCGTCGAACGCGTACGTCGCAGCCAGCCCGGGATCACCATCCGCAGCCGCGTGGTCCGCCGACCTCCCGGAACAGCGCTGAACGACATCGCCCGCGGTGCGGAAGTGCTCGTGGTCGGTGATTCCCGTCGCGAGCAGGCGCAGCCCGGAGTTCTGGGGTCTGTCGCCTACGACGTCCTGCTCAACCTGACGTCGCCGACCATCGTCGTCCACGCACCACCGATGGCCGCCGCGGCCACCCTGGCCGAAGGAGAATCCCATGTCGTCCGATGATCCCGTCGAGGAACTCGACCGGGCGGAATGCCGTGAACTGCTCAAGCAGGGCGTACTCGGCCGGCTCGCCACGGCTGCCGGCGGGGAGGTGGACATTTTCCCCGTGAATTACCACTCGGATGGGGACAGCATCCTGATCCGGACGGCGCCCGGAACGAAGCTGCTCGAAGTCACGGTGCATAGCGCGGTCGCATTCGAGACCGACGACTACACGGATGAGGTGGCCTGGAGCGTCGTCGCACACGGACGCGCCCGTCAACTGGAACAGCAGGCCGAGATCGACGCGGCCGATCGTGCGCCCTTGCAACCGTGGGTGCCCACGCTCAAGTACCGCTACATCCACATCGATATCGACGCTGTGAGCGGTCGGCGCTTCCACCGCACGGCGGAGCCCGAACGCTGGTGACCTCCCCTCAGGAAAGGAACGCGCACATGTCCGACCGGAACGAATCCACCGCAGGTGAGGTCGAGGACCGCATCCACGCCGGGGGCCGCATCGTGGTCGGTGTCGACGGCTCGGCGTCTTCGCTGTCCGCACTTCGTCGCGGGGCACGGATGGCGGAGCGGCTGGGCTGCGCGCTGGTGGGTGTGACGGTGTGGGAGTTCCCGCAGTCCTGGCCCGGTTATGTGATGGACGGGTGGTCCCCGGAGGCTGATGCGCACGCGATCGCCGACCAGGCAGCCGGTGAGGTGTTCGGCTCAACGCCGCCTTCTTGGTACTCGAAGGTGATCCGTAGCGGGTCGCCCGCGCGGCAGCTGATCGCCGAGTCGGAGGATGCGGAGATGCTGATCGTCGGGAGCCGTGGCCTGGGCGGGTTCACCGGGCTGCTTCTGGGATCGGTCTCGCGGTCCACCGTCGAGCATGCGGACTGCCCCGTCCTGGTCATCCACGGAGCCGAGGGCGCCGGCCGGCGCTGAGGCGGGTGTCGAAGGCGGCAAATACCGAATCCTTCGGCGTGCGGCTCGCAGGTCTGGTCAGGCCGTACCTGGGCGGGCGGGACTTTCGGCTCTACGGCGGGGGCTGCTGCGGCGGCATCGTGGGAGATGTCGTCATCCGGGGAAAGGAAAGAGGTTCCGATGTCCTACACGATCATGGTCGCTGTCGACGGGGAGCCGGATCACCGCGCCGCCCTCGAATGGGCGGCCGCTCGGGCTGCGCGCGACGGCGCACGTCTCGAACTGGTCCACGTGATCGAGCGTGGCTGGGGCGACAACCCGGCGGAGCCGAGCCACCTGCTCGTTCTGGCCGTGAAGTCGCTTCTGGAGGCCGAGAAGCGGATCGCCCTGCACCACGCGCACGAGGTGCTGGAGCGCAGGCCGGTCGCTGCCGGAGTCACGGCGGCGTCCGGTCCGGAGCACGAGGACATCGAAGTGAGCACACGTTTCCGCTACGGTCATATCGGGCCGGAGCTCGCGGCTGTCTCCCGTGAGACCGATCTGCTCGTGATCGGGACACCGGCCGAGGCGGACCGACACCGCGCCCTCGCCGGGTCGATCGCGGTGCGCGTGGCGGCCGTGGCGGAATGCCCGGTGGCGGTGATCCCGCACAGCTGGGCCGGCGTCGGGCGCGGAGTGGTGGTCGGGGTGGATGGCGAGCTTCAGACGGAGACGGCGGTGGAGTTCGCGGCGGCTGAGGCCGAGACGCTCGGCGAGCCGCTGACGGTCGTGTGTGCCGGCTATCTGGCTAACCCGCTGCTTGCCGGCTTCGTCCCCGAGATTTCCCTCGGCGACCGCCGCGAGCGGATCGCGGAGGAAGCAGGCGACCTGGCCCGGGAGCGGCATCCCGGGGTGATCGTCCTCACGGAGGTGCTCGACACGGCACCCTCGCGAGCGCTTGTGGCCGAGAGCGATGGTGCCAGCCTGCTGGTCGTCGGTGTCCATGACCGGCACAGCGTGCAACGACTGATGCTCGGCTCGGTCGCGCACGACGTCCTGCTCGACGTGCGAACACCCGTCGTGGTGGCGCGGAACTCGCCCACTCGGGCGGAAGATACTGCACCTCGGTGAGCCCCCCTTCGCCGACCGTTGTCGAGGTATCCACCCCGAGCAGAGTGCGGGAGACGGCCTCCGAGTCCGTTGAAACTGTGCTCCAACGGGGAGGACGGACGCATCAGACAGTTCCGTTCTCGCAGGTGCTTGTAGCCCTGGAACAGTCCGCAGTCGACGAGGATGCGCTGGCCATCCTGCTCGATCAGATAGCGGGACCCGGTGACCGTGTCGGTGGCGCCCAGGAAGCGCAGCGACGCGTTCACGGCGTGACGGGCCGGCGTCGTGTGAACACGTTGAGGCCCACAAGCACCATTCCCATTTCGGCCAATCCGGCCGCGAAGTAGATCGCCTGCAGTGGGACGATTCGTACCCAGCGTTTCATGACTCCTCCGAACTCTCGCCTCCAGAGTGGGCTCAGACGGCCCGTTCGCTCTGGGTCCAAAGGCCTATGGGCCCCGCGGCGGGACCTTCGGCCCACGACCGCTCTCGGGTGCGCACCACACTGGCGGCATACCGAAAGGAGCCGCCCATGCGCGCAGCCGTCGTGAGTCAGTATCGCGAGCCGCTCACCCTCGAAGACCGTCCCCTTCCGACCCCGGGTGCAGGCCAGGTCCTGGTGCGGCTGGAGGCGTGCGGACTGTGTCACACCGACATCCACGCCATCAACGGGGACTGGCCGGTGCGGCCGGCTCTGCCGTTCGTCCCGGGGCACGAGGGCGTTGGGATCGTCGAGGGGCTCGGCGACGGCGTCACCACCCGCGAGGTCGGGCAGCGGGTCGCGCTTCCGTGGCTGGGGTACGCATGCGGCGAGTGCCGCTACTGCATCGACGGCCGAGAAAATCTGTGCGAGGCGCAGCACAACACCGGCTACTCGGTCGATGGGGGGTACGCCGAGTACGCCGTCGCCGAGGCACGGTTCGCGGTGCCCGTGCCAGACGGCGTCGCCCCGCTGGATGCCGCCCCGCTCACGTGTGCGGGCGTCACCACCTACGCCGCGGTGAAGGCCGCACGCGTGGTTCCGGGCGAGCGCGTCGCCGTCTTCGGTATCGGCGGACTCGGCCATCTCGCCCTGCAATACGCGCGACTGGTCGGAGCGCAGGTCGTCGCCGTGGACATCACCGAGGAGAAACTGGACCTCGCCGTAGAACTCGGCGCCGACCATGCGATCAACGCGACTGAGGTGGACCCGGCGCAGGCCATCCGTCACCTGGGCGGTGCCGATGTCGCCATCGTTCTCGCGGTCGCACCCAGCGTGTTCGACCAGGCGTACCGGTCGCTGAATCGCGGCGGTCGCCTGGTGCTCGTTTCTTTGCCCGCCGATGGAACTCTCACCGTCCCCGTGTTCGACACCGTCCTGAAGGGCATCTCGATCGTCGGATCCATCGTCGGAACCCGACAGGACCTCGTCGAGGTGTTCGCCCTCCACGCGGCCGGACGCACCCGCGTCGTTGCTGCCGAGCGCGACATCCGCGACGTCAACGAAGCCGTCGCGGAGGTGCTCGCCGGGGAGGTGCCCGCTCGGCTCGTCTTCGTCTACGAGTCGGCACTTCCCGTGGAAACCCCCGCCCACAATGCGGCCAGTGCGCGGGAATGAGGGCTGACTCCTCCTTCGCCCGCCGGGCCGACCGGCTGCTGAGGGGCGCCGTTCGCTACCGCGTGATCACCCTGACCGTTCTGGTCGGTGTGATCTCGGGGGTGTTCGCCGTGGCCGGAGCGGATTCGGCGGCTCGGTGGATCGCCGGCCTCTACGCTCTCGCGGTGGCGGCCGGCTACACCATCCGGATGTTGCGCACGTTGGCTTCGGGCGGTTTGGGGGTGGACCTGCTCGCTGTCGTCGCCATTGTCGCGACGGTCGCGGTGGGGGAGGTGGTGGCGGCGCTCATCGTGGTCCTTATGCTGAGCGGTGGTGAGGCGCTTGAGGACTATGCCAATCGCCGTGCACGCCGTGAGTTGGATGCGTTGCTGCGCCGGGATCCGCGGTACGCGCACCGGTTCGCCGGGGAACGGCTGGAGGACGTGCCGGTCGCCGATGTCCAGATCGAGGACATCCTCCTGGTACGTCCGGCGGAAGTGGTGCCCGTGGATGGGGTGCTGCTGGATGCCGCCGCATTCGACCTCTCATCGCTGTCCGGGGAGAGCCTCCCGGTCGACCGCGCACCGGGGGATGTGGTCCTCAGCGGCAGCATCAATGGCGCCGAGGCCGTCCGGCTGCGTGCGACTGCTCTGGCTGCCGACAGCCAGTATCAGCAGATCGTCGCTCTCGTGGAGCAGGCGGCTGGAAGCAAGCCGCGGGTGGTCCGCCTCGCGGACCGGTTCGCGGTCCCGTTCACCGCGTTCTCGCTGCTGCTGGCGGGGATAGCGTGGCTGGTCAGTGGTGACCCGGTCCGCTTCGCGGAGGTTCTCGTGCTGGCGACACCGTGTCCGCTGCTGATCGCGGCGCCGGTGGCGTTCATCGGTGGCATGAGCCGGGCGGCGCACTCCGGCATCCTTGTCCGTACCGGATCGGTGTTCGAGACGTTGGCTCGGGTCCGGACCGTCGTCTTCGACAAGACCGGCACACTGACCACCGGACGCCCGGTTCTCCGGGAGGTGCGTCCGGCCCCTGGGTTCGATGCCACCGAGCTGCTTTCCTTGACGGCGAGTGCGGAGCAGTACTCCTCGCACGTACTCGCGGCCTCGGTCGTCCAGGCGGCCGAGCAGCGGGCGGTCGGCCTTCAGGAGGTGGCCTCCGCGGAGGAGCACGCCACGAACGGTGTGCTGGCCCGCGTGGGTGAGCGCCGGGTGGCCGTGGGCAAGCTCGCCTTCGCGCGCTCATTCGATCGGGACGCCCCGAGGGCGGTGATTGGTCCAGGGGAGCTGGCCGTATACGTCACGGTGGATGACAGGTACGCGGGCGTGATCATCGAAGCCGATCCACCACGATCGAACGCTCAGTCCATGCTTGCGGGACTACGGGCTCTTGGCGTGCGGAACATCGAACTGCTTACCGGCGATGCGGAGGAAACAGCCGCTCACACCGCCGGAGCGTTGGGCATCACCCGGTACCGCGCCGAGTGCCTGCCGGCCGACAAGGTGCGGCGGGTGGCCTCGATCATCGAGCGTCCCGTTGTCATGGTCGGGGACGGGGTCAACGACGCCCCGGTGCTTGCCCGCGCGGATGTCGGGATTGCCATGGGGGCCAAAGGTGCGACCGCGGCAAGTGAGTCGGCGGATGTCGTGCTGCTGATCGACGACATCGGGGGCGTCGTTGAGGCGGTGGCCATCGCGCGCCGCACCGTTGCCATCGCGCTGCAGAGTATCTGGCTCGGCATCGCGGTTTCGGTGGTCCTGATGCTCATCGCCGCGTTCGGGTTCATCCCGGCCATCGTCGGCGCGCTTCTTCAGGAGGCCGTCGACCTCGCGACGATCCTCGCTGCGCTTCGGGCGGCGCGGGTGCCCCGACGCTGACCAGCCGACTCACGTCGGGCACCGATCCAGCCGTCGCTGAGTCAGTGTCCTGCCCGGTCGCCGCGAGCAGGCACCGCCGCGAGACGGCCCAAGGCGAACGCCGCGGCGGCGATGGTCAGCAGCGCACCGACCAGGATCGCCGGACCCTCCCCAGGGAGAAGGGTGGCCGTCTGCACTCCGAGCGTCACGGCGGCCACCGGGACACCGAGTTGACCCGCCGAGGCGACGGTCTGCCTCCACGGCAGCCCGACCGCGCGCGAGGCGCTGTGCGCGATGACGGCTCCGGCGCCGAGCGCCAGCCCCAGCACAAGCATCGCTGGATGGCCGGCGAGACCGCGAATGTCGAGAGACGCGCCCAACCATACGAAGAACAGCGGCCCGAAGAAGCCTTCTGTCATGCCGAACAGTTGCCGTGCGAGACGATGGGGCTCTCCCACCGAGGAAAGCACCAGGCCGAGAGCGAAGCCGGCGAGCATGATGGAGAGCTGTGCCAGCTGAGCTATGGCGGCGAAGACGAACAGCACGAGCAGGCTGAGGCGCAGCTCCAGCGCGAATCGGCGCCGCTCGGAGTAGGCGTGCGCACGTCGCCGGAGACCGGTGCGGCCCAACCAGGACAGGACGAAGACCAGCCCGAGCGATGCTGCAGCGATGGCCAGTGCGCCGACGGCCGCACTGCCCGCGTGCGCGGGACTCACCGCGAACGGGAGGGCGATCACGCACACGATGTCGGCCACGGCGATCTGCGTGACCAGTTGCCCGAAGTTTGCCAGGTTGAGTCCCAGGGAGGTGAGCATCGGCAGGACCACCGCCGCTGAGGACGACGCGAGCACGATTCCGTAGACCGCCGCGTGCCCGGTGCCGAAGACGTCGGCGAGGACGGCCCCCAGGGCGGCGGAGGCGATTCCGGCCGCGGCTGCGCCGGCCACCCCGAGTGCTCCTGTCCGGGATCGCAGGCGCGGGTCGCGCACTGGGATCTGGGACCCGACGACCACCATGGTCAGCCCGAACCCGATGTTTGCGAGGAGTTGGAGGTCCGGGGCGCGCGGATCGATGAGGCGGAGCCCGGTGTCGCCGACGAGTACTCCGCCCGCCAGCTCGCCGACCACCACCGGAACATGCCAGACGTTGCGTGCTGAGAGCAGCGGCCCGATCAGGCCGATCGCGACGATGAGCGCCAATGATGCCGGAGTCATGACGCGAATGTCTCATCGACGTCGGCGCTGGCTCTGGTACCCACTGTCGCACCGTAACGGATGTGCCGCTCAGCCGTGAGGTGGAGTCGAGTGCTGCGTAGTCATGGACGGTTCCACCGTCCTTCTCCATGGTGCTTGCCGACGGAATTCGAGGAGCTGGGCGCCCAGGCCGAAGAAGACCATCGCCAGCCACACCAGGATGTTGAGCCAAGGGATCTGCAGGGCCACGATCAGGATGAGGCCGCCGAGGAACGAGGTGAGCACGGGGGGATGGTTGCCGCGGAGTACGAGCCGGCCGAGGTAGTGGGCGCTGAACAGGAATGTCGCGAGAGTGAGTCCTGTCCACACCAGGAGGCCCGCGAGCGCGAGGGGAGCCCCGATGATGGTCACCAGCAGGAAGAGCAGCGCGAAGGGGACGACGATCGCCGCGACGAATCCGACCAGGAGGGCACGCCACGGGGACGGGAGCAACTGGTCTGTTACCCGCTGCAACCACCCGGGGATGAGCAGGCCTGCGGCGACCGTGATGAGGCTGAGTGCGATCAGGGCGTACAGCAACCCCAGCACCCATCCGAACAGGACGGCCCAGGGGGAGATCTCGACGGTCGGCGACCGCTGAGGCTGCACATGACTGACGGTGCCACCGACCGCTCCCTGCGCGATGCGTGCGGTGTTCTGGCTGGAGTAGGTGACGTCCCCGCCCACCGCGCCATCGATCGTGAGGCTGGAGGCACTGACCTGCAGATCCCTTCCGATGTCACCCGAGACCCTCAGTGAGCTCCCCGCCGCCACGAGGTCGTCGCCGATCGCCCCGCTGTCGGCCAGCACGAGACTCGAGGCGAAAACAGTGCCGCTCCGGCTGACACCGCCGGTGATGGTCACATTCTGCGCGGCGAGCCGGATGTTGCCGTCTACGGTGCCGGCGATGGTGATCGTCTGCGCGGCCGCGATCACGTCGCCGCGGACGTTGCCGCTGATGGTGACGCTCTGCCCTGCGGCGTAGACGTCACCGTCGATAGGCCCGGAAACATCGATGGCGACGCCACTGTAGAAGTGCGGTCCTTGTGTGCCGCCAGCCGCAGCGGACCAGGGTGCGGCGGCGGATGCGCCGCCGATTCCCAGGAGCAGGAAGGCGGCTACGGCTGTAACGGCAGCCAGTCGTCGAGCGGTCATGTCGGACGTCCCCCGGTCTGCGGCGGAGCCACCGCATGCTCACCCTCACCGCATCCGGTCTCGGGTCATAGGGTCGGAGGTCCTGCGCGCATCCAGGCTGCTCCGTACGGCCCGATGAAGGTACGCACCGCGGACTATCGCCGACGTTGGCACTCGATGCGTGCGCATCGGCCGTTGCCGTGCCCACCCGCTCGGGTCCATCATGCCGTGGTGACGAGTCGGGATGAACCGATCGGTCGCCGGTCATGAACCCGGCGGCTCGTCGAGTGCAGGGCGTCTACCTGACCCTGATGCTCGGCAACACGCTTGCCGCGTCGTTGATCTGGGGAATCAACACGCTCTTCCTGCTCGACGCCGGACTCTCGAACTTCGAGGCCTTCGCCGCGAACGCGTTCTTCACCGCCGGCATGGTGATCTTCGAAATCCCGACAGGCGTCGTCGCCGACACGGTCGGACGGAAAGCGTCGTACCTGCTGGGCACGATCACCCTGTCGGTGACGACAGGCCTGTACTGGATGCTGTGGCTCTGGCATGCGCCGTTCGTCTGGTGGGCGATCGTGTCGGTACTGCTGGGCCTGGGCTTCACGTTCTTCTCCGGCGCGGTGGACGCCTGGCTCGTCGACGCGCTGGCGTTCGCCAAGTACGCCGGGAGTCTCGAGGCCGTGTTCGGCCGCGGCCTGGTCGTCACGGGGATCGCGATGTTCGTCGGATCGGTCCTGGGCGGCATCATCGCGCAGGCGACCAATCTCGGCGTGCCGTTCCTGCTGAGAGCCGGAGTGCTGGTGGTCATGCTGGTGTTCGCCGCCGTCGTGATGAAAGACTTGGGCTTCACGCCCGACCACTCGATGCGCCCGCTCGCGGCGACGAGGAACGTGCTGAAGCAATCGATCGATCACGGGCTGCGGAAACGGTCGGTGCGGTGGATGATCCTGTCGGCGCCGTTCGCCTCCGGCGTCGGGATCTACGCCTTCTACGCGCTCCAGCCGTACCTGCTCGAGCTCTACGGAGACAAGACGGCGTACTCGATCGCCGGGCTTGCGGCTGCCATTTTGTCGTTGGCGCAGGTGGCGGGCGGCGTGCTCGCCTCGCGTATCCGGAGGCTGTTCGCCAAACGCACCACGACGGTGATCGGGGCGTCGCTGGTGAGCATCCTGGTTCTCGTGGCGCTGGGGGTGACCAGTCTGTTCTGGTTCGCCGTCATCTGCCTGGTGATCTGGGGTTTCGTGTTCGCGGTGGCCGGGCCGGTTCGCCAGTCCTAC
The DNA here is from genome assembly GCF_052114085.1 of Leifsonia sp. RAF41. Taxonomy (NCBI): domain Bacteria; kingdom Bacillati; phylum Actinomycetota; class Actinomycetes; order Micrococcales; family Microbacteriaceae; genus Leifsonia; species Leifsonia sp. RAF41. The sequence goes on from NZ_JBFREB010000001.1 coordinate 286,948, forward strand.
CTGAACGACATGATCCCGTCGAAGCAGCGTGCGACCGTATTGTCGTTCGACTCGCTGTTCGGCAGCCTCGGAGGGGTCTTCATCCAGCCGGCGCTCGGACGCGCGGCCGACCTCTGGGGCTACGGCACGTCGCTCGTCATCGGCGGAGCAGTCCAGCTGATCGGCATCCCTTTCCTGTTCGCCAGCCGGCGCCAGAACGACCCGGCTGACACCAAGACGGCGCAGACGGACTCGGCGCCGGTCGAGCCGGGAGCTGCAGCGGCGGACGGCCCGGACGCCTGAGCTGCGCCGCTTCCGAGTTCTTCTTTCCGGGCTCGGTCGCAGGGTACGCGCGTACTCTTCGATACAGATGGCCCACTAGAGGGCCTGAAAAGAGGTGGCGAAATGGCCACCACGCAGACCCCCGTTCACGCCGGTTGATGGAATTGACCGGAGAACGAGGTGGACCATGTCGGACCGGCTATTTCCTGAAGAGTCCCCGGAGCGCACCGAACGTCGGATCGAGGCCGCGTGGGCTTCGCTGAAGTCGACGCGCGCGAATGACCCCGAGAGGATTCAAAAGGCTCATGACGCGTACTTGCTGGACCCGACCGACGAGGAAGCCCCCTAGGGGCGTCATCGTCGGACGGTGAGTCCGGGAGCGATCCCGGGTAGACGAGGGCTCAGTGTTCGGGTCACCGAGCCCTCGTCGTTGGAGGGTTGCAACTCCCGATCTGCGACCCCAGGCAACGGGGACGCAGACGTCTGTGGTATCGCTGAAATCTGCTGTCGAGGCCCGGATGGCGGACGTACCCGAAACGACGGCCATCCGGGCCAGGCTCGAGGCGCGCCGAACAAAATCGGGGACTTTGACGCCAAGGTCTGGGGCGATCGCCTAAATGATCGCACCGATTCCGACCGGGCGCCAGGGATCAGCATGTATCCGGGGTTCTATTCCCGGGTCGGGTGCCCTTGCCGCCAGCTCGGTCAGGTTCGTCCCGCGCTGCACGTCCGGACGGGCTCGTCAGGGGGCGAAAGACTTCGTCTCGTCCGAGGCGCCGAAAGGATGCTCAACGATCTGGCGCGCCACTTCGGAGAGGCGGGTACGCGAGTTCCGAGCCCGGGCCCGGATGAGCTGGAACGCGGTGTCCATGTCCACGTTCTGGGTGTGAGCTATCACGCCCTTGGCCTGCTCGATGATGACTCTGCTGTCCAAGGCATGCTGTAGCTGACTCCGGGCGAGGTCCGCTTCCCGCAATGAGCGTTCGTGGAGAATGCCGATCGTTGCACCGTCGGCGAGGGCCCGGGCGGAGACGGCGTCATCCGCTGAGAAGCCGCCGGTGCGATCTCTGAACAGGTTGAGTGAGCCGATGGTTTCCTTCCGTAGCCGTAGAGGGATGGCATGCATCGAGGCGTAACCCGATTCGGCGGCGGCGATCGCGAAGGAGGGCCAACGTGCGTACGTACTGGCGATGTCGTCCACGGTGACGAGCAGGCCGGTCCGGTACGCGTCGACACAGGGTCCTTCGCCCTCGCCGAGTTGCAGGAGACCGATGAGGTGGCTGCGCTCGCTGCTGGATGCGGCGACTTCGAGCTCGCCTGCAGAGTTGGGGAGCAGGATGCCGGCGTCGGTGGCGTCGAGAAGGGAGGAACAGAGCTCGACGACCGTGTGGAGGAGGTCCACCACGTCGTACTCGTCGACCATGGTGTCGGCGAGGGTGACGAACGCTTCGGCGAGTTGCCGTTCCTTGCTTTGGGCCCTCATGTCCTCACCCTAGTCGCGGTCCCCCGTGTCGTCTTGGGTGAACGTGATTCGCCGGGCCACGACATCCGCCGCGACTTCGCGAACGGGGCGGTCGAGCGTGAATGCGTGTGCGTGGAGCAGGGCTTGCGCGTCTTCCGCGTTGACACGCATCTGGGCAATGATCATGCCGGTTGCCTGGTGAATTTCTCGTCTGGAGTATGTGGCGGGCTCCGTGTCGTCGCGGTCGACGGGTTGCAGGCGCCGGATCACCTGCCGGGCCACGTGGGTCGCCGCAAGGTCGGCCAGTGCGGATGCTCGCGCGATCAACCTCGGCCCCAAGGCCGTGGGCGTGGTGGCGTACAGGTCGACGGCCCCGACGTTCAGCGCCCCGATCGCCAGGGGAAAGGCGTACAACGAGCGAATCCCGGTGGCGCGGATCGCGGCGCGCAGCAGCGGCCATCCAGACTCTGTCGGCTCGTGGAGGTCGTCGTCCACGACGGGGGCTCTGGTTCTGAGCGCGTCCCAGCACGGTCCGGCGCCAAAGTCGAGCTGCAGTTCGTCCAGACGCGCCGCCTGGCTATCCGATGCGCAGATCGTTTCGGATCCGAACGGTGCGCCCAGTGTCGAGATGGCGGCATGCGCCACCGGCAGCGCGTTCAGGAACGATAGGCACAGGTTGGATCCATTTTCCGACGCCATGGAGAGGGCGATTGCGGCTTCGGTGAACGCATCGTCAGACATCGTGTGCTCGTGACAAAGACGTCGAAACTCGAGTGAGTCGGATGGTGTCCTCCTGACCGGCACCGGCAGAGAGCTCTGCCGGTAGAGCGGTCTGGGTCCAGGACCCTATCACCGATAGTTTACGCCGCACCCCCGGTGGCAGGGGGTCAAACGGACTTGTTCTTGCGCGCGTTGCGTCGGACGAACCCGAAGATCAGGGTTCCGATGAAGAGGATGATTCCGATGATGGCCAGCCAGAGGAGGCCATTGATCGCGAACCCGACGACGGCCAGGATCGCCCAGACAACCAGGAGGATCACGATTACTGTCAGCATGCTGCTCACGCTACCCGCGTATGGGCGGGGGAACGACGGGTGCGGGAAGCCGATTCTCGCCGAACCGGAGATGATTCACGGGTAGCGCGGAACCGCGCGAGCGTACGATGATGACAGCGGCGGCCATGACCTCGACGCCATGAGCAAACGGATCGGGCGCTGCCATGTCTGAGGTCTTCGTCAGTCAGCCGACACCGCCACAACCATCCAGTGGCGAGTACACAGCCCTCGCCGCCATCATCCGGGACTCGGGTCTGCTCCGACGCCGGTACGGCTACTACTGGAGCAAGCTGGCCTTGGTTCCCCTGACCACCGGCGCCCTGGTTATCGCCTTCGTGCTCATCGGGGACAGCTGGTGGCAAATTCTCACCGCGGTCGCGTTCGCTTTCCTCTTCACCCAGATTGCGTTCTTGGGGCACGACGCCGCGCACCGGCAGATCTTCCGATCCGGCCGATGGAATGACTGGGTGAGCTTGATCGTCGGTGACTTGTTCGTCGGCATGAGCTATGGCTGGTGGCAGCACAAGCACACGCGGCACCATGCCAACCCGAACCAAGAGGGGGCTGACCCGGACATCGAGTTGCCGGTGATCGCGTTCACTCCTCGGCAAGCGGCACGCCGCCCCGTGGCCCTGCGCTGGCTGATTGGCCATCAGGGTTGGTTCTTCTTCCCGATCCTGCTTCTGGAAGGGCTGTCCCTGCACGCCTCGAGTGTGCGGCGGGTGTTCGCTCGGGAGCCTGTCAAGCGCAGGCCGGTGGAGATTGCGTTCCTCGTGGTCCGGATCGCCGGGTACCTCGCTCTGGTGTTCCTGGTGCTGTCGCCGGGTAAGGCTGCGGTGTTCTTAGCGGTGCAGCTCGGCCTGTTCGGCTTTTACATGGGGATGTCGTTCGCGCCGAACCACAAGGGAATGCCGCTCGTGTCCCATGATGTGAAGCTCGACTTTCTGCGTCGGCAGGTGCTGATGAGCCGCAATATCCGCGGCAATCGTGTACTGGACTTCATGATGGGCGGTCTGAATTACCAGATCGAACACCACTTGTTCCCGTCAATGCCGCGACCACACCTGCGGCGTGCGGCCCCCACCATCCGCGCATATTGCGACGACCACGGCGTGCAGTACACCCAGACCGGGCTACTTCGGTCGTACGCCATTGTCACTCGTCACATCAACCGGGTAGGGCTGGGAGACAAAGATCCGTTCAGCTGCCCTCTGCTGGAGTTGCGGCAGACGCCCGCCCTGCCCGTACCGCCGCCGAAGGGCTAGGCGGGCGCCGCACCGAACTGGTTCTCCGGGTCAGACTCCCTTCCGGTCCGCTATCGGTCGTCTTAGTGGTGGCGCTTCCAGAGGGATGGTGCGTTGATCCAGTTGGGGTCGCCGTTGCCGGTGTGGGTTTGGACGGCTTGGTAGGTGTGGCCGCGGTGGGTTACGCGATCCCCCTTTGTGTACGTGCGGGTGGGGTTCCATTCCGCAGAGGCGCCGGTCTCGGTGGCCGGCTTGGTGGTGGCCCGGAACGGGGTGGACGTGTTGGCGTTGCCGGAGGCGTCGTGCGCGGTCACTCGGTAGAGGTAGGTCGTGGCCGGGGTGAGGTTCACGTCGGTGAAGGTGGGTTTGGTGGACGTTCCCACGGGAGCCCAGCGCTCAGGCGTGGCGGCGTCGGTGCGGGCGATGCTGTAGTGATCAACGCCCACGTTGTCGCTCGCGGCGGTCCACATCAGGTCCACGGTGTTGGCGGTGGTCTTCATGGTGTGGATCATGGTCGGTGCCGTCGGGGGTTGGTTGTCCGTGGCTGGAACCGTGGTGGTGCGCGCGGTGATGGCATCGGAGATGGGGGAGACGTTCCCGGCTCCGTCGTAGGCGGCCACGGTGTACCGGTAACCGGATTCCGGGGTCAGGCCGGTGTCGGTGTACGCGGTCGAGGTGGTGGTGCCGACTCTGATGCCGTCGCGGTAGACGTGGTACCCGTTGACGCCGATGTTGTCGGTGGCGGCGGCCCAAGAGAGCGACACAGAGGATGAGGTCGCACCGGGGGAGCGCAGCTGCTTCGGCGTCGCGGGGGCCTGACTGTCCACAATCGCTTCCCCGGTCACATTGATGTCGATCACGTTGTAGAACGCGTTGCTGGTGTCGGCGATGTCCCACACTGCGTAGATCACGTGGTACCCGGTGCGATCGGCGGGGATATCGAGGACGTGGGAGGGGTTCGTGGAGGCGGCCGTTCCGTCATGCCGGACGGTCTGCAGCAACTCGAAGTCCCCGCGGTCGAGTGGATCGTTCGGGTCCCAGCCGACCTTGGTGAGGTAGTAGCGCCACTCGGCGGTCGAATGCGGTGCCGTGAAGTGCCAGGAAACCGTGTTCGCTCCTGGTCGTACCGTGTTCTTCACCCAGCGAGTGGCGGACTGCTCATCCAGCGTCCCACCGAACAAGCCACCCGCCGACGCCAGCCGCCCATCGGCCGGCCCTCCGGCCGGGAACCCCTTCGGTGCCTCCAGGCTCTGCGGTTCGTATGCGACCGAACCCAGTCCGGTGTTCTGTGTGAGGGCCGCGCGAGCGACAAGTCCCGAGCCGTGCCCGCCCACATAGCCGTGCCCATGTGCGGCCACCGCGACGCCGCCCACAGCCACAGCAACCGCGCAACCCGTTGCTACCACTGCGACAACATTTCTCGCCATCATGAACTCCATTCCTCGTATCTAGATACCAGTATGTCTATATATGTCTGAGCGCAGACCGGGCATGTTCTGAGTGATGGCTGGGGCCCCGTTGTCGGAAAAGACTGCATATTGCCCCGAACCTGGTGAGTGCTACCCTCGGCCGCATCGGGCTCGAGGGGAGTCGGTGCGCAGTCCGACGGGTTCGCCCCGTCCTCCTCCCCCAGCGCGACCACGTTCGTCGCTGGGACGCCGCCGGTGGATGGATTATCAGCCGGGACTCCGGATGGATCTGGTGATATCCCGCTGACCGGGGTCGGCGTCGCGGACGGCAGGGTGACCGTCAAGGACGCGTCCGGCTCGACGGTCGGGACGGCCACGGTCGACGGCTCCGGTAACTGGTCCGTGATGATTCCCAGCGGCACGGTTCCGCCGCTGTCGACCATCCAGTCGGTGGGCGGCGTCGAGTCCATTCCGGTGCAGTTCAACTAACTCCCCACCGCTGCCGCTCGGCGCTGCATCCCGCAGGGCGCCCGCGCTTCACGGCTCAGGCGGCCGCACGCTCACGCAGGCTCGTGTTCCCGGTCCGCGCGCAGGGCGCCTCGCGCGGCGGTCGCGACGTCCGCAGCGGACGGCCTCTGCGACGCGTCAGTGTGTGTCATCGACCGGATGAGCTCGCGCCAGCGCTCGGGGATGTCGTCGGGCGTCTCTGGATCGCGCTCCAGTCGTGCGAGCGCGGATTCCACGGGCGTCCCTCGAAACGCGACGGTCCTCGTGAAGCACTCGAGCAGGACGAGGCCGAGCGAATAGATGTCCGACGCCGGCGTCAGAGTCTCGTTCCGCACCTGCTCGGGGCTCAAGTAGGCGGCGGTTCCGAACGTCTCCTCCTCGGACTCTTGAGGGCGCGTCGCGTGGATGGCGATGCCGAAGTCCGTCAGCCTCGCCCGCGGACGCGAGAACCGGGTGCCGTAGTCGACGATCATGATGTTCGTCGGCGTCACGTCGCGATGGATGACGCCACGAGCATGAACGTATTCGAGCGTCTCGGCGACCTCGAACGCGACCTCGCCGATCTGCCGGGTCGTGAGGGGACCTGCGTTCAGCTCGGCGCGGAGCGTGTCGCCGTCGACGAGTTCGATGACCAGGAAAGGGCGGGGGTCTTTGGGTGACGAGTCGTCGACGCCCGCGTCCAGGATCGACACGACACCGTGGTGGCGGAGGCCGGCGAGCACGCCCACCTCGGTCCGGAACCGTGCAAGGTCGTCGTGTTTCCCCGAAGAGAACAGCTTGATCGCCACGTCGCGGCTCAGGTTCTCGTCGCGAGCACGGAAGACCATCGAGGAGCCGCCCCTCGCGAGCAGCCGCTCCGGCCGATACCTTCCGAGCAGCAGCGGGACCGGGGTCTCGAGTTTGTTCACTTCAACATCTTCCGGCATTCCCGCCGCCGACGCCGCCAGTAGACCCCGGCGCAATCCAGGGGTATGGCGTCGTCAGTTGCGGGCGTCCCGCTGCTGAACCACTGCGGTGCCTAGGATGGCGTCCCGGCGTGGCGCTGAACGAATTCGAGCGCCTCGTCGGCGACCCCGCGCCAACCCGAATCGATGATCAGCGAGTGTCCGCGACCAGGGATGACGACGAGCTCGGTCACTCCCGGGTTCTTCTGCTGGATGCGGTACTCGTTCTCGACCACGGACGGCGGGACGGTGTGGTCCTCCGCCCCCGCGATGAGCAGCAGCGGCCCCCGGTCGTGATTGTCGGTGACCACCTTGGTCTCGGCGAACGGGTTGAAGTTCGCGGTCGCCGCCTGGAAGATCGGCACACCCGACGCCGGCACGTGGTACTTCTCGTACAGGGCCCGACCCTCGTCCTCGGAGACGGCGTTGGTCCAGCCGTAAGCGAACTGCTCGTACGTGAGGGTGACTCCGTGCTTGGTGTGAGTGAACTTCAGCAGCGCCGGGGCCCCCGATTTGAGCGCGGACAAGGGCAAAGCGGTCACGCCCTTGAATTGGGCGGCGTCGATCGCCACGGTCACCGTGTTCTTCGACTCTCCCGCGAGCTTTTGGGCGATCAGCCCCCCGAAGCTGTGCCCGATCACCACGGGCGCCTGGTCGAGGGCGTCGATCGCCTCCGCGTAGTGGTCGGTCACCTGCCGGACCATCTTGCCGGCGAACGCGTCCGGATCGGCCTTGGCCTGCTCCACCGTCTCCGGGTCGTCGGGCCACCCGGGTGCGAGCGTCGCGAATCCCTGCTCTTCGAAGAGCGACCGCCACGGCTGCCAACTGCTGGAGAGCAGCCAGAGTCCGTGGATGAACATCACGGGGATGCGTCCGGATGCGTTGGCGGCGTCGATCTCGTCGCGCTCGGCGGGGGTCAGGGGCATTGTGGGTCTCCTTCAGGACGAGGAACCGGGGTGCGCGACGAAGCGTCACGCTGGCCCGAAGTCTGCTGGGCCGCACCGCTCTCGCACAAGACCCGGGGGCCAGATGTCCCCTCGGCCAGAGCCCGCGTCAGGAGGTCCTGCGCGCGGAGCAGAGTGTCACCGTGGTAGTTGCTCAGGAACTCCTCGACGAACGTGGCGGGGTCGTCGCCGACGATCACGCGGACCGGCACCGTCAGGGCAGCGCTCTGCTCGAACAGGTCGGCGAGATCGTCGAACATTCTCGCGGCCTCGTCACCCTCCGCCCGCCCGAATGCCAGGAGGTACTGCTCGATGGCCTGCACCATCGGACGGTAGCTTTCCGGCAGTGTCGCCGCGCGGGCCCGGTAGTCGCTCCAGCGCCCGTCGTCGATGTCCACAGCCCGTAACTGGGTGATCAGCATGTCGACTCCCTCTGTCTGCCCCCAGCCTGTTATCACTGAAGGGCTCCATCAACGACGAATCCGGATATGATCGTTGACCTGTACGTTCGCGATGGGTGGTCCATGGAACTGCGCGATATCGAGATCTTCTTGACGCTCGCGGACGAGTTGCACTTCGGTCGCACGGCGGATCGACTGCACATCTCCGTCTCCCGAGTGAGTCATGTCATTCGCTCTCAGGAGGTTGCCCTCGGCGCCAGGTTGTTCGATCGAACCAGCCGCCGAGTTGTCCTCACTCCGGTGGGCGAGACTTTGAAGGCGGGCCTGCGACCCGCATATGACGCCCTTCAGCGCGCCATCGCCGACGCGGCTGCGCTCGCGCAGCGGTCGACGGAGACGATCACGATCGGCGCCATGGGTGCCCAGATCCACGACCTCGAGCCGGTCCTTCGCGCGTTCCGGGACCTGCATCCTCTCGCCGACGTCCGTTTCCGGGAGGTGTTCTTCACCGACCCGTTCGAGCAGCTCCGGCAGCGTGAAGTGGATCTCGTGACCGCGTGGCTGCCCGTGCACGACGAAGATCTGGGGGTCGCCTGCGTGCTGCGCGAAGAGCCGCTCAACCTGCTCGTCCCCTCAGACCACCCGCTCGCCAGCCGATCGGCGGTCAGCATCGAGGATCTGGCTGACCTCGCCGTTCCGGCAATCCGCGGACCGGGCGAGTGGCTTGCGACGCTGGTGCCGGCGGTGACCCCGTCAGGTCGCGAAATACGACGTGCCCACGAAGTCACGACCTATTCCGAGGTTCTCGCGCTCGTGGCCGCTGGAGAGGCGGTTTGCCCCGTTCCTGACGAGGGCCGCCGCTACTACCCCTGGCCTGGTGTGTCCTACGTGCCGTTTTCCGACGCGGAACCGGTGCGGTGGGCACTCATCGCGCGACGAGACCGCATGCGCCCGATCGTCGACGACTTCGTCCGCATTGCCCGGAGCGTCAGCGCTGTCGGGCATGAAGGGGTATCCAGTCTGTGAAACACGGTGTCTGCCGCGGCGCGCCATCAGACGAAGCCGACGGCTCGCTGGGTTTCCGGAAGCAGGGACGGAGAAAGGCGCCAGCCGTGATTCTCGTCGATCCAGGTGTGCGCGCCCGACTCGATACCGTCGATCATCCAACCGACGAGGGTGCAGATCGATCGGGCCTTCCATAGGCGCTCGGTCCCAGGGACGCCGAACTCTTCCGTCCGATACCGCAGGCGCGGGGGTCGAGGCCCTGGCTCGAGGCACTCGACTGCGCACCCGAGGTTGTCATCCACCAGCCGGAGCCATCCTGTCCCGGCTCCGAAGGATGGCAGCGGTTCGGCCGAGTCGAATCCGAAGAGCCTGTAGCTGTCGATCGCGGCCTCGAGTGACTGCATGTCGAACCGGGGAAGTGCAAGCCGACTAGCGGGGCCGGCGGCGAGGTTCCGGCCATTGTGCCATCCGAACCAGGCGACGACTTCGTCCGGGGCGGTCAGCCCCACTTCAGCCAATCGAACGCGGACCGCGTGTTCGGAAAGCCCGGTGTTCAGCCAGTTCTGGACAGGAACGCCAACCCGAATCAGGCGCTCCTCCAGCGCCGACAGCAGGTCAACCAGGACAGCCGCTCCGGCCGGCGCGATCTCAGGACCGTCAGGGGTGTCGACGTACACGCGCCCGGTCATGGTCGGCCTCCGCTGTATTCAAGGGTGAGCTTCGATCGGATCGTATCGACCAGGATCCCATGACTTCAGCCCCCCGATCGGGTAGCCAGCGTGCACGACCCCCGCGAGCAGCAACACAGGGATGAGGATGTCCATGCCGGCGAGGCTAGACCGGAGCCTCCATCAGGGAATCGGGCCTGAATGAACTATTGATGAACTCCGGCTGAGTATTTCTCCGGTCCGACGGCGACTCGATTACTCGCCAGAGCGTGAGTACGGTGGGGGTCCACCAATATTCATGCCGGGGAGGTTCGGGGTGCGCATCCAGAACGCCGTCGTCACCGTTCATGAAGTCGGGCGCCGGCTCGCGTGACGGCTCTTCCGACCGACGCCGAACGCCGCCTCGCCTTGCGGCGGATGAAAGCGCTCGCGACCAGCCTGCTCGCCGTGGCCGCCGTCGTGTTCTCCGTTGCGTTCGCGCTGCAGGACCGCTACCCCTGGCTCGGGTTCGTGCGCGCCGCCGCCGAAGGCGCGATGGTGGGAGCGCTTGCCGACTGGTTCGCGGTGACCGCACTGTTCCGGCATCCCCTCGGGCTGCGGATCCCGCACACGGCCATCATCCCGAACCGCAAGGACGAGATCGGGGCGAGCCTCGGCGAGTTCGTGGAGACCAACTTCCTCTCCGACCAGGTGGTCGCCGGCAAGCTGGGCACGATCGACCTCGCCGGCGCGGCCGCCGGCTGGCTCTCCGAGCCGCAGAACGCACGCCGGGTGGTTGCGGAGTCTTTCCGCGGCATCACCGGGCTCGCCGCCCTGATCGACGACGAACGGATGCGCGAGGCGATGGAGGCGGTCGTGCGCACACACCTCGTCGCGCCGTTGTGGGGTCCGCCGCTCGGGCGGCTCGGCGCTCGAGTGCTCAGCTCCGGCGGGCATCGCGACGCGGTCGACCTCCTGCTCGACCGCCTGGATGAGTGGCTCGCGGCCAACCCCGAGGCGTTCGGACCGGTGGTGTCGCGTCGTCTCCCGTCGTGGTTGCCGTCGTTCGTGGACCGGGTGATCGACGAGCGCCTCCACACGGAGGCGCGCCGGTTCGTCCGCGAGATGCGCGACGACCCCGACCACCGGCTCCGTCGCTCGCTGGATGAGTACCTCATCCAGTTCGCCGACCGGCTGCAGCACGACGCGGCGACCATCGAACGACTGGAGGCGGCGAAGGGGCGCGCCTTCGACGATCCACGAATCCGCGAGCTCGCTGCCTCCACCTGGGCGGCCGCGCGTACCGCGGCGATGGACGCCCTCTCCGACGAGGACGGTGAATTGCGGCGTCGCGCGGAGGCATTCGTCGCCGATGTCGCCCGGCGTGTCCTGGCGGATGACGAGCTGAGGGCATCCCTCAACACGCGCCTGACCGACGCCGCCCTGCACCTCGTGACGAGCTACCGCAGCGACATCGCGCACGTCATCACGGAGACCGTGCAGTCCTGGGACCCGGCCGAGACGACCGACAAGATCGAGACCCAGGTCGGCCGCGACCTCCAGTTCATCCGCATCAACGGCACGGTCGTCGGCGCGCTCGCGGGACTGGCGATCTACAGCGTGGCCACTGGCATCTCGGCGCTGCTCTAAGCCGCCGTGCCCCTCAGGACGTCAGGTGTGGTGGCGGCGCTCGAGGGCGGCGCCCTCTACATCGACGTTGGGGAGGATGCGGTCGAGCCAGCGCGGGATCCACCACGCGGAGCGGCCGAGCAGGTGCATGAGCGCCGGCATGAGCAGCATCCGGACCAGGAAGGCGTCGACGAGCACGCCGAACGCCAGGCCGAAGCCGATCGAGCGGATCATCGTGGACTCGCTGAAGACGAACCCGCCGAACACCGAGATCATGATCAGAGCGGCTGCGGTCACGACGGTACGGCCGGCCCGGAAGCCCTTCGCGACCGCCAGCCGTGCGGATGCGCCGTGCACATAGGCTTCGCGCATCCCGGACGCCAGGAACAGTTGGTAGTCCATCGCCAGGCCGAACAGGATGCCGACGAGGATCACGGGCAGGAAGCTCAGGATGGGCCCGGTGTGGATGCTCAGCGCGTCGGCGCCCCAGCCCCACTGGAACAGCGCCGTGATGGCACCGTAGGTCGCGAACAGCGACAGGATGAATCCACCGGTTGCGATGAGCGGGACGAGCAGTGAGCGGAACACCAGGATCATGATCAGCAGCGACAGGCCGACCACCACCAGGAGGTAGAGCGGCAGCACGGCGGCCAGGTTCGCGGAGATGTCGAGGTTGATCGCGGTCTGACCGGAGACGCCCAGGTGGATGTCGTCGTCGACCGGGCCCAGTTCGCGGAGCGCGCCGACCAGCTTCTCGGTCGAGACGCTGTTCGGGCCCTCGGCCGGAACGACTTGGAACGCCATCAGCTCGTGGTCGTCGGAGACCGCGATGGGAGCGACGGCCACCACATCCTTCTGGTCGGCGAGCACCCGGGCGATGTCGAGCTGGGTGGAGGTGACCTTGTCGTCGGGCAGTCCCGCGGGGACGTTCGCCGTCACGAGCAGCGGGCCGGTGGCTCCGGCCCCGAACGAGTTCGACGTCTGCATGAAGGCGTCGTACGTCGTCGAGCCGACCGGCTCGGAGGATCCGTCCGGCAGTCCGACCCGCATCGAGAGCGCGGGGATGGCGACGATCAGCAGCACAGCCGTGCTGGCGAGGACCGTCAGCACCGCGCGCGCTGTCGACATGGGCTTGGCTTTGGTGTCGTCGGGATTGACCTGGCCCACCTTTGCGCGTGCCCGCTTGCTGAGCACCCGGGTACCCAGCAGTCCGAGGAGTGCCGGGGTGAGGGTGATGGCGATGAGCACGGCCAGGATCACGGCGATGGCGCCGACCGTGCCCATCAGGCCGAGGAAGGGCACGCCGGTGACGTTCAGCGCGAGCAGCGCGACGACGACCGTGGTGCCGGCGAAGACGACGGCGTTGCCGGAGGTGCCGTTGGCGAGGCCCACCGACTCCTTCGGCTCGGCGCCCTCGAGGAGCTGTCTGCGGTGCCGTTTGACGATGAAGAGCGAGTAGTCGATGCCGACGGCCAGACCGAGCATGATCGCGAGTACGGGCGTGACCGACGCCATCTCGACCACTCCCGAGAAGGCGAGCGATCCGAGGGCCGCCACGGCGACGCCGAAGAGGGCCGTGAACAGCGGGAGTGCGGCCGCGACCAGGGAGCCGAGCACCACGATCAGCACGATCGCGGCGATGACCACGCCGACTGCCTCGCCGACGCCGACGATCTGCGGCACGCCCTGGGCGATGTCGGTGGAGAACGACACCGTGGCGCCGTCGATGGGCTTCGACTCGAAGTGCTCGATGACCGCCTGCTTGGAGTCCTCGGACAGTTCCAGCCGGGGCTTGGTGAAGGCGACGTTGACCAGGGCGGTCGAGCCGTCCTTCGATACGACGCGGATCTCGTCGGACAGTTTCAGCAGCTCGGCACCCTGGTCCAGTGCGGCCTGCTTGGTCGTGAGCGTCGCGAGTCCGTCGTCGATGGTGGCTTGCTGCGCATCGAGTTGGGTGGTGGGGGGCCCCGCGGACTGCAGTTGCGCCTTCGCAGCGTCGAGCTGGGTCTGTCCGGCGTCCAACTGGGCGCGTGCCTGGTCGAGCTGGGCCTGCCCGTCGGTGACCTGCTGGTGCCGGGCGGCGCGCTGCGCCTCGGTCTCGAACGGGTCGATGACTTTCGACACGTCGGGAAGGTCACCCGAGTCTTTCACCAGCGCGCTGATCTGGGACCGCTGATCCGCGGTGAGTGCGGAGCCGTCGTCGGTCTGAAAGACGACTGTTCCCGCGGCTCCCGCATAGTCCGGGAGCTTCTTCGTGAGCTGGTCGACGACGGCTCCGGATGCGGTGCCCGGCACATCGAAGCTCGACGCGAGGCCCTTGAAGCCGATCAGGAAGCCGCCGACAGCGATCCCGAGGACGATGATCCACGCGACGATCACACGCCATCCGTGACGCGCCGAGAAAGTGCCCAGCCGGTAGAGCAGTTCTGCCACGAGCATCCCTTCGTCTGCGCCGTTACGGCGCTCGATCGATAATACGCAACGGTCCGTCTCGTTGAATGACGATAAGCTGTGAACCATGCCGGACGGACGACGGGGAGCCGCGCGCAGCGAGGCGGCGCGGCTGGCCATTCTGGACGCCACAGCGGCCCTGTTCGCGGAGCGGGGCTACGACCACCTCAGCATCGAGGGCATCGCGGCCCGCGCAGGCGTCGGCAAGCAGACGGTCTACCGGTGGTGGTCGGGCAAGAGCGAACTCATCTCGGAGTGCCTGCTCGAAGGCAAGCTCCTGCCGGACCACTTCGTGGTCGCCGACACCGGAGACCTGCGAACGGACCTGGTGGCGTGGCTGCGCGAGGTCGTCGCCGTCCTCGAGAGCCCCGCCGGCGAAGGGCTGTTCCGTTCACTTATCGCAGCGGCGACGGCCAATGAGGATGTGGGCCGGCGCCTGCGGGAGTCGCTCGCCGACCCACGGCTGTTCTCTCAGCGGTTGCGGGATGCGCGCGAGAGCGGCGAGCTCCGGCCCGATCTTCCGATCGAGGACGTCAGCGAGACCATCATCGGTGCCCTCGTGTTCCGGGCGCTGGCGCGAACGCCCTCGGACGCGGGGTTCCCCGAGCGGCTGGTCGACCTCATCCTGGGCGCACGCGGCTAGCTGCCCCGCCCCAGCGGTGGTCGTCGCTCGTCACGCGGTGGGCCGCCACGGTTCGGTCGCGTGAGCGAGCCAGACCTGCTGGGGCTCGAGAGCGCGGATGAGCCGCTGGCCGTCCGTCGTGGGCTCGTCGAGCTCACCGAACCACACCGCCGTGTCCCCGGCGATCACGATCGGACGCTCGTCCGTCTCGACCACGACGATCTGCGAACCGCGCGTGTGACCCGGCGCTGGAACCAGCCTGACCCCCGGGAGCAGCTCGACCTCCCCATCCACTGCCGTGTACTCGACCCCGGGAGCGTCGACCCACTCCCGGATCGTGTAGTCCTCGAGGCTGCGAGCATCCTCGAGCTCCCGGCGCTGCACGTACACCGGTCGGCCACGGAAGAGGTGATTGCCGCCGCAGTGGTCGAAATGCAAATGGGTGTTCACCACGGCGGTGATGCCGTCGAGGTCCACGTCCTGCTCGCTCAACGGCTCGAGGATCGGATCCATGTCGGCCACCGCAGGATGCAACTCGGTCATCCCGGTATCCACGAGAATTCGTCCGGCCGGATGATCGATCACGTGCACGACGACGGGTAACCGCTCCTCGACGGCGAGCAGGGTCGCCACCGGGATGGGCGTGATCGTGATGCTCTCGGGGATCGTCATTCCGCACCTCCACAGACCGGGCGCCACATTCCAGCTGGTTGCATGCGGTCACTGTACATCTGCCCGTTCCGGGCGTCGCGAAGGGGCGTGCGGCGGGCAACCCCATCCGGCGGCTGAGGGCAACCCCCAGTCGAAACCCCGTTTTCAGAACTATGGTGTTGAAATGGCCCATATTCCCGGGAACGCAACCACCCGGCACAGCAACGTCTCGTTGCTCTCGGTCGCGACCACGCTGGCAAATCGCATCACCACCTCTGAGGAGATCGAGCGGCACCTGGTGCCGGTGCTCGAGCGGTTGAAGTTACCCACGGGGCTGCTGCAGCGTGTCGCCGGTGTTCGCGAGCGACGCAACTGGGAAGAGGGCACGACCTTCGACTCGGCCGCCGTCGACGCGGGGCGTCGCGCGCTCGCCGAGGCGGGTGTCCGACCCGACCAGGTCGGGCTCCTCATCAATACGTCGATCACGCGCCCGCATCTCGAGCCGTCTGTGGCGGTACGCATCCACCACGGGCTCGGCCTGCCGTCGTCGGCGATCAACTTCGACATCACGAACGCCTGCCTCGGGTTCGTGAACGGGATGACCCTCGCCGCCGGCATGGTCGACTCCGGGCAGATCGACTACGCGGTGGTGGTCGACGGCGAGGACGCCGACCAGGTGCAGCTCAACACGATCGAGCGCCTGCAGCGGGCGGGCATCGGGCGGGCGGAGTTCATGAGCGAGTTCGCGAGCCTCACCCTCGGGTCGGGAGCCGCAGCCGCCGTGATCGGCCGAAGCGACCTCCATCCGGACGGCCACCGCATGCTGGGCGGCGTCACCCGCGCGGCGACGCAATTCAACGCACTGTGCGTCGGCAGCGTCGACGGCATGTTCACGGACGCCAAAGCGCTCCTCAAGGGCGGCATGGATCTCGTGACCGCGGCATGGCGGGAAGCGCGCAAGCACTGGAACTGGACCCAGATGGACCGCTACATCATGCACCAGGTGTCGGACGTGCACACCGACGCGATCGTGAAGGCGGTGAAACTGGACCGCTCGCGCATCCCGCTCACCTACCCGACGCTCGGGAACATGGGGCCGGCTTCGATTCCGATCACACTGGCGCAGGAGGCGGCGTCGCTGCGACGCGGCGACCGGGTGCTGCTCATGGGCGTGGGTTCGGGGCTCAACACCTCGATGCTCGAGATCGCCTGGTAGGCGGCATGGGGGCAAGCTTCCCTCCGTCCGGCCTGCCCGGCCTCGACGGGGATCACTCGCGTCTCGTCACTGCCGCAGGCGCCGAATGGCACCTGCTCGACACCGGCCCAGCGCTCGACGCGGCCGGCATCACTCCGGTCGGCACCCTGCTGTGCGTGCACGGCAACCCCACCTGGTCGTACCTGTGGCGCCGTCTGGTGGCCGCGGCAGCGGCCGCCGCGCAGGGCGATCCCGGCCGTGCCGCTTGGCGGGTGATCGCCGTCGACCAGCTCGAGATGGGCTTCTCCGAGCGAACCGGCCGCCTGCGCCGCCTCGCCGACCGGGTCGCCGACCTCGGCGCCCTCACCGACACACTGGGCCTCGCGGGGCCGGTCGTCACGGTGGGGCACGACTGGGGTGGGCCCGTGAGTCTCGGCTGGGCGATCGATCATCCGGACCTTCTCTCCGGGGTCGTGCTTCTGAACACAGCGGTACATCAGCCGGAGGACCGATCGATCCCCGCGCCCCTGCGTGCGGCCCTTGCCCCAGGGATGCTCGACGTCGCGACGGCAGGGACGACGGCGTTCCTCGAGACGACGCTCTCGCTGGCGCGGCCGCGGCTCGATCCGGCGGTCCGCGACGCCTTCCGCTCGCCGTACACATCGGCGGCGCGGCGGCGCGGCATCCGCGATTTCGTCGCGGACATCCCCGTCGACGCCTCCCACCCGAGTTTCGCCGAACTCGATCGCATCGCGACCGGGGTCACGGCTCTGGACGTCCCGGCGCTCATCGTCTGGGGCCCGCGGGATCCCGTGTTCGGTGAGGTCTATCTGCGCGACCTGCTCGAGCGGATGCCGCACGCCGACGTCCATCGCTTCGAGGGCGCGGGTCACCTCGTCGCCGAGGAGGTCGAGTACGCGCCGATCGTGCTCGATTGGCTGGAGGAGAAGGTCCTCGCGCCCACCGCGAACACGGCGGCGGACACGGCGGCGGCTCCTGCGGAGTGGTCCACCCAGCCGTTGTGGGCCGCGATCGAACGCAACGCCGGCAGCGATGCACCCGCCCTGATCGACATGGGTGCCGGCCCGGATGACGTGGCACGCGTGATCCCATGGTCGCAGCTCGCCCGCCGGGTCGACGAGCTCGCGCACGGCTTGCTCGCTGCGGGCGTGCGGCCAGGGGACCGGGTGAGCCTGCTCATCCCGCCGTCGGCCGACCTCACGGCCGTGCTCTACGCCGCCGTGCGCGTCGGCGCTGTCGTGGTCGTCGCGGACGCCGGCCTCGGAGTGCGCGGCCTCGGCCGGGCGATCCGGGGCGCGCATCCCACCGTCATCGTGGGTGCGCTCCCCGGGCTGGCCGCGGCCCGCGCCCTCGGTTGGCCCGGCCGTCGTATCTCCGTCGCCACCCTGTCACCCGTGCTGGCGCGCTCCCTCGGCGTCGAGCGCTCCCTCGGCGACCTGCTGCGGCTGGGCCGGGCGAGGATCGCAGCGTCGGATCGCGCGCCCCTGGCGACACCGGCGCCGTCGGACCTCGCGGCCGTGCTCTTCACCTCGGGCTCGACCGGTCCGGCGAAGGGCGTGCGGTACACGCATGCTCAACTCGGAGCACTGCGGGACGCGCTCGCCGATCACTACGAGCTCGGCGCGGGGACGGGGATCGTCGCCGGGTTCGCCCCGTTCGCTCTGCTCGGGCCGGCGCTCGGCGCCCGGTCGGTGATCCCGGTCGGCGACGTCACCGCTCCGCGCACCCTCACCGCGAGCGCCGTCGCCGATGCGGCCGGAGCCGCCGACGCGACGGTGGTCTTCCTTTCGCCCGCGGCGCTCGCGAACGTCGTGGCGACGGCCGATGCCCTCGATACGGCGCAGCGCGACGCGCTCGCGCGGATCCGCACCGTCCTCTCGGCCGGCGCGCCGGTCCCGGCGCGGCTGCTGGAGCGCATCGTAGAACTCATGCCGGGCGCGACGGCCCACACCCCCTACGGAATGACCGAGGGGCTGCTGATGACCGACATCACGCTCGAGGGCATCCGAGCGGCTTCGGAGGACTCCGCGGCGGAGGATGGGGCGGCCGGCGGGGTGTGCGTCGGCACGCCCGTCGAAGGCGTCACCGTTCTCATCAGCCCGCTGGACGCCGACGGTCGACCCACGGCGCAGCTCACGGGCGAGCCCGGCATCACCGGAGAGATCGTCGTCGATGCGCCCCACCTGCGCGACGGGTACGACCGCCTGTGGGCGGTCGACCGCGTCGCGAAGTCGCACAGCGAAGGTGGCGCGCGGCGACACAGCACCGGCGACGTCGGCCACCTCGACACGCGGGGTCGCCTCTGGGTGGAGGGACGACTCCAGCACGTCCTGGTCACACCCGACGGTGTGGTGACTCCCGTCGGCATCGAGCAGCGGATCGAGGGTGTCGCCGGCGTGCGCCGGGCCGCCCTCGTCGGCGTCGGCCCGCGGGGCACGCAGGCGCTTGTCGCGGTGGTCGAACTCGTCGGCCCGGCGCGCTCGGGGCTGGCACAGGCATCGCTGGCCGCGGCCGTACGAGCGGCATCCCCCCGGCCCCTCGCGGCCGTGCTCACCGTGACCTCGCTGCCGACCGACATCCGCCACAACTCCAAGATCGACCGCACGGCGCTCGCGACCTGGGCCGACGCGGTGCTCCGCGGCAAACGGGTGCGCCGACCATGAACGTGCTCGTCACGGGAGCAAGCGGCTACCTCGGAGGTCGCGTCGCAGCGGCGCTCGTGGCACGCGGCCACGAGGTGCGCACGCTGCAGCGGCGCCCCTCCGGCATTCCGGGTGCCGTCGACGTGTTGGGAGATGTGACGGATGCTGCGCGGGTGCGGGCAGCAGTCGAGGGCATGGATGCGGTCGTGCATCTCGCCGCGAAGGTCTCGCTGGCTGGCGCCGTGGCCGACTTCGACCGGGTCAACGTCGGCGGCACCCGCACGGTGCTCGCTGAGGCGCGGGCCGCCGGCGTGCGCCGGGTCGTGCACGTGTCTTCGCCGTCCGTCGCGCACGCGGGCGCGTCGCTCATGGGCGATCCGGCTCTCCCCGCCGACCCCGACCGGGCGCGCGGGGATTACGCGCGCACGAAAGCCGCAGGGGAGCTTCTGGCTCTCGCCGCCGACGCACCCGGCTTCGCCGTCGTCGTCGTGCGACCGCACCTCGTGTGGGGTCCGGGCGATCCGCAACTCGTCGGCCGCATCGTCGAACGCGCCAAGGAGCGGCGGCTGCCGCTGATCGGGAGCGGCTCCGCGCTGATCGACACCACCTACATCGACAACGCGGTCTCAGCGCTCGTCGCGGCACTCGACCGCGCCGACGCGGTCCACGGCCGCTCCTACGTGGTGACGAACGGCGAGCCCCGGCCTGTCGCCGAACTTCTCGCCGGCATCTGCACCGCGTGCGGCGCCCCCGCTCCCTCGTGGCGGGTGCCCGCATCCCTCGCCCGCACCGCGGGGAGCGTCGTCGAAGCCGCGTGGCGCATCCGGCCGGGCCGCGACGAGCCACCGATGACCCGGTTCCTGGCCGAGCAGCTCTCCACCGCCCACTGGTTCGACCAGCGCAGCATCCGTGCGGACCTCGAATGGTCGCCGGTGGTCACGATCGACGAGGGTCTGGCGCGGCTCGCCGCGTGGACGGCCGCTGCAGAGAAGCACTGATCAGGCGCGGGACTCCTGGACGTCCCGCGCCTTCAGCGTCCGGTAAGTGGTCACGGGATGCGTGCCCAGCACGATCTTGCCGCGCGAGTGGAGGTTCTGGAGGTCGTCGTACGCGTAGGCGATCTCGTCGAGCGGGTAGAAGCCCGAGATCAGAAGCGTGAACGCCCGCTCATCAGCGAGCCGCGCGAGCCGCTCGAGCTGCGCGGTGCCGTGGGCCACCGACTCGGGGTCGTCGCGCAGCAGCCGGAGCTCGGTCTCTCGCCTGTCGTCGCTCGAACGGTACCGCGACTCCGACACCCCGAGGTCTTCCGCCAGCGCCCGGCCATCCTGCCCGAAGTTGTCGATCAGACAGGTGACGCCGTCGGGCGCGAGGGCACGGATGCGGTCCTCGATGCCGTCGCCGTAGCGCACCGGCTTGATGCCGAGCTGGCGCAGGTAGTCGAAGTTGCGGTCGCCGCAGGTGCCGATCACGCGGGCGCCGCGATGCTTGGCGAGCTGTGCCTCGATGCTGCCAACGCCGCCGGCCGCTGCCGAGACGACGACCGTATCGCCGTCGGCCACTCGGAGGTCGTCGAGCGTGTCGAGGGCCGTCGCGCCCGCCAGGTAGAGGCCCCCTGCAACCTCCCAGGAGACGTGCGGCGGCTTGACCACGAGGGCTGCCGACGGCACCACGAGGTAGGACGCGTGGGCACCGGCGCGGACATGTCCGATGACTTCCGTTCCGCGGCGGAACCGCCCGGTGGGGTCTGCGCTCACGACGATCCCGGCGAAGTCGCTTCCCGAGCGGCGGGGGAACGCCTCGTCGGCCCACGCTTTCTCCCGTCCGCTCCGGATGAAGCCGTCGATGTGGCTAATCCCCGAAGCGATCACTTCGACCAGCACTTCACCCGGTCCGGGCGAGGGGAGAGGCCGCATCCTTTTCTCGAGCACGTCGACATCGCCGTTGCGGTCGTATTCGACCACCAGAGTCTCGTCGTACCGCTTGGCCATGGTCCGCTCCTCCCATGGGCTCGATATCGACCGAGCTTCACTGCTCTTTCGGCTTCATCCGAGTCCGTCGAGAACAGGATATGCCTAGCTTGGCTAGAAACGCGATGGGCTAGGGGATATTGGTTGAGGCGAGAAAAATCGCGACCGCTCATTCTTCGATCCCGGTGCATCCGATCCCCCTGTTTCGGCGGAAAGCATTCAGGGAGGCCATCGAGCGCTCCCGGAGACGAAGGAGTCCATGATGAAGAGAAGCAGGTGGGTGCGGATCGGCGTGATCGCCGCGGCCGTGCTCGCAATGATCGGCGTCGCGGCACCGGCGAGCGCATCGACCCAGCCGACGTGGCGGCCGTTCGGCATTGCCCAGGTGTCGGTCTTCCACGGCGTTCCGGACACCCCGGTGGACGTGTACGTGAACGGTCTGCGAGTGCTGAACGACTTCCAGCCCGGGCACTTCGCGGGACCGTACTTGCTGCCGTCCGGGACGTACCGGCTGGCTATCACGGCCGCGGATGCCCGTAACGACAGGAACCCTGTCATCGGGCCGGTGGCGGTCTCCTTCGCCCGCAACACGAGCTACACGGTCGCCGCTCACCTCACGCCGTCGGGTTCGCCGACGGCCACCGTGTTCACCAATGACCTGTCCAGGACTCCACAGGGCACAGGCAGGCTGATCGTGCGTCACACTGCGGCTGCGCCGGCCGTGGATGTGCTGGCCGGGGGCTCGCCCGTGATCTCCAACCTGACCAACCCGAACCAGGCTGCGCTGGTGCTCCCCGCCGGGACAGTCGATGCCGCGGTGGCGCTGGCCGGGACGACTGCGCCGGTCATCGGTCCTGCGGCCGTGCCCGTGCAGGCGCAGCGCGACACCATCGTCTACGCCTGGGGGAGCGCGACGGCAGGCAACCTGACCGTCGCCGTGCAGTCGCTGCGCCAGGGGAGTCTCTTCGACTTCCCGTGGATGCTTCGCCACTGACACCGGCCGGGCCCGCGCGCGTCCTTCCGGTGCGCGGGCCCGGGCGGGCGAACTAGGCGTGCGCGTCGTCGAGCAGCACGTCCGCGCCGCCGTGCACGCCTTCTTCACGCCGGAGTGGTCCTTCCTGGTCGCCGGTCGGGTCAGTGCGCGGGGGCGGCGGGAGTTCCGCCGTCGGCTCACCGGCACCGTGGCGCTCAAGGACGGAAGTGCCTCCGATGTCGGCCGGCTCGCTGAAAGCGATGTACGTGATGTCCTCATCCGTCTGGGCGCACCGCACACCTGCGTCCTGATCAAAGACGGGCTGGTGAGCGACGAGATCGCGGACCTGGACTCGGCATTGCACCGCACTTTCCTGGCGACCGAAGGCGCGCTCATCTCCTGCATCCCGGGTCGGTTGTGCCTGCTGCAGTGCGACGGCGGCCGGACGCGCCTCCTCCTCTGGGCGGGGGCTGCATCCGAATCGCCGTTTCCGGGGAAGGAATAGGTACGGACCGAGGAGGAACCCATGCAGACAACCGCTGACGACATCGCGCTGGCACTCATCGTCGCCGCCGACAGGGCGGGCGACCCGACCCCCGAACAGTTGGCGCCCATCCTCGCCCGGCTGAGCCGCCGCGAGCGCGCGGTCGTCGCCGGCTTCTTCGAGCGTCTCGCCGATCAGGAGCGACGCGTCAGCGCGTAGCGGGCGTGAGCGTGCCGCGCACGATGCTGTCGCCGGAGTGCCCGGGGTCGCCGTTCAGGGGCTGCTGCGAGACGTCGACCACCGGGTAATCTGCCGCGGCCACGCTCGGGGGCATGACGAAGCGTCCGCTCTCGCCCGAGAGAAGGCCGACGCTGATCGCCTTCGTCAGGTCGCTGCTCATCAGCCACACTTCGCGGAAGTCCGTGCCGCCGGCATCCACGGCTGGGGACTGAAGCTCGACGGCGAGGACAGTGGTGCCGTTGGACTCCCGCTCCATCGTCGCCTGACCGACCGAGGTCGACCAGGCAGGCAAACCGGCGAGCGTCGCCTGAGCCTCCACGCGGTCCGCCGGACGGAGGAGGACCACCGTGGTCACCAGCACCGCGATCACGAACACCGCAGCAGCGGAAAGAAGGATGGGCAAGCGCCGCCGGAGGTTACCCCCGCGCCGGGGCGGTACCGCATCCGCGCCGTGGGAGAGTGACGTGGCGGCCGGGGGAGCCAATGGTTCGAGCGTCAGCTGGGCTCGGATGCCTTCCCAGACCGCGGGGGACGGCTCTTTCAGCTCGAAGTCGAGCGGGCCGTTCTCGCGCGCGGCACGCGTCACGCGCGTCAGGCGCGCGAGTTCGGCACTGCACTCCGGGCACCCCATGACGTGCTCGGCGTCGGCCTCGTCAACGTCGGGGTCGCCCAGCGCCAGCATCGCCAGCACGTCGGGATCGCTATGACTCATCAGCGTCCTCCAGACGTGCCCGCAGCCGGAGCAGGCTGCGCCGGATATGACTCTTGACCGTACCCAGGGGCAGGTCCATTTGGGCCGCGATCTGCGTGTGTGTCAGCCGGTCGTAGAACGCCAGTCTCATGATCTGCTGCGCCACCGGCTCCAGCCGCTCGAGCTCCTGACTCATCTCCACGCTGTCCGCGATCTGGTCGGTCCAGCTCATCGACTGGAGGTACACGCTCTCCATCAGAGCCTCGAGCTCACGCTGGCGTTTGGCGCGTGCTTCGTAGGCATCCACGATCTTGTGCCGGGTGATCGCCATCAACCAGGTGCTGAGCTTTCCCCGGTCCGGATTGAAGCCGTTCCTGCTCTGCCAGGCCGACACGAAGACCTGCTGGGTCACGTCCTCGGCGTCGGAGACGTTTCCGAGGGAACGCAGGGCGAGCGTGTAGACCAGTCGCCCCCAGCGCTGATACAGCCGCTCGATCGCGGACACATCACCGGACCGAAGGTCGGTGATCAGTGAACGCTCCGTGTCATCCACACCGCCATCATCGCTCGCCAAGCGAGGAAAAGCCACCGCGAGCCCGTCGGCACCCAGTCAGAACGGCCAGATGAGCGGGACCAGGCCCACCGCGACGGCGATGAAGAGCACGAGCAGAGGCAGTCCGAGCCTCCAGTAGTCGGTGAATCGCAGCCCGCTCGGACCCATCACCATGAAGTTTGCGGGGGTCGCCACGGGGGTGAGGAACGCCGCCGCACAGACGACGGCCATCGCCATCAGGAACGGCAACGGTGAGACGTGCATCGACGCGGCGACGGAGACGGCGATCGGGGCGATGATGAGCGCGGTCGCCGTGTTGCTGATGAGTTGGCCGAAGATCGCAGCCACCAGACAGAGCGCGGCGAGCACGGCGGTCGGTCCGGCGCCGCCCACCCACCCGATCAGCCCATTCGCGATGGATGCGGCGGTGCCGGTCTGCGTGATCGCCGTCGAGAGGGGGATCATCCCCGCGACCAGGAGGAGGGTGGTCCACGAGATCGAACGGTGTGCCCGCTCGACGGAGACGACACGGGTGAGGACCATCGCGCCCGCGGCGAGCAGGCCCGTCACGGCCGGTGCGAACACTCCTGTCGCCAGCAGGATCACCATCATCGCGAGGATGGTCAGCGCCGTCCAGGCCCGCCAGCCGAGTGGCGCGGCCTGGCGCCGGACCAGGTCGGGCTCATCCACCACCAGCACATTCGGGTCGGTCAGGTTGGTCTCGAGATGGTCCCACCTGCCCTCCAGCAGCAGCACATCGCCTGCCTCGAGAGAGGCTTCCACCTCCAGCGCCTCTCCGCCGCGCTGCACCGCGAGGAGGACCAGGTCCCCGCTGTCGGTCACCATCCCCGGGAAGGCACGCGCGCCCACCAGGCCCGACCGTGGGGGGATGACGACCTCGGCGACACCGGACTCCGATGCGATCAGAGAGCCCTCCGCGACGCCCGGGTACTCGCGCAGCAGGGTGCGGGCGTGGTCGCTGAAGTCTTTCGTCATCGCGGCCGGCGCTCGCGCCGGAACGAGCCGTTGACCGAGGAAGACCGCGATCAGCACGCTTCCGGCGAGAAGGGGGAGCCCGACCAGCGCGAATTCGAAGAAGCCGAACGGCCTCCCCGCCGACGACGCAGCGTACTCGCTGAGGAGCACATTCACCGGGCTCCCGGTCAGGGTCAGCAGAGAGCCGGCGTGAGCGCCGAACGCCAACGGCAAGAGCAGCCGGGCGGGCGCGACAGCGATCCGGGAAGCGATCACGACCACGACCGGCAGCAGCGCCGCCACCGCCCCGTTGACGCTGATCAGGGCCGCCAGCACAGCCACGACCACCATGACCAGGAGGGTCAGCCTGCGCGGCCGGCCTCCTCCGCGCCGCACCAGCTGGCGACCCGTCCACGCGGTCATCCCCGACGAGTCGAGACCCTCGGAGACGACGAACAGCGCGGCGATCAAGACCACGGCCGGGTCGGAGAACCCGGCGAACGCCTGCTGCAGGTCGAGGACGCCGGTGGCCAGCAGGGCGAGGCTGACGCCGATCGCGACGAGCCCGGTGGGGATGCGCCCGCTGAGGAACGCCACGACGGCCAACACCAGGATCCCGATAGTGATCGCCGATTGGCTCATGTCTGAGGACCCTAGCAACGGCCCTTCCGCTCGGACCAGACCGTGGTCCAGACTGGCCCCACGTTCGACCCCCGGCGTGGCGAAGGAGAGACGATGAGCACTGGCACCACCGCCGTTCGGAGCAGTTGGCTGCCGCTCGCCATCGTCGTGCTGACACAGGTTCAGGCGTCTTTCGCGGTGAACGCGCTCACCGTGTCGATGGCCGGCATCACCCACGACCTCGGGATCGCCGCCACCAGTGTCGGCACCGCGATCACGGCGGGAACGTTCGCCATGGCCGCTTTCATCCTCCTCGGCGCGAAGGTGGGCTCCCGGTTCGGGAGCAAAGGCGTCTTCCAGATCGCCGTGTCCATCCACGCGCTCGCGATGCTGGGCGTCGCGCTCGCGCCGAACGGCTCGGTGCTCTTCATCGCCCAGGCCGCATCCGGGGCCGTGATCGCGCTGATCGCGCCGGCGCTGACCGTGTTCATCGCATCGAACTACCACGGCAAGCAGCAGGCCACGGCGATCGGGCTCCTTGCCGCGGCCATCCCACTCGCCGGAGTGCTCGCTTTGCTGATCGCGGGCACCTTCGCAACGGGGATCGGCTGGCGCTGGTCGTTCGTGCTGATGGTCGGATTGGGCGCGGTGAACCTGCTGCTGTCGACCGCGCTGAAAAAGGTGCGGTCCCAGCCGCTGCTCAACATCGACTGGGTGGGAGCGGCCATCGCCGCGGTGTCCATCATCCTGTTGAGCTTCGGTTTCAGCGGCCTGGAGCCCTGGGGGCTCGTGCTGGCGTCCGACGGGGCGCCGTTCACCATCCTCGGTCTGTCCCCGGCGCCCGTACTGATCGTCCTGGGGCTTATCGGGGGGCAGCTCTTCTTTGTGTGGCTGCGGCGGCGACAGGCCCGGGCGCGCTCCCGGATCTTCGACCTCCGTGTGCTCCGCTCCCGGTCGGAGTTGGCGATCACGGCCTGCATGGCGATCATGCTCTTCGTCGGCACGGCGGCCAACTTCCTGCTCCCGCTCTACATGCAGGTGGTCCAGGGGCTGACAGGAATCGAGACGAGCTTCTCGATCATCCCGTACACGATCTCGATCTTCCTCGCGTCGACGCTGGTGGCCACCCTGTACGGCCGGTTCTCGCCGCGACAGCTCGGGGCCGCCGGCTTCATCGTGGTCGCGCTCGCGCTGACGCTTCTCGCCTTCACGATCCGCAACGAGTGGGGTCAGGCCCTGGTGGTGGTCGGCCTGATCCTGCTCGGGCTCGGCCAGGGCTCCATCGTGGCCCTCGTCTTCAACACACTGCTGTCTCGGGCCCCGAAGCCGCTGGCCGGCGACGTGGGTGCGTGGCGCGGGCTGGTGCACAACCTGTCGGGGAGCGTCGGCATCGCCGTGATCAGCGTCTTCGCGGTGAGCATCCTCAGCGGCCTGGTCGCGGCGCAGGCGCAGGAGCATCCGGAGCTGCGACCCGCTCTGATCGCGCAGGTCAATCTCGACAACGTCAACTTCGTCACCAACGACCAGCTGCGAGACGTGCTGTCCACGACGGATGCGTCTCCCGCCGAAGTGGATGCGGCCGTCGCGGTCAACGAGAATGCACGGCTGCAGGCGCTCAAGATCTCGCTCCTCGGGCTCGCCGTCCTCTCCCTGCTGGCCATCGTGCCGGCCACCCGGATGCCGGACAAGCTGCGCGAGGAGCTGCCGGAAGAGCTGGAGCCGGACGATCCGGACCGCATTCTCGAGGACGGCGATAACGAAGCCGATGAACGGCTCGAACAGGAGGCATGACGCGATGCAGACCCATGACCCGGCGAAACTGATCCCGGCTGATTTCGCCCCGGTTCCATCTCTCGTCTGGCTCGGTGCGCTCGACGTCTCGGTCGTCGATGACCTTTCGGCGGATCTCGGTGCGGTGGGCATCGTGGTGGCCGATTCTGGTGACGTTCCGGAGGCGATCGGCTTCGACCGCGAGGCACTGAGCAGAGCCGGTTTC
Organism: Leifsonia sp. RAF41; assembly: GCF_052114085.1. NCBI lineage: Bacteria > Bacillati > Actinomycetota > Actinomycetes > Micrococcales > Microbacteriaceae > Leifsonia > Leifsonia sp. RAF41. The sequence continues at coordinate 314,538 of NZ_JBFREB010000001.1, forward strand.
TCGGCCGAGAAGGGCGCGACGCTCGTGCTGCCTCAGCCATCGGGCCCCACCCTCGTTCTCGTCGGGTCCGGCCCGACCGACGAGCTCAGCGGCGCCGTGTTGCGGGACGCTGCCGCCGCGTTCGCGCGCGCCTCGTCGTCGTTCGCCGAGGTCGGACTTCGCGCCCCCGATATCGGCGATGTCGACCCGGCGGCAGCGGCACAGGCGCTCACGGAGGGGACGCTCCTCGCCCGATATCGCTACCGCGCGCTGCGGGCCGAGCACAAGGAGACCGCGCTCACCCGCTTGGAGCTGGCGGTTTCCGACGCCGACACATCGACTGTTGAAGCCGGACGTGCGGCAGGCCTCGCGAATGTGCGGGCGGCGACGGTCGCGCGCGATCTCGCCAATACGCCTCCCGGCCATCTCACGGCCCAGAATCTCGCCGAGATCGCGGTCGAGCTCGGCGAATCGTTCGGTTTCGAGGTCGAGACGTTCGACCGGGACGCACTGATCGAACTGGGCTGCGGTGGACTACTCGGGGTGAACGCCGGAAGTGCCGAGGAGCCGCGGATGATCCGGTTGCGCTACTCGGGTGGCTCCGACCGCAAGCTCGCCCTGGTCGGCAAGGGCATCATGTACGACTCCGGCGGCATTTCCCTGAAACCCTCCGACCCGATGCACCTGCTGATGAAGATGGATATGGGGGGCGCGGCGGCCATCCTCGGGGCCTTCACCGCGCTGCGCGACGTCGGCGTCACCACCGACGTCTCGGCCTGGCTGATGTGCACGGACAACATGCCCTCGGGCTCCGCGTACAAGCTGGGCGACGTCCTCACCGCTCGCGGGGGCACGACGGTCGAGGTCAAGAACACCGACGCCGAGGGCCGACTGGTGATGATGGACGGCCTGGTTCTCGCCACGGAGTGGGATCCGGACGCGATCGTCGACATCGCGACGCTCACCGGTGCCGCCTTGATGGCGCTCGGGCCCCTGACTGCCGCCCTTTTCAGCAACGATCAGCCCCTGGCAGACCGGGTGCGCGCGGCCTCCGAAGCGACCTCGGAGCAAGCCTGGCAGCTGCCGCTCGAGCGCGCCTATCGGAAGCAGCTGGATTCCGACATCGCGGACATCTCCAACCTCGGTGGGGCTTTCGCCGGCGCCACCACCGCTGCGTTGTTCCTGGAAGCCTTCGTCTCGGGCGTTCCCTGGGCACACCTGGACATCGCGGGCACCATGCAATCGCCGACCGATGACTCCTGGCGGGCGGCCGGCGCGACCGGTTACGGTGCGCGCCTGCTCGTCCGGTTGGCGGAGAGCTTCTGACGCGCGGCGAGCGACTCGGTACCGTCAGCTGTCCTTGCGGATCCACCGGAAAGTCAGCCGGCAGGCGATCAGGCCGCCGACGAGCCAGATCAGCAGGACGACGGCGATCCAACCGAGCTGCCAGCTGCCGCTCGGTTCCTGCGCCTCGAAGCTCGCGGGGAGGAAGACGCTGCGCATGCCCTGCGCGATCCACTTCAGGGGGAAGAGCGAGGCGATGTTCTGCAGCCAGGTGGGCAGGAGGTTGAAGGCCAGGTAGACGCCCGAGATGAACTGGAGCACCAGCACGATCGGGATGATGACCGCGGTCGCCGATTTGCCGGTGCGCGGCACGGCCGACAGGGCGATGCCGAGGACGGCGGACGTGACGATCCCGAGCAGGTAGATCCAGACGAAACGCAGCCACGCCTCGGGCTCCGTCGGCAGCGCAACCCCGAACGCCAGCCGCGCGACCAGCAGAAGCAGCGCGATCTGCAGGATGCTCGTGGCGAGCACCTGACCCATCTTCCCCAGGAAGTACGAGACGACCGGCAACGGCGTTCCGCCGAGGCGCTTCAGCGTCCCGTCGCCCTTCTCGACGGCGATGTCGACGGCGAGGTTCTGGACTCCGCTGAGCAGGATGCCGGCGGCGATCATCCCGGGGAGGTAGTAGGCCGCCTGGGTGATGCCGCCGGTGCCGTCCGGCGCCGTGCCGACGTTGCCCAGTCCTTGGAAAGCGACCGAGAAGATCCCGAGCATCACGACGGGGAACAGGAACGTGAAGAAGATCGTGTCGCCCTGCCGGAAGTACGTCCGCGTCTCGTAGCCGGCGCGGACGACTCCGAGGGCGAGGGTGCTCATGCGCGCTCCTTCTCGTCAAGGGCGGTGACAGCTGCACTCGCCTCGGCGGAGTGCACGAGACCGAGGTAGATGTCTTCGAGGCTGGGACGGATGACCTCCAGGTCGCGAGGTTCGGCGCCGGATTCGCGAGTGAGCCGGGAGACCAGGGCGCCGGGCGCGTCCGTCCGCGCCTGCTGCAGAGCGCCGGTGTCGTCGCGCCAGCGGACGATGGGAACCCGCGCATCCGCTCCGCCGATCCGATCGACCGCGCCGATCTCGATCAGGTCGCCGCGCGCGATGACGGCGACGCGATCGCTGAGCTGGGCGGCCTCGTCGAGGTAGTGCGTGGTGAGCAGGATGGTCGTCCCCTCGCGCTTCAGCGCACGGACGAGGTCCCAGAACTGGTGCCGGGCCTCGGGGTCGAAGCCGGTCGTCGGCTCGTCGAGGAAGAGCAGCTCGGGTCGTCCGATCACGCCGAGGGCGACGTCCAGCCGCCGTCGTTGACCGCCCGACAGGCTCCGGATGCGCGTCTTCGCCTTCTCGGTCAGCCCCACAGCGTCGATGAGCTCGTCGACGTCGCGACTGTTCGGGTAGAAGCGCGCGAAGTGGGTGAGCTGCTCGCGCACGGTCACCTCTGCCGCCTCGCTGCCGGACTGCAGGACGATGCCCAGCCGGGCCTTCCAGGCGGTGCTGCCGCTCTTCGGGTCGACGCCGAGCACGCTCACCTCACCGCCGCTGCGGTGACGGTAGCCCTCGAGGATCTCGATGGTGGTGCTCTTGCCCGCGCCGTTCGGGCCGAGCAGGGCGAACGTCTCACCCTCCGCGATCTCGAAGTCGATGCCGCGCAGCGCCTCGTACGAGCCGTACGTCTTGCGCAGGCCGCGCACCACGACCGCGTCGGAAGCCGAGCTCATGCCCTCATCATGGCGGACGAACCCACCTTTGGCACGTCCACGGAGAGCGGCCGTCGGCCGTTCGACACACGGAGTCATCTGGGCTCGACGCGGCTTGCGGTTTCGTCCAGGGTGATGCGAACCCAACGTCCTGAGGAGTCCCCATGCGTTCCCGTACCTCCCGTTCTCTCGGCGCAGCCGCCGTCGTCCTGACCGGCGCCCTCGCGCTGTCGGCCTGCGCCTCCGGCTCCGACGCCGCGAGCGGCGGCGGCCAGAAGGTCACCGGCGGCACCATCGTGTACGCCCACCAGCAGGAGCCGGCGTGCGTGTTCGGCGGCTGGATCGAGCAGGCCTACCTCTCGTACCAGGTGCTCGACAGCCTCACGTCGCTGGACGGGAACCACACCGTCGTCCCCTGGCTTGCGTCGTCGTGGAAGCAGTCCGACGACGGCCTGACCTGGACCTTCGACCTCAAGAAGGGCGTGAAGTTCACCGACGGAACGCCCCTGACCGCAGCCGCGGTCGCCTACAACTTCGACTACTGGCTGAAGGGCGGCAACAACACCGCCAAGGTCTGGCTCGACGGCTACTACAAGGATGCCAAGGCGATCGACGACACGACGCTCCAGATCGACCTCTCGCGCCCCTACCCGCGGCTGGCGGAGAACCTCAGCCAGGGCTACTTCGGCATCCAGTCGCAGCACGCCTTGGAGACGCGGACCAAGGAGCAGAACTGCGAGGCCCCGATCGGCTCCGGCGCGTTCATCGTCGACAAGTGGAACCGCGGGCAGGACATCATCCTGAAGAAGAACGCGGGCTACACCTCGCCGCCGGTGAACGCGAAGCACACCGGCCCGGCGTACGTGGATGAGATCGACTGGAAGTTCGTCGCCGACCCGACCACTCGCGTGGCCGCGTTGCAGGGCGGCCAGGTGGATGCGATCTACGACGTGCCCGCGGTGCAGTGGAACACACTGAAGAGCGGCGGCTACCAGCTCGAGAAGTACGTCACGGCGGGGCGCCCGCAGCAGATCTCGTTCAACACCCAGCAGGGACCGTTCACCGACGAGAAGGTGCGTCAGGCTTTCGCCTATAGCCTCGACCGCAAGCAGATCGTCGACACGATCGGCCGCGGCGTCATCCCGTTCGAGGGCAACGGCGGCGTCAGCCAGGCCACCCCCGGTTACAGCGAGAAGGCGGCGGACTGGTACAGCCAGGACGTGAAGAAGGCGGATGCTCTGCTGGATGCTGCGGGATGGACGCGCAGCGGCAAGACCGGCGTGCGCGAGAAGGACGGCGTGAAGCTGACCGTCTCGCTGCCGTACGGTGCCGGCTCGATCATCAACGCCGACGGCGCCGCGATCCTGCAGGGCATCAAGGAGCAGGCGGACGCGGTGGGCTTCGACGTGAAGCTGCTCCCCGTGCCGCAGAGCGAGTTCTTCTCGGGCAAGTACGCCGGCCCGGAAACGCACGACCTGGCCGCTGGCTACTGGACCGCCGTCACCGCCGGCATCCTCTACATCAACTGGCGCCCGTCTACGGCCGATCACCCGAATTACGCGAATGCGGCGTTCTACAACGACCCGACGCTTGAGCAGCTCATCCTCGACGGCAACTCCGCACCGACCGTGGAGGCGCAGAACGCCGCATACGAGAAGGCGCAGGACTACATCGCCGAACATGCCCTGTCGATCGGGGTGTACGACCGGCTCAGCACGCTCGCCGTCGCGACCAAGCTCCACGGTGTCTGGCAGGAGCACGCACAGGGAGGACCGACGTTCTATGACGCCTACTTCGTCAAGTGAGCTGACCGCCGCGCCCGCTGGTTCGGTAGCCCCGGGGCCGATCGTGGAGAACGCGATCCGGCCCCGGCGGGCCCGCGCCGCCGGTTTCACCATCCTCCGGAAGGTCGGCGCCGCCGTGGTGGTGCTGTGGGGAGCGGCGACCGTCGCGTTCTTCGCACAGCTGGCGCTTCCCGGCGATCGGGCGACGACCATCCTGAACATCCGCGCCGGCCAGGCGCAGGCGCGGACCCCGGAGGAGCTGGCCCAGATCAATCAGCAGTACGGGTTGGCGAAGCCGGTGATCCTCCAGTACGTCGACTATCTCCGTGGCCTGGTCTCCGGCGACTTCGGTACGTCGTACCAGCAGTACCGCCCGGTGACCGCGATCATCGGCGAGCAGCTCGGCAGCACGCTGACGCTGTCCCTCCTCGCAATCGCGTTCGCGTGGGTGATCATGGTCGTCTGGGTGACCCTGACGGCCGGGCGCGGTCCGCGCGTCGGCGGAATCGGATCGACCGTGGATGTGGTCACGGCCGGTCTCCCGGCCTACTGGCTGGGAATCATCCTGCTGCTCGTGTTCGGCCTCGGGCTGCACTGGTTCCCGATCATCAGCGGCTCGTCCCCCGCCGGCATCGTGCTGCCCGCCCTCACACTGGCCATCCCGCTCGCCGGGTTCATGGCGCAGAGCGTGCGAACGGAGTTCGAACGCTCCCTGGACCAGCCGTTCGTCCTGTCGGCGCGGATGCGCGGGATGGGGGAGTGGGGGATCCGGCTGCGGCATGTGCTCCGGCACGCGGTCATCCCGGCGGTGACGCTCTCCGGATGGGCGCTCGGCGCGACCCTGTCGGGTGCGGTGATCGTGGAGTCGATCTTCTCCCGCCCCGGTGTCGGCTCGGTCCTGGTCAGCGCCGTGAACTCGCAGGACCTCCCGGTCGTCACCGGGATCGTCACCCTCGTGGCCGTCGTGTACGTGGCCGCCAACCTGATTGTCGACGTCGTCTACACCGTCATCGACCCGCGTCTGGAGTTGACATGACCGCTCTCGGCACGCCGCCCGCACCCATCGCGGCGCCCTCCACCGGCCCGACGCTCGGCGCACGCCTCGCCCGCGTGCCCTGGGGCCTGTACCTCGCAGTCGCGTTCGCCGTACTGCTCCTGGTCGCCGTGGTCGCGCCACAGGCGCTCACCACGCACCTGCCGACGGCGATCGACTACCAGGCGGCGCTCCAGCCGCCGAGCCTGGCGCATCCGTTCGGCACGGACGAATCGGGACGCGACCTGTACACCCGGGTGGTCTGGGGAGCCCGCGACTCCCTGACGATCGGCCTCGGAGCGGCGGCGGTGTCCATCGGTCTCGCACTCGTGCTGGGAACCGCGGCCGCCCTCGGCGTCAAGCCCGTCGCGGTCGTGATCGACCGGTTCGTGGAGATCATGTTCGCCTTCCCTGCGCTGCTGCTCGCCCTTCTGCTGATCGCCATCGCCGGTCCGAGCGCCGCGACGCAGGTCTTCGCCGTCGGGATCGGCACTGCACCCGGTTACGCGCGCATGATCCGGGGGCAGATCCTCGGCGCGCGCGAATCGGGATACGTCGAGGCGGCGACCGCGCTGGGCCACTCCCGGTGGCGCATCCTCCGGGCGCACATCCTGCCCAACGCCCTGCGGCCGCTCGTCGCCGTGTTCGCCCTGTCGATCGGGCAGTCCATCGTCTGGGCGTCGAGCCTCTCCTTCCTCGGTCTCGGCGTCGCGCCGCCCGCCTCCGAGTGGGGCGCGTTGCTGGATGCGGGGCGGCAATACCTGACGACCGCATGGTGGCTCGTCGTCATCCCCGGGCTGGTGATCGTCGCTGTGGCGCTCGCCGCGACCACCATCGGACGGCACATCCAGGCACGCCTGGAGAGAGGAGAGCGCTCGTGAGCATCGTCGAACGGGAGACCGCGGACATCGTCGAGGAGCTGGACTGGCCGGCCACGCGACTCCGGGTGCGCAACCTGCGGGCGGGCTTCCGCGTGAACGGCGCGCTGCGTCCGGTCGTCCTCGGGGTGAGCTTCGATCTGCGGCCCGGGGAGTGCGTCGCGATCGTCGGCGAGTCCGGTTCGGGCAAGTCGGTGACCGCACGCTCGCTGGTCGGGCTCGCCGGCCGTTCGGCGACGGTCGAGGCGGACGAGCTGACGATCCACCACGAGGATGTGCGCGCGTACACGTCCAGGCAGTGGCAGCGCATCCGGGGCCGAGACGTCGGCTTCGTGCTGCAGGATGCGCTGGTCTCGCTCGATCCGCTGCGCGCCGTCGGCCGCGAGATCGACGAGGCGCTGCGGCTGCACGGCTGGGGTAACCGCCGCGCACGGCGCGAACGGGTGCTGGAGCTGCTCACGCGGGTGGGTGTCCCGTTCCCTGCGGTGCGGGCGAAACAGCGACCGGATCAGCTCTCCGGCGGGCTCCGCCAGCGGGCACTGATCGCCTCCGCGATCGCGCTCGACCCGGACATCGTGATCGCGGACGAGCCCACCACCGCGCTCGACGTCACGGTGCAGGCGCAGGTCTTGGACCAGCTCGAAGCGATGAAGGAGCGGGGTGCGTCCCTCATCCTGATCAGCCACGACCTGTCCGTCGTGGCTCGGCTGGCGGACCAGATCGTCGTGATGCGCGGCGGCGAGGTGCTCGAACAGGGTGCCGCGGCGCAGGTGCTCGGGGACCCGCAGCACGACTACACGCGTGCCCTCATCGCGGCGGTACCGAGCGAGGCGACACGCGGGCACGCCCTCACCCCGGGCGCAGCTCCCGTGACTGCAAAGGCGGCCGCCGGAGAGATCGTGCTGGAGGCCACCGACCTCGTGAAGCGATTCCACACTGCAGACGGGACCGTGACGACCGCCGCCGACCACGTCTCGTTCGCATTGCGCGCGGGTGAGACGCTCGGCATCGTCGGCGAATCCGGTTCGGGCAAGAGCACGACGGCACGACTGGCGCTCGGCCTGGAGTCACTGGACGGCGGCGCCGTACGGCTGCTCGGTCAGCCGTGGGCGCCGCTGCCCGAGAGCCGCCGCCGCGGGCTGCGCAGCCGGATCGGCGTGGTGTACCAGGATCCGCTGAGCTCCTTCGATCCGCGCTGGAACGTGGAACGCATCCTGCTCGACGCGCTGCGCGCGGAGACCTTTGCATCGCCGGAGGAACGGCGGGAGCGTGTTCGCGAACTGCTCGACCAGGTGGGACTGTCGGAGGACGTACTGCCGCGATTCCCGCTGAAGCTCTCCGGGGGAATGCGCCAGCGTGTCGCGATCGCTCGTGCACTCGCGCCCCGCCCTGACGTCATCGTGCTTGACGAGGCCGTGTCGGCGCTCGATGTCACCATCCAGGCCCAGATCCTCGACCTCCTCGCCGGGTTGCAGCGGGAGTCGGGCGTCGCGTACCTGTTCATCTCCCACGACCTGGGCGTCATCAGCCACATCAGCGACCGGGTCATCGTGATGAAGGATGGGGTGGTGGTGGAGGAGGGCACGCCGGAGGATGTGTTCGAACGCCCCGCGCATCCCTACACGCGTGCCCTGATCGCCGCCATCCCCGAGTTCGACCCCCAGCAGGCCCGCACCGCATCAGCCCGCACCGCATCAACCCCCGCCGTATCCACCCCGGAAAGGGAGACCGCCGCATGACCGAGCCGAAACAGCTGTTCGTCAACCTGTTCGAGATGGCCTGCGTGAGCCACATCACGCACGGGCTGTGGACGCTGCCGGGCAACAACCGGGAGCGGTTCGCCGACCTCGACTATTGGCTCGAGCTGGCCCAGCTGCTGGAGCACGGCGGCTTCGACGGCATCTTCCTCGCCGATGTGATCGGCGCGTACGACGTCTTCCGGGGCGGTCCGGAGACCGCGCTGCGCGAGGGCCTGCAGAGCCCGAACCTCGACCCGCTGCTGCTCGTCCCCGCCATGGCCGCAGTCACCGAGCGTCTCGGTTTCGGCGTGACGTTCTCGACCACCTACGAACCGCCGTTCGCGTTCGCCCGCCGCATGTCGACGCTCGACCACCTGACCAAGGGGCGCATCGGCTGGAACATCGTCACCTCCTACCTGCCCAACGCCGCCCGCAACTTCGGCCTCGACGGGGAGATCCCGCACGACGAGCGCTACCGCTACGCCGACGAGTACCTCGACGTGCTGTACAAGCTGTGGGAGGGCTCCTGGGACGACGACGCCGTCATCGCCGACCGTGAGGCGGGCGTCTTCACCGACCCGTCGAAGGTGCGCTACATCGACCACGTCGGTGAGCGATTCCGGGTCGCCGGCCCGCACATCGTCCACCCGTCCGTGCAGCGCACCCCCACGCTGTTCCAGGCGACCGGATCGCCGGCGGGAATCGAGTTCGCCGGGCGGCATGCCGAGGTGGTCTTCACCGGAGGCCGTACGAGCGAGGAGTTCCGTCGCAACGCCGACGGGATGCGCGACGCCGCCGAGCGGCACGGTCGCGAGCGCGACGACATCCGCTTCATCGCGATGGCCGGCGTCATCGTCGGCCGGACGCAGGAGGAGGCGGAGGACAAGTGGCGGCTGTACCGCGAGCGCGCCAGCCTCGACGGCATCCTCGCGCACAGCAGCCTGCCCATCGACCTGACCGCGTTCCCGCGTGACATCACGGTGCGCGAGGCGCTGGCGCGCGCCGACTTCCCGGCGTCGAAGGTGCCGTACCTGCCGCTCGACACGACCGTCGGTTCGGCGCTCGACTTCATCAAGGCCGGACGGGATGAGCGGTTCCTGGTGGTCGGCGACCCGAAGACGGTCGCCAACGCGATCGAGCGTTGGCTCGACGAGGACGGCCTCGACGGCATCAACCTCCGGCAGTACCACTCGTTCGACACGGCCCGGGACTTCGCCGAGCTCGTCGTCCCCGAGCTGCGCCGCCGTGGACGGCTCCCGCAGGAAGGGGAGCAGTCCGGGACGCTGCGGGAGCGGCTCTTCGGGGCCGGCCGGAGCCGCCTGCCCGAGCGACACATCGGCGCGCGCTACCGCAATGGCGCCAACCTCGACACGCCGGTGCCGCCGCTGCAGCTGCAGTTCGAGCACGCGGCGTCGTTCTGAAGGGGGCCGCGGGAGCGATTCATCGACGATCGGACTCAATCCGAGAAGACCGTCCTGTTGGCTCCCGCGGCTGCTCCGTGCCTACCATCGCAATGGCGACCTCGCCTCGTGATGTGAAGGGAACGACATGCAGTTCAGATACCTGGGCAACTCCGGCCTCAAGATTTCCGAGATCACCTACGGCAACTGGCTGACGCACGGTTCCCAGGTCGAGAACGACACCGCCGCGGCCTGCGTCCGTGCCGCTTTGGATGCGGGCATCACCACCTTCGACACGGCTGACGTCTACGCGAACACCGCCGCGGAGACGGTCCTCGGCGAGGCTCTGAAGGGGGAGCGCCGGCAGTCGCTGGAGATCTTCACCAAGGTGTTCGGGCCGACCGGCCCGAAGGGTCACAACGACGTCGGCCTGTCCCGGAAGCACATCCTCGAATCCATCGACGGCTCGCTCTCGCGGCTGCAGACGGATTACGTCGACCTGTACCAGGCGCACCGGTTCGATTTCGAGACGCCCCTCGAGGAGACGATGCAGGCGCTCGCCGACGTCGTCCGGCAGGGCAAGGCGCTCTACATCGGTGTGAGCGAATGGACCTCCGATCAGCTGCGCGCCGGAGCGGCGCTCGCGAAGGAGCTCAACATCCAGCTGATCTCGAACCAGCCCGAGTACTCGGCGCTGTGGCGTGTGATCGAGGCGGAGGTCGTGCCGGCCTCGAAGGAGCTGGGCATCTCGCAGATCGTCTGGTCCCCGGTCGCGCAGGGCGTGCTCAGCGGCAAGTACCGTCCGGGTGCGCCGCTGCCCGAGGGCAGCCGGGCGACCGACGAGAAGGGCGGCGCCGGTGCCGTCAAGCGCTGGCTCACCGACGACGTGCTGACCCGGGTGCAGGACCTCACCCCGATCGCTCAGGAGCTCGGCCTCACCCCGGCGCAGCTCGCCGTGGCCTGGGTGCTGCAGAACGACAACGTCGCCGCGGCGATCATCGGCGCCTCCCGGCCCGAGCAGGTGGTCGAGAACGTGAAGGCCTCCGGCGTCACGATCCCGGCCGAGCTGCTGGGTCGCATCGACGAGGTGCTCGGCGGCGCCATCGAACGCGACCCGAAGCACACCAGCACGCGGTCGCCCCAGACGCGCGAGGCGTAGGTCGACGCGCGAGGCGTAGGTTCGGCCGCCGAGACGGGGATGGATCGCGTGGTCGAGCGAATCGTCACCCGGCCACGATCGGTGTGGCTGACCGAGCAAAGAACCGGATATCGAGCGCGACCCGCCCATTGAGCCTGCGGTGCCGGCGCCGGTGACCGCATTGTGTCCGGTTCCACGAAGCGGTAATCCGCCCGGAGGCGGAAGTCGTTGCCTGGAACCAGCACGCCGTGAGGATCCGCTTCACTGGTCGTGACGGCCAAGTCCACGAGGGCTGGGATGATGAAGGTTCTGGGTCCTTCTCGTTGTTTTTGGCGGCTGGGACTCTTCTTTTTGTCTGGCCAGCTTGAGGGGGTGCCCGCGGTGGGTGGGTTTGAGGTGGAGGTATCCGACGGCGGGAGTGGAGCGGTTGGACGGTCGTGGCGGGCCAGCAGGGGCGCGCTCGGCGGGCGGGTGGCGCTGGTGCTGGTGGGGGCGGTGGTGTTCGGAGTCCTCTCGTCGTTGAGCAACGGCGGTAGTTCGGGGTTTACCTACGTGCTGAACTCGGGATGGTCGTGGGCGGCAGTAATGATGCTGGCCGGCTGGGTCGTGCACGGCGGTGTCGTTGGCGCGTTGGTCAGTACCGCGGTCGGCGTGTGCGCTGCCTTCGTGTTCTACACGTGCGAGATCCTGCGCTTGGGCACGGGCGCAGACCTCATAGCGGCGCTGCATGACCCGAGCGTGCTGTCGCGGACGGCGCCGTGGGCGCTGATCGCGGTCCTGCTTGGCCCGGGCCTGGGTGTGCTGGGCGGGCTCATGCGGGTACCTCGTGTCGTCGGGTTCCTCAGCATGCTGATCATCCCAGTCGGGGCGAGCCTCGAGATGGTGTGGGTGCCGTTGTGGGACGTGAACGCGGAAGGCCCGCAGCTGTTGATCGCACAGGTGCTCACGTGGGTGGCGGCACTGGTCGTCGTGGTGCTGGCCACGCTGAGGCTCGTGCGGGATCTGCGGAGACCTGCGCCGGCGGATCGTCATGGTGTCCGTGAGCTGCTTGGTGTAACCCGCGCGGCGCGGTGGTTCTCGGCGGTAGCGGTGGCCGCCGCGGTGGTGATCGGGATCGGCTTTGGCTTCTACGTCCAGGTCGCGAATTCGCACCCGTGGCAGGCCGGACTATCGACAACCCAACAATCAGCGGACGGGATCATCGCAGGCCAGGTGACCGGCCCGCACAAGCCATCCGACCCGACACTGACGATTCAACCCGGTCGCACACTGTTCCGCACCTCGGACGCGCTTCCCGCGGGAACACAGCAGGTGATCATTCCGCAGGGCCGTCGGACAACCTTTCTGCCTGACGTGCAGTATGTGATGTTCATCCATAAGACCGCGCAGGGCTGGTCGCTCATCGATGCCCGGGATGCCGTGTACCGGGTCACCGATGACGGCACACTCGCCCCAGCGATCAGCGGGTCGCCCCTCCCCGCCTGGGTGACCACCGATCTGGGCGTCAGGCCAGCCTCCTAGCCGACGTCGCCACCCATCGGCCCGCAGCCTCCATAGTGGATCAAACCGGACTAGCGTTCGGATATGTCCGTTGAGGTGCTTCCGGCCACCGGCCGTTGGGACGACTTCGCCGCCTTCATGGTGCCGCGCAAGCCGGGTGGCGGCGGGTGCGTCTGCATGTCCTATCGCGATGCCCGCCTGGCAATGCCGGAGCGGATCGCCTACATGCACGCCGAGTGCTCGACGGAGCCCGGACCGGGAGTGCTGGTCTATGTGGACGGAGCCGTCGCGGGCTGGTGCTCGGTCGCTCCGAAAGACACCTACCGGCGGCTGATGAACTCCCGAACCATCCCGCACCTCGACGGGGAGCGCGGGCCGTGGTCGATCGTGTGCTTCGTGGTCCGGGCCGGGTACCGGAAGCGCGGGCTCATGCACGACCTGCTCGACGGCGCCGTCGAGCACGCGCGCGCATCCGGCGCGACCGTCGTCGAGGGGTATCCGGTCGAGACCGCCGAAAAGGTGGATCAGATCAGCGGCTACGTGGGAACGGTGCGCCTGTTCGAGGCGCACGGCTTCTCCCGCGTCCAGCCGACGGAAGCGCACTCGGGTGGCTCACGTCGCTGGATCCTCCGGCGCGAACTTCAGTGAGGGGTCACTGCCCGAGGTGCGCGGTCATCATGATCGACACCAGCACGCCCGGCAGCTCGACGCCGAGCTTGGTCACCGCTCGCGCGGGCGGTTCGGTGGTGAAGACCTCGGCGTAGGCCTCGTTCATTCCGGCGAAGTCGGCGGGGTTCGTCAGCAGCACGGTGACCTGTGCGACATCGTCCAGGGTGGCTCCGGCCGCCGCGAGGACCGCCGCGCAGTTTCGCAGAGCCTGCCGGGTCTGCGCCTGGATCGTCGCACCCGCGAGCGCCTTGGTCGCCGGATCGGTGCCGGTCATACCCGACACGTAGACCGTCTGACCGGCCCGCGTTCCCTGACTGTAGAACGGGGAAGCCGGCGCCTGATCCGTCGTGATGACCTGCTTCGCCATGCGCTGACTGTAGCGCTGGGGCGTCGAGCGCAGGAAGAGTCTCGTCAGACCGCGAGCGGGGGCCGGGAGACACCCGGGGTGAGCGCGTCGGCGGGATCGCTGCTCACCGCGACGATCTGATTGGCTTCGTCCACGTGCACGACCGTCGGGCTGAAGGCACGAGCTTCGGCGTCCTCCAGCTGCGCGTATGAGATCACGATGACGGTGTCGCCGATGTCCGCGAGGTGGGCGGCGGCGCCGTTGACGCCGACGACTCCGCTGCCGCGAACGCCCGCAATCAGGTACGTCTCGAAACGGGAACCGTTGGTGACGTCGACGACGGCCACCTGCTCTCCGGGAAGCAGGTCGGCGGCATCCATCAGATCGAGGTCGACCGTGAGCGAGCCGACGTAGTGCAGGTCGGAGTGCGTCACGACGGCGCGGTGGATCTTGGACTTGAACATGGTCCGGAGCATCTATCCATCCAAGCATCGAACGAGTCCGTGGTGCGCGAGAATGACGGAACCACAACCTGAAGCGAGGATGCGATGAACCCGGTGATCTCCGTACAACTGTGGAGCGTCCGCGAGGAGATCGCCGAGCGCGGCTGGGATGCCGTCATCGACACCCTCGCGGAGGCCGGGTTCGAGCATGTCGAGCCGTTCCACGTGTCGCGTACGCTGCCGGACCTCGCCCCGGCTCTGGCTCGAACCGGCATCACCACGCCGACGGTGCACGGCGAGCTCGTCGGAGACGAGCTTCCGCGCACGATCGAGGCTGCGGCTGAAGCGGGCGCCACGCTCGTGATGCATCCGTCGTTCCCCGCCGACCGGTGGCATGCCCCGGATGCCGTCGAGCGGATCGCCGACGACCTTGAGCGGGCGGCGGAGCTGGCCGCCCCGCTGGGGATGCGGGTCGCCTTCCACAACCATGACGATGACCTCCGCGTCACCGTCGACGGCCGCCCGGCGCTCGTGGCCCTGATGGAGCGGGTGGGGCCGTCGGTCGGGGTCGAGTTCGACCCGTACTGGGCGACGATCGCCGGTGTGGATGTGCCGGCCACGATCGGCGCGCTCGGGGACAAAGTACTCGCGGTGCACCTGAAGGACGGGCCGCTCACCGGGGCGAACGAGGACCAGGTCGCCGTAGGCGACGGGGAACTCGACTGGCCGGAGTTCCTGTCCCTGCTGCCGCGCACCGTCCCCCTGGTGATCGGGCTCGACGAGTTCCGCGGCCCGACCCTCGACGCGGTGATCCGCAGCCGCCAGCGGCTGGTGGGGTTGCTGGAGGCGCGCGACTCCTGATCCGGGGCTCCACCAGAACGGTTGCTTCTGCGACGCTGGTGAGATGCGTGACGTTCTAGGGACCGATCGAAGCTTCGCCAGCCTGTCGACGGCGGACCTGCTCGAGGCACGAGACCTTTACCACTGGCACCTCCTGAACAAGAAGAACGTCGTCGGAACGGCGGTCGGGCTCTACCTCATCCGCAACGAAGACCCGTGGCCGAGTCGGACGCAGCCCCCGGCGCCGAAGGCTCGCGTCAGGGCGCGGGGGGAGCGCACGTTCGAGAACTCCGAGGTGCGCGACTACTCGTGGCCGTGCATCCTGGTGCTCGTCGACGAGTGGATCCCCGCCGACCGGTTCGGTGCAGGCGAGACCCAGGAGTCGCCGCAAGACCTCGTGCCGGCGACGCTGTACCTCCCGGATGGCCGGACGGTGCCGGTGTGTGTCGTGAAAGTCACGCGGTCCGCTCCCGACGAGTCCCTCCTCCCGCCGCGGACCTGGCCCTCGTCGCGGATCGGTGGCGGCTTTCCCCTCGTCAGCACCACGCAGGGCGTGCAGAATCTCGCGAGCGTCGGCACGCTGGTCACAGATGGACACACCGTCTTCGCGTTGACCAGCCGGCATGTGGCGGGACCGGGTGGCAGCCCGATCGCGAGCGTCCTCCGAGGGGTGCTGACCGAGGTCGGCCGCTCGAGCGCGCGGCAGCTGACGCGCATGCCGTTCTCCACCGTCTACCCCGAGTTCTCGGGGAGGCGCAGCTTCGTGACCCTCGACGCTGGTCTGGTCGAAGTGGATGACGTGTCCGAGTGGACATCGCAGGGCTACGGCCTCCCGCGGGCGGGCGCCCTGGCCGATCTGAACGAGCTCAACATCGGGGTCAAGCTGATCGGTGCCGAGGTCCAGGCGTTCGGCGCGGCTTCCGGCACCCTTCACGGTCGGATCGCGGCCCTGTTCTACCGGTATCGCAGCCGGGGCGGCTTCGACGACGTGACCGACTTCCTGATCGCGCCGCTGCCGGGTGAGGAGAGCTCCCGGCCGGGCGACTCGGGGACCGTCTGGCACCTGGTCCAGGCGGACGGCCCGTTGCGGCCCATCGCGCTGGAGTGGGGAGGACAGAGCTTCCTCGCTTCCTCCGGGGCGAACTTCAACTTCGCACTGGCTACAAGTCTCACCAGCGTCCTCCGGCTGCTCGATGTCGAGCTGGTCGTCGACTACAACACCGGTCCGCAGCCGTATTGGGGGAAGACGGGCCACTACACGATCGCGTCCTTCGCCTGTGAGCGGGTGAAGCCGGCCCGGCTCAAGCGGTTGATGACCGCCAACGAGGACCGGATCAGTTTCAGCATCCAGGGGCTGGGGCACGGCGCGATCGACAAAGCCACGATCGACGCGAAAAAGAACGGCGGCTTCGTGCCGCTCGCCGACGTCCCGGACCTGATCTGGAAGAACCTGCCGACCGCGGTGAAGGGCGGCCGCGACACGGCGTTCCGCACCGGGCCGGAGCATCCGAACCACTTCGCCGACATCGACGAACCACTCGACGGCGTGACGCTGCGGGAACGGTGCGTCCAGGACCCCGCCAACGTGTCCGTGCCCGTGTGGCAGGACTACTACACCCGGCTCGGCCACACCGAGTCGGACAAGCGAGGTCTCCTCCCTTTCCGCGTGTGGCAGTTCTTCGATGAGATGGTCGCCGCCGTCACGGCGAAAGACCTCGCGCGGTTCGTCGCGGCAGCCGGTCTGCTCGCCCACTATGTCGGCGACGCCTGTCAGCCGCTGCACGGCTCGATGCTGGCCGATGGTCTTCCGGATGGAACGGGCACGGGCGTGCACTCCGCCTACGAGTCGACGATGATCGACCGGCACGACGCCGAGATCGTGGCCGGGATCGCCGAGGCGACCGCGAAGGCAGCGGCACCGGCCGTCGTTGCATCGGGCGCGGAAGCGGCGGCGGCCGTCGTCGATCTCATGGACCGGTCGGCGAAGGCGATCGACCCTCACGATCTGGTGACGGCGTACGCGACCGTCGCCACGAAGGCCGGCGATACGTCGGTGGCGGTGACCGACGCGCTCTGGAGCCGGTTCGGGCAGAAGACGATCGGCGTCCTGGTGGACGGGGCGCTCATCCTGGCGATGATCTGGCAGAGCGCGTGGAAGGCGGCCGACGGCAACGCTCTTTTCACCCCGGCGCAACTCGCGGCCATCGACACGGCGACCCTGCAGAAGCTCTACGAGGATCCGGGATTCGTCCCCTCCCTGACACTCGACCAGATCGAGGCCGTCCTGAAACGCTGACCTCTCTCAGCGGGACGCGCCGCGCGCGAGGTAGGCGCCGAGTGCGTCGAGCAGCCCGCGGGTGCCCTTCTCGCGGCCGGGTCCGTCGGCCCAGAACTGGTCGAAGAACACGCCCTGCTCGACGTGCGTGAAGCGGGTGCCTCCGTCGATCGGCTCGAACTCCAGCGATGCCACCGACGTCGACATGTGCACTCCGTCGAGCCACATGTCGTAGGTCGTCACGATGCGGACATAGTCGACGATGTCCGTGTAGGTCGCCTCGTACCGTGAGAGGGGACCGTCATGGAATTTCCCTTCGGCGATGTCGCGCCCGCCGACACGGAAGTCGAACGCCCATTCGCGCGCCTCGATGTGGTCGCCGGCGCCCCACCACTGCAGCTTCTGCTCCTCGTCGGAGAACGCATCCCATACCCGTTCCGGCGCAGCGGGATAGTCGCGGGTGAGGGTGAACTCGGAGCGCGCGAGCCGGCGTTCGATCGTCATGGGTGTGTCCTATCGGGTGAACGTGACGTGGATGGTGCCGCTCTCGGCAACCTCGGACGTGACCGAATGCGTGAGGTCGAGGCCGGCCAGGTCGTCCCACAGGCGCGTTCCACGGCCCAGGATGATCGGGGCGATCTGAAGGTGCAAGTCGTCGACCAGGCCGGCGCGCAGGAAGGCGCGCGCGGTGCCGATCCCGCCGCCGACGCGCACGTCCAGACCCCCTGCAGCCTCTGTCGCCTCGGCGAGCACCGCCTCGATCGGGCCGTTGCGGAAGTGGAACGTGGTTCCGCCTTGCATCGGGATCGACGGACGCGGGGCTGTGCTGGTGAGCACGAAGACCGGGGTTCCGAACGGTGGCCGGTCGCCCCACCAGCCCTTCCACTCCGGGTCATCGGGGAACGAGTGCAGGCCGAACATCGCCGCCCCCATGATCTCGGCTCCGACGCCTTCGAAGAACCCGGCGGCGTAGGAGTCGTCCACGCCGGTCGTGCCGGCTCCGCTGGTGTCGCCGAAGATGCGCTCACGGAACGTACGGGTCGCCACGTACGCCGCGGTGAGCCGACCCCAGTCGGCGCCCATCGGGTTGTCTGGCCCCTGGTCGGTCGTCGACGTGTAGCCGTCGAGCGAGGTGAAGAGGGCGAGGCGCACGCGGGTCATGAGGTCTCCTTGGCGGTGGGGCGGATGAGGTGGATGCCGAGGCGGTCGGCTTGGCGTTCCGCGGGGGTCCGCTGCTCGCCGAGCCAGAGGTGGAGGACGTCGAGGGCACCCGGTCGGAGGGTCACCGTGCGGACGCGTCCGTGCTTCTGCGACGTGACGACACCGGCGTCTTCCAGCACCCGCAGGTGCTGCATCAGCGACGGCAACGCCATCGAGAACGGTGCCGCCAGTTCGGACACAACGGCGGGGGATGCCGCCAAGCGCTCGACGATCGCCCGGCGCGTGGGATCCGCGAGAGCGCGGAGCACGGCGTCGAGCTCATCGTGATACTTAGGCATATGCCTAAGTATTGGCTAAAGGGCGCGATTGGTCAACAGGCGGCATCGTCGCGTCGCCCTGACGCGCCGAGCTCACCCCCTCTACGCTGAGCCCATGAGCGAAGCGCGCATCGGCATCGTCGCCGAGGCCCCCGGTGAGAAACGGGTGGCAGCAACCCCCACCACCGTCCCGAAGCTCATCGGCCTGGGATACGAGGTCGTCATCGAGGCCGGGGCCGGGGCGTCATCCTCATTCCCCGACGTCGCGTATGCCGCAGCCGGCGCCGCGATCGTCGACAGGGCGACCGCGTGGGGCGCATCCATCGTGCTGAAGGTGAACGCGCCCACCGAGGCCGAGATCGCGATGATCGCCGACGGGGCGACCCTGATCGCGATGCTGAGTCCGGCCCTGCGACCAGACCTCCTCGACGCCTTGGCCACGCGCGGGATCACGGCGATCGCTTTGGATGCGGTGCCCCGGATCTCCCGTGCCCAGTCGATGGACGTGCTGAGTTCGATGGCGAACATCGCCGGGTATCGCGCGGTGATCGAGGCCGCGCACGAGTTCGGCCGATTCTTCACCGGTCAGGTCACCGCCGCGGGGAAGGTGCCGCCGGCGAAGGTGCTCGTCGCGGGAGCCGGCGTCGCGGGCCTCGCGGCGATCGGAGCGGCGTCGAGTCTGGGGGCGATCGTGCGTGCGACGGACCCGCGTCCGGAGGTGGCGGACCAGGTCGCGTCGATCGGCGGACAGTATGTGGAGGTCGTCGTCCCCGACGAAGCGAAGCAGGCCTCCGCCGACGGCTACGCGAAGGCGACCAGCGAGGCGTACGACCGCCGGGCCGCGGAGATCTACTCCGAGCAGGCCGCGGATGCCGACATCATCATCACGACGGCGCTCATCCCGGGCCGCCCCGCGCCCAGGCTGATCACCGCCGCGGATGTCGCCTCGATGCGGGCGGGGAGCGTCATCGTCGATATGGCGGCCGTGCAGGGCGGCAACGTCGAAGGGTCCGTCGCCGGGGAACGGGTCGTGACGGGCAACGGTGTCGTCATTCTGGGCTATACCGACCTCCCCGGCCGGCTTCCGCAACAGGCGTCCCAGCTCTTCGCGACGAACCTGCTCAACCTGGTGAAGCTCCTCACCCCCGGCAAACAGGGACGACTAACGATCGACTTCGACGACGTGGTGCAGCGTACGGCCACCGTCGTCCGGGACGGCGTCGTCACCTGGCCCCCACCGCCCGTGCCGGTGTCGGCAGCCCCGTTCTCCGCCACGGCGACGTCCGCATCCGCGACCGCGGCTCCACCGAAGACGGTGGCCACCCCTGCGCGGAGGACCGCCCTCGTGATGGCCGGCATCGCCGTGCTGTTCCTGGTGTGCGCGTTCGCGCCGCCGCCGCTTCCGCAGCACTTCCTGGTGCTGACGCTCGCGGTCGTCGTCGGGTTCTACGTCATCGGCCACGTGGCCCACGCGCTCCACACCCCGCTGATGAGCGTGACGAACGCGATCTCCGGGATCATCGTGGTCGGCGCGATGGTGCAGATCACGGCGCCGAACGTCGCGGTGCAGATCCTCGCGGCGATCGCGGTGCTTCTCGCCAGCATCAACATTTTCGGTGGATTCGCCGTCACGCGTCGCATGCTGGCGATGTTCCAGAAGGGCGACCCTCGATGATCGCCGTCACCGGCGCGATCGCGGACGCCGCCTACATCGTCGCCGCGCTGCTGTTCATCCTGAGCCTCGCCGGTCTCAGCAAGCACGAGACGAGCCGCCGCGGGGTCGTATTCGGCATCGTCGGCATGGTCGTCGCCCTGGTGGCGACGCTCGCGCTGGTCGCAGCCGGAGCGTGGGGACAGCCGCAGGGGACGCTGGGCCTCGTGCTGCTCGTCGTCGCCGTGGTCATCGGCGGTTCGGTCGGGCTCTGGCGTGCCCGCATCGTGGAGATGACCGGGATGCCCGAACTCATCGCGCTGCTGCACTCCTTCGTGGGTCTCGCCGCCGTCCTGGTCGGCTGGAACGGCGCCCTGTACGACACCGGGCTCACCGGAGCGCTGGCCGATATCCATCACGCTGAGGTGTTCATCGGCGTGTTCATCGGGGCGGTGACCTTTACCGGGTCGATCGTCGCGTTCCTGAAGCTGTCCGCCCGGATCTCCTCCAAACCGCTGGTGCTGCCGGGCAAGAACATCCTGAACGTCGGCGCCCTCGTCCTGTTCGTCCTGCTGACCGTCTGGTACGTCGTCACGCCCGAGCTGTGGCTGCTCGTGGTCGTCACCGCGGTTGCGCTCGCCCTGGGCTGGCATCTCGTCGCCTCCATCGGCGGCGGCGACATGCCGGTCGTCATCTCGATGCTCAACAGCTACTCCGGCTGGGCGGCAGCGGCCGCCGGCTTCCTCCTGGACAACGACCTGCTCATCGTCACCGGCGCCTTGGTGGGATCGTCCGGTGCGTACCTGAGCTACATCATGTGCAAGGCGATGAACCGGTCCTTCCTTTCCGTCATCGCCGGCGGCTTCGGCATCGAGGCGCCGAAGAAGAGCGACGAAGTGGTCGGCGAGTACCGGGAGACCGATGCCGCGTCGGTCGCCGAGCTGCTGGCGGGAGCATCCACTGTCGTGATCACACCCGGTTACGGGATGGCCGTCGCCCAGGCTCAGCACGGTGTGGCCGACCTGGTCCAGAAGCTCCGTGAGCGCGGCGTGGGCGTGCGGTTCGGCATCCACCCGGTCGCCGGTCGCCTGCCGGGGCACATGAACGTACTGCTCGCCGAGGCCAAGGTGCCGTATGACATCGTGCTCGAGATGGATGAGATCAACGACGACCTCGCGGCGACCGACGTCGTTCTCGTCATCGGCGCGAACGACACGGTGAACCCGGCAGCCGCCGAAGACCCCGGAAGCCCCATCGCGGGCATGCCGGTGCTCAGAGCGTGGGAGGCGCGCGACGTCATCGTCTTCAAGCGCTCGATGGCATCGGGCTATGCCGGGGTGCCGAATCCCCTCTTCTATCGCGAGAACGCACAGATGCTGTTCGGTGACGCGAAGGAGAAGGTCGAGGAGATCGTGTTCGAACTCTCGCGCAGCTGACCCCTCTGATCCACCGCCAGCTCGTCACGAGCAACTGATAGAACAGAGAACATCATGCCTACCAAGATCACCATCATCATCGACAACCCCGCCGACCCGGACGCCTTCGAAAGCGGCTACCCGCAGCTGGCCGCGCTCGCCCGGCAGCTTCCCGGACTCCGCCGACTCGAGAGCGCCAAGGTGTGGCCCAAGGAGGATGGCACGCCGACGCCGTCGCACCGGACGCTGGACCTCTACTTCGACAGCTACGACGACGCCTCCGCAGCTGTAGCGACTCCGGCCGCCGGAGCATTCTTCCAGCAGCTCGCGGGATCTGGCACACCGTTCACGGGTCTGTTCTCCGACATCGAGGACTGACGGTGGGGAACCGTAGACTCTGCGGGTGAACCGGACGGACCGCCTCTACGCGCTCGTGGAGGAGCTTCGTGCCGTATCCCCACGGCCGCGCAGCGCGCGCTGGTTGGCCGATCGGTTCGAGGTCTCCATGCGCACCGTCGAGCGCGACCTCTCTGCCTTGCAGCAGGCGGGCGTCCCGATCTGGGCCGAACAGGGCCGCACCGGCGGGTACGTCATCGACGCCGCCTCCACCCTCGGCCCGCTCGGGTTCTCGGCCGACGAGGCGCTCGCGATCCTGATCGGCCTGGGATCGTTGCGTCGCGGACCGTTCCGGCACGCTTCGGGCACGGCGCTCCGCAAGCTCCTGGCCGTGATGCCGGACGATGACGCGCGGCGTGCTGCGTCGCTGGCCGCGCGGGTGCACCTGCTCGAGGGGGAGGAGGCGGAGGAGCGGGAGCCGGTCCCGCCGATGTTCGCGGCGGCCCTCCGGTCGAACAGCGTGCTCGCCGTCGACTACCGCGACAAGCACGGCGCCGTCACCCATCGCGAGATCGAACCGCTCGGTTACATCGGGAAGGACGGCAACTGGTACCTGATCGCGTGGTGTCGGCTCCGGAACGGAGTGCGCGCCTTCCGGGGAGACCGCATGGCGTCACTCGAGGCGACAGGCGAGCGCCCCGTCGCCCGCTCGCTCGACCGCGCGGAGCTCGACATCCCGTTCGGAGTGCTCCGCTCCCTGGCAGACGACCTGAGCTGACGGGTTCGCGGAAACACCGACAGGACGGTGTCGCGCGCGTGCGGGAGCCTGGATGGACGACCCACCACCAGGAGGCACCCACCATGTCATTCGCATCGATCCGCATCATCACCGAGGACGTCGATCGGCTCGCGTCGTTCTACGAACTCGTGACCGGACGCCCGGCCGACCGGCCAGCGCCGGTGTTCGCTCAGTTCACCGGTCACGGAGCGACGCTGGCGATCGCGAGCCCGGTCACCGTGGCGATGCTCGGCTCCGCGACGGCCCCCGCATCCAATCGCTCGGTGATCGTGGAGTTCGAGGTGGACGATGTGGACGCCGAGTTCGCGCGCCTCCGAGCCGACCTCGACAGCACGGACCTTTGGGACGTCGTTCTGGACCCGACGACGATGCCGTGGGGTAACCGCTCGGCACTGCTCCGCGACCCGGATGGCAACGTTGTCAACCTGTTCAGCAGGCCCCGTGCGACCACACCGTGACCTCACATCCATTACCCGACGAGCTTGACTTCAAGCGCTTGAGGTCTGTTCTGATGGGGACATGATCACGTTGACCATCCAGGACGTGTCCCGGCAGAGCGGACTCAGCGAGCCGACGCTGCGGTACTACGAAGACGTCGGCCTCCTCGGGCCGATCGCGCGCGACGAGCGCAGCGGCCATCGGCGCTACAGCGAGGGCGACCTCGACGCAGCACAGGTGCTCGCCTGCCTGCGGGCGATGGGTGTCGGCATCGAGGACATGCGGACCTACCAGGCCAACCGGCGCCGCGGGCACGCCGCGGCGGGGGACCAGCGCGACATCCTGCTCCGTCATGCCGAGCGCGTCGAGGAGCAGATCGTGACCCTCCACGTGCACCTGGACTATCTGCGGGTGAAGGCCGCGCTCTGGGATGCCCGTGATCGCGACGATGTCGCCGCCGAAGCGGAGGCGCACGTCGAGCTCGAATCCATCCTTCCCCGACTCGAGGAGACCTTCCGATGAACAGTCAGCCCACCATTCTCATCACCGGCGGAAGCGGCTATCTCGCCACCCGGCTCATCGCCGACGTTCTCGCCTCCGGCGCCGATGTGCGGACAACCGTCCGATCGCTGGAGCGGTCGCAGGAAGTCCGCGAGGCGGTCCGGCGGGCCGGGGTCGACGACACCGGCTTGTCGTTCGTCGCCGCCTCCCTCACCGACGATGCGGGCTGGGATGAGGCACTCGCCGGCATCACCGATGTGTACCACGTCGCGTCGCCGATGGTCCAGGCTACGAATCCGGACGAGGTGGTGGTCCCCGCACGGGACGGTGCGTTGCGCGTGCTGCGGGCGGCCCGCGACAACGGCGCTCGCCGGGTCGTGCTCACGTCGTCGTTCGCCGCCGTGGGGTACTCGCCGAAACCGGTCCGCGACTACGACGAATCGGACTGGACCGACCCGGCCACGCCGGGCCTGCCCGCCTACCCGCTGTCCAAGGCGGTCGCGGAGCGCGCGGCGTGGGACTTCGTCGAGCGCGAGGGCGGCGACCTCGAACTCGTCGCCCTCAATCCGACCTGGATCGCCGGACCCACCCTCACCGCATCCGCCCGCTCATCACTCCAGGTCTTCACCGGGATGCTGGACGGCACGATGGCGGCGCTTCCGCGACAGCGCTTCGGGATCGCGGACGTCCGCGACGTCTCGTCGGCGCACATCGCTGCGATGTCCACCCCCGGGGCAGCGGGCAAGCGCTACCTCCTGCTCGCGGACGGCCCGACCCTGACGTTCCTCGACGTCGCGAACGTGCTCCGCGACCGACTCGGCGAGCTCGCCGCGCGCGTGACCACCGAGCAGCTGCCGGGGGAGGAGCCTGCACCCCTCGTCATCCACAACGAACGTGCGAAGGACGAACTCGGCTTCCGGCCGCGACCGGTCGCCGAGACGATCGTCGAGACCGCGGAAAGCCTGCGCGATCTGGGGCTACTCGCCCGCGACGCCTGACCGCGCGCCGACCTTGTACCGCGCGCCGCGATGCGTCTCGGGGAGCCGGTCACCGGCGCCGTGCAGCTTGTTGCGGAGCGTGCCCGGCGCGTACTCCTCCGGGTACGCTCCGCGCTTGCGCAGTTCTGGGATGACGAACTCGACGATGTCCTCGAAGGTGCCCGGGGTGATCGCGTACGCCAGGTTGAAGCCGTCCACGTCGGTCTCGTCGACCCACTCCTGCAGCTGGTCGGCGATCTCGGTGCCGGACCCGACGATGAACGGTCCGAGGCCGCCGATCGCCCCGTTGCGTCCAATGTCGCGGACGGTCCACTGGCCGCCGTCCTCGTTGGGGAGCTGGAAGTTGGCCACCGCGGACTGGATGGCGTTGCTGTCCACGTTTCCGATCGGCTCATCGAGGTCGTACTGCGACAGGTCCACGCCCATCCACCCGGACATGAACACCAGGGCGCCCTCGTCGCTCGTGTACTGCAGGAAGTCCTCGAACTTCGCCTGCGCCTTCTCGCTGGTCTCATCGGTGATGATCGTCAGCAGCGTGTAGATGCGGGCGGAGTAGCGGTCGCGTCCAGCGGCCTCGAGCGCGTCCCGGAGCTTGCGGACGGTGGCCGTGAGGCCCTCTTTCGTCGACGCCGCCACGAAGATCGCCTCGGCATTCTCGGCCGCGAACCCGATGCCGCGCTTCGACGCCCCGGCCTGGTAGATCACCGGCGTCCGCTGGGGGCTGGGCTCCGACAGGTGGATGCCCGGCACGGTGAAGTGCTTTCCGGCGTGACCGATCTCGTGCACCTTCGACGGGTCGGTGAAGATGCCGGACTCGCGGTCGCGCACGACGGCGTCGTCCTCCCACGACCCCTCCCACAGCTTGTAGAGCACCTCCAGGTACTCGTCGGCGTGGTCGTACCGGTCGTCGTGCTGCAGCTGGTCGTCGTGACCCATGTTCCGGGCGGCGGACGGCAGGTATCCGGTGACCACGTTCCAGCCCACCCGGCCGTTGGTCAGGTGATCGAGCGTCGACATGCGGCGCGCGAACGGGTACGGGTGCTCGTACGCGGTGCCCGCGGTGATCCCGAAGCCGAGGTTCTCGGTGACCAAAGCCATCGCCGAGACCAGCAGCACCGGGTCGTTGACCGGGACCTGTGCACCGTGACGGATCGCTGCCTCATTGCTGCCGCCGTACACGTCGTACGTGCCCAGCACATCCGCGATGAAGATGCCGTCGAAGGTGCCGCGCTCGAGCAGTTTGGCGAGCTCGGTCCAGTAGGTGAGGTCCTTGTACCGCCACGCCTGGTCGTCCGGGTGCCGCCACATCCCCGACGACTGGTGGGCGACGCAGTTCATGTCGAACGCGTTGAAACGGATCTGCCTGGTCATCGCACCAGGATGCGGCACGGCCTCACCGCTCGCACCCTCGACGTCATGATCCGTAATCGAGGCGGTACGAAGCGAGGAACGTGGCGACGTAGAGTGCGGCAGCGACAAGGAAGCCGGTAGCCATCACGTAGGACGCCCAGTCGCTGCCCGTAACCATCGTTCCGACGCCCGCGAGGAAGGTGATCACGATGACCACGAGGCCCCACATCGCCAGATGCTGCCCGACCCCGGCCTTCCGCGCCGCGAGGAGCAGCCGCACGGCGACCACGACCAGGCCGATCGCGATCAGGATGTGCAGGATGATGATGATCCAGTCGACCACGATCACGAAGGTGCTCTCCGGTTCGCCGATCAGATTCGCGGCCATCCCGAGCAGGAACTGAACGGCCAATGCGGTGAGCGCCTCGCGGGATCGGCGACGGAGACTCTCGGAAGAACTCACCGTGGCGGCGGATGCGGACATGAGCGGCTCCTCTGGTTCGGACGGTTACGTCGTCGCCGCCATTGTGCTCCCGCGACGTGTCGTCGGGACAGGAGCGATTTCCGGCTGCACGGGGAACCCGCGCGATCACTGAAGGCAGAACTCGTTGCCTTCGGGGTCGCGCATCATGATGGCGAACTCGTCATACGGTCCCCAGGCGCCGTCGAGAACCTTCTCGACCGTCGCCCCGAGCGCGACGAGCCGGTCGCGCTCGGCCTCGACCTCCTCCCGGCTCGAGTGACGTCCCGAGGCGGGTGAGATATCCATATGCATCCGGTTCCGCTGCCGCCTCGCGTGTTCGTAACGGGTGAAGTAGAAGCGCTGATGGGCCGGATCGCCGTCCCACGCCACCGCGCGGGACGCGATGTCATCGTCCGTCAGGCCCGCCTGCTTCAGCTCGGCGAGTTCCTCCGGGTCGAAGCCGGTGTCTTCGGGGTATCCCATGACCGCACTCCAGAAGCGCGCGAGACGCGCAGGGTCGGTGGCATGGAACGTGATGTTTGCGATCCGGGGGGTCATGTCGCCAATCTAGGGGGATGCGCGCCTTCGGGACATCCCTGAGGCGCATCACGTCCCAGTGAGGTGAGCACGATGACGGCAGAACTCGACAGGCCGGCAACCGAAGCCGACGGCCGCACGATGGTGGCACCGAAGCGCGACTTCCACGGCATCCTGCGCGCCGGCGCCCTCGCATCCGTCATCCTGGTCGTGTCCGTCATCCTGGCGGTCGTGTGGGCCAACATCGGCGGGTACGAGGACTTCTGGAGTCAGCGCCTGGTACTCCAATTGGGCGGCCTCAGCCTGTCGTACGACCTGCGGACGTGGGTCAACAGCGGGCTGATGACCTTCTTCTTCCTCGCCGTCGGACTCGAAGCCCGGCGCGAGTTCGACCTCGGCGACCTGCGGGACCGGAGGAAGCTGATCCTCCCGCTCGCCGTCGGCCTTCTCGGAATGGCCGTCCCGGTCGCGATCTACTTGGCCTTCAACGCGGGACTCGAATCGGCCCGCGCCTGGGGTGTCGCGATGTCGACCGATACCGCGTTGGCGCTCGGGATCCTCACCCTCCTGGCACGGCGAGCGCCCAGACGCACGCGCACCTTCCTGCTGACGGCCTTCGTGGTCGACGACGTCGCGGCACTGATCATCATCGGCGCGCTGTACAGCGGACCGATCTCGCCCATCCCACTCATCGTCGCGGTGATCGCCTTCGTCGGCATCCTGGTCGCCCGGCGGATCGGAAAGACGATCGGCAGGAGCCTGGCGGTCGTGCTCGGGGTCGGGATGTGGTTGTCGGTGCTGCTGAGCGGGATCGACCCGGTCGTCGCCGGGCTCGCAATCGGCCTGGCCACCACCGCCTACGTGCCGCTCCGCGCTGACCTCGAACGGGCCACCGGTCTGGTGAGGAGCTACCGGGAGGCGCCGACCGCCGAACTGGCGCGTTCGGCTGCCGTCGGCCTGGCTGATTCGCTGTCCGAGAATGAGCGGATCCTGTACCGGCTCAGCCCGTGGACGAGCTACGTCGTCGTCCCCATCTTCGCCCTGGCGAACGCCGGCGTGGCGATCTCGGCAGACCTCCTCGTGCGCTCGTTCACCAGCGCGATCACCCTGGGCATCGTCGTCGGGTACGTCATCGGCAAGCCGGTGTCGGTCGCGGGAACAGCGTGGGTGGTGGGCAAGCTGAGCCGGGGGAGGATCAGGCCGCAGGTGGGCTGGCTCTCCGTCCTCGGAAGCGGTACCGCGGCCGGTGTGGGATTCACCGTCTCCCTCCTGATCGCGGGCATCGCGCTGAGTGGTCCCCAGCTTGACGAGGCCAAGATCGGTATCTTCTTCTCGGTCATCGGTTCGTCCATCCTGACCTGGCTCGTCTTCCAGGCGGTGCGGCTCATTCCTGCGGTCGACAGGACCCGGGCGCTCGTCGGGCGACCGGACCAGACACTCGACCTGCTGTCACCGGTCGATCCCGACGTCGATCACGTTCGCGGCGCCGAGCACCCGCGCGTGACCGTCGTCGAGTACGGCGACTTCGAGTGCGGCTACTGCCGCCGGGCCGAGCCGGTGACACAGGACCTGCTGGACCGGCATCCGGACGTCGCGTTCGTCTGGCGGCATCTCCCGCTCAGCGACATCCACCCGAACGCGTTGCGTGCGGCGGAGGCAGCAGAGGCGGCGGCGGCGCAGGGCGCGTTCTGGCCGATGCACGACCTCCTCCTGGACCCGAAGCGGGGATTGGGCATCGCCGAGCTGGAGAGGTATGCGGAGGAGGTGGGGATCGATCCCGAACGGTTCATGGAGGACCTGCAGTCCCGTGCCTACGCGGACCGGGTGGAGGCGGACATCCGTTCCGCGGATCGCAGCGGCGCCGCCGGAACGCCGACGTTCTTCATCAACGGTCAGCGCCACGACGGCGATATCGACGTCGAATCCCTCTCGAAGGCCATCGGCGCGGCGCGAGCGAACGTTCCGGCGTAGGCGCGGTCAGTCGCCGACGGCCGCCCGCAGAACCTCGGCGATGCGCTTCTGGTCCGCGTCGTCCAGCTGGGTGACGGCGAAGCCGACCGGCCACAGCCGGCCGTCGTCCAGCTTCGCTGCCTGCTGGAACTCGATCGTCGCGTAGCGGATCTTGAACTTCGAGCCCGGCTTGAACGCGACGACCGTCTTCCCGTCGGCGTCCGCGTAGGCGGGCATGCCGTACCAGGTCTTCGCGGCCAGAGAGGTGTTCTCCGCCACCAGGCGGTGGAAGGTCTCGGCGAGTTCCTTGTCTATTCCGGTCATCGCGGCGATGGCGGCGTCGCACGCTGCTGCGGCGTCCGCTCCCTCCTGCGCTGCCTTCTTCTCGGCGACGGCAGCTTTGATCGCTGCCTTCTCCTCTTTGCTGAATGTCGTGGTGGTCATGATGTCCCCTTCACGGTGTGAGTGGGATCAATCTATGAGGCGCGACACGAGGAGCGCTTCTCGAATCCTGCTCTCTTGTCGAGAGCGAAGGCTGTCAGGCCGCGCGGGCTTCAGGCTGCGCAAGCAGTTCCGTCACCGTCTCCGTCTCGCCGCCCACGCAGACGAAGAAGACGAACTCGGCTGTGGACTCCACGGCCACCACGGTGTCGACGTTCTGCCACGCGTGGTCGGGCACCTCCGGCAGCCGACCCATTTCGAGCTCGCGCCGCTCAGAATCCCGCGCGGTGCCCTGGACGGTGAAGAACGCATCCAGGCTCTCGTCGTCTGAGGTGTCCGCGAGCCAGCCGATCAGCGGCGACTCGGCGCTCCTGCTGACCGACATCACGGCGAAGAGTGAACTGGAGAGGCGTTCGATGCCGACGCCTGCCGGCACGTGCGCCATCCCCTCGGAGATCCCTGAAGAGGCGATCGCCAGCCAACGGCCGGGCTTGACGCGCTCCACTACTGCAAGAAGAGGGGCTGCAGCTGCCCCTTCGGTGTCTCTGATCATGAAAGTTTCGGGTACTTTCCGGACTCAGGCGGGCGCGACGAGAGTGCCCCAGGACGCCCCCATCGCCGACGCATTATTGACATTCCGGCGACTGCCGGACGGCGATACCCCTCACGATTTTTCGGGAACCGATCGGGGTACACGTAACCTACGCCTGCGTCCACCGAACTGGGGACACCCGGATGGGGGTCATTTTGGAGATCCTCAGGCGCGTCGGAGCTGCTGCGCCGCCGGGCAGTCGAACGGATCGCGTGCGGCCAGGCCCACCCGGTTCAGGTACTGGATCACGATCCGATAGGAGTTGATCAGCCCGGTCTCCGTGTAGGGGATGCCGTGAGTCGCGCAGTGCTCGCGCACCAGGATGCGTGCCCGCCTCAGGTGCGGACGGGCCATGCTCGGGAACAGGTGGTGCTCGACCTGGTGGTTGAGGCCGCCCATCAGCGCGCTCATAGTCCAGCCGCCCCGGATGTTGCGGGAGGTGAGGACCTGCTTGTTGAGGAAGTCGACGCGGGACCCGGCCGGGAGGAGCGGCATGCCCTTGTGGTTCGGGGCGAAAGAGGCACCCATGTAGACACCGAAGACGGCGAGCTGCACACCGAGGAAGGCGAAGGCCATGCCGAGCGGCAGCATCAGGAAGACGATCGTCACGTAGATCGACAGGCGGAGTCCGATCGCGACCAACTCACTCCCGCGGCGGTCCACCGGTCCGCGGCTCAGCAGCGAGCGGACGGACGTGATGTGCAGGTTCACGCCCTCGAGCAGCAGGAGGGGGAAGAACAGGTAGCCCTGACGCCGGGTGATGACGGCCATGACCCCGCGCTGACGGGCTGCATCCTCCTCGGTGAAGGAGACGGTGTCGAACGCGATGTCGGGGTCTTTGCCGACCGTGTTCGGGTTGGCGTGGTGGCGGGTGTGCTTCGTCATCCACCACTGGTAGCTCATGCCGACCAGCCAGGTGGCGATGAGGCGTCCTGCCCGGTCGTTGCTCGGACCGGATGCGAAGACCTGACGGTGCGAGGCCTCGTGACCCAGGAACGCGAACTGGGTGAAGATCACCCCGAGCACGGCGGCGATGATGAGCTGGTACCAGGAGTCGCCGAGGAGGACGAACCCGACACCGGCTCCGACGAGCCCGACCGTCAGCAGCGAGAACATCATGATGTAGAAACCGCGCCGGCGCTCCAGCAGGCCCTCAGCGCGCACGCGCCCGAGCAACTCGTTGTAGGTGCTGGTCACCGGGGGGCGGCCCTCGGTACGGGGTCGCGTCCGCAGGACCGGGCCGAGCGTGGGTGCTGTCAAAAGGTTCCTCCGCGTGGGTCGTACCGACTTCCCAGCCGAGGGGGTGGGCGAACGCCCGAGATGATGCAAGCGTAGGCGCGGTTGCTGGGCGTTGGCGGCGAACTTCCGGGGCGCGTCGCGCGCGGCGTGCGCTGTGCGAAGTGCAGACCTTTCCGGCCTGACCGGGACACCCCTGCCGCAGGGCGCCCCGACGCATTAGCCTGCTGCCGTGCTGATCTACTCGATGGGCGTGTCGGCAGATGGTTTCATCGCCGACGACGAGGGCGGATTCGATTTCACCGCCCCGAGCGACGAGCAGTTCCGCTTCCAGCTGGGCCAGGTCGGGCGGCTGGGCGGCTACCTGCTCGGACGCAAGCTCTACGAGACGATGCTGGTCTGGGAGACCGACGACTCCCTCCGCGTCCCCGCGTCCGGGGCCGCGTTCGCCGACAGCTGGGCGGCCCTCCCGAAGGTCGTGTTCAGCCGCACGCTGTCCGAGGTGCAGGGGAACGCGCGGCTCGCCGCAGCCTCCGTCGCCGAGGAGATCGCCGCTGCGGTCGGCGCCTCGGACCGGGATGTCTCGATCGGCGGTGCCGACCTCGCCGCCGAAGCCATCGCCCTCGATCTGGTCGACGAGTACCGGCTGTTCCGCTACCCGATCGTGATCGGTGGCGGAACCCGCTACTGGCCGCCGCTCGGTCACCGGCTGCCGCTCTCGCTGGTGGGCACACGGACGTTCGGCGGCCGGGTGGTGTACGAGGAATACCGGCGTCTCCGCTACGGATAGGGCCGGGATGGTGGCGCCGGTCGCGCTGTTCCACGGGCGGTTCGCACGGCAGCCCTAGCCGCGGCGGCTCCGGACCCCATAGCCTCCCGCTTGTGGATCTTGAACTGACAGGCAAGCACGCGATCGTCACCGGAGCGAGTCGCGGAATCGGCCTCGCCATCGTCCGGGCCCTCCTGAAGGAGGGCGTCTCCGTGGTCGGCATCGCCCGGAAGAGCACTCCCGAGACGGCGGCCGCGGCGGACGAGGGCGACTTCCGGCTCGTGGAGGCGGACCTCGGCGGCAACGACGGCATCCTCGCCGCGACCGCGCAGCTGACGGGACCGGTCGACATCCTGATCAACAACGTCGGGTCGGCTCCGCCGCGGCCGGGAGGCTTCCCGAGCATCACCGACGAGCAGTGGTCGAACACGTACCAGCTGAACGCGCTCGCCGCCGTGCGGACCACCCGCGCGCTCTTCGACCGCATCCCGGACGGGGGCGCGATCGTCAACATCGCGTCCGAGAACGCGATCCTCGCCGACCCGCTGGTGATGGACTACAGCGCCGCCAAGGCCGCGCTGCTGAGCTTCACCAAGTCGCTGTCCAAGGAGGTCGGGCACCGCGGCATCCGGGTCAACTCGATCAGTCCGGGGCCGGTCGCAACCGACCTCTGGCTGGGCGACGGCGGCGTCGCCCGGACCGTCGCGGCGGCGACCGGGGGAGACCCGGCCGCAGTTCGTCGCGGCGCCGAGGAGTCGATGGTGACCGGACGCTTCACCACCCCGGCCGAGGTGGCGGCGCTCGCCGTGATGCTGGCCAGCCCGGTGCTCGGCAACCTGACCGGCGCGGACGTCGTGATCGACGGAGGGCTCCGCCAGACGATGTGACGGGCGTCCGCTGCGCGGCCGCCGTCAGGCGGACAGGTCGCGCACGAAGGTGAGCAGCTCCAGCTCGCGGCCGTCCGGAAGCACGATGATGCCCTCCCGCTCGGAACGCCTGCTGAAGCCGAGCTTCCGGTACAGCGCATGGGCGCCGACCATGTCCGGCCCGCTGTTGAGGACGACGGCGCGCTGACCGCGAGCGGCCGCCTGCTCCAGGGCGAACTCGGTCAACCGCACGCCGAGTCCCCGACCCCGTGCTGACGGATGCGTGGCCAGCAGCCGGAAGTACAGCTCGTCGGGCGCGATGTGTCCGCCGTTGTCGTGGCCGACGCGCAGCAGCGCGATGGTTCCCAGCAGCTCACCCGTCTCGTCCTCGGCCACGAAGAACTCGAAGTCCTCCGCGAGCGCCTCGGGATGCTTCAGTTCTTCCCGATAGTGCTCCGGGAGGTCGTCGTAGTCGTGCGTGTAGGCCGCGTGCGTCAGCTCTCCGATCGCGGGATACTCGTGTGCTGCCGCGGTTCTGATGCGGATGCTGCTGCCGTCCATGATCGCTACCGTAAGCGACGCGGTGCCGGGTCTCCCAATCGCCGGCCCTCGTTGGTCCCGGATGCGAAGGAGTTTCGGCCGCAAACCGTCCGATTCTCCTTCAGTACTGCCAATCGAAGGAGATTCGGGCGCCATTCTCCTTCGATCACGCTCGCTGGTCGTAGAGGGCGAGGTACCGATCGGTGAGCAGGGCGAACGTCGCGGCCTTCAGGATCTCGTTCAGCTCGTCCGCCGGGAGGCCGGCGATGGTGGCGTGACCGCTGCGGGCCGTCCTGGTGGCGACCTCGAGCAGCCAGGTCTGCTGCGCGCTGCCGGGTGAGTAGCTGGCTTCGGCGTGCTTGCGCAGGTCGGCCGGGGTTCGTCGGCCGTGGTGGGCGACGAGCGCTCGGGGGCTGATGACGGGGAGGGTGCTGGTGGGCATGGCGGGCTCGTTTCTCCTGGTCGGTCTGCGGTTCTGTGTGCGGGTTGGCGTTACGGGATGTGGACGAAGATGGGTTCTCCCCAGATGGCACGATGCGACACGTAGCGCCCCCAGTCGGGAGAATCGATGATGCCGCCGGCACCGTCGTAGATGCCGATGTGCTCGCCGACGTAGACCACGAGGTCACCGGCCTGGGCCTCCGCGGCCGAGACCTGCACTCCTCGTGCGGCTTGGGCGGTGACCCCACGGGGAAGGTCGACGCCGAACTGGCCGTACACCCACTGGGTGAGTCCGTCGCACGCGAACCCGTCCTCGGCAGTGGCGCCGTTCGAGTAGGGGACGACGCCGACGTGCTGTTGCGCGAGGGCGACCATGGCGTTCCCGTCTCGCGCGGCCGGGGTGGCCGGCGTGGGAGCCGCCGGTGCGGGGGCGGGGTCTGCGGGGGCGGGTGTGGGTGCCGTCGGGGCGGGCGCGGGATCTGCAGGAGCGGGTGCGGGGTCTGCGGGTGCGGGTGCGGGCGCGGGGTCGGTAGCAGCGGGCGCGGGGACCGCCCGGGCGGCCGCGGGGACCGCAGGTGCGGGAGGCGCGGCGGGCGCCGTCGCGGCACCGCGGGTGCTCGGTGCGTCCGCGTGGGCGGGGAGGATGCCGCCGAAGGTGAGCACGCTGGCGACGATGACGACGCTGGAAGTGAGGGTGACGATTCGCATGGAGAGTTTCAGGGTCGGGTGGTTCGGGCGGGTCAGGCGGCGACGAGCTCGGAGACGGGGGCGCTCACGTTCGCGAAGGCCTCGCGGAGGCCGGCCCGGGCGCGGCAGGCGAGCTGGGCCGCGGCGTTGACGCTCATGTTCAGCAGCGGGGCGAACTCGCTGGGCTTCATGGACTCGACCTCGCTGTACCAGAGCACCTCCTGCCAGCGGGTGGGGAGGCTCCGGAACGCGCGACCGCTGAGCGACCGCTCCTCGGCGGCGAGCGAGATGACCTCGGCGCAGTGCGGGTCCGCCGCCTCCGGGGCCGCTTCGTCGTCGAGGTGCTTCTCGCGTCGCGACCAGTCGATCGCGATGCGGTGGATGGACCGGAACAGGTACCGGCAGAAACCGTCCCGCGGACCCTTGCCGCCTTTCAGCTGGGCCAGGATGCGGGTGAACGCCTCAGCGACGAGGTCGTCGGCGTCGAACTGGCTGGTGAGGCTGACCGCGAAGCGGCGGCCGGTGGCCGAGTGCCGCGTCCACAGCTCCGCGAAAGCGACCATGTCACCGGCTCGCACGCGGCTGCTCAGAACGGCGTCGGGGGTGAAGGAGGTGCGCACGAAGAACCCGCTTTCGGAATGGAATGATCGTCCGCGCCCGGACCGGCCGCGGGGTGCGCATTCAACGAAAGGGATGCGCTGAGGGAGGGAAATCCTGTGCAGGCTTCTCTTCGACCTCGTGTAATCATACTAGCAGACTAGTATGATTACATGCAACGCCGGATCGGGTCGGGTCACTCCGAACCGCGACGAACGGACTTCTTAGTGCGTCGTCCGGTCATGATTCGCAGCATGACGATCAGGGTCGCGACGATGCCGATCAGGGCGAACACCGTGCCGACGACGAGGTGAGACCATTCGTAGCCGTCGTGGCCCCAGATCAGAGCGGCGAAGGCGATCATGGCGATCCTGGTGAGGTTGACGGCGGCGATGAGGGCGAGCCCCACCGACAGGCCGACGGCCCAGCGGCCCCAGGTGACCCGGGGGAGCAGGCCGATCATGATCGCAGCGAAGAGCAGCGTCGGCACCAGCAGCACCAGGGTGGTGCATTCGACGGTGATCTGAAGGCCCAGGTAGTGGGTCGGATCCGTTTTGATCACGAACTGGTCCTGGAAGGTGAACACGTCGCCGCCCAGGAACGGCTTGAGCAGCGCGGTCATCACGGTTGCCTCGAAGTGCCGGAAGGCCTCCTGGCCGAGGACGAGCAGCGCACTCAGCGCGACCAACGCGGCGGCGGCCAGCACGCGGACGGCTCGGGCCAGTTTCCCGGGACGCCGCCGAGGAGCGGCGCGTCGGCCGGAGGCGGCGCGTCGGCCAGAGGCGGCGCGTCGGCCAGAAGCAGGCTTGTCGAGTGTCGCGGTCGGGCGGACGGTCAGAGTTGTCACGGGTCTTCCTCACGGTCAGAGGCCGAAGTGCTATTTGCCTTCCCGTAAAGGACGCAGCGCGACCCCGTTCATGACAGTGAAGTGGCCGGTCCTCGGGGGTTTCTCAGCTTGGACCGTTGCGTTGCAGCCAGGCGGTGTAGCCGACGCTTCCCGCGATTCCGGCGGAGAGCGGGAGCAGCACCTGAGTGAGCCGAGAACCGACCTGGCGCGCTACTTCGGCGCTGAGTGCCCACGCGTGTTCGTAATCCTCCCTAACCGAGGCGATCTGCGCCCGCATCCACCCCTGACGGAGCCCCTCGCGGGCGCGGAGGGTGAGCTCGGAGACGTTGGCGGCGTCCATCCCGAGGATCGGGGCGAGCTGCCGAGGGGTCAGCTGCTCGATCTCGGTGTACCAGAGCGCCTCCTGCCACCGGGTGGGCAGCGTCCGGAATGCCGTGACCGTCAGCGACCGGTCGAGGGCGGCGAGCGTCGATTCTTCGCTGAGTTGGAGGGTGTCGAGTGGCTGTGGCGCGATCTCCCCCGACCATTCCGTCGACACGTGCCGGATGGACTCGTAGAGCCAGGAGCGGAACGCCCCCTCGAGTCCCTCGCCGCGGCGGATCAGCGCGAAGATGCGCGTGAAGGCTTCCGAGACCAGGTCTTCGGGTTCGTGCTGGTCGGTGATCGAGCCTGCCATCGCCCTTCCGGCGGCGGCGTGGCGGCGCCACAACTCTGCCCTGGCGGCGGCGTCGTCGTCGCCTTCGCGGACGGAGGCCACCAGGTCGGCGTCGGACGAGGCTTCGGCGGTTGTATTGCGCATGACGGGTGGTCCTTAGGGTCAGAGGCTGGCGGGCCGGTGCTTCCCCACCTTGCGGGCAGGCGTGCGGTCGAGCGCGTACCCCGTGGCGGTACCGGCGAGCGCGCCGAACGCGGTGAGCAGGATCAGGCCGCCCAGGATGGTCGGGTCCAGGCCGTGGACGCTTGCGGTGAGGAAGACGACGACGATCCCGACGGCGGCGGCAATCGCGGGCATCACCGCCTGGGTCCGCGCCGACCGCAGCACGGAGGTCTGCGATCCCGTCTCATCCTGGTCGTCGGCCGACTGGGGGCGGACCACCGTGATGAGGAGGCGCAGCGCGCTCCCGAGCAGCAGGGTGAGGGTGGCGAGAGTGAGTACCCAGCCGACGTAGTACAGTCCCGTCGCGATCCACAGCGTGAGCAGCGCCGCGATGCCGCCGATTTCAACAGCCGTGACGATGACCCTCAGCCTCTGCGGGGCTGCAATGCTCCGGCTCGTCCGCCGGATCAGGAGGGTGCGAGCGGCGACCCAGATCAGGGCGACGAGAAGGAAGACGACCTGGCCGAACACGGTTCCGCTCACCACAGTGGCACCGGCGGTCGACCACAGGATCCAGCTGGTCAGCAGTATTCCCGCGGCGTCGACGATCGCGACGGCTCCCACGGTCCCGCCGAGGAGCAGGCGGTCGGTGGTCGTCGGGTGAAGGTTGATCTTCATGGGGTCTGACTTTCTCTTCGGTCCGTTGGCTCTCAGGCCTCGATAGCGATGCTGCGGGTGGTGACGATGTCGCCCGCGCGCCGGGTCTTCGCCCAGCCGTTCTTTCCCGTGACGATGCGGATGGCGCCTTTGGCGATGGAGACGACCACATACAGCTGGTAGGGCCAGAGGCTGGCACCCAGGAAGGCGGCGCGACCCCAGCTCAGGCTCGGCTCGCAGCGGAGCTTGTAGATGAAGCCCCAGATCGCGAAGGGCCCGATGCCGAACACCAGGGTGAGCAGTGCGAGCCCCCAGATGTTGGAGAGCCACTGGTCGCGGACCACCGGGTCGGTGACGAGGCCGACGACCTGGTTGCCGAACAGCCACAGGAACACGACAGAACCGATGAGCTGGACCAGCGGCAGCAGCAGGTAGTACGTGGCCTCGAGGGCGCCGGCTGCGTCGAAATTGTTGGAGCGGATGATGCGCGGCAGGTAGCGGATGCACTGCATGACGCCCTGCGCCCACCGGGCGCGCTGGGTGATCAGGCGCGACAGGGTCGGGACGGCCTCCTGCGAGACGTAGGAGTCGTGCACCTGCCGGTTCTGGTATCCCGCGAAGATGACGTGGAGGCCCAGCTCGTAGTCCTCGAGCAGCGAGCCGTGCCAGGGGGAGCCGTGGGTCTCGGTGATGGCGTCGAGAACCGACAGGCGGGTGAACTGGCCATTGCCGCCCATTCCGACGGTGCCCGTCTTGGAGCGCAGGGCCTGCATCCCCAGGATGACCGTGCGGAACTCCACATCCTGCAGCCGCAGCAGCCAGGACGAGAAGGCGTTGGCCGCGCGTCCCTTGTCAGCGAGAGGCCGGGCGTCGGCGCGGTTCTTCATGTGCACGGTCAGCTGGGCGGCACCGACCTCCGGGTCCGCGAAGACGGTCTCGGCGGAGACCGCGGCGAGAGCGTTGCCGGCGAGGGCGCCGTCGGCGTCGACGACGGCGACGATCACAGTGGAGCGGTCGGTGTCTTCGGGCAGCCAGGCGTCCAGTTGCGCGTACGCGGCGTTCAGCGCGTCGCCCTTGCCGGTGCGGGCCTCCGGGCGGCGGCGCTGCACGAGGTGGACGAACGGGTCGGCCTCGGCGTGTGCCTGGACGATGGCCGCGGTGTCGTCCTCGCTGTCGTCGTCGATGACCCACACGT
Organism: Leifsonia sp. RAF41; assembly: GCF_052114085.1. Taxonomy (NCBI): domain Bacteria; kingdom Bacillati; phylum Actinomycetota; class Actinomycetes; order Micrococcales; family Microbacteriaceae; genus Leifsonia; species Leifsonia sp. RAF41. The sequence continues at coordinate 353,198 of NZ_JBFREB010000001.1, forward strand.
GCATCTCGGGGAACGTCTCGCGGGAGTGCGCGATCGTCGCCGCGATCACCGACTGCTCGTCCCGGCAGGGGATGAAGGTGTGCCACAGGAAGAGGTCCGGGTTACCGGGCGGCGTGGGCTTCTGGCGCAGGTAGGGCACCAGGATGAACACGACGTAGGTGAGGAAGATGATCACCAGGACGAAGCTGATGGACTGGAGGAGGGAGAACACGGTCGGGTCCGTTCGGGTCGGGGGCGGGCGGGGCCGGGTAGGGGATCAGACCGTGGGGCTGAGGCAAGAGCGGCTTCGCTGGACGGCGTCTTCGGGGGTGCTGCCGTCGGCGATGCTGCGGGCGATGTGCGCGATCCGGGATGTGGCGCTGCCGTCGCCGTACGGGCTTGCCAGCGCGTCGAGCCGGCCCGAGAGGGCGTGGTCTGCCAGCATCCCGTTGGCGATGTCGGCCAGTGGCAGCTCCGGCGTGATCAGGCGGGCGAAACCCGCGTCGACCGACTCGGGGCGCTCGGTCGAGCGGCGCAGCACCAGGAGCGGCTTCTTGAGGACGGTGCACTCCTCCTGCACTCCGCCCGAGTCGGACACCAGCAAAGCGGACTGCTTGGCCAGGGCCAGGAACTCGGTGTGGTCCACCGACTCCAGCAGGTGGAGGCCGGCGGTCAGGTCGGTGAGGGCGAACCTCTCGATGGCCGCCCGGGTGCGCGGGTGGGCGACCAGCAGCACGGGAGCGTCGATGGCGGCGAGCTCGGTCAGAGCGCGGCGCAGCGCGTCGGCGTCGTCGGTGTTCTCCGGGCGGTGGATGGTGGCCAGCACGTAGCTGCCCGGCTGGACGCCGGCGGGGAGGGACGGAGCGGCGACCGCGCTCAGGGACTCGATGGTGGTCTCGACGATGGTGTTCCCGGTGACGGCGATCCGGTCGGCGCTCACGCCTTCGGCGGTGAGGTTGTCGGCGTTGTGGGCCGTCGCCGCGCAGTGCACATCGGCGAGCGCCCCGGCGACGAGCCGGTTGAGCTCTTCGGGCATGGCCCGGTCGCGTGAGCGCAGCCCGGCCTCCACGTGGATGACGGGGACGCCGGCGTAGTTGCCGGCCTGGGCGCCTGCGGAGACGGTGTTCGTGTCGCCCTGGACGATGACGACCGACGGCGGGTTGGTGGCGAACTCATCGGTGAGCGCCTGCAGGGCGGCGGCGATCTGGGTGCCGCGGTCGCGGCCTCCGACGCCGGTCAGGACCACGTCGGGCTGCGCGAGGCCGAAGCCTGCGAACTGTGCGCCGGCCAGCTCGGGGTCGTAGTGCTGCCCGGAGTAGATGACTCGGGCGCGGGGACCCAGCTCGCGGATCAGACCGGCGAGCTTGATGATCTCCGGGCGAGTGCCGAGCACCACTGCGACGTCTTTGGTAGCCATCTGAGTCCTCCTGTGTTCCGGCTCGTTTGAACCGTGTGCAGAAAGGACGACGCCTGGTCGAGAACATGACGCGAGCTGCCGGCGTTCTGGGCTAAATCACAGGAATGGGCGCCTACGCCGGAACACCCTGCGCTGTTAGGAGGCTGAGGGCACCGGTCGGTCGAGCTGGAAGATCCGTTCGACGGCCAGTTCTGACGCGACGGCGTCACCGGCTTTCACCGCTGCGCGGGTGTCGTCATAGATCGTTTGAAGGTCGTTCCAGTCGCGGCGGAGGTTGACCCGGCTGAGGGACACGCGGAACAGCTTCGCTTCGATCAGGTCGTGCGTCGCGTCGACGAGGACAGGGTTGGGGCAGTTGTCTCGGAGCACGAGGTAGGCCTCGTAGTTGCGCTGCAGGTAGTCCTGAGGTCGTTGCTCGCGCAGTGTGTCCTGTACGCGTTCCAGCGCGTGAAGCAGTTCGGCTGTCCCCTCGGGGGTGAGGGTCGGAATGGTGACGCGCGCGAGGGCGCCGACGAGAGCTCCGAGCGTCTGCAGATCATAGATAGCCGTGGCCGGATCCGGATCGGCCACGCGGGTGAACCGTTGCGCCTGGACCTCGACCAGTCCCAGCCGGGTGAGTTCGATCAGCGCCTCACGGACGGGCGTCCGCGACATCCCGAGCCACTCCTGCAACTCGGCGTCGCGGAGTTCCTCGCCCGGTTTGAGGGTGCGATCCAGGATGGCCGCCTTGATCTTCTCGATGGCCACCTCACGGAGGGAGTGTCGCCTCGCGCGCTGAGGATCGGGGGAAGGGACGGGCACGTGGATCCTCCAAACACCGGACGACGTGACGGCGGTGCCTAAATACTAGGACATTTGTACCGGCTCGCTGCGCTCGGGCCGCGTTCGGGGCCGCGGGCTAGTGCGGCTCGGACGCCGTCGTCTTGAAGCGGTCGACGATGCGATAGCTGCCGCCCGCGCCGCTCTCCTCGCCGCGCACCGTGTCATACACGCGGAACTGGAGGCCGCGGAGCTCAGTGAGCCTCTCAGCCCGTTCGGTGAGGAGTGCCGAGCGTAGCTGCGACAGCGGATCGCGCGGAATGGATGGCGTCACCACCTCGCCGCGCCGCCCGTCGGTCGTGACCGTGACGAGCCGTGCTGCCCGCTCAAGTGGGTTCCAACGGGTCGGCCTCACTGCTGTCCTCTCGTGCGCAGGCATCTCGGAAGGAGAATGGCCCACCCGATGCCGGAGCCGAGTGAGCCGGGGATGCCGCCGGCAGTGAGCCGGCGGCATCGGTCGGAGCGAAGGAGAAACCCGGCTCCGTCGTCCTGTGCCCGTCCGGCGTCTACCCGTGGCCGGTGGGCACTGCTTCCATCATCGGGTCGCGCGGGCGCGGGGCGCGTGCCTGAGCGGGTTGTGCGTATCGTGCGACGCGAGGTTAAGTACCGACGCGTGATCGCATGCGTGAGCGGAGCCTGTGTCTACGGCGCGCCTTCCGGGATGACCCCGGTGTTGTTCCACGACCCGAAGGGTGCGGCGTACATGTCGGTTCCCAACGTCCATGGGCTGTACAGCTGGCTGAAGCTCCAGGAGGTGAAGCGGCTCACGGTCCCGCTCAGGATTGCGGTCACCGCCGCCACGTCTGCGATGCTCTTCAGACCCTCCGTGTCGTAGAGGTCGAGGTCCGCCCAGAGCTCCGTCTTCGCGCCGCTCGCGGTGATCGCCGCTCGAGTGTCGCCGAACTTCTCGAGCAGTTGGTCCCGGACCGTCTCGGGAGGCAGCCGGATCCCGGTATCTCCCGTGCCGTCCTGCAAGGCCAGGACGTCGATCGGGGCTGCCGAGAGGATGCGCGTCCACATGCTCGTCCAGAGGGACGAGTGTGGGGGTAGCGCGGCGATGGTGAAGTACGGGGCGATCATCGTCCGCGTCGCGGTTCGGGCGGCCTTCGCCGTGGCGGCGAGAGACCGGTAGTAGTCGGTGAGTGCTGTCCCGGCGTTCCAGGACCACGCATAGGATGCGGACACCTCCGAGCCGAGATACCAACCCGAGACGACATCGGAGTATGCGCTGTACTTGGCGTCGAGGTCATTCAGCACGGCCGCCGTGATCGCAGCGTTGGACGTGGTCATCTCGTCGACGGTGGCATCGTTCGGCGCGTACCAGCCGGAGTCGGGGATGTATGTACCGAGCCAGACGTGCATCCCTGCGCCGCGTGCTCCGGAGAGCAACGGGGTGATCACGTCCGCCGGAGCGCCGGCCGGCCCGCTTGCTCTGTCGACTCCGGGAACGCCCGAGGGGTAGTACGCGGTGGGGCGGTCAGCGGTTGCGAAGACGGCCCCGTCGAGGACGAGCTCCGAAATACCGGCCGCCTTCAGGTCGCGGAATTCGTAACCCCAGCGCGTGCTGTCCCAGCCGACCGTGAGCTTGGCCGAGATGAACGACGACGGAACGGTCGGGTGGCTCTCGGCATGTGCGGGGCTCGCCGCGAGAGCGGACAGCGCAAGCGCAAGCGCAACAGCGAATACGGAAATTCTTTTCATGAGGTGGGATGGCTCCGATCACGGGCGGGGGTGGATCAGGCGAAAGTATCCAGTGCTCGAATCAAAATCAAATGAGCAACTAATTGCGGCCACACGTGCGTCAGCTGCACCATGCCCGATACGCAGCCAGGTTGCCTACGCGAAGCGCCTGGTCCGTCGCCTGAGTGCCCGAGAAGTAGTCGTTGTAGGTCCACTGGGTGAGGGGTGTCCCCGTCGCGGAGATCGCGTCGAGATAGGGAGCCATCTGCGCGACCGAGACGGGCGTTCCGTCGCCGTCTCGGGGAGGCGTGTACACGGACGCCCACAGTGCGGAGCCGACTGCGCGCGTATATTTCTTGGCCAGAACGAGCGCGGCGGCTTCCTGCGTGGGCGACCAGGCTGTCATGCGGAAACCGTCCTGAAGATTCCACACGTCGACCTTCGTCGAGACGATGAGCCGCTTGAGAAGCTGTACGTACTGGGTCGCGCTCGCGCCTGTGTAGATAGCGCTGGGCATGGTTGGAGATACCATCACCGGCTTGTTTCCGTCGTGGGAGTGCAAGTACGCGGTCAGATGTCCGAGCCATCCCGCGTATGTCCTCGCTTTGCTTGCCGTGTCGATATCGGCGTACGCGGGCTCGGTGGGAACGTACCATCCGGCGATCGTGTCTCCGTACCGGGCGTTGAGATCGTGGGCGACGGCTTCGGACCGCTTCACGAAGGCGCCCAGCCACGCCGTGTCCTTGTGGTGGGTGGGGAACCCATCGGGCGCGACGATCAGGCCCATCCACAGCTTCTGGCCGGTCGCTCTGGCTGCTTCGACGAGCTTGGGGATGGAATCGTTGAACCGGCTGTAACCGAGGCCGGCCGAGGACGGGTACGCCGCGTTGTTGGCGTCGAGGTGCACGCTCCACACCACGATCGTCGAATGGATACCGACCGACGCCTGCTCGCGGAACGTCGACTCCATGTCGCCGACCGACCAGTCGTCATAGGGCGACCAGAAGGTGCCGGAGAACGTACTCGCTTTGGTGGCGCACTTCTCAGCGGCCACTGCGGTATTCGGCGCAAGAAAGCTCAGGATGGTGACCGCACTTAGCGCCGCCACGACTCGGATCCATCGGGCCATGAGTCCTCCACTATCGTGACGGCAGGTCTACTCCCTTCCGTGAGTCCAGGCGAGACACACCTTTAGGGGGGGCGGAAGGCCCGGCCCGGCACTGAACCACGTGTGTCGTAGGCGCAGCCGACACGGGATTCTCACGCCTTGGGTACGCAACCGTGCCGCACGTATTGCGGAGTAACCGGTAAACGTCACAGTGTCGCCCGGGTAGAACGAAAGGGTATTCCTGTTCACCTCGTGCGTGCTGTCGCCCCTGGCGTGCTCGTGGGCGACTACTTCCTGTCCGCAACGAGCTGCGTGTCGTCACCGTGCGTCGACGTGGAACCACGTGGGTCGGCGGGCGGCGCTACTGGGTTGGCGGGGTCGAGTCACCGAGGAGTGCTCTTCACCCACGGAAACGCTGGTCCCGGGGCAGTTAGCTACAGGTGTCTCCCCACACCGACCGCAACTGACCCATCGGACCTCCTCATGACTTCCTCTCTCGTCGACGGCAGCACCGTTACCGGTTCCCCTGCCGGGCGCCGTAGCCTGCGCGTCGCCCAGGCGCCCAGGCGGCGCCTGACGGGTGCGCACCGCGCGCTCCGCGTCCTGCTGGGGGTCGTGCTGGTCGCGGTGAGCGGGCTGCTGGTGGTGGGGCAGGAACAGTTCCGGCACGCCGAAGCGGCCGCGATGAGCATGCTGCTCAAGCCGTTCCTCGGCGATGACGTGTTCGCGTTCGCGGACCAGTTCGTGATCCGCCAGGACGCCACCCACTACCTCGGGCTGCAGATCACCGTGGAGTGCACCACCCTGGTGCTCCTCGTCCCGGTGCTGCTGTTCCTCGCCGTCATGATCACCTTCGTGCAGCGTCTGACGTGGGGGCGGTGGGCACTGGGCGGACTGGTCGGGCTCGCCCTGATCAGTGCCATCAACCTGGTCCGGATCGGCATGATCGCCGGTTCCACCCTCGCCTGGGACGACATCGGATACGAGTGGTCCCACCTCCTCGTTGGCAGCGTCTTCGCCCTCATCGGCTGCGCCGCAACCCTGGTCCTCATGCTCCGAATCATGACCGGCCGCCGCACCACCACAACCCGCAAAACCCGTAACCCGAAGGCCCCGGCCAGCTAACCCACTACCCAACTAACCCCGCCGCCCAAACCCCGGCACCGGACATGGTTTTGTCCGTCCCCGAAAGGAAACCAACACATGAACACCACCCGCAAGATCCGCAAGGGCCGGCTCCTCGCCGGTGCCGCCGTCACCGTCGCAACCGCCGCCCTCACCTTCGGCGCTGCCCTCCCCGCCAGCGCAGCGACCGGGAGCGTGATGTTCGGCGCTCGCAACCTCACTGTCACCCCGTCAGGTGGAGGGAACTTCGGTGTGGCTGGCACGACCGGCACCCTCACCTACGACCGGCACGGCGGTGGCCCAAGCGCCTCCTTTGGCATCTCGCCCGGAGATTGGTTCACGTGGACGGTCAACGTGCCCGCGGGTCTGGAGTTTGCGTCCGACGCATGCGCGGGCTTTGTGTGGAATAACCCCTCCTCCGCGAACCAGACCTGCAGCGTTACTGGGGGGATGAGGACCTTGCAGATCCGACAGACCTACAACGTTGCGCTATCGGGCACCGGTTACATCCCGTCGGAGACGGACCTGATTAGTCTCCCTGTGGTGTCTACGGGTTCTGTCTCGGGCACGGCCACCGTTGACTACACGCAGGCCGCGGGGTTCACCCCGTCCGCTTCTCCCAGCACGTCGCTGTTCATCTCCACGGCGACGGCCCCGGTGGGTGGCCTATCGGCGGGTACCCCGGGTGCGTCGGGTGTTCCGCTGACCGGTACCGGTACGGCCGGTGCCACGGTGACGGTGAAGGACAGTTCTGGTTCGACGGTCGGAACGGCAACGGTTGACGGTTCCGGTAACTGGTCGGTGATGATCCCGAACGGTACGGTTCCGCCGCTGTCGATCACCCAGTCGGTGGGTGGGGTCGCGTCGGCTCCGGTGGAGTTCAACTCCGCACCGTTGCCGATCGTCGCCCCGGCGGTCGCCCTCGGCGCCCTGGCCTTCGCCGGCCTCGGCCTGGGCGGCACCGCGCTGCTGCGCCGCACCCGCCGCACCGCCACGATCTAACACTCACCCCTCTCAACAGTCTCGGGGTGGACGGGGACAACCCCGTCCACCCCGAGACACCCGCACATCGGAAAGGCACACACATGTACGCAGGAAGCGCTGTCCCCCCGCTGGCCACCGGCGGTGTCCTCGCCGCCACGGGTGCGAACGCCACCATTGGCATCACCCTCGCCGCCCTCACCCTCGCAATCGGCGGCGCCCTCCTGCTCCGCGACCGGCTGCTGAAACGCCACGCACACACCATCTAGTCCCTCCCCGGGTCGCCCGCGGACGAGGTCCTGGCGGTGTTCGCCCGCCCGTTTCTGAACGGATCCTCCATGCTCTCGTTCTTCCAGTCGGTGTCTTTGATCCTGACCGTGCTCTTCCTCACATATGTGGTGATGATCGTGGTGCCGTACCTGCGTCATAAGCCGTCCCCGGAGGGTGATGCGGACGCCTTCGAGTGGCACGCGTTCATCCCGTGCCGTGATGAGCAATCGGTGATCGGCACCACGATCACTCGGGCGCGGGCGACGTTTCCCAACATGCACGTGTGGGTGGTCGACGACGACAGTGAGGATGACACCGCACGGATCGTGCAGTCCCATGCCGACCATGATCCGTTCGTGCACCTGGTGCAGCGTCGGCGGCCTCAGGCTCGCACCGGCAAGGGTGACGCGCTGAACGCGGCATACGCGCAACTGGACGACTGGTTGCCCGAGGGAACCGACCGGGCGGGCGTGATCGTCGTGGTCGTGGACGCGGACGGGGAACTGGCCGCGAACGCGTTGACAGCAGTCGCAGCGGAGGACGTCTTCGCCGACCCCGAGGTGGGAGCTGCCCAGGTCACGGTCTGGATGAAGAACCGCGGCGACCGCACCCCGTACCCGGGTCGCAACCGGATCGCGAACGGGTTCGCGTCCTGGCTGCTCCGGTTGCAGGATGTGGAGTTCCGCACTGTGATCCTCGCCATGCAGGCGCTGCGGTCGAAGACCGGCACGGTGGGGATGGGCGGCAACGGCCAGTTCACCCGGCTGTCCGTGCTGGACGCTGTCCACGAACACTACGGGGCTCCGTGGCACGGGTCGCTGCTGGAGGACTACGAACTGGGTCTGCACGTCATCTTCGCCGGCTACCAGAACCGGCAGGTGGACAACACTCACGTCTCCCAGGAAGCTCTCCCCAGCCTGCCCCGGTTCATCACCCAGCGGGGCCGGTGGGCGCAGGGCGTGATGCAGTGCGTGAAGTACCTCCCGCAGATCCTTCGCTCCCGCCAGTTCGACGCCGCAGGCGCCCTGGAGGCCGCCTACTTCCTCACCCTCCCGTTCGTTCAGATCGTCGGATTCTTCGCGTTCTTCGCCCTCGTGATTGGTCAGGCCTACGGGATCGCCACAGACCCGGTGCTGCTGCAGGGCTGGCTGCAGAACCTGTGGGGCCTGCTCGCGATCGGGCTGGTGTTCGGGATCGGCCCGTTCATGATCTGGGGACCGATCTACAAAATTCGGTGCGAACCCGACATCAGCTGGCCGCACGCGCTGTGGATCGGGGTGAGCGTGTGGCTCTTCCAGTTCTACGTCATGGTGTCCATCTTCAAGGCCTGCTTCCGAATCATCCGACGCCGCAACGGCTGGGCGAAAACCCGCCGCAACGCGGACGTCCCCGCCGCCGGCACCATTGCCATCGAAAACTAGGGAGAACCACCCCATGACCACCATCGCACCAAGCCGCCGCAACACCCGCAGGCTCCGCGCCACCACCCCCGTCACCCTCGCCGGCCACACCGTCGCCCAGCTGCTGCTCAACGCCGGCACCATCGCCGTCGCCGGATGGATCCTCTGGTCGACAGCGGGCACCTCCGTCATCGACGGCACGGTATCCGGCCAACTCGGATTCCTCGCCATCCTCATCACCGGCGTCGCCGCTCAGGCGCTGCTCACGCAGCGACTCCATGCCGCATCACGCATCGGGCTCCCCGCATTCCTGATCACCACCGCCGCCGCGCAAGCCGCCATCCCGGTCGCCCTGCTCGCGGCCACCGGCCTGACAGAGAACTACTACCTGGCCTGGCTGGCCACCCTGGCAACCTTCACGCTGCTCGTCGCATCCATCTTCCGACTGCTCACCGCCGCCGTCGCGCCAAGCTCAGGTTCGGGCACGGCCCAGCACACCCGTCACCCGATCACGCAGGGCGCCACCGCGCTGTTCACCCTCGCCGTCGCCGTCGTCGCCCTGATCGCCACCGCCAACGTCCACGAGTGGAGCGCGCCCCTGATCAACGGACTCCTCCTCCTCACCGGCGTCGGCACCCTCTGCGGCTACCTCACCTCACTCATCCTCGCCCGCACCTGGCACCGCTAACCGCCGGGTTTGCTACGGATGTTTCGCGCAGCGGTACCGAGCGCTGAGCCTCAGCCACGTAGCGCACGCGAAGCGCTCATATTTTGGATGTGTCGCCGACAACCGTCCATTCGGTACGTCCTGGGAGGAGAATCATGACCCGATCGAAAGATGTCGCTGTCGTCTTCGGCACCCGCCCGGAGATCATCAAGCTCGCCCCGGTAATCCGCCGGCTCGGCGACCGTGCGCTGACCATCCACACCGGGCAGCACTACGACGAAGAGTTGTCCGGACGGTTTCTCGAACAGGCCGGGATCGGCCAGCCCGACGTCATCCTGAGCGGAGTCGGCGGAAACAACCGGGCCACGCAGATCGCGACAGCCCTCAAAGCGCTCAGCGAACAATTCCGTCTCCGGCGCCCCAGCTCCGTGATCGTTCAGGGCGACACCAACGCCGTGGCGGCCGGCGCGCTAGCGGCGAACATCGCCGGGATCCCCCTCGTCCACATCGAGGCGGGACTGCGCTCAGGCGACCGGGCCATGCCGGAAGAGATCAACCGGCTCCTCGTCGGAGTTCTCGCCGACATGCACTGCGCGGCAACCGGCCACAACGCCGAGAACCTCCGACGGGAAGGAATTCCCGAGCACAAGATCGTCGTCACCGGCAACACGATCGTCGAAGCCACCGTGGACGCACTCGCGCTCGCACACGCCAGCGACTCGATAGACGACTACTTCCCCGGCCGGACGACCCCCAGCCGATTCGTGCTCGCCACGATCCACCGCCCGGAGAACACCGACACACCCGAAGCGCTCGAGCGCGTCCTCAGCGGCCTGGCCGAGATCGACATTCCGGTGCTGTTCCTGATCCACCCCCGCACCCGCGCAGCCATCACCCGGCACGGGCTGGACCGCTACCTCGAGCACCTCATCACTGCCCCCTCGGTCGGGCACACGGAACTGCTCAGCCTCGCCCGCACGGCCACGCTGCTCATCTCCGACTCCGGCGGCTTCCAGGAGGAGTGCACCGTCCTCGGCAAACCCCTCCTCGTGATCCGCCGGTCGACCGAACGCCCCGAATCGGTCACCGCGGGATTTGCCCGCCTCATCACACCGGACCTGCCCATCGCGGCCACCGCGAACGCTGTCCTCAACGCCCTGCCCACCGGGCTCGACCAGATTCCGTCACCGTACGGCGACACCCACGCCAGCACCCGCATCACCGAAATCGCCGTCACGCTCGCCGACACTGGCGCACATACCGTCTAGCGAGACGAACACGCCACTACCTACATTGACGAGCAAGCGTTGCCGAGACGCCCCCGGGGCGGCCCGACAGGCCGAAGCTTCACTGGTGGATGGAGACCACGTTGAACGGCACCGAATGACTTCCGACACAAAGTATTCGGCTCCTACACAGATGGCGGCCTGTGACCGCGCCGGCAGGAGGCCGTTCCCGCAATGAGCACACGAGAACAGCTGACGACCCGGACTGTTTCGCTCATCCTGGGCGGAAACAGCATCGAAATCACGGGTGACCGCGGAAGCGGACGCACACACTTCCTCGCACAAATTCAACGCGAGCTACTCAACCGAGAATGGCGCACCCTCCTGGTACGCGGAGTCGAACCGCTGCGATCCGCGCCGCTGTCCTCCCTCGCCCTCGCGGGAATCGCAACCGCTCGGGAGGCGCGGGCATCATCGGTGGCGGCCGTGGTCGAAGAACTCATCGAGAAGCTGTCGCCCGGGCCCGCGGCCCTGTTGGTCGATGACTGGCACGAACTCGACGAGATCAGCTGGGGGGCGGTTGCTGCCGCCAGTAGCGCAACGGGAGCACCGATCATCCTCGTCCGCCCACGAGAGTCCCTGTCGCTCAGAGCGTCCGACGGCATAGCGAGTCACAACCTCGGACGTCGGCTTGAGGTGCCGCTTCCGCCGCTGCGCTTCGACGAATTCGAGCGGGCCCTGGTCGCGCACGGCGGGCAGCGAGTAGACCCCTCCTCGCTGAGTCAACTCTTCGCCCTCTCAGCCGGAAACATCGGCATCGGAATGGCGATCTTCGACGCCGCCGCAGCAGAAGGAAAGATCGAGCGCACAGACGCGCAGTGGGTCGCCAGCGGCGACCTGTGGTGCGAAAGTCTCGGGCTCGTGGTGGAGGGGATGCTGAGCACGCTGGATGCGTCGCTGGTCGAGGCGCTCGAGCTCGTCGCCTTCGTCGGCACCGTCGACGTGGACGCCCTGCGCCCTGCCCTGGACGGTCGAACGTTCGAACAGCTCGAAGCGCGCGGCCTGATCGCGACGGTTCCGTCCGGTCAGCGCCTGCTCGTCACGGTTGTGCCTCCGCTTGTCGTCGAGTATTTCCGCGCGTCGCCGCGGATGATCCGTCGCATGCGACTCCTCGACCAGGTCAAGCAGATCCAACCCACCGGCCAGACGGTCCCGAGCCTCGACCCCGCCCTCGGGCGCCGAGACGTCCACGCTGCCCAGTTCGTGCGCGTCGTCCACGACCGGTTGCGCGTACGCCACCTCGTCGCACAGAAAGAGTGGGCCCTCAACCCGCAAGCATCAGCCGCGGTCGCGTACGCGGAGGCGACAATTCGAATGGCGCTGCCCGATTCCGTCGTCGACGCCGTCCTCACGGAGACCGCCAACGCGCCAGTCGACAATGTCGAAGCGGGCATCGAGTGGATCTGCCTCAAGGCGGAACACCGTGCATTTCACCACGATGAAGCCTTGAACTCGGTCCAAGCACTCCGTGCCGCTGCTGCCGCTCACGGCCGGCACGGCGGGACGCTTCTCGCAAAAGCGGTGCAACTCGAGCACGGGCTACTGGGAAACGGTGACCTCACCACCCTCGTGGATCCGGACGACGAAGAGCTCCCGCTCTCCGTCCGGGTGGCAACGCACCGCACCCTCGCCCTCGTTCACAGCTCCCGCGGGAACCTGGACGCCTCCACGCGTCACCTGGAAGTGGCGGAGGAACTGGACGCCACCGTCAGCCTCGCCGACGAGATCGTCGCCGGCATGAACCACCTCCTGTCCGGCGCGGTGCAAGACGCCACCACCATCGCGGCCCGCGGGTGGGACATCGCCCGGGCTCAGCTGGAACCAGAGCGGATGCGCGCCTTCGGCTTCCTGCTCTCGATGTGTGGAATGTTCGCGGGACGATACTCGGACGTAGACGAAATCATCGAACGGGTCAAAGCACTCGGGGACCCCGTTTCCGTCCCCCCGTTCGCGGACAGGGACCTCTCCGTGATCGCCAGCGTCCTCGCCTCCCGCCGGGGGCACCGCAGGGCCGCGGAGCGACTACTGGACGAAGCAGAACGATTCGGCCTCCCCGACGGACCCTTCCCCGGCAGCAACCCGAGCTGGGCCAGCGCCCAACTCATCGCCGGCGCCGGCAACCATGAGCAAGCGGTCACTCACCTCGTCCAGGCGGCGGACGCCCTGTGGGACCGGGGCGCTCTCGCCGCTGCGGCACTGGGCTACCTGGCAGCGCTCGAGATCGATCCGACCCCACACCGTCTCACTGCTCTCCAGCCCCGCATCGCGGCCGTCGCGATACCCCTCGTTCTCGACCAGCTCGGCTATCTCACCGCCCTCATCCAGCGCGACGCCGAGGAGGTCGCGGCCTCCGCCGCGACACTCGAAACATCGGGCAGGTACGGGCTGGCTTTGACCGCGTATCGCGAAGCCATACGCCTGCACGCCGACCAGGGCACTCGGGATCGGGCCGCGCAGCTGGAGCAGTACCTGAAGCAGCTGGAGCTGAACCTCAAGCCGCAACGAATCGAATCCGTCCGGTTCCGACCGGACTTCGTGGAACTGACCGACCGGGAGGAACAGATCGCGCGGCTGGCCGCAGCGGCACTGAGCAACCAGCAGATCGCCACGGAACTCGTCCTCTCCGTGCGCACGGTCGAGAGTCATCTTCATCGTGCGATGCGGAAGTGCGGGGCGCAGCGTCGCGGCGAATTGGCGGAGTTCTTCGACCGCCATGACCGCAAAGGCTGACGCCCACTCGCCCCGATTCGAGTTGGCCCTCCCGCGCGTGGCACCCTTGTCAGGGTCGTCCGAAGTGGCGGCACGACGGGCGGGAGACACGATGAGCGTGAGTGCGGGACGACAGCAAGACCTGACCCTCCTCCTGATGCTCGCGCTCACCTTCTCCACCGGGATCGTGGATGCGGTCGGCTACCTCGGACTGGACAAGGTCTTCGCCGGCAACATGACCGGCAACGTCGTCGTGCTCGGGATGGCGCTGGCCGGCGCCGAAGGCCTGCCCTGGGTGGGACCGCTGCTGGCGCTGTTCGCCTTCATGGCCGGCGCGGTGATCGGCGGGCGGACGCTGCGCCGCGAGACGACCGGGTGGAACACCCGCACCAGCTGGTCGTTCACCGCCGTGGCCGCCGCCCTCGCGGTACTCACGGTGGCCACTCTGGTCACGGGAGGCGTCCCGCCGAAGCCATGGGAGGTCGCGGTCACCTCGTTCCTCGCCGCCACGATGGGCTTCCAGGCGGCCGTCGCCCGGCACCTGGCGGTCAAGGATGTGACGACTGTCGTCGTAACCTCCACCATCACGGGTCTCGCCGCGGACTCCCGGCTGGCGGGCGGCTCCGGGCAGCCGTGGCGCCGCCGGGCCGCGGCCGTCGTGCTGATCGCCCTCGGGGCGCTCGTGGGCGCGGCCCTGCTGCAGGTGCACATCGCGCTGCCGCTCGGGCTGGCCGCGATCATCAGTGCCGGAGCGGCCGTGTTGGGGCACATCGCCGCCCACGAGGCGCGGGGGAGCTCACCCGGCAGCGCTCCCGGCGGCGCTCCCGGCGCCGCTCCCGCGAGCGCTCCCCTCAGCGGGAAGCCTCCGACGGCGCCCCCTCGCGCGTGATGATCGCCGCGTCGCCGTCCTCGTCGAGCTTCACCCGCAGCGGCTTGCGGAAGGCCCGCGTGATGACGAGCAAGGTGATGATGCCGATCGCCAGCCAGACGACGCCGTAGGTCAGCGCATCCAGGTGCAGGTTGGCCCAGAGGACGCCGGTCAGCACCATCCCGATCGCCGGCAGGATGATGTTCCGGAGGACCTGCGCGGCACCGCGTCGCTCCCGGCGCCGGACGGCGAAGTGGATGATGACCGTCGCGTTCACGACGGTGAAGGCGATGAGGGCACCGAAGTTGATCATCGACGACACGAACTCGAGCGTGAATGCGGCCGCGAGCAGCGACACGGCGCCAACGAGGAGCACAGCGGTCGACGGCGTGCGGAACCTCGGGTGGATGTAGGAGAGAACACGGGAGAGGCGGCCGTTGCCGTTCCGTGCCATGACGTAGATCATCCGCGAGACGCTCGCGTGCGAGGCCAGGCTCGACGCGACCGCCGCGGCGACGGCGGCCGAGATGAACAGGATCTGGAAGAGCAGACCGCCTGTCTTCAGCGCGATCTCGGGCAGCGTGTCGTCGGTGAAGTGGAAGCCGGCCAGGGTCGGGAACCGCGACTGTGCGAACCAAGCCGCGACGAAGAAGATGGCTCCGCCGATCAGAAGCGCCAGCACGATAGCGCGCGGCACGGTGCGGGCGTCCTTCGCCTCCTCCGTGTACATCGTGATCGCGTCGAACCCGATGAACGAGAAGCAGACCACCGTCGCTCCGCCGATCACCGCACCCAAGTGGACGCCCGAGTGGAGGAGCGGGGCCAGGCTGAACGGCGTGCCGTTGCCTGCGCCCCCATTGAGCGCGGTCCACGTCAGGACGACGAAAACGGCGATCAGGACGATCTGGAACACGACCAGGATGCCGTTCACCCGCGAGGTGGACGACATGCTGAACAGGTTCATGGCGGTGATGACCACGACATACCCCACCACCCAGATCCAGCCGGGCACCTGAGGGAAGAACGACTCCAGGTAGAGCCGCACGATCAGCGCATTCACCAACGGCAACAGGAGATAGTCGAGCAGCGAGGACCAGCCGACGAGGAAGCCGACGTTGGGGTGGATGGTCTCCGACGCGTACGTGTACGCCGAACCGGCCGACGGGAAGACGCGGGTCATCCGTCCGTAGCTGATCGCGGTGAAGACCATGGCGACGAGAGCGACGAGGTAGGCGGCGGGCACCACGCCATCGGTCTCGCCCGTGACGATGCCGAAGGTGTCGAAGACGGTCATGGGCGTCATGTAGCCGAGGCCGAGTCCTACGATCGACCAGAGGCCGAGGGACCGTCGCAGTGACGTGGGTGCGGAGGTGGAGGGCACGCGAGCTCCTTCGCTCTTGTCGGGGGTCGCATCATCCTAAACGCTGGATGTACGAAATCCGAAGCCGAGACAGCGGATCACATCGTTGAAAGCGCACATCCAGTGAGGATTTAGTCGAGGAATCCACATTTCGCAGACGGATCCGGTAGTGTGCCCTTCGTCCGAACACCTACTCAAACGGAGCTGATATCAATGGACAGCATCGAACGGGACGTCGTCATCGTCGGCGCTGGAGCATCCGGTCTCACCGCCGCGACCGAACTGAAGAAGGCCGGCCTGACCGTTGCCGTGCTCGAAGCGCGCGACCGCGTCGGCGGCCGCCTCTGGACCGACGACATCGACGGCGCCACCCTCGAGATCGGCGGACAGTGGGTGTCGCCCGACCAGGATGCGCTCATCGACACGCTCGCCGACCTCGGCCTCGAGACGTACAGCCGCTACCGCGAGGGCATCAACATCTACCTCGGTGCGGAGGGCGAACGCCGGACGTTCGAGGGCGAGATCTTCCCGGTCGCGCCCTCCACCGAGAAGGAGATCGTCGGCCTCATCGAGCGGATGGACCAGCTCGTCGCCGAGATCGACCCCGAGCGCCCCTGGGCCCACCCGCGGGCGAAGGAGCTCGACGAGATCTCGTTCCGCCGCTGGCTGGAGACGCAGACCGATGACGAGGAGGCGCGGCAGAACATCGGGATGTTCATCGCCGGTGCCATGCTCACCAAGCCGGCGCATGCGTTCTCCGCGCTGCAGGCCCTGCTCATGGCGGCCAGCGCGGGCAGCTTCTCGAACCTGGTCGACGCGGACTTCATCCTGGACAAGCGTGTGAAGGGCGGCCTCCAGCAGGTGCCCCTGCTCCTCGCCGACCGTCTCGGTGACGACGTTCACCTGAGCGCTCCGGTGCGGACGCTGCGCTGGGATAAGACCGGCGTGACAGCGATCGCGGACGGCGTCGAGGTGCGCGCCCGCTTCGCCATCCTCGCCGTCCCGCCGGTGCTGATCAGCCGCATCTCGTACGAGCCGCCACTACCGCGCCGTCAGCAGCAGCTGCACCAGCACCTGTCGATGGGCTTCGTCATCAAGGTGCACGCCGTCTACGAGACCCCGTTCTGGCGCGACCTCGGCTACAGCGGCACCGCCTTCAGCCCGTACGAGCTGGTGCACGAGGCGTACGACAACAGCTACCACGGCGACCCGCGCGGCACCCTGGTCGGCTTCGTCTCGGACGAAGCCGCCGACGAGGTGTTCCGCCTCGAACCTGCGGAGCGCAAGGCGCGCATCCTCGAGTCGCTGGCGCACTACTACGGCGAGCAGGCGCTCAACCCCGTCGTGTACTACGAGAGCGACTGGGGCAGCGAGGAGTGGACCCGCGGCGCCTACGCCGCCAGCTTCGACATGGGCGGCCTCGCGCGCTACGGCTCCGATCTGCGCACCCCGGTGGGCCCCATCCACTTCTCCTGCAGCGACATGGCGGGCAAGGGCTACCAGCACGTCGACGGCGCGATCCGCGTCGGCCGCGAGACCGCGGCGGCCATCGTCTCCGCAGCGGTGCCCGCCTGACGTTAGGGAACGCCGAGGGGTGAGTAGTGGTCGCCATTTCGTGGAAATTGCGACCACAACTCGCCCCTCGATGAGCGCTTAGTGGGGTGTGGCTAGATCTCGACGTCGCTTCCCATGGTGACCGTCCGCAGCGGGGGCAGCCCGAACCGGGCCGCCGGGTCTGCCGCGTTGTGCGCGAGGGCGACAAACAGGGAGCGGCGCCAGGGGACCATGCCCTGCGTGCGGGTGGTGCGGATGGCGCCCCGCGAGACGAAGTACGACGCCTTCTTGAAGTTGGCGGCGTCGAGGGGAAGTGCGCCCACCCGGCACGCGGCGCGAAGAGCACGCGGGATGTCCGGCTTGTCGGAGAACCCGAACCGGATGTTCAGGAACTCGATGCCATCGTCCGCATAGCCGAGGTCGTCGTATTCGAACGCCTCCTCGGTCGGGACGTGCGGCACCTGCGCGGTCGCGATCGCGACGATGATGACGTGCTCGTGGAGGATGTGGTTGTGCTTCACGAGCGCACGAAGCGCGAGCGGTGTGGTGTCTTTGTTCGGGTGCGGGAAGATCGCGATCCCGGGCACGCGCGGGAGGTTCTCCTTACGCACGTGCTCGATGAAGTCGACGAGCGACCCCTCCTTGCGCTGCCGGTCCAGCTGGACGAGCTGGCGCCCGCGTCGCCACGTGGTCATGATGAGGATCACGGCCGCCGCGATCAGCAGCGGCACCCATCCACCGTTGATGATCTTGGAGAGGTTGCCGGCCAGGAACGCGAGCTCGAGGCCGCCGAATGCGACCGCGGCGAGCACGATCTTCCAGGGCGCCCAGTTCCAGAGCGGTCGCGCGACGAGAAGCAGAAGCACCGTGTCCACCACCAGCGCACCGGTGACGGAGATGCCGTACGCGGTGGATAGCCGGTCGGACGAGCCGAACGCGAACATGACGGCGATCACCCCGATGAAGAGCAGGCCGTTGACGGCGGGAAGGTAGATCTGCCCACCCTCCTGCTTGGAGGTCTGCCGGATGGTGAGCGGCGGGAGCAGCCCCAGCTGCACAGCCTGACGCGACAACGAGAAGGCGCCGGAGATGACGGCCTGGCTGGCGATGACGGTCGCGACGGTGGCGAGGATCACCACGGGGAGCCGTCCCCATTCCGGGATCAGAAGGAAGAACGGGTTCGCCCGCGCGGCAGGGTCGTGGAGGATGAGTGCCGCCTGGCCGAGGTAGTTGATGGTCAGCGCGGGGAAGACGAGGAAGAACCAGGCGCGCCGGATCGGCGACCGGCCGAAGTGCCCCATGTCGGCGTAGAGCGCCTCCGCGCCCGTGATGACGAGCACGACGGCGCCGAGCGCGATGAAGGAGATGGTGGGGTGGGCGACGATGAACGTCAGCGCGTAGGTCGGGGACAGCCCGAGGAGCACCGCCGGGTACTGAATGACCATGCTGAGGCCGGCAGCGGCCAGCACGGCGAACCACAGCACCATGACCGGGCCGAAGAGGACACCGACCTTGCCGGTCCCGTACCGCTGGACCGCGAACAGGATGACGAGGATGACCGCCGCGATGGGAAGGACCATGTGCGAGATCGCGGGAACGGTGACGTGAAGACCCTCGACGGCGGACAGGACGCTGATCGCCGGGGTGATGATCGAGTCGCCGTAGAAGAGGGCGACGCCGACGATGCCGATCACCAGCAGGGTTCCGGCACGCGATGCATTGCCTGCGTACAGACGCTTGGCCAGCGCGGCCAAAGCCATGACGCCGCCTTCGCCGTCATTGTCGGCGCGCATCAGGATGCCGAGGTACTTGATCGAGACGATGATCGTGACGCTCCAGAACATGAGCGAGATCACGCCGAAGACGTCTTCCTGCTCGGCGCCGACAGCGCCACCGTCGAGCAGGAAGACGGTTTTCAGTGCGTAGAGGGGGCTGGTCCCGATGTCGCCGAAGACGACACCGAGCGCAGCGAGTGCAGCGCCGACCACGGCCTTCTGACCGCGACGAGACGAAGGGCCTTTCGGCCCGCTCGACTCAGCGGAGGCCTTGCTCGCACGCTCTCGCACATTACCCACGGCGCCACCGTACCCCGATGACGCCGCCGGCGCGGGCCCGGCCTGACGGCCGGGCACCGGTTGCCGTCAGAGAGGGCGGATGTTAGCGGCCTGGGGTCCCTTCGGACCCTGAGCCAGGTCGTACTCGACCTTCTGGTTCTCTTCGAGGTTGCGGAACCCCTGTGCGGAGATCTCGCTGTAGTGGGCGAAGACGTCGGCGCTGCCGTCATCCGGGGCGATGAAGCCGTACCCCTTCTCCGAGTTGAACCACTTGACGGTACCTTGAGCCATCGTTTTTCTTCCTTTCACGCCCTACGCAAGCTATTCAGGCGCTGGACCCTCTCATCGTACACGGGCGCGTGCCGCATTTGCACGGATCGAGCGGCTAAGCTCGTTGGTTTCCCTCGTCTATGGTCGCTGAGCCCAGATCTCAGGGCGCGATCGCGGCCTCCAGCGTTCCCGGCAGCAGGCCCAGCGTCCACTCGGCGACCTCCGCAACGAACTTCACGTGCGCCGGGTGCGTGAGGTCTCCGGTGCTGTTGACGTAGGAGCCTCCGCCGTCGACGGCGATGAGGATGCGGATGCTCGCCGCCTCCGCATCCACGTCCGCGAAGTCGCCGCTGGCGATGCCGTCTTCGATCAGCTCGCGCAGCCGTGCGCGGTCGAGCGCGTCCTGTTCGGTGAGGGTCGCATCCAGCGAGGGGGTGAAGCGGGAGAGGTGCCGGGCGTTCAGCCACAGCCGCGCCAGCGGCAGCGAGGCTCCGGAGCGGATGTGTCCGACGAAGTGCGCGAGCCGCTCGACCGGCGCGCCGTCGGCCGGGAAGAACCGTTCGCGCTCGATGGTCGCCGCTCGGGCGAATGCCTCGTCGACCAGGTCTTCGGCGGCGGGAAAGTAGTGCGAGATCAGGCCGGGACGGACCCCCAGCCGGGTTGCGACCGCCCGCAGGGTGATCCGCTCGAGGCCCTCGTCGAGGGCGATCGAGGCGGCCGCGGAGAGGATCTCCTCGCGGCGCTCCTCGGGCTGCTTGCGAACCCGGGGAGAAGGCGCTCTTGACTCCATGGAGTACATGCTATTGAATGACTGACCAACAACCTATTGGGCACATGACCAACAGCGACGGAGCTGCTGGCAGGAGAGGAACCCATGTCCGAAGCCCGGACCGGCACCGATCACTACGTGGATGCCTCCACCCAACCCGAGACCCGCGGCATCGAGGTCATCGGCGACTCCGAGCGGCACGGCCGCGCCCGGGACCTGTTCTTCGTCTGGGCTGCACCCGGCGTCAGCATCCTGAACTTCACGATCGGTGCCACGCTCATCCTGCTGGGGCTCGAGATCTGGCAGGCCATTGCGGTAATCGTCGCCGCCTCACTGCTCTGGGTGTTCCCCGGACTGATCGCCGCCAGCGGCCCAGCGGCCGGAACGTCCGGCTCCGTGGTGACGCGGGCGATGTACGGCATCATCGGCAACAAGCTCTTCGTCGCGTTCGTCGGCTGGTTCATCGGGGCGGTCTTCCTGTCGCTGACCTGGCTCGCCTCCAGCTTCATGGGCGCCGACCTGCTCCGGCGGATCGGTCTCGACGACCCGGTGTGGGTGCCGATCGGGGTGACCGTCGTGGTCTCCGCGGTCACCGTCCTGGTCGCCATCTTCGGACACGGCCTCATCCTGAGGATCTACCCCGTGATGGCCGTCGTGCTGTTCGTCATCTTCATCCTGGTGTCGGCGTTCATCCTCCCGACCGTCGACTGGGGCTACGCGGCACCCGAACCGCTGGGCGGGGTGGCGCTGTGGTCCGCGATCTCGGTTGGGTTCACGATCCTCGCCTCCACTCCGCTGTCGTTCATCAACAGCCCGGATATCGCGCGGTACCTCCCGCGGTCGACGAAGCCGTCGCACATCGCAGCGGCCACGGCGTTGGGCGGCGCCCTGCCATTCATCGTCTTCACCAGCGTCGGCGTGCTCCTCGCCACCGGCCTCAAGGCGAGCGCCTTCGACGCCGGAATCGACGTAGCGCTGTTCGACCTGCTGCCCGGGTGGATCGGGCCCCTGCTGGTCGTCGGCGTCATCGTCAACACCATCGCGCTGAACGCGATGACCACCTACACCTCGAGCATGGCGCTGCAGGCGATCGGCTTCCGGCTGCGCCGCATCCCCGCGGCGATCGTCGTCGGCGTCGTCGGGACGGCGCTGACGATCTACCTGGTGCTGTCGTCGAGCCTGCTGGAGGCCGCCAACCTGCTGCTGCAGTTCCTCGTCATCGTCTCGGGCCCCGCAATGGCCATCTACGTCGTGGATGTCCTCCGCCGGCACTACGTGTACGACGGCGTCGACCTGTTCGACGACCGTCGCGGCGGTCGCTACTGGTACACCGGAGGCTGGAGCATCCCGGGCATCGCGGCCCTCCTCCTCGGCGGCCTCGCGACGGCGATGTGTCTGGCGACGGATGTCTGGGCGGGCCCGATCGCGCAAGCGCTGGGCCACGTGGATCTCTCGGTCCCGGTCGGCATGGCCGTCTCCGCAATCGTGTACGCAGTGTTGAGCCGCACGCGGCTCGGAAAGGAAGGTCGACTGTGAGCGGCACCACCGTGAGCACTCTGTACCGGAACGGCCGCATCTTCACGGCCGACCCCGACGAGGAGAGGGCATGGGCGCAGGCCTTCGCCGTCAGCGGTGAGTCGATCGTCTGGGTGGGCGGGGCGGACGACGCGCCGGCCGCGGAGCGGGTCGTCGACCTGGAGGGGCGGCTCGTCCTCCCGGGGTTCACCGACGCGCACACGCACCTCCTGATGATGGGCGCGGCTCTCGGGCAGGTCTACCTGACCGGGGCGCGTGGCCTGGACGACATCCACCGTATGCTGCGGGAGGCCCGTGCCGCTGACCCCGGAGCGTCGGCCCTGCGCGGTCGCGGCTGGCTCTTCGACGCCGTGCCGGGAGGGGCGCCGACGGCGGCCATGATCGACGCAGCGATCCCGGACATCCCGGTGTACCTGGATGCGAACGACTACCACTCCTGCTGGGTGAATTCGGCCGCGCTGGCAGAGCTGGGCATCACTCGCGAGACGCCCGACCCGATCGGCGGGGAGATCGTCCGCGACGCCGAGGGGGAGGCGACCGGGCTGCTGCTCGAGACCGCTGCCACCCAGTACGCCTGGGCGCAGCGCGATGCCGCCACGACCGACGAGGACCGCGACGCGGACGTCGAGCGCACGATCGCCGCGTACGTCGCGACCGGAGTAACCGGTGCGGTCGACATGGCGCTCGACGAGTTTGGGCTGGCGGCGCTGCGACGGGCTCAGGAGCGCCGCGGAGGTGAGCTGCCGATCCGGGTGGCGGCGCACTGGCTGGTCGCCAACACCGGCGACGACGCAGCGAACCTCGCGCAGGTGGACTATGCCGCGCGGCTGGCCGCTGAGCCCGCGACGCCGTGGCTGCGTGTTGTCGGCATCAAGCTCATCCTGGACGGCGTCATCGATGCGTGCACGGCGGCGATGCGGCAGCCGTACGCGAACGGCACGAACGCCGACCCGATCTGGCCAGCCGAGCGCCTCGCCCCCGTGGTCGCGGCGGCGGACGCCGCCGGCCTGCAGATCGCGATGCACGCGATCGGCGACTACGCCAGCCAGATCGCGCTCGACGCGATCGAGCACGCTCACGGCGAGAACGGCGAGCGTCCCCGCAGGCACCGGATCGAGCACCTCGAGTACGCGGCGCCCGGGACGGCGGAACGGATGGCACGCCTCGGTGTGACGGCGTCGATGCAGCCGGTGCATTCGGATCCCGCGATCTTCGACAACTGGGTGGCGATGCTCGGTGATGACAGGGTCGACCGCGCTTTCCCGTGGCCGGAGTATGAAGACGCCGGTGCCCTCCTCGCCTTCTCGACCGACTCGCCGACCGCTCCTCACCACGCGCTCGCGAACATGTACGTCGCATCGACCCGGGCCTCCGCGCTCGACCCGTCGGTGCCGGCTGTCCAGCCGCAGTACGCCCTGCCGCTGGAACGGGCGATCGGCCACGCGACTCGGGATGCAGCAGCCTCGGTGGGCGACGGGGAGTGGCGCGGGCGGATCGCACCGGGCTACGCGGCCGACGTCACCGTGCTCGACACCGACGTGTTCGAGGGTGGTGCGCCGTCCCTGCTGACGGCGCGCGTCGTCGAAACCATCGTGGCGGGGCGTACGACCTACAGCGCTCAGGCAGGGGTGGGCGTCGGCTCCGTCGGGGACATGTCGAGGCAGTAGTCCGGCGGCTGGTGATCGGCGAGGGTGCCGGGTACCGACTCCGTGTAGGTGAACACGCACGACGCGGGCCACGGCTCGGAGTCGCTGAGCAGGTAGATGTCGATGGCAGGCATCCCGGCCAGTGACGCGGGCCGGCGGATGGTGGCCGGGGGGACCTCGCGGTCACCGGGGAAGGTGTGCTCGAAGTCGCGCCACGGGTGCTGCGGGTGCACGAACGAGGCGTGCCAGGTGCTGTCGCTCACGATGGTCCTTCTCTGCAGAGCGCCGGGTCGAGCACCGGTCTACCAGAGGCGCTGCCGGGGAAGTCGTCCCGGTACGGTGGATTGCCCAAAATCGTTCGTTATCCGAATGGCTGACGAGGGGGAGCAGTGCTCTGGCGGACGACGAGCTGGGGGACGGGGTAGTCGGCGAGTCCGGATGCGTCCCCGCCTTCGATCTGCGAGATGAGCACGTCGATCGCGCGGGCGCCCAGCCAGCCGAAGTCTTGTCGGATGGTCGTCAGCGGCGGCGCGAAGTGCTTGGCTTCCGGGATGTCGTCGAACCCGACGATGCTCAGGTCGCCCGGTACCGAGAGGCCGAGCTCGGCGGCTGCATGCATGAGGCCCAGCGCCATCTGGTCGTTCGACGCGAACACCGCCGTGAAGTCGGGATGGTCGAGCAGCCGCAGACCGACCTCGTAGCCGAGGTCCGGTGTCCAGTCGCCGAGCAGGGGAGCTGTGACGGGGAGGTCGTGGTCCGACAGCTCCGCGAGGAAGCCGTTCATCCTGTCCTCCGCCTCGCTCCAGTCCTGCGGGCCGGCGAGATGGCGGATGCGCGTGTGGCCCAGTTCGATGAGGTGCCGGGTGGCGAGGCGGGCGCCGGCCTCCTGGTCGAAGGCGGCGACCCGACCGTCGCCGACGTCCTTCCAGTGCATGCTGACGAAGGGGACCCGGATGGCCACCCGCTGCAGCGCCTCATGTGCGCGCTGCTGCGGCGCGATGACCACCACACCGTCGACCCCGTGGGCGGCGAAGGCGTCGAGCGCCTCGGAGATGCTCGCGTCATCCTCCCGGGCGAGGGTCGCCGAGAGGATGGCGTAGCCGCGTGCGCGGGCGGCCTCGTCGATCGCCGTGGCCGCGCTGAACGGCCCATAGTGGGAGCGCGCCGAGACGAGCAGCCCGATCGTCTGCGACCGGGAGGTGGCCAGGGCGCGCGCCGCGCTGTTCGGGCGCCACGCGTTCTCCTCGATGACCTTGCGCACCTGCGCCTCTGTGGAGGCCTTGATGTAGCGCTCGCCGTTGAGGACGCGCGAGACCGTCTGGCGCGACACTCCGGCCAGCCGGGCGATGTCCCGGATGGAGAGAGCGCGCTGTTCGTCGGGTCCGCGCTTGTCCATCGATCCTGTCTCGGGGGCGAGAGCGGCGACTGTGCCGCTGGGTGAACGTGCTCATCATATTTTTCCGCGAAGCACTTGACTGCCACGGGGTTCGCGTCATAGCGTCTAACCCGTTCTGGGACCGGTCACATATATCGCGTAGGCCCAGCATACGACGAGGGAGTCGCTCATGTCAGCAGCCGGATCGCACAGTCGCGACGGCCGCTGCACTGCCCCGTCGCAGGCTGGTCGAACGCGTGCCGGTTCCGAGCTCGGCGAGTCCGTGCGCACTCGGCACACCGGTCGCCCCACCGCTCGAAGGGAAACACAGTGAAGTTCAGGAAAGTCGCACTGGCCGCCGCCGCACTCGGCGTCGCGGTCGCACTCGCCGCCTGCTCCGGAGGGGGCCGCGGAGGCGGCGGGACCGCGAACGACGGAGACAACAAGGGCGCGCTCGTCGGCGTGGCCATGCCCACGAAGGTGTCCGAGCGTTGGATCGCGGACGGTAACGCCGTCAAGTCCGACCTCCAGAAGAACGGCTACAAGGTCGACCTGGAGTACGCGAACAACGACATCCCCACCCAGGTTCAGCAGGTCAACACGATGATTACCAAGGGCGCCAAGATCCTGATCGTCGCGTCCATCGACGGTGGCTCGCTCACCGACCAGCTGGACGCCGCCGCGAAGGCCGGCATCAAGGTCATCTCGTACGACCGCCTGCTCACCGGCGACAAGAACGTCGACTACTACGTGTCGTTCGACAACTACAAGGTCGGCGTCGTCCAGGCGACGTCGCTCCTGACCGGACTGGGGATCGTCGACGCCGACGGCAAGCCGACGGGCAAGAAGGGTCCCTTCAACGTCGAACTGTTCGCGGGCAGCCCCGACGACAACAACGCCACGTTCTTCTTCAACGGCGCGATGGACACCCTCAAGCCGTACCTGGCCGACGGCACCCTGGTCGTGAAGAGCGGGCAGACCAACTTCAACCAGGTCGCGATCCTGCGCTGGGACCCGGCGACCGCCAAGGCCCGCATGCAGGACCTCGTCGCCAAGTCGTACTCGACGGACGCGGCGGTGCAGGGCGTCCTCTCGCCGTATGACGGCCTCTCCGACGGCATCCTGAGCGCGCTGGAAGGCGCCGGCTACGGCTCGGGCGGCAAGAACATCCCGATCATCACCGGTCAGGACGCCGAGGTCGCCAGTGTGAAGCAGATCATCGCGGGCACGCAGTACTCGACCGTCTACAAGGACACCCGGAAGCTCGCCAACCAGGCGGCGCAGATGGCGGACGACCTGCTCACGGGCAAGAAGCCCGAGGTGAACGACACCAAGAGCTACGACAACAAGGTCAAGGTCGTGCCGAGCTACCTCTTCCAGCCGGTGGTCGTCACCAAGGACAACTACCAGAAGATCCTGGTCGACAGCGGCTACTACAAGGAATCCGACCTCAAGTAGCACCATCCGGATCGTCCGGGCGGGACGCGCGTCGAGCGCCCCGCCCGGACGTCATGCGAGCAAGGAAGACCATGGCCAACACGATTCTCGAGATGCGCAACATCTCGAAGTCCTTCCCCGGCGTCAAGGCGCTCCAGGATGTGTCGATCAGCGTCGAGGAGGGATCGGTCCACGCGATCTGCGGCGAGAACGGCGCCGGCAAGTCCACGCTGATGAAGGTGCTGTCGGGGGTGTACCCGCACGGCACCTTCGAGGGTGAGATCGTCGTGGGCGGCGAGCCGCTGGAGTTCCGGTCGATCAACGACTCCGAGGCCGCCGGCATCGTCATCATCCACCAGGAACTGGCGCTGTCGCCGTACCTCTCGATCGCCGAGAACATCTACCTCGGCAACGAGCGTCAGCGGCACGGGTTCATCGACTGGAACGAGACCAACCTGGAGGCGGCCAAGCTGCTCGCCCGGGTCGGCCTCCACGACAACCCGATCACGAAGATCAAAGACATCGGCGTCGGCAAGCAGCAGCTCGTGGAGATCGCGAAGGCGCTCTCCAAAGAGGTGAAGATCCTCATTCTCGACGAGCCGACGGCCGCCCTCAACGACGACGACTCGGCGCACCTGCTCGACCTGATCCGCCAGCTCCAAGAGCACGGCATCACGTCGATCATCATCAGCCACAAGCTGAACGAGATCAAGGCGATCGCCGACCGCGTCACGATCATCCGCGACGGGCGCACGATCGAGACGCTCGAGATGGGCAAAGAGGGCACCAGCGAGGAGCGCATCATCAAGGGGATGGTGGGCCGGGATGTCGCCAGCCGGTTCCCGGACCACGTGCCGCACATCGGCGAAGAGCTGCTCCGGGTCGAGAACTGGACGGTCCACCATCCACTCGACCGGAACCGTGTCGTCGTCGACGACGTGAACATCACGGTTCGCGCGGGCGAGATCGTCGGCATCGCCGGCCTCATGGGCGCTGGCCGCACCGAGCTCGCCATGAGCATCTTCGGTCGCAGCTACGGCGTCGGGATCAGCGGCCAGGTGTACAAGCGCGGCAAGCCGATCTCCGTCAGCACGGTCTCGAAGGCGATCGACAACGGCATCGCCTACTCGACCGAGGACCGCAAACATTTCGGGCTGAACCTGATCGACAACATCCAGCGCAATATCTCCATCGCAGCGCTCGACAAGCTCGTCAACTGGTTCAAGTTCGTCAACGAGCAGCGGGAGTCGCTGGTCGCCGAGGAGTACCGGAAGTCGATGAACATCAAGACGCCGAACGTCCTGACGCTCACCGGCAAACTCTCCGGCGGCAACCAGCAGAAAGTCGTGCTGTCGAAGTGGATGTACTCCGACCCGGAGATCCTCATCCTCGACGAGCCCACGCGGGGCATCGACGTCGGAGCCAAGTACGAGATCTACACGATCATCGACAAGCTCGCCGACCAGGGGAAGGGCGTGCTCGTGATCTCCTCCGAGCTGCCGGAGCTGCTCGGAATCTGCGACCGCATCTACACCCTCAGCGAGGGCCGCATCACCGCCGATGTGCCGCGGGAGAAGGCCACCGCCGAATACCTCATGCAATTCATGACCCAGGAACGCGAGAAGAACCACGCATGAAACCGCTTACGAAAGCCCTGAACTACCTGACCGGGCAGCTGCGCCAGATCGGCCTGTTCATCACGCTCATCGCCATCGTCGTGTTCTTCCAGATCGCGACCGGCGGCATCACGCTGGCGCCGATCAACGTGTCGAACCTGATCGTGCAGAACAGCTACATCCTGATCCTGGCGATCGGGATGGTGATGGTGATCATCGCCGGGCACATCGACCTGTCGGTCGGCAGCGTCGTCGCCTTCATCGGCGCCATGGCGGGTGTGTTCATCTCGAACTGGCACCTGCCGTGGCCGCTCGCCATCGTGTTCTGTCTGGTGCTCGGCGCCCTGGTCGGGGCCTGGCAGGGGTTCTGGATCGCGTACTTCGGCATCCCGGCGTTCATCGTCACCCTGGCCGGGATGCTCGCGTTCCGCGGGGCCGCCCAGATCGCGCTCGGCAACCAGCAGATCTCGTTCTTCCCGAAGGAGTTCCGGGCGATCGGGTCGGGGTTCCTGCCCGCGTTCGGGACGACCGGGTACGAGCCGCTCACGATGATCCTGGGCGCACTGGCGAGCATCGCGATCCTGGCCAACGGCATCCGTCAGCGCGCAGTCCGGCGCAAGTACGACCTCGAGGACGAGCCGCTGTGGTGGTTCATCATCAAGCTCACCTTCCTGGTGCTCCTGGTGATGGTGATGACCGTGCTGCTCGCCAGCTACAACGGCACGCCGATCGTGCTGATCATCCTCGCGGTGCTGGTGGTCGGCTACTCGGCGGTCATGAACCGCTCGGTGTTCGGCCGCCACATCTACGCGATCGGCGGCAACCTCCAGGCGGCGGCGCTGTCGGGCGTGAAGACCAAGCGCGTGACGTTCCTGCTCTTCGTCAACATGGGCGTGCTGTCGGCCGTGGCCGGTCTGGTGTTCACCGCCGGGCTCAACTTAGCGAGCCCGAGCGCCGGCACCAGCTTCGAGCTGGATGCGATCTCCGCGGTCTTCATCGGTGGCGCGGCGGTCACCGGCGGGATCGGCACCGTCACCGGCGCGATCATCGGTGGTCTGATCATCGGTGTGCTCAACAACGGCATGTCGATCCTCGGCATCGACAGCGACTACCAGCTGCTGATCAAGGGACTGGTGCTGCTGGCGGCCGTCGCATTCGACGTCTACAACAAGCGCCGCTCGGTCGGGGTCTGACCGTCTGCGCCGGCCGGGGCTGCCGCGGCGCCCCGGCCGGCGCTACCCTCCGGATGGAGGATGATCGCCATGTCGTTCCGTGACTTGCACTACGCCGACCGCCCCCTGCTGCTGCCGAACGCGTGGGACGTCGGCTCGGCGCTCGGGTTCGTCGCGGCCGGATTCCCGGCAGTCGGGACGACGAGCTTCGGGGTCAACGCCTCGACGGGTCGACCGGATGCGGAGGGTGCGAGCCGGGAGGCGACGGTCGCACTCATCCGGGCGCTGGCGACTCTGCCGGTGTACGTGACCGCCGACATCGAGGACGGCTACAGCAACGAACCGCTCGCGGTGGCCGAATTCGTCGCCGGGCTCGCGGCTGACGGGGTGAACCTGGAGGACTCGGCGGGCGGGCGCCTGGTCGACCCGGCCATCCCCTCCGCCAAGATCGCGGCGATCAAACGCGCGGCGCCGGACGTCTTCGTCAACGCGCGCATCGACTCCTACTGGTTCCACGAGGACGACAGGGTCCCGGCCGTGCTCGAACGGGCGAAGGCGTACGCCGACGCCGGCGCGGACGGCATCTTCGTCCCCGGCGCGACCGATCCGGCGACGCTGGAGGAGCTGGCCACGGCCATCCCGCTGCCGCTGAACGTGCTCGTGGTGCCCGGCCTCACCCTCGACGACTTGCAGGCGCTCGGGGTGAGACGGGTCAGCACGGGATCGTTGCCGTACCGCGTCGCGATCGACGCGGCCGTGGACGCGGCGGAGGCAGTCAGGGACGGACGCGCGGTGCCGACCGCGACGTCCTACGCCGAATCGCAGCGGCGGCTGCTGGAGTTCGCTCGCGACGCCGACGCGCGTCCCGCATCCGGTTAGGATGGTCGCGTCCGGCGGTTCACGAACCGCCGATGCTCGAAAAATGGGCACGAAGCCGCCGACAGCCGCGGTGGGCGAGACACATACGGAATCGTCTCTCCGTTCGTCTCGAAAGGCTGTGCCATGCCGTCCGTCTCCGCCCACGTCGCCGCCACCCTCGCCCGCCACGTCGACCACGTCTTCGGGGTGATGGGCAACGGGAACGCCCACTTCCTCGACGCGCTGGAGCGTCAGCGCGGCGGCGAGTACTGCGCCATGCGCCACGAGGCGGGCGCCGTCGTCGCCGCCGACGCGTACTTCCGCGCGTCCGGGCGGCTCGCCGCCGCGACGGCGACCTACGGCGCGGGCTTCACCAACACGCTCACGGCGCTCGCGGAGGCCGTGCAGGCGCACATCCCGCTCATCCTGGTCGTCGGCGACGAGCCGACGTCGGGGCCCCGGCCGTGGGATGTGGACCAGATCGCGCTCGCGGCAGCGGTCGGCGCACGTACCTACACGGTCGGCCGGGCGGATGCGGCGGCCACCACCGCCATCGCGGTCGAGCACGCGCTGACGTACCGGCTGCCGACCGTCATCGCGATCCCCTACGACGTGGCCACGCGCGACGCCGGACCGGTGCCCGAGGCGCCGGAGCCGGTGCTTCCCGCGCCGCAGGCTCCGAACGACCCGTTCTCGCACGCCGCCATCGACGCAGCAGCCGTCGCCCTCGCCGGGGCGGAGCGGCCGTTGCTCCTCGCCGGTCGCGGGGCGTGGCTGTCCGGTGCGGGCCGCGCGCTCGGCGAGCTCGCCGACGCGACCGGCGCGCTCACGGCATCCACCGCCCTCGGCCGCGGCGTCTTCCCCGACGACCGCTACGACCTCGGCGTGACCGGCGGCTTCGGCGCGGAAGGGGCGATGGAGCTGGTCCGCCGGGCCGACGTCGCCGTGGTCTTCGGGGCGTCGCTCAACCAGTTCACGATGCGGTTCGGGGAGCTATTCGCGCCCGGGACCCGCATCATCCAGGTGGACACGCGCCCGGCGGCGACGCACCCGCACGTCGGGTCGTACCTGCGCGGGGACGCGCGGCTCGTCGCCGAAGCGCTCGTCTCGCAGCTGGCGGCCGGCGGTGCCGTGCCGTCGGGATGGCGGGAGTCGCTGGAGCTCGCCCCGCAGCGGGAGCACCCGCGCGGCGACGGCTTGGCGGCCGACGGCCGGCTCGACCCACGCACGGCGGCGGCCCGGATCGGCGAACTGCTACCGGAGGAACGCGTCGTCGTCTCGGACGGCGGCCACTTCATCGGCTGGGCGAACATGTACTGGCCGGTGGCGTCGCCCGACCGGATGATCATGGTCGGGACGGCGTACCAGTCGATCGGTCTCGGCTGGCCGAGCGTGCCGGGTGCCGCGCTCGCGCATCCCGAGTCCACGATCGTCCTGACCACCGGCGACGGCGGCGGACTGATGGCGCTGGCCGATCTCGAGTCGGCCGTCCGGGTGGCGGGCGGACGCGGGATCGCCGTCGTCTGGAACGACGCGGCCTACGGGGCCGAGGTGAACCTGTACGGGCTGAAGGGGCTCGCGCAGGGGCCGATGCGGATCCCCGAGGTCGACTTCGCGGCGCTCGGGCAGGCCGTTGGAGCTTCGGGCGTGGTCGTCCGCACACCCGCAGATCTCGAGGTTCTCGCCGAATGGACCGCGCGCCCGGCGTCGGAGCGGCCGTTCCTCGTGCTCGACCTCCGCATCTCGGGCGACGTGGTCGCGCCCTACCAGCAGGAGATCATCCGCGTGAACTCCTGACGCGCCCCGCCTTCGCCGAGGTGCACGTAGTGGCTGCTATTTCGTCGTTTTTCCGACCACTACGTGCACCTCGACGATGTGAATGGCGGAGGGGGGAGGTGGGTTCCTGACCGCCGGCACCGATGACAACCGGCGGCCAGGAGGTCGGGCGTCAGAGGCCGCGGGCGAGGCGGTAGTAGGCGGCGTTCCAGTCCAGCTCGCGCTGCACGCCGCGCAGCGTGGTCGACTCGTCAATCACCAGCAGCTCGGTGCGCGCGATGCGGGCGAAGTCCGCGAACGTCTCGACTCCGACGGCCGTGCTCATTACGGTGTGGTGCGCGGCGCCCGCCTCCAGCCACGCCGTGGCCGACGTGGTGAAGTCCGGAGCGGGTTTCCACACGGCGCGCCCCACCGGAAGCTTCGGCAGGGGAGCCGTCGGCTCGACGACCTCGACGACGTTCGCGACGAGGCGGAAGCGGTCGCGCATGTCCGACAGCGCGACCACCACGGCGGGGCCAGGGTCCGCGGTGAAGACCAGGCGGACCGGGTCGTCCTTGCCGCCGATGCCGAGCGGGTGCACCTCGAGCGACGGCTTGGCGCTGGTCAGCGACGGCGCCACCTCCAGCATGTGGGCGCCCAGGATGCGCTCGTCGCCGGGCGTGAGGTCGTACGTGTAGTCCTCCATGAGGGATGCGCCACCCGGCAGGCCCGCGCCCATCACGTTGGCGGCGCGCACCAGGATCGCGGTCTTCCAGTCGCCCTCGGCGCCGAAACCGTACCCCTCGGCCATCAGGCGCTGCACGGCGAGACCGGGCAGCTGCTTGAGCGCGCCGAGGTCCTCGAAGCTGGTCGTGAACGCGCCGAAGCCGCCCTCTTCGAGGAACGATCGCAGGCCCAGCTCGATGGCCGCACCGTCCCTCAGCGACTGGTGGCGTTCGCCGCCGCGACGGAGTTCGGGGACCACGTCGTACAGCTCCTCGTACTCGGCGACCAGCGCGTCCACGTCGGCGTCGGCGGCCGCGGTGACCCCATCCGCCAGCTCGTTGACGCCCCACGTGTTCACCTGCACGCCGAAGACGAGTTCTGCCTCCGTCTTGTCGCCCTCAGTGACGGCGACGAAGCGCATGTTGTCGCCGAACCGGGCCAGCTTGAGGGAGCGGGTGGCGGCCCAGCCGGCCGCCGCGCGCATCCACGTGCCGATCCGCGCCGTCACGACAGGGTTGCTCACGTGCCCGACGACCGTAGTGCGCGGGATGCTGAGCCGCGTCTGGATGTACCCGAACTCGCGGTCGCCGTGGGCCGCCTGGTTCAGGTTCATGAAGTCGAAGTCGATCTCCGCCCACGGCAGCTCGACGTTCGCCTGGGTGTGGAAGTGGAGCAGCGGCTTCTGCAGCGCGTCGAGGCCGGCGATCCACATCTTCGCGGGGCTGAACGTGTGCATCCACGCGACCAGACCGATCACGGCGTCGTCGGCGTTCGCCTCGAGCATCGTGCGGCGGATGGCGTCGGAGTCGGTGAGCACCGGCTTCCACACCACGCGCACCGGCACGTCGGCGGCCGCGCCGAGCTGGTCGGCGATCGCACGCGACTGGTCGGCGACCTGCGCGAGGGTCTCGGGTCCGTACAGGTGCTGGCTTCCGGTGAGGAACCAGACCTCGTAATGGTCCAGGGAGGTGGTGAGCTTCGGCATCAGGAGAGGGGTCCTTCCGGCTTCTGTCCGTAGACGTTCTGGTAGCGGTCGAAGAGGCGGTCGATCGCCTCCGACGGGAGGGGGACGAGCGGGCCGCCCTGACGGGCGATGTGGACGGTGCGGGCGACGTCCTCGGTCATCACTGCGGCTTTGACGGCATCGCGTGCGTCCGCTCCGATGGTGAAGACGCCGTGGTTCTGCATCAGCACCGCGCGGCTGCGGTGGCCGTTCAGAGTCTGCACGATGCCGCGGCCGATGGAGTCGTCGCCGATGATCGCGAACGGTCCGACCGGGATGTCGCCGCCGAACTCGTCCGCCATCGCCGTGATGACGCACGGGATCGGTTCGGCGCGCGCCGCCCACGCCGTCGCGTAGGTGGAGTGGGTGTGGACAACGCCGCCCACGTCGGACAGGTTGCGGTACACGTAGGCGTGCGCGGCGGTGTCCGAGGAGGGGGAGCGGTCGCTTCCGATCGAGCCGGGGACGACCTCCCCGTCGAGGGTGCAGAGGATCATGTTCTCCGGGGCGAGGTCGTCGTAGTCGACGCCGCTCGGCTTGATGACGAAGAGCTCCTCGCCGGGGACCCGTTCGGAGACGTTGCCGCCGGTCCACACGACCAGTCCGTAGCGGACCAGCTCGCCGTGCAGCGCGGCGACGCGTTCCCGTACGGCGCGGACGGCGGGGGTCTCGAGGTCGGTCGTCATGCGGAGGCTCCTTCCACGGGGATGGCGTCGATGGCGGCCTGCTCGACGGCGAGGCCGGCCTGGTAGCGCTGGAGGTAGGTCGCGAAGCCGGCCACGTCGTCCGGATGCGCGTTCGTGGTCTCGAAGGCGAAGCCGCCGAAGACGCGGTGGCGCAGGTAGGCATCCAACTCGGCGGCGGTGGAAGCGCCGGCGCCACCGGTGCCCTGGCTCGCCGAGAGGTACGCGGCGAGCACGGCGATGCCCCAGGCGCCACCCTCGGAAGCGGTGTCGGCGACCGACACAGGCGCGTCGATGGCCCCGGCGAGGAACCGCTGGGCGACACCGGCGGTGCGGAACATGCCGCCGTGGGCGAACATCCGATCGAGTGCAACGCCTTCGTCGCGCAGGACGCGCATCCCGAGCGCCAGTGTGCCGAACACGCCGTAGAGCTGGGCGCGCACGAAGTTGGCGAGCGTGAGCCGGCTGTCGGGCGTCCGCAGGACGAGCGGCCGGCCCTCGGAGAGTCCGGCGATCGGCTCGCCGGCGAGGTGGTTGTAGGCGAGGAGTCCGCCCGCGTCGGCTTCTCCGCCGAGCGCCTCGCGGAACAGGGTCTGGTAGACGGCGTCGGTGGGCCGCGGTGCGCCCGACGCCTCGGCGAACCGACCGAACAGGCCCGCCCACGCCGCGAGTTCGCTCGCGCCGTTGTTGCAGTGCACCATCGCGACCAGATCGCCGGCCGGCGTGGTGACGAGGTCGAGCTCATGGTGCACGGAGGCGAGTGGATGCTCGAGCACGACCATGGCGAAGATGCTGGTGCCGGCGGAGACGTTGCCCGTGCGCGGCGCGATGGAGGCCGTGGCGACCATGCCCGTGCCGGCGTCGCCTTCGGGCGGGCAGAACGGGACGCCCGGGCGCAACGCGCCGGTCGGGTCGAGCAGTGCGGCGCCTTCCTCGGTCAGAGTGCCCGCATCCTGGCCCGCGACGAGCACCTCGGGCAGGAGAGCAGGGAGGTCGATTCCGCGCGCACTCTCGAGCGCGGCGTAGAGGTCGAGGAGGTCGCCGTCGTACGTCGTGGTCGCCGGGTCGATCGGGAACATGCCCGACGCATCCCCGACACCGAGGGCGTTGCGGCCGGTGAGGCGGCGGTGCACGTAACCGGCGAGGGTGGTGAACGAGTCGATGCGGTGGATGTGCGGCTCGCCGTCGATAACGGCCTGATGCAGGTGGGCGATCGACCAGCGCAGCGGGATGTTGACCCCGAAGGCCTTCGTCAGCTCGGCGGCGGCCGGGCCGGTGTTCGTGTTCCGCCACGTGCGGAACGGGACGAGCAGTTCCCCGTCGGCGTCGAACGCGAGGTAGCCATGCATCATCGCCGAAACGCCCATCGCGGCGAACGTCGACGGTCGAATGCCGTGGCGCTGCTCGGCATCCGCTACGAGGTCCGCGTACGCGGCCTGCAGCCCCGACCAG
Source organism: Leifsonia sp. RAF41 (assembly GCF_052114085.1). Classification (NCBI taxonomy): domain Bacteria; kingdom Bacillati; phylum Actinomycetota; class Actinomycetes; order Micrococcales; family Microbacteriaceae; genus Leifsonia; species Leifsonia sp. RAF41. The sequence continues at coordinate 388,773 of NZ_JBFREB010000001.1, forward strand.
ACGGAGTCGAGCGAGTAGGTCCACAGCCGGTCGACGTACTCGTTCTCCCACTCGTGGGAGCCGACGGCCAGCACGGTGCCCGGGTCGTCCGCATCCACCAGGCAGGCCTTGATGCGGGTCGAGCCGAACTCGATGCCGAGGGCGGTGCGTCCCGTCGCGATGGCGTCGCCATGGCGGGTTTCCGGCGCGGTCATACAGCTCCTCACGTCGTTGTGACCGGTCACATTAACGCCGAGTCTACGGGATGCGTCCGCGGCGCTGTCAAGCCCGCCGCCGCGGATCAGGCCGACGCGCGGGTCACCAGCGCGGGAGCCACCGGGGCATCGAACTCCAGATCCGTCCCCTCGATCTCGGCGACCAGCCGCGCGACGCAGCGGCGGCCCAGCTCGGCGAAATCCTGGCGCACGGTCGTCAGCGGCGGGGTGAGGAAGGCGGCTTCGGGGATGTCGTCGAACCCGACCACGGCGAGGTCAGCGGGGATCGACCGCCCTGCGCGGCCTGCCGCGAACATGGCGCCGAGCGCCATCTGATCGTTCGACGAGAACACCGCCGTGATCGTCGGGTCGGCCAGGAGCTCCGCCCCGATCTCCGCGCCGGACGCCGCGGTCCAGTCGCCGTCCCGCGAAACGACCGGGTCGGCGCCCGCCGCAGCCATCTCCAGCAGGAAGCCCTCGCGACGCGCCCGGGCCTCCGACCAGTCACCCGGCCCGCTCAGGTGCGCGACGCGCACGTGCCCGCGATCGAGCAGGTACCGGGTGGCGAGCCGCGCACCCTCGACCTGGTCGACGAACACGCCGTGGTCGCCGGCCGTCCCCGCGCCGTGCAGGGTGATCGACGGGACGCGGAGGGAGACGGCGTCCATCGCATCCTGGATCCGCTGCTGCGGCGCCACCACGACGATGCCCTCGACGGCCTGCGCGCTCAACTGTTCCAGCGCGGCCTCGACGGCGACGGTGTCGAGGGACGCGGCGTGCGCGACGGTGACGAAGTAGCCGGCGTCTCGGGCGGCCTTCTCGATGGCGTCGATGCTGGAGGCAGGCCCGAACAGCGACGAAGGCGAAGCGACCAGCACCCCGATGGTCGTCGATCGTGACGTGGTCAGCATCCGGGCGGCGCGGTTGGGGCGGAAGTTCAGCGCCTCCATCGCGGCGAGAACGCGCTCGCGGGTTCCTGGGCGGATGCTGGGGTGGTCGTTGAGTACGCGTGAGACGGTCTGCCGGGATACCCCGGCCGCCGCGGCGACCTCACGCACTCCCGCCGGCCGCCCCTGCTCATCCACAAGCACACTTTAAGGGATGCGGCAGGGGCGTCCGCCTGTGGTCCGTCCGGAATGGGTGGTGCACGCTTCGTCAGCGCGGTTGCCCTTCGAGGGCGGCGCGGAAGCGCGCATACCGGCGCGCGCCCACCCCGCGCCACAGCAGTTTGACCGGTCCGGGCAGGCTCTTCTTCAGCCACTCGTCGCCGCCATCCGGCTGGGCCGCGAGGATCGCGCCGAGCATGTACCAGCCGTGACCCTTCGGCGTCGAGGCGCGGCCGTGCTTCGCGAACCACTCGACCTCCGGCTCCGTGAGCACATGCTCCATCACGGGGACGATGTTGGTCTCCTCGTCCGGAAGGTGCTGCGTCAGCGCCGACCGCACTCCGTCGACGGCCGCGAGCAGCGGCCGCGCGGTCTCTTGCGAGGGGTGGGCGCTCCACCCGGGCAGAGCGGCATCGAGCGCGGTCAGGTGCACGAGCATCGCGGCGTGCTGCTCGCGCATCCGCTCGACGTGCAGAGCGCAGCCGGGCGCGCGCTCATCGAGGGCGGGCCACAGCCGGGCGTCCTCGCCCTCGTGGTGCCCGTGCAGCGCGGTCGAGATCATGGAGAGCTGGTCGGCGACGACATCCGCGTGGGCCGTGTCGCCGTCGGCGACGCCCTCGATGAGGCGCGGCGCCTCGTCGAACGAGTGCCGGAACAGGCGGTGGATCTCGATCATGCCGCTGGCGTCGCAGGTCTTCGGTCCGTCGAGCGGGGACGCGGCGGACGCGGGGAGTGGGGTCGCTGACATGGCGGCACCCTACTGCGGCGGGGGGAGGCTGGGGCCTCCCCATTTCTCTTACTCCGTCAGCGCCGTCGATCCGCGCGTGACCAGGCGGCAGGGCACCTCGTGGAGGCCGGCGGCCGCATCGCCGTCGATCGCGCGGAAGAGGAGCTGCGCGGCGACCCGCCCCAGCTCCTTCAGGTTCATGTCGATCGTCGACAGCGGGGGCCGCGACTGGGTCGCCAGCGGCTCCCAGTTGTCGTGCCCCATGACGGAGATGTCGGCGGGGATGTCGCGGCCGTCCTCCCGCAGCGCGTCGATCACGCCGCGGGCGATCTGGTCGGAGCCGCAGAGGAAACCGTCCACCTCGGGGTAGCGGGCAAGCACCGCGCGGGCGCCTCCGCGACCCCAGTGCTCGCTCCATGCGCCGTACATCGCCTCGCCGCCGAGGAGTTCGAGGCCGGCGGCAGCCAGTGCCTGGCTCGCGCCGGTCACGCGATCCCGGGCAGCGCTGTAGCTGACCTCACCCGAGATGTAGGCGATGCGACGGCGTCCGCACTCGATCAGGTGATCCGCCGCCATCCGCCCACCGCCGACGTTGTCGCTGGCGACGGAGATATCGTCGGGGTCGGACGATGGTGCGTAGGCGTAGACGACCGGCACCGGGAGGTCGTTCGGGAGCGGCGATCGGGGGTTGGTGGTCTCGCCCACGACGATCAGTCCGTCGATGCGGCGGGAGAGCAGGGCGCGGATGTGGTGCTGCTCCCGGATCGCGTCCCCCCGCGCGTCGCACAGGAAGATGGAGGTGCTGCCCGCGCCGAACGCATCCTCTGCGCCCATCAGAATGGGGATGGAGAACCGCCCCTCCAGATCTCCGGTGATCAGACCGACTGTCCCGGTCCGCCCGGCGATGAGGCTCTGCGCCACCGCGTTCGGCGTGAAGCCGACCTTCTCGGCCGCGTCGAAGACCCGAACGCGGGTGCGCTGGGCGACTTCGGCCTTTCCGTTCAGCGCCTTGGATGCGGTGGCGAGGGAGACGCCCGCGAGCTTCGCCACGTCGCCGAGCGTCGGTGCCTTGGGGGTGGTCGAGGGTTCACTGGCCATGGGTCTCCCGGTTTTCAGAGGATTTCGAAAGGCTAGCTCGAAACTTTCGGTCGGTCAATCTTAGAGAAGTGCTTGACGTGGGCTGCGACTGCCGCTTTACTGACCGAAAGCCCTTTCGGAATGTTCGGTAGGACGCCGTAAGCGCTGCACACAGCCCGACTCACTGACGAGTTCAGCTCACCTGAGCTGTCGCTCGATGAAGAGCAAGAGGAGATGCGATGACCACATTCCGTTCCCGCTCGCGACGTATCGCCGCAGCGGTTGCGGCGGGTGCGCTGGCGATCACGCTGGCGGCCTGCTCAGGGGGGACCGGTTCGACCGGCACCCAGACGATCGGCAAGGACGGCACCGACGACGGTTCCAAGCTCACGCTCTGGACCCGCGCACCGCTCGAGAAGCAGGCGAAGCTGCTGGTCGAGGCGTACAACAAGAGCCACAAGAACCAGGTCGAACTCACGGTGGTCCCGAACGACGACTACGTGGCGAAGGTCGGCGCGGCCGCAGGGTCCGGCGGGCTGCCGGACCTGTTCGCCGCCGACATCGTCTACGTGCCGAACTGGGTCAAGCAGGGACTGTTCCAAGACATCAGTAAGCAAGTGGATGGCCTCTCCTACAAGGACAAGATCAACCAGGGCCACCTCAAGGCCGGTACGGCGGACGGTAAGGAGCACGTGCTCCCCTTCGTGCTCGACCTCTCGATGATGTTCTGGAACAAGGACCTCTTCACCGCGGCCGGACTCGACCCGGAGAAGGCCCCGGCGAACCTGGCGGAGTTCGCCGCCGACGCCAAGAAGATCCAGGCGCTGAACAAGCCGGACACGTACGGCACCGCGACCGGCCTCAACTGCGGCGGCTGCCTCGTCTTCACCTGGTTCCCGTCGGTGTGGGCCGACAACCAGCAGGTCATGAACCAGGACGGCACGAAGTCCCTCCTCGACAGCGGCACCGCGAAGGACGTCTACAGCACGTGGCAGGACCTCTGGAAGTCGGGTGCTGTGCTGCCGTCGTCGAAGGACGAGGCAGGACCGACCTGGACCGCCGGATTCACCGAAGGCAAGGTCGGCCTGATGTTCTATCCGGCCACGCTGCTCTCCTCCACCCCGTTCGAGGCGGGCGTGGCGGGCATCCCCGGGCCGAAGGGCGGTGGATCCACCTTCGTCGGCGGAGACGGCATCGGCATCTCGAAGGACTCCAAGAAATCGCCTCAGGCCTGGAACTTCCTCAACTGGATGATGTCGGAGGACGCGCAGGTCGGCGTCCTGGCCAAGGACAAGGACGTCGTGTCGCGCTCCGACCTCGCCACGAACCAGTACTCGTCGCAGGACCCGCGCCTGGTCACGATCAATGAGGTCGCCGGGAAGGGCGAGACTCCGTTCTCGCTCAACTTCCAGGAGGCGTTCAACGCTCCCAACAGCCCCTGGCTGTCGCTGGTCCGGAACGCGGTGCTCGGCGACGGGAAGTCGGTCGACTCCGACAACAAGGAGATCACCTCGGTGCTGTCGCAGTAACGGCGCCCGGAACGATCCTCCGCGGGTGGATGCGCGTACAGGAGTGCTGCGCATCCACCTGCGGACCCCACCGACACCACGAAAGGCTTCACACATGACCGCGAGCACGACGGTGGGCCACGCCCCCGCCCGCGCCGTACGCCGCAGGGGCAGGAGGAACCGCGGACGGCTGCTCGGTTGGGCCTACGCCCTCCCGACGGCGCTGTTCGTCCTCCTGCTGTTCCTGCTCCCACTGCTGCTGGTGCTGCAGATGTCTGCCTCGAACTGGCCGCTCCTCGGCGGAAACCAGGGGCTGAACTTCCCGGAGAACTACGTCGACGCGGTGAACAACCGATTCTTCGTCGACTCCATCATCTTCACGCTCACCTACACGGTGGTCACCACGGTGATCCTGCTGGCGCTGGCACTCGGGTTGGCGCTTCTGGTGCAGGAGTCGACCCGCTGGAAAGGGTTCCTTCGGACAGCCATCCTGGTGCCGAGTGCACTCGGCCTGGCCTCGGCATCGCTCCTGTTCTACGTGCTCTACTCGCCCATCGCGGGACCGTTCGCCGACCTGATGAAGTCCTGGGGTTTCACGTTCCTCGGCACCCCGGCGGGCGCACTCTGGTCGACGGTCTTCCTGATCGTCTGGCGGTACGCCGGCTTCTACATGCTCCTCATGCTGGTGGGCCTGCAGGGCATCCCGGAGGAGGTGTACGAGGCGGCGCGCATCGACGGCGCGAGCCGCTGGCAGATCTTCCGCTCGGTCACCTTTCCCCTGCTGCGACCGACGCTCGCGCTCACCACAGTGCTGTGCGTGACGGGCTCGCTACTGGCGTTCGAGCAGTTCTACATCCTCACCAAAGGCGGCCCCGACAACAGCACGATCACGGTCGTGCAGCTCATCTACAGCGTCGCCTTCCAGGGTCCCAACAACCTCGGGGTGGCGGGCGCTCTCTCGGTGATCGTGCTCATCGCGCTGGTCATCGTCAACGTCGCCCAGATCCGGGCATTCGGAGAGAAGGAGGGAGCGGTATGAGCGCGCAGATCGTCGACGACGTCGCGGTCGAGCCGGGCCGCACCCACAGCGGCGCCGGACGGCGCCGCCCCGGCACACGAGTCGCAGGTGTGGCGCTCCGGACGCCGTACTGGGTGCTGACCGGCGGACTGGCGCTGATCTTCCTCTACCCGCTGATCTGGACGGCCGTGTCGTCGTTCGCGCCGCGGGCGGGGACGAGCCAGACGAAGGGTTGGGGACTGGGCAACTACGCCTCCCTCGCCAACTACCAGGCGGGCATCTGGGTCTACATCGGCAACTCGCTGTTCGTGTCGCTGCTGACGGTGGCCCTCACCCTCGTCATCTCACTGTTCGGCGGCTACGCATTCGCGCGGTTCCGTTTTCCGGGTCGCAACGTGCTCTTCATGGCCACGCTGGCCATCCTCATGGTCCCGTACGCCACTCTGCTGATCCCTCTTTACGTTCTGCTGAACCTGGTCGGTCTGTCCAACTCGCTCGTCGGGGTGGCCCTCGTGCTGACAATGTTCCAGCTGCCCTTCGCGACGTTCATGATGCGGATCTCGTTCGAGTCGGTCCCGCGCGAACTCGACGAGGCGGCGATGGTGGATGGCTGCTCCAGCTTCAGCGTCCTGTGGCGAGTGCTCTTCCCGGCGGTCAAGCCCGGGCTGATCACCGTCGGGCTGTTCGCCTTCCTTGCCGCGTGGAACGACTTCATCGCGCCGCTGATCCTCATCAACGACTCCAACCGGATGACGCTCCCGCTCGCCATCTCGAACCTGCGCGGTCAGGTGCAGGGCGTCGTCGACTACGGCGCAACCGAGGCGGGCGTGGTCGTGCTCGCGGTGCCGTGCATCCTGTTGTTCCTCGTCCTCCAACGCCACTACGTCCGCGGCTTCATGTCCGGCGCCTTCAAAGGATGATCATGACTCTCACCGACACCGACCGAACCGTCCACGTGCCCGTGGGGCCGACCGTCCCGAGCAGCGGTGCACTGCGCCCGCTGGGCCTCGGCGAAGTGCGGATCACCGGTGGCTTCTGGGCGGACCGGCAGCGCGTGAACGCGGCTGCGACGCTCCCGCACATCGAGCACTGGCTGGAGCGGGAGGGCTGGCTCGGCAACTTCGATGCCGCCGCCGCGGGCGCGCTCACTGCGGAGAACCGTCGCGGCCGCGAGTTCGCCGACTCCGAGGTCTACAAGTTCCTGGAGGCCGCCGCCTGGCAGCTCGGGCGGGAGCCCGACCCGCAGCTCGAGGAGCGGTTCCGTGATGTCGTCGCTCGCGTCGGTGCGGCGCAGGAGGCTGACGGCTACCTGAACACCAACTTCGGGCGTCCAACCCAGCAGCCGCGCTGGTCCGACCTGGAATGGGGGCACGAGCTCTACTGCGGCGGGCATCTCTTCCAGGCGGCCGTGGCCCGCGCACGTACCCGGCCTAACGCCGACGACGGGCTCCTCGGTGTCGCCACCCGGTTCGCAGACCTCATCTGCACGGTTTTCGGCGAGGACGGGATCCGCTCGGTGTGCGGGCATCCCGAGGTGGAGACGGCCCTGGTCGAACTGGGACGCGTGACGGGCGAGCGGCGCTACATCGAGCAGGCGCGGCTCTTCGTCGAGCGCCGCGGGACGGGCGTCCTGCGCGACATCGAGTGGGGACGTTCCTACTACCAGGACGACATCCCGATCCGGCAGGCGACGGTGCTGCGTGGGCACGCCGTCCGTGCCAACTACCTTTCCTCAGGGGCGACGGATGTCGCCGTCGAGACCGGCGATGTCGAGCTGCTGGAGGCGCTCGGCCGCCAGTGGGCGAACACGGTCGCCCACCGGACGTACATCACCGGAGGTCAGGGCTCTCACCACCAGGACGAGGCCTTCGGTGACGACTTCGAGCTGCCGCCCGACCGCGCCTACTCCGAGACCTGCGCATCCATCGCGTCCGTTCAGTTCAGTTGGCGGCTGCTCCTAGCGCAAGGCGATCCGCGCTACGCGGATCTGATCGAGCGCACCCTGTACAACGTGGTGGCCACCTCGCCGTCGGCGGACGGGCGCGCGTTCTACTACGCGAACACACTGCATCGCCGCACTCCCGGCGAGCCGGCGGATCCTGAGACGGTCTCTCCGCGCGCCGAGGCGTCACTCCGCGCTCCCTGGTTCGAGGTGTCCTGCTGCCCGCCGAACGTCGCGCGCACCCTGGCGAGCCTCGACTCGTACGTCGCGACAGCGGGCGACGACTCCCTGCAACTGCATCAATACGCGCCGGCGCGGATCGCCACGACCCTCGGGAACGGTGAGCGCGTCGAACTCACGGTCGAGACGGAGTATCCGCGGGAGGGCCGGGTGGCGGTCCGCATCCTGAGGGACGCGCTGCAGCCCTGGTCGCTGCAATTCCGCGTTCCGTCGTGGGCGACCGGAGCCACGCTCTCGGTCCCGGGGGAGGAGGCCGCACCGGCTGCGCCGGGAGCGGTCACCGTGCAGCGGCTGTTCCGAGAGGGAGACGAGATCGTGCTGGAGCTACCGGTCCGTCCGCGCTTCTCCGCTGCCGATCCGCGCGTCGACGCGGTGCGCGGCAGCGTGGCCGTCGAGCGGGGACCGATCGTGTACGCGCTCGAGTCGGTCGACCTGCCCGACGGCTGGGACGACGTGGCGGATGCCGTCATCGACGCGGACGACGCGCCGACGGATGACAACGGCCGGGTCACCGTGCGGCTGGGCCGCCGGGTCGAGCAGGAGACGCGCTGGCCGTACGGCCCGAGGGAGGACGACGGGCGGCTCGAGACGGCCGAGGTCGCGCTGGTGCCGTATCACGAGTGGGCAGAACGCGGCCCCTCGTCGATGCGGATCTGGATCCCGACCACCTGACCGGGAGGGTTCGGGGGCGGGTGATGTGAAGCCCTCCCGCCTCCGGCATCCCGACGCCGTGTGCGTTGGGCGCCGCCGTGTCGAGCCGTCTCGCGGTCGTTCGACATCGCGTATAGCCCGCCCCGGTCGCGCGACCCCGTAGCATCGGCGTGCGCGCGGCCCATCGTGGAGGGCCGCGCGCATCCTCATTCCGGTGCCGCGGTGCGACGTCGGGTCAGATGCCGCGAATGGTCCAGGATGCGGAGGCCGAGTCGCCGGGCTCCAGCACGATGAGGTCGGTGCCCGAGTTGTAGGCGTCGGGCGGACACGTCATCGGCTCGACCGCCAGACCGAGGCGATTCAGCTCCGGGATGGGCTGGTCGGCGGTGTGCACCTGCACCCACGGGCAGTCCTCGCCCCACGCCAGCTCGACGCCGGTGCCCTCCGGGGCGGTCAGGCGCACGGTGGCCACGCCGTCCGCGGTGCGCTGCAGGCCGGTGAACGCGTGGTCGATGAAGGTGTCGCCGATGCGGCGCGCGGTGCGGAAATCCCAGCTGCCGCCCTCGGCCGAGGTGACATCCGTCAAGACGGTCGGGATCAGGCGGTCCTCGGTGACGGCCAGCACGTCGTCGGCGGGGAGGGTCAGCGTCCAGTCGTCCACTCGGCCCTCACCGGCGACCAGATACGGGTGCGGCCCTGTTCCCCAGGGCGCGCGGGTCGGCCCGGTGTTGGTGCCCGTCACTGTCGTGTGCAGGCCGGACTCGTCGAGGGAGAACGCGACGGTCACATCCACCCGGTGCGGGTAGCCGGCCTGGGCCTGGATCGTCGCCGCGAACGTGACGCTGCTGGCTGAGCGGTCGATCGCGTCGAAGTCGAGCCAGGCGGCCAGGCCGTGGAGCGCGTGCCCGCGGTTCGGCTCGGTGAGGGGGAGCTGCTGCTCCTCGCCCTCGAAGGTGTAGCGACCGTCGACCACCCGGTTCGGCCAGGGCGCGAGGGTCGCGCCGCGGAACGCGGGCCGCACCTCGTCGGCGTCGAACGGGACGACCAGCGGTCGTCCGTCGAACTCGAGAGTCCGCAGGCTCGCGCCCACCGACGCGATGGTCGCGTGGTAGTCGCCCGCCGTGAGGCCGAAGTGGGTTCCGGAGATCGGTGTGCTCATCCGCCCATTCTCCTCGACCCGCCGCCCAGCCGTCGAGCGGTCCCTCCACCGAGTCCGCGAAGACTGCACGCTATTGGGCCCGAAAACGTGCAGTCTTTGCGGACTCGATGGTGGGGGAGGGGGCTAGGCGGACGCGCGGAGGGCCGCGTAGAGGTCGGCGCGGGCGGCGAACGACGTGAGGTCGCGGCCGAGCACGCGCTCGGCGTCGGCGACACGCGCGCGCAGCGTGTGCCGGTGCATCCCGAGCTGACGTGCGGCCACGTCGTACACGCCGTCCGCGTCCAGCCAGGTGCGGAGCACGTGCGGGAGGGACGGGTCGGCCGCGACCAGTGGCTGCAGCGAGGTCTGGGCGACGGCGCGGGCGTCGGGAGTGTGCAGCAGCGCGAGCATCCCGGCCGCCGCGACATCGTCGAACGAGGGGACGGGGTCGTCCGCGCTCGCACGGTTGCCCGCGGTCTGCGCCTGGGCGACCGCCGCCGGGAGGGCATCGAGCGCTGTGCTCGACGAGAGCCCGCCACGCAGGTCGAAGCGCGCGGCGAGAGCGGTGACGCTGACGTCGTCGCCGACGGCGACGACGAGTTCCTGGCCGTCGCGGGCGAAGAAGCCGTCCGCGTTCGACTCGAGCCAGTCGGCGGCCGCGGCGATCGCCGAGCCGTGCAGCACGGCAATACGAAAGGGCGCCTCCGGCAGCGGGCCCAGAACGGGCTCCGCGATGGAGGCGGCGACCGCGGTTTCGCCCGCGACGAGCGCACGCCAGACGGCGGTCCGCAGGCGCGCCTTCGCCGCATCCGCCGCCCGCGACTGCTCCAGCGCCAGGCCCGCGAGGGCGACCACGCCGGTGACCACCTGCTGGGCCGCGGCATCCAGCCCCTCGGAACCGACGGCCAGCACGCCGCGCAGGCGCCCGGCCGCGCCGAGGGTCTGCAGGGCGAACGGGCCGGCGTCGGTCCCGACGGTCCCGGCGGCCCGGCGGCCGCTGCGCAGCAAGGGGTCGGCCGCCTCCGAGAGCGCGCGGCGGGCCCGAGCATCGATTGCCCCCGACGGATGGCTCCGGGCCACAGCGCCGTCCGCCCCGACGAGGGCGACGGGCCGGTCGATCTGGCGCGACAGCTCCGACAGCACCGCTCCCAGCGCATCCGGCCGGAGTGCCGCGAGCGAGATCGCCCGGGAGGCGCGGAGCGCCCAGGTGCTGCGGGCGTAGGCGTCGGCGGCGACGCGGTCGGCGACGAACCGTGCCACCGCGATGAACGGCGTCCGGTACGGCACCTCGAAGAGCGGGAGTCCGTGCTCGGTGCAGGCGTCGACCAGCGCTGCCGGCGTCCCCGCGCGCACCACCTCCGTGCCGAAGCCCACGGCCGCGATGCCGTGCTCCACCAGCCGGCGCACATACGGCTCGGGGTCCTCCGGCGGCTGCGTCACGAGCAGCACCTGGCCCGGGGCGAGGAACGGCGTCGGGTCGGGCAGGTCCGAACTGTGCGCCCACGCGAGCGGAGCATCCAGCTCGCCCGTCGAGGCGGGAGTGAGGAGGCGCAGGCCGAGCTCCGGGCGGGCGAGGAGCTGGGTCAGGGTCGCGGGCATGGGGCCTCCATCTGCCAGGGTGTCGATCCCCGACGCAGCGATTGTACGTTGCGTCCAGCACTCGGATCGTCCGGACTTCTTACGATTCGGGACATGACCATCCTCGACACCGCCATCGACACTCCTGTCGGCGGACCCTCGCTCCCGCAGGAGCGCCGGCTCGTCACCCCCATCCCCGGCCCCGAGTCGCGCAAACGCGCCGAGCGCAAGGCGCAGGCCGTCGCTGCCGGTGTCGGCACCACCATCCCCGTCTACACCGTCGCGGCGGGTGGCGGTGTGCTGGTGGATGTGGACGGCAACTCGCTCATCGACCTGGGCTCCGGCATCGCCGTCACCGGCGTGGGCAACTCCGCCCCGCGCGTCGTCGACGCCGTCACCGCGCAGGTCGCAGCGTTCACCCACACCTGCTTCACGATCGCCCCGTACGACTCCTACGTGGACGTCGCCGAGGCGCTCAACCGCCTTACCCCTGGAGACTTCGCCAAGCGGAGCGCCCTGTTCAACTCGGGCGCGGAGGCCGTCGAGAACGCGGTCAAGATCGCCCGCCACTACACCGGCAAGCAGGCCGTCGTCGCCTTCGACCACGCCTATCACGGCCGCACCAACCTGACGATGGGCCTGACCGCCAAGAACCAGCCGTACAAGAACGGCTTCGGGCCGTTCGCCCCGGAGATCTACCGCGCCCCGCTCAGCTACCCGCTGCGTGACGGTGGCCTGTCGGGCGCCGAGTCGGCGAAGCGCGCCATCTCCATGATCGAGAAGCAGATCGGAGCTGCCAACCTGGCGGCGCTCATCATCGAGCCGATCCAGGGGGAGGGCGGCTTCATCGTCCCAGCCGAGGGCTTCCTCCCCGCGCTCCAGACGTGGGCGAACGCGAACGGAGTCGTCTTCATCGCGGACGAGGTGCAGACCGGGTTCGCCCGCACCGGCACCATGTTCGCCTCCGAGCAGTTCGGCATCGTCCCGGACCTGATCGTCACCGCGAAGGGAATCGCCGGCGGCCTCCCGCTGTCGGCAGTGACCGGCCGCGCCGAGATCCTGGACGCCCCGCAGGTGGGCGGCCTGGGTGGAACCTACGGCGGCAACCCGCTCGCCTGCGTCGCCGCGCTCGCCGCGATCGAGACCTACGAGACCGAGGACCTCGCGGCGCGCGCCCGCCAGATCGGCGACATCCTGTTCGAGAAGCTGGGCGCCCTCCGCGACGCTGACGCCCGTGTGGCCGAGGTCCGCGGACGCGGTGCCATGGTGGCCATCGAGCTCGTCGACCCGGTGACCGGCGAGCCGGACGCCGCGCTCACGTCGAAGGTTGCCGCCGCCGCCCACGCCGCAGGCGTCATCCTGCTCACCTGCGGCACCTACGGGAACGTCATCCGCTTCCTGCCGCCGCTGAGCATCCCGGATCACCTCCTGATCGAGGGCCTCGACGTCGTCGCGGAGGCGGTGGCGGGCGCATGACCATCACCGACACCACCACCGAGCTGTCGACCCGCGAGACCGACCTGCTCGCCCGCATCCCGGACGGGCTCTTCATCGGCGGTCGCTGGGAGGCCGGCACGCGCGAGCGGATCGCGGTGCAGGACCCGGCCACCGGTCGCGTCATCAAGCGCATCGCCAACGCCACGCCGGAGGACGGGATCCGCGCGCTCGACGCCGCAGCCGCCGCCGCCGACGAATGGGCCGCCACCGCGCCGCGTGTGCGGGCCGAGATCCTGCGCCGCGCGTTCGACCTGTTGCAGGAGCGGCGGGCCGACTTCGCCCTGCTGATGACCCTGGAGATGGGCAAGCCGCTCGCCGAGGCGAACGGCGAGGTCACCTACGGCGGCGAGTTCCTCCGCTGGTTCTCAGAGGAGGCGGTGCGCATCTCGGGCCGCTTCGGGCAGAACCCGGAGGGGACTGGCACCATGGTCGTCTCGCAGCGCCCGGTCGGCCCGTGCTACCTGATCACGCCCTGGAACTTCCCCCTCGCGATGGCCACCCGCAAGATCGCTCCGGCACTCGCCGCGGGCTGCACGGTCGTCGTGAAGCCGGCCGAGCTGACCCCGCTGACGACGCTGCTCTTCGCGCAGCTGCTCGCCGACGCGGGCGTTCCGGATGGGGTGGTGAACGTCATCCCGACCAGCACCGCCCGCACGGTCTCCGAGCCGATCATCGCTGACCCGCGCCTCCGTAAGCTGTCGTTCACCGGGTCTACCCCGGTCGGACGCTCCCTGCTGGCCCAAGCCGGGCAGAACGTTCTCCGCACCTCGATGGAGCTCGGCGGCAACGCGCCGTTCGTGGTCTTCGAGGACGCCGACCTGGACAAGGCGGTGGAAGGCGCGATGCTCGCCAAGTTCCGGAACATCGGGCAGGCGTGCACCGCGGCCAACCGGTTCATCGTGCACGAGTCCGTCGCCGAGGAGTTCGCGCGCCGGGTCACCGAGAAGGTGCAGGCGTTCCAGGTGGGCCGCGGCACCGACGACGGGGTGACCATCGGGCCGCTGATCGACGACCGGGCCGTCGCATCCATGACGGCGCTGGTGACGGACGCCGTCGACCGGGGCGCCCGGGTGCTGACCGGCGGCACCGCACCGGAGGGCGACGGATTCTTCTTCGAGCCCACCGTGATCGTGGATGTGCAGCCCGGCAGCGACATCCTCCGTGAGGAGATCTTCGGCCCGATCCTGGCGATGACGACGTTCTCGACCGAGGATGAGGCCGTCGCCGCTGCCAACTCCACCGAATACGGGCTGGTCGGCTACGTCTTCACCCAGGACCTGGCCCGTGGTCAGCGGATGATCGACCGTGTCGACACCGGCATGATGGGGCTGAATACCGGGCTCGTCTCGAACGCGGCCGCACCGTTCGGCGGCGTCAAGCAGTCGGGCCTCGGCCGCGAGGGTGGCCTCGAGGGCATCCACGAGTACCTGAGCACCAAGTACACGCTGATCCCGGGCTGACCGGGAGCCCACTGAGGGATACGCAGAAGAGCGCGCCGCTGAAGATCAGTCGGCGTGCTCTTCCGCGTTCAGCACCTGCTTGACATCGTGCTCGATCAGGACCGGCACGAAGTCGCGCACGGGAGCCCCGTCGAACTGCTCGTAGTGCTTCTCGACGAGCTCGTCGATCCGTTGCCGGGGCACCTCTGGGTAGCGTTCGGCCAGCCGCTCAGCGGCGTGCTCGACGGCGATGTCCTCTTCGTCGGTCTGGCGGTCGTCAATCGTCATGCCGTGATTATGCACCCCGAGGGTTAACGGCGGCGATGGGTTCTGCCAGGCTGAGCAGATGGATGAGACCATCGAGGTAGTCGTCGTTCGCGTGTTCACCGACGAGAGCGGAAGGAACGGCAACGAGCTCGGCATCGTGACCAGCTCCGCCACGACGGCCAAGCGCGAACAAGAGATCGCGACCGCCCTCGGCTTCAGTGAGACCGTATTCGTCGACGGGGTGGATGAGGCCGGGCGCGCGGCGAGCATCCGCATCTTCACGCCGGCGAAGGAGTTGCCCTTCGCCGGGCACCCGAGCGTCGGGACGGCGTGGTGGCTGTCCGACCGGCGGACGCCCGTCGACGTGCTGCGCGAGGCCGCCGGGGATGTCGAGGTGTCGGTGGACGACGACAGCGCCTGGATCACGGCCCGCGCTGAGTGGGCCCCCGAGTTCGAGTGGCTGCAGCTGGAGTCGCCCGCCGAGGTGGAGGCGCTCGACCCCTTCTCTTTCTCTTCGGGCCAGCACTACGCCTACGCGTGGATCGACGAGGAGGCCGGCAGCATCCGATCGCGCATGTTCGCCCCGGAGATGGGCATCATCGAGGATGAGGCGACAGGCGCCGCCGCGGTCGCCCTGACCGCTCGGCTTGGACGTCCGCTCGGGATCCGGCAGGGGGAGGGCTCCGACCTGCTGACCGAGCCGCTCGGCGACGGACGCATCCGCGTCGGCGGCACCACGGTGTACGACCGAACCATCGAGGCCACGCTCTAGCTCGCCACCGCGAGTGGTGAGTGGATGTCGCAACTCGGACGACATTCGCGCATCAACTCACCACTCGCGACCAGAGTTCCTACTCGGCGACGCCGACGTACTCGGCGGACTCGTTCGGGGTCTCGGTGGGCGACGCCAGGCGGTCGCGCAGGAGGCGGCCGAGGGTCGCGTCGACGTTCGTCCAGTACTGGATGGCACGCTCCCGGATGTCCTCTCGTTTCACACCGCTGACAGCACCCGCGATCGTGTCGAGGAAGCGCTCCTTCGCCTCGGCGTCGTACACCTCGCGATAAAGGGTCCCCGCCTGGCCGAAGTCGTCGTCCTCGGAGTGCAACGTGGCCGCCGACCGCACGAGGGCACCGTCGGACTCCCAGGAACCGTCACCCGCGCGCTCCGGCTGGGCAGCCGGTCCGCCGAACGAGTTCGGCGCGTAGACCGGCGCGTCGGCGGGCTTGAAACCGTGACGCGCCGCTCCGTCCTGCGAGTAGTTGTGCACCGGGGCCACCGGGCGATTGACCGGGAGCTCGTTGTAGTTGGTGCCCACCCGGTAGCGCTGCGCATCCGGGTACGAGAAGACGCGCGCCATCAGCATCTTGTCGGGGCTGATGTCGATGCCCGGAACGGTGTTCGCCGGGGAGAAGGCCGCCTGCTCGATCTCGGCGAAGAAGTTCTCCGGGTTGCGGTCGAGCGTGTGGATGCCGACCTCGATCAGCGGGTAGTCGCCGTGAGGCCACACCTTGGTGAGGTCGAACGGGTTGAACCGGTACGACTTGGCGTCCTCGTACGGCATCACCTGGACGGAGACGCGCCATGCGGGGTGGTCGCCGCGCTCGATCGCCTCGTACAGATCGCGGCGGTAGTAGTCCGCGTCGGCGCCGGCGAGTTGCTCGGCCTCGACGCCGGTGATCTCGTCGTTGCCCTGCAGCGAGTGGAAGTGGTACTTCACCCAGAAGCGCTCGCCGGCCGCGTTGATCCACTGGTACGTGTGCGAACCGTAGCCCGGCATGGTGCGCCACGAGCGGGGGAGCCCGCGATCGCCCATCAGGTAGGTGACCTGGTGCGCCGACTCGGGGGAGAGTGTCCAGAAGTCCCACTGCATGTCGGCGTCGCGGAGACCGGAACCCGGCAGGCGCTTCTGCGAGTGGATGAAGTCGGGGAACTTGATGCCGTCGCGGATGAAGAAGACGGGGGTGTTGTTGCCCACGATGTCGTAGTTGCCCTCGGTCGTGTAGAACTTCACCGAGAATCCGCGGACATCGCGCCAGGTGTCGGGGGAGCCCTGCTCACCGGCCACTGACGAGAAGCGCTGGAGGGTGCGGGTGGTGGTGCCGGGCTGGAAGACCGCCGCCTTCGTGTAGGCGCTGACATCGCCAGTCACGACGAACTCGCCGAACGCGCCGCCGCCCTTCGCGTGGACGATGCGCTCGGGAATGCGTTCCCGGTTGAACTGGGCGAGCTTCTCGACGAGGTAGCGGTCGTGCAGCGCTGTCGCGCCGTCGCGTCCGGCCGTCAGCGAGTGCGCGTCGCTGGCGACCGGCGTCCCGGTCTGGGTGGTGGTGTAGTCATCCGACATGGTTCTCCTCGGTGTTGTCGAGCGCTCGGACGTGCGAGCGTTCAGATGTGCAGAGCGCGCGCGGCGCGCTCCTGACAGGACGGGCACACGCCCCAGAAGGTGACCTCGGCGGTGTCGATCGCGTAACCCGCTGCCTCGGAGGGATGCAGGCAGGGCGCGTGGCCCACGACGCAGTCGATGTCAGCCACCGCTCCGCATGAGTTGCAGACCACATGGTGGTGGTTGTCGCCGATCCGCCGCTCGTAGAGCGCCGCCGAACCGGCCGGCTCGATCCTCCGCAGCAGCCCGGCGTCCGTCAGGTCGCCGAGCACGTTGTGCACGTTCTGGATGGACGTGGCCGGCAGGTTCGGGAGCAGCGCCCGGAAGACGGCCTCAGCGTCCGCGTGGGGCCGATCGGCGAGTGCTTGGAGCACCGCCACCCGCCCTCGCGTCGCCCGGAGGCCGGCTTCCCGCAGCGCGCTTTCGAGCCGTGCCGTGTCCATCCTTCGACCTTAGTCGCGTGTTTTGAATAACTAAAAATAGCCCGCACCCCGGGCGTGGCGCTCCGCAATGCCGGAGCGCCCGCCGCGGACCACCACCTGTTCCGGGTCGAGGGTGACCGGGCCGACCGCGTTCTGAATCGTGCGCAGCGCTTCCGTCTCGCTGCGGGCATCGACCGACACCACCATCCGGCGCCGGTCGGTAGCGCGAATCACCGTGAGTTCCATGATTCCCTTCTGCAGCCCGCCCGTGCGGAGCCTCACTGATGTAGACGAGTCGGTATGCCCCTTTATGACGACGAGACGTCATGATCGATCGGCTTTCCGCTCGTCGGGATCAGCTGTCAGTGCTCAGCGCGCGCGCGAGCGCAGGCGCGTCTCCTCCAGGTCGAGCAGCGATTGCGCCTCGGTGAGCACCCGCGACGGGTAGGCGCCGCGGGCGCGCTCCAGGAGCAGACGCGTCCGCTCGGCGTCGACGACCGCGAGCCGGAGGGTCCGGTAGAGGTGGTGCGGCCGGCCGTCCTCGGAGTCGCTCCGCAGCGTCCGCTCCCACGCGGACTCGGCGCGCAGATACGACGACTGCCGCACCCGCTCCACCACTTCGGGGTCGATCGGGGCCGTGGTGCTGGCCGCCGTCTCCGGATCGTCGAGGACCGCGAGCCCCGCCTCGCTCAGGTCGTCGAGCAGCTGCGCGAGGAGTCGCCGATCCTCGCCGGCGTCGGCTCCCTGCAGTCCGAGGAGGCGGATGAGTCCGGGCAGCGTGCCGCCCTGGACGACGATGCTCACGAAGGCGACGGTGAACGCGATCAGGATGAGCTGTGGGCGGTACGGGATGCCCGCCGGCAGGGACTGCGCCGCGGCGAGCGTGACGACGCCGCGCATCCCGGCCCAGCCGAGGACGACCCCGCCCTTCCAGTCGATCGCCTCCTGGCGGTACTCCTCGAGGTCCGTGCGATGTCGCAGATAGCGCTGCTCCGCCCGCTGTTTGCGCAGCGACTGCCAGCGGTACCGGACCGGATGGTCGCGGAAGTAGCTGATCATCAGCCACTCGCGGAGGACGGAGCGCTCGGCGCGCTCCGCGCGTCTTCGAAGGCCGAGGATGAGCGGAACGATCAGGACGAACCGGATGACGATGAGCGAGACCACCGCGATGAGTCCGATGCCGATCGCGTTCCAGACGCTGAGCACCTCAGGGTTCTGGACGTCGCCCACGAGTGTCCGCAGCTCCAAGCCGATCAGGAGGAAGACGCCGTTCTCGAGCAGGAACTGGATGGTGCGCCAGTTGATGGCGTCGCTGATGCGCGCCTGTGCGCTGAACTGCTGCGGTGCGGCGTGGCCCGTGTACAGGCCGGCGATGACGACGGCGAGAACGCCTGAGCCGTGCAGCGCCTCCGTCGGCGCGAACGCGGCGAACGGCACGACCACCGACAGGGCGGTGTCGAGCACCGGATCGTTGAGCTTGGAGCGCACCCACACGGAGACGAACCCGACCACCAGTCCGATGACCGCGGCGATGACGACGGCGCTGAGGAAGTCGACCACCCCCGCCCACGGGGTCGTCAGTCCTCCCAGTGCGGCGGCGATCGCCGTCCGCAGCAGCACCAGGGCAGTCGCGTCATTGACGAGACCCTCGCCTTCGAGCACGGTCAGCAGGCGCGGGGGCAGACCGAGCTTGCGGCCGATGGATGTGGCCGCGACAGCGTCCGGCGGGCTGATGATCGCACCGAGGGCGACTGCGGCCGCGAGGCTCAGATCCGGCAGCATCGTGAACAGCACGAACCCGGACGCGAAGGCCGTGATGACGACCAGCACGATGGACAGTCCGGCGATCGGTGCGAGGTTGCGGCGGAAGTCGGTCAGCGGCACGCTGATCGCCGCCGCGTAGAGGATCGGCGGGAGCAGCCCGTCGAGGATGATCTCCGGCGGCACCTCGATCTCGGGCACACCGGGGAGGAACGACAGCACGACACCGACGATGACCAGGATGATCGGCGCCGCTACGCCGAGCTTCCGCGCGAAGGCGGCCACGCCGACGATGACCGCGACCGCGATCACCGCATAGACGCCGAGCTCCATCTCCTAAGCGTACGGGGAGGGCCCGGCCGCGGTCACCGGGAGCGCAGGCCGTCCACGGCCATGGCGATGACCCTGTCACGCTGGGCGTCGTCGTCGAAGGCGACTCCCGCAATACCGGAGACCATGCGGATCACGTCGCCAATCGTCGCGTCGTCGCGCAGCTCGCCGGCCGCCTGTGCGCGCCGGAGGAGCGGCTCCCCGGCGTCGTAGAGCGACGTGCGGCAGCTGAGCAGCACGGGGGAGTCCTTGTTGAGCCCGTCGATGAGCGCCCGCTTGGTGCCGACGTACGTCACGAAGCGTCGCAACCAAGCCTCCATGGCCTCCCAGGGCTCCAGCGTCCCGGCCTCGTCGGCCGCGCGCACGACGGCGGCGACCTCGTCGATGTAGACCGCCTCCACCAGCGCGTCTCGCGTCGGGAAGTTGCGGTACAGCGTCCCGATGCCGACTCCGGCTCGCCGTGCGATGTCTTCGAGCGGCGCTCCCGGCCCCTGTTCGGCGAACGCTTCGCGCGCCGCCGTCAGCAGGGCGTCGAAGTTGCGGCGGGCGTCCGCCCGCTGCGGGCGCGCCACGCCGAGGGTCGGGGTATCTGTGCCGGTCACGGCCACGGTCCTTTCGGGTGCGACGGGAGAGGGGCTTGCGAAACGGAGGCACCCTCCGGTACTGTAGAACACATAACCGGAGGAACCCTCCGAACGGAGCCTCCCTCCATTCTAGCCCTTTTCGGGCCTCACCTCGAGAAACGGAAAAGTCCCGACAATGTCTCGATCCCACCCCGGACTGACCTTCGCCATCCTGGCGCTCAGCGTCGGCTCCTTCGCGACCCTCCAGTCGCTCGTCGTCCCCGTCCTCCCCGTCATCCAGTCCGACCTGCACACCACCACGGCCGGCGTCACCTGGACCATGACCGCCTGGCTGATCGCCGCAGCGGTCGCCACGCCGCTGCTCGGCCGCGTCGGCGACCTGGTCGGCAAGCGCCGCATCCTGGTGCTCGCCCTCCTCGCCGTCGCTCTCGGCAGCGTCGTCGCCGCCGTCGCCCCCACGATCGGCGTCGTGATCGCCGGCCGTGTCATCCAGGGCCTCGGCGGCGCCATGTTCCCGCTCGCCTTCGGCATCATCCGGGACGAGTTCCCGGCCCGCCGTCTCCCCTCGGCGATCGGCGCGATCGCCTCCATCATCGCCATCGGCAGTGGCCTGGGCACGGTGCTCGCCGGGCCCCTCGCCGCCGCCCTCAGCTGGCGTGGACTATTCCTGCTGCCGGTCGCGCTGACCGTGACCGCAGCCGTCCTGGCGCTCATCTTCATCCCCGAGTCGCCGACCCGCGCGACCGGCGGGGTGAACCCCTGGGCGGCGGTGCTGCTCTCCGGCTGGCTCATCGCTCTGCTCCTTCCGCTCAGCACAGGCGCGCAGTGGGGATGGTCGTCGCCCGCGGTGATCGGGCTCCTCGCCCTGGCCGCCGTGCTCCTCGCCGCGTGGGTGATCGTGGAGCTCCGCTCTCGGCATCCCCTCGTCGACATGCGACTCATGCGTGAGCCCGGCGTCTGGTCGATGAACGCGGCCGCCGTCTTCATCGGCGCCTCGATGTTCGCCGTGTTCGCCTTCTTCCCGCGGTTCGTGCAGACGCCGACGTCGACGGGATACGGGCTGGGCGCATCCGTCGCCGGCTCGGGGATGCTGATGCTCCCGATGCTCGTCACCATGGCCGTGACCGGGTTCCTCAGCGGCCCGCTCGCCCGCTGGGTCGGCTTCCGTGCGCAGATCGTCGTCTCGGCGGCCGTCATGGGCGCGGCGAGCCTGTCGCTTGCATTCATGCACGGCTCTCTCATCGCGGTCGCGGTCAGCGCGGGTGTGTTCGGGATCGGCCTCGGCCTGATCTACGCCGCGATCACCAGCGTGGTCGTGCAGAGCGTTCCGCCCACGCAGACCGGAATCGCGAGTGGCATGAACGCCAACCTGCGCACGGTCGGCTCGGCCGTGGGTGCGGCCGTGATGACCGCGCTCGTCACCGGGGCCATCGCGCCGGACGGACTTCCGGCCGAGCGCGGGTACACCGAAGGGTTCGCGACGGCCGGCGTGCTGGCGCTCGCCGCGGGTGTGGTGACCGTGGTGGCCACGGTCATCATGCGGGCCGCGCGCAGGGCGGCTGAGCGCGAGGCCGAACGGCTCGTCGATTCCGCGGTGGTGGATGCGCCGGTCACCCTGCTCGCGGACCGATCGACCAGGAGGCCGCCGACATGGCGCGCCTGGCTGCGAAGTTCGACGGCGGACTCCCCGACGAAGCAGAAGACCCCCGTACGCGGGAGCGCCTCGAAGTGGCGTGACGACTCGTCGCCGGATCCTCACGGTGGCCGCAACCTTCGATTCTCAGGAGGTTGCGGCCGCCGTGTCGTAACGGGAGGAGATCCGATCTCGCCTTCCGGGCTTCTCCTCCTTTCCCACTGTGTGGCGGCGCATCGGGAGCGGTCTCCCTCCGTTTCCGCGGTGGCGCGGACCCCTCGTCGCCCGTCGAGTCGCGCTCACCCGCGGAGGGCCGCCGCCTCGCTGCGCCAGCGCGCGAGCAGCGCCCACGGGTCGGGTGCCGCCTCCCGGAGTCGCTCCACGCGGCTCAGCAGCGCCGGATCCGTCTCGAACCACTCGGTGCCGGGGATGCGCAGGTGCGCGAACTCGACGTGCCGAACGTGCTCCAGCGTCCGGTCGCCTCGCTCGAACGCGAGCACTTCGTCGTGCGGGAGGCTAGCGAAACGCTGCACCGGGTTCGCCGTGGTGCCGATCTTGATGCGGTCGCGGTAGCGCAGGTAGTAGACGACATCGACGCGGGTCGCCACAGCGTCAGCCGGCGGAGTATCGCCGACGCGCCACTCGCAGACCGCGCAGAGCCAGCCCGAGGGGTAGTGGACGCCGAGCCGCGATCCGCAGAATGCGCACGGGAACGGCAGAACGTCGGTGACCCCGAATTCGCCGTCCACCCAGTCGTGGGCCTCCAGCACATGGGCGAGGCACAGCGCGACCGGCGCCCCGGGATGCGCGGGAGCGCCGCAGAGCGCGCACGGGCTGGTCACGGCCCCAGCGTAACCACAGCCACCGACACGCCTCGGGCCTGGTTCAGTGCGGCGGGCGGCACCGGATCAGGTCGAGCTCGCCGCTCAGGGCGAGCGGACCGTCCCCGTGAGCCGTGAGCACCGTGGCGCCTCGACTCAAGGAGATCGACTGCTTCGCGGTCTCGAGCGTTCCCGTTCCGTCCAGCACGATGAGAACGGAGAACGACGGCTCGAGCTCGCGCGTTCCGGAGACGCGGATGCGTTCGGCGCTGAAGTACGGGTCGGCATCGGCCGGAAACAACGTCTCCGTCCCGCGCCCGCCGCGGAGTGACTGGATGCGGTCCTCCGGCGTGACCTCACGCGTCAAGCCGTCGATGGCCACGCCCAGGTCGAGTCCCAGCAGGGCGTCCCGCTCGGAGAGGGTGCGGCGCTCCAGAAGGACGGACAGGTCGGTCGGCTGCTGCAGCTCCACGAGCGTGACGCCAGGGCCGATGGCATGGGCGAGGCCGGCGGGCACGAGAAGTGTGTCGCCCGCGGCGAGAGGCACGCGGTTCATGGCGGCCAGCATCGCGTCGGCATCCTGTCCGTCCCACCAGGCGTGCACCTCCGTCTCGGAGACGGGACGTTGGAAACCGAGGGCTGCGTAGGCCGCGGGTTCAGCGTCGATCACGGCCCATGCCTCCGTCTTACCGAGCGGGCTGCCCAGGTGTGAGGCGGCGAAAGCGTCGTCCGGGTGATAGTGCACGAAGAGCCGCTCGGCGGTATCGAGAAGCTTCACCAGCAGCATCGTGCGTGTGCCGAAGCGAGCGACGTGCGCCGCGCCGAGGAAGGCCTCGGGGTCGGCGGCGACAGCGTCCCGCAGCGTCCGGCCGTCGGGCAGGACGGTCAGCCCGACGCCGCCGCCCGCGAAGACCTCGGTGGTGGACGCGACGAAATCCTCCGGCGTGAACGGGCTGGGCTGGGTGGTGCCGCGAAAGCGAGCGATTCCCGCGCCTCCCCGGTAGGGCCGGTCGAGGGGCTGGTTGGGGCCGAGAAGCAGCGGCGTCGGTATCTTCACGACACGCAATCTAGTCGACCTCGGCCGCCGGGTTGGACGATCACCACCCGGACACGGTGATGGGGGCGACGGACGTGCCGTCGCCCCCACGCGTCTTCTCCGCGCTACGGGCGGATGGACACCGAGTCGAACTGGTTGATCGCCGACTGGGTCACGTCATGCGAGGTCGAGAAGATCCCCGCATCCTGCGTGGCCGCGGCCGACGCCAGCGTGACGGGCGAGCCGATCGGCACGTAGTTCGCGCCGTCGTACGAGTACGACGCCGTGAACGACGAGCCTGCGCGCGTCAGCTGAACCCAGATCGGACGGAACACATCCACGGCGGCCTTCGCCTCCGAGTCCAGGTACCCGTCGCCGTTCGAGTCCCACTCGAAGACGACACCGTTGCGAGCGGTGACCGCCACCACGGCGTAGCCGGCGGAAGCGCCCGCCTTCGTGATGTCGTTGCGGACCATCACACCGGACTTCGCCGAGGAGTTGGAGTCGTTCACCGAGACGACGCGCGACGAGACGCTCGACGCCGCCCCGAACGAGCCGGCCCGGTAGATGGCACCGAACTGGTCGGAGTGCTGACCGCCAGCTCCCCAGACGTCCGCCCCGGCCGCAGCGATGCCGAAGGCTCCGCCCGCCTGGCCGAAGTACGAGCTCGCCGCGGAAACGCCGGTGGTGCTGTAGCCGTTCGTCACCGGTGCCGGGACGGGGCAGCCGGTGAATCCGAACTGGTTGGCGTTGAGCGATGTCCGGTACTGCGGAGCGACTCCGGCCGCGCAGATCACGTCTTGGGCGCCGGCGGGCCAGTTGGTGCCGGTGACCTTGACGTTGTTGATCAGCTTGTTGTTGTGGAATGCCGCGTTCGGCGCCGAGATGCCACCGGAGTTGTACCAGTTGTTCTGGATGGTGTTGTCACTGGTGTTGTTGCGGAGGCTTCCGGCGTTGGTGAACACGAAGGATCCGCCCTGGACCACGTTGTTCTCGTAGAGCATCGAGCGGGATCCTTCGTCGAGGTACAGACCGACGCCGGAGATGTTGAACAGGTAGTTCTTGTCGACGACCGATCCGGGGCTGGCGGACAGGTTGTACACCGAGCCGCCGTCGGCGAAGCGCGCCTTGGTGTTGTGCACCAGGTTGCCTTCGACTTTGTTGTCCTTCAGCGTGGTGGGCGTCGTGTACAGCGTGTTCCACTTGTAGTAGCCGCGATCGACGTAGTCGTTCGAGCCGCCTGCATCGTTGATTCCCCAGCCGTAGCCGGTGTCGATTCCGTCGTAGGGCACGTTGGACACCTCGTTGTGGAGGATCTGCGCCCGCGTTACGTAGGTGCTGAGGATGCCGCTGTTGTCCTTGTAGTCCACCGACACGTGATCGATCGTGTTGTCCTGGATCGTGATGTCCTGGTTGGTCATCCTCGGATCGCTCGGGTGGTGCGCGTCCGGCAGCACTCCGCCGACCGCCACGCCGTGTCCGCTGTCCTCCAGGAATCGGTTGCCGACGACCTGGATGGTGCTCGCGCCGTAGCCGACGCCTGTCACCATCGCGTTGGAGTCGTTGCCGATACCGAGCGCCGACGAACCCAGGTTCGTGAAGGTGTTGCCCGTGAACGAGACGTGGCTCGCGGCCGAGACCTGCACCGCCGCCGGCTCCTGGAACCAGCTGGTGCGTGCGCGCTCGAACTGCTCGCAGCCGCGGGAGCAGCTGGTGAACGCGTCGGCCGGCCGGTAGTCGTACGCACCCTTCAGGAAGAGACCGTTCTGCTGGTCGGCGTAGCCGTCGGTGGACGGGCCGAGCCAGGAGGTGCCCGAGAACTGGATGCCCTCGAACGACAGTCCGCTGACCGGCTTGTCGTAGGTGCCGCCGATGCTGATCAGCGACTGCAGGCGAGGCAGCTCCACGTCCAGCGTGTTGGGGTCCACTCCGTCGCCGGGCTTGTAGTACAGCTTTCCGCCCTGCGGGTCGATGTACCACTGGTTCGTCTGGGTGAGGAAGGCCAGCGAGTTGTCGAGGTACCAGCTCGGACCGGCGAGGAACGACCTTTGGACGGTGTCCCAGCCCCAGGTGTTGTTGTCCCAGGCCGGCTGCGCCATCGTGATCGCGGTCGGGCTGATGCTCTGCACCGGGGAGTAGCGGTTGGTGAAGTCGCCGAGGGACTCGAACTCGATGCGCCCCTGATCGGGAAGCCCGGCGAGGTAACCGAGCGCCGGGTTGTTGATCGCGAGGCCGGTGGCGGTGGGGGTGACGTCGGCGTTGGCCAGGCGGATGGCTGCGCGTGGTGCGATCGTCCCGTTCACGTACAGCTGCCGGGTGTCGAGTCCACTGGGGGTGGGGGCCTCCCAGATGCCCGCGCCCGCGGCGGACTTCGACCAGCCGGTGACGGCAGATGCTCCGGTGATGATGGGGTGCGCGCCGGGCGCGGCCGCCCAGTGGACCGTGTTCTCCCCGCCGCCGTCATCGGCGCCGAAGGTCAGCGGCTGCGAGATGCGGTAGGTCCCGTCCGCGAGCTGGACGGTCACGTCGCCGTGCTTGATCGACGGCTTCAGGACGTGCTGCGCGCGGTCGAGGGAGCAGGGCATGGATTGGCTGCAGTGCCCGGCATCTTTGCCGTCGGGTGCTGCGTAGAAGATGGTCGATGGCGCAGCTTCTGCCCGGAGGGGAATGAGCGCCGAGGCGATGACGACGCCGGCGCCGAGCAGGGCCAGCAGTGCCGGCCTTCCCCTTCGTCTCGTCATCGATCGTCGCGAGTCTGACGTCAATGTCATGTTCGATCGCTTCCTGTCGTGGAGGGCGTCGGTGCCCCCAGAACAGGGTTATCATACGTATGACCTTTACAGCAAGAGACGTATGATGTTCTCTCTAGACCGAGTTGTCTGCGCGGCGTGCCGGGTCCGGCGCGAGGCCGGTCGCATCCAACTCGTCCCAGAGCGCTGCGGGGATCTCCGCCCGGTACCGCGCGACCGTGCTGCTGACGTGGTCCGCCGTGCGCATCCCTGTGACCACCGAGACCACGGCGGGATGGCGCAGCGGATACTGTATCGCGGCCGCCGGAAGGCTCACGCCGTGCCGCTCACAGACGTCCGCGATCCGGACGGCGCGATCGATGACCGCCTCGGGGGCGGCGCCGTAGTCGAAGTGCGCGGCGCGGTCCACGGTCTCAGAGCTCAGCAGCCCGGAGTTGTACACGGCGGCGGCGACGACGCCGACCCCACGCTCGGCGGCGAGCGGGAGCAGGTCGTCCAGCGCCGACGCGTCGAGCAGAGTGAAGCGGCCGGCGACCATGACGACATCGATGTCCGTCCGACGGACGAACTCGGTCAGCATCGCCGACTGGTTCATCCCTGCCCCGATCGCCCCGACGACTCCCTGGTCGCGCAGCTCGATGAGCGCGTCCACACCGGTGGTGGAGGCGGCGTCCCAGTGGTCGTCCGGGTCGTGCAGGTAGGCGATATCCAGCCGGTCGGTGCCGAGCCGGGCGAGTGATGCCTCGACCGAACGGTGGATGCCGTCTCTGCTGAAGTCCCAGACGCGCCGCGTGGCGGCGGGGACCACGAACCCGTCGTCGTCCAGGCGATCCGCCGTCTCTGGACTGTCCACGAGAAGTCGGCCGACCTTGGAGGAGAGCACGATGGCATCCCGAGCCGTCACGTGGAGCGCCCTGCCCAGCCGCCCCTCCGAGAGCCCGAGCCCGTAGTGCGGCGCGGTGTCGAAGTAGCGTATGCCGTCGTCGAGGGCGGACGAGACCGCCCTCTGGGAAGCCTCCTCCGTCGTCTCGCGGAACAGGTTGCCGATTTGGGCTGCTCCGAAGCCGAGTTCGGTGATCTCGGTCCCGTTCCGCAGGGCTCGGGTGGGTAGCGCTGGCGACGACGTCATGTGCCCAGTCTATTCCAATGAGCATACGTATTATGTTTGGATGGTCCAAGGATTCAATGAGGAAGGAGCACCCGGCGATGCTGGCGGCGAAGTACACAGGTGAGCGGACCATCACGGTCGAGGAGCAGGAACCCAGCGAACTGAAGCCGGGGGAGGTGCGCATCGCGGTGGCCTACGTGGGGATCTGCGGAACCGACCTCCATGTGTTCCACGGCGACATGGATGCGCGGGTGACCATGCCGGCGACGATCGGGCACGAAATGTCGGGCACCATCCTCGAGCTGGGCTCCGGCGTGGAGGGATGGGCGGTCGGCGACGCTGTGACCGTCATGCCTCTGGACTGGGACGGGACCTGCCCGGCGTGCCTGGCCGGCAATCAGCACATCTGCCAGAACCTCGACTTCATCGGCATCGACACCCCGGGGGCGTTGCAGGAGACGTGGAACGTCCCCGCGTCGACGCTGGTCCGCCTTCCGCAGGAGATCTCGCTGCGGGACGCCGCCCTGGTGGAGCCGGTCGCCGTCGCCGTGCACGATGTCCGCCGTTCCGAGCTGGCGCCGGGCGACAAAGCCGTGGTCATCGGCGCCGGACCGATCGGCGTGCTCATCGCGACGGTGGCCACCGCCTTCGGTGCCGACGTCGTGATCGCGGAGATCGATCCGAACCGTCGTGCGGCCGCGGCCGAGATGGGGCTGCAGACAGTGGACCCGTCGTCCGTCGACCAGGTCGCCTGGGTCGAGGACTGGACCGGGGGAGCCGGAGCGGACGTCGTCTTCGAGGTGTCGGGCTCTGCGGCCGCAGTGCTCGGTGCGACCTCGCTTGCGAAGGTGCGGGGCACGCTCGTGGTCGTCGCGATCCACTCGCAGCCGCGACCCATCGACCTCCATCGCCTGTTCTGGCGGGAACTCCGGATTCTCGGGGCCCGAGTGTACGAGCGCCCGGACTTCGAGCGTGCGGTCCAACTGGTCGCGGAGGGTGCCATTCCGGCCGGCCGCCTCATCACCAGTGTCGTGCCGCTGACGGAGGTGGCCTCCGCGTTCGAGGTGCTCGAAGCGGGACAGGCCATGAAGCTCCTGGTCGAGGTGGCATCGTGAATCCGTTCGACCTCAGTGGCCGGCTCGCGGTCGTCACAGGGGCGAAGCGCGGGATCGGCTTCGCCATCGCGGAGGCGCTCGCAGCCGCCGGGGCGGACATCATCGGCGTCTCGGCGACGCTCGATCCGGCGTCGTCGGCCATCGGCGACCGCGTGCGCGAGCTCGGGCGTGAGTTCGAAGGACACCGGGTCGACTTCGCCGACCGCTCGCAGGTGACGGAGTTCGCCGCAGCCCTGGGTTCCCGGGAGCGGCCCGTCGACATCCTGGTGAACAACGCGGGCACCATCCGTCGGGCGCCCGCTGTGCAGCATCCACTGGACTGGTTCGACGAGGTGCTCGAGGTGGACCTCACCAGCGGCTTCGTGCTCAGCCAGGCGATCGGGACACGGATGCTGGAGGCCGGCTCGGGCCGGATCATCTTCACCGCCTCCCTTCTGTCCTTCCAGGGCGGCGTCACCGTTCCCGGATATGCGGCGGCCAAGTCAGGCGTCGCGGGACTCGTGCGCGCACTGTCGAACGAGTGGGCCTCGGCCGGCGTGACGGTCAACGGGATCGCGCCCGGGTACATCGCGACGGACAACACGCAGGCATTGCAGGACGACCCCGATCGCTCGCGCTCGATCCTGGAGAGGATCCCCGCGGGCCGGTGGGGGCGTGCGGAAGACCTCGGCGGAGCGGCCGTCTTCCTTGCGTCGGATGCCGCACGGTACGTCTCCGGGGCGATCCTCCCCGTCGACGGCGGGTGGCTCGGCCGATGATCGCGCTCGATCCGATCCTGCCGGTGGTGGTCATCGACCGCGCCGAAGATGCAGAGCGGCTGGGGGAGGCCCTTCTCCTGGGCGGCATCCGGCAGGCCGAGATAACGTTGCGGACGCCCGCGGCGCTCGACGCTCTGCGGTCGATGGCCCGCATCGCCGGTCTGCGGGTCGGCGCCGGCACGGTGCTGGATGCCGGGCAGGCGGAGGCGGTCATCGACGCCGGGGCATCGTTCGTGGTGAGTCCGGGTCTGGCCGAGGACGTCGTCGCCGTGTGCGTGCGGCGGGGCGTCCCCGTCGTGCCGGGGGTGGCGACGGCCACGGAGGTGATGCGCGCACGGGGCCTGGGCCTGCGGACGGTGAAGTTCTTTCCGGCGGAGGCCTCCGGGGGCACCGCCGCCCTCTCCGCTTTGGCGTCGGTCTTCCCCGACATGAGTTTCGTGCCGACCGGCGGGATCGGCGCCGCCCGGGCGCGCGATTATGCGGCGCTGCCGTCGGTCGCGGCGGTCGGCGGAAGCTGGATGGTGCCGCGCGCTGCTATCGCCGCGGGCGACTTCACGGCCGTGACAGAGCTCTGCCGTAACGCGGTGGAGGCCGCCGGATGAGCGGGCACGTCCTGACCTTCGGCGAGACGATGGGCCTGTTCCGCGCCTCCGAGATCGGAGGCTTGGACGACGTCGACTCCGCGCGCATCGCCACTGGGGGAGCCGACAGCAATGTCGCGATCGGGCTCAGCAGGCTGGGCGTCCGCACGGTCTGGGCGGGGCGGGTGGGAGCCGACGCGCTCGGCCGGAGAGTAGTGCGCGACATCCGCGGGCAGGGAGTGGAGACGCGGGCCGTCGTGGATCCCGTCGCGACGACCGGGCTGATGGTCAAGGAGAAGCCGACGCCGCACACGACCCGCGTCTGGTTCTACCGGGCGGGCAGCGCGGGCAGTCGCCTGCAGCCGGAGGATGTCGATCCGGTCCTCATCGATACCGCGGCCCTGGTGCACGTCACCGGCATCACAGCCTCCCTCTCGGATTCCGCCCGGGACACCGTGCGGGCCGTCATCGAGCGTGCCCGCGCCTCCGGCGTGCCCGTGTCGTTCGACGTGAACCACCGCAGCGCACTCTGGCGGACAGGCGACCCCGGTCCTCTGTACCGCGAGCTCGCGTCCGCCGCCGACCTCTGCTTCGCAGGCGAGGACGAGGCGGCGCTTCTGACCGGAGCCGACCCGGAAGACAGCGAGGCCCTGCTTGATGGGATGCTGGCGCTGGGCGTATCCACCGCGGTGCTGAAGCGAGGGGCGAGCGGAAGCATCGCACGTCGCGCGATCGAACGGGCCGAGCGCCCGGCGCTTCGCGTCCCGGTGGTCGACACTGTCGGCGCGGGGGATGCGTACGTCGCCGGCTTCCTGGCAGGGTGGCTCCGCGGCGACGAGTTGGCCGAGTGCGTGCGGGTCGCCACAGCGGCCGGAGCCTTCGCCTGCACGGGCATGGGCGACTGGGAGAGCATGCCGCGCGCTGACGACCTGGCCCTGCTCGATGGCGCGGATCCGGTCGCCCGCTGAGGTGTTGGCAAACATCATACGTATGCTCTATAGTCGAACCACGCCTCCTCGGAGTCGTCAACGAAGTCGACAAGACAAGGACATCTCATGGTCGGAATCCACACTGTGGTGCGTTCACGCCGTCGCTCGGCGCTGACCGTGGCCGCACTTGGCGCCGCGACGGCGCTCCTGGCTCTCACCGGTTGCAGTACCGGTGGGAGCTCGGCGAACGGGTCGTACGGCTTTCCCGAAGCCAAGCAGGACACCTCCTCGACGATCACCGTCTGGGTGGACGCGGACCGTCAGGCCGCGGCGAAGGCATTCGAGAAGGCGAACCCGGACACCAAGATCAAGGTCGTCACCTACGACGGCTCCGCGAACGGGTCCAACTCGTTCCGCACCAAAATGCAGCTCTTCGATCGCGCCGGCAGCGGCTGGCCGGACGTCGTGTTCTCCAGCCAGAACAACGACGCATCCTGGGCGAGCCAGAAGACCAACGGCAAGCAGGCATTCGCCGCCCAGCTCGACAAGGGTCTCGTGCCCAAGGACACGCTCGACGGCTTCACCCCGGGCGCGCTGAACCCGTGCACGGTCGAGGGACACGTCTACTGCCTCCGCAACGACCTCGCTCAGGCGGTGCTCTGGTACGACAAGGCCCAGATGGACAAGTTCGGTTACACCGTTCCCACCACCTGGGAGGAGTACCAGGCGCTCGGCGAGAAGGTCGCCAAGGAGCACCCCGGCTACATCGTCGGGACCGCGGGTGACGCGTGGACGCCGGAGGTGTTCATGTGGGCCAGCAAGTGCCAGGCCAACGACATCACCGGCCCGAAGGCCGTGACCGTGAAGACGGACAGCGACGAGTGCAAGCGTGCCGCGTCGATGCTCGACACTCTGCGCGAGAACGGCACGGTACCCAACATCAGCGTGTTCACTCCGGAGTTCGTCAAGAGCTATGCGGGCAAGGTGCTGATGATGCCCGGCCCGGCCTGGTACGCCGGCGCCATCTTCAACAACCCGCAGTCCCTGAACGTGCCTGCCGGTGAGCTGGGCGTCGCCGCTCCGCTTCCCTGGAAGGGCGAGGACAAGGCCGTGACCGGCAACGTCGGCGGCGGCACCTGGTTCATCTCGAGCCACTCGAAGAACCTGAAAGCCGCTGAGAAGTTCGCCCAGTTCGTCACGACGGACGACGCGTACCAGGTCGAGGTCGCGCCCGGATACCCGGCGTACGCCGCTGCCGCGAAGAAGTGGGTGGAGAAGCAGGAGTCCAGCAAGTACTTCGCCACATCTCTGCAGCCCGTCGCCACCGCCGCCTCGCAGGTCTGGGACGGCTGGGGATATGGCATCTTCAGTCAGGAAGCGGTCTGGGCGAAGACGATGACGCCCGCCATCACCGGCGGCAAGTCGATCGTCAGCCTCCTGCCGACCTGGCAGCAGGCCATCGAGAACCAGGCCAAGGTCGACGGATACAAGGTGAACTGATATGACCATCGCTCCTCCGAGCGATCAGCTGGCCGCCGGCGCTGCAGAGCGCCGGCGGTCAGTCGGGCGAAGCGGCCGCGCGCCCGGGCGTACCCCGGTCGGCTACGTCTTCGTCTCGCTCTACGCTCTGCTCGCCATCGCGTTCGGTATCCTCCCGGCGCTCTACGCGGTGCTGCTCGCCTTCACCAACACGGACGGCGGATTCGCCGGCCTCGACAACTTCGTCAAGGTTGTGACCGACTTCCGGTTCTGGCCCGCGGTGCTGCACGTGACGATCTACCTCATCATCTGGCTGATCGCCCTCCTCATCTTCGTGGTGCTGTTGTCCCTGGTGGTCCACGCGCTCCGGGTCCGCTGGGCCAGCACCACGTTCCGCTTCATCTACTACCTGCCGGGCGCGCTCGCCGGTGCGTCCAGCGTCCTGCTCTGGCTGTTCGTGCTCGACCCGACCGCCAGCCCGGTCAGTGGGCTGCTCCGCCTGATGGGGCTGAACAGCTTCGTGGAGGTGATCCAGCCAGGGAACCTTCCCGCAATCTTCGCCATCATCGCGTTCTGGACGGGAGCCGGCGGCTGGATCGTGATCATGTACGGCGCGCTGAACAACATCAGCACCGAGGTGATCGAGGCGGCCCGGATCGACGGGGCCAACGCGGTCCAGGTCGCGCTGCGCATCCAGCTGCCGATGCTGCGCAAGTGGATCGCGTACATGGGGGTGATGTCGCTGGCCGCCGGGACGCAGCTGTTCGTCGAACCCCAGCTGCTCAGCCAGGCCAGCAACGCGGTCGTGCCCAACGACTACTCGCTCAACCAGCTCGCCTACCAGTACGCCTTCCAGCAGAACGACTTCAACGGCGCCGCCGCGATC
This sequence comes from Leifsonia sp. RAF41, assembly GCF_052114085.1. Lineage (NCBI taxonomy): Bacteria > Bacillati > Actinomycetota > Actinomycetes > Micrococcales > Microbacteriaceae > Leifsonia > Leifsonia sp. RAF41. Next base: position 421,732 of record NZ_JBFREB010000001.1, read on the forward strand.
TCGCTCATTCTGCTGATCGTCGCGCTCCTGCTCTCCTGGGTGTTCGTCACCCGCGGCGGCCTCTTCGAGAAGGAATGACCATGACAGCACTCACCGGCGATCGCCGTCGCGCCAACCTGCGCGGGTGGAGCGGGCGCTCCATCGCGGGCATCATCCTGGTCCTCTTCGTCCTGTTCTTCGCCATTCCCATCGTCTGGTTGCTGTTCGCGGTGACCAAGTCGTCGCATGCGCTGATCGTGAACAACCCGTTCTCGCTCGGGTCGTGGGATGACTTCGTGGCCAACTGGAACCAGCTGTTCGGGTTCCAGGACGGAGCCGTGACGACCTGGATCGGCAACTCGGCTCTGTACACGGTCGGCGCGCTCCTGATCACCCTGCTGGTCAGCATCCCCGCCGGTTATGCTCTCGCTCTGACCGAGTTCCGCCTCCGCAAGGCGATCCTGGTGCTGACCCTGGTGGTGATGCTCATCCCCAGCACCGCGCTGGTGCTGCCGATCTTCCTGGAGCTGAACACCGTCGGCTTGATCGGGAGCCCGCTCTCGGTGATCCTCCCGATGTCGTTCTTCCCGTTCGGCGTCTACCTGACCTACATCTACTTCTCGACCAGCATCCCCCGCGACCTTCTGGCCGCGGCCAGGATCGACGGCTGCAGCGAGCTTCAGGTGTTCCTGCGCGTCGCCCTGCCGCTCGCTACGCCCGTGGTGGCCCTGGTCGCGTTCTTCAGCTTCGTCCAGAACTGGAACAACTTCTTCCTGCCGTTCGTCATGCTGCCGTCCAGCGACGGCTATCCGGTTCAGGTCGGGCTCACGTCGCTGCTGGCGGCGACGCCCGCCTTCAACCCCAGCTCGGCCGGATCGGACTCGGTCCAGCTACCCACCCTGGCGCTGGCCACGATCGTGTCGATCCTGCCCGTCCTCATCGTCTTCCTCTTCTCCCAGCGTTTCCTCGTCTCGGGGATGACGGCAGGAGGGACGAAGGAATGACCGCGTCCACACGCAAGGAGAACCACCGATGAAGATCACCGGCTACCGCAGCATCATGACGGTCCACGACTGGGGCCGGGTCACGGGCGACGTCAACGGTGTGCAGAGCGGCGACACCACTCCCGTCCCGATTCTCATCCTGGAGACGGACAGCGGGCTCGAGGGTATCGGGATGGGCGCGCACTCCGACATCGCGCGGGTCTTCCCCGCGGTCGAGGGCGAGGACCCGCGGTCCGTGGTCGCCCTCTACGACCGGATGCTGGACTGGGTGTTCAAGGCGGGCCACTCGGGCAGCACGTTCGGCACGATCGGCGCCATCGACATGGCGCTCTGGGACCTCAAGGCCAAGGCTGCTGACGAGCCGTTGTGGCGCACGCTGGGCGCTCGCGAGCGCTTCGTGCCCGGCTACGCGTCCGGGCTCGAGTACGGCCTGACCGACGACGAGCTGGTGCAGCTGTACGGCGAGTTCGCTGATCGTGGCTTCAAGGCTGGAAAGCTCAAGGGCGGGCGTGACCTGGATCGGGACCTCCCGCGCCTGGAGATCATGCGCGAGGTGCTCAGCCGCAACTCCCGGCATCCCGCCATCATGTTCGACGTGAACGAGTCGTGGAATCACGCGCAGGCGGCCCGCTACATCGGCGCCATCGAGGAACGGATGGACCTCACCTGGGTGGAGGAGCCGCTGCGGCGCTGGGATGCCGCGGGGATGGCGGCACTGCGGGGCAAGATCCGGGCGGCGATCGCCAGCGGTGAGAACCTCACCGGTCTGGAGCAGTACCGTCCGCTGCTGGACGCCAACGCGCTTGACATCGTCCAGGTCGGCAACGTCTGGGGCATCACCCACTTCTTGCGGGTTGCGACACTGGCGCACGGCCACGACCTCCCTGTGAGCCCGGTGGCGTTCAACACCAATCCGGTCGCGCACGCGGCGGCAGCGGTGCCCAACCTGCTCACCTTCGAGGTGCAGGATCTCCGCTTCCCCGTCGGGCTGGATGTGGACCAGGAGTTCGACGACGGAGGAATCGTGCTGGGCGACCGCCCAGGGCTCGGCATCATCGTCAACGAGTCGGAGATCTCCGACGCCGGCTCGTCGCTTCTCCCCCCTGCGACCGGTCCCCACGTCCGGCCCGAGCGGGCGGCCCTGCGCCTGGTGGCAGAGCCCGACGTGATCGACGACCCGACCGTTCCGGCTAGGGTCTCGTGAGCGGCGAACCGCGGCGCTTCGCGTTCGTGGTCGGCGTTCGTCCCGAGAAGCGCGAGGAGTACCTGGAACTCCATCGCTCCGTGTGGCCGGACGTGGAGGCGAAGCTGCGCGAGGGCAATATCCGCAACTACAGCATCTATGCGTTCGGCGACACGCTGTTCGGCTACTACGAGTATGTGGGGGACGACTACGAGGCCGATATGCGGCGCATCGATGACGACCCGGTGACGCAGCAGTGGCTGACGCATACCGACCCGTGCCAGGTCCGGATCGCGGAGGAACGCGATCCGGGAGCACTCTGGCAGCCGCTCGACGAAGTGTGGCACCTGGGATGACCGCGCGCATCGACGCCCACGTCCACCTCTGGAACCGGGCGTCGGACCCGCAGGATTGGATCGATCCGGTCACCATGGCGGCCATCGACCGCGACTTCGGGACGGCCGACCTGGCGACGATGCTCTCGTCGACCGACATGGACAGCGCGATCGTCGTGCAGGCGAGCAACAGCCTCGAGGAGAGCCTCCGGCTGGTGCGCTCGGACCCGAGCGTCGTCGCCGGGGTGGTGGTGTGGGTCGACCTGCAGACGAACGTGGCGGAGCAGCTCGACCGCGCCCGCCGGACCGCCAATGTCCCCATCGTCGGAGTGCGCCACCTGGTCCACATCGACCCGGACCCGGAGTGGCTGCTTCGGCCGGAGGTGGGTGCGGGCCTCGCGGAGCTCGAGGAGGCGGGCCTCGCATTCGACCTCGTCGTCCGCGACTGGCAGCTACGGCAAGCCGCCGCGGTCGCCGGCCGGCATCCTGGCTTGCGCTTCGTGCTCGACCACCTGGGCGGCCCGCTCGCCGACGACGCGGACCCCGCCCGATGGGAGGACGGCGTGCGGGCGCTCGCAGCACTGCCGAACACATCGGCGAAGCTGTCGGGCCTCACCTCGGGGCTCGCTCCCGGCGCGTGGACCGCTGCTGACCTCCGGCCGGTCGTCACGACCGCGTTCGACGCATTCGGCGCCGGCCGGCTGCTGTACGGCTCCGACTGGCCGCTGGCCGAGCTCGGCGGGGGCGCGCCCGCCTGGCGACATGCGGTGGACGAACTGCTGACCCATCTCTCGCCGGGCGACCGCTCGGCGGTTCTCGGCGGGACGGCCGCTTCGGTCTACTCGCTCGGCTGAGCGCCCAGCTCGCTCGAACGGGTCTTCTTCGCGTCGCGCGTGCGCGGCGCATGGTCGGGCAACCGCCGCCGCTCCCACGAGTCGTGGATGTGGTCGTGCATCGCCTTCTCGGCGCCGGTCACATCCCCGCGGGAGATCGCGTCGACGATCGCGGCGTGCTCGTCGAGGGTGAGGGACACCGCGTCCGGTGGGTTGATGCCCTGGTAGCGGCTCGACTCGACCGCCCGCTTGTAAAGGTGCTTCGCGATGTTCTCGGCGAGGCCGTTGCCCGAGATCTCCATCAGCGCATAGTGGAAGACGACATCGGCCTGCCGGAACGAATCGGTCTCCGACTCGCTCTCCCGCATCGCGGTCAGCGCGTTTTCGAGTCGGCGAAGCTCTTCCGACGTGCGCGCCTGTGCCACCGCGCCGGCCATCGCGGATTCCAGGCTGGCCCGGACCACGGTGAGCTCATCAAGGACGCCGAGGCTCTCGTCGTTGTCGATCAACGCGGAAAGCACGACCGGATCGAGCATGTTCCAGTACCCGGGAGCCTGCACCTGCGTACCGCGTCCCTGCGAGACGATGACGAGGCCCTTCTCCTCCAGCCGCTTCACCGACTCGCGCAGCACCGTCCGGCTGACGCCGAAGTGCTCGCTGAGCGGACCCTCCGGCGGAAGGAGGTCACCCTCCTTGAGCTGCCCCGTCACGATGATCTCCACCAGCTCGGCGACCACGGCGACGCCCAACCGAGCAGCGGGGAGTCGCTGGGGGATGAGCCGGGTCGCGGCGGTGGAGTCAGTCACCATAGGTATGACCTTAGCGCTCAGCGGGGCGGACGTGCGGGTGCGGCGGCGGAGCGCGGAGAAGCGGGCGCGACCTGTGAAGGCYGCGCCCGCTTCCGCAGTCAGCCGGGGTATGCGCCGTTCATCGCATCGGCGAGCGGCGTCACGGTGAGGAGGACCAGGCCGGCAGTGCCGCCCGCGGCCGTCAGTGCCACACCGTTGCTTCCGGGCCCGGGGAAGACCAGATCGGTGAGGGAGGCTCGCCCGTTCTGCGCGAACGTCTCGATCGAGGTCTTGTCCAGGTACAGTTCCAGCCGCAGCAGACCATGATCCAGAGGAACGACCGCTGAGTCGGCGCTGGGGAAAGCCGGATTGAAATCGACGTTCCCGGCGTGGGTCCGGTCCAGGCTCAGTGTTTTCGTCGCTGTGTCGTAGGACACTCCGACGTATTGCGAACCGTCGGCAGAGCGGAAGAGTTGCAGCCCGAAGTTCTTCGCCGTTCCCGCAGCCAGAACGGCATCCACTCGGACGGCGTTCGTGGTCGTGGTCGCTTTGAGCTTCTTGGTTCCCGCCGGGATCGTGGTCGGCGGGGCGATCTGCAGCTGCTTGAGTTGAGCGAGAGCGCTCACCTGTGGGGCCACGGTCTGGACGATGCGCGGTTGTCCGTCGACCGTCCGAAGGGAGAGGATCCGGGGGACGGACTGCGTTCCCCGCCATCCCGCGGACGGGATCGTGTTTGCGTAGTCCCAGTTGTTCATCCACGCGAGCGCGATGCGCTGGTTCGACGGTGCGTCGTTGAAGGTGACGGCTGCGTAGAAGTCGCGGCCATAGTCGATCCAGTGAGCCCGTTGGGTGGAGCTCAGGGCTGCCTGGTCCGAGAGCGTGAACTGATCAGCGATCAGGTGGCCCCACCCGCCGGAATTGAGGTCGACGAGTTGCACCTGGGCTTGCTGTCCCTGGAGGTCGCTCAGATCCCAGCTTCTCCAATCCAGCGTGCCGCTGTCATTGCCGGTAGCCGTGCGGACCACTTTTCCATTCACGAGCAGGTTTGCGCCGGTTTCGCTGTTCCAAGGCTGTGCGATCGCGTCGGAGAAGACGATGTTGTCCACCATCATGTGACCCCACCCGGCGCTGCCATCGTTCTGGTCGACGACCTGGAGTGTGGCGGTCTCCCCGAGGTACGCCGACGCGTCCATGTGGACCCAGTCCATGCTGCCGGAGTCGTTGCCGGTCACGCTGGCGACGACCTGGCCGTTCACGACCAGATTGACCGCCGTCGGGTTGCTCTGCCCCCAGGGGTGCCGGCCTCCGGCAGTCAACAGGTCGATGTAGGGGTGGGTGACGGTGAACGCCGGCGACGTGAGGGTCCCCTGTGCGGCGTCGCAGCCTGCCTGACACGTGTCGAGGACACCGCTGCCGAGCTGGCCGCCCAGGTTCTCCTTCGAGGGCGCGATCGTGGTGAAATCGCCCGTTCCGGTCCATCCGGGCAGGGAGTCCCCCTCGAAATCCTGGAAGGTATCGCCCGGGGGAGCGCTGATCGAACCGCCTTCGACATACGGGTGGTTTCCGCCTGCCATGAGGAAGTTGAGCTTCTTCTTGTCGATCGTGAATGACGGCGAGGTCAGGGTGCCCGTTTCAGCATCCGAGTTGTGGAAGGTGTCCACGTAACCGGATCCGAGGTTGCCGGAGGCCCCGGTGTTGCGGGCGGGACCGTCGCCGAACGCTGTGCCCGTGGTCACCCAGCCGGGGCCGTATGCCGTCCCTTCGAAGTCGTTGAGAACAGTGCCGGCCGGCGCCGTGTACGGCGGCTCACTGTTGGTGAAGGTGGTGCCGTCGAACGAGCCCACGAAGTACTCCGCTTTTCCTGCGACGTTCACGGAGAGGACCCACTTCGTCGAGTCTGCTTTGCCATCCAGTTGGAGGGGGAAGAGGTCCGGGCATTCCCAGACAGCGGAAGTGACCCCGTCCGGGCCGAATTCGCTCTTCTCCGTCCACTCCGTGAGGTTGCTCGATCCGTAGACCGCGATCTTGTGCTGATCGGAGAGCGCGACGACCATGCGCCACTCGTGAGCGGGGGCGTACCAGAAGACCTTGGGGTCGCGGAAGTTGTGCGATCCGATGTCGAGGACGGGATTGCCGGCGAACTTGGTCCACGTCGTGCCGTCGTCGGTGCTGTAGGCGAGCGACTGCCGCTGGATGCCGGTGGCCCGCGGTGCGCTCGTGTAGATCGCGACGAGGGGGCCCTTCTTCCCTGCGCCGAACCCACTGGTGTTCTTGCTGTCGTAGACGACGCTGCCGGACCAGACCTCTTCATCAGCATCGGAGGGGATGGCGATCGGTAGTTGCTTCCAATGGGTCAGGTCGGCACTCACCGCGTGTCCCCATGAGGCGTTGCCGCCCGTGTTGCCGGTCGCGTTGTACTGGTAGAAGAGGTGGTACTTGCCTCCGTAGTAGATGAGCCCGTTCGGGTCGTTCATCCAGTTCTGCTGCGGTGTGTAGTGATAGTTGGGTCGCGTATCGGTGGACGCCGGTGTGTCTGCCGCGGCCGGGGCAGTTCCTGCGGCGATACCGCCGAAGGAGAGGAGGGACGCGACGATGATCGCGAATGCCCGTTGTGAAGTCTTCATAGACTGAACTCCCTGTGGGTCATGGATTCTGCCGATGACGATGGTCATCGTGCGTTCGTGGTGAATTCCCTCTGAGGCGCTCCGCGTCCGACGCGCTCGATCTCGTCCCAGGTGGGGGGCATCGCACCCGCTCTCGCCACGGTCAGCGACGCCACTCTCGAGGCGATTTCGCCCATCGATCGGAGGGCATCTTCGGTTACTTCGCGGGTTCTCATTTCCGGTAGCGCCTCGGCGAACACGGCGCCGGCGATCAGTCCGGCCATGTACGCGTCCCCAGCGCCGATGGTGTCGACCACCGAAGTGGCCGGTGCTTCGACCCGCAGTTCGGACATGCGAGAGCGGAGGATGCTCCCTCGTTCGCCCAGGGTGAGCACCGCCACAGCCGCCCCGTGATCCACGATCCAATCCAGGACGGCGCGGTGATTCATGCCGGGAAACAGCCATGCAGCATCCTCGTCGCTGAGTTTCACCAGGTGCGCGTGCTCGCTGTACCAGCCGACCATGTCGAGGGTGGGCTGCCGATCCGGCATGAGGGCGGAACGAACATTGGGGTCGAAGGTGACGACGGTATCCGGGTGCAGGCCATCGACTAGTCGTCTCACGGCCGTAGCGCCAGGCTCGAGGAGGGCGCCGAGCGAGCCGGTGTGGAAGACGGCGGTGGTCGGTGCAGCGATCGCCCGAAGAGCCCAATCGAGGTCGAAAACGTACCGAGCGGTTCCGTTCGCACCGACCTCGGCCGTGGCGACGGATGTGCCGCCTTCGGCACGCTCGACGATCGTGTCTACGCCTGCCGTCGCCAAATGCGCTGCGAGCATGCGGCCGTTGTCATCGTCCCCCCAGGTCGTCAGGAACGTCGTCGAGAGACCGAGGCGGGCCAGTCCGAACGCGACGTTGAGCGGGCTCCCCCCGGGATGTGCAGTGCGGACCCCCTCTCGCTCGACCACGTCGACGAGAGACTCGCCGACGACGAAGACGCGTGCCGCCGCAGCAGTCCTCACTCGACTGGCTCCAGCCAGGTCAGCCGCGATCGTCCGCCCACCGCCAGCGGCTCGAGTCGCTGATTGAAGCGGGCGCAGTAGTCAGCTGATTCGTGAGCCTGAAACGCGGCAGTGGACTCGTACTCCTCGTACACGAAGAACCTGTCTCTGCGGCCCGCCAGGGTGAAGACCTCGAATCGCCGGTTGCCACGCTCCGCCCGAACCTGCACGCCGTAGTCGATCAGCAGAGTGGCGATGGCGTCTTCCGCACCGGGGAGGGCGTCGATTTCCGCCGAGAGGAATCGGGCCCCGCTCACTCCTTCTGCGCTCCCGTCATGATCGCCACCGCGTCCGTCATGGAGTGGGATTGCGGGGTGATGGTGGCCGCTCGCTTGCCGAGCCGCTGAATGTGGATCCGGTCGGCCACTTCGAACACGTGAGGCATGTTGTGGCTGATGAGGATCACGGGGATCCCCTTGTCGCGCAGTCGTTTGATCAGGTCGAGCACCTGGCGGGATTCGCGCACGCCGAGGGCGGCCGTCGGCTCGTCCAGCACCACCACCTTGGAACCGAAAGCGGCTGCTCGGGCCACGGCGACGGCCTGACGCTGGCCGCCGGAGAGGTTCTCGATGGGGACGGCGACGTCCTGAAGTGTCGAGATCCCCAGCTCGGTCAGCTCTGCTCGCGCGCGCTGCCTCATGGTCTTGGTGTCGACCATGCGCAGCACCGAACCGAGGAAGCCGGGGCGGCGGAGTTCACGGCCGAGGTACATGTTGGCGGCGACGTCGAGAGCGGGCGACACGGCCAGCGACTGGTAGACCGTCTCGATGCCGGCTTCGCGTGCGTCCTGCGGGCGGCGGAAGTGCACGACCTCCCCGTCCAGCCGGATCTCTCCCTCGTCCGGGACCTCCGCCCCGGTGAGGCACTTGATCAGTGTCGTCTTGCCGGCGCCGTTGTCGCCGATGATGGCGAGGACTTCACCTTCGAACAGTTCAAGGCTGACTCCATCGAGTCCGACGACATGACCGTAGGTCTTGACCAGGCGGCGAGCCGACAGGATCGGCGTGCGGGTTTCGGTGATGGTCGTGTTCACTTTCGTACCTTTCGGATCCACTGGTCGATGGACACAGCGACGATGACGAGGACTCCGACCGCGAGCGTCTGGTAGAGCACATCCAGACCGGCGAGAGCGAGCCCGTTGCGGAACACGCCGACGATCAACGCACCGAGGAGGGTGCCCCAGATATTGCCGCGCCCGCCGAAGAGGCTGGTGCCGCCGATGACCACGGCGGTGATGGCGTTGAGGTTCGCGTCGACGGCGGCATTGGGGCTGGAGCCGTAGTCTCTGCCGATCTGGATCCACGCGGTCAGTGCCACGACGACTCCGGCCACGAGGTAGACGCTGAGAAGGACTCTGCTGACCCGGATACCGGTCAGGCGGGCCGCTTCCTTGTCATCGCCCACGGCGTAGACGTGGCGTCCCCAAGCGGTGCGAGCGAGGGCGAAACCCATGACGACGTAGAGCAGGATCATGAGCAACACGCCGTAGGTGATGTCCACACCGAAGACTCTGAGAGTCAGGCCGGTCCAGGTGAGAAGACCGGGCATGGAGGTTCCTTGGACCGTTGCGCCGTTCGAGATGAGCAACGTCAGGGCGGTGAAGACGCTCAGGGTTCCCAGGGTGACGATGAACGGTGGCAGGTTCAGCCGAGTCACCAGCAGACCGTTGATGAGTCCGGTTGCGAGTCCCGTAATAAGGCCGAGCAGCAGCGCGACGATCCCGGGAACGCCCAGCCCCACTGCAGCGTTGCCCATCACGATGGAGCTGAGGACCATTGCTGCTCCGACGGAAAGGTCGATGCCCGCGGTGAGGATCACCAGGGTCTCGGCGACTGCCAGCGTTCCGATCACTGCCACCTGCTGGGTGATCAGGGAAAGGTTGGTCGGTGCGAGGAAGCGCGGATTGATGATCCCGAAGACGATGATCGAGATGACGAGGACGATCGCCGGGCTGATCGCGGGATAGCGGTGCAGGACCTCGCGCACTCGCATCAGCGGTGTCTGCCGGTTGATGAACTCGTCGGCGAGATTCAGTGATGATGTCGGTGGGGATGTAGTGGTGTTCGGATTAGTCACGATGGCACTCCAGTGATGTGTGTAGCCGTCGGGGAGGGCGCTCCGCTGGGAGCGCCCTGCTTCTCGCCGCCCCGCGCGATCTTCGCGATCGCTTCCATGCCCAGCGAGGCCATCTTCGACGGGTACTGCTGCGCGGTGGCGCCCAGGATGCCGTCCTTCACGTAGCCGACACCGGTGCAGCCGCCGTCGATGCTGACGATCGTCACGCTGTCCTGCTTGCCTGCGGCCTTGAGGGCCTGGTACGCGCCGTACGCGGCCGGTTCGTTGATCGTGTAGACGACGTTGATGTTCGGGTTCTTGGAGAGCAGTGTCTCCATCGCCGTGCGGCCGCCGTCTTCGGCACCCTGCGAGGCCTGATGGCCGACGATCTCGTATTCGCCACCCTTGCCGCCGGTGTACGAGCCGGTCGGGTCCTCTCCGCCGTTCTTGCTCTTGTCGCCGACATCGATACCCATGCCGGAGAGGAAGCCGTGGTCGCGGTCGACGTCGACGGAGACGATCTGGTCGGAGAAGAGATCGACCATCGCGATGACGGCCTTCTTGCCGCCTAGAGTGTCCGCCGTCCACGCGCCGATGGACTTACCGGCAGCGAAGTTGTCGGTCGCATAGGTGATGTCGACCGTGTCAGCGGGGTTCGGGGGCGTGTCCAGCGCGATCACGTAGAGGCCGGCGTGGCGCGCCTTGCCGATCTCGTTGTTGACGGCGGGACCGTTGGGAGTGATCAGGATTCCCTTGTCACCGCGAGAGATCGCGTTCTCGATCGCCTGGATCTGGGTGTCCGTGTCGCCGTCCTTCTTGCCGGCGGCCAGGGTCAGCTTCACGTTGTTCTTCTTCGCGTCCGCTTTTGCGGCGGTCTCCATGGCGACGAAGTACGGGTTGCTGGTGGTCTTGACGATCAGGGAAACGCCGACCTCATCATTCGGGCCTGCGGTGGAGCCACCGCCTGCCCCCGAGGAACATGCGGTCATGGTCGCGGCGAGGGCGGCTGCCATGGCGAGCGAGGTGAGGGCGGCCTTGCGCGATCGGCGCGGGAATCGGGTGGGCATCTTCTTGGCCCCTTTCTGTCGGAGGGCCTGATGCCCTGACAACGGTGTCATCGGTCATGATGACATACGCGAAGACATTTCGCTAGACTCGGTTCGACGGCTAGAGACGGGGCGTTATGACATCGTTATCGGGCGCCCGGCCAACCGCGGCCCGGCGAGTGACGATTCGTGACGTCGCCCGCGAGGCGGGCGTCGGGATCAAGACCGTGTCCCGCGTCATCAACAACGAACCCAATGTGGCTCCGGCTACGGGGGAGCGCGTACGCGCCGTCATCGCACAGTTGCAGTGGGAGCCGGACAGCCTCGCGAGCAACCTGCGGCGCGCGCATGCCCGCACCAAGTCGATCGGGCTGCTGCTCGGAAGCGTCGACAATCCCTTCGCGGCGACGATTCATCGGGCCATCGAGGACGTGGCGGCGCAACACGGTGTCGCCGTGCTCGCGTCGAGCCTCGACGAGGATCCCGTTCGCGAAGTCTCCGCGGTCGAGAACTTCCTGCGTCGCAAGGTGGACGGGCTCATCCTCACGTGCTCGACCGGCAGCCAGGCGTATCTCTCGGAACTCCTTCCCGAGAAGGTGCCCGTTGTCTTCATCGACCGGGAACCTTCCGACTACATCGCAGACGTCGTGCGCTCGGACAACTTCGGCGGGGCGGCGATGGGCACGCGTCATCTGCTCAGCCGCGGCCACCGCCGGATCGCAGGGATCTTCGACAAGACCGGAATCTGGACCGCACAGCAGCGCAAAGCCGGTTTTCTCAGCGCCATCGACGAATTCGAGGTCGACGAAAGCCTCTGCACCGTCGTCGACGACGTGACGACGTCGTCAGCGGCAGAAGCGGTCGTGCAAAACCTCCTCAGCTCGCCGCGGCCGCCGACAGCGATCTTCAGCAGCCAGAACCTGATCACTGTCGGCGTCGTTCGCGCCCTCCGCAAGCTGGGCCGCCAGCACGAGGTCGCGCTGGTCGGCTTCGACGAGATCGAGCTGGGAGACCTTCTCGATCCCGGCATCACGGTCATCGCACAGCATCCGGCACGAATCGGAACGATCGCCGCGGAGCGCATGTTCCAGAGACTCGAGAATCGCGCCTCGGAATCAACTCATGAGGCCGCGGACCTGGTCTCCCAGGTGGACCTGGTCATTCGCGGCTCTGGAGAGATCGCGCCCCCGTCCGGCCGTGACGTCCAGTAGGACATGAACCAGCGACACGCCGAGGTGCGGACCGTCTGCGTGATCGGCGTGGACAGTGCGCCCCAGGCGCAAGCCGCCGACCTCGCGGTATCAACTGCGTGAATGCAGGGCTTTTGAGCAGGTGAGGCGCGAGAAATGGCATCAATGGTGAGTGGGACTTCAGAGTCCATGCGAGCTGTCAATGTCGGTGGTCGCCCCTACTCTTGGGGGTAGTTAGAAAAAACTCCCAAAACACAACATGTAGTGGAATGACAATCGTGTCATTAGGGTTATATAGTGGGTGAACACCGCAGGAACGCGGTTCACCAAGACTTCTAGGGGAGGCCATCATGGACTACGAAAACGACAGCGTTGGCGGCTACTCGGTTCCCGTCGACCCCATGGACCTGCTGCAGTGCGACAGCTGCCAGTAAGGCGCTAGCACCGAGCACGAAGACCCCGGAGGCCACTGGCCTCCGGGGTCTTCTGTCGTCCGGGCGCCGTGGAGGGCCGGTCGTTAGAATCGTCGGGTGCCAGTGAATCCAGAGCTGCAGGGGCGGGAGTTCCCGCCGACCCGGCCGTACCTCGTGGGGCGCGAGAAGGTGCGCGAGTTCGCGCGGGCCGTCTTCGCCACCGATCCGATCAACTTCGACGTCGACGCGGCGCGCGCCGCCGGCCACCCCGATCTGGTCGCGCCGCCCACGTTCCCCGTGGTGGTGCAGGAGTCGACGCTCGCGCAGTTGCTCTCCGAGCCGGACGCCGGCATCGACTTCAGCCGGGTCGTCCACGGCGACCAGCGCTTCACCTTCAGCCGGCCCGTGTTCGCCGGCGACGAACTGACGGCGACGCTCCGCGTCAGCTCCGTCAAGTCGCTGGGCCCGCACTCGATGGTGACCGCCGAGTCGACGATCGTCGACGCGGACGGCGCCCACGTGGTGACCGCCACATCCACCCTGGTCGTTCGAGGAGACGAGTGATGGCATCCCGTGACACCGCGCCGAACTTCGATGCGCCGAACTTCGATGCGCTGAGCGTCGGCGACGTGGTCGCCGAGCGCACGTTCGAGCTGAGCCGTGACTCCCTGGTCCGCTACGCCGGGGCCTCCGGCGACTTCAACCCCATCCACTACCGCGACGATGTCGCCGCCTCGGTCGGTCTCCCGGGCGTGATCGCCCACGGGATGCTGACCATGGGCCTCGCCGTGCAGCCGGTCGTCGACTGGGCGGGCGATCCCGCCCTCGTCGGGGATTATCAGGTGCGGTTCACCCGGCCTGTCGTGGTCGACCCGTCGGAGGGCGCGACCGTGACCGTCTCGGCGAAGGTGGGCCAGCTGGACGCGGAGGCCCGCGTCGCCCGCATCGACCTGACGACCACCTTCGGCGGCGAGACAGTGCTGGGCAAGGCGCAGGTCCGCGTCCGCTTCGCATGACCGACCGAATCCCGGCCCTGGCCGATCTCACCACCATCCGTGTCGGCGGCGTCCCAGCGGACTTCGTCGCCGCGGACGATCGCGACGCCCTCATCGACGCCGTCCGTGACGCACGCGCCTCCGGTGAGGAGTGGTTGCTCGTCGGCGGCGGCTCGAACACGGTCGCCAGCGACGAGGGTTTCGGCGGGACGGTCATCCATATCCGCACGCGCGGGGTCGAGAGGCTCTCGGCTGCGGACGGGCGGATCCGCATCCGCGTCCAGGCGGGTGAGCCGTGGGACGAGCTGGTCGCCTTGACCGTCCGTAACGGGTGGTCCGGCGTGGAGGCGCTGTCCGGCATCCCCGGCTCGACCGGCGCGGCGCCCGTGCAGAACATCGGCGCGTACGGCCAGGAGCTGGAGTCCGCCCTGGTCGGCGTCGAATTCTTCGATGATGCCTCCGGCGACGTGATGTACCTCACCCGCGAGGAGTTGGGTCTCGGGTATCGGACGTCCGTTCTGAAGCAGGGCCGAAGGGGAGTCGTGCTGTCCGTCGACCTCGAGCTCGCCGACGGGACGGTCCCCGGTGACGTCGGCGCTCCGCTGAGCGCGCCGGTGGCATACGCGCAACTCGCAGACGCTCTCGGCGTCTCGCTCGGCTCGCGCGTTCCCGTTGCCGAACTCCGGCGTGCTGTGCTCGCCCTCAGGTCGTCGAAGGGCATGGTGCTGGACCCGGCCGACCCGGATTCCGTGAGCTCCGGCTCGTTCTTCACCAACCCGATCGTCTCGGAAAGCTTCGCCCGGTCGCTCCCGGCGAATGCCCCGCGGTGGGCGCAGCAGCCGCCGGAGCCCGATGCGGTGATCAGCCTCCCCCCGTACGGGCTGAACCCCCTGGATGTGCCACCGCTCGCGACGAGCCAGTACACGGTCAAGCTCAGCGCGGCGTGGCTGATCGAGAACGCCGGCATCCGGCGCGGTTTCGCGCTGCCCGGCTCGGGCGCGGCCATCTCGTCGAAGCACACGCTGGCCATCGTCAATCGGGGGGGAGCGACGGCCGCGGACGTCGTGCAACTGGCCGATTTCATCCAGTCGCGTGTGCAGGCCGAATTCGGTGTCGTGCTCCAGGCCGAACCCGTTCTGGTCGGACTGTCACTCTGACGGCTGGCTCGCATCCCGCCCACGGCTGACGCCCTGCGGACTCTGAGAGTATTCTCACCCCGGGCTCCATAGGCTGAGGCCACCGATGCGCGATCGCGTCGACACGGAGCGAAGGGAACGACATGGGATTCCTCGACCGCCTGCTTGGACGCGAAGAACCGCGCCCGGCCGGCAGTGAGACGCCGCAGAACGCCGCCTACCCGCCGCCGGGCGGCGGCGCGCAGGGCGCCAGCGCGCAGGGCACCGGTGCGCCCGGCCCGGCCCGCAGCGAGGACGAGATCGCGGTCGAGCGCTACCGCTACCTTCTGCGGACGGCTCCGCCCGAGACCATCGAGCAGGTCCACGAGGAGGCGTTCGCCAAACTGTCTCCGGACCAGCGCCGGCTGCTGTTCCAGCAGCTCAGCGAGGCTGCGCCGGCCGGCGAGCAACCGCGCGGCGACGACCCGCGCTCCCTCGCCCAGTCCGCCACCAGGTCCGAACTTCGTCAGCCCGGCACGCTCGAGCGTGCGCTCGGCGGCGGCGGCCCTCGTGGTGCCGGTTACGGCGGGATGGGCTTCGGGAGCATGTTCGCCAGCTCGCTTCTCGGAAGTGTCGCGGGTTATGTGATCGGCTCGGCCCTGGTCAGCGCCTTCCTGCCGTCGCCCGGAGACAATCAGGCGGACGGCGGCTCCGGCGACCAGAACGGCGACAACCAGAACAGCGACAACCAGAACGGCGACAACCAGAACGGCGACAACCAGAACTCCAATGACCAGGGCGGCGATGGCGGCTCGGGTGATGGGGGCCAAGGCGGCGACACCGGTGTCGAGAACGCCTCCGGCGATGGCGGCTCTGTGGACGCGGCCGGCTGGGACGGTGGCGGCGGCGACCCGTCCGGCGGCGACGCCGGTGGCTGGGGCGGCGGTGACTGGAGTGGCGGCGGTGGCGGTGGCGACTGGGGCGGCTTCGGCGGGGGCGACTTCGGTGGCGGGGGCGACTTCGGTGGGGGCGACTTCATCTGACATCTGCGAGGCTCGGTGCATCGCCAGCGCTCCCGTCAGCTGCGCACGGCCGCGGCGAACGGCAGCACGGCCGAGGCACCGGCCCGCAGGAGTTCCTGTCCGGCGACGGTGACAGTCCAGCGACTGTCGACGAGATCATCGACGAGGAGCACGGGGGCGCCGGCGGGTACCTCCAGCTGATCCGCGGAAAAACGGTCCCAGACTGACGCCAGCCGGAACGCGCTGTTGCCTCCTGGTGCGCCGGACGGCGGTCCGCCGCGCCAGGCGAGGGTCCCCGCGAATGGCAGCCGGCCGACGTTCGCGAGCCCTCGCGCGAGCGACTCCACGAACACCGGCCGACGTCGTGACGGCATGGCGGCCACTGCTCCAGGGCGAGCTGCCCAATCCCAGTCGGCCAGGACCCGGACGCACGCGTCCAGCACGGCCGGCGGTACCGGCTGGTCGGCCGCCCCGTCGGCGAGCAACTCGCGCAGCCGCCCACCCCAGCCGAGATCGGTGAGGCGCGCGAGCGCCCGTCCGGGCTGCAACTGCTGCTCGGGACGCAGCTTTCCCTTGACGGCCACCCCGAGCCGATCGGCTCCCGTGGGCCAGAGCTTGCGGGGCTCGATTTCCACTCCGACGCGGTCGAGCAGCGAGCCCACCTCGCCTGCGGTCGCTCCGTCTACCTCGGCGGGGTACCAGACCCCTGCGCAGTTGTCGCATCGGCCACACGGCCCAGCGGCGGGATCGTCAAGGGCCCGCTGCAGGAACTCCATGCGGCATCCGGTCGTCGACTCGTACTCCAGCATCGACAGCTGTTCGGCCTCACGCGCCGCGGCGATCCGGGCGTAGCGCTCCTCGTCGTACTCCCAGGGCGCGCCGGTCGCGACCCAACCGCCGCTCACACGTCGCACCGCGCCGTCGACGTCGAGGACCTTCAGCAGCAGTTCGAGAGTCGACGCCCGCAGGTCGACCCGGCTCTCCAGCACGCGGGTCGATTGCGCCTGGTCACCGAGCGCCTCCAGCACCGCCGATGCCTTCTCGCGGGACGGCATCGACGCCGTTGCAAAGTACTGCCAGATGGCGCGGTCCTCCGGACCGGGAAGGAGCAGCACGTCTGCGTTCTCCGTGGCGCGGCCGGCGCGGCCGACCTGCTGGTAGTACGCCACCGGGGACGACGGAGCACCGAGGTGCACCACGAAACCGAGGTCGGGTTTGTCGAACCCCATTCCGAGCGCGCTGGTCGCGACCAGCGCCTTCACCTCGTTGCGCTTCAACCGCCCCTCGAGGTCTTCTCGCTCCGCCGTGTCGGTCTGTCCGGTGTACGCGTGCGCCTCGTGGCCGGCGCGACGAAGGACCCGAGCGGTGTCCTCGGCCGCGGAGACGGTCAGCGTGTAGACGATGCCGCTCCCCGGAAGGTCTGCCAGATGGCCGGCGAGCCACGCGAGGCGGGTGGTGGCGTCGGGTAGTGGGAGGACGCCTAGCCGCAGCGAGCGGCGAGCGAGCGGCCCCCGGATCGTCAGTACGTCGCCCTCTCGGCCCGCGCCGAGCTGCTCCACCACGTCGGCGACGACGCGTTCGTTGGCGGTGGCGGTCGTCGCAAGCACCGGCACGCCGTTCGGTAGAAGGGCGATGAGGTCGCGCAAACGCCGGTAGTCGGGACGGAAGTCGTGACCCCAGTCAGAGATGCAGTGCGCCTCATCGACCACCAGCAGTCCGCTGCGCTCCACGAGGGCGGGAAGCTGCGTATCGCGGAACTCGGGATTGTTCAGCCGTTCCGGAGAGACCAGCAGCACATCGACCGAGTCGTCGCGCAGGCGGGCGGCCACATCATCCCACTCGTGACGGTTCGCGGAGTTGATGCTGACGGCCCGCACCCCGGCGCGTTCGGCGGCCGCGACTTGGTCGCGCATGAGGGCGAGCAGCGGCGAGACGAGGATGGTCGGGCCGGCCCCGCGTGCCCGGAGCAGCATGGTGGCCACGAAGTACACAGCCGACTTGCCCCATCCCGTCCGTTGCACCACCAGTGCACGCCGGTGATCTTCGACCAGAGCGGTGATGGCCTCCAGCTGCCCGTCGTGGAACTCCGCATCCGGTCGCCCGACGAGGGCTCGGAGGCGGAGGAGGGCGTCGCTTGCTGTGGTCATGGAGCCATCGTCTCAGGGACGCCCGACGCCCGGTCCCGTGCGGCACAAATCAGTGGACAACACCCATCTGACGGCCGCTGTGGACGGAATCAGGCGCCCGGACGCACCCGCCTGCGCTGCGACGCACGGATCCCGCCCAAGAGTGCCGATACGACGATGATCAATCCGAGGAGGGCCGCGCCCAGCGCCCAGGCCGAGCCGGGCGTGAGGGAGGTGAGCCAGGTTCCCGCGTCGGCCGCACGCTCCGGAGACGCCACGATGTACAGAGTCACGGTCGCGAAGACGGTGAGCAGCACGCCCCACACCACTCCTCCCCAGCGGATCGGCGCGCCTCCCGCCGGC
This sequence comes from Leifsonia sp. RAF41, assembly GCF_052114085.1. Lineage (NCBI taxonomy): Bacteria > Bacillati > Actinomycetota > Actinomycetes > Micrococcales > Microbacteriaceae > Leifsonia > Leifsonia sp. RAF41. Next base: position 439,840 of record NZ_JBFREB010000001.1, read on the forward strand.
GAGGCGGTCGGGATGACGGGCGTCGGGTGGGCCATGTTCAGCGGCTCGGTCATATCCATTGCTCCTTGTCGGATCTCAGTACTGGAGGAGGACCGGGAGGCCCTCGGTCGTGATGCGTACGCCGGCGAAGCCGTCGCCCGCCAGGAACAGTGCCGCGCCCGTGAGAACGGCCAGCAGGATCCCGAGGAAGATGAGGAAGCCGCTGCGGCGACGGGCGAGCCCGGCGACCAGCACGGCGACGCCGACGACGAGGGTCGCCGCAGAGAGTCCCGCGGCGGTGGTGTAGCGTGCGACGTCCGCCAGTTGCGGCCAGATGATGGCCACCAGCGACCCGGCGATCAGCGCCAGACCGACCGTGAGCCAACCGACGGCTGCGCCGACCCGAGGGTTCGCCGCCCGGTATGCCTCGCGGCGTGCGGCGGCTTCCGCGGTGGCCACCGCCACCTGGCCACGGAGCTCCGCGGAGCGCTGCGCCTTCACGGCCCGCATGTCGGCGGCGAGGCGCTGCTTCCATGCCGCGTGGTCGGCCCGCCACTGCGACTGCCGCTGCTGCCAGTCCGCGAGCTCCTCCGTCGACGCACCCTGCTGAAGGGCGGGAGGCGGCGTCGGCTCGGCGGCGATGTCGAGCTGCACCGGGTCCGGCGCGGAGACGGTCGGCGAGGCGGGTGTGCCTGCGCTCGCCGTGGGCGCGCCCGCGTCCGGATCTGCCGGATCGGCCGCAGGTGCCGCATCCCCCGATCTCGCGGCCTGCGAGGTCCCTGCAGCAGAGCGGGTCTCAGCGGGCGAACCCGCCGTCGTCGCGGCCGTCGTCGCCCACGCCCCCTGCGCCTGTGCACCCGCTCCCCGGGTGTCCGAGTTCCTCACGGCAACGACGATGAGCGCCACCACGGCGCCGACGACCACGAGCGTCCACACCACGCGGCCGATCACATCACCCCAGGCCGAGGCGTCCCAGAACGCCCCGTGGGCCCACCAGAGCCCGCTCGTCCAGGGCAGCAGCGACAGCAGCAGCATGACCCCGATGGCCACGATGGGCGGCTCGAAGTCGCCCTCGAACAGGCTCTGCAGGTGGATGCGGCCGTCGCGGTCGGGGAGGAGCGCCCAGGCTGCCGCGTAGAGCAGCAGCACCGGGGCTCCGAGGATGCCCGCCACCACGATGATGCCGCGCACGATGAGCGGGTCGATGCCGAGACGGTAGGCGATCCCCGCCGACACGCCGCCGAGCCAGCCGTCGGCGCGCACCACGCCGAGCCCGCGCATCCAGTCGAAGAACCGCGTGCCTCGGCCGGCGAATCCGGTCTGCGGGCCGCCGTAGGGGTTGCCGGGGGTCCCCACCGGCCGGGTCGAATCGTTCTGTGACATGTCCTTCATCCTGGCGGCGCCCGGACTCGGCGGATATCGGGTGAACCCCTGAGCGCACCCTGATTCCGGACGCCTCCGGGTGCGGCCCGGTTCGGGGTCTGCTTGGATGCTGGCATGGCCTCCACCGCGCCCGCCGGGCCGCAGACCCGCCCGCAGCGCCCGGCGCTGGCCCGTCCGCGCTCCTGCGTCGTCAGCGGGGTCTCCGTCGCGCTGGCCGATCACCTGGGGTGGCCTGTCGCCGCGGTGCGCTGGGTCTTCGTCGGTGCCGCTTTCCTGGGCGGGGGCGGCATCCTGCTCTACCTCTGGCTGTGGGCGCTGACACCGTTGCGCGCGCCGTCGTCGTACGACCCCGCGGATGGCGTCCGTCGCCGGGTCAACGTGCCCTGGGTGCTGGCGGGAGCGGGCGCGGCCGCGGGGATCGCGGCGATCGTGCTGGCCGCCGGGGGTGCGCTCGGTGCCGGCTTCGCTGCGCTCGTCGCCACCGCCGGCCTCCTCGTGGTGGCCGTCGCGTGGGAACAGCTCGCCGATGAGGAACCCGCAGCATTCGCCCCGCTCACGCCGACGGTCTTCCGCGTCGCGTGCGGCGCGTTCCTGGTTGTCGTCGCCCTCGCGCTGGCCGTGACGCAGGACGCGGGAGGTCCGGGCATCCTGTGGCTGGGCATCCTGATCACCACGTTCGCCGGCGCGGCCGTGCTGGTGGCGCCGTGGGGGCTGCGGCTGTGGCGGGAGCTCATCTCCGAGCGCACCGCCCGCATCAAGGAGGAGCAGCGAGCCGAGATGGCTGCTCATCTCCACGACTCGGTGCTGCAGACGCTCGCGCTCATTCAGAACCGGGCCGGCGCCTCCAGCGAGGTGGGGAGGATCGCGCGGGCGCAGGAGAGGGAGCTCCGCGACTGGCTGTTCGCCGAGGCCGCGGTGGGCGCGCCCGGCGAGGAACGCGACCTGGCCGGCGAGCTCCGGGAGGTCGCGGTGGCGCTGGAAGTGGACCACGCCGTGCATTTCGAAGTGGTGTCGGTCGGGGAGCCGGTGCGGAACGCCCCCTCCGAACTGGGAGCGGCCGCTCGCGAGGCGATGCTCAACGCCGCACGCCACGCCGGAGGCGAGGTCTCGGTCTATATCGAGCGCACGCCGGAGAGCGCGGACGTGTTCGTCCGCGACCGCGGCCCCGGATTCGATGTCGGCGCGCTTCCCGAAGGGCGGCTGGGGGTCCGAGAATCGATCATCGGGCGCATGCGGCGCGCCGGTGGCCAGGCAACGGTCACTGCGCGCGAGACCGGTACCGAGATCCACCTGACCATCGACATCCCGAGCGAGACGACATGAGCGAACAGATCAACACCCCTCGATCCGTCACGGTCGTGGTGGTCGACGACCACTCCATCTTCCGGTCCGGCCTGCGCGCAGACCTCGACGGGCGACTGGATGTGGTGGGCGAGGCCGCCGATGTGGATGCCGCGGTCGCGGTCATCCTCGAGACGCGTCCCGAGGTGGTGCTCCTCGACGTGCACCTCCCCGGCGGCGCGGGTGGTGGGGGAGCGGAGGTGATCCGCCGGACAGCGGGAGAGGCGTCGGCGACGCGCTTCCTCGCACTGAGTGTGTCGGACGCTGCCGACGACGTGGTCGGGGTCATCCGCGCCGGCGCTCGCGGGTACCTCACGAAGGGCAGTTCCGGGCGGCAGGTGAGCGACGCGGTGCTGGCGGTGGCCGGCGGCGACGCCGTGTTCTCGCCGCGGCTGGCCGGTTTCGTGCTGGACGCCTTCGGAGCGGCCTCCGGCGAGCAGGCCGAGTCGACCGACGAGCTGGACCGCCTGTCGGCGCGGGAGAGGGAGGTCATGCGGCTCATCGCTCGCGGCTACGCCTACAAGGAGGTGGCGTCCGAGCTGTTCATCTCGATCAAGACCGTCGAGACCCATGTCTCCGCTGTGCTCCGCAAGCTGCAGCTGTCGTCGCGGCACGAACTGACCGCGTGGGCGCTGGAGCGCAAGCTCCTGTAGTGGCCGCTTTGCGGGTGACGGGCGGCGTCCCGTACACTTGACGCGGTGGTTGAATCTGCCAAGCTTTTCTGCGCCTTTTTTCGAGGCTGGCGGTGGCAGCGCGACTGCCCCCGCTTGGGCATCCGCAGCACGTTCGGATGTTCGATCGGCTAGCCTTGAGACCGGACGCGGAGAGGGTGACGATTCGCTTTCCTAGGGCGGTAGCTCAATTGGCAGAGCAGCGGTCTCCAAAACCGCAGGTTGCAGGTTCGATTCCTGTCCGCCCTGCAAGTCGGCATTCCGATGCCGATCCACGAAAGGTGTAACGAGGTGGCCCGAAAGGTAATCGACGAGCCGAGCGAGGAGATCGTCGCCAACGCGAAGAAGGATCGCGCCGCGCGGCGCAACCCCTTCGCGCGGATCGCCCTGTTCATCCGGCAGGTCATCGGCGAACTCAAGAAGGTCGTCACGCCGACCCGCAAGGAGCTCTTCAGCTACACCGGCGTGGTGCTCGTATTCGTGATCATCATGATGGCTCTCGTGTCACTCCTTGACTGGGTGTTCGGCATGGGTGTCGTCTGGGTCTTCGGAAACCCGAAGTAGACGACGTCGAACGGGCCGTGCTGGACTTCCCGGCACACATTCGGCCCTCCCGACAAGAAATGGAATGAATTCAGTGTCTGAGACGAATCGCGACGACGTGGACTGGGCTCCGGCTGCGGAGCAGTCCTCCGAAGACGACGAAGCACAGACCGGCAACGTCCTCGCGAGCGAGGACGAAGCGTCCGACTCCGCCGAGCACGAAGCGCTGCACGTCGTTTCCGACGACGGCACCGAGATCGACCTCGACGCTGTGCTGGACGCCATGGCGGAAGCGGTCGACCCCGAGGCCGACCGTGCCGTGGACGAGGCCCTCGAGGTCGACAGCGAAGACGAGGCCGAGGCCGCACAGCTCGCCGTCGAGGACGAGGAAGACGAGTCCGTCGCCGACCCCTACGAGGCGTTCCGTACCGAACTGCGCTCCAAGATGGGCAAGTGGTACGTCATCCACTCGTACGCCGGCTTCGAGCGTCGGGTGAAGTCCAACATCGAGAACCGCATGGTGTCGATGAACATGGAGGACTTCATCTACGAGGTCCAGGTCCCCATGGAGGACGTCGTCGAGATCAAGAACGGCCAGCGCAAGATGGTCAACCGCGTGCGCATCCCGGGCTACGTGCTCGTGCGCATGGATCTCAACGAGGACAGCTGGTCGGTCGTCCGCCACACGCCGGGCGTCACCGGCTTCGTCGGCAACGCCCACAACCCCACGCCGCTGCGCTTCGAGGAGGCCTTCTCGATGTTGAAGAGCCTCGTCCAGATCGAGGCCGCGCCGGCCAAGGGTAATGCGAAGGGTCAGAAGACCGCCGCGCGCGTCATCCCCGCCGAGGTCGACTTCGAGATCGGCGAGACGATCACCATCAAGGAGGGCTCGTTCGCGGGCCTGCCCGGCTCCATCAGCGAGATCAAGCCGGAGAGCGGCAAGCTCACCGTGCTCGTCTCCCTGTTCGAGCGCGAGACGCCGGTCGAGCTCAGCTTCGACCAGGTCACCAAGCTCTAGGGAACATCCAGAGCCTCCCCACTGTTTTTCAATTCACCGGGTCTCGGAAGGGCCGAGAAACCGGGAGAGCGCACACGGCTGCGGCCTGAGTCGCTCGAATACACAAAGAAGGAAGAGACATGGCACCGAAGAAGAAGGTCACCGGTCTGATCAAGCTTCAGATCAACGCCGGCGCCGCTAACCCGGCCCCGCCCATCGGCCCGGCCCTGGGTCAGCACGGCGTGAACATCATGGAGTTCTGCAAGGCCTACAACGCGGCCACCGAGTCGCAGCGCGGCAACGTCATCCCGGTCGAGATCACCGTCTACGAGGACCGCTCGTTCACGTTCGTCCTGAAGACCCCGCCGGCCGCCGAGCTGATCAAGAAGGCTGCAGGCGTCCCCAAGGGCTCCGGCGTCCCGCACACCAACAAGGTCGGCAAGCTGACCCAGGAGCAGGTGCGCGCCATCGCCGAGCAGAAGATGGTCGACCTCAACGCCAACGACATCGACGCGGCGTCGAAGATCATCGCAGGCACCGCCCGTTCGATGGGCATCACGGTCGAGGCCTGAGGCCCCGACTCCACCAGACATCTCGTGGAAGAGCCGGCCAGGCTCGCACCACATTCTCGTTAGGAGAAATCTCATGGCACAGAAGTCAAAGGCCTACCGGGCCGCGGCCGACAAGATCGAGGCCGGAAAGTTCTACACCCCCGAGGAGGCTGTCGCCCTCGCCCGGGAGACCGGCTCCGCCAAGTTCAACTCGACCGTCGAGGTCGCGCTGAAGCTGGGTGTCGACCCCCGTAAGGCGGACCAGATGGTCCGCGGTACCGTCATCCTTCCTCACGGCACGGGCAAGACCGCCCGCGTCATCGTGTTCGCCACCGGCCCTGCGGCCGAGGCGGCCATCGCCGCGGGTGCGGATGAGGTCGGCGGCGCCGAGCTCATCGAGAAGGTCGCCGGTGGTTACACCGACTTCGACTCGGCCGTCTCCACCCCGGAGCTCATGGGCCAGGTCGGACGACTCGGCAAGGTGCTGGGCCCGCGCGGCCTCATGCCGAACCCGAAGACCGGCACCGTCACCCCGGATGTGGCCAAGGCCGTCTCCGACATCAAGGGCGGAAAGATCGAGTTCCGCGTCGACAAGCACGCCAACGTGCACTTCGTCGTGGGCAAGGCCGGCTTCACCGCCGAGCAGCTGAACGACAACATCACCACCGCTCTCGAAGAGGTCGTGCGTCTGAAGCCGTCCGCCGCGAAGGGACGTTACATCCAGAAGGGCGCCGTGTCGACCACGTTCGGCCCGGGCATCCCGCTGGACGTCAACGCCATCTGAGTTCGTTCCACGAACATCCCGACGGGGTCGGGGCCGCACGCCGGCCCCGGCCCCGTCGGCGTTTTCCTGGCCGGGCCGGGATGTTTTGCGCGGTGAGGATCCTTCATCAGGAGCAACGATCCCGACAGGCCTTTCTACCCCCTCTTGTGGCGGTAGAACACGCGGGTTTAGGGTCACTCCTGTCGCGCGTCGCGCGGCGGCTCGCCGCAGAGCCGGTCCGATACGAAGGATGACATTCATGGCACTTCGCACCCCCCGATCCCTTCACAAGAGGGCGCTCGGGATCATCGCCACCACGTCCGCCGTGGTGGCTTTGTCATTGGCGGGAGCATCCGCGGCCGGCGCAGCCGACCGGGTGCCCTACGCCGGCTCCGTCCCCGCGTGGGCCACCGCCGCGAACGACACGGGCGCGGCCCCCGCCGACACCACGGTGCAGGGCGAGATCTACCTGCCCCTGCGCGACCAGAAGGGTGCAGAGGCGCTCGCCAAGGCCGTCTCGAACCCGCTGGACCGTGGCTACCGCAAGGCGCTGTCGCCGCAGCAGTGGATCAACCGGTTCTCACCGACGAAGCCGGACTTCGACTCCATCGTCAACTTCATCAAGGCCGCCGGCCTCACCATCCAGGGGGTGCCCGACAGTCGCCAGTACGTCGTCTTCCGCGGGACGCCCGACCAGCTCGGCTCCGTCTTCGGCACCTCGCTGCACTCGTTCAAGCACCAGGGCAAGGAGCTGATCGCCCCGGCCTCGGCGCCATCGGTCCCGGCAGCCATCGCCGGTAAGGTCTCGGCGATCAGCCTGGAGCAGTCGCGCACCACAACGCGCCCCGACTCGATCAAGCAGGGTGACCTGGGCACCACGGCGGCGCCCTTCGCGCAGCGCAAGGCCGCGGCCGCACCGGTCGTCGATGCGCCGTGCTCGCACTACATCGGCGAGCACACCGCGACCATGCCGGCGGCCTACGGCAAGACGCAGTTCAACACGAACATCTGCGGCTACACCCCGCAGCAGCTGCGTAGCGCCTACGGTCTCGACACCCTCGGCAAGCAGGGCGTCAACGGCACCGGACAGACCGTCGCAATCATCGACGCGTACGCGAGCCCCAGCATTCTGAAGGACGCCAACAGCTACTCGCAGCAGAACGGCGAGCCGGGTCTGACGAACTCCAGCTACCAGCAGCTCGTGCCGCAGCCCAGCCAGTTCACCGACCAGGACCTCTGCCAGCAGCCCAGCGGATGGCAGGGCGAGCAGACGCTCGACGTCGAGTCCGTCCACGCGATCGCACCGGGTGCGCGCATCCTGTACGTCGGCGGTACCGACTGCTCGGGCGGCCTCGACATCGCGATGTCGAAGATCCTCGACAACAAGCTCGCCAACATCGTCAGCAACAGCTACGGAAACGTGGGCGAGGCGGTCCCGGCGGACGTGATCCAGGGCGAGGTGAACCTGCAGCTCCAGGCCGCGGGTGAGGGAATCGGGCTCTACTTCTCCAGCGGTGACAACGGTGACGAGACGATCAACCTCGGCTACGCGTCGCCGGACTTCCCGGCCTCCTCCCCGTGGGTGACCTCGGTGGGCGGCACAAGCACTGCGATCGACAAGAACGGCAAGATCGCGTGGGAGACCGGCTGGGGCGACATCCTCGACAAGGTCCAGAAGGGCACCGACGGCACGCTGAGCTACACGGCGCCTCTGCCGGGTGACCTGTACGGCGGCGGCGCGGGTGGCGGCGTCAGCGCCGTATTCGCCCAGCCCGACTACCAGCGCGGAGTCGTTCCGGCGGCGCTCGCCCAGGGCAAGCGCGTCTCGCCTGACGTCGCGGCGCTGGCCGACCCGTACACCGGGTTCCTGATCGGCATCCGCCCGATCGTGGACGACACCACCCTGGCGACCGGCGACTACATCAACGAGACCTACGGCGGTACCTCGCTGGCCTCGCCGATCGTGGCCGCGCAGATCGCGATCGTGCAGCAGGCGACGCGGACCACCATCGGGTTCGCGAACCCCACACTGTACGGCGTGAAGCGCATCCTGCCGAACGCGTTCCGGGATGTGGTCCCGCAGCCGACCCAGCAGGCGCTCGCCTACACCAGCGCTCGGAGTGGCAACAGCTACCTCGTGTCGCTCGACCTGGACAGCTCGCTGAAGACGGCGAAGGGCTACGACGATGTCACCGGACTCGGCGGCGTCTCCTTCGACCTGCTCAGCTGGGTCGCGCAGGGCCGGCACTAGCCGCACCGCACACCGGACCGGTCGTCTCCCACGCGGGAGGCGGCCGGTCCGCTGTCCCTCTAGGCTGGACCGGTGACCGTCACCATCCGCCAGGCGACCACCGGCGACGAGGCCGCTCTGGCCGCTGTCGCCGCCGTGACCTTCCCGCTCGCCTGCCCTCCGCACACCACCGACGAGGCGAAAGCCGCGTTCATCGCCTCCGTGCTGTCGGAGGAGCGATTCGCGGACTACCTGGCCGACGACGCCCGCCGTCTGCTGGTGGCGGAGGATGACGACGGTTCGGCCATCGGCTACACGATGGTGAACCTCGGAGAGCCTTCGGACGAGGATGTGCGCGGCTCCCTCCGCATCCGCCCGACTGCCGAGCTGAGCAAGTGCTACGTCCTGCCGGGCCACCAGGGCGCGGGAGTCGCAGGGCTGCTCATGGCCGAAAGCCTGCGGGTCGCCCAGGACGCCGGAGCCCGGGGGATGTGGCTGGGTGTCAACGAGGAGAACGGCCGCGCTCAGCGGTTCTACGGCAAGCACGGCTTCGAGCGCGTCGGCGCGAAGCGCTTCCTGGTCGGTGAGCGCTACGAGGACGACTGGGTGATGGAGCGCCCGCTCGGCTAGTCCACGCCCTACGGCTCGAGCACATCGCGCCCAGATGCGCCCTTCCTCCGTCTCGAGGGCAGCGGGTTCAGCCCTCGGCGACCTTGACGACGACCTTCCCGCGGGTGTGGCCGCTCTCGACCGCCGCGTGAGCGTCGGCGATGCGGTCGAGCGGGAAGATCTGGTCGACGTGCACGCGCACGTTGCCCGCTTCGAGCAGGCGGGCGATGACGGCCAGCGTGTTGCCGTCGGGCGCCACCTTGTAGTCCGTTCCACGCAGCCCTGCAGCCGCGACGTCATCCGCGAATGTCGGCCAACTGCCGGTCGGAGCGTTGACCAGCAATCCGCCGGGGCGGAGCACGGAGAGGGAGCGGGTGCCCGTCTCATCGTGGACGTTGCCGATCAGGTCGATGACCACGTCGGCGCCGTGCACGACCTCCTCGAAGCGGGTCGTCGTGTAGTCGATGACTTCCGCTGCACCGAGGGAGCGCAGCCAGGACGCCTTCTCGCCGGAGGCCGTCGCGATGACGTGGGCGCCGAAGTACGAGGCGAACTGCACGGCGAAGTGCCCGACGCCTCCGCTGCCGGCGTGGATGAGCATCCGCTGGCCCTCGTGCGCTTTGGCGACCTCGACCACCATGCCCCACGCCGTCAGCGCGGCCAGCGGTGCGGCGGCCGCCTCGATGTGCGAGAGGGTGGCCGGTTTGCGGACGACACTGAGCGACGGGACGGACACGTACTCGGCGTAGCTGCCGCCGTATCGGGGCACCGGCACCATCCCGAACACCTCGTCGCCGGGCCGCAGGGGATGTGCGCTGTACGGCGACTCCATCACGACGCCGCTGAAGTCGTGACCGAGCACCGTGGGGAAGGAGTGGATGGCACCGAAGACGCCACGGCCGGCCCGCGTCTTCGCGTCGATCGGGTTCACGCTCGCGGCCACGACCTTGACCACGAACTCAGCGTTCACCCGGTCGGGATAGGGCGTGTCGCCGATGCGGAGAGCCTCCGGTCCGCCCGCGGCGTCCAGAAGCGCGGCTCGCATCGTCTTCGGCATCGGTCGTCCCCTCGTCGGTGGCCGTCCTGGTTCATGGCCGGCGCGGCTGTTCTCGGTCGGTCACGCCAGTCAATCCTGCCCGTGAGTCACCGGTGTTACGGTCGGGTCACCACATGTGAACAGTCTGTTTCCGATACCCCCAGGCCGTTCTCAGCGGTATGCCGGTTAGGATGCTGCGACCCGGATCGACCTCACTCGAGGGGCCGGAAGCATCAGAGGACGATCCGAGGAGCGACAGGTGCGACGACTGCTGCGGACCGTCCGCGAGCCCTTCGCCGTGCCCCTGCTGGCGCGAGGCTGGCAGCGCGCGGTGCCGATCCTGCTGGGAATGGGAACATTCAGCGTTCTGGGCGGCCTGGCCGTGATCTGGGCGGCACGGCTCACCGTGCCGTATCCCGTCTACGTGAGCGAGTTGGGCGCGCATGGCGCTCCCACCGCCGGTCCGTTCGCCGTGGCGCTGCTGCTGATCGCGGCCGGTGGTTTCGCCATCGCGGTCGCGAGCGGTCACATCCGCTCGTCGGCCCGGCTGCTCGACCGCTGGGCGCCGGCGGTGACGCTCGGCTTCGCGGCGGTGTGCTTCGTCCTCGCCTCGCAGGTGACCTGCTCGGCCTTCTGCCCCGTCCCGCTGGTTGACCCGAAGTCGACGCCGCAGGACCTCATCCACACGGTCTCCGCCGTGCTCGGGTTCGCGGCCGCCTGCTTCGCGATGCTGCAGGTCGGCTTCAGCCGAGGACTGCCGCGTGTGTCGCGGCTGTCGCGGCTGAGTTGCGCAGCGGTCGCGGTGATCACGATCGTGGGCGGCCTCCTCGCCATCGTCCGGGTCGGATCGGGCGTCGGCGCGTGGCTGGAACTCGTCGGGACGACGGTCGCCGTCGGCTGGATCGCCGTCTACGCGGTCGCGCTGACCCGCATCCCGGTCGGCATGCCGGTCGCCGAGGGGGCTGCGGATGATGTCGTCGCGGCAGCTGTCGTGGTTCCGGACGCGGGCGTGGCGACCGAGGTCGCCTGACGCAGCAACTCGATCAGGTCGGTCGCGAGGGCGACCAGCTTGGTGATCTCCGCCTCGTCACGGTCGACCCAGCGGCACTCCGGTTCGTCGCGCATCGGGACGAAGCCGTCGTGCTGCTCCCAGACGAACAGTGTGCGCTCGGCCCCGAGCACGTACTGCTGCCACCAGATCTGTCGGAGGTAGTGGCGCGGGATGCTGCGGAACGGCTTGTTCGTGGTTTTGATCTCAGCCAGCTCGATCCGGCCGTCCGTCCGGAGGATGAGGCCGTCGGGTGTCGCAAGGTGGCGGCGATCCCGCTCGGCGTGGAAGAGCAGATCGGAGGGCTCGACGCCGTGGGTGGCTGCCACCCACGCGGCGATCTCCGGCTCGCGCGAGCGGCCGTGCTGGGTGAAGACGTTGCCGCTGAACCCGGTGCCGTGCAGCTTGTCGTAGGCCGCGGCGCGTACCGAGCGGGGCGTAGAGAGCTTCGCGACATCGGTGGCGGTGATACCGCGACTGCGCGCACGCAACCAGCCGGCACGGTCGGACGAGCTCGCCACCACACGGGCGAGATGCCCGGTCTGGCCAGGAACCGCGGGGACGACCGGTACGGGGGCCGGACGGGCCGGGCTCAGATCCGCGAGGACGCCCGGCCGGTAGAGGTCGGCCGTACGGTACGCAGCGGAGTCGAGCACCTCTCCATTGTGCCGCGTCCGGCCGACGCTCGCTGTCACTCCACGCGCGTCGCCCCGAGTTGCCTGCGCGCCTCGTCGATCGTCACCAGCGTGTCGACCGCCTCGGCAAGGGGATGCAGCGGCGAGTCTGTGCGCCCCTCGCCGATATAGCGGGCGACGGCGGCGGCCTCGTACGCCATCCCGTCGCGATGGGGCCGCCCGTACGGGTCGCGCCACTGCGCTGCGAGGGTCCCGTCGGCCCGGAAGACCCGGAGGCCGCTCGGCCCCCAGAACGGACTGTCGGTCTCGACGCGGCCTGCGCTGCCGTTGATGGTGGCGAGGGAGGGGGTGCCCGCCAGAAGGCTCGTGCTCAACAGTGCTTGGGCGCCGTCCGCGGAGGACAGCAGCAGGGCGGCCTGTTCGTCCACGCCGCTCGGCGCCAGTGTTCCGGCGGCGATGATCCCTGCCGGAGCGCCGAGCGCGAATGAGGCCCAGGACACCGCGTACACGCCCAGGTCGAGCAGCGCGCCCCCCGCGAGAGCGGGGTTCCAGAGCCGGCTCTCCGGGTCGTAGGGCACCCGGCCGCCGAAGTCGGCCGTGACGACGCGGACATCGCCGAGCGCATCCTGCTCCAACAGCTGCCGGATGATGTCGGTCTGCGGCAGGTAGCGCGTCCACATGGCCTCCATCGCGAACACACCCGCCTCGCGGGCGGCCGCGACGATCTTGCGCGCCTGCTCGGCCGTCACCGCCATCGGCTTCTCGATGAGGACATGCTTGCCCGCCGCGATGGCGAGCAGTGCGTGCTCGAGGTGCTCGCTGTGCGGGGTCGCGACGTAGACGACGTCTACCTCCGGGTCCGAGACCAGGGCCTCGTAGGAGCCGTTGGAGCGCTCGACACCGTGTGCCGCGGCGAAGGCGGCGGCACGCTCGGCCGACCGGGACCCCGCGGCGACGACCCGCTGAACCGTGTGGCGGTGCAGGGCGTCCGTGAAATCGGCGGCGATCCCGCCCGGACCGAGCACGCCCCACCGCAGGGCCGGAGCGTCGGACGGGTCGGGATGGCGCGGCGCGGGCAGCGTCGTGAGGGCGTCGGTCAAGGAAGTCTCCTCGGGTCGGGGCGGCCGGAAGGCCGCCGTCGGTCAGACGGGCTGGGGGTTGGAGACCTCGGGCGCCTGGCGGACACCCGCAACCGGCGCCGCCCAGCGGACGCCGTTCGCCAGCACCCGCCGCACCTGCGGGTGGAAGTACACGGGGTACTCCTGGTCGCCCGGGCTGAAGTAGAAGATCTTGCCCCGGCCGCGCGTGAACGTGACGCCCGAGCGGAACACCTCTCCGCCCGTGAACGAACTGATGAACACCAGGTCGTCCGGTGTCGGGATGTCGAAGAACTCTCCGTACATCTCCTGCGCTTCGATCACGATCGGCTGCTCGACGCCTTCGGCGATGGGATGCGTCGGGTTGACGTTCCAGACGAGCTCGCGCTCGCCGCCTTCCGGGTTGCGCCAGCGAAGCGAGCAGGTCGTGCCCAGCATCCGGATGAAGATCTTCGAGAAGTGGCCCGAGTGCAGGACGATGAGTCCCATCCCGGCCAGGACATGCTGGCGGACGCGTTCCACGACCTCGTCCGAGACGCGGTCGTGCGCGATGTGGCCCCACCAGAGCAGCACATCCGTCTCAGCGAGCGCCTGCTCGCTAAGGCCGTGCTCCGGGTCGTCGAGGGTCGCGGTGCGCACGGCGACCTCTTCGCCGAGCAGCTCGCGCAGGCCCTCTGCGATCGCTCCGTGGATGCCGTGCGGGTAGATCGCGGCGATCTCGGGCTGGGTCGCCTCGTGGACGCCTTCGTTCCAGACGATGACGCGCAGGGTCATGGTCATACTCCTTTCGTGGGGGCCTGCTCGGTGCCGAATGCCGGATCGTTGGTGGAGCCGAGCCGGACCTCCGCGCCGATGCGGGCGGATTCGTAGGCGGCGTCGATGACGCGGGCGCGGTCCAGGGCGAGGGAGCCGTCCCAGTTGGACCAGTTCGCCGGGTCGGCGACGTGCTCCAGGAAGGTCTCCACCACCGCGAGATGGCCCCGCCCGGGGTCGGCGGTGACCGTGATGTCTTCGCTCTGCTCCCCGTCGCCGGTGAAGATGGTCAATTCGCCGGAAGGCGCGTAGTCGACGACCCGCAGGTCCGCGCCGCCCTCGGTGCCGTACAGCGTGATGCCGAACTCGTCACCGGCCGGTCGGTAGGCCGCCCAGCTGGTCTCGATGACGATCGAGCCGCCGCCCTCGAGCCGCAGCAGCAGGCTCGCCAGGTCTTCCACTTCGTAGTCCGAGCCGACGTGCTGCTTGGAGGCGGTTGCTCCGCCGCGACCGCGGACTCCCAGCTCAGCGTGGGTGACCGCGGACACGGCCTCGACGCGCGGCTCGCCGAACAGGTGGAGGGCGTAGTCGAGCACGTGCACGCCGATGTCGATCAGCGGGCCGCCGCCCGCCATCTCCCGGTTGGTGAACCAGCTGCCCAAGGCGGGGATGCCCGCGCGGCGCAGCCAGATCGCCCGCGCATGGTACGGACGCCCGATCTGGCCGGATTCGACGGCTGCTTTGAGGGCCTCGATGTCGCCGCGGCGGCGGTGGTTGAAGGCGACCTCCAGCACACGCCCCGCCCGATGCGCGGCATCCACCATCGTCTGGGCTTCGGCCGCGGTGCGAGCGATCGGCTTCTCGCTGAGAACGTGGATGCCCGCGTCCAACGCCCCCACGGCGATCGGTGCGTGCAAGAAGGTCGGGACGGCCACGCTGACGACGTCGAGGTCGCCCTCGGCGACCAGGTCCTTCCAGTCGCGGTGGAGCCGGTCGATACCGTACTGCTCACCGAGGTCGGCGCGTGGGCCGTCCTCCATTCCGGCGATGGCGACGAGCTCGACGCCGGGGAGGGCGTCATAGGCGGCCATGTGCTGCTGGCCGGCCCAGCCCAAGCCGACGACTCCGGCGCGGAGGGGGCGGCCCAAGGGTTCACTGTTCGTGCTCACAACACTCCTTCTGATGTTCGAATCGATTCGAGGGTATTCGGGATGCGGTGCTCGGGGAACCACGCTGTCGTGTCTAGCGAAAGAGCGAGCGCGGTGTTCCGGACTCGGGATCCAGCGCGCGCTGAACCACCATGATGGCGGCACCGATCACGCCGCCCGTCTCTCCGGAACGCGACTGCGTGATCGTCAGGTGTTGCGTCGCGAGCGGCGTCGACCGCTGGTAGACGACCTCGCGCATCCCGGCGAGGAGCTGCTCGCCGACGCGGGAGAGGCTGCCGCCGACGACGATCATCGACGGGTTGAGCAAGTTCACACAGGTGGCGACCACGGCCCCGAGATCGCGGCCGGCCTGACGGATGGCGCCGTGCACGTGCGGGTTGCCGCTCCGCGCCAGCGCCACGACGTCGTCGCTCGTCTCGGCCGGGAAACCGGCCTCGGTGAGCGCCCGCGCGATGGCGGGACCGCTGACCAGGGACTCCAGGTCGGCGTCCTGCTCCCCGTGGCTCGGGGTGTCGGTGCCGAACGGCACGCGGACGTGACCGAGATCGCCGGCGGAACCGAGCGCTCCGCGTTGGAGGCGGCCCCCGCTGATGATTCCTGCGCCGACGCCGGTCGCCACCTTGATGAAAAGGAGGTCAGTCTCGTCGGGCCACATCAGCGCCTGCTCGCCGATGGCCAGCAGATTGACGTCGTTGTCGACGAGCACCGGCACGTCGAACACGCGACGGATGTAATGCGGGATGTCGAAGCGGTCCCAGCCGGGCATGATCGGCGGGTTCACCGGGAGACCGGTCGAGTGCTCGACCGGTCCGGGCACTCCGACGCCCACGCCGATGAGTTCCTCCGGCTGCCGGCCGGACGCGATGTAGAGCTCGCTCGCTACCTCGAGCGCCCAGTCGAGGATCGGCGCAGGGCCGTCGGCGATGCGCAGGCGCCTCGACTCGCTCGCCGTGATGTTGCCGGCGAGGTCGGCAAGGGCGACCACTCCGTGCGTCGCACCGAGGTCGATGGCCACGATGACGCGGGAGCCGGGGTTGAACCGGATACGCGCGGGCGGCCGTCCGCCGGACGAGACGTCATCGCCGGCCGGGGCGACAAGCCCTGCGGAGGTGAGGAGGTCGATCCGGCTGGCGATGGTCGAGCGCGCCATCCCGGTCAGCTCGGCGAGCTGTGCGCGCGTGCGCGGGATGCCGTCGCGCAGGATCGCCAGCAGTTCCGCGGCGTCTGCGGCGACGAGCACCGAGTCTCGCACGCTGTCGGTCATGAGGGTATTGAACCACAGTGTCGACCCGACGCTCAAAGATATGCAGGCATCAGTCGACTTTTGATTGACATCCGGCAGAAGGGTCGGTTGAATGGAACCACGCCATCCGGCGACCATCACCCCAGAACTCGACGAGGAGAACAGTGTCGACGTCTAAAGTCTCCGTGCAGCTGTACACGGTCCGGGAGCTCCTGACCGAGGACACGGTCGGAACCCTCAAGAAAATCGCCGACATCGGCTTCACCCAGGTCGAGCCGTTCGCCTTCCTCAGCTTCGGTGACGCGCTGCGGCAGGGCCTCACCGAGGCCGGCCTCTCGGCTCCCACCACCCACCAGAGCTTCATCGGCGGCGACCTCGACGAGGTGTTCGGCGCTGCGAAAGCACTGGGCATCCAGACGGTGATCGACCCCTTCGTCGCACCCGAGCGCTGGCAGACGGCGGACGATGTGGCGCAGACGGCCGAGCAGCTCAACGCTGCTGCCGAGGTCGCCGCCCGTCACGGCATTCGCGTCGGCTACCACAACCACGACCACGAGATCTCGAGCACCATCGAGGGCGTCACCGCACTGGAGTTCTTCGCGGGCAAGCTCGCCCCGGAGGTCGTCCTCGAGGTCGACACCTACTGGGTGGCGGTCGGCGGTGCCGACCCGGTGACCTTCCTTCCGAAGCTCGGCGACCGCGTCGTCGCCCTGCACATCAAGGACGGCCCCGGCACGCACGACAACAAGGACCAGGTCGCGGTCGGCCAGGGCTCACTGCCGATCGAGCAGATCATCGCCGCCGCGCCCGACGCGCTGCGCGTGATCGAGCTCGACGATTCGCGTGGAGACCGGTTCCAGGCGGTCGCCGACAGCTTCGCCTTCCTCTCCTCCAAGGGTCTCGCATGAGCGGCGGTCGCGTCGGCGTCGGCGTCATCGGCGCCGGGGTCATCAGCAATGAGTACCTCAAGAACCTGACCTCGTTCCCCGACCTCGATGTGCGCTTCGTCGCAGATATCGACCTGGAGCGGGCGAAGGCTCAGGCAGAGAAGTTCGGCGT
Organism: Leifsonia sp. RAF41; assembly: GCF_052114085.1. Classification (NCBI taxonomy): domain Bacteria; kingdom Bacillati; phylum Actinomycetota; class Actinomycetes; order Micrococcales; family Microbacteriaceae; genus Leifsonia; species Leifsonia sp. RAF41. The sequence goes on from NZ_JBFREB010000001.1 coordinate 456,947, forward strand.
GCCCGGTTCGGGCTCCGTCGAGGAGCTGCTGGCCGACGACGCCATCGAGATCGTCGTCAACCTCACCATCCCCAAGGTGCACGTCGAGGTCGCGTTGCAGGTGCTCGCGGCGGGCAAGCACGTGTGGAGCGAGAAGCCCTTCGCACTCGACCGTGCCAGCGGCGCCGAGTTGCTGGAAGCAGCGCACGCGAAGGGTCTGCGCGTCGCAACCGCGCCCGACACCTTCCTCGGCTCGGGCATCCAGTCGGCTCGACGTCTGATCGAGAGCGGCGGGATCGGTGCGCCGCTGACCGCACTCACCCTGCTGCAGAGTCCCGGACCGGAGTCGTGGCACCCCAACCCCGACTTCCTGTTTCAGGAGGGCGCCGGGCCGCTGTTCGACATCGGCCCGTACTACCTGACCGCACTGGTGCAGCTCTTCGGCCCGGTGGCCCGGGTGAGCGCCACCGCCTCGAAGGCCCGGGAGAGCCGCGTCATCGGCTCGGGTCCCCGAGCCGGCGAAGAGTTCGCCGTGACGGTGCCCACCCATGTCAGCGCCCTGTTCGAGTTCGAGAGCGGTCAGACCGCGCAGTCGGTCTTCAGCTTCGACTCGAAGCTCGGCCGCACCCAGTTCGAAGTGGCGGGCCTCGACGGCACCCTCGTGGTGCCCGACCCCAACACGTTCGAGGGCGAGTTGCTGGTGCACGGCGCCGACGGCATTGAGACCCTGCCGTCCACCGGTACGACCGACGGCCGCGGCATCGGCGTCGTCGAGCTGGCCCGGGCGATCCGCGCCGGTGTGCCCGAGCGCGCCTCGGGTGAGCAGGCGTACCACGTGCTCGACATCATGGTGTCGACCATCGAGGCAGGCGAGTCGCGGACTCCGGTGGAGGTCGAGAGCACCGTCGAGGTCGCTCCGGCACTCCCGGAGGACTGGGACCCGCGCGCGGCGAGCCTGGTCTGAGGACAGCGAGATGACGCTGAGGTCAGCGCGATGACGGACGGTCACGACCAGAACGCCGCCGCCACGAGTGGCGGGCTTACGCGCCGCGACGGGAGCGCCGCGGGAGCCCGCCTGCGTGTGGCGATCGTCGGCGGCGGCTTCATGGCAGAGGTGCACTCCCGCGCGGCGAGGGCCGCGCGGGCGGAGCTCGTCGGCATCGCCTCGTCGTCGCCGGAGCGCTCGGCCGCTGCGGCGGAGCGTCTCGGCATCGAGCGGGCATACGGTTCGCTCGACGAGCTGCTCGCCGACGACTCGATCGACGTCGTGCACGTCACGACACCGAACGCTGTGCACGCCGAGCAGGCTTCCGCGGTCCTCGCGGCGGGCAAAGACGTGGTGTGCGAGAAGCCGCTCGCAACGACTGTGTCCGACGCGGAAGCCTTGGTCGCGGCCGCGGAGGGTCGAACGGCGACCGTGCCCTTCGTCTACCGGTTCCACCCGCTGGTGCGCGAGGCGCGCTCACGTTTCGCCTCGGGACAAGCAGGCCGGGTCCTCACCATCAACGCGTCCTACCTTCAGGACTGGCTGCTCGCGGCGGGCGACGACAACTGGCGGGTGGATGCTCAGCAGGGTGGTCGGTCGCGAGCCTTCGCCGACATCGGGTCGCACCTCGTCGACCTCGTCGAGTTCGTCAGCGGCGACCGGGTGAGTCGGGTCTCCGCGACCAAGCGCACGGTGTTCGCCGAACGCGCCTCGCACGCGGGGATCACCACCGAAGACGCCGTGGCGGTCGTCATGGAAACCCGCTCCGGCGCTCTCGGCACGCTCATGGTCTCGCAGGTCGCACCGGGACGAAAGAATCGGCTGTTCCTCGAGATCGCCGGGAGCGAAGAGAGCGTCGCCTTCGATCAGGAGCAGCCGGAGACGCTGTGGGTGGGCCGCCGGAAGGGCAGCCAGGTGATCCCGCGCGACGCCGACCAGCTCAGTGAAGACGCCGCCCGTCTGTGCGTTGTGCCCTCCGGCCACCCGCAGGGGTACCAGGACGCGTTCAACGCGTTCATCGCCGATAGCTACGCGGCCGTCGCGGGCGAGAACCCCGACGGCCTGCCGCGCTTCTCCGACGGCCTGCGGGCCGTGCGGATCACCGACGCAGTGATCGACTCGGCCGAGTCGGGCACCTGGATCGAGATGGGAACGAACGAATGACCGACACCGCCAGCGCAGAGAACACACCCGAATCGGGTCGCACGCACCCGGTCACCTTGTTCACCGGCCAGTGGGCCGACCTCACCCTGGAGGAGGTGGCGAAGTACGCCTCCGAGTGGGGCTACGACGGCCTGGAGATCGCCTGCTCGGGCGAGCACCTCGACGTGTGGCGCGCGGCGGAAGATGACGCGTACCTCCAAGGGCGGCTCGACATCCTCGACAAGTACGGTCTGAAGGTCTGGGCCATCTCGAACCACCTCAAGGGCCAGGCGGTCTGCGACGACCCCATCGACTTCCGCCACCAGGCGATCGTCGGGTCGAAGGTGTGGGGCGACGGCGACCCCGAGGGGGTTCGCCAGCGTGCCGCCGAAGAGCTCAAGCTCACCGCCAAGGTCGCCCGCAAACTAGGCGTGGACACCGTGGTCGGATTCACGGGCTCGAGCATCTGGCCGTACGTCGCGCAGTTCCCGCCGGTACCGGCCGAGGTTTTCGACCGCGGCTACCAGGACTTCGCCGACCGCTGGAACCCCATCCTCGACGTGTTCGACGGTGAAGGGGTGCGGTTCGCGCACGAGGTGCACCCGTCCGAGATCGCCTACGACTACTGGACCAGCGTCCGCACGCTCGAGGCGATCGACCACCGGAAGGCGTTCGGGTTCAACTGGGACCCGTCGCACATGATGTGGCAGGACATCGACCCCGTTGGGTTCATCGTCGACTTCCAGGACCGCATCTACCACGTGGACTGCAAGGACACGCGGCTGCGCCCGAAGAACGGCCGCGCCGGCGTGCTCGGCTCGCACCTGCCCTGGGGCGACCCGCGTCGCGGCTGGGACTTCGTGTCGACCGGCCACGGCGACGTGCCGTGGGAGGACTCCTTCCGTGCGCTCGAGTCGATCGGGTACACCGGCCCGATCTCCATCGAGTGGGAGGACGCCGGCATGGACCGTCTGCACGGCGCGAAGGAAGCCATCGGCTACATCCGATCGCTGCTCTGGAAGCAGCCGACCGCATCCTTCGACGCCGCTTTCAGCAACCAGGACTGACGGCGGGACGCGGCGCTCAGCGCACGCCGTCGAGTCACAGGGTTCCGGCTCGTCGTCTCCTGCCTCTGACGAACAGGAGCACCGCGCCCGTGCCGGTGAGCAGAAGGGCGCTGAGCGCGATGGCGGACCAAGCGCGCAGGTTGGAGCCCGTGCCTGCGAGGCCCGTGAGGATGTCGGTGAGCGCCGGTGGCAGCACGATCGAGTCAGCGGTCGCCGCGGCGCGGTTGTTGTCGAGCGCCGGGTCGTAGGCGGTCGTCAGGACGACGGCTTCGTTCCGGAGGACGGTGCCCGCGGCCAGGCCGGGGTCGACGGTGCCTGTGATGCGATCCGTCACGGTGGCTCCCGCTGCCACGGTGGGATAGGCGCATTCCACAACGCTGGGGTGGGACGTCAGTGTGTAGGGGCCATAGTCCGGATCCAGGAGGGCAAGGTCCGCGGCCCGGGTCGTTCGTGTTTCACAGTCGGCCCCCGGGACGGCCGGGTCCGGCGTGCCCTGGGGGTGCAGGATGGCGGCCGGGATCGGGTCGATGGTTCTCACGTTCGCCGCCGCGGAGGGGCCGTGGTTGCTGGTCGCGATGGTGTACGCGATCGGAAGGCTCGCGACCGCGCCCGGCAGGTCGAGGCTCTTGGTGAGCGCCAGGTCGGCGACCGGCGTGACGGTGACCGCGACCACACCGGTGTCGCAGGCCGGAGCGGGGGTGGACGTGTCGCAGACCTGATAGGTGAAGGCGTCTGCTCCGTCGAATCCGGCGTCCGGCGCGTAGGTGAGGGTGTTGTCGGAGTTGACAGTGACCGTCCCGTGCGTGGGCTGGGCCGTGACGGTGGGCGGGGCGGCGAGGGGCTGACCCGATCCAGAGACGGACACGGCGAGCACGTCGAGCGGGGCCGCGACCTGGTCGGTGCGCGTCGTGAGCTGCAGGTCGGGGGCCGACACCGTGTTCGCGAGGACGGTGACAGCGACCTCGACGGAGTCGCACGCCGGCGGCGTGGCGGTGTCGCAGACCCGGATCTCGTAACCGTCGGTGCCGGTATAGCCGGCGCCTGGGGTATAGGTCACCGCACCGGTCGCCGGGTCGATGGAGATCGCCCCGTGCTGGGGTGCGGTCACGGCGGTGACCGTGGAGGGATCGATGGGCTTGCCCGTCGTGGTGACGATGTCCTGCAACGGTGTCGTCACGGCCGTATCCTGCGGGGTCTCCACACCGAGGTTGCCTGCCGCGGCCGGACCGTCGATGAACACGTTGTCGATCGTCACGGCGACGGAGGCCGTGGCGCAGACCGGGTCGGGGAACGAGGTGTCGCAGATCGTGTAGGCGTACGAGTCGGTGCCGCTGAACCCGACGTCCGGGGTGTATGTGATCGAACCATCCGCGTTGACCGCCGTGGTCCCGTTTGCGGGCTGGGTGCTGATCGTCGGCAGGGCGAACTGCTGACCGGACGAGGAAGTGTCGTTCGCACCGACAGCGGTCGTCACCGACGACCCCGCGTTCACCGTCGCGCTGTCATCGACAGCGGTCACCGTGTTCGGTTGCACGGTCACCCCCACGACGGTGGTGTGGCACTCCTGCGGGGTGGCCGTGTCACAGGCCGAGACGGCGTAGCTGTCCGCCCCGGCGTACCCGGCCGACGGCGTGTAGGTCACTGCCCCGCTCAGCGGGTCGATATCCACGCTGCCGAAGGCCGGCGCCGTCTCCTGGGTGACGGTGGCCGGATCCACGGGGGAACCGGACGCGGACATGATGTCCGCGAGTGGGGTGGTCACCGGCTGGTTCTGGGTCGTGACGATCCCGCTGTTCGCTTGCGCGGCCGGACCGTCGGTGAACACGTTGTCCACCGTGACGGCGACATCCGCGCTGTCGCACACCGGGGTGGGAGTCGAGGTGTCGCACACCTCGTAGGAGTAGACGGTTCTCCCGCTCCAGCCCGCGGCGGGGGTGAACGTGATATCGCCGTTGCCGGCGACGGTCGCACTGCCGTTGTCCGGCTGGGCGGTCACGGTCGGCGCGGCCAGAGGCTGTCCGGACAGCGACGTGTCATTGCTGCGGACGTCAGTACTCACGGCGACGCCGGCGTTCGTGGTGGCGGTATCGTCGACGGCCGTCACCACGTTCACGGCGACCGTCACTCCCACCATCACGGTGTCGCATTCCTGCGGTGTCGCGGTATCGCAGACGCTCACGGTGTAGGCGTCCTCGCCGCTGTACCCGGCGGTCGGCGAGTACGTGACGGCCCCGGTGGTCGGGTCGATCGCGATGATGCCGTGGGCCGGTGGGATCGCCTGACTCACTGACGTCGGGTCGAGAGGGGCACCGAGCGTGTGGGCGATGTCGGCCAACGGCGTCGTCACAGCCGTGTTCTGCGGCGTGCTGACACCCCCGTTCGAGCTCGCCGCCGGACCGTCCACGAATACATTCGTCACAGTCACGTCGACTGTGGCGGAGTCGCATGCCGGCGTCGGAGCGGACATGTCGCACACCGTGTAGGTGTACGAATCGGATCCGCTGAATCCGGCGTTCGGGTTGTACGTGATATCTCCGGACGCCGTGATCGTGGTCGTCCCGTCTGCAGGCTGCACGGTGACCGACGGGTCTGCCAACGGCTCGCCGGTCGCGGAGAGATCGTTGGCGCGGACATTCGTCGTCACCGGGCTCCCGGCTGCGGTCGTCGCGGTGTCGTCGCCCGCCGTCACCACGTTGCCGGTGACCGTCACGGCGACCGTCACCGAGTGGCACTGCTGCGGGATGGCGGTGTCGCACTCGGTGACTCCGTACGTGTCAGGACCCGCATATCCCGCGGCCGGGGTATACGTGATCGCCCCGGTGGTGGCGTTGAGCGCCAGCGTCCCGTGGCCGGGCGGGGCGGCGACCGTCGCCTTCGCTGGGCTGATCGGCATCCCCAACGTGGTGACGATGTCCGCCAGCGGGGTGACCACCGGGGTGTTCTGGCCGGTCACCACTCCGGCGTTCCCGGCCGCCGCCGGGCCGTCGATGAACACGTTGTCGATCGTGATCAGTACCGTCGCCGAATCGCAGGACGGGATGGGATTGGATGTGTCGCAGATCTCGTACACGTAGGAGTCCGTGCCGCTGTAGCCGCTGTCCGGCGTGTAGGTGATCGTCCCGTTCGCGTTCACCACGGCGGCTCCGTGTGCCGGCGGTGTCGCGATCGTCGGATCGGCCAGCGGTTGGGCCGACTCCGACGTATCGTTGGCCAGCACATCCGTGGTCACCGACGAACCCGCGTTCACGGTGGCGGTGTCGTCGCCGGCCGTGACTTCGTTGGGCGGGATGGTGACACCGACGACGACGGAGTGGCACTCTTGCGGGGCTGCCGTGTCGCACACGTTCACGTCGTAGGTGTCCGTCCCGCCGTAACCGGACGCCGGAGCGTAGGTGACGGCGCCGGTGACCGGGTCGATGGTGATGCTGCCGTGCCGGGGCGCCGTGATTTGGGTGACCGTCGTCGGATCCAGCGGGGCGCCGAGAGCGGTGACGATGTCCGCAAGCGGCGTCGTCACCGGGGTGTTCTGAGCGGTGCCGATGCCTCCGTTGCTGTCCGCGGCCGGCCCGTCGACGAAGACGTTGTTCACCAGCACGGCGACCGTACCCGTCCCACAGGCGGGAGTCGGGGTGGACGTGTCGCAGACCGTGTAGGTGTAGGAGTCGTCACCGCTGAACTGCGCGTTCGGGGTGTAGACGATGTTGCCGAAGGCGTCGACCGCCGCAGCGCCGTGGGCGGGCTGGGTGGCGACCGCCGGGGTCCACAGCGGTTGCCCCGACGCCGAGATGTCGTTGGCGCGTACGTCGGTCGACACCGCGGTGCCGGCCGTGGTGGTCGCCGAGTCGTCGACCGCCGTCACCGTGTTCGGCTGAACGGTGACCGACACCGGCCCCGTCCCGCATTGAGCGGGCGAGGAGGTGTCGCAGAACTGCACCTCGTACGTATCGGGGCCCGAGTACCCGGCGGCCGGAGTGTACGTGATCGCCCCGGTCGTGCCGTTGATCGACAACGAACCATGCTGCGGCGCCGTCTGCTGACTGACTGCTGCCGGATCCAACGCCGCACCGGCGGCAGTGACGACCTGCGCGAGCGGCGTCGTTACGGGAGTGTTCTGCGGGGTGGTCACGGCCGGGTTCAGCGGTGTGAACACGTTGAGCACTGTGTCGGTGTCGGTGGCCTGGTCGGTGAACGTCGTCGCAGCATCGGCCGGGTCCGGAGCCGTCATCACGACGCTGTTCACGATGCTGTCCTGGGCACCGGGCAGTACCTGCACGGTGACTGCGACGGCAAACGACGAACCGGCGCCCCCACTGGTGCTGGTGCCGTCGCCGAGCACGCCGGCTGCGGCGAGCGCGCCCGTCCAGGTCAGAGTCGAACCGTTCACCGCGGCCGTCGGCGTCGACGACACGTACGCAACGCCCGGCGGAAGCGTGTCGACCAGGGTGATCCCACTCACCGACTCGGCGACCAGCAGATTGGTCGCGGCGATGGTGTACGTGGTCTGTTGGCCTACAGCGACGCTGGTCACTCCATCGGTCTTCGTCACCCGCAGCTGCGGCGGCGACGGCGCGACCGTCGCGCAGGACGTCGCAACGTCATTGGCGGGGAATGGGTCGTTGTAGATCCCGTGCACGGTGCCTGTGAAGCACACCGTCGATGCAGCGCTCGGCGAAGGCCGGAAGGTGGGACTGATCGTCTCCGGGGTATTGATCGGCAGCAGACGGGACGTCGTTCCGTCCGGATTCACCGCGCGGCAGCTGATCTCGGTGGGGCCGGTCGTACCCGGAGCCGTGCACAGCCAGCCGGGCTGGGCCAGACCGGCGATCTCCACTCCCGCGGGAACGTCGATGGTCGCCGTCGCGGGCGCCGCCGTCGATCCGCCCAGGTTCGTCACGACGAAGGGGATCGTACCGACCCGATTCGTCTGCAGCGGGTAGTGCGCGCCCGCCGTGATGAGGAGATCGGACTCTTCCGTCGTGGCGCAAACCGGGCGTGGCTCGATGGAAGCCAGCAGATCCGTCGCCGCCGCGACCGAGTTGCATGCCACTTGGTCGGCCGCGCCGCCCACGAGGGCTGCGCTGTAGACGAACGAGCGCGAAGCTTGGAACGGCAACGTCGTCAGCGTCGCCCGGATGCTGCTTGCCCCGCCGGCCGTCCCCGTCCAGGTGCCGGTCGTCGCCCCCGAGTAGACCTGGGGCCGGGGCGGGTTCGTCGACGTCGAGTACGCCAGCGTCACCCCGGCACCGACGTCGCTGACGCCGACCAGGGTCTCCGTGACGGTGCTCCCGCGCGGCGTGGTCGCCGTCGCGTCGCTCGTTCCGACATCTCCCACATACGGCAGGACATCGTAGATCACCACATTGGTCAGGTCGGCGTTCCCCAGGTTCTGCAGCGTGACCCGATACTTGATCGCCGCCGCCGCCGGCGGCACTCCGACCCGGATATCGGGATCGGCGATCCAGTCGCACCCATCAGCAGCCGAGGAATCCGGGCGGCAGATCTCCTTCTTCACCCCCACCGAACGAGTCGGCGACAAACTCGTCACACCGTTGGCGCTGGCGAACGCATCCGTGCTACTGCCGTCGCCATCCACATCGGTGGTGTCGACATACTTCACCGGACTGTACGAGGTCGCGATGCTGTTCCCGACGTCGCCGAGCATGAACGTCGCGGTCTGATTATTGGTGCCTGCGGGCGCCGCCAGCGTGGGAGAGGTCTTCACCTGCAGTTGGGGCAGGGTCGCTGTGCCGTCCACACCGAGCGGCGCCGGCCAGTTCACCACCACGGCTTGCCGGACGGTGCCGTTGAATGTGACCGTGCGGTAGTCGAACGTCGCTCCGGCCGGGGGAGTGGCCGTGAACGAGGCGCCGTTGGCCGGGATGGTCCAGCCGAGCGGAGCGATGTAGACGTACTGCGGGCGGAGCGGGGAGCCGGCTATGAGGTTCGAAATGCTGCCGTTCGCCCGCCAGATCACCTCGCTGCCGACTACCGCCGTGCCACCACCGGTCACGGTCGCCGCCGGCGCTCCTGCGGACAGGCCGATCTGGCCGGCCGTGCTCACCAGTGTGACGCAGGACGTCACAGGCCCGACACTGACCGGATTCAGCCCGGGGGAGCCTGGGTAGGCCACCGACCCGCTGGCCGTGTTGCACCGCTGGCCCGGCGTCGCGCCGTAACGCACCACCGTGTTGTATACGACGGTGAATGGGGTGCCCAATGCGCCGGAGGGGTCGGAGTTCGGTCCGACCAACGGAGCAGAGGTGGCGGTTGCTGCGACGATGCGTCGCCCGGCCGGCGCGGTGATCGAGCCGACCGCCGTACCGGTGGTTCCATCGTCCAAGGTGTAGCTGAGCGAGCCCCCGGTGCCCGAATAGCCGACATTCGTCACCGCGAGATCGGGCAGATCCAGTGTCGTGTCAGAGATCGTGGCGACACCCGGAACGTTGCCCTGGTTGTTCGCGGTGACCTGCCAACGCACCCCCGCGGTCCCACCCGGCGTGTTCGGGATGTTGACCGAACCGACGAAGGCATTGATGGCAGGGTTCCACATGCCCTTGCCGATATTGGCCTTGCCGAAGGGCGCACAGTTGCCGACCTGTAGGTTCTGGGTGGTGCTGGCCGCCTTGACCTGGCCGTCGAGGTAGGTGACCGTCTGCGTGCCGGAGAACGTTTCCGTGACGATGCAGCCGGGGGAGGTCGTCGGGTACTGCGTGCTCGGGAACTGTACCCGGAATGTTCCGGGTTGGCCGTACACGCCCCGCGCCGCGACCTGACCGCTCTGGGCGAACGTCACGCTATGCGTACCCGCGTCGTACGTTCCGCCGCTGCCCGGTACGTAGACCGCCTTCGGTGGAAGTTGGACGGTCGCGGTGTACGACTGCGCACATGTGAACTGCGCCGCAGCCCGGAAGTCCAGTAACGAAGCGTCGAACTGGACGCACCCCGACGTGCTCCGAAACCAAAACACGGTGACGTCGGTGTCGGTGGCCGTGTTCGCCGGGGCGGAGAGTGCCGCACTCGGGCTGGGCACCGTGCTCACCCAGGTGGCAGTGGCGGTCGACGTGGCGGGGGTGTCCGAGTTCGTCGCGCTGATCGTCGCCGAGCGTTGGATCTGGGAGCCGTTCAGGAAGAATGATCCGCCGGCGACCCCGCTGGGGGTGTTGTTGAACACGGTGTATTCGATGCCGAAGGACCCGCTCGTCCCCGCGGTCACCGTGCCGAGGTTGACCGTCAGCCCGTTGTAGGCCGTTCCGGTTATGGGCGGCGGGGGCGAAAAGGGAGGATTGAAGATGTAGGTGTTCAGCTCTCGGCGCTGCGTGCCGTAGAACGAGTCGACCGCAGGTCCCGGGATCGTGACGTTCGTGCCCAGGCAGTCCGCGATGTTGCAGCTGTACGCGATGTTCAGCACGTACCTGCCATTCGGGATGGTCGCCGCATTGACGGAGGTGACCGGCGTACCAGCCGTGTCGGTGATCGTCGTCACCACCGAAACGACGGCCGGCCCCGCAGCGTCAGCAGCGGCCAGCGGCACCAGACTGAAACCGAGCGCGAGCGACACTGCCGCGGCACCAAAGCGGAGAAACCGCGAACCCAGATGTGCGAACCGGTTGCGCCCGCGTGATCGTCCGGAATCCTCGGCTGCAGAGCCTTCGGTCGTCATCGTGTCCCCCCACGGCTGCCGCCCGCAGCCGCGTTTCTCTCGCGAGCACGTCAACTATCGGGCGAGTCCCTAGCGTTGGGCGAGATGATCCTCCGATCGACAGCCGGATCGAAAGACAGCTGTTGATCCGTCGTCACCGGAAGTCGACGGCCGCCGCGTCGACGACCTCCGCTGTGCGGCCAGGGGCGCGGTGATTCGACCAGTACAGGTTCGTGTGCGCGATCACCAGGTCGGGCGTCGGCGCGCCCCACTCGGACAGGTCCTCGGTGGTGTGCGCATCCCCGACCAGCGTCACGTCGTAGCCGCGGACGAGACCGCCGTGGATCGTGGCCCGGATGCACTCGTCGGTCTGTGAACCGGTGACGACGATCCGTCCGACCTGCGCGTCCGCCAGGACCGCCTCCAGTTCCGAGTCCTCGAACGCGTCGGCGTACTCCTTCGGCACGAGCGCCTCGGCCTGGTCGCGCACCAGCTCGGGCACGAACTGCCAGCCGTCGCTGCCGAATGGCAGGTGCTCGTCCGAGTGCTGGATCCACACCACCGGGACCCGCTCGTCACGCGCCCGGTCGACGAGGCCGCGGATGGCGAGGACGACCTCATCCCGGCGATGCGCGCCGCCGATCACGTCGTTCTGAACGTCGATCACCAGCAGCGCGCTCCCGGGTCGCCCATCGAGAGTGGTCATGATTCCCCCTTTGCGACGGGATGCTACTCCGCGGCCGGTCCGCTGCGCGCGACTAGGCTCGCCGTGTGACGAGCATCCCGGACGCCATCAAGGGCGAGGACTGGTACGGACGCGACCTGGAGGGGGTCGAGTACGCCGGGGTCGTCTTCGACGACGTCGACATGACGGAGCTGCGGAGCTCCGGCGCGACGTTCACCGACTGCGTGTTCCGCAAGGTGAGGTTCAACGTCAGCGAGCACAGCGACTCCGCCTTCGTGAACTGCCGGTTCGAGTTCTGCAACTTCTTCGACGCGACCTTCCGCCGGTGCAAGCTGACGGGGAGTACGTTCTCCGGCTGCGAGTTCGCGCTGCTGAAGGTGGAGGGCGGCAACTGGTCGTTCACGAATCTGCTGCGTGCCGAGCTGCGTGGCGCGACCTTCGAGGGCGTTCGGCTGCGCGAGGCCGACCTGACGCAAGCGCGTTGCCAGGAGGCCACCTTCGCGGGATGCGACCTCAGCGCCGCGATGCTGTCGGGCGCCGACCTGACCGCCGCGACCATCGCGGGAAGCGACCTGACCGGCATCGACCCCACCGATGTGGTCCTGCGCGGGACCGTCATCGACGATCGCCAGGCGGTCGTGCTCGTCGAGGCGCTCGGGATGGTCGTCGTCCCCTCCGCGTGACCGCTAGGCCACCTCGTTCACTTGGCCGTGCTTGATGTGCAGCCGGCGCTGGGCGCGCTTGGCGACCGCGGTGTCGTGCGTGACGATGACGACCGTGAGTCCGCGGTCGCGCCAGAGTCCCTCCAGCAGGTCCATGATCTCGTCACGGGTCTCCTCGTCGAGGTTGCCGGTCGGCTCGTCCGCCAGGAGGACCTCCGGATCCTTGACCAGCGCGCGGGCGATGGCGACGCGTTGCTGCTGACCGCCGGACAGCTCGGACGGCAGGTGGTTGCCGCGGTCGGCGAGTCCGACAGACGCCAGCGCTTGCGCCGCGCGCCGCTTGCGCTCGGCGCCGCTGACCCCGAGCGGCGCCAACGCCGTCTCCACGTTCTCCTGAGCGGTGAGGGTCGGGATGAGGTTGAAGCCCTGGAAGACGAAGCCGACCTCCGTGGCACGGATCTTGGCGAGCTTGGCATCACGCGGCTGCGACAGGCTGACCGTTCCGAGCTCGACCGAGCCGGAGGTCGGCCGGTCGAGCGCGCCGAGCATCTGCAGAAGCGTGGATTTGCCGCCCCCGGTCGGACCCTGGATTGCGACGAGCTGTCCGTCCGGGATCTCCAGGGTGACGTCGTTGAGGGCGACGACCTGGCGCTTGGACTGGGTGTACTTCTTGGTGACGTCGGTGAGGGTGTACATCGTGACTCCTTAGGGTCGAGGGTCGGGTTCAGGCGACGGAGCGCAGGGCGTCCGCCGGGCGCAGACGGGAGGCGCGCCACCCGCCGAAGACGCCGGCGAGCAGTCCGCCGAGCACCGCGAGCGCGACGGCGCCGACGATGATCCACGGCGTGACCGGTGCGTGCAGAGCGATGGTGGCCGAGGACGTGGCCGCTTCGCGGGCGGCTCCGAACGCCCCGCCGCCGGCGAAGCCGCCGCCTGCGCCCGGGGCGTTCGTCGCCGTGGTGCCGGCCGCACCGGCCGCACCGGCACCTCCACGGGCAGCATTGCTGAAGCCACGGCTGATGCTGCCGGTCAGGGTGGGCGAGATCAGATTGACGACGAGCACTCCGAGGAGGCCCACCGCGACGCCGATTACGCCGCCGATGGCACCCTGCACCACCGACTCGCCGGCGACCTGGCCGACGACGCGGCGGTTGGACCAGCCGATCGCCTTCAGGGTGCCGAACTCGCGGGTGCGCCGGGTGACGCCGGAGATGGTGAAGAGGATGGCGATCAGGAACGCCGCCGCGAGCACGATGACCGAGAGCCAGGTGCCGAGGTTGGCGATGAGTTCGCCGGCGCTGCCGAGGGAGCCGGAGACGGTCGAGGCGAGGTCGGCCTGCGTGCTGACGGTTGCGCCGGAGACCGCTTTGGTGAGGTCGGTCTTGATCTGGTCGATGTCGCCCGAGGAGGCGGCCTTCACGTACACGGACGAGATCTTCCCGGTCTGGCCGGACAGCGTCTGGGCGACGTCGAGAGGGATGTACGCGTTCGCCGCGGTGGTCGCGTCGGAGCCGGTGGCTGCGACCATCCCGACCACGCTGAACTCGGTGCCGCCGATGGTCACCGTGTCGCCGACGGCCTTGCTGGCCGTCTTGGCGTAGCTCGCATCCAGCACGACGACGTCCTTGCCCGCGTCGGCCGCTGAGAAGCTGCGCCCGCCGGTGAGTGTCACAGAGGCGAGAGGTCCGACCGATTTGCCGGCCGGGTCGAGGCCCAGCACGGAGAACGAGTCGACAGTGAACGAGCTGCCGCCCGCGCCGTCGGAGCCACCCGTTGGCGGTGCGGTCGGCGCGGCCGCCTGACCGCTCTCGCGCTGCTGGCGCAGCTGCTGGAAGTTGGGCAGCGTGCCGCTGAAGCTGGTGTTGGTGAGCGAGAGCACCGCGGCGGCGGAGGCCACGTTGTCCACCTTCTTCACCGTGGTGAGGGTGGCCGCATCCATTACCGTCGCGCCGCGCGTGGGCTCGAGCCGGGAGGTGTTCACCTGGCGGCCGGTGCCGGTGTCCGTTCCGGCTCCCGCGCCGAAGTCGAACCGCGGCCCACCGCCCGCTCCCTGCTGGGTCGTGGCGCCCTGCGCGGTGGCCGGCTGGCTGACCGTGATGTCGGTCCCCACCCCGTATACCGACTGCAGGACGCTCTGCTGCGCTTGGCGGACGCCGCCGGAGACGGCGTCGACGATGATGACGAGCGCGATCGCGAGCGCCATTCCGATCGCGATGATGATCGTCTGCTTGCGGCGGTTGAGCAATTCGCGCCGCAGATAGGTCCCGAACATTGGCTTCCAAACTGTGCTGAGAGATGGGCTTCTTGCCGGAGGTTAAGGACCACCGTTTTCGGGTCGCTGTGGCGAGGCTATGCATCTGCCGTGTGCGCCTCCTCCAACGGATGTCACACTCGGGCTTGCTGCGGTGTCTCGTGTTCGACAGCATCTCGAGCGAAGGAGACTCCCATGCAGCACCCGGTCCAGGTCGTCGTGGTCGGCGGAGGGTATTCCGGCGTCACCGCGGCCAACCGCCTCACGGGCCACCCGGACGTGGAGGTGACTATCGTCAATCCGCGCGCGGTATTCGTCGAGCGCATCCGGCTCCACCAGCTGGTGGCCGGTTCCGACGACGCCGTAGTCGAGTTCTCGCGGGTGCTGGCGCCGTCGGTGCGGCTGCTGGTCGACGCCGTCGAGCGCATCGATGCCCCCGGGCGGCGACTGCTACTGGCCTCGGGCGAAACGCTCGTCTACGACCGGCTGGTGTACGCCGTCGGGAGCGGGCGGGGCATCGCCGATGTGCCCGGCGCGGGCGCACACGCGTACCCGATCGCGGATCTGCAACAGGCCGAGAGGTTGCGCACGGCGCTCGCCGAGACGGGACCGACGGCCCCCGTCACCGTGGTGGGAGGGGGACCCGCCGGCATCGAAGTGGCGGCGGAGCTCGCCGAGCAGGGCTGCGCAGTCACCCTCGTCTGCGCCGGGCGGCTGGGGCCATCGCTGCACCCCCGTGCGCGCCGTTCCGTCGCCCGTCGGCTGAGGGCACTCGGCGTGACCGTGGAGGACGCCCCCGGTTCACGAGTGACCGCCGTCCGCCGGCGCGAGGTCGACCTTGCAGACGGCCGCACCCTCCCGAGCGCCATCACCGTCTGGGCCACCGGCTTCGGCGTCCCCGACCTCGCCCGCGCCAGCGGTCTGAGCACCGACGCTCTCGGCCGCCTCCTCACGGACGAAACGCTCACCAGCATCGACGACGACCGCATCGTCGCCGCGGGCGACTCGGCCGCGCCGTCCGGAGTCCCGCTCCGGATGAGCTGCCAGGCGGCCGGCCCCCTCGGCGGTCACGCGGCCGACACGGTCCTGCGCCGGGTGGATGGGCGAGAGCCCGCTCCGTTCGTCATGGGATTCGTCGGCCTGTGCCTCAGCCTGGGCCGGCAGCGCGGCATCTTCCAGTTCGAGCACGCGGACGACAGCGCCACCCGGGTGCACATCGGCGGGCGGGCGGGTGCGCTCGTCAAGGCGGTCGTGTGCTGGGGAACTGTCGAGTCGCTCGTCCTGGAGGCTCGGCACCCGGGCGCGACGCGGCTTCCCGCGGTGTTCGGGGATCGCGGTCGCCGCCGTATGCTCGCAACGAGCGGGGCTGCAGCCGCTGACAGGGCGGTCGCAGGAGGCCTGAGGACGCCCGGGACACACGGGGGAGCGGGGCGGGCATGAGTGCACATCGACCGGATGCGGCGACCGATACCTTCATCGCCCACCGCAACCTGCTCTTCACGGTTGCGTACGAGATGCTTGGTTCGGCCGCGGATGCGGAGGACATCCTCCAGGAGACCTGGCTGCGCTGGGTGAAGGTCGACCTGAAAGAGGTGCGCGAGCCACGCGCCTATCTCGTGCGGATCACGACCCGCCTCGCGCTCAATCGCCTCCGCAGCGCCCAGCATCGTCGCGAGGCGTATGTCGGACCGTGGCTTCCCGAGCCGCTGCTGACCTCGCCCGACGTCGCCGAGGATGCGGAGCTCGCCGAGAGCGTGTCCATGGCGCTGATGGTGGTGCTCGAGACGCTCGGTCCGACGGAGCGTGCGGTCTTCGTGCTGCGCGAGATCTTCGGTTTCGGATTCGACGAGATCGCGACGACGCTGGAGAAGACACCGGCGGCGGTGCGACAGATCGCGCACCGGGCGCGAGAGCATGTGGAGGCGCGGCGACCGCGTGTCGCCGTCTCCGCGGTCGAGGCGCGGGCAGCCCTCGAGGGTTTCCGGATCGCCGTCGAGACCGGCGACCCGCAGGCCATCCTCCGGGTCCTCGCCCCCGATGTGGTGCTGGTCAGTGACGGCGGCGGTGTGAAGCAGGCGGCCCTGCGGCCGATCCGGGGGGCGGACAAGGTGGCGCGGTTCATCCTGGGCGGCATTCAGAAGTCGGGCGCAATCGTCACAGCGGAGGCGACGGTCGTGAACGGCTCACCGGCGCTCGCGCTCAGCGTCGGCGGCGAGTTGGACGGTGTACTCGCGGCGCGCGTCCGGGACGGGCGCATCACCGGCCTCTACTTCGTGCGGAACCCGCAGAAACTGACCCGGCTCACCGAGGAGACGACGCTCTCGCTGCGGTAACCGCCGCTGATCCGATGCGCTCAGAGAGTTCATAGGTTGCGCAAAGACAGCATCCATTCGGCTCCTCATAATGGGAAAGGTGACCATCAACGCGCGCGCCGCCACCGGCTCCTCCAGCCAGCCCCGTTCTCTGCTGCGCCGCGCGGACGGCAGCTCCATCCGGGTGCTCGTCGTGGACGACGAGGCCACCCTGACCGACCTGCTCGCGATGGCACTGCACTACGAAGACTGGGAGGTCAAGACGGCCTCGAACGGGCAGCAGGCGCTCCAGCTCTCGCGCGAGTTCAAGCCGGACGTCGTGGTCCTCGACATCATGCTTCCCGACATCGACGGGCTGCAGGTGCTGTCGCGGATGCGGGCCGACGGCAACGAGGCGCCCGTACTGTTCCTCACGGCGAAGGACTCGCTCGACGACCGCATCGCCGGCCTGACCGCCGGCGGCGACGACTACGTCACCAAGCCGTTCAGCCTCGAGGAGCTCGTCGCGCGCCTCCGCGGACTGCTCCGCCGCTCGCGCACCGCCATCGCCGACCACGAGGATCCGGTGCTGATCGTCGGCGACCTCGTCCTCGACGAGGACAGCTACGAGGTGCACCGCGACGGTGAGCCCATCCAGCTGACCGCCACCGAGTTCGAATTGCTCCGCTTCCTCATGCGCAACCCGCGCCGCGTGCTCAGCAAGGCGCAGATCCTCGACAGGGTGTGGAGCTACGACTTCGGCGGCTCCTCGAGCGTCGTCGAGCTGTACATCTCGTACCTCCGCAAGAAGATCGACGCCGGTCGCACGCCCATGATCCACACGGTCCGCGGCGCCGGCTACATGGTGAAGGCCGCACAATGACGTCAGCCCGCCTCGCGGGCGCCCCCGGAACCGATCACCCCTCCGGTCGCGCGAGCGGCCGCTCGCCGCGCATCCGTCCGTTCCGCTCCTGGACGCTCCGCAGCCGGGTGGTGCTCGTGGTGGTGGCGATGCTCGCGGTGCTGGGCGCCGTGATCGGGACGGTCAGTGTGTTCGCGCTGCAGAACTACCTCATGCAGCGATTGGATGGGCAACTCACCTCGGCGCTCGCGCGGGGGCAGCACGCGGCGGACCGGATCTACGGCGACCAGCCGACCGGACCCGATGTGATCGGTATCGTCCAGACGCCCGGGCAGCAGACCGGGACGTTCGGCGTGATCCGCAGCGGTGACATGCTGCTCTACCCGGTGATCCTGTCCGACCGGCCGCAGAACGCCTCCGGTGACCAGCCGGTCGCGCCGCAGCGCGTTCCGATCGCGACCACCGCACTCGTGACGCTGCCGGCGGACGGCCACCCCCGCACGATCGATCTCGGTGCGTCTCTGGGCAGCTACCGCGTCGCAGCGGTGCCGCTCACCAACGGCGACAGTGTCATCATCGGCCTGCCGCTGAGCGACGTGAACGCGACGGTCGCTCGACTCGCGCTCGTGATCGGGCTGGTGACCCTGGCCGGCCTGGTCTTCGCCTTCCTGCTGGCGAATGTCGTGGTCCGGCTCGCCATGCGCCCGCTGGAACGGGTCGCCAGCACGGCGGAGCAGGTGTCCCTGCTGCCGCTCGACCGCGGAGATGTCGCGCTGTCGGTCCGCGTTCCGGAGGGGGACACCGACCCGCACACCGAGGTCGGAAAGGTCGGCTCGGCGCTGAACCGGATGCTCGGGCATGTCGCGTCGGCCCTGACAGCGCGACAGGCGAGCGAGCAGAAGGTCCGCCAGTTCGTGGCGGATGCCAGCCACGAGCTGCGGACACCGCTCGCCTCCATCCGCGGGTACGCCGAGCTGACCCGCCGCGCGCCGCACGAGTTGCCGCCGGACGTCACCCGGTCGCTGGGGCGCATCGAGTCGGAGGCGACGCGCATGACCTCCCTCGTCGAAGACCTCCTCCTGCTCGCCCGGCTCGACGAGGGCCGCGAGCTCGACCGCGACCCGGTGGATGTCACCCACCTGCTCGTCGACGCCCTCAGCGACGCGCACGCGGCCGGTCCCGACCACGAGTGGACGCTCGACCTGCCTGAGGAGCCCGTCGAGGTGATCGGCGACGCGCCCCGGCTGCACCAGGTGCTGGTCAATCTGCTCGCGAACGCGCGGGTCCACACGCCCGAGGGCACGAAGGTGACGGCGGGACTGCGGGCCGATGCCGAGACCGGCCGAGCGGTGATCACCGTCGCGGACGACGGGCCCGGCATCCCGGAGGACCTGCGGTCCACGCTTTTCGAGCGCTTCGCCCGTGGAGACACCTCGCGCAATCGGGCGACCGGCTCGACCGGGCTGGGACTGGCGATCGTGCACGCGGTCGTGGTGGCCCACGGGGGAGAGGTGACGGTGGCGAGCGAGCCCGGAAGGACCGTGTTCACGGTGACCCTTCCGCTGGTCCCTGCCGATTTGCCTTCGGTGGCGTCCATCCCGTAGCCTGTACGGAGCCAAAGACCGCTGGTTGTCGTGCTTGCATGACCGAAGATCCACTCAGGTGGGGCCCGCGCAGGTGTGTGAAGCAAGTTCCGCAGTTCTCTGCGTTTCGGCTCCGTGCCCTGTGCTCCGTCCCTCTGGGCCGGGGCTTTTTTCTTTGCCCGGCGGGCTCTGGCGGCACATCGCTCCCGCGGTGTGCGACGAAGATTATTGAGGAGTAGGCCATGGCGAACAAGGAAGCCGCGGTTGCCGAGCTCGAAGGACTTTTCGAGAGCTCGTCCGCCGTTCTGCTGACCGAGTACCGCGGTCTCACTGTTGCTCAGCTCAAGACGCTGCGCAAGTCCATCAGTGAGCACGCGACCTACGCCGTGGTGAAGAACACGCTGACCAAGATCGCGGCCAACAAGGCAGGCATTTCGTCGTTCGACGACGAGCTCGCCGGTCCGTCCGCGATCGCCTTCGTGCACGGTGACCCTGTCGCCGTCGCGAAGTCGCTGCGTGACTTCGCCAAGGCAAACCCTCTGCTGGTGGTCAAGGGCGGTTACTTCGACGGTAACCCGCTGACCGCAGAAGAGGTAGGCAAGCTCGCCGACCTCGAGTCCCGTGAGGTACTGCTGGCCAAGCTGGCCGGCGCCTTCAAGGCCTCGCTGTTCGGAGCCGCATATCTGTTCAACGCACCGCTGTCGCAGGCCGTTCGCACGGTCGACGCGCTGCGTGAGAAGCAGGAGTCCGCTGCGTAGTTCCTTCGGGAACAGGTCCGCAAGGGCCACGCCAGCGGTGAGTAACCACACACACTAAGGAGAGAATCATGGCAAAGCTGTCGACTGACGAGCTGCTCGACGCGTTCAAGGAGCTCACGCTCATCGAACTGAGCGAGTTCGTGAAGAAGTTCGAGGAGACCTTCGAGGTCACCGCCGCCGCCCCCGTCGCCGTGGCCGCCCCGGCCGCCGGTGGTGCGGGCGCCGCTGCCGAAGAGGTCGAGGAGAAGGATTCCTTCGACGTCGTCCTCGAGGCCGCCGGTGACAAGAAGATCCAGGTCATCAAGGAGGTCCGCGCTCTCACCAGCCTCGGCCTCGGCGAGGCCAAGGCCGTTGTCGACGGTGCTCCCAGCACCGTCCTCGAGGGCGCCAACAAGGAGACCGCCGAGAAGGCGAAGGCTCAGCTCGAAGAGGCTGGCGCCACCGTCACCCTCAAGTAATTCGCGCCCTTCGGGGCTCTTCTTACTGACTGGCTGACAAGTCTCGCGCTGTTAAAGGCGCGGTCGCGACGCGGACTCCTTCTTATAGAGAGTGTCCGCGTTGTGGAGGGCGTCGCCCCCGGCAACGGGGCGACGCCCTCCGTGCGTTTAACGACGTACGGGCGCGGATGCTCACCCATCCACCGCGTCCGATCTCGCCTGCCAGCGAGCAGCGGTGTGCAAGGACGCACAACCGGAAGAAGAACCACGATGAGTACCAGCACGTGGCGTGCATACGCCTCAGCACTGCGCGGCTTCGCCCACGCAATGCTCCACGGGGAGGACCGCGACAGCGGCTGTCACCCGCCGGATCTGTGCCGCAGGACCCTCCTCTATGACAGGTACCTGCGGTAACACCCCTCGAAGCGCCCTCGGCCACCCGGCCGGGGGCGCTTCTCCGTGCCGTCCCGCCCGCCCCCGCATCGAGCCGCTGACGGAGGAGTATGCGGCTGGCCTGGCGCGCGCGTCCTCCGTTTCCCGTACTCCTCCGGTGTGTCCAACCGTGTTTCCTCCCTTTCCTCGGTGCTCCGATTGGGCGGGCGTCGTCGACCGGCTGTGCGACCACCGATAGCCGCCGGTCGCTTCTGGTCGGCCGGCATCGCTCGCCCCTACGATGAGCCGCGTGACCGAACCCGCCGATGTGACCGAGACCCGCGCCGCCTACGACCTTGTGGCCGAGGACTATGCGGAACTTCTCCGCGGCGATCTCGCCGGAAGCGAGTACGACCGGGCCATGCTGGGCGTGTTCGCCGAGCAGATCGCGCGGGCAGGGGGAGGTCTCGTCGGCGATCTGGGCTGCGGGCCGGGCCGCATCGCCGGGTACCTGGCCGGGCTCGGGATGGACGTGGCCGGCATCGACCTGTCGCCGCGGATGGTGGAGGTCGCCCGGCGCGAACATCCAGGCGCCCGTTTCGAGGTCGGCTCGATGGCGGCCCTCCCGTTGGGGGATGCGGAGCTGGCCGGGGCGCTCGCCTGGTATTCGATCATCCACACGCCCGACGACCGTCAGGGCGAGCTGTTCGCCGAGTTCGCCCGCGTGGTGCGGCCGGGAGGGGTCGTGCTGCTCGCTTTTCAGGTGGGTAGCGACGTCGTGCACCTGACGCACGCGTACGGGCACGATCTGGACCTCCGCACCAGAAGGCAGGAACCGGGCCGGGTGCGCGCGCGGCTGGCGGAGGCGGGTTTCGTCTTCACATCGGAACTGGTGCGCGCCCCCGTGGCACCGGAGAAGGTGCCGCAGGCGTACGTGATGGCCCGGCGCGCGAACTGAAGATCGTCAGTCGACGAGGTGGGCGAGGTTCTCGAGTTCGTTCGCCCGGCCGGCGAGCAGGCGCTCGGTCCACACAGCGTCGTGCATCGGCTCGACGTGCATCACGACGCGCGTGCCGGTGCCCTCCGGTTCGAGGTCGACCACGGTGAGTTGGTCGTAGGGCTCGTGATCGGGCACGAAGTCGACGACCGAGCGGTAGGCCAGCCGACGAGGGCGGTCGACTTCGGTGAAGACCTTCCGTGATCGTGTGCTGAGCGGGATGCCGTTCTGCTGGAGGAACGCGACCTGCTCCGGAGCGGTCGCCGTCATCGTGTACACCAGTTCGCCTCCTACCGTCAGGTCGAGTTTGTCCACGTCGGTGCGGAACCCGTCCGGTGCCCACCATGCGCCGATGCCGGCGGGTGTTGTCCACAGCTGCCAGATACGTTCGGGTGAGCCGGCGACGGTTCGTTCGATGATGTCCATGGAGTCTCCTTCGGTTGGTTGCACAATATATTCGTCGTAACGAATGTGTCAAGCATTATCCTGAGAGAGTGACGGTCGATATCCAGCAGGCGCTTGCGGTGATCGCGGAGCCCACGCGCTTCCGTATCGTGCGCCTGCTCGCTGAGGCGCCGCGGACGGTGGGGGAGGTGACGCTGGCGCTGGGGGCGCTTCAGCCGCAAACGACGAAACACCTGCAGGCACTCGAAGCGGCCGGTGTCGTCCGCGTCCATCGCCTCGGACGGCGCCGGGTGGCGAGCCTCGACCGCGAGGCGCTGCGCACACTTGGCACGTGGTTCGCGGAGTTGGCAGAGAGTACGGCAGACGATGCGGTGCTCGAGCGTTACGAGGGGGCGGTGGCGCGCGCGGAAGCCCGCACGGCTCTGGGGGAGAGGCTGGCGACGAGTCTCGAACTCCGCCGCGAGTTCGGGGCTTCTGCTCCCGCGATCTGGCGGGCGTGGACCGACCCGACCGTTGCGGCCCGGTGGTGGAGTCCTGCGCACTTCGAGGTCGCAGAGTGCTCGATCGATCTGGTACCCGGCGGGCAGGTGTCGCTGACTCTCCGCGAGCCGGACGGCGCTGAGTATCGTTCGGCGGGCCGCATGCGGGAGGTCGACCCGGGCCGACGGCTCGTCTACGAGCTGTCGCCGGTCGATGCCGCAGGTCGCCCCCTGTTCCAGGTGGTGCACGTGGTCGCACTGGAGACCGGGCGCTCCGGCGGCGCCACGGCGGTACACCTGACCGTCCGGGCATTCGGCGCCGATCATCGGGCGGCCGCGATGGTCGCCGGGCTCGAGGCGGGCTGGGAGCAACTGCTCGACGGCCTGGAGCGGCTTCTGAGCACGGACGCGGCCCGGCCCATCCTGTGAATTGATTTATATAGGAGAGCTATATATAATCGAAGGGTGCCCGAGACTCCCGAACTTCACCAGATCCTCGGCGACCTCGTGGTCGCCGCACACCGACTGACCCGTCTCGCTGCCCGGGTGACCGGCAGCACGGAGTCGCCCGCGACCTGGCGCACGCTGAGCGTGCTGCAGACCGTCGGGGCGATGCGCCTCGGCGAGCTCGCCACCCACAGTCGCGTGTCCCAGCCCACGATGACCAAGATCGTGCGCAACCTGGTCGACGCCGAGTGGGTCAAGCGCATCGCCGATAGCGACGACGCGCGCGCCTGGCAGATCGCCATCACGGCGAAAGGCGCTGACGCGCTGCAGACCTGGCGCGACGAGCTGTCCTCCGCTCTCGTGCCGATGTTCGCCGACCTCAGCGACGACGAGCTGGCCGCGATGCGGTCCACCGTCGAGATCATCGGCTCGCGAGTCGACCTCTCCGCCGCGACATCCGCCGCGCTCGCCGGCCGCCGCTGACCGCGTCCCCTTCATCATCCCTCCACAACCGTCCAAGGAGCCGCAACCCCTCCATGTCGCATGACCATCCCACCAGCATCCTGAAGCAGCCCACCGCCGTCTGGGCCGTCGCCTTCGCCTCCGTCATCGCCTTCATGGGCATCGGGCTCGTCGACCCGATCCTGCCCGCGATCGCGAAGAGCCTGCAGGCGACGCCCACTGAGACGGAGATGCTCTTCACCAGCTATCTGCTGATCACCGGCATCGCCATGTTCTTCAGCAGCTGGATCTCCAGCCGCATCGGAGCGAAGAAGACCCTGCTGATCGGCCTGGCCCTGATCGTCGTGTTCGCCCTCGCGGCCGGGCTCTCGCAGAACGTCGAGTCGATCATCGGCTTCCGCGCCGGATGGGGCCTCGGCAACGCGCTGTTCATCTCCACGGCACTTGCGACCATCGTCGGGGCGGCGTCCGGCGGCACCTCGTCGGCGATCATCCTCTACGAGGCAGCGCTCGGACTCGGAATCGCGATCGGCCCGCTGCTCGGCGGCCTTCTGGGCAGCTGGAGCTGGCGCGGCCCGTTCTTCGGCACGGCCACGCTGATGGCCATCGGCTTCGTCGCCATCGTCCTACTGCTGAAGAAGAACCCCGAGAAGCCGGCCCCGACGAAGTTGTCCGCGCCGTTCCGTGCGCTGGCGCGGCCGGCGCTCGGCTTCCTCGCCGCCGCGGCCCTGTTCTACAACATCGGCTTCTTCGTGCTGCTGGCCTACACGCCCTTCGCGCTCGTGCCGCTGGGCGTCGACAGCGCGATCTCGCTCGGTCTCATCTTCTTCGGCTGGGGTCTCGCCCTGGCGATCACCTCGGTGTGGGTCGCGCCGCTGCTCACCTCGCGCCTGCCGCGCACCCGGGTGCTGTGGCTGGTCATGCCGCTGCTCGGGCTCGACCTGCTGGCCGCCGGCCTTTTCGTCAGCTCGCTGGTCGCACTGATCGTCTGCGTGGTCGTCGGCGGTCTGCTCCTCGGCATCCTGAACACGGTGCTCACCGAATGCGTGATGGAGGCCACCGACCTGCCCCGCTCCGTGGCGTCGAGTGCCTACTCCGGCGTGCGCTTCCTCGGCGGTGCCATCGCACCGCCCGCCGCCACCCTGCTCGCCGACACGGTGAGCCCGGCGATGCCGTTCTACGCGGGTTGCATCTCGGTGCTGATCGCGGCAGCGCTCATCGTCATCGGCCACAAGCACCTCAAGCGCGTGGATGCTCCGCACGAGACGGCGCAGCAGGAGGCGGAAGTGCTCGCCCTGGCCGACGCGGACTGAACCGGGAACGATCCCAGAAGCCGTCCTTTTCGAAGAGCCGCCCTGCACTAGTCAGGGCGGCTCTTCCCGTCATGTGGGCCCCGAAAGCCCGACGGACGACCCCATGGGCGGACCGTGCCTACCCGAAAGGCGCGCTCCGCAGGATGGTCGCGCTCCCATTCTCTCAGACCCTGGGAGCGTTTCCGCACCTCAGCGGGGAGGCGCCGTGGACGAGCGGACCACGAGACTCACGGGGGAGCGGATCGAGGTGGTCCGCGGCTCGGCGCCCGTCAGCTCGTCCAGCAGGATGCGCGCGGCGGTAGCACCCTGGTCGAACGGATCCTGCGCCATGGTGGTGAGTCCGAAGCCCGCGGCGTAGTCGTGGTCGTCGATGCCGATCACCGACAGGTCGTCGGGTACGCGCAGGCGCTTGTCGCCGGCGGCGAGGATCGCGCCGAACGCCATCTCGTCCGAGCCGGCGAACACCGCGGTCGGCCGAGCGCCCGGTCGTTCGAGCAGACGATTCATCGACGCACGGCTCTCCGGCAGCGAGAACCCGCCGGGGATGATCCACTCCGGTCGCACGGGGAGGCCGGCGTCGCGCATCGCATCCTTGAACCCCTGCAGCCGGCCGATCGGCACCTGGCTGTTCAGCCCCTCCTCGTCCTCTCCGCCCAGATGCGCGATGGCGGTGTGGCCGAGGGCGATGAGGTGCGAGGTGGCCGTGTAGGCGGTCGAGGGCTCGTCGATGCCGACGTTCCGGAGGCCTTTCACCGGGCCGCCGACCACGATCGTCGGGTGGCCGAGTGTCGACAGCTGCTCCCGCTCCTCCGTCGTGAAGTCGAGGCAGAGGGCCAGCAGCGCATCCGTCCGCTTGCGCAGGATGCTGCGGTGGAAGACCCGCTCCCGGTCGCCGCGGTGGCCGCCAAGGTTGAACAGGATCATGTCGTAGCTCGCCGACCGCAGTTCCGCATCCACCCCCTCCAGCACCTGCGTGTAGAACCAGCGGCTCACCGACGGGACGACGACCCCCATCGCGAGCGTGCGCCCGCTGGCCAGGCCCGACGCGCTCGACGACGCGACGTACCCGAGCTCGTCGGCCGCCCTGCGCACCGCCGCCCGGGTCTTGTCCGATACGTTCGGCAGACCACGCAGGGCTCGCGAGACCGTGGCCGTCGAGACCCCGGTCACACGCGCGACCTCCTCGATACCCGCCATCGGCCTGGTCCGCTCAGGAGCCGTGGTGCTCGCGCAGCCGCGCCTCCTCGGCCTCCTGCCGCCGCGCGATGATGCGACGGCGCAGCTGCAGGAGGCCGATGAAGGCGAGAACGAGAACCAGCAGGGTGAGCGCCCACCCGAGCGCCGGCTCGCCGGTCAGCTCGCAGAAGACGGTGATCCCGAAGAAGGCGACGGCGAAGAAGCCGACGAAGCCGAGGCCGACGTCGACGACCTCGCGGGAGTCGCTGAACCGCATCCGATCAGCCCTTCACACCGCCGGCCGTCAGGCCGGCGACGATCCGGCGCTGGAAGATCAGCACCAGGATGATCAGCGGGACCGTGACGATGGTTCCGGCCGCCATGATCGCCGTGTACGGCTCCTGGTGCGGCTGGCTGCCGGTGAAGGAGGCGATGGCCACGGTGACCGGCTGCGTGCGGTCGCTGGACAGCTGGCTGGAGATCAGGAACTCGTTCCACGACGAGATGAACGCCAGGATCGCGGTCGTGAACACCGCGGGTGCCGCCAGCGGCAGGATGACCTTGCGGAAGGCCTGCGCCTGGGTGCAGCCGTCGATCCGCGCCGCCTCCTCGAGGTCCCACGGCATTTCGCGGAAGAACGAGTTCAGCGTGTAGACCGTCAGCGGCAGGGCGAACGAGATCTCCGGGATGATCAGCGCCTGGTACGTGCCCATCCACCCGATGTTCGTGAACAGCTGGAACAGCGGGGTGATGAGCGCGACGCCCGGGAACATCGAGGCGGCCAGGATGATACCGAGCACGATGCCCTTGAACTTGAAGTCCAGGCGGGCGAGCGCGTACGAGGCGAAGATGCCGACCACGAGCGAGATCAGCGTGACGCAGATGCCGATGAACAACGAGTTCAGCAGCGCACCCGGCAGATTGTTGCCGAGCTTGGTCGAGAGCGCCGTCACGTAGTTGTCCCAGGTGAAGTGCGTGATCCACGGTGTGTTGTCGTTCGTGAAGCCGACGTCGCGGAACGACGTGACGACCATCCAGTAGAACGGCAGCAGGCACCAGATCGTGATCACGATCGCCTGGATGCCCGTGCGGGCGCTCTGGTTGCGGCGACGACGGCCGGTACGGGTCTTGGTCTGGGTCCGGGGAAGTGCGCCCGCCTCGGCGGTCGCGGCGGCCTGTCCTGCGACGGCGGTCATCACTTCGCCCCCTTCTGCTGAGTCTCCTGCGTTCGGACCACGTTCGTGCCGAGCAATCGGACGAAGATGAAAGCGACCAGGAAGATGATGATGAAGGTGATGGTGGAGAGTGCGGCAGCGCTGTTGAACCCTTGCCTGATCTGATCGACGACCAGGATCGACAGGGTCGTCGTCGCATGGCCTGTTCCACCACCGCCTCCGGTGAGGATCTGGGGCAGGTCGTAGATGCGCAGTGCGTCGAGCACGCGGAACAGCACGGCGACCATCAGTGCCGGCTTCAGCAGCGGCATGGTCACGCGCCAGAAGCGCTGCCAGGTCGTCGCGCCGTCGACCTTCGCGGCCTCGTAGACCTCCTCGGGGATGATCTGCAGACCGGCGAGGATCAACAGCGCCATGAACGGCGTCGTCTTCCAGGTGTCCGCGATGATGACCGCGAACCGGGAGGCCCACTCGTCACTGGTCCACAGGATGTGCGCGCCGATCACGGCGTTCGCCACGCCCGCGACCGAGAAGATGAAGAACCACAGCTTCGCGGTGACGGCGGTCGGGATCGCCCACGGGATCAGGATGGCCGCGCGGACGAAGCCACGGCCGCGGAAGGCGCGGTTCATGATCAGCGCGAACCAGAGGCCCAGCACCGTTTCCAGGATGACCGTGGTCACCGTGAAGAAGAAGGTGACGAAGACGGCGCTCCAGAAGGTGGAGCCGAGGTTGCCGGGCGGGCAGGTGATCGTGGTCCCGTTGGGACCTGCGCACTGCTGGAACAGCCAGTGGGCGTAGTTCTGGAAGCCGGCGAAGCCGCCCTGGACGAACAGGCCGGTGGCGGGGTCGAGTCCGGCGTCCTTCTGGAAGGACATCACGATGGCGCTGACCACGGGGTAGCCGATGACGATGGCCAGGAGGATCAGTGTCGGGACGATGAGGTAGAGAGCGGCGCGGCCCTCTTTGTTGCGGGCGCGCTTCGCGCCGGCGCGCACGGAGGGACCGCGGTTCTTGCCGGACTGGGTGGATGAGGGGGCGACGACGTTCGACGTTGACATGTGTGCCTCCGGAGGAGTCTGGGTGGGTGTGGAGCCGGGCGGCGGGAGAGTTCCCGCCGCCCGGCGACCGATTCAGCCCGGTATCAACCGGCGCTGGCGGTCTGGATGGCGGAGGACATGTCCTTCAGCGCCTGGTCGACCGTCTTGTCGCCCTTCAGGGCGGCGTAGGCGTTGTCCTGCACGGCCTTGGTGATGGCCGGGTAGAACGGTGACACCGGACGCGGTACCGCGTTCGCGATCGACGTCTTCAGGGTCGATAGGTACGGCAGCTGGCTGTTCAGCGCCGCGTCGTCGTACAGCGACGCCACCACCGGGGCGAGCGAGCCCTGGGTCACGAAGAACTTCTGCGTCTCTTCGCTCTGCAGGAACTTCAGGAACTCGAACGCCGTTGCCTTGTGCTTCGAGTACACGCTGATCGCGGCGTTGTGACCGCCGAGGCTGGACACGCCCGGCTTGTCTGCCGAGACACCCGGCAGGGGCGCGATCCCGAAGGTGTCCTTCACCGTCGAGGAGCCGTCCGTCTTGGCCAGGTTGTACACGTACGGCCAGTTGCGCAGGAACATCAGCTTGCCGGCCTCGAACGCCTGCCGGCCCTGCTCCTCCTGGTAGGTGATGGCTTCGGCCGGGATCTGCCCGTTCTTGAAGCCGTCAACCAGTCGGGTCAGGCCCGCCTTGGCCTCGGGGCTGTCGACGGTGACCTTCTTGCCGTCCTCGCCGACGATGGTGCCGCCGTTGGTGTTGATCGCCTCTGCGGCGTTCACCGTGAGGCCCTCGTACTGCGCGAACTGACCGGCATAGCAGCCGATGCCCTTCGCCTTGGCGATGTCGCAGTCCTTGAGCATCTCATCCCACGACTTCGGCGGGGTGGGGACCAGGTCCTTGCGGTAGTACAGGATGCCGCCGTCGGAGGTCTGCGGCGCCGCGTACTGCGTGCCGTTGTAGGTGCCCGACTTGACGGTCGGAGCCAGGAGGGACGAATTGTCCATCTTGAACGTACCGGTCAGTGGCTGGAGCCATCCCTTGGCCGCGAACTCACCTGTCCAGACCACGTCGACATCGACCACGTCGTAGTTGGCGTCCTTGGCCTGGAAGTGCTGCACGAGGTCGTCGTGCTGCTGGTCGGCCTGGTCGGTCTGCTCTTTGAAGGTGACCTTCTCGTTCGGGTGGGCCTTGTTCCACTTGTCGACCAGAGGGCGGACGACGTTGGAGTTGTCCTTGCCCTGCACGTAGGTGATCGGGCCCTTGCTGTCGGTATTGGCGCCAGCGTCGCCGCCGCCGCTTCCCGAGCCGCCACCACCGGTGCATCCAGCCAGTGTCAGACCCACCAGGGCCACACCGGCGATCACGGAGAGACGTGCTGCTTTCATTTCACTCCTCGTTGAGCTCTTGGTGCGGGCGCAGGTGTGCGCCCGGCCCAAACCGTACTCCAGGCCCAGCGCGCTCTGCAAGCGTTTACGTCAAGCGCTTGCATCACGGTTGCGTCACGCCGGTCTACCCGCGACGGAGGGTTACGCTGAATCCATGAGCGGGATGCGCGGCATGGCCGCGGCCGGAGGCGGTGGCGGCGGTCGTGGGCGCGTCAGCGGGGGCGATGCGGATGCGCAGCGCGCCATCAACGCGGAGGCCCCGAAGATTCCGCACCTGTTCCGCCGCATCGTCACCCTGTTCGCCGGGCATCGCGGGGCGATCGCCTTCACGATGGTTCTCGTCCTGGTCGGCGCCGCACTGTCGGTCATCCCACCGCTCCTCACCGAGCGCGCGTTCGACGACGGCCTGTTCCCGAAGGGCGGGCCGAACCTGCCGGTCCTCGTCGAGATCGTCGTGTTCATGCTCATCGTCTACGTGGTCTCCGCCCTCCTCGGTGTGTGGCAGACGTACCTGACCGCCTCGGTCGGCAACAAGGTGATGGGGGCCTTGCGCGTCCGGTTGTTCTCGCACCTGCAGGCGATGGAGCTCAGCTTCTTCACTCACACGAAGACGGGCATCATCCAGTCGCGTCTGCAGAACGACGTCGGCGGGGTGGCGAGCGTCCTCACCAACACGATCTCGAGCATCCTCGGCAACACGGTCACCGTCATCGCGGCCCTCGTCGCGATGCTGCTGCTGAACTGGCAGCTCACCATCGTCGCCGTCGTGCTGATGCCGATCCTCGTCATCGCCCAGCGCCGCGTCGGCCAGGTGCGCGCCCGCATCGCGACGAAGACGCAGGAGTCGCTGTCAGACATGACGGCCATCACCCAGGAGACGCTGAGCGTCTCGGGCATCCTGCTGTCCAAGAGCTTCAACCGCCAGGCGACCGAGGTCGGTCGCTACTCCGACGAGAACGACAACCAGATCCGGCTGCAGGTCTCGCAGGCCATGAGCGGTCAGTGGTTCTTCGCGATGGTGAACATCTTCCTGTCGTCGATCCCCGCCATCGTCTACCTGGTGTCCGGCTGGCTGATCGTCGGCGGCGCGACCGACATCTCCGCCGGCACCATCGTCGCCTTCACCACCGTGCAGGCGCGGCTGCTGTTCCCGCTGCTGGCGCTCATGCGCGTGGCCCTCGATCTGCAGACCTCTGGGGCTCTCTTCGCCCGCATCTTCGAGTACTTGGATCTGAAGCCGGCCATCGCCGACCGGGCGGATGCGGCGCCGGTCGACCCCGCCCAGGACCTCGGCCGGATCGAGTTCGACCACGTCGTCTTCCGGTATCCCGACGCGCGCGACGGCGAGCGGAACACGCTGGACAACGTTTCGTTCGTCATCCAGCCGGGCGAGTTCGCTGCCTTCGTGGGCCCGAGCGGTGCCGGAAAGACCACGGTGTCGTACCTGATTCCGCGCTTCTACGACGCGACCAGCGGCCGCATCCTCTTCGGCGACACCGATGTGCGCGACCTTCAGCAGGACTCCCTCGTCTCCCACATCGGCGTCGTCAGCCAGGAGACCTACCTCTTCCACGCGACGATCGCCGAGAACCTGCGTTACGCCCGCCCCGACGCCACCCAGGAGGAGTTGGAGGAGGCGGCGAAACGGGCCAACATCCACGGCACGATCGTCGGCTTCCCGGACGGCTACGCGACCGTGGTCGGGGAGCGCGGGTACCGCCTCTCCGGCGGGGAGAAGCAGCGGATCGCGATCGCCCGGGTGCTTCTCAAGGACCCGGAGGTTCTGGTCCTCGACGAGGCGACGAGTGCTCTCGACACCATTTCGGAGCGGGTGGTGCAACAGGCGCTGGACGCCGCCTCCAATGGCCGGACCACCATCGCGATCGCCCACCGGCTCTCGACGATCGTCGCCGCCGATGTGATCTTCGTGATCGACCACGGCCAGGTCGTCGAGCGGGGGTCGCACCGCGAGCTCCTGGAACTCGGGGGCACCTACTCGCGCCTCTACCGGGAGCAGTCCGAGGGCGCACTGCTCGAGGAATAGCACCCACCCGCTCCACCGCGACGACCGCATCGTCTCCCTGTCGACCCTTCTCGCCTGAGCCTTCTCCCGCTCGGGACATCGCAGAGTTAGACTGGGCTAACTTCGGAGTTCGGAGGCGGGATGAGCGTTGACGCGCGCGAGCGGGTGTCGCGAGCTGCTCCGGCGCGGCTCCTCCTACTCCTCGGGCCGGCGTTCGTCGCAGCCATCGCCTACGTCGACCCGGGCAATGTCGCCGCCAACCTGACAGCGGGTGCGCGCTACGGCTACCTGCTGGTCTGGGTGCTGGTCGCCGCGAACGCGATCGCCGTGTTCGTCCAGTACCAGTCGGCGAAGCTCGGCATCGTCACGGGGCACAGCCTCCCCGAGCTGCTCGGCCGTCGGCTCGGCACCGGCGCCCGCCGCGCCTACTGGGCGCAAGCCGAACTCGTCGCGGCCGCGACCGACATCGCCGAAGTCATCGGCGGGGCCATCGCCCTCAACCTGCTGTTCGGGCTGCCTCTCCCGGTCGGCGGACTCATCGTCGGAGTCGTGGCGATCGGCATCCTCGCCATCCAGACGCGGCGCGGCCAGCGCCCGTTCGAGGTGGTCATCGTCGGGCTCCTCGCCGTGATCGCGGTCGGTTTCCTCGCCGGACTGTTCGTGAGCCCGGTCGACTGGGGGGAGGCCGCCGCGGGGCTCGTCCCGAAGTTCGACGGCGCGCCGACCGTCCTGCTGGCGGCGAGCATGCTCGGTGCGACGGTGATGCCGCACGCCATCTACCTGCACTCGGCTCTGGCGCGCGACCGTCACGGCGTCACCTCCGACACGGGACGTATCCGCACCCTCCTTCGGGCGACCCGGCTGGATGTAGTGCTCGCCCTGGTCATCGCCGGCGCGGTCAACATCGCGATGCTCCTCGTCGCGGCGTCCTCCCTGCGGGGGGTCCCCGGGACAGACACGATCGAGGGCGCGCATGCGGCGATCTCGAGCGCACTGGGACCGGCCATCGGCGTCGTGTTCGCCATTGGACTCCTCGCCTCAGGCCTCGCCTCGGCCTCGGTCGGCAGCTACGCCGGCGCGACGATCATGGGCGGCCTCTTGAAGCTTCGCGTGCCCCTGCTCGCCCGTCGGATCGTCACGCTCGTGCCGGCCGTGGTCATCCTGGCGCTCGGCGTGAACCCCACCTGGGCGCTGGTCCTGTCTCAGGTGTTCCTGAGCCTCGGCATCCCGTTCGCCATGATCCCGCTGCTGCGACTGACCGGCTCGCGCGCGGTGATGGGGGAGGCGGCGGACCGGCTCTGGGTGCGCATCCTCGGCGCCGCTGTCGCCGGACTCGTCGTCCTGCTGAATCTCGCGCTGGTGGTGCTCACCGTGGTCAAGGCGTAGCTGCGGCTCGCGCTCACTGTCGCGCAGAGACCCAGACCGCGGCGGCCGCGGTCGCGCCCAGGACGATCGGGGCGCCGCCGAGGTGCACAGTGATGTCGCCCGCGAAAGCCCGGTGCTCCTCCACCGTGAGCCCGGTGTCGAGGCCGATTCCGCGGTCGGCGAGGTAGCGCAGCACCGCGGGGTCGGCGTCCGAGATGCGTACGACCCGGAGTGCTGCGCCGGGCTCGGCATCCAGAAGCGGCAGCGCCTGTGGGCGGCGCGGGGTGCCGTCCGCGGTGGGGATGGGGTCGCCGTGCGGGTCGCGTGCGGGGAAACCCAGTCGGCGGTCCATCCGCTCGACCAGTTCGTCGGAGACCGCGTGCTCGAGCACCTCCGCCTCGTCGTGCACCTCGTCCCAGCCGTAGGCGAGTTCCTCCACCAGGAAGGTCTCGATCAGGCGGTGCCGGCGAACCATGGCGACCGCGTGGCGTCGGCCGACCTCCGTCAGGCCGACACCGCCGTAGCGCTCGTGGACGACGAGGCCCTGTTCGGCGAGGCGCCGGATGCCGTCCGAGACGGTCGCCGCCCGCACGCCCATCCGCTCGGCCAGCTGCTTCACCGTGACCGGTTCGTCGGACCATTCGGTCGCCGACCAGATGATCTTCAGGTAGTCCTGCGCGACGGACGACAGGTCGGACACGGGCATGCAGCGATTCTAGGGCGGCCGTCGCTCACCGCAGTGGCTCGATGGCGCGCTTGAGCCGGCTGCCGACGATGTCCGCCGCGGAGAGCGAGAAGGTCGCCGTCATGTGATTGGAGTCCGCGAACGCGATGAGGCCGCCGATGACCACATGGCAGGTGGCCGCGTCGCAGAAGAGGTCGGTGAAATCGACGACCGGGACGGCCATCGTCCGTGCTGCGTCGACCAGCGGATCGGGCGCCGACGCCGGCGACGACGACGCTTCGGCGCGCGGGAACGCGCACGGATCGTATTCGGTCATGTGCATGGCCACGCACTCGGGCCCTCGGACGGCGCCGAGATGAGGGATGTCGCGGACGGCGACCACAGTCTTTCCCGCCCGGCGCATCCGCTCCCAGGCCCGCTGGAAGTCGTCAGCGCGCAGCGGCCGCCCGACCCCTTCGCGGGGATTACCCGCCGCGTACCGCTCGGTGAAATTCGAGAAGACGACGGCGTCGATGCTCGGATCCGAGGCGACCCGGTCGAGTACGGCATCGCCCCATTCGGCGCAATCGCTCGCCGTGGGATCGGACGCAGGATCGGCGACGAAGGCGTCGGTCGCGCCCGTGCCCGGACAGTAGGACTTCACGAACGAGAGGATGCGCTGGTGCTCGGCGCGCCCGAACGCGTTGAGTGCGTCGAGATACTGCGTCATATGGGAGTCGCCGACGAGCGCGATCGTTGTCGTGTAGGACTTCTTGTCACCGGCCTCGCACCGGATGACCTCGGCCTGATACCGCACCTGCTGGCAGCCACGGTAGGTGGTCGTCGCGGTCAGCTCGTCCTGAGCCTGCGCGGGGTCGGTGAGCGCTGTGATGGCGTGGGGGCGGTCGCATCCACTCTCCGGCAGCGCCGCCGCAGCGCCGACGCAGGACGTTCGCGCTTTCGCCGCTGCCGAGACAACGCGTGCGGCGGCCGCTTCGGCAGCCGATACGCGAGCGTGGACGGCCGCGCAGCCCGCCAGAACGAGCGACGAGCACACGAGGCCCCCGACGATCGAGACCCAGGGCGGCCGCCGGACGAGGTGCCCGCGCCGAACGGGGTCTTCGACGAGACATTTCGTCAGCCACGCCAACCCGACGGCGATCGCGAGAAGGAGCACTCGGCCCAGGGACGACGGACGCTCGCCCAGGACGAAAGGCGTGATGATGAGCAGCGGCCAGTGCCAGAGGTAGAGGCTGTACGAGATGCCCCCGAGCCAGCGGATCGGGCGCGCGGAGACGACACGCGTCGCGCTCCAGCGTACCGTCGGTGCTCCCGCGAGGATGACGGCCGCCGTCGCCGCGACTGGGACGATCGTCACGGCTCCCGGGACGCCGGTATCGGCGCGGAAGACGGCGACGCAGCAGAGGAGGGCAGCCCATCCAGCCCAGCTGACCACCGCTCGAGATCGATCATCGAGCGTGCGTGCTCGGATGAGCGCCAGCATCCCGCCCGCGACGAACTCCCATGCTCGCGCCGTGGTCTCGAAGTGGGCGGACGGGGATCCGTTCGCCACCTGCGTGACGGCATAGGTCAGGGAGGCGGCGGCGATAAGGGCCAGCGCAACGGCTGTCGCCAGTCGCGTTTTGCGGAAGCGCGCTGCCAGGAGGCCCATGGCCACCGGTACGACCAGGTAGAGCTGCTCCTCGACCGACAGCGACCAGAAATGCTGCACCGGGGAGGGCGCCCGGTCCTCCGCGCTGTACTCCACGCCCTGGGCGGCGAGCAGCCAATTCTCCGCATACATCGCCGACGCGCCCACCTGCGCAAGCCAGTCGCGCCAGAGCGTCGAGGGCACCCATGCGATGACCGCTGCGGCGGTGGCCAGCAGAACGAGCAGGGCAGCGGGCAGCAAGCGGCGCGCTCGCCGAGCCCAGAACGCCAGCAGGGCGATTCGGCCCGTGCTGGATGCTTCCCGCTGCAGGTGACCGACGATGAGGTAGCCGGAGATCACGAAGAAGACGTCGACGCCGAGGTACCCACCAGGGATGCGCGACGGCCAGAAGTGGTTCGCGACCACCGCCGCCACCGCGAACGCCCGGAGCGCTTGGATTTCAGGGCGCAGCCCATCATGTTTCACATAGGTATAGACGCAACAGTTCGCGGGTCGTGACGGAGCCGTCGACCGCGTCACACACTCCCTTTGTCCCACCCCCGCTGTTAAGGTGGGTCGGGTGAAGTACGCACAGACCATCATCGACTTGGTCGGCGACACCCCGCTCGTGAAGCTCAACAGGCTGACCGACGGGATCGCGGCGACGGTGCTCGTCAAACTCGAGTACCTGAACCCCGGAGGTTCGTCGAAGGACCGCATTGCCTCCCGCATCATCGACGCTGCGGAGCAGGACGGGCTCTTGAAGCCCGGCGGCACCATCGTGGAACCAACGAGCGGCAACACCGGAGTCGGACTCGCCCTGGTCGCGCAGCAGCGCGGTTACCGGTGCGTGTTCGTGCTCCCCGACAAGGTGGGCGAGGACAAGATCAACGTCCTCACCGCCTACGGAGCGGAGGTGGTGGTGACGCCGACGTCGGTGCCGCCCGACCATCCTGACTCGTACTACTCGGTGTCCGACCGACTGACCGCCGAGATCCCGGGGGCGTTCAAGCCCAACCAGTACTTCAACCCGAACGGGCCGCGCAGCCACTACGAGACCACGGGTCCCGAGATCTGGCGCGACACGGACGGACGGATCACGCACCTGGTCGCGGGTGTCGGCACCGGCGGCACGATCACGGGCACCGGTCGCTACCTCAAGGAGGTCTCCGAGGGCGGCGTGCGGATCGTCGGCGCAGACCCGGAGGGCTCGGTCTATTCCGGCGGCACCGGCCGCCCGTACCTGGTCGAGGGTGTCGGCGAGGACTTCTGGCCCGGCGCCTACGATCCCGCCGTCGTCGATGAGGTGATCGCCGTGAGCGACGCCGACGCCTTCCGGATGACCCGGCGGCTCGCGCGGGAGGAGGGCATCCTCGTCGGCGGCTCCAGCGGCATGGCCGTGGTGGCGGCACTGGAGGTCGCGAAAGACCTCGGCCCCGACGACATTGTGGTGGTGATCCTCCCCGACGGCGGCCGCGGTTACCTCGCGAAGATCTTCAACGACCGATGGATGCAGTCCTACGGCTTCAGCGATGTGCCCGACGAGTCCACGGTGCACGACATCGTGAAGACCAAGCGCGGCGACCTGCCGGACCTGGTGCACACGCACCCCAGCGAGACGGTGCGGGACGCGATCCAGACGATGAACACGTACGGCGTCTCGCAGCTGGTGGTCCTCACCGCCGAGCCGCCGGTCGTGATGGGCGAGGTCGCCGGCGCCCTCGACGAGCGCTCGCTCGTGGACGCGGTGTTCAGCGGGCACGCCGAGATGAGCGACTCGGTCGGCAAGCACCTCGGCGAGCCGCTGCCCCTCATCGGGACGAACGAGTCCGTGTCGGCCGCCCGTGCGGCGCTCGCCGCCGCGAGCGCGCTGCTGGTGACCGACGGCGGCAAGCCCGTCGCCGTGCTCACCCGGCAGGACCTCCTCAACTACTTCAGCGACTGACCCACACGAAAGAACGACACATGACACACGGCTTCGCCACGCGCGCCATTCACGACGGTCAGGAGTTCGACCCGACGACCGGTGCGATCATCCCGCCCATCTACCAGACCTCGACGTTCGTCCAGGACGGCATCGGGGGCCTTCGAAACGGCTACGAGTACGGCCGTGGCGGCAATCCGACCCGCACCTCGCTCGAGACGCTGCTGGCTTCGCTGGAGGGCGGTGTCCGCGCGCTCTCCTTCGCCTCGGGCCTCGCGGCGGAGGATGCGCTGCTGCGCGCGGCGCTCCGCCCGGGCGACCACATCGTGCTCGGCAACGACGCCTACGGCGGCACGCACCGGCTGATCGACCGCATCCACAGCGAGTGGGGCATCCGGAACACGACCGTCAACCTCGCCGACCTGGATGCGGTCCGCACCGCACTCGGCACCGACCGCAGCAGGATGCTGTGGATCGAGACGCCCAGCAACCCGCTGATGAAGATCAGCGACATCGCGGCCCTCGTCGAGCTCGGTCACGCCGTCGGCGCGATCGTCGTCGTGGACAACACCTTCGCCTCGCCGGCGCTGCAGCAGCCGCTGTCGTTCGGTGCGGACGTGGTCGTGCATTCGACCACCAAGTACCTGGGCGGTCACTCCGACGTGATCGGCGGCGCCCTCGTCTTCGCCGATGATGAGCTGGCCGAGAAGGCGCAGTTCATCCAGTTCGCCGCCGGTGCCGTGTCGTCGCCGATGGATGCGTTCCTCACCGTGCGCGGCATCAAGACCCTGCAGGTGCGTGTGCGGAAGCACAGCTCCAACGCGCAAGCGATCGCCGAAGCCCTCGTCGGCCACGCGGGTGTGGCAGCCGTGCACTACCCGGGTCTGCCGGACCATCCCGGGCACGAGCTCGCGGCGCGGCAGATGAGCGGGTTCGGCGGGATGCTGTCGGTCGCGCTCACCGGGGGAGCGGCGGCGGCCCGCCGGTTCGCGGAGTCGACGCGCGTGTTCCAGCTGGCGGAGTCGCTCGGCGGCGTCGAATCGCTGATCGGCTACCCGTCGGAGATGACGCACGCGTCGGTGCGCGGCACCGCGCTCGAAGTGCCCGACAACATCGTCCGTCTGTCGGTCGGTATCGAAGAGCTCGACGACCTGCTCGAAGACGTGGAACAGGCGCTCGGTCGGTAGTCGCGACTAGCCTCGGGCGCATGGACCAACGGATCAGTCTGATCACGCTCGGGGTGGCCGACCTCGGCCGTTCTCGCGCGTTCTACGAGGACGGCCTCGGCTGGCGCCCTGCGGACGCGCCGCAAGGCGTCGTCTTCTACCAGCTGCCGGGGATGGCGTTCGCGCTGTTCGGCCGCGACGACCTGGCCGAGGATGCGCGGCTGGCGATAGACGGCACCTTCAGCGGCATCACGCTCGCGTCGAACCAGCGCTCGGAGGCGGACGTCGATCGGGTGCTTGCGCAGGCTGCGGCGGCGGGCGCGCGCATCCTGAAGCCCGCGGAACGCGTGTTCTGGGGCGGTTATTCGGGGTATTTCGCCGACCCGGACGGCCACGTCTGGGAGGTGGCGTACAACCCCGGTTGGACGCTCGCAGAGGATGGAACGCTCACCGTCGCTTGACCGCCGCACGGGATACTCACGGCGTAATGGGTCTTGTCCGCCGGTCCCTCGCCACCGATAGTTGAGGGGTGAGGACTTTCGGGGTGGAGGAAGAGCTTCTCCTGGTCGACGCTCGCGGCGTAGCATCGCCGGTCGCGCCGATGGTGCTGGCCGACGCGCTGCCCGTGATCGACGGTCCCTCGGTCAGCGCGGAGATCCAGCAGGAGATGATCGAGACGCAGACGCGTCCGCAGCTGTACACCGGCGAACTGCTGCTCGACATCGTGGCAGGCAGGGAGCTGGCCGACGGGCTCGCCCAGCGGCACGGAGCCCGGGCGGTCGCCGTCGCGATGTCGCCGATGCGCCTGCGGCCGCACGTGACGGAAGACCCGCGCTACGCCACCATGATCGAGCGCTACGGGCTCACCGCTCGCAGGACCCTGGTGTGCGGTTTCCATGTGCACGTCGGCATCGATTCACGCGAGGAGGGCGTGGCGGTGCTCGACCGCATCCGCACCTGGCTGCCGACCCTGTTGGCCCTGAGCGCGAACTCGCCGTACTTCGGCGGGACCGACACCGGGCACGCGAGTTACCGGTTCGTCGCGTGGCACCAGTGGCAGAGCGCCGGTCCGACCGACGTTTTCGGGTCGGTGGAGGCATACGACCGATTCGAGCGGTTCCTCGTCGACACCGGCGTCATCCTCGACACGGGGATGCTGTACCTCGACGCGCGCGTGTCGCGGAAGCATCCCACCGTCGAGGTGCGGGTTGCCGACGTCTGCCTCGACGCGCGCGACGCCGCCGTGATCGCTGCGATCGTGCGGGCGCTGGTGGATACCGCGATCGCCGAGTGGCGCGCCGGCATCCCGCCCGCCGCAGTGCCGTCCGCCGCCCTGCGGCTCGCTGAGTGGCAGGCGGCGCTCACCGGTGTCGCCGGGTCGCTTCCGCACCCGGTCACGTGGCGGGAGACGTCGGCCGTGGACGCGGTGCAGGCGCTGCTCACCCATGCGACGGACGCCCTCGAGGCGAACGGCGATTTCGCGCTGGTCCAGCGCGGTGTGGCGCGCATCCATGCAACCGGGGGAGGGGCCGGCCGGCAGCGCGCCGCGTTCACCCGGCGGGGGAGGATGCGCGATGTCGTGGCGCTCGCCGTGACGGCTACGCACGAGCAGGCGGAGGACGACGACCAGGTCGTCGCCTGACCATCCACGCGAGGCGCCACGTACCCTTCCCCGCAGGCGGGATCGCGCCTATCCTGCGGTCATGACGGAGAAGGAGCTTGCGCACCAGCATGCCGTCTACACATACGGGTCGGTGCCGTTGACCCTGATGTACAGCCCGACCGCGACGGCGGCGTGGGAGGTGTACTTCGGCGGAGAGTACCTCGGCCTCATCGAGGAGGTGCACAGCTCCGACGAGCTGTGGTCGGCCTTCGTGGCGCGTCTCCCGGGCGAGGAGGATGCGGGGGAGGGCATTCCCGCCCGCGACTGGCGGGTCGCCGTCGATATCCTTGCGGGGCGCGCCGGACTCTGAGCGCCCCCGCACCCCGACCCGGTCCTGGGATCAAAAGGCGAACTGCGACCACTCGGACCGTGCCAAGGCGACCTGCTCACCGCGGGAAGCGACGATCCACGACTCCGGGGTGCACGCCAGGTAGGTGCAGAGCAGGGTCTGGCTGGTCCAGCCGTCCGCCGAGCGAATCCAGCGCACGAGGTGTACGTCCTGACCCGGTTTCGGAACGTTCCCGATCGGTGTCTCGAATGTCGTCACGCTGCACCCCTCCCCAGGTGGCCCGTCTACGACAGACCCTAGCGGGGTACACGACCGGGGGACAAGAGTTCCCGATGGATCAGTTGCCGCTGTCGTCCTCCAGCGGGTCGAACGCGTCGTGCTCCGGTTCGACGATTCCGTCCGCGTCGTACGGTCCCTCGTCGCCGCCCTCCGCGATCGCGTCGACGTCGATCGGCTCGCCCGATGACGTCTCCGGCCAGTTCTCCTTGGCGTCGGTCATGGCACACCCCTTCCTGGATGCTCTCAGCGCGATCGTAGACGGCCGTGGCGACTGCGAGAAGCCCGGACTTCTGACACACTCACGTTGATATGCATGTATGAAATTGACGAAGTGGAGTGCTCAGCATATTGTCGACCCGGCGAGGAACACGACTCGCCCGAAGGGAGCGACATGACGATTCGAAAACTGCTGGCGGCGAGTGCTGTCGCGGCGGCGATCCTCACGGGAGTCGGAATCGACACCGCACGCGCTCCGGAAGCATCCGCGGTCGAGTGCGTACAGAGCGTCTCGACGTGGCAGGCGTACAACAAGTGTGCTGGGGTACCCGCTCGCCACTGGGATGCGATCCGAAACTCGGCGTCGAAGTACGGAAACTGGGCCTCGGCAGGGCAGTGGTCCAAGCAGACGTCCTGTTGGGCCAATGTCGTTTCGTTCGGGTACTCGCTGAAGGCCTAGAGAAGCGTGCGTGGCCGTACAGCAGGAGGCGCTGTTCTCGCAGTGATGATCGCGGCGGGTTCAGCCGGCTGCTCGTCGTCCGGCATGGCTGGGCAGCCGTCCCCCGCCATCTCGGTGACCGGGCCGTGGGCAAACGAGTTCACGAGTGCGTACGCCAGCGCCACGAGCGACTACGAGCGGGGCGTGCTGCACGATGGCGAGGTCACGGCGGCCGAATACGAGCAGACGAAGGCGCATCTGCGTTCGTGCCTCGACGATTCGGGATACACCATCACCTGGGACGCCCGCGGCGGGTTCGAACTCGGTTCTGTATCCGGCTCCTACCCGGAAGACTTCTTCGAGCGCTCGGATCCCGTGCTCCAGAAATGCGAGTCGTCCTGGGCGGGCTCCGTCCTGTACCTGTACGAGCAAGTTCGCCGTAATCCGGGGAAGCGAGACGAAGCGACCATCCAAGTCGCGTGCCTGCGTGGTGTCGGGCTTGTCGACGTGACTTACAGCACTAGGCGCTGGTCTCAGGACAATGAGAAGGACCACTTCCCGTTCGACTCGCAGTCCGACGGTGCCCGTCGGTGCGCCCTGGATCCGCTCGGACTCTGGTACTCGCCGTGAAAAAGCGTTGGGCCATCTCTCGGAGCGTGCTGGGCATCGTCGTCATCATCGGATGCAGTCTGGTCTGCGCTGCTGCCGCGCTGAGCGTTCGGGTGCCGCCACCCGGCACCCTGGCAACCGCCCGTCCTGCGACAACGGCCGCGGTCACCGAACGCGCATTCGAAGATCGTCGGGACGTGCAGCTCACCGTCGTGACCGGTGCCCCGGCGGTCGTTTCCGCACCGCGCCCGGGGAAGCTGACGGCTCTCGACTGCACACCTCACACCGCATTGCTCTCCGGAACCGCTCCGATAGCGATCGACGGTCGCAGGCTCATCCTGCTGGCGACGGCGGTACCCCTCTGGCGCAGCCTTGCGCCGGGCGACCGCGGTGACGATGTTGCTGCGCTGCAGCGGGAGCTGACGCGTCTCGGCCACGCGAGCGCGGAGGACGGCGTCATAGGCTCGTCGACTCTCGCGGCGATCGCTGGCCTGCGCGCTGCCCTCGGGCTTCCTCCGGAGGCCAGGCGAGGCGTAGACCCGGCAGATTTCGCTTGGTCACCCCATGCCGAAGCGCGCGTCGAATCCTGCGTCGCTGCCGTTGGGAAGCCGGTGATCGAGGGTACCGAGCTGATCACATTCCCGGTTGCCGTGGTATCCGCGCGCCTGGCATCGGTGCCTGCCGACCGCGCTCCCGGCCCGCGACTCATCACTTCGGGCGACGCTGAGATCGCGACTGATGACGACGGGG
Source organism: Leifsonia sp. RAF41 (assembly GCF_052114085.1). Classification (NCBI taxonomy): domain Bacteria; kingdom Bacillati; phylum Actinomycetota; class Actinomycetes; order Micrococcales; family Microbacteriaceae; genus Leifsonia; species Leifsonia sp. RAF41. Next base: position 499,581 of record NZ_JBFREB010000001.1, read on the forward strand.
CCGTCGATGGCGCTGACGCTCTCCTGAAGGTGTCGGAGCTGCCGGAGTTCCGCGCGAAGGCGGCAACGGCAGGCGAAGTCACCATTCCTGTTGGATGGTCGCTCCGCTCGCCGCTTGCCGTGCTGGTGGTCCCACCGACCGCGCTGTGGGACATCCACCGCGGGTCGGCATGCATCCTGCCTGCCCACGGACGCCCCAGGACCGTCACCATCGTCGGCTCCGACCTCGGGCAGTCCTTTGTGACAACCGACGTTAGGCCGCTCACTGAGGTGCGCGTGCGACCGCCCACGGGCACGTCGTGTCGGTGAGCCTCGTCGCTGTGAGTCACTCATTCGAGAGCAGACTCTTCGTGCCCATCACACATACGTTCACGCCAGGACAGATCACCGGAATCATCGGACCGAGCGGATGCGGCAAGTCCACGCTTCTCGCGATCATCGCAGGAATGGTCGTCCCGACCGAGGGCGCGGTCGAACGCGACATGGACTCGAGCGTGTGGGTGTTCCAGAACCCTCACGGAGTGCCGCAGCGATCGGCGCTCGATCATGTGACGCTTCCCCTCCTGGCGCGCGGCCTCACTCGCCGTCAGGCCGAGGCGGAAGGGAGACGCCTCCTTGTCGCATTCGGGTTGGATGCGCGAGCCGGAGCGCGGTTCTCCGAGCTCTCGGGAGGGGAAGCGCAGCGCCTCATGCTGGCTCGCGCGGCGGCGGCATCGCCCGCGCTGCTCCTGATAGACGAGCCGACGGCGCAACTGGACCGCGAGATGGCGGAACAGGTGAATGCGGTCATCCGTAGGCTGGCAGGACGTGGAGCGGCGATCGCGATCGCCACACACGACGCCCGTACGCGCGCGGCTTGCGACGAGATACTCGATCTCGGCGCGGCGCCTGAGGCAGTCTGAGCATGCGGATCGGCGAGGCACTCCGCGAAGCCGGGCGAGATATCCGAACGGGAGCCGGTCGCTCCGTGCTCTTCGCCGTGCTGTTCAGCGTTTGCGCTGGGGGACTCGCGCTCGCTGCCGGTCTCGGCCAGGCGGAGGTCATCCGCAGTGCACGGGCGTACGTGTCAGCGGGAGCCGCGACATATGTCATGAAGGCGGATGATCGCATCGACGGGCGTGCCTGCGACGCACTGGCGACGCACGCTTCCGTGCAAGCCGCGGGTGCATTGCGCGAGCGCGAACGCCCGCTTGTGCCATCCGCCCTCCCTCAGACACCGATCACCTCTTTCGAGACGAGCGCCGGCTTCGCTGATGTACTCGACTCGGGAGGTCAGCGGCGCGAAGCGGGCATCGACGTTTCCACGGATGTCGCCGAAGTGCTGGGCATCCGCCCTGGGGATCGCCTCTCAACTGGGACCGGCGAAGCCAGGATCAGTCGCGTGTTCCGGTACACCGACGACGGAAGGGATTCGCTTCTCGCATTCGCTGCGATCGGAATCGTTCCCGACGGCGAGGCACCATTCGACGCCTGTTGGGCGACGATCTGGCCCCAGGATGAGGAGGCCGTCGCCGCTCTGGGACGCTCCGTCCTCTCGGGGAGCGGCCGCGCTGACGAGGCGCCGACTCTCATGCAACTCAACCAGACCAAGGGCACTCGGTTCGCCGAAGTGGCCTTCCTCAGTCAGACAGCGGCAAACGCACTCACGGCGGGGACGGCGGTCGCCCTCGGCGTGCTGTACGTCCTCCGGCGACGACTCTCTCTCGCCTCCGACCGTCACATCGGTGTCGCCCGTTTCGCGCAGGTGGTGTCGCAGACTATGCAGGCGAGCGTCTGGGCGATCACCGGGACGGTTCTGGTGGGCGCGGTCTCCGTGTGCATCTATCCCTCCGAAGGCGCGGATCGCGTCCCGCTGGTCTCCGCGACGCTGCTGACGATGGGAGTCGGCGCATCGATCGCCCTCGCTTCGTGCGCACTGACGACGTGTCTGATCAGCGAGCGATCGCTGTTCAGGTATTTCAGAAACCGATGACGCCGGTTGCGCCGCCGACCGGGCCGGTCACTCGCCCGGTTCCCGGCCAGTGAGCCGCACCTCCTCCACGTCGAGGCGGCGCTGCACATCCCGCAGCACGATGTCGTCGATCTCGCCCTCGTCGCGCAGCCGCACGACCTCTTCCCGCTTGCAGTGCAGAAGGGCGAGCCGCAGCTCGGTGTCCTGGCGGCTGCGCTCGACGGCCTCGTCGCCGTCGTCCGACTCGTCCTCGACCTCGAGCAGCTCCAGGTGCTCCTCGAACTCGTTCTGGATCCGCTCGCCCACCTCCGGGTCGACGCCCAGGCGGCGCACCAGCTCGGGCAACTCGTCGAGGGCCGCCCGCGTCGCAGTGGTCTCGGCGAGACGCAGCTCGTGCCCGACCGACTCGTCCGACGGGAGGCGGGCCCAGCGGACCAACGCCGGGAGGAGCAGCCCTTGGACGACGAGGGTCACGATGATCACGCCGGTGGTCACGAACACGATGAAGTCGCGGCCGGGGAAGGGGTGGCCGGAGCCGATGGTCGCCGGCACGGCCAGCGCGGCGGCCAGGGAGACGGCGCCCCGGAACCCGGCGAGACTGCTGACGACCCGCCAGCGGTTGCTCATGCGCCGGGCCTTCTGCTCGGGGCGCCGATCCAGCAGACGGATGAGGAAGACCGTCGCGAACTGGAAGACGAAGCGGGCCGCCACGATGACCACCGTGACCGCGACGATGGCGACCAGACCCATCCCCAGATCGCTGGTCGCCAGCTCGCCGACGGAGCGGGGGAGTTCGATCCCGACGAGGACGAACAGGCTCGCGTTGAGAAGGAACGTCGTGAACGACCAGAACGCGTCGGACTGGCGCCGGCCCTCGGCGGCACCGATGCGGGGGCCCACCTGGCTCATGATGAGGCCGGCGACGACCACGGCCAGCACCCCGGAGGCGTGGACGAGCTCCGCGACGAGGTAGGCGGTGAAGGGAGTGAGGAGCATCACGATGTTCTGGGTGATCGCATCCCGCAGACGTCTTCGCGCCAGGATGGCCAGCCAGGCGACGAGCGCGCCGATTGCAGCGGCCGCGAGGTAGGCGAACAGGAACGTCAGGCTGACCGCGCCGAGGCTGACATCCGCATCCCCGACGGTGAAGCCGACGGCGATCGACCAGAGCACCAGGGCCGTCCCGTCGTTCACGAGGCTCTCGGCGCGCAGGATGGTCACATTCCGGCGGGGCAGCGAGTGCGTGAAGGACGACACCGCCGTCGCGTCGGTGGGAGCGATCGCTGCGCCCAGGACCCAGGCCGGTCCCCACGGCAGCCCCATGGCATGGGCGAGGACGGCGACGGCCGCGGCGGTGAACACGACGAGCCCGGTGCTCATCAGGATGATGCTGCGGAGGTTCGACCTGATCTCCCGCAGCGAGGTGGTCAGGCTCTCCCAGTACAGGATCGCGGGGAGGAAGAGGAACAGCACCACCTCGGGAGCCAGCTCGATGTGACGGAAGAGCGGCACGAGCCCGATCAGGACGCCGAAGGCGACCAGGAGCAGCGGTTGAGCGATGCCGATGCGGCGGGCGAGCACCTTGCTCACCAGCGTCGTGACGCCGATCACGACGAGCAGTTCCAGTCCGAGCACGCGGCCTCCTCCAGCACACATCCTCCCGCGACTTGGGGGACGGCGTAACCGGCAGGGGCCGGAAAGTGAGCCCGGAGTAACCACGGTGTCGGCGGTCCGCGCCATCATGGGGATATGACGGAACGCGGGCCCTCGAACACGCGCGCCCGCGGTCAAGATCACGAGCTCCCCGACCCGCGGGTGCCTGCTGCTCCGGAGGGGCGGCTCGGCGTGGCCGGCGGCACCGCACTCTACGTCGCGGCCGTGCTGGGGACCGGCATCCTGGTGCTCCCGGCGCTCGCGGCCGCGGCTGCGGGACCCGGCGCGATCATCGCGGTCGCAGCGCTCGCACTCATCTCGGTGCCGCTCGCCGGCACCTTCGCCGCACTCGCCCGCCGGCATCCGGATGCGGGAGGGGTGGCCACGTTCGCGCGGCGCGCGTTCGGGCCCGACGCCGCCCGCGTCATCGGATATTGGTTCTTCTTCGGCACGCCGATCGGGGCTCCGATCGCCGCGCTGATGACCGCCCGCTACGTCGTCGCCGTGATCGGCGGCGATACGGCGAGCACCACGCTGATCGCCGTGGCCCTGATGGTCGTTCCCATCGCGGTGACCTCGTTCGGCGTGCGGTTCGCCGCGTCCGTGCAACTCGTCCTGTCGGCGGCGCTCGTCGCGGTTCTCGTGTTCGTCCTTGCCGTCGCGGCCCCCCACGGCCAGCCGGCCCATCTGCAGCCGCTGCTCCCGCACGGATGGGCGGGGGTCGGCCTTGCGATGAGCCTCTACATCTGGGCGTTCGCGGGGTGGGAGGCGGTCGCCGGCATCGGCGGGGAGTTCCGGAACCCGCGTCGGGACATCCCTCGCGCCACCGCGCTTGCGCTGATCATCGTCTCGGTCGCGTACCTCGCCATCCAGGCGGTCACGGTTCTGGTGCTCGGCGACCGGGCGGCGTCGACCGCCGTTCCGCTGCTCGAGCTGGTTCAGGTCGGCACGGGGCCGAGTGGCGGTGTGGTGGTCGCCGTGATCGCGGCGATCGTCGTCACCGGCGTGTTCAACGCCTACCTGGCGGCGTTCAGCAAACTCGGCGCGGCGATGGGACGCGACGGCGACCTCCCCGCCTGGTTCGGTCGCGGTGTCGAGAACGGCGCGGTCGCCCGTCGTGGCCTTCTGCTCTCCACCGGCGTGATGGCCGTCTACTCGGTGATCGTCCTGGCGAGCGGCGACCTGCAGCCCTTCATCCTCATCCAGACCAGCTTCGCGGCGGCCGTCTACGGGCTCGGCGTCGCCTCGGCGCTGCGGCTCCTGCCCACGCGCTCCCTCGGCTGGTGGATGGCTCTGCTCTCGTGTGCGCTCGCCGGCGGGCTGCTGGTGCTGGCCGGCTGGCACCTGGCGTTCCCTGCGGCCGTCGCCGTCGTGGCGCTCGGGGTCGGGGCGCTGGTCCGGATGGCGCGACGCCGCTCCGGAAGACGGACCGCGTGACCCTCGGCCTAGGCTGGGCGTCATGAGCTCGCGCGACGTGGATTCGGTGGCCGCAGGCTCCGCATCCCGCGATCGTGCGTCGGCCGGTGGCGTCCTCAGCCCGCAGTTCCGGTGGACCAGCATCGGGATGTGCCTGCTGATCACGCTTGCCGCATTCGAGGCGCTCGCCGTGACGACCATCATGCCGGCGGTGAGCCGGGAGCTCGACGGCGCCGCGCTCTATGCGTTCGCGTTCGCCGGGCCGCTCGCCGTCAGTGTCGTCGGGATGGTGTCGGCCGGGGCCTGGGCGGATCGCGGCAACCCGCGGACGGCCCTCATCGGCTCGGTGGTGCTGTTCACCATCGGCTTGCTCGTCGCCGGCACTGCGCCGTCGATGGGGATCTTCGTGGCCGGCCGTCTCATCCACGGTCTCGGCGGCGGAGCGCTGACAGTCGTCCTGTACGTGATCGTGGCCCGGGTCTATCCGCCCCGGCTGCATCCCCGGATCTTCGCCGGATTCGCGGCGGCCTGGGTCATCCCTTCGCTGATCGGACCGTTCATCGCCGGGGTCCTCGCCGAGACGGTCGGCTGGCGGTGGGTGTTCCTCGGCGTGGTCGTTCTGACGGCCCTCGCGATGCTGATGGTGGTGCCCGTGATGCACGGAGTGCTCGAAGCCCCGGCCGAGCCGGCACCGTTCCGCCCGGCCAGGCTGCTCTGGGCCGCGCTGCTCGCCGCGGCGGTTCTGGCGCTCACTCTCGCGGCCGAGACGACGGGGCCGGTCCAGTGGATCGTGCCGGTACTGGCCGCGGCGCTCGCCGCCTTCGCGATCCGGCCGCTGGTCCCGACGGGCACGCTGGTCGCGCGCCGGGGGCTGCCGAGCGTCATCCTCCTGCGCGCCATCGTGGCGGGGACATTCTTCGCGTCCGAAGTGTATGTGCCGCTCATCATGGTGACCGAGTACGGGCTGTCGGCTGCCGTCGCCGGCCTCGCGCTGACCGCGGCTGGGCTCACCTGGTCGGGCGCATCCTGGGTGCAGGGGCACTTCCCGCGCATCACGAACCGCACAGCCTCGTGGCTGGGCGCGCTCGGGCTGACGATCGCGCTCGCCGCCCTCATCGCGCTCGCCGTGTGGCACCTGAATCCGTTCGTCGCTGTCATCGCGTGGGCGTTCGCCGGAGCCGGGATGGGCATCCTGTACCCGCGGCTCGGCGTGCTGACCCTCGAGTACTCGACCAGCGACGACCAGGGCTTCAACAGTTCCGCGTTGTCGATCTCCGATGCGACCGGGTCCGCGGTGGCGCTGGCGGCGACAGCGATCGTCTTCGCCGCGCTCCGGGAGGCCGGAGGCGCCTGGCCGTTCGTTGGCGCCTTCGCCGTCTCAGCCGTGCTCTGCGGGCTCGCCTGGGTGATCGGCCCTCGCCTCCTGCGTCGTTAGCGCGCAGGGCGCTGGACCGCGCCGTCCGCCTCTTCGACGATCAGGCGCATGGCCTGCTCCGCTGCTGCGCCGTCTCCCCGGCGCACGGCCGCGGCGACCTCCTCGTGCAGCCGGATCGCCTCCGGGTTGGCGGTGTCGGGCATCAGCGAGTGGACGGTTCGCCCGTTGAGCGCCTCCGCCACCGCGCTGCTGAGCGCCGCGAACACCGGGTTGCCGGATGCTTCGAGCAGCACCCGGTGGAAGTCGCGGTCGTGCGCCAAGTACTCGTCACGGTCCGCGGACCGTTGCGTTGCCGCCATTCCGACGATCGCTGCGGTGAGGTCGCCGCACTGAGCCGGTGTGGCCCGCGCGCTCGCCAGCCGCGCCGCTACGGGCTCGACCGCCATCCGCAGTTCGCTGAGGTCTCCCAGCGCCGTCAGGCGGTCTGGGCCGGCGAGCCGCCAGTTCAGGATGCGCGGATCGAGCGCCTGCCACGAGGACTCCGGCATGACGACGGTGCCGCGGCGACGCCGTGCGTGCACCAATCCGAGCGACTCCAGCACCCGGATGCATTCCCTCAGGACGGTGCGCGAGATACCGAGGTTCTCGGGGGTGAGGACCGTCCCGACGGCGATATCGCCGGATACGATGCGCGCGCCGAGCGAGGCGATGGCCTGCTCATGCAGGGAGCCGGACGCTGGCTGGGACACGGAATCATTATCTGCGGTGCGGACTCGTCCGGTCAATTCGACGTGTCCCTCGATTACGTCCGCTTTTAGGTTCGCTGATTAGACACAAATCAGATTTATTTCTAGAGTGTTCCTGCCCCACCCCTCACGATCAAGGATGCTCATGAACACAGCACTGCTCGCGGGTCTCGCCGCGGCTGCGGCCCCGACCCCCGCCCCCACACCCACCGCACCGGAGGGCCAGCTCATCGTGGCCGCCCTTGCCGGCATCGCGGTGATCGTCGTCCTCATCACCTGGCTCAAGCTCCACCCCTTCCTCTCCCTGCTGCTCGGCTCGCTCGTCGCGGGCCTCGCCGCCGGCATGGCCGCGGATGCGGCGATCGCTAGCTTCATCACCGGCTTCGGCAACACCATGGGCAGCGTCGGAGTGCTCATCGGCCTGGGCGCGATGTACGGAAAGCTGCTCGCCGACTCCGGGGGCGCAGACCGCATCGTCGACACTCTGGTCTCACGCACGAGCGCCCGGCTGCTGCCGTGGACGATGGGCGCTGTCGGCGCGATCATCGGCCTCCCCATGTTCTTCGAGGTCGGCCTCGTGCTGCTGATGCCCGTCATCATCCTGGTGACCCGCCGCTCCGGACTGCCGCTGATGCGCATCGCGCTTCCCACCATCGCCGGTCTCTCCGCCATGCACGGGCTCGTCCCGCCGCACCCCGGGCCGCTCGTCGCCATCGCTGCGCTCGGCGCCAACCTCGGCCTGACCCTCGCCTTCGGCGTGCTGGTCGCCATTCCGACGATCGCCCTCGCCGGCCCGCTGTTCAGCCGCCTCGCCGCGAAGTGGGTGCCGGTCGGCGTCCCGAACCTGTTCGTCGCCGAAGAGGGTGACGACACCTCCCGTCGCCGGCCGTCCTTCGTCGCCGCGCTGGTGAGCATCCTGCTCCCGGTCGTCCTCATGCTCGGCAAGGCTCTCGCCGACATCGTGTCGCCGACGGCTTCGCCGGCCTGGAAGGGCGTGCTCGACTTCCTCGGAACGCCGGTCATCGCCCTGACCGTCGCAGTGCTCGCCGGTCTGCTGCTCCTCGGGGTCGGCGGAGGGATGGACCGCAAGGCGATCCAGACGAGCCTGAGTGCCTCGTTGCCTCCGATCGCGGGCATCCTGCTCATCGTTGGCGCGGGTGGCGGTTTCAAGCAGGTGCTGGTGGACACCGGCATCGGGCAGGTCATCGCAGGCTGGGCGACCGGGGCGAGCGGCATCGTGGTGCTGCTGCTGGCCTGGACGGTCGCGGCCCTCATCCGCATCGCTACCGGCTCGGCGACGGTGGCGACGGTCACGGCCGCCGGCATCCTCCTGCCGCTGACCGAGCACCTGTCGGTGCCGATGGTCTCGCTCATGGTGCTGGCGATCGGAGCGGGCTCCGTCTTCCTCTCGCATGTGAATGACGCCGGCTTCTGGCTGGTGAAGGAGTACCTCGGCCTCAGCATCCCTCAGACGCTGAAGAGCTGGACGGTGCTGGAATGCATCGTCTCGGTCGTCGGGCTGGCCGGGGTGCTGATCCTGAGCCTCTTCGTCGGCGGCCTCGGGTGACTCCGGTGCGCGCGGTCGTCGTGATGGGCGTCGCCGGGTGCGGCAAGTCAACGGTCGCCTCCCTGCTCGCCGAACGACTCGGCTGGGACCTGCTGGAGGGCGACAGCCTCCATCCGGCGGCGAATGTCGAGCGGATGGGCGCGGGAACGCCGCTCACCGACGAGGACCGCGCGCCGTGGCTGGCCGCCATCGCATCATGGATGGACGAGCGGCTGTCGGCCGGCCGGCCGGTCGTGGTCACCTGCTCGGCCCTCACGCGCCGGTATCGCGACGTGCTGCGACGGGACGACGTGGCCTTCCTGCACCTGACGGGGTCGAGCGAGTTGCTCGCGCAGCGCCTGGCGGCCCGCGAGCACCACTTCATGAAGGCCGGGATGCTGCAGTCGCAACTCGACCTGCTCGAGCCGCCCGGTGCGGGGGAGCGTCACGTCACGCTCGACATCGGCGCGACTCCCGCAGCGCTGGCCGATCGCGCCTCCGCCGCCCTAGCCCTCCCTACCTCCTAAGCCCCTGACCCCGCCCCCCGCCATCGAGTCCGCGAACTTTGGACGCGACGCGCCGTTCGCCCGTGCAGTCTTCGCGGACTCGACGGTGCGGGCGGGGGGCTGGCGGGGGTACGGGTTAGGCGCGGGCGGCGGCGTATTGGGCGCGGATGAGGGCGTGGGTGTCGACGGGGAGCGTTGCCGAGGTTTCGACGGTCCAGTCGGGGCGGGTGCCGGTCAGGGCCCAGGCGGCCTGAACGGCCCCGCCGTCGGCCACGTATTCGCCGGGAGCCGGAACCTCGACGGGGGCGTCGAAGACCTGGGCGGCGACGTGCGCGACCGCCGGGTTCTGGGCTGCGCCCCCGATGAGCAGGATGCGGCGCTCGCGGACGCCGACCGCACGTACGGCGTCGAGGCCGTCGGCGAGCCCGCACAGCATCCCCTCGATCGCCGCCCGCGCCAGGTTGGCCGGCGTGGTCGACGCGAGGGTGAGCCCGTGGACGCTGGCCTTCGCGTCCGGCAGGTTCGGGGTCCGTTCGCCCTCGAAGTACGGGACGAGCACCACCCCGCCTGAACCAGGCTCGGCGCCGAGCGCCAGCTCGGACAGGCGGTCGTGGTCGACGGAGAGCAGCCCGGCGATCGAGCCGAGCACGCGCGCCGCGTTGAGGGTGGCGATGAGGGGGAGGGACACTCCCGAGGCGTCCGCGAAGCCGGCGACCGTGCCGGAGGCGTCGGCGACGGGCGCATCCGTCACCGCGAAGACAGTTCCGGAGGTGCCGATGGAGACGATCACGTCGCCCTCCGCTGCTCCGAGGCCGAGGGCCGCGCCGGCGTTGTCGCCCGCACCGGGCCCGACCAGCACGCCGGACGGGGTGCGCCCGGCGGCCTCCGACGGGCCGAGCACGCGCGGGAGTACCACGGCGCCCGGCGACGCTGTCTTGTCGTCGCCTGCGGTGCCTGCGGTGTCCGCGCCGCCTGCCTCGCGTCCCGGCCGTCCGAGCGCCCGCTCGAACAGGTCGAGGTCGTACGCACCGGTCGCGGCGCTCCAGTACGCGGTTCCGCTCGCATCGGAGCGGTCGGTGGTCAGCTCCTCGAGGTCCGGACCGTGCTCGCTCTCGCCCGCCGGTCCGTAGCCGCGCAGACGCCAGGTCAGCCAGTCATGGGGGAGCGCGACGGCCGCGACGCGGTCCGCGTTCGCCGGCTCCGCATCCCGGAGCCAGCGCAGCTTGGTCGCGGTGAAGGAGGCCACCGGAACCACGCCGACGCGGGTCGCGTACTCCTCCGCGCCGATTTCCGCGATCAGGTCCCGGGCGGCCTGGGCCGAGCGGGTGTCGTTCCAGAGCAGGGCGTCGCGGATCACGCGACCGTCCGCATCCAGCACCACCATTCCGTGCTGCTGCCCGGCGATGGAGATCGCGTCCACGTCGTCGAGGCCGCCGGCGGCAGCGAGCGCCTCCTGCAGGGCGGCCCACCAGGCGGCCGGGTCGACCTCGGTGCCGTCGGGATGCGCGGCTCGCCCTGAGCGCACCAGCGCCCCTGTCTCGAGGTCGCGTACGACCACCTTGCAGCTCTGGGTCGACGAGTCGACGCCGGCAACCAATGTCACGTCAGGGGGCCTCACGTTCGGTCGAAGTGCACGTCGTGGTCGCTATTCGAGCGGAATAGCGACCACAAGGTGCACTTCGGGGGATGGGACGGGGGATTGGGACGGGTCAGCGGGCGCCGAGCAGGTGCTCGAGGGCCAGCTGCTGCAGCCGGACGAAGCCGAAGCCCTTACCGCCGAAGTATGCGTCGGCGTCAAAGTCCTCGAACGCGGCGCGGTCGGCGATCAGGTCGTCGTAGCTCTCGCCGTCACCCAGCGTCGGACGCGACAGCTCGGTGACGCGCGAGGCCTCGAGCGCCTCCTGCACCTCCGGGTCGGCGCGGAACGACTGCGCGCGCTCCTTCAGGAGCAGGTAGGTGCGCATGTTGGCGGCGGCCGAATCCCAGACACCGGTGATGTCCTCGGTGCGGGACGGCTTGTAGTCGAAGTGGCGCGGGCCGTCGTACGCCGGTGCACCGTTCGGGCCGCCGTTCTCGAGCAGGTCGACGAGCGCGAACGCGTTCTGCAGGTCGCCGTGGCCGAAGACGAGGTCCTGGTCGTACTTGATGCCGCGCTGGCCGTTGAGGTCGATGTGGAAGAGCTTGCCCTGGTACAGCGCCTGGGCGATGCCGGCCGCGAAGTTCAGTCCGGCCATCTGCTCGTGGCCGACCTCGGGGTTCACGCCCACGAGCTCGGGACGCTCCAGCGTCTCGATGAAGGCGAGCGCGTGGCCGAGGGTCGGCAGCAGGATGTCGCCGCGCGGCTCGTTCGGCTTCGGCTCGATGGCGAAGCGGATGTCGTAGCCCTTGTCGGTGACGTAGTCGCCGAGCAGGTTGACGGCCTCGCGGTAGCGCTCGAGCGCGGCGCGGATGTCCTTCGCCGAGTCGTACTCGGCACCCTCGCGGCCACCCCACATGACGAACGTCTTGGCGCCGAGTTCGGCGGCCAGGTCGAGGTTGCGGAGCACCTTGCGCAGGGCGAAGCGGCGCACGGCGCGGTCGTTGGAGGTGAACCCGCCGTCCTTGAAGACGGGAGCGCTGAACAGGTTGGTGGTGACCATCGGCACGATGATGCCGGTGTCGGCGAGCACCTGCTTGAGGCGGTCGATCTGCTTCTGACGCTCTGCGTCGGTGGAGCCGAAGGCGAACAGGTCGTCGTCGTGGAAGGTGAGGCCGTAGGCGCCGAGCTCGTTCAGCTTGGTGACGGCCTCGACCACGTCGAGCTGGGGGCGGGTGGGGCCGCCGAACGGGTCCGTCCCGTTGTAGCCGATGGTCCAGAGACCGAACGAGAACTTGTCGGCACGGGTAGGGGTGAGGCTCATGGGGTTCCTTCAGCTTCGTCGGTGATTTGTTGTTTCAATAAACTTATACCGCACCAGAGCGCTCGGCGCGAGTGCTCAGAGCGCGTCGGTGTAGACGGCACCCACGGTAGCCGCCTCCACCTCGGACGTCACCAGGCGGGCGTCCGCGGCGGTGACGACGTGGACGGGACCCGTGATCGCGAAAGCGGCGGCCGTCTCGCGCTCGTCGCACGACGACCCGACCCACAGCTCTACAGCGCCGGGCTCCACGATGCGGCGGAGCGAGGGATCGGAGAACGCCAGGCGCGCGGTGGGAACCGCGAAGCGCACGACCGCCTCCTCACCCGGCCGGAGATCGACCCGGCGGTAGCCGAGCAGCTGCGCGACCGGACGGGTCACGCTGGCGTGCACATCCCGGGCGTACAACTGCACCAGATCAGTGCCTGCGCGTTCGCCGGTGTTCCGGATGCGGACACTCGCGGTGAACGTGTCACCGGCCTCGACCTGCGCCTCGACCTCCAGCTCCGACCGCTCGAACGTCGTGTACGAGAGACCGTGGCCGAACGGCAGCACCGGGGTGCTGTCGGCGCTGGTGATCTCGTTCGGCCCGCCGAGAATGGGGTGCAGATAGGAGTACGGCTGCGCGCCGGCCGACCGCGGAAGCGATACCGGCAGGTGGCCGGAGGGGGAGACCCGGCCGGAGAGGACCGCCGCGATGGCGCGGCCACCCTCCTCGCCGGGGAAGAACGCCTGAATCACGGCGGCGGGGGCGGTCACGCCCTCCACTGCCCAGCCGATCGCGTACGGCCGGCCCGACAGCACCACCAGTACGACGGGCGTGCCGGTCGCGACGACCCGCTCGACGAGTTCCCGCTGGATGCCTGGAAGCTCCAGGCTCTCGACGTCGTTCCCTTCGCCGACGGTCCCGCGGCCGAAGAGCCCGGCCCGGTCGCCGACGACCACGACGGCGACGTCGGCGGCGCTCGCCGCTGCGACGGCGGACGGGATGCCCGAACGGTCGTCGCCTTCGACGTCGCAGCCGCGCTGGTATGCGACGGAAGCCGACGAGAATTCGCCGCGCACCGCCTCCAGCACCGACGGGAGCTCGAAGCCCAGGGGGACCTCGGGGTGGTGCGCCAGCACGTGGTTGGCGAACGAGTAGCAGCCCATCAGCGCTTCGGGCGCATCGGCATTGGGGCCGAGCACCGCGATCCGTGCGGGGGCGGACTCCAGCGGCAGAACGCCGTCGTTGGTGAGCAGGACCAGCGACTCCTCGGCCAGTCGCAGCGCCACGTCGCGGTGGGCGGGCGTGTCCAGGTCGATGGAGGTGGGGGGCTCGTCGAAGGTCGCATCCAGCAGGCCCAGCTCCTCCTTCTGAGCCAGCACCCGCAGAACGGCGGTGTCGACCAGCGCCTCGTCCGTCTCGCCCGAGCGGATGCGCGCGGCGAGCGGTTCGAGGAAGGCGTCGCCGGTGGGCAGCTCCACGTCGATTCCGGCCGCGAGCGCGAGGGCGGCGGCCTCCCCGAGGTCTGCGGCGACGGCGTGCATCGTGTGCAGGAAGGCGACCGAGAAGTAGTCGGAGACCACGGTCCCGTCGAAGCCCCACTCGTCGCGGAGGATTCCGGTCAGGTACGCGGGCGATGCGCCCACCGGGATGCCGTCGATCTCGGCGTACGAGTTCATGACCGACCGCACCCCGCCATCCCGGACCGCCATCTCGAAGGGAGGCAGCAGGGTGTCGCGCACTTCGCGCGGTCCGGCGTGCACGGGGGCGTGGTTGCGGCCGGCCTGCGAAGCCGAGTACCCGACGAAGTGCTTGAGCGTCGCGTGCACGCCCGCGCCCTGCAGCCCGCGCACGTAGGCGGTCCCCAGAGTGCCGACGACGTAGGGGTCCTCGGCGATGCACTCGTCCACACGGCCCCAGCGCGGGTCACGGATGACATCGAGCACCGGGGCCAAGCCCTGGTGGATGCCGAGCTCGCGCATCGACATCCCGATGAGGCCCGCCATCTCCTCGACGAGCTCCGGGTCGAAGGAGGCACCCCAGGCGAGCGGCGTCGGGAACGTGGCGGCCTTCCACGCGGCGAGCCCGGTCAGGCACTCCTCGTGCACGAGTGCAGGGATGCCGAGGCGCGTCTCCTCCTTGAGCCGCCGCTGCTCCGCCCACAGCCATGCTGCGCGCTCGGCCGGGTCAACCGGGCGGGTGCCGTACACGCGGGTCAGCTGTCCGAGACCGTTGGCGGTCACGTCGGCGTAGGCACCGGGGTTGCCCATCTCGCCGGCCATGGGGGCGACGAGCTCGTCGCCCTTGTCGACCCAGAAGCCGACCAGCTGGGCGAGCTTCTCGTCCAGTGTCATGTCGGCGAGGAGCGCGCGAACGCGTTCGGAGGGCGCGGAAGGGCGCGGAAGGGATTCGGTCATGTCGATCTCACACTTCTTGGGAGGACGGGCCTCAGCCCTTGACGGCGCCAGTCAGGCCGCCGACGATGCGGCGCTCGAAGATGCTGAAGAAGATCAGCGCCGGAATCATGGAGAGGGAGGTGAACGCCAGCACCTTCGCGGTGTCGACGGAGTACTGCGACGAGAACGCCTGGACTCCGAGGGGCAGCGTGAAGGTCGCCTCGTTGTTGAGGAGGAAGAGCGGCAGCAGGTAGCTGTTCCAGCTGGCGATGAAGGCCAGGATGCCCACGGTGATCACACCGGGGAGCGAGAGCCGGAGCACCATCCGCCAGAAGAACCCGAGTCGGCTGCAGCCGTCGATGAAGGCGGCTTCCTGGATCTCGTCCGGGATCGCCCGCAGGAACGGGACCAGGATGATGATGGTGGTCGGCAGCGCGAACGCGATCTGCGGCAGGATCACGCCGCCCAGCGAATTCATCAGCCCCAGGTTGCGCACCACGATGTACAGCGGCGTGATGGCGACGGTGATCGGGAACATCAGGCCGGCGGCGAAGAGGGCGTAGAGCAGTCCGCGCCCGCGGAAGCTGTAGCGAGCGAGCACGTAGCTCGCCATCAGCCCCAGGACGATGACACCCAGGGTGGTGACCACCGCGACGATGCTCGAGTTGAGCACCTCCTGCCAGAAGACCCCGCCGGTGAGCACGCCGAGGTAGTTCTGGACGTTCCACGGGTTGGGGAAACCGGCCGGGTCGACCGTGATCTGCGAGTTGGTGCGGAAACCGCCCAGCACGATGTACACGATCGGCGCCAGCATCAGCGCGATCACGATGAGGGCGACGAAGTAGACGGTCGGTGAACCCCACGGCAGGCCCTTGGCCTTCTTGCGGTCCGGCGCCTCCAGAACGCCAGGCGCCTCCGGGGCATCCGGGACGGCGACGAATGCGCTCATCGGTTCTTCCTTCCGGTGCGCCTGTCACCCGTGATCGCGCCGGCGGTGTCGCGCCGGAGCACGAACCGCTGGTAGAACAGCGCGACGATCAGGGAGATCAGGAAGATCACGACGGCGACGGCGTTTCCGTAGCCGAAGTTGCCGGCGTTGCGGCCGTTGGCGACCATGTAGGTCGCCATGGTCGAGGTGCCGGCGGTGGAGGCCACGTACTGGCCCCAGATGATGTAGACGAGGTCGAAGAGCTGAAGCGCCCCGATGATCGACAGGAACGCCCATATTCGGAGGGTCGGGCCGAGCAGCGGCAGAGCGATCCGCCGCTGGATCTGCCAGTAGGAGGCCCCGTCGAGCGCGGCCGCCTCGTACAGCTCCTCCGGGATGCCCTGGAGTCCTGCGAGGAAGAGGATGACGGCGAAGCCGACGTACTTCCAGGTCAGGATCGCCAGCAGCGTCCAGATGGCGATGCTGGGGTCGGAGAGCCAGTCGTGGACGAGGAAGTCCAGCCCCAAGTTCTTGAGCATGCCGTTCAGCGCGCCGTTCGTGGCGAGCATCAAGCTCCACCCCGTCCCGACGACGACTTCGGCGATGACGTAGGGGACGAAGATGAGGACGCGGATGATGGACTGCCCGCGCATCTTCCGGTTCAGCAGCAGCGCCAGCAGGATGGCCACCGGCCCCTGCAGGACGATCGAGCCGATGACGATCAGGGCGTTGTGCCAGAGGGCCTGCAGGAAGGCCGAGTCCTGGAGGATCGTGACGTAGTTCTGCAGACCGATGAAGTCGGTCGCCGGGCCGTAGCCCTGCCAGCGGAAGAAGCCGTAGTAGGCGGCGATCACGACCGGGAAGATCACGAAGGCGATGAAGACGATCGCCGCGGGGCCCGCCAGCAGGAGGATCTCCAGGCGCATGGCCCAGCCGGCACGCTTGCGGCTGCGCTGCTGCGGCGGGAGCGACGCGACTGCGCCGCTCCCGCCGTGCTGCGCGAGATCCGACTTCGGCAGGATGCCGGTGGACGTGTTCTCGCGGGTGTTGCTCACGAGGTCAGCCCTCTCAGCCCTTCTTGGCGGCGTCGTTGGCCGCCTGGATCAGCTGCTTCGGGTCGCTCTTTCCGGCCAGCATGTCGACGACCGCCACGTTGAGCGCGTTGCCGACGTTCTGACCCAGAACGGTGTCGAGCCACTGCGAGACGTACGGGGCCGCGTTGTAGGCCTTGAGCACATCCTTCAGGTAGGGCTCGGTGACGACCTTCTGCGCCTCCGAGTTCACCGGGGGAGCGTTGAAGGCCTTGTAGTAGGCCTCCTGCTGGTCGGTGGTTGCGACGAAGTTCAGGAAGTCGGCGCACTCCTTCGGAGCCTTGACCGAGCACGAGTAGCCGTCGACGCCGCCCATGATGGAGCCGGGCTCGCCCTTACCGCCGGAAACCTCCGGGAAGGGGTAGAAGCCCAGGTCAGGCAGTGGCTTCTGGTCGGGGGTGAGGGATGCGATCACTCCCGGGTCCCACGCGCCCATGAGCTCCATCGCGGCCTTGTGGTTCGCGACGAGGCCGGCCGAGCTGCCCGCGCCCTGCTGGGCGGAGGTGGTGAGGAAGCCGTCGTTGAAGGGCTTGGTGTCGGAGAACTTCTGCAGGTCCTCCGCGGCCTTCAGCCAGCAGCCGTCGCTGAACGACTTGGAGTCGGCGGTCTTCTCCATGGTGGAGCCGGCGCACTCGCGGAGCGCGAACCAGTAGAACCAGTGCGCGGCGGGCCAGGCGTCCTTGGCGCCGAGGGCGATCGGCGAGACGCCGGTTGCCTTCAGCTTGGTGACGTCGGCGTTGAGGTCGTCGATCGTCTTCGGTGCCTCGGTGATGCCGGCGGCCTTGAACAGGTCCTGGCTGTGGAAGAGCCCACCCGGGAGCACGGCGATGGGCATGGCCCAGACCTTGTCCTGGTAGGTCTCCGCCTTGAAGGATCCCTCGGAGATGTTCTTCTTCGTCTCGGACGACACCTTGCCGGTGATGTCCATGAGCTGCCCGGCGTTGACCATTGCTGCCATCTTTCCGCCGCCTCGCTGCAGGAAGATGTCGGGTGCGTCGCCGGAGTTGAGCGCGGTCTGCAGTTTGCCGTCCAGGTCTTCGTTCTGGATGGACTGGACCTTGATGGTGACGTTGGGGTTCGCCTTCTCGAAAGCCGCGACGGCATTCTTCCAGAACGCCTGGCCGGGGCCGGTGGTGGAGTTCTGCCAGAGGGTCATGCTGACCTTGCCGTTGCTGCTGGAGCTGTCGGAGCCGCCGCTGCACCCGGTGAGGGCGAGCGCGCCGGCCATCACGACGGCGGCCCCTGTAAGGAGCTTGGTGCCTTTCATGTGATTCCAACCTGTTCTCTTCGTTGAGGTGGGGACGTGGAGAGTGTCGCAAGCGCCAGCCATCGTGTCAAACGTTTTCGAAAACCTTTTCTACGCTATGCTCAAGCGCCATGGGACGGCGTCCGACGATCAATGATGTGGCCGAAGCGGCCGGCGTCTCCGTTGCCACCGTGTCCAAGGCGGTCAACGGCAGATACGGCGTCGCGGTGGAGACCGTGGAGCGCGTGCTCAGCGTGGTGCAGGAGCTCGGATACGAGTCCAGCCTGGTCGCCAGCAGCATGCGCTCGCGGCGGACCGGCGTGATCGGCGTGCTCGTCGCGGATTTCGAGCCGTTCTCCGCCGAGATCCTGAAGGGCGTCGGCGCCGCGC
Organism: Leifsonia sp. RAF41; assembly: GCF_052114085.1. NCBI lineage: Bacteria > Bacillati > Actinomycetota > Actinomycetes > Micrococcales > Microbacteriaceae > Leifsonia > Leifsonia sp. RAF41. The sequence continues at coordinate 517,707 of NZ_JBFREB010000001.1, forward strand.
TCCACGACTCCCGGTACGACCTCCTCGCCTACAGCGGTTCGAGGCAGCCGTCGAGCGAAGGATGGGAGCGCCGGTCGCTGAGCCGACTCAGCGGAACCCTCATCGACGGCGTGATCATGGTCACCCCGACGGTCGTGAACGCGAACGCCGACGTGCCCATGGTCGCCATCGACCCGCACACCGGCCGCGCCGACGTCCCGACCGTCGAGTCGGAAAGTTTCGGCGGGGCCCGCAATGCGATCGCCTTCCTGATCGGGCTGGGCCACAGCCGGATCGCATACGTCGCCGGCCGCCCGGATCTGCGGTCCTCCAGCCTGCGCGACGCCGGTTACCGGCGTGCGCTGAGCGAGGCGGGCATCCCGTTCGATCCGTCTCTGGTCGCGGTCGGACGTTACGAGCACAACACCGTCCGCGAGGTGGCGCTGCCGCTGCTGACGCGTCCCGATCGGCCGACCGCGGTCTTCGCGGCCAACGACATCTCGGCGATCGCGGTGATGGAGGTGGCAGCGGAGATCGGCCTGGATGTGCCGCGCGAGCTGTCGGTGATCGGCTTCGACGACGTGCCGGAGGCATCCCAGTACAACCCGCCGCTGACCACGGTGCGCCAGCCGATGCAGAGTCTGGGCGCGGCGGCCGCAGACCTGCTCGTCGCGCTGATGAACGGTGAGACGCCGGAGCGAACGCACCTCCGCCTCCCGACCAGGCTGGTCCGGCGCGCGACGACGGCCCCGCCGGCCGGCTGACCCGCGCCCACCCGCCGAGTTGCGACACGATGTCACCGCTCAGGCGGCATACGAGCAACGACTCACGGGTCGCCGAAGCCGCCGAACAGCGGGGACGAGCGGGGCTCTACACTGACCGCATGACGTTCGGTCAGGCCATCCAGACGGTGCTGCGCAAGTACGCCGAATTCGGCGGGCGGGCGTCGCGTCCCGAATTCTGGTGGTGGATGCTGTTCTCCGCGCTCGTGGCCAGCGCGCTCAACGTGTTCAGCGTCATCCGGATCGGCGATACGTCGTCGCTGGGCGCCATCCTGTCCAGCCTCTGGGGCATCGCAACGCTGCTTCCCACGCTCGCCGTCGGCGTTCGCAGGCTCCGCGATGCGGGCTACGGCTGGGGCCATATGTTGTGGCTGCTGGTCCCCATCGCGGGCCTCATCGTGCTGATCGTCTTCTGGGCACAGCCCGCTCGTGACCGCATGACGGCCGCGACCGCCACGGGACAACCCGCCCCCTGACCGCAGCGCCACCGGACCCGAACGGTCAGCGGGCGAAGCGCTCGGCCAGCCAGGCGGCCTGCGCGCGCCAGTGCGCACCGCCGCCGCCCTCGTGGTCGTTGAACGGGTACACCTCGATCGCGCGATCCTGCGCAGCCAGGTGGTTGAACGCAGCGAACGTCGTCGAGGGCGGCACCACCGTGTCCATCAAGGCGACGGAGAACAGCGACGGCGCGTGGATGCGGCGCGCGAAGTTCACGCCGTCGAAGTACGACAGCGTCCGGAAGACCTCGGCCACTTCGTCGCGGTGCACGGAGAGGTACGTGGCGAGCTCGAGGTACGGACCACCGGCAGCGATGTCGACGCCGCGGCGGAACGCACAGAGGAATGCCACGTCCGGCAGCACCGCGGAGACACAGTCAGCGAGCGCGCCTGCGGCCAGAGCGATCCCGCCACCCTGGCTGCCTCCGGTGACGGCGATGCGCTCGCCGTCGACGAAGGGCAGGCCGCGCGTCGCGTCGACAGCGCGCACCGCATCGGTGAAGACACGCCGGTAGTAGTACGTTTCCGGCGAGTGGATGCCGCGGGTCATCACGCCAGGGGTCGCCGGTCCCGAGCCGTGCGGGTCAGGCGTGTCGCCGCCGCTGCCCCAGCCGCTACCCTGGCCGCGCGTGTCGACGAAGACGTGAACGTACCCGGCGAGCGCCCACGAGACGTTCTCCCCGGGCAGCCCGCGGCCGCCGCCGTAACCCTGGAACTGCACCACCGCCGGCAGTGGCCCGTCGGCGTTGAGCGGCCGCGATACCCATGCACGCACCGGCTCCCCGCCGAAGCCGGGGAACACCAGGTCCTCGACGATGAGCTGGGTGACGGGAGTGTCGGCAGGGGTCAGCTCCGGGACGCCACCGGCGGCGCGGGCCTCCGCGATCGTGCGCTCCCAGAACGCGTCGAAGTCGGCCGGCTCGTCCACCCCCGGGCGGAAGTCGAGCAGTTCGGAGTGGGTCAGGTCGGTGAGCGGCATCGGTCTCGCTTTCGGCACAATTTTCTGCGGGGCGCATCCGGCGGAGGGGTACACCGCCCGTCGGATGGCGTGGGCGTCATTGTTGCACAGCGGTACGGAGGCACAGCGGTACGGAGGCACAGCGGTACGGAGGCACAGCGGTACAGCGGCACCCGCTCCCGCGTCGGCCTCCCCCCGCGAATGTGCGACAGTGGCAGCATGGCCGCCCCCTCCCGTCCGACGCTGCAGGCGATCGCACGCGAGGCGTCCGTGTCGCTCTCCACCGTGTCCAAGGTGCTGAATGGGCGGCCGGGAGTGTCGCCCGCGACCCGCCGACGTGTGGAAGACCTTCTCCACGACTCCGGCTACGCGCGGCGGGGGGTGGATGCGGAACGCGGCGAGACCGTGGAGCTCGTCATCGAGAACCTGGCGAGCGAGTGGTCCGTCGAGGTCATCCGTGGTGTCGAGCGCGTCGCGCGGGAGAACGGGCTCGCGATGGTCCTCTCCACGATCGGCGATTACCACGTGGTCGGGGACGAGTTCGTCACCGGAGTCCTCCGCCGGAAGCCGATCGCGGTCGTGCTGCAGTTCTCCAACCTGACCGCCGACCATCGCCGCCAGTTGCGCGCCCGCAACATCCCCTTCGTCGTCGTGGACCCCGCCGGTGACCCTCCGGCGGGCGTTCCCTCCATCGGCGCGACCAACTGGGCGGGCGGCCTGGCGGCGACCCGTCACCTCCTGACGCTCGGCCATCGGCGCATCGCGGCCATCGGCGGACCGGCGGACCTGATGTGCTCCCGGGCCCGGCTGGCGGGGTACCAGGCGGCGATGCAGGAGGCGCGCATCCCGGTCCCCCGGCGGATCGGCGGCGGCGGCTTCTCCCGGGAGGACGGCGAGCGGGAGGGGCGGCGGCTGCTGGCCGCGGCGGACCGGCCGACCGCCATCGTCTGCGCCAACGACATGCAGGCGCTGGGCGTCTACGATGCCGCTTTCGCCCTGGGCCTGGACGTGCCGGGAGACGTCTCGGTGATCGGCTTCGACGACGCGCCGTCGGCATCCTGGGCCCGGCCTCCGCTCACCACGATCCGCCAGCCGCTGCAGGAGATGGCGGAGGAGGCGACCCGGCTGGCACTCCGGCTGCGCGCGGGCGACGAGGAGATCACACGGCTGGAACTGGCGACGACCCTCGTCGAGCGCGCCTCGACCGCCTCGCCCCGCCGCCACTGACCCCTCGCCCCGAGAACCGCCGAGGTGTGACTAGTGGTCGCTATTTCGCGGAAATTCCGACCACGACCCACCCCTCGATCATGCCGCCGCCGCACGCGCCCCCGAGACATTGGAAAGTTTTCCAACCTGCGGGCGAAACTTGCCCCGCCGCCGCTCGCGCTTTAGCGTCGCACGGGTATGCGAAAGGAAGGCCGACGATGACCGAGGAAACGCCCCGACTCCGCGTCGCCATGATCGGCTACGGCTTCATGGGCGCCGCGCACTCGCAGGGCTGGCGCACCGCTCCCCGCTTCTTCGACCTGCCCGCCGAGCCGGTCATGTCGGTCATCGTCGGGCGCGACGCCACCCGTGTCGAGGACGCCCGCCGCCGCTTCGGCTGGGAGAGGGCGGCCACGGACTGGCGCGCGGCGGTCGAGGATCCGGACATCGACATCGTGGACATCTGCACGCCCGGCGACAGCCACGCGGAGATCGCGATCGCGGCGCTGGAGGCGGGGAAGCACGTCCTCTGCGAGAAGCCGCTGGCGAACACCGTCGAGGAGGCGGAGGCGATGACGGCGGCTGCTGAGCGTGCGGCCGAGCGCGGCGTCCGCTCGATGGTCGGCTTCAGCTACCGCAGAGTGCCGGCGATCGGCTTCGCCCGCACCCTGATCCAGGAAGGACGCCTGGGCACGATCCGCCAGGTGCGCGCGCTCTACCTGCAGGACTGGCTGCGCGACGAGGACGGCCCGATGACCTGGCGGCTCGACAAAGCGGCTGCCGGATCCGGCTCCCTCGGTGACATCGGCGCACACGCCGTCGACCTGGTGGAGCATCTCACCGGGTCGCGGCTGGCGGGCGTCTCGGGGACGCTGACCACGTTCGTCGAGGAGCGCCCGCTGCTCGGCGAGACTGTCGGGCTCTCGGGGACCGCCTCCGAGCAGCGCGGCCGGGTGACCGTCGACGACGCCGCGTGGTTCACGGCGCGCCTGGAGGGCGGCTCCGCCGCCGGCGCCATCGGCGCGTTCGAGGCCACGCGCTACGCGACCGGTCGCAAGAACTCCTTGCGGATCGAGCTGAGCGGCTCCCGCGGCGCGATCGCCTTCGACCTGGAGGCGATGAACGAGCTGCAGTTCTACGACGCCACGGCGCCCGCGGGGGAGCAGGGCTTCGCGCGGATCATCGTGACCGAGCCCGAGCATCCCTACATGGCGAACTGGTGGCCGACCGGACACGCGATCGGCTACGAGCACGCGTTCAGTCACGAAGTGGTCGACTTCGTCACCGCCGTGGCGAACGGAACCGACCCCGAGCCGTCGTTCGCCGACGGCCTCCACATCCAGCGCGTCCTCGACGCCGTCTCCCGAAGCGCCGCCACCGGCAGCGCCTGGACCCAGATCCCGTGACCCGCCGACCCGTAGCCGCCGAGCACAGGAAAAACGTGACGAAAACACCGATCCGCGCGCAGATTTCCTGTGCTCGCGGGCTGAAGGAGGAAGTGTGAGCAGACAGGCGCTGGTGGTCCGAGGAGGGTGGGACGGGCACATGCCCGTCGAGACGACGGACGCGTTCATCCCGTTCCTCCGCGAGAACGACTTCGAGGTGCGGGTGGAGGACGGGACCGGCGTCTACGCCGATGACGCGTTCATGGACACGGTCGACCTCGTCGTCCAGGTCAACACCATGAGCAGCATCGAGGACGCGGAGTTCGGCGGCCTGCAGCGGGCCGTGCTGAACGGCACCGGCATGGCGGGCTGGCACGGCGGCATCGCGGACTCGTATCGGAACAACGCCGACTACCTGCACATGATCGGCGGTCAGTTCGCCCACCATGCAGGCAAGGACCCGGCGGAGCGCGTCGGCGACCAGTCCGACAACTACATCCCGTACACCGTGCACATCACCGAGTACGGCCGGACGCATCCCATCACGACCGGCATCGAAGACTTCGACCTCGTGACCGAGCAGTACTGGGTGCTCAGCGACGAGTACAACGACGTCCTCGCCACCACCACGCAGAGCGTCCGTCCGTGGGATGCCTGGAACCGGCCGGTGACCTCGCCCGCGATCTGGACCCGCCAGTGGGGCGACGGTCGCATCTTCGTCTCGGCGCCGGGCCACCGGCTGGAGATCGTGGAGAGCCAGCCCGTCCGAACCATCATCGAGAGGGGACTGCTGTGGGCGGCCCGTTGACCATCGGGGTGATCGGCGTCGGCACGATCAGCCGGCAGTACTTCGAGCAGTTCCCGAAGCTTCCGAACCTGCGACTCGTCGCCGTGGCCGACCTCGATGTCGACCGCGCCTCCGCCGTCGGAGCCGAGCAAGGGGTCGAGGGCCTCAATGTGGATGCGCTGCTCGCGCACCCGGACATCGACGCGGTTCTCAACCTGACCATCCCGCAGGCGCACGCCGAGATCGCTCTCCGTGCACTCGACGCGGGCAAGCACGTCTACGGCGAGAAGCCGCTGGCCCTGACGACGGCTGAGGCGGCGCCGATCCTGGAGCGTGCGAAAGCGCTGGGCCTGCGGGTGGGCAGTGCCCCGGACACCGTCCTCGGGACGGGGATCCAGACCGCCCGCGCGCTGCTCGACGAGGGCCGGATCGGCGCCCCCGTCGGCGCATCCGTCGCCTGGAGCGCTCCCGGCCACGAGCTGTGGCACGCCGCCCCGGCGTTCTACTACCAGCCGGGCGCCGGCCCGCTGTTCGACATGGGCCCCTACTACCTGACTAGTCTGGTCACGTTCTTCGGCCCGGTGGTGCGCGTCTCGGGCGCGACCAGCCGCTCGTCGCGGGAGCGCACGGTCGCCACCGGCCCGCTGGCGGGGACGGTGATCCCGGTCGACGTGGACACGCACGTCACGGCGATCCTGGAGCACGCCTCCGGCGTCATCTCGACGGTCACGGTCTCGTTCGAAGTGTGGGCAACGCGCGTCCCGAAGTTCGAGGTCTACGGCACGGCGGGAACGCTCGAGGTGCCGGACCCGAACATGTTCTCCGACACTGTTCAGCTCGCCACCGCCGATGACCGCGAGTTCCGGGAGGTGCCGGTGGCCGCCGGGTATGCCGACGCGGGCCGTGGCTACGGCCTGGCCGATCTGGCGCGCGCGCTCGAGACGGACCGGCCGCACCGGGCGTCAGGCGAGCTGGCGTTCCACATCCTCGAGATCATGGAGGACGTGACGCGCGCGGGGGAGCAGCACGCCGTCGTGGAGCTGTCATCGACGGTCGAGCGCCCGGCGCCCGTACCGCTCGGCGCGCGCCCCGAATCGTGGTGACGGCCCGCCCGCTCGCCGGGCGTTAGGGTCGGATCATGTCCGCATCCGATCTGAGCACGGTGCGCCCGGCGAGTGGCGGAGCCACCGATGCGCTGCGCCGGAGCAACCTGGCAACGGTCCTCGGCCTGGTGCACCGCGACGGGGATCTGTCGCGCAGCGACCTCACGCGGCTCACCGGTCTGAACCGCTCCACCGTGGGCGACCTGGTCGCGGAACTCGCCGGCATCGGCCTCGTCGAGGTCGGCGAAGCTCCGGGTGACGGGCGTGCAGGACGCCCCAGCCCGGTGGTGCGCGTCTCGGAGAGCGTCGCCGCCGTGGCGGTCAACCCCGAGGTGGATGCGGTGATCGTCGGACTGGTGGGCCTCGGCGGCCGGGTTCTCAAGCGGATCCGGATCGAGACGGCCTCGGCGCGCTCGGCCTCCGAGACGGTGACGCTCGCCGCGGCCGGCATCGCCGGCATGCTGGCGGGGGAGTCGGCGATCCGTGTGATCGGGATCGGCGTGGCCGTCCCCGGGCAGGTGCGCCTCTCGGACGGCATGGTCCGCGAGGCAACGCATTTCGGCTGGGTCGACGAGCCGCTCGCTGCCATGCTCGCCGAGCGGACGGGGTTGCGCGTCTGGGCGGCGAACGCCGCTGTCCTGGGTCTGCGCGCGGAGAGCGCGTTCGGTGCCGGCCGCGGCATCGACGACCTCGTGTATCTGATCGGCGGCGCGTCAGGCATCGGCGGCGGAGCCGTCGGTGGCGGCCGTCTGCTCACCGGTTCCGCCGGGTACGCGGGGGAGTTCGGTCACACGTTCGTCCGCACCGACGGCCGCGAGTGCTCGTGCGGCGCCCGCGGCTGCCTGGAGGCTGAGGTCACCCAGGCGGAGCTGCTCCGGTCCGTGGGTCTCTCATCGGCGGATGCGACATCGCTCGCCTCCAGCCTCGCGGAGACGGACGATCCGGCCGCGGTCGCGGTGATGGAGCGGGACTACCCGCTGTTGCAGGTCGCCGCGCGCAACGCGGTGAACGCGTTCAATCCGTCCACCCTCGTGCTGGGTGGATTCCTGGCCGCGCTGTACCGCGGCGCCCGAGCGCATGGCGCGCCCGACCTTCTCGCCGACGCCGTCCATTCGTCGCGTGCGGGAGTGCAGATCGTGGAGGCGGAACTCGGCCCGGACCAGCTTCTGATCGGTGCCGCAGAACTCGTCTTCGCCGAACTGATCGCGGATCCGGCCGGGGTCCTCGCCGCCGCGTGACGATCGCAGACGGTTTCCTCGCCCTGATTGTTGCCAAGCGGAACTAATTCATCAATGCCGATTAAATGCAGTTCCGCATCCCGAAATTGACTTGCATTCGCTTCTGACGTCACTTATGTTGTGATCGTCAACAAATTGCATCGGAGTGGCTGCGAGGCCTGCAGACGCGCGTCCACTCCACTACAAGGAGGTAAGAGATGCGCAAGAGGCACCTCGCAATCGGCGCCGTTCTGGCCGCCGGTGCCCTGATGCTCGCCGGATGCTCCGGCACGTCCGGATCGTCGTCCGACAGCACCGATGGAAAGGGCAAGACCCTCACCCTGTGGCACTTCGAGAGCGAAGACTCGGCGATGGGGAAGGCCTGGAACGAGGCCATCAAGGAGTTCGAGTCCGAGACCGGCGCCAAGGTCAAGTTCGAGGCCAAGGCCTTCGAGCAGATCCGCTCCACGGCCTCCCAGGTGCTCAACTCCGACCAGGCTCCGGACATCCTGGAGTACAACAAGGGCAACGCCACCGCCGGCCTCCTGGCCAGCCAGGGCCTCCTGAGCAACCTCGACGACGCCGTCGCCAAGTACGGCTGGGACAAGAAGCTGGCTCCGAGCCTGCAGACCACGGCCAAGTACGACGACAAGGGCATCATGGGCTCGGGGTCCTGGTACGGCATCCCGAACTACGGCGAGTACGTCGAGGTCTACTACAACAAGGACATGTTCTCGAAGTACGGCGTCGAGGTCCCGAAGACCTACGAGGAGTTCGTCGCCGCTCTGCAGAAGTTCAAGGACAACGGCGTCACCCCGCTCGCCGAGTCGGCGGCGGAGTACCCGCTCGGGCAGCTCTGGTACCAGCTCGCGCTGAACAAGGCGGACCGCTCCTGGGTGGATGACTACCAGCTTTACAAGGGCAAGGTGAACTGGCAGGGCAGCGAGCTCAGCAACGCCACCAAGACCGTGGACGACTGGGTGCAGAAGGGCTACATCTCCAAGGACGCCTCCGGCCTCAAGGCCGAAGACGCCGGAACCTCCTTCATCTCGGGCCAGTACCCGATCTTCTTCTCGGGCAGCTGGTGGTACGGCCGCTTCCAGACGGAGATCAAGGACTACCAGTGGGGCACCTTCCTCTTCCCGGGCACCAAGCTCTCGCCCGGATCCGCGGGCAACATGTGGGTGGTCCCCGAGAAGGCAAAGAACAAGGGACTCGCCGAGAAGTTCATCGACATCACGATGACCCCGAAGATCCAGGCCCTGATCGGCAACAACGGCGGCGTGCCCGTCGCGGCGAAGACGAGCGACATCACCGACGAGAAGTCGAAGGAGCTGATCGCGAACTTCAACACCCTCACCGGTGAGGACGGCATCGCGTTCTACCCCGACTGGCCCACGCCGACGTTCTACGACCAGCTCAACGCCGGCCTCCAGGAGCTGATCAACGGCACCAAGGACCCGGCCGCGGTCAACAAGGAGCTCGGCTCCGAGTACCAGGACGGCGTCGACCAGATCGTCAACCAGTAATACGAGACCGTTCCGGAGCCGCCCTGCTGGGCGGGGCGGCTCCGGGAAGTCACGCAACACAAGGAGATACCTCATGGTCGACGTGAGTGTGCGGGTGCCGGACGCCCCCGAGGCGCCGGAGGCGCCCGGGGCGCCGAAGCGCCGCCGGCGCAGCGAGGCGCTGCTGCCCGGGAGCGGGCACGGACGGTTCTGGCTGTACCTGCTGCCGGGGTTCGTCCTGCTGACGGTGATCGTCCTGGTCCCGCTGGTCTGGAACATCTACCTCAGCTTCACCAGCTATCGCGGCATCCGGCCTCCGAAGTTCATCGGTCTCAACAACTGGGTCCGCCTGATGGGCGACGACAAGTTCTGGACGTCCTTCGGCAACTCGATCGCGATGATCGTCGCGATGGTCGTCATCCCGACCGTCGTCGGCCTCATCCTCGCGGCGATGCTGTTCGACCTGATCGGCAAGAAGTTCGGTGGCAAGACGGCGAGCTTCCTGCGCGCCACCTTCTACCTGCCGCAGATCCTCCCGGTCGTCATCGCGGCCATCGTGATCGGCTGGATCCTGCGCCCCGACAACGGCGCGCTCAACAGCATGCTGAAGGCGGTCGGCCTCGGTGAGCTGTCGCACAACTGGCTCGGCAGCCCGGATACGGCGCTCGCGTCGATCATGGCCGTCATGGTCTGGGTGCAGATCGGCTACCCGGTCGTCATCTTCATGGCCGCGCTCCAGCGCGTCGATCCGGAACTCTACGAGGCAGCGGAGCTGGACGGCGCGAACTGGTTCCAGCGGTTCCGCTCGATCACCGTGTCCATCATCCGGCCCGAGATCTTCGTGGTGACGCTGACCTGCACGATCGCCGCGCTCAAGGTCTTCGGCCCGGTCTACACGTTGACCCGTGGCGGCCCCGGCACCGCCACGATGGTGCCCAGCTACTACTCCTACAGCGAGTTCTTCCAAAGCCAGCAGGTGGGATACGGCGCCACCATCGCGACCGCGCTGACGCTCGTCATCATCGTCGTCTCGATCCTCTTCATCACCGCCCAGAACCGGGCCGAGCGCAAGGAGAACGAGCGCTGATGACCACCACGACCACGCGTCCGCGCGTCACCGCGCCGACGCCGCCTCCCCGCCAGCTGAAGCGGCAGAAGCCGCGCAAGACCGCGACCGACTGGGTCATCCTGATCGTCGCCATCGTGATCGGCATCGGGATCGCCTTCCCGTTCCTGCTGATCCTGATCAACTCGTTCAAGAGCCCGGCCGACTACAACGCGGGTGGCCCGCTTCAGCTGCCGACGTCCTTCTACACCGACGGAATCGTCAACTTCTGGAACCGCGTCGACTTTCCCGAGAAGCTGTGGAACTCGTTCTTCATCGCGGGTGTGGTCTCGATCCTCGCCGTCGTCATCTCGGTGCTGAACGCCTACGCGCTCGGGATCGGCCGGGTCAAGGCGCGCACCTGGATCATCGTGCTGTTCCTGCTGGCCAACATGCTGCCGCAGGAGGCGCTGCTCTACCCGCTGTACTTCATGTTCAAGCAGGTGGGCCTCTACGACAACGTGTGGAGCGTCATCATCATCTTCACGGTCATCCAGAGCGCATTCGGCACCTACCTGCTGTCGAGCGTCTACGGGACCTTCCCGAAGGAGGTGCTGGAGGCCGCGTCCCTCGACGGCGCCGGTCGGTGGCGGATCCTGTGGCGCGTGGTCGTCCCGATCTCGCGGCCGACGCTCAGCGTCCTGCTCATCTTCTTCTTCATTTGGACCTGGAACGAGTTCCTCATCCCGCTCACCTTCCTGGTGTCGAACGACAACCAGACGGTGCCGGTGGCGATCAGCGCCCTGCAGGGCGACCGGCTGATGGATGTGACCACGACCTCGGCCTCGGCTCTGCTCGGCCTCATCCCCACCCTGATCTTCTTCCTCATCTTCCAGCGCACCCTGACCCGCGGCATCACCGCCGGCGCGGTCAAGTAACCGGAGCTATCCCCGCATGAAGTTCACCGATGGTTTCTGGCAGCTCCGTGACGGCGTCACGCCGATCTACGCCCAGGAGGCGTACGACGTGTTCGCCGGCGACGGGACCGTCACGATCACCGCACCCGCCAAGGTCATCGAGCGCCGCGGCGACACCCTCAACCGACCCACCCTCACCGTCACCCTCAGCTCGCCGCTGCCCGATGTGATCGGCGTCCGCATCGATCACTGGCAGGGCGTGCGACCTGAGCGCGGCTTCGACCTGACTGTGGAGGAGGGGCACACGGAGGTCGTCGTCGACGACGAAGCGGGCGTCCTGCGGAGCGGCGGCCTGACGGCCACCGTACGACGCGGCGCACCGTGGTCGCTGACCTTCTCGGCCGCCGACCCGGCGAGTGGCGCCGAGCGCGTCCTGACGTCGAGCGGCCACAAGTCGATCGGTCACATGACCGTCGCAGGCGCCGGGGCGTACGTCCACGAGCAGCTGTCGCTCGGCGTCGGCGAGCTGGTCTACGGCCTGGGCGAGCGCTTCGGTCCGCTCGTGAAGAACGGCCAGGTGGTCGACGTCTGGAATGCGGACGGCGGGACCTCGAGCGAGCAGGCGTACAAGAACATCCCGTTCTATCTGACGAACCGCGGCTACGGCGTCTTCGTCAATCACCCCGGTCATGTCTCGTACGAGGTCGGTTCGGAGTCGGTCGAGCGTGTCCAGTTCTCTGTGCCCGGCGAGAGCCTCGAGTACTACATCATCCATGGTCCGACGCCCAAGCAGATCCTGGAGCGCTACACCGCGCTGACCGGACGTCCGGCGACGGTCCCCGCGTGGTCGTACGGGCTCTGGCTGTCCACCAGCTTCACCACGGCGTACGACGAGGAGACGGTCACCTCGTTCATCGACGGGATGGCGGAACGGGACCTCCCGCTGTCGGTGTTCCACTTCGACTGCTTCTGGATGCGTGAATTCAACTGGTGCGACTTCGAGTGGGATCCGCGCACCTTCCCGGACCCGGAGGGGATGCTCGCGCGGCTGCACGACAAGGACCTCCGCGTCTGCGTCTGGCTCAATCCGTACATCGGCCAGCGCTCGCCCCTCTTCGCCGAGGCCGCCGCGGCCGGTTACCTCGTGAAGCGCCCGAACGGCGATGTCTGGCAGTGGGACATGTGGCAGGCGGGGATGGGACTGGTCGACTTCACCAACCCGGACGCGACCCGCTGGTATCAGGACAAGCTGCGCGCCCTCGTCGCGCAGGGGGTCGACTGCTTCAAGACGGACTTCGGCGAGCGCATCCCGCTGGAGGTGGAGTACTTCGACGGTTCGTCGCCGGAGCGCATGCACAACTTCTACACACAGCTCTACAACGAGGCCGTGTTCGAGGTCCTGCAGGAGGCCAAGGGCGTCGGCGACGCCGTGCTGTTCGCGCGGTCGGCGACGGCGGGGGGCCAGCAGCTTCCCGTGCACTGGGGCGGGGACAACACCTCCAGCTACGAATCGATGGCCGAGACCCTGCGTGGCGGGCTGTCGCTCGCCCTCAGCGGATTCGGGTTCTGGAGCCACGACATCGGCGGCTTCGAGGGGACGCCGGACCCGGGAGTCTTCAAGCGCTGGACCGCGTTCGGTCTGCTGTCGAGCCACTCCCGGCTGCACGGCAGCGGATCGGTACGGGTGCCGTGGGCGTTCGACGAGGAGGCCGTCGACGTCACCCGCCGGTTCACCAAGCTGAAGCTGCGGCTCATGCCCTACCTGTTCGCAGCGGGCGCTGAGGCGCACCGCGCGGGCACACCGGTCATGCGCCCGATGCAGCTGGAGTTCGCGGGCGATCCGGCGGTGGACCACCTCGACCGGCAGTACATGCTGGGCGCCGACCTCCTGGTGGCCCCGGTGTTCTCGCCGTCGGACGTCGAGTTCTACCTGCCTCACGGCACCTGGACCGAGTTCTTCTCGGGCGAGAGCATCGAAGGCGGACGGTGGCTGCGCCAGTCGCACGGCTTCGACAGCCTCCCGCTCTATGTCCGCGAGGGCGCCGTGCTCCCGCTGGGGGCGCGTGACGACCGGCCGGATTACGACTATCGCGACGGCCTGACGCTCGCCATCTACCCGGGACCGGACGGCGTCCGGACGGTCACGGTGACGACCCCGGACGGCGAGGTCGCCGAGTACACGGTGACCCGCACCGGAACGCGGCTGGAGGCGACCGGACCGACCGACCGTCCTTTCACTCTCCAGGATGCGGCGACCGGCCGGACCGTCGGGGCGGACGCCGGCACTGCCACGCTCGGCGGGTGAGGACGGCGGGCGCCGTCCCAGGTCGCGCCCGCCCGGTACAGTTACGGGAAAATGAACGGTAGGACTGCGGGGACGAACCTCGACACGGTGCGACGGCACAATCTCGCCGCCGTGCTCGAGCTCGTGCACCGCGAAGGGCCGTTGGCGCGGTCCGCGTTGACCCAGGCGACGGGCCTCAACCGCTCGACTGTCGGCGCCCTGGTCGCCGAACTCGCGGAACTCGGACTCGTCCAGGAGCGCGAGCCCGCGTCCAGCAATCGGGTGGGACGGCCCTCGCCCGTGGTGGTGCCGAGCAGCCGGGTCGTCGCCCTCGCGGTCAACCCGGAGGTCGACGCCGTCACCGTTGCGATCGTCGGATTGGATGCCCGGGTGCACGCCCGAGTGCGGTACCCGACCGGACACATCCCGTCGGCGGCGGAGGCCGTCGCGATCATCTCTACAGTGATCGAAGGGCTGCGTTCCGCGTTGGCCCAGGCCACCCGCGTCGTGGGGATCGGCGTGGCCGTTCCTGGTCTGGTCCGGGAGGAGGACGGGGTCGTACGGCTGGCCCCGCACCTGGAGTGGACCGAGGAGCCGTTCGCTGCCGAGCTGGAGTCGGCCACCGGATACGCGGTGCTCGCGGCCAACGACGCCAGTCTCGGCGCCAACGCCGAGCGGCTGTTCGGTGCCGGTCGAGGCGCCGCCGATCTGGTCTATCTCAACGGCGGAGCGTCCGGAATCGGTGCCGGGGTCATCGTGGGCGGGTTGCCGCTCACCGGGATCAGCGGCTACGCGGGGGAGCTCGGTCACACCCTCGTCAACTCCTGCGGAGTCCGCTGCCACTGCGGCGCCACCGGCTGCCTGGAGACCGAGGTCAGCCAGCGCGCCCTGCTGAGCGTGCTCGGGATGGAGTCGGCCGACGCCGATGAGCTCGACCGGTCCTTGTCGAGCGCCGTCGCCGGAGGGGACGGGGCGGTGATCGCCGAGGTGGATCGGCAGCTCGGCTTCCTCGCGACCGCCCTGCGGACCGCGACCAACGTGTTCGATCCGCAGCTGATCGTGCTCGGCGGATTCCTCGGCGCGCTGCACGCGCTCGACCCGGGGCGGCTCCCGCGGCTGGTGTCGGCGCAGGCGCTGGCGGCCAGTGCGGAGAGCCTGTCCATCGTCCGGGCCGAGCTCGGCTCGGACATCCTGATGATCGGAGCTGCGGAGTTGGCGTTCGGTCCGCTGTTGGCGTCGCCGGCCTCCTGAAGCGTGTTCTCGGACCGAACGAGGGTGGGGCGCGATCGCGTGTGCTCGGTCACATGCGGCGCGCCGACACTATAGGATTACTCATACCCTCCCGATCGAATCGATTCGAGGCAGGGGATCCAGCACCGCGTTCTCGACGCGGTGCTTCTGTATTGCGTCCAACGGCGGGCGCGGCCCTCGCCCACCACCCACTCGCCAAGGACTTTCTCGTGACCACCGTCGTGCATCCCGGAGACTCTCTCTCCGGTCGCCAGCGCCTCGCCTACATCCTGATTCTGGGCGCTCTGACCGCACTCGGCCCGTTCACGATCGACACGTACCTGCCGGCACTGCCCACGCTGCAGAGCGAGTTCGGCGTCTCGACGCCGGCCATCCAGCTCACACTGACCGCCACGACCATCGGCTTCGGCGTCGGCCAGCTGCTCGTCGGCCCGTGGTCGGACAAGATCGGCCGACGCGTTCCGCTCATGGTGTCCACCTCGGTGCACATCATCGCCTGCCTGGCCGCAGCGATCGCTCCCAACGTGGAACTCCTCGGTATCGCCCGTGCCCTCCAGGGCATCGGCGCCGCGGCGGGCGGTGTCGTGGCGATGGCCATGGTCCGCGACCTGTTCGGCGGCCGGCCCCTCGTGCGAATGCTGAGCCGACTGGCGCTGGTCAACGGCCTGGCGCCGGTTCTCGCGCCGTTGATGGGGTCGTGGCTGCTGCTCGTCATGCCGTGGCGCGGCATTTTCGTCGTGCTCGCGGTCTACGGCCTGTTCGTCGTCACCTGCGTCGCGCTCTGGATCGTGGAGACACTGCCGAAGGCGCGCCGCCAGGACGCGGGGCACTCGACAGTCGGCCAGCGCTACAAGTCGGTGCTCAGTGACCGGGTCTTCGTCGGAATCGCCATCGTCGGTGCCGCGAACTTCACCGGCCTCTTCGCCTATCTGTCGTCGAGTTCGTTCATCTTCCAGGATCTCTACCACTTCAATGCGCAGGAGTACGGCCTGCTGTTCGCGGTGAACTCGATCGGCATCATCATCGGTGTCCAGTCGGCGGCCCGCCTCACCAAGTACGTCGGGCCGCAGTGGATCCTGGCCTGCTCGACCATCGTCATGTTCCTGTCCTCCGCGGCGATCGTCGTGCTCGACCAGGCGCACGCGGGGATCTGGGGCGTGGCCATCCCGCTGTGGTTCTTCATCGCGGCGTGTGGCTTCGGCTTCCCCTGCGTCCAGGTGCTCGCGCTCAACGGTCATGGGCACGAGGCGGGGACAGCGGCGAGCCTGCTCGGCGCGCTGAACTTCGGAACTGCGGGAATCGTCTCGCCCGTGGTCGGCATCCTCGGCGTCGGCAGTGCTGCGCCGATGGGAGCCGTCATGGCGGTCTGCGCCCTGGTCTCGATCGCCTCGCTCTGGTTCGTCGTGCGTCCGCGTACGGTTCCCGAACTCGCGCACTGACGGCACCCTAGGCCGTCCATACCGCGACGGGTACGTTTGCAGGCATGAGCTCACCCCGACCGGACCCGGCCAAGCCGGATGCCGAGGGCCACGACGTCGCAAAAGCGGCACGGGTCTCCAGCCGGTGGCCCATCATCGCGGCGTCCGTCGCGGTCGTGGTGGTCGTCGGCCTGGGAGTGATCATCGCCCTGCGCCCGAAGCTCCCGTTCGAGGTCGACACCGAGTGGATGGGCGAGATCGTCGAGCACCGCTCGCCGATCTGGCTCGGTCCCGCGCTGTTCTTCAACTACGCGGGTGGAAGCATCATCGGCTCCGTGGTCATCCCCGTCGTGATCTTCCTGTTGCTTCTGGCGTTCCGCAGACCGTGGGGCGCGGCCTTCTTCGCGATCGCCAGCATCGTGTCGGTGCTCTGCGTGCAGCTGTTGAAGCACACCGTGGGTCGTGCCCGCCCGAGCGAGATCCTGGTCAATGCCGACACCGGCTCATTCCCTTCTGGGCATACGGCGAACGCAGCGACCATGGTCGTCGTGCTCGGCATCCTGTTCCCGCGGGTCTGGGTCTGGGTGCTGGGCGTCATCTGGGCCGTTCTGATGGCGGTGAGCCGCACCTATCTCGGCGCCCACTGGATCAGCGACACCATCGGCGGGCTCCTACTGGGCGCGGGTGTCGCCATCATCGTGTGGACCCCGCTGGCGCACCGGCTGGCGCTCGAGGCGACCGAACCACATCCGTTCTTCCTCGCCCGAACCCGCCAGTAGAGTGTGGCGCTAGCGGGCAGCAGGGTCCGATGCCCGCTGGCCGGCCGCGTAAGCGCCGGGAGTCGTGCCGACGACGGCCGCGAACTCGCGACTGAAGTGCGCCTGATCGGCGTACCCGAGCTCGGCGGCGAGGGCGGCGAGCCGTGGCGGGTGCGCCTCGCGCAACGCGGCCGCCGCCTCCTGCAGCCGGTAGCGCTGGATCAGCCACTTGGGTCCGAAGCCGATGTGCCCGGCGACCAGGCGCTGCAGCCGCCGGACGCCGATCCCGAACCGGTCGGCGAGCTGCTCGACGCGGAGCAGCGCGCGGTCCTCCTCCGCCGCCGCCACGATCCGGTCGACCAGGCGCGCATCGTCGTCCGGCGCGGGCACCGTCTCCAGCCACGCCTCGAACGCGGTGACCGCGTCGTCCTGGGCACCCGCCGTCATGGCCTGACGCACGGCCGCCACCATCGGCGCGATCCCTGGCACGTCGAGCCGATCCACGGGCACGACATCCGGCAGGCCGCGGACCGACGCGCCCGTCCAGCCGCGCGCTGTGCCGGGGTGCAGGAGGACTCCGAACGCCCATCCCGTGCCCTCCAACGTTCGAGAGCTGAGGCCCCGGTGAGCGCGGTACAGGGCTGCAGCGCCGGGTTCCACCACCAGGTTCGCCGTGGGGTACTCGAGCACGTTCTCGCGGAGGCTCGCGCCGTACGGGAGGCTCCAGCGGGGGAGCCAGTAGTGCCGAACGAACAGCTTTGCGCGCCCCCGGGCAGAGCGTCGGTCAATGCTCACGGGCGACCCGGGCGCGGTCGCCGTCAGCAATCCCTTGCTGAGCGGTTCGACCTCGGTGTGCGCTTCCACCCCGTCATCCTGTCACGACGTCATCCCGTCACGACGCGGAGCGGGACCCCGGAGGTCAGCGGCCGAGACGCGCGCGCTCGAACCAGTACAGCAGGCGCGGCCAGGTACGCCGCAATTGGTTCAACGTCATCGGCTCCTCCGGCCGGGTCACCGGCACGTCGAGTTCTTCGATGACGCGCTCCATGTCGGCCTGCGACCAGAACTGGCCGCGCATCCGGATGAGCAACCGGCCCTGGTCGGAGGCGACGAAGAGCTGGGGGAGGACGTCGAGCGTGCTGCTCTCGTAAACCTGGACCAGGATGACGGCGCCCGCCTCGCCGGGCGCGACGTGCACCGTTCGGCCGAAGAAGCCGCGCTCCCGCACCCCGTCACGTCCGACGCTGATGGTCGTATTGAGGAAGGATGCGACGCCCACGACGGTCGCGGCGATCACGACCAGGTGCGCCGCCAGGACAAAGGGCCACCCCGGCCCCGGAATCGTCAGCCAGTAGACGACGGCGAACACCGGTGTCGTCAGGGCGAGGACCGCGACGATGCCCCGCGTGAACAGATGGCGGTGCGGGCGCAGGACGGTCACTCGGGCCGCCCCTGCATCCCTGTCCACGTCCGTCTGCTCACTCACCCAATGAGCCTCCCCTATCGAGACACGTCTCGGTAGCGGCATTTTGGGGGACACCCGTTCAGGGGTCTCGCCCCGGCGAGGGCAAGCACGAGACCGCTCCTAGCCTGGGTGCGTTCGTCGCGCCACCCCTTGGCGCGAGGGTTTGTCGGGCCGATAGTCGGAGCATGCGCAAGATCGTCTACGCGGGCAGCACGTTCTACACGGGAGACCTGCTCGCCGAAGCTCTCCTGGAGTACGCCGCCGCCCTCGCGCGTGCCGACACCGCGGCGACCATCTTCATCCCCGCGCTCGACGAGGACGGCACTCGGGGTGAGATCGAGGTCCTGATCGGCCCGGCGAGCCAGTTGGCCACTCAACCTTCGGATGGGGGCTGGCCCGAGGTGGTCGACGACGTAGCTCTCGCGCGGCTGAGGACCCTGACAGCCGAACTCGCCCCGCTGCTCCCGACCTTCGAGCCGCCGTTCCAGGGCGGCGAATGGGACGAGTCGGACGACCTCCGCTGACCGACGCCGGTCAGGAGGCCCACCCGGTCGAGCGGGCTGTCATCACTGCGCCTCCGTGGCCACTGTCCGCCGCTCCGCGTTCGCGAACGTCCACCACACGACGACCAGCGCCAGCACCTCACCACCAACGCCGAGGAAGAGCCCGAAACTGGGCCCGACCGTGCCGTGGCCGGTGGCGAACGTGGTGAAGTCCCACAGCCCGTGCAGCGCCATCGCCCAGATCAGACTTCCGGTCACCCGCCGAGTGATGTAGAACGCGGTCCCGCCCAAGAAGGCGAGCACCACCTGCTGCAGGGTCTGAGCCACCGGGGCACCGCTGATGATGTTGGTGGCGTGCATGAGGCCGAACAGGGCGCTCGTAGTCAGCCACACCCACACCTCCCGGAATTCGGCACGGAGACCCGTCAGCAGCAGGCCGCGCGTTACGAGCTCCTCGTTGAACCCGACCAGGATGCCGAGCGTGAGGAGGCCGGCCAGATAACCGCCGTCGATGCGGGACCAGTCGACCGCGGGCAGCGCGATCGCGACGGACAGCGCCATGATGGCCGGAGCGACGATCGGCCAGCGGTGCCTGCTTCGCGCCCTCTCGAACAGGGCTGGTCGCCACCAGCCGAGGATCGTGGTGACGATGACGAGGTAGACGGCACCGATGCCCAGGAACAGCCCGGCGCTTCGGAACAACGTCTCAGCAGAGTCGCCGATGTTGTTGTAGCCGACGCCCGACAGGGCGCCCACTACGGTGACGATGACGACATAGCCGACCCAGACGGCGATCCCGATCCACGGGCGGGGCGACACTCTCATGGACTGCTCCAGACGTCGGGGGTGGGGCAGCAGCCGCGGAGAGCGACCGGCTTCCCATCGATGCTAGCGCCGGGTCTGTCGAGCGTGCGACCTGCCGCGGCCAGCACCACGCCGACGAGCTGGATCAGTTCGTCCAAGGCGGTCTCCGGCGACTCGTCACGCAGGCTGCCGCGGATCGCGGGCTCACCGGATTCCAGACTGGCGAGGACGTCGACCGCGAGCTTCCACCGCAGAGCGATCGCCGCGTCCACCCCCTGGCGGATCTGGGCGGGAGCGACGGCAGGCACCTGATCGCGAAAGCCATCGATGTAGGCCTCAACAGCCTCGTCGAAGACCGATGCGACAACGTGCACGGACGCATCGCCTCGCCGCGGCGAGAGCAACAGCGAGGCGAGGTCGGCGCCGACCGTGCCGGGGCCGACGGACTCCCAATCGATCAGCACGGTCGCAGCCGAGGTGCGGAACACGTTCGCCCCCACGGCGTCGTGATGACAGACGGTGTGCGGCAGGGATTCGAGCACGGCGCGCACCCGCGACTGGGCGCGGATGAGCCGGTGGATGTCGGCGAAGTGATCTCCCCAGAGGGGAACGACATCCGGATGCGCACGCCGCACGGTCGCAAGACCCGCCTCGACGGCCCCGGGCTGGCCATGCCGGTCGATCCAGCCCGCGAAGAACCAGGGCTCCGCGCTTGCGCTCCCGAACCAGCGGCCGTTCATTCTCCCGAGGTCGCCCGCGGCAGTGACGATCGCCTGCGCATCCAACGGGCGGGACCCTTCGTGGCGCACGTCCTCGATCGAGAGGGTGATCGCGCCGTCGGCCTCCAGCAGTGTGCCGTAGACCCTCGGGGCGCGGATGCCGACGGGCATATCGTCGAACATGCCGGACCGGTAGGCGTCCAGCTCACGCACCGCGTTGTCATACAGGTAGGGATCGGCGAGGTGCGGCCCCTCGGTGCGCTTCTCGATCAACGACCAAGGTCGGCGTTCGCCCTCGACGAGGGCCTCGCCGTCGAGCCTGCTCAACTCGCGGTGTGCGAAGAAGGCGTCGTAATCGAGCACGGTTCGTCGTACCGGACCCACGGAGACGACGTCGCCGCCGAGCATCGCGCCGACGGCCGCATCCTGGTTGCCTGTCGGCGCACGACCCATGCTCTCATCCTGCCTCACTGCCGGAAGCGCCCGCTTCCGGCAGACGCCGGCGGCGACGTGAGGGCGCCCGTATGCGACGTTCGCTGCTGCGCGACCACCCGCCGACGTTCCGAACTGCCGCAGTCGCTCGGGTCGAAAATGGCGGAGAATGGGGGATTCGAACCCCCATCAGGCCATTTCATGGCCCCCCAAACGCACAGAAAAGCCCTAGATTCCGCGGTTTCTAGGTCCTTTGCAATCGCAGCGATCTCGTGGCATCTCAGAAAAGTGTGGGCAAAGTGTGGGCACGGGCCTCACCCGTCGAGCGCGATCCTCGTAGCGATGGATGCGCTCGGCAAGGGTCGTCGTGCGCTTGTCATGCCGGTGGCGACGCTCGTAACGGGCGGGCCTGCCGTGTGGCTCGCGACCGTCATGAAATTACCCAAGACTCCACATCGGGCAACGTCTGGCGAGCAGTGCCCTACGAACGGCCCCGCCCGCCACGCGTGTCTCTCAGTCGTTCGTGAACTGTGCGGCCGAAGAGGCCGTCAGCGTGTATGGATTCCCCAGCGAGGGGTACTTTTCGGACATGAACGCCACCAGCTCCTCGGTCGACGATGTCACCTCGGTGCCGGCGCCGAAGTCCCTCAGGTAACCACGGGTCCATTCGATGAGGGTGGGGGCCGCGTCCGATGGCGACGACGGGTCTCTGTGACCGGCGACGACCCACGCTGGGCTGTACGACTCCACGATGTTCAGCGCCTCGTCCCACCCCTTTCTGGCCTCGGCGTCGGCTTGCGCGAGCCACAGGTGGATGCCGTTGTAGGCGACGTCCCCGCCCACGACCGCGTCGAGGTCGCGCACGTAGACGACCGTGGACGGGTCCGTGTCGCTCTGTCCTACAGCGATCGGAACGAGGCTGTGCCCCTCCAGGTCGATGTAGGCGGATTCCAGTGCTTCGGGTCCGACGACCGACGTGGGGAGCTGACCGGGAAACAGCGACTCCCAGTAGGCCAGGTAGCCCTCCGTAAGCTGGCCGTCAGCGAACGGGATGACCTCGGGCAGCGCTATCGCCATGGCGTCGGGGTAGCGGCGGAGGACCGCTTGCAGTCCCAGGAAGTGGTCGGCATGCCCATGGGTGACATACACGGTCGTCAGGTTCTTGCCGGTGGCTTCGATCCAGGCGACGAGTTCGTCTACCTCGTTTACGGTGATGAGCGCGTCGACGAGAACAGCATCTCGCTCTCCGCTGATGAGCGTTGCTGTGCTGGCGGGCCACGTCGCCTGCCGGCTCACGTCCCATTCGGGGACCGGAGCGCCGATGGGCTTGTAGTCGCTTACGAAGACATTGAGCGACAGCGGCGACAGGAGCACGCCGCCTGCGTTCTGGAGGCACGCCTCGTACCACGAGACCATCTGAGCCTTGGCGGCTTCGTCCGTTGCGTCCCGGGCGCCGAATTCGGCGGTCCAGGTCACGACGGCTGCGCCATTGTCCTCGTGGACCCGGAGAACGGCAAGGTAATCCTTGACTGGCAGCGCGCCGGGGTCCGTGAAGGTGAAGGTGTGCGAGTGGGGTGTTGCCGAGAGAAGCTTTTCACTGACGCTTGAACCACCGCCCTGGAGGTACACCTCGCGGATCTGTGCGGGCTCGTCGGCGTTGACGCGTTCGACCCCGGGCATCCAGGAGACGTCGTAGAAGTTGCCGATACGGGACCAGACGTCTTCGGCCGTCTCGTTGAATGTCGCCGCTCGGGCGACGTGAAGGCGCGGAAGTTCCATCAGAATCCCGCCTTGTCGTTCATGGTGATTTGCATTGTGATCATCTCTGCTTTCCTTGATGGCACCCTTCAGGCGCCGCTGGTTGTGCACGTTTGGAATGGGAGGGGTCATCCGGATATAGGGGTCGGAGGTTCGCGCACGTTGTCCAACTCGTGGGTTGCTGTCTCTCGCCGGCCCAAGCTCACCATCGATAACGACCCGACGAGCGCGACGAGGATCGCGTAAGACACCGCGGTCGTCTCTAACCCGACGAGTCCACTGACGATCCCGCCTATGAGTACGGGTACCCCGTAGGCGGCGTAGGCGATTAGGAGGACAGCTGCCAAAAGAGCGCCCCGCTGCGAGTTGTGTGCGAGAGGCCCCAGGATTCTGAGCGTGGAGCCGAAGCCGGCGCCTTGTCCCGCACCGCCAATGATGGCCCCTGCGGCCAGGATGGGAATGTTGTGCAGGCTGATTCCTCCCACGGCCATGATGGCCGCGACCGTGACGAGAAGCGCTCCTAGGCGAGTGGATCGCACGGCGTTGAACCGGACGAAGATCAGGCCGGCAATCGCAGCCGAAATGGGTTGAAGGGCAACGATTGCACCGTTTAGCGCTGCGTTGGTGATGTCAAAGACATACCGATCAAGTGACGGAGTCAGTCCCAGGAAGAGTCCGGAGAACATCCAGCCCGCTGCGACAAGGGGGGCGAGGCTGATGAATCGGGCTTTTGCAGTGTTGGGAATCTGAAGCTGAGGTTTGAGGGTGCGCCAGACGCCCGGCCGACGTTCGGCCGTTTCGCGCACTAACAGGACTGAGACGATGCCCAGCGCGAAGAGAATGGCAAGGCATGAGAACAGAACGAGCGTCGGATCTGACGTCAGCTGAATCGCGACGCCCGCTCCGAAAGCGCCTAGGGCGAGGCCTCCGACGGGTGCGGCGCTGGTCACCACTGTCATTACGCTTTTGCGGCGTTCGCTGGAGAGTTCGATGATGGCGGCCGTGAAATTGCTCGTCGCTGCGCCCGTGGCGATGCCCTGCACGACACGGGCCACGATGATCCATCCGATTCCATCGGCTACGAGAAACAGTCCGCTGGAGATCATCATCATGACGAGAGCGCCGATAAGGACGGGGCGGCGGCCGATGAAATCGGACACGGAGCCCGCTATCAGGAGTGTGAGGAGAAGTGCTATCGCGTAGACGGTGAACGCCGTTGTCAGCTGCCAGTTCGGGAATCCCCATTCGCGTTGGTATACGACGAAAAGGGGGCTGCCGGCTCCGGCTGCGAATGCGACTGCTACGGACGCCACGACCACACCGGCAAGAGCTGCGGTCCCAATCCGCGACGTGTTTCTGGTCATCGGGCAGCCTGGTCGAGTTGCTGGACGTCGCTGCTGGACAGCTGGAGGTGGGAGGAAGCGACGTTCTGCTCGAGGTGCTCGACACTTGATGTGCCAGGGATCGGCAGGATCGTCGCGGAGTGCTGAAGAAGCCACGCGAGGGCGATTTGAGACGGCGTTGCCCCGGTGCGTGCCTGAATTGCCGCGAGGGGGCCGGATGGGGTCGTCAGTCCGCCGGTGGCGAGGGGGAACCACGGGATGAAGCCGATGTTGTGTGTGGCGGCGAAAGCGACCAACTCCTCCGAGTGACGTTCCGCGAGGTTGTACAGGTTCTGCACGGTGGCAATCGGTGCCAAGGTCTGCGCCTTTCGCAACTGGGCGACGCTGACTTCGCTCAGTCCGATGTGACGAATGAGGCCGGCTTGGCGAAACTCTTCAAGAGTGCCGATCTGCTCGGCGAGGGGAACCTTGTGGTCGATGCGGTGGAGCTGGTAAAGGTCGATGGTTTCACGGCGGAGTCGGCGGAGGCTGCCCTCGAGAGCCTGCCGAAGGTGCACCGGCCGTCCGTCGGTGATCCATTCGCCGCGGCTGCCTCGCACAAATCCGCCCTTGGTAGCGATGACGAGGTCTTTTCGATAGGGGAAGAGAGCTTCGCCGATGAGTTGTTCGGGCACTCCTGGTCCGTAGGCGTCTGCGGTGTCGATCAGGGTCACGCCGAGTTCCACAGCTCGGCGTAGAACGGATCGCGCGCCTTCAACGTCGCGTGGTTCTCCCATGGCGCCGGGGCCGGTGAGCTGCATCGATCCGAAGCCCAGCCGGTGAACCGGCAGGTCTCCGCCGATGACGAAGGTTCCGGAGGCGGCCGCGTCGGGCTGGGTAGAGGTGGTAGTCATGGTGGTTCCTTCTTTCGGGGCCGCATGTGGGTCTATAGACCGTGGGGCCTAAGAGACGGGCGAGGCGATCTTTTCGGTCGTGCTTGTGAGCCTTCGCGCACGCGGTCGGTGGCCGAGAACGGTGCGGATGCCGATCGTCGCGACGATCGCAGTGGCGGCCGCGACCACGAGCCAGGACACGGGCGTCACCCACGGGCCGCTGGCGAGGCTCAAAACGCGGATGCTGAAGGTGGCGCTGCTGGCGGCGGCAAAGGTCAGTGCCCAGAAGCCGACGGCGAAGGGCAGGGCGATGTATCGGCGAATGAGGAAGGCATGGGGGATGAGGAGCGCAACCATCACCCCTGTCAGGAGGGTGATCTCGGTGGAGGCTTCCGCTCCGTTCATCGCCCACCACGCGTTTCCTGCGACGGCCGGGGGTGCCGAGAAGACCGCGAGCGTCGGAAGGAGCGGCCCGGGAACGGCGGGTCCCGTCATGAACCGAGCGAGCAGGATGCTGCCGATCAGCGCCCAGAACAACAGGCCCACGCCGAAGACCGCAGTCGCGAGGGTTGGTGCTCCCACCCCAGCCAACGACTGCGAGGCGATCAGAGACGCCGCAACCGTCGGCAGCAAGTATCCTCCGTGAAGGGCGCCTTGTTCTCGTGGAACCGACATGAGGCGAGCGACGAACCAGACACCGAAGCCGACCGTGGCGATAAAGCAGATCCACACGCCGATGCTTCCCGGTGTGCGCGCGATGCTTACCAAGTGGCCGCTGAGGAGAGAGCCTGTCGCTGGTACGAGGGACGCGAACGGGCCTAGGACGGGATCCTTGGCGTCGGCCATCGCTGCGTGGGCGCTACGCGCTGTGGCGACGTATCGCACGATCGTGCTGATCCAGACGAGTGCGGCGAGGATCCAGAGGATCTCACCTATGGACCGCGGGGAATTCAGGACGGTGGTCGCCGCTGTCCAGGTGCCTGCCAGGCCTGAGAGCCCAAACGCAATGCTGAAGGTGTTCAGTGGCAGCCGCGGTCTCGCGGCGGATTGTGTTGCCATGGTTGCTCTTTCCGTGATGCCCTCGTGGGCTGATGAGCTGAACGTTGGTGCAACTGCCACTCACTGAGGGGCGGGCGTCACCCCTCGCCCGCCCCTCCCGCCACCTCGGGGTACCGGTGGCGTTCACCGCTGCTGCCGTGGAGTCACTCTGCGATGAACGCGAGGATGTCCTTGTCGAGGATCTCCTGGTAGTCGCCATGGATTCCGTGCGGGGCGCCCTCGTACACCTTGAGGGTGGCGTTCGCGACGAGCTCCGCAGCCTTCAGGGCGGCGTCCTTGATCGGGACGATCTGGTCGTCGGATCCGTGCGCGATGAACATCGGAACGTCGATCGCCTTCAGGTCTTCTGTCTGGTCCGTCTCCGAGAATGCCTTGACGCAGTCGTAGGCCGCCGAAAGGTTGACGAGCATGCCCTGGCGCCAGAAGTCGATCTTGGCGCCGTAGGAGACGTCCCGTCCGTGGTTGGCGCCGAAGAAGCTCTCTGCCAGGTCGAACCAGAACTGCGAGCGGTCCTTCAGAACGTTGGCGCGAATCTCGTCGAAGACTTCGATGGGAAGACCGTCAGGGTTCGCATCGGTCTTGACCATGAGCGGTGGGATCGCGCCGGCCGTAATGACCTTGGCCACGCGTCCCTTGCCGTACTGGGCTGCGTAGCGTACAACTTCTCCGCCGCCGGTGGAGTGGCCGATGACCACAACGTCCGTAAGGTTGAGGGCCTCGACCAGCGCCGAGAGATCTTTGGCGTAGGTGTCGATGTCGTTGCCGGTGAAGGTCTTGGTGGACCGGCCGTGGCCGCGACGGTCGTGAGCGATCGCTCGATAGCCGGCATCGCTGAGCAGTTTGATCTCGGTCTGCCAGGCGTCGGAGCTGAGCGGCCAGCCGTGGCTCAGGATGACGGGCTGTCCAGTGCCCTGGTCGGTGTAATAGATTTCGACGCCGTCGGGCGTGGTGATGTAAGGCATGTTCGTCTCCTGGTTGTGTTTGTGGTGACAGGGCGGGCAGCTGAAGCGGCGGTGTCTCTCATGATCGAGCGCCGTTCGAATCCACATCCGTCTGCCATGACACAAAAGTAGGAGTGCCCATCAGCACGCGCGTGTCCCCAGCACGAACATGATCCCGGCGGGAACAGGTACGACCTTTCTGCCCGCGAATAGTGTCTGTCCATGAGAATTGTCATTGCAGGCGGCAACGGACAGATCGCTCGGATTGCGGAACGCAAACTCACCGAGGGCGGGCACGTCCCCATCGCGCTGATCAGAAATCCAGTTCAGAGAGCCGGTTTGGAGGCTGCCGGGACAGAGGTCGTCGTCATGGACCTGGAGGACAGCAGCGTGTCGGAGGTGGCTGAGGTGCTGACGGGCGCCGACGCGGTCATTTTCGCGGCAGGCTCGGGCCCCGCGAGCCCGGTGGAGAGGTCTCTGAGCATGGACCGTGACGGCGCGATATTACTGGCTCTGGCGTCCGTTCAGGCAGCAATCAAACGATTCATTCTCCTCTCAGGCGCCGGCGCGGACGATTACGAACGCGACTCCCAAGACGGATTCCAGATCTACCTTCACGCGAAGGCGGACGCAGATGAGTTGGTGCGAGACCTTGAGCTGGACTGGGTGATCGTCCGGCCCGACGGGCTGTCCGATGAGGCGGAAGCCGGCCTCTTCGAGGTCGGTGATCGCGTTCCGCGGCGAGGGATTACGCGCTCCGACGTGGCAGCCGTACTCGTGCGCTTGGCGACGAGCGGTGACGTGTCTCGCAAGCAGTTCGAGGTCACCACGGGAGATAGCGACCTCGAACACGCGCTAGCAACTTTGAGGGAGTAGCTGCCGCAGACCGAACTCCGCCGAGGCCACATTTCGGTCACGCGCGCGGACAATCTGTGAAGTGGACAGGCATCTGAGTGCGCTAATAGCCTCGTGCCATGACTTTGGTGGGACGGGCCGGCGAACTCGCCGCTCTTGAGGAACTGATAGCCGACACGCAAAAGGCTCAGGGCCGCTCGATTCTTATTCGAGGTGACGCCGGTATCGGAAAAAGTGCCCTGGCGTGGGAGGTCGAACGGGCCGCTAAAGCCGAGGGATTCACCGTCCTTCGCTGCGCCGGGGTTCGCAGCGGCAGCCTCGCCGGGTATGCCGGTCTTCACGATCTCCTCCGTCCACTTTTCGGAGGTCTGGGTGATCTGCCAGACCGGCAAAGGGCTGCCTTGGAAATATCATTCGGACGACGCGAGGGCGACTCTCCTGACCGCCTGCTGATCGGGCTGGCAACCATGGGGCTTCTCGAGGAGGCCTCCACAACATCCCCCACCCTCCTCCTCGTCGAAGACCTTCACTGGCTTGACACTTCGACGGCCGCAGTAGTGGCCTTCGTCGCTGCCCGGCTCGGAGGCTTGTCCGCCTCCCTCGTCGCGACCACGCGGGTCGACCCGGCATATCCCGACTGGGAGAGCGCCTTCACCACCTCACTCACACCGGCACCGTTAGATGACGATACGTCGCGCGCTCTCGTCTTGGACCACACTCCGGGACTCGACGACACGCTCATGGGCCTGATCCTGGAACAGGCCCGAGGCAACCCCTTGGCCCTCGCCGAACTATCCGCCATCGTCCCGGATGACGCGGTCTCGCTCTCGTCCACTAAGCGCCTACCGACGACACGTCGGATCGAATCCACCTTTCTCGCGGAAGTGGGCCTCCTGCCAGAGGCGACGCGAAGCGCCCTTCTCATCGCGGCGGCCGGCGAAGACGCCCCGTATGACGAAATCGTCGCTGCTATCCGAAGCGCCGGTGGCTCAGAACACGACTTGATTCCCGCCGAGCGATTTCACCTCCTTCAGGTGCAGAACAACGCCTTTGTCTTTCGACACCCTCTGATCAGTTCGTCCCTCTACGAATCGGCAGGAACTCTCGAGAAAGCCAACGCGCATCAAGCGTTGGCCGGTGCTGCAAAGGACGCAGGCAGAGCAGCTCGTCACCGCGCATCAGGGACCCTCGGCTTCGACGAAGATGTGGCGGCTGAAATCGAAGCGACCGCGATCGCGGCCGCGCAGCAGGGGGCTTGGGTCGAGGCGACGGGAGCCTGGCGTCGTGCGGCGACCCTTTCGCCGTCACCCGATGACCGCGCCAGAAGACTCGTTGCTGCGGCAGATTCCGCGAGGCAAGCCGCCGCCCCCGGAGAGGCCGCTGATCTTGTCGGCCAAGCCAAGCCGATCGCGACGGACCCGGAGTTGATATGGCAGATTGCCCAAACAGAATGGATGCTATCGGTCACCGCTGTCTATCGTGGGCCGAGCACTGCCGAGCTGGTCACACTGGCGCAGGGCCAGCCGAATGCGGCAAAAGGACTAGAAATGCTGGTGTGGGCGGCGGCGACCTGCTACTTGCAGGGTCAGACGCTCGACGTACGCAGAACGGTCCACGAGCAGCTTGAATCGGTTCCCGACGGAGTCGACGACGTACTCCGATCTGTAGGTTTCGCGCTGGCCGACCCCCAAGTCCGATTCGACGACCCGACAGTGGCGCTGAAGCGCTTCGAGGGCAAGGTCAGCGAGTCCGATGGTCACCTCCTCAACCTCCTCGCCTTTGCTACGGAAAACTCCAACATGCAGACTGCTGAATCGGTGTGGTCCGCTGCCGTGGAGCTGTACCGGAACCTCGGCCAGGTTGCGAACGAGGCGGCCGGGCTGTGTGGTCGTGGCGTCGTGCGCGCGGTGCTTGGACGGTTGGATCTGGCCGTGATGGACCTCGAGCAGTCCATTCAGATCAGCCAAGACCTCAACCTGGGCGTGGTCTTGGCGATGGGGCTCGCCGGATTGGCGCGCGTCCAAGCCATGCAAGGATACCGAGAGCGAACACAAGAGACCTTGGACCGTCTTCGCCTCCGGCCCGAAGGCGAAGTCGTCGCACGCATCGCCGCAATGGGGGCCTGGGCCTCCGGGCTCCTGGCCCTGCAGCACGGGCGTTTCGCGGAAGCTTTTGCAGAGTTGCAAGGCACCTCTGCCAACCCGCCGATCGCGCTCTGGGCCGGCGCAGACCTTGTCGAAGCAGCTGCTGGATCTCAACAGGGGCACCTCGTCTCAGACTGGGTCACCCTCGCGGAGACGACGGCGGAGAGCGCGGATTCGGATCATCTGCGAATGCTGGTACACCGCGCCCGGGCGCTTCTCTCCTACGGCGACGAAGCCCACCAGCACTTTGAGCTGTCGATTGAATACGGAGCCCGCACGGAGGCCCGGGTCGATGTGGCCCGCTCACAACTGCTCTTCGGAGAGTGGCTGCGACGCGAGCGTCGAATCCGCGAAGCCAGAAGTCACCTGGCCAACGCTAAACGGGGATTCGAGGAGGCAGGGGCAGCGATTTTGGCGACCCGTGCCGCCGCGGAACTCCGTGCCGCAGGCGTGGCAAATGTAGACACCTCCTTCGAGGAACAAGCCGAGATGAGCCGTTCCCTCACCGCCCAGGAACTGCTTGCAGCGCAACTCGCAGCCACGGGCCTGACTAACAAGGAGATCGCCGACAGACTGTACCTTTCCCCCCGCACCGTCGGCGCGCACCTGCATCGCGCCTTCGCCAAGCTCGGCATCAGTCGGCGCTCCCAACTGCAACAAGCTATTGGAGGTGTCGGCCGACTCGCGTCGTAGCGGAGGTGCGGGGCGTTGATCAGTCCAAAAATCCCGCTGACCGTCGCACGCTCGATGCGCCCACACCTAGGTGGTCGGCTATCGCCTGCCACGTCGCACCTTCCCGGCGCATACGGCGGGCAATCGAGATGCGCTCGGGAGTCATCACCGTCGGGCGCCCACCAGTTCGCCCCCTCGACCGTGCAGCAGAAAGACCCGGCTGAGAACGGCGAGTCGCAAAGCGGCTTCCGACACTCGAAAGAGCGGCGCAGAGATCGAAAAAGAGCTCCCCTCCAACCCTGACGGTATCGATCGGCTCCGTCAGCGATCGCAATGCGACGCCGCGGGCTTTCAGTTGCTCAACGGTTACGAACACGTCTCGCAGGCTCCGCCCCAGCCGGTCCAGCGAATAGACCAGAAGCAGGTCACCGGCGCCCAACCCATCGATACAGGCGGCCAGGTTCGGCTGCGCTGGCCCGGCATTGGCGTCATCCATGTAAACGCGTTTCGCACCGTTAGCCTCGAGAGCATACGTCTCGTGCCGGACATCCGGATCAGGCGAGCGGACAAGCGCGTACGCCACGGTTCTCATGACTACCCACCATAGTTTCGGCCGATTTGATTTCGGTGACGACTTTTGGCTGACGATACAGCCTTCCGCCACGTCGGCGTCGTCCTTGCCTGCCGGCGCTAGGCCGAGCCCCGGATGATGTTCGCTAGGCGCGCCAGCTCTAATTCGGAATTCGGGTCGCACGGCTTCCAGACGACGAGGATCTCTTCGTCGCGCCCGGGCACTTGCAGCTGCTGGTATGCGAGCGTCATGGGCTCGACGCCTTCCGGCTCCAGGCGGTGTGCTCGCGTCGTGGGCGCTCGAACATCGTCGTTGGCCCAGGCCTCCGCGAATTCGCGGCTGCGTGCAGACAATTCCCCGACTATCTCAATGAATACGGGGTCTTCGTTGTGCCTTTGCAGCGACTCACGCAACACCGACGCCACTTCGTCGCTGATACCCGTGGCGTCCGTTGCGATGCGCTCGTCCAGGAACGTAAATCTGGCCATGTTGATGCCCACATCCAGGCCGGGAAGAATTGCCCTCGCTAGTGCGTTTGCTGCCAGCACTGTGAGGTGCTTGTCGTGGACGAAGGCAGGAGTGTCGCCCCACGAATCGACAAGCTGCATCGCCGCAGCTCGGGGGAACTCTGGGTCCTCGTCAACTGCCATGGGAGACACGTTACCCGCGGGGGTGCCGGCGAAGGTGTTCCCAGGAATCCCACCCACCCCGCGCTTGTTTCCCCACGGGGCAGACTGACCAGGTGGTCAAGTCACTGGAGGAACGATGAACAGCAAGTCATCCCTGCTTGGGGATTACCTATGGGCCCGGCGTGCCCTTGTTCAGCCGGAAGATGTCGGACTGTTTCGGGAAGACAACAGGCGCGTTGAGGGTCTGCGGCGAGACGAGGTCGCCACCCTCGCCGGGATAAGCACGGACTACTACCTGCGACTGGAGCAAGGTCGTGACACGCAACCATCGGACCAAGTGCTGGCTTCACTGGCTCGTGCGTTGCAGCTGGATCCCGATGGGCTTGAACACATGCGACGCATGGCCAGGCTGCGGCAACACAGCCCTCACGACGCTCCGCCGGCGGACCAATACGCGGTCCACCAGAGCCTGTCGCAGATGCTGGATCAGTGGTCCCAGAACCCAGCATTCGTTGTGACTCCGACCCAGGACATCGTCCTCGCCAACTCATTGGCGCGCCATCTCGGCGGTGGATACATGGACCCCGGCCGAAGCTTGGTCGAGACGATGTTCAGTCAGCTGATGCGCGATCTGACGCCCAACTGGGATGAGCTCGCAACCTCGACGATCGCAGATCTTCGGTACCGCTCTGACCCTTTCGATCCGCGGCTTCAGGAACTGGTCGGTACTCTCTCGGTCCGGGACCCGTTCTTTCCACGTATGTGGGCACGTCATGACGCTCGCCCCTTGATATCTGGACACACGGAGCACTACATCCAGGGCCTCGGGACAGTAGTGCCTTTGGAATGGCAAAATCTCGAGATCCTCGGTACCCATGGTCACGTGTTGACGGTGTTTCAGGCCGAACCCGATTCCGAGTCCAGCCGCGCAATTGACTACCTGGCGTCGCTTGGTGACCCCGCAACGACCTCTGGCGTCTGACCGCAGAGGTCGTCGACGCCGAATGTGGTCATTTGCTAGATGCTCTTAGGTCATCCCCTCCGGGATCGTGTTCTTCAGAGAGATGTTGAACCCTGGAGGGCAGACACCGTGAGCACACCGCAAAGACGAATCGAAAGCGAGTCCGTCTGATGGACGGCGCAGTAGCGCCGCTAGGCGACTTCTTGCGAGCTCGACGAGCCCAGATCACGCCGGAGGACGTCGGCCTCCCTCGCCAATCACGACGCAGGGTGGAAGGACTCAGGCGAGACGAACTTGCCCGCATCGCCGGAATCAGCCCCGAGTACTACCTGCGACTTGAACAAGGCAGGGACCGCCAGCCCTCCGAGCAGGTACTTCATGCCCTGTCTCGTGCGTTGAGACTCGACGGAGACGAATGGACCCACCTGGCACGACTTGCGCTACTGGAGAACGAGGTCGGCCGAAGCGCCGCGACGGGGCTTTCGTCCCATGCGCAGCAGAACATGGGTCGACTTTTGCAACAGTGGACGGGCACACCAGCACTTGTCACCGACTCGAACCTCACCATCGTGATGTCAAATTCTCTAGCGCAGGCCTTGGGAGCCGGTGGATTGAATCCGGGAGTGAACCTTCCGATGCTCGTGTTCAGTGACCTCGCGCAATCTTTGTCGAACGATTGGCAGGAGGTCGCGAGGTGGTGCGTAAAAGCGCTCCGCTTTCGCGGGGACCCGTTCGACAAGGGATTCCAGAAAGTCGTCGGCATCCTGTCCGTCCGGAGCGCCGAGTTCCGGCAGATGTGGGCGCGCCACGACGTCGGCTTTGTGAACATCGGGAGGACGACTCATCGCATTGAGGGATTCGGCAGCATCGAGCTGAACTATCAGAACCTCGCCGTGACAGGTTCACCCGGGTATGTACTCACGACTTTCCATGCGGAGACAGGCAGCCGTGCTCGCGACGTGCTCTCTCACCTGGCCGCGACTCAGCAGGCCTAGGACGGTGCCCCACTGCTCGGGAGATACCCAGGCGTCCGTGCAGGCCCGGCATGTTGTGTCTTTGCGGAAGGGGTGCGGCGTACGGTCAGGTGTTCGGCGCTGTCGCGCTGAGGTCGAAGTTCTGATTGAACACGCTCTCGGGGTCGACGGTTGACTTGATCCGTCGTAGTTTGTCGAGAGTGGCTGGCGGGAACGCCCGAGCGATGTCCTCCGGGCGGTGATTCGATTCGAAGCTCAGGTAGATACCGGGCATATCGTCTCGAAGGGGAGCCCACCCGTCGTCGAAGGCAGCCGATGCGGACGCCGAGACTCCTGTCACGGAGAAGTTCTGGTGGCGGTGAGCATAAGCGGTGGCCAGTTCGTCGACGTCGTTGATCGCGCCGCCAGCTGAGCGAATCTGGAGCATGTCCAGAGCGCCGCGGTCTACGAGCGACGCGAGGGCTGCGCTGAGGTGGAGGTCGAGGTGGTCGGCAAGGCCTGTGTGGGTGACGGCCGTCTGCTGACCCGAGTGCGGCGCGCCCATCGTGATGGGGACGTCAGCATAGGGGACGAGCTCGGCTCGCTGGCCCCGGATTCCCGGCAGCGCAGCGAACGGGGTGAGCGCCTTCTGCGCCCCGTTGACATCGCTGCCCGCATAGACGACGGTCGCCTGCGCAAACGGAGTTGGGCCCCCGCCGACGTAGAGAAACGCTGAGATGGCCCGAGGTGACGCCTCGACTGCGGCACCCCAGCTGACGAAGAAGGACGCGAGATCCTCGGGCGCGTACACAATCGTGGCTCGGGCAACTTCCGACGTCGGAGAGGCCTCGAACTCGAACGACGTGACGATGCCCATGTTGGCTCCCGCACCGCGGACGGCCCAGAAGAGGTCAACGTTTTCCTCCGCAGAGACTACGTGCACGCTACCGTCGGCCAGGACAACTTCAGCGCGGCGGAGACGATCGATGGTGAGGCCGTGGGCTCTCCCCATCAGGCCAAGTCCTCCGGTGGTCGCCAAGCCTCCCACGCCGACGTCGCCGGAGTCACCGGAACTGATTGCCAACCCCCAGGGCTGGAGCGCGTCGGCCACAGAACCCCATCGGGCACCAGGGCCGAGCCGAACATGCGTGGAGTCGAGTCGTTCGATGCGGGAAAGGCGCCGAAGATCGATAACCGTTCCGCCGTCGTTCGTGGACAAGGAGCTGATCCCGTGGCCACCACTGCGGATGGCGAGGGGGCCGGGGAGGTCGCGAGCCCGCACGATGGCCTCGGCCACTTGCGAGGTCGTGTCCGGCAAGAGCACAAGGGCTGGACGACCCACGGCGCCGTAGACGTGTTGGACGCTTCCGTAGCGGGCATCACCAGGACGAATTTCGAGCATGCTCACAGTCACCTCAGGCGGGGAACGGTCGGGGTCGGTCCAATGGTCTTGTCCACGAAGTACTGAAGGGTCGTTGCGGCCAGCGGGCTGGTGCCTGTGATGAGGTCCGCCAGATGATCGCCGATTTCGTCGCCGGAGAGCCAGAGTTCGTTGTCGATGCCGGCGAGCTGTCGCTGGCGCGTGCGCACGACGCCGAGGATGATTTCGTAAACCCGGATTCCTGTTCGCCTCAGCTCTTCGGCGAGGGTCACTGTCAAGGATTTCCCGGCGGCGGCGGTCAGGCCAACGACCCCGTTTCCCGGGAATGGGATTTCGGCGGACATGCCGTTCAACTGGATGAGCGCCCCGCCAGGAGCAATCAGCGGAACAAGGGCGCGGTAGGCGCGGAATACGCTCGTCAGGTTCTGCTCGATGAGAGCCGACCATTCGTCGTCTTCCAGGGACAGAAGGGGTTTCGCGCCTTGGTCGCCCCAAGAGGCCACAGCAACGATGACGGCGCTCAAGGGCCCGAAGGCCGCGACCTCACGCTCAACGTCTGCGGCGAACTGGGGTGCCAGGGAGTCGAGCACGAGCGTAGAGAGGCTCTCGTTGTTGATCCGCGCCTCGAACGCATCCAAGCGTTTCTTCGACCGACCGGTGGCGATGACGTTCGCGCCTCGGGCCAGGAGGGCTCGGACCGCTCCTTCTCCGACGCCGCCGGAACCGCCTACGACGAGGATGTTCTCCCCGGAGAGATCTCCTGATTTGACGGGTGTGTTCTCTAGCTGGGTCACGAGTCCTGAGTCCTTGCGGGTGGGGTGGCAGTGAGGTTTTCGATGTGGGTTGTCAGCGCATCGAGCGCGACTTCGAGCCCCGCGACTTGTTCCTCGGTCAGTCCGTCTGCGAACCATTTCTTTGCTGAACGCAGGTGGGGCCCGAGTGATGCGCGGTAGGCAGCACGACCCGTATCCGTCACGGCGAGGCGAATAGCCCTTCCGTCGTCGGATGCAGCCGTTTTTGCGACAAGGCCCCGTTTCTCGAGGCGACGCGTTTGATGGGCGAGCCGGCTGGAGTCCCAGCCGATGGCTCGAGCGCAATCGGTGGGACGGACGCCGTCACCGCTTGCGCTCGACAGCTGAGCCAGGATCGTGAACTCCGAGTCCGACAGTTGGGACTCGGCCCAGAGGTCTCTGCCGACCTCTCGGCGGAGGACTTCGAGCACGACCTGCAACTTCTGCCACGTATCTAAGTGGCTCGCGGGCATTTTTGCTGACACGTCAGGAACACTACCACTTACCTGACGCGTCAGTAAAACCTATTCATTCCACCGTGATGTCGCTGATGTTGATCGACACGATCAGGGGCTCGGGGACGGCGTGGCCTTCCTCGTCGCGGACGAAGATGGATCGATCCGTTGGGAGGATGAGTCCGCCAACCTCGGTTTGGCCGGTCATGTACTCGACCGCCGGGTTGCCGCCCATGATCAGCACGTCGTAGTCACGGCGCCGAAGGATGCCGTCCGAATCGGCGTAAAGGGTCTGGGTAGGGCTGTGCGTGGCGAGCATGCTCGGGTACGTCACCTGGAGTCGATCGAAGGTCTCCCCGTTCTCGGTCCAGGTTCCCGTCTCCTCGACGACGACTCCAGGGAAAGTGAACGACCACGGTTCCGTGTTGTAAGTCCACATGGCGTAACCCGTGAAGTAGGCCGCCTGAAGCTTGCTCCAGGGGGTCGTCAGCTCGTGTCCGTCGAAAGAGGCTCGCGGATTCGTGAGTTCTTCGATGACTTCGTTGTCGCCGCGCACGAGCGCGACGCGGTCAGGCGTGAACTCCGTGCGAACATCCGGGTCGCCGAAGTTCTGCAGGGACGTCCACTCGCGCGTCAGGTCGACCGTGAAGCGGCCGTGCTCAGCGATGCCGGGAACCTGCTTGAGCTCCCACAGCGCACCCCCGAACGAGCGGATAGCCGAGATTGTTTTCACCTCGGACCAGCGGCTTCCACCGTGGGCGTCGATGACTTTATCGAGAAGTGATGACATGGTTGTTCCTTTCGTTGGGTGGTTTCAGACGGCGCTGGACTGTTCGGAAATGAAGTCGTTGACCAACACAGCCGCCTCTTCCGGGTACTGGAAGATCGACGCGTGCGCTGCATCGGGGAAGATGTGGAGGCGAGCGTTGGGGATGAGACCGACCATCGTGTGGCTCTCCTTTGTCGGGATCATCCGGTCGTCATCCCCCTGAAGGATCAGCGTGGGCTGCGAGATGCCAGTGAGGCGTTCCAGTTTGGTGATGTCGGGGATTCCCCAATCGAGGATGGCGTCGTACTGGGCATCACGCGTTGCCGCGGTCGTCGGCTCGTCACGATCATCGGTGCGAGCGAAGATACGTCCGAGGAATGCCTTTCCGAGTTCCCGACTGGTGTCGGTCTGCGCGAAGAAGATGTAGAGCAAGCTCTCTGCTGTGCTCTGGTCGATTCGAGACTCGCGCTGAATGTCTTCTCTCCAACCGTGCATTCCGGGTGCTCCTGCAGGGCCAGTACCCGCGAGGACAAGGTTGCGCACGGCCCACGGCCGCAGCAACGCGATCTCCTGGGCGACGAAACCGCCGAGCGAGAAGCCGAAGACATCGAAAGTGCGCAGACCGAGCACGTCGATGAACGCGATGAGGTCGATGGTCATCTGCTTGATGGTCGACGGTACGGTGCCTGTCGATCCGCCGACGCCGGCGTTGTCGACGAGGATGACCTCTTGTTTCTGCGCAACTGCGTCGACCAGGGCCGGATCCCAG
This sequence comes from Leifsonia sp. RAF41, assembly GCF_052114085.1. NCBI lineage: Bacteria > Bacillati > Actinomycetota > Actinomycetes > Micrococcales > Microbacteriaceae > Leifsonia > Leifsonia sp. RAF41. The sequence goes on from NZ_JBFREB010000001.1 coordinate 555,648, forward strand.
TTGTCTAGATTGCCGCGGAAGTGCATCAGGAAGACCAGCGGAACGCCGTCGCTGCTTTCCCCGAATCGGCGATACGCGTAAGTCACTCCGTTTGCAGCTTCGACGGTGAGAGTGGGTGCCGTCAGTTGCGAGGTGTCAGTCATGGTCGCTTCCTTATTTCATCAAGAGATTTGCGTCGGGGGCCGCAAGCGCCTGGGCCGAGGGAAGGCCCCGCTCGGCAAGACCGCCGTGCCCGTCTTCTCTGCCCAGCGATGCCGCTTGGTAGTTCGAGTCGCCCTGGTCGTTTGCTCCCCGAAAACACGGTAGAAGCTGCCATCTCGGGGACGCGTGTCCCCATTGGGAACAGGTCCCGGGAAGGGCCACCCAGACGATCTCCGCCTATTTCCGTTCGGCTCGTCTGACGGTGGAGGGCTCGCGCAACAGGCCGCGGTCAGCGGGTCGCGGTCAAACGATCCCGTCCTAGATCGGTTGAACCGCATCCCGGTCGGGTGGGGTTGTCAGGGACACGCCCCGACGAGGTCAACCCGACACGCTTGTACAACCAGCTGTTTCCGAGACATACGAACGGAGGGGGCACATGAGTGCCGTCATCTCAGGTACCCGCAAGTACCTCGCAACTCGGTTTTCCACGCCTGTTTCGCTTGGTTTCGACGAAGCCCGGGAGCTCTATGAATCTCTCGTCCCCGCACTCGACGTCGAAAAGCTGACAGAAGTTGCACGGAGAAGCTCCTCCTGGCAGGCCATAGCCGAGTGGACCCGCGCGCAAGCGCCGCTGGGCTTTTTGCGGTACTGGCGTAACGACGCGACACTGCTCATGCGTGTGGCCGGCAACACCTCTTTTTGCACGGCCTACCTGATGGGAAACCACGTGATCGCAGAGCGCATGTTCCGCCACGATCCGCGTGTGATGAATTACGCGCCCCTCCGTGTGGAACTCACCCAGGCTGGGGACGGCCCCGTCCTATTCACTGCCGAGTTGCCACACCTTCAATTCGGTTCCTTCGAACGACCAGAAATAACCGATGTCGGGCGCGACCTGTCCTCGGAGCTAGCCGCTCTTATCCGCGCACTGGGCGCGCCCGTCCCGATGGACCTCCAAGACTGGCCCCCTGGGCACCACCAGACCTTCGACGAAAGCGATAACCCATGACCACTCTCATCAATGCCGTCGTCCTCGTGACGGGAGCCAACGGCGGACTCGGACAGCAGTTCGTCCAGCAAGCGCTCAACCGAGGCGCTGCCAAGGTCTATGCGGCCGCCCGCACACCTCGCGACTGGGGCAACGACCGGATTGTCCCGCTGCAGCTGGACGTCACCGACCCCACCTCCGTCAGATCCGCTGCCGATCAGGCCACAGACGTGACAGTCGTAGTCAACAACGCGGGGATTCTCCGCCGGGGCTCACTGACAGAAGGGCCACTGGCGGATATACGCGAGCAGATGGAAACGAACTTGTTCGGCGCCATTCACATCACTCGCGATTTTGCTCCCGCCCTCAAAGCTCATGGCGGAGCCGTTATCAACGTTGCGTCCGTCTTGAGTTGGCTTGCCATCGGTAAGGGTTACAGCGTCTCCAAAGCCGCCCTCTGGGCAGCGACGAACGCGTTCCGCCTGGAGCTGGCTCCAGAGGGAGTCCAGGTTCTCGGTGCATATCTCGCATTCACAGACACGCCGATGAACGACGGCATGACCATCCCTGAAATGAACCGCCCCGCCGACGTCGTCAATGAGGTGTACGACGGCCTCGAGTCCGACGCACATGAAGTCCTCGCCGATGAGACGACTCGAACCGTACGGGAGGGCCTTTCGTCCGATGTTGGAGTGCTCTACCCGGCTCTACGCTCTGAGACGACCGAGTTACAGAGGTGAGTGACCAGTGAGCGCCCTGATCGAGGCGACCGGTGTATCCAAATCTGTTCGGGATGCGGATGGTGGTCCGCGCAGCATCCTGCAGGACGTGTCCCTTACCGTCGCCGAAGGCGAGATGGTCAGCATCGTCGGCCCAAGTGGCTCGGGAAAATCCACGCTGCTGTACTGCCTATCCGGCTTGGAAGCACCAACGGCCGGCTCAGTGAAGCTACAGGGCACGAACCTCGCGGCGTTGACAGCGAGACAAATGGCAGTCACTCGTCGGGACCGGATCGGATTTGTTTTCCAGGCCTACAACTTGATCCCGTCCCTCAGCGTTTACGAGAACGTTGCCCTGCCCGTGCGACTGGCGCGGCAACGGCCCGACCGCGTCCGGATCCTCAGCGCGCTGGATCGCGTCGGCTTGTCGGGATTCGAAAACCGCCTACCGAGCACCCTCTCGGGAGGCCAACAGCAAAGAGTTGCCATCGCACGGGCAGTTGCCGGCTCCCCTTCGGTCGTCTTTGCCGACGAACCGACAGGGGCGCTGGATTCGGCAGCTGGCGCCGCCGTGCTCGACCTTCTGCGCGAGCTGGCGTCAGATAGGGCGGCCGTTGTCATGGTTACCCACGATGTGGATGCGGCTGCGCGCGCGGACGCCGCCTTCGTCCTGCGGGATGGCCGTATCGTAGAGCGCCTCCGCGACCCGTCACCGGCAGCGGTTTTCTCCGCTCTCGGACCAACGCCGCGCACGGACGTGTCATGATTCGGCTCATTGCCGGCGATCTGAGGGCCACAGTCAGACTCTGGATCTCAGCGTTTGGGATCGCTGCTGGTGCCGCTATCGCGTACTCGATCCCCGCGTCCCTCATCGGCGGCGCTATCCGTGCCGGTGGCCTTGCCAGCCTTGCTCTTGCCTCAATCAGCGGGGTTGTGATCCTGTTTTCGACTTTGGCGGTTGCGATCGTCGCCGGATCGTCGATGCAACTTCACGTAGCCGTCCGGCGGCGTTCATTCGGCCTCTGGTCGGTGGTTGGTCTGTCTCCAACTGCTATCGCGCGAGTGGTAACCACCGAGTTGGCGGCGGTCAGCCTGCTCGGGACCAGCTGCGGAATTGCTATCGCTGCCGCTTTTGTGCCTTCCGTTGTACAGGAGGAGATTCGAGCCCTCCCGGGCGTCGGCACGGTCGACGCTCACCTCACGGCGATGTCAGCCTTGATCGTGGTGGGTTTCGTATCGCTGTTTCTCGTGGGCGTAGGCCGTAGCGCCGCGCGTCGGGCGGGCCGCACGCCGCCCGTGGCACTGACCACTGGTGGGGGGCGCGAACCTCGACCTCGGCTCACCTTGCGCGTCGTAGTCGCAGCCAGCCTGGCTGCCGTGGTGACCCAAATGGTTGTCACGCTGCCCGGCTCCTTGCACACCGGTGGAGCCCAAGTGGTTTTTATCGGGCCCTTGGCGATCGGGGTTGTGGCGGCGATTGGTCCATGGCTCATTCCCGCTGTCACTTTCGCCTGGACCGGACTCATTCCGCCGTCAGCTTCCGGTTCGTTCTTCATGGCCCGCGCAGCCGTTCGTCAGGCGACTTCCCGAAGCTCCGGGACGACGGTGGCGTTGATGGTCGCGTTTGCCGTGCCCATGGCGCTGGAGTCTGGACACGACACGCTGGCCTCGGCAACTGGGGGTGGTTCCGCACCGGCCACAGGCGCCGAGTTGATTCTGAGTGGGCCAATTCTGATGGCGCTGATAGGCGCCGCTGCCTCCACTTTCATGTCGAGCCAGGCCCGCTCCCGCGAGTTGGCACTGACGGCTGCCGTGGGCGGAACACCGCGATTCCTGGTCACGATGACTGTCTGGGAGTGCGTCATCAACCTGGCAACTGCGGCAGCGTTGGCGGTCGTCGTGATCGGCGGCTGTTCCCTCGTAGAGGGCGCCCGTCTCGCGACCGTTTCAGGAAGCGCCCGTGCGGCATTGAGTGTTGCCGGCTCGGCGTGGGTGGCAGTCATCGCGGTTCCCATCCTCCTGGTCGCCACCGTCGCGCCAGCCGTCTTCTCGATGCGCCGAAGCGTCCCCAGAGCCCTATCGATCGAGAGCTGATCTCTCGAAGCCACTGGGTCTGAAGCTAGCTGGCAGGGGCTTGGGAGGCGGAGCTGACGGACTGGCGCCGCTGGTGACGGCCCATTTACGGCTTCGCGGACGTCGTTGGAACGGAGACCTGCCAGGACCGCTGGGTTGTGGAGGCGATGTTCCCGTAAGACGCGCCCGCGAAATGCCGGGTCAAGGCAGCCCAACCGCAAGAGTCGGCGCATGCGATCGACTATGCCTGCCTCGCCGCCAAAAGCTAACGCCTCATCGAGTCGGTGTCGAACGTCCACGTTCACCAGAGACTCGCTCAGGGCGGCAATTGATCCCCATGGTCGCGACATGCCGCGACCACCAAAGTGACCACCAAGTGAAGCCGGGGCAGCCGAGCAACAAGCCCACGGGAGGATCAAAGAGCGAGGATCCGATCCAGCGCACGAAATACAGATGGAGCGGCGAGAGGGCCTCAAGGTGGAAAGCCAATGCACGTAGGCACTCTTTTGAGTGGACCGAAAAATCGCCGGAATGTCGGGGGTCGCGTGTAAACCCAGTTGCATGGCCAAACGGGGGAGTTTCGGCAGGGTTGAACGACGCGTGGCGTCCTATGCGCGGCAGCGGCAGGAGCACGAGGTGGCGGCTGCTCGACGTGCTGAAGGGCGCCAGCTTCAAGTCGTCCACAACCTCGAAGCAGAGCAGCGACGAGCGTCGGAATCCCAATCGCGCACGCGGACAGATACGCTTCGACGACTGCATCACCTTGGCCGAGACCTAGACCGTCTGCGACGAGAAGAAGATGCTCTCTTGACCGATCGGGACGAACTGATCTTCCAGTTGAGGCAACTAGGAACCAGTTGGAACTCCATCGCAGCGGCCAGCGGACTGAGCCGACAAGCGCTCAGCATGCGCGCTTCCAAGACCCAGGGGCGGTCCTGATGACTTTCCTTCCGCCCCGCACGGAGCAGCCTGGCGCGTTGAGACGCCGAGTCAAGGGTGCAGCTCCGCTGCATCGCGAAGCGACGCGGAGCGCCCTTGACACGGCCTCTCAAAGCGCGATCCTCCTTGGCCGGGGTGGATGGAGAGAAGCCGGGTCTCGGGTGAATCGATGGCGCGCGTCAAATCGATGCCCAAAGCACAACTTGTAGTTGGAAGTTCATCGCCGAAGTGAACGGCTCAGGAGCCGAGCGAGGAGGTCGCGGTGGGAACCGTCACACCCTACGAAACCGGCGGCGGCCGTCGATGGCGTGTGCGCTACCGCACACCGGACCATCGACAGACCGACAAACGCGGCTTCACGACGAAACGCGATGCCGAGCTGTTCCTAGCCAACGTCGAGATATCCAAAGCTGCGGGCTCTTACGTCGATCCGCGCGCCTCGCGGATCACGGTCGGCGAACTCGCCGTCGACTGGCTCGCCAACAAACGCCAAGCGATGAAGCCCTCCAGCTTTCACTCCGTCGACACCTCGTGGCGCGTCTACGTGGAACCACGTTGGTCCACTACCGCCGTCGGGTCGATCCGGCCCAGTGCCGTTGAACAGTGGATCCGCGAGCTCGGCGAAGGCTCGGCCGTCTCGACGCAACGCGTCCGCTGGACCGCGGACGACTCGCGCCCGCGATCCGCGACCGTGGTGCTGCGGGCGCTCGGCGTTCTTGCCGGCATTCTCGACGTCGCTCTGAAAGACGGTCGCGTCGCGAAAAACGTCGCCCGCGGCGCCGACGGGACGCCCCGCAAACACTCGAGCAAGACCCGCCGCTACCTGAGCCATGAGGAGGTCATCCGCTTCGCCGAGGCGGCCGAGACGGACATGCAGGCGACGCTACTCATCGTCCTGGCCTATTGCGGACTCCGATGGGGCGAGGCAACCGGGCTCCGCGTGCGGGACGTCGTGATGCTGCGCCGACGACTGCAAGTCAATCGCACCGCGACCGAGGTGAACGGAAACGTCGTGGAGGGTCTCCCTAAGACCTGGGAGAAGCGTTCCGTCCCGTTCCCACCATTTCTCGCCGAACCCCTAGCGCGCCTGTGCGAAGGGAAGGAGCCCGACGACCTGCTGTTTGCGGACCGCTTTGGCGGCTTCCTGAGGCGCCCCAGCGCCAGCAACAATAAGCGCTCCTGGTTCCTGACCGCTCTCACCGGAGCAGGCCTCGAGCGGCTCACACCGCACGACCTCCGTCACACCGCCGCGAGCCTCGCCGTCAGTTCAGGAGCGAACGTGAAAGCCGTGCAACGGATGCTCGGACACAAGTCCGCAGCGATGACGCTGGATACCTATGCAGACCTCTTCGATGATGACCTGGATGCGGTTGCGATGCGCCTAGATGCCGGAGGCCGTCAGAAAAATGTGGGCAAAGTGTGGGCACAGCGTGCTCGCAGCGACGACTAAATGAACCCTGGAGTGCCGAACTTCCGCGCTACCACTGGGATCGCGGGGCAGAAGCCGAAAGAAGAAAATGGCGGAGAATGGGGGATTCGAACCCCCGAGGGCTTGCACCCAACACGCTTTCCAAGCGTGCGCCATAGGCCACTAGGCGAATTCTCCTGGCGCTGCCTTCCGCTCTCGCGGCCGACGGCTCCCAATATCTTACTGGATCGTCGGAGGCGCTCGCGCACACGCCTCCCACCGGCACCCGCTACACTGGTTTCCGGCTCCCCACGTGGCGCCATCCAGGCCAACTCCCCCAGGGCGGAAACGCAGCAAGGGTAACCGGGCTCTGGCGGGTGCGTGGGGGGTCTTTTCCATGTCCAGCACCAGGTCATCGCGCCCGCGTATATTGTGCCCATCAGTGCCGGGTCTTCTACGCCCTGTAGAATGACTCGTGTCTTCCGTGGAGCGTTGGATGGACGGGGTGCCGCAGTGACCGAGCAGCTGACCGAGCTGGCGACCGAGGCCTACGTCGTGGGCTTCCCCCTGGTGTTCGACCTGGAGCAGGTGGTCCGCTTCACCGAAGAGGGTGTGGGCGGCGTGCCCGCCACCCCCTTTAACGCGTTCGGCCACGCTCGACGGCTCGCGGGCCCGGACGACACGTTCGTCTCGATCAACAACGACACCCTGTACTCCATCGCCCAGGTCGACCTCGGTGTCGGGCCCATCCGCCTGACCGTGCCGGAGGCGGGTGACCGCTATTACGTCCTCCAGTTCGTGGACGCGTGGACCAACAACTTCGCCTATGTCGGCACCCGGGCGACCGGAGGCGCCGCCGGCGAGTTCCTGCTGCTCCCGCCTGACGCCGACATCTCTACCGACACGCAGCCGGATGGGCGCATTCCGACGATCCGGTTCCCGACGCGCGTCGGCACCATCGTCGGCCGCTGGGCCGTTGACGGAGAGGAGGACCTGCCTGCCGTGTTCGCTCTCCAGGATGCGCTCGCGCTCACTCCCGTGCACCAGACGCTGGTCCCGCCGGAGGGTGTCCCCGCCGTGCCGCCCGGCTCCGACGAAGCGCTCGACTTCTTCGAGAAGCTGCGGGTGTGGTCGCAGGCGTTCCCGCCGGCGGCGCGCGACCGGCCGGCGCTCGAGTCGTACGCACCGCTCGGCCTAGTCAGCCCTTACACCGTGGACGAGCAGCCCGAGGGAGTTCGCGATGCGCTCGAGGAGGGGTACGCCCTCGGCAAGGAGGCCCTCGAATCCGCCCTGCGGACCGCGGGAGTGCTCGACGACCACTGGCTGGTCAACCTCCACGTCTTCGACTACAACCTCGACTTCTTCGAGGTGGGTGCCATCGACTCTCCCGCGTGGAAGATGGCCGAGCCGCGCACCCGCTACGCGCTTCGCGCATCCGCCGCTCTGGGCGGCCTGTGGGGCAATCATGCCTACGAGGCGGCGTACATCATGACCTACGAGGACGCTGACGGCGAGCGGCTGACCGGCGACCACGTCTACCGGCTGCGCCTGAGCCCGACGCCGCCGGTCGGCGCGTTCTGGTCGCTGACCATGTACGACCTGCCGAACTACTTCCTGGTCCGCAACCCGATCGAGCGCTACTCGGTGGGGGACAGGACCCGCGGGCTCGTGTACGACGACGACGGAGGACTGACCATCACGATGAGCACCACCCGACCCGCCGACGAGAAGGCGGCCGCGAACTGGCTGCCGACGCCCGAGGGGCCCTTCCGGCCGATCCTGCGGCTCTACGAACCCGGCGACGATGTGCTGGACGGCAGCTACACCATCCCCGCGATCGAGCGGATCGGCTGACGTGGCGCGTTCCATCTACATCACCTCCGCCGAGGGGCACACGGGCAAGTCGACGGTGGCGCTCGGCGTGCTGGAGTCGTTACGGCACTCCGTCGGTCGCGTCGGCGTCTTCCGCCCGATCGCCCGGTCGACCGACGAGCGCGACTACGTGCTCGAGCTGCTGCTGCAGCGGACGACCGCCGAGCTGACCTACGAGGATGCCCTCGGCGTCACCTACGAGGATGTGCACGCCGACGCGGACGCAGCCCTCGGCGAGATCGTCGAACGCTTCCGCGCGGTGGAGGCGCGGTGCGACACCGTCGTGATCCTCGGGTCCGACTTCACGGACGTCGGCAGTCCGACCGAGCTCGCCTACAACGCCCGGATCGCCGCCAACCTGGGTGCTCCCGTCCTGCTCGTGCTCGGTGGGCGGGTCGGTCAGGGTTTCGGCGAGCGCCTCGGGCAGGCCGACCCGCGGTCGCCGGAGGAGCTGCGTCAGCTCGCCGAGCTGGCGGTCGCCGAGCTGCGTGCTGAGCATGCCGGGCTCCTCGCCGTCATCGCGAACCGCGCCGACGAGGCGCGGCTGGACGAGATCATCGCCGCTGTGGGTTCGGCTGTCGGTGCCGCGGCCGTCGCGGCGGGCAGCAGCGACCGCCAGCCCGTGTGGGCGATCCCGGAGGACCCGTTCCTGGTCGCGCCGAGCATCCGCTCGATCATGGAGCAGACCGGGGCGACTCTGCTTGCCGGTGAGGAGGCGCTGCTGGCGAGGGAGGCGCTGGGTGTCGTCGTCGCCGGCATGTCGATGAACAACGTCCTGCCGCGGCTCGTCGACGGTGCTGTGGTGGTCGTGCCCGGCGACCGCACCGAGGTTCTGCTCGCCGTTTTGATGGCCAACGCGTCGGGGACGTTTCCCTCGATCGCGGGCATCGTCCTGAACGGCGGCTTCGACCTGCCCGAGCCGATCGAGCGGCTGCTCGCCGGGCTCCGCTCCCCGCTGCCGATCGTGCGGACCGGCCTCGACACCTACGAGACGGTGGTCCGGATCACCCACGCGCGCGGTCGGCTGGCGGCGGACTCGCAGCGCAAGTACGACACCGCGCTGGCCCTGTTCGAGCGACACGTGGATGCGGCGGCGCTGCTCGCCCGCCTCGACGTGACCCGCCACGACGTCGTCACGCCCTTGATGTTCGAGTACGACCTCATCGAGCGGGCCCGCGCCGCGAAGAAGCACATCGTGCTGCCCGAGGGGGAGGACGACCGCATCCTGCGGGCCGCTCACACCCTGCTCGCGCGCGGTGTGGCCCAGCTGACCATCCTCGGCGAGCCGTTCGAGGTGCGCTCGCGGGCGATCGAGCTGGGACTCGACCTGTCCGGCGCCGAGGTGCTCAGCCCGTTCGACGACGTGCTGCGGCTGCGGTTCGCCGACGAGTACGCCCGGCTGCGCTCGCACAAGGGGATCACGGTCGACCAGGCCGCAGACACCGTCACCGATCCGTCGTACTTCGGAACGATGATGGTGCAGCTCGGACTCGCCGATGGGATGGTGTCGGGCGCCGCCCACACGACCGCCCACACCATCCGCCCGGCGTTCGAGATCATCAAGACGACGCCCGGTGTGTCGGTCGTCTCGAGCGTCTTCCTGATGGCCCTGGCCGACCGGGTGCTCGTCTACGGCGACTGCGCAGTGATCCCGGACCCGACTTCGGAGCAGCTGTCCGACATCGCCATCTCATCGGCCATGACGGCGGAGCAGTTCGGCATCGAACCACGCGTGGCCATGCTGTCGTACTCGACCGGCGACTCGGGTGCGGGGGAGGACGTGGAGAAGGTGCGGACCGCGACCGAGCTGGTGCGACAGCGCGCACCGCAGCTCGCGGTGGCCGGTCCCATCCAATACGACGCGGCAGCGGATGCGGCGGTCGGCGCGGCCAAAATGCCCGGGTCGGAGGTGGCCGGGCGGGCGACCGTGTTCATATTCCCCGACCTCAACACGGGCAACAACACGTACAAGGCGGTGCAGCGCAGCGCCGGCGCCGTGGCGATCGGACCGATCCTCCAGGGCCTGCGGAAGCCGATCAACGACCTGTCCCGCGGGGCGACGGTCGACGACATCGTCAACACCGTGGCCATCACCGCGATCCAGGCGGCCCTCTCATGAGCGCCGTCCTGGTCGTCAACAGCGGCTCCTCGTCGTTCAAGTACCAGCTGATCGACAGCGAGACGGAAGAATCCCTGGCGTCCGGGCTCGTGGAGCGGATCGGCGAGGCGAGCGGGCGCACTTCGCACCGGGGCCCCTCCGGTACGACGGAGCGGACGCTGGATATCCCCGACCACACCGCCGGTTTCCGGGCAATGCTCGACGCCTTCGCCGCCGAGGGTCCCAGCCTCGATGACAACCCGCTGGATGCGGTGGGTCACCGGGTGGTCCACGGCGGCAAGCGCTTCTTCGAGCCCACCATCATCACTCCGCTGGTCGAGATCAACATCGAGGACCTCTCCGACTTGGCGCCGTTGCACAATCCGGCGAACCTGGAGGGCATCCGCGCCGCGAAGAAGGCGTTCCCGGACGTTCCGCACGTCGCCGTGTTCGACACCGCTTTCCACCAGACTCTGGAGCCGGCGGCGTACACCTACGCCATCGACGCCGACCTGGCGGAGCGGCATCGGGTGCGCCGGTACGGCTTCCACGGCACCTCGCACAAGTTCGTCTCCGAGGCGGCGGCGGCGTTCCTCGATCGTCCGCTCGGTGAGCTGAAGCAGATCGTGCTCCACCTGGGCAACGGTGCGTCGGCCTGTGCCGTGGACGGCGGCCGGTCGGTCGACACATCCATGGGCATGACGCCGCTCGAGGGACTGGTGATGGGCACGCGGTCCGGCGACCTCGATCCGGCTGTCCTCATCCACCTCGCCCGGCGCGCCCACCTGACGACCGACCAGCAGGATGAGCTGCTGAATCGCCGGAGCGGCCTGCTCGGGCTCTCCGGCCGAGGCGACATGCGCGATGTCCGGCTTGCCGCCGGCCGCGGCGAGGAGCAGGCGCGACTCGCCCTGGACGTGACGGTCCACCGCCTCAAGCACTACATCGGCGCGTACACGGCGCTGCTGGGCGGCCTCGATGTGCTCACGTTCACCGCCGGGGTGGGCGAGAACGACGCGGCCCTGAGGGCGGAAGTCCTCAGCGGGTTGGAGGTGCTCGGCATCCGGCTCCACGAAGGGCGCAACGCGAGTCCGTCGCGGGAGGCGCGCGTCATCTCCGCGGACGACTCGGCGGTCACGGTCCTCGTCGTGCCGACCAACGAGGAGCTGGAGATCTCTCGGCAGTCGCTGCAGGCTGTCCGTCACACGACCGGGGGCTGACGGGAGCAGGGCCATGCGGCGACGGCGCGGCGACGACGGGCGGCAGAAGATGCCGCCGCGGTCGCTGCGCGCGCGTCTCGCGGCCGTGCTGGCGGCCGTCGCCGCGACCGTGCTCGCCGTATCCGGGCTGGCCGGCTGCAGCGCCGTCGACGGCGGAGCGGGCGCCCGGTTCGTCACTCCGCCGCTGGTCCGCTACAGCGCGGTGCTCTGGCCGGTGCCCCTCCAACTGGTCGGAGCGGAGCCCGGCGCGCAACTGCGACTGACGTCGCGGCTGACGACGGCGCACGGTTCGTGGAGCTCGGCGGCGACGTACACCGTCCCGGCGTCAGGGACGCTCGACCTCGCGAGAGCCCGGCCGCAGCTTGCCCCGTTCACCGAGCCGGATTCGGCGGGACTGTTCTGGTCGCTCCGTGGCCCGCGGCTGTCGGGCTCCGCCGCGGCCCAGCAGTGGATGTTCGACACCACCCGCGTCACGATGACCGCATCCGACGGCGACCGTGTGATCGCCTCCCGCACCTTCCAGCTCGACGGGCTGGCGGCATCCCTGTCCGTCCGCACGCTGTACACGCGCGACCTGCGGCCCGCGATCAACCCGCGGCTGCCACGGCAGACGCATGAGGATGTGGTGCTCGGCACCTTCTTCAGCGCGGCGACCCTCGAGCATCCGCAGACGCCGGCGGTGGTCATGTTCGACGACGCGACCCCCGGGGCGTCAGCCGAGTACACGGCACCGTTGATCGCGCAATTCGGTGCGTCGGTTCTGCGCATCCCGGTGTCACCGAGCGCCGACGGCATCCGCTCGACGAGCATCATCTCGGGTACGACCGTGGACGCCGTGTTCGACTGGCTGGCCGACCGACCGGACATCGTGCACGACCAGATTTACGTGTACGGAACGGGTGCGGCCGAACAGCTGGCGGTGTGGGCGGCGACCCGTGTCCCCGGGCGGGTGCATGGCCTGTTCCTTGCCGCTGGGTCCCCGGCCCTGCTCTGTCTGCCGTCGGCGCGTGTCGCGCCTGCCTTCGAGGACGCCTCCGGATTGCCGTGCCTGCCGAGCGCGCGGTCGGTCGTCCCGGACGCCATCCGGCCGATCGAGGGAATCGAGGGGCCGGTCGTCCTGGCGTGCGGGGAGCAGGACGACGTGCTCCCGAACGCCTGCGACTGGCAGCGGGCGCTCGCCGCGACCCGGAGCCCGCGCGCGGGCGACGCGACAATTTACGCGGGCGGCGCCGCGCACGCCGTGTCGGTGCCTCCCGGACTACCTATTGCGCTTCCAGCCGCGGGCGGTCAGCCGACCGAGAGAGCGCGGGTCGCTTTCTGGGACGCCGTCGGCCGCGCTCTGCTGCGGGCGGTGCTGGGATGAGACGGCCGGGCATTGCCCGCTGGACGGGCGCCGCAGTGGTGGCGCTCCTCGTCGCGCTCCTCGTTCCCGCATGCAGCGCAGGAGCCGACGGCGGCCCGCGGTTCGCCTTCAGCCGGTTCGGCGAGGGCGTGACGCAGCCCGTCGGAGTTCAGCTCGCCGGGCTGGAGCCGGGGCACCCGGTCGTGGTCACGGCTCGAGCCCGCACCGCGTCGGGCTCGCTGTCATCGCGCGCGGTGTACGCGGTTCCTCCGGATGGGCGAGTCCGGCTGTGGTCGCAGGAGCCGCTCACCGCGCCGTTCCCGCGCGCGGACGGGTCCGGGCTGCTGTGGAGTCTGACCGGCCCGTCGCTGAGTCAGGCACAGCTGGAGAGGCAGTGGGTGTTCGGCGGACTCGACATCCGCTTCACCGCCGAGCAGGACGGCCGTCCGGTCGCCTCGGACGAGCTCCGCCGTTCGGCGCTCGCGGCGGGGACGGTGGAGCGGGATGTGCTGGGCAGCGATCTCATCGGCAGCGGCAACCCCGACGCGTCGGCGCTCGGACCGACGGCCCGGGTCGGGCGGCTGGTCACGGCGGTGCCGACACCGGTCGACCTGCGACCCGGGGTGATCGTGGTGGACGGTGACGACGGCGGAGCGGCCGGAGCCTTCGCGGCCCGCATGATCGCGTCGGCCGGGTTCCCCGTGGCCGTGCTCCCCGCGTTCGTTCCGCCCGGGCAGATCCCCGGTTCGGCGGCGCTGTCCGTCGAGACGTTCGACGCGATGCTGACCTGGTTCTCGTCGCTGCCGATCGTCGACGAGGACCGCATCTTCGTCTACGGCACCGGGCGGGCATCGTCGCTCGCGCTGTGGTTCGCGGCGGAGGAACCAGGCCGCATCCACGGCGCCTTCGCCGCCAGCGGCGCGACCGCGCTGCAGTGCACGTCGGCGGCGGGCAGCCCTCTGCTGATCCAGCACGGGAGGGCGCTTCCGTGCGCGAACCCGGAGCGGACCATCGCGGGCACCGACATCCTGCCGCTCCAGCGCATCGAGGGCCCCCTCGTCCTGGCCTGCGGAACGGCCGACCGGCAGCTCCCGACCGCCTGCGACTGGACGCGCGCAGGCGAGCAGGTGCGCGGGGAGCGGGACGGCGACGCGTTCCTGTACGCCGACGGCGCGGGGCACGACATCACGACGCCGCCGCTGCTGCCCATCGGGCTGAGTGATCTGCCCCCGGCGACCGCGCAGTCCACCGAGGACGCTCGCGGGTCCTTCTGGGCGCTCGTTGTGGCCAAGCTGGCAGGAGCGACCCGGCCATGAGGCGGAAGCGCGGAGGACTGGCTGCCCGGTTGGCCGCGGTCGTTGCGGCGCTCGGACTGGCGCTCACGGCGCTGGTCGGCTGCGGGCAGGCGACGACCGGCGCTGCGGGCCCGCGGTTCGTGGTCAACGAAGACCCCAGCGGAGTCTGGGAGCCCATCCACGTGCGTCTCGTCGCGCTGCCGCCCGGGGGACGCGTGACGGTGCGTGCCCGCGCGATGGCCGGCGCCCAGTGGACATCCCAGGCCGTCTACGTCGTGCCGTCCTCGGGCGTCGTCGACCTGGACCGCGAGGCGCCCGTCGAGGCGCCGTTCACCGGGGCGGACGGGATGGGGCTGTTCTGGTCACTGGGCGCCGCCTCCGGTGCCGCGGCCACCTCCCCGGAGCAGTGGGGTGCGGCGAGCATGTTCGTGGAGCTCGACGCCGTGGTCGACGGGCGCCGGGTGGCCGCGCGCCGCATCCACCGGGTCGGACTGCTGTCGGTCGCGCCGTCGCGGGCCGTGTTCGACGACGGCATCACCGGTGACTACTTCGAGCCGTCGACCGGCTCCCGGGCGCCGCGTCCGGCGGTGCTCGTGCTCGACGGGACGGACCCGGGAGCCCCGAGCGGGGTGCTGTCGGCGTCGACCCTGTCGGCGATGGGCTACCCGGCGCTCGCGTTCTCCACCTACGGTTCGGCCGGTGAGGTGAACATGATCCGGACTCTGGAGGGGGAGCGCGTTGTCGCCGCGCTGAACTGGCTGCGCTCTCAGCCGGGAGTCGACGCGCGGCGCATCTTCGTCTTCGGCAGCTCGCGGGGAGCGCAGCTGGCCCTCTGGACTGCGGTCGCCCATCCCGAACTCGTCTACGGCGCGATCGCCCCGGCGGGGACGACCGGGCTGGTGTGCCCCTCGCCGGTGCCCGGGCCGGCGGTGACGGTCGGCGGATCGTGGGTGCCGTGCTTGAGCGGCAACCGCCAGGTCACACGGGCCGCCGTGCTCGACCTGACGCGCATCCGTGGCCCGGTCGTGCTGGGGTGCGCCGGACAGGACGAGCAGCTCGACAACGCGTGCCGGTGGATGGACGAGGCGGCGGCCGTCCGCCCCGCCCGTGGGGGCGACGCATATGTGCGGGCCGTTCAGGCCACGCACCTCTTCTACGTGCCGCCCTACACGCCGCTCTACCTCCCACCGCCGCCCGCAGCCCGGGCGACGGAGGAGGCGCGGGTGTCGCTCTGGTCGGCGATCGCTCGGGCGCTGAACGTCCGCGGACCCTGAGAATCCGGGCGATCGCCGAGGGGTGAGTAGTGGTCGTTATTTGGCGAAAATAGCGACCACAACTCACCCTTCGATCGGTGCAACGCCTGAGGTGTCCGATCCCCACCAGAATGTCGGCGGCGATGAGTACCATGTGTGAGTGGTAACCGCCCTGTATCGCCGCTATCGGCCAGACACCTTCGCCGAGATGATCGGCCAGTCCCAGGTGACGGATCCGTTGATGACGGCGCTGCGCACCAATCGCGTCAACCACGCCTATCTGTTCTCCGGCCCGCGCGGCTGCGGCAAGACCACGTCGGCCCGCATCCTGGCCCGCTGCTTGAACTGCGCCGAAGGCCCGACCGACACCCCGTGCGGAAAATGCGCCAGCTGCATCGAGCTCAGCCGTGACGGTGGAGGCTCGCTCGACGTGGTGGAGATCGACGCCGCCAGCCACAACGGCGTCGACGACGCGCGCGACATCCGCGAGCGGGCCATCTTCGCTCCTGCCCGCGACCGGTACAAGATCTTCATCCTCGACGAGGCCCACATGGTCACGCCGCAGGGCTTCAACGCCCTGCTCAAGATCGTGGAAGAGCCGCCGGAGCACGTGAAGTTCATCTTCGCGACCACGGAGCCCGAGAAGGTGATCGGGACCATCCGCTCCCGCACCCACCACTACCCGTTCCGCCTGGTGCCGCCGGCGCAGATGCTCGCGTACGTGCAGACCCTGTGCGACAGCGAGAGCATGACGGTCGCCCCCGGAGTGCTGCCGCTCGTGGTGCGCGCGGGCGGCGGTTCGCCGCGCGACACTCTCTCCCTGCTCGACCAGCTGATGGCGGGCTCGGAGGGAAGCGCGATCGAATACGAGCGTGCGGTCGCCCTCCTCGGCTACACACATGCGGCGCTGCTCGACGACGTCATCGACGCCATCGCGGCCCGGGATGCAGCGGGCGCGTTCGCGGCGGTCGACCGGGTCGTCCAGACCGGGCAAGACCCGCGGCGCTTCGTCGAAGACCTGCTGGAGCGGCTGCGCGACCTCATCGTCGTCGCGGCGACCAGCGTCGAAGGCGCGGCCGCCGTGCTCCGCGGGGTGCCGCAAGACGAGCTCGACCGGATGGGCGTGCAGGCCATGAAGTTCGGCGCGGCCGAGCTCAGCCGCGCCGCCGACATCGTCAACGCGGCCCTGACCGAAATGACCGGCGCCACCTCACCGCGACTCCACCTCGAACTGATGATCGCCCGCGTGCTGGTTCCGTCGAGCGATGAGAGCGAGCGCGGTGCGCTCGCTCGCGTCGAACGGCTGGAGCGCCGGGTCGGCGTCAGCGACGCAGTCGCGGCGGAGCCCGAGCGCCGTGTGGAGCGGGTGGCGGCTCCGGCTGCACGCGTCGCGCCTGCTGCTGCGCCTGCGGCCGCGCCGGGGGCTGCCGTTGCTTCACCGGCTGTTTCTGCGACTGCCGCGACTCCGGAACAGTCCGCGTCCGCGTCGTCGGCGCCTGCATCGACCCCGGCGGCGACCGAGCCGGCCGAGGCCGCGGGTGCGCCGTCCGCCGACTCACCGTCGGCCACCTCAGCCACCTCAGCCACCTCAGCTTCCGCGGCCGCCCCCGCCGCCGCCGCTGAGATCGGTGCCGTCACCACCCAGCAGGTCAAGGATTCGTGGCCGCAGATCCTGGAGGCGGTCCAGCGCGCCAAGCGCAGCGCGTGGATGGTCGTCTTCACCGCCCAGGTCCGCTCGCTCAACGGCGACGTGCTGACGCTGTCGTTCCCGAGCGACAACGACGTGCAGAGCTTCCGTCAGCCGGACGCGGCCGGCGCCCCCGGCGTCAGCGAGTACCTCCGCCAGGCGATCGTCGAGATCCTCGGCATCCGGGTCAAATTCATCGCGCGCGCCGATTCCGCGCCGGGTTCCGGCGGGTCGCCACGACCCTCCGGAGGTGCGCCCACAGCGCCGACGGCCGAGACGTGGCCCGGTGCGGACCCCGCGAGTGCGCCATCGGCGCCCGCTGCTGGCGCGTCCGCGTCGGCCTCGGGCGGTTCCCCTTCGGTTGCTGCACCCGCAGCCCGCGTCACTGATTCTTCGGCTGGCCCCACCGGCGCAGCCAGCACGGTCACCGAGTGGGCGACCGTCGCCATCCCCTCGTCGCCGGCCCTGGCCGACGAGACCGCCTCGGCATCGGTGACGTCGTCTGCTCCTGTCGTGACATTGGAGCGTCCACCAGCGGAGGCGCCCGCGCGGCCGTCTGTCGGCGCAGCGACTCCCGCAACGGACGACCCGCCCTACGACGACGTGCCCCCGCCCGAGATCGAGCCACCCTACGAGCCGCCCGTCCCGGAAGAACCGAGCGGCGACTGGTCCGTATCCCCGTCGGCGGAGACCGCCGGGCCTGCTGCAGACGCCCGACCTGCCTCCCGGTCGTCAGCGACAGAACGGCCGGCGGCGGCACCGGCCGCACCCGACGCTCCCTCGGCCCGCACCGCACGAACGGCGTCGGCCCCAGCCGCAGGCTCCCGCACGCCCACCTTCCAGCAGCCGCAGCGCTACGGCGAGGCGGTGGTGCGCGAGATCCTCGGCGCCACCTTCATCGAGGAGCAGCCCGCGCCTCCGACTCCAGGGATGAGGTAGTCGGTGTACGAAGGCATCGTCCAAGAGCTGATCGATGAGCTCGGGCGGCTCCCGGGCATCGGCCCGAAGTCCGCTCAGCGCATCGCGTTCCACATCCTGCAGACCGAAACGTTCGACGTCACCCACCTGGCGGAGGTACTGCTGGAGGTCCGCGACAAGGTCCGATTCTGCGAGATCTGCGGCAACGTCTCCGAAGAGCCGACCTGCTCGATCTGTCGCGACCCGCGTCGCAACCCTGCGTCCATCTGCGTGGTGGAGGAGGCGAAGGATGTCGTCGCGATCGAGCGCACTCGCGAGTTCCGTGGGCTGTACCACGTGCTCGGCGGTGCCATCAGCCCGATC
This sequence comes from Leifsonia sp. RAF41, assembly GCF_052114085.1. Taxonomy (NCBI): domain Bacteria; kingdom Bacillati; phylum Actinomycetota; class Actinomycetes; order Micrococcales; family Microbacteriaceae; genus Leifsonia; species Leifsonia sp. RAF41. The sequence goes on from NZ_JBFREB010000001.1 coordinate 573,964, forward strand.
GACGGCGTCGGGCCGGACGACCTCCGCATCCGGCAGCTGATGCCCCGTCTCGCCGACGGCACCGTGCAGGAGGTCATCATCGCGACCGACCCGAACCTGGAGGGTGAGGCGACCGCCACCTATCTGAGCCGGCTGCTCACCACCCTCGACATCCGGGTCACGCGCCTCGCCTCCGGACTGCCCGTCGGAGGAGACCTCGAGTACGCCGACGAGGTCACCCTCGGTCGCGCGTTCGAGGGCCGCCGCCAGGTCTCCTGACCTCACGCCGCACCCACTCATCCAGTCGCGGACGTCACATGAAGGAACCGCCATATCGCGGCCGGTAGGATGAGAATCCCGTGAGTTCAGGAGTGTCCGTGGCCCTCATCGTCCAGAAGTTCGGCGGTTCGTCCGTCGCGACAGCTGAGAGCATCAAGCGCGTCGCGAAGCGCATCGTCGAGACGCGCAAGGCGGGCAACGAGGTAGTCGTGGCGGTCTCCGCCATGGGCGATACGACCGACGAGCTCCTCGATCTGGCGCACGAGGTCACCCCGATTCCGGCGCCGCGCGAGCTCGACATGCTGCTCACCGCGGGTGAGCGCATCTCCATGGCGCTGCTCGCGATGGCCATCAAGAGCATGGGCTACGACGCCCGCTCCTTCACCGGCAGCCAGGCGGGCATGATCACCGACGCCCAGCACGGCTCCGCCCGCATCGTCGACGTCACGCCGGGCCGCATCCAAGACGCACTCAGCGAGGGCGCCATCGCCATCGTCGCCGGATTCCAGGGCTTCAGCCGCGAATCCCGTGACATCACCACGCTCGGCCGAGGCGGTTCCGACACCACGGCCGTCGCGCTCGCCGCGGCGCTGGGCGCCGAGGTCTGCGAGATCTACACCGATGTCGACGGCGTCTTCACCTCCGACCCGCGCCAGGTGCCACTCGCCCGCAAGATCGACCGCATCACCAGCGAGGAGATGCTCGAGCTCGCCGCCGCCGGCGCGAAGGTCCTGCACATCCGTGCCGTCGAGTACGCGCGTCGCCACAACGTGACGCTGCACGTGCGCTCGTCGTTCTCGAACAAGGAGGGCACGTACGTCCTCAATGAAGCAGCGGCGGCCGAGGCCGCCAAGAAGGATGGAACCGTGGAAGAGCCCATCATCTCCGGCGTCGCCACCGACCTGAGCGAGGCCAAGATCACCGTCGTCGGCGTCCCGGACGTGCCGGGCAAGGCCGCGCAGATCTTCAAGATCGTCGCGAAGGCCAACGCCAACGTCGACATGATCGTGCAGAACGTCTCCGCCGCGGCCACCAGCCTGACCGACATCTCGTTCACCCTCCCCAAGTCCGAAGGGCAGCGCGTGCTCACCGCGCTGACCGCCGAACGCGACGAGGTCGGCTACCAGTCGCTGCAGTACGACGACCAGATCGGCAAGCTCGCCCTGGTCGGCGCCGGGATGCGCACCAACTCCGGCGTCTCGGCCATGCTCTTCGAGGCGCTCTACGACGCGGGCATCAATATCGAGATGATCTCCACCAGCGAGATCCGCATCTCGGTCGTGACCCGCGCCGACACCGTTGCCGAAGCCGCCCGCGTGGTCCACACGGCGTTCGGTCTCGATGGCGATGAGAAAGCCATCGTCTACGCCGGAACCGGCCGCTAGATCTTCCCCGAGGGAATGCGCCTCCCATTCCGGCGGTTCCCCTCATCACACCAACCCGAAGGGGCTGACATGAGCGAGTTCACCGATTTCGACAGCAACGGCGTGCGACTGGCCGTCGTGGGCGCCACCGGCCAGGTCGGCAGCGTCATGCGCCGCCTGCTCGAGGAGCGTTCCTTCCCGGTGAAGAGCATCCGCTTCTTCGCCTCGTCGCGCTCCGCGGGGACGACCCTGCCGTTCAAGGGCCAGGAGATCACGGTCGAGGATGTCGCTACGGCCGACGTCTCCGGAGTCGACATCGCCCTGTTCTCGGCGGGCGCGACCGGCTCCAAGGCGCACGCGCCGCGATTCGCCGAGGCCGGCGCCATCGTCATCGACAACTCCAGCGGCTGGCGCATGGACCCGGATGTCCCGCTGGTCGTCTCCGAGGTCAACCCCGACGCGATCGCCGACGCCCGCAAGGGCATCATCGCGAACCCGAACTGCACGACCATGGCGGCCATGCCCGTCCTGAAGCCGCTGCACGACGAGGCCGGTCTGACCCGTCTCGTGGTGAGCACCTACCAGGCCGTTTCGGGCTCCGGCCTCGCCGGCGCTGAGGAACTCGCGGAGCAGGCCCGCGCCGCCGTCGCGGACGAGCACCTGCTCGACCTCGTGCACGACGGTTCCGCCGTCGCCATGCCCGCGCCCGTCAAGTACCTGCGTCCGATCGCGTTCGACGTCATCCCGCTGGCGGGCTCCATCGTCGACGACGGGCTGAACGAGACCGATGAGGAGAAGAAGCTGCGCAACGAGTCGCGCAAGATCCTCGGCCTCCCCGAGCTCCTGGTCAGCGGCACCTGCGTGCGCGTTCCGGTCTTCACGGGTCACTCGCTCTCGATCAACGCCGAGTTCGCCGACCCGATCAGCGCCGAGCGCGTCGCCGAGCTGCTTGCGGATGCACCCGGCGTCCAGCTCACGGACGTCCCGACCCCGCTGCAGGCCGCGGGAAGCGACCCCAGCTTCGTCGGCCGCATCCGCGCGGACGAGGGGGCCCCGGCGGGTCGCGGCATCGCGCTCTTCGTGAGCAACGACAACCTGCGCAAGGGCGCGGCCCTCAACGCGGTACAGATCGCCGAACTCGTCGCCGAGCGCCTCGCGAACCCGGTCACCGCGTAGGGCATCCCGCGCGATTGTCTCGATATCGAGAGATCCGGGCCGTCCGTGGGGCGGCCCGGACCCCACCGCATCATAGGATTGACGGGTGAGCAATTCTCCCATCGACGTCGTCCTGATCGGCGGCGGCATCATGAGCGCCACGCTGGGGGCCATGATCCAGCGCGTTCAGCCCGACTGGAGCATCCGGATCTACGAGCGCCTGGGCGAAGTGGCCCAGGAGTCGTCGAACCCGTGGAACAACGCAGGCACGGGTCACGCCGCCCTCTGCGAGCTGAACTACATGCCCGAGGCGTCCGACGGCACCGTCGACCCCGCGAAGGCCATCAGCATCAACGAGCAGTTCCAGCTCAGCCGGCAGTTCTGGGCGAGCCTCGTCGCGGCCGGCGATCTGCCGGAGCCCAACACCTTCATCAACTCGACCCCGCACATGACCTTCGTGAAGGGGCGGGACAACGTCCGCTACCTCCGCAAGCGCTATGAGGCGCTCAAGGACGAGCCGCTGTTCGCCGGGATGGAGTACTCGGAAGACCCCGCGGTCATCGGGGAGTGGACGCCGCTGCTCACCAAGAAGCGCAGCACCAAGCAGCGCATCGCCGCGACGCGTCAGACCTCCGGCACCGACGTCGACTTCGGCGCGCTCACCCGCGCGCTCATGGACAACCTGGTCGAGAACGGCGCCGACCTCGCGCTCAACCACAGCGTGCGGAGCATCAAGCGCACAAAGAACGGCCTGTGGCGCCTCAACGTCCGGCATGACGTCGGCCGTACCTCCCACGTCGCGACGGCGCGGTTCGTCTTCGTGGGCGCGGGCGGCGGTGCGCTGCACCTGCTGCAGAAGTCCGGCATCCCGGAGATCAAGGGCTTCGGCGGCTTCCCGATCTCCGGCCAGTTCCTGCGCACCAGCGACCCGAAGATCGTCGCCCAGCACCAGGCCAAGGTCTATGGCAAGGCCGCTGTCGGCGCCCCGCCGATGTCGGTGCCCCACCTGGACACGCGTGTGGTCGACGGTCAGGCGTCGCTGCTGTTCGGTCCCTACGCGGGATTCAGCCCCAAGTTCCTGAAGACCGGCTCGTGGTTCGACCTGCCGGGTTCGGTCCGTCCGGGCAACCTCGGCCCGATGCTCGCCGTCGCTCGGGACAACTTCGACCTCATCAAGTATCTGGTGGGTGAGGTCCTCGCCAACCGTGCCAAGAAGGTCAAGGCGCTTCAGGAGTTCATGCCGACCGCGAAGTCCGAGGACTGGGAACTGATCACCGCCGGTCAGCGCGTCCAGGTGATGAAGAAGGACCCGAAGAAGGGCGGCGTGCTGCAGTTCGGCACCGAGGTCGTCGCTGCGGAGGATGGCTCGATCGCCGGCCTGCTCGGCGCCTCGCCAGGCGCATCCACCGCCGTCCCGATCATGGTCGACCTGCTGAAGCGCTGTTTCCCGGACCGCTTCGCCGGCTGGCTGCCGACGATCAAGGAACTGATCCCGACCGTCGGCACGACGCTCAACGACCGGCCGGACGAGGCGCAGCGCGTGCTCTCCACGACCGCGGAGACGCTCCAGCTGCAGCAGTAGGGCCGCTGGACAAACGCGTGGGCGACCTGTTATCGTCATCCCGCTATGAAGTGAGAACCTCCGAACGTCCCGCGCCTGAGGCGCCGTCGATGTGAGAGAGGACCCATAGGTCACGCGCTGCCCGGTCAGGCACCTGGGCGCTCCAGCGCCGCTCACGACGGAGATCGCCCGGCGGGAACCCGCTCCTTGTGGAGCGCCCGGAAGGACGGTTCCCATGCCAACCATCACACTCACCCCGCTGCGCGCCGACGGCGTCTCGGTGGTCTACGGCGAGCGCCGTGTTCTCACCGATGTGTCCGTGACGGTCGCCCCCGGCCAGCGGTTGGGCCTGATCGGAGAGAACGGGGCGGGCAAGTCGACCCTGCTGCGCGTGCTCTCCGGCGCCGAGATACCGGACGCCGGAGCGCTCACCCGGCCGGCCCGCACCGGCTTCCTCTGGCAGGAGCTGCGGTTCGAGCCCGGCGATACGCTTGCGGCGCTCGTCGAGCACGCCCTCTCCGACGTGCGCGCCATCGAGCGCGAGTTGGAGGACGCGGCGGTCTCACTCGGGTCCGACGACCCCGCCGCTGCGGCGCGCTACGACCTGGCCTTGGCCGCAGCAGAGCGTGCCGAGATCTGGAGCGTGGACGCCCGGCGCGATGAGCTGCTCGCCGGTCTCGGAGTCGGCGACATCCCGCTGGCCCGGCGGCTGAGCGAGGTCTCCGGTGGTCAGCGCAGCAGGTTCGCACTGGCGGCCCTGCTGCTCGGTCGGCCGGACGCGCTGCTGCTCGACGAGCCCACCAACCACCTCGACGACGAAGCAGCGTCCTTCCTGGAGCGACAGCTGAAGGGATGGGCTGGCCCGGTGATCTTCGCCAGCCACGACCGCGCCTTCCTCGACGCTGTGGCGACCGGGCTCCTCGACCTGGACCCGGCGCGATCGGGGACGACGGTCTTCGGCGGCGGCTACAGCGCCTATCTCGCGGAGAAGGCGGCCGAGCGCGAGCGCTGGGAGAAGCAGTTCGCCGACGAGCAGCACGAATTGAAGGAGCTGAAGCATGCGGTCGACGTGACGTCACGATCCATCGCCTGGTCGGGGAAGATCCGCGACAACGACAAGTTCGTGAAGTCCGTCAAGGGGAATGCCCTGGACAAGCAGATCAGCCGCCGCATCCGTAACGCGGAAGGTCGGCTGGAGACGCTGCGCGACTCGCAGGTGCGGAAGCCGCCTGCACCGCTGAGCTTCGCCGGCATCCCGGCCGGGTTCCAGACGTTGGGCGACGGGACCGGACTGCTGGTGCATGCCCGCGATGTCCGCATCCCTGCTCGGCTCGCCGTTGACGAACTCTCGGTCGGTCCGTCATCGCGCATCCTGGTCACGGGAGCGAATGGAGCCGGCAAGTCGACCCTGCTGTCGGTGCTGGCCGGGAGGCTGGAGCCGGATGCGGGATCGGTGCAGCGGCGGCGCGGCCTCCGGGTGGGTCTGCTGGAGCAGGACGTGCGGTTCGCTGATCCTTCGCTGTCCCCTCGTCGGATCTACGAGACGGCCGTGGGCGAAAGGCGGTCGGAGGCCGCGCCGCTCACCTCCCTCGGGCTGATCGCGCCTCGCGACGCTGACCGTCCGGTGGGCGCACTGTCGATCGGGCAGCAGCGGCGGCTCGCCCTGGCGCTGATCGTCGCTCGGCCGCCGCACCTGTTCCTCCTCGACGAACCGACCAACCATCTATCGCTGGCCTTGGCGACCGAGCTGGAGGAGGCGCTCGGGACGTATCCCGGAGCGGTCGTCGTCGCCAGCCACGACCGTTGGCTGCGGTCCGCGTGGACGGGGGAGACGGTGCATCTTGCTTAACCTTCGAACGTATGTTCGAATGGAGCCATGCGTTGGAGTGGTCAGGAGCTGTCGGTCGATGAGCCGTCTGCGCTGCCCGGATTGGCGCGGCTGAACAACCTGGTGCGCTCGGTGCGCACGCCCGACTTCGCCGGCATCACGTTTCACGAGGTGCTGGCGAAGTCTGCGCTCAACCGCATCCCCGGCGGGGGCGGCCCGATGCCATTCGGCTGGACCATCAACCCGTATCGAGGGTGCTCGCATGCCTGCGTCTACTGCTTCGCGCGGCCGACGCACACGTACCTCGACCTCGACTCGGGCAAAGACTTCGACAACGAGATCATCGTCAAGGTGAACGTCGCCGACGTGCTGCGCGCCGAACTGTCGAAGCCGAGCTGGGGGCACCATCCGGTCGCACTCGGAACCAACACCGATCCGTATCAGCGGGCGGAAGGGCGTTACGCGCTGATGCCCGGCATCATCGACGCGCTGGCCGACACGGGTACGCCGTTCAGCATTCTCACCAAGGGATCGCTGCTGCGGCGCGATCTCGACCGGCTCGCTGAGGCGAGCAAGCGGGTGCCGGTCGACCTGGCGATGTCCATCGCGGTGTACGACGACGAACTGCAGCAGCCGGTCGAGCCCGGCACGCCGACGACGAAGGCGCGGCTGGCGACGGTCACGGCGGTCCGCGAGCACGGCCTCGACTGCGGCGTGTTCCTGATGCCGATCCTCCCGTACCTCACCGATACCCGGGCCCACCTCGATGAGGCGCTTCGCCAGGCGAAGGAGGCGGGCGCAACATCGGTGCTGTACTCCGCGCTGCACCTCAAGCCGGGGGTCAAGGAGTGGTTCTATCTCTGGCTCGGCGAGGCGCATCCCGAGCTGCTGCCGAAGTATCGACAGATGTACGGCCGCGGCACCTACGCCCCTCAGGAGTACCGACGCTGGCTGGCCGGGCGCATCAAGCCGCTCATCCGGTCGCACAGACTGGAGCGCGGTGAGGAAGACCCGCTCACCGGGGGAGTGCGGTCCACGGCGCTCGGGATGCTGCGCAACGACGAGGGGGAGCGCCGGACGGTCGGATCGGCGGTGCGGGCCGCCTCGGGTGGGGCGCCGGACGCTGCCTCGGTCGTGAGTGCGTCTCTCACCGGGTTGGGGGTGCAGCCAACGCTGTTCTGAGGAGCACGACACCCCTCCCGCGTGCGAATGTGCGCGGATCGGATACGGCATGCATCGGGGTACGAGCCGGGGTACACAGCAGCCGAAGAGGATGCCATAATCCGGAAGGGACCGAGGCGCGCTTGGCCCAGAAGGGACGGGTCGTCGTGTCGCTCGGTCTGCCCAGCCACCTGGCGCGACCGGCGAACTCTCGGGCGCTGGCGACCGCGGCCCGCTGGGCCGGCCTGGTCTGCCTCGGCGCCGCCGCCGTCAACGTGGCTACATCGAGCGTGACCGGTGACAGCCTCACGTCCTGGGTCAGCCTGGTCGTGCTGGTCCCGATGGTGGCACTGCTCCTGGTGCTGGCCCGCGGACGAACGGCGGGGCTCACGGTCGCCTATCTCCTCGTCGGCACCGTCTGTACCTACTTCTACGTCGTGGCACTGTTCACCGCGACCCCCGCCTACCGCGACACCAACCTCTTCGTCATCGCGCTCCCCGTCGTCGCGATGACGCTCGTCGGCGGCACCGGCACCGGCGCGCTCGCCGGCATCCTGTGGGCGACGCTCGGATTCGCGCTCGCCGAAGCCGCGGTCATCGTCGGCGCGGCCACCACCGGCCGTGCGTACGTCCCCGACGCCATCTCGCTGGGAGCGTACCTGCTGCTGGTGGGCATCCTGGCTTACGACGGTCTCACTCGCGGAACGCGCACCCGGGCGCAGTCCGCCCTGCACCGGGCGGTCCGCGACGCGCGGCTCGTCGATCTCCGGCGGGAGATCGTTGCCGCCTCGACCGCCGACCTTCACGACACCGTGCTGAGCGAGCTGGCCGCCGTCGCCGGGTCGAGCCCTGGTCCGCTGGACGAGCGGCTGGCTCGCCGGATCGAAGCCGACCTGCGCGGGCTGGGCGGCGAACTGACCGCCACCGGGCGAGGGGATGTGGCGGGAGGCGGCGACCCCGACTTCCCGTCTGACGTCGACCCCTGGTACGACAGCGAACTGCACCGCGCGATCGAAGCGGCCCGAGACGAAGGCCTCACCGTCGACATCTCCGGGGATCCCGGTTCCTTCGTCCGCCTCGACGAGGAGGTGCGACGCGCCGTCGGACTGGCCGTGCGGCAGTGCCTGGTGAATGTCATCCGTCACTCCGGCAGTCCCGTCGCCGAGGTCGCGTTGTCCGCCGACGCCGGGTCGCTCTCGATCATGGTGGTGGACGGGGGCAGCGGCTTCCCGGCCAACGGACCGGCGGCGGACCGGCTGGGCCTGCGGCAATCCGTGCAGGACCGCATCGCGCGCGTCGGCGGCAGCGTCGACATCTACTCCACCGCGGAGGTCGGGACGACCGTGATCCTGACGGTACCGACGACGCCGATTCACCCACAGAACCCGCGCGACACTCCCGAAGGCCGTGCCGGATGACCGCCCTCAACCCACGCACCATCGTCGGCGCGCGCTCGGTCGCCGTCGAGCGCACCCCGCAGCGGCTCGACCCGCTGGGTGCCCAGTCCGCGTGGCTCCTCGTCCCGCTGCTCGGTGCGGTCGCGGTAGCGTACGCCGTCTTCTCGACGGTTCGTCACTCCGGTCAGTTTCGCGACCTGACGCCCGCACTGGTCGGCATCCTTGTGCTCGCGCTCGCCGTGGTGGTGGCCGCGATCCGCACACATCCCGCTTTCGCACCGTTCGGCCGATGGTCGCACTTCGGCGTCATCGCGGGGGCGCTGACGGCGGCCTGTCTGTTCAGCGCCTCCGTCTGGGGTCGCAACGACCGCATCCAGGACGACTGGGGTCAGATCGCGGTCGCGCTGATGATCGTCGCCATGCCGCTCTACCGCCCGATCGGAGAAGTGGCGGGTTCGGCTGTCGTCTCGGCGGTGGTGCTCGGCGGTCTTGCGGCTGCGCAGCACTCCATCGTCATCAGCAACGCCCCTCTGGTCTACGCCACCGTGGCCGCCACGCCCATCCTCGCGCTGGCCGCGGGCGGCGCCGGCTACGCCTGGACGCTGACCGGAGAGACGCTTCGGTGGCGCGAAGTGGCGCGAGAAGGCCAGATCCGCCTGGAGGGGGAACTGCGACAGGCCGCCCAACGGATGATCTCGCAGGAACGCATGACGGCTCTCAACGCCGAGGCGGTGCCCTTCCTGACCGGAGTGGCGGGTCGCGATGCGATCACGGCGGAGGACAGGGACACGGCCCGGGCGATCGCCGAGCGCCTGCGCGACCTGTCGGTGCGAGCCGTCGAGCGCACCTGGCTGGAGGACACCCTCCAGCTCGCGCTCGGCCAGCGGCTGGCGCAGTCCATCCCCGCCGAGGGTGAGCCTCGTGATCGCGTCGACGACCCCGACCGCCTCGAGCGGGTCCTGACCACCGACCAGCGAGCCATCGTGGGAGCGCTCATCGCGAGCATCGCCGGGCGCCCCGGTCTCGACCCCTCCAGCGTCCGGATCGCGGCGAGCGACCCGGACCAGCCGTCGTTCACTCTGCGTGCCCGCGTCGACGAGCCGTGGAACGAGCTGCGCCGCGAACTGCTGCCGTTCGTCAGCTCCCTCAACGCGGCCACCATGCGCGCCACCATGACCGTCGATGGCGGCGAGCTGACCGTGCGATTCACTTACCCGGAGCGCAGCTTCCCTTACCCTGAGGGGAGAAGACAATGACACAAGCACACCCCGATCCGACCGCGCAGAGCCGCACGACCGCCCGCGACATCGAGCCGCCGATCCGGCTGGCCATCCTCGACGACCACGAGATCCTCCTCGACAGCCTTTCCAGCTGGATAGAGAAGAACGCTCCGGAGTTCGACCTCGTCGTGCGTGCGGGAAGCTGGCTCGAGCTGGTCCACAGTGACGCCTTCCCGACCGACCTCGTCATCATGGATCTGCAGTTGAAGGAGACCATCTCGATCGGCGCGCGCGTCCGCACCTGCCGCGCCGCGGGGGCGAAGGTGGTCGTGCTGAGCGCCGTGGACACTCCGGAGGATCGCGACGCCGCGCTCGCCGCCGGCGCGGTCGCCTACGTGACGAAGTCGCAGCCCATGGCAGAGCTGGTGGCTGCGGCACTCTCTGCGGTGGGCCGCGGTGTCGTGCGGACCGCAGCAGCCGAGCCGGCATGGCGGCCGAGACCACTCATCCCTCAGTCGGCGCGACCGCGCCTGAGCGACGGAGAGCGGCAGGCGCTCGTGCTCTACGCGGACGGGCGCACCACCTCCGAGGTGGCGCGCGCCATGAACGTCCAGTACGAGACCGCCAAAACGTACCTGCGGCGCGTGCGTGAGAAGTACGGCAAGGCGGGCCGCCCCACGAGTTCGCGCGCCGATCTCATCCGTCGCGCCGCCGAGGACGGCTACCTGACCTGACGCGGCGTCGCCGTTCTCACAGCGCCGTCCCTCTAGGATCGTTGCGTGGCAAAACTGTATTTCCGCTACGGCGCGATGAACAGCGGCAAGAGTACGGCGATGCTCCAGGCCGCCTACAACTATGAGGAGCGCGGGCACCGCGTGCTGCTCGCGAAGCCGTCCATCGACACCAAGGGCGACCTCGGCATCCTGTCGCGGCTGGGCGTCACCCGTCAGGTCGACTTCCTCATCACCCCCGATACCGATGCGTACGGAGCTTTCCAGCGACACCGCGAGCGCACGATCAAGCGCTTCGACACCGACGTCAGCGCGCTGCTGGTGGACGAGGCGCAGTTCCTCACAGAAGCACAGGTCGACGACCTGCTGCGGATCGCGCTGCTCGACGGTGTCCCGGTGCTCGCCTACGGCATCCGCACCGATTTCCAGACCGTCGCCTTCCCCGGAAGCCGTCGCCTGCTGGAGGTGGCCCACAGCCTCGAGGAACTCAAGACGATCTGCCGCTGCGGACGCAAGGCGATCTTCAACGCGCGCAAGATCGACGGGGTCTTCGTCTTCGACGGTGACCAGGTGGCGATCGACGGCGCCTCGGTCTCCTACGAGTCCCTGTGCGGCAACTGCTACCTGCAGGAAAGCCGCGGCGTGCTCAACAACGGCCGCAGGCACTGGCCCGTGGATGCCGCGCCCGCGTACGTCGACGAGCCGGACCCGGACTTCACCTGAGCCGGCCCGGTTCCTGAAGCCCCTCCAGCTGAGAGAAGTGGACACCATGAGAATCTCCGTGATCGGCTGCGGCTACCTGGGGGCCGTCCATGCCGCCTCCATGGCGCATCTCGGCCACGATGTGGTCGGCATCGATGTGGACGAGGCGAAGATCGCCTCGCTCTCCGCCGGTCGCGCGCCGTTCTTCGAGCCCGGACTTCCGGAGGTGCTGCGGTCGGCGACGGAGTCCGGCCGACTCCGCTTCACCACCGACTTCGCCGCCGCCGCGGACGCGGACGTCCATTTCGTCGCTGTGGGGACGCCGCAGATCGCTGACGGCGACGCCGCCGACATGCGGTTCGTCGACACCGCCTTCGCGTCGCTCCTGGAGCATGTGAAGGACGGCGACGTGATCGTCGGCAAGAGCACCGTCCCCGTGGGTACGGCAGCACGCCTCGCCGCAATCGTGGCTGAAAGACAGCCGGGTGCCACCCTCGCCTGGAACCCCGAGTTTCTTCGCGAGGGCTTCGCGGTCACGGACACCGTCAGCCCCGATCGCCTGGTCTACGGGGTTCCGGAGGGAGAGGCCGGGAAGCGCGCCGCGCGCCTGCTGGACGAGGTCTACGCGTCCGCCGTCGGCTCGGGCACTCCCGTCATCGTGACCGATTACGCGACCGCCGAGCTGGTCAAGGTGTCGGCGAACGCCTTCCTGGCCACGAAGATCTCGTTCATCAACGCTATGGCTGAGATCGCCGAGGTGACCGGCGCCGATGTGACGCAGCTGGCGGACGCGATCGGGCACGACGCGCGGATCGGCCGCCGCTTCCTCAACGCGGGCGTCGGTTTCGGCGGAGGGTGCCTGCCGAAGGACATCCGCGCATTCAGCGCGCGGGCGCGTGAGCTCGGCCGCGGGGATGCGGTCCAGTTCCTCGACGAGGTCGACAAGATCAACCTCCGGCGGCGCACCAGGGTGGTCGAAATGGTGCGCGAGGAGGCCGGCGGGCTCGCCGGGGTGCGCGTCGGTGTGCTCGGCCTCGCCTTCAAGCCGCACTCGGACGATATCCGCGACTCGCCCGCGCTGGAGATCGCTCTGCGTCTGGCGGAGGCCGGCGCGATCGTGACGGCGACCGACCCGCAGGCGGTGGAGAACACCCGCCGCCGTGCGCCGCAGTTGACGCTGGTCGACTCGGCCGAGGATGCCGTGCGCGATGCGGATGTCGTGCTCCTGATCACGGAGTGGCCGGAGTTCACCGGGCTGGACCCGGAGGCCGTGGGCGAGCTGGTCGCGCATCGGACGATCATCGACGGCCGCAACTCGCTTGACCGCGAGGCGTGGCGTGCCGCCGGGTGGACGTATCGCGGCCTCGGCCGCTGAGACGGGCCTCATCGTGTGCTCCCCTTTGGGGGCCGCCGCAAAAGTGAGGATTTGTTAGATTTGTCGTATGGCGACAGATCTCACCGAGCCCGACGCGCCGCCGCGTGCCGACCGGGAAGCACTGCCGGGCGCTCCGCGGTCCCGGCGGATGCGCCATCCTGTCGTCTTCTGGGTGCTCGTGGGTATCGCCGCTGTCCTGGTGTTCGTCGTCGCCTGGATCGGTGTTCGCGGATTCCTCGCCCAGCGCGCGCTCACTGACGCCGTTCCCGCGGCCGACCACATCAAGACTTCCGTCGCCTCAGGCGACCTCGCCTCCGCGGGGCGTGCGGCCGGCGACCTCCGCCGGAAGACCGAACAGGCGGTCGCCTTGACGTCCGACCCGATCTGGAGGGCGGCGGAGGTCGTTCCCTGGGTCGGGCCGAACCTCACGGCGGTGCGAACCGTGGCAGCTGCGTCCGACACTGTGGCTGCACGTGTGGTTCAGCCCCTCGTAGCGGCCGGTTCCGCGATCAACCTGCGCGCCCTCGCCATCGACAAGGGTCGGATCGACCTCGCTCCGATTCAGGCGGCGCAGCCGGCCGTCGCTCGGGCGCAAGCTGCCTTCGCGACGGCGCACGCCAGCGTGACGGCCATCCACACCGATGAGCTCCTCGGCCCGGTCGCGAGCGGGATCGGACGCCTGCGCGGTGTCCTCGACCAGGTGGGGCCGGGCATCGACGCGCTCGGGAATGCCGTCCGGCTGCTTCCTGCCATGCTCGGAGCGGACGGCCCGCGCGACTACCTCCTCGCGGCTCAGAACCCCGCCGAGTTGCGCGCGACTGGCGGCCTGGTCGGCGCCATCGCACTCGTCCACACCGATCAGGGCGCGGTGTCCCTGCAGCGGCAGTCCGCCGGATCGGCCATCGGTCCGTGGAAGACCCCGGTCGCCGACGTTCCCCTGAACACTCAGGGTCTCTACGGCCCGCTGGTCGGTCGCTTCATGCAGGACGCGAACCTGACCCCGGACTTCCCGGTCGCCGCGTCCACCGTGTCCCGGATGTGGACGACGAAGTACGGAGGAAAGGTCGACGGCGTCATCGCCATGGACCCGATCGTTCTCAGTGCGCTGCTGAAGTCGACAGGCCCTGTGACGCTGCCCGAAGGCGACCGGCTCACCTCGTCCAACGCGGTGAAACTCTTGCTGAGCGACGTCTACCAGCGGTATTCGGATCCAGCCCAGCAGGACGCCTTCTTCGCGAGCGCCGCCAGCGCAGTGTTCGGCAGGCTGTCGACCGGGGGTGTGGATGCCGCGAAGCTCGTGAGCGCGCTGGCCGCTGCCGGCGAGGCGCGTCGCGTCTTGATCTGGAGTGCCCACGACGGCGACCAGAGAACGCTTGCGGGAACGACCCTCGCCGGTGGCCTCCCCGCTTCCCAGACGCCGTCGTCGGGGGTCGGCGTCTATTACAACGACGCGACCGGCGCGAAGATGGACTACTACCTGGCCACATCGGTCGCCGCGGGCTCCAAGGTGTGCCGGGCCGACGGCAGGCCGTCGACAGTGGTGAACGTGACGCTGACCAACCGTGCGCCGGCGGACGCGGGCGCGACGCTTCCGCGGTATGTCACCGGTGGTGGGACTTACGGCGTACCGCCGGGTTCGATCCGCACGCGGGTGGCCGTTTATGGCCCTGCCGGTTCACTGCTCGCCGCTACCCAGAGCGAGGGCCGCGGTTACGCGACGGTGGCCGGCGTCGACCGCTCCCATCCGGTGAGCGTGTTCACGGTCGAGTTGGCGCCGGGCGCCTCCCAGACCGTGTCCGTGCAGTTTCTCAACTCGCGTGGATCGTCGACGAAACTCAGCGTCGTTACGACTCCGACGCTTCCGGGGGACGGGTCGACCCCCGATATGGGGGCACAGAACACCGTGGCGCCCATTGTCGTTCAGTGCTCTTCCGTCGTAAAGTGAAGATTACTCAACTACCCCGACCGTGAGCCGGGCCCAACAGAAAGGCGGGCCGATGTTCAAGAAGATCCTGGCGGCGATCGCCGTGAGCGCGGGACTGCTGCTTGCGGTCCCAGCTGCCGCGAACGCCGCCGACTACACCGCCGGTGCCCAATGCTCCTTCGACGCAAGCGTCGCGCAGGCTGGAGGCACCGCCACACTGATCTGCATCCCGGGGACGTGGTCCCCTGGAGAAGCGATCGACTGGACCGTGACCGGGGAGAACGGGGCATCGTTCCGCCTCGCCTCGTTCAGCACGGCAAACAGCAGTCTCCACTTCACCAAGCACTCCAACGCCGACGGCAGCGATGTCCTGACGGTGACCATCCCGGCGTCCGCGTCGGGCACGTACAGCGTCGTCGGACGCGGCCAGGCCAGCGGGCACATCTGCCCCGCCTCCCTGACCGTCCTCCCGGCGGACCAGTACAGCACCGCCGTCGACCCCGGCGACAACGGGCTCGCCCACACGGGCTCGACCATCGCCGTCTGGGCGGTGTGGATGGGCGGCTCGCTCGTCATCCTCGGACTGATCGCCCTGGCCATCATGGCCTGGCTGCGAAGGGTCCGGACGGAGTCCTGACGCACCAGCACCACCCCGATTCGATTCCCGGTCGGACCCCACAGGTCCGGCCGGGAATCGTCGCGTGGGGGGATGCGTTGCGCTTGAGGTGAGCGCCACCACCATCCCCCTCAACGTCCTCGACCTCGCCAGCCGCCCAGCCGGAGGCAGCAACGCCGATGCGGTGGGCGGCACCATCCGGCTCGCGCAGGCCGCGGAGGCGCTCGGCTACGAACGCTTTTGGGTCGCCGAGCATCATGGCATGCCAGGCATCGCCTCCAGCGCCCCCGCCGTGCTCATCGCCGGCGTCGCGGCCGCGACCGAACGCATCCGCGTGGGCAGCGGCGGCGTCATGCTGCCCAACCACGCGCCGCTGGTGGTCGCAGAGCAGTTCGGCACCCTCCGCGCCCTCTACGGCGACCGCATCGACCTCGGCATCGGCCGCGCGCCCGGCACGGACGGCGCGACCGCCATGGCGCTCCGCCGCAGCCCCGAAGGTCTCGGAGTCGAAGACTTCCCGCAGCAGCTCCTCGACCTGTTCGGCTTCTTCTACGGCGGGATGAGCGACGCCAACCCCCTGCACGGCATCACCGCCGTCCCCGGTCTCGGCGATGCGCCCCAGGTGTGGCTGCTCGGCTCCAGCGGCTTCAGTGCCCAGGTCGCCGCGGCGCTCGGACTGCCGTTCGCCTTCGCGCACCACTTCGCGGGTGAGAATACCGAGGCCGCGCTCGATCTGTACCGTTCGCGGTTCGAGCCCAGCGACATGCTCGGTGAACCGCACACGATGATCGCCGTCAACGTCGTCTCCGATGAGGATCCTGAGGTCGTGCGTGCGCTGTCCCTGCCTGGTCAGCTGTCGTTCCTCCGGATGCGACGCGGCCTGAAGCCGGAGCCGGTCAGCGTCGAGGAGGCGCTCGCCTACGAGTTCACGCCTCTCGAAGAGGAGTTCATCGCCTCCCGGAACGCCCGTCAGGCGATCGGTACGCCGACCGAGGTCAAGGCGCGGCTCGACTCCCTGCTCGCCTCCACCCAGACCGACGAGCTGATGATCTCGTCCGGCGCCGCGACCGTGGAGGGACGCATCCGCTCGCTCGAGATCGTCCGGGAGCTGTACCCCGCTGCATGACGGACCGTGACGGCGACCCGCGCGGTCGCCGTCATCGGCAGGTACCGTGGGGCCACATCCCGGATCTGAGCAAAGGCGGTACCCATGTCGCACCCACTGACCGTGGTCGGAGTGAGCGGAAGCCCGACACATCCGTCCCGGACGACCGTGCTCGTGGACGACGTCACGCGCTCGTACGCGGAGGCCGCGGGCGGTGTCGCCCGCACCATCCAGCTCGCTCCTCTGCTGCCCGAGCTCGGTGCCGGACCCTTCCGCAGCAGCCTCAGCCCGATCGTGACCGAGGCGCTGGAGGCCGTGGAGACTGCGGACATCCTGGTGGTCGGGTCGCCCGCCTACCGGGCCACGTATACGGGCCTGTTCAAGCTGTTCTTCGACCACGTCGGTCAGTACGCCCTCATCGACAAGCCGGTCGTCCTCACCGCCACGGGCGGCAGCGACCGCCACGCTCTGCTGGTGGAGCACCAGATGCGCCCGCTCTTCGGGTTCTTCCAGTCGTTGACGGTTCCGTTGGGGATCTACGCCAGTGAGAGCGACTTCGCCGACTACCAGATCCGGTCGGACGACCTGCGGCAGCGCATCGACACGGCCGTCGCCCGTACCCTGCCGCTCATCCGGGCGAACGTCGACCCAGAGGCGCAGCTGGCAGAGCGCGAATTCGCTCGGCCGGACGCTTTCTGAGCGTCGCGTTCTCGGCTGGCAACTGCCGCTGTCGCCTGAAACGACGAAGTGCCGGAGCGGAACGCACCCGCCCAGCGGTCGCAGCAGGCTGCTAGGACGCGGCAGTCAGCGTCACGAGCGACGCCTCCGGACGGCACGCGAACCGTACCGGCGCGAAGATCGACGTGCCCAGGCCGGCCGACACGTTCAGGTAGGCCGAACGGAAGGCGTGGCGCCAGACGTTCAAGCCTTTCACCTGGGCGCGAGGGATGTCGCAGTTCGTCACGAGGGCACCGAAGCCGGGCACGCAGACCTGGCCCCCGTGCGTGTGGCCCGCGAAGATCATCGAGGCGCCGTAGGTCACGAACGCGTCCAGGACCCGGCGATAGGGGGAGTGGGTGACCCCGATCGTGACGGCCTGCCGCTGTCGGCTCGGACCGGCGTCCGGCCAGGTGTTGTCCTCTGAGAACGGGTCGTTCTCGCGGAGTTCATCCAGCGCGCCAGGGATCGACTCGACCCGGTCGAAGCGGATGTGCGGGTCGTCGACTCCGAAGAATTCGAGGTGGGTGCCGCGCACCTCGAGACCGGCCGCGCGGTTGTCGAGATCGGTCCAGCCGAGGTCGCGGAAGAACGCCGTGAGGGCGGCCGTGTCGAGCCGGGCTGCCGTGGGGCCCTTCTTCTTCGACGGGCCGAGGAAGTACTTGAGCGGGTTCTTGACCTGAGGACCGAAGTAGTCGTTCGACCCGTGCACGAAGACGCCCGGAATCCCCTGGAAGCCCTCGTAAGCGGCGCGGACACCCTCGAGGCCCCGGGCGTGGCCCAGCACGTCCCCCGTCTCGACGATCAGGTCCGGCTTCAGCCGGGCCAGCGATCGGATCCACTCCTGCTTGTCCCGCTGCCACGGGGCCATGTGCAGATCCGACAGGTGGAGCACCCGGATGGGCTGGGCGCCGGCCGGCAGAACGGGAACACTCACCTCGCGGAGCGTGTAGGCACGACGCTCGACCAGGGAACCGTACGCGAACGCGGCGGTGCCCGCCGCGGCCACGAAGGCCAGGGCGGACGCCGCCGGACGCAAGGCCGTGCGCGCCACTAGCCCTTGGCGCCCGGTGTCGGCGGAGCGCTGGCTTCAGCCAGAGCCAGGGTTACCTGGGTTCCCGGCTTGGCCGGTGCATTGCCGGCCGGATCCTGAGCTTGCACGATCGCGGTCGGGCTGTTGCCACCAGTTGTCTTCACCTTGAAGCCGGCGGCGGTCAGCGCCGCAAGCGCGTCGGAGTACTTCTGCCCGACGACGTTGGGAACAGCGACGAGCGAACCGTTACTGGTGAAGAGGGTCACCACGGTGCCCTTGCTGACCTGGGTACCGGGGGCCGGGTCGGTGGCCGAGACGGCGCCTGCTGGCACGACCGAGTCCTGCGGACCGCCGTCAGCCGAGTCGAGACCCAGACCCGTAAGAATGGACTTCGCCTCGTCGGGCGACTTGCCAGTGAGATCCGGAATGGCGACCTGGACCCCGCGGGTCAGCTTGTCCGGCGGTGCCGGGAAGTCGTCGCCGCCGTACTTGCCGACCGCAGCGGACATCATGGTGCGCATCACGGCCGTTCGGGCGCTGGCGGGGCTTGTGCCGTGCGTCGGGTACACCCTACGGAAGTCGACGTGACCCTGGATGTTGCCCACCCAATACGCTCCGGCGACCTTGGTGGTCGCGGCGACCAGCCACAGCTGGTCGTTGTACTCGGTGGTTCCCGTCTTTCCGAGCATGTCCTTGCCGGTGCGGTTCATACCGGACGCGGTTCCACCGCCCTGGAGCGGGCCCATGAGCGCCTTCGCCATGGTGTGGGCCACGGCGGGGTCGACCGACTGGCTGCAGGCGGTGGCCGGCGGCTTCACATCTTTACCGGTCGCGTCCAGGATCTTGTCGATGGCGATCGGCGTGCAGGTCAGGCCGTTGTTGGCGATGCCGGCGAAGGCCGTCGCCATGGTGAGCGGCGCGATGTAGTTCGTGCCGAGCACGGCTGCGGGGTTCGTGTCGAGCGGTTCCCCCTTGGCGGTGTGGACGCCGAACGCCTCCGCATCCTTCTTGATGTCGCAGAGGTCGAGCTGGCTCGCCATGGAGATGAACGCCGTGTTGATCGACTGCGTCGTCGCGCTCTGCGCATTTCGGATGCCGGTTTCGCCGGGGGAGTCGTTCTGCGGCGTGTAGGTGCCGTTCCATCCGCCCGTGCAGGAGTCCTTGAACGTCTTGTAGGTGCGGATGTTCGCGTTGACGGATTCGCTGAGCGAGTGGCCCTGCTTGAGCCATTCGGCGAGGGTGAACACCTTGTAGGTCGAGCCGACCTGGAAGCCGCCGGAGCCGCCGTACTTCTGATCGGTGGCGAGGTTGACGGAGGAGTAGTCGGTGCTGGTGTTCAGCACGTCCGGGTCTTGGCTGTACTTCTTGTTCTGCGCCATGTAGAGCACGCGTCCGGTGCCTGGCTGCACACCGGTGAGCACGCCGCCGATGTCGGCGCGGTTGTACGACGGCGGCACGTACGACGCGATCGTCTCTTCGGCCACCTGCTGGAGCTGGAGGTCGAGAGACGTGAACACCTTGTAACCGCCGCGGTTGAAGTTGGATGCGCGGGTGTCCTCGTCGGCGCCGAAGCTCGGGTCGTTGAGGATGATCTTTTGCACGTAGTCGCAGAAGTAGGCGGAGCCGCCGGCGGTCTGGCAGCCGCGGACGGACGGGGTGATCGCCGGCTGGATCGGCGTCTTCACCGCCTCCTGGTACTGCGTCTTGGTCAGCTTCTTGTACTGGTACATCTTGCCGAGGATGTAGTCCCGGCGTTCTTTGTTCTTGGCGTACCCGTCGGCCGCGCCGTTGGTCTTCGACGCGGGGTCGTCGACCTTCAGGCTCGTCGGCTCGTTCACGATCGCGATCAGGCTCGCCGCCTGCGCCGGCGTCAGTGCCGCCGCTGTCGTGTTGTAGTAGTACTTCGCCGCGGCCTCGATGCCGTACACGGAGCCGCCGAAACCGGCGATGTTGAGGTACCCGACCAGGATCTGGTCCTTGGTGTACTTCTTCTCGATGCCGATCGCGTACTTCATCTCCTTGACCTTGCGGTCCGGGGAGACGCCGGTGGAGTCATCCACGCACTGCTGGTACTTGGTCTTCTGCTCCTTGGTCTTGACCGGGAGCGCCTCGCACTTCTGCAGGAGCACGTTCTTGACGTACTGCTGGGTGATGGAGGAACCACCCTGAACACCGCCACCGCCGACCGTGGACAGCACACCGCGGACGGTGCCCTGGACGTCGATCCCGCCATGGCTGTAGAAGCGCGGATCTTCACCCGCGATCGCCGCATCCTTCGCGGCCTGCGAGATCTGGTTGAAGCCGACAGGCAGTCGGTTCTGGGAGTAGAACGTGGCCAGAGGGACGTCCTGGTCGCCGTTCTTCGCATAGATGGTGGTCGGCTGAGCGAGCTGATCGACGTTCAGGTACTCCGGGAGTCCCTCGAAAACGCCGATGCTGTTGTTCGCGGCCATCCCTGTGACCGCGATCGCGGGGGTGACGGCGGCGGTGACCAGAAGACCGGCCACGACGCTCATGCCGATGAAGGCACCAGTGGCACCGAGCACACCTCTAGCCTGTGGTTTTTGCGCAGACATAGGATCAGAGTAGGTGATGAACCTGCGAAATCCCCCGAACCGAGGAGTACGATGCCGCGCTGGGAATACCTGACCACCCCGCTGATGATCCACAACACCGCCGCGATCCTGAACAATTGGGGGTCCGACGGCTGGGAGCTGGTGCAGGTGGTGACCGGGCCGGAGGGCGGCCTCGTGGCCTACCTGAAGCGACCCGTGCTGGATGGGGAGCAGGCCTGATGGCGGACGTCGAAGCGCGTCTGGCCCAGCTCGGCATCGAGCTGCCCCAGGTCGTCCCGCCGGTCGCCGCCTACACTCCCGCCGTCCTCGATGGCGACCACGTGTACACCTCGGGGCAGCTTCCCATGGTGTCCGGTGTGCTGCCCGCGACCGGCAAGGTGGGCGAAGGGCCGGGACTCGTGGCCTCCACCGATGCCAAGGAGTACGCGCGCATCTGCGCTCTCAACGCCCTGGCGGCGGCGAAGAGCGTCCTAGGATCCCTCGACCGGGTGCGTCGGGTCGTCAAGGTCGTCGGCTTCGTCGCCTCCGATCCCGCGTTCACCGGTCAGCCGGGCGTCATCAACGGCGCGTCCGAGGTCCTCGGCGAGATCTTCGGCGACGCCGGTGTGCACGCGCGCTCGGCCGTGGGCGTCGCGGTACTGCCGCTCGATTCGCCCGTCGAGGTCGAACTCATCCTCGCGGTCGACTGACGACCCGCGACTCTCGACGAACAGCGAAGGGGCGGTGCCGATCGGCACCGCCCCTTCGTCGTCCCCACCGCTCGTCAGGTGAGCTTCGCCTGGATGGAGTTCATCACCGACGTGTCGGCCAGCGTGGTGGTGTCGCCGACCTCTCGGCCCTCGGCCACATCGCGCAGTAGGCGCCGCATGATCTTGCCCGAGCGGGTCTTGGGCAGTTCGGACACGATGAAGATGTCGCGCGGCCGGGCGATCGCGCCGATCTGCTGGGTGACATGCTTACGCAGCTCAGCGGCGACATCCATCGCTCCCGCCTGCTCGAGCTGGTTCTGCTTGATGATGACGAACGCCACCACGGCCTGACCGGTCGTCTCATCGCTCGCGCCGACCACCGCGGCCTCGGCCGTGAAGGGATGCGCCACCAGCGCAGACTCGATCTCGGCCGTTGAGAGTCGATGTCCGGACACGTTCATCACGTCGTCGACGCGGCCCATCAGCCAGATCTCGGTGTCGGAGTCGTAGCGGGCCCCGTCGCCGGCGAAGTACTTGTCGCCGAACTTCGACCAGTAGGTCTCCTTGAAACGCTCCGGGTCGCCCCAGATGCCGCGCAGCATGCTCGGCCACGGCTCCGTGACGACCAGCAGACCGCCCTGGTCCTTGCCGACCGGCGTCCCTGCCTCGTCGAGGATGTCGACCGAGATGCCGGGCAGCGGTACCTGGGCGCTTCCCGGCTTCAAGGTGGTGACGCCGGGCAGCGCGGAGATCATGATCGCTCCGGTCTCGGTCTGCCACCACGTGTCGACGATCGGGGTGGTGTCGCCGCCGATCACCTCGCGGTACCACATCCATGCCTCGGGATTGATCGGCTCACCCACCGAGCCGAGCACGCGCAGGCTGGACAGGTCGAACTGCTGCGGGTGCTGACGGCCGAGCTTCATGAAGGAGCGGATCGCGGTCGGTGCGGTGTAGAAGATCGAGACCTTGTACTTCTCGATGATCTCCCACCAGCGTCCGGGATGCGGCGTCTCCGGCGTGCCCTCGTACATCACCTGGGTGGCGCCGTTGGCGAGCGGGCCGTAGACGACGTACGTGTGACCGGTGATCCAGCCGACGTCGGCACTGCACCAGTAGACGTCCGTCTCCGGGTGCAGATCGAACACGTTCTTGTGCGTGAAAGCGGACTGCGTGAGGTAGCCGCCCGACGTGTGCAGGATGCCCTTCGGCTTCCCTGTCGTGCCCGAGGTGTACAGGATGAACAGCGGCTGCTCGGCGGGGAACGCCTTGGCCACGTGGTCAGCGTCGACCTGAGCCAGTTCGTCGTGCCACCACAGGTCGCGTCCCTCGGTCCAGCCCACCTCGTTCTCGCCGCGCTTCACCACGAGGACGTGCTCGACAGAGGTGGCCTCGCCGCTGAGCGCCGCATCCACAGCGTCCTTGAGCGGGAAGACACGGCCCTTGCGCCAGCCGCCGTCCGCGGTGATGACGAGTTTCGCTTCCGCGTCGTCGATGCGCGAGCGGAGGCTCTCGGCGCTGAAGCCGCCGAAGACGACGGAGTGAACGGCGCCGATGCGTGCCACGGCCAGCATCGCGACCACGGCCTCCGGGATCATCGGAAGGTAGATCGCGACACGATCGCCCGCCCGGATGCCCAGGCTGGTCAACAGATTGGCCGCTTTCTTGACCTCAGTCGTGAGCTCGGCGTACGTGATGGTGCGGGCGTCTCCGGGCTCGCCCTCCCAGTGGATCGCGACCCGATCGCCGTTTCCCGCCAGCACATGGCGGTCGAGGCAGTTGTAGGCGATGTTGAGCTCGCCGTCGTCGAACCACTTGGCGAAGGGCGGCTCACTCCAGTCCAGAGTCCGGGTGAAAGGCGTGTGCCAGTGCAGGAGCTCTCGAGCCTGGTCGGCCCAGAATCCCAGACGGTCGGCGGCTGCGCGCTCGTACAGGTCGCTGTTCGCGATGGCGTTCGCCGCGAACTCTTCGCTCGGCGGGAACCGGCGGGCTTCGTGGAGCAGGTTGTCGATTGTGTTGCTCATAGGGAGGCTTTTCGCTCCTTCGCGATGCGGTCGATACGGGTCGTGGCGCGACAATGCCTGACTCTACAACCTGCCAGGGAGGTGGCCGCAGAAGACTTGCGTTTGCATCGATTCTGCGTAAACTAGTCCCCGGCCGAATGTAAATTCGTGCGTGCGGCGCAATCGATTCCCCCCAATCCTGCGCCGCAGTGGCCGCACCTGTTCCCCCCAATAGGTGCGGCCCCCCTTTGTTTAACCGCTGGTTGGCGCGTTTCGCGCTGTAGACGGCGTCGTCCACAGCTCCGGAGTCGCTTCGGTTCTCCACGGTCTTCACGGTCTGCGCTCGTGCGTGCGGCCGAGTTTCTAGTGTCGCCATATGACGATCGACGCACCTTCTTCCTCCACCCGAGAGCCCGGCCTCTGGCGCACGTTCGGGCCGCTCGCCCCATATCTGCTTCGCCCCGGAGTCACCGATCTGTTCGTGACAGGAGCGGGGGAGCTGTGGAGTGACGGGCCCCCACATGGGCTGCGACGAGAGGAGGGGTGGAGTGCTGACGAGCGCAGCGCGCGCGAACTCGCGGTGCGTCTGATCTCGGCCGGTGGGCGGCATATCGACGAGTCCACCCCGTTCGTCGATGTCCGGCTCCGCGGAGGCGTGCGCGTTCATGCGGTGCTTCCGCCGGTCTCCACGGGCGGTGCGCTGCTCTCCATCCGCGTGCCGCCGCGTTCGCAGCCACAGCTCGACGAACTGGTCGCGGCGGGCGGGATGCGAACGAGCGACCGCGATCGTCTGCTTCGGGCGGTGAAGGCCCGGTCGAACCTTCTCATCACCGGCGCCGGCGGGGCAGGGAAGACGACACTGCTCGCAGCGGTTCTCGCCAACGCGCCGCCGGACGAGCGCATCGTCGTCATCGAAGATGTGGCCGAGCTCCGCATCCCGCACCCCCATGTCGTCGGCCTGGAGACGCGCCAGCCGAACCTGGAAGGCGCAGGGGGTGTCGACCTCCGTCGGCTCGTCCGCGAAGCGCTGCGCATGCGACCCGATCGGTTGGTGCTGGGGGAGTGCCGAGGTGAGGAGGTGCGCGACCTGCTGGCGGCGCTCAATACCGGCCACGACGGGGGCGCGGGCACCCTGCACGCCAACTCCCTCGACGATGTGCCGGCTCGGCTGGAGGCGCTGGGAGCGCTCGCAGGGCTGGACGATCGTGCGCTGGCACGGCAGGCGGTGAGTGCCATCGGACTGGTCGTGCACCTCGAGCGCTCCGGCGGTCTGCGTCGGCTGGGCGGGTTCGGGCGGTTCCGGTTAGATGCGGACGGGCGACTCGCGATCCGCCGGCTCGGAGGCCTCCCCGAGGAACCGGAATGAAACGGCGCGTTCCCGGCGCCGAGGCCGACGCCGTCGCCGCGCTGGCCGAGTCGCTCGCCGTGCTCCTCGACGCAGGGCTCACGCCGCGGTCGGCCTGGGCCGCGGTGGCTGAGCACGGCGGCCATCCGGTGGCGGCGCACGTTGTCGCATCGCTGGCGGCTCAGCCATCGTGCGCCCGCGGACTTCGGGATGCGGCGCGATCGGACGATGTGCGCGCGGTCGCCGCCGCCTGGCAGGTGGCCGAAGACGCGGGCGCACCGCTGGGGCATACGCTCCGCGTGGTGGCGGAGACCGTGCGAGACGTCGCCGAGGCGGAACGCGAGGGGGAGGTTGCGCTGAGCGGGCCGCGGGCGACCGCGCGACTCGTCGCCTGGCTGCCTGCGGCCGGGGTGGTGCTCGCGCTGGCCATCGGGGCCGATGTCGTCGGCACCGCGGCGACTCCGGCCGGAGGGACGGTTCTGGTGGCGGGCGTCGCCCTGATGCTCGCCGGCCGGTGGTGGATGCGGGCGCTTCTCCGGCAGGCGCTCGCGCGTCGGCCGATCCCGGGACTGGGAGAGGAACTGGTCGCCCTTTCTCTGGCCGGCGGGGCGTCGGCCGAGGCATCGGTCGACGCGGCGAATCGCGCGATCCGTGCCGTCGGACTGCGACCGCAGGATCACACCGGCGCCCGGCGCATCCTGCGAGTGGCCGAGTCCGCCGGCGCACCGGCGGTCGACCTGCTGACGGCCTCGGCGCGCCAGCAGCGGCGATCTTCCCGGGCCGATGCGCGGCGCGCAGCGGCGACACTCGGTGTCCGGCTGATGCTGCCGCTGGGAGTCTGCGTGCTGCCGAGCTTTCTCCTGCTGGCCGTCGCTCCGCTCGTGTTGTCCCTGTTGTCGTCCACAACGGCCGGGTTGCGATGAGGTTTCCACGGATGTCGCGATTGCGCCCGAGGGGATGGCAGCGCGCCGAAGGATGGACTCAGTGGAACCACCACAGCCGAGGAAACCCAGACGGGTAAGAAGGGAGATCCGATGTCTCACATGATCGGACTACTGCGCAGAGCGAGTCGACGCGTCAGCGGAGATCGCGGAGCGGCGACCGCGGAATACGCGATCACCATTCTGGCCGCGGTGGGGTTCGCCGGTGTACTCGTCGCCCTCCTGAAGGGTGACGAGGTGAAGGCGATCCTGTCCGACCTGGTGCACCGTGCGCTCTCCGGAGGGTGACCGGGGGAGCGTCACCGCCGAGTTCGCAATCGCGGTCCCGAGCGTGCTCGCCTGTCTCGCATTGTGTGTCGGAGTGGTGCAGGGGATGGCTCAATACGCGGGCCTGGCCGGAAGCGCCGCGGTCGCCGCGCGGCTCGCCGGCCGTGGCGACGACCCAGCCGCGGGCGTACAGGGCGGAGCGATCACGGCGATAGAACGAGAAGGGAAAGTGTTATGCGTATCGATGGCGGCGGCAGACGACACGGTGCTCAGTCGCCTGAGCATCCGGCTCAGTGCCCGCGCATGCGCACTCGACGAAGGGGTCCGCAAGTGAAGGGGCGGGTGAACGTCCGCTGGAGGGATGACCGAGGGTCGGGTTCCGTGCTCGCGTTGAGCATCGTGTGCACCGTGGTTGCCGTCGGAGGTGGCGCGATCTCGGTCGTGGGTGCGGGCGCGGCACATGCGCGGGCTGCAGCGGCAGCCGATCTGGCAGCGCTCGCTGCTGCGGATGTCGCGACCGGGCGCGCCGACGGAGTGCCGTGCGAGGCAGCAGAGGTCGTCGCGCGCGCCAACAGCGCCCGCCTCGTCACCTGCAGCCAGGCGGGCCTGATCGTAACGGTCACCGCTTCGACCCCTTATCTGGGCCTGAGCGCGTCCGCATCGGCGCGAGCCGGACCTCCCGAGGGCGGGTGAGCCGGCATCGGCTCAGTCGAAGACGGTCTCCAGGAAGCGATACGAGACCGCGGTCGGCCGGTCGCCTCGACCGTCGTCCGAGGCGTACTCCCGTTCGTCGCCCGAAGCGCGGACATAGAGATAGTGCTTCGAGCCGACGGATGCGGAAATCTGGAGGCGAGGGCGGGCGTCGCCGGAATCGAGGAAACCGGTCGAGATCGTCTTTCCTTCGAGAGGGCCGTCGATCAGTTTGGCGGTGTACATCATTGTCGTTGCCATGTTGTCATTGTCCTCCTGCGGGGCACGGCGGGAAAGGGCTGCGGGCTCGCTCGGCGTGGTCCGCCGCTCGCTGGGCGGCTGCGCCGAGGGCGAACGTCGCGAACCCGATTAGGCGGACAAGCGGCGAAGGTGTGTATGGTTTGCCTGTCGGACGACGGACCACGCGGGGTGTGGGGCGTCGCCGCAGGGGGAGCACGCCACGTCCGTCCAGTCGTGGACGACATGGTCAGCTGTGGACGACACAGCGTCTGCATATTAAGAGGAGTCAGGTGCCTGACACGAAGAAGCTCGTGATTGTCGAGTCTCCGAACAAGGTCAAGTCGATCGCCCAGTATCTGGGCGACGGTTACGAGGTCATGGCCTCGGTCGGCCACATCCGCGACCTCATCGAGCCGAAGAATCTCCCCCCGGAGCTCAAGAAGGGGTCGCTGGGCAAGTTCTCCGTCGACGTCGAGAACGAGTTCGAGCCCTACTACGTCGTCTCCGACCAGAAGAAGAAGACGGTCGCCGATCTGAAGCGCGCGCTCAAGAACGCCGACGAACTCCTGCTCGCGACGGATGAGGACCGCGAAGGCGAGGCGATCGCCTGGCACCTCGTCGAGGTGCTGAAGCCGAAGGTGCCCGTGAAGCGGATGGTGTTCCACGAGATCACCCGCGAAGCCATCGAGAAAGCACGCGACAACACCCGCGAGATCGACACCGCACTGGTCGACGCTCAGGAGACGCGGCGCATTCTCGACCGCCTCTACGGCTACGAGGTGTCGCCCGTTCTCTGGCGCAAGGTGGGTCCGGGACTGTCCGCGGGACGCGTCCAATCGGCTGCGACGCGGCTCGTCGTCGACCGTGAGCGCGAGCGACTGGCCTTCGTCCCCGCCTCATACTGGGGGCTGACCGCGCGACTCGCACCGGAAGACGCCAACGCATTCGACGCCCGTCTCGCGCGCCTCGATGGCCTCCGCGTCGCTACGGGCCGCGACTTCGACGACCACGGACAGCTCACCTCGGACGCCAGGACGCTCGACGAAGCGTCGGCGACAGCTTTGGCGGAAGCGATCCGTCAGCCCAGCACGGCCATCGCCGTCTCCAAGGTCGACTCGAAGCCCTACTCCCGGCGACCTGCTGCGCCGTTCACGACGTCGACGCTGCAGCAGGAAGCTGCCCGCAAGCTCCGCTTCTCCGCGCGTCAGACGATGAGCGTGGCCCAGTCGCTCTACGAGAACGGCTACATCACCTATATGCGCACCGACTCCGCGTCGCTGTCGCAGCAGGCGACGAATGCTGCCCGTGCACAGGCCGCCAAGCTCTACGGCCCCGAGACGGTGCCCGACAAGCCACGCACCTACGTTTCCAAGAGCAAGAACGCACAGGAGGCGCACGAGGCCATTCGGCCGTCCGGCGAGACCTTCCGCACCCCGGCGGAGCTCGAGCGGTCGCTCCGCGGCCAGGAGATGCGCCTGTACGAACTGATCTGGAAGCGCACCGTCGCCTCGCAGATGGCCGACGCCAAGGGGCAGACCGCTTCCGTGACCGTCGAAGCGCGGGTCACCGACGGTCCGCTGAACGGAACACTCGCCGAGTTCACCGCGAGCGGCACGGTCATCACCTTCCGCGGCTTCCTCAACGCCTACGAAGAGAGCAAGGACGAGGAGCGCAACACCTCCGACTCGGCCGACGCGAAGCTCCCGCCACTCACCGAGAAGCAGCCGCTCCACGTCGAAGAGGTCGCGGCCGACGGCCACGAGACCACCCCGCCGCCCCGCTACACCGAGGCGAGCCTCGTCAAGTCGCTGGAAGAGCTGGGCATCGGGCGGCCCTCGACCTTCGCGAGCATCATCTCGACGATCATCGACCGCGGGTACGTCACCCAGCGCGGCCAGGCTCTGGTCCCCAGCTGGGTTGCGTTCTCCGTGGTCCGCTTGCTCGAGGACTACTTCGGCGACCTCGTGCAGTACGACTTCACCGCCGAGATGGAGGACGACCTCGACCGCATCGCCGACGGCGAAGCCGAGCGGGTCGACTGGCTCAACAGCTTCTACTTCGGTAGCGGCAAGCACAAGGGACTCCGTCGCGTCATCGACAACATGGGCGAGATCGATGCGCGCAGCATCAACTCGATCACCATCGACGACGGCATCACGCTCCGCATCGGCAAGTACGGCCCGTATCTCGAGGTCGGCGAGCCGGACGCGGCCCCGGATGCGACCCCACGACGGGTGAACATCCCGCCGGAACTGGCCCCCGACGAACTGACCCCCGCCAAAGCACGCGAGCTGATCGACGCCCCCGTGCAGACCGACCGTGTGCTCGGGACCAACCCCGCGAACGGCAAGCAGGTGCTCGCCAAAGACGGACGCTTCGGTCCGTACGTCACAGAGGCGGACCCGGACGACGATTCTGCCGTCGACCCGAACACGGGTGAGGTCGCCGAGGCCCCGAAGAAGACGAAGAAGGCCGCTGCCGAGAAGCCGCGCACCGCGTCCCTCTTCAAGTCGATGGACCTCGCGGCCATAGATCTCGAGACCGCGCTCAAGCTCCTCGACCTTCCCCGCATCGTCGGTGTCGACCCGGAGAGCGGCGACGAGATCCAGGCGCAGAACGGCCGTTACGGCCCGTACCTCAAGAAGGGCAGCGACACCCGCTCCCTCCCCAGTGAGGACGACATCTTCGACGTCGATCTCGCGGGGGCGCTCGAACTGTACGCGCAGCCCAAGTACGGCAACCGCCGTGCATCGAGCGCGCTGAAAGAGTTCGACGCGGACCCGGTCAGCGGTAAGCCCATCCGGATCAAGGACGGGCGCTTCGGCGCGTACGTGACCGACGGCGAGACCAACGCCACGATCCCGCGCGGCGAGACCGTCGACGAGGTCGACTTCGATCGAGCGGTCCAGCTGCTCGCCGACAAGCGGGCGAAGGGGCCGGCCAAGAAGCCGGCGCGCAAGGCGGCAGGGACCGCCAAGACAAGCACGGCAAAGACGACCGCCGCCAAGACGACAGCCGCCAAGACGACCGCCGCCAAGACGACCGCGGCCAAGAAGCCGGCAGCCAAGAAGCCTGCAGCGAAGCGACCCGCTACCCCGCGGTCCACCGCCGCGAAGAAGCCCGCCGAGTGAGCGGCGGCCTCTTCATCACTCTCGAGGGTGGGGACGGCGTGGGCAAGTCGACCCAGGCCGCCCTCCTCGAGGGGTGGCTGACCGAGCAGGGCCGGACCGTCGTCCGCACTCGCGAACCCGGTGGCACGGCCGCAGGCGTCGAAATCCGTGAGATCGTGCTCCACCACCGCGGCGACATCGCTCCCCGCGCCGAAGCGCTCCTCTACGCCGCCGACCGCGCCCACCACATCGCGACGGTCGTCCGTCCAGCGCTGGCGCGCGGGGAGGTCGTGGTCCAGGACCGCTACATCGACTCCTCCGTCGCCTACCAGGGCGCGGGGCGGGTGCTGGACGCGGAGCAGATCCGCGACCTCTCGCTCTGGGCGGCCGAGGGGCTGGTCCCCGACCTCACCATCCTGCTCGACCTCGACGAGGAGGCCGCCCGTGCGCGCCTCGACACGTCGCGGACGCGCTACGACCGGCTGGAAGCGGAGCGTTCCGACTTCCACGCCCGCGTCCGCTCCGCCTACCTCCGCCTCGCGGACGACGAACCCGATCGATTCCTCGTGGTCGACGCGTCGCGACCGGTGGAAGAGATCGCCGCCGAGATCCGCGACCGTCTCGCCGCACGGGTCTGATCCCGCCGTCCAGCAGCGGGTGTGCAGCGGTGTCCGCCGTGCCAGCTAGCCTGGAGACCATGACGGTCTGGGACGAGCTCACGGGGCAGGACGAGGCGATCGAGGTCGTCCGCGCCGCCGCGGCCGGATCGACCGTTCGCTCGCCGGACGGCTCCACCGGCCGGGGGATGACGCACTCCTGGCTCATCACAGGCCCGCCCGGTTCCGGGCGGTCCAACCTCGCCTACGCGTTCGCCACGGCCCTCCTGAGCCCGGGCACTCCCGAGGGCGACCTCGCCACCCAGCGTCAGGTCGAGGCCCGCACGCACCCCGACCTCGCGGTCCTGAGCACGGAACGGGTGATCATCTCCATCGACGAGGTGCGCGCCCTGGTCGCCAGCTCCCAGTTCTCCCCGTCGGTCGGCCGCTACCGCGTGATGGTCATCGAAGACGCCGACCGGATGACCGAGCGAACGTCCAACGTCCTGCTCAAGGCCCTTGAGGAGCCCCCGGAGCGCACGGTGTGGATCCTGTGCGCACCGAGCGACGCCGACCTGCTGCCCACCATCCGCTCCCGCGTTCGCACCGTGCGTCTGCGCGTGCCTGGCGTCGCCGATGTCGCCGAGCTGATCCGGCGCCGCGACGGAGTCGACGCCGAGACCGCGGAACGTGCAGCGCGGCACGCACAGAGCCACATCGGGATGGCACACCGTCTCGCCACACACGAGGAGGCCCGAAGACGCCGCGAGCAGACGCTCGAGCTGGCGCTCGGCATCCGCTCCCTCTCCGACGCGGTGCTGGCCGCCGCAACCCTGCTCGAGATCGCCGGCGCCGACGCGAAGGCGATCACCGAGGAGCGGGACGCGGAAGAGCGGGAGCACGCCCTCCGTTCGCTCGGCATCGAGCCGGGCGGCACCATCCCTCCGGCTCTGCGCGGACAGCTGCGCCAGCTGGAGGAGGACCAGAAGCGTCGCGCCACCCGCAGCCTGCGGGACGGCATCGATCGCATCCTCGTCGACCTGCTCTCGCTGTACCGGGACGTCATGATGATCCAGCTCGGGAGCGACAGCGAACTCGTCAATCAAGAACTCCGTCCCGAGCTCGACGCTCTCAGCGCTCACACGAATCCGGCCGCTACGCTCGCCGCGATGGACGCCGTCGCCACCGCACGCGAACGCATCGACGGCAACGTCGCCCCGGCCCTCGCCCTCGAGGCCATGCTGACCACGATCCTGCGCGGAACGAACGCGCGGAAGGGGACCGAACTGTGACCACCCGAACCGGCAGCCGCGCGTCCGGCGACCGCGGCACAGCGGCTCGGAGGCACGCCGTCCGTACAGCCGCCATCGCGGTGGCCGCGATTCTCGCCCTCACCCTCAGCGGGTGCGTCACGTGGTTCATGCCCGCGAAGGCCCCGGCCACCTCGAGCCCCGCCCCGGACAAAGTCTCGGCCGCCCTGCAGCCGTACTACGGCCAGATCCTCCACTGGACGTCGTGTGCGAGCGGGAAGCAGTGCGCCACCGCGAAGGCGCCGCTCGACTGGACCGACCCGGCGGCCGGCGAGATCGAGCTGGCACTCATCCGCCAACCGGCCAAGGGGACGAAGCAGGGCTCCCTCCTGACCAACCCGGGCGGCCCCGGTGCCTCCGGCTTCGACTTCGTGAAAGACTCCGTCGACTTTGTGGCCGACGCCACCCTCCAGGACCACTTCGACATCGTCGGCTTCGACCCCCGAGGGGTCGGACGCTCCACAGCGGTGAAGTGCTACGACCCCAAGCAGATGGACCAGTACCTCTACGGCATCACCCCGGGCGTGCGGGGGTCCGATCAATGGATCGCGGAGAACACGGCGATCGCGAAGGACTTCGGCGAGGCCTGCCAGAAGAACACCGGCAAACCGCTCCCGAAGCTCGACACCGTCAGCGCCGCCCGCGACCTCGACCTCCTGCGCGCCACCCTGGGCGACACGAAGTTGAATTACCTGGGCTACTCGTACGGCACCTACCTGGGCTCGGTCTACGCGGGGCTCTACCCCGGAAAGACCGGACGGCTCGTCCTCGACGGCGCGCTGGACCCGGCCGCATCCAACTTCGATGTCACCGAGGTGCAGGCCAAAGGCTTCGAGAGCGCCCTGCGCGCCTACCTCGCGAGCTGCCTGAAACAGAAGGACTGCCCGTTCAGCGGAACGGTCGACGGCGCGATGGGAACGGTCGCTCAGCTCCTGGCGGCGGTCGAGAAGAGTCCGATCCGGAACTCGGATGGCCGCGAGCTGGGTGCGAACACCCTGGTCACGGCGATCATCACCCCGCTGTACGACGCGACGGCGTGGTCGTACCTCGACAAGCTGTTCGAGTCCGTAATGCAGGGGAGCGCGTCCGTCGCGTTCACCCTGGCCGACACGTACAACAACCGCACTGCGGACGGCGCCTACTCCGACAACTCGACCGAGGCGTTCGTCGCGATCAACTGCCTCGACTACACCTACGATGCCGACCCCGCGCTGATGCGGACGCAGGCCGCCGCGCTGGCGCAGGCCGCTCCGGTCATCGGCCCGTACATGGCCTACGGCGACATCGGGTGTGCCAACTGGCCCTACAAAGCGACCGGCGAGCGGGGCCCCATCTCGGCTGACGGCTCGGCGCCGATCCTCGTCGTCGGCACGACGAACGACCCGGCCACGCCGTACGTGTGGGCGAAGAACCTGGCCGCCGAACTACAGAACGGCCACCTCCTCACCTACAAGGGCGAGGGCCACACGGCCTACAACAAGTCGAACTCGTGCGTGAACGACACGGTCGACGCCTACCTCGTGAAGGGCACGATCCCCGACGAAGGTAAGACCTGCTGACGAGTGGTGCAATTTTGCAGGGAATGAAATAATCGTGTTCGTGTCTGTGGCCCCCGAATCCACGCTGGGCGAGTTGGGACTGCGCGAGCGCAAGCGCATCGCCACCCGCCGGGCGATCCAGATCGCTGCCGTCGAGCTTGCGAGCGAGCGCGGCTTCGACCGCGTCACCATCGATGAGATCAGCCACGTGGCCAACGTCTCCCCGCGTACCTTCTTCAACTATTTCCCGTCGAAAGAGTCCGCGATCATTGGCGAACTCCCGGAGCTCCCCGACGAGGAGAGCATCGACCGTTTCGTCACCGCGGGGCCCCAGGAGGCCATCCTGGACGGCATCAGCATCCTCCTCATCGCCGCCATCGACGTCGGCGACACCGGGGGCGAGCCGGACGAGGGCGGCTCGGATCCGCAGAGCATGCAACGTTTGCACACACTGCGCCGGGCACTCCTCAAGGACAACCCGGAGCTGTTCGCGCTGCGGATGGCGAGCATGCACAAGTTCGAGGACGCGCTCAGCGGCGTGGTGCAACGCCGGCTGGCCCACGACGATCCCGCCCTCGCGGGCGACCCCGAAGGGCTGCATCAGCGCGCCCGTCTGGTGACCTACGTGGCCTTCGCCGGGATGCGGCACGCCTGGTCGTGCTGGGCCGACCATGGCGGCGTCGAGCCGCTGTCGGACCGCCTGCGGAGTTCGTTCAAGCAGCTGTCAGAGCTCGGCGCGCAGGTGCGCTGACCGCGCATCCCTCCTGGTCGTCACCATCGCACGGGATCGGGTAAGCTATCTGACTGTGCGCCGAGCGGAAGCCGGCCCACGCCGCCCTAGCTCAGTCGGCAGAGCATCTCACTCGTAATGAGAAGGTCAAGGGTTCGATTCCCTTGGGCGGCTCCACTTCATCCCTCTCGCGGTCCTCCCACGGCGTGGACAAGCCGAGGCGCTGCGCTCGAAGAAGAAATGACCGTCCGTCTCGTGGCAGCATTCAGAAAGCCCAGGTAGCATACCCGGATGCACGAATCGGACCAGCCGGTCACAGGGCCCGACCCGTCCGCCCCGTCGACCACCCCCTCCCCAGGCGTCGCAGCCGGCGTCATGGCCACCATTCGGAAGCACCCCAAGGCGTGGATTGCCGGGGCGGCCGCCGTCGTCTTCGTGCTCCTCGGCACGGGCAGCGTCGCCCTGGGCGCGACGGTCGGAGGCCCTGCTGCCGCGGTCGGCATCCCCTCCACCAGCACTCCGACCCCCACCCGCACCGCGACGCCGACGCCCACGCCGACGGTGGACCCGGCCCGGCCGGTCCCGGCGAACCAGCCGGCGGCTACGCGTATCCGCACGTGTTCGGTGGCGGGCCTCGCGGCCGATGGTCGACTCGGGAGCCTGGAGGCGCAGGTCGTCAACGCGAAGACCGGTCAGACCCTGTTCGACCGCAACGGTGTGAAGCCGGGGCCGACGGCATCCGTGCTCAAGACCCTCACCTCGGCGGCCGCGCTCGCGACGCTCGGCCCGGACTACCGGGTCTCAACCACGGTCGTCGCAGGTAGCACCCCCGGCCAGATCGTCATCGTCGGCGGTGGGGATGTGACGCTCTCTCGTCTGCCCGACGGCCAGGCCTCGTTCTACACGGGCGCCCCGAAGATCCAGGACCTCGCCAACCAGGTGAAGCAGGCGATGGGCGGCCAGCAGATCACCTCCATCGTCGTCGATGCCTCCCTCTTCGGCGCACCGTTCTGGCAGCCCAGCTGGGACGAGCGCGAGGAGCGCGTCGTCGAGGGTTCCACGCCGTACATGACCGCGCTGATGGTCGACGGCGACCGCGACGACCCCACCGCGGTGGAGTCGCCGCGCAGTACCGACCCGGTCGCACGTGCGGTGCAGTACCTCCAGCAGTACCTGGGCACCAGTGTCGGCGTCAGTCAGGGCGTCGCGCCGGCAGGCGCGCGTCAGCTCGGCGTGGTTCAGTCGCAGCCGGTCACCACGCTGATCGACCAGGCCATGCGGGTCTCCGACAACACGATCATGGAGGAACTCGCCCGCCTCGTCGCGATCAAGAACGGCGCCGGTAACACCTTCGATGCGCTCAACGCGGGCGTCCTCGCCGGCCTCAAAGGCTACGGGATCGACACGGCGGGCATCCACATCGCCGACGGCTCCGGGCTGAGTGCGGACAACGCGGTGCCGCCGTCGTACCTCACGCAGCTCTTCATCAAGGTGCTGAACCGGCAGAACGGTCTCGGCGTCGTCTATGACGGCCTCCCCGTCTCCGGCAAGTCGGGCACGCTCGGCCCCGGATACAACCGGTTCACCGGGTCGAGCTCGGCCGCGCGCGGTGCGGTCTTCGCGAAGACCGGCTGGATCGACCACGGCTACACGCTGTCCGGCATCGTCAACGCCGCCGACGGCACGCCTCTGACCTTCGCGGTGTTCGCCCTCGGCAACGTCGGCGACAACGCCAAGCAGGCGATCGATAGCCTCGTCACCGGTTTCTACAACTGCGGAGACAACCTCTCCAACGGCTGAGCCGAGCGGTCGGAGGACAACCGATCCGGGAGGACCGAATGGGCAGGGCGCTGTTCATCGTCGACGTTCAGAACGACTTCACCGAGGGGGGCGCCCTCGGGGTGGAGGGTGGTGCGGCGGTCGCCCGGGGTGTCACCGAGCTCTTGCGGGCACACGCCGACGACTACGCCGTCATCGTCGCGAGTCGCGACTGGCACGACGGCGACAACGACAACGGCGGGCATTTCGCGACGGACGATGCGCCCGACTTCGAGAGCAGCTGGCCGCAGCACTGCGTGGCTGGCACGAACGGCGCCGACTACCATCCGGCGTTCGACACGGCGCGGGTGATGTTCCACGTCCGCAAGGGGCAGGGAGTGCCCGCTTACTCGTTGTTCGAGGGTCGGACCGAGTCGGGGGCGACCGTGCACGAGATCCTCGACCAGCACGGCATCCACACGATCGACATCGCCGGGATCGCCACCGACTACTGCGTGCGGGCCTCAGCGCTGGACGCGCTGGCTCGGGGCCAGCACGTACGCGTGCTGACGTCGCTGGTCGCCGGAGTCGCCCCCGCCAGTTCGGAGGCCGCGCTCGTCGAGCTCGCTCACGCGGGCGCCGAACTCGTGGATTGACCACTCGGACCACTCGCGTGGACGGATCGGACCGTTCGCGCTACCCTAATTGCTAGCTCATCTAGTAATCAGGAGGCGAAGTGTCCAAGGACGTCCCCGGCCGCGAACCGGCCCGCTGGCTGCGTATTGTCGTCCCCACCGCGCTCATCCTGATCTGGCTGGTGCTCGCCGGCATCGGTGGCCCGACCTTCGGCAAGCTCTCCGCGGTCTCCAGCAACGACCAGGCGGCGTTCCTGCCGGCCAGCGCCGAGTCGACCGAAGTGCAGGAATGGCAGAAGCGCTTCACCGACTCCGGCTCGATCCCGGCCATCGTCGTCGTCGAGGCGGAGGAGGTCATCCCCAAGAGCGAACTCGGGACGACGTACGCCGACCTGGGCACGAAGCTCGGACAGGTGGACGGCGTGCAGGCGCCGGCGGAGGGTGAGACCACGAGCGTGGCCGGCCCGATCCCGTCGGAGGACGGCCGAGCCGTCGAGTACATCGTGCCGGTGTCCAACACCGACGAGGTCAAGACGGTGGTCGCCGACCTTCGAACCGTGGCCGATGAAGCGGTCCCTGACGGCGCACAGGCCTGGGTGACCGGCCCGGCGGGACTCACCGCCGACTTGGTGAACGCCTTCGGCGGCATCGACGGGGTCCTCCTGCTGGTAGCGGTTGCCGCCGTCTTCGTCATCCTCCTGCTCGTCTACCGTGCCCTGCTCCTGCCGTTCCTGGTGCTGTTCACGTCGATCTTCGCGCTCTGCGCGGCGATCCTGCTCGTTTACCTCTTCGCGCTCTGGGGGTGGATCAAGCTGTCCGGGCAGAGCCAGGGCATCCTGTCGATCCTCGTGATCGGCGCCGCGACGGACTACTCGTTGCTGCTCGTCTCCCGCTACCGGGAGGCGCTCGAGCACGAGCCGTCGCGCTGGGTCGCGATCCTGCGCGCCTGGAAGGCGTCGTTCGAGCCCATCGTCGCGTCGGGGGCGACCGTCATCCTGGCGCTCCTGTGCCTGCTGTTCTCCGACCTCAACTCGAACAAGAGCCTCGGGCCGATCGCCGCGATCGGGATCGTGTTCTCCCTGTTCTCGGCGCTCACGCTGCTGCCCGCACTGCTCGCGGTCTTCGGCCGGGCGGCCTTCTGGCCGTTCCGGCCGGTCGTCGGCGGGCGCCCGCACAAGCACGCCGATGGCGTCACCCTGACCGGTCTCGAGGGCGTCCATGGGCTGTGGCGGCGAGTGGGCGGCCTGATCGCGCGCCGGCCCCGGGTCACGTGGATCGTGTCCTTCGTTCTGCTCGCCGCCTGTGCCCTCGGACTCACGCAGCTCAAGGCGAACGGTGTGCAGCAGACCGATGTCATCCTCTCGCAGTCGGACGCGGTCGACGGGCAGGCGGTCGTCGCCAAGCACTTCGACGCAGGCTCCGGCTCGCCGGTGCTGATCGTCGCGCCGGAGAGCGACGGCGACGCCGTGCTCGCGGCGACGAAGAAGGCCGACGGCATCGCGTCCGCCGCGTTCTACACCGGGGGAGGCCGTCCCCAACCCGGCGCGACGGCAGACCCGGTCGTGAAGGACGGTCACGTCCTCATCCAGGCGACGCTGGCGTCGGAACCGGACTCGGCCGAGGCCGAGGCGGTGGTGAAGGACCTGCGTGCCTCGCTGTCCACGGACGGCTCTGTGCTCGTCGGCGGCGTGACCGCCATCGCGCTGGACACCAACGAGACGGCGCAGAGTGACCTCGCCAAGATCATCCCCATCGTCCTGGCGGTGATCCTCGTGATCCTGATGCTGCTGCTGCGGTCGATCCTGGCGCCGGTGCTCCTGATCGGCAGCGTCGTGCTGTCGTACGCGGCCGCGCTGGGCGTCTCCGCCCTGGTCTTCAACCACGTGTTCGGCTTCCCTGGCGCGGATGCGGCCGTGCCGCTGTTCGGATTCGTGTTCCTCGTCGCCCTCGGGGTGGATTACAACATCTTCCTGATGACACGGGTTCGGGAAGAGTCCGTGCGGCTGGGGACGCGCCCCGGCATCCTCCGCGGTCTCGGGCTCACCGGCAGCGTCATCACCTCCGCCGGTGTAGTGCTGGCGGCGACGTTCGCGGCGCTCGCCGTCATCCCGATCCTGTTCCTCGTGCAGATCGCGTTCATCGTCGCGTTCGGCGTGCTTCTGGACACGGTCATCGTGCGTTCGCTGCTCGTCCCGGCCGCGTCCTACGACATCGGGCGCGCGATCTGGTGGCCGTCGAAGCTCTGGCGCGACACGACGAACGTCGAACGCGCGGAGGTCGACTCCTGACGCCCGGCTTGCCCGCGGCTTCCGCGTGGGCGAGAGTGACGTCATGACGCGTCTCCACGTCGAACGGCATCCCGGTGCGGACCCCGTGCTGCTCGTACACGGGTTCGCGTCGACGGGCGCCCTCACCTGGGAGGCGACGGGATGGGTCGCCGCGCTCGCCGAGGTGGGTCGCGGGGCGATCGTCCCCGACCTCCGCGGCCACGGCGGGAGCGACTCCCCGCACGATGCGGACGCGTACTCGCCCGACCTCCTCGCCGCCGACCTCGTGGCCGTTCTCGATGAGGAGGACGTCGACCGGGTGGATGTTATCGGCTACTCGATGGGCAGCTGGGTGTCGCTCGCGCTCGTCGGGCTCGTCCCGCAGCGGGTGCGGCGGTTGGTCGTCGGCGGGGTCGGCACAGTTGAGCAGTTCGGGTATTGGGGAGTGTCCGCCGTGCAGGCGGCGCTGCGGGACGACGCGACCGCTCTGGATCCGGCGAGTCCGCTGGGGCCGTTGCTCGCGTCCCTGCGCCAGGCGCCCGGGGTCGACCGCGAAGCGCTAGCGGCCTGCGCGGAAGGGATGGCTGCGCATCCGCTGCCGCTGACCAGCGTGGTGCCCACGATGCTGGTCGTCGGGGAGGTGGACCCCGTCACCGAGGGCGCCGAGGAGGCGGCCCGGCTGCTGAACGCCGAGTTGATCGTGATTCCGAAGCGCAATCACGTCACGACGCTGAGCGCGCGGGCGTTCAAACAGGCGGCACTGCCGTTCCTGGCGAGCTGAGCAGTCGGGCCGCCGCCTCGGGCCGCCGCCTCGGGCAGGCTGCCCGCCTCTTCCTGAGAGCTTCGATCACCGTGCCGCAGGCGCGTACCCTGCGTCGTACGATGTGCGAGGACCGAAGGAGGCCGCATGATCGACAAGCTCGACGCCGAGCTGATCGCGCTGCTGGCCGCGGAGCCGCGGCTGGGCGTGTTCGAGGCGTCGCGGCGCCTCGGCGTCGCGCGGGGGACCGTACAGGCGCGGCTCGACCGGTTGCAGCGGTCGGGCGTGGTGCGCGACTTCGCGCCGACGGTGGACACGGCCCGGCTCGGCTACCCGGTGACCGCATTCGTGACCGTTGAGCTCGCGCGTGAGGATGGCCGCGGCGATGGTGCGGTCGCCGAGCACCTGAGGGCCATCCCGGAGGTGCTCGAGGTGCACACCATCACTGGAGCGGGGGACCTGATGGTTCGTGCCGTGGCTCGCACCAACACCGACCTGCAACGGGTGATCGACCGCATCGACGGCGACCGGGCGGTGGGCCGCACGTCGACGGTCATCGCTCTCACCACCGTGATCGACCATCGAACCGTGCCGCTCGTTCAGGCGGCTGTGAGTCCTGACAGCGACAGCGCGACGACCGAGGAGGAACACAAGTGATGGATGAGAAGGCTCTGCTGGAGCGTGTGCCCGACGGGCTCTACATCGGTGGGGAGTGGACGACAGGCGCGGCCGGCACCTTCGCCGTGTTCGACCCGGCGACCGGGGACCGCATCAAGGAGATCGCGGACGCCTCACCCGAGGACGGCATCCGGGCGCTGGATGCAGCGGTCGCCGCCGCCGACGACTGGGCCGCGACCCCGGCCCGCGTGCGCGGCGAGATCCTGCGGCGAGCGTTCGACCTCCTGCAGGAGCGGCGCGACGAGTTCGCGCTGCTGATGACGCTCGAGATGGGGAAGCCGCTCGCCGAGGCCGGCGGCGAGGTGACGTACGGCGGCGAGTTCCTGCGCTGGTTCTCCGAAGAGGCCGTTCGCATCTCCGGACGCTACGGCGCCAACCCGGAAGGCAACGGGCGGATGATCGTCTCGCAGCATCCCGTTGGCCCCTGCTTCCTCATCACGCCGTGGAACTTCCCCCTCGCGATGGCCACCCGGAAGATCGCTCCGGCACTCGCGGCAGGCTGCACGGTCGTCATCAAACCGGCCGAGCTGACACCCCTGACGACGCTGTACTTCGCGAAACTTCTCGAGGACGCGGGGCTCCCGGGCGGCGTGCTCAACGTGATCACGACGACGACCTCCGGGAAGGTGTCGGCGCCGATCATCGCCGACGCACGCCTCCGCAAGCTCTCCTTCACGGGCTCGACCGAGGTCGGTCGCAAGCTGCTGCAGCAGGCGTCGAAGAACGTCCTGCGCACCTCGATGGAACTCGGCGGCAACGCACCTTTCGTCATCTTCGACGATGCCGACCTCGATAAGGCGGTCGACGGGGCCATGCTGGCCAAGTTCCGCAACATCGGCGAGGCCTGCACTGCGGCAAACCGGTTCATCGTGCACGAGGCCGTCGCCGACGAGTTCGCCCGACGCGTCACAGAGCGCGTAAACGGGCTGAAGGTCGGCCGAGGCACCGAGGACGGCGTCACCATCGGTCCGCTCATCAACGAGGGAGCGATAGAGAAGGCGTCCGAGCTGCTCCAGGATGCGGTCACGCGGGGGGCTGCTGTCCTCACCGGAGGCGGGCGTGTGGACGGCACGGGGACGTTCTTCGAGCCGACCGTCGTGACGGATGTGCGACCGGGGAGCGAGATCCTCCGTCAGGAGATCTTCGGGCCTGTGCTGTCGATCATCCGGTTCTCCGACGAGGACGAGGCGGTGCGCCTGGCGAACGACACGGAGTACGGCTTGGTGTCGTACGTCTTCACCAAGGATCTGGCACGCGGTCAGCGGATGATCGAGCGGCTCGAGACCGGGATGATGGGCCTCAACGTCGGTGTCGTCTCCAACGCCGCGGCGCCGTTCGGCGGCGTCAAGCAGTCTGGGCTGGGTCGCGAAGGCGGCTTCGAGGGCATCCACGAGTACCTCAACACCAAGTACACCCTGACGCCGAACCCGTTCGGGGCCTGACGTGGCTCGCACCGAAGCGGTCATCGTCGACGTAGTGCGGACGCCGTCCGGGCGTGGCAAGCCCGATGGCGAGCTCTCCGACATCCACCCGGCCGACCTGCTCGCCGGCGTCCTGCTCGAACTGGTCGGGCGTACCGGGATCGATCCGGCGGTCGTCGACGACGTGATCGGTGGATGCGTCACGCAGTCGGGTGAGCAGGCGGGCAACATCATCCGCACGGCAGTGCTCAGTGCGGGGTTCCCCGAGAGCGTCCCGGCCGTCACCATCGACCGGCAGTGCGGCTCCAGCCAGCAGGCGGCGGCGTTCGCGGCACAAGGCGTGATCGCGGGGGCGTACGACGTCGTCATCGCGTGCGGGGTGGAGTCGATGAGCCGCGTCCCGATGGGCTCCAACGCGCAGGGCGCGGAGCTCGGCGGGGCCCTGCTGAAAAGTCGGTATCCGCTGGGACTCGTGAATCAGGGCGTCGCTGCCGAGTTGATCGCCGACCGCTGGGGTTTCAGCCGTGCCCAGCTCGACGACTACGCCGCCGAATCGCATGGCCGCGCAGCATGGGCCGCGGCCAGCGGCGCGTTCGAGGGTGAGCTGGTGGCCGTCCCGACGCCCGACTCGGGCAGCGTCATCGCGGACGAGACCATCCGGGCGGGGACGACCGCCGAGAAGTTGGCGCAGTTGCAGCCGGTGTTCCGCAGCGAGCGTCTGGCCGAGCGCTTCCCGCAGGTGGAGTGGCGGATCACCGCGGGAAACTCCTCCC
The DNA here is from genome assembly GCF_052114085.1 of Leifsonia sp. RAF41. NCBI lineage: Bacteria > Bacillati > Actinomycetota > Actinomycetes > Micrococcales > Microbacteriaceae > Leifsonia > Leifsonia sp. RAF41. The sequence continues at coordinate 616,438 of NZ_JBFREB010000001.1, forward strand.
CGCTGACCGATGGCGCCTCCGCAGCACTCATCATGAGCGCGGAGGCGGCCGCACGGCTGGGGCTGCGTCCGCGAGCCCGGTTCCACTCGTTCGCGGTCGCCGGAAGCGACCCGCTGCTCATGCTGACCGGGATTCTGCCGGCCACCCGCAAGCTGCTCGACCGCAGCGGCGTCGGGCTGGACGAGATCGACGCCTACGAGGTGAACGAAGCGTTCGCACCGGTCCCGCTGCTGTGGAAGCAGGAGTTCGGCGCCGACCCCTCGAAGCTGAACCCCCGGGGAGGCGCGATCGCGCTCGGGCACGCGCTCGGTTCGTCCGGCACCCGCTTGCTGGCCACGCTGCTCAATGAGGTGGAGGCGCGCGGCGGCCGGTACGGGCTGCAGACGATGTGCGAGGGTGGGGGCACAGCGAACGCGACCCTCATCGAAGTGCTGCGCTAACCGGCGCGGCGACCACATCCATTCACTCGACGACCCCCAGGGAGAACCATGCAGCTCGACGGATGCTCCGCCCTTGTCACCGGCGGGGCCAGCGGCCTGGGCAACGCCACAGCTCACGCGCTCACCGAGGCAGGCGCGCATGTCGTCATTCTCGACCTCCCGCGCTCGGAGGGGGAGAAAGCGGCGGTCGCCCTCGGCCCCACCGCGCGGTTCGTGCCGGCCGACGTGACCGACGAGGAGCAGGTGCAAGCGGCGATCGACACCGCGTCCGGCCTCGGCCCCCTGCGCGTCGTGGTCAATTGCGCGGGCATCGCCACGGCCGAGAAGGTCATCGGGCGGGACGGCCTCATCCCGTTGGAGCACTTCGAGCGCGTGGTCCGCGTCAACTTGATCGGCACCTTCAACGTCGTCCGGCTCGCCGCCGCGGCGATCGCTCAGACCGAGCCGGTGGGCGAGGAGCGCGGCGTGATCGTCAACACGGCGTCCGTCGCCGCCTTCGACGGCCAGATCGGACAGTCCGCCTACGCGGCGTCGAAGGGTGGCGTCGCGGCCATGACGCTGCCGTTGGCGCGGGAGTTCGCCCGCAGTCTCATCCGGGTGATGACGATCGCGCCGGGCATCTTCGAGACGCCGATGATGGCGGGGCTGCCGCAGGCGGCCCAGGATTCGCTGGCGGCGCAGGTGCCGCATCCATCTCGGCTCGGGAAGCCGGCCGAGTACGCGGCCCTCGTGCGAGCGATCGTCGAGAACCCGATGCTCAACGGGGAGACGATCCGCCTCGACGGCGCGATCCGCATGCAGCCCAAGTAGCGGGAGCCGCCGCCTCCGAAGGCGTCAGGCTCCGGAGTGCGCCTCGAGGAAGGCGTAGACGTCGGAGTCGTCGACGCCCGGGAACGACCCCGACGGCAGCGGCGCCAGGATGTGTGCGTGCAGCCGCGCGCTCGGCCAGGCCTTGCCCGCCCAGCGTCCGGACAGTTCGGATGGCGCCCGCTTGCAGCACGACTCGTCGGGGCAGCGTGACTCCGCGCGGTCGGTCGTCTCTCGGCCGCGGAACCACTTGGCCTCGTCGAACGGCACGCCGACGCTGATCGAGAAGCCGCCTTCGGTGGTCGTGCCGGTCTGCGTGGCGCACCAGTACGTCCCCGCGGGCGTGTCGGTGTACTGGTACAGCTCGGTCGTCCGGTTGGTGTGCGTGAAGGCGCTGCGGGCACCCCACTTGCGGCAGACCACCTGGCCTTCGATCGAGCCGGTCACATCCGTGGGCAGCGGAAGCCCGTCGTTCTCGTAGCCCTTGTAGAGCGCTCCGTCGTCGCCCACCCGGAGGAAGTGCATGGTCATGTCGAGGTGACTGGTCGCGAGGTTCGTCAGCCGCAGCGCGGCCGCCTCGTGGGTGACGCCGAAAGCGTCGCGGAAGTCCTCGACCGCCAGATCCCGCTCCTTCTTGGCCTGCTGCAGGAAACCGACGGCGGCGTCCCGCGGCATCAGGCAGCAGGCGGCGAAGTAGTTGATCTCCAGCCGCTGCCGGAGGAAGTCCGCGTACGACGTGGGTCGCGTATGCCCGAGAAGCCGGTGGGCCATCGCCTGCAGTGCCATCGAGCGGAGGCCGTGCCCGCCCGGGATGGAGGCCGGCGGCAGGTAGATCCGCCCGTTCTCCAGGTCGGTGATCGACCGGGCGGATCGGGGCAGGTCGTTGACGTAGATCAGCTCGAAGCCCAGCTTCTCGGCCATCACGCTGACCTCGCGGTGCGTCAGGGCGCCGCGGGTGTGGCCGGATGCGCGCACCTGCTGCTCCGCCAGCTCCTCGATCTCGGGCATGTAGTTGTCCTGAGCGCGCATCCGCTCCCGGAGCTCGGTGTTCGCCCGCCGCGCTTCCTCCGGCGTGGCGACCGCCTCGGTCGCGCGTCGGCTGAGCTCCCGGTGCAGTCCGACCAGTGAGCGGAGGGTCTCGGTCGGCGTGCCCTTCGTCGGCTTGACCGCGGGCAGCCCGAGCGAGGCGTACAGCGTGCCGCGCTGCGCTCGAGCCAGCTCGATCTCCAGCGCTGCCCGCTCATCCGGGGGCTCGGCGGAGAGCAGGTCGGCCGGCTGGACGCCGAGCGCGGAGGCGAGGCTGCTGAGGAGCGAGATCCGCGGCTCCCGCTTGCCGTTCTCGATCAGGGAGAGCTGGCTCGCGGCGACACCGGCCGCCGCCCCCAGATCATCGAGCGTCATGCCACGGCGCGTGCGGAAGTGACGGATGCGGTGCCCGAGCGTGGCGACATCGATGTCGCCGGCGTCCACGTTGCTCATGCCTTCACGATAGCGAAAGATTCGCGATTCTTACGGAGAAATTGTGGGGCCCACGCCGCGGAACATCCCGGATGCTGGATGCATCACCACTTCTTTCGACGAAAAGGACTCCCCATGAGTATCGCCGAACTCGACCTTCCCGGCACCGCACCGATCGGCGGTCTGTCCGCGGTCCGAGCCTGGGTCGACGACATCGTCGCCCTCACCCAGCCGGACGAGGTGGTCTGGTGCGACGGCTCTCTCGCCGAGGCCGACCGCCTCACGAAGCAACTCGTCGCGGAAGGGAAGCTCATCCGGCTGAACCCGGAGTGGCGGCCCAACAGCTTCCTCGCGCGCACCGACCCGGGCGACGTGGCCCGCGTCGAGGACCGCACGTTCATCTGCTCCAGGGACGAGTCGGACGCCGGCCCGACCAACAACTGGCGCGAGCCGGAAGCCATGCGGGCCGAGCTCCGCACGGTCTTCGCCGGCAGCATGCGCGGCCGCACGATGTACGTCGTGCCGTTCTCCATGGGGCCGGTCGGCGGCCCACTGTCGCAGGTCGGCATCCAACTCACCGACTCCGCCTACGTGGCCGTCAGCCTCGGGATGATGACCCGCGTCACCGCGACCGTGCTCGACCTCATCGACGCCGGGCAGCCCTGGGTTCCGACCGTCCACAGCGTCGGTCACCCGCTGGTCGACGTGAGCGGGACGCGCACGGACGACGTCGCGTGGCCGTGCAACACGACGAAGTACATCGTGCAGTTCCCGGAGACGCGGGAGGTCTGGTCGTACGGTTCCGGCTACGGCGGCAACGCCATCCTCGCCAAGAAGTGCTTCGCGCTGCGCATCGCCTCGGTGATGGCGCGCGACGAGGGTTGGCTCGCCGAGCACATGCTGATCATCAAGGTCACTTCGCCGGAGGGGCGCGCCTTCCACTTCGCGGCGGCCTTCCCGTCGGCGTGCGGCAAGACCAATCTGGCGATGCTGGAGTCGAGCATCCCGGGCTGGCGCGTGGAGACCATCGGGGACGACATCGCCTGGCTGCGACCCGGACCGGACGGCCGGCTCCGCGCCATCAACCCGGAGGCGGGCTTCTTCGGCGTCGCGCCGGGCACCGGTGAGAGCACCAACCGGACCGCAGTCGAAACGCTCTGGGGAAACACGATCTTCACCAACGTGGCACTGCGCGACGACGGCGATGTCTGGTGGGAGGGGCTGACCGACGAGCCGCCTGCACACCTGATCGACTGGGAGGGGAAGGACTGGACGCCCGGAAGCGGTCGCCCGGCCGCGCATCCGAATTCCCGTTTCACCGTGAGCGCCGCGCAGTGCCCGTCTATCGCGGACGACTGGGATGCGTTCGACGGCGTGCCGATCGACGCCATCCTGTTCGGCGGACGCCGGGCCAGCAATGTCCCGTTGGTCGCTCAGGCGCGGGATTGGCGCCACGGCGTGTTCATCGGTGCCACCATCTCGTCGGAACGAACCGCCGCGGCCGAGGGGACCGTCGGCGAGCTGCGGCGCGATCCGTTCGCGATGCTGCCGTTCTGCGGCTACAACATGGCGGACCACTGGGCGCACTGGCTGGAGATGGGGGAGCAGCTCGGCGACAAGGCACCGGCCGTGTTCCAGGTGAACTGGTTCCGCAAGGGCGACGACGGCCGGTTCCTCTGGCCCGGCTTCAGCGAGAACGCCCGCGTAATCGAATGGATCGCCCGTCGCGTGGAGGGGACCGCTGGAAGCGTAGGAACGCCCATCGGTCGCCTGCCGGTCGTCGATGAGCTGGACCTGGACGGACTCGACCTCCCGGCGGACGATGTGGCGGCCCTCTTCGAGGTGGACCCGCAGAGCTGGCTCGCCGAGTGCGACCTCACCGAGGAGTTCTTCGCCCGTTTCGGCAGCCGCGTCCCGCCGGCTCTCCGCGCCGAGCTCGCCTCGCTCCGCTACCACCTCCGCGCCTGACCCGTCCCCTCCATCGCTTCCTCACTTAATCCGCTGAATGTGCCTGCGAAGCCGGATTAAGTGAGGAAGCGATTGAGGGGACGAGCGGGTCAGACGAGGAGCTGGTGCTTGGCGAGGTCGCGGTAGAGGGGGGTGCTCTCCACGAGTTCCGAGTGGGTGCCAGTGCCGATCACGCGGCCGTGGTCGAGCACCACGATCTGGTCGGAGTCGACGACGGTGGACAGGCGGTGCGCGATCACCAGGAGCGTCCGGTCCACGGCGACCGCGTCGATCGCCTCCCGCATCAGCTGCTCGTTGCGGCCGTCGAGGCTGGAGGTGGACTCATCCAGCAGAAGCACGGGCGGCGCCGCCAGCAGCGCACGGGCGATCGCGAGACGCTGGCGCTCGCCGCCGGACAGCATGATGCCGTCTTCGCCGACCGGAGCGCCCAGCCCGAGCTCGTTCCGTTCGAGGACCTCGGTCAGGTTCACGGCGTGCAGCACGTCGATGCATTCCCCGTCGGTCGCCTCCGGCGCCGCGAGGGTCAGGTTGTCACGGAGCGACCCCGCCAGCACGGGCGCATCCTGCTCGACGTAGCCGATCTGGGACCGCAGCCCCACGCGGTCGAGCGTGCGCACATCCATCCCGCCGAAGCGGACCTCGCCGGCCTGCGGGTCGTAGAAGCGCTCGACGAGAGCAAGGATGGTCGACTTGCCCGCGCCCGACGGCCCGACGAGGGCGGTGCGCTTGCCGCGCGGGACGCGGAAGCTGACGCCGTGCAGGACGCCGCCGTGACGCTGGGCGCCCTCGCTGCTGCCTGCCCCGGCTGCAGCCTCCGCCTCGGCCACCACATCCGCACCGGTGAACGCCTCGAACGCCAGGCGCTCGGGGCTCGGCTCGGGCGCCTGCCTCCCGGCGACCGCCCCGTCGGCGGTCGCGACCGGCGCCGAAACGCCGTCGGGATACGCGAAGCGCACGTCGGCGAACTCGATCGCCGGCGCCTCCGGCGCGAGCCCTTCGTTGGCCGCGCCGACCGTCAGGGCGAGGGGTGCGAGTTCCCGGTCGTGCTGGTCCTCGGTCGGCAGGTCGAGGATCTCCTGGATGCGGCCCAGCGCCCCGAGCGCCGAGTTCACCGCCGCGATCGCGCCGAACGCCTGGCCGAGCGGCAGGATCATCATGAACAGGAACAGGATGAACGTCACCAGGCTCGCGACCGTGATCGCTCCGCTGGCCACCCGGAACCCGCCGACGCCGAGTACGACGAGGAACGACACCTGCATCGCGATCCCGGCCACCGGGACTACGAGCGCCGAGATCTTCGCAACCTGGATGCCCATCCGCCAGGCACCGGTGGCGTCGTCGTCGACCGCGGCGATCTCGCGTTCCGTTGCGTTCGCGGCCCGGATGGTCCGCACCGAGCTGATCGCCCGCTCCACCGCGGCGGCGAGGTCGCCGACCTTGTTCTGCGCCTTCTGGCTGGCCACCCGGATGCGCCCGGACAGCAGCACCACGGTCACGACCGAGATGGCCACGACGAGCACGGTCAGGCCGAGGAGCACCGGGTCGATGATGAGCATCGCGATCAGAGCGCCGATGAACGTCAGCGCGCCGCCGATCGCCTCCACGAGCCCCTGCGTCAGCACCGCGCGCAGCAGCGTGGTGTCCGAACCGACGCGCGAGACGAGATCGCCGGTTCGGCGGGTGTCGAACTCGCTGATCGGTAGTCGCAGCAGCCGTCCGACGAGTTTGCGGCGCGACGACAGCACGACCCCTTCACCGGTTCGCTGCAGCAGGTAGTGCTGGTAGCCGGAGATCAGTCCGGAGATGATGACCAGGGCGACGAGCGCCCACACCAGACCGCCGAGCGGCTGCTGCTTGCCGACGACGTTGATCACCTGGCCCACCAGGAGCGGCTGCGCGAGGCTGGCCGCGGCGCCCAGGATGCTGAGAACGACCACGACCGCGAGCACGCGCTTGTGCTCGAGCAGGTACGGCAGCAGCTGCGAGAAGCGGGCGCGCGGCCCCGCGTCGTCGGTGGGGCGGCCGAAGCCGCGACGGCGGCGCGGCGCGGCGGTGGACGTGCGTGACATGACGGTGTCTCCGATCGGGGGAGGAGGGGGCGTCGTTGGGGGCGGCGGCGCCGCTACCTCCGACCGTACTTCTTGTGGACTGCCTGTTTGCTGACACCGACAGCCAGGGCCATGAACTGCCAGACGACGTGCCGTCCCTAATGTCGGCGGTCGCGGCTACAGTGCTGAACTATGCCGCCCGTCATCGCCGCTCGCGACCTGGTCAAGAAGTACAAAGACTTCCCGGCCGTCGACGGCATCAGCTTCGAGGTCGAGCCGGGGGAGTCGTTCGGACTCCTCGGCCCCAACGGCGCGGGTAAATCGACCACGATGCGGATGATCGGCGCGGTCTCCACGCGGACAGGCGGCGACCTCAGCATCCTGGGACTCGATCCGGACCGCTACGGTCCCGAGATCCGCTCGCAGCTGGGAGTCGTGCCGCAGGCGGACAACCTCGACACCGAACTGCGCGTGCGCGACAACCTCATCGTCTACGGGCGATACTTCGGCCTGCCAGCGACCCGCGTCCGCAAGCGGGCCGACGAGTTGCTCGCCTTCGCCCAGCTGGAGGACAAGGCAAAGGCGAAGGTCGACGACCTCTCCGGCGGCATGAAGCGCAGGCTCACGATCGCGCGCGCGCTCATCAACGATCCCCGCATCCTGCTGCTCGACGAACCCACGACCGGCCTCGACCCGCAGGCGCGTCACATCCTCTGGGACCGTCTGTTCCGCCTCAAAGAGCAGGGCACGACGCTGGTCCTCACCACCCACTACATGGATGAGGCCGAGCAGCTGTGCGACCGGTTGGTCGTCGTCGACAAGGGCACCATCATGGCGGAGGGTGCGCCGGCGGCGCTCATCCGCGAGTACTCGACGCGCGAAGTGCTGGAGGTGCGGTTCGGGTCCGAGCGCAACGCGGAAGTCGCGGGCCGCCTCGACGGCATCGGCGAACGCATCGAGGTCCTGCCGGACCGGGTGCTGGTCTACAGCGACGACGGCGAAGCCGAACTGGTGCGGATCACCGAGCGCGGGCTGCATCCCCTCACCAGCCTGGTGCGCCGGTCGAGCCTGGAAGACGTCTTCCTCCGGCTGACCGGACGGAGCCTCATCGAATGAGCGCGACCGTCGGACCTGTGGGGGCGGCCGGCGCGCCCGAGCCGGACCTGCGGGAGGATGCGCGGGCGGCACTCGCCGCAGCGCTGCGGCCACGACGTTTCGGCGCCTGGTACGTGGCCGAACACCGCTTCCTGGTGATGCGCTCGTACCTGCAGACGCTGCTCGTCACCGGATTCGGCAATCCGCTGCTGTACCTGCTGGCCATGGGGCTCGGGCTGGGGAGCCTGGTGAGCGCCAACATGGGCCCCAATGCGGTCGACGGCGTCAGCTACCTCGCATTCGTCGCGCCGGCGCTGCTGTGCACGGCGGCGGTCACGGTGGCGAGCGAGGAGTTCACCTACCCAATCATGCTCGGGTTCAAGTGGAACCCGACCTTCTACGGCATCAACGCGTCTCCGATCGCTCCCGGCCAGATCATCGACGGCGTCCTGATCGCCGTCGTGGCCCGGCTGCTCGGCACGAGCATCGTCTACTTCGCGTTCATGGTGCTGTTCGGCGGGGTGCCCGATCCGTGGGGCTGGGTGAGCATCCTGATCGCCACGCTCGGCGGCCTCGCGTTCGGGGTTCCGATCATGGCCTACGTCGCCACTCTCGAGCAGGACACCGGCCAGATCGCGATGCTCATGCGCTTCGTGCTCCTGCCGATAACCCTGTTCTCGGGTACATTCTTCCCGCTGTCGAGCATGCCGCCGTTCCTGCAGTGGATCGGCTGGATCTCACCGCTCTGGCACTCCACCGAGCTCTCGCGCGTCTTCACGTACGGGATGGAGGAGCCGCTCTGGCTCTCGGTCGTCCACGTCCTCTACTTGCTCGCGCTGTTCGTCGCCTTCTGGCTGTGGACGCGTCGCATCGCCGCGAAGAGGTTGAACAAATGACCGCGACCGGCGATCGGCTCGCGACGTCCGCCTCCCGAACCCGTCCCCTGGGTGCTCTGTACGCGGGGAACGCGCGCTCGGTGATGCAGCGAGGCTGGTCCGCGACCCGGAGCACGAACTGGCTGGTGATCCTCTCGGGCTTCTTCGAGCCGATCTTCTATCTGCTCTCGCTCGGCATCGGTTTCGGGGCGCTGGTCGGCGATATCCAGACCTCGACCGGTGAGCAGGTGCCGTACGCCGCCTTCATCGCGCCCGCGCTGCTGGCGACGGCGGCCATGAACGGCGCGGTCTACGACTCGACGTGGAACGTCTTCTTCAAGATGCACTTCGCCAAGCTCTACGAGGGGATGCTGGCCACCTCCCTCGGCCCGCTGGATGTGGCGCTCGGCGAGATCCTGCTCGCCCTGCTGCGCGGTGCCCTCTACGCGGTCGGCTTCATGCTCGTGATGCAGGCGCTCGGCCTCAACCTGTCGTGGTGGGCGCTGCTGGCGCTGCCCGCCGTCCTGCTCATCGCGTTCGGGTTCGCCAGCTTCGGGATGGGGATCACCAGCTACATGAAGACGTTCCAGCAGATGGACTGGATCAACTTCATCCTGCTCCCCATGTTCCTGCTCTCGGCGACCTTCTACCCGATCACCGTCTACCCCGAGCCGGTGCAGGTCATCATCCAGGCCATGCCCCTGTGGCACGGGGTGGAACTGGTCCGGGGACTCACGACGGGCGACGTGCACCTGGGGATGCTGTGGCACGTCCTGTACTTCGTGGTGATGATCGTGCTCGGCCTCATCCTGACCACCCGCCGCCTGCGCGCCCTGTTCCTCGACTGAGCGCGCAGGCGGCGGCGGTCCTCAGCTCACGTTGCCGGAGAAGTCGATGTCGCGGGTCTCCTTCGAGATGAGCAGCGCGATCAGCGTCAGCACGCCCGCGAGGGACAGGTAGACGCCGACCCAGATGGTGCTGCCGCCGGCGATCGTCCACAACCACACCGCGATGGTCGGCGCGACGGCCGCGCCCAGCACGCTGGAGAGGTTGTACGCCACGGCGGATCCCGTGTAGCGCACGTTCGTCGGGAAGAGCTCCGGCAACTCCGCGCCCATCGGCCCGAAGGTCAGCCCCATCAGCGTGAAGCCGATGATGAGGAGGGCCATGGTGCCGACCGTGCCGCCGGCGAACAGCGGCACGAACAGGAGACCGAAGACGATGATGCCGATGGTGACCCAGATCAGTGTCTTGCGGCGGCCGAACCGTTCCGCGAGGGGACCTGCCACCAGCGTGAAGATGCCGAAGAACACCACTCCGATGATGAGCATGATCAGGAAGTCGTTGCGGCTGAAGCCGAGACCGGGCACGAAGCTCGCCGCCGCGAACGGCTTGCCGGCCTTCTCAGCGGCGGCCTGCGCCTGCTCGGGTGTCGACGCGGTGGTTCCATAGGTGAGCGTGAACGCCGTCATCAGGTAGAACAGCACATAGGTCGCCAGCATGATGAAGGTGCCCAGCACGATCTGCCGCCAGCTGGTGCGGAACACGCGCGCGAGCGGGAGCTTCGCCACCTCGCCGGTGTCGACGACCTTCTGGAATGCGGGGGTCTCGACGAGCTTGAGCCGGACGTAGAGCCCGACGACGACGAGCACGGCGCTCAGGAGGAACGGGATGCGCCACCCCCACGCCGCGAACGCCTCGGGGGAGATCGTGAGGCTCAGGATGAGGAACAGCACGTTCGCGACGATGAAACCGATCGGTGCGCCCAGCTGCGGGAAGGTGCCGTAGATGGCGCGCTTGCCCGCCGGGGCGTTCTCGGTCGCGAGCAGCGCAGCGCCGCTCCATTCGCCACCGAGGCCGAGCCCCTGGCAGAAGCGCATCACGACGAGGAGGAACGGCGCCCAGAATTCCCATCCCGGCACCTGCGCGGTCGGCAGGCAGCCGATGAGCACCGTTGCGATGCCCATGGTGAGCAGCGAGCCGACGAGCGTGCCCTTACGGCCGATGCGGTCGCCGAAGTGGCCGAACAGGACCGAGCCGATGGGGCGCGCGATGAAGGCGACGCCGAACACGGCGAAGGAGGCGAGGAGTGCCGTCGTCGGGTCTGCGTTGGTGAAGAACAGGGCGGGGAAGACCAGGACGGCGGCGGTCGCGTAGACGTAGAAGTCGTAGAACTCGATCGACGTGCCGATGAGGCTGGCGAGGATGACGCGGCCGCGGGTGTTGGCGGGCGCAGGGGAGATGGCGGGGGCCGTCGTAGACATGCGTGTGGAGTGCTTCCAGAGTTGCGAGGGAGGGCCGCATGGCGTGCGCGGCGTCGGTCGGGCGGAAGGCGCGCATGGGCGAAAAGACAGGCAGCGCTTGTGGCGCCCTTCTACCCTATGCGCGGGGCGGGAGTCAGCCGAATCCGGCGGCTCACTACGCTGGAGGGCATGGAAACACTGTTCGCTGTACTGCACGTCGTCACGGCCGTCTTCATCGTCGGTCCGATGGCCATCCTCCCCATGACCGCGATGCGCGCCGTTCGCGCGGGGGACGCCCGTCAGGTCGAAACGCTGGCGAAGTCGACCAACCTGCTGTCGCTGCTGTCGCTCCTGGTCGTGCTGTTCGGCTTCGGCGTGATGGGGCTCGCGGACAAGAAGTACGACCTGAGCATCACCACGCCGTGGATCCTGTGGTCGATCATCCTGTACGTGGTCGCGCTCGGTCTGACCCTGTTCGTGGTCGTCCCGAGCATGCGCCGCGCGGGAGAGGCGCTGCGCGACGGCACGGCGTCGCGCTACCCCGCCATCGCCGCAGGCTCGGGTGTCGCCAGCCTTCTGCTGCTCGCTGTCGTCGTGCTCATGGTCTGGAAGCCGTAAGCCGGTCCTCCGGTGCATTGACGCCGCTCGACATTCGCTCTACATTGGTAATCAACCAAAGCGTTGATCAAGAGGAAGGTTGATCTTGCCGGACGATGAGGGTCTCGACAGAGCCTTCGCCGCGCTGGCGGACCCGGTACGGCGCGCGATCGTCGCGCGTCTGAGTCGCGGCCCCGCCACCGTGAACGAACTCGCGGAGCCGTTCGCCATCACGCTGCAGGCGGTGTCCAAGCACATCAGTGTGCTGGAGGCGGCCGGCCTGGTCTCGCGCACCCGCGAGGCCCAGCGGCGTCCGGTGCACCTGGAGGCGGCCGCGCTCGAACGGCTCACCTCCTGGATCGACCGCTACCGGCTCGAGGCGGAGGCACGCTATCGCCGCCTCGACGCCGTTCTGACCGACGCCGGACAACAGGAGCACCTGAACAGGGAGAGGGAATCATGAGCAACCCCGTCGTCATCGATGCCGTACCCGGCACGTCCTACGCCGACATCACGCGCGAATTCGACGCGCCGGTAGAGGCGGTGTTCCGCGCCCACGCGGACCCCGAATTGTTCGCCCGGTGGATCGGCCCGCGCCGGCTCGCGAACACCATCACCGACTGGGACTTCCGCTCCGGCGGAAGCTACGGTTACGAGGCGCGTGACGACGAGGGATCGGTGTACGCGTTCCGCGGCGTCATCCACACCGTCGTCGAGAACGAGCTCGTCATCCAGACCTTCGAGTTCCTGGGCGCGCCCGGCGAGGTGAGCCTGGACCGGATGCGGTTCGAGGCCCTGCCGGACGGTCGCTCGCGACTCGTCGGCCGGTCCGTCATGACGTCGCGCGAGGCTCTGGAGCAGATGATCGCGAGCGGCATGGAGTACGGCATGCGCGAGGGATACGAGAAGCTCGACGAATTGCTGGGGGCATCATGACAAACAATCCGACTCCGTCCGTTGCCGCCGGGGCGATGATGCTCGAACTGGTGATGCTGCCGGTCGCGGACATCGACCGCTCGATCGCATTCTACCGCGACCAGGCGGGCTTCGCCGTCGATGTGGATGTGGCACCGACGGAGGGTGTCCGCATCGTCCAGCTCACGCCGCCCGGCTCCTACTGCTCGGTGACGATGACGACGGGCATGGCCGACGCCGCCATGCCGCCTGGCTCGCTGCGCGGACTCCACCTCGTCGTCGCCGACATCGAGGCCGCGCGGGACGCGCTGGTCGCGCGCGGCGTGGATGTCGCGCCGGTCCAGGACATGGGCGGCGTGCTCTACGCCTGGTTCGCCGACCCGGACGGGAACACCTGGACGCTCCAGCACATGCCCTGGCGGGCCTGAGAGGTCAGGCGCGCAACTCCCGCACGGCGACTGCGGTGGCGAGTGCGGCGTGTGCCGCCTCGGCGCCCTTGTCCTCCTTCGACCCCGGCAGGCCGGAACGGTCAATGCCCTGCTTCTCATCGTCGAGCGTCAGCACGCCGAAGCCGACCGGCTTGCCCGTGTCGAGCGCCACGCGCGTCAGCCCGTCGGTGGCAGCCGCGGATACGTACTCGAAGTGCGGAGTGCCGCCGCGGATGATAACGCCGAGGGCGACGACCGCGTCAGCACCCGCCTCCAGCGCCGCCTTGCTGACGACCGGGAGCTCGAAGCTGCCCGGCACCCGGACCAGCGTGTGAGTGGCGCCCGCGGCATCCAGTGTCCGCTGGGCGCCCGCGATGAGCGCCTCACTGATGGTCTCGTGCCAGCTGCCGGCGACGACGACGACGTTCAGGCCGCTCCCGTCGATCCGTTCGGCCGCGCTGGGGGCTCCTGCTCCGCTCATCGTGTGGTCCTCTCCGCCGCGATACCCGCGGTCGTCTCATCCAGTCCGGACACCGCGTCGATGTCTCCGATCGCGTGACCCATGCGGTCACGCTTGGTCTCCAGGTAGCCCTCGTTGAATGCACCCACGCCGACGACGAGGGGCACGCGCTCCTCGACCTCGATGCCGTGCTCCTCCAACTGGCGCACCTTCTCCGGGTTGTTGGTCAGCAGTCGCACCGACTCGATCCCCAGATCTTGCAGTATCGCCGTGGCCGCACCGTAGTCGCGGGCGTCGATCGGCAGGCCGAGGGCGAGGTTGGCGTCCAGGGTGTCGAGGCCCTCCTCCTGCAGCTTGTAGGCGCGCAGCTTGTTGATGAGGCCGATGCCGCGCCCCTCGTGCCCGCGCAGGTAGACCACGACGCCGCCCTCGCGCTGGATGGTGTCCATCGCGGCGTCGAGCTGCGGGCCGCATTCGCACTTGAGCGAGCCGAACGCCTCACCCGTGAGGCACTCGGAGTGCACCCGGACGAGCGTCCCGTCGCGCTGCGGAGTGCCCGCGACGATCGCCACGTGGTCGGCGCCGGTCATGCGGTCGCGGTACGCGCGCATCCGGAAAGGGCCGTGGGTGGTCGGGACGGTCGTCTCGACCTCGAAGATCACCCTCGACGTCTCGGGAATGGGCGTCACCGTCTCGAGCGGCTGATCGCAGTGGAATTCCTGAAGGTAGTCGATGAGCGCCTCGATCGTGATGACGAGTACGCCCTCCCGCTTTCCGAGCTCGATGAGGCCGGGCAGGCGCATCATCTCACCGTCGTCAGCGACGATCTCGGCGATGGCGCCGACCGGCGTCAACCCGGCCAGCTTGAGCAGGTCGACCGCCGCCTCGGTGTGGCCGTCGCGTTCGCGTACGCCGCCCTCGACCGCGCGCAGCGGAAGGATGTGGCCGGGCCGGTGCAGGCTGGACGGAGTGGAGTCGAGGTCGGCCAGCACGCGGAGGGTGTGCGCGCGGTCGGCCGCGCTGATGCCGGTGGACAGGCGGTTGGCCGCGTCCACGCTGACCGTGTAGTTCGTGCCGCGCGAGTCCTCGTTGTGAGCGACCATCACGGGAAGCTCGAGGCGGTCGGCGATCTCGTCGGTCATCGGCGCGCAGATGAAACCGGAGGAGTTCTTCACGGTCCAGGCGATCCACTCCTGGCTGGCGAGCTCGGCGGCGAGTACGACGTCGCCCTCGTTCTCGCGGCTCTCGTTGTCGACGACGATGACCGGCCGGCCGGCGCGCAGCTCGGACAGGGCCTCGGGGATGGTGGCCAGACTCATGACGCACTCCGTTCAGTCAGTGCCGGTTCGAGCGCGAGCATGCGCTCCACATGACGGGCGAGGATGTCCGTCTCGATGTTGACGCGATCGCCAACGGCGCGGTCGCCCAGCGTGGTGGCGGCGAGCGTCTCGGGGATGAGGGACACCTCGAACCAGCCGTCCTCGCGTCCACCGCCGACGGCGCTGACTGTGAGGGAGACGCCGTCGATGGCGATGGAGCCCTTTCGGGCGACGAGTGGTGCGTGCGCCGGGTCGAGGGAGAGCCGGACGACGCGCCACGCGCTGCCGTCGGTGATGGACAGCACGGTGGCGGTGCCGTCGATGTGCCCCTGCACGATGTGGCCGCCGAGGCGGTCCCCGACCTGCGCGGCGCGCTCCAGGTTGACCCGGCGGCCTGCCGCGACGTCGTCGAGCGTGCTGATGGCGAGGGTCTCGGCCATCACATCCGCTGTGAAGCTCTCGGCGTCTTTGCCGATGACCGTCAGGCAGACGCCGCTGACCGAGATCGAGTCTCCGTGTCGCGCGTCGCTGACGGCGAGGGGTCCGCGGACGGTGAGCCGCGCGGCGTCCGCCGTGCGCTCGACGGCGGTGACTTCGCCCAGTTCTTCGATGATTCCGGTGAACATATGGTCAGCCCTCCTGAGTGGTGGGAGTAGAAGAAGGAGTGGTCGGTACGGGGACGGCACGGAGGAGGAGGTCGCCGCCGAGGCGCTCGACGTCGAGGATGCGCAGCCTCCGCTGCTCGCCGATGGTTTCGACCCCGATGTCGCCGAGCGCAAGGCGGGGACCGCCGAGCAACGTGGGCGCGAGGTAGATCGCGTACTCGTCGACGAGCCCGGCCGCGACGAACGCGCTCGCGAGCGTCGGACCGCCCTCGACGTAGATGCGCCGGAATCCCCGCTGATACAGATCGGCGACGGCCTCGTGGAGGTCGTGGGTGCCTTCGAAGACGACCGGGTTGGGATGGTGGAAGACCGCGGCGTCCTTCGGGACCGCGCGGGTGCCGATCACGACGGGCGTGGGCTGGGTGCCCATCAGCTCGCCCGCGTCGCCCCGAGCGGTGAGGCTGGGGTCGTCGGCGAGCACGGTTCCGGTGCCGACGACGATCGCATCGGAGGCCTCCCGCTGCTCGTGCACGCGCTGGCGCGCGGCGGCTCCCGTGATCCACTTGCTGGTGCCGTCCGCCGCGGCCGCGCGGCCATCCAGGCTGCTGGCCCACTTGACGACGATGTACGGGCGGCCCAGCCGTGCGGCGGTGAGCCAGTCGTCGAGGAACGCCTCGATCTCCGTCCTCAGAACGCCGCCGGTCACATCGACGCCCGCCTCACGGAGACGCGCGGCGCCCCCGCTCGAGTGGTGTCCGGGGTCGTCGGCGCCGTAGACGACGCGCGCCACGCCCGCGTCGATCAGGGCCTCTGAGCACGGGCCGGTGTGACCCCAATGGTTGCACGGTTCCAGCGTGACCACGGCGGTCGCGCCGCGGGCGCCGCCTTCCGGCAGCTTGCTGAGCGCATCCACCTCGGCGTGCGGTGTTCCGACGCCGCGATGCCAGCCTTCGGCGATGATGCGTCCCTCGTCGTCGAGCAGGATGCAGCCGACCCGCGGGTTCACGCCGGTGGACGGACCGTTGGCGGCGAGTTCGAGCGCCGTGTGCATGGGGGCTTCCCACGTCATCCGGTTGCCATCCTGTCTCTCGCGTCGAGACGTGTCACCGGGGTCGCGCGGGCGCCAGCCCATGCGGGCTGCCCACCGTGCCTCCTCCCATCCGGACTGAGCGGCAGACTCTCGCCTGCACGCATTACCGTCGGTACCGGAATTCCACCGGTTCAGCAGGACGCCTGGGCGTCCCGCTCGCGGACTATCACCGCCGGTTCGGACTCTCACCGACCCCGGAGCACGTTATTTCGTTGTCGAGTCTAGATCAACGCGTTCCGGCGGCGTCTATTCCCCTGCGCTGTGAGGCGCAGGGTTACGCGCCTGCGCGCCTCAGGCCGCGGTCGGCTCCCGGAGGTCCGGCTCTGCCGGCCCGGGGGACTGCGCCAGCTGCGCGAGGGTGCGGGCGGTCCCCTCGTCGACGATGAGATCGGTGATGAGACCGGCCGCCAAGGCGCCGCGGAGGCTGTGCACCTTCGACGGGCCGGACACGATGCAGACCCGGCGCGGCACGCGCTTGATCAGGTCAATGTCCGGACCGCTGGCGCGCTGATTCAGGGGGATGCCGTGGTGGCTCCCGTCCTCGCGGAAGAACACCGTTGCGACGTCGCCGACCACGCCCGACTCGTCGAGGGAGGCGTAGTCGGCCTGGTCGAGGTAGCCGCCGGCGTAGACGTGCGAGCGCACCTCGGAGAACGGGGAGCCGAGGCCGAAGAGGGCCACATCCATCCGCTCCTGGATGTCGAGGATGCGGCGGGTGCTGCGCTCACGCCACATCGCGATCTTGGTCTGCGGGTCGTCGAACAACGCCGGGACGGGGAACTCCTGGATCGTGCCGGAGTACGTGTCACCGAAGCGCCGCAGGATCTCGGACGCGTACAGCACGCCGGTGGTGTAGGTGTTCCCGGCGCCGTTGAGCTGCACGAACTCGACGTTGTGCAGTTCTTTCGGGATGAGGTGGCGGCTGAGCGCACTCATCGTGGAGCCCCACGCGATGCCGACCGTCTGGTTGGAGTCGACGAAACGGTCGAGAATTCGTGCAGCCGAGATGGCGACGCGCTCGAGCCGATCGACGTCGCTGATGGCGCTCGGCATCGGGACGATGTGCGCGGCGATGCCGTAGCGCTCGTGGATGGTCTGCTGGATGCGACTCGCGCCCTCGTGCGGCTCGGCGATCTGAATGGTCACCAGGCCCGAGGTGCGGGCGTAGCTGAGCAGCCGGGAGACACTCGAACGGGACGTGTGCATCTCGTGCGCGATGGCCTCCATCGTGAGGTCCTGCATGTAGTACAGGTGGCCCGCTTTGAGGGCGTCGCGGACCTTGTCGGGCAGGTGCTCGGTGTCGGGCTGGGGCATTCGGGCCTTCTTACTCGGGAAACCAGCCGTGCACGTATGTGCATCGCGCTTGATCGAAGTTGTGCTGCCACGAAGACTATATCCGCACAGCACGTTCACGAGAGCAACAGGAGAACACCGTGACGACGAAGCCGACTACACGCACCGAGGTTCAGCGCCTCCGCGAACGCCCCCGAGCACAGGTGCTCGTCGTCGGCGGCGGCATCAACGGACTCGGCACCTTCCGCGACCTCGCGCTTCAGGGCGTCGACGTCGTCCTCGTCGAGCGCAACGACTTCGTGTCCGGTGCATCGGCGGCATCCAGCCACATGATCCACGGCGGCATCCGGTACCTGGAGAACGGCGAGTTCCGCCTGGTCAAGGAGTCGGTGACCGAGCGCAACGGTCTGCTGAAGATCGCGCCGCACTACGTCAAGCCGCTCGAGACGACCATCCCGATCTACTCCACCTTCTCCGGCATCCTCGCCGCGCCGCTGCGGTTCCTCACGCACAAGCAGGGCAAGCCGAAGGAGCGCGGTGCGTTCCTCATCAAGACCGGGCTGACGATCTACGACGCGTTCTCGCGCGACGGCGGTTCGGTGCCGCGCCACAGCTTCCACGGTCGCAAGAAGTCGCTGGAGATCCTTCCGGCGCTGAACCCGGGGCTGAAGTACACCGCCACCTACTTCGACGCCTCCGTTCACGACCCCGAGCGTCTCGCTCTGGACGTGCTCGCGGACGGCCTCGCCGCAGGGCCGCACGCACGCGCCGTCAACTACGTCGAGGCGATCGGAGCCCGCGACGGCGGCGTTCTCGTCCGCGACCGCGAGACCGGCGAGGAGTTCGCCATCACGGCGGACGTCGTCGTCAACGCGTCCGGCCCGTGGACCGACCTCACCAACGAGGCCCTCGGCGACGCCACCCGCTTCATGGGCGGCACCAAGGGCTCGCACATCGTCCTGGACAACCCCGAGCTCCTGGAGGCCTGCCAGGGCCGCGAGATGTTCTTCGAGAACAACGACGGCCGCATCGTCCTCATCTACCCGCTCAAGGGACGCGTGATGGTCGGCACTACCGACATCGACGCCGACATGTCGGAGCGCGCGGTGATCACCGAAGACGAGATCGACTACTTCATCGAGCTGGTCTCGCACGTTTTCCCATCGATCCCGGTCACCCGCGAGCAGATCGTCTACACGTTCTCCGGAGTGCGCCCGCTGCCGCACCACGACGACACCGCACCCGGATTCGTCTCCCGCGACTACCGCATCGTTCCCGGGACGATCGCCGGCCTGGGCGACACCACCGTGCTCAGCCTGGTGGGCGGGAAGTGGACCACGTTCCGCGCCCTGAGCGAGCACCTGGCGAACGAGACGCTGGGGCTGCTCGGCGTGGAGCGCACGGTCCAGACGCTGGGCCTGCCGATCGGCGGCGGAGCCGGCTTCCCGACGACGCCGCAGGCGGAGCGCGACTGGATCGCCCGCTACGGTGCGGACATCGGCGCCGAGCGCGCCACGACGCTGCTGCACCGCTACGGCACGAAGGCGAGCTTCGTCATCGACGCCATCGCCGGGTGGGACGGCGAGGATGCGCCGCTCGCCGCAGCCCCCACATACTCCCGCGCAGAGGTCGACCACTTGGTTCGCGGCGAGCACGTCGTCCACCTCGCCGACATCTTCCTGCGCCGTACCAGCCTCGCCTTCACGGGTGCCATCACAACGGCCCTCGTGCACGAGATCGGCGAAATCGCGGCAAACGCGCTCGGATGGTCGCCAAATCAGCGCCTGGAGGAGGAAGATTCGTTCGTAGCGGACCTCGCCGACGCCCACCGGGTGCAGCTCAAGTCGGGAGACGGGAGCGAAGCCGCGGCTGTTCGATAATGCACGAACGTGCATGACACGGTTCTTGTCAAGTGGACGTGGCCGCAATAGCGTTCTACTGCCCACCCTGACGAGAGCCTCACCAGAACGCACAACAGGGTGCGGGTCAACTGAACAACTGGAAGGTCAACGTGGACAATATCGGTGTAGATTTCCTGTCCGAACTGGTCGGCACGGCGATGCTGGTCCTGCTCGGTACAGCGGTCGTGGCGAACGTCGCCCTGATCAGGACCAAGGGCTTCAACGGTGGGTTCCTGATGGTCACCTTCGGCTGGGGCCTCGCGGTCTTCGCCGGCGTGGTCGTCGCCTACAACTCGGGCGCACACCTGAACCCCGCGGTCACGCTCGGCCTGGTGGCGAACGGCGCGAAGACCTTCGGGTCCGCGGCGGCGCACACGCTGGTACCGGTGAACTTCATCACGGTCCTGCTGTATATCCTCGCTCAGCTGATCGGTGCCATCATCGGTGCGATCGTGACCTGGCTGGCCTACAAGCAGCACTTCGACGAGGAGCCGGACCCGGCGAACAAGCTCGGTGTCTTCTCGACCGGCCCTGCCATCCGCAGCTACGGCTGGAACCTCATCACCGAGATCATCGGCACCTTCGTGCTGGTGTTCGTGGTGATCGCGTTCGGTCACCAGCCCGGCCAGGCGCCCGGACTCGCAGCGCTCGGCGCTCTCCCCGTGGCCCTGCTCGTGGTCGGCATCGGTGCCAGCCTCGGTGGCCCGACAGGGTACGCCATCAACCCGGCACGTGACCTGGGTCCGCGCCTTGCGCACGCGTTCCTCCCCATCCGCGGCAAGGGTTCCAGCGACTGGTCCTACTCGTGGGTCCCGATCGTCGGCCCGATCCTCGGCGGCGTGCTGGCCGGACTCCTTGCCACCTGGCTCCTCCCGCTCATCAAGTGACACCGGGGGCCGGCAGGGATTCTTCCCGCCGGCCCCTTCCCGTTCCACCCCCAAAGAACAAAGGAGTTACCTATGGCCGACTACGTCGTCGCCATCGATCAGGGCACGACCAGCTCTCGGGCGATCATCTTCGACAAGTCCGGGTCGATCGTCTCGACCGGACAGCTGGAGCATGAGCAGATCTTCCCGAAGGCGGGCTGGGTCGAGCACAATCCGGTGGAGATCTGGAACAACATCCGTGAGGTCATCGGGCAGGCGCTCTCCAAGGCCGACCTGACACGCCACGACATCGCGGCAGTGGGCATCACCAACCAGCGCGAGACCGCGGTGGTGTGGGACAAGAACACGGGTGAGCCCGTCTACAACGCCATTGTCTGGCAGGACACCCGCACCCAGCCGATCGTCGACCGCCTCGCGGCCGACGGCGGAGTCGAGCGCTTCAAGTCGATCGTGGGCCTTCCGCTCGCGACCTACTTCTCGGGCACCAAGATCACCTGGATCCTGGAGAACGTCGAGGGCGCACGTGAGCGCGCCGAGGCGGGCGACCTGCTCTTCGGCAACACCGACGCCTGGGTGCTGTGGAACCTCACCGGCGGCCCGGACGGCGGAGTGCACGCCACCGACGTGACCAACGCCTCCCGCACCATGTTCATGGACCTCGAGACGCTGACCTGGCGCGACGACATCCTCGAGGCGTTCGGCGTCCCGAAGTCGATGCTCCCGGAGATCAAGAGCTCCTCCGAGGTCTACGGGACTGTCGAGTCCTCGAGCCTGCTGCGCGAGGTACCCGTCGCGGGCATCCTCGGCGACCAGCAGGCCGCGACATTCGGTCAGGCCGCGTTCGATCCGGGCGAGTCCAAGAACACCTACGGGACCGGCAACTTCCTCATCTTCAACACGGGTGAGGAGATCGTCCACTCCAAGAACGGCCTGCTGACGACCCTCGGGTACAAGCTCGGCGACGCCGCGCCCCACTACGCGCTGGAGGGCTCGATCGCCGTCACCGGTTCGCTGGTGCAGTGGCTGCGTGACAACCTGGGGCTCATCTCCAGCGCCCCGGAGATCGAGGAGCTGGCGAAGACCGTCGACGACAACGGTGGCGCGTACTTCGTGCCGGCGTTCTCGGGTCTGTTTGCGCCGTACTGGCGGGCGGACGCGCGTGGCGCGCTCGTCGGCCTCACGCGGTACGTGAACAAGGGACACATCGCCCGCGCAGTGCTGGAGGCCACGGCCTTCCAGACCCGCGAGGTCCTGGATGCGGTGAACGCCGACTCCGGTGTGGACCTGCAGGAGCTGAAGGTCGACGGCGGCATGATCGCCAACAACACGCTCATGCAGTTCCAGGCCGACATCCTCGGCGTGCCCGTCGTCCGTCCGGTCGTCGCAGAGACGACGGCCCTCGGTGCCGCGTACGCCGCCGGCCTCGCGGTCGGGTTCTGGTCCGACCTCGACGACCTGCGCAAGAACTGGCAGGAGGACAGCCGCTGGACGCCGAACATGGACGACGCCGAGCGCGACCGTCAGCTGCGTCTCTGGAAGAAGGCCGTCACGAAGACCTTCGACTGGGTCGACGACGACGTCCGCAACGCCTGAAACCACCTCTACGAAGCGCCGTCCGGCTCACGCCGGGCGGCGCTTCGCCGTCCGTGCCTTCGACTGACTGCGCCCTCCCGGAACGTCTGCGGGCGCGCGCGCAGGCGCAATCGTTCCGTGGTGCCGCACTCGCGGTGCCGACGCGGGCGACGCGTCGCGTCAAGCGGCCGCGAGGAGCGGCGCGAGCTCGGCGAGCGAGTGGATGGTGTGCACGCCGGAGGTGACGGCCTCCAGTTCGTCCTCGGGGGAGGGCACGGCGTTACGGCGGTTCAGCCAGACGCCGGTCAGGCCCGCCTGGGCGGCGCCGATCGCGTCGGTGCGCAGACGGTCACCGACGTAGGCGGCCTGATCCGGACGAACGCCGAACGTCTCGCAGGCCGCCAGGAAGATCGCCGCGTCGGGCTTGGCCACCCCCAGCTCGCCGGAGGCGATCAGGTGAGCAATTCGCGTATCCAGCCCGACCGTCTCGACCTTGCGTCGTTGGAAGGCGAGGTCGCCGTTGGTGATGAGGCCGAAGCGGACGCCCGGCAGGGCGGCGTCGAGCGCGTCGAGCGCGGGCAGGGCATCGTCGTGGAGCGACCAGGCGGCGACGTAGTGCTCGAAGTAATCCGCGAACCAGGCGCTCGCCTGATCGTCGGTCAACTGCTCGCCGTGGCGTGCTGCGAAGTCGCGAGCGCGTGCCTGGCGCTGACCTTCGAAGTCGAGCTCACCCGAGAGGTAGGAGTGGTAGTGCTCTTCTTCCAGGTCGTGCCAGATCGTCACCACTTCGTCAGCCTCGTGAGCGCCGTACGGAGAACCCAGAGTCTCCGCGTAGGCCAGGATGCCGGACTCGACGGCCGCCCGGTGCGCGAACAGCGTGTCGTCGAGATCGAACAGGACGACGCGCGGACCGGCCGTGGGGCGCTCGTTCACAGCGCCGCTTGCACGTAGGAGATGTCGGGCCAGTCACCCGCGGATTCGCGCGGTGTGCCGGGCAGCAGGCTTGCTCGCCACTCGTCGAACCGTGCGCCGCGCTGCTCGGCCCCCTCGGGTGCGACGCCGTCCCACCGGAATCCGGCGCGCCGGGCGACGGCCGCGCTGGCGGCGTTGCCCGCCAGTGCGCGCCACACCATTCGCGTGAGGGCGAGGCCGTGCGGCGCCCGACCGAAGCCGTAGTCGAGCACCAGCTCCGTCGCCTCCGACATGACGCCCTGGCCGCGCGCCTCCGGAGCCAGCCAGTAGCCGATCTCCCCTTGGCGCTCGTGGATGTCGGCGATGCTGATCATCCCGACCAGCACGTCGCGGAAGCGGATCGCCCAGGTGCACACCCGTCCGCTCGCCCATCCGTCCGGGACGACGCTCGTCACGAAGGCGACGGCGTGGTCGCGCTCATACGGCGACGGCACAGTCGTCCAGCGGGCGATCGCGGGGTCGGTGCACAGTTCCGCAATGCGGTCGATGTCCGCCAGCGCCGGTGTGGACAGCGTGACCCGTTCGCCCGTCAGGACGACCGGTTGCGGCATCAGCGCGCCCGCCGCAGGAAGCCCACCTGCTCGTAGGCCTTGTCGAGGGTTCCCTCTGCGACCTCGCTGGCTCGCCCAGCGTTGACCGCGAGGATGCGGTCGAGCTCCGCCGGGTCGCCGAGCAGGTCGAGCGCACGTTGCCGTACGGGCGCGAACTCCTCGACCACCACCTCGACCAGGCCCTTCTTGAAATCGCCGTAGCCCTTGCCCTCGTACTCCAGCTCGATCGACTCGATCGAACGGCCGCTCAGCGCCGAGTAGATGGTGAGGAGGTTCGAGATTCCCGGCTTGCCCTGACGGTCGAACGCAACGACGCCGTCCGTGTCGGTGACCGCACGCATGATCTTCTTGCGCGTGACGTCTGGCTCGTCGAGCATCCAGATGATGCCGGCTCCCGACTCGGCCGACTTGGACATCTTCGACTCCGGATTCTGGAGGTCGTAGATGCGGGCACTGTCCTTGAGGATCATTGCTTGAGGCACGACGAACGTGGGGCCGAACCGGCTGTTGAAGCGTTCGGCCAGGTCGCGGGTGAGCTCGACGTGCTGGCGCTGGTCGTCGCCGACGGGCACGACCTCGGCGCCGAAGAGCAGGATGTCGGCCGCCATGAGGATCGGGTAGGCGAACAGTCCGACCGAAGCAGCGTCAGACCCCTGCTTGGCCGACTTGTCCTTGAACTGCGTCATGCGCGAGGCCTCACCGAAGCCGGTGATCGTATTGAGCACCCAGGCCAGTTGCGCGTGAGCCGGCACATGCGACTGCACGTAGAGAGTGGATGCGGAGGGGTCGATACCGGCGGCGATGTACTGGGCCGCTGTGCGACGGGTCTTCTCGCGGAGCTCTGCCGGGTCTTGTGCGGCCGTGATGGCGTGCAGGTCGACCACCGAGAAGAACGCGTCGTGAGTGCTCTGCAGCTTTTTCCACTGCAGGAGTGCGCCGATGTAGTTGCCGAGGTGCAGCGAATCGGCGGAGGGCTGCATGCCTGAGTAGAGGCGGGGCGGTGTTGTCATGATCAGCTTTCAGAAGTCAGGGAGAGGGGGATGCCGCGCAGCCGTCAGAGCTCGTAGTCGACGACCACAGGGGTGTGGTCGGACCATCGCTCGTCGTAGGCTGCCGCGCGGTCCACTGCGACGTCTTTCACCCGCGCCGCGAGGGCCGGGGAGGCGAGCTGGTAGTCGATGCGCCAGCCGGTGTCGTTGTCGAACGCCTGGCCGCGCCACGACCACCAGGTGTAGGGGCCGTCCACCTCACCGGCATGTCGGCGGACGACGTCGACCCAGCCGAGGCCCGCGCCGGCGTTGTAGTCGGCGTCGCCTTCCGCTCCCACGAAGCGGTCGAAGTACGCGCGCTCCTCCGGCAGGAAGCCGGCGCGCTTCACGTTGCCTTTCCAGTTGCGGATGTCGAGTGTCCGGTGCCCGACGTTGAGGTCGCCCATGACGACGGCGAGCTCGTTGTGCTTCTGGAGCTCGGGCAGGCGCGCCTCCATCGCATCCAGGAACCGGTACTTCTCGGTCTGCTTCTCGGTGCCGGCCTCGCCCGAATGGACGTAGGCACTGACCACCGTGACGATCGTGTCGCCGACCTCGTAGTCGGCTTCGAGCCAGCGGCCCGCGCTGTCGAAGTCGGTGGGGCCGAGCTCCACCCGGTGGATGGAGGCGCGGTGACGGCTCGCGATGGCGACGCCGGCCCGGCCCTTCGCCGTCGCGGGGTCGTGCACGATGTCCCACTCGTCGCCGAGCAGGCCCTGCAGGTCTTCGCTGGAGGCGCGGACCTCCTGGATGGCGAGGATGTCGACATCGCGTCCGGCAAGCCATTCGCCCATGCCCTTGCGGAAGGCGGCTCGGACGCCATTGGTGTTGATCGTGGCGATGCGCAAGGGGCGAGGCGGCATGCTCCCAGCCTACCGGGGGCGGCTGACAGCGCCCTCGTCGAGGACATCGTTCAGCCGCCGCTCCGCCTTGGCCACCCGGCGCTGCGCGGGGAGGCGCGCATACCAGGCAGCCGCGGCGAGCTCCTCACGGGCCCGCTGCAATTCTGCGCTCGCCACCAGCTCGCGCGCCTGGCGTTCGGCCAAGGCCCGTTCCAGCTCCGCCTCCTGCGCCGTCAGATGCCGCGGCGACAGCCCGCGGTCGAACATCCCGACGGCGATCCACGACGCCGACAAGAGGATCACGCGGGACATCAGGTTGAACCAGAGCAGGAGACCGATGAACACGGCGAACGTCGCGAGCAACGGGTTGCTCGACGTGCGGAACAGCAGGCCCGCCAGCACACTGAGGCCCGCCAGCGTGACGGCGCCGAGGAGCGACCCGAAGAACAGGTTGCGCAGCGGGATGGTGACGCGCGCCATCACCCGGAACATCGCCCCGAGGGTGAACGTGTTGAGGATGACCGAAACGAGGAGCCCCGAATAACGGGCCGCCAGCGATGTCCAGAACGAGTTCGAGCTGAGATCGAACAGTTGGAGGATGAAGGTCACGGCTTGGGTGCTCAGGATGGTGAGCAGCGCCGAGGCGATCAGCACGATTCCGAATGCCAGGGCCAGAAAGAGATCGCGGACCTTCTGGAGGACGTAGTTCGTCTTGTCCCGGCTGAGCCCGAAGACCGCGCGCACGGCTTGGCGCGTGTAGAAGAGCCAGCCGATGGCGGTCCAGAGCAGGCCGATCGCGGCCACGACTCCAGCCCATCCGAACGCGGAGGCGGAGTCGAGCTGTTCCGTGGTGATCGCGCCGGGACTGGTGTCGGTCTCGATCAGGTTGGGCACGACCCGGTTGATCACGCTGATCAGTGCGTCATACAGGTCCGGATTTCCGTGCAGCCACACATTGGCGAACGAAAACCCCAGCCACAGTGCTGCGAACACGGCGAAAAGCGACTGGTACCCCATGCCGGCCGCCCGGAGGTTGCCGTCCGAGTGCGAGAAGTTGATGTAGACGCGGTAGGGACGCAGGCCCTCCACCCATTTCGCCCATCCCGACACGCGCTCCACCGGTCGTTGCAGACGGCGGCGGATCGGGTCGGCGCGCTCGAGCAGCCGATGGGTCAGAGTCTCCTCGGGCTCCTCGGATCCTTCCGCGCGTTGCACGCTCGGGTCTGGCTCCATGGGAGCACCTTTGGACTTCTTGGCCACGCCGCCAGGATAGCGAGCGTGCAAACGCCCGGCCCTACAGGAAACGGAGGAGTCTTGGGCATCGAACGCCACCGCCTCCCTTTCCGACGGGCCCGGACCGCGGCCGTGTCGGGAAAGGAGGCCGGCTGTGCCGACCGAGTCAGCGGGCGATCAGGCCTTGCCCCGCATGATCGCCTGCTTGACCTCGGCGATCGCCTGCGTCACCTGAATGCCGCGCGGGCAGGCGTCGGTGCAGTTGAAGGTCGTGCGGCAGCGCCAGACGCCTTCCTTGTCGTTGAGGATGTCGAGGCGGACCTGCGAGTTGTCGTCACGCGAGTCGAAGATGAAGCGGTGCGCGTTGACGATCGCGGCCGGGCCGAAGTACTGTCCGTCGGTCCAGAACACCGGGCACGACGACGTGCACGCTGCGCAGAGGATGCACTTGGTGGTGTCGTCGAAGCGGGCGCGGTCGGCGACCGACTGGATGCGCTCCTTGCCCTTTTCGGGCTTCGAGTTGGCGACGAGGAACGGCTGCACCTCGCGGTAGCTCTCGAAGAACGGCTCCATGTCGACGATGAGGTCCTTCTCGAGCGGAAGACCCTTGATCGCCTCGACGTAGATCGGCTTCGTGATGTCGAGGTCCTTGATCAGCGTCTTGCAGGCGAGGCGGTTGCGCCCGTTGATCCGCATGGCGTCCGAGCCGCAGATGCCGTGGGCGCACGAGCGGCGGAAGGTCAGCGAACCGTCCTGCTCCCACTTGATCTTGTGCAGGGCGTCCAGGATGCGGTCGGTCGGGAACAACTCGACGTCGAAGTCCTGCCAGCGCGGCTCCGAGTCCACATCCGGGTCGAAGCGGCGGATGATCAGGGTCACGGTGAAGGACTGGACCGGTGCCTCGGGGGCAGGGGGAGTCTCGAGCACGGCGTTCGACATCAGTACTTCCTCTCCATCGGCTGGTAGCGGGTTATGACGACCGGCTTCCAGTCGAGCGAAATGTGGTCCGCTGCATCCGACGAGTGCGGGTCGCCGGTGAGGTAGGCCATCGTGTGCTGCATGTAATTCTCGTCGTCGCGCTTCGGGAAGTCGTCGCGCATGTGGCCGCCGCGGGACTCCTTGCGGTTGCGAGCGGAGTAGACGACGACCTCGGCGAGGTCGAGCAGGAAGCCGAGTTCGACGGCCTCCAGCAGGTCGGTGTTGTAGCGGCGGCCCTTGTCTTGCACCTGCACGTTGCGGTAGCGCTCGCGCAGGCCGTGGATCGTCTCGGTCACCTGGGCGAGGGACTCGTCGGTGCGGAACACCTGGGCGTTCCTGTCCATCTCGTCCTGCAGCTCCTTGCGGATGGCGGCGATGCGCTCGGTGCCGTTCGAGGTGCGCAGGTCGCCGATCATGTCGCGGACGGCGGCCGCCGGGTCCTCCGGCAGGGGCACGAACTCGGCGGTCTGGATGTACTCGACCGCGTTGTTTCCGGCGCGCTTGCCGAAGACGTTGATGTCGAGCAGCGAGTTGGTGCCCAGGCGGTTGGAGCCGTGCACCGATACGCACGCGCACTCGCCGGCGGCGTACAGGCCGGGCACCACGGTGGTGTTGTCGCGCAGCACCTCGGCCTTGACGTTGGTCGGGATGCCGCCCATCGCGTAGTGCGCGGTCGGCATGACCGGCACCGGCTCGACGACCGGGTCGACACCGAGGTAGGTGCGGGCGAACTCGGTGATGTCCGGGAGCTTGGTCTCGAGCACCTCGGCGCCCAGGTGCGTGCAGTCCAGCAGCACGTAGTCCTTGTGCGGGCCGGCGCCGCGTCCCTCCGCGACCTCCTGAACCATGCAGCGGGCGACGATGTCGCGCGGCGCCAGGTCTTTGATCGTCGGGGCGTAGCGCTCCATGAACCGCTCGCCCGAGGCGTTGCGGAGGATCGCGCCCTCGCCGCGGGCGCCCTCGGTGAGGAGGATGCCGAGGCCGGCAAGGCCGGTCGGGTGGAACTGGAAGAACTCCATGTCCTCCAGCGGCAGGCCCTTGCGCCAGATGATGCCGACGCCGTCACCGGTCAGGGTGTGGGCGTTGGAGGTGGTCTTGAAGATCTTGCCGAAGCCGCCGGTGGCGAAGATGATCGCCTTCGAGTGGAAGACGTGCAGCTCGCCGGTGGAGAGCTCGTACGCGACGACGCCGGCGGGCTGGGGGACCCCGTCCACCTCGTTCATGATCACGTCGAGCACGTAGAACTCGTTGAAGAAGTTGATGCCGAGCTTGACGCAGTTCTGGAACAGCGTCTGCAGGATCATGTGGCCGGTGCGGTCGGCGGCGTAGCAGGCGCGGCGGACCGGCGCCTTGCCGTGGTCACGGGTGTGACCGCCGAAGCGGCGCTGGTCGATCTTGCCCTCGGGCGTGCGGTTGAACGGCAGGCCCATGTTCTCGAGGTCGATGACCGCGTCGATGGCTTCCTTCGCGAGGATCTCGGCTGCATCCTGGTCGACGAGGTAGTCGCCGCCCTTGACGGTGTCGAAGGTATGCCACTCCCAGCTGTCCTCCTCGACGTTGGCGAGCGCCGCGGCCATGCCGCCCTGCGCTGCGCCCGTGTGGGAGCGGGTGGGGTAGAGCTTCGAGATGACGGCCGTGCGGGCGTGGGGCCCTGCTTCGATCGCCGCGCGCATCCCGGCGCCGCCGGCGCCGACGATGACGATGTCGAACTCGTGATAGTGGACGCCGTCGATGACGGTCGATTCAGTAGCTTCTGTTGTCACAGGGTTTCCGTGTCGGTTCAGCGTGCCGGGCAGAAGGACGGCAGGTCGGCCGCCGCTGCGCCCGCGGGGCAGGGGTCGAACGTGAAGATCACGAGCGTGCCGAGCACGATCAGCACCACGACCGCGGCGAGCACAGCCCATTTCAGGATGCGGTTCACCGTGCGGTTGTACGCATAGTCGTTGATCAGCGTGCGCATGCCGTTGCCGCCGTGGATGAGTGCGAGCCACAGCATCAGGAGGTCCCAGACCTGCCAGAACGGGGTCGCGTACTTGCCGGCGACGAAAGCGAAGTCGATCTGCTTGACGCCGTCGCCGAGCACGAGGTTGATCAGCAGGTGGCCGAAGATCAGGATCACCAGCACGAGGCCGGAGGCCCGCATGTAGATCCAGCCCCACTTCTCCCAGTTCTTACCGGAGCGGCTGGAGCGGGCGGGGGTGCGCGGCGCCTCGATGGTCGTCACGTCAGTTCACCTCCGAGAAGATGTGGATGAGCTGCGTCGGAACGAATCCGGCCATCAGGATCACCCACAGGGCGATGACGATCCAGAACATGACCTTCTGGTACTTGACGCCCTTGCTCCAGAAGTCGATGAGGATGATCCGGATGCCATTGAAGGCGTGGAAGATGATCGCCGCGACGAGGGCCATCTCACCGAACCCCATGATCGGGTTCTTGTAGGTCCCGATCACCGCGTTGTAGGCCTCAGGGCTCACGCGGATGAGTGAGGTGTCCAGGATGTGGACGAGAAGGAAGAAGAAGATGGCGACGCCGGTGATGCGGTGGAGTACCCACGACCACATCCCCTCGCGGCCTCGGTACAGAGTGCCGCCGGGCCGGGTCTTGGCCGGCTGCAGCGTCCCTGTCGCTTGGTCTGACACGGGACAACCCTCCTGGTTGCAGATCGCTTCATCGAACGCGCTGAGCGCAGCGTCAGTCTATGCCGCGTGCGGGGGTCACGCCTCTTAGGGTCACCTTGGTTATCTCGACGTCGAGATAACTCGCCCTCGACGGCGGATGGGCCGCGGCGTACCGTCCACGCCATGACCCAGGACGAACCCATCATGCACGGCAGCACCGAGGCGAGCGACCAGTCGAAGGTTGCCGGGATCGTCGAGCAGGTGCGCGTCGACATGCAGATGCCGCGGTCCGAAACCACCGAGATGATGCTGAGGGAGCGTTTCGAGGCGTCCGGCCTGCAGGTCTCCCCGGAGGAGCTGTCGCGGCTGGTCGCCGAGATCGACGGAGGCCCGTCTCCGGTCGGCTGAGCCGCTCAGAGTACGTCGGTGGACCCGGTGATCTTCAGCGCATCCACCACCGACTTCACGCGCTGAGCGTTCTCGCTCGTGGTGACGAGCAGCGCGTCGGGAGTGTCGACGACGACGATGTCCTTGACCCCGATCAGGCTGATCACCCGGTTGCTCTGGCTGACCACGATGCCGCTCGAGGAGTCGGCGAGGACGCGGGCGTTCTTGCCGAGGATGGCGAGGTCCGATCGGCCGGCCGAGTTCAGTTTCGCGAGTGACGCGAA
Organism: Leifsonia sp. RAF41; assembly: GCF_052114085.1. Classification (NCBI taxonomy): domain Bacteria; kingdom Bacillati; phylum Actinomycetota; class Actinomycetes; order Micrococcales; family Microbacteriaceae; genus Leifsonia; species Leifsonia sp. RAF41. The sequence continues at coordinate 647,335 of NZ_JBFREB010000001.1, forward strand.
GTCGCCGATGTCGTCCCAGTCGAAGTATCCGGGGATGACCGCGAGGCGCCCAGCGGCGGCGACCGGCTCGGCGACGGTGTAGTCGATGGCGATCTTCTCGAGTCCGGGCCAGATGCGGTCGACGGCCGGGCCGCGGGTCGCCGGGTCGTCCCAGGCCTCGGCCAGCTCTTGCAGGCCTTCCAGCAGTTCGGGACGGCTGCGCCCGATCTCCTCGAGCAGGCGGTCCGCCCGTGCGATGAACATGCTGGCGTTCCAGAGGTACGAGCCGTTCTCCACGTAGCGCTCGGCCGTCTCCAGGTCGGGCTTCTCTTTGAAGGAGTCGACGGCCAGTGCGCTCGGGGCGCCCTCGATCTCCAGACGGTCGCCGAAGTGGATGTACCCGAAACCGACCGCGGGCTCGGTCGGACGGATTCCGATGGTGGTGATGTACCCGGCCTCCGCTGCGGCGACGGCTTCGCGCACCGCCGACTGGAACAGTGGAAGGTTGTTGATGACGTGGTCCGCGGCGAACGAGCCGATGATCACGCCCGGCTCCCGGCGCTCCAGGATGGCGGCGGCCAGTCCGATCGCGGCCGTCGAGTCGCGCGGCTCCGACTCGAGCACGACATTCGGGTCCGCCAGGGTCGGGAGCTGCTGCTCGACGGCGGCGCGGTGCGCACGACCGGTGACGACCATGATGCGCTGCTCGCCGGAGAGCGGGATCAGACGGTCCCAGGTGTCGCGGAGGAGCGTCTGGCCGGAGCCGGTCAGGTCGTGCAGGAACTTGGGGGCGTCGGCGCGCGACAGCGGCCACAGCCGCGAGCCGATGCCGCCGGCCGGGATCACGCTGTAGAAGTGCTCGATGGGCTGGCCCTGGGTGATCCTGCGACGCGTCATGCCGAAAGGATACCGAGCGGTGCCGGACACCGGCCGTTCACAGTCGCGACACCGGCCGCTCCTAGCGTGAGGCACATGCGAGTCGCGGTGGTCAGCGAGAGCTTCCTCCCCACGGTCAACGGGGTCACCACGAGTGTGCTGCGGGTGCTCGATCACCTCGCGGAGCACGGGCACGAGGCGATCGTGATCTGCCCGGATGCCGGGGCTCCGGCCGAGTACGCCGGGTTCCGCATCCACCAGGTTCCGTCGTTCGCCTACCGGCAGTTCCCGGTGGGGCTGCCGAGCCCGCAGGTGCAGCGCATCCTGGCCGGGTTCGGTCCTGACGTCCTGCACGCAGCCTCTCCTTTCTTCCTGGGCGCACAGGCGATCGCCGCAGCGAACCGACTGGGCGTCCCTTCCGTCGCGATCTACCAGACCGACGTGGCGGGCTTCGCCCGGCGCAACGGTCTGGGCGTCACCTCGGCGATCGCCTGGAAGTACGTCCGCTGGGTGCACGAGGGGGCAGATGTGACGCTCGCGCCGTCGGCTGCCAGCGAGTACGACCTCCGCTCGGCGGGCGTCTCCCGCGTCGACCGTTGGGGCCGCGGGGTGGACCTCGAGCGTTACCACCCCAACAAGCGGAGGACCGCCGCCGCGGCGGCGCTGCGCGAGCGGCTCTCCCCGGACGGGGAGACCGTCGTCGGGTACGTCGGCCGGATCGCCCCCGAGAAGCAGGTCGAGCGCCTCCGCTCGCTGCGCGGGATCGGTGGGCTGTCGGTCGCGATCGTCGGTGACGGGCCGTCGCGGGACGCGGTGGCGCGCGAGCTGCGCGGGATCAACGTGCACTGGCTCGGGCGGCTGGGGGGCGACGACCTGGCCGCGGCCTACGCGGCATTCGACCTGTTCGCGCACACCGGATCGGAGGAGACCTTCGGCCAGACGGTGCAGGAGGCGCACGCCTCCGGGCTCCCCGTCGTCGCACCGCGTGCAGGCGGCCCGATCGACCTCGTGGAGCACGGCGTCGACGGGCTGCTGTTCCCGCCGTCGGACGACCGCATGCTGCGGGCCGCGGTTGCGATGCTCGTCCGCGACGGTGCCCTCCGACGCCGCATGGGGGAGGCGGGACGCCGCGCGGTGCTCGGCCGCAGCTGGGACGTCGTCTGCGCCGAACTGACCGGTCACTACGAGCGCGTCATCCTGAACGTGGTCGCAGACGCCGCAGCGGGCGGCGTCCAGCCTTCGCCGGGGTCCCGAGCGTACAGTTAGGTGGCCCGGAGCGGGCCGTCCTGTTGTTCGTAGAGTTCCGTCCTCTGCACCCTGGAGGTGACCGATGGCCAACCTGAACCGACGCGGCATCCCCATGCCCTTCGTCACACGCACCCGCCGGGTCGAGCCTCCGTCCGCCAGCATCATGCAGCCGGCCGCCGACCAGGCGCCGGGGCGGCGCAGCATGGTCGACAGCGCCATCTACGCGAACGGCGTCCGCGTGGCCTCGCCGACGACGCTCGCCGAGACCTACTCCGCACTCGACCGGACGCCTGGCGGTGTCGCCTGGATCGGCCTGTACCGGCCGACCGAGCAGGAGCTCCTGTCGCTGTCGGAGGAGTTCAACCTCCACCCGCTGGCGATCGAGGACGCCATCGTCGCCCACCAGCGCCCCAAGCTCGAGCGCTACGACACCGTCCTCTTCGTCGTGCTCAAAGCGGCGAACTACCTGGACGTGTCGGAGGAGGTCGACTTCGGAGAGCTGCACCTCTTCGTCGGGCGGAACTTCGTCATCACGGTCCGCCACAGCGAGTCGCCGGATCTCTCTCATGTCCGGCAGCGGATGGAGGCGGAGCCCGAACTGCTCGCACTCGGGCCGCAGGCCATTCTGTACGCCATCATCGACACGGTGGTGGATGCGTACAGCCCGGTCGTCGCCGGGCTCGCCAACGACATCGACGAGATCGAGACACAGGTATTCGGCGGGGATGCGCTGGTCTCCCGGCGCATCTACGAGCTGTCGCGCGAGGTGATCGACTTCCAGCGGGCCACGCATCCCCTCTCGGCGGTGATGCTGGCGCTCGAGCGCGGGTCGGTCAAGTACGGCGTCACTCAAGAGCTGGAGCGTCGTCTGCGCGACGTCGCCGACCACCTCACCCAGGTCAACGAGCGCGTCGACGGGTTCCGTTACCTCCTGCGCGACATCCTGACGGTGAACTCGACCCTGGTCTCGGAGCGTCAGAACGAGGAGATGACCCGCCTGGCGCATTCCAGCAACCGGCAGGGCGAGGAGGTCAAGAAGATCTCGTCGTGGGCGGCCATCCTGTTCGCCCCCACGCTGATCGCCGGGATCTACGGCATGAACTTCACGCATATGCCGGAGCTGGCCTGGCCCTTGGGCTACCCCTTGGCCGTGCTGGCGATGGTCGGTCTGAGCGGACTGCTCTACTCGATCTTCAAGCGACGCGGCTGGCTCTGACCGCTGCGCTCGGTCGCTCGGTGGCTGTCGCGTGGCGGCGCTGCTGAAGGAGATTCGACGGATTTGCGTTCGGATCTCCTGCGTCACTGCCATTCGAAGGAGATTTCGGCACGGATCTCCTTCGTTCGTAGGCGGCGACCACGTGTCGCGGCCGGCTCTCAAGGTCCCCTCCCGAACGGGTGACAGGTTGCTCGAATGAGCGCGTGCCAATCGTGTGAGCGTTTGTAACGCTTGCATGAAGAAGCCGGATTTTCGGACGGAGCCGTTCGTCACATTCGGTAACGTGAACCGCAGACAGCCTGCGATTACCCGCGCGGCTACGCATCTTGGAGGAACAACCTTGTCAATCACAGCCCGTAAGGCCGGCCTGCTCGGCCTGGCGGCGGTCGGCGTCATGTCGCTGCTCGCTGCGTGCTCGGCTGCCCCGTCGGATAGCTCGTCCGCCGGCGCCGCCAAGACCAACTTCACCCCCTGCATGGTCTCCGACTCCGGTGGATTCGACGACCACTCGTTCAACCAGCTCGGCTACGAGGGCCTGCAGCAGGCCGCCAAGTCGCTGAACGTCAAGTACAAGTCGGCGGAGTCGAAAAGCGAGAACGACTTCGCTCCGAACATCGACAGCATGGTCAACGCCAACTGCAACCTGGTCGTGACGGTCGGCTTCCTTCTCAAGGACGCGACGGAGAAGGCCGCCAAGGCGAACCCGGACATCAACTTCGCCATCATCGACGACAACGAGATCCAGGCGAAGAACGTCAAGCCGATCATCTTCGACACCGCTCAGGCGGCGTTCCTGGCCGGCTACTCGGCCGCCAGCTACTCGAAGACCGGCATCGTCGGCACCTTCGGCGGCATGCAGATCCCGACGGTCACCATCTTCATGGACGGCTTCGCCGATGGCGTGAAGTACTTCAACGACCAGAAGGGCAAGTCCGTCAAGGTCGTCGGCTGGGATGTCGACAAGCAGAACGGCTCCTTCACCGGTGGCTTCGACGCCAACGAGACCGCGAAGAACACGGCTCAGGGCATCATCGACCAGAACGCCGACGTCATCATGCCCGTCGGTGGTCCGATCTACCAGTCGGCCGCTCAGGCGATCAAGGACTCGGCCAAGCCGATCGCGATGATCGGCGTCGACGCCGACGTCTTCATGTCCGACCCGAGCGTGAAGGACCTGCTCCTCACCTCGGTCATGAAGGGCATGAAGCCGGCGACCAACGACGTCGTCACCCAGGCCGCCAACGGCAAGTTCGACAGCACCCCGTACGTCGGCACGCTGAAGAACGACGGCGTCGGCCTCGCCCCGTTCCACGACTTCGAGTCGAAGGTCGACTCGGGCCTGCAGGGCGAGCTCGACAAGATCAAGGCGGGCATCATCGACGGCTCGATCAAGGTCACGTCGCCGTCCTCGCCGAAGCAGTAATCAGCGAAGAGAACCGGTGAACGGGGAGGTCAGCCGCGGCTGGCCTCCCCGTTCCGTTGCTCTCTTGTCGCGGCCGCTCATCTGAGCGCACACTGACATATGCGCAGCAAGTAGTGTGAATAGGCGCAGCGAGGCCACCCGCCATTCCGCGTGCCCACTTCTTATCAGGCTCTGTGCTCCCCCCGGGCGAGCAGAGAAGGAAACCCACCCGAATGAAGCTCGAACTCCGCGGCATCACCAAACGGTTCGGTGCCCTGGTCGCGAACGACCACATCGACCTGACGGTCGAACCCGGCGAGATCCACTGCCTGCTCGGCGAGAACGGTGCAGGCAAGTCCACTCTGATGAACGTGCTCTACGGCTTCTACCAGGCCGACGAGGGCGAGATTCTGCTCGACGACGCCGTCCAGCATTTCGCAGGCCCGGGCGACGCGATGAAGGCCGGAATCGGGATGGTGCACCAGCACTTCATGCTCATCCCGGTGTTCACAGTGGCTGAGAACGTGATGCTCGGGCACGAGCAGACCAAGTTCGGCGGCCGCCTCGACCTCAACGCGGCTCGCGCGAAGGTGCGCGAGATCTCGGCGCGGTTCGGTTTCGACGTCGATCCGGACGCTCTGGTCGAAGACCTCCCGGTCGGAGTGCAGCAGCGGGTGGAGATCATCAAAGCGCTGTCGCAGAACGCCCGCGTCCTCGTGTTCGACGAGCCGACCGCGGTCCTGACCCCGCAGGAGACCGACGAGCTGATGGGCATCATGCGCCAGCTCAAGGAGCAGGGCACGGCGATCATCTTCATCACCCACAAGCTGCGCGAAGTGCGTGAGGTCGCCGACCGCATCACAGTCATCCGGCTGGGCAAGGTCATCGGCGAGGCCGAGCCGACCGCGACCAACGTCGAGCTCGCGTCGATGATGGTCGGCCGCGCGGTCTCGCTCACGGTTGACAAGGAGGCGGCGTCTCCCGGGGCGCCTGCTCTCGTCGTGAAGAATCTCTCGGTCATCGACCCCATCGGGCAGCTCGTGGTCAACAACGTGAACTTCGAGGTGCGCGCCGGCGAGATCCTGGCGATCGCAGGAGTCCAGGGCAACGGCCAGACCGAGCTGACCGAGGCGATCATCGGCCTGCAGCCCCGGGTCCAGGGCGAGATCCTGCTCGACGGCGCACCGATCCAGGGTCACAGCGTCCGGAAGGTGCTCGACGCCGGTGTCGGGTTCGTGCCGGAAGACCGCAACGAGGACGGCCTGGTCGGCGAGTTCAGCATCCAGGAGAACCTGATGCTCGACCGTTCGACAGGAGAGCCGTTCGTCAAGGGCGGCAACATTCAGTTCTCGTATCTGAAGGACTTCGCCACGGAGAAGGTGCGCGAGTTCGACGTGCGCACCCAGTCCATCGACACGAAGGTCGGCCGGCTCTCCGGCGGCAACGCGCAGAAGGTCGTGCTCGCCCGCGAGCTCAGCCGAGAGCTCCGGCTGTTCGTGGCGGCGCAACCGACCCGGGGGCTCGATGTCGGCTCGATCGAGTTCGTCCACAAGCGCATCGTCGAGACGCGTGACTCGGGTGTGCCGGTGATCGTCGTCTCCACGGAGCTCGACGAGGTCGCGGCGCTCGCCGACCGCATCGCAGTGATGTACCGCGGAGGGATCGTAGGAATCGTGCCGGGGAACACGTCTCGCGACGTCCTCGGCCTCATGATGGCCGGCGAGTCGCCGGAGCAGGCAGGAGCAGCAGCATGACCGGGACCGACACTGCGCCGGCCCAGCCCGTGGAGCCGGGTAAGCCGGCCCCCACTCCGGGACACGACGGGGAGCCCTCGCGCTGGAACCAGGCGGTCCGCGAGATCATGAGCGGGCCGGTGATCATCTCGATCCTGGCCGTCGTACTGGCACTGATCGTCGGCGCGATCCTGATCGCGCTCACGGACCCGCAGGTGCAGCACGCGGCGGGCTACTTCTTCGCCCGGCCGGGTGACACCTTCTCGGCCATCTGGACGTCGGTGTCGAACGCCTACGTCTCGATGTTCCAGGGCGCGATCTACAACTTCCGCCGTCCCACCTTCGCCGCGGGCATCCGCCCCCTCACCGACACGCTTTCGTTCGCGACGCCGCTCATCGTCAGTGGTCTCGGTGTCGCCCTGGCGTTCCGCGTCGGGCTGTTCAACATCGGTGGTCAGGGACAGATCCTCATCGCCGCGGCCGCCGCTGCCTGGGTCGGGTTCTCGTTCGACCTGCCGCCGGTCGTCCACCTCGTGCTCGCCATCGTGGCCGGCATCGTGGGCGGCGCCATCTGGGCCGGCATCGTCGGCCTGCTGAAGGCGCGGACGGGCGCACACGAGGTGATCGTGACGATCATGCTCAACTACATCGCCTTCTATCTCATCTCATACATGCTGCGCACGAAGGGGCTGCTCCAGGCGCCCGGGTCGAACAACCCGAAGGCGCCCGCCGTGCATCCGAACGCCGTGTTCCCGCCGCTGTTCGGAGAGCAGTACAACCTCACCTGGGCCTTCGTCATCGTCATCGCCGCAACGATCTTCGTGTGGTGGCTGATCGACCGGTCGAGCCTCGGCTTCCGCTTCAGGGCCGTAGGCGAGAACCCGAACGCCGCGCGGGTCGCGGGCATCAACGTCAAGAACATCTACGTCTACGCGATGCTCATCGCCGGTGGCCTGATCGGCGTCGCCGGCGCGAGCCAGGCGCTCGGCGTGTTCCCGCAGGGGATCAGCTCGGGCGTGGATGCGGGCATCGGGTTCGACGCGATCACCGTCGCACTGCTCGGTCGCTCGCGGCCGGGCGGCGTCTTCATCGCGGGGCTGCTGTTCGGCGCCCTGAAGGCCGGTGGCTACACGATCCAGGCGGCCAACGACATCCCGATCGACATCGTCCTGATCCTGCAGTCGCTCATCGTGCTGTTCGTCGCCGCGCCGCCGCTGGTGCGGGCGATCTTCCGCCTGCCCACCCCGGGGAGCGCTCCCCGGAGACCCGGCCCCATCGTCACGAAGGAGGTGGAGGCCAAGTGACCACGACCGCCCCCGTCGTTCCCGACTCGTCGCCGATCGTCCTCGAGAAGGCGGAGATCCGCTCCTGGAAGGCCCCGATCGCCTTCGGCGTCTTCGTCCTGATCAGCCTCATCCTGTTCTTCGGGTTCGCCCGGCATGAGCAGAGCAGCTTCCGGTTCTCCGAGACCTCGGACGCGGTGAAGCTTCCCGGTCTGACCGTCGACACCTTCCTGACGACGACCATCGTCACGATCCTGTTGCTGGCGCTGACCCTGTGGAGCGCCTACCTCTCGTATCGCGCGCGGAAGACTCCCATCTGGATGGTCATCGTCTTCTCGCTGCTGTTCATGTTCGCGTTCCTGGCCTGGGCCGACTCCGGAAGCCCCTATCCGGTCCCCGTCACCGGACTGCTGCTCGGCACCGTCTCGCTCGCCGTCCCTCTCGTGTTCGGCGCCCTCGGCGGTGTCGTGTCGGAGCGCGGCGGCGTCGTCAACGTCGCCATCGAGGGCCAGCTGCTCGCCGGGGCCTTCGTCTCCGCGATGACGGCCTCCCTCACCGGGAGCTGGGTCGTCGGCCTCATCGCCGCGATGATCGCGGGCGTGCTGGTCTCGTTCCTCCTCGCGGCCTTCGCGATCAAGTACCTCGTCGACCAGGTCATCGTCGGTGTGGTGCTGAACGTGCTCGTCATCGGACTCACCAGCTTCCTCTACTCGAAGGTGCTCGCGGGCAACCCCCAGCTGCTCAACCACCCGCCGCGCCTGCCGAGCTGGCCGATCCCGGTGCTCAGCGAGATCCCCGTCATCGGCAAGGTGCTGTTCGACCAGTCGATCATCGAGTACCTGATGTACATCGCGGTCTTCCTGGTGTGGTTCGGCCTCTTCAAGACGCGTTGGGGTCTGCGCCTGCGCTCCGTCGGCGAGCACCCGGAGGCGGCAGACACCGTCGGCATCAATGTGAACAGCACGCGCTTCTGGAACGTCTCGCTCGCGGGCGCGATCGCCGGACTCGGCGGCGCCTACTTCACGCTGGGATCGGTCGGGGCCTTCTCGAAGGAGATGACCGCAGGTCAGGGCTTCATCGCCCTCGCGGCTGTGATCTTCGGACGCTGGGACCCGATCCGCGCGACGCTCGCCGCCCTTCTGTTCGGCTTCGCCTCGAACCTGCAGAACGTGCTGAGCATCATCGGCTCGCCCGTCCCGAGCGAGTTCATGCTGATGCTGCCCTACGTGGTGACGATCTTCGCGGTCGCCGGGCTGGTCGGCATCTCCCGTGCGCCAGCCGCCGACGGAAAGCCGTACATCAAATCATGAGCGACGCCATCGACTGGGATGCGCTCCGCGCCGCCGCCAACGAGGCGATGTCGCACGCGTACGTCCCGTACTCGAAGTTCCCCGTCGGCGCGGCCGCGCTGGTCGACGACGGCCGCATCGTCAGTGGCTGCAACGTCGAGAACGCCAGCTACGGCATCACGCTGTGCGCCGAATGCGGCCTGGTGTCGTCGCTCGCGATGACGGGCGGAGGCCACCTGGTCGCCTTCACCTGCGTCGACGGCGACGGCGCGACGCTGATGCCGTGCGGCCGGTGCCGCCAGCTGCTGTACGAACACTCGGCCGAGGGGATGCTGCTGGAGACGGTCTCCGGCATCCGCACCATCGACCAGGTGCTGCCCGACGCGTTCGGACCGCGCCAGCTCGCCGCCTACGCGGCCGAGCACGAGAACGACTGAACAGGAACACTTTCGTGACCGACCTTGCAGGAGAGGTCGAGGCGTTCGACGCCGTCGACCTGATCAGGACCAAGCGCGACCGCGGCGAGCTCAACACCGCCGAGATCGACTGGCTCGTGGATGCGTACACCCGCGGCTACGTCGGCGACGAGCAGATGTCGGCGATGACCATGGCGATCTTCCTCAACGGGATGACGCGGCGCGAGATCAAGGACCTCACGCTCGCGATGATCGCGTCGGGGGAGCGGATGGACTTCTCCGGCCTCGGGAAGCCGACCGCCGACAAGCACTCCACCGGCGGTGTCGGGGACAAGATCACGCTTCCGCTGATGCCCCTGGTCGCCACCTTCGGTGTCGCCGTCCCGCAACTCTCCGGCCGCGGACTCGGGCACACCGGCGGCACGCTGGACAAGCTGGAGAGCATTCCGGGCTGGCGGGCGAACCTCAGCAACGAGGAGATGTTCGCCCAGCTGCAGAACGAGGGCGGCGTGATCTGCGCCGCAGGCTCCGGCCTCGCCCCTGCCGACGGCAAGCTGTACGCGCTTCGCGACATCACCGGCACGGTCGAAGCCATCCCGCTGATCGCCTCCTCGATCATGTCGAAGAAGATCGCCGAGGGCACCAGTGCCCTGGTCCTGGACGTGAAGTTCGGCTCCGGCGCGTTCCTCAAGGACATCGAGCGCTCGCGCGAGCTCGCCCGCACGATGGTCGAACTCGGCCGGGATGCGGGGGTCGCGACCTCGGCGCTCCTCACCGACATGAACGTCCCGCTCGGCCTTGCGATAGGCAACGCCAACGAGGTCCGCGAGTCGGTGGAGGTCCTTGCGGGCGGCGGCCCCGCTGACATCGTCGAGCTGACGGTCGCACTGGCGCGAGAGATGCTGGCGCTGGCCGGGCGTCCCGACGAGGATGTCGAGGCGGCGCTCAAGGACGGCCGCGCCATGGACAAGTGGCGCGAGGTGATCCGCGCCCAGGGCGGCGACCCGGACGCGGCGCTGCCCGTCGCGTCGGACACCCACACGGTGCTCGCCGACGAGGACGGCATCCTGGTCGAGCAGCAGGCGCTGCCGTTCGGCATCGCCGCCTGGCGCCTGGGTGCGGGACGCGCGCGCAAGCAGGATCCGGTCCAGCACGCGGCGGGGATCGACCTGCACGCGAAACCCGGCGACGAGGTCCGGAAGGGTCAGCCGCTGTTCACACTGTCCGCCGACGAGCCCGCCCGCTTCGAGCGCGCGCTGGAGGCGCTGGAGGGCTCGTACCGGATCGCCCCGCTCGGAACCCCCTTCGAGCGCGGCCCGCTGATCGCCGACCGCATCGCCTAGGGTTGGACTCATGAGCGACGCCTGGAACGAGTACGCACTGGCCGACGGAACCGAGATCCGTCCCCTTCCGAAGGTCTCCCTGCACGACCACCTCGACGGCGGCCTCCGCCCCGCGACGGTGCTGGAACTGGGCGCCGCGATCGGTCTCGACCTGCCCGCGCAGGATGCGACCGAGCTGGGCCGCTGGTTCGCCCAGAAGTCGAACTCCGGTTCGCTGGTCGAGTACCTGAAGACTTTCGACGTGACCACCGCCGTCATGCAGACCCGTGAGGGCCTCAGCCGCGTGGCACGCGAGTTCGTGCAAGACCTCGGAGACGACGGCGTCGTCTACGGGGAGGTCCGCTGGGCCCCCGAGCAGCACCTGTCGAGCGGTCTCAGCCTCGACGAGACGGTCGAAGCGGTGCAGGAGGGCATCGAGCAGGGCATCGACGATGTGCGCTCCGCCGGCGGCCGCATCCGCGTTGGCCAGTTGGTGACCGCTATGAGGCACAATGACCGCGGTTTGGAGATCGCCGAACTGGCTGTGCGGCACCGCGACCGCGGCGTGGTCGGCTTCGACATCGCGGGCCCCGAGGCGGGTTTCCCCGCCTCCAACCACCGCGCGGCCTTCGACTATCTGGCCACCGAGTTCTTCCCGGCAACCGTGCACGCCGGCGAGGCGGACGGGCTGGACAGCATCCGCAGCGCGCTGCTCGACGGGCGTGCCCTGCGGCTCGGTCACGGCGTCCGGCTCGCTGAAGACATCACCATCGAGCGTCAGGACGACGACAACACCTACGTCACCCTGGGCACCCTCTCTCAGTGGGTGAAAGACCGCGAGATCGCGCTGGAAACCAGCCCGACCTCCAACCTGCAGACCGGTGCGATCGCCGCCTGGGGCGACGACATCCTGGACCACCCGTTCGATCTGCTCTACCAGCTGGGCTTCCGGGTCACGGTCAACACCGACAACCGGTTGATGAGTGGGACGACACTCACGCGCGAACTGAGCATCCTGGCCGACGCGTTCGCCTACGACCGGACCGACCTGGAGATCTTCCAGCTCAACGCCGCGGCCGGCGCCTTCCTGCCGCTCGAAGAGCGTGAGGAATTGGCCGAGATCATCACAGCAGGTTTCGAGGGTTCGTAACCCGCCCTCGCGTTACTCTGAAGACATGACCCTGCCACCGCTGCCTGATTCCGCCATCACCGTCGGCGCGCACGCCGCCGACTGGCGTCAGGCTGTCGAGCTGGCGGGGGAGGCACTGGCCCGCTCCGGAGCGACGGAGCAGGGCTACGGGCATCGCATGATCCAGGTCATCGAGGAGTTCGGCGCCTACATCGTCATCGCGCCGGGTCTCGCTCTGGCCCACGCGCGCCCCGGCCCCGACGTCAACTCTGACGGCCTGGCCGTGGTGACGCTCGACGAGCCGGTCGTGTTCGGCCACCCGCACAACGACCCCGTGTCCGTTGTGCTCGGTCTCGCCGTCTCGACGCCCGAGGCGCACGTCACCAGCGTCGCCGAGCTCGCCAACGTGTTCAACGACCCCGAGGCCATCCCCGCTCTCGCCGCTGCGACCAGCACCGCCGACGTGCAGCGGATCCTCACCCTGAGCGAGGAAGAGGCCGCGCGGTGACGGGGAGGTCGCGATGAAGATCGTCGCCATCTGCGGCGTGGGAGTCGGCACGTCGGGCATCCTGAAGGTGAACGCCGAGCGCGTGCTCGACCGGCTCGGGATCGACGCCGACGTCACCGCGTCCGACGCCGCCCACATCGATGAGGCCGCCGCGGACGCGCAGGTCGTCCTGACGTCGCCTGAGCTGGTGGACCGCATCGGGCGCACGAACGCTGACGTGATCGTGGTGCACAACTACTTCGACCTCGAGGAGCTCGAGCGCAAGCTCGACGAGGCGCTCGGCTAGCGACAGGCGCTCACGGGCGCGCCCGGCGTCTAGTACGTTCGGCGAAAGCAGTCAGGGCGTACGGTCTCGCGAGCGGCCGCAATCAGTCGCGGAGGAGTGCCTCGACGAGTCCGGGGAAGCGCTCGTCGAGTTCGGTGCGCCGCAGCTGGATCTCGTGGGTGCGGCCGCTGACGATGGTGCGCGTGACCCCGGCCTCGCGCAGCGTCTTGAAGTGATGCGCCATCGTCGACTTCTGGATGTCGACGCCCCACTCCGTCATGGTCTTAGGATGCGGGCGGCCGTCGGCGAGGACGCGGATGATCTGCAACCGGATGGGGTCGCCGGCGGCCCGCAGCACGTCGACGAGCTGCACATCTGCCATGTCTGGGCTGGGGTAATCGGTCATCTTCACCAAATGTTTGACAATCATCGAACAGTTCCCGTACCGTAACGGTATGACGTTCGTCGAACAATCCTACCGCAGGACCCTCCCATCACTGCTGGTGCTCGCCCTCGCACTCTTCGTGGTGGGGACGAACGCATTCGTCATCGCCGGTCTGCTGCCGCAAGTGGCGGAAGGTCTCGGTGCCACCGCCACCGAGGTGAGCTGGTCCATCACCAGCTACTCGCTGGTCGTCGCGGTCGCCGCGCCCGCTGTCTCGATCTTGCTTCCGCGTGTACCGCGGGCGACGCTGATGGCTGTCGGACTCGCGATCTTCGCGATCGGCACCGCTGTCTCCGCACTCGCTCCCGACCTCACCCTGTTCATCGCGGGACGGACGTTCTCCGGGCTGGGCGGCGCGGCGCTCGTTCCGACCGCGACTGCGGCGGCGGCCTCGATCGCGCGACCGGAGAAGCGCGGGCAGGCGCTCGCCATCGTCGGCGCGGGCTTCACCCTCGCGACCGCCGTCGGCTCGCCGCTGGGGACTGCTCTCGGCGGCGTCGCAGGGTGGCGCTTCGCACTGTGGTGCATCGTGGGAATCGCCGCGGTGCTCGTCGTGGCTATCCCGCTCGTGGTGCGCGGCGTTCCCGTGCCCGCGGCCGTGTCCCTCCGGCGCCGGCTAGCGCCCCTCGGGAACCGCCGCATCGTCGCGCCGCTCGGCACGACCCTCCTGATGATCGCCGGGTTCAACATCGTCTACATCTTCTCGGCCGCGGTCACCCACTCCGCGACCGGCGGATCCGGCACTTTGCTCGCCATCCTTCTGCTCGCCTATGGAGTTGCGGGCGTCGCGGGCAACGCTGTCGCGGGTCCCCTCACCGATCGCTTCGGCAGCAGGCCGATCGCCGTCATCGCGCTCGCCGGCCAGGCGCTGGCGCTCGTCGTGCTGGCCTTCGCCGAGGCGTCGTTCACGGCGACGATCATCGTGTTCGCGCTGTGGGGTGTCGCGGCGTTCGCCATCGCGATCCCGGTGCAGCACCGGCTCGTGCACGTGGAACCCGAGAACGCCGCGCTCGCGCTGTCCTGGTACTCGACGGCGATGTACGTGGGCATCGCGATCGCACCGCCGATCGGCGCGCTCGCGCTCGCGGCAGGCGGAGCGGTCGCGGTGCCGCTTGCGGGCGCGGTCGTGACCGTCGCGGCGCTCGCGCTGTTCTTCGTCGGATACCTCGCGCGTTCGCCGCGACCGGCCACGGCCTGAGGGCGGAGCCCTACGCGGTGAGCAGCCGCATAGCCTCGCCGAGAGCCGCGACGCGAGCGGTGGCGGTGGCCTTGCGCTCGCCGACGGTTCCCTCGTCGCTGGACGCGTCGATGTAGATCTTGAGCTTCGGCTCGGTACCGCTCGGGCGCACCATGACGCGGGAACCGTCCTCGAGCAGGATGCGCAGGACGTCGCTCGGCGGCAGCCCGCCGAAGCCGTCGATCAGGTCATCGATCTGCGTGACGCGGACCTCGCCCAGGTGGCTCGGCGGAGTGGAACGCAGCGTGGACATGATCTCGCCGATGCGCGACAGGTCGGTCACCCGGATCGAGATCTGATCGCTCGCGAAGAACCCGAATCGCTCGGCGAAGGCATCCAGCCGCTGAGCGATCGTGACGCCGTCGGCGGCCAGACCGTTCGCCAGGTCGAGGAAGGCGACGGCGGCCGAGATGCCGTCCTTGTCGCGGACGGTGCCCGGGTTCACCAGGTAGCCGAGGGCCTCCTCGTAGCCGTAGACGAGACCGGGCGCGCGGGAGACCCACTTGAACCCGGTCAGCGTGTCCGCGAAGTCCATCCGGTACGCGCGGGCGACGGCGGCCAGAGCAGGAGACGAGACGATGGAGCAGGCCAGCGTTCCGAGGTCGCCGCGCTCGCCGGCGGTCGCGACGGCCAGTTCGGCGGCGCGCCAGCCGAGCAGCGCGCCCACCTCGTTGCCGGAAAGCCGACGGTAGCCGCCGGCGCTCGACGGGTCAGGGATGGCGACCGCGAGGCGGTCGGCATCCGGGTCGTTGGCGATGACCAGCTCAGCGCCCGCATCCCGACCCGTCGCGAAGGCGAGATCCATCGCTCCCGGCTCCTCCGGGTTGGGGAAGCTCACGGTCGGGAACGCCGCATCCGGATCGACCTGGGCGGAGACCGGGGTGGGGGAGGCGAACCCGGCGCGCGCGAAGACCTCGCGCGCGGTGCGCCAGCCGACGCCATGCATGGCGGTGTACGCGAACGAGACCGCATCCCGCGGCTTCTGCGTCGACGCGACGGCGACCGTCGCGTCGATGTACGCCTGCTCGACGTCATCGGAAGCCACTACGTAGCGGTCGGAGCGCGGCAGGTCGGCCACGCTGCCCTCCGCGACGTCGAGGATGTGCGCCGCGATCTCGGCGTCGACCGGCGAGATGATCTGCGAGCCGTGGTCCTGGCCGCCCAGGTAGACCTTGTAGCCGTTGTCGTTGGGCGGGTTGTGGCTGGCGGTCACCATCACGCCCGCGCTCGCATCCAGGTGCCGCACGGCGAACGCGAGCACGGGTGTGGGCAGGAGGCGGGGGAGCAGGATCGCGCGGATGCCGGAGCCCGCCATCAGCTCCGCGGTGTCGCGCGCGAAGACGTCCGAGTTCTTGCGACCGTCGTAGCCGATGACCACCGACGGCGTGCCGCCCTCGGCGTGCTCCAGAAGCCACCGTGCGAAGCCGGCGGCGGCCTGCGCGACGAGCACGCGGTTCATCCGGTTGGGACCCGCCGCGATGGCTCCGCGAAGCCCGGCGGTCCCGAAGGCCAGACGCTCGTCGAAGCGTGAGTGCAGGTCGGCCACCGCCTCGGCCGAGCCGGCCTCGGCGGCGACGATCAGCGCATCCAACTCGTCGCGGGTCTCCGGGTCCGGGTCCTGGTCGAGCCAGGCCCTGGCGTCGGCGAGCAGCTGCGGGGTGTCCTTCGTCGTCACAGTGCCTCCACGATCTGAGCGAGGAGGGCACTGATCACCGGCTCGGCGGCGCGGCCGGCATCGATGACCTCCTGGTGGCTGAGCGGGGTCTTCTGGATGCCCGCGGCCAGGTTGGTGATGAGCGACATGCCGAGGATCTCCATCCCGGCCTGGCGGGCGGCGATCGCCTCGAGTGCGGTCGACATGCCGACGATGTGGCCGCCGACCGCCTTGGCCATCTGCACTTCGGCCGGCGTCTCGTAGTGCGGTCCCCGGAACTGCGTGTAGACGCCCTCGTCGAGCGACGGGTCGATGGTGCGGGCGAGGTCGCGCAGGCGCTTCGAGTAGAGGTCGGTCAGATCAATGAAGGTAGCGCCCTCGAGTGGCGAATCGGCGGTCAGGTTGATGTGGTCGCTGATCAGGACGGGCGTTCCCGGCTTCCAGTGATCCTTGATGCCGCCTGCGCCGTTCGTGAGGACCATCGTCTTCGCCCCGGCGGCCGCCGCGGTGCGGACGCTGTGGACCACACGGCGGACCCCGTGGTTCTCGTAGTAGTGCGTGCGGGCGCCGATCACCAGCGCGTGCTTGCCGTTGGGTAGGCGGACGGAGCGCAGGGTGCCGACATGGCCCTCCAGCGCGGGCTTGCTGAAGCCGACGATCTCGGTGGCGGGCACCGTCGCGACGGTCTCGCCGATGAGATCGGCCGCCCTGCCCCAGCCGCTGCCCAGGGTGAGCGCGATGTCATGGCGCTCGACTCCGGTCTTCTCGGCCAGCTGGGCGGCGGCTTCGCGAGCCACCTCGAAGGGATCGGCGGCAGGGTCGTCGAGCGGGTTCGTGAGGGATTCCGACATGAGCCAACTCTACTGATCCGCCGCCTTTCCCCAGGTCCGCGGCCGGATGCGCATGTGTGCACCCCCATACGGAAGAATGAGGGACATGGCGTACGAATTCGAGCGGAAACAGCGGATCGCAGTGCTCGGTGGCGGTCCCGGTGGGTACGAGGCGGCGCTCGCGGGCGCCCAGCTCGGCGCCGACGTGACCATCGTTGAGCGCTCCGGCGTGGGCGGTTCGGCCGTCATCACCGATGTCGTCCCGTCCAAGAGCCTCATCGCGACGGCGGAGGCGACCAACTCGATCGGCGAGGCCACCGATCTCGGCGTGCAGTTCTTCCACCGCGGCGAGACCGGCAAGCCGGTCCGCCCGGAGATCGCGGTCAACCTCGCTGCCGTGAACAAGCGCCTGATCGGGCTCGCCCGGCAGCAGTCGGAGGACATGCGCGCCGAACTCGTGCGTTCCGGCGTCCGCATCGTCAGCGGCGAGGGCCGGCTCGACGGCGACCGGGCGATCATCGTGTCCACCGCCAAGGGCGACACAGGCACCGACTTCGACCGGGTGGAGGCCGACACGATCGTCGTCGCCGTCGGCGCCAGCCCGCGCATCCTGCCGTCCGCGATCCCGGACGGCGAACGCATCCTCACCTGGACGCAGCTCTACGACCTGCAGGCGGTCCCGTCGCACCTGATCGTGGTCGGGTCCGGCGTCACCGGCGCCGAGTTCGCCTCGGCGTACAACGCGCTCGGCTCGAAGGTGACCCTGATCTCGTCGCGCGACCAGGTCCTCCCCGGTGAAGACGCGGATGCGGCGGCCGTGATCGAGAACGTGTTCCGACGCAACGGCATGCAGGTCTTGTCGAAGTCGCGTGCCGAGTCGGTGGTCCGCACAGAGACCGGAGTCGTCGCTACGCTCACCGACGGACGGACGATCGAGGGCTCACACTGCCTCATGGCCGTCGGCTCCGTGCCGAACACCGCCGGCATCGGGCTCGAGGAGGCCGGAGTCCAGCTCACGCCGAACGGCAACATCCGGGTGAACCGGGTGGCGCGCACCTCCATCCCCAACATCTATGCCGCGGGTGACTGCTCCGACTCGCTGCCGCTCGCCTCGGTCGCCTCCATGCAGGGCCGGACCGCAGTCTTCCACGCCATGGGCGACGCCGTGAACCCGATCGAGCTGCGCAATGTCAGCTCCAACATCTTCACCCAGCCCGAGATCGCGACGGTCGGCTGGAGCCAGAAGCAGATCGAGGAGGGCATCGCGCAGGGCGACATCTACAAGCTGCCGCTCAAGTCCAACCCGCGCGCGAAGATGCTCGGCATCCGTGACGGCTTCGTGAAGCTGTTCGCACGCACCGGTTCGGGCACCGTGATCGGCGGAGTCATCGTGGCACCGCGCGCGTCGGAGCTCATCTTCCCGCTGGCCCTCGCCGTGGAGCAGCGCCTCACGGTCGACCAGGTCGCTCGCGCATTCACCGTCTACCCCTCGCTGTCGGGGTCGATCACCGACGCCGCCCGCGCCATGCACATCGTGCTCTGACGGGAAGGCCGGGGGGATGGAGATCGGGCTCGTCGTCGGCGTCCTCGCCGTCCTGGCGATCGCGGCCGCCACCACCATCGGTCCGAAGTTCGGGGTCGCGTCGCCCCTGATCCTCGTGGTCCTCGGCATCCTGGTCAGCCTGCTGCCGTTCGTTCCGGTGGTCACCATCGAACCGGAGTGGATCATCGCGGGCGTGCTTCCGCCCCTCCTGTACTCGGCGTCCGTCTCCATGCCGGCGATGAACTTCCGGCGCGAATTCGGCGCCATCGGCGGCCTCTCCGTCCTTCTCGTGATCGTCAGCTCTGTACTGCTCGGGCTGTTCTTCGCCTGGGCGATTCCCGGGCTGGGCCTCGGGTGGGGCGTCGCGCTCGGCGCGATCGTGAGCCCGACCGACGCCGTTGCCACCGGCATCGTCAAACGCGCGGGGGTCTCGCCGCGGGTCGTCGCCATCCTCGAAGGCGAGAGCCTGCTCAACGATGCGACCGCCCTCGTGCTGCTGCGCGCGGCGATCGCCGCGGCGGCCACCTCGTTCACCGTCGGGTTCGTGACGCTGACGTTCCTCTACTCGGTCGTCATCGCCGTCGTCTTCGGTCTGGTGGTCGGGTGGTTGAACCTGGTGGTCCGGCAGCGGGTGAAGGATGCGACGGTCAACACGGTCATCTCCTTCACCGTTCCGTTCCTGGCATCCATCCCCGCCGAGGCGCTGGGGGCGTCCGGGCTCGTCGCAGCCGTCGTCGCCGGGCTGGTCACGGGCAGCCGAGCGCCGCGAGTGCTGTCGCCGGAGCACCGCCTCTCGGACGCGCAGAACTGGCGCACGGTGGAACTCATCCTCGAAGGGCTCATCTTCCTGACGATGGGCCTTGAGCTCTTCGGCATCCTGCAGAACGTTCAGAACGACCACGCGGGCGTGCTGCCCGCCATCGTGATCGCGGCGGCCGCCCTGCTGCTGACGATTCTGGTCCGCGCGGGATTCGTCGCCCCGCTGCTCGCTCTGCTGGCGCGACGGCATCGCCGCGGGCAGCGGATGCGACCACGGCTGGAGCAGCTGCAGCAGCACCTGTCGGATCCGGAGGCGGTGCAGCGCGGCATCGCGCAGCGCGTCGCACCGCCGGAGGAGCGGGCGCTGACGGCGGGGGCAGGTGCCGAGGCGGATCCGGACACCGCTGCGCCGGGAGAGCATGCGCCGGGAGGCCCTGCCGACGGCGCGCTCCCGGCAGCCGACGCGGCCCTCGCCGTCCCGGGGCTTCCCGACGACGTGTTCCAGGATGCGCGGGGGGACCGTCCGCGTGCGGTTTCGGCCAAACAGGCGGAGCGCCGTCGTCGGAGGCTGATCCGGCGCGGCATCCCATCGGTCGAGAATCTGACGCGCTTCGGAACGCGCCTGCGCCGACTGATCGCGGACATCGAGTACTTCACGGGGGCGCCGCTCGGTTGGCGTGAGGGCGCGATCGTCGTCTGGGCCGGGATGCGCGGAGCGGTCACGGTAGCCGCGGCGCAGTCCCTTCCGAGCGAGACTCCCGGGCGGTCCGTCCTCGTGCTGATCGCCTTCCTGGTCGCGGCCGGATCACTGCTGCTGCAAGGCGGAACCCTCGGACTCGTGCTGAAGCTCGTGAAGCCCGAGGGTGCCGACCCGCAGGCCGAGCGCGACGAGCGACGGCGACTAATGGAGCTGCTGTACGAAGCGGGGAAGACGGTTCCGCTGCCGACGACTGCCGAACGCACGCCGGAGGCGTTCGCTGAGCACAAAGCGGCGCGGCTCGCGCGCATCCGGACTCAACGCGAGGCCCTGCTCGATGCTCGCGACGACGGCACGTTCAGTGCCGATGTGCTCGCCGGTGCGCTCAGCAACCTCGACGCCGACGAGATCAGCATCGACCTCAAGGGCGATCCGGGCACTTCGAGCTGATCGGTCCACCTCTCACGGAAACGGAGGAGTTGTCTCGCCTGACGGCTGTTGTCTCCTCCGTTTCCCGCACTTTGCCCGCGTGTCGGGGCGGAACTCCTCCGTTTCCGTCGCCCGATTTCGGGCGGCGAGAAGTGTGCACAAGGCACCCTGCGAGGGGGTTCTCCACCACTTTGAGGCGGGGCTCATGCCGACTGCTGCCTCTTTGGAGGATGGATCCATGACCTGGAAACTGCAGCTTGAGCGCCTGGGTGGCGCCGCGTCCCTCAGCCAGCTCCGCGCGGCCGGAGCCACGGAGCACGGCCTCCGGGTTGCGGTCGCGCGTGGCGACCTTCGACGACCACGAAATGGCCGCTACGTCTCCTCCACTGCGAATCCCCTTCTGGTCCGCCATTGGCAGGGATGTGATGACCATCCGGAGATCTGGCGGGTGTCCCTCGCAGACTGCTTGCGCACGGTCGTCCGTTGTGCCGAGCCCGAAACCGCACTGGCGGTGCTCGACACGTCGCTGGCATCCGGTCAGACGACGTTGGGCGGGCTGCAGCGCATGTTCAGGGAAGAACCTCAGCGGTGTCGCGCGTTGGCCGGCCGGGCGCGGCCCGGATCCGACTCCGGGGGTGGAGTCGATCCTGCGACAACGTCTCGCGGCGCGCGGCCACATCGTCGAACAGCAGGTGTTCGTTCCGGGGGTCGGGCGAGTGGACGCTCGGGTCGACGGCGTGTTGTTCGTCGAGGTCGACGGATTCCGCTTTCACGGCGATGCGGCCTCGTTCGAGCGTGACCGAGCACGAGACGCTGCCTTGACTCTCAGTGGAGCGCGGCAGCTCCGACTTTCCGCGCGACAGATCATCGACGACCCGCAGGCCGCGGTGCGGACGATCGAGGCGGTCTTGGAGCTACTCGAAACGGAGGAGAACCGCGGTGGGCGGGCGGCCTGAGACGGGAAAGGGAGGAACCCGGGCTCGAACAGAGCCAGGATTCCTCCCTGGACGACCGCTAGAGGTGCGGTCAGACGATGTTGAGCAGGAGGTGGCCGGACGAGACCGTCTCGCCGACCGCTGCGTTGATTCCGGAGACCGTGCCGTCCTTGTGGGCGGTCAACGGCTGCTCCATCTTCATGGCCTCGAGCACCAGGACCAGATCGCCCTTCACCACCGTCTCGCCGTCGGCGACAGCCACCTTCACCACCGTGGCTTGCATGGGGGCGGTCACCGAGTCGCCCGTCGCGGTCTCGACGCTGTGCGCGCCACCACGACGACGGGGTGCGGGCGCCGAGGCCGACTCTCCGGTGCCGCCACCGAGCAGCTTCGCCGGCAGGGAGACCTCGATGCGCTTGCCCTCGACCTCGACAACGACGTTGCTGCGGCGCTCGGCTGTCGGCTGTTCGCCCAGCTCGCCCGACCACGGCTCGATCTCGTTGACCCACTCGGTTTCGATCCAGCGCGTGTAGATCGAGAACGGCTCGCCGTCCTGCGGGGCGAAGGCCGGGTCGCGCACGATG
Organism: Leifsonia sp. RAF41; assembly: GCF_052114085.1. Taxonomy (NCBI): domain Bacteria; kingdom Bacillati; phylum Actinomycetota; class Actinomycetes; order Micrococcales; family Microbacteriaceae; genus Leifsonia; species Leifsonia sp. RAF41. The sequence continues at coordinate 669,114 of NZ_JBFREB010000001.1, forward strand.
GCGCGGTGGAACGGCAGAACGGTCGGCAAGCCGGCGACCTCGAACTCGTCGAGTGCGCGGCGGGAGCGCTCGAGCGCCTCCTCGCGGCTGGACCCGGTCACGATGAGCTTCGCGAGCATCGAGTCGAATGCCCCGCTGATGACGTCGCCCGCCTGGATTCCGCTATCGACACGGACGCCGGGGCCTCCGGCAGCCTTGAAGACGTGCACCGGGCCGGGCGAGGGGATGAAGCCCTTGCCGGCGTCCTCGCCGTTGATCCGGAACTCGAACGAGTGCCCGCGCGGCGCCGGGTCGTCGTAATCGAGCTCGCCGCCCTCCGCCAGGCGGAACTGCTCACGCACCAGATCGATGCCGGTGACCTCCTCGGAGACCGGGTGCTCGACCTGCAGTCGGGTGTTCACCTCGAGGAACGACACCGTGCCGTCCTTGCCGATGAGGAACTCGCAGGTGCCCGCTCCCTGGTAGCCGACCTCCTTGAGGATCGCCTTCGACGAGGAGTACAACTTCTCCGTCTGCTCGGGCGTGAGGAACGGCGCGGGGGCCTCCTCCACGAGCTTCTGGTGGCGACGCTGCAGCGAGCAGTCGCGCGTCGAGACGACGACCACGTTGCCGTACGCGTCCGCGAGGCACTGCGTCTCGACGTGGCGCGGCTGGTCGAGGTACTTCTCGACGAAGCACTCGCCGCGGCCGAACGCCGCGATCGCCTCGCGGGTGGCCGACTCGAAGAGCTCGCCGACCTCCTCGCGGGTTCGGGCGACCTTCAGTCCGCGTCCGCCACCGCCGAACGCCGCCTTGATGGCGACAGGGAGCCCGTAGACGTCGACGAAATCCAGGACCTCGGCAGCGTCTGCGACCGGGTTGAGAGTGCCGGGCGCCAGCGGAGCGCCGACCTTCTCGGCGACGTGTCGCGCGGAGACTTTGTCACCGAGGCGCTCGATGGCCTCGGGCGACGGACCGATCCAGGTGAGACCACCCGCGATCACGGCACGGGCGAAGTCTGCATTCTCGGCGAGGAAGCCGTAGCCGGGGTGAACGGCGTCCGCCCCCGAACGGCGGGCCACGGACAGCAGCTTGTCGATGACCAGATAGGTCTCGGCGCTGGTCGTGCCGTCCAGGGCGTAGGCCTCGTCGGCCAGACGTACATGGAGGGCGTCGCGATCCTGGTCCGCGTACACGGCGACCGAAGCGATTCCGCTGTCTTTCGCCGCTCGGATGACGCGGACGGCGATCTCGCCGCGGTTGGCGATCAAAACCTTGGTGATACGGGGCACAGTTCCCTAGCCTATTGCTCGATATTGAACGGGATTTGGCCGATTCCCACAAAAATGAGCGGCCGGAAGCTCAAGGAGCCTACAACGAAGGAAGTCAGCGGCTCCGGTTCCACAGCGTGGTCCACCCGATGCCGAGCTCGCCCACGAGGTCGCGGAGGGTCGACAGCGAGAGGCCCACCACGGTGCTGGGGTCTCCTTCGACACGCGTGATGAACGGTCCACCCAGACTGTCGACCGTGAACGCCCCGGCGACTTCCAGCGGCTCGCCGCTGGCCACATAATCGTCGATCTCGCGGTCGGTCACGTCCGCGAAGGTCACCGACGCGACCGCGACGGCGCCGGCAGCGGCGTTCTCGCGACCCTCTCGGTGATCGATCAGCCAGTGGCCGGAATGCAGCACACCGGTGCGTCCCCGCTGCTGCATCCAGCGCTCGCGGGCGACTGCCGGCAGGTGCGGCTTGCCGTGGATGGCGCCGTCGATCGCGAAAGCGGAGTCCCCGCCCAGGATGAGGCCGTCGATCGGTTCGCCGTCCAGCGTGCCGCGCACGGCCTCCGCCTTCAGCCGGGCAAGCAGCTGGACCATGGCGTGCGCGTCCAGCGAGCCGTGGTCGGCCTCGGCTGCGGCGACTGCTGCCGGCTCGTCGACGTACGACGGCACGACGACGGGCTCGATGCCCGCTGCGCGCAGAAGCGCGAGACGGGCGGGAGAGGTGGAGGCGAGGTAGAGGCGCATGGTCACCTGTGGAATGCTCGAAGGATGCCCCAGAGAGATGAGGGAGACCTCCCGAAGCGCGAGGTCGAGCTCGACATTACCAACGTCGCCCACGGCGGCGTGTTCGTCGCCCGGCATGAAGGCCGCGTGGTCTTCGTGCCCGACACGATGCCGGGGGAGAGAGTTCGTGCCCAGATCGGGGACACCAGCCACGAGCGGTTCTGGCGCGGCGAAGTGGTGGAGGTGCTGGAGGCGTCGCCCGAGCGGCAGCCGCACGTCTGGTCGGCAGCCTCGATCGAGCGGCCGCCGGCTGAGCGCGCGGGTGGGGCCGAGTTCGGACACATCCGGCTGGAGCACCAGCGCGAGCTCAAACGGAGGGTCATCGAGGACGCCCTGCAGCGGACGGCGAAGTTCTCGACCGACCAGATCGCCGCGGCGGGACCCGACGGTGGACCGGTGGTCGTCGAACCGGTTGCCGGCGAGACTCCTGACGGCACGGGATGGCGCACTCGCGTCCGCCTGCAGGTCGACGATCGCGGCCGGATCGGCCCGTATTCGTCGCGTTCGCACACCGTCGTCCCGGTGGACGATTTGCCACTCGCGACAGATCTCGTCCAGGACGCGACGCCTTTCGGCCAGCAGTTCCCGGGTGCCGAGTCGGTGGATGTGGTGGCAACCGGCCTCGGCACGTCGCACGTGCTCGTGAACGACGCGCCGGCCCGCTCGGGCAACCGATCGGGCAATCGCTCGGGCAACCGGTCCGGAAACCGCTCGGGCAACAGGAGTGGAAACCGCGCTGCCCCTCCCCGCCGGAGCCCCGTCCCGATCCGCGAACGCGTCGGCGACCGGGAGTTCCGGCTGGATGCTCGGGGCTTCTGGCAGGTGCACCGCGGCGCGGCGCACACGCTCACCGAGGCGGTGCAGTCGGCCGTCGACGAAGCCCTCTTCGACCCGCGGGCGGCCAACCTCGACCTGTACGGCGGCGTCGGGTTGCTCGCCGCGGCCCTCGGCGACCGCTTCGGCTCCACCCTGCGCATCACCTCGGTGGAGAGCAGCGAGACGGCCACCGACGATGCCGCAGAAAACCTCGCAGACTGGGTGGGTGCCTCGGCGATCACCGACCGCGTGGAGCGCTACGTCACCCGGCTCGCCGCCGATGCCTCCGCTGCCGAACGGGCGCGGCTCCGCGCGGCGACGGTCGTCCTCGACCCGCCGCGCTCCGGTGCCGGGCGGGAGGTCGTGGACGCGATCGCCTCGGTCACCCCCGCACAGATCGTCTATGTCGCCTGCGATCCTGTCGCCCTGGCGCGCGACCTCGCCTTCTTCGCCGGCCACGGCTACGCGCTGCAGGGGATGCGTGCGTTCGACCTGTTCCCGAACACGCACCACGTCGAGGCGGTCGCCACCCTGACGCGATGACGAGCGACGGCCCGGACGAACGCATTCACCCCCTACGATGGTCAACATGGTGCGGGTGGCAATCGTCGACGATCACGAATCCGTGCGGCTCGGGCTGAAGGCGGCCTGTCAGGACGCAGGGTACGAGGTCGTGCTGACCGCGCCCACGGTTGACGACTTCGTCGCCCAGCTGGGCTCTCAGGAGTGCGACGTCGTCGTGCTGGACCTGTCCCTGGGCGACGGCTCCAAGGTGACGGACAACGTCAAACGCGCCCAGGCGACCGGCGCCGCCGTGCTGGTGCACAGCATCGCCGACCGCGTCGCGTCCGTGCGTGAAGCTCTCGCCGCGGGAGCGGCGGGGGTCATCCCCAAGTCCTCGCCCACGACTACCGTCATCAGCGCCATCGCCACGGTCGCGCGCGGCGATGTGCTCAACAATCTCGAGTGGGCGACGGCGATCGACGCCGACAGCGACTTCGCCAAGGCCCAGCTGGGTCGACGCGAGCGCGACGTGCTCCACCTGTACGCGTCCGGCCTCCCGCTGAAAGCCGTCGCCGCACAGCTCGGCATCGCCAACTCGACCGCGCGCGAGTACCTCGACCGCATCCGCGTCAAGTACGTCGAAGTGGGCCGGCCGGCACCGACCAAGGTCGACCTCCTCCGTCGCGCGGTCGAGGACGGCATCCTCCCCGGGCTCGATCCCGAGACGGGCAATGAGCGTTCCTAGCGGGGTGCGCCCGGGGCTGCCGCTCGAATCGGTCAAACCCCGCAATCCCCTCAGCCGCGCTCGCATCGAGCGCATCGCCGACCGCACGGTCTCGGCATTCGGCCTGGTCTTCGGCCTGCAAACCCTCCCGACCGCCCTCAGCCAGCTTCATCAGCTGCGCGAGCCGTGGGGCGGCGTATGGATGATCGTCATCTTCGGCGGACTGGCCCTGACGGTGATCCTCGCAATCGTCCAGCGCGGCGTGAAAATCGCGATGGGCGTGCTCGCCGTCGTCTACCTCGCCGCTCTCGTCACGTGGCCTCTGCTCATCGGAGACCCGGCGCTCGCTCCCGGCAAGCCGTGGGTGTGGTTCCTCTGCTCCGTCTTCACCGCGTTCGCTGCGGTCGCCTACCCGCTCGGGCTGGCGATCGCGTACACGTTCATCGCGCCGATCGCATACGGCGTGGTCCGGGCCCTTCCTGCCGGCGGCGGTGTCGGCCCCGAGATCGCCGCGCTGGACGCCATCTACGCGGTCATCCTCGGCGGCGTCATCCTCGCGATCATCGCGATGATGCGGCAGGCCGCGAGCGCGGTGGATGCGGCACAGAGCCAGGCCCTCGCCCGGTACGCGAACGCCGTCCGTCAGCACGCGACCGAGGTCGAGCGCGTCCAGGTCGACGCGATCGTGCATGACAGCGTCCTTACCACGCTGCTCTCCGCCGCGTCTGCCCGCTCACCCGAGCAGAAAGAGCTCGCGGCGACGATGGCAGCGGATGCGATCGGGCACCTCCACGCGGCAGAGGCGGCGACGCCCGAGGACCAGTCGGCCGTCGGGCTCGATCGCCTCACCGAGCGGCTGGTGACGGCCGCCAACGCGTTCTCCTCGCCCTTCCAGGTGGAGGTGCGCGACGTCGAGGTGCACACTCTCCCCGTCAATGTGGCCGAGGCCGTCTACTCCGCCACCGTGCAGGCGATGGTGAACAGCATGCAGCACGCGGGCGGTCCGGAAGTGCAGCGGAACGTCTCCATCCGCGGCGGCGGACCGGCCGCGACGGTAGAGGTCGTCGTGCGTGACGACGGCCGCGGCTTCACGGAGTCCGAGGTTCCGGCGGAGCGACTGGGGCTCCGGATCAGCATCCGCGACCGGCTCGCCAAGGTCGGCGGCCGCGCGCGGATCGAGTCCGAGCCGGGGGTCGGCACGACCGTGACGATTCTGTGGCCGTCCGCCGACAGCCACGCTGTGGGCTCCGCCATCCCGGCGGGGATGCACGAGCCGGTCACCGTCAACGGGTCGGAGGCGGGCGAGTGATCACCCTCAACCGCGTCCTCTTCCTCAGCCTCGGTGGGCTGTTCTCGGCATACCACCTCTTCCTCGCGCTCTCGTCGTTGTCGACACCGCGGGCGGCGGGTCCGGCGATCGTCGCGATGGTGCTGTACGGAATCGCAACAGTGGTGAGCCTGTGGCCGACGAGTCCGACGAAGATGCCCCTCTGGCTGGCTGCGTTCGACCTGGCGGTCTGCGTGGTCATCCCGATCCTGGTCACCAGCGAGCTGGACCCGTCGAAGGACAATGGCTACGCCACCTGGTATGTCGCCGCGGTGGGCACTCTGATGACGATCTGCGCGGTCCGCCGGCAGCAGATCGTCGCCTGGGCGGGTGTGGGTTTCCTCGCCGTGCAGACCGTCGTCTGGGCGGGCCCGGGTGCTCTGGCGGGCTTGGGCGTGATCGGCTCGGTCGTCTGGGTGGGGGTGGCCGTCGTCATCTCCGGCTCGCTCGCGAAGGCGGGAAGGGACGCCCTGCAGTTCGCGCGTGCCGAGCGCGAGGCCACCGAGTGGCAGGCCGCTCAGGAGGCGCACGTCATGGAACGTCAGCTGCGGCTGCGGCAGACGTACCGCGTGGCTGCGCCCATGCTGGCGGAGATCGTCCGCCGCGGCGGCGACCTCACCGAGGCCGAGCGACGCGAGTGCCGCTACCTCGAGGGCGCCATCCGCGACGAGATCCGCGGCCGCCGACTCCTCAACGACGATGTGCGACGCGAGGTGATGGATGCGCGCCGGCGCGGCGTGGTCGTCAGCCTGCTCGACGAGGGGGGAATCGACGACCTCGACCAGCGCGGTCTGGAGGCGGTGCTCCGGCGGCTCGCAGAGGCCATCCGCGGTACGACCACCGACAAGCTCATCGTGCGCACCGTGCCCCGCTCGTCGAAGACGGCTGTGACGGTCGTCGGGTTGCGCATGTCGGACGACGGGGCAGCGAACGCGCTGGGCGCGGACTCGGAGGACGACGAGGTCGACCTCTGGCTGGAGATCCCGCGTCCCGTGGCCTCCTGACGCCGCGATTTGCGCCAAATCGCGGTTCTGGCGTCTCGATAACCGCGATTTGCGCCAAATCGTGCGGGGGGACGTGCGCGTTAAAAGGGGAAAGGGGCCGACACCCGAATTGTCGGCCCCTTTTCAAACCCCGAGTCAGGGCGACAACCCGAATATCGCCCTGACTCGCCCCCAAAGCACTCGCCCGCTTACCCTAGTCGGCGAGTGATTGGCGGTGTGACTCACGAGGAGAGACACCTAGCAATATCTATAGTGGTCGGGCTCTCGGGAAATACATAGTCGTCATTTTGGAGGACATGGGGGACATTTCGCGGCCCCCGTTCGAGGTGCACTCCGGAGAACCGGCCCGAACGGCCTCTCGGCGCGCCCCGATAGGGGTACAGGACGGGGCTCAACCGGAGAAGGAACGCCACGCTCCGGCACCCGATCGCAGCTCCGAGCGCAGGGCGGGCTGAGTGCGCGCCCAGGCGTCCGGTCCGTTCTCCGCCCGCGCCTCGGTGGCGGCAGCGGCCTGCTCCGCGGCCGCAGCGGCCAGCACCGCGGTCACCGCAGCGACCTCCTCCGGCGTCACGCCGCGCGTGACGAACCGGAGCTGCGAGGGGTCGAGCGGGGAGTCGCCCGTCTCTTTGGCGTGCGCGCCGCTCACAGGGGGATGTTCCCGTGCTTCTTCGGCGGCAGCGAGGCCCGCTTGGTCCGCAGCGCGCGGAGGGCCTTGATGACCGAGACGCGGGTCGCCGCCGGCTCGATCACGCCGTCGAGCTCTCCGCGCTCCGCTGCCAGGAAGGGGCTGGCCACGTTGTACGTGTACTCGTTGGCCAGCTTGGTGCGCACCGCTGCCACATCCTCGCCCGCCTCCTCTGCGCGCTTGATCTCGCCGCGGTACAGGATGTTGACCGCGCCCTGACCGCCCATGACGGCGATCTCGGCGGTCGGCCACGCGAGGTTGATGTCTGCGCCCAGCTGCTTGGAGCCCATCACGATGTACGCCCCGCCGTACGCCTTGCGGGTGATGATCGTCACCAGAGGCACGGTGGCCTCCGCGTACGCGTAGAGCAGCTTGGCGCCACGGCGGATGACGCCGGTCCACTCCTGGTCGGTGCCGGGCAGGTAGCCGGGCACATCCACCAGGGTCAGGATCGGGATGCCGAACGCGTCACAGAAGCGGACGAACCGCGACGCCTTCTCGCCCGCGTCGATGTTGAGCGTCCCGGCCATGGCGCTGGGCTGGTTGGCGACGATGCCGACCGAGCGACCCTCCACCCGGGCGAACCCGATCACGATGTTGGGCGCGAACAGCGGCTGGACCTCGAGGAACTCACCGTCGTCGACGACGCCCTCGATGATGGTCTTGACGTCGTACGGCTGGTTGGGGGAGTCCGGGATGACCGTGTTCAGGCGGCGGTCGGCGTCCGTGATCTCGAGCTCGGGCTCCGCCTGGAAGGTCGGCAGCTCGGCCAGGTTGTTCTGCGGCAGGTAGCTGAGCAGGGTGCGGGCGTAGTCGAGCGCGTCATCCTCGTCGCTCGCCAGGTAGTGCGAGACGCCGGAGATCTTGTTGTGGGTGAGCGCGCCGCCGAGCTCTTCGAAGCCCACGTCCTCGCCGGTGACCGTCTTGATGACGTCGGGGCCGGTGACGAACATGTGGCTCGACTTGTCGACCATGATGACGAAGTCGGTGAGCGCGGGGGAGTACACCGCTCCGCCCGCCGCCGGGCCCATCACGATAGAGATCTGCGGGATGACGCCGGACGCGGCGGTGTTGCGGCGGAAGATCTCGCCGTACTTGCCGAGCGCGACCACACCCTCCTGGATGCGCGCGCCGCCCGAGTCGAGGATGCCGATCATGGGAACGCCGGTCTTGAGGGCGTGGTCCATGACCTTGATGATCTTCTCGCCGGCGACCTCGCCGAGCGACCCGCCGAAGATGGTGAAGTCCTGGCTGAACACCGCGACATTGCGGCCGTGGATGGTGCCGACGCCGGTGACGACCGCGTCGCCGTACGGACGCTTGGCCTCCATACCGAAGGCGTGGGTGCGGTGGCGGACGAATTCGTCCAGCTCGACGAAGGAGCCGTGATCGAGCAGCAGCTCGATGCGCTCGCGGGCGGTCAGCTTGCCCTTCGCGTGCTGCTTCTCGATCGCCGCCTGTCCGCTCGCGGTGACGGCCTCGTGGAACCGTTCCTTCAGGTCGGCGAGCTTGCCGGCGGTGGTGGTCAGGTCGGGGAGCTGTTCGGTCTGACGTGGTTCGGTGTCGGTCACGCCGTTCACTCTACCGGCCAGCCGATCGGCCGTGCCGTTGACGAAATCCTACAAATCCGCCCGCCTGCACTAGCGGAGTGGCCCAGTGCGAGAGACTGGGCGGGTGGAGTTCCGACGCAGCCGATCCATCGTCCCCGTGCTCGAGGTCCTGCCCGAGGCGGGCTCGACCAACGACGTCCTGAGCGCGCGAGCGGGCGACCTGCCGGATCTCGCGGTGCTGGTGACCGCCAACCAGACGGGGGGCCGCGGCCGGCTCGGGCGGGAATGGGTGACGCCGCCAGGGACGGCGCTCGCGATCTCGGTGCTGCTCAAGCCGGTCGGACTGCCGCCGACGTCGTACGGCTGGTTCCCGCTGCTGGCCGGACTCGCGATGAGTCGCGCGCTGGGCCCGCTGGTGCCGGGCGGGGTACAGGTGAAGTGGCCCAACGACGTCCTCATCGACGGCGACAAGGTGTGCGGCATCCTCGCCGAGTTGCTCCCCGGGATGACCGGGCTGGTGATCGGCGCGGGCGTCAACCTGTCGCAGACGCGGGAGCAGTTGCCGACGGACACCTCCACCTCGCTCGCGCTCGCCGGAGCGGAGGACGTCGACCCGGATGTGGTGCTCTCGGCGTACCTCATCCAGCTGTCGACGGTGTACCGCGAGTTCCTGGCCGCCGACGGCGATCCGATCCGCAGCGCGCTGCGCGACGAAGTGGTCGAGGCGTGCCACACGGTCGGCCGGGCGGTGCGCGTTCACCTGCCCGCGGGCGAGGATCTGCTCGGCACGGCGGTCGGCATCGACGAAGACGGACGGTTGATCGTGGAGTCGGATGCGGGCCGCACCGCGGTGGCGGCCGGCGACGTGACCCACCTGCGGTATTAATTGAGCATGAGCACCCCGGACGGGACACCCGCGCAGCCCGCCCAACCGCCCGAGCGCGTGATCGCCCGGCTGCGGTCGAACGCCCGCCGCCTCTTCTGGCCGAGCCTGGTGCTCATTCTGGCCGCCGGAGCGGTCGGCTACTTCGCCGGGCGGATCACCGAGGTCTGGGAGGTCGTCCTGCTCTGGTCGGCGGCCGCGGCCGTGCTCCTGCTGCTCTTCCTGTTGCCGCTGGCGGCCTGGTTGAGTCGTCGCTACACGATCACGACGCGTCGGCTGATCATCCGGCACGGCTTCTTCGTGCGCGTGCGGCAGGAGCTGCTGCACAGCCGCGGTTACGATGTCGCCATCCGACGCACCTGGCTGCAGAGCCTGTTCCGGTCGGGGGATGTGCTCATCAACTCCGGACTGGAGCATCCGGTCGTCCTGAAAGACGTACCGAAAGCGGACCAGGTGCAGCGCGCCCTGTCGGAGCTGATGGACCACTCGCAGACGGTGGTTGCCGTGCGGCGTCAGCAGTCGGAGTCAGTCACCGACGAGACCACGGTCTGGGGCACTCGCTAGGGTCGAGCCCGTGATCGGGGCCTTCTCGCGGGCGGGGCGGGACGGCACGTGGGAGCCCGCCGAGATGAGGCCGCGCTCGGTGCGGCCGGCGCGTGCGGCGGCGCGATCGGGGGAGAACACCCACCAGCGGTAGAACGCGAAGCGGAAGACCGTTCCGAGTGCCAGCCCGACGACGTTGTTCGAGATGTTGTCGGCCAGCAGGCTCTGGTAGCCGAGCAGGTAGTGCGACACCCACACGCACAGCAGCGGGATGGCCATGCCCGCAAGGCTGACGACGAAGAACTCGACGCCCTCCCGGGTCGCGTTGTCACTGCGGTTGCCCGCGAACGCCCAGTAGCGGTTCCCCAGCCAGTTCGCGCCGATGGCGACGAGCGTGGCGATGGCCGTCGCGAACAGGGTCTTGTGCGGCACGTTCACCAGGACCACGAGCATCAGCACGTTGAAGACGACGAGGTTGACCACGAAACCGACCGCCCCGACCGCGCCGAACTTGATCAGCTGCGGGAGCAGTCGCGCCTTGTGCGCCGGTGTACGGGTCTCGGTCGTCATGCCCCTGCCTGGAGATGCGGGATGATTGTCAGTGCGTTCTTCACGGTACGCGGACCAGGTTTCGCGTTGCTGTGAGTTTCCCCGGCCAGCATGAAAAGTATCAGAGAGGCGGACGGCCATGGCTAGTCAGATCGTCGGAGTGATCGGCGGAGGGCAGCTGGCCCGCATGATGATCCCGCCCGCGATCGAACTGGGCATCGAGATCCGGGTGCTGGAAGAGGCGGAAGGCATGAGCGCCGACCTCGCGGCGAGCGGCGTCGGCGACTACCGCGACCTGGACACCGTGCTGGCCTTCGCCGAGACGGTTGATGTGCTCACCTTCGACCACGAGCACGTCCCGCAGGCCATCCTGAACGAGTTGGTGTCGCGCGGCATCCCCGTGCACCCCGGCCCGGACGCCCTCCTCTATGCGCAGGACAAGCTGCAGATGCGCGCCAAGCTGAGCGAGCTGGGGTTGCCCGTGCCGGATTGGGCGGCGGTGGAGTCGGCCGATGAGCTGGGTGCCTTCCTCGCCGACCACGGCGGCCGTGCTGTCGTGAAGACCGCGCGCGGAGGGTACGACGGCAAGGGCGTACGCGTCGTCTCCGACGCGAGCGGCGCCGACGACTGGTTCCTCGCGCTCTCCGAGGACGGCCGGGGCGGTGCGCTGCTCGTGGAGGAGCTCGTCCCGTTCCGTCGCGAGCTCGCGCAGTTGGTGGCGCGTCGCCCCTCGGGTGAGATCGCGGCATGGCCCGTCGTCGAGACCGTGCAGCGCGACGGGGTCTGCGCCGAGGTGCTGGCGCCGGCGCCGGGCTCGGCCGGCCGTGTCGCTGAGGTCGCCGAGGAGATCGCCCGCCGCGTGGCGGAGGGACTCGGTGTTACCGGTGTGCTGGCCGTCGAGCTGTTCGAGACGACGGATGAACGGGTGCTCGTTAACGAGCTCGCCATGCGTCCGCACAACAGCGGCCACTGGTCGATCGAGGGCGCCGTCACCAGCCAGTTCGAGCAGCACCTGCGGGCCGTTCTCGACCTGCCCCTCGGCTCGACCGAGACGCGGGCCGACTGGTCGGTCATGGTCAACATCCTGGGCGGGCCCGCGGAGGGCACCCTTCAGGACCGCTACCCGGCGGCGCTCGCCGCGCATCCCGAGGTCAAGTTCCACGGGTACGGCAAGGCACCGCGGCCCGGCCGCAAGGTCGGGCACGTCACCGTCGGCGGCGACGACCTCGACGACGTGGTGTACCGGGCTCGCGCGGCGGCGGCGTTCTTCGAGGGCTGAGCCCTACTTGCCCGAGGGCTTCGCCGTCGCCGGGTGCACCGCCTGGCGCACCAACTCCTGGATCTGGGCGTAGTCGGGGTTCGACGGGTCGATTGTGGGCGGAACGAGCTCGAGCTGCTGCACCGGCAGCTTGCGGGTCTTCAGCCCGAGGTCGACGAAGTAGCCGAGCATCGACTGCGGCATATCCGTCTTCATCACCTGGGCACCGGCCTTCGCGATGTCCTGGAACTTGGACACCACGTTCACCGGGTTGACCTGCTTCAGGATGGCGTCCTGCAGCTGCCGCTGGCGCGCCATCCTGTCGTAGTCGCTCGACCCGTGGCGGGCCCGGGCGTACCACTGGGCGTGGTAGCCGTCGAGGTGACGGTTACCCGGCTCGATCCACTCTGCGACGCCGTTGAGGTTCTCGTCGCCGCCGATCGGCACGCGGTCCTTGACGGTGACGTCGACGCCGCCGACCGAATCCACCAGGTCGGCGAAGCCCTGCATGTCGATGAGGACGTAGTACTGGATGGTGAGGCCGGTCGCGCCCTCGAGCGCGTCGCGCATGGCTTCGATACCGGGCTGGCTCCGGTTCTTCTCCGCGTTCGGGTACAGCTCCGGCTTGTAGAGCTCGACCTCGGTGTAAATGGAGTTCAGCTGGCAGACGTCCACGTCGCAGCGGTCCTCATAGCCGTATCCGTCGGGGTAGAGGTTGTGCAGCGGCGACGTCTTGGGGAAGGGGACGGGGTCAAGGTCGCGCGGCAAGCCGATCGTGACGGCCTGGCCGGTGTTCGCGTCGATGCTCACGATCGACATGCTGTCGGGACGCAGCCCGTCGCGGTCGGGACCGGCGTCTCCTCCGAGCAGCATGATGTTGTAGCGACCGTCCACCGGGGGCTGGGAGGCCGCTGCCGAGAAGATGTCGCCGAGCGCGCCACGGGCGGATCCGGCGACCATCGACGCGTAGCCGGCCGTCCCGGTCAGGCCCACGAGCACGAGCACGGAGAAGGCTGCGATCCAGCCGCGTGAGTTGGGCGCGGTGCGCACCAGGCGCACGAGGCGGAGCGTGTCGAGAGTGAGGACGACCCAGAGCACGGCGTAGGCGATGAGCAGGAGCTGCACCAGCGTGAGGCTGCCGGCCTGCGTGAACATCGTGTAGACGGCCGACGGCGCCACGAGGTACACGACCAGGGTCACGATGGCGAGCAGCCACAGCAGCAGCGTGGCCAGCACGCCGACGCGGCCCAGCGTGCGATTGCCGGCGACCACCTGCGCCGAGCCGGGCAGCAGAACGTTCATGGTGACGAGCCACCAGCCGCGTTTCGTCATGGTGTGCGACGACGTGGCGTCGGGGTGGCGGAGGGGAGTGGCGATCGTCATGGCGTGCGGCTCACAGCTGGGATTTGAGGGCCTGGTTCTTCTGCTCGACGCTCGCCTCCAGGTCAGCGGCGAACTGCGCGAGCTTCTCCGCCAGGGCGTCGTCGGAGGTTGCGAGGATCTTGACGGCGAGGAGTCCGGCGTTCCGCGCGCCGCCGATGGAGACGGTCGCGACCGGCACACCGGCAGGCATCTGCACGATGGAGAGCAGGGAGTCCAGCCCGTCCAGGCGCGCCAGCGGTACGGGGACGCCCACGACGGGGAGGGTGGTGACCGCGGCGAGCATGCCGGGCAGGTGTGCTGCGCCGCCCGCTCCCGCGATGATGACGCGCACACCTCGTCCGGCGGCGGCCTTGCCGAAAGCGATCATCTTCTCCGGCGTCCGATGGGCCGAGACGACCTCCACCTCGTGCGCGACGTCGAACTCGCTGAGCACCCGTGACGCCTCCTGCATGACCGACCAGTCGGAGTCGGATCCCATCACGACGGAGATCAACGGGGAGGCGGTTGCGGGCATAGCGATCATGCTAGGTGCCGCCCGGCGGAGAGGCCGTTCGCCACGCGGAACGCGCTCAGGCACCCCCTGAATAGGTCACAGGATCTGCTCAGCGCAAGCCCGTAGCGTCGCCCGCCTATGACGGGTAGAGGTGAAAGTGTGGGAGAGAAAACGAGACAGGCGACGGGCGGCCGGCTGGCCGCGCTCGACGGCCTTCGGGGTATCGCCGCGGTGGTCGTGCTGCTGCACCATGCGATGTACACCAACCCGGATTTCCCTGGCACGCCAGGCGGTGGCTCGGCTCCGACCGGGTCGGCGATGTGGTGGATCAGTTACACGCCGCTGAAGCTGTTCACGGCTGGCGTCGAGTCGGTCATCGTGTTCTTCGTGCTGTCCGGACTCGTGGTCACACTGCCGGTCATCCGGAAACGTGGATTCGACTGGATCGCCTACTTCCCGCGCCGCGCCGTGCGCCTCCTGGTGCCGGTGATGGCGTCAGTGCTGCTCGCCGCCGTGTGGGTGATGGCCATCCCCCAGAAGTCCACGCAGGCCGACGGGACCTGGCTGAGCAACTCCTCGACGCCGAACTTCGGCTGGGAGTACATCGTCAAGGGCTGGGACCTCCTCGGCGGCGACGGCCAGATCAACAACCCGCTGTGGTCGCTGCGCTGGGAGCTCGTCTTCTCGCTCGCCCTGCCCATCTTCGCCGTCCTGGCGCTGGCGGTCCGGAAGTGGTGGATCGGCGGCCTTGCCGCGGCGTGCGCCCTCACTTACCTGGGCGTCCATGCGGGCTCGGGCGAGTTGCAGTACCTTCCCGCGTTCTTCGTCGGTGCGGTGATCGCCGTGCGCCTCGACGCCGTGCGCAATGTCGCCGACCGCATCAACTCGCACTGGTACCGCCACCCGCTGTGGGCCGGTCTCACGATCGGCAGCCTGCTGCTGATGATCGCTCCCTGGCTGGTCGGGCCGAACGTCGGTGACATCACCGAGCTGGAGCCGATCCTGAAGGGCATGGTACCGCTAGCTGCGGCGGGTCTCGTGGTCGCCGCCCTCGGCTGGACCCCGCTGCGGGCGACCCTCGAGACACGCCCCGTGCAGTTCAGCGGGAAGATCTCCTTCAGCCTCTACCTCGTCCACGTGCCGATCCTGATCTTCAGCACCTACCTCTTCGCGGACGCCGCCTGGTATGTGGGGCCGCTGTTCGGGATGCCGGTCGCGGTGCTCGTCGCGGTGGGGTTCATGTGGCTCATCGAGCAGCGCAGCCACGGTTGGTCGAAAGCGTTCGGGGCCTGGGCCTCCCAGCGGTATGCCACGTGGTTCGGACGCGAGGACGAAGAGTCGCCGAAGGGGGCGCGTCAGGACGACGCGGCCGCCCGGGCGGAGGAGAACGCCTCAGCCGCGGCCGCTCGTCGGTAGCCGTTCGGCGTTTTCGACGGGCGCGGGCGGTGCGGCGGGCGCCGTCGGTGCCGACTGGCGGACGGCGGCGGCGATCCGGCTTCCGAAGAACTTCGAGAGGCCGTGCGACCGCTTCTCGACGAGCTGGTAGAAGACGGCGGCAGCGATCAGGGCGAGAGGGACGGCGAACAGGCCGACGCGGATCGGGCCCCAGGCTGAAAGGGCATAGCTGAGACCGACGATGATCGGCACGTGGACGAGGTAGAGGCTGAACGAGACCTTCCCCGTCCAACGGAACGGCTGGTGCGACAGGAGTCCGGCCAGGGGCCGCCACTCCAGGCAGCAGATGAGCAGACCGAGCGCGGCGAGAGGCTGAAGAGCGACCAGGGCGACGCTCACGACGCCGTCCGGCACCATCCAGTGTGCGACGAGCAGGAGTGCCGAGATCAGCACGACGAACAGCCACACCAGCCAGCCGGCACGCCATCCCGAGATCGTCGCTCCGACTCGGCGGATACCAGGGAGGATCACCGCTGCCAGTACCCCGACGAAGAAAGGGGGGAGGTAGTGGAAGCCGCCGGCGCCCGCGACCACCCCGAAGAACACCGCCAGCGACGCCGCGGCGAGAACGAGCGGCCAGATGCGGCGTGTCCAGATGGCGAGCCCCACGAAGAGAGGCAGCATCATCGAGAAAGCGACTTCCCAGTAGATCGACCACAGTGGGTTGTTGAGCGGATAGTTGCCGAAGGTCGGGTCGATCTGCTGGATAAACCTCCCGACGGTGAGGCCGGGCATCGACGTGCTGGCCACCCAGGAGCTCATGGCGTGGTCGATCTGCTGGGGGATCAGCAGCGCGAGGGCTGCCGCGAAAAGGAGCGAGCAGAGGGTCGGCAGCCCGATGCGAACGATGCGCCGCGGGTAGTACGCCATCCAGTCGAACGGGCGGCCGGACAGCAGCGGAAGGGTCAGGACGAAGCCGGACAGCACGAAGAAGACGATGACCGCCTCGGGGCCGGCGGTCAGCAGTTTGAGCGGCGTGAAAGTGAACCACCATGCGACACTGCCGGCGACCGGACCGTGCGCGGGGTCAAGGTACGCCGCCGAGATCTCAGGAAAAAGTAGAGACGCATGATGCGCGACCACGACGAGGGCGGCGATGCCGCGGAGGCCGTCGAGAGACGACAGCCGTCCAGATCCGATCGGAGAGGAAGTCATGTAAGAGGGGGAGGGGTCAGAGGTCGGCGTGAAGCTGCCAGACGCGCTCGGCGGAATCCCGCCAACTGAATGCACGCGCGCGGTCAGAGGCTAACACGCCGAGGCGGGCGGAAAGCTGACCGTCGGACAGGACGCGCCCGATCGCGGCCGCGAGGCGGTCGGTGTACGCGGCGTCGTCCGTGGAGCTCGCTGCGCGCTCCACCACCAGGCTGGCGCCCGCGGCGACCTCGACCAACGCCGGGTCGTCCGAGTGGATGACGGGCAGCCCGAACTTGAAGGCCTCGACGATCGGCAGGCCGAACCCCTCCGCCAGGCTCGGATAGACGAACAGGGTGGCGCGGTCCAGCACGACGGCGAGGTCTGCATCCTCCAGCCGGCCGAGGGGACGCACGCGGTCCTCGGGCAGACCCGCCGCGGCCGCCACACCGGTCGCCGATCGCTCCCCGACGCGATCGGGACCCGCGATGAGGAGGGGGATGCCCTGCGTCTCGGGTCGTGCGATGGCCCGGATGAGCGGGGCGAGGCCCTTCCTCGGCTCGACGGTGCCGAGGGTCAGTACGTAACGCTCCGGGAGGCCGAGGCGCTCAGCGCGTTCGTCGGCGTCGGGAGGGAGGCGGAGGCTCGTCGCCGGTGCGCCGCCGATCACGCGGACCCGGTCGCCGAGATCCATCACCTCGGCGAGCCGGTTCGCCACAGCGTGCGTCGGGACCACGACCGCGTCGGCGTGCTTGCGTGCGCGCTTCGCCATGGCCTTCGTCCACAGGGTCGCGCCGGTTCCGAGGTCATCCGGGTGCGTCCACGCAAGCGTGTCGTGGATGGTCACGGCGACCTGCTGATGGCCGTTCAACTGGCTGTGTCGCCGAAGCGGGGCCAGCAGAGTCGGCGCGTGCAGCATCCCGGGAGGTCCCCCGACCGAGAGGCCGGACTGCCAGGCCAGGGCGAGCTCGCGATGGGCCAGCGGCAGGCGGGTGACGGCGCCGACCCCGGGCAGACGGTCGCGCAGGGTCTGCAGTTGCTCGTCGCTCACGTTCGAGACGAGCGCCTCGACGTCGCAGCCCGGGGGAGCCGTCGCGATCAGCTGCCGAGTGAGTTCCTCGGTGTAGCGGCGCGCCCCGCCGGGCTCGTCGGTGACGAGCTCGTCGACGATGACGCGAAGCGTGGTCATTCCGCGAAGAGTCCCGCCGCCGTGGCGGCCGCCAGGGCGTCCTCCCACGGGCGCAGGGGCGCGAGACCCGCGCGCGACCAGGCGTCGTGCCCGAGCACGGAGTAGGAGGGACGCGGAGCCGGGCGCACGAAGCTCGCGCTGTCGGTCGGCTTCACGCGGTCGGGGTCGAGCCCTGCGCTGGCGAAGACGGCGCGAGCGAAGTCGTACCAGCTCGCCTGGCCCGAGTTCGTGCCGTGATAGATGCCGGCCGGCGCATCGCCGTCGAGCAGGGCGACGATCTGCGCGGCGAGGTCGCCCGTCCAGGTCGGCTGCCCGAGCTGGTCGTCGACGACGCTGACGGTCTCGTGGCTGCCCGCGAGCTTCACCATGGTCTTGGCGAAGTTGGGGCCGCCCGCGCCGTACAGCCAAGCGGTGCGCACCACGAAGGTGCCGTCGGGATGCGCTGCGAGCGCGAGCTCCTCACCGGCCGCCTTGGTGCGTCCATACGCGTTCAGCGGGTCGCGGACGGTGTCTTCGGCGTACGGCTCGGTGGCCTGGCCGTCGAACACGTAGTCGGTCGACACGGTCATGAAGCGCGCGCCGTTCCGCGCGGCCGCGATGGCGAGGTTCTCGGTGCCGAGCGCGTTGATCGCATAGGCGTCGTCCTCGTGCGTCTCGGCGTCGTCCACCTTCGTGTAGGCGGACGCGTTGAGGACGACATCGTGACCGGCGACGGCCGCAAGCACGGCGTCGCGGTCGGTGACGTCGAGGTCGGCGCGGGACAGCGCGGTCACCTCGCGCCCGGCCAGCGCCTTCTGCAGGTCCTGGCCGAGCATCCCGGCCGCGCCGGCGATGAGGTAGCGCGTCATCAGTTGTCGAGCGCGGCGCGAGCCTTGAGGGGCTCCCACCAGGCGCGGTTGTCGCGGTACCACTGGACGACGTCGGCGAGGCCCTGCTGGAATGGCACGAGCGGCTCGTAGCCGAGCTCCGACTGGATCTTGGAGATGTCGACCGAGTAGCGGAGGTCGTGGCCGAGGCGGTCGGCGACGCGGTCCACGTACGACCAGTCTTTGCCGGTCGCGTCGAGCAGCAGCTGGGTGAGCTCCTTGTTGGTGAGCTCGGTGCCGCCGCCGATGTTGTAGATCTCCCCGGCGCGGCCGTTCACCAGCACCATCGCGATGCCGCGGGTGTGGTCGTCGACGTGCAGCCAGTCGCGGATGTTGTTGCCCTCGCCGTACAGCGGGACGTGCTTGTCGTCGATCAGGTTCGTGACGAACAGCGGGATGACCTTCTCGGGGAAGTGGTAGGGCCCGTAGTTGTTCGAGCAGCGCGTGATCGACAGGTTCAGGCCGTGCGTGCGGAAGTAGCTGCGTGCGAGCAGGTCGCTGCCGGCCTTCGACGCCGAGTACGGCGAGTTCGGCTCCAGCGGGCGGTCCTCCGCCCACGAGCCCTCGGCGATCGAGCCGTAGACCTCGTCGGTGGAGACGTGGACGAAGCGCTTCAGGTTGTTGCGCAGCGCCGCGTCGAGCAGCTGCTGCGTGCCGAGAACGTTCGTCTCGACGAAGATCGACGCGTCGCGGACGGAGCGGTCGACGTGCGACTCGGCAGCGAAGTGCACGACCGCATCCACGGTCGGGAACAGCTGGTCGAGGAGGCCGCCGTCGCGGATGTCGCCCTTGACGAACGTGTAGCGCGGGGAGTCTGCGACCGACGCGAGGTTGGCCAGGTTGCCGGAGTAGGTCAGCGCGTCGAGCACGACGACCTCGGCGCCCTCGAGGCCCGGGTACGCGTCCTGCAGGGTGCGACGGACGAAGTTGGAGCCGATGAAACCGGCGCCGCCGGTGACGAGAATCTTCATGGGGATGATGGGTGCTTTCTCCTGAGATGGTCGGAGATCATCCTACCCGGACCGCTAGACTCGCCGGCATGTCTGCCTGGGGTGGGGGAGCAAGGCGTCTCCTGATCGCTGTGTCCGTATCCGTCGTGGCCCTCTCGGCCCTCTCGATCGCCCCAGCGGCCGCCGCGCCCGACGACCCGCCGGGCCGCGCGGCCGATTACTACGCCTCCGTCGCCCATGCGGCCGAGAGTCACGGGATGACGGCGTCGGCCGCTAAGGGATTCCACCCGAACTACGACATCGACAAGTCGCTGTTCTCGGCCGGGAACTTGATCAGCGACCAGCTGTTCTTCGATGGCGGTGCACTGACGCAAGCCGCAGTGCAGACTTTCCTCAACGGTGAGGTGCCGACCTGCCGCACGGGGTACACCTGCCTGAAGAGCTACACCACGACCACGGTGAGCCGCCCGTCCGACGCGATGTGCGCCGGCTACACCGGAGCCGCCGGCGAGAACGCCGCCGCGATCATCTTCAAGGTGGGTCAGTCGTGCGGGATCAGCCAGAAGGTGCTGCTGGCGCTGCTCCAGAAAGAGCAGAGCCTGGTGACGGACGATTGGCCCTCCGCCACTCAGTACTCCTACGCGACCGGGTACGCCTGCCCCGACGACCCCGGCGTCGGCTGCGACCCGGACACGACCGGGTTCTTCCAGCAGGTGTACGGAGCCGCCTGGCAGTTCAAGCGGTACGGCAACCCCGCGGGCACCAGCAACTACTTCACCTGGTATCCGGTTGGAAAGGTGAGCAGCATCCTCTATTCCGACCAGGCGGGATGCGGGTCCGCGCCGGTCGCGATCTGGAACAAGGCCACCGCGGCGCTGTATTACTACACGCCGTACCAGCCGAACGCGGCAGCGATGGCCGACTTCTTCGGGAATGGCGACGCATGCTCGTCGCTCGGCAACCGCAACTTCTGGGGCTCCTATAGTGACTGGTTCGGATCGACGTCCACCGGCGGCACGCCGACCGTGACGCGCGCGGCCGGCGCCGACCGGTTCGATGCCGCGGTCACGATCTCGCAGCAGAGCTACCCGACCCCGCTCAACGGACACGGAAACGTGTACATCGCCAACGGGTTGAACTTCCCGGACGCGCTCGGGGCGGCCCCGGCGGCGGCATTCCAGGGTGGTCCGCTCCTGTTGGTCACGCCCGACTCGATCCCTGCGAGTGTGGGGGCCGAGCTCCAGCGCCTCAAGCCCGGTGGCATCGTCGTGGTCGGCGGGGTGAACTCCGTCAGCGATGCGGTGCTCGGTCAGTTGGCGAAGTACGGCCCGGTCGGGCGCCTGTCCGGCGACGATCGTTACGCCGCGGCACGATCGCTCGTCTCGGCGGTCTGGCCCGGTACTGTCACACGCCTCTTCATCGCGACCGGCGCCAACTTCCCCGATGCGCTGTCGGCGGGCGCCGCCGCCGGCACCCTCGGGGTTCCTGTGCTGCTGGTGAACGGCTCGGCCGCCACCCTCGACGACGCGACGGTCGCCCTCATCCAGCGCCTGAATGCCGGCGAGATCGATATCGTGGGCGGTCCGAACTCCGTGTCGTCCACGATCGAAGGGCAGCTCGGCACGCTGACCGGCACCGTCCACCGCTTCTCCGGTGCCGACCGGTTCGCGGTGAGCGCCTCCCTCAACGCGGACACGAGCATCTTCCCGACGGTCCCCTCGGTGTACTTCGCCAACGGGTTCACGTTCCCGGATGCGCTCGCGGGGGCCGCGGCCGCGGCCAAAGCGCACTCGCCCCTGTACGTGTCCCAGGCGGGCTGCGTGACGACCGCGGCCGCGCAGGCGGCGCTCAAGCCCTCCTCGACCGCGATCCGGCTGCTCGGCGGCACGGCCTCGATCGGCGCGGGAGTGGGCAAGCTCACGGTCTGCTCCTGACCCGCCCCCGGGCTGGTCAGCGACCCGTTGGTACACTCGTCGGGTGCAAATCCGCGAACTGTCCATTCCCGACGCCTACGAGATCACGCCGAAGCAGCACGCCGACGACCGCGGGCTGTTCACGGAGTGGTACCGCTTCGACCGTCTCGAGGAGGCCGTCGGCCACCGGCTCGACCTCCGTCAGGGCAACCTCTCGGTGTCGAAGCGCGGATCGGTGCGCGGCATCCACTTCGCGGACATCCCGCCGAGCCAGGCCAAGTACGTGATGGCTCCGAAGGGCGCCGTCCTGGACTATGTGATCGACATCCGGGTCGGCTCGCCGACGTTCGGTCAGTGGGACTCGGTGCTGCTCGACGACGTCGACCGCCGCGCCATCTACGTCGGCGAGGGCCTCGGGCACTGCTTCGTCGCTCTGACCGAGGGCGCCACCGTGAGCTACCTGGTGACGGACACCTACAACCCGACCCGCGAGCACGGGATCAATCCGCTCGACGAGCAGATCGCGCTCCGCTTCCCGGAGGAAGCCGGTGAGCCGCTGCTGTCGCCGAAAGACACCGGAGCGCCAGGACTCGAGGAGGCCCGCGCCGCCGGCCTGCTCCCCACCTGGGAGGCGGCACGCGCCTTCTACGCTTCCCTGGACTCCGCCTCGAACAAGGAGAGCAACTGACATGCGCGGCATCATCCTCGCCGGAGGTTCCGGCACCCGCCTGTGGCCGATCACGCGCGGCATCTCGAAGCAGCTGATGCCGATCTACGACAAGCCGATGGTCTACTACCCGCTGTCCACACTGATGATGGCCGGGATCAACGAGATCCTCGTCATCACGACGCCCGAGTACAACGACCAGTTCCGGTCGCTGCTCGGCGACGGGTCGCACCTCGGGCTGCGGATCGAGTACGCGGTGCAGCCCTCGCCGGACGGCCTGGCGCAGGCGTTCATCATCGGCGAGGAGTTCATCGGCGACGAGTCGGTCGCGCTGGTGCTCGGCGACAACATCTTCCACGGCGCCGGACTCGGGTCGTCGCTGCGCACGAACAATGAGCTCGAGGGCGCGCTCATCTTCGCGTACCACGTCAGCAACCCGACTTCGTACGGCGTCGTCGAGTTCGACGACGACTTCAAGGCGCTCTCCATCGAGGAGAAGCCGACGGTGCCGAAGAGCAACTACGCCGTGCCCGGCCTCTACTTCTACGACAACAACGTGGTCGAGATCGCGAAGTCGATCACTCCGAGCGCGCGCGGCGAGCTGGAGATCTCCACGGTCAACGAGCGCTACCTGGAGGCGGCGAAGCTGCAGGTGCAGGTGCTCGACCGCGGCACCGCGTGGCTCGACACGGGCACATTCGAGTCGATGATGCAGGCGTCGGAGTACGTGCGTGTGATCGAGGACCGGCAGGGCTTCAAGATCGGCTGTATCGAGGAGATCGCCTGGCGTGCCGGCTGGATCGACGACGCGCAGCTGCGCGAACTCGCGGGCCCGCTGGTGAAGAGCGGTTACGGCAAGTACCTGATGGAGCTCTTGGAGGCCACCGGCCCCGAACGGGGTTGACGCGAGCGGCTGGCGAAACTGCTAGCCTCGCCTCGATCGGCCGCGGGGGGCGACCGGCAGAGAGGAACCATCGTGCTCCGTTCGCGTGTGTGGCTGATTGCCGCCTCCGTCCTCATCCTCACCGGTGCTCCGGCCGCGGCCAACGCTGTCGAGGCTCCGTCGGTGCCGCCGGCCGTCGTCGACAGTGAGAGCGTCATACCGACGCTGTTCAGCGGCTCGACCCTGAACGGGACGGTCCCGGGCGGGGCGGATGGCGACGTCGTGCAGGTCTACTACGACGGGCGGACCGACGCGGCCGGCCCCAGTGCGACCGCCACCGCCTCGGGTCCGACGCTGGCATGGTCCGCCGCACAGACGCTGACGCCCGGGTCGCACACCTTCCGCCTCGTGGTCACCGACGGCACGACGTCGTCTTCGCCGGTCACCGGGTCGATGACCGTCGTCGCGGCACCGACGGTCGACCGGCTCACCGGAGCCGACCGCTACCAGGCTGCGGTCGCGTTCTCGCAGGCTGCCTTCCCGACGGGTGGAGCGCCGGTGGTCTACATCGCATCGGGGGCGACGTTCCCGGATGCGCTCGCCGCCGCACCCGTCGCCGTCAAGCGGGGCGGCCCGCTGCTGCTGACGACACCGGACGCGCTGCCCGCCCCCGTCCAGACGGAGGTCGAGCGGCTGCATCCCGCCTCCATCGTCGTCGTCGGCGGTGAGGTGTCGGTCACACCGGCCGTCTTCGACCAGCTCTCCGATCTGGCCACCACCGTGACGCGGATCGGCGGCGCCGACCGCTACGAGGTCTCGCGCAACCTGGTGCGCAGCGCGTTCACCCAGTCGTCGATGGTCTACCTCGCCACCGGCACGAAGTTCCCGGATGCGCTTGCCGCCAGCGCGGTGGCGGGCGGCGTTGGCAGCCCGGTCCTGCTGGTCAACGGTGCCGATTCGTATCTGGACGAAGACTCCGTCGACCTGCTCTGGAACCTCCACCCGAACCGCATCAAGGTCGCCGGCGGCCCCGACTCGGTGACTGTGCGGTTGGAGGACTCCCTCCAGGGGATTGCGCCGACCACCCGGAACATGGGCATGGACCGGTTCGACGCTGCCGCCACCATCAACTACGACGACATCACGTCGAGTCCGACGATCTACGTGGCCACGGGGATGACGTTCCCTGACGCCCTCGCCGGCGCGGCGCTGGCCGGAAAAGGCCATGCAGCGCTGTTCCTCGCCCGGCCCGGCTGCATCCCCCAGGCGGTCGTGCGCACGGCAGGCATCATGGGTGCAACATCGATGGTGCTGCTCGGCGGCGCGGACTCGCTCGACGAGAACGTCGCGGCGCTGCGGGTCTGTCACGGCTGATCCCCGGACCGATCGGCGCGTCCCTAATGGGGGCCGTTGATCGACGCTTACAACCTGATAATCTGCCCAGCGTCCGGTCGCCGGTGCTGTGCGACCGCCTGAAGGGGGAATCCGTGCTCCGTCGTCGATCCGTGTGGCTTGTGGCCGCATCCGCTCTCGTCCTCAGCGGTCTGCAGCCGCTCGCGGCCCAGGCCGCCGGTGATCCGGGAGGCTCACATCCCGCGCCGACGCCGCCCGCGACGATGGGTCATTACGCTGCCGGCCAGTTCGCGGCGCAAGCGGCCACGCTGCCCCCGGCGCTGAGCGAGGCCGTGCGGCGCGACCTGGGTTCGTCGCCCGAGCAGTACCTGGCAGACGCGCAGGCCGCCTCCGACGCCAGCGACGTGCTCACCGGCCTGCGAAAGCAGGGCGTCAAAATCCTCTCGTCCCACCTCGACGGACAGGCTCTGACGGTCAACGTCGCCGACAAGGCCGACGTCCCGGCGGTGAAGGCCACCGGCGCGGCCGCCACGGTGAACCAGCCGGTCACCGAGACCGCCCCACCGAAGATGAACAAGCAGGAGGACCTCCTCGGCGGCACCGGCTACTACTTCGACGGCGAGCCCGGCGTCTCCGGCGGCTACCTCTGCTCAGTGGGCTTCAATGGCGCGAGCAAGTCCACGAGGGCCGCCCAGTTCGTGACCGCCGGTCACTGCCAGCCTTACTACGGGACGCAGCCCGTATATGCGCTCAACCAGAACTACCCGAACGACTACGGGACGGTCGGCACGCAGATCGGCACCACTATCGCCAGCAGCTACGCCTTCGGCGGCGGCCTGGACTCGGGTCTTCAGGCGACGACCGCCGCTGTCACTCCGCAGCCGAAGGTGGCGACCTGGAACGGCGGGGGAGGCGCCCCGGCCTCGGGGACGCAGCTGCTCATCCGGGGCGACATCCAGGGCACGGTCGGTTCGGTGGTCTGTAAGTCGGGCCGAACCACAGGATGGCGTTGCGGGTACATCGAGGCCGTCAACCAGAACGTCTCGGTGTCCGATACTCCTGTGAACCTCTACATCACCAGCGCGTGCTCCCTCGGAGGGGACAGCGGCGGTGCGGCGGTCGTCGGTGCTCTCGCGCTCGGCATCACCTCCGCGGGTACGGCAGCTGAAGGAGCTCCGAACTGCGCGAGCGACGACAAGTCGGGCATCTTCCCGATGAAATCGAGCAACGGCCTCGACATCGAGGACCAACAGGGGGACTGGGAGCTCTCCGCCTTCGTCCCGCCGGCGGCGCCGGCCCTCTCGGGCGGAACGGTGTTCCAGGGCAAGCCGGTCACGGGCACCGTCCCGGGCGGCAACGCGCAGGAGACGGTGAACGTCTTCTTCGACGGCGCCACCACGCCGAGCGCGACCACGAAGCCGACCGGAAACGACCTCGCCTGGAGCGTCCCGCAGAACCTCGCCCCCGGCGCCCACACCTACAAGGTCGTCGTGACCTGGGGCACGCTGTCTGCATCGACCCCGGTCACCGGCAGCTTCACGGTCGTCCCGGCGCCCGCCGTCGACCGGCTCTCGGGCTCCGACCGCTACGCGGCAGCCGTCGCCATCTCGCAGGCGGCGTACCCGTCCGCGCATCCCGACACCGTCTATGTTTCGACGGGTGCGAATTACCCCGACGCGCTGAGCGCCGCTCCCGCGGCCGTGAAGAAGGGCGGTCCCCTTCTGCTCACGGCACCGACTGCGCTGCCGACCGCTGTCGCACAGGAGATCCAGCGACTCCAGCCGCAGCACGTCGTCGTGGTGGGAGGCGTCGACTCGGTGTCGCCCACGGTGATCGCCCAGCTGCAGGGTCTGGTTCCGGACGTGAAGCGCATCAACGGCGCCGACCGGTTCGAGGCCTCCCGCAACATCGTGCGCGATGCGTTCCCGCTCGGCGCGAGCACCGTCTACGTGGCGACCGGTTTCAACTTCCCTGACGCTCTGGCGGCAAGCGGAGCGGGCGGCGCGTTCAGCGCACCGGTCATCCTCGTCCCCGGCACGCAGGGGTCGCTGGATGCGGCCACCGCCCAGCTGATCCGCGACCTGCACGCGACGACCATCAAGATCGCGGGCGGTCCGAACTCCGTATCGCAGGGCATCCAGAACGACCTGTCGACGATCGCGAACACCACGCGCCTGAGCGGCAACGACCGCTTCAGTGCGGCGGCGGCGATCAACGCGGACGCCTTCAAGACCGCCGAGACGAAGGTCTACGTCGCGACCGGGTTCAACTTCCCGGACGCGCTCGCGGGTGCGGCGCTCGCCGGTAAGAACACGGCGCCGGTATACCTGGCCCAGACCAGCTGCGTGCCGCAGGGCGTCGCAGCGGAGGTCAAGCGGCTGGGTGCGTCCGGGATGACGCTGCTCGGCGGTCCGGCCTCGCTGGACGCCAACGTCGCCGCGCTGAAGCTCTGCGCCAGCTGATCCGGGTCGCGGCGCCGGTCCGTTCGGACCGGCGCCCGGACCGGCGCCGCACCCGGCGCTCAGCCTCCAGCGGATAGGGTCTTCTGTGATGGACAAGAGGATTCTGATCGTCGGCAAGGGCACCGCCGGGAGCGCGCTCGCGGACGACATCCGGAGGCGCGGGGGCTCGCTCGCCGGTTTCGTGGACGACCGGCTCACCGGAGACGACGTCCTCGGGACGCTCGACGACATCGGCGAGGTGGTCCGCGCCAACGACGTGAGCCTGGTCTATTTCGCGATCCCCTCCGCCGGCGGCAAGCTGCTGCGGGATGTGATCAACCGGCTCGACCTCGACGCCGTCGAGTTCACCATGATCCCGCGCACGTACGACGTGCTCAGCCGCGAGACGGTGCACATCGACGACCTCACCGACGTCGACGTGCTCGACCTGGTGGGCCGCGAGCCGGTGAAGCAGGATGTCGTCTCGTCGCGTGCGTTCGTCAGCGGCAAGAAGGTACTCGTCACCGGAGCGGCCGGCTCGATCGGCTCGCGCCTGGTGCGCCTGCTCACGACGTTGGGGGCCTCTGTGGCCGCGGTCGATTGGTGGGAGAACGGCATCTTCTTCCTGCGGCAGGAGCTGGACCAGGGTGACGGGCGACTCAGCTTCCACATCGCCGATGTGAAGAACGAACGGCTGATGCGCGAGATCATGCTGCAGGAGCAGCCGGAGATCGTCTTCCACGCCGCCGCCTACAAGCACGTGCCACTGATGCAGGAGAATCCCCGCGAGGCCGTCAACAACAACGTGTGGGGCTCCGTCAACATGATGCAGCTCGCGCGCGAGGCCGGGGTGGCCAACTTCGTCTACGTATCCACGGACAAAGCGGTGAACCCGGTCAACGTCATGGGCGCCACCAAGCGCCTGGGCGAACTGATGCTGCGGTCCTTCGCCGACACTTCCGGGACGCGCTTCAACGCCGTTCGGTTCGGCAATGTGATCGAGAGCAACGGCTCGGTGATGCAGATCTTCCGGTCGCAGATCAGCCGCAAGCAGCCGCTGACCGTGACGCACCCGGATGTGACCCGGTTCTTCATGACGATCGACGAGGCCAGCCAGCTCATCGTGCAGTCCTCCCTCGCGGGGCATCCCGGAGACATCTTCGTGCTCGACATGGGCGAGCCGGTGCGCATCCTGGACCTCGCCCACAGCCTGGTGAAGGCCGTCGACCCGTCGCTCGAGATCGAGATCGTGGGCCTGCGTCCGGGCGAGAAGATGTACGAGGAGCTCTCGTACGGCCCGGAGGAGGTCGAGCGGACGGGCAACTCGAAGATCTTCATCGTGCGCGACGCGGCCGACGCCGACGACGCCGAGGTGGCGGCCATCCGCTCGCTGATGACCCGCTCGCTCGCCTACGAAGTGGGTGCGGACGAGGTCGTCGCCGAGCTCCGCCGCCTGGGCTTCTCCCTGCAATGACGGCTCGTCGGGCCCTGGTGACGGGCGCACACGGGCGGATCGGACGCGTTCTGCTGCCCCGGCTGCAGGCTGCCGGTTTCGGGGTCGTCGCCACGTCGCACTCGGGAGTCCACCGGCTCGACCTCGCGGACGAAGCATCGATCCGCTCGGCGGTGGCTGCAGCCCATCCGGACGTCGTCGTCAATTTGGGCGGCGTCGTCGGCGCCGCCTGCGCGGCGGACCCGCAGCTCACACACCGGGTGAACGTCGTCGGTGCGGTCACGCTGGCGGCGGCGGCGCGTGATGCGGGCGCCTCCCTGGTCGTGCAGGCCTCCACAGCAGCCGTCTACGGCACCGACGCAGACGCTGTCCTCGACGAGGACGCCCCGCTCGGCGGTCGCGGAGCCTACGCCGACAGCAAGCGCGACGCCGAGGAGCGGCTCGCCGCCGAGACGGCGCCCGGGTTCGCCACCGTCTCGGCGCGAATCTTCAACGTCTGGGGCGCGGACTTCCCGGACAGCCTGGTCGCCCGGCTCGCCCGATCGGCAGCGGACGGTGCCGTGGAGCTGCACGGCTGGACGCGGTTCGTGCGCGACTACATCCACGTCGACGATGTCGCCGACGCCCTCGCAGGCGTAGCCGCTGCGGATCCGGCTGCCCTTCCGCCGGCGGTGAACGTCGCGACGGGGGAGGGCACCTCCAACGAAGAGCTCGTGGCGGTCCTCCACCAGGCGGGCATCGCGCCGGTCTACCGCGTCACCGGCGACGCTGCCGGGTGGAGTCGCGGAGACGTCACCTGGCTCCGGGCGCTGGGCGTGACTCCGCAGGGGCTCGGGTCTCCGCTGTCGCGCGAACGCATCCTCGCCCTCGGCTGACGGCGTTCATTTAGGATGTCAGGGTGCCACTCCTGCCCGCATTGAAATCCCGTGTGAAATCCGTCATCAAGAGGCGCCTCCTGGCCGGCCGGTTCCGGTTCCGCACGTGGGCGTATGGCACCGAGCACAATGGCGACGTCGCCGTTCTCATGTGCCTGTGGAACCGTCCCGAACGCCTGGTCGACGTGCTCAGGATGCTGGATGCGCAGACCAGCGTGACGGGCGTACGCCTCTACCTCTGGAACAACGCGCGGAACGACCACGAGCAGTACCTCAGCACTCTGGACGGCTTCCGTCCGGGTGGGGCGCTCCGCAGCGCCCGGCTCGTGCGGAGTCCCTTCAACCTCGGCTCGATCGCCCGCTTCTACTGGGCCCGCAAACTCGTGCTGACGGACGGCCCGCAGCCGATCGTGGTCATCGACGACGATCAGGACATCCAGAACGACTTCCTCGCGTCGGCCCTGAGCCAGTACGACCCGAAAGCCGTCACCGCGTGGTGGGCCTGGACCCTCGGGCCGCAGGGCTACTGGGATCGCACGCCGGCAGAGCCCGGCGACCGCGTGGATCACATCGGTCCCGGCGGCTCCGTGCTCTCGTCGGAGATCATCGCCGACGAGCGGTTCTTCACCCGGATGCCGCAGGAGTTCTGGATGCTGGACGACGTCTGGCTGTCCTACTTCGCGAAGGCCAAGGGCTACCGCCTCGCCAAGCTCGACGTGCCGATCCAGTTCGTGCTCGACGAGACGAACCAGCACCACGGTCAGGCCGACATCAAGCGCGCCTTCTTCGACCGCCTCGCGTCGGGCGCCGTCCCGGTCTCCTGACCGCGGACGCTGCGCGCGTGAGTCGCCTCAGAGTCAGCCGCGATGACGGCGCAGCGAGCTCACCCACGTGCCGGCGGCGCGCAGCGGCGCGGTGAGTCGCCAGGACGAGCTGCGCTCCATCCCCGCGACCCGCTTGCGCAGGTCGGCGGTGATCTGGTTGCGCTGCGAGATGACGCCACGCACGCGGTCAGCTGCCGGGTACGGCGCCTTCGCGTAGCGGACCAGCGGCTCCAGCGTTGTCGACCAGTGCATCCCGTCGGCGAAACCGTCGACGTGCTCGCGGGTGCGAGCCCGCTCCTCCTCGTCGAACAGGAGAGCGCCGAGAGCCTCCTCGAGGGCCTCGACGTCCTGCGGCGGCACGATCCGGCCGAGGCCGTTCTCGCGGATGAGCGGGGCGAAGGTGTCGCCGTCGGTCGCGACGACCGGAAGCCCGGCCCACCAGTAGTCCAGCACGCGGGTGCGGAAGCTGTAGGCGGTCTCGATGTGCTCGAGGTGGGTGCTCACGCCGAGGTCCGCGTCGAGCAGGTAGTCGGCGCGCTCGTCGTACGGCACCCACGTCTCGTTGAAGAAAACGACCCGGTCGGTGAGTCCCAGTTCGTCCGACAGACGGCGCGCGGCGCGCTCCATCTCCATCTGCGGGACGTCCGGGTTGGGGTGCTTGACGCCGAGGAAGAACAGCCGCACCTCCGGGTGCTCCGCCGCCAGACGGCCGACCGCCGAGATGAGGGTCAGCGGGTCGAACCAGTTGTAGATCCCGCCGCCCCACACGATGATCTTGTCGTCCATCCCGATGCCGTCGACAGCGCCGCGGATACCGTGACGCTTCTGCACCGGTGGAGTGTCCTGGATGCCGAACGGGGCGACATCGAGCAGGTTGCGCAGGGTCGGGTCGGCCGCGTACGTCGCCGGGTTCACCCGGGTCATCGCTGCCAGCTGGCCCAGCCAGAAGTCGCGCTGCTTCTCCGAGGCGCAGACCATGAAGTCGGCGCGCTCGATCTGGTCGTTCATCACCTCGACGGCGTCGATGGTGGAGGCGTAATAGTCGGCCTCGGGCAGGTCGCGGCCCTGCTCCAGCCACTCCAGGTGCACCGGGTCGTAGATGTCGGCGACGAGGAGCTTGTCCATCGGCTTCAGCCAGGGGTGGGTGCGGAGGATGTGGCCCTGGAAGACCACGATGTCCGCCCACTCGGCGTGCGGCTTCAACGCCTCTCCGCCCGCGTGGAGGATCGTAAAGTCGGAGGTCGTGACCGTCGCGCCCACCGTCGACGCGAGGCGGACCTCGCCGACGGCGCTG
Organism: Leifsonia sp. RAF41; assembly: GCF_052114085.1. NCBI lineage: Bacteria > Bacillati > Actinomycetota > Actinomycetes > Micrococcales > Microbacteriaceae > Leifsonia > Leifsonia sp. RAF41. Next base: position 700,170 of record NZ_JBFREB010000001.1, read on the forward strand.
AGCGCCTGCGACACGTTCCAGGCGCGGATGGCCGGGCCGGCCATCCTCTCGCCGATCGTGTCCGGGGTGACGACGAGGATGTGCTTCCTGCGGTCCTCCATCAGCTGACCCTTTCTCTCATCGCGTGACCCACCACTGGCGCACCCGCAGCCCGACCCACAATGTGGCCCGCACGGGCAGCAGATACCAGCCCGCGTACTTGCGCGACAGGTACCGGTAGGCGCTTTCGTGGTGGACGGCCTCCATGCGACGCGAGGCGGTGCTCGTCGAGTGCGCGCCGGTGTGAATGACGCTCGCGGTGGGGACGTACAGGTTGGCCCAGGCGGCCTTGCTCAGCCGGGCGCCCAGGTCGACGTCCTCGAAGTACATGAAGTACGAGGTGTCGAAGCCGCCGATCTGTTCGAAGGCGTCGCGGCGGACGACGAAGCACGCGCCGGAGAGCCACCCGACCGGGCGGACTGCGTCGCTCGCGTAGTCGACTCCGCGGTAACGCTTCGTCCAGGGGTTGCCCGGCCACAGGCGGCCGAAGAGGGCGTGGCCCACGCCGGTGCGAAGCGAGGGGAGGCTGCGGGCGGACGGGTACACCGTTCCGTCGGCGTTCAGGATGCGGGGGCCGGCCGACCCTGCGGCCGGGCGCTCGCGCAGCACGCGCACCAGCTCGTCCACCGAGCCGGGGGAGAAGACGACGTCGGGATTCGCGATCACCAGGTACTCGGCGTCCGGGGAGCCGTGGCGGTAGCCCGCCTCGATCCCGCCTCCGTAGCCGAGGTTCTCCGTCGACGCGATGAACTCGGCACCGAACTCGTCGCTCGCGGCCTGTTCGACCGTGGTGTCCGCCGAGGCGTTGTCGACCACCACGATCTGGGCGGGCTCCGCGGTGGCCGTGCGGGCGGAGCGCAGGAATTCGTGCAGCACGTCGCCGGTGTTGTGCGTGACCGTGACGATCAGCACGGACGGCGTGTGGGGGTGCGGCATCCTGGGTCGAGGATCAATCGGTGACGACGCTGAAGACGGGCTCGGCGTAGAGCGTACCGGCCGACTTCTTCTTCGGAGCGACATCGAAGCTGGTCCCCTGTGGCAGGTCGGCGAAGTGACGACCGGTCGGGTCCATGAGTGAGACGTTCACGAAGTACTTGCCGCCGCCGAACTGCGGACGGTCGAGTCGGAGCTCGATCGTCTGCGGACCGGTGACCGCCGGAAGTTCGACGCCCGCGCGCTTGGTGGTCGTGCCGTAGACGACCTGGCCGAGCGTGCTGTCGATCTGGATGCCGCAGAACCAGCCCTCGATCGCCTCGTAGTGGTCGATCTGGACCGACACGATGAGGTCTTCGCCATCTTCGAGCACCGCTCCGACCGTCTTTCCCGCGGGCTTCGCCGAAACGACGTTGATGCGGGCTTCCTTCGGCGGCGCGGTCAGGTCGCCCGCCGCGTCCACTTCGGACACCCGGCGCTCCTCGAGGATGTCGCGGAACTGCGATACCGCGTCGCGCGGCTCCCCGTCGAACACGATCTCGCCCTTGTTGAGCAGGATCGCGCGGTCGCACAGCTCGACGACCTGGCTCAGGGTGTGCGTCACCAGGATGATCGTGCGCCCTTCCTCCTGGAAGGAACGGATCTTGTCGAGGCACTTGCGCTGGAACGCCTCATCGCCCACCGCCAGCACCTCGTCCACGAGGAGGAGGTCGGGGTCGGTGTGCACGGCGACAGCGAACGCCAGCCGCACGTACATGCCGGACGAGTAGAACTTCACCTGGGTGTCGATGAAGTCGCCGATGCCCGAGAAGGTGACGATGTCGTCGAAGCGGGACTCGGTCTCGGAACGGCTCAGCCCCATGATCGAGGCGTTCAGGAAGACGTTCTCGCGTCCCGTCAGATCCGGGTGGAAGCCGGCGCCGAGCTCGAGCAGGGCCGCGATGCGACCGCGGCGGCTCACGGTCCCACTGGTCGGGTCGACGATGCCGCCGATCACCTTCAGCAGGGTGGACTTGCCCGAACCGTTGTGACCGATCAGGGCGACGGTGTGCCCGGCGCTGATCGATGCGGTGACGTTGCGGAGCGCCCAGAACTCCTCGCGGTGCTTCTTGCCGCGGCCGAGGCCGGTCAAACGCTCCTTGAGGGAGTTGTCTTTGCGCAGCACGAAGCGCTTGGAGACGTCGTCGATGACGACGATCTCGGGCGCGGCGTCGTTGACGCTCTGCTCCGGGCGGGTGGTGAGTCTGTCAGTCATACCGTGCTTCCTAGAGAGCCTGTGCGAAGTTGCCCTGGAGGCGCTGGAACACCCGCTGGAAGAGCACCAGCAGGACGAGCCCGATGACGAAGGCGATGCCCAGGCGCAGCCCGAGGCCAGCCGGGTACTCCGCGGTGGCCTGGCCGCCCATCCAGAACGCCTTCTGGAAGCCCAGAACGGCGAGCGTGATCGGGTTGTTCGTGTAGATCTGCATCGCCAGGCCGTTGCCCAGGATGCCCTTGACCATGCTCCACGAGTACACGATCGGGGAGGCCCACAGCAGGAGGAGGAGCATCACCTCGACGAGGTACTGGATGTCGCGCAGATAGACGTTCAGCGCGGAGAGCAGGAGGCCGAAGGCCGTCCCATACACCAGCAGCACGAGCACCGAGGGGAAGAAGTAGAAGAAGTCGGGCGACCACGGGAACGACCCGAGGATGGCGGAGAAGATCAGCAGGATGGCGAGCTGGATCACGAAGTTGAACAGCGCCGAGCCCACGCTCGCCAGGGGGAACACCTCGCGGGGGAGGTAGACCTTCTTGATCAGGCCGGAGTTGCCGACGATCGACGCCGTGCCGCCGCCGATGATCTCGCTGAGCAGGCCGTACGCCGTCAGACCGGTGAAGACGTACACCGCGAACTCGGGGATGCCGCGCTCGGCCGAGAGGAACTTGCCGATGACGATGTAGTAGATGAAGAGCTGCGTCAGCGGCCGGATCAGGGTCCAGAGGAACCCGAGCGCGCTGTCTTTGTAGCGGGACTTCAGGTCACGGCGGACCAGGAGGGAGAGCATCTCGCGGTGCGAGAAGATCTCCTTGAGGGCGGCGATGGAACGCCGACCGCTGGGCGAGGCGGCTCCGACCGTCGCCAGTTTCTGGCGGGAGAGAGCCTCGAATCGCGCCTGGGCTGACATGCACTTCTTTTCGTCGGGGGTGGGGGACCTCGCAAGTATAGTCGGAGGCTCCTGAGCCCGGCCGTGCGGCGGCTGAGTGCCGGACGGCGCCCTCGTTCAGCCGCGGCGCAGCGTGCGGGAGACCTTGTCGGCCGCGCGGACGAGCTTGCGCGAGGCGTAGCGATCGGTGCGTGCGTCCGCCTCGCGGACCTCCTGCGTGAGCTCCGCGATGCGCTCCTGCAGGGAGTCGACGTGTGCGGCCATGTCGAAGATCATGTCGCGTTCGCGCACGCCCTGGCGCTCCAGCTCCCGGATACGCAGTTCCATCGCGCCGAGTTCGCGTCCGTAGGCGTACTCGGTAGCCACCTGCTCTTCGTCGATCGGTTCGTCCGGGACGGGCGACGGCCAGCGATCGGCGACGCGGCGCTCCTCGCGGAAAGCGCCACTGGCCAGGCCGTCCGCCAGCTCCTGCGCTGTCGGGTTGCGCACCAGGTAGGAACCGAGGAGGGTGCCGCCGAGCAGGCGCCGGTAGTCGCGCATACCGTGGTGGTTGGGGCTCGGCTTGAGTTCCGGGTTGTCCTCGTAGGCACGTCCGGCGTTCTCCACCTTGCGGGCGAATTGCTGCCACGAACGCCACGGGAAGTGGAGCACCTCGAGCTCGTATGCGTCGTCGGGCCGGCCCGAGCTCTCGATGTTCACGAAGTGGTTGCCCTGTGCGACCTCGATCGACGGGTCGCCGACGTGGACGGCATCCGGTGTCGCATGGGCATGCAGTCCGACCGCGTTGAGCTGCTCCGTGTCGCGTTCGTCGCGGTAGATCAGACGCTGGAGGCCGGTTCCGGCGCGTGCCGCCGGACCCGTCATGTCGGTGACCGGCACCGTGAAAGTCCGCACGGCGGGATCGATGTGCTCGAACGCCTGCTTGAGCGTCAGAGCGGGGTCGCGCGTGATCCAGAACTCGTCGGCGTCGGCGTTGATCACCCAGTCGGCTCCGTACCGGGTGGCCGCGTCGCGCGCCATGCCGGTGACCACGGCGCCCTGCTGCTTGCGCTGGACCGGGTCGTGCCGCAGGTCGATGAGTCCGCGCTCGGCGAACTCGCCGAGGATCTCGGCTGTGCCGTCGACCGAGCCGTTGTCGGTCACGATGAATACGTCGACACCCTGCTCGAGATGGTGCTCGATCATGGGCCGGATGATGTCCGCCTCGTCGCGAACCATCACCGTCATTGCCAGTTTCACGGGTTTCCTTAGCTGAGGAGCGCATCCCTCACGGCGAGCAGGAACGTCCGGCCGAAGCGCTGCGACGGCTCGAGCACAGCGGACTCCGCCCACTCGTTCCACGCGTTCACGAAGACGATGCGGTGTTCGGGTTCACGGTCGGCGACAGCGGAAATGGCGGAGTTCAACCACCGCCGGAACGTGTATGGATTGGAACCATACCAGAGGTCCGGACGCCACTGACGGCGGGCCGTGTTGTCGAAATTGACCATGACGCCGGGGTAGCGCCGGGGGTCGACGGGCTCGCGCAGAACCAGCTCGGAGTGCCGGGCCATCTCGGTGTAGCTCATGATGTGTCCGTCGAATCGCGAGTCGAGTTCGTCGAGGTCGTTCCGGTCGATGAGACTCCACCGGCGGTTGTGCGGCGCGAACTCCAGGAACGCGTCGATGTCGTACGACCCCAGGTCGCCGTCGACGCCGTCCAGCTCGCGGCCGACATCCACCGTGACGATGTGCAGGCCCGGCAGGCCCTCCTCGGCCGCACGCCTTCGCCAGTGGCTGAGCGTGCCCCGGATATCAGGCAGCTGCGCGATCTTGTAAACCGCGATCAGCGGCTTGCCGTCGACGCGGATGTAGCGCGGGTCGAGCAGTAGGTGCATGACGTCGTCGATGAACTGCTCGGCGGGGACCTCGTCGTAGTCCTGGGCGATCAGGATGCTCGACTCACTGCCATCCCAGCGGCGGGACCAGTTCTCGTTGGCCCACATCAGGCAGAACGGCTGGTCGCCGTCGGCCGCGTGCAGGCGCTCAACGGGCATGTCCATCAGCTTCTTGCCCGAGAACCAGTAGTAGTAGTACATGAAGCCTTCGAGCCCCGCCGACCGGGCGAGCTCGTACTGGCGATCGCGGACGCCCTCCACCGACAGGTCGTAGAAGCCCAGTTCGGAGGGCAGGAACGGCTGGTTGTGACCCTCGAACACCGGGCGCGCCGCTGTCACGTTCGACCACTCGGTGAAGCCAGGACCCCACCACTGGTCGTTCTCGGGGAACGTGTGGAACTGCGGCAGGTAGAAGGGGACGACGCGTGCGCGCGGGACGCGGTCGGCGTCCTGCTGGTAGCGGCGCCAGGACTCGGCGTCGGTCGTCTCGAGCGAGGTCCGGCCCGCGATCCGGTAGCCCGCCTCGGTCGTGACCAGCCCGAGCGCCCGCTCGACCGCGTGCGCCGTGGTGCCGTCGACCTGGCCGGCCTCCGGCTCGAAGTCTTCGGCATCCATCGCGAAGGCGCGCAGCCCCTGCAGCAGGAAACCGCGGATCCAGTAGACCGAACCGGACGCGAAGCGCAGGTCGTGCTCGCTGACCTCCAGCTGGAGTCGCCGCATCAGTTCGCGGGTGCGCACCAGGTCGCCGCCCCAGAACTCCGTGCCGACGATGTCCGCGTCGGCCGTGACGATCCCGACGCTCGGGTCCTCCGCGAACGCGCCGAGCACAGCCTCCACGTTCTCGGGGGAGCCGAGCACGGTGGAGTACAGGGAGTCGCGCCAGGCGTCTCCCGTGCCCGAGAGCTCCGTGTGCTCCGCGCGCCAGGTGCTCTTCTTGGTGTGGATCTTGAGCACGAGCTCGTACGGATCGAGCAGCCCGGCGTTGACCACCTCGACGAGGGGGAGGATGTCGCGCCCGTGGTTGGCGACGGGCAGCACGGCGACGTGGCCGACCAGCGGGATGCCGTGCAGCGGCAGTTCCAGCTCTTCACCGCTCGCGTTGGTGACGATCAGGTCGAACGGCACCGGGATGTTCGCGAGCTGCTTGCACAGTTCGGGGACCAGGTCCGTATAGAAGACGTGCATCAGCACCGCGACCCGGGCGGGCGCGGGCGGGAACTCGTAGAGCGACGACCAGGCGTCCGGGAGGGTCGGGCGCAGCTTGCCGGAGAGGCGGTCGACCCAGGCGGCATGCTCGGCGGGATGCCGTTCCGGGGGAAGGATCGGTTCGTGCGGTGCGATCCCGCTCGCGGCGATCTGGAACACGGCGCTGACGTTCCGGCGGATCCGTTTTCCACGCGAGACCACGGGTTCTCCTTCCTGGCCGCTCACAGCCACTCGGCGACCTCGGCGCCGAACCGCTCGCGGATGACTTCGGGGGCGAGTCGTGCATCGAGCACGACCGCGGGCTCGCGGAGGACCTCGCGCTTCACGAATGGGAAGCCGAGGTCGACCAGCCGGCGCCAGCCGTTCACGACCGGGTTGTCGGCGGGCGACACCACGCGTTCCGAGGCGAACCAGGCACTCGTGGTGAGGCCCTCCGCGCTGAGCAGGTTGCTGAGGCCGACTTCGTAATCGCCGATGATGCGGCCCTTGTCTTCGAGGTGGTGAACGTTCCTCCAGAACTGGCGGACCGCCGGGTCGGCGAGGATCCCGTCGCGGAAGCCCAGCAGGTAGCTCTGCAGATGCGGAACGATCTGCCGGGTGTTCGTCGCGCCCCACACATTCGCGCCGGTCGACTCGAGCGATGCCACCATCTCGTCGAGCGGGGCGAACGGGCCGGCCATCGAGTCGTTGACGAGGATGACATTGCGGCGCTTCGCGATGGACGGGAACCGGTCGAGTCCGACAGTCCAGGAGCCGAAGTCGTAGCCGATGTTCGGCTTGCGCACGACGATGGTGGACTCGGGGGGCGCGCTGGGCCACCGCAACGGCGTCGGGTCGTCCGACGCGCGGACCAGGACGGACGGATAACCGGCGGCGTCGAGGGAGCTGACGAGTGCGGCGAGGGAACGGCTCACCCGCGCGTCCGGGGCCCAGCTGGCGACGATCGCCGCTCGGTCGCCGGCGGGAAGCCGTGCTGGACCGCGTTCGATCGTCACCGCGCCGCGGACAAGGTCGAGGACGCGCTGAGACGCGCGTTGACGGGCCACGACTCAGCCCCGACGGCGCGCGAGCATACGCAGCGGCTTGGTGACGCGCCAGGAGAGCGAGGCCCGCATGGCCGTCACCTGCTTCCGGTATCGCTCGGACTGCTCCTCCGCAGCGGCCACCTGCCGGCGGAGGTCGTCGATCAGGGGGGCGCTGCCGGCCAGTTCCGCGCGGAGGGCGCGGATCTCCCGCCGAGCGGCGGCCAGCTCGTCGTCCGTGGTCGGACGGGAAGTGGTGGAAGCCATGGTTGACATCTTACGAGGGCATCCGCAGCTGACCCTCGAAAAGGGGCGTTCCCGTCTGACGACGGGCGGCGCGGGTACGCGGAAAGTCGCTGGGCCTGCCCTAACCTGTGGGTGGATGTGCCTGCCGACCTGGTGCATCCGGGCCCGCCGGCACGTTGCAGACGACGCTCGCCGGTCGCCCCCGCCAACCAGGGAACCCACATCATGAAGCGAGTCCTCTCCGCCCTTGGGGCGCTGCTGCTCGCCGTCGGCGTGCTCGTGCCCGTGACGCAGCTGCTGCCGGCGGAGCCCGCGCAGGCTGCCGCCGGCGGCGACTTCCAGCCGGGCTACATCATCAGCGACGACAACTTCTATGCGCGTGACGCCATGACGGCCTCCCAGATCCAGTCGTTCCTGAACGCCCGGGTCCCGAGCTGCCAGTCGGGTTACACCTGCCTGAAGAGCTACGGCCAGAGCACGTACAGCCGCGCTGCCGATGCGATGTGCACCGCCTACACCGGCTCGGGATCGGAATCGGCCGCCCAGATCATCTTCAAAGTCCAGCAGGCGTGCAGTATCAGCGCGAAGGTCATCCTGACCACGCTCGAGAAGGAGCAGGGGCTGGTGACGTCGACCTCCCCGACGTCCGGTCGCTACCAGATAGCGATGGGGTACGCCTGCCCGGACACCGCGCCCTGCGCGGCCGAGTACTTCGGGTTCTACAACCAGGTCTACAAGGCCGCGTGGCAGCTCAAGCGCTACGGCAACCCCGCGGGCACGAGCGCCTTCTTCACCTGGATCCCCGTCGGTGGCACCCCCACCATCCAGTACAGCCCCAACGCCGCCTGCGGTGGAGCCCCCGTGCGAATCCAGAACGCCGCAACGGCCGCTCTCTACTACTACACGCCGTACCAGCCGAACGCTGCGGCCCTCGCGAACCTGTACGGGACGGGCGACGGCTGCTCCTCGTACGGCAACCGCAACTTCTTCCGCATGTACACCGACTGGTTCGGGTCGCCGACGGCTCCCCGCTACGGCGCGTTCGACAGCGCGACCGGGATCTACAAGGGCATCCAGGTCAGCGGATGGTCGTACGACCCGTCGAAGACCGCATCCGGTTACGTCTGGATCAACGTCGACGGCCAGGGCGGCCCGGCGTCGGCCAACAAGCCGCTCAGCTGGTTCAACACGATGTTCCCCGGCTTCGGGCCGAACCACGGCTACGCCGAGACGATCGCCGCCACCCCCGGCCCGCACCAGGTGTGCGTCTACGCCATGCTCGCGTCGAGCAGCCCGTTGCTGGGCTGCAAGGACGTGACCGTGCCTTACGGGGCGGGGAACCTCGATGCGGCGACCGGAACGTGGGGCGGTGTGAAGCTCACCGGATGGTCGGTCGACTTCGGTACGACCGCTCCGTCGTACATCTGGGTCAACGTCGACGGTCAGGGTGGCCCGTTCAAGGCCGGCAATGCCACCTCCTGGCTGAACACCTACTACCCGGGATCGGGCACGGCGCACGGCTTCGATGTCGTGGCGCCGGCGACGCCGGGGGCCCATCGCATCGACGTCTACGGCATGTACGGCAATCAAAGCCCTCTGATCGCGTCGACCACCGTGACCGTGCCGCGGGGCACCGGGTCGTTCGACGCCGCGACCCCGGTGCCGGGCGGCGTGCAGGTCTCGGGCTGGTCTGCCGACTACTCGTCCCCGAACCAGTCCTATGTCTGGGTGAACGTGGATGGCCAGGGCGGCTTCTACAAGACGAACAAGAACCTGACCTGGTTGCCGGGGTACCTTCCCGGGATCGGGCAGGGGAGTGGGTTCGACCTCTACGTCACGGCCCCGAAGGGCACGCACCAGTTCTGCGTGTATGGGGTGGGCGGCACACAACTGCTCGGCTGCAAGACCGCGACGGTCACGAAGTCCGACGACGGCTCGTTCGACGGCGCCGACGCCGTCCCCGGGGGCATCCGCGTACACGGCTGGGCGGTCGACCTCACACAGCGCAGCGTTCCGTCGTATGTCTGGATCGACGTCGACGGCTCGGGCAGCCCGGCCAAGGCCTCCGTTCCCCTCACCTGGTTCGACGGGCTCTACCCGGGATCGGGGCAGGCGCACGGCTACGACGTGACGATCCCGCGTCCGCCGGGCACTTACAACGTCTGTGTGACGACGATGTCCGCGCTGACGCCGTTGGGCTGCCGCGCCGTCACCGTGCGCTGAGGTCACGCGCGGAACGGCCGCGGAGGGCCCGATTGATAGGATCGGTTTCCGCAAGCCAACAGGAAGGGCTCCATGCCGAACCTCCGTCCCGGCGTCGTCTCCGTCGTGCTCGTCAACTTCCGCGGAACCGACGACACGCTGCTGGCCATCCGTCACCTCCGTGAACAGGACTGGCCCGCCGAGCGCCTCGAGATCGTCGTCGTCGAGAACGGCTCCGGCGACGACAGCCTCGAGAGGTTGCGCGCGATCGAGGGGATCACGCTGGTCGTGTCGAAGAAGAATCTCGGCTTCGCGGGCGGCTGCAACCTCGGCGTGAAGTCGTCCTCCGGCGAGTTCGTGGCTTTCCTGAACAACGACGCACGTCCGGATGCCCGCTGGATCGCCGCTGCGGTGGAGCGGTTCGGCGAGAGCAGCGCGATCGGCGCCGTTGCCAGCAAGGTGCTCGACTGGGACGGCGAGCTGGTCGACTACGTCGGCTCAGCCCTCACCTGGTTCGGCCAGGGCTACAAGCCGCTGACCGCGCAGCCGGTCCCGGCGTCCGCCGATATCCCAGCCGACGTCCTGTTCGGAACGGGGTCCGCCATGTTCGTGCGCCGGAGCGTGTACGACGCGCTCGGCGGCTTCGACGAGCGCTACTTCATGTTCTTCGAGGATGTGGACCTCGGCTGGCGCCTCAACCTCCGCGGCTGGCGCTACGTCTACGAGCCGAAGTCGCTGGCGTACCACAAGCACCACGCGTCGATGAGCGCGTTCGGGCAGTTCAAAGAGACGTACCTGCTGGAGCGCAACGCGCTCTACACGCAGTACAAGAACTTGGGCGACGAGGCCCTCGCCGACGCGCTGCCCGCCACGCTGGCGCTCGCCGTTCGCCGTGCCGTCGCCAAGGGCGGCCTCGACTCCGACTCCTTCGACCTCCGCAAGGGGATCGACGACGCGCCGACCCAGGAGGTGTCGCGCGAGACGCTCGCCGGCGTCTTCGCGATCGACCAGTTCGTCGAGAATCTGCCGTCGCTGGTCGAGTCCCGCCGCGAGATCCAGGCCACCCGGGTGGTCTCGGATGCGCGGCTCTGGTCGCTGTTCGGCGAGACGGACGCGCCGTCCTTCCAGAACGACCACTACCTGGAGGGCTACGACAAGCTGGCCACCGCGTTCCCGGTGACGGAGTCGCCCCAGGTCACGCGCGTCCTCATCATCACCGGCGACCCGATCGGCGAGAAGATGGCCGGCCCGGCCATCCGCGCCTGGCATATGGCCGAGGCGCTCTCGGCCTCGAACGAGGTCACCCTCGTGTCGCTGGCCGGGGTGGAACCGGTGTCCGCGCCGTTCCGCGTCGAGCACGTGCGGCCGGGCGACGACCGCGCCATGCGCCCGTTCGAGCGCGAAGCCGATGTGATCGTGTTCCAGGGCCTCGCGATGGCACTGTTCGACAGCATCCGCACGACCGACAAGATCATCGTGGCCGACATCTACGACCCGATGCATCTGGAGCAGCTGGAGCAAGGACGCGAGCTCGGCGCCGCCCAGTGGAAGAAGCAGGTCGGCGATGCGACGGACGTGCTCAACGAGCAGCTGGAGCGTGGCGACTTCTTCCTGTGCGCGTCGGAGCGGCAGCGGCACTTCTACCTCGGGCAGCTGGCCGCCCTCGGGCGCATCAACCCCTCCGTGTACGAGTCCGACCCGGATCTCGAGCACCTGATCGACGTGGTCCCGTTCGGCCTGTCGAGCACGCCCCCACGCCACGAGCGCGAGGTGCTCAAGGGCGTTCGTCCGGGCATCGGCGTGGACGACAAGGTGCTGCTCTGGAGCGGTGGCCTCTACAACTGGTTCGATCCGGCCTCGCTGATTCGGGCGGTCGCGGCGCTGACCGAGACGCACCCGGATGTGCGGCTCTTCTTCCAGGGGACCAAGCACCCGCATCCCGGGGTCCCCGAGATGGGCATCGTCGCCGAGTCGCGGTCGCTCGCTCGCGAACTGGGCGTGCTCGACTCCGCGGTGTTCTTCAACGACTCCTGGGTCGACTACGCCGACCGGCAGAACTTCCTCACCGAGGCGGATGCCGGCGTGAGCACCCACTTCGCGCACATCGAGACGACGTTCTCGTTCCGGACGCGCATCCTGGACTACCTCTGGGCCGAACTGCCCATGGTCGTCACCGAGGGCGATCACTTCGCCGAGCTGGTGCGTGACGAGAAGCTGGGCATCGTCGTCCCGTCCGGAGACGTGGCCGCGCTGCGCGACGCACTGGAGAAGGTGCTCTACGACGAGGCCTTCGCGGCGTCGGCCAAGCGCAACATCCGCCGCGTCCGCCAGCGCTACTTCTGGGAGAACGTGCTGCGGCCGCTGACCGCGTTCGTGGCCGACGCCCGCCACGCGCCCGACCTGGTGGAGAGCGGCACCGTGCGCTCGGCCCGCCCGGTCGGCGGCCGCCCCGCGCGCCGGAAGAAGCACGGCGTCCGCCACGACGTCGGGCTGTTCTTCCACTACATGAGCAACGGCGGCCCGAAGGTCGTCGCCAAGAAGATCACGAGCCGGATCAAGCGGACGCTGTGACCGGGCCGACCGTCTCGGTCGCGCTGTGCACGTACAACGGCGCGCCGTTCGTCGACGCCCAGCTGCGGTCCATCCGGTCGCAGACGCGCCCGCCGGCGGAGATCGTCGTCTCGGATGACGGGTCGGCCGACACGACGGTCGCTGTCGCCGAGACGGTGCTCGCCGGCTTCCCGCAGGCGCGGGTGATCCGGAACGAGCGTCCGCTCGGCGTGGTCCGCAACTTCCAGCAGGCGGTGACCGCCACGCACGGCGACCTGATCGCTCTGAGCGACCAGGACGACCTCTGGCTGCCCGAGAAGCTCGAACGGATGGCGGCGCGCTTCGCCGACGATCCGGGGCTGCTCTTCCTGCACACCGACGCCCGCCTGATCGACGGCGTCGGCCGGCCCGCCGGGGGAACGGTGTTCGCGTCCCTGGAGGTCAGTCAGGCGGACCGCGACGCCGTGCACGCGGGGGATGCGTTCCGCGTCTACCTGCGCCGCAACCTGGCGACCGGCGCGACCGTGGTCTTCCGGCGGTCGCTGCTGGAGGCGGCCCTGCCGTTCCCGGACGAATGGGTGCACGACGAGTGGCTCGCGATCATCGCGGCAGCGCTGTCCGGCGCGGACCTGCTGGAGGAACCGCTCACCGAGTACCGCCGGCACGGCTCGAACCAGATCGGCGTCGCCGACCCGACACTGCGCGGCAAGGTGGCGCGCGTGCTGCAGGCGCGCGGTGACCGCAATCGGGGGCTCGCCCGTCGCGCTGCGGTGCTGGTGGAGCGGCTGGAATCGCTCGGCGACCGCATCCCTGCCGCGACGCTGGAGTCGGCGCGGCGCAAACAGGCGTTCGAGGCGGAGCGCGCTGCGATGCCTGCGACGCGGGCGTTGCGGCTTCCGTCTATCGTGCGATTGGCCGTTCGCCGTGACTACGAGCGGTTCGCCAGCCGCGGCCGGGCAGACATTCTCCGCGACCTGCTGCAGCCCGCGTAAACGGCCAGCGGCGCCGGGAGCGCCCGAGACCCGTTGATACGATTGCCGGGCGGTCGATCGCCGCAGCCGCGGGGGCCGACACCGTCCGCGCGCACATCGATGGGAGGGCGGAGCCGGTGGCTGCCACACAGAGTCTCGCGTCGCGCCTTCTGCGGGTGCTGAGGGGGGTCGTCGCTCCGGTGCTCATCCTCGTCGTGGCGAGCGCTGGATTCGTCGGCTGGCAGACCTCGCACTCTCGCGCTCTCTCTCCTTACGACGAGTACGTCTACGTCGACTACCTAGCCAAGGTGCCCACCGAGGGCGTGGTCCGTACGGGGGAGGAGACCGGCGACATCGCCCGGCAGGCGCTCGCGTGCTTAGGCGTGCAGTGGTACACCATCAAGGTTCAGCCGTGCCGCGGCACCGACTTCTCGGACGACAAGATCTACCCGTACGCCGGCCACACCGGCGCCGACATCTACACCCCGGTCTACTTCGCGGTCACCTGGGCTCTGGCCCAGCCGCTGACCTGGGCCGGGCTCGACCTCGTCGACGCCGGCCGACTCGTGGGGGCGTTCTGGCTTGCCCTCGGCACGGTCGGGGTCTGGCTGCTGGTGCGGCTGTTGCGGATCGACCCGCTCTACGGGTTGGCGCTCGGGCTGCTGGTGATCGCCACCCCGGCGGTGTACTGGTCGACCACGTACATCAGTACGGACGCGCCGTCGCTCGCCGCCGGCGCCTGGGTGGGATGCCTCGGGGTCTGGGCGTGGATGCGCCGGCGAGCCGCGCTCGTCCTGCTCCCGCTCGCCGCGATCCTCGTCGTGCTGATCAAGGTCCAGAACCTGGCAGCGGTCGGGGCGGTGGGCCTCGCGCTCCTTGTCGGGGTGATCGTGGAGAGGTCCACCCCCGATCGGCCGCTGCGCTCCAACCGTTTCGCCCGGATCTTCACCGATGGGCGCTCGCTCTCCGCCATTGCGGCTGTGGTGCTCGCGCTGTGCGCGCAGGTCGCCTGGCTGGCCTATCGGTCCGCGATCAAGTTGCCCGGGACCACCCCGGGTGTCGACACCGTCCGGCAGCCCCTCTCGCTCCACGCGCTCGTGACCGAGTCGTTCCGGTTCCTGACCAGCGTCGGCGGTCCCGTCGACGGTTCCGGAGCGCTCGGGTTCGCGGTGTCGAGCCTGCTGGTGCTGCTGACCATCGGATCCCTCGTCGGGTTGGTCGTCGGTTTCCGGGTCTGGGGGGTCAGAGGCCTCGTCATCGCCGGCGCGCTGCTGCTCGTCGCTCTGCTGCTCGGCCCGGCGCTCGCGTTCTTCACCCGGCTGACCGTGGGCTACTACACGCCGCTCAGCGACCGTTACGGACTATCGCTGCTCGGCCTGTTCCTGGCAGTCATCGCGCTCTACCTGTTCACCGCACTCGGCGGGCGGTCAGGCCTCGGGGCCGTCGGCGCCCTGGGGCGCGTAGACGGGGACGACGCGACGCTGCCCGACCGGGACATCGCGTCCGCGCGGCCACGTGGCCACAGCCAGGAGGACTCCGGCAGCCAGAAGAAGGAGAGCGCTGGCGGCCAGCCAGAGCAGGTTCCCACCCGGAGCTGACCACGGGGCGCCCCCGAAGAGGAAGAGCTTCAGGGTGCCGTTGCCGCCGACGGAGTAGCGGCGCAGCGTGGCCTCGAATGCCCACCACTGGGCGCCCACCGCGACCACAGTCACCAGCAGGATCAGGCGGCGCATCGTGGTCGGTGCCATCCGGTCTGCGCGTGAGCCGAGCAGTGCGGCCGCGCCGACGATCAGGCAGAGGAAGAGCGGCAGGTTGTAGCGTCCCTGCCAGATGAGACCGCCGCCGTGGATGTAGACGGCCTGCACTAGGGCCGGGAGCAGCAGGAACGCGGCCAGGACGATCGCGAACGCGAGAAGCTTGCGGCCGCGCAGCACCAGCAGGGCCGCCAGGACGAGAGCCGCGATCCCGGCGCCGTAGGCGTAGATGACGACGTCCGGCGCGGGGGTGTCCAGCCAGCCGAACAGCCCGACGAGTCCCTGGCCGTAGCCGACCGTTCCCGTCAGCACGCGCAGGAATCCGGTCAGCGGCGACGCCCCGACACCGGGGAAGTGGAGCGCGTCCTCTGGCTTCACGATGGCGTTGGCGAGGGAGTTCGACCCGAGCGTCCAGGCCAGCGCGCCGATCACGAACAGGGCGGAGACGGCCATGGCGATGAGGGTGGCCGGTCGGCGCAGCAGCGAGAGCAGTCGCTTGCGCTCGATGAGCACGAGCGGCGCGCCGAGCGCGACGACGAGCCACAGTGGTGAGAGCCCGCGAGCGTTCACCCCGACGGCGACACCGGCTGCCACGATCGTGAGGTCCGCCCGTAGCCGGACCGAGGTGCGGTCGAGCGCGATCGACAGCATCCCGACGAAGACGGCCAGTGTTGCCGCCGCCTCCAGGCTGTTCGGGTTCACGGTGCCGCCGAGGAACAGCACCATCGGCGTGATCGCGAGCGCATACGACAGCATGGCCAGCCGGCGGAACGGCAGGGTGGTGGTGACGGCGAACGCGAGCGCCAGGAAGAGCGCGGTGAGGAGGGCGCTCACGGCACGCATTGCGAAGATGCCCGACGTGTCGTGGATGACCAGCGTCGGCCAGCCGACGGCGAGGTAGTAGAGCGGGTTGTAGAGGCCCGCCGTCGTGGTCGACTTCGTGTCGGCCCCCGGGTCGCTCGGCTCGGCGATGCCGCAGTCGGCGTCGACGGCGGGGTGGAACGCGAAGCAGGTGACCGCCTGCGACCGCGCGATGTACGCGGGCACCGTCACGATGTTGCCGTCGGGGGAGGGCTGTCCGACCCACTCGCCGCGCACGACGCTGGCGGCCCGAACGATGTGAGCCGGTTCGTCGGGGGAGCCGGAGATCGGGGTGGCGAAGCTCCAGCACAGGCAGAGCGCACTGAGCAGGGCCCAGGCGATCAGGAACGCCCGTACGGGGAAGCGAGTGCTCCGGACGGTGGCGGGATGGTCGTTCACAGGGCTCGTCTCATCGAGGCCGACGGCTCGTCGCTGCAGGAGCGTCATTGCATCGCCGAAAGCACAGGTTGCACACAAACACCCTAGGGGATTCGCAGTTCGGCAGGCGTCACGATCTAGGCGTGGGGGCGTCTTTGTGGTAGCAACCGCATCCCCACCAGGTGAACCACCAAGCCGACCGCGGGGCCGACCGCGAGGGCGAGCGCGGCGCGCTCCGGCAGCGGCAAGGGCAGGAACAGCAGTGCCAGTGTGACGACCGAAGCGGCGACCCATCCAACCGCGTAGAGGCCATGCAGGTTGCGCGCCAGCACCGCGGAACCGCTCACGAACAGCGCGCCGATGAGCCCCGAGGAGGCGATCAAGGCGACCAGGATGCCCGCGCTGAGGTCGAACTGCTCGCCGAAGACGAAGTGCATCACCGGCTCCCCGAACAGCCAGGCCGCGCCGCACAGCACCAGGATGACGGCGGCGATGCCGGCGAGCAGGATCGCGACCGTGCGCCCGGTGCGCTCCGGGTGGTGGGAGAACCGGCTCACCAGGAAGCTGGAGAGCGCGGTCAAGGGAACCAGGATCGGCGCCCGCGTGAGCGTGACCGCGAGGACGAGAGACCCGAGGGCGGCATGGTTGTCCGGGCCGGCGAAGAACGACAAGACCAACGGGAAGCCGTTGATGAGGACGGCGGTCGCCGATGCCGCCAGCATCGTGCGTCCCGTGTTGGCGATCAGCCGCCGGACGCCGAGGTTCACTCGCGCGTTCTCCACCAGGGCGCGCGGTGCGCTGAGGAACACGATCGCGAGCGACACCGGGAACGGCAGGATGACCGCGATCGCCAGGGGAACGATGTCGTGCGTCACGCTCAGCACCCCGACGACGCCTACGACACGCAGGATGCCGTCCAGCGCGACGATGGCGGCGAGCTGGCGCCACATCCCGGCCCCGGCCATGACCCCGGAGGCGGCGGCGACCAGGCAGTTCAGCGCTGCCCCGAGCGCGACGAACCAGGCCAGGCCGGCGTTCGCGGCCCCCAGGCTCGGGACCGCCCAGAGCACACTGGTGGCGATGACGACCACGCCGACGGTGAGCGCCGCCACCGCGGAGAAGATCCAGAGGGAGGTGGTGCGCTGGGTGGCTGCCGCATCCGTCCCGCGCGTAGAGACGGTCTGCGCCGTCGCGCGCGTCGACTCCTGCTGCAGTCCGAAGAGAACCCCGACGACGAGGAACAGCGCCGACCAGAACACGGAGAACACGCCGTACCCCGCTGCGCCCGCCTCCGTGTAGACCCGCCACGTGACGACATAGCCCGCGACCCCGGCGATCACCGTCGCGCCGAGAATGAGCGCCACCGAGTTCCGTGCCGACCGCGGCGCCCCGGGCTCCTCGATATCGGGGATGGGCTCGTTCAGCGGTTCGAAGGCGGTGATGGGTGACTCCCCGGGTCGCGTGAAAGGATGGACGGCGGCCGCGGAGCGCGGCACGCCCACTTTATGACGAAAGCCTGGACGCAGTGACGATCGACATCATGATGCCGTTCTACGGCGATCCGGGGCTGTTCCGGGCGGCCGTGGAGAGCGTGCTGGCGCAGTCCGACGGTGACTGGCGGCTCGTGGTGATCGACGACGTCTACCCGGACACAGCTCCGGGGGAGTGGGTGTCCTCGCTAGACGACCCGCGCATCCACTACGTCCGGAACGAGTCGAATCTCGGGGTCAGCGGCAACTTCAGCAAGTCGGTCGAGCTGGTCGCCGCCGAGTACTTCGTGCTGATGGGCTGCGACGACCTGATGGAGACGGAGTACGTCGCCTCGATGCGGAGCGCGATCGACGCGCATCCCGGAGCGTCGTACCTGCAGCCCGCGGTGACGGTCATCGACGACGACGGCTCGGCCGCCCTGCCGCTCGCCGACAGGGTGAAGGCCTGGTACCGCCCGAACCGTTCGGAGGCGACCGCGATGAGCGGGCAGGAACTGGCGGTCAGCCTGCTGCGCGGCAACTGGACCTACTTCCCCTCGATCTGCTGGCGCACCGAGACCGTGCGCCGGCACGGCTTCGACCCGGCGTTCGACGTGGTGCTCGACCTGGCGCTTCAGCTCGACATCGTTCTCGACGGCGGTGACCTCGTGCTCCTCCCGGAGCACACCTTCCGCTACCGCCGGCACGCGGGGAGCGTGTCCTCCTGGACCGCGCAGGACGGCACCCGTTTCGACGAGGAGCGTGCGTTCTTCCTCGACGTGAAGCGCCGCCTGCGAGAGCGCGGCTGGAGGCGCGCCGCACGGGTCGCTTCCGCCCATGTGTCCAGTCGGCTCAACGCCGTCACCCGGCTTCCCTCCGCCCTCGCCAAGCGCGACGGTTCGGGCGTCGGCGCCCTCCTGCGCCACGTCGTCCGCGGCTGGTGACGTGCGTCCTGACGGCGTTTCCGACACCCTCGACTGCTAGAATCCCGGATCATGCCCACCTCGCTCGCACAGACTCTCATCGTCGTGCCCGCTTTCAACGAGGAGGCCGCCGTCGGGGCCGTCGTGCGTGAGATTGCCGCCACCCTGCCGGGCGTCAGCGTCCTCGTCGTCGACGACGGGTCGTCCGACACCACCAGCGTCGTCGCCGCCGAGGCCGGCGCGGAGGTCGCCCGGCTCCCGTTCAACATGGGCGTCGGCGGAGCCATGCGCTTCGGCTTCAAGTACGCGCTGGAGCACGGCTTCAACAATGTCATCCAGATCGACGCGGATGGCCAGCACGACCCGTCGAACGTCCCGGCACTGCTCGCCGCACTCGAGGGCGCCGACCTCGTGATCGGGGCCCGCTTCGCCGGTGCGGGCGACTACACGGTCCGCGGTCCGCGCAAGTGGGCGATGCGGATGCTCTCCCGCACGCTCAGCCGCACCGCCGGCACGCAGCTCAGCGACACCACGTCCGGCTTCAAGGCCAGCGGACCCCGCGCCGTCGCCCTGTTCGCCAGCAACTATCCGGCCGAGTACCTCGGTGACACCATCGAGGCGCTCGTGATCGCCGCTCGCGCCGGCTGCCGCATCGTGCAGGTGCCGGTCGTCATGCGCCCCCGCGCCGCCGGGGTGCCGTCGCACAACCCGATCAAGGCCGCCACCTACCTGGGCCGGGCCTTCCTGGCCCTCGGCTTCGCCTTGTTCCGCCCGATCGCCCCCGCCGAGAGGCAGCTGAACCCCTCGTGAGCCTCACCGCCTACATCCTCGGCATCCTCGCCGCCCTCCTGACCCTCGGTCTGGTCATCGAGATGATGCGCCGCAAGCGGATGCGCGAACGTCACGCCATCTGGTGGCTCCTCGCGGGAACGCTGGCGCTCGTGATCGGCGTCTTCCCGGGCATCCTGAACTGGGCGGCCGGACTCTTCGGGGTCGGCGCTCCGACCAACCTGGTGTTCTTCGTGAGCATCGCCGTGCTGTTCCTGGTCTGCATCCAGGCCAGTTCCGAGCTGACCACGCTGGAGGACAAGACGCGTTCGCTCGCCGAGCACACCGTCCTGCTGCAGCTGCGTGTGGAAGAGCTCGAGCGCCGACTCGGCGCGAACGGCGGAGACCGATCGGCCGACACCGGAAGCGTGCCGCCCGCCGCCTGACCTTTCGGGCCGCGTGGCTTTTCGGGTCGCTGGCCTTTCTGGCCGCCTGACCTCCGCGGGTCAGCTCGCGTCGCGGTGCGGTAGCCGGAGCCGCCAGCTCATCCCCTGCGACGCCTTGACCGTGCAGATCACCAGGAGCATCCATCCGGACTCGAACAGGATCGAGCTCTCGAACACGCTCGTGACCAGCAGCGCGACGAGCACGAGCGGGGCCCAGGCGTAGACGACGCTGCGACGGTTGGAGGCGAGAAGCCAGGAGCGGCCGAACGCCAAGGCGATGAGGGCCACGAACAGCAACAGCCCGATGATCCCGACCTGCAGGTAGACGTCGAGATACGCGTTCAGGCCGTTCGAGTGGTAGACCCCAGTGGCCGACTGGATGGCCGTGAACGGGTAGAGATCGGTCGGCCACGAGCCCACCCAGCCCCAGCCGACGGTCTGCTGAACGGGAATGAGCTCCCAGATCTGGATCCACAGCTGGTAGCGCACCTGGAAATCGGCCCGCGCGTTCAGCAGATCGATCACCCTGGTGCGGTAGATGTACGCCGCGACCAGCACCGCGACGGTCAGGATGGCGAGTCCCCACTGGAAGTACGGCCGCTGCTGCGCGGGAGCCTTGCGCATGAGGTAGAGCGCGAGCGTTGCGAGTCCGACGACGACGGAGACCGCCGCGATCACGGGGGAGTGGGCGAGCAGGATGCACAGGCCGGCGAGCGTGATCGAGTACGCCGCGACCGGCGGCCGGACGGAGCGGGTGCGCAACTCGACGAGGAACGTGACGAACGCGATCAGAGCGACGATACTCAACTGGTTGCGGGTGCCGAACAGCCCCTGGATCGGACCGCCGAGGGCGATGTTGCCCTGGATGCCCAGGAAGCGCATCGGGGAGTCGAGCAGCAGCCCGCTCAGAACCTCGAGCGACAGCGAGAGCGTGAGCAGGAAGCGGAGCGCGTCGCCGACCACGCGCACGATCTGGATGGCGTCTCGGACCAGCGCGATGTAGACGGCGATGAACGCGAAGATCAGCTGGTAGATGACCGCGCCCAAGGTTGCCCACTGGTACTGGCTCCACAGGAGGGAGAGCGCACACCATCCGACGAAGGTCAGCGCCGATATGGGCAGGAGTCCGTGCCATTCGATGAGGCGCCACTGCGCCGCGAACGACACGGCCGCGAGGGCGACCAGCACGGCGAGGGCGCCGATGAGGCCCGGCCAGCCGATCAGAGCGCGGATGGCGTGCGTCGAGAATCCGGTGACCACGGCCAGGAAAGCGAGCGTGGAGGTGAAGCGGGCGGAGCCCAGGAACTCGGTGACCGCGGGGGGCACCAGGGTCCGACGGGGCGTTGCCATATGAGGCATCTTAGAGGGCGGGGCGCCGGGCGGACGCAGCGGCCCCCGCCCGGCGCCGCCGGTCACACGGAGCGTCGGCGCCGACGAGCCATCAGCGCCGCCGACCCCGTGACGAGCGCGAGCAGACCGATGACGGTGGCGGACGCGACGTCCGTTCCGGTGGCCGCCAGCTCTCCCGTCGGTCCCGTGGCCGACGCGATCGCGGACGAGTCCGCGCCGACGGGCGTTGCGGGAGGTGTCTGGCCGGCTGTGGGACCAGCGGCCGTCTCCGGGAATGCTTCGTCGATCGCCGCGGACAGCTGCGCTGTCAAGAACGAGGCTCCGGCCGCGTTGGGGTGCATCGCGCCCTCGGCAAGGGTCGGAGGGGTCAGGGACCGGAGGGTCACACCGTTCAGATACGGCTCAGGGCTCCCCGTGCAGGGAGAGTGGGTATCGGATGCTTCAAGCACCGACACGAAGGTGGCGCCGTTCCGCGCGGCAGACGCTCGCTGGGCCGCGTCGAGCTGGGCGCTCAGCCCCGCGAAGTACGAACGATCGACCTCGGTGAAGGGGAACGCGTTCTGCGGGAGCGGCGGCACTCCGGTGCCGAGCGCTGA
This sequence comes from Leifsonia sp. RAF41, assembly GCF_052114085.1. Lineage (NCBI taxonomy): Bacteria > Bacillati > Actinomycetota > Actinomycetes > Micrococcales > Microbacteriaceae > Leifsonia > Leifsonia sp. RAF41. Next base: position 721,908 of record NZ_JBFREB010000001.1, read on the forward strand.
GCTGAAGCAGCCCGCGGCCGGAACCGCGGCGTCACTCGGCGCGAGCGCCGGGTAGCCGAGAACGATGATGGCCGCGTCCGGCGCCTTCTGGCGGATCGCCGCCAGCATCCCGTCCAGAGCCGGCTCGACGACGCCCTGGATGGCGCCGCCCAGCTGTGAGCCGTACTGCGCGGCGCAGTTCGCGGCCGTGGGGTCCTGGAGCAGGGGGCCGGCGGGGCTCGCCGCGACGCACGACGACAGCACGGACGAGAACCTGCTGTCGTTCCCGCCGATCGTCACCGTGACGAGCGTCGTATCGTTCGTGACGGCGTCGAGCTGGACAGGCACTGTCGCACCGGCGACAGTCTGCGGAGACGACACCACATTGGCGATGGTGGCGCCGGTGCAGCTGACATCGCTCAGATCGAGGCCATAGGTCGCCGCGATCCGGTGTGCGATGCTGTCCGCCGACTGCAGGCAGCCGGGTGCGGGCGTCGCGGCGTAGGGCGGCAGTCCGTAGCCGGCGGCATACGAGTCCCCGAGCGCGACATAGCGCTTTCCTGACAGCTGCTCGCTCGCCGTCGCTCCGGTCGACGTCACTGCGCTCGCGGCAGAACCCGCGATGGCCACGGATCCCACCATCGCTGTGATTGTCACTACTGCGGCCAGTACCGCTCGACGTTTCGAAAATGACACGCTTCGTCTCCTTCGTGACCGCGACGCGGCCTCGTAGGGGTAGACGAAGACGTTTACGGATTCATGACGCGACAGGGTCGAAACGCTTGGTCGATATCGCCAGCGCCACGAGGAGCGCCCACCCGCCCTCGATGAGGAGCCGGCTCTCGGCGAAGCTCTGCGCGATCAGCGCGGCGAGCAGCAGGAGCGGAAGGAGGGTCGTCGCGCTGTATGCGCGGTCGTCCGCGATGCCGGCGCGCGGGCGGTCCACCGCGAGGAACCACGACCGGCCGAAGGTCGACAGCACGAGCAGGATGAACACCACGAGCCCGACGATGCCGAGCTGCAGCCAGACGTCGAGCCAGGCATTGTGCGCCTGCAGGTACTCCACACCGTTGCGGGTGGCGAGTCCGTCGAACGGCTTGACCCAGGGCGCCCAGTAGCTCACCCATCCCCAGCCGAAGACCGGCCGCTGCTGCGCCAGCCCGATGACCTTGTCCCAGATGTCGAGCCGGCCGGTGAGGTCTTCGCTCTTGCCGAACAGTGCGGGGATCCGGGACGCGAAGACGGAAACGAGCGCGATGACGGCGGCCACGGCGACGATCGCGACGACGTACACGGGAGTCCGCCGTCGGGGGCCGACCCGGCGCGTCCACAGTGCGAAGCCGAGGACCACCAGCGTGGCGAGGGTGGCCGCGATGACGGTGGCGGAGCGGGTCAGCACGAGGGTGAGCACGGCGATCACCAGCCAGGTCGCCGCCGATCCGCGCCGGATGGTCCGGTCGGCGAACTGGATGCCGAACACGATGATTGCCAGCAGGGCGATCATCGCCAGGAGGTTGCTGTTGCCGACGATTCCCTGGAGCGGCCCTCCGTGGAACAGCAGCCCACGGCTCCAGTAGAAGGCTTGCGGCAGCGGACCGGACGGCACAGCCTCGGCCGGCGTGAGCGGCAGCACCGGCTGGCGGACGAAGACCGCCACGACGAACTCGAAGAGCAGCGAGAGCCCGAGGATCCAGCGGAATGCGGAGGAGAGGGCGCTGAGCAGTCCCGCCCAGCCGAGCCGCAGCCCCAGGAACAGCCCCGCGAGGGTGGTCGCCAGCTGGGCGACCACGCCGAGCGCGCTCGCCCCCGGATAGGCCGACCATGCGATCGACACGATCGCGAGCGCCAGGAAGAGGACGAGTGTCTTCGGGGTCTTCCGCCAGCGGAACGCGGGCCGCGCCCGAACGAGGAGCAGGGCGCTGCCCACGGCCAGCACCGCGGCCAGGACGAAGTATCCCGGCCAGCTGATGAGGTTGCGCCAGAATTCACCGGCGAACAACGTGAACAGGACGACCGTGGCGAAGACAGCCTCGCCGGTCCCGGTCGACGATTGGGCAGCGCGGACGCGCTCTTTCAGCGCGGGAAGCGGGCTCGTCACTCCCGCAGAATAGCTCACCGGTTCGGCGTCGCGACGAAGAGCGTGCCCGGTCCGGACGCGACCGAGAGGGTGCCCTCGTCGGCGGTCACGAGCGCGGCCTCGCCGCGCGTCAGCACCAGCGAATCGGTGGCGCCGGTCAGTTCCACCGTCCCCTCGGTGCACAGCGCGATGGCCGTCCCGGGGAGCGACAGTTCGGCGAAGGTCACATCGCCACCGAGCTCGATGCGCGACAGCTGGAAGTCGGGCACGTCGGGCCGGAAGACCTCGACACCGTCCGCCGGGTGCTCGGGCGCGAGAGGGGTCGCTCGGATGGGCGAGAAGTCGAGCACCGAGACCAGTTCGGGGACGTCGATCCGCTTCCGGGTGAGCCCGCCGCGAAGCACGTTGTCCGACGCCGCCATCAGCTCGATACCGAGTCCCCGAAGGTACGCATGGATGTTGCCCGCCGGCAGGTAGAGCACCTGACCGGGTCGCAGGGTCGCCCGGTTGAGGAGCAGCGCGAGGACGATCCCCGGGTCGCCGGGGAACGCGTCGTCGAGCATCCTCACGGTGTCGGCATCCCGATCATCCGGCAGTGCACGAGCCGCCGCGACGACCTCGGCCACCAGCAGGTCGACATCGCCGTCTTCGCCGAGCAGCCACTCCGTGGCGCGGCGCAGCACCGTTCCCGGCTCGCCGTCGAGGGTGCGCGCGAATCCGGACAGCACCGCGCCTCCCGGGCCGGCGGCGGCGAGCCGCTCCAGGGCGGCCCGGCTCTCGGCCGGGTCGCGGAAGCCGCATAGTGCCTCGAACGGGTCGCTGAGCGCGAAGATCAGCTCCGGCTTGTGGAACGGGTCCTTGTAGTTGCGGTCGGGCGAGTCCGCGGCGAGCCCCGCCGCGTTCTCCCGCTCGAAGCCGGCGCGCGCCTGCTCAGGGGAGGGATGCGCCTGCAGCGAGAGCGGCCCGTCGGCCGCGAGCACCTTGAGCAGGTAGGGCAGGTCGCTGGTGCGCTCCCACTCGGCGAGGTTCGCCGCGCCGTCCGCGAGAGTGGGGTCGAGCACGCGAGCGGGGGAACCGGGATGCGCTCCCAGCCACAGTTCGGCCTCCGGCCCTCCGCTCGGCTCGGTCCCGAGCAGGGCGGCGATCGCCGTCGTGGAACCCCAGGCGTAGTCGCGCGGAGTGTTGCCGATGCGCACAAACATGCGTCCTCATCCCTTTTGTCGCTTGGACCAAACTACCAATCCCTTTGGCCGGTCCCGCATCCTTTCCCTAGGCTGGCGACCGCCCGACCAACCTGTGGACGCACTGGAGCACACATGCCTTTCGAGACCATCGCCGGAGACTTCTACGGCTTCGAGAACCTGCTGACCGACCGCGAGAAGGAGTTCATCGCGACGCTCCGTGCGGAGTTGGAGTCCGAGGTCAAGCCGATCGTCAACGAGTACTGGGAGAAGGCGGAGTTCCCGCACCAGATCATCGATGTGCTGCACCGGAACAAGGTGATCGGCCTGGGCTTCGCCGAGACGGCGGCGTTCGAGAATTCGGCCGTGTTCCGCGGCTGGGTCGCGCTCGAGCTGGCGCGCATCGACGCGTCGGTCAGCACCTACGTCGGCGTGCAGAACGGGTTGGCGCTCGGCGCGATCGGCGTGTGCGGCTCGGAGGAGCAGCGGGCCGAGTGGCTGCCGAAGCTGGCGAGCGGCGAGGTGCTCGGTGCGTTCGGGCTCACCGAGCCGACCTCCGGCTCGGACTCCGCCCAGGGGCTCAAGACCGTGGCGACGCGCGACGGCGACAACTGGGTCCTGAACGGCTCGAAGCGCTGGATCGGGAATGCCACCTTCAGCGACATCACCGTCATCTGGGCGAAGAGCGCGGAGGACGGGCAGGTGAAGGGTTTCATCGTCCCGAACTCCACGCCCGGCTTCACCGCGACCAAGATCGAGGGGAAGCAGTCGTTGCGTATGGTGCAGAACGCCGACATCACGCTCGAGAACGTGGTCGTTCCCGAGTCGCTGCGCCTGCAGAACGCGAACAGCTTCAAGGACACGGCCCGCGTTCTCCGGCTCACCCGCGCGGAGGTCGCCTGGGCGGCCGTCGGCGTCGCGGTGGGGGCCTACGAGGCGGCTGTGCGCTACACGAAGGAGCGGGTGCAGTTCGGCAAGCCGATCGCCGGCCACCAGCTCATCCAGGACCTGTTGGTGAAGTCGATCGGCAACATCACCGCCTCGATCGGCCTGTGCACACGCGTCTCGGAGATGCTCGACGCCGGTGAGCAGCGCGATGAGCACTCGGCGCTCGCGAAAGCATTCGCGACCGCACGCATGCGCGAGACGGTCGCGTGGTGCCGTGAGGCCCTCGGCGGCAACGGCATCGTGCTCGACTACGACGTCGCGCGTTTCTTCGCGGATGCCGAGGCTCTCTACTCGTACGAGGGGACGCGCGAGATGAACACCCTCATCGTCGGTCGTGCGATCACCGGGCAGGCCGCCTTCGTCTAGCTGACCCGGTGGCCGGCGGGTCGGATGGGGCACCGGACTCCTCCGTTCCCGCCCGGTAGGGTGGGAGGCTCCATCGAGCTGGAGGAGGACCCGTCGTGGCGTGGTTGGTGACCGGAGGAGCGGGCTACATCGGGGCGCACGTCGTGCGGGCGTTCCGTGAGCAGGGGATCGACGTGGTCGTCATCGACGACCTGTCCAGCGGGCACGCGGAGTTCGTGCCGGCGGGCGTCCCCTTCTACCGGGGCACGATCCTCGACGGGGAGCTGCTGTCGACGATCTTCGCCGAGAACAGCATCAGCGGCGTCGTGCACGTGGCCGGCTTCAAGTACGCCGGAGTGTCCGTGCAGCGTCCGCTGCACACGTACGAGCAGAACGTGACCGCGACCGCCGTCCTCCTTGCCGCCATGCAGGACGCGGGAGTCGACGCGATCGTCTTCTCGTCCTCCGCCGCTGTGTACGGCACGCCGGACGTCGACATCGTCACCGAGTCCACTCCGAAGAGCCCGGAGTCGCCGTACGGCGAGTCGAAGCTGATCGGGGAGTGGCTGCTGCGCGACCAGGGTGTGGCCGTCGGCCTGCGCCATACCTCGCTGCGGTACTTCAACGTCGTCGGCTCGGGAGACGTCAGTCTGCGCGACACCAGCCCGCACAACCTCTTCCCCCTCGTCTTCGACGCGCTGGCCGAGGGGCGCACGCCGCGCATCAACGGCAACGACTACCCGACGCCGGATGGCACGTGCGTGCGCGACTACATCCACGTCGCCGACCTGGCGGTCTCGCACGTCGCGGCGGCGAAGAGACTGGATGCCGGCGTGCCGATCGAGCCGGTCTACAACCTCGGCAGCGGTGAGGGTGTCTCGGTCGGCGAGATCATGTCCACGGTCGCCGATGTGACCGGCATCGACTTCACCCCAGAAGTGGGGCCTCGACGCCCGGGCGATCCGGCGAGGATCGTTGCCTCGGGAGAGCTCGCCGCGCGCGATCTCGACTGGAAGATGCGACACACCCTCGACCAGATGGTGCGCAGCGCCTGGGAAGCACGCCAGGCGGCGTCCTGACACCGTCGCCCGGCCGGGGGCCCGGGCCGGGCGTGTCGCGATTGTTGTCGTTCCTCGGCGCGTCGCGAACTCTCGACTAGCGGTACAGGCTTTACGATTCGCGACTTGACGTGAGCGAATGACAACGGTGTAATTAGTGGCACACGGGAATCTCGTGTTTCAGCAGTTCATGGGTGGGGAGACCGATATGCCAGTACCCGAATATCGTGCGGGGGTACCCGACGACTGGTTCATCGACCCGGTCAAACTCGGGGTCCCCGGAGTCCGGGCAGCGGAGGTCGACGACGACAACCCGCTGTCCTGGCAGTCCGACGCGCTCTGCGCGCAGACCGACCCTGAGGCGTTCTTCCCGGAGAAGGGCGGCTCGACCCGCGACGCGAAGCGCATCTGCACCACGTGCGAGGTGCGGTCGCAGTGCCTCGAGTACGCGCTCGCCAACGACGAGCGGTTCGGGATCTGGGGCGGGCTGTCCGAGCGCGAGCGTCGCAAGCTCCGCAAGCGCGCCGGCTGACCGACCCACGCGCCTGGCTGATCCGCGCCGCGCCCACGTCAAAGACGAATTAGGCGCGACCCCAACCTAGGCTGGCTCCCGATGTATCCGAGAGTCACCGCCATCGTCGTCGCCCAGAGCGGCGGGCCCCACCTGCAACGCACTCTCGACGCCCTCGCGGAACAGACCCGTCGACCGGACGCCGTGATCGCCGTCGACGGTGCGTCCACCGACGACGCCTCGCGGCTGCTGTCCGAGTTCCAGCCCACGCAGCTGATCGCCCTCCCCGAGAAGCTCGCGTTCGGAGCGGCCGTCGGCGCCGCCGTCCGCGTGCTCCCTCCCGCCTCCGGTCCCGAGCAGCTCTTGTGGCTGCTCGCTCAGGACACCGCCCCCGAGCCGGAGGCCCTCGAGGCCCTTCTCGCCGCTCTGGAGGTCTCACCCTCCGTCGCGGTCGTCGGTCCGAAGCTCGTCGACTGGGACGACCCCGCTTTCATCCGCGAGTTCGGCGAGGCGATGACGCCGTTCGGCGCGTCCGTCCCCCTGGTCGAGAACGAGCTCGACCAGGCGCAGCACGACGGCCTGAGCGACGTGCTCGCGGTCTCCAGCGCCGGGATGCTCGTCCGTCAGGCCCTCTGGGAGCGGCTGGACGGCTTCGACCCGGCGCTCCCGACGGCGGATGACGCCCTCGACTTCTGCACGCGCGCCCGCCTGGCGGGCTTCCGCGTCACCCTGGTCGCCCAGGCACGCGTCGCGCTCGCCGGAGACGGCCTGGCCGGACCCAACCTGTCGCGCAAGTGGACGGTGCGCCGGCGTCTCGCCGGGGAGCGTCGCCGCGCGCAGCTGCACCGCCGGATGGCCTACGCCCCGGGCTGGGCCGTTCCGCTGCACTGGCTGACCCTCGTCCCGCTCGCGGTGCTCCGCGGAGTCGTCCGACTGCTGCGGAAGGAGCCAGGCTCGGTCGGAGGCGAGCTCGGCGCCGCCTTCCGTGTCGCATTCTCCGGTCTCGCCGTCGGCAACGCCCGCCGCAGGCTGGCCTCCGCCCGCGAGGTGGGCTGGGCGGCCATCGCGCCGCTGCGCATCCCCTTCTCCGAGGTGCGCCGCGCGCACGCCCTGAAGCGTGAGGCTGCGCTGGTGCAGCAGCAGGGCGAGCGGCAGGACCTCGACTTCTTCGGCACCGGCGGGGGATGGGCGGTGCTCGCCGCGCTTCTCGTCGGCGTCGCGCTGTTTTTCCCGCTCGTCGGGTCGGGCGCCCTCAGCGGAGGCGGACTGCTCCCGCTGAACGCGTCGGTCGGGCAGCTGTGGGCGGAACTCGGGTACGGCTGGCGGGATGTGAGCCTCGGGTTCACGGGCGCTGCCGACCCCTTCTCGGCCGTGCTCGCGGTGCTCGGCACCATCACGTTCTGGCAGCCGTCGCAGTCACTGGTGCTGCTCTGGATCCTCGCCCTGCCGCTGGCCTCTCTCGGGGCATGGCTCGCTGCCGCCCGACTGACCAACCGCGGCATCCTGCGGGCGGTGGGTGCCCTCGCCTATGCGCTGGCGCCGACGCTGCTGGTGGCACTGCAGGGCGGCCGCCCTGCGGCTGTGCTCGCGCACATCCTGCTGCCCTGGCTGTTCTTCGCGGGCCTGGCCGCTCGGCGCTCGTGGGCAGCCAGCGCCACCACGGCACTGCTGGCCGCCGCCACCGTCGCGTGCGCGCCGATCCTGATCCCGGCCCTCGCGATCGCATGGATCGCAGCCATCGCGTTCGCCGGCCGCCGCGCGGCCCGCATCGTCTTCATCCCGCTGCCTGCGGTCGTGCTGTTCGCGCCGCTCGTCTGGCAACAGCTGTCGCGCGGCGCCTGGCTGTCGATCTTCGCCGACCCGGGCGTCCCGCTGGACGCCCACCAGACCCCGGCCTGGCAGCTCGCCCTCGGCTTCCCGGACGGCACCCTCGGCGGCTGGCACGCCCTCGCCGCGAGCCTGTCGCTGCCGACCACCTCGGCCACCGTCATCGTGCCCATCCTGCTGGCGCCGCTCGGCGTGCTGGCCATTCTGGCGCTCTTCCTGCGCGGGACGGTCCGCGCCATCGTCGCCCTTCTCGTCGCGCTCGCCGGCTTCGTCACGGCCGTCGTCGCCCTGCATCTGCAGCTCGCCGTGAGCGGCGGGACCGTCGTCCCGATCTGGCCGGGAAGCGCTGTGAGCCTCTACTGGCTGGGACTGGTCGGCGCTGCGGTGCTCGCGCTGTCGGCCCTGGGCCGCGCGGCGGTATACCCCGCCTGGGTCGTCGTCGTCGCGCTGGCGATCGCCATCGTGCCGGTCGGCATCGCCAGCCTCACCGGCCGGGCGGCCGTCGCCGAGAGTGACGGGCGCACCCTGCCCGCCGTCGTGACGGCCAAGGCGGCGACCCAGCCGCGCACCGGAACCCTGAGGATCGTGCCGGAGCCGGGAGGGGGCATCCGCGCCGACATCCTTCGCGGCAGCGGCCAGACCCTGGACGACCAGTCGACCCTTGCGAACACCCAGCGCGCCCTAACACCGGGCCAGAGCAGCCTCGCCATGCTGGCCGGCAACCTCGCCTCGCGGAGCGGCTACGACGCATCTCCTGAGCTCAAGCGGCTCGGCGTCGACTTCGTGCTGCTCACGCCGTCCGCCACCGCGCTCGGGTCGTCGGACACCTCGGCGGCCGACGCCACCCGCGCCCGCGCGGAGGTCGCCATGGATGCGAACCCGCTGCTGGCCCCCGTCGGATCCACCGGCACCGGCCGGCTCTGGGCCTTCGACCGTGCCACCGCCGTCGTCCCACCCGCCGCGCAGATCCCGGCCGATGCCGGCGGTATCTGGCGCGTGATCGTCCTCGTCGTGCAGGGCCTCATCGTCGGAGTCACGCTTCTCCTCGCGATCCCGACGACGCGCTCCGCCGATCGGGTGTCCGAGCTGTCCGCGCGTCGCCCGCGGCGGACGGCCGACGAGAGGGCGGTGGAGCCGGACGATGAGCCGGATGCGCCGGACACGGCCGGCGGCGTGGCGGACGAGACGCTCACCGAGTACGAGGCCGAACCGGAGGACGAGGCCGTCGTGGAGTCGGCCGAAGAGGACGAGATGCCGGAGCCGCAGTCGGAGGCGCCGCCGGAGCCGCAGCCGGGGCTGCTGCCGGAGACGCCGGAGCAGGATCGGGTGGCCGAGCCGGACGCCGACCTCGACACCGATCGCCCGTTCGAGCGCGAGACGGAACGCGTGACCACGCCGCCCGCCCCGACGACGCTCGAGGACGGACTGGAGGAGACCATCATCCGACCCCGTGCCCGCTTCGAGGGAGGCGACCGTGGCTGACCGCAGGGGTATCGCCCGGATCGGGATGCGCGCGGTCGGCGGAGTGGTCGGCATCGGTGTGGCGATCGTCGCCGTCGCCGGCGCGACCCTGCTGCCGTTGCCCGACTACGCCATCTCCGCGCCGGCGCAGACCGTCACGCCCGTGCCCGCCGACCAGCAACGAGTGTGCCCTGGCCCGGTGCTGGCGCTCGCCGCAGACGCGGGAGCGGCCACCCGGCCGAGCGCTGTCAGCTCTCCGTCCTTCGCCTCCAGTGCCGACGGAGCCGACGTGCGTGCGCGGCCCCTCAAGCCCGACGCCGAGAGTGCGTCGTCCGATCAGGCGCCACTCGTCGCGTCGGTCTCGACTCCGCAGGGCGCGACAAAGCCCCCGCTGTTCGCGGCCGCACAGTCCCAGATCGCGTCCACCGAGGACCTGGCCGGCCTCGCTTCGTCCGCGTGCGCGGAGCCCAGCGCGGATGCGTGGCTGGTGGCGGGAGCAACCTCCCTCGGGCAGACCAGCCTCGTGCTGCTGTCGAACGCGGGGGAGGTCGACGCGACCGTCGAGCTCTCGATCTACACGGAGTCCGGTGTCGTCAGCGCTCCGGGCGCCACCGGAATCGTCGTCCCGGCCGGCTCGCAGAAGGTCGTGCCGCTCGCCGGTCTCGCGACCTCCGCATCCGCGCCGGTGGTCCGCGTGCGCGCCAGCGGCGGCGAGGTCGTCGCCTCCATGCAGCAGAGCTACGAGCAGGGCATCCAGCCGCGCGGTGCCGAGATCGCGGGAGCGACGGCTGCGCCGAGTCGTCAACAGATCATCCCCGGCGTGACCATCGCCTCGATGGCGGCGATCTCCGGCGCGCAGTCGGCGGAGGGAGTCGGCGTCGACTTCCCGGTCGTCCGGCTGCTCGTGCCCGGCGACAAGGACGCGCAGATCACGATCGGGGCGGTCGGTGAGGCGGGCACCGCCGCCGGCAACTCCTACGCAACGACCCTCAAGGCCGGGACGGTCGCCGAAGTCCCGCTCGACCAGCTGAAGGACGGCAGCTACACGGTGACGGTGAACTCCAGCGTGCCGGTCGTCTCCGCGGTCCGCACGTCGGTCATCGGAACCAAGCTGCGCGACTTCACCTGGTTCTCGTCGACGCAGCCGCTGCAGAAGGATCTGCTGGCATCCGTGCCCTCGGGTGGGGAAGCCACCCTGCACTTCGCGAACGCGGGCGAATCCGACCGCACGGTCACGGTGACGGGAGTGACCGGCGGCGGAAAGCCCACCACGCTGACAGTCCCCGCCGAGGGCGGCGTCCACGTGAAGGTGGCGCCGGGCAGCTACCGCGTGGCCGGGGCCGACGGACTGCACGGCAGCATCAGCTTCGCGGGCGACGGACGCGCGAGCAGCTTCGCGCTCGCCCCGCCCGGCGCGCTCGCCGCGCCGATCACCGTGTACCCGAAGTAGGGATCCGGCCCGACGGGCGACGCGATCAGAAGTGCCGGTACCGGTCCGGCGCCAGGTCCCACGGGTCTTTGCCGAGCAGCTCGGCGACGGCGCGGAAGACGCACCCCTCGATGTACATGCGGCGATGGAGCTCGTCGTCGCGGTGCAGCTTCGTGAGTCGCTGGATGGGCACCCGGTAGAGCACGATGCGGCGACGGGCGGCATCCACCCGCCAGCGGTCCACTCCATCGCCTCCGGAGTTGCCGATCGGCGTCGCGGCGACCTCGAAATGCACGCTCGACAACTCCTCGGGCCAGACGCCCTTGAGGTAGTCGGCGGTGGAGGCGACGGTCATGTCGAAAAAGTCGATCCGGTTCTGCAGCATGGGCAGGTGCGGACCCGTCACCGGGCCCCGGGCCCCGCGCCCGTGGCGGCTCCGCCAGCGGCTCGTCGCCGGGGGCTGGCTGCTGGTGCGGCGGTTGCGGGGCATGTCGCCATCCTACGTCCGCTCCGCTCCGCTATTCTGAGCCCGATGCTGAGCCGCCCTTGTTCCCGTGTCGCGTGTCCGCGCGACGCCATCCAGACGCTGACGTATGTCTATGCGGACTCGATGGCGGTCATCGGCCCGCTCAGCCTGTCGCACGAGCCGCACTCGTACGACCTCTGCGCGATCCACGCCGAACGGCTCTCCGCGCCGCAGGGCTGGCAGATCGTCCGTCACGTCGGCGTCACCGACTGACTACCGGCGCTCGTGGGGGCGTCGCGGTAGGTTAGGGCCATGAGCAGCCCCAAGGACCCTCGTCTGCAGTCCGTCGTCAAGACCTACGACATCCGGGGGCTGGTCGGCAAGGACCTCACCGTGGACGTCGTCGAGGCCATCGCCGCCGCCTTCGTCGACGAGGTGGATGCGGCGGGCACCGACGTCATCGTCGGTCACGACATGCGCGACTCGTCCCCGGCATTCGCGGCCGCCTTCGCACGCGGAGCCCAGGCGCGGGGCGCCGACGTGGTCTCCATCGGCCTGTGCTCCACCGACGAGTCGTACTTCGCCTCCGGGTACCTGCAGGCGCCGGCCGCCATGTTCACGGCGAGCCACAACCCGCCCACGTACAACGGCATCAAGCTGTCCCGCGCGGGCGCTCAGGGCTTGAGCATGGATACCGGGCTCGGCGCGGTCCGCGACCGCGCAGACGCGTACCTCCGCGACGGCATTCCGGCGGTCGACCGGCAGGGCGGCTTCCGCGAAGAGGATGTGCTGGAGCGCTATGCGGCCTACCTCCGGTCGCTCGTCGACTTGAGCACGATCCGCCCGATCACCGTCGTGGTCGATGCGGGCAACGGGATGGGCGGGCTCACGGTCCCGGCCGTCCTGGAGACCGCGGCAGGCCTTCCGGCTCTGCCGATCACGATCATCCCGCTCTACTTCGAGCTCGACGGGACGTTTCCGAATCACGAGGCCAACCCGCTGGAGCCGAAGAACATCGTCGACCTGCAGCACGCGGTCGTCGAACACGGTGCAGACCTCGGGCTCGCGTTCGACGGTGACGCCGACCGCTGCTTCGTCGTGGACGAGCGCGGCTCGGCCGTCACACCGTCCGCCGTCGCCGCCATCGTCGCGCTGCGTGAGATCGCCCGTGCGCGGGCGGAGGATCCGGATGCGGAGATCACGGTCATCCACAACCTGATCACCTCGAACATCGTGCCGGAGACCATCGAGGCGGCCGGGGCGGTTCCTCTGCGCACGCGCGTCGGGCACACCCTGATCAAGGATGCGATGCGGCGTTCCGGCGCCGTCTTCGGCGGTGAGCACTCGGCCCACTACTACTTCCGCGACTTCTGGAGCGCCGACAACGGGATGCTCGCGGCGATGCACCTGCTCGCCGAGTTCGGCTCCCAGGAGCGACCGCTTTCGGCGCTTTCCGCCGAGTACACGCCGTACGCGATGTCGGGGGAGATCAACTCGACGGTCGACGACGTTCCCGCCGCCTTCACGCGTGTGGTGGAGGCGTTCGCCAGCCGTGCCGACTTCGACGAGCTCGACGGGCTGACCGTCACGGGGCGGGTCGGCCAGGACGATCCGTTCTGGTGGTTCTCGGTGCGTCCCTCCAACACCGAACCGCTGCTGCGACTCAACGTCGAGGCGGCCGACCAGGCGACCATGGCCCGGATCCGCGACGAGGTGCTCTCCCTCATCCGCGCCTGACCTCACCCTCCTTTGAGATTTGCGCCAATTCGCGGTTATGGCGGGCGTATAACCGCGAATTGGCGCAAATCTTCAGCGGGAGGTGGGCATGCGAGAATGGCACCATGCCAGCTCCCACCTCGACCGCCCTTCCGTTCAAGGTCGCCGACCTGTCCCTCGCAGAAGCGGGACGTCACCAGATCCGCCTCGCCGAGAACGAGATGCCGGGGCTGATGGCCCTGCGTGCCGAGTTCGGCGACAGCAAGCCGCTCGCCGGAGCGCGCATCGCCGGCTCGCTGCACATGACCGTGCAGACCGCCGTCCTCATCGAGACGCTGGTGGCGTTGGGCGCCCGCGTGCGCTGGGCGAGCTGCAACATCTTCTCCACACAGGATGAGGCCGCCGCGGCGATCGCGGTCGGCCCGACGGGCACGCCTGAGGCGCCCGCCGGCGAGCCGGTCTTCGCCTGGAAGGGCGAGACGTTGGAGGAGTACTGGTGGTGCACCCAGCAGATCTTCGACTGGTCCGCCGAGGCGGCCGCGGACGGCGCCGACTACCTGGGCCCGAATCTCATCCTCGACGACGGCGGTGACGCCACGCTGCTGGTGCACAAGGGCCGCGAGTTCGAGCAGGCCGGAGCGGTGCCGGACGACGCGGAGGGCGACAGCCACGAGTATCGCGTGATCCTGGCCGCCCTGCGGGAGTCGCTCGGCACCTCGAAGGACCGCTGGACCCGCATCGCCGCCGACATCCTCGGCGTCACCGAGGAGACCACGACCGGCGTCCACCGCCTCTACGAGCTGGCGAAGGCGGGCGAGCTGCTGTTCCCCGCGATCAACGTCAACGACTCGGTCACCAAGAGCAAGTTCGACAACAAGTACGGCATCCGCCACTCCCTGCCCGACGGCCTGAACCGTGCCACCGACGTCCTGATGGGCGGCAAGGTCGCCTTCGTCGCGGGCTACGGCGATGTCGGCAAGGGCGCAGCGGAGGCGCTGCGCGGGCAGGGCGCACGCGTCATCGTCAGCGAGGTCGACCCGATCAACGCCCTGCAGGCTGCGATGGACGGCTACCAGGTCGCTCGGCTCGAGTCGGTGATCGGCCAGGTCGACATCCTCGTCACCGGCACGGGCAACCTCAACGTGGTCACGCTCGACCACCTGCTCGGCCTCAAGCACCTCGCGATCGTCGCCAACGTGGGCCACTTCGACAACGAGATCGACATGGCGTCGCTGGAGGCACTCCCGGGCGCCGAGAAGGTCGAGATCAAGCCGCAGGTGCACGAGTGGCGACTGCCGACCGGCCGCAGCATCCTGGTCCTGTCGGAGGGACGCCTGATGAACCTGGGCAACGCCACCGGCCACCCCAGCTTCGTCATGAGCAACTCGTTCACCAACCAGGTGCTGGCGCAGCTGGAGCTCTATGTCTCGCCCGAGCAGTACCCGATCGGCGTGTACGTGCTGCCGAAGCACCTCGACGAGAAGGTCGCCCGCCTGCACCTCGACGCTCTCGGCGTCGAACTGACCACCCTGACGGACGAGCAGGCCGCGTACATCGGCGTCCCGGTCGACGGCCCCTACAAGGTCGACCACTACCGCTACTGATGACTCTCGAATTCGCCGACCGGGAGCTGCCCGGCGGCCTGCTCCTCCGAGTGCGGAGAGAGCAGGACGCCGCGCCGCTCGCCGCCGCCTACCAGCGCAACCGCGGTCATCTGGCCCCGTGGGATCCCACCCGCACGGAGGACTTCTTCACCGAAGACGGGCAGCTGTCGCAGACCCGCGAGCTGCTGGCACTGCGAGACATGGATGCGACGCTTCCGCTGGTGCTCGTCGACGGCCAGGAGATCGCCGGCGGGATCACGCTCAGCGGAATCGTGCGGGGTGCGTTCCAGTCCGCGACCGTCGGCTACTGGCTCGACCGCGACCACACCGGGCGCGGTCTCGCCTCCGAAGCGCTCACGGTGGTGGTCGAAGCCGCACGCGACCAGTACGGTCTGCACCGCGTCCAGGCGGCCACCCTGCTGGCGAATCACGCCTCGCAGTCGGTGCTCACGCGCGCCGGTTTCGAGCGGATCGGCGTCGCGCCGAAGTACCTGCAGATCGCGGGACGCTGGCAGGACCACGTGCTGTTCCAGCGCATCCTGCACGACTGACGCGCGGGCTCAGGCGTCGGCCGGAAGCTCCGCGAAGGCACGCACCGGGAACGTCCCGAATCCTTCGATCGCCGGCGGCGCAGCGGTGAAGAGGGCGCCGCGCGCCGGCAGCTCCCCGAGGTGGGTGAGGTGCTCGACGACGTGGATGCCGGCGGCGAGAAGGATGCTGTGGGCCGGGCGGCTGCCGCCCGACTCGGTGTCATCGATGTTCAGGGAGTCGATGCCGACCAGGGCGACGCCGGTGTCCGCGAGGAGGCGCGCGCCCTCCTCCGAGAGGTACGGCGCGCCCTGGGCGTAGGACGGCGAGCCGAAGTGCGCATCCCATCCCGTGTGGAGGAGGACCGCACCGCCCGGCGCACCGAAACCGCGGAGGGCGTCGGCCGTGATGCCGCGACCCGGGGAGTCGTCGACGTGGAGCACCTCGGCCGGCAGCCCCACCAGGGTCGCGAGGTCGAGTCCCGCGAGGTCGGGTCCGTCCGCATAGCGGTGATAGGGGCTGTCGAGGTACGTGCCGGTATTGCCGATCATGGAGATGACATCCATGGCGAACTCGGTGCCCGGCGCGTACACGGCGTGTGATGCCTCGCGGGTGAGGTGCGGGGTGATCGTCGGCGCTGGAAGGCCCGGATAGGTCACGAGGCCCGCCCGGATGGGGTGGCTGAGGTCGACGATACGGGCGCGGGTCACGAGAGTCCTTCGGTCATCGGTCGGGACGGTGTCATCGGTCAGGACGGTGTCATCGGTCAGGGAAGGCGTGCGGCTGCGCCCCGAGCACGGGGTCGAGTCGCTGCAGGCGCTGCTGCTCGATCGCCAACCTGCGGCCGTCGCGCTCGCGGCGGAGCACTGCGACGGCCACCAGGAACGTCTCTGCGTCGACCGGCGGAAGCGGCGAGACGTAGGGTGCGGCCTCCTGGGCGAGCTCGGTGCTGAGCCCCTGACGAGCCGCCGGCGTCAGGTCGGGAGCCTGGCGGACGAACTGCGCGATCCGGCGCGAGAGGCGATCCGGCAGCCGCGCGACGTCGGCCATGGTGGCCCAACCGGCCAACTGCGGAGCGAGGTAGAGCGGCAGCGGCTGGGGCCGGGGAACGCGGACCAGCTGACTGTAGGTGCCCGCCAGCAGGTCGCCGAGCCGCTTCGACCGCGGATTCAGGAGGCCGGTGAGGGCGGCGATCGCGCCGACGGTCATGAAGATCTCCAGCACGCCGACCAGCGCGCGGATGAACGCGTGACGGAACCCGATCGCCCCGCCGTCATCCCGGACGATCCGAGCCCCCACTGCTAGCTTGCCCAGCGAGCGCCCGCGCGAGACGAGCTCGATCGTGGTCGGGAGGACGACCATCCCGAACACCAGGATGAGCACGATCAGCGCCCGCGCGAGGGCTTCGTCGAGGCCGCCGCCGGTGGCGGCGAGCAGCAGGATGCAGCCGAACATCACGAGCATGGAGAGCAGCCAGTCGATGATGGTCCCGGCGGCCCGCAGGATGTAACTGGCCGGCTTCACATCCAGGGCCACGGCCTCGCCGGTGAACACTTCGCCGGTGCCCAACTCATTCGTGGCCTGCGACGCGCTCCCGGCCCCCGCCTGCATCATAGATATCATCTAAGCAGATGGACCTCGACGCCTACACCGCAGCACGCAGCGCCGACTGGGAGGAGCTCTCCCGGCTGGCCGCGAAGCGACGCCTGGACGGCCCGGAGGCCGACCGGTTGATCGACCTCTACCAGTCCGGCGCGGCCGATCTGTCGGCCATCCAGACCAGTGCCGGGTCCACCGCGGTCGGCGACCGGTTGTCGCTCGCGCTGTCCTCCGCGCGTCTGCGCTTCACCGGCGCCGGAGCGAACCTGTTCTCGCAGCTTCCGCGCTTCTTCGTGCTGCAGCTTCCCGCCGCCCTCTACCGGCTGCGCTGGATCGTCCTCGCGGTGGCTGTCGCCACCATCATCATCGCGACCCTATACGCCGTGTGGATCACCGGAAACCCGGATGTTCTCCGCAATCTGGGCGATGATGCCGACCTCCGTCGCTACGTCGAACACGACTTCATCGACTACTACTCCAGCAACCCGGCGTCCTCATTCGCCGGGCAGGTGTGGACGAACAACGCCTGGATCGCGGCCCAGTGCATCGCGTTCGGGATCACCGGCGTCTACGTGCCGTATGTGCTCATCCAGAACGCCATCGGCGTCGGAACCGCGGCGGGGGTCATGTTCGCCTACGGTCGCGGCGACGTCCTGTTCTCGTACATCGTCCCGCACGGCCTGCTGGAGCTCACGAGCGTGTTCGTCGCGGCAGCAGCGGGCCTGCGGATCTTCTGGGCCTGGATCGCGCCGGGCGCGCGCACGCGCGGTCAGGCGCTCGCCGAGGACGGCCGTGCTCTCTTCACGGTCGCCGTCGGCTGCGCGATCTCACTCTTCGTCTCCGGGCTCATCGAGGGTTTCGTCACGCCGTCCGGCCTGCCGGTCTGGGCGAAGATCGGAATCGGCGCTCTCGCACTCGCCGCCTTCCTCGCCTACATGCTCGTGCTGGGCCGCCGCGCCGTACGTGCGGGTGAGACGGGCGACCTCACCGAGTACGAGGCGGGGACGCGGCGCATCGTCGCCGGCTGAGCCCGATGACCGACCGCGGTCAGAGCCTTCCGGTCGCCTTCAAGGCCAGATAGCGGTCGGCGAGTGCGGGCGGTAGGTCCGCCGGCGCGCCCGTCACGACGTCTGCTCCCAGGCGTCGTACCGCGGCAGCGACCCGGCTGACGTCGAGGAGCGACCGCTCGGCCGCGGCCGCTCGGTACACCGCATCCCGGTTGTGCCGCTCCTGCGTCGCCCCCAGGGTGTCCGGGTCGGTCACACTCGCCACGACGACCAGGTGCTTGGCCGTCAGCTGGGGCAGCACGGACAGCAGCCCGCGCGAGGATCCGGGCGACTCGATGGAGGTGAGCAGCACGACGAGCGACCGTTGGGAGGTGATCGAGGCGACCTGCGCCGGGACGGCCGACCAGTCCAGCTCGATCAGCGCCGGCTCGATCCCCGCCATCGCATCCACCATGCGGCTGAGCAGCTCGGGGCCGCTCGCGCCCTGCACCCGCCCCCGCACAACGCGGTCGAACGCGATGAGGTCGACGCGGTCACCGGCCCGGGTGGCGAGCGCCGCAAGAAGCAGCGCCGACTCGAATGCGGTGTCGATGCGGGGCTCGTCCGCGACCCGGGCAGCGGAGGTTCGGGCCGAGTCGATGAGGATCACCACGCGGCGGTCCCGCTCCGGCCGCCAGGTCCGCACCATGACGCGGGCGCCGTGTCCACTCGTCGGGTCGTGCCGCCGCGCCGTCGCCCGCCAGTCGATGGACCGGACGTCGTCTCCCCGCACGTACTCGCGCAGCGAGTCGAACTCGGTGCCCTGACCGCGCAGAAGGACGGTCGTGCTGCCCTCGAGCTCGCGGAGCCGCGCCAACCGGGAGGGCAGGTGCTTGCGCGCCGTGAACGGCGGAAGCACCCGGATCCGGCCCGGCGCCTCCAGGGTGGCCTGCCGTGCCCACAGGTGCAGCGGCCCCCACGACCGTACGGTGACGGCGTGGACGCGGCGCTCGCCGCGCCGCCACGGGCGCAGCGAGGCCACCAGCCGACGGCGTTCTCCGGCGGGGATGGCCACGCGGGTGCGCGTCGGCTCAGCCCCGGCCGACGGCTCCCAGGCGTCGCGGACCGTGCCGCGCAGCGTCCGCGGCCCGCTGTTCGTCACGTACAGTTCCGAGGCCGCCTCGGCACCCAGACGGACGCGCGCCGGGATGCTGCGCTCGAGCACCACCGACCGCGGCGAGGCGGCCAGCACGAGGTCGATCAGGCCGAGCACGACGCAGAGGACGAGCCAGCTGGCCAGCGCGGCGTAGGCCAGGGCCTCGCGCCCACCGAGCAGTACGACGGGAATGACGCCGAGCGCGAGCAGGGCGACGAAACGTCCGGATACGGTCACGGGGGCGCCTAGATCGGAACCTGGACCTGCTGCATGATCGACTGCAGGATCGCGTCCGCCCCCACGCCCTCCAATTCCGCCTCCGGACGGAGTTGGATGCGGTGGCGCCACACCGGAAGCAGCATCGCCTGCACATGGTCGGGCGTGATCGAGTCGTAGCCGGAGAGCCAGGCCCACGCCTTCGAGGCCGCCAGCAGTGCCGTCGTCCCGCGCGGACTCACGCCAAGCTTGACGGACGGGCTGCGCCGGGTCGCCCGGGCCAGGTCGACGATGTACGCGAGCACATCCGCGTTCGCCCCGACTCCGGCCGCCGATGCGCGCGCCGCTGCCAGCCCGTCCGCGTTCAGGACGGGCGTCACTCCCGCCGCAGTCAGGTCGCGTGGGTTGAAGCCCGCCGCGTGGCGTCGCAGCACCTCGACCTCTGTGTCGCGCTCCGGCACGTCCAGCGTCAGCTTGAGCAGGAAACGGTCGAGCTGCGCCTCGGGAAGGGCGTACGTGCCCTCGTACTCGATCGGGTTCTGCGTCGCCGCGACGATGAACGGGTCGGGCAGCTGCCGGCTGACACCGTCGACACTGACCTGGCGCTCCTCCATCCCCTCGAGCAGCGCGGACTGCGTCTTCGGGGGCGTGCGGTTGATCTCGTCGGCGAGCAGGATGTTCGTGAACACCGGCCCTTCGCGGAACACGAAGCCGCCCGTCTGCGCGTCGTACACCAGCGAGCCGGTCACGTCGCCGGGCATGAGATCGGGAGTGAACTGGACCCGCTTGGTGTCCAGGTCGAGTGCCTGGCTGAGGGCGCGCACCAGCAGCGTCTTCGCGACGCCGGGCACACCCTCCAGCAGCACATGGCCGCGTGCGAGCAGAGCGATGATGAGCCCGGTGACGGCGCCGTCCTGGCCGACCACCGCCTTGCCGACCTCGGCGCGCACCGCGGCCAGCGAGGCGCGCAGCCGGGTCGCGTCGGCCGGTGAGCCGGGGGAGGGGGCGGGGAACGCGGTTCCCGTCGTGACGTCGGTCATACATCCATTCTTCCGGTCGGGCCCGATGTGGGCGGTGCGGCAGGCGTGACCGCGTCGGAGGCTGCGCGTTCGAGCTCCGCCAGGTCGTCGGACAGGGCGATCAGGTCGCGGTCCGTCGTGGGGATGCGGTCGAGGAGCACGTCGCGCACGCGACCGCGATCCGTCCGGATCAGACTGGCGACCGCGTCCGCCACCTCCTGCACGGTCGCGGCCGACGGGAGTCCGGCGATGGTGGCCAGCCGGCCGACCGCGCCGACGCGCAGGGCATCAGCAGCACGCAGCCGAGCCGACGAACGCTGGTAGAGGCGTGCGCGCCCCTCCCGGGTCTCGCCAGCTCGCACCACCACCGGCAGATTCTCGATCACGAGTGGGCCGAACCGTCGTCCGCGCCAGATCGCGGCGGCGACGAAGACGACGACCAGCAGCAGCATGACGGGGGTGACCCAGCCGGGAGTGAGGGCCGCGATGTCCGGAGGGCCGGTCACCGCACGGTCGCCCACCGACGGCAGGTACCAGACCAGCGTCCGATGGGCGCCGAGCACGTTGAGTGCGAGCGCGGCATTGCCCAGGCGGTCGACTCCGTCGTTGGTGAGGACCGCCGCGGACCCCAGGAGGTACAGCGTCGAGTCGTCGAAGGTGGTCCGGACGAGCGACGCACGCCCACCCGCGTCGGTGAAGCACGCCACGCCGTCGCCCGTGACGCGGAACGTGCCCGGAAGGACCACGTCCTTCGTGTTCGGCGTGCTGCGCGGGTCGATGCGCTCCGCCCGCTCGGCGGCAGGGACATCGCACCCGGACGGTACGGGCCCGCGGGGCGATCCCGCGGCGCTCACCTCGGGTGCGATGGTCTTCAGCACGGCGAAGCCCGGTTCGACGACGACCAGCGTGCGACCGTCGCCGGCCAGGCTGCGGTAGCCGGAGGCGGGGAGATTGCGCTCGGGGTCGTAAATGAGGACGGTCGCGTCGTCGGCGGCCGCGGCGCGGGCGGCGTCCAGCGTCGTGACCGGCCGGACGTCCACCCCCTGCGCGCGCAGAACCTGCGCGACCGCCTTCGTCCCCGCAGGTGCGGCATTGGCGGGGTCGAGCGGGATGCCCGCCCCGGTCCGTCCTCCGGTCACGAGGATGCCGAACAGCGCGATGAGCACGGCGATGACGGCGAGCACGATCCAGGGGACTGCTCGCCGCGCGGTCTGGCGCACCGTGGGGGAGACCGCGCGCGCCGCGTCCGGTGCCGTGTCCGGTGCCGTGCCCGGTGCCGTCTGTCGCTCGCGGACGGGCGCCGGCGCGGTCATCGGGCGACCGCCGGCGCGGCGATCCGGACCCGCTGAAGTCGCTGGTCGAGCGCGACGAGCTGCTGGAAAGCCGACTCCGTTCCGGGGCGGTCGAGGTAGCGGACCTCGTCGAAGGAGCGGGCCGCCCCACCGAGCGCCTCACGCTCGTCGGGGACCACGAGAGCCGCGCGCTGGGCGAACTCGGTCGCCGTCGTGCCGGGCGTCACCCGCACGAGCGTCCGTTCATCGAGGGCGACCGCGATTGCCCGGAACTGCTCCTCGACCGCGAGCACCCAGTCGCCGGCGCGAGCGGCCCGCTCGGCGGAGGCGCGCAGGTCCGCAGCGGTCCGTAGCTCGTCCGCCCCGAACAGGGACCGCCCCTCAAGAGCCGAGCGGCGATTGAGGCGCGGACGGCCGAAGACGAAGAAAGCGGTCACGATCAGGCCGGCGATCACGAGGACCACGACGAGGAGCAGCACCGGTCCGGCATTGCCGCCGGGCCCCTGGAACAGCGAGGCCAGCCAGTCCTGCACAGCCTTCGAGGCGAGGTCGAACCAGGTCGGCTTGGCCGACTGGTACTCGGGGCGCGCGAGTTCGCCGCGCAGCCACTCCTGCGCCTCCGGCGAGCTCGGGTCGACCGGGATGTCGAGGCGGATCACGATCAGCCGGCGGGCCACCCGGCCGCTGGGGCGGGAGGCTGCGGCGACTGCGGGGGCTGCGGGGACTGCTGCGGCTGCGGCTGCGACGCGGGCGGAAGGTACGGATCAGGCAGGTCCTGACCCGCCTGGCGTCCCTCGACGAACCGGACCAGTTCGAGGTCCAGTCCTTCCTTGCGCATGCGCAGGTCGATGTACAGGAGGGACACGGCGGCGGTCTGGATGACACTGCCGATCGCTCCGACGATCGCCGTGATGATGCTGGCCAGGATGTTGACGCTCAGCTGAGTGACCAGGAGCTGCGACATGGAGTCGGTGGAACTGGCCGAAGTGGGGGCGAACACTCCGCCGAGTAGGCCGCCGAGGATGCCGAAGGGGATGCTGATCGTCTGCGTGATCGCGTACACGATGACCCCGACGAGCGCGATGATGCCGAACGTGCGCCAGAAGTAGCCGCTGGTCAGTCGCCACGACCGTACGACGGCTGAGGTGAGCGGCAGCCGCTCCAAGACGATCGCGCTCGGGACCATCGAGAGCTTGGTATTGATCCAGACGGCGAGCGGGATGAGGGCGAGGCCCCCGACGACTCCCGCCAGCACGGCGCCGATGGTCCCAGCCGTACCGCCGAGCATGGCCAGCGCGACGACGACCGCCGCGACGAGCGCGAGGGTGACGATCCAGGCGAGGGCGAAGAGCAGCGTCCAGCCGATGAGCGCGCCGAGCCGGCCGCGCACCAGCCGCCACAGGGTGCGGAAGGTCAGCTTCTCGCCGAGCGTCTCGCGTGCGACCTCACCGACGATCACGCCCTGCAGAAGGGCGCTGAACACGGTCGTGATCACCAGCGACAGCACGCCGAGCACGATCGTCCCGCCGATCAGGCCGGCGCGCAGGGCCGGTTGATCGTCCGCCTCGCCCGAGATGGCGCGGCCCACCAGCAGGGCGATGGCACCCGCGACGAGCACGCTGACGACGATCGAGGGGATGCCCTGCAGCAGGAGCGCCGCGCCGACGGTGATGCGCGGGTTGCGCCGGAGCGCCTGGAACGGTGCTGCCAGCAGGGGGCCGAGGGTCAGTGGGCGCAAGGGGATGAGACCCGGCTTCGGCGGCGGCGTCCATCCCGGCTGTCCCCAGGCGGGCTGCTGGCCGTACGGCGGCTGCTGCCAGCCGGGCGGCTGCTGCCAGCCGGGCTGCTGCTGCCCGCCGTCCGGCCCGGAAGCACCACCCTGCGAGCCAGGCGCCTGCCAATTCTGTTCGTCGGTCACGCCGTGCCCTTCCGTCCCCGCGCGTCGTGCGTTGGTCCCATGCTGGCACATCGGCCGCGCGCGCGATGTCCCATCCACAGGGCACATAAGGCTTTCATTCAAGCCGGTAGCAGCCTGCTCCATTACGCTGGTCATGTTGTGCGCGGCAAAGGCTGCGCGAGAGGGGTTCGGGGAACGTCCGACATGACTAGTCGCATCCTGGTGGTCGACGACGACACCGCCCTTGCGGAGATGATCGGCATCGTGCTGCGCACGGAGGGTTTCGACCCGGTCTTCTGCGAAGACGGCAACCTCGCCGTCGACAGCTTCCGGTCCGCCAAACCGGACCTCGTCCTGCTCGACCTGATGCTCCCGGGCATCGACGGAATCGAGGTCTGCGCCCGCATCCGCGCGGAGTCCGGCACGCCGATCATCATGCTCACGGCCAAATCCGACACCGCCGATGTCGTCAAAGGCCTGGAGTCCGGCGCCGACGACTACATGGTCAAGCCGTTCAATCCGAAAGAGCTCGTCGCGCGCATCCGCACGCGACTGCGTCCGTCTCCCGCGGCGCCGCCCACCGACGAGCTGTCCGTCGGCGACCTCGTCGTCGACGTCGCCGGGCACGAGGTCCGGCGCGGCGAGACCCGCATCGCCCTGACTCCGCTCGAGTTCGACCTCCTGCTCGCCCTCGCCTCCAAGCCGCAGCAGGTGTTCACCCGCGAGATGCTCCTGGAGCAGGTCTGGGGCTACCACTACAAGGCCGACACCCGCCTGGTGAACGTGCACGTGCAGCGTCTGCGCGCCAAGGTGGAGCAGGACCCGGACAACCCGAAGATCGTCATGACCGTGCGTGGTGTCGGCTACCGCGCCGGCGCCGCAGGCTAGCGGTCGGAGGACCGGATGCCCTGGTGGCCGACGCGGGACTGGTGGCGGCAGGCGCCGTCCCGTCTGGCGCGCGTGTGGCGCACCTCGCTGCAGGTCCGCACCGTCGCGATCACCCTCCTCCTGACCGGTGTCGCCATCCTCGTCACCGGCGTCTACATGGCGCTCAGCATCAGCAACGACCTCTACCAGTCGCGGCTCGACCAGGCCCTGCGCGACTCCAGCCGCGCCACGACCACCGCGCAGTCCACTCTCAACGCCTCCGACGTCTCATCCGGGGATGCGGGCAAGAACCTGCTCAACACCGTGCTGCAGAGCGTGCAGGCGTCGACCTCGAGCCGGCTGGTCGCCGCGTACCGCGTCCCCGGTCAGGACACCGGCGTCCTGGCGCCTCCGGACCGCGGAAGCCCGGCGATGAACTCCGTCATCTCGCCCGAGCTGCGTGAGAAGGTACAGAACGGCGGGACCAAGCAGTACTACCAGTCGGTCTCCCTGCCGGCGGTGGGCGGCGACACGGACCCGGGAATCGTCGTCGGATCGCAGCTGACGCTGCCGTCGTACGGCAAGTACGAGCTGTACATCGGCTACAACCTGCGCGACTCGGAGAACACCCTCCTCTTCGTCCAGAACACCCTGCTGCTCGCCGGCCTCGCGCTGATCCTGCTGATCGGAGCCATCACGTGGGTCATCGTGCGATTCGTGGTGGAGCCCATCCGCGTCGCCGCGCGCACCAGTGAACGCCTCGCCGCGGGGGATCTCGCGGTGCGCATCCCGGAGCGCGGTGAAGACGTCTTCGCCACCCTTGCGCGCTCGTTCAACGGGATGGCGGACAGCATGCAGAGCCAGATCAATCAGCTGGCGACCCTCTCGCAGCTGCAGCAGCGGTTCGTCTCCGACGTGTCGCACGAGTTGCGGACACCACTCACCACCATCCGGCTGGCCGGAGACGTCATCTACGACCAGCGGCAGGGCTTCCAGCCCGCGACGGCGCGCACGGCAGAGCTTCTGCACACCCAGATCGAGCGCTTCGACCGTCTGCTCTCCGACCTTCTGGAGATCAGCCGGTACGACGCCGGATCGGTCGTGCTGGACGCCGAGCCCACGAACCTCGTCCGTCTGGCGGAGGAATGCGTCGACGAACTGCGCACCCTCTCCGAGCAGAACGGCTCGGAGCTGGTGCTGGACGCGCCCGGCGGCTACTTCGACGTGCCCATGGACCCCCGGCGCATCCGGCGCGTGGTCCGCAACCTCATCGGCAACGCCATAGAGCACGGCGAGGGCCGGCCGGTGGTCGTGACCATCGACAGCAACGAGAGCGCCGTCGCCCTCACGGTCCGCGATTACGGGATCGGGATGAGCGCGCAGGACATGGCCCACGTCTTCGACCGGTTCTGGCGTGCCGACCCGTCGCGCAAGCGGACCCTGGGCGGCACCGGACTCGGTCTCGCCATCTCGTTGGAGGACGCGACCCTGCACTCCGGCTGGCTGCAGGTGTGGTCGGTTCCCGGAGCGGGTTCCTGCTTCCGGCTGACCCTCCCGCGAGCCATCGGCCGGGAGATCACCGGCTCGCCGTTGCCGCTGCCCCCCGTCGACGCGGGGGAGACCATGCCTCACGGGGCAGGGGCAGGGGCCGGGACCGCGGGCTCGGCAGCGCCGACCGGGAACGAGGCGCGCGCATGATCCGACACGGAAAGCGCTCGGTCGTCCGCGCCGCCGCGGCCGTCGTGGCCGCACTCACGCTGGCGGCGCTCGCCGCGTGCGCGAGCATCCCGGACTCCGGACCCGTCCGTCAGGGCGGACCTGTCGCGCAGGTCAACGATCCGCTCGACCTCGACTTCAACCCGTCTCAGCCGGAGAAGGGCGCCAGCCAGCAGAGGATCGTCCAGGGATTCATCGACGCAGCGTCGAGCCCGAAGAACAACTTCCAGATCGCCCGCGAGTACCTGACCCATGCCATGGCCGCCAGCTGGAAGCCGGACGAGTCGGTGACCGTCGACGACGGCCGCAACCGGAGCTACGAAGACCAGGGCTCGCTGTGGCGGGTGGAGGTGACCCCCGTCGCCAACGTCGACGCCGTCGGCACGTACCACCCGGTCGGAAGCACGGCTCCCGTCGGCCTCAACTACCAGCTGGTGCGGGAGAACGGGGAGTGGCGGATCTCGGTCGCCCCGGACGGCGTCGTCATCGACGACCCCACCTTCCGCGCCGTTTACTCGCAGCAGACGCTCTACTTCTACAGCCCCGGTTTCTCAGCCCTGGTTCCTGACGCGCGCTGGTTCCCCGCGCGGGTCGCCTCAGCCGCAACACGTGTCGCCAGTTCGCTGCTCATGGGCCCGGCGCCCTGGTTGAACGGAGCGGTGTCGACAGCCTTCCCCAAAGGCACTCAGCTCGCGGTCCCTTCGGTGACCACCGTGGGCGGAGTGGCCCGAGTGGACCTCAGCTCGGAGGCGGCGCAGGCCGATCCGACGCAGTTGCAGCGGATGCAGTACCAGCTCGAGCAGTCGCTCGGCACTCTCGCGCAGAGCGTCCAGCTGTCGATCGAAGGCAACGTGCAGCAGGTGCCGTCGCTGAGCGCGGCTGCCACACCCGTCCGGAATCCGTCGGTCGACTCCCACTCGTTCGTCTACCGTGGCGATGTCTTCGGCCCGCTGAACGGCGACACGGTGACCGGACTCAGCGGACTCAGCGACAAAGTCGTTGCGCTCCATCCGACGGCGATCACTCTGAGCGCGTCCCGCGACCAGGCGGCAGTGCTCTCCCAGGCGGGCGTCTATTCGGTTCGGAAGAGCGCGGACGCCGTCCGCGTGGATGGACGAGCCGGCCTGATCGGCCCGTCGCTGGATGTCGACGGCTGGGTGTGGAGCGTACCCGCCGCAGCTCCCGGGGCGATTCAGGTGGCGGCGGCGAACGGC
Source organism: Leifsonia sp. RAF41 (assembly GCF_052114085.1). NCBI lineage: Bacteria > Bacillati > Actinomycetota > Actinomycetes > Micrococcales > Microbacteriaceae > Leifsonia > Leifsonia sp. RAF41. The sequence continues at coordinate 749,000 of NZ_JBFREB010000001.1, forward strand.
GGCGATGCCCATGCGGTGGCCGCGAACTGGCCTAATGCGACCACGATCCTCTCGCTGTCGGTCTCACGGGACGGCACGCGGATCGCCGCGCTCCTCCGCACGACGACCGGCTACTCGCTGATGGCCGCCGGGATCGTCCGTGCAGCGAACGGGACGCCGAACTCCCTCACGGATCCGATCGAACTCGCCGTGCCCGCGTCTGCGCCGCGCTCGGCCGCCTGGACGAGCGATCTCACGATCGCTGTGCTGAGCACCACCAGCGGCGAAGCGACGAGCATCGCGCAGCAGACGGTGGGCGGTGTGCAGACGACCACGTCCGGCCCCGCCGGTGGTCGGACGATCGTGGGGGCGGCGGGCCTGGCGCCCTACGTCGTCCTCAGCGAGGACGGCACGCTGCTGGCGCCGACCGGCACCGGATGGCAGGCCCAACTCGACAAGGTCGGAGCCGTCGCGGTGCAGCAGGGTCAGCCCTAGCACTCTCCACAGTCGGAACCCCGGGGGAGTTCTCCACCGATTCCGCGACGGCCGTCCGCGCGGGTTTCCCGTCCGCGAGGCTCGAACCATGACAGCACACACCCTGGTTCGTGAATCCCTGCTCGACGCGGCCGCGATCGTCCTGCCGGTCCGGTGCGCGGGCTGTGGTCGCCCCGATCGCACGCTGTGCGACGAATGCGCGGAGGCGCTCCGGCCGGCCGCGCGGGTCGAGGCGGTCGACGGTATCCCGGTCTGGTCGGCCCTGAGCTACGAGGGCGTCACGCGTCGGGTGCTCCTCGCGTACAAAGACGGCGGGCGGGTGGATGTCGCGCGCACCCTCGCTCGTGCGTTGGCGTGTGCCGTCGCCGAGGCGCAACGCGGCAGCGACCGGGGCGGGGCGCGCGGTGAGGGGACGGGGGCGGCGCTTCTGCCGGTGCTCATCCCGTCCACCCGGGCCGCCTGGCGACGGAGGGGCTACCACCCCACACGTTCGGTGCTCGCCCGAGCACACATTCTCGTGCCACCGCTGTGGCGGGCGCTCCGGCTGTCGCGTCAGACGGCCGACCAGGCGGGGCTGTCGGCGAGCGAGCGCGCGGGCAACCGCGAGGGCAGCTTCGTCGCGTCACCGCGGCTCGCGGGAAGGGAATGCCTGATCGTCGATGACATCGTGACGTCGGGGGCGACGATCGTCGAAGCCGCTCGCGCCATCCGGTCGGCCGGCGGTGCAGTCGCCGGAGCAGCGTCGATCGCCCGGACGCCGCTCCGGGGTTCCGGCAATACTCAGCGAGTGTCCAGCAGACCTGCCGGAAATGCCATCTGTTTTCCGGTATCGGAACCGGAGCGGGCGCACTACGGTGGTCCAAAAGGCGCGAGCGATCCGCCCTTCCTCAACCGGGCGGACCGCACGCCGGAACAGGGAGGTCTCCATGGACGTCAACATCATCGGACGCAACCTGGGCATTACTGATCGATTCCGGGAGTACGCCACCGAGAAATCGGACAAGGTCGCACACCTGGCCGAGCGAGCCATCTCGTTCGAGATCAAGGTCAGTCGCCACAACGAGAAGCTCGGCAGCCAGAATGGCGACGATCGAGTCGAGCTGACTCTCGTGGGGCCCAAGGCCGTGGTGAGATCCGAGGCGACGGGGCAGGACAAGTACGCAGCCTTCGATATCGCCCTCGGGAAGCTGCTGGAGCGTGTGCGTCGCGCGAAGGACCGTCGGAAGGTCCACCGCGGGCAGCACCGGCCGACCTCCCTGCGGGAGGCGAGTACCGACGGTTTCAGCGCTGTCGGACTCGCTGCGGCGCCTGTCGCCGTGCTCGACCAGGTCCGCACCGGCTCCACCCCGGTCGTATCCGATGAGACGGAGGAGTCCGCGGAGACGGACGAGGAGTACTCGCCCGTCGTCATCCGCAAGAAGGTCTTCGCCTCCGTACCGATGACCGTCGACGACGCGCTCTATTACATGGAGCTCGTCGGCCACGACTTCTACCTGTTCGTCGACCAGGAGTCGCAGCGCCCGAGCGTCGTCTACCGCCGCAAGGGCTGGGACTACGGCGTCATCTCCCTCGACGACGACGCCGACGAGCTGCAGGAGGTCGCCACCGCGGCGCGCAAGCTCGGCTGACCGCGCCCGCGACGGCGCTCGCGCGAGCGCCGATGGCGGCCGCCCAGGCGGCGGTCGCCATCGGCTGTTCTCCAGGCGCCTCTCAGGCAGGACAGTCCGAACGTGGGGGCTGAGCAAGTAGCATGTCCGTAGCGTCGACGGAGTCTGCCGTGGCGCGCGCCCATCGGGGCGCCGGGCCGTCGGTCCGAACGAGCAAAAGTGGAGTGCATCAGTGGCCTCAGTTCTTGAAAAGGTCCTCCGTGTCGGCGAGGGCCGGACCCTCCGTCGACTGGAGGCGTACGCGAAAGCCGTCAACGCCCTCGAAGACGACTTCAGCGAACTCACCGACGAGGAACTCGCGCACGAGACCGTCGAGCTGCGCGAGCGCTACGGCAACGGCGAGTCGCTCGACGACCTCCTCCCGGAGGCGTTCGCCGCGGTCCGCGAGGCGGCCAAGCGGACCCTCGGCATGCGTCACTTCGACGTGCAGATCATGGGTGGCGCCGCGCTGCACCTCGGCAACATCGCCGAGATGAAGACCGGTGAGGGCAAGACCCTCGTCGCGACCACGGCCGCCTACCTCAACGCCATCGCGAGCCGCGGCGTCCACGTCATCACGGTCAACGACTATCTGGCGAGCTACCAGTCCGAGCTCATGGGCCGCGTCTTCCGCGCTCTCGGCATGTCGACGGGCGTGATCCTCAGCGGACAGACCCCGGAAGAGCGTCGCGAGCAGTACGCCGCCGACATCACCTACGGCACCAACAACGAGTTCGGTTTCGACTACCTGCGCGACAACATGGCATGGCAGGCGAGCGACATGGTCCAGCGCGGCCACTTCTTCGCCATCGTCGACGAGGTCGACTCGATCCTCATCGACGAAGCGCGCACCCCGCTGATCATCTCGGGTCCGTCGTCCGGCGAAGCGAACCGCTGGTTCAACGAGTTCGCGAGCCTGGCGAAGCGCCTCACCCCCGAGGTCGACTACGAGGTCGATGAGAAGAAGCGCACGGTCGGCGTCCTCGAGCCCGGTATCGAGAAGGTCGAAGACTACCTCGGCATCGACAACCTCTACGAGTCGGCGAACACGCCGCTCATCTCGTTCCTCAACAACGCCATCAAGGCGAACGCCCTGTTCAAGCGCGACAAGGACTACGTCGTCATGAACGGTGAGGTGCTCATCGTCGACGAGCACACCGGCCGCATCCTGGTCGGCCGTCGGTACAACGAGGGCATCCACCAGGCGATCGAGGCCAAGGAGGGTGTCGAGGTCAAGGCCGAGAACCAGACCCTGGCCACGGTCACGCTGCAGAACTACTTCCGCCTCTACAAGAAGCTCTCCGGCATGACCGGTACGGCCGAGACGGAGGCCGCCGAGTTCATGAGTACCTACAAGCTCGGTGTGGTCCCGATCCCCACGAATAAGCCGATGCAGCGCCTCGACCAGGCCGACCTCGTCTACAAGAACGAGAAGTCGAAGTTCGATCAGGTCGTCGAAGACATCGCGAAGCGCCACGAGAAGGGCCAGCCGGTGCTGGTCGGAACGACCTCCGTCGAGAAGAGCGAATACCTCTCTCGGCTGCTCGCCAAGAAGGGCGTCCGCCACGAGGTCCTGAACGCGAAGAACCACGCCCGCGAGGCCGCCATCGTCGCACAGGCGGGCCGGCTCGGCGCGGTCACCGTCGCTACGAACATGGCCGGTCGCGGTACCGACATCATGCTCGGCGGCAACTCCGAGTTCATCGCGGTCGCTGAGATGAACGCGCGCGGCCTGTCCCCGGTCGAGACGCCGGACGAGTACGAGGCCGCCTGGGAAGAGGTCTTCGAGAACGTCAAGGCTCAGGTCGCGGAAGAGGCTGAGAAGGTCGTCGCGGCGGGCGGGCTGTACGTGCTCGGCACCGAGCGTCACGAGTCCCGCCGTATCGACAACCAGCTCCGCGGTCGGTCCGGCCGTCAGGGCGACCCCGGCGAGAGCCGGTTCTACCTCTCGCTGACGGACGACCTGATGCGCCTGTTCAACGCCGGCGCGGCCGAGAGCCTGATGGGCCGCGCGAGCGTCCCTGACGATATGGCGATCGAGTCGAAGGTCGTCAGCCGCGCCATCCGGAGCGCGCAGTCGCAGGTCGAGGCGCGCAACGCCGAGATCCGCAAGAACGTCCTCAAGTACGATGACGTCCTCAACCGCCAGCGCGAGGCGATCTACAGCGACCGACGCCACATCCTCGAGGGCGACGACCTGCACGAGCGCGTGCAGCAGTTCCTGACGGACGTGCTGGACGACATCCTCGACCAGCACACCGGCGAGGGCAGCGGAGACGACTGGGACTTCGACGCGCTCTGGGCCGAGCTCAAGACGCTGTACCCGGTCGGCGTGAGCATCGACGAGGTCATCTCCGAGGCCGGCAACAAGGGCAAGATCAACCGCGAGTTCATGCGTCGCGAGATCATGTCCGACGCCCGCATCGCCTACCAGCGACGCGAAGAGTCGCTCGGGGCCCCCGCCATGCGCGAGCTCGAGCGCCGCGTCGTGCTCTCGGTGATCGACCGCCGCTGGCGCGACCACCTGTACGAGATGGACTACCTGAAGGACGGCATCGGCCTGCGTGCCATGGCGCAGCGCGACCCGCTGGTCGAGTACCAGCGCGAGGGCTTCGCGATGTTCCAGCAGATGATGGGCGCCATCCGCGAGGAGACCATCGGCTTCCTGTTCAACCTGGAGGTCGAGGTGAACCAGGCTCCCGGCGAGGTGGAAGCCCCCGCAGTCGCCGCCAAGGGTCTCGCGCGCGGCGAAGGGGACGAGCGGCTCAGCTACTCCGCGCCCGCCGAGCAAGGCGGTGTCGAGGTCCGCGACCAGCGCGGCCAGATCGAGCAGGCCGCGACTGCGCGGGCGCAGCGCGCCGCCCAGCAGCAGGCCGCACCGGCGGCCCCGCCGGCGCAGGGCGCGGCCCAGCGCGGAGCCTTCGGTCAGCGCGTGGACGCCTCCGACGAGGAGGCTCCCGTGAACCGTGCAGAGCGCCGCGCTCAGGCCAAGAAGCGCTGACTCGCCTCTACCGGCAGACATGACGAACGGCGGCCCCGGAAGGGGCCGCCGTTCGTCGTCCGGCGTGCGTCAGAGCACGTTGATCGCGGTCGCGCGCCAACGCGCGCGGTGACGTTCCAGCCGGATCGCCACCGCGCGCGAGCGGGCCGGCTGATGCACCAGCACGACCGCCTCCACCACGCCCTCCGCGGGGAATGCGAGCCGTGGGTCCCCGATGCTCATGCGCGGGCGAAGCGGGTCGTCCGCGGCCACAGCGCGCGCCCGGACGGCGAGCATGGTGCGGCGGAGGAGGTGCACGTACACCGAGTCGCTCACCCAGCGCCCGATCTGGTCGAGCGGCCGTGCCCCCGCCAGGATCTCGATCACGCAGCGGGCGAGGTTGGCGCAGAGGGTCGCAGGGTCCGGGTTGCGCGCTTCGGCGATGGGTGCGACCGTGTCGGTCCCGTCCGAGGCGACAATGGCCGCTCGGCCGCTGGGCCACCGCCAGGGTTGCGGGAGCACAGCCGATCGGCTCGCGGTCAGCGTCGCGGGGGCGAGGGCGGAGTGGTGCATGGATCTCCCTGGTGAGGTGTGTCGGTGGTCTGTGTTGAAATAGACCTGTGATATGTACGATTCCTCACTCAAGCAGGCTGCCACCACTCGGTCCAGGGCATATAAGCCTTGTGGATAACTCACGTGATTGCTCGGGAGCCGCCGTTTAGGATGGGGTGGTGTCCACGCTCAGCGATCTCATCCATGCTCACGGCCGCTCCTCGGAAGAGGACGTGGAATGGCTGCACGGGTTGGTGGGGGACTGGCAGCTGCTGGCCGACCTCGCGTTCGCCGACATCGTGCTGTGGATCCCGACGGCCGATGACGACTACGTCGCCGTGGCGCACGCCCGTCCGTCGTCGGCGGCGACCCTGTTCTACCGCGACTTCGTCGGCCAGCGGATCAAGCCGGAATGGCGCCAGCAGGTCACCGACGCCTACCGGTCGAAGCAGATCATCGATACGTCCGCTCCGGACTGGTACGAGGAGACGCCCACCCGCGTCCGCGCCGTCCCGGTGATCCGGAGACTCTCCATCCACTCGCCCGAGACGGCAGACGAGCCGGTGGCGGTGATCACACGGCACACCAACCTCAGCGAGACGCGCACTCCCAGCCGCCAGGAGCTCACCTTCAACGAGTGTGCGAACGACCTCTTCAACATGATCGCCACCGGCGACTTTCCCGACCTCGGCGCGCCGGCGGCGCCGCGACGCGGCGCCCCGCGCGCGGCGGACGGCCTGATCCGGCTCGACGTCGACGGCACGACGACGTTCGCCAGTCCGAACGCGCTCAGTGCGTTCAACCGCATGGGGTTCACCGGCGAGCTCGAGGGCGAATCACTCGCCGCCGTGACGACGGGCTTGCTCGCCGGCACCATTGCGACCGATGAGTCCCTCCCGCTCGTCGTCACGGGCCGCGCGCCGTGGCGCACCGACATCGAGGCGCGCGGCGTCACGGTGTCGCTGCGCGCCATCCCGATCCGCAACAGAGGTCAGCGGGTGGGCGCAATCGTCCTCTGCCGTGACGTCTCCGAGCAGCGGCACCAGGAGCGCGAGCTCATCACCAAAGACGCCACGATCCGCGAGATCCACCACCGTGTGAAGAACAACCTCCAGACGGTTGCCTCGCTGCTTCGCATCCAGGCCCGCCGCACCCACTCGGAAGAGGCCCGCGAGGCCCTCAGCCAGGCCATGCGGCGCGTGGCCGCCATCGCGGTCGTTCACGACACTCTGTCGACGGGGCTGGCGCAGATCGTGGACTTCGACGACGTGTTCGACCGCGTCCTGCTCCTGGTGGCTGAGGTCGCGGCGAGCCACACGACGACGGTTCACCCGAAGAAGACGGGCACCTTCGGATCGCTGCCCTCGGAGTTCGCCACCCCGCTCGCGCTCGCACTCACCGAGCTCGTCACCAACGCGGTCGAGCACGGACTCGCAGGACGTGAGGGCCAGGTCGAGATCATCGCCAAGCGCTCGGAGGAGTCGCTCACGGTCAAGGTCGTCGACAACGGGTCCGGTCTCCCCGAAGGCAAGGTCGGCTCCGGCCTGGGCACCCAGATCGTCCGGACCCTGATCCAGGGTGAGTTGGGCGGCGCGATCGACTGGCACACTCTGATGGGCCAGGGCACCGAGGTCACGATCGAGGTCCCGTTGCGGTACCTCACCAAGATCTGATCCCCGCCTCAGCCGGCACGAAGAAGCCGAGGGGCGCTCGGTGCTAGGTGAATGAGCGCCGCCTCGGCTGTGTCGCGGGTGCGGGGAGGGTATCCCCGCCGACGAGGGTGAAGAGTGTGGTTCGGCCGGGCCTCAGGAGGCGCGGCGGGCGCGGGCGGCGCGGCGCTTGAGAGCGCGGCGCTCGTCTTCCGAGAGGCCGCCCCATACGCCCGAGTCCTGGCCGGTCTCGAGTGCGTACTGCAGGCAGATCTCGGTAACGGTGCAACGCGCGCAAACCGCCTTGGCCTTGTCGATCTGGTCGACCGCGGGTCCGGTGTTGCCCACCGGGAAGAAAAGCTCGGGGTCCGCGGTGAGGCAGGCGGCTTTGTCGCGCCAATCCATTGAGATGTGCTCCTTGTTTACTGGGGTTCCAGACCTGATGGGGCCATAGAATGCAGATAAGCAGCCGGGTTGCAGGGTGCATAGATCCGGGGGGAATCAGACCTGCCCACGACCCTGTGAGCGAAAACTCGACCGAAGAACATGCTCCCATAGCAGTTATTCCGAATCAATAGTTTTGGATGGGATAACGCTGAGAACACGAGCCGGAAACGTCAGGATGCTATAGTGCCCGACCCCCAAAACCCCCGCGATTCACGGCGACCGGCGCTCCTGACCGTGCTGACGGTGCTCGTTGCTGTGGAGGCCGTGCTCGTTTTAGCACTCGCCGTCTGGCTCCTGATCGACCTGCTCACGGTGCGTCCCGAGTCGTACCCCTCGGCGGTCGCGATCACGGTGCTCGCCTTCCTCGCCGCGGCGTGGGTCGTCGCGACGGTGGCCGGGCTGCTGCGTCGCCGCAGCTGGGCGCGCGCGTCGACCGTGACCATCCAGATCCTGCAGCTTGCGGTGGCCGTGGGATGCTTCCAGGGCTTCTACGCCCGTCCCGATCTCGGCTGGGCCCTGCTGGTGCCCGCGGTCGTCGCCGGTGTCCTTGCGGTCACACCGTCGGTCGTGCGGGCCACAGCGCGCGACACCGAGCCGCGCAACTCGGAGCCCCGCAACACAGAGCAACACGAATAGGCGCGATCGGGAACATCCCGCAGACTCGGAGTGTTATGTCCGACATCGTGACTGATATCTCCACACCGACCTCCGCTTCTGTCGACACCATCGAGCGCGCCCGTGAGGGCTGGGAGGCCTGGCGGTCGAGCCGTCTCCGCAGCGTTGCGTCGCCGACGGGCAACCTCGCCCTGATCGAGACCCGTTGGCTCTCCGCCGGCGATGACACCACCCCGCAGGAGGCGCTGGCAGGGCATCCTGACACCGTCACCGCGACGGAGCTGACGCGGAGGAGCTTGGAGACCGGCGAGGTCGAGCGCGGGATCCGCCTGTGGGACGCCGCATCGCCCGCCATTCGTGCGTTCGACACCATCGACGTCTTCCCCTTCGACCCCAGCTGGGTGATCGAGGCGACCTTCACTCCCGTCAGTGACGCCCGCACCATCCCGTTCGAGCACATCCGGGACAACGGCCTCACCCGCGACCTGGTGGTTCCGGGCGACATCGCGTTCGAGCGCGATGGCGTCGACTACACGCTCAGCGCCTTCGACGACGACGGGACGCTGCTGCTCGTCTTCGGCGACCCGACGAACGGGGTCGAGGGGGACGACGGTACCTACGCATCCGGTCGCTTCCTCTTCGTCGAGCGTGACGGCGATCGCGTCGTCCTCGACTTCAACCGGGCGTTCGTGCCACCGTGCGGCTTCTCGGACCAGTACAACTGTCCGCTGCCGCCCCGCAACAACCGCTTCCCCGTTCCGGTCACGGCCGGCGAGAAGCGCGTGGCCTTCGGCGGCGACTTCCAGCACTGAGCCGGATCCCGGCCCGCACGCTCGTCGCATCCATCCCCAGCACATCCCCCAGACACATCCCCGCAGTACATTCCCCCAGCACTGGAGCACCCCTGTGAAAAAGTCTTCTCTCTTCGCGACGCTCGCGATCGGCCTGGCCTCCGCTCTTGCCCTGGCCGGTTGCGCGGGCGCCTCGTCGTCCTCGTCGGGCGGCAGCGACGCATCCATCGCCATCGGTTCCCTCTATGAGCCCGTGAACCTCGACAACACGGCCGGCGGCGGTCAGGGCGTCACCGAGGCACTCAACGGCAACGTCTACGAGGGCCTGTTCAAGCTGACCGACGACGGCAAGGTCGAGCCGCTGCTCGCCACGAAGTACACCCAGAGTGAAGACGGCCTCACCTACACGTTCACCCTGCGCGACGGCGTGAAGTTCCACTCCGGCAAGGCGCTCACCAGTGCGGACGTGAAGCGCAGCATCGAGCGCGTCACGGCGGAGGACTCGCAGTCCGCCCGCAAGTCGCAGCTCGAAGTCATCTCGAAGATCGATACGCCGGACGCCAAGACCGTCACGATCACGCTCAAGTCCCGGTCGATCTCGCTGCCGTACAACCTCAGCTACATCTGGATCTACGGCCCCGGAACGTCGAACTACAAGACGGCCGAGGACGGCACCGGGCCCTACAAGCTGGGCAGCTGGAAGCGCGGCAGTTCCTTGAGCCTCGAGCGCTGGAGCGGCTACTGGGGCGACCAGGCGAAGAACAAGCAAGTGGAGTTCGACTACTTCACCGACGCCTCCGCCCTGTCGAATGCGCTGCAGACCAAGCAGGTCGACGTCGTGACCAGCATCCAGAGCCCGGATGCGCTGAGCACCTTCAAGGGAAACAAGGACTACACGATCTCCGAGGGCAAGTCGACGACGAAGGAGCTGCTGGCTTTCAACGACAAGGTCGCGCCGTTCGACAAGGTCGAGGTCCGCAAGGCGGTCTACTCCGCCATCGACACCAAGAAGCTGCTCAACTCGATCTGGGGCGACTACGGCACGCTCATCGGCTCGATGGTCCCGCCGAGCGACCCCTGGTACGAGGACCTCACGAAGGTGAACCCGTACGACGTCAACCTGGCGAAGAAGGAGCTCGCTGAGGCGGGCCTCCCCAACGGCTTCAGCTTCACGCTGGACACCCCGACGTACGACCCGCACCCGGCCGTTGCCGAGTTCCTGAAGAGCGAGCTGGCGAAGGTCGGCGTGACCGTGACCATCAACTCCATCTCCGCCGACGAGTGGTACACGAAGGTCTTCAAGAACCACGACTTCACGGCGACGCTGCAGGAGCACGTGAACGACCGCGATGTGGTCTGGTACGGCAACCCGGACTTCTACTGGGGATACGACAACCCGCAGGTGACGGCGTGGGTGAACGAAGCCGAGCAGGCGAGCACGACGGCCGAGCAGACCGCGAAGCTGAAGCAGGTCAACGAGCAGATCGCGAAGGATGCGGCCAGCGCCTGGCTGTACCTGTACCCGCAGATCGTCGTGTCCGACAGCAGCGTGAGCGGCTACCCCGTGAACGGGCTGAACTCGCAGTTCTACGCGTACGACATCGTCAAGAAGTAGCACGCGCTCGGCACTATCCACAGATGCTCGGGGAGCCCATCAGCGGGCTTCCCGAGCATCTACTCTGAGATGACCATGGCCCTTTACCTCCTCCGTCGCACCGCGTTCCTCGTGGTGTCGCTGGTGCTGGCCATGGTCGTCCTGTTCTTCCTGCTCCGGGTGCTTCCTGGCGATCCGTCGAACGCGCTGCTCTCGGTCGGCGCGACCAAGGAGCAGATCGCGGCGGCTCAGCGTCAGGTCGGAAGCGACCTTCCGCTGCTGCAGCAGTTCTTCAGCTGGTTCGGCAGCCTGCTGTCGCTGAATCTGGGGGAGTCTTTCATCAGCTCCCTGCCGGTGGGCCCGGAGATCGCGGCTCGGCTGTCCGTGACCGTTCCGCTGACCCTGCTGTCGTTCATCCTGGCACTGGTGCTGGCGCTCCCCATCGGCTTCTTCGCAGCGTGGAAGGCGGACCGCTGGTACGGCGTCGTGCTCTCCGCCTTCTCGCAACTGGGGATCGCCGTCCCGGTCTTCTGGGTGGGCATCCTGCTGGTGGATGTGTTCGCCATCACCCTGGGGTGGTTCCCGTCCGGGGGATTCCCGCGTGACGACTGGTCGGATCCGTCGGCGGCGCTCACGTCGCTGGCGCTGCCCGTCGTGACGATCGCCATCGTGATGAGCGCATCCATCGCGCGGTATGTGCGGAGCGCGACGTTGGATGTGATCGGCAGCGACTACCTGCGCAATGCACGGGCGCTCGGGTCCGGGTTCGGTCGCGCAATGTGGGCGCACGGCCTCCGCAACGGCGCCGTTCCGGTCATCTCGGTGCTCGGCATCGAGTTGGCCACCACGTTTCTGGGTGCCGTGGTGGTGGAGAGCGTCTTCACCCTGCCGGGCCTCGGCAGCATGCTGCTGAAAGCGATCGAGCAGCACGACTACCCGAACATCCAGGGCATCCTGTTCGTCTCGACGCTCCTCGTGCTGATCGTCGGTTTCCTCGCCGACATCGCCCAGCGGCTCGTCGACCCACGGCTGCGCCACAGCATCTCGGGGAACGTATGAGCGCGATCGTGGAGCAGGCGACCGAAGCGGCCGCACCCGAGCCCGCCGGCCGGCCGCGACGGCGCGCGCGGCGTTCGGTGACCCTCGGCATCGGGCTGACGCTCGTCGGACTCGTGGTCATCGTCGCGGCGGTGTCGTTCTTCTGGCTGCCCTACGCGCAGTCCGACACGTCCGGAACCCGGCTCGAGCAGCCCAGCGGCTCGCACTGGCTCGGGACGGACCGCTTCGGCCGCGATCTGCTCACGCAGCTGATGATCGGCGCTCGCATCGCGCTGGCGGTCGGGCTGGGTTCGGTCGCCATCGGTGCGGTGGTCGGCATCACCCTCGGGCTGCTGGCGGCGTTCGCCACCCGGTGGGTCGACGACACCCTGTCCGCCGCGCTCGACATCCTCATCGCCTTCCCGACGCTGCTGCTGGCCATGCTGATCGTCGCGGCGCAGGGCGCCTCCCTCGGCACGGCCATCGTCGCCATCGGCCTCGCGATGTCCGCGGTGGTCGCGCGGCTCACGAGGGTGCTCGCGAAACGGGTGCTCTCCCAGCAGTACGTCACGGCCGCCCGCACCTCGGGCACCTCGTGGGGCGGGATCATCGCGCGCCACATCCTGCCGAACATCTGGCCGACGCTCAGCGTGAATCTGGCCTTGCAGTTCGGTGTGGCGGTGCTGGCCGAGGCCAGCCTGTCGTACCTCGGCCTCGGCGCTCCGCCCCCGAACGCATCCTGGGGGCGGCTCCTGCAGGAAGCGCAGGGGACCGTGTCCACGGCACCCGCCGGCGCGATCGCACCCGGCGTGGCGCTGGTCGTGCTGGTCATCGGCGTCAACCTGGTGGCAGACGGCCTGCGCGATGTCGCAGACCCGACCCGGAGGAGGTCCCGATGAGCGCGGACGTGTCTCAGGAGCAGGTGGTGGCCGACGTCTTGGACGTCCGGGGGCTGTCCGTCGCGACGCGCGACGGCTCGACGCTCGTCCACGACGTCTCGTTCCGCCTGGCGCCGGGGGAGAGGCTGAGCCTGATCGGGGAGTCGGGCTCGGGCAAGTCGCTGACGTCGTTCGCCCTGACCGGGCTGCTGCCCGACGGGCTGACGGCGTCCGGAAGCATCCTTCTCGACGGTGTGCAGGTCATCGGCGCCCGGGAGCGTGAGCTCGTCCCACTTCGCGGCCGCGTGGCCTCCACGGTGTTCCAGGAGCCGCTGACCGCCCTCGACCCGCTGATGCGAGTGGGGCGCCAGGTCGCCGAACCGCTCCGGCGCCACCTGGGGCTGCGCGGAGACGAACTGCGCCGCTCCGTGCTCGACGCGCTCACCGAGGTGGGGCTTCCTGAGCCTGCGCGTATCGCGCGTGCCTACTCCTGGGAGATCTCGGGCGGCCAGCGCCAGCGGGTCGCCATCGCGGCCGCGCTGGCCTGCCGTCCCCGGCTCTTGATCGCGGACGAGCCGACGACCGCCCTGGATGTGACAGTCCAGGCCGACGTGCTGGCGCTGATCGAGCGGCTGGTCGACGAGCGCGGCATGTCGCTGCTCTTCGTGAGCCACGACCTGGCCGTGGTGTCGCGCATGGCGCAGCGGGCGATGGTCCTGCGCGCCGGACGCATGGTGGAGGAGGGGCCCATCGCGCAGCTGCTGCGCGCCCCCAGCGACCCCTACACCGCAGAACTCGTGCGAAGTGCACGGGAGCTCGACGCCGCTCTGGAGGTGCGATGACGGCCATCCTGGAACTGCGGGAGGCGGGCTTCCGCTACCGCCGCGCCGCCACCTCGGCGCTCGACGACGTCTCGTTCGCGGTGGACCCCGGACGCAGCCTCGGCCTGGTGGGGGAGTCCGGGGCAGGGAAGACGACCGCCCTGTCGCTGCTGCTCGGGCTGGCTCAGCCCACCAGCGGTGCCGTGCTCTTCGACGGCGAGCCCCTCGACCCGCGCGACCGCGAGCAGCTCCGCCGCTTCCGCCGCGCCGTTCAGCCGGTCTTCCAAGACCCGTACTCGTCGCTCGACCCGCGCCAGAGCATCGGCCGGATCGTCGGCGAGCCGCTCGCGTCCCTGCGGGTCGCCTCCGGCGAGGACGCCCGCGACCGGGTCGCACACGCCCTCGAAGCCGTGGCGCTGCCGGCGGACGCCGCTCGGCGGTACCCGCACGAGTTCTCGGGCGGGCAGCGTCAGCGGATCGCGATCGCCCGCGCGATCGTGTCGCGACCGCGCGTCCTGCTCGCCGACGAGCCGGTCAGTGCGCTGGACGTGACCACGCGCATCCAGATCATCGAACTGCTCGGCGAGCTCGCCGCGACGGAGGGCATGACCGTCGTCATGGTGTCCCACGACCTCGGGGTCGTCGCCTCCCTCTGCGCCCAGACGGTGGTGCTACAGGGCGGCCGGGTCGTCGAGCAGGGTGCTACGCGCGAGGTGCTCGGCTCCCCGAGCGACCCGTACACGCGTCGGCTGCTCGCTTCGGTGCCCCGACTTCCTGCATAGACGCTCCCGCGGCGTCACCGCGACGCAAGGAGAGGGTCAGGCGTCGATGCCCAGCTTCTTCCGCAGCATGGCGACGTGCCCGGTCGCCTTCACGTTGTAGAGCGGGAGGCGCAGCGAGCCGTCCGGGTCGACCACGAAGGTCGAACGGATGACGCCCTCGACGGTCTTGCCGTAGAGCTTCTTCTCGCCGTAGGCGCCGTACTCCTTGTGCACGGCGAGGTCTTCGTCGGACAGCAGCGGGAAGTTGAGACCCTCCTGCTCCTGGAACTCCTTGTTCCGCGCCGGCGCATCCTTCGAGATGCCGATCACCTGGTAGCCGGCCGACTTCAGCGAGTTCAGGTTGTCGCGGAAGTCGCACGCCTCCGTCGTGCACCCGGGCGTCATGGCCGCCGGGTAGAAGTACACGATCACGTTGTCGCCGGCGAAGTCGCCGAGCGAGACCGCGGTGCCGTCCTGGTCGGTCAAGGTGAACGCGGGAGCCTGTTCGCCCGCTTCGAGTCGCACATCCGTCATGCGTCCATTCTGACAGCCGACGGCGACGGCAGCAGACGCCGTCAGCGTGCGAACGTGGCGAGCAGGCGCTGCAGGGAGTCCAGCCGCGCGCGTCCCGCCTCGCCGAGCTGCCCAGCCTCGACGGCCTCGATGATGGCGCAGTCGGGCGCGTCCGGCAGGTGCGTGCATCCCCGCGGGCAATTCTCGGCGATGGCCGCGAGATCCGTGAAGGCCTTCAGGATGCTGTCGGTGTTCACGTGCCCGAGGCCGAACGACCGCACTCCGGGGGTGTCGATGACCCAGCCGTGGCGACCGGCGCCGTCCTCCACCCGGAGGGACACCGTGGACGACGATGTGTGCCGTCCGCGCCCGGTCACCTGGTTGACGATGCCGACAGCGCGGAACGCACCCGGGACCAGAGCGTTGACGAGGGTCGACTTGCCGACACCGGAGTGGCCGACGACGACCGTGTCGTGCCCCACTAGGGCCTCGGTGATGTCGTGGACGGGGATGTTGTCCTCGCGGCTGGTGAAGACGGGGAGGTCGAGGCCTGCGAAGTTCGCGAGGAAGGGCGCAGGATCGGCGAGGTCGGTCTTGGTGACGCACAGCATGGGTTCGATCCCCGCGTCGTACGCCGCGACCAGGTACCGGTCGACGAGGCGGGTGCGGGGTTCTGGATTCGCGGCTGCGACGACGATGAGCATCTGGTCGGCGTTCGCCACGATGACGCGCTCCACCTCGTCGGTGTCGTCGGCGCTGCGGCGCAGGAGCGTGGTGCGCGGCTCGATCCGGACGATGCGGGCGAGCGTGCCCCCTTCTCCCGTGGTGTCGCCCACGACGGCGACGCGGTCGCCGTTCACGATCGGGTTCCGCCGCAGTTCGCTCGCGCGGGCGGCGGTCACCTGCCGTTCGTGGTCGGTGTCCTCGTCGAGGAGGACCGTGTAGCGTCCCCGGTCGACGCCCAGCACGCGCGCGATCCGGGCGTCGGCGTGCTCCGGTCGGATCTTGGTGCGGGGGCGGTTGCCCTTGGGATTCGGGCGGCTGCGGATGGTGGACTCGTCGTACGGGTCGAGCTCGTCGTCGTCGTCCTCACCGTCGTCCCACCACGACCCGGTGTTGTCAGCCACGCGGGTCGGTGGCTTCCTGCAGCATCCGCGTCCACAGCTGGGTGAACTGCGGAAGCGTCTTCGCCGTGGTGCCGATGTTCTCGATCTCGACGCCCTGGACGACCAGGCCGACGATTGCGCCGGCTGTCGCCATCCGGTGGTCCTCATAGCTGCGCCAGACGCCGCCGTGGAGTGGGCGCGGCTCGATGCGCAGGCCGTCCTCGAGCTCGGTGACGGCGCCGCCCAGGCCGTTGATCTCCGCAGCCAGCGCTGCGAGACGGTCGGTTTCGTGGTGGCGGATGTGGCCGATCCCGGTGATCTCGCTCGGACCGTCGGCGAGGGCGGCGATAGCGACGAGCGCGGGTGCCAGCTCGCCGCCGGTCGTCAGGTCGAGGGTGACGCCGTTCGGCCGCTCCGGGCCGGTGACTGTGAGACGGTCGCCGTCGCGGGTGACCGTCGCGCCGAACAGGGGCAGCAGCTCCGCGAGGTCGGCTCCGACCTGCGTGGTCGACTCCGGCCAGCCGGTGATCGTGACCGTTCCGCCCGTCACCACCGCAGCCGCCAGGAACGGCGCCGCGTTGGAGAGGTCGGGTTCGATGTCGACCTCACGCGCCGCGATGGTCCCGGGAGCCACGACCCAGTGGCCGGTCTCGGGCGACTCGACGGTGACCCCGCGCGCGGCCAGCGCGGCGATCGTCATCTCGATGTGGGGCAGGCTCGGCAGGCGCTCGCCCGCGTGGGTCAGGTCGAGGCCGTTCTCGAACCGGCTCGCGGAGAGCAGGAGTGCGCTGACGAACTGACTGGAGCTGGACGCATCCACCTCCACCGCACCGCCCGCGACCCGGCCCGTGCCGTGGACCGTGAACGGGAGGGATCCGCGGCCGTCGTCGTTCACATCCACCCCGAGCGCCCGCAGGGCGGCGATGATCGCGCCCATCGGGCGTCCGCGCGCAGAGTCGTCCGCGTCGAACATGGTCGGCCCGAGCGCCAGCCCGGCGATCGGCGGGACGAAGCGCATCACCGTTCCGGCCTGGCCGCACTCGATCGTGGTGCTGCCGATGAGCTCCTCCGCCGGCGTGACGAGGAAGTCGGCGCCGAACTCGCCGGAGCCCGGCTTCTCGTCGATCCCGACGCCGAGGGCGCGGAGCGCCTCGACCATGTTGCCGCTGTCGCGCGAGTGGAGGGGCGAGCGGAGAAGCGACGGGCCGTCCGCGAGCGCCGCGAGCACCAGCTCCCGTGCGGTGAGCGACTTGGAACCCGGCAGGGAGACGGACGCCGACACGGGGCCGCCGGCGACGGGCGCGGGCCAGAGCGAGTTCGGCTCGTCGATGCGGTTGTCGCCGTACGGGTCGAAGTCCGGAGCGGAATATTTCGAGATCAGCATTGTTGTCAAGATTATCCGTGTTCCCCGGTCTAGGAAGGATCAGCTCGTGGCCGCAACCGCTGTGCTCGACGCTCCACGCGTCGCCACCCGCGATGAGGCCGTCGACGCATCCCGCCGGGGCACGGTGCAGGTGTCGCAACTAGACTGGCCGGTGATGAGCACCGAGACCGAGGAAACGGGCCACCTCTTCGAGGAGCAGGCCCTGCCCTTCATGGACCAGTTGTACGCGGCTGCCCTGCGCATGACCAGAAACCCGTCTGACGCGCAAGACCTCGTACAAGAGACGTTCGTGAAGGCTTACGCGGCGTTCAACCAGTTCCAGCAGGGCACCAACCTGAAGGCCTGGCTGTACCGCATCCTCACCAACACGTTCATCAACACGTACCGCAAGAAGCAGCGCGAGCCCTACCAGGGAACGATCGACGAGCTCGAGGACTGGCAGCTCGGAGGCGCGGAATCCATGTCCTCGTCCTCCAGCCGCTCGGCCGAGGCCGAGGCGATCGATCACCTGCCGGACAGCGCCGTCAAGGACGCGCTGCAGGCCATCCCGGAAGACTTCCGGCTGGCCGTGTACCTCGCCGATGTCGAGGGGTTCTCCTACCAGGAGATCGCCGACATCATGAAGACCCCGATCGGTACCGTGATGAGCCGCCTTCACCGCGGCCGTCGCATGCTTCGGGAGCTTCTGACCGACTACGCGCACGAGCGCGGTCTCTCCGCCGTCCAGGGAGACCCTGCCGTGCAGACCCCCAGGAGCAAGAAATGACCGACTGCGGCTGTGAGAAGGCGAAAGCCGAACTCGAGGAGTATCTGCGCAACGAGCTGTGCAGCGAGGATGCTGCCGACGTGCGCGAGCACCTGGCGCACTGCGACGGATGCTCCGACGAGGCGCACCTGAACGTGGTGCTCACCGAGGTGGTGCAGCGTGCGTGCAAGGAGACCGCTCCCGAGACGCTGCGCACAGAGGTGCTGCTGCGCATCCGCTCGTTCCAGGCCACCGCCCACTGAGACGCGCTCCCCAAGCACCGCGCCCGACGAGATGCGACTAATGGTCGCTATTCGTCGATCTTTTCGACCACAAGTCGCATCTCGCGGCGCCAAGCGGCGCTAAGCGGCGCTGCCGGAGCCGATCTCGTGGAGGAAGAAGAGGCCGCCGAGCGGGTCGGTGACCTGGGCGAACCGGCCGAACTCGCTGTCCCACGGATCGCGGATGACGCTTCCGCCCAGTTCGGTGACGCGCTGGGATGCGGCGGCCGCATCGGCGACGCCGAAGTAGATCACCCAGTGCGACGGCACGCCCTCGGGCAGCATCCCGTTCGCGTCGAACACGCCCCCGCTGGGTGAGGCGGGGTCCCCGAACGTGGCGTAGCGGAAGTCGGCCGTGTCGCCGAGGACCTCGGTCTTCCAGCCGAACACCCGGGTGTAGAAGTCGACCTGTGCCGCATAGCTGCGGGCATACAGCTCGTGCCAGGCGGGTGCGCCGACCTCGGCGACGAGTTCGAACCCGCGGTGCTGTTCCGGGTCCCAGAGTCCGACCGCGGCACCGCCGGGATCGGCGATCACCGCGAGCCTGCCCTGGTCGCCCACCGTCATCGTGGGCGCGATCACCTGAGCCCCGGCGTCGAGGGATGCCTTCTCGGCCGCATCCGCATCCTCGACCAGGAGGTGGGTGAGCCAGGTGTCGCCCTGCGCGTCGCCCGAGACCGCCCCCAGACCCGCTACCGCCCGTCCGTCGCGGCGGAAGGTCACGTAGCCGCCGTACTCCTCGCCGGCCGTATCGGCGGTCCAGCCGAACAGGCCCGCGTAGAAATCGCGGGCGCGCGGGACGTCGGTGCTGGCGTAGTCGACCCAGCAGGGCTCTCCGAGGCGGTGATTGGTGACGACGGGCATACCGTCAAACTACGCCGCCGCGGCACCCGGCGACAGACGCGGCGGTCACCACGACTGTATTGCCGTGACGTGCCGCCATCCGTAGGGTCGGCGCCATGAACGACCTCCCCTCCTGGCGTGCCGGTACGACGCGGGACGCGATCCTGGCGTTCGTCGCAGATGTGACGACGGGGGCGGATGCGCTCCCCGCGGAGGAGCGCATCGCCGTCTTCGACAACGACGGCACCCTCTGGACGGAGAAGCCGATGCCGACCCAGTTGCACTACATCGTGCAGCGCTGGGCGGCAGCCGCGGCCGCGGACCCGTCCCTGGCCGCGCAGCAGCCGTACAAGGCCGTGGTGGAAGGCGACCTCGCCTGGCTGGGGAGCGCCCTGGACAAGCACTACAACGGCGATGACTCCGATCTCCAGGTGGCCGTCGCGGCGATCGTCCGGTCGACCCAGGGGATGAGCGTCGAGGACTATCACGCCTCTGTCGACGCCTTCTACCGCGAAGCCGAGCACCTCACCCTGCACCGTCCCTATGCGAACGCGGTCTACCGGCCGATGACCGAGCTGCTGGCGTTCCTCACCGCCAACGACTTCTCCTGTTACATCGTCTCCGGGGGCGACCGGGACTTCATGCGTCCCATCAGCACCGCGTACTACGCGATTCCTCCCGAGCGCGTCATCGGCTCCTCCGCCGGGCTGTCGTACGACGAGGCGACGGACGATGTGCGCTACGCCGACACCATGGAGTTCTTCGACGACGGGCCGCAGAAGCCGATCCGGATCTGGATGCGGACCGGGCGCCGTCCTATCCTCGCGGCGGGAAACTCCAACGGCGACATCCCGATGCTCCGCTACCCGAAGCGGCATCCGCGTTCGCTCAGTGTGCTCGTGCATCACGACGACGGGGAGCGGGGCGACGCCGCCTACGACACCGGGGCCGAGCGCGCGCTCGCGACGGCCGCGGCCGACGGGTTCACCGTCGTCAGCGTGCGCGACGACTGGGACACCGTCTTCGTGGAGTGACGTCTATCCGACGGCGGGCCGCGCGGGTTATGGTGCGCGCAAACAGGGTCACCACCCGAGGGGAGCCGTCATGTCTGTGCCGTTCAAGGGCAGGATCGATCTCGACATCAGGGACTCCATCCCCGATTGGGCGCCGTTCGAGGCGCCGAAGGCCCCCGAGGGGGCGCCCAACGTCGTCCTCATCGTGCTCGACGATGTCGGGTTCTCGGCGATGAGCAGCTACGGCGGGCCGATCGAGACGCCGAACATCGACCGCATCGCCGCATCCGGTGTCCGCTTCACGCAGTGGCACACCACGGCACTCTGCTCTCCCACGCGATCCGCGCTGCTCACCGGACGCAACCACACGCGCAACTCGATGGCCTGCATCACCGAGGCGGCGACCGGCTTCCCGAACGCGAGCGGCACCATCCCGCAGGAGAACGGGATGCTGTCGCAGATCCTCAACGAGGAGGGCTGGAACACCTACATCGTCGGCAAGTGGCACCTGTGCCCGTCGGACGAGATGAACCTGGCCGCCACCCGCCGGAACTGGCCGACCGGACGCGGCTTCGAGCGCTTCTACGGCTTCCTCGGGGCCGAGACGAACCAGTGGTATCCGGAACTCGTCTACGACAACCATCCGGTGGACCAGCCCGCCAGCCCCGAAGACGGGTACCACCTCACCGACGACCTCACGGACAAGGCCATCGAATTCATCGGCGACGCGAAGACCGTGGCGCCCGACAAGCCGTTCTTCCTGTACTACTCGCCTGGCGCCTGTCACGCCCCCCACCACGCGCCGAAGGAGTGGATCGAGAAGTTCGCCGGGAAGTTCGACCAGGGCTACGAGAAGATCCGCGAGGAGACGCTCGACCGTCAGAAGGTGCTCGGAATCGTGCCGGAGAACACCGAGCTTCCGCCGGTGAACCCGATGGGGACCCCTGAGACGCGCACCGGCCCCGAGGGCAAACCGTTCCCCGCCGTCGATTTCACGAAGCCGTGGGATTCGCTGAGCGACGAGGAGAAGCGTCTGTTCGCGCGCATGGCCGAGGTCTACGCCGGCTTCCTCGCCCATACGGATCACCACGTCGGGCGACTGCTCGACTTCCTGGAGGAGACCGGCGAACTCGACAGGACGCTCGTGGTCGTCGTCTCGGACAACGGCGCGAGCGCCGAAGGCGGACCGGACGGCTCGGTCAACGAGAACAAGTTCTTCAACGGCATCCCGGACAGCCTGGAGGAGAACCTGGCGATGCTGGACGATCTCGGCAGCGTGAAGACGTACAACCACTATCCGACGGGCTGGGCGATGGCCTTCAACACCCCGTTCAAGATGTGGAAGCGCTACGACTTCAACGGCGGTACGGCCGACCCGTGCATCATCTCGTGGCCGTCCGTGCTCGGGCACGGCGGCGAGCTGCGCGAGCAGTACCACCACGCCGTCGACATCGCGCCCACCGTGCTGGACCTCCTCGGAGTGCAGCCTCCGGACGAATTGGGCGGGTACACCCAGTCCCACCTGGACGGGGTCAGCATGCGGTCCGCCATCGAATCGGCGGACGCACCAGGTGCGCGGAGGACGCAGTTCTTCGCGATGCTCGGATCGCGCTCGATCTGGCACGACGGCTGGAAGGCGGTGTCGACCCACCCGGTGCTCAGCGGCTGGAGCCACTTCAACGACGACACCTGGGAGCTCTACCACGTCGAGGTCGACCGGTCGGAGCTCCACGATCTCGCCGCCGAGGAGCCGGACCGCCTTCGGGAGCTGGTCAACCTGTGGTTCCACGAGGCCGGCGCGAATCAGGCGTTCCCGCTCGACGACCGGTCGGCGCTCGAGATCCTCAATACACCGCGCCCACAGCTGGCGGCTCCGCGGAACCGCTACATCTACCGTCCGGGCGGGGCCGAGGTCACCGAGGCGCAGGCCGTAAACGTGCGCAACCGCTCGTACTCGATCGGTGCCCTGGTCGACCTGCCGCAGCCCGGGGCGCAGGGCGTGCTGTTCGCGCACGGCGCACGGTTCGGAGGCCACGCGCTGTACGTCAAGGACAACCGGCTGCACTACGTCTACAACTTCGTCGGCAGCCGCGAGCAGCGGATAGTCGGGACGGAGGATCTGCCGGTGGGGGAGAACCTCATCCTCTCGGCATCGTTCGACAAGGACGGCGAGGAGCAACCGGGAATCGCCACGGGTATCCTGAGCCTCTATCACGGCGATCGCAAGGTCGGCGAAGGCCGGATCATCACTCAGCCGGGCTACTTCTCACTCACCGGCGAAGGCCTCTGCGTCGGTTATGACAGTGCCGACCCCGTCACCCAGGACTACGGCGGAGAGCAGCCGTTCCGGTTCACCGGAGGGACGCTGCACCGCGTCGTCGTCGACGTGAGCGGTGAGCCCTACCTCGACCTGGAGCGGCAGGCCGCGGCGATGCTCGCCCGGGAATGAGGTCTCGCACAGGCGCGGCCCGGCCGTTAGCGTGAACCCATGAGCGAGATGGTGCTGATCCCGGGCGGCACCTTCCGCATGGGATCCGCGGAGTTCTACCCCGAGGAGCAGCCCGTCCACGAACGCCGGGTCGAACCGTTCCGGATCGCCCGGCACGAGGTGACGAACGCGAAGTTCGACGCCTTCGTCGCGGCGACCGGATACGTCACCGTCGCGGAGCGCCCGCTCGACGCGGCGCTCTTCCCGGAGCTCAGCGACGACGAGCGGCAGCCGGGCGCAATGGTCTTCGCTCGGACCACCGGCCCGGTCGACCTGGCCGACTGGCGCAACTGGTGGCGCTGGGTGAGCGGCGCCGACTGGCGTCATCCGGAGGGGCCGGACACCGACCTCATCGGGCGGATGGACCGTCCGGTCGTGCAGATCGCCTACGAGGACGCCGTCGCCTACGCCGCCTGGAAGGGTCTGCGGCTGCCGACGGAGGCGGAGTACGAGTTCGCGGCCCGCGGCGGCGTCGACGGTGCCCGCTTCGCGTGGGGCGACGAACCGTATCCCGACGGTAAGGCGCGGGCCAACAGCTGGCTGGGCCGCTTCCCGTACGACAATCGCGGCCGGTTCGGCGCGACGGTCGCACCGGTCGGATCGTATCCCGCCAACGGCTACGGGCTCTACGACCTGATCGGCAACGTCTGGGAGTGGACCAGCGACTACTACGCGCCCCGGCACGTCGTCCCCGGGCAGACCCCCGTGGACGCGGGCGCGCGCCCGAGCCTGCTCGGTGCCGCGAGTGCGGAGCCGGGCTCCGCCATCCCGCGCCGGGTTCTCAAGGGCGGGTCGTACCTCTGCTCGCCGGAGTACTGCCTGCGCTTCCGTCCGGCCGCACGCTCGCCACAGGCGGAGGACACGGCGACGACGCACATCGGGTTCCGCTGCGCGGCCGACGCGTGACCAGGGGCGGCGACACCGGGTCGCCGCCCCTGACACGTGACTGCTACAGGGTCAGCGCGCGCTGGATGAGGATCGACTGCTCCTGCGCGTGACGCTTGGCCGAGCCTGCCGCCGGCGAAGCCGACGGCGGACGCGAGACGACACCGAGCGGGCGCGGCCCGAGCTTGGAGGTCTCCAGGATCATGTACGGCCAGGCGCCCTGGTTCTCCGGCTCGTCCTGCACCCACACGAGTTCCGCGTTCGGGTAGGAGTCGACAGCGGCCTTCAGCTCCTGCGCCGGGAGCGGGTAGAACTGCTCCACCCGCACGAGGGCGATCTCCGGGTTCGGGTTCTTCTCCAGCTCGTTGAGCAGGTCGTAGTAGAGCTTGCCGGCCAGGAGCAGGACACGCTTGACGGCGCCCTTGTCGCTGATCCGCGCGTCGTCGATCACCGGCTCGAAGCGGCCGTGCGTGAAGTCCTCGACGTTGCTCGACGCGCCGCGCAGGCGCAGCATCGCCTTCGGGGTGAAGACCACGAGCGGTCGGCGCGGACGGGCGTAAGCCTGACGGCGGAGCAGATGGAAGTACGACGCAGGGGTCGACGGACGCGCGACGGTCATGTTGTTCTCGGCGCACATCTGCAGGTAGCGCTCGATGCGGGCGCTGGAGTGGTCCGGTCCCTGACCCTCGTAACCGTGGGGGAGGAGCAGCACCAGCGACGACCGCTGGCCCCACTTCTGCTCGGCCGAGGAGATGAACTCGTCGATGATGATCTGCGCGCCGTTGGCGAAGTCGCCGAACTGGGCCTCCCACAGAACGAGCGCATCCGCCCGCTCCACCGAGTAGCCGTATTCGAAGCCCATCGCCGCGTACTCGCTGAGCAGGGAGTCGTAGATCCAGAACTTGGCCTGGTTGTCGCTCAGGTTCGCGAGCGGCAGCCACTCCTGCCCGTTGACCCGGTCGTGCAGCACGGCGTGGCGCTGAACGAAGGTGCCACGGCGGGCGTCCTGGCCGGCAAGGCGCACCGGGGTGCCCTCCACCAAGAGCGAGCCGAGGGCGAGCAGCTCGCCGAAGCCCCAGTCGATGCCGCCGTTGCGGCTCATCTCGCTGCGCTTGTTGAGCAGCTGCTGCAGCTTCGGGTGCACCGTGAAACCGGCGGGCGGGTTGTTGAACGCGTCGCCGATCATGTGGATGACCTGCTCGCTCACCGCGGTCGTGTCCGGCTCTCCGACGTTGTCGTTCTCGTCCTGCTGGACCGGCTGCTCGAGGTCGCCGGCTTCGCCCGGGGTGAGGACGGGCGTCGAGTTGGTCTGCGCCGCGTGCGTCTCCATGAACGCGCGCTCCAGGCGGTCCTGGAAGTCGCGGTGCGCCTGCTCGTACTCCTCCTCGGTGATGTCGCCGCGGCCGACGAGCGCCTCGGTGTAGAGGCGGCGCACGGAGCGCTTGGCCTCGATCAGGCTGTACATCAGCGGCTGCGTCATCGACGGGTCGTCGCCCTCGTTGTGGCCGCGGCGGCGGTAGCAGATGAGGTCGATGACGACGTCGCGCTTGAACTCCTGGCGGTAGGCGAACGCGATCTCGGCCACGCGGACGACGGCCTCGGGGTCGTCACCGTTCACGTGGAAGATCGGCGCCTGGATGGTCTTGGCGACATCAGTCGAGTAGATCGAGCTGCGCGCCTCGCTGGGCGAGGTGGTGAAGCCGACCTGGTTGTTGATGTTGACGTGGATGGTGCCGCCGGTGCGGTACGCCCGCAGCTGCGACATCTGCATCTGCTCGACCACGATGCCCTGGCCCGCCATCGCCGCGTCGCCGTGGATGAGGATCGGCAGCGTGAGGAAGGTGCCGGCCGGGCGGCGGTCCTGCTTGGCCCGGACGATGCCCTCGAGCACGCCGTCGGCGGCCTCCAGGTGCGACGGGTTGGCCGCGAGGTAGACGGGGATCTCTTCGCCGCCCGCGCCCTTGAAGGTGCCCTCGGTGCCGAGGTGGTACTTCACGTCGCCGGAACCCTGCACGGTCCGCGGGTCTTGCGTGCCCTCGAACTCGCGGAAGATCTGTCCGTAGGTCTTGCCGGCGATGTTGGTCAGCACGTTCAGGCGGCCGCGGTGGGCCATGCCGATCGCGACCTCGTCCATCTCGGCTTCGGCTGCGCCCTGGAGGATGGAGTCGAGCAGCGCGATGGTCGACTCGCCGCCTTCGAGGCTGAACCGCTTCTGGCCGACGTACTTGGTCTGCAGGAAGGTCTCGAACGCCTCCGCCTCGTTGAGCTTGCCCATGATGCGCAGCTGCTCGTCGTGGGTCGGCTTCTCGTAGGGGCGCTCCAGCTTGTCCTGGAACCACTTCCGCTGGGCCGGGTCCTGAATGTGCATGTACTCGATGCCGACCGTGCGGCAGTAGGAGTCGCGAAGCACACCGAGGATGTCGCGCAGCTTCATCTTGCGGCGGTCGCCGCCGAACTGGCCGGTGACGAATTCGCGGTCGAGGTCCCAGAAGGTGAGTCCGTGGCTCTCGATCTCGAGGTCGGGGTGGGTGCGCTGCTTGTACTCGAGCGGGTCGATGTCGGCCATGAGGTGGCCGCGGACCCGGTACGAGTTGATGAGCTCCTGGACGCGGGCGGTCTTGTCGACGGCGCTGGCCAGGTCGACCGAGATGTCCGGGTTCCAGTGGATCGGCACGTACGGGATGCGCAGCTCGGCGAAGATGTCTTGGTAGAAGTTGCGCTTGCCGATCAGCATCTCGTGCACGATCTTCAGGAACTCGCCCGAGCCGGCGCCCTGGATGACGCGGTGGTCGTACGTGCTGGTGAGGGTGATCGTCTTGCCGATGGCGAGGCCGGCGAGGGTCTTCTCGCTGGAGCCCTGGAACTCGGCCGGGTACTCGAGCGCACCGGCGCCGATGATGCAGCCCTGGCCCTTCATCAGGCGCGGGACGGAGTGGACCGTGCCGATGCCTCCCGGATTGGTGAGCGAGAGGGTCGTGCCGGCGAAGTCGCCGGCTGCGAGCTTGTTGTTGCGCGCCTTGCTGACCAGCTCTTCGTAGGCGGCGAGGTACTCGCCGAAGCCCATGGTGTCCGCGCGCTTGATGCTCGGCACCAGGAGCGCGCGGGTGCCGTCCGGCTTCGGGAGGTCGATCGCGATGCCGAGGTTGATGTGAGCCGGAGCCACGACCGACGGCTTGCCGTCGACCTCGTCGTAGTAGACGTTCTGGCTCGGGAACTCCTTGAGCGCCTGGATGAGCGCCCAGCCGATGAGGTGCGTGAACGACACTTTGCCGCCGCGAGCACGCTTCAGGTGGTTGTTGATGACGATGCGGTTGTCGATCATCAGCTTGGCCGGGATGGTGCGGACGCTGGTCGCCGTCGGGACGCTGAGCGACGCATCCATGTTGGTGGCCAACGTCTTCGACATGCCGCGCAGCGGAGTGACCTTGTCTTCCTCCGCCGCCTCGAGGGTCGCGTTGGGCGCCGTCACCGGGGCGTCGGCCGGGACCGGCTGGGGCTTCGGGGCGACCGACGTGGTGCGCGCGACGGGCTGCTGGCCGATCACCGGGATGGGCGTGGTGACGGGCTTGGGCTCGTTGGGGTGCGGCGCCGGTGCGCCGCCGGCGGGCGGGGCGGGCGTCGACGGCTCGGACGGGCTGGGAGCCGTCGGCTCGGCCGGTGCGGGCACGGTGGGCTCCGACGGGCTCGGCGCGTTCGGCTCGGCGGGGGTCGGAGCCGGCGTCTCGTCCGGCGACGGGGTCGAGTCGTCCTTCACAGCCGGGTGGTAGTGCTCGAGGATCGGCCACCACGACTTGTCGACCGAGTTCTTGTCCTGGACGAACTGCTCGTACAGTTCATCCACGAGCCACTCATTGGCCCCGAATTCTCCTGAGGAGCCGTCGTCGGTTCCCACTCCGGTCAATTGGCTCGACACAGCCGATCGCCCACTCTCTCCGTTGATTTCTCATGACCGAACGGCTGTGAACCGCCCGCTTCCATCCGAGCATCAAGCCTAATCCCATCGGCGCCTGGGTGCGGCCGCTCAGCCGAGCGGGATACCGTTATTCTCATGCAGTTCTATGGAACGTCGCCCCGCCACGACCTCACCTACTCCGACGTCTTCCTCGTGCCGTCGCGCTCGAACGTCACGAGCCGCCTCGACGTGTCGCTGGCGCCGAACGACGGCACCGGCGCGACCATCCCGATCGTGTCAGCGAACATGAACTCGGTGACCGGAAAGCGTCTCGCCGCGACCCTCGCGCGCCGGGGAGGCCTCGGCGTGCTCCCGCAGGACATGCACCTGCAGGACCTCGACGACGCCATCCGCTGGGTGAAGGCGCAGCCGGTCGGTCTCGACACGCCCTACGACGCCCGCCCGGAGGAGACGGTCGCCGACGTGCTCCGCCGCGTTCCCGCGGTCGAAGGCCACGGCATCGTGGTGAGCGACGCGAACGGCGACTACCTGGGCTGCCTCGCCGCCATCAAGCTCGGCTCCGCCCTCCCCGACGCCCGCATCGGGGACCTCCTGCACGGCGCCCTCACCTCGCTCGACGTGGAGGACGTCTCCGACGGCAAGGCGGCCTTCCAGGTGATGGATGCGGCCGGCCTCGAGTTCGCGCCGGTGCTCGACCACGGGCGCGCCGTCGGGACGCTCTCCAAGCGGAGCGCGCTGCGCTCCACCATCTACACGCCCGCCCTCGACGCGAACGGCCGCCTGCGGGTCGCGGCCGCAATCGGCATCAATGGCGACGTCGCTGGTAAGGCGAAGGCGCTGGCGGCCGCGGGCGTCGACGTGCTCGTCGTCGATACGGCGCACGGTGACCAGGACGGCATGCTGAGGGCCATCCGCACCGTGAAGGGTCTCGACCTCGGTCTGCCGATCGTCGCGGGCAACGTCGTGACGGAGCAGGCGGTGCGCGACCTGGTGCACGCGGGCGCCGACATCCTCAAGGTCGGCGTCGGCCCCGGTGCGATGTGCACGACGCGCATGATGACGGCCGTCGGCCGTCCGCAATTCTCGGCTGTCCTCGAGACCAGCGCCGCGGCGCGCGAACTCGGCGCACACGTCTGGGCCGACGGCGGGGTGCGGTACCCGCGCGACGTCGCTCTCGCGCTGGCCGCGGGCGGCGCATCCGTCATGATCGGCTCCTGGTTCGCGGGCACGATCGAGGCCCCCGGCACGCTGAATCGCGATGCGAGCGGCGCGCTCTACAAGGAGAGCTGGGGCATGGCGTCTACGAAGGCGGTCAAGGGACGCTTCGAGCGGCTCGACGCGTACGAACTGGCCCGCAAGGAGCTCTTCGCCGAGGGCATCTCCAGCTCCCGGATCTTCCTCGACCCGCTTCGGCCGTCGGTCGAGGACCTGCTCGACATGATCACGACCGGTGTCCGGAGCTCGTTCACCTATGCCGGCGCGCGGTCGCTCGCGCAGTTCCACGAGCGCGCGCTGGTCGGCATCCAGTCGGCCGCGGGGTACGAGGAGGGCAAGGCCCTCCCCGTCAGCTGGTAGCAGCGCGGCCGCTACCCGCCCGCCGCGGCGACGCCCTAGCCGCTGCGGTAGCGCGCGACCGTGACTGCGGTCGTTCGGTACGAGTGCGGCTGCGCGCGCACGCGCAAATGTTCCAAGACACCGCAGTCGCTACCGGCCGCCCGCGGCGGAAGACGCACGACGAAGAGGACGGCCCCGGATGGGACCGCCCTCTTCGGTGGCGGGATCAGCGTGAGCGGACCAGTGCGGTTACCGCCGCGCCAGCGATCGCGAGAAGCGCGACGCCGAGGAAGAGCAGGAAGAATCCGCCCGACGTCGCGGCGGCCGCATCACTGCCCGCGGCGAGCAGAGCGGACGTCTGCGCTGCGGCGATGCCGCCGAGGATCGCGAGTCCGAGTGCGCCCCCGATCTGCTGCGCCGTGTTGACCAGGCCGCTGGCCAGACCCGACTCCGACTCCGAGACGCCCCGGACCGCGAGCTGGGTGGCGGTGACGAAGGTCGCGCCGAGGCCCAGCCCGATGACGATACTCGGCAGGAGGAATCCGGCGACGAAGCCCGAACCGCCGGCCAGTGCCAGCCAGGCCACGCCCGCGCCCAGCACCACCAGGGCGCCACCGAGGGTCGCGCGGAGGCCGGCTTTTGTCACGATGGCGGGGACGACACCGGCGATGCCGATCAGGGCGAGCGCGAGCGGGAGCTGGCTGAGACCGGCCGCGAGCGCATCCAAGTGCACGACCTCCTGCAGGTAGACCGAGAGGGCGAAGAACAGCGCGACCGTCGAGCCGCCAACCAGCAGCATGACGATGTTGCCGGCAAGGGCGTCGCGGTTGCGGAAGAACGTGAACGGCAGCAGCGGGTGGGATGCGCGGCGCTCTACGAGGACGAACGCTGCAAGGAGCGCGACCGCGAGGGCTCCGAGGCCGAGGACGACCGGGCTCGTCCATCCGAGTGCTCCGCCTTCGCTGAGCGCCGCGACGGCGGCTGCCAAGCCGAGAGTCGCGGTGACGGCGCCGGCCGCATCCATCCGCTCCTTGCTGGTCGCGCGGTCCCGGGTGACCAGGAAGGGGATGGAGACGAGCACGAGGATGCCGACCGGCAGGTTGACGAAGAAGACCGCGGGCCAGCCGAAGCTCGCCGTCAGGACCCCACCGAGGAGTACGCCCGCGGCGCTGCCCATCCCGGCGACGGCACCCCACACACCCAGCGCCTTTCCGCGTGCGGCACCGTCCGGGAACAGCTGCGTCAGCAGTGCCAGCGACGCCGGCGCGAGGAGCGCGGCGAACGCACCCTGGACGGCACGAGCGGCGAGGAGCATGGTCCCGTCGACGGAGAGGCCGGCGGCCAGCGATGCGGCGACGAAGCCGGCGACACCGACGAGGAAGACACGGCGGTGGCCGAAGCGGTCGGCGAGGCGCCCGCCCAGCAGCAGGAGGCCGCCGAAGGGGAGAACGTAGGCGGTGACGACCCAGGCGAGCGCGGCCGTGTCGAGGCCGAGAGCCGTTCCGACCGTCGGGAGTGCGATGTTGACGATGGAGGCGTCGAGAACGACCAGGAACTGCGCGAGCGCGAGCACGGCGAGTGCCCACCAGCGGTGAGCGCTGCGCGGTCGGGGCGGTGTCGCTGCTGCAACGGTCAAGGTGGGAGATGCGGTGTTCATGTCGGTTCCTTTCGTTGTGAGTGATTGATCAATCACTCTCGGGACAGATCGAGGGACGGTCGGAGACGGGCTGTCTTACGGGTGGCGGATTCCGTTGGTCAATGCTCGCGCCCATGCTTCGGGCACGTCTTCCAGCCCGACCGTGACGATCAGGTGGCACAGCTGGCCGTACGCGATGAAGTGCTGGACTGCGTCCCCGTCGGCGCCGGAGCGCGTCGTCGCGAAACGCGTGATGCGAGCGAGGCCCTGACGCAGTGCGTCGCGGATCACGGGTACATCGGAGGCGGACTGCGCATGCACTTGCAGCATCAGCAGAGCGCGGTCGGCAATGAGCTCGGCGTATGCGTCGCCCATGGCATCCAGCACCTCGGTCGGGGTTCCGCCGTCGGCGGCGTGGGCGCCGCGCTCCAGTGCCTTCTCGATGCGCTCGAAGCAGCGCTCGAGTGCGGCGACGAACAGGCTCTCCTTGCCCGGGAACAGCTTGAAGACGTACGCGGGGGAGATGTCGGCGTCCGCGGCGATCGAGGCGATCGGCGTCCCGAGGTAGCCGCTGGCGGCGAAGACCGTGATGGCGCTGTCGAGCACCGCCTCGCGGCGGTCGTCAGCTGTGGAGAGTGTGCGTGCCATGTGAGTGACTGTACACTCACTCCCGGTTCGACGTCAACAGTCCATGGCGGGGACGGCCGGGTCAGGTACGTCGGGTGGCGTCCTGGACCTCGCCGACCAGCTCCTCGATGATGTCCTCGAGGAACAGCACGCCGGCCGTTGCGCCCTCGCCGTCGACCACCCGGGCCAGGTGGCTGCCGGAGCGGCGCATGGTCGCCAGTGCGTCCTCCACGTCGCTGCCGGCGAAAACGGTGACCAGGCGGCGGATGCGCTTGGCCGGCACCGGCAGCTCGAAGCCGGTCTCCTCCAGGTCGAGCACGTCCTTCAGGTGCAGATAGCCGGTCGGCTCGCCGTCGGCGTCCGGCACCACGTAGCGCGAGAAGCCGTGCTTGGTGACGGCCTTCTCCACATCGGCGGGCGTCGGTGAGAGCGGGAGGGTGACCAGCGCGTCGAGGGCGACGGCCACATCCCGGACCTTCTTCGACGTGAACTCGAAGGCCGCGGAGAGCGCGCCGGTCCGGTCGGTCAGCAGGCCCTCTCGGGTGGACTGCGAGACGATGGTCGCCACCTCGTCGAGGGTGAACGTGCTCGCCGCCTCGTCCTTCGGCTCCACCCGGAACAATCGCAGCACGGTGTTCGCGCTCGCGTTCAGCGCGACGATGATCGGACGGACGGCGCGGCCGATACCGACCAGGGGCGGGGCGAGCAGCAGGGCCGCCTTGTCGGGCATCGAGAACGAGATGTTCTTCGGCACCATCTCGCCGAAGACGACGTGGAGGAACGAGACCACCACCAGCGCGACGATGAACGCGATGGTGCCGATCACCTCCTCGGACCATCCCGTGGCGTGCAGCGGCACCTCCAGCAGGTGGTGGATCGCGGGCTCCGACACGTTCAGGATCAGCAGCGAGCACACGGTGATGCCCAGCTGGGTGGTGGCCAGCATCAACGTGGCGTGCTCCATCGCGTACAGCGCCGTCTTCGCGCTCCGCTTGCCGCGCTCGGCGAGCGGCTCGATCTGCGAGCGGCGGGCTGAGATCACGGCGAATTCGGCGCCGACGAAGAAGGCGTTGACGGCCAGCAGCACGACCAGCCAGGCGAGTCCGGCCCAGTCACTCATGGGTGGCCCCCTCTCCGTTGGCTCCCTCGGTCACGGGGACCGGATCGGGGGTGTAGCGGATGCGGTCCACGCGACGACCGTCGAGGCGCTCGACCCGCAGCGTTCCGCCCTCGATGGGGACCTCGTCGCCGACCTTCGGCAGCCTCCCCAGTTCGTTCATGACGAACCCGGCCACGGTCTCGTACGGCCCGTCCTCCGGAACCGTCACGCTCGCGCGCTCCTCCAGCTCGTCAGGGCGCAGGATGCCGGGGAACGTGATCGAGTCGCGCCCGCGGATCACGCCGGCTCGAGTGCGGTCGTGCTCGTCGGCGACCTCGCCGACGATCTCCTCCACCAGGTCTTCCAGGGTCGCGATGCCCGAGGTGCCTCCGTACTCGTCGACGACGATGGCGAGCTGGTAGCCGCGGGCGCGCAGTTCGCCGAGCAGAGTGTCGAGGCCCATGGTCTCGGGCACGCGCAGGGCATCCGTCATCAGGGCCGACGCCGGCACGCGCCCGCGGCGCTGCCGCGGGACGGCGACCGCCTGCTTCACGTGCACAACACCCAGCACATCGTCGATGTCGTCGCCGATCACCGGGAACCGGGAGTAGCCGGTCTTGCGGGCGAGGTCGCTGACCGCCTGCGCCGGATCTGTGCGCTGCACCGCCTCGATGCGCGGCCGCGGCGTCATGACGTCGGAGGCCGATCGACTGGAGAAGGCGAGGGTACGGCTCAGGAGGGTCGCCGTGTCCTCCTCCAGAACGCCCGCGCTCGCCGAGCGTCGCACCAGCGAGGACAACTCGTCGGCCGTGCGGGCGCCGGAGAGCTCCTCCTTCGGCTCGATCCCGACCAGTCGAAGGATGCCGTTGGCCGTGCCGTTGAGAAGCGCGACGAATGGACGGAACACCGTGGTGAACACCGTCTGGAACGGGATGACGAGCTTCGCCGTCGCCAAGGGGAGAGCCAGCGCGAAGTTCTTGGGGACGAGTTCGCCCAGGATCATGGAGAGCAGTGTCGCGACTGCGATCGCGACGATGGTAGCGATCGGCATCACGGCGCCCTCCGGCAGACCGGTCGCCGTCAGCGGGCCGCGGAGGAGCGAACTGATCGCCGGCTCCATCGTGTAACCGGTGAGCAGCGTGGTGAGCGTGATGCCGAGCTGAGCGCTCGACAGGTGGGTCGACGTGATCTTCAGCGCGGCGATGGTCATCGTCAGCCGCGACTCTCCGCGCGCTCTCCGCGCCTCCAGGTCACCGCGGTCGAGGTTCACCAGCGCGAACTCGCTCGCGACGAACAGGCCGGTACCGATCGTCAGCAGGAGGCCGACCCCGAGCATGATCCACTCAGAGAGCACGGGGCTCACCTCGCACGGTGAGCGGCGGGCGTACCGGAGCGGATCGGCGTCTAGAGGGAGGGTCGTCCATGTGGCCGCCAGTATATCGAGACGGAATGCGGGTCGCCCGAGGATTCCCGGGCGGATTCCCAGGAGCGGCACGGCTCCTAGACCACCGATTCCACTAGCCCCTCCGAGCGACGACCGGCGTAGCATCCCGCCCGGATGAAGGAGGAATCATCATGTTGGAGTCATCTGTCACATACTCCGTCCTTCCTGCCTCCGACCTGCAGCGCGCCACGGCGTGGTACCGCGACAAGCTGGAGCTCGAACCGGAGCGGACCACCGACGGCGGAGTGCTGTACGGCACCGGGTCGGACAGCAAGATCTTCGTGTACGAGACCGGGAATGCGGGCACAGCGCAGAACACCGCGATGTGCTGGCTGGTCGACGACATCGAGGCCGTGATGGCCCACCTCAGGGAGAAGGGCGTGGTCTTCGCGGACTACGACTTCCCCGGATTGCACACCGAGAACGGGATCGCGACCGACGACATGGGGCGGTCGGCGTGGTTCCAGGACAGCGAGGGCAACTACCTCTGCCTGACCCAGGAGGCCTGACCCGACCGCCCGGGACCCGTCAGCGCCGCCAGCGTGCGCGGAGGTACTGCGGCGGCCAGTAGCCGATCTCCACGCCGAGTTCATGCGCGGCCCGCAGCGGGAAGTGCGGGTCGCGGAGGAGTTCGCGCGCCAGCATGACCGCGTCCGCCTGACCGCTCTCGACGATCTCGGCGGCCTGCTCCGCGGTGGTGATCAGGCCGACGGCGCTCACATCCACTTCGGACGTGCTGCGGACGTGGTGCGCGAACGGCACCTGGTAGCCCGGCTCGACGGGTATGCGGATCCCGGCCTGGATGCCGCCGCTGGAGATGTCGAAGAAGTCGGCGCCCGCCTTCTCCGCCCAGGCTGCCACAGTGGCCGTCTGGTGCTCGTCCCAGCCGCCTTCGGTCCAGTCGCTCGCCGAGAAGCGGACGAACAGGGGAGTGCCGGGTGCTTCCTCGCGCACGGCGGCGACCACGCGCAGCAGGAGCCGGGCGCGGTTCTCCAGGGAGCCGCCGTACTCGTCGGTGCGCTGGTTGGAGAGGGGGGAGAGGAACTGGTGCAGCAGGTAGCCGTGAGCCGCGTGGATCTCGAGCACGCGGAATCCCGCGTCGATGGAGCGGCGGGTGGCGCTCCGGAAGTCGTCGACGATCGTGTCGATTCCCGCCGCGTCGAGTTCTTCCGGCACGTCGAAGCCTTCGAACGGGATCGCGGAGGGGGCGACCGTACGCCAGCCGCCTTCGCCCTCCGGGACGGTGCCGGCCTTGCCGTCGAAGCCCCAGGCGGGCCAGTTCGACGCCTTGCGGCCCGCGTGTGCGAGCTGGATGCCCGGAACGGCGCCCTGCTCCTCGATGAAGGCGACGATCGGCTTCCAGGCGTCGCGCTGCTCGTCCGTCCAGATCCCGGTGTCGCGCGGGCTGATACGCCCCTCGGGGCTGACGGCGGTCGCCTCGGTGAAGACGAGACCGCTGCCGCCGGTGGCGAACGAGCCCAGGTGCACGAAGTGCCAGCTGTTCGGGACGCCCGACTCGTCGAGGACGGAGTACTGGCACATCGGCGAGGTCCAGATGCGGTTGCGGACGGTGACCCCGCGCAGGGTCAGGGGATCGAAAAGAGAGGGCATACCTCCATCTAAGACCCGAGGGCTTCCAGATATGCCCGAAGATCCTGCGGAGTCGTGAAGACATGGCCGGTGATGCCGAGGGCTTCCGCTCCGCGCACGTTGGCCTCCTTGTTGTCGATGAAGACCGTCTGCGCAGGTGTCACGCCGAGTTCCGCGCACACGTGCTCGAAGATCTCACGGCTCGGCTTGATCGTGCCGAGCTCGCCGCTGACGAAGACCTTCTCGAAGAGGTCGCCGAGGGTGCCGTGGCGGAAGTACGAACCGAAGTCGCGGCCCGCGTTCGACAGCAGAGCCATCCGCGTGCCGCCCGCCTTCAGGTCGAGCAGCACGTCGAGCGTGTCGTGGTCGATGGTGAGCCAGCTGCGGAAGTCGGCCAGCCACAGACGGTGGATTGTCGCGTCGCCCCAGCTCTCGCCGAGCTCCCGCTCGATGCCCCGCCAGTACGACTGGATGCTCAGCGTGCCCTGGTCGAGCGCATCCCGGTGACGCCAGTAGGCCGG
This sequence comes from Leifsonia sp. RAF41, assembly GCF_052114085.1. Lineage (NCBI taxonomy): Bacteria > Bacillati > Actinomycetota > Actinomycetes > Micrococcales > Microbacteriaceae > Leifsonia > Leifsonia sp. RAF41. The sequence continues at coordinate 784,888 of NZ_JBFREB010000001.1, forward strand.
CCAGAACACCTGCGTATCCCCGCCGGCCAGCTCGGCCAGGGCCGCGCGGTCGTCCTGTGTCGGGGTCACCGAGATGACCTCGCCATAGTCGAACACGATCACCTTTCCGGGGATGCTGATCGCCATGGTCACAACCTATCGTGAGGTCCGAAGGGGTTCTATGGTCACGGATCACACGACGAGCGGAGGCGACCGGTGACGGGATGGCAGAGCTGGGACGAGCAGGACGCGGCCGCGTGGATCGCGGTGCCGCGGGACGCGAGCGATAAGTACTCGCGCGGCGTACTCGGGGTGGTGACCGGTTCCGAGCTCTACCCGGGCGCCGCCGTGCTGGGTGTCGAGGGCGCGTCCCGCACCGGTGTCGGGATGATCCGCTACCTCGGCGCCGACCGCCCGTCCGACCTGGTGATCCGTCGTCGGCCGGAGGTCGTCACGGCGTCCGGCCGGGTGCAGGGGTGGCTGATCGGCTCCGGGATGGATGCGACCTCACGGCCCGACGACGACGCTCACCGGCTGCGTGCGGCGCTGCGTGACGGCCGTCCGCTGGTGATCGACGCGGGCGCTCTCGATCTGGTCGGACAAGCGTCCGCGCCGGTGATCGTCACGCCGCATTTCCGCGAACTGGCGACGATGCTCGCCACGGGGGCGGATGACGACTCGGACGCCGTGACCGCGGACGACATCGCGGCGGACCCGGCGGGGTGGGCTGTGCGCGCGGCGGACAGCCTCGGCGTGACGGTGCTGCTGAAGGGGCACACGACCCATGTCGCCGCGCCGGGTGGGCCGCTGTACACCGTCACGGCCGGACCGCCGTGGCTCGCCACCGCCGGCAGCGGGGACGTGCTCGGCGGGGTGCTCGGCGCCCTCGTGGCGACGCACGCGCGCGAGATCGACGAGGGCGGTCATGCGGCGCTCGCCGCCCTCGGTGCGACCGCCGCCTGGGTGCACGGCCGTGCGGCGGAACGCGTCTCGGACGGCGGCCCGATCGTGGCACTGGACATCGTCGGCGGCCTGCCCGGAGTGGTGCGCGACCTCGTCCGGTCCGTCGGCGACCGCTAGCGGACGGCAGTTCAGGAGCGCGCCCGACGCATCCCCTAGGATGTGGCGCTATGGGGATGGAAGCGGCGCCGGCGCGCGCCGAGGCGACCCCGGAAGCCGCGCCGGGCGCCGTCCACCGGGTGGTGCACAGCCCGCTGGCGCTGTGGATCGCGTTCCTCGTCGTGCACCTGGTGATCAGCGGTCTCGCCCTCGACCAGGGCAAGGGCCTCGGCGACGTCTTCCTCGTCTACAAGCCGTGGGCGCAGCTGGCGGCGCAAGGCACGCAGATCGTCGGGGTGAACTCCGACTGGGTGTACCCCTTCGGCGCGATCGTGCCGGTGATGCTCCCCCTGCTGTTCGGCGCTGACGGCTACGTCTGGGCCTGGCTGAACATGGTGTTGCTGCTCAACGCGGCCGCGTTCGCCGTGCTCATCGTCGGGCGCGAGCCGCGCCGCCTGATCGCCGCCTGGTGGTGGCTCGGGTTCCTGCTGCTGCTCGGCCCGATCGCCGTGGGGAGGCTGGATGCCGTCTCGGCCTCACTGGGGATCGTCGGACTGCTCTGGCTGACGTTGCACGAGCGCGCCGCCGTGGTCGTGCTGACCGCCGCCACCTGGATCAAGGTCTGGCCGGCTGCCATGCTGCTCGCCGCCGTCGTCGCGATCCGCTCGCGCTGGCACATCGTGCTCGTGGCCGTCGTGACTTCCGCGGTCATCGTGGCCGTGCCGCTGATCTTCGGGGCCGGGTGGCACATCCTGAGCTTCATCACGACGCAGACCGACCGTGGGCTGCAGATCGAGGCGCCGGTGAGCACGATCTGGATGTGGCAGGCCGCATTACACGTGCCCGGGTCCGAGGTGTACTACGACCGGACGCTGCTCACCTTCCAGGTGAGCGGGCAGGGGACGGCGGCAGCCGGGTCGCTGATGAACCCGCTGTTCGCGCTGACGGCCGTGGTCGTGACGCTGATCGGCGTGCGCGCCATGCGGCGGGGGACGCCGTACACGCGCATCCTGCCGGAGCTGTCGCTGGCCCTCGTGACCGCGTTCATCGCGTTCAACAAGGTCGGTTCGCCGCAGTACGTCGTGTGGCTCGCGGCGCCGGTCGTGATCGGGCTCGCCTACCAGGGCCGGGGGTTCCGCATCCCGGCGATCCTCGTGCTGGTCACCGCCGGTCTCACGCAGGTGTTCTACCCTTTCCTGTACGACTGGCTGCTGGTGCCGGACCCGGCGATGGTGGCCGTGCTGACCGTGCGTAACCTGATGTACTTCGTGATCCTGGGATGGACGGTCGCCGCGCTCTGGCGGCGGCGGCATCGCCAGGAGGCGGCCGGCGACCTGGTGCCGGCCCACGCGTGGCCGTTCCGGTCGGCACCCGGCGCGCACGCGGAACCGGTCGGCGGCGACCCGCGCTGACGCGGTCGCCTGAGAGGAGAGAAATCATGCTGGTGGCGTTCTCTGTGGCACCGAGCGGGGGAGAGGGGGCCGACGCCTCGGTCCACGACGCCGTTGCGGCGGCCGTTCGCGTCGTTCGTGAGTCGGGCCTCCCGAATCACACGGACTCGATGTTCACGACCATCGAAGGGGAGTGGGACGAGGTGTTCGACGTGGTGCGCCGAGCGACCGAAGCGGTCGGCCGGTTCGGCTCGCGGGTCTCGCTCGTTCTGAAGGCCGACATCCGGCCGGGTTACTCCGGCGAGCTGGATGGCAAGGTGCAGCGGCTCGAGGCTGCCCTCGAGCGGCAGGACTGACATGGATGTCTATACCGTCGTCGCCCTCGTCGTCGGCCTGTTCGTCGCCTTCGGCCCGTTCCTGGCGATCGTGGCAGTGCTCATCGGCGGTGTGCTCCTCGGCTGCGTGATCGTGGCGATCGTCGGAGCCGTGCGAACGAGCGTCTCGCGTCCGGAGGAGACCCGCGACGTCGATGTCGCCGAGTTCTTCGCGGAGCAATCGGACGCCGCGGTGGCCGTGGGTCGAAACGATTCGATATAAGCTGGGCGCGTGACCCCGCTTCTTGACGGGCCGACGAAGCTGTCGTCGGCCCGTATTCGTCTTGCCCTCCTGGCACTCGCCCTCGGCGGCTTCGGCATCGGATCGACCGAGTTCGTCGCGATGGGCCTGCTGCCCAACATCGCGCACGATCTGCTGCCGCAGCTCTACGCCGACTCGCCGACCGCCGCCAACGCGCAGGCCGGCTGGATCATCTCGGCGTACGCGCTGGGGGTGGTCGTGGGTGCTCCGACGATCGCCGCGTTCGCGGCTCGCTGGCCGCGCAAGAAGCTCATCCTCTGGCTGCTGGTTGCCTTCACCGTCGGCACCATCGCGTCCGCCGTCGCCCCGACCTTCCAGCTCGTGATGCTGGCGCGCTTCATCTCTGCGCTGCCGCACGGCGCGTACTTCGGCATCGCCTCGCTCGTCGCGGCGTCGCTGATGGGTCCGGGCAAGCGCGGCCGCGGGGTCGCCTTCGTGCTGTCCGGGCTGACCATCGCCAACGTGATCGGCGTGCCCACCATTACCTGGATCGGGCAGCACAACGGTTGGCGGATCGCCTACCTCGTCGTCGCCGCCATTTTCGCCCTGACCTTCGTCGCGGTCGCCTTCCTGGTGCCGTGGCAGGCCGGGAACGCGAAGGCCACGATGCGGAACGAGCTGCGCGCCTTCACACGTCTGCAGGTGTGGCTGGCGCTTGCGATCGGCGCGATCGGCTTCGGCGGGTTCTTCGCCGTGTACACCTACATCGCGCCCCTGGTGACCACGGTCACCGGGATGCCGGAGGCGACCGTGCCGTTCGTCCTCGTCGTCGCCGGCCTGGGCATGACTGTCGGCAACCTGCTCGGCGGCCGTGCCGCCGACCAGAGCGTCAAGAACAGCATGCTGCTGTTCTTTGCGATCCTGCTGGTCGGCCTCGCGGTGCTGTGGCTGACCGCGGCCACCATCGTCGGTCTGCTGGTCTCCGTCTTCGTCGTCTCCGGGGCGTGCTCCGCACTCTCGCCGACCATCCAGACGCGCCTGATGGATGTGGCCCACGACAGCCAGTCCATCGCGGCCGCCCTCAACCACTCGGCGCTCAACATCGCGAACGCGTCGGGCGCCGCACTCGGCGGACTGACGATCGCCGCCGGTTTCGGCTACCTGTCGCCGATCGTCGTTGGCGCCGTGCTGGCCGTTGCGGGCATCCTGCTCGCGCTGCTCTCGTTCTCGATCGACCGCTCGCGCGAGCGTCGCGGCGTCGACACCGGCGTCGTGCACGCCCAGCGGCCGGACCCGGTATCGGTCGACTGACCTAACGCGGTGCCCCGGCGTCGTAACGGAGGAGGCGCGGCTCGACACGCCGGCGAAACGCCGAAAACGGAGGAGGCCCGGACACCATCGGTCCGAGCCTCCTCCGTTTCCGCGGCAGGCCGCGTCAGTCGTTCTGGAGCAGGATGCCGTCCTGGATGGCGCGCTTCCGCAGCGCCACCTTCGTGCCGACGTCGTATCCCGCCACCCGGTACTTCTCGCGGATGCGCTTGAGGTAGCTCTTCGCGGTCTCGTCCGAGATCCCCAGCTGGAACGCGACGGCCTTGACCGGCTCGCCGGCTCCGTACAGCGCCATCACCCGACGCTCCTGGGCGCTCAGCTTCGGCGCGCCGCCGACCTCGCCAGCGTTGAGCGCCAGGTCGAGCTCGGCCGAGATGAACGACTCGCCCTTCTGTGCAGCGCGGATCGCCTCGACGATCATCTCCGCATCCTCGCTCTTCACGAGGTAGCCCATCGCCCCGGCCGCGAGCGCTTCGCGCACCACCGCGGGCTCCGAGTAGGTGCTCATGAGCACGGTCGCCACGCCCGTCGTCTTCAGCGTCGACAGCTTCAGCGAGATCGGGATGTTGTCCTTGAGATCCAGATCGAGCAGCACGACGTCGACCGGGAATTCCGGGTGCGTGAGGAGCTCGGGCCAGCTGGCCACCGCCGCCACCATCCGAATGTCGTCCGCGGCGTTGCGGATCCATTCCGTCAGCGCCCCGAGGAGCATCTTGTGGTCATCGACGATCGCGATCCGAATCGGCGGTTCCTCGCCCATGTCGTGCCTTTCTGTTTCCCGGTCCGGACTGGTTCAACCCAGTTCCGCAGAAGCGTCGCGCACCGTGGTGATCTCGATGCGCAGCGCGGATCCCGAGAATGACTCGGAATAGCGCCCCACTTTACGGATAGCTTGCCATGCCGCGGGGTCTACCCCGTTTCGCGGCACACCGCTCGTTGTGATCACGATCGACATCGTCGCGCCGGGGTTCGCCGTCTTCGGGTAGGTGCCGACGGGCCGCGACAGGTCGAGGGTGAGGGTTCGGGGCTGCCCGGCACCCGTCCGCACCGGGTCGCTGATGAGCAGCCAGACCGCGGTCAGCAGTCCGTCGCGCTGGTCGCGGTTCAGCCCGGCGGCCAGCCCGTCGGGGTCGGTGAGTGTGACCGACGGCCCGAGCAGCGCCGACTCGGTCACCGCGTGGTACAGCCACGTCTCCTTTCGGCCCTGGATGAGGTGGAGGCGCAGTTCGGTCGCGATGCTGGCCGCCGCATCCGCGGTGTCCTCGTCGAGCGGCAGGGAGGTGCGTCCCGTGGCCACCCCGTCGAGCAGACGCTCGGCGGCGAGGTCGAGCCGGGCGAGCTCCTCGGAGGCCAGCATGCCGATCGCGTAGCCGGGGGAGACGACGGTGCTCTGCACCTGCACCAGGTCGAGCTCCAACTGGACCAGGGTGCGGAGCGAGCGGACGATCTGCACTCCGACCACAGGCGGCGCGACCGCGATCGCCACGGTCACGAGCCCCGGTCCCAGGAGTTGGAGGTTCGGCAGTGCGCGCCAGATCACGACCACCAGGAGCACGCCGCCGAGTGTGGATGCGGCCAGCATGATGTCACGGGCGGGACGCACCGGGACGCACAGCAGCAAAGCGGGACCAACGGCCGTCGCCGCCGTCAACGGAACACTGGCCCCACCCACCGGCCAAGTCCCGGCGATATCGAGGGCGACGGCACCAGCCCACGCCGTCAGCCCGGCGAGATAGGCCCACAGCGGCAGCTCGTCCGGCAGGCGGAAGCGCAGGACGAGCGCGCCGACCAGAGTGGTCGCGATGAGCACCCAGGCGGCGATCGTGAAGCCGAGGAAGGAGTAGTCGGACACGTTGAGTGCGAAGAGCACCAGCAGGAACGCGATCAGAGCGACCGTCGCCACGTTGAAACCGAGGTCCAGCCGGGCGCGGCCCAGGGCATCCCGCTCGTCTCCGGCGGCGCCGCGCGCGATCGGGCTGCGCGGCACGGTCCGCTCGTCCACACGCGTCATTTCGGCACCTCCAGCACCACGGTCGTCCCGCTGCCGGGTGACGAGAACAGTCGGGCGTTGCCGCCGACATCGCGCAGGCGGGCGACGATCGACTCCGTGAAGCCGAGACGACCCGAGTCGATCGTCGCGACGTCGAAGCCCTTGCCCGCGTCGGTCACCATCGCGCGCACGTTCGTCTCATCGTCTGTGATGGTGACGTGCGCCTCGTTGACCCCGGAGTGCCGGCGGACGTTCTCCAGGCACTCGCCGAGAGCGAGCAGGAACGCGTCGAGCACGTCTGAGGGCAGCAGCACCTGACCCGCGCCGTGCCAGTTGACCTCGAGTCCCATGCGACGGAAACGCTGCTTGACCGACTCGAGCGTCTTCCCGAGGGCGGACTCCTCGACAGGCTTGAGCTTGTAGTCGCCCGAGCGTGCCGGGTCGGGCGTGAAGCCGAGACGCAGCTGGCGCAGCAGGGCCGCATCCTCCGCCGCCTGCTCGCGCAGCGCTCCGTGGCTGACACCGACGCCGGAGTGGGCCAGGAGGGTCAGCGTCGCCAACACCGTGTCGTGCAAGAGGCGCGCGCTCTGGCGCCGCCGCGCCTCCGTCTCGCTCGCCTGCCGTTCGACGCGGTACGCCCGGCTCATCGTCGAGATGCGCTTGAGCGTCCGGGGGACGGTGCGGGAGAGCCAGATGCCCGTCGCGGTCAGCGCGACCCACCCCGTCATCGTGAAGACCAGCGGCTCGATCATGCGCGACCGCGTCAGCACCAGCGTGAAGGCGAGCGCCGCGAGCGTCGCGGCCGCCGCCACGATCAACAGGAGGATGCGCGGCCGCGAGGTCACCGCCAGCACGCAGACGCAGGCGACCGAGGCTGCGCCGATCACGCCGACGGCGCTGATGGCCGACGGTCCGAGGGCGGTTCCCGGCAGCAGGTGAATCAGGATGAGCGCGACGCCCGCGACCACGATCACCCACATCCAGAGCATCAGCCGGAGCAGGGTGGCGAGCTGCCATTGGGCGTAGCCGAGACAGACCACCAGCACGAGGGATGCGAGATAGAGCGGCAGGGGGAGGGACCCGGGCACGCTCAGGCAGATCAGTGCGGTCGCCGTAGCGGTCAGGCCGACGGTACGGGCCGTCGCGGCGAGGAGACGATCACGCTCCTTCTGGATGCGCGACATGCCCCTCCATCCTTCGTCAGTCGGCGAAGAGCCGCCGTAGTTGCGTGCTGACCGCGTCGTCTTCGATCAGGAACCCGTCGTGGCCGAAGTCCGACCGGATCACCACTGGAACTCTACCGTCCAGCGTGTGCGGAACATGGTAGGCGATCTGCTCCTGTCCCTCGACGGGGAACAGCCGGTCGCTGTCGATGCCGACGACGAGGGTGCGTGCGGTCACGCGGGACAGGGCGGCGGCAAGTCCGCCACGACCGCGGCCGACGTCGTGCGAGTTCATCGCCTCCACCAGCGTGATGTAGCTGTTGGCGTCGAACCGGCGGGTGAACTTGTTGCCGTGGAAGTCGAGGTACGACTCGACCGCGAAGCGTCCGCCGCCGCCGAGCGGGCTGATCTCGCTCTGCCAGGCGCGCTGGAAGCGCTCGTTGAGCTCCGAGGGGCTGCGGTAGTTGAGCAGGGCCATTCGGCGCGCGAGGGCGAGGCCGCGGTGGGGTCCGTCGCCGTCCTCGGCGTCGTAGTACTGGCCGCCGCGGAACAACGGGTCCGTACGGACGGCCTCGATCTGCACCGAGTTGAGCGCGATCTGGTCGGCGGTGGAGTGCGGCGGGGCGGCGATCACTGCGAGACGTTCGACGCGCTCCGGGAAGGCGACCGCCCACTCCAGCGCCTGCATGCCGCCCATGGAGCCGCCGACGACGGCGCCCCAGCGGTCGATCCCGATCGCGTCGGCGAACGCGGCCTGGGCGTTCACCTGGTCCCGGATGGTCGTGAACGGGAAGCGCGCACCCCACTCCGAGCCGTCGGGGGCGAGCGACGCGGGTCCGGTCGTGCCCTGGCAGCCGCCCAGCATGTTGGGTGCGACGACGAACCAGCGGTCCGTGTCGATCGCCTTGCCGGGGCCGATGATGCCCTGCCACCAGCCGGCCGTCTGATGGCCGCGGCCGGACGGCCCGACGGCGTGGGAGTCGCCGGTCAGAGCGTGCAGCACCAGGAGTGCATTGTCGCGCTCGGGGGACAGCTCGCCCCAGGTCTCGTAGGCGACGCGGACGTAGGGGAGGCTCTCACCGCTCTCGAACGAGAAGGCGCCGATCCCGGCGAATTGCCGATCCCCCGCCGCGTCCGACTCCTTCCAGGCGCCGCTCGCCGGCGGCTTCCCGAGCAGCGTCCGAGCCTGGGCCTCCGTGATGAAACTCGACGGCGCCGTGTCGGCGGATGTCTGCCACTCCATGGGTCCCATTCTCGCGGAGCCGACCCTCCCTCCGCGCAGTGTTACGCCCCGCCGCCGACCCCCACCGCCGACCCCACCATCGAGTACGCAAAGACTGCACGCCAGAGCGGGTCTGGGCGTGCAGTCTTCGCGTACTCGATGGTGGGGCCTGCGGGGTCGGTCAGGCGCGGGCGGCCTCCGCGACGGAGCGGGCGGCGGCCAGGCCGGCGGAGAGGTCCGCCTTGAGGTCGTCGATGTTCTCCAGGCCGACCGACAGGCGCACCAGGCCGGGGGTGACGCCCGCGGTGAGCTGCTGCTCCGGGGTCAGCTGGGAGTGCGTGGTGGAGGCCGGGTGGATCACGAGGCTGCGGACATCGCCGATGTTGGCCAGGTGGCTGAACAGCGACAGGTTGTCGACCAGCGCGGCCCCCGCATCCACGCCGCCCTTGAGCTCGAACGACAGCACCGCGCCGACGCCCTTGGGGGCGTAGCGGTTGGCGGCCGCGTACCACGGGCTCGTGGGCAGGCCGGAGTAGTTCACGGAAGCGACGTCGGAGTGCCCCTCGAGGAACTCGGCGATCTCCTGCGCGTTCTGCGTGTGACGCTCGACGCGCAGGGAGAGGGTCTCGATGCCCTGAATGAGCTGCCAAGCGCTCGCCGGCGCGATGGCGGCGCCGAGGTCGCGGAGCAGCTGCACGCGGGCCTTGATGATGTAGGCGAGCGCGTCGCCGACCGCCGCCGTGTAGCTGGCGCCGTGGTACGACGGGTCCGGCTCGGTGAGACCGGGGAACTTGTCCACGTTCTTCGACCACTCGAACGTCCCGCCGTCGACGATGACGCCGCCGATGACCGTGCCGTGACCGCCGAGGAACTTGGTGGCCGAGTGGACCACGATGTCGGCGCCATGCTCGAACGGGCGGATCAGGTACGGCGTCGCGATCGTGTTGTCGACGATGAGCGGCACACCGGCCTCGTGCGCGATGTCGGCGACGAGTTCGATGTCGAGGATGTTGATCTTCGGGTTGCCGATGGTCTCGGCGAAGAAGAGCTTCGTGTTCGGGCGGACCGCGCGGCGCCACTCCTCGGCGTCGTCCTGGTTCTCGACGAACGTGGTCTCGATGCCGAGCTTGGCCAGCGTGTACTTGAAGAGGTTGTAGGTGCCGCCGTAGATCGAGCTCGAGGACACGATGTGGTCGCCCGCCTGTGCGATGTTCAGCACGGCGAAGGTCTCGGCCGCTTGGCCGGAGGCGACGAGGAGTGCACCGCTGCCGCCTTCGAGCGCGGCGACGCGCTCCTCGACGACGGCCTGCGTCGGGTTCTGGATGCGCGTGTAGATGTTGCCGAATTCCGCCAGAGCGAACAGGTTCTTGGCGTGCTCGGCGTTGTTGAAGACGTAGGACGTGGTCTGGTAGATCGGCGTCGCACGCGCGTTGGTCACGGGGTCCGGAGCGGCCCCCGAGTGGATCTGCTTGGTCTCGAACTGCCAGTCGGCTGCTTCGGTCATGGCGTCTCTCTTTCGGGTCTGCGGGCGCGCGGGACGCGCGTTCGGGGTGGGGACTGCAAGCGGTCGTCCACCGCCGTCCACAGCAGGCTAGACGCGCCGCCGCACGCGGGCAACGTATCCGAAACACGCCGTAACCCGCGACAATGAGGGCATGAGCAGACGTGTGGTCGTGACGGGAGCGAGTTCGGGGATCGGCGCGGCGACGGTGCGGGCCTTCCTCGGGCAGGGCTGGGACGTGGTCGCGGTCGCGCGCCGCGAGGACCGCCTCCGGGAGCTGGCGGAGGAGACCGGCGCCGAATTCGTCGCCGCCGACCTGACGAAGCAGGCGGACGTGGATGCGCTCCGCGCCCACCTGGAATCGACCGGCGGCATCCACGCCCTCGTCAACAACGCGGGCGGCGCGAAGGGGCTCGATTCGGTCGAGAAGTCGAGCATCGACGACTGGGCCTGGATGTACGAGATCAACGTGATCGGTACCAAGCGGGTGATCTCCGCCCTGTTGCCGCTGCTCCGGGAGGGGGCGCGGGCGACCGGGCACGCGGACATCCTGAACGTCACGTCGATCGCAGGTCTCACCGCCTACGCCGGAGGAGGCGGGTACAACGCGGCGAAGTTCGCCGAGCACGCCCTCACCGAGGTGCTGCGGCTGGAACTCAACGGTGAGCCGATCCGGGTCGTGGAGGTCGCGCCCGGGATGGTCGCGACCGAGGAGTTCTCGCTCGTGCGCTTCGGCGGCGACCAGGCTCGCCGCGACGCCGTCTACGAGGACGTCCCCGAGCCGCTCTCCGCCGAGGATGTCGCCGAGACCATCGTCCACGCGCTGAGCCTTCCCCGGCACGTCGACCTCGACCTGATCGTCGTGAAGCCGGTCGCGCAGGCCGCCCCGTACCGCCTCCATAAGGGCGAGCTGCGAGTCGGGGACTGACCATGACCGATGAGGATGACAGCAAGCGTCTGCGCTGGGAGCGGGCGACCGCCTGGCCCGGGATCGCCGCGAGCGTGCTCTTCCTCGTCGCGTACTCGTGGAACATCCTGGACGAGTCGAAATCGCCGGCGCTCAACGCCGTCCTGATCGTCGTGCTGGTAGCGGTCTGGGCGTTCTTCCTCGTCGATTACGTGATGCGGCTGATCCTCGCAAAGCACAAGGCCGAGTTCGTCCGGCACAACCCCGTCGATCTGCTGTCGGTGTTCATTCCCATGGCGCGGCCGTTCCGCCTGTTGACGGGACTGCGCCACCTCCCCGGGCTGCAGGGCAACAGCGGGTCGCACCTGCGGCGACGCGTGGTGATCATCGCGGCGAGCTTCATCGTCATGTTCATCTATGTGATCTCGCTCGCCGAGTTCCAGGTCGAACGTTTCGCGCACGGATCCAACATCCGCTCGTTCGGCGACGCCGTCTGGTGGGCGTGCGTCACGATGGCGACCGTCGGCTACGGCGACTACTATCCCGTGACGGTTCCCGGCCGCGTTCTCGCCGTCGTGCTCATGATCGGTGGTGTGGCGATCGTCGGGACCGCGAGCGCCACCATCGTGAACTACCTGAACGATCGCACGCGCGTCATGCGGAACGACCGAGAGGCGCAGGCGCAGCGGATGCGCGACCACGCGGTGGACGAGCGCGGCGACGGCAGCTGAGGCGCCGCGCTAGGGTCAGTCGTCGGCGACCGCGACGCACTTCCGGAGGAGCGTCAGGGCCTCCCGCCCGTCGCCCGCGGTGAACTCCTGGCGGTCGCCGGCGCGGTCGCGCACGACCCGCTCCAGCAGTTCCGCGTGTTCCGGCCAGCGCTCGGCGGCGAACGCGGCGGCCGCCGTCTTCGAGAGCACTTCGCCGCTCTCGATCGTGGCGACCAGCCGGATCGGGCCGAGCGCCACCCAGCGAACGGTCTCGGGACGCACCGGTCCGTCGTCCGGCCGCTCCGCCAGCTCCCGCTCGACGCCGTCGCCGATGCGCTGCCAGTAGTCGAGGAGGTTGTCGCGCGAGAACGCGACGACACCCTCCGCGGTCCGGGGGTCGCGGTCGGCCGTCGGTGACCAGATGACATCCCCGCCGTCGACGATCCCCTGCACCCCGGCCTCCAGCTCCCGCCAGGTGATCCAGCTCAGCTGCGCGCCGGGCAGGGAGGAGACGAGCACGCCCTCCACCACCTGCGGGGCCGTCTGCACGACGTCCGGTCCGCGTGCGATCTCCGACTCGGTCAGGTAGACGCCGTCGATGTGCGGCTGGGACGCGGCGTGGAGCTCGGCGAGGTTGGGCAGGTCGTCGATCGGGTCACGGGTGACGACGAAGACGACGTCGATGTCGCTGACGCCGGGATGCCAGTCCCCGGCGACGGCGGAGCCGGTGACGATCGCGCGGCTCACCAGCCCGGGGGCGACTCTTCGTTGCTCCAGCAGGAACTGCGTGAGCGCATCGGCGACAGCGGGTGGGAGCTGCTCGGACATGATTACTCCAGGACGGGTTCGGCGTCCGCGAACGCGAGTCGCGGGACGAAGTAGAGGAGCACCGCGGCGACGAGTGCACCGAGGCCGCAGATGGTCCAGACGATCATGTAGCCGAAGAGGCTGGCGGCTGTGGCGGTCACCGTCGCGGCACCGGTGAGCAGCACGACGCCGAACACCGCTGATGCGAAGGATCCGCCCACCGTCTTGGTGGTGTTGGTCATCGCCGTGGCGACGCCGGTCTGCCCGCGTGGGGCGGCCGCGGCCGCTGCGGCCGGGAGGGCTCCGACGAGCGCGCCCGAGCCGATCCCGGCGATGGCCATGTTGGTGAAGACCTGCCAGGTCTCCAGGTGGAAAGGCAGGAACAGCAGGTATCCGATCGCGACCAGGAAAGACGCACCGATCAGCGTCACGCGCGGAGTCAGCCACGACGACACCAGCGGGAACAGCAGCGCCCCCACGATCATCGAGATCAGGTAGGCGCCGATCAGGATGCTGCGCTGCCCGGCCGAGAGCCCGAGGCCGTAACCGTTCGCCGGATCGGTGCCCGCGTAGGTGCTGAGCGGCGCCTGCGCGCCGAGCAGGCTGATCCCGATCAGGCCCGCGGTCAGCTGCACCGGCCACATCGCCGGCTGCCGCAGCACCCGCAGGTCGATCGCCGGGTCCTTCTGACGCAGCTCCCAGCGCCCGAACGGGATGAACGCCAGGACGCCGAGCAGGATGAGCCCCCAGACCCACCAGGTGCCGGCGCCGTTCAGCCGGAGGAAGGTCAGTCCGGAGGTGATCAGCAGCAGGCCGAGCGCGAGGAGGGAGAAGCCGATCCCGTCGAGGGTGCGTCCCGGCCCGGGCTCGGATTCGGGGACGCCGAACAGGATCGCGAAGAAGACCAGGGTCACCGCCACGGCAGGCACCATCAGGGTCACGGTCACGTTGCCGCCGAGCGCCTCGAACAGCAGCCCGGCGCCGATCGCCCCGACGATGGCCCCGGCCTCGAGCGCGACGACGAGCAGACCAGCGGCGCGTCGAGTGCGCGAGGGGGCCGTGCCTGTGCGGCGACCGCGGTCGAAGATCAGGGCGATCTCGAGCGGCAGCCAGACCACGTAGAAGCCCTGCAGCGCGAATGCCAGCAAGTAGCTGACGAAGTCGCCGGAGAACGCGAGCGCCCAACTGGCGAGCGCGGTCAACACGGTGGCGACCAGCAGGATGCGCTTGTGCCCGAACATGTCGCCGAGCTTCGCGAGCACGGGGACGACCAGGGCGGAGACCAGCAGCTGGGCGGCCTCGAACCAGTTGTAGTCGGCGTCGTGGATGCCCAAGTGACGCACGATGTCGGAGATGAGCGGCACGTAGTAGCCCTGCAGGATGCCGCTCGTCAGCTCCACCAACGCGAGCCAGCCGATGAGGGCGGCAGTCGCGCCGATCGCGACCGTCGCCCGGCGCTGGGTCGACGTCTTCTCCGATGTCATGCGCGGATGCTAACACCCGGGTGGCCCCGGTACGGTAGAGGGATGGCCAGCGAACTCGACGATTCCGGAGCAGACGTCCTTCAGGAGAAGGAGCGGGAGGTCCTGGGATGGCTGGAGTTCGGTGAAGCGTCGCGTCATCTGGCGGGCGAGGTGGTCGAGTCGGGCTTCGAGCCGGACATGGTCGTGGCCATCGCCCGTGGGGGCCTGCTGCTCGCCGGTGCCATCTCGTACGCTCTCGGCATCAAGGCGTGCGGCGCGCTGAACGTGGAGTTCTACACCGGGGTCGACTCACGTCTCCCCGAGCCCGTGGTGCTCCCTCCCATGCTCGATTCCGCCGCGCTGGAGGCCAAGCGGGTGCTGCTCGTGGACGACGTCTCCGACTCCGGTCGGACCCTCGCCATGGTCGTCGACCTGATCTCGGCGTCCGGTGCCGACGTCCGCACGGTCTGCCTCTACTCGAAGCCCCGCACCGTCCTCGAGCCCGACTTCGTCTGGCGGCGCACGGACCGCTGGATCACGTTCCCGTGGTCGGCGCTTCCGCCGGTGACCGCCGCCACCCACTGAGCGACCGAGTGCCCAAGACGCTGGCTGAGCTGGCCGCCGACGGCTCGATGGATCCGGGATGGGCTGCTGCCCTCGAGCCCGTAGCCGACCGGATCGCCGACACGGGCGCGTTTCTGCGCGGTGAGGTGGCCGCCGGGCGCCACTACCTTCCCGCGGGGGATGCCGTGCTGCGGGCGTTCCGCGCCCCGCTCGCAGATGTCCGGGTCCTGATTGTGGGGCAGGACCCGTATCCGACCCCCGGACACCCGATCGGCCTGTCGTTCGCGGTGGAGCGCCACTTCCGTCCGCTGCCGAGGAGCCTCCAGAACATCTACCGGGAGCTGCACGACGACCTTGGTGTCACTCCGCCTCCCCACGGCGACCTGAGCGAGTGGTCGGACAACGGCGTCATGCTGCTCAACCGCGTCCTCACCGTCCGCCCGGGTGAACCGGCCTCGCACCGCGGAAAGGGGTGGGAGGCGGTGACCGAGCACGCCATCCGCTCGCTCGTCGCCCGCGGCCGGCCGTTCGTCTCGATCCTGTGGGGGCGCGACGCCTCGACGCTCACGCCGCTGCTCGGTGGCAACCCGGCGATCGAGTCGCCGCACCCGAGTCCCCTCTCCGCGTCGCGGGGGTTCTTCGGCTCGAAGCCGTTCTCGCGCGCGAATGCGTTGCTCGAACAGGTGGGCGAGAAACCTGTCGACTGGTCCCTGCATCCGTAACGCGCCTGCAACACTGCCGACGTAGGCTTGAGGGGTGCTGGAAGAGGAATACCAGGAGCGCCGCGTCCTCCCACGCCATCTGCGCAAACAGGAGCCGCAGGAGGCGCCGTTCGAGTACTCGCTCCGCGAGGCGCGCCCGGAGGACCTCCCGCACATTCGCGAGATCTACAACCACTACGTCGCCAACAGCACCGTGACCTTCGACGAAGATGCGATGACGTTGCGCGAGTGGAAGAGCAAGTACGCGTACCTCAAGAAGCTCGGCATGCCGTTCATCGTCGCCGAGTCGCCCGCCGGGCAGATCCTCGGCTATGCACTCGTGCAGCCCTGGAAGCAGAAGCGGGCGTACCGCTTCACGGTCGAGAACTCGATCTACCTGGGGGCCGCATCCACCGGGAAGGGCCTCGGACCGGTACTGATGCAGGAGCTCATCGACCGATCGAAGGCGGCGGGCCTCAAGGAGATCATCGCCGTGATCGCCGACAAGGGTGCCGAGGCATCCATCAAGATGCACGAGAACTTCGGGTTCACGGAGATCGGCCGGATGGGCCGCGTCGGCTACAAGTTCGACCGCTGGCTCGGCACCGTGCTGATGCAGAAATCCCTGAAGTAACGCAACGACGGCGCTAGGCTCCCGAGCGTGACCACCGTGAGCCCAGGAACAGAAACAGGCCAGGCCGCCCCCGCCGCACCAGCGGCGCCCGCGAACCTGCCGCTCCGCAAGCGACCCGTCGACATCTTCTTCATCGTGATGTTCTCGCTGTTCATCGTCACCTGCATCATCAGCGATGCCATCCCGACCCTCGGCATCCCGCAGACGGCGACGACGACGAACATCCTGGCCCAGTGGAACTACACGTACTCGTCGCAGTACGACCCGCTCTACATGCACGAGCCGCTGTGGCTGCGCTTCATCACAGGGACCAGCGCGTTCATCTATCTGCCCTTTTACGTGCTGCTGGTCGTCTGCCTGGTGAAGGGGTTCAACTGGATCCAGCTGTTCGCCGTCATCTACGCGACCATGATTATCAGCCTCACGGCGATCCCGATCTTCGGGGTGGAGTTCTTCGGTCCGGTGGGCGAGCGCACGCCCAACCCGGTCGTGTTCCTGCTGTACAACGGGCCGTACGTGCTCGTCCCGCTGCTGCTGCTCATCCGGATGCGCAAACCGCTGCCGTTCACCAGGAGGTTCTGAGATGCCGCTACTGGAAGACCTGACCGTCTATGAGGACGGCGACCGCTACGACGTCTACGACCACTCGTTCCCGGACGAGGACGCGGCGATCGGCCGCGGCCGACCGCTGGGCGCGATCACCATCACGCCAGAGGGGGAGTACGTACCGACCGGCATCGGCGCGGTCTACGAGTACATAGCGCCCGCACGAACCCTCGACGAAGCGCTGAGCGCATTCGTCGGCTAGGCCTGAGTAGGCCGCCTCTCAGGCCGGGTGGCACGCACCGAGCTCCAGCAGCCCGACGCCGCCGATCACCAGCACCAGGCCGGCGATCTGCACCCAGGTGAGCGACTCCTTGAAGAACACCCACGAGATGATCGCGATCGCCGCGACGCCGACGGCGGACCAGATCGCGTAGGCGATCCCGAGCGGTACGCCGCGCCCCAGCGCCAGCGAGAGTGCGAAGAACGAGGCGACGTAGCCGACGACGAGCGGTGGATCGAAGGAGAACCGGCTCAGGATCTCCTCCGTTTGGCAGTCGTGCAGGAGATTCGGCCGGTTGCGCGGCCGAATCTCCTGCAGGACGGTGCCGCCTCAGCTGCGCGGTGTCGCGCGGGCGAGGGCCAGGTAGGCCGCCACTGCCGCGAGCGCGGTCGGGACCAGCAGCCACGCCGTCACCCCGATGGGTCCGCTCGCCGCGAACCACTCACCGACCGCCGGCCAGCTCTCGGTGAAGGTGATGAGAGCGATCGCGCCGACCAGGACCAGTGCCAGGACGGCGCCGACGATGAGGATGCCATTCATCCGCCAGCGCATGAAGAGCGCCGCCGAGAACGCTCCGACCGCGAAGAAGAACAGCATCGCGCCGAACACGATGAACAACCGCTCGCCGACGTTCGCGCCACCGAAGTACACCGACGTGAAGAGGTGACCACCGAGCCCCCACCCGTTGGTCCACTCCTCGACGGTCGACAGGAGGGTGAACCCGAGCGCATACCCTGCGGCGAGGAGCAGGAACGTCAGCCCCGAGCCGAGCGCGAAATCGCGGCGGGTCACGCTGTAGCCGAGCGCGAACGGGAACGTTGCGGAGATCACCTGGATGGCGACCACCAGCATGTAGACGAAGATGTAGAACCCGCCTCCGCTCCACTGCGTGCCGTCCATGGCATCGGCGCGGTCGGCCGGTGCAGTTGCGGCCCAGATGATCCACCAGATGAGCCAGTTCACCAGCCAGATGAATCCCATGATCATGGCCGGGATCCAGATGACGGTCCACTTGTTCACCAGGTTCAGCCGGACGACGCGCCAGATGCGCTGCCCCGGGGCGGGTGCCGCGACGAGGGTAGGTGCGGGATGTGCTGCGGTCATGCGCTCTGCTCGATTCCTGTCTCGCGGATGTCGGTCTTGCGGACGATGAGCTGCTGGAGCGACACCGGCGCGAGCTCGAGGCCGGCTGCGGCGGCCTCCGCCCGGTCGGAAGCGGTCAGCCCGCCGACGGTGACGGACGCCAGCCCGCCGATACCGTCGCGGTGCAGCACATCGCGTTCGCGGACGAAGGCGTCGACGGTGGCACGCTGCCCGACCACGGTGGTGGCAGAGGTGCGGAGCGTCTCGGCGTCCTCGTCCATGAGGATGCGTCCCTGATCGATCACGATGACCTGCTCCAGCAGGTTCGCGACCTCGTCGATCAGGTGGGTGGAGAGCACCACCGTGCGCGGGTGCTCGGCGAAGTCCTCCAGCAGCCGGTCGTAGAACAGCTGCCGGGCGACCGCGTCCAACCCGAGGTACGGCTCGTCGAAGAAGGTGAGCGGCGCCCGGGAGGCGAGGCCGACGATGACGCCGACGGCGGAGAGCTGGCCCCGGGACAGCTTCTTGATGCGCCGGTCGAGCGGTAGGCGGAACTCTTCGATGAGCTGGTCGGCGAAGTCGGCATCCCAGTTCTCGAAGAACCACGGTGCGCTTCGGAAGACGTGCTTGGGTTGGAAGTCCTCCGGGTAGCGCTGGCTCTCTTTGATGAAGCAGATGTTCTGCAGCACCCGGGCGTTCTCGGTCGGGTGCTCCCCGAAGACGCGGATGGCGCCCTCAGTGGGGAAGTCCTGCCCGGTGATCAATTGCATCAGCGTTGTCTTGCCCGCGCCATTCCGGCCGAGCAGCCCGTGGATGCGCCCGGGCGCGATGGTGAGGGAGACGTCGTCGATCGCGGCGAACTGTCCGAACTTCTTGGTGAGGCCCGTCACCTGGACGGCGGGGGCGGGGAAGGCGAGGGTGGCGCTCATGCGCTCACTCCTTTCGTCGGGGACGGCACGGCCGTCGAGGTCGGCGATGCAGCTTCCGGCTGCGCGGCCGTGCGGATCATGCGGGCGAGCTGTTCGGGGTCGATGCCGAGCTTGGCGGCCTCGGTGAGAAGGGGGCGGACGTACTCGCTGGGGAAGGCGTCGCGACGTTTGGCGATGAGCCGCTCACGGGCTCCCTCGGTGACGAACATGCCGATCCCTCGCTTCTTGTAGAGGATCCCCTCGTCCACAAGGAGGCCCATGCCTTTGCCTGCCGTCGCGGGGTTGATCCGGTGGAACGCCGCGAACTCGTTGGTCGACGGCACCTGCGTCTCGGCGGGGTAGACCCCGTCGATGATGTCGTCCTCGATCTGCTCGGCGATCTGGACGAAGATCGGCTTGCCCTCGTCGATCATTCGAGCTTCACCGGTTCATTACTCATGTAACCAACCAATCAGGTCCGACGGTTCCTTGTCAAGAGTGAGTTCGGATCGCGTCACGATTCGACTAGACAGAGCGTCCTAGGGGTATGGGATGGTTTCTCGTCGTCGTGGCCGTGGCGGCGGTCGCAATTGCGGCTGCGGCCACCGGAGCGCGCCTCATCGGTCACAGCCTCGCGCGCCGAGTCGTATTGCGCCGATCGCGGAGGAGGACCCGCATCCACACCAGCACTGAGACGACCGTGACCCTCGCGGCCGACCGGCGGACGCTGCACCGAGGTCAGTTCGGTCTGTGGTTCGGTGAGAAAGGGCACGCTGTGGTCGGGCACGCCCGGGCGCACGACCGAGCCGCCGGGACGGTGACGCGCGAGCTGCTCCACGTCAGCGGCGACCTGGCCAGGGCGGCCGCCGGCTATTGGACCGGGCACCTGCACGCCGGCCCGGCCTCCTTGCAGCGCCCCCACTGCGAAGTCGCCATCGCTGTGCCGGGCGGAAGTGCCCCGGCCTGGCTGATCGGGCCTGGGCCGGCGCGGCCGTCGGCAACCTGGGCCATCCACATCCACGGCTCGAACATGACACGGGTGACTGCGCTCCGCTCCGTTCCCGCGACGGATGCGCTCGGGATGACTTCTCTGGTGGTGTCCTACCGCGGAGACGGGGAGGGCCCCGCCGTTCCTGGCCACGCCTCTACTCTGGGGATGCGGGAGTGGGAGGACGTCGATGCCGCAGTGGGTTACGCCCTCGAGCAGGGAGCCCAGCGCATCGTGCTCGTCGGCTGGTCGCTGGGCGGAGCCATCGCGCTGCAGCTGGCCGAACGCAGCGCGTACCGGGAATCCATCCAGAGCCTCGTCCTCATCGGGCCGGTGACCGACTGGCGGGCCGTGATCAGGAACGGTGTCCGTGAGAGAGGGCTTCCCGGCTGGACGGCCGGACTGGCGATCCGCGCGCTCGCCGGTCGATCGGCCAGCGCCCGGCTCGGTCTCCCCGAACCGATCGACTTCGAGCAACTCGACTGGGTGCGTCCGGGGCGGCTGGCAGTCCCTGCGCTGGTCATCCACTCCGACGCCGATCGCGAGGTGCCGCTGTCGACGTCCGTGCTGTTCGCCATGGCGAACCCGCGACTGGTGCGCTTGGTCGAGCTGTCGCCCGCCGACCACTGCTGGGAGTACAACGTCGATCCGGCGGCGTTCAACCGGGCCGTCATCGACTTCCTCGAGCCGCACGAGCGCCTCGACTAGCCTGGGCCCATGGCCGACCTCCACGAGCTGACGGCGCTCGAACTCTGGCAGGAGCTGAAGGCGGGGCGCGTCTCGCCCCGCGAGCTCACCTCCCACTACCTGGACCGGATCGAGCGGCTGAACCCGCAGCTCGGCGCGTTCGTCACGGTCACGCGTGACGAGGCGCTGCGCCGCGCGGATCACGTCGCCGAACACGTGCCGAAGACCGCGCCGCTGTGGGGCCTGCCCTCGGGCGACAAAGATCTGTGGATGCGCGCGGGCGTGCCGACGGGCTTCGGGTCACGCGCGATGGCCGGTTTCGTGCCGGAGGAGAGCGACGAGATCGTCGAGACGCTGGATGCGGCCGGCGCCGTCAGCCTCGGCAAGACGAATGCGCCCGAGTTCGGGCTCCCCGCCTACACGGAGTCGCTGGCCGCGCCCCCCGCCAGAAACCCGTGGAACCCGGAGCTGGGCGCCGGCGGATCGAGCGGGGGAGCGGCGGTCGCCGTCGCCAGCGGGATGCTGCCCTTCGCGCCCGGCTCGGACGGTGGCGGCTCCGTCCGCATCCCGGCGGCCGCGTGCGGCCTCGTCGGACTCAAGCCGTCCCGCGGGCTGGTGCCGGCGGGGAGCGGCATCGCGTCCCTGGCCGGTCTCGTCGTCGACGGGCCGCTCGCGCGCACCACCGCGGATGCAGCGCTGCTGCTCGACGGGATGATCGCCAAGCGCAACGGACGGATCGACCACCACTACACGCTGCGCGCGCCGTACGACGACGACGGGCCGTTTCTCGGGACCGCGGTGCGCGGTGAGGGCCGGTTCCAGCTCGGCGTCATGACGACGTCCGCGTGGGACGGCGCCTACGACATCAGCCTCGCGCCCGAGGCGACCGACGCCCTCGCCACCGCCGTCGACGCCTTCGTGTCCATGGGGCACGGCCTCGAAGAGACAGCTCTGGAACCCGACGACACGTACGCGCCCGCGTTCCGGACGATCTGGCAGGCGGGCGCCGCGCGCATCCCGGCGGAAGGGGAGGCGCTGGCCCTGCTCGAACCGCTGACCGCCTGGCTGGTCGAGCGCGGCCGCGCCCTGAGCGCCCGCGAACTGAGCGAGGCTCTGTCGCTGCTGACGGCATACGAGCGGTCGTTCATCCGCCAGCTTTCGTCGTTCGACGCGGTGCTCACTCCCGCGATGGCACTCACCCCGCGACCCGTCGGCTGGTACGACCAGGAGGACGGCGAACGGAACTTCGCGCAGCAGGTGCAGTACACACCGTTCACGTCGATGCTCAACGTCACCGGCCTCCCGGCGATCGTGCTGCCGGTCTCGCAGACGGCTGACGGCCTGCCGATGGGTGTCCAGCTGATCGGACGGCCGGGAGGGGAGCGGACGCTGCTGTCGCTGGCCACGCAGCTGGAGCGGCGCATCCGCTGGCAGGAGCGCCGTCCGCCGGTCTGGTGACGCCTGCGCCGGGGCGCTGTTCGGGCGGGCGCCCGGATCCACGCCGCCGGTGAGCGTCTGCTGCCGCTCGTAACGTCTGCCCCTGCGCGCGCAGCCGCAGACCTGACAAACCGCCGCAGACACGAAGCGTGGCGAAGCTCAGCGCCCGGCGGCGTAGCCCTGCATGCCTCGCGGGTTCGCCGCAGCGCTCAGGATGCCCGTCTCGGGATCGCGTCCGACCGACGACAGCCGGCCCAGCGTCCAATCGCCGGCCCGCGTGACGCGGTGCCCCCGCGCCTCGAGGCCCGCGATCACCTCGTCGCCGAGTCGCGCCTCCACCACCGCGCCCGCGGGCACCCAGGTGCGCGGCCAGAAGGACTCCGCGATCGACGTGGTGTGGAGCGCCGGCGCGTCGATCGCCTGCTGCGGCGTGTAGCCGCCCACGATCGTCCGCAGCAGGTAGAGCAGCTGCCACTGGTCCTGCTGGTCGCCGCCGGGCGAGCCGAGCGCCGTGACCGGCACGCCGTCGCGCAGCACGAGGGTCGGCGTCAGCGTGGTGCGCGGCCGCTTGCCCGGCGTCAGTGTTGCGGCAGAACCCTCCTCCAGCCAGGTCATCTGCAGGCGGGTGCCGAGGCAGAACCCCAGCTCCGGGATGGTCGGCGACGACTGCAGCCAGCCTCCGGACGGGGTCGCCGACACGATGTTGCCCCAGCGGTCGATCACGTCGATGTGGCAGGTGTCGCCGCGCGTCTCGCCGGAGCGCGACACCGTCGGTTCGCCGACGCCCTCGCTCGCGATGCCGGAGGGCGGCGTGTACTCGGTGCGCAGCGGCGGGAGGAACGTGTCTACCCCGGGGATGACCCCGGGCCGGAACTCGGCCGACGCGGTGTCGCCGATCAGCGCGCGTCGCTCGGCGGCGTATTCGGCGGACAGCAACGTCTCGAGCGGTACGCGTTCGTCGCCGAAGTACGCGTCGCGGTCGGCGTACGCGAGCTTCTGCGCCTCCAGCACGGTGTGGGCGCCCTGCTCGGTGGACGGGTCCACGTGCTCGTCGTCGAAGCCGTCGAGGATGGCCAGCGTCTCCAGCAGCGCGGGCCCCTGGCCCCAGGCGCCGGTCTTCGCGATCGTGTGGCCGCGGAAGTCCAGCGTCACAGCGTCCTCGTAGTGCGCCCGGTATGCGGCGAAGTCGTCCTCCGCGATGACGCCGGCGTGGTCGGCCCCATCCGAGTGGCGGTGGGGCGTGCGCGCGAAGGCGGCGGACGCCTTGGCGACGGTCCCGGTAGCCCATTCGGTCCGTGCCGCCTCGATCCGCTCCTCGCGCGACGACGCGCCGTCCCCGGCGGTCACCAGACCACGCAGCACACGGCCGTACGCCGGGTTGGTGATCAGCTCGCCCGGCTCCGGGATGCGCCCCGCGGGCATCCAGCGCTCGGCGGACGTCGGCCAGTGCTCGGTGAAGAGCGGCGCGACCGCGCGGATCGTCGCGCACACGCGCTCGAGCACGGGATGGCCGCCCTCGGCGTATTCGATGGCGTACGCCAGGACATCGGCCAGTTCCCACGTCCCGTGGTCCTTCATGAGGAGGAGCCACGCATCCACCGCCCCGGGGATGGCCGCCGCCAGTGCGCCAGAACCGGGCACCAGCTCCAGGCCCTCCGCGAGGTAGTGCTCGCGGGTGGCGCCGATGGGCGCCGGGCCTTGTCCGGAGAGGACGACCGGCGTCGGGTCGTCCGCCGTGGCGAACAGGGCGACCAGGTCTCCGCCCGGGCCGTTGAGGTGCGGCTCGACGACGTGCAGGACGAACGCTCCCGCCGCCGCCGCGTCGAACGCGTTACCGCCCCGTTCGAGGACGGCCTGGGCGGCCGCGGTCGCCAGCCAGTGCGTGGACGCGCTCATCCCGAACCGGCCCTGGAGGGTCGGCCGTGTGGTGAACGCCGGGGGCGGGGTGAACGCCACGTCAGCTGACAGGCCCGGTGTACTTCTCGCCGGGGCCCTTGCCGATCTCATCCGGGATGGCTGACGCCTCGCGGAAGGCCAGCTGCAGCGAGCGGAGTCCGTCGCGCAGGCTGCGCGCGTGCTGATCGCCGACGTGCTGCGCGCTCGCGGTGACGAGGCCGGCGAGGGCGTCGATGAGCTTGCGCGCCTCGTCGAGGTCGGTCTGGTGCTCCGGGTCGTCCGCCAGGCCGGTCTTCACGGCTGCCGCGCTCATCAGGTGCACGGCCGTGGTGGTGATCACCTCGACCGCAGGGACCTCCGCGATGTCGCGGGTGGCGCCCGCAACATCCTGGAAGTCGTCGGCGGAGTCGTCGAAGGTGAAGGATGTGTCGCTCACTGCATTCCTCTGTTAGAATCGTCCGGGCTCCGGGACAACTGTCCCGGTACGAAAGTGGAGATTCCTCCCACCCGCGTTGACCGTTTTATAGGTTACCGGGTCATTGCACTCCGCCAACGCGTGTGAACGCGGGGGTAGACAGGGTGCGGTACCAGGCCTGTGTTTCTTTATTGAGAAGCGCAGGTCGGCTGGTGCGTGGAACCTCCTCTTTCGCCGGACCGTCACCGATGGTCCGTTGCCGAGAAGCATCGCTTTTTCAGAGGAGACAGACATCAGCGATCCCCGTACGAATGACCGTATCCGCGTCCCCGAAGTTCGACTCGTCGGCCCCAGCGGAGAGCAGGTCGGTGTCGTCAAGATCGAGGTCGCACTGCGACTCGCGCAGGAGGCCGACCTCGACCTGGTCGAAGTAGCACCCAACTCCAAGCCGCCGGTCGCCAAGATCATGGACTACGGCAAGTTCAAGTACGAGGCTGCGCAGAAGGCCAAGGAGGCCCGGCGCAACCAGGCGAACACGATCCTCAAAGAGGTCCGCTTCCGCCTCAAGATCGACAAGCACGACTACGAGACCAAGCGCAAGCGCGCCGAAGGCTTCCTGAAGGCCGGCGACAAGGTGAAGGCCATGATCCTCTTCCGAGGTCGCGAGCAGTCGCGCCCGGACCAGGGTGTGCGCCTCCTGCAGCGCTTCGCGGAGGACGTCGCCGAGCTCGGCACGGTGGAGTCCAACCCCACGATCGACGGGCGCAACATGGTGATGATCATCAGCCCGGTGAAGAACAAGGCCGAAGCAAAGCAAGAGGCCAATGCAGTACGTGCCGCCTCCAAGGCGCGCGCCCAAGGGCGCGACCAGGAGCCGGTTGCTGACGCAGCGGATGCTGCTCAGTCCGACGAGAGTTCGCCCGCCCCGGCGACGAACGAGGAGAACTAATGCCCAAGCAGAAGACCCACTCCGGCGCCAAGAAGCGCTTCAAGATCACCGGCAGCGGCAAGGTCATGAAGCAGCAGTCCGGCATGCGCCACAACCTGGAAGTCAAGTCCAGCAGCCGCAAGCGTCGGCTGAACGCCGAGCAGGTCGTGCCTGAGGTGGATGCCAAGGTCATCCGCCGGATGCTCGGCAAGTAATCCACCCGACGTAGTTAAGGAAATCGACTAATGGCAAGAGTGAAGAGGGCCGTCAACGCCCACAAGAAGCGTCGGGTCATCCTCGAGCGCGCCGAGGGCTACCGCGGTCAGCGGTCGCGCCTCTACCGCAAGGCCAAGGAGCAGGTCACCCACTCCCTCGTCTACGCGTACCGTGACCGCCGCCAGAAGAAGGGCGACTTCCGTCGTCTGTGGATCCAGCGGATCAACGCGGCCTCGCGCGCCAACGGCCTCACCTACAACCGCTTCATCCAGGGCCTCGGCCTGGCTGGCGTCGAGGTGGACCGTCGCATCCTCGCCGACCTGGCCATCACCGAGCCCGCGACCTTCGCGGCCCTCGTCGAGACCGCCCGGAAGGCTCTGCCGGCCGACACCTCGGCTCCCAAGGCGGACGCCGCGGCGTAACCCGCTTGCACCCACGAACGGCCCGGTCGACCTCTGTCGGCCGGGCCGTTCGCCATCCCCGGGGGTTAGTCGTCGGAGCCGTGGCCGCCCGAACCGTGGTCGTCGCCGACGTCGTGGGTGGCGGGGGCGTCGGTTCCGTGGTCGTCGCCGATGTCGTGGGTGGCGGGGGCGTCGGTTCCGTGGTCGTCCGCCGGTGTCGTGGTCACGGTCTGCACGACTCCCGGTGGATCATCCATCGCATCGCCTGTCGCGGCGAACGCAGCCGCCGTCCCGAGTCCCAGTGCGACCACCGCGCTGCCTGCGATCACTGCCGCTCTCACGAGTCTTCTCATCGTTCAGCCTCCATCCGGTTGTCCTTAACACGAGATGGGCGGCCGTTCGGATCACCCGACCCATATGCTGGTGCCATGCTGGACAACCCGCGCTCGCCGCGCGTCAGGGCCGTCGCCAAGCTCGCCAAGCGATCCGCCCGTTCCGAGACCGGACTGTTCCTGCTGGAAGGGCCGCAGGCGGTTTCCGAGGCACTCACCTTCCGCCCCGAGCTGCTGGTCGACCTTTTCGCGACGCCGACCGCCCTGGAACGCTACCCCGAGATCGGCAGCGCCGCTGCGGAGGCGGACCTCGAGGTGGAGTACGTCACCGAGCACGTGCTGGATGCGATGGCCGACACCGTGACGCCGCAGGGCTTCGTGGCGGTGGCCCGGCAGTTCCCCACGTCCATCCGGGAGATCTTCACCGGTGAGCCGAAGCTCGTCGCCATCCTCGAGGAGGTGCGCGATCCCGGCAACGCGGGCACCATCATCCGTGCCGCCGACTCGGCCGGCGCCGACGCCGTGGTGCTGACCGGCCGCACGGTCGACCTGTACAACCCGAAGGTCGTGCGCTCGACGACGGGGTCGCTGTTCCACGTGCCGGTGGCCGTGGGAGCCGACCTCTCCGACGTCATCGGGCGCGCCCACTCCGCCGGCCTCCAGGTGCTGGCCGCCGACGTCAAGGGAGAGGATTTGCTGGCCGCCCGCCGCGACGGCGAGCTCGCCCGGCCGACGGCGTGGGTCTTCGGCAACGAGGCGCGGGGCCTCGAGGACGACCTGCTCGCCCTGGTGGACCGCGTCGTCACGGTGCCGATCTACGGCCGCGCCGAGTCGATGAACCTCGCCACAGCGGCCTCCGTCTGCCTCTACGAATCGGCCTTCGCCCAGCGCACCTGACACCGTTCGTCCACAGCCTCCACGGCTGTCCACAGTTCCGATCCGGGGCCGGGAGGCTCCGCGCGCCCCGGCTAGACTGGGTGACCGTGTCAGATACCACGGAGATCACCGAATCCGCCGTCGAGGCGGCGGTCGGCGCGGCCCTCGCCGCGATCGACGCCGCGACCGACTCGGCTGCCCTGAAGACGGTGCGCCACGACCACACGGCGGAGCACTCGCCGCTCGCACGGCTGAATGCGGGCATTCGCTCGCTGCCCGGCGACCAGAAAGCCGCCGCCGGCAAGCTGGTGGGCGGCGCCCGTGCCCGCGTGAGCCAGGCGTTCGCCACCAAAGAGGCCGAAATCGCCCGGGCGGAGGAGTCGGCTCAGCTGGCCGCCGAGACCGTCGATGTCACCGCGCTCCCGTCCCGGTGGACGCCCGGTGCGCGTCATCCTCTGTCCCTCCTCCAGGAGCGCATCGCCGATGTCTTCGTCGGGATGGGCTGGGAGGTCGCCGAGGGCCCAGAGCTCGAGAGCGAGTGGTACAACTTCGACGCACTGAACTTCGACGCCGACCACCCGGCACGTGCGATGCAGGACACCTTCTTCGTCGAGCCGACCGACGCCCATCTGGTCATGCGCACCCACACCTCCCCGGTACAGCTGCGGGCACTGCTCGGCGACGAGCTCCCGGTGTACCGCGTCGCGCCGGGGCGGGTCTACCGGACCGACGAATTCGACGCGACGCACCTCCCGGTGTTCACGCAGACCGAGGGCATCGCGGTCGACAAGGGCCTCACCATGGCCCACCTGCGCGGAACCCTCGACCACTTCGTCAAGTCGCTGTTCGGTGAGGAGGCGCGTGTCCGCCTCCGTCCCAACTACTTCCCGTTCACCGAGCCGAGCGCCGAGCTCGATCTGTGGCACCCCACCTTCGCCGGAGGGGCGCGCTGGATCGAGTGGGGCGGGTGCGGCATGGTGAACCCCAACGTCTTGCGGTCTGCGGGCATCGATCCCGACGTCTACTCGGGCTTCGCGTTCGGGATGGGCGTCGAGCGCGCCCTGATGTTCCGCAACGACGTCAAAGACATGCGCGACATGGCCGAGGGCGATGTGCGGTTCTCCCAGCAGTTCGGAATGGTGGTCTGATGCGCGTCCCCCTGAGTTGGCTCGGCGAGTTCGTCGACCTGGAGCCCGGAACGACGCCGGAGGAGGTGCACGCCGCTCTCGTGTCCGTCGGACTCGAAGAGGAGGACATCCACACCTTCGAGCTGTCCGGTCCGATCGTCGTCGGCCAGGTGCTCGAGTTCGTGGAGGAGCCGCAGACCAACGGCAAGACCATCCGCTGGTGCCAGGTGCGCGTCGCGCCGGAGGGCGAGAAGGCGGCGGACGGCGGCGCGGAGGTGCGCGGCATCGTCTGCGGCGCTCGCAACTTCTTCGAGGGCGACAAGGTCGTCGTGACGCTGCCGGGCGCCGTGCTGCCCGGCCCGTTCCCGATCGCTGCGCGCAAGACGTACGGGCACGTGTCCGACGGCATGATCGCATCGGCACGCGAGCTCGGTCTCGGCGAAGACCACGACGGCATCCTGCGGCTCACGACGCTGGGCCTCGATCCAGAGGTCGGCACCGACGCCGTGGCCCTTCTCGGCCTCGATG
This sequence comes from Leifsonia sp. RAF41, assembly GCF_052114085.1. NCBI lineage: Bacteria > Bacillati > Actinomycetota > Actinomycetes > Micrococcales > Microbacteriaceae > Leifsonia > Leifsonia sp. RAF41. The sequence continues at coordinate 813,532 of NZ_JBFREB010000001.1, forward strand.
ACGCAGCCGTCGAGGTGAACGTCACGCCCGACCGCGGCTACGCCTTCTCGATCCGCGGAATCGCCCGCGAGTACTCGCACGCCACCGGAGCGGCCTTCCGCGATCCGGCGGACGCGGTCCCGATCAGCGCGGACCACGCGACCGGCTTCAGCGTCACGATCGACGACGCCGCACCCATCCGCGGCCGAGTCGGCGCGAGCGTGTTCGTCACGCGGGTCGTCCGCGACGTCGATGGCGGCCGTCCGACGCCCGCGTGGATGATCGCGCGGCTCAAGCTCGCCGGAATCCGCTCGATTTCGCTGATCGTCGACATCACGAATTACGTCATGCTCGAGCTGGGCCAGCCCATCCACGGCTACGACCTCGACAAGCTGTCCGGCGGCATCCTCGTGCGTCGCGCGACGGCGGGGGAGAAGCTGGTCACGCTCGACGACCAGACCCGCAGCCTCGACGCGGAAGACCTGGTGATCGCCGATGACTCCGGCGCTATCGGCCTGGCCGGAGTGATGGGCGGTGCCTCCACCGAGATCGGTGCGGGCACCCGCAACGTCCTCATCGAGGCGGCGAACTTCGACCCGGTGTCGATCGCGCGCACCGCGCGCCGCCACAAGCTGCCGAGTGAGGCCTCCAAGCGCTTCGAGCGCGGTGTCGACCCGCAGGTCGCGGTCGCGGCCGCGGCACGTGTGGTGCAGTTGCTGGAGCAGCTCGCCGGCGGTCACGCTGATGACCTCGGTTCGCTCCTCGACGCCTCGGAGACCGCCGAGGCCATCCGCCTGCCAGACGGCTACCTCGTGGGGCTGATCGGCGTCGAGTTCACGGGCGACGAGGTGCGGAGTGCCCTCGCCGAGATCGGCGGAACGGTCACGGAGACGACGGGCGGCCTGCTCGTCACGCCGCCCACCTGGCGACCCGACCTGCGCGACAAGTCCGACCTGGCGGAGGAGGTGGCCCGCATCGTCGGCTATGACCGCATCCCCTCCGTCCTGCCGGTCGCCCCTCCCGGCCGGGGCCTCTCCCGCGAGCAGCGACTGCGCCGTTCCGTCGCGCAGATCCTCGCGGACAACGGCGCCACCGAGGTGCTGTCGTTCCCGTTCGTCAGCGAGACGCAGAACGACCTGTTCGGCCGTCCGGGCGCAGATGCGGATGCTGCTGCCGGTCACATCCGGGCCGTCCGACTGGCGAACGCGCTGGACGCGACGGCGCCGTATCTGCGCACGTCGCTTCTTCCCGGTCTCCTGGACGCAGCCAAACGCAATCTGGCCCGGGGGCTGGTCGACCTGCGCGTGTACGAACTCGGCACGGTGTTCCGCCCGTCTGACGGCTCGATCGGCAGCGAGACGCTGCCGCCGGGCGCCGCGCTGCCCGGGGCCGACGTGCTGGCCGGCCTGAATGCCGGTATTCCGGCGCAGCCTCGCCACCTCGCGGGTGTCGTGCTGGGCGACGTGCTCGACAAGCAGCCAGAAATGCCCGCCGCGCCGGCCGGCCTCGTGGACGCCCTCGACATGGTGCGGCAGACCGCCGCGGCCGTGGGCGTGACTGTCGACGTCACGCAGTCATCGCACCAGGCGCTCCACCCGGGCCGCACGGCGCAACTGCTCGCTCTCGGTGCCGACGGGGCGCGCGTGCCGGTGGGCTACGCGGGCGAGTTGCTGCCGGCACTCGCGCATGAGCTCGACCTGCCGCGCGTGGTCGCCGTCTTCGAACTCGACCTGGACGCCCTCATCGCGGTCGCTCCGGCGGACATCGTCGCGGGCGTCATCGCCGGCTTCCCGGCGGCAACGCAAGACCTCTCGCTCGTCGTCCCCGTCGACGTCCCCGCGGGGGACGTGCTGCGTGCAGTACGCGAGGGTGCCGGTCCACTGCTCGAAGACATCCGGCTCGTCGACGACTACCGCGGCCCCGGGCTCCCTGACGGCAGCAAGAGCCTGACCTTCGCGCTCCGCTTCCGCGCCGACGACCGCACCCTCACCGCCGCAGAAGCGAGCGAGGCCAAACTGGCCGGCTCCGCCCACGCGGCCGAGCTTTACGGCGCGGCCATCCGCGAGTAGCGATCCAGGCGACGGAGCCGCCGGCAGCGGGCTCAGCGGGCGGCGCGTCCGTCGGCTGCTTCGCGTCACGCTCCTCGAGCGTGGTTGTCCAGGTATTCGTCGAGCGCCCGCCGCGCCAATTCGGACGGGCGGATCCCCAATTCCTGCGCGAGGGCCTCCACTTCGCGTTTGCGGGGAGTCCGGAACTGAAGGACAGGGGAAACGCTGCCGTCGCCTCCTAGGGACTTCCGGCCAGGCGTGAGATTGGCGGTTCGCCGGGCGATCGCGTCTGCGCGCTCATCCGTGAGCCGACGGCCATCAGCTGTGGTGAACGTCTCCTGGTGGAGATCGATGTCGGCAATGGTGGCATCCGGGCCGACGATGAAGTCTTTGGGATCGATCGTCATGAAAGTCTCCTCCACTCCGTCGGCATTGCGTGGATCACGGCCAATCCGTCCCCTCGATCGTTGGGAACGGTGACGATCTCCAGCTCTACCCCTCTGTCGTCGCGTCCGATGTACCGGAGAGCGTCCCCGTCCAAGCTGGGCTCTCCGGCATCCATCATGGCGATCAATATGCGTGCATTACCGATTCGGTGCTTTCGCGCGGACCTGGTCACGCGAATCTGCACACGTCGATAGTGTCATACATTGACGACGATTACCACTTGTGGATGGATGAAAAAGCGCGCGGACGCGGCCGCACCGGCCGGATTTGGCGGCGGCCGGGGCGGGCGCGCTAGGGTTGTCCCATGCTTTCCGTCCGGTGCACCGCTTCGACGCGTGCGGCATTCGCCGCCCGCGCCCTGCGCCGACGCCTGCGCGACCGCCGAAGCTAGGCGGCGTTCCGGGCGGTCCTGTGCGGATCGACGTGGGGCGTCGCCGTCGCCGAGATCCCCGTCGTCCACTCGAAAAGGAACAAGCATGACTTTCTCGGTCGCTGTCGCAGGCGCCTCCGGGTACGCGGGTGGTGAGCTTCTGCGCATCCTCGCCGATCACCCGGACTTCGAGATCCGCACCGTCACCGCGCACCAGAACGCCGGACACCCGCTGATCGCCCACCAGCCCCACCTCCGGTCGCTCGCGCACCTGACGCTCCAGGAGACCACGGCCGACACCCTGGCGGGGCACGACGTCGTCTTCCTCGCGCTCCCGCACGGCGCCTCGGGCGAGATCGCAGCGCAGTTGCCCGAGGACACGATCGTGGTCGACTGCGGCGCCGACCACCGGCTGGAGAACCCGGCCGACTGGGCCGCCTTCTACGGCGGCGAGCACTTCGGCGCCTGGGCGTACGGCGTGCCGGAACTCCCGCTGGACAGCGCGAACGCAGCCGCAGCAGACGAAGCCGCCACACCCGCCGCCCGGAAGCAGCGCGCCAACCTCGTCGGCGCCCGCCGCATCGCCGCCCCGGGCTGCAACGCCAGCGCGGTCTCCCTCGCCTTGGCGCCCGGCATCCGGTCCGGTCTCATCGAGGACCAGGACCTCGTCTCCGTTCTGGCCGTCGGGCCGTCCGGCGCCGGCAAGTCACTGAAGACGATGTACCTGGCCAGCGAGATCCTCGGCTCGGCGAACCCGTATGCGGTGGGCGGCACGCACCGCCACATCCCTGAGATCCAGCAGAACCTGCGCAAGTCGGGCGCCACCGCGCCGACCGTCTCGTTCACTCCGGTGCTCGTGCCCATGTCGCGCGGCATCCTCGCCACCTCCACCGGTCGCGTGAAGCCGGGCGTCACGGCCGAGCAGGTGCAGTCGGCCTGGGAGGCCGCGTACGCCGAGGAGCCGTTCGTTCACGTGCTTCCCGCAGGCACCGTGCCGCGCACCGCCGACGTGCTGGGCTCGAACACCGTGCTGATCGGCGTCGCGCTCGACGAAGCCGCCGGCCGCGTGGTCACCGTTCTGGCCCTCGACAACCTGTACAAGGGGACGGCGGGGGCCGCCATCCAGTCCGTCAACATCGCCCTCGGCCTCGACGAGACCGCGGGCCTGAGCGTGAACGGGGTCGCACCGTGAGTGTCACAGCCGCGTCCGGATTCTCCGCTGCCGGCGTCGTCGCCGGGCTCAAATCGAGCGGCAAGCGCGACCTCGCGCTCGTCCAGAACCGTGGACCGCTGAACGCGGCGGCCGTGGTGTTCACCACCAACCGCTGCAAGGCGAACCCGGTGCTGTGGAGCGAGCAGGTCATCCAGGACGGCGTCGTCTCCGCCATCGTCCTCAACTCGGGCGGGGCGAACTGCTACACCGGCGCCCAGGGCTTCCAGACCACCCACGCGACGGCAGAAGCGGTCGCCGAGCAGCTCGGCGTCTCCGCCGGGGATGTGCTGGTCTGCTCCACGGGTCTCATCGGCGAGCAGCTGCCGCTCGACAAGCTCATCGGCGGGGTGGCGGCGGCGGCCGGAGCGCTGGCGAGCGATGCGGGTCTCGGCGCGGCCGAGGCCATCATGACGACCGACACGCGCCCGAAACAGTCCGAGTACCGTTCACCGGATGGCTGGACGATCGGCGGGATGGCGAAGGGCGCCGGGATGCTCGCGCCCGGCCTCGCGACGATGCTCGTCGTGATCACGACCGACGCCGTGCTCGGCTCGGCGCAGCTGGACCGGGCACTCCGTTCGGCGACGCGCGTCACTTTCGACCGCCTCGACTCCGACGGCTGCATGTCCACCAATGACACCGTCGCGCTGCTGGGATCGGGAGCGAGCGGGGTGGAACCCGATGAGGCGACGTTCGCGCTCGCGCTGACCGGGGTCTGCCGCGACCTCGCCGAGCAGCTGCAGGCGGATGCTGAGGGCGCCTCGCACGACGTGGCCATCCAGGTCGTCAACGCGAAGACGGAGGACGAGGCGGTCACGGTCGCCCGTGCGGTTTCGCGCAGCAACCTCTTCAAGGCGGCGATCTTCGGCAACGACCCCAATTGGGGCCGGGTGCTGGCCGCCGCGGGAACCACCGACGCGGCGTTCGACCCGTACGGCATCGACGTGGCGATCAACGGCATCCAGGTCTGCACCGCCGGGGAGCCCGACCAGCCGCGCGAGCTGGTCGACCTCACGCCGCGCAAGGCGCACATCCTGATCGACCTGCACGCGGGGGAAGAGACCGCGACCATCCTCACCAACGACCTGACCCACGACTACGTGCACGAGAACAGCGCGTACGCCAGCTGATGACGACGGACGAGATGACCGAGGAGGCTGCGGACCGGGAGGTCGCCGCAGCCAAAGCCGCGACCCTGATCGAGTCGCTGCCGTGGCTGAAGACGTTCCACGACCAGATCATCGTCGTGAAGTTCGGCGGGAACGCCATGGTCAACGAGGAGTTGCAGCGCACCTTCGCCGAAGACATGGTCTACCTGCGCTACGCGGGCATCCGCCCCGTCGTGGTGCACGGGGGTGGTCCCCAGATCTCGGCGATGCTCGACCGGCTCGGAATCGCGTCCGAGTTCCGCGGCGGCTACCGGGTGACGACTCCGGAGGCGATGGATGTGGTGCGCATGGTCCTCACCGGCCAGATCAACCGCGACATCGTCGGCAACATCAACAAGCACGGCCCGCTCGCATCCGGTCTCTCCGGAGAGGACGCGGCGCTGTTCCAGGGCCGCCGTCGCGCCGCGGTGATCGACGGCGAGGAGGTCGATCTCGGTCTCGTCGGCGATGTGGTCGCAGTCGACCCGGAGGCGGTGCTGACGCAGTTGGCGGCGGGCCGCATCCCTGTCGTGTCGTCCATCGCGCCGGACATCGACGACGCCGGGCAGGCGCTCAACGTCAATGCCGACGCCGCGGCGGCCGCGCTCGCCATCGCGCTCGGGGCGTCCAAGCTCGTGATCCTGACCGATGTCGCCGGCCTGTACAGCGACTGGCCGGACCGCGAGTCGCTGTTGTCGAAGATCGGTGCGGACGAGCTGCGCGAGCTTCTGCCCTCGCTCGAGTCGGGCATGATCCCCAAGATGGCGGCGTGCCTGGACGCGGTCGACGGGGGAGTGGCGAAGGCTGCGATCATCGACGGGCGGGTGCCGCACTCGATCCTGCTCGAGGTGTTCACGCAGTCCGGAATCGGTACGGAGGTGGTGCCCGCGTGAGCGAGGGACTGGGAGAGAACGCGGACACGGATACCGCGCAGTGGCGTGACGGCGGCTGGAAGGCGTCGTACGGCAACGTGATGATGCGGACTCTGGCGACGCCGAAGCTGATGCTGGTGCGCGGCGAGGGCGCGCGCGTGTGGGATGTCGACGGCAACGAGTACCTCGACTTCCTGGCGGGCATCGCGGTCAATTCACTCGGGCACGCGCATCCCGCGCTCGTGGATGCGGTGAGCCGGCAGATCGGGACGCTCGCCCATGTGTCCAACTACTTCTCGACGCCGCCGCAGATCGAACTCGCCGACCGCCTGCGGGCGATCACCGGGGCGGGTGAGCGGGGTCGGGTGCTGTTCGGCAACTCGGGCGCCGAGGCGAACGAGGCGGCCTTCAAGCTGGCCCGCCTCAACCGCGGCCCGCACGGCCGTCGCACGCGCGTCCTCGCCCTGCACAACGCGTTCCACGGTCGCACCATGGGCTCGCTGGCCCTCACCGGCAAGCCCCCGATGCGTGAGGCTTTCGAGCCGCTGCCCGGCGGTGTCGAGCACATCGACTCCACCATCGCGGCGCTGGAGGCGGCCATCGACGACCGGGTCGCCGCACTTTTCGTCGAGCCCATCAAGGGCGAGGCCGGCGTGCTCGACCTGCCGCACGGGTTCCTCCGGCGCGCGCGGGAGCTCACGGAGCAGCACGGCGCCCTACTCATCGTGGATGAGATCCAGACCGGGGTGGGCCGCACCGGTCAGTGGTTCGCCTACCAGCACTCCGGCATCCTTCCGGATGCTGTCACCGTCGCAAAGGGCATGGCCGGTGGCGTTCCCATCGGCGCGCTCGTCACGTTCGGCTGGGCCTCCGAACTGTTCTCGCAGGGCCAGCACGGTTCGACATTCGGCGGCAACCCGCTCGCGACGGCCGCAGGCAATGCCGTCCTGGCGGAGATCGAGCGGGCCGACCTGATCGGCAACGCGGCGCGGCGCGGCCAGGAGCTGAAGCAGATCATCCGCTCCTTCGACTCGCCCCTCGTCGGCGACGTGCGCGGCCACGGACTGCTGATCGGCATCGGCCTTACCGAGGGCGACGCACACCGCCTCTCCGACGCCGCGCTGCGGTACGGCCTCATCATCAACGCGCCGAACGAGTCCAGCATCCGCCTCGCGCCTCCGCTGATCGTGGGCGACTCCGAGCTCGCCGAATTCCGCGAACGCTTCGGGCGCGCGCTCGGTTCCGTCTGACCACTTCGACCACCTCCTTCAGCACCACGAAAGGGCGGGCAGCATGACCCGGCACTTCCTCCGCGACGACGACCTCTCGCCCGCCGAGCAGGCCCAGGTTCTGGCCCTCGCGGCCGACCTCAAGCGCGACCGCTTCCAGGTGAAGCCGCTGGCCGGCCCGCAGACCGTCGCGGTCATCTTCGACAAGACGTCGACCCGCACCCGGGTCTCGTTCGCCGTGGGGATCGCCGACCTCGGCGGCAGCCCGCTCATCATCCAGAGCGGCGAGAGCCAGCTGGGCGGCAAGGAGTCGCTCGCGGACACCGCACGCGTGCTGGAGCGGATGGTCGCCGCGATCGTCTGGCGCACGTACGCGCAATCGGGGCTGGAGGAGATGGCGGCGGGGACGCGCGTGCCGGTCGTCAATGCGCTGTCGGACGACTTCCACCCGTGCCAGATCCTGGCCGACCTGCTCACGGTGCGGGAGCACAAGGGCCACACGGAGGGGCTGACCATGAGCTACTTCGGCGACGGCGCCAACAACATGGCGCACTCGTACCTGCTCGGTGGCGCCACGGCCGGCATGCACGTCCGCATCGCGGCGCCCGCCGAGTACGCGCCCGACGCGACGATCGTCGCGGATGCGCGGGCGATCGCGGAGCGGACCGGCGGCTCGGTCGCCGTGCTCACCGACCCGGAGGAGGCGGCGGCGGGCGCGGACGTCATGGTCACCGACACCTGGGTGTCGATGGGCAAGGAGGACGAGAAGGCCGAACGCGTCGCCGTCTTCGGCGACTACACCGTCGATGCCCGCCTGATGGGTCTCGCCGACCCGCAGGCGATCTTCCTCCACTGCCTCCCCGCCTACCGCGGGTACGAGGTCAGCGCGGACGTGGTCGACGGGCCGCAGTCGGTGGTCTGGGACGAGGCGGAGAACCGGCTGCACGCGCAGAAGGCGCTGCTCGCCTGGCTGCTGGAGAAGAACGCGAACGACACGGAGGCCGGCGCATGACGGACGAGACGACGGGCGGCGGCACGACCGGCGGCAAGACCGGCGAGGGCTCGCTCTGGGGAGCCCGGTTCGCCGGGGGTCCCTCTCCCGAACTCGCCGCACTCAGCAAGTCGACGCACTTCGACTGGGAGCTCGCGGCGTACGACATCGCCGGCTCGCGGGCGCACGCACGTGCGCTCGCCGCGGCCGGGTACCTCACGCCGGAGGAGCTCGACGGGATGCTGTCCGCCCTCGACGCCCTCGACCGCGACGTCGCATCCGGGGCCTTCGCCGCTGCCGAGACCGACGAGGACGTGCACGGCGCCCTCGAGCGCGGACTCATCGAGCGCGCCGGAGCGGACCTCGGCGGCAAGCTGCGCGCCGGCCGCAGCCGCAACGACCAGATCGCGACCCTCATCCGGCTGTACCTGCGCGACCACGCCGGCGTCATCGCCGAGCAGCTGATCGCCCTGGTGGACGCCATCGCCTCGCAGGCGGGGGCGCATCCCACCGCCGTCATGCCGGGACGCACTCACCTGCAGCACGCGCAGCCCGTGCTTCTCGCGCACCACCTGCTGGCCCACTGCTGGCCTCTGGTCCGCGACCTCGAGCGCCTGGCCGATTGGGATGTGCGGGCCAACGTCTCGCCGTATGGCTCCGGCGCCCTGGCCGGCTCGACACTGGGCCTGGACCCGTCACTCGTCGCCCGCGAGCTGGGCTTCGCGCGCAGCTCCGAGAACTCGATCGACGGCACGGCGGCCCGGGATGTGGTGGCCGAGTTCGCGTACGTCGCCGCCCAGATCGGCGTCGACCTCTCGCGGTTCGCCGAGGAGATCATCCTGTGGAACACGCGCGAGTTCGGCTTCGTCACACTCGACGACAGCTACTCGACCGGGTCGTCGATCATGCCGCAGAAGAAGAACCCCGACATCGCGGAGCTCGCGCGCGGCAAGGCGGGCCGCCTGATCGGCAACGCCACCGGGCTGCTGACCACGCTGAAGGGTCTGCCGCTCGCGTACAACCGCGACCTGCAAGAGGACAAGGAGCCGGTGTTCGACTCGGTCCGCACCCTCGAGACGGTGCTGCCCGCCTTCACCGGCATGGTCGCGACGCTGCGGTTCAACACCGAGCGGATGGCCGAGCTGGCTCCGCAGGGATTCTCCTTGGCGACGGACGTGGCGGAGTGGCTGGTCAAGCAGCACGTCCCCTTCCGCACCGCGCACGAGCTGAGCGGAAGCCTGGTTCGGGTCGCGGAGGAGAACGGGCTGGAACTGCACGAGGTCTCCGACGACCAGCTCGCCGCGATCTCGCCGCTGCTCACCCCCGAGGTCCGGTCGGTGCTGTCGGTCGAGGGCTCGGTTGCCAGCCGCGACGGCATCGGCGGGACCGCCCCCGACCGCGTCGCCGAACAGCTGGCAGCCCTGACGGACCACGTCCGCAAGGCCACCCTCGCCCTGCGTGCGACACGAAGGGATCTGGTCTGATGGCGCGGTTCGAACCGGAGCGGAAGCGGCCGTGGATCATCACCGTGGTCGTGGTGGTCGCCGTCGCGGTGATCGTGGTGGGCCTCATCGTCGCCGTCGCCGCGGGCGGCCGGATCTTCTGACGTGACGCTCTACCGGCCCACGCGCGACGAGTTCCTGCCGTCGTCGCTGGAGGTCGCCCCGCGCCTCCTCGGGGCGGTGCTGCGTCACGACTCGCCGGAGGGGGCGGTCGCGCTGCGCATCACCGAGGTGGAGGCGTACATCGGTGACGGCCTCGACCCGGGCTCGCACGCCTTCCGCGGTCGCACGAAGCGCAACGGCGTGATGTACGGCGCGCCCGGGCACGTCTACACGTACTTCACGTACGGGATGCACGTCTGCGCCAACGTGGTCTGCTCACCGGAGGGGGAGGCGACCGCCGTGCTGCTGCGCGCGGCGGAGGTGGTCGAGGGCGAGGACCTCGCGGAGCACCGCCGCGTCGGCGCCAGCGGCCGCAGCATCCCGCACCGCGACCTCGCCCGCGGGCCTGCGCGGCTGGTGGTGGCGGCCGGGATGAGCCTCGCCGACGACGGAGCCGACCTGTTCAGCCCGCCGTTCGAGATCGAGCTGCCGACCGAGCCGGCGGAGTACCAGACAGGGCCCCGCACCGGAGTGTCGGGCGCGGGAGGCGGTCTCGCCTTCCCCTGGCGCTACTGGCTGCCCGGCGACCCGACGGTCTCGCCGTACAAGCGGCACCCGAAGTCGGACGACTGACCCGCCCCCGGCGCGTTACCTCGACGCGAGCCACCAGGCCGCGAAGCAGATCAGTGCCCAGCTGACACCGACCAGCGTGCCGAGCACGCGCAGCGCCGGCCCGCTGTGCGACCGGGCCGCGAAGACACCGAGCGCCTGCACAGCGAGGAGGACAGCCGCGACCTCCGGCAGTCCGAGGACCAGCGCGAGCACGAACCCGAAGCGCTCGACGACGCCCGACCAGTCGAACGTGGTGAGGGTCGGGGGAGCCCGGTCCGGGTCCGGCGGGATCAGGGCCAGCACCTCATCCACCACCGGCGCACCGCCCAGGCTCGCGGCGAACAGGGCCGCGACCGCGACCCACCACAGCGCGCCCGGGGCGAGGGGGCCGTCGATCGTGGAGACGCCGACGGCCGCGAGGACCATCACCAGCGCCGCGCTTCCGAACAGTGCGGTGGGCAGTTCGCGGCGGACCGCGGGGAAGGCATAGGCGAGCCCGACGGCGGCGCTGGCCAGCAGGAGCAGCAGGACGACAGTGGTCACGACCCCGAGCGTAGGAGAGAACTCACGCACAACCGTGCATTGGTACGGTTGTACCCATGTCCGAAACCGCCATCGCCCGCGCGCAGAGCGTGACCGCGCAGACCAACGACGCGTCCTTCGACGACGTCTGGGACGAGCTCACGTGGCGCGGCCTCATCCACGTGTCGACGGATGAAGCCGCCCTCAAAGAGCTCCTTGCCGGCGAGCCGATCACCTACTACTGCGGTTTCGACCCGACAGCGCCCAGCCTGCACCTCGGAAACCTGGTGCAGCTGCTCACCATGCGACGCCTCCAACTCGCCGGCCACCGACCGCTGGGGCTGGTCGGCGGGTCCACCGGCCTCATCGGCGACCCGCGGCCCACCGCCGAGCGCACGCTGAATACCAAGGAGACGGTCAGCGAGTGGGTCGGCTACCTGCAGGCGCAGGTCACCCGTTTCCTCTCCGACGAGGGCGACAACGCCGTCCGTCTGGTCAACAACCTGGACTGGACCGCGCCGATGTCGGCGATCGACTTCCTGCGCGAGATCGGCAAGCACTTCCGGGTCGGCACGATGCTCAAGAAGGATGCCGTCGCGGCGCGACTCAATTCGGACGAGGGCATCTCGTACACCGAGTTCAGCTACCAGATCTTGCAGGGGATGGACTTCCTCGAGCTGTTCCGCCAGTACGGCTGCGTGCTGCAGACGGGCGGCAGCGACCAGTGGGGCAACCTCACCAGCGGCACGGAGCTCATCCGGAAGGTCGAAGGCGCACACGTGCACGCGATCGGCACGCCGCTGATCACGAACAGCGACGGCACCAAGTTCGGCAAGAGCGAGGGCAACGCCATTTGGCTCGACCCCGCGCTCACCACGCCGTACGCGATGTACCAGTTCTGGCTCAACACCGACGACGCCGACGTGATCGACCGCCTCAAGATCTTCACGTTCCTTTCCCGCACTGAGATCGAGGAGCTCGCGCAGAAGGTCGCCGACGAGCCGTTCCGCCGCGAGGCGCAGCGCCGGCTGGCGTTCGAGGTGACCGCGTTGGTGCACGGTGCGTCCGCCACCGAAGCCGCGATCGCGGCGTCCCAGGCGCTGTTCGGCCAGGGCGAGCTGACCCAATTGGACGCTGCGACCCTCGAGGCAGCCTTGCGCGAGCTCCCGAACACCACGACCACGGAGCCGTCCACGACGGTGACCCAGGCCCTGGTCGACACCGGGCTGTGCTCGAGCCTGGGCGAAGCGCGTCGCGCGGTCGCCCAAGGCGGCGTGTACGTCAACAACGCCAAGGTCCAGGATGCGGATCAGCTGATCGGCGCCGACGTGCTTCCCGGCGACATGGTGGTGCTGCGACGCGGGAAGAAGACCCTCGCGGGTGTCTTCGTCGCGTGACGCGCTGACGTACGGTGGGCTCATGACGGATGAACAGCGGGTGAGCGACGAGGATGGGCTCGTCGCCCGGCTCGACGTGATCGAGGAGCAGCCGCTCACCGCTCGCGCCGACGCCTATGCGCAGTTGCACGAGCAGCTTCGGCGAACGCTGGAGGGCGACGACGAGCATGGCCGGGGCTGAGCGCCGCCTCGACGTGGCGCTCGCCGAGCTGGGCCTCGCCCGGTCGCGCTCGCACGCGGCCACGGTGATCGCCGAGGGGCTCGTGACGGTGGACGGCCGCCCTGCGGTGCGCCCGGCCCTCAAAGTGACCGACGGGCAGGACATCCGGGTCGCCGGAGCTGACCACTACGTGAGCCGCGGCGCCCACAAGCTGATCGCGGCGCTCGACGCATTCGACGTCGACCCCGCCGGTCGCGTGGCGCTCGACGCCGGCGCATCCACCGGGGGGTTCAGCCAGGTCCTGCTGGAGCGGGGAGCCGCCCGCGTGATCGCCGTGGACGTGGGACACGGCCAGCTGTCCCCGGCGCTCGCCGCGGAGGAGCGGCTCGCCTCGTACGAGGGTGTGAACGTCCGTTCGCTGACGGCCAAGGCGCTGGCCGGGCTCACGGGGGACGACGTCCGCCCTGAGATCGTCGTCGCCGATCTCTCTTTCATCTCGCTCACCCAGGTGCTGCCCGCGCTCGTCGCGACGGCCGCCCCCGGCGCCGACTTCCTGCTCCTCATCAAGCCGCAGTTCGAGGTCGGCCGCCAGGGCATCCGGGAGGGCGTGGTCCGGGATGCAGGACTGCGGGCCGACGCCGTCTCCGATGTACTGTGGGCAGCCCACGACGCCGGACTCGGGACGGCCGGGGTGATTGCCTCGCCGATCGCCGGCGGCCACGGCAATCGGGAGTTCCTCGCCTGGTTCCGCGCCGGGGCGCCGGACCCGTCCGGGCTCCGCGACGAGGTGGTCCGGCTTACGCGCTAAGTGAATGTTCTCCACAAACCCGGCCTGCGGCCTCGTCCTGTGCGAGAAAACAGACAGAATGGGAGGACGACTTTCGGAAGGGAGAGGACGTGACACTGATGGGTGCAGCGACGCGGTACATCCTCGTCGTCGCGCACACCGGTCGTCAGGACTCCCTCGAAGCGGGCGTCCGGGTGTCCCGGCAGTTGCTCGATGCGGGCGTGGTCCCGGTGCTCAGCGCCGACGAGCGCGCAGACCTCCTGCAGGCGGACCCCTCGCTCGACGCGGTGGCGATCCTCGGCGACGACGTACCGCCGAGCGAGCTCGAACTGGTGATCGTCCTGGGTGGTGACGGCACCATCCTGCGTGCCGCCGAACTGGTCCGCGGGTGTTCGGCGCCGCTCCTCGGGGTCAACCTCGGGCACGTGGGCTTCCTCGCCGAGAGCGAGCGCGACGACCTGGAGACCGCGGTCGCCCGCGGGCTGTCGAAGGACTACGAGGTCGAGGAGCGCATGACGCTCTCGGCGCGAGTGAAGGTCGGCCGCGAGGTCGTCTACGAGAGCTGGGCGCTCAACGAGGCCACCGTCGAGAAGGCGAGCCGCGAGCGGATGCTCGAGGTCGTCATCGAGGTCGACGGCCGGCCGATGTCGAGCTTCGGCTGCGACGGCGTCGTGATGTCCACTCCGACCGGCTCGACGGCCTACTCGTTCTCGGCGGGTGGCCCGGTCGTCTGGCCGGGCGTGGCCGCCCTGCTGCTCGTTCCGCTCAGCGCGCACGCGCTGTTCTCGCGACCGTTGGTCGTCGACGCCGACTCGTCGCTCGCGGTCGAGCTGCTCGATCGTGCCGGCGGCGCCGGCATCCTGTGGTGCGACGGCCGTCGCCCCTTCGATCTGCCGCGCGGGGCTCGCGTGGTCGTGCGCCGCTCGCCCATCCCGGTGCGTCTCGCCCGGCTGCACTCCGGGCCGTTCACGGACCGGCTGGTGCGCAAGTTCGATCTTCCCGTCACGGGATGGCGGGGGCCGGCCGGTCGTGACTGACACGCGTGGAGGCATCGAGGAGATCTCGATCAAAGACCTGGGCGTCATCGCCGACGCGTCCCTGCCACTGGGATCCGGTTTCACCGCGATCACCGGCGAGACCGGCGCGGGCAAGACGATGGTGGTGTCGGCGCTCGGCCTCCTGCTGGGCGAGCGCGCCGACACCGGTTCGGTCCGCCTCGGCAGCCCGCAGGCGTGGGTGGAGGGCCGGTGGCGCGTGCCGACGGCCAGCGAGGTCGTCGCGCGCGTCCGTGACGCCGGGGGCGATGTCGATGCGATCGACGCGGCCGAGGCCGAGCTCGTGCTGACCCGGTCCGTGTCGGCCGAAGGGCGCTCGCGCGCAGTCGTCGGCGGCCGCAGCGCTCCCGTCGCGGTGCTGTCCGAACTCGGCGAGCAGCTGGTGGTGGTCCACGGACAGTCCGACCAGATCCGCTTGCGCTCGGCGATCGCGCAGCGCGCAGCGCTCGATCGCTTCGCCGGGCCGGTCCTCGCCGAGGCTCTCGGCACGTACGAGCAGGTGTTCCACCGCTGGCGCGACAACCGTGCCGAACTCGACGAATTGGTCGACGACCAGGATCGGCGTGCTCGCGAGGCGAACGACCTCCGTGTCGCGATGGCCGAAATCGAGACCGTCGCGCCTCAGCCGGGCGAGGACGACGAACTCGCCGACCGCGCCGAGCGGCTCACCAACCTGGAAGAGCTCCGGCTCTCTGCCGCAGCCGCCCGTGAGCTCCTGAGCGCCGAAGAGTCAGAGGGCATGGATGCGCTCGGCCTCCTCGACAACGCACGGCGCCAGCTGGAACGCGTCGCTCCTCACGACAGCGCGCTGCAGCCCCTGGCGGAGTCCGTCGCCGAGGCCAACTACCTCATCTCCGACATCGCGGCGCAGCTGTCCTCCTACCTGGCGGCCCTCGACGTCGACGGCGCCAGCGCGCACGAGCTCGAAGCGGTGCAGGAACGTCGTGCCGAGCTCGCCGGCCTGGTCCGCAAGTACGGCCCGACCCTCGACGACGTCATCCGGACGCTCGAGACGGGCAGTCTGCGGCTCCTCGAGCTCGACAGCGACGCCGACCGCATCGGCGAGCTGACCCGCGAGGTGGAGGAGGACGCCGCTCTCGTCCGCGAGCTGGCGGCCGGCCTGAGCGCCGAGCGCACGGCGGCGGCTGCCCGGCTGTCCGAGGCGGTCAGCGACGAGCTGTCCGCGCTCGCCATGCCGGACGCGCGCATCGTGGTCGAGGTGACCCAGCGCGACGTCGACGACCTCGGCTCGTACAGCGCGAATGGATGCGACCAGGTCGCTATCCTGCTGCAGCCGCATCCCGGCGCCGAACCGCGGCCGCTCGGCAAGGGCGCGTCGGGCGGCGAGCTCTCGCGGGTCATGCTGGCCATCGAGGTGGTCATCGCGGGCAGCGACCCCGTGCCGACCTTCATCTTCGACGAGGTCGACGCCGGCGTCGGCGGCGCCTCCGCCATCGAGATCGGTCGGCGCCTCGCACGTCTCGCGGAGTCTGCGCAGGTCATCGTGGTCACCCACCTGGCGCAGGTCGCCGCGTTCGCCAACAACCACCTCACGGTTGTGAAGGGAAACGATGGCGCCGTCACCGCATCCAGCGTCCGCCGCCTCGACGGCGACGAGCGCATCGCCGAGATGGCCCGGCTGCTCTCCGGCCTGCCGGATTCCGAGAGCGGCCTCGCCCACGCCCGCGAGCTGGTCGAGATGGCGTCCGCCGCGCGCCGGTGAGTCGGCGTTGCCGCGCGGAGAGGCCGTGAGTCGGTGATAAGCTATAAGCCCGTGGTGGATAATTCAGACGCGGACCTCTCAAACGGCATTACCAAGCACATTTTTGTGACAGGTGGTGTCGTTTCTTCGTTGGGGAAGGGCCTCACGGCGGCTTCCCTCGGCAACCTTCTGACGGCCCGCGGCCTCCGCGTCGTCATGCAGAAGCTCGACCCGTACCTCAATGTGGATCCGGGCACGATGAACCCGTTCCAGCACGGCGAGGTCTTCGTGACCGACGACGGCGCCGAGACGGACCTCGACATCGGTCACTACGAGCGCTTCCTCGACATCAACCTCGGCCAGTCGGCGAACGTCACCACCGGGCAGATCTACTCCAACGTGATCGCCAAGGAGCGCCGTGGCGAGTACCTCGGCGACACGGTGCAGGTCATCCCGCACATCACCGACGAGATCAAGCGCCGGATGCGGCTGCAGGCGCAGCCTGGACCAGACGGCGAGCCGGCGCCCGACGTCATCATCACCGAGATCGGTGGAACCGTCGGTGACATCGAATCGCAGCCGTTCATCGAATCGGCGCGCCAGGTGCGCCACGAGCTGGGCCGGAAGAACTGCTTCTTCGTGCACGTCTCGCTGGTGCCCTACATGAACGCCTCCGGCGAGCAGAAGACCAAACCCACGCAGCACTCCGTCGCCGCCCTGCGCTCGATCGGCATCCAGCCGGACGCGCTCGTGCTCCGCAGCGACCGTCCCGTCTCGGAGAGCAACAAGCGCAAGATCGCGCTCATGTGCGACGTGGACGAGCAGGCCGTCGTGAACGCGGTCGACGTGCCGAGCATCTACGACATCCCGACCATGCTCCACGACCAGGGCCTCGACTCCTACATCATCGACCAGCTCGGCCTCGACAAGGCCGACGACGTGAACTGGCACGGCTGGGCGCGCCTGCTGGAGGCCGTGCACGACCCGAAGCACGAGGTCACCATCGGCCTGGTCGGCAAGTACATCGACCTGCCGGACGCCTACCTCTCGGTCACCGAGGCGCTGCGCGCGGGCGGCTTCGCCCACCGCACCAAGGTGAAGCTGAAGTGGATCCCGTCCGACGAGTGCCAGACGCCCGAGGGCGCCGCGACGCAGCTCAGCGACGTCGACGCGATCTGCGTTCCCGGCGGCTTCGGCGTGCGCGGTATCGAGGGCAAGGTCGGCGCGCTGCGCTTCGCGCGCGAGAACGGCATCCCGGCGCTCGGCCTGTGCCTCGGCCTGCAGTGCATGGTCATCGAGTACGCCCGCCATGAGGCCGGCCTCGGCGGCGCATCCTCGTCCGAGTTCGACCCGGAGACCGAGTTCCCGGTGATCGCGACGATGGCGGAGCAGGTGGACATCATCGCCGGCGGCGATCTGGGCGGCACCATGCGCCTCGGCCTCTACCCGGCGACGCTCGCCGAGGGCTCCATCGTCGCCGAGCTGTACGGGGCGAGCGAGGCGTCAGAGCGCCACCGTCACCGCTACGAGGTCAACAACAACTACCGCGAGCAGATCGCCGACGCGGGTCTCTGGTTCTCCGGCACCTCGCCCGACGGCCACCTGGTGGAGTACGTGGAGCTTCCGCGCGACGTGCACCCGTTCTACGTGGGTACGCAGGCGCATCCCGAGCTGCGCTCGCGCCCGAACCACGCGCACCCGCTGTTCGCGGGGCTCGTCGGGGCGGCGCTCGACCGTCAGAAGGCCGCGCTGCTGTTCGAGGTGGCCGAGTCGGACGCCGAGCTGGCCGAAGCCTGATGACGGGCGAGCTGAACGACCAGTCGTTCCGGCCGGAGATCGTCTCGTCCGAGACGGTCTTCGAGGGGGCGATCTGGAACGTCCGCCGCGACGTCTTCCGGTACAACGGCGAGGAGATCACCCGCGAGTACGTCGACCACACCGGCGCCGTCGGCATCCTGGCGATGGATGAGGACGACCGCGTGCTGCTCATCCGCCAGTACCGGCACCCGGTCCGGCACCGCGACTGGGAGATCCCGGCCGGCCTGCTCGACAAGGCGGGCGAAGATCCGCTGGCCGCGGCCCAGCGGGAACTGGGCGAGGAGGCGGACCTCCAGGCGGACGAGTGGAACGTGCTCACCGACGTCTTCACCAGCCCGGGCGGCAACGACGAGTCCATCCGGCTCTACCTCGCTCGCGGCATCCACTCGACAGGCTCGGCGTTCGCCCGCGAGGCGGAGGAAGCCGACATCGAGGTGCGCTGGGTCCCGCTCGACGAAGCGGTGGAGGCGGTGCTGCAGCGTCGCGTCCACAACGCGCCCCTGATCATCGCCCTGCTGGCCGCACGCACCGCGCGGGAGCAGGGATGGAGCACGCTCGGCGCGGCGAACGAGCCCTGGCCGAGCCACCCGAAGCTCAACGCATGACCGTCGCGGTCGATGTCGACGCCTTCCTTAGGCATGTCGCCATCGAGCGCGGCCTCTCGGCGAACACCGTCGCGGCCTACCGACGCGACCTGACCGTCTACAGCGGCTGGTTGGAGGCGGAAGGGATCCGTGACCTGCGTCAGGTGACGCCCGCGACGCTGTCCGCTTTCGCGCTGCATCTCGGGACGCGGGACGGATCGCCGGACGGCGGGGTTCCGTTGGCGGCATCCTCGCTCGCTCGCATGCTGTCCACCGTTCGCGGTTTCCACGGGTTCCTGCTCGAGGAGGGCCGGGTCGACGGGGATGCGGCACGCGACCTCCGCCCGCCCAAGCTGCCCAGCCGACTGCCCAAGGCGATCACGGTCGATCAGGTGGCGGCCCTCCTCGCCGCGACCGACGGCGACGACGTGGCGGCCTTACGCGACAGGGCGCTCCTGGAGCTCATGTACGCGACCGGAGCCCGCGTCAGCGAGGCCGTCGGGCTGAACGTCGACGACGTGATCGACACCGACGTGGTGCGGCTCACCGGCAAGGGAAGCAAGCAGCGCATCGTGCCGCTCGGCAGCTATGCGCAGGACGCCGTCTCGGCGTACCTGGTGCGGGCGCGGCCGGTGCTGTCGGCGAAGGGTCGAGCGACACCGGCGCTGTTCCTCGGGATGCGCGGCGCCCGGCTGTCCCGTCAGAACGTCTGGCTGATCATCCGCGCAGCGGCCGAACGCGCGAAGCTCGACGTCGACCACCTGTCGCCCCACACCCTGCGCCACTCGTTCGCCACGCATCTCCTGGCCGGGGGAGCGGACGTGCGCGTCGTGCAGGAACTGCTGGGCCACTCGTCGGTGGCGACGACGCAGATCTACACGCTCGTGACGGCCGACACGCTGCGCGACGTCTACACCACGTCCCACCCGCGCGCCCGCTGACGTCATCCCCGCCGCGCGATTCGGCACGAATTGTCGGATACGCGCCCGCATAACGACGATTCGGCACGAATTGTCGGATGCGCCCTGGCGCAAATCGTCGCGTCAGGGCGACGTGCGGTGGCGCCGACGCGGCGCGCGACCGCGCAGCCAGACGAAGACGGAACCGCCGTCGAAGCCGACCCGCCGGGTCGTCGCGAAGCCGAGTTTGCCGAGCACGCCGAACGACGGCGCGTTCCAGGTTGCCACGGTCGCCCACACCATAGGAATGCCGGCGTCGAACGCAGCGTCAGCAACCGCCGCCGCTGCCTCGGTCGCGTAGCCGTGGCCGACGTGCCCGCGCAGCAGTTCGTAGGCGATCTCGGGCTGGGATGGGCTGGCCCTGCCGACGATGAGCCCGCAGTAGCCGACCGCCTCGCCGCTGTCCGCGATCTCGACCGTGTACAGCCCGAAGCCCCGCGCGTCGAACTCGCGGCGCTGCGCATCCAGCCGCTCACGCTCCTCCTCGACCGAGCCGGGCACACGGCCGAGCGGGTGCTCGGCGAGCAGCGCCAGGTTCCATTCGGCGTCGCGCCCGTCCCTCGGGCGCAGACGCAGACGCGGGGTCTCGAGGGCGGACGGCATCGGCTGCACGCGGTCAGCGTACCGAACCGCCGGGCGTACGCCCCGCAAGCCAGGCCCGGCGCGGATAGACTGTCCCCTTGAAAGACCGCCCACGAGAGGGACGAGGAACACCC
This sequence comes from Leifsonia sp. RAF41, assembly GCF_052114085.1. Classification (NCBI taxonomy): domain Bacteria; kingdom Bacillati; phylum Actinomycetota; class Actinomycetes; order Micrococcales; family Microbacteriaceae; genus Leifsonia; species Leifsonia sp. RAF41. The sequence continues at coordinate 833,745 of NZ_JBFREB010000001.1, forward strand.
AGGTGACGCGCAACGACGAGGTCGAGACCCAGCTTCCGGGCATGGATGCCGCATCCATCGCCGCGAAGCCCGGGCCCACCGGCCGTCCGCTGCGAACGTTCCCGGTTCCGGCCCCGCTCGCGCAGCACGGCCCCGCCAAGATCATCGCCCTCTGCAACCAGAAGGGCGGCGTCGGCAAGACGACGACCAGCATCAACCTGGGCGCGACCCTCGCCGAATACGGCCGCCGCGTCCTCGCGGTCGACTTCGACCCGCAGGGCGCGCTGTCCGCAGGGCTGGGCGCGCGCACGCATGACGTGACGACGATCTACGACCTCCTGCTCAACCGGAAGGCCGACGTCCAGGAGGCCATCCAGTCGACGCCGGTGCCCGGCCTCGACATCATCCCTGCGAACATCGACCTGTCGGCGGCAGAGGTCCACCTCGTCAACGAGGTGGCGCGCGAGCAGATCCTCGCCGGTGTGCTGCGCAAGGTCGCGAACGACTATGACGTGATCCTGGTCGACTGCCAGCCGTCGCTCGGCATCCTGACCGTCAACGCCCTCACCGCCAGTCACGGCGTGCTCATCCCGCTCGAGTGCGAGTACTTCGCGCTTCGCGGTGTCGCCCTGCTGATCGAGACCATCGACAAGGTGCGTGAGCGGTTGAACCCGGCGATCGAGCTGGACGGCATCCTGGCCACCATGTACGACTCGCGCACGCTCCACTCCCGCGAGGTGCTGGAACGCGTCGTGGATGCTTTCGGCGACAGCGTGCTCGAGACGGTCATCTCGCGCACCGTGAAGTTCCCGGACGCGTCGGTTGCGGCCACACCGATCACGCAGTTCGCGCCCGAGCACCAGGCGGCGGAGGCGTACCGCCAGCTGGCGCGGGAACTGGTGTTCCGTGGCGCCGTCGCCTGATACGACCGAACCGGAGCGCACGACCGAACCGGAGCAGCCGGCTGAGCCGGAGCGCACGGCCGAGCCGGGGGAGACCACCGGTTTCCGCGTCTCGCTGGGCGAGTTCGAGGGCCCGTTCGACCTCCTCCTGTCCCTGATCACGAAGCACGAACTGGACATCACCGAGATCTCGCTCAGCCGCGTGACGGACGAGTTCATCGCCTACCTGCGCGCGCTCGACACCGACGAGAGCCTCGACGAGGCCAGCGAGTTCCTGCTGGTCGCCGCCACACTGCTCGACCTGAAGGTGGCAGGTCTCCTGCCGCAGGGAGAGCTGGTGGATGCGGAGGATGTCGCCCTGCTCGAAGCGCGCGACCTCCTCTTCGCCCGGCTGCTGCAGTACCGCGCGTTCAAGGAGGCGTCAACATGGTTCGCCCAGCGGCTCGACGCCGAGGGCGCGCGGCATGCGCGCCTGGTGCGGCTGGAGGACAAGTTCCGCCAGCGCACTCCGGAACTCGTCTGGACGCTGAGCCTCGACGACTTCGCCGCCCTGGCAACGCTCGCCATGACGCCGCGTGAGATCCCCGTCGTCGGGCTGGATCACCTCCACGCCCCGCTGGTCAGCATCCGGGAGCAGGCCGCGATCGTGGTCGGGATGCTGCGGCACGGCGAGCCGATGAATTTCCGCCAGCTGGTCGCCGGCGCGGAGCAGAAAGGCGTGGTCGTCGCGCGTTTCTTGGCGGTGCTGGAGCTGTACCGGCGTGCCGCGATCGCGTTCGAGCAGCTGGAGCCGCTCGGCGAGCTGACCTTGCGCTGGACCGCCGAGCACTGGTCCGAAGAGAACCTGTCGAATCTGGGAGCCGACTATGACGGTTGAGAATGTGGCCGCGGACGCGGCGGTCGAAGTGACGGAGGGCACAGCGGTGACGGAGGGCACAGCGGTGACGGACACCACCGAGGTGCCCGCGCAGGTCGAGGATGCGCAGATCGAGCGCGCGCTGGAGGCCATCCTCATGGTCGCCGACGAACCGATGAGCATCGTCACGCTGGCCACCGCGGTCGGCGCGCCGGTGAAGCGCGTGCGCTCGGCCATCGCGACGCTGGTGGCCGACTTCGACGGAGAAGGGGGAGGTGTCCGCCGCGGCTTCGAGCTGCGCGAAGTGGGCGGCGGCTGGCGCATCTACGTCCGTGAGGAGTTCGACCCGGTCGTCTCCGGCTACGTGCTGCAGCAGAACCCGACCAAGCTGTCGCAGGCCGCCCTCGAGACCCTCGCCGTGATCGCGTACAAGCAGCCGATCAGCCGTGGTGCCATCGCCTCCATCCGCGCCGTCAACGTGGACTCGGTCGTGCGGACCCTGCTCGGCCGCGGGCTCATCACGGAGCTGTTCACCGACAGTGAGACGGGTGCCATCAATTACGGCACGACCGACCTGCTGCTCAGTCAGCTCGGCATCAACTCGGTCGACGAGCTCCCGAAGATCTCGCCGCTGCTCAGCGACGGAGCGGATGGGTTCCAGGGCGATGTCCGCTGAGAACGAAGCGCAGGGCGAGCGCCTGCAGAAGGTGATGGCGGCGGCCGGGGTGGCCTCGCGCCGGGTCTCGGAGGACATGATCGCGGCCGGTCGGGTCTCGGTGAACGGCAAAGTCGTGACCGAACTGGGGAGGCGCGTCGACCCCACGGTCGACCTGGTCGCGGTCGACGGGACGGCCGTCCAGCTCGACACCTCGCGCCGGTACGTGATGCTGAACAAGCCGGTCGGCGTGGTCAGCTCCATGCGCGACGAGCAGGGACGCCCCGACCTCTCCCGGTTCACCGCGGACTACCCGGAGCGCCTGTTCAACGTCGGGCGGTTGGACGCGGAGACCTCGGGCCTCCTGATCCTCACGAACGACGGAGAACTGGCGCACGTGCTCGCGCATCCCTCGTTCGGCGTGACGAAGACCTACATCGCGCGTGTGCGCGGGGTGGTGACGCCGCAGACGATCGGCCGGCTCACCAAGGGCGTGGAGCTGGAGGACGGGCCGATCGCCGCGGACAAAGCCAAGCTGCTGCAGACGCGCAGTGACGACTCGCTGGTCGAAGTGACCCTGCACTCTGGTCGCAACCGGATCGTGCGGCGGATGCTCGCCGAGGTCGGGCACCCCGTCGTGGAGTTGGTGCGGCGGCAGTTCGGGCCGTTGCACCTGGGGACACTGAAGGTCGGGCAGCTGCGCGACCTGACGAAAGCGGAGCTGGGGCAGCTGCTGACGATCTCTCGCGAGAGCCGCTGACCGGCCCGCCTTCTCCTGCTGGGTCGCAGGAGTCGTTGGGGGGTGCGGCCGCATCCGCCTCCGTTCTCGGCGGGGCACGCCGGTCGCGCGGGGGGAACGGAGGATTCGGAGGGATCTCGCGCCGCATCCTCCTCCGTTCCTTCATCCCGTGCGGAAACGGGTGCCCGCCGCTGGCTAAGGTGGACGGGTGACTGACAACTCCGCCCGCCTCGCCGGCCCCGTCCGCGTCGTCGGCGCGGGGCTGCTCGGCGCCTCCGTCGGGCTCGGGCTGCGTGCCCGCGGCGTCGACGTGGTGCTCGCCGACGCCTCGCCCGCGCATCTGCGGCTGGCGGCCGACTACGGCGCAGGCCGGATCGACGACGGCGGAGTGGAGCCGGCCCTGATCGTCGTGGCCGTTCCTCCGGATCTCACCGGCCGGGTCGTCGCCGAGGAGCTCGCAGCGCATCCCGGGGCCGTCGTCACGGATGTGGCGAGCGTGAAGGTGGCGCCGCTGTCGGAGCTGGAAGATTCGGGACTCGACCTCTCGCGTTACGTCGGCGGGCATCCTCTCGCCGGGCGCGAGCGGGGTGGGCCGTCGTCGGCCCGCGCCGACCTCTTCATCGGGCGGCCGTGGGTCGTCGCGGCGCGGCCCGAGAACCCGCGCTCGGCGGTCAGCGTGGTGGAGGCGCTCATCCTCGACCTCGGCGCGACCCCGGTCGAGATGGATGCCGACGAGCACGACGCCGCCGTAGCCCTCGTGTCGCACGCTCCGCAGATCGTGTCGTCGCTGATGGCGAAGCGACTCTCCGACTCGCCCGACGCTGCACTCGCGTTGGCCGGCCAGGGCGTGCGCGACGTCACCCGCATCGCCGCGAGCGAACCGGAACTGTGGGTGCAGATCCTCGGCGCGAACGCTCCCGCGATCGTCGAGATCCTCCGCGCCTACCGCGACGACCTGGATCGCGTGCTCGTCGCGCTGGGCGACGTGGATGCCTCCGGCGCCCGCCGGACGATCGCGGAAGAGATCGCCGGCGGCAACACCGGTGTCTCCCGTCTGCCGGGTAAGCACGGCCAGGACCGCAGGTATGCGCGCTTCGTGGTGATGGTGGAAGACAGCCCCGGTGAGCTCGCCCGCCTCCTCAACGAACTCGGTGAGCTGGGCGTCAACATGGAGGACCTGCGGCTGGAGCACTCGCCCGGCGCCCCGTTCGGCCTCGCCGAGATCGCGGTGCTGCCCGAGGTGGAGCACCGCACCGTGACAGACCTGACCGAACGTGGATGGAGGATCACCGGATGACCGAGACGATCGTGGTCGCGGTCGACGGACCGGCCGGCAGCGGCAAGTCGAGCGTGAGCAAGGCTGCCGCGCGGCGGCTCGGCTGGGCGTACCTCGACACCGGCGCGGCGTACCGCGCGCTCAGCTGGTACGTGGTCGCACGTCGCCTCGACCCGACCGACCCCGGCGCGGTGATCAATGCCCTCCCGGACTTCGACTACCGCATCGGAACCGACCCGGACACCTACCACGTGTTCGTCGGTGAGGACGATGTGACCGAGGCCATCCGCACGCCCGAGGTCACGGCGGTCGTCGCCCCGATCGCGCGCCTCCCCGAGGTGCGGACCTTCCTGACGGGGCTGTTCCGCGACATCATCCGGCACACCGACCGCGGCGGGATCGTCGTCGAGGGACGCGACATCACGACGGTGGTCTGCCCGGATGCTCCCGTGCGCATCCTGCTGACCGCCGACGAAGCCGTTAGAATGGCGAGGCGTTCCGCGGAGCTGACCGGCCATTCCCCCGCCCACGTCGGGGAGGCCCTGCGAAGACGCGATGCGGCGGACTCCCGTGTCGTCGACTTCATGAACGCCGCGGACGGTGTGACCACCGTCGACTCCACCGAACTCGACTTCGACCAAACCGTCGACGCGGTCATCCAGGTCGTACAGAAAGCAGCCCATGTCTGACATCGAAAACGAGCCCAACGGCGACGACGACCTCGTCGCCCGGCTTTCCGAGCTCGACGAGGACCTCGCGGTCCAGCGAGCCAACGCGCTGCGCAGCGGCCTCGCGGAGTACGAGCTCGACGAGGGCGACCTCGACCTGCTCGACATCGCGGGCGAAGACGTGGAGGGCATCACCTACCTCCCGGCGCTGCCCGTGCTGGCGATCGTCGGTCGCCCGAACGTCGGCAAGTCCGCGCTCGTCAACCGCATCCTCGGCCGCCGCGAGGCCGTCGTGGAGGACACCCCCGGTGTCACCCGCGACCGCGTCTCGTACCAGGCGGAATGGAACGGCCGCCGCTTCACCCTCGTCGACACGGGCGGGTGGGAACCGGACGCGCGCGGAATCGACGCGTCCGTCGCCGCGCAGGCGGAGGTCGCGATCGATCTCGCCGACGCCGTCCTGTTCGTCGTGGATGCGACGGTCGGTGCGACCTCGACCGACGAGCACGTAGTCCGCCTGCTCCGCAAGACGAATAAGCCGGTGTTCCTCGCGGCCAACAAGGTCGACGACGCGCGCCAGGAGCCTTTCGCGACCGAACTGTGGTCGCTCGGGCTGGGCGAGCCGCATCCCGTCTCCGCCTTGCACGGGCGCGGCGTGGCCGACCTGCTCGACGAGATGCTGAAGGTGCTGCCGGAGGAGTCCGCCGTCGCCAAGCGCGAGGTCGGCGGCCCGCGCCGCGTCGCGATCATCGGACGACCCAACGTCGGTAAGTCCTCCCTGCTCAACAAGACGGCGGGTGAGGAGCGCGTGGTCGTCAACGAGCTCGCCGGCACCACCCGCGACCCGGTCGACGAGCAGGTCGAACTCGGTGGGAAGGTGTGGCGCTTCGTCGACACCGCCGGTATCCGTCGGCGCGTGCACCTGCAGCAGGGCGCCGACTTCTACGCGTCGCTCCGTACCTCCACGGCACTCGAGAAGGCCGAAGTCGCGGTCGTCGTGCTCGACGTGAGCGAGCCGATCAGCGAGCAGGACGTCCGGATCATCGACCTCGTCCTCGAATCCGGCCGCGCGCTGGTCCTCGCCTTCAACAAGTGGGACCTGCTCGACGACGACCGCCGCCGCTACCTCGAGCGCGAGATCGAGCAGGACCTCGCGCACGTCTCGTGGGCGCCGCGCGTCAACATCTCGGCCCGCACCGGCCGTCACCTCGAGAAGCTGGTCCCCGCGCTGGAGCTCGCGCTCGAGTCGTGGGATACGCGCATCCCGACCGGCAAGTTCAACGCGTTCCTCGCCGAGCTCACGGCGGCGCACCCGCACCCGGTCCGCGGTGGCAAGCAGCCGCGCATCCTGTTCGGCACGCAGGCGACGAGCCGTCCGCCGACATTCGTGGCGTTCACGACCGGGTTCCTCGACCCGGGCTACCGGCGGTACATCATCCGCCGGCTGCGTGAGGTCTACGGCTTCGAGGGCACGCCGATCGTGCTCAACATGCGCGTGCGCGAGAAGCGCAAGCGCTAGCCGCCGCCCCACCGATCCGCGCCCCGGCCTCGCCGAGTGGTGAGTCGATGCGGGAATCCCGCACGAGTTGTGACATGTTGTCCCAACTCGGTGGGGGCGCGGTCAGCGCTGGCGCGCGACGTCCAGCACGGGGTCGAACGCGTCCGGCGCGTGCACGATCACGACAGGCGCCGTGCCTGCGGGGAACAGCCGCGCCACGTCCGCCGGGTCGGCGCGGTCGTCGACCGTGACGTCGATGGTCTCGCGCCAGCGGCCGTCGGACAGGCGTTGCACCGTCGACTCCCACGTGATCCCGGGCGTCGCCCGCGCCTGCAGCCGCAGGTGGATGCCCACCGCGCGCCGGCGCGCGAGTAGCGACAGCAGTCCCCGGTACACCGCGGTCCGTCCGGCGTCGATCAGCCACGGGTCGAGCTCGCGCACGAGCATGTCTGCGTTCCACACGATCGTCGTGGCGAAACCGCTCCGCGACTGGTAGACATCCACGGCGATCACCCCGGCGAGGCGGCGAACCGTCTGCCGTAGCGTCCCGCGCGTGATCCCCTCCTCGACCGTGCTGTGCAGGTATAGCGGCACCGACGGCCGCGGCGGCAGCCCGCCGGCCCGTACCGTGGCGTGGTCGTTGATGCGCTGCGGCGCCTCGAAGAACACCCCGAGCTCGGCGAGCACGGCGGCCACCCGGGGGTCCGGCGGGTCGGCCTCCACCGCCCCAGCGGTGTCCGCGTATGCCGTCGACTGGTGCAGCGACCCGATCCGGAAGCCGTGCGACAGCGGCGGCCGCGCCTTCACCGTCAGGAACGGCGTCCCCGACTCGAGGCGCACCGGGTTCTCGCGCCCTTCGATGCGCGGCACCGGGTCGAGCACATGCTCGAGCGCCAGCACGGTCACGGCGTCCGGCACCGTGATCCGCCCGAGCGGCGATCCCGCGACCACCAGATGTGTGACCGTCAGACCCGCGCCGACGGCGGCCGTTGCGACCTGCGCCGCCACCATCCCGCCCAGGCTGAAGCCGGCGAGCAGCACCGGTTCACCGGGCGCGATCCTCGCGGCGAGCATCGTTTCGAGCGCCGCTCGCGTGACCGTCGGCTCGGCTCCCGCGCCGATCAGCAGGTCGGCCGTGATGTCGTTGGGCGCGGCACCCGCGCGCGGATGCCACGACTTGGTGCTGGCGAATTGCACCATCCAGCATCGGCCGCCCGGTGCATCCATTTCGACGACCCGCACGAGGCCGACATCCGCGCGGTCATCGAGGTCGGGATCGCACAGGTCGTCGATCTCGCGCTGACTCAGCAGCAGCTCGCGGAGTGACCGGATCGACCGGCGCCGCATCGCCCCTGCGGCGATGCCCGGCTGGCCGAGCGGGTCGGGGGAGGGTCCGAGCGGCAGCCCCAAGAGGCCGCCGGGAACGTCCGCAAGCCCGGGGGTCGGGACGTAGTCGTCGCCTCCACGGGGATCGTTCCACCAGTCGAGCACATCGCGGATCTGCGGGAACGCCCGCGCCAGGAAGTCGTCGTATTCGAGCAGGAGCGCGTCGTGGCCGTCGCGCAGCAGTCCGCGCCGCCTCCCCAGGCGGACGACCTTGCGCAGGATCGCGGGCAGCGTGAACACCGCGACGAACGGTCGAGCGCGCCAGCGGGGGAGGAACACCCCGATCAGGGACACGAGCAGGGCGAGCGGCGCAAACAGCAACGCGGCGCCGCGGGCCACCGCACCGACCGTGCGGGGCACCAGCGACAGGTACAGGCCGCTGAGGGCGATACGCCGGCCGCGGCGGGTCGACGGCGGGGGCGTCTCGAACGGGTAGGGGATGCGCTTGCGGCTCTGGATGGCGAACCACACCCACGCCACGACAAGGCCGATCAGCCAGACCAGCAGAGCGACGACCGCGGCGGCGAGGCCGACCACCAACAGCAGCAACCCGAGCGCGAAGGCCACAGGGATTCCGACGATCAGGCCGAGGATGAGCGCCGCCCGGGTGGCCCCGTTGCGCCCTCGCCAGAGCTGCGGTGACGGCTGCGGCGGCATGCGGTCAGCCTAGCCCGCGACCTCCGACATCCCTCGAACGACCCGGACACCCTCTGGTGGTCAATGCGTACGTATGAACCCCTCCCGACGCAAGTGCGACACACCGCGGCACTCTGTGCAAGTTCACGCGAAAGCACCCCCAAAGAAGGGGCGACCCTAAAAGGGGTATTTGTACCCCGGTATGTCCTCACTAGTGTGGACAACCGGGAGCCACCCGACCGTGCCCACCCGAGGGCCGGGCTCCCGTAGTCAAGGACGCATACCCGAACATGAGTTCTACAAATTCATACGCCCCTGCCCGAAAGCGCCAACTCGGCTCCGAGAAGCGCACCGAACCCCTGCCCACGGTCCACCCGAAGCCGTCGGACAGCAAGATCACCTGGAGCCGCGTCGCCATCGTGCTGACCGTCCTGTTCTGGGCGATCTACGTGGTCACCACGATCATCCGCCAGTTCATCGACAGCGGCAGCCAGAACTTCCGCTTCACCATGGAGGCGATCGGCTACACGGTCGTCGTCACCTTCCTCACCTTCTCGGCTCTGATGTACCTGGTGGCCAGGCAGGGAGCGCTCCAGCGCTTCCAGAAGCATGTCCGCGTTCCGCGCGCCGAGCTGGACCGCCACTTCGCCGAGAACCAGCCCAGCATCACCGTTCTGGTGCCCTCCTACGCGGAGGAGCCCGAGGTCGTCAAGATGACGCTGCTCTCGGCCGCCCTGCAGGAGTTCCCGTCGAAGCGCGTCGTGCTGCTGCTCGACGACAACCCGAACCCGAGCGATCCCGCCGTCCGTGAGCGGCTCGACGCCACCCGCGACCTGGCGAACGACATCAGCGCCATGCTCGCGGAGCCGCGGTTCCGCTTCTCCGACGCGCTCCTGCGCTACGAGCTCGGCGACTCGGGCGTGTATGCCACCGACGCGGCGAGTCGCGAACTGGCCGACGAGTACCGCTGGGCCGCCCAGTGGCTGTACGAGCAGGCCGACGCGCACCGCATCCAGGACCACGTCGACGTCTTCTTCGTGGATCAGGTGCTCCGGGCGCTCGGCGACGACCTGGCTCTCACCGGGGAGGCCGTCTCCGCGGCGATCGCGGAGGGCGCATCCCTGACGTCCAAGCGCGTCGCCCAGCTGTACCGCCGCCTTGCGTGGACGTTCGACGCCGAGCTCGCCGTGTTCGAGCGCAAGAAGTGGGCGTCGCTGTCGCACGAGGCGAACAAGGCCATGAACCTGAACGCCTACATCGGGCTGATGGGTGGCAGCTACCGCGTCGAGGAGACGCCCGAGGGCCCCATTCTGAGCCAGGTCCCCGCCGGCCAGCGCCGCCCGGGCGACATCGAGATCCCGGACAGCGACTTCCTGCTGACGCTGGATGCCGACTCCATCCTGCTGCGCGAGTACTGCCTCCGGCTCACCTACTTCCTGCAGCAGCCCGGCAATGCGCGCGTCGCGGTCACCCAGACGCCGTACTCGTCGTTCCGCGGCGCGGGCACCCGGATCGAGCGCCTCGCCGGTGCGACAACCGACATCCAGCACATCCTGCACCAGGGCAAGTCGTATTACGGCGCGACCTTCTGGGTGGGAGCGAACGCGGTCATCCGCAAGCGCGCGCTGGACGACATCGTCGAGACCGAGTTCGTCGGCGGTTTCGAGGTGCGCCGCTACATCCAGGACCGCACGGTCATCGAGGACACCGAGTCGAGCATCGACCTGGGCACCCACGGCTGGACGCTGTCGAACTACCCGGAGCGCCTCAGCTACTCCGCGACCCCGCCCGACTTCGGCTCGCTGATCGTTCAGCGCCGCCGGTGGGCGAACGGCGGGCTGCTGATCCTGCCGAAGCTGTGGCGTCAGGTGAAGGAGCGGAAGCGCCGCGGCGAGACGGTCTCCCGCGTCGAGCTGCTGCTGCGCGTCAACTACATGGCGTCGATCAGCTGGGCGAGCTTCGGCCTGATCTTCCTGCTGGCCTACCCGTACGACGGCCGCCTGCTGAGCCCGATGGTGCTCCTGGCCGCGCTGCCGTACTTCATCAGCCAGGCTGCGGACCTCCGCTACAGCGGGTACAAGGCGACCGACATCTTCCGGATCTACGGGTTCAACCTCATCCTGCTGCCCGTGAACCTCGCGGGTGTGCTGAAGTCGATCCAGCAGTCGCTGACCGGCAAGAAGATCCCGTTCGCCCGCACGCCGAAGGTGAAGAACCGCACGGCCTCGCCGCTGCTCTACGTCGTCGCTCCGCTTGCGATCGTCGGGTTCTCGCTGTTCACCCTGTGGCGCGACATCAACGCGCACAACTGGGGCAATGCCGCGTTCGCCGCGTTCAACGCCACCCTCGCGATCTGGGCGATCATCGCCTACATCGGTCCGTGGAACACGATCGTCGACATCTGGCTCGGGATGACGAAGCCGCTGTACGTGGACAAGTCCCGGAAGCGTGCGACTACCGCGGCGACGCCGGCGACCGCATCCATCGACTGGCGCTCCGTGCTTTACCACGGGCATGCGGGCGGCGACGTCCCGCACTTGGCGGGCGTCGGGGCTGACGTGAACGTGCCGGCGGCTTCGGCCTCCGGTGGGGTCGCGGACGCTGCGGCCGAGTCCGATGGGACCGAGTCCGAGTCCGAGTCCGTCTCGGGCGAGCGGCAGGCCGCCTGATGGGCCGCGCGAAGAAGGCGTCGAAGGGCGCAGAGTCCCCGCAGGCGACGGTGCCGGATGCCGTCGAGCGGGCGCAGGCTCCCGAGTCGGCCGCCGGTCGCAGGCTCTCGGCGTGGCGGGTGATCGGCGCCGCGCTGGTCGCCGCCGTGGTCGTGTCGGTCGGCGCCGTCGGTCTGCAGTGGTGGAGCGCCCGCGCCGCCGTGGACTCGCAGCCGTGGTTCGCCTCCTATGTGGATGTGACCGCGACTCCGCGATTCGCGTTCGAGAACCTGGGAAGCACGTCGACGAAGGATGCCGTGCTCTCGTTCGTGGTGTCGTCGAAGAGCGACCCGTGCGAGCCCACCTGGGGCACCGCGTACACGCTGGACGAGGCGCGCGGCTCGCTCGACCTGGATCGCCGCATCGCCCGCCTCCAGCAGCAGGGCGGGACGGTCGCCGTCTCGTTCGGCGGCCAGGCGAACGACGAGTTGGCCATCGGCTGCGACGACGCTGGGGCGCTGAAGAGGGCCTATGCCTCCGTCGTGGACCGCTACAAGATCGGCACGATCGACCTCGATCTGGAGGGCGCGGGACTGTCGGACCGCGACGCCGCAGCGCGCCGCGCCACCGCCATCGCCGCTCTGCAGCAGGAGCGTCGCGCCGGAGGCAAGAGCCTCGCGGTCTGGCTGACGCTGCCCGTCGCGCCGACCGGCATGAGCTCCGACGGGACCGACGCCATCGCCGCGATGCTGAAGGCGAAGGTCGACATCGCCGGCGTGAACGTCATGACGATGGACTACGGCACGGCCAAGAACGCCAAGACGTCGATGGCGAAGACCGCCGAGTCGGCCGTGTCCGCCGCCCAGCGCCAGCTCGGCGTGCTGTACGACCGCGCCAAGCTGCACCAGAGCGACCCCAGCCTGTGGGCCAAGATGGGCGCCACTCCGATGATCGGCCAGAACGACGTCGAGGATGAGGTCTTCACCCTCGCGGACGCCGCATCCTTCAACACGTGGGCGGTCTCGAACGGTCTCGGCCGCATGTCGATGTGGTCCGCGAATCGGGATAAGACCTGCGGCTCGAACTACGTCGACCTGACCGTCGTCTCCGACGCGTGCAGTGGAGTCTCCCAGGGCAAGAAGACGTTCGCCGGCGTGCTGGCGAAGGGCTTTGCCGGCCACATCGCGCTGGGGGAGGGTGCGGTCACCACGGCCGAGCCGACCTCCACCGCGGCCGCCGACGACCCCGCGACGTCGCCGTACCCGGTCTGGGCCACCAAGAACTCGTACCTGAAGGGCGCGAAGGTCGTCTGGCACCACAACGTGTACCAGGCGAAGTGGTGGACCAAGGGTGACGTCCCCGACAACCCGGTGCTGAACGCGTGGGAGACCCCGTGGGACCTGGTGGGACCCGTCCTGCCCGGTGAGACGCCCATCCCTCAGCCGACCCTGCCCGCGGGCACGTACCCGACCTGGGCCGGGACGACCGCGTACGACAAGGGCCAGCGCATCCTCTTCGACGGTGTGCCCTTCGAGGCCAAGTGGTGGACGCAGGGCGACAGCCCCGAGGCCGCCAGCGCCAACCCCGACTCGTCTCCCTGGAACCCGCTCAGCCAGGACGAGATCGACCAGATCATCGGCGGCTCCGGCCGCTGACCCAGCTCGGCGGCGGGACGCTGATTCCCCCCATCGCGTCCCGTCGCCGACTCAACCTGGACTCCCGCTGCGGGGCGGGAGCGCCCGGGCGCCCGCGCGCGCGGCCCAACGGCCGACGTGCGCGCGCAGTGCCGGCGGGGATGTGTGTGCCTTCGGGTGGTGCACGACGTCCTCGCCGGCACGATAGGATGTACGGGTTGCCTCGCCGATTCGGTGCGGCGACAGCGGGCTGTGGCGCAGCTTGGTAGCGCACTTGACTGGGGGTCAAGGGGTCGCAGGTTCAAATCCTGTCAGCCCGACCAGCTGGGTCTTACTGAAAAAAGCGACCCTATGGGTCGACTTCGGTGAGGCGACAAGCTTCAGGGAAGAAAAGGACCCGCTCGTGAGAGCGGGTCCTTTTCCTTTTGCCTGAGAGCGAGCGGCGGCGGTCGGGGACTCCACGTTCGTGCCGCCGGGGACGCTGTTCTGGACGGTGAGGAACGCCAAATCAGCACGCAGGTAGTCACCGTACGGTTCGGTGATATGAGAGTCATCGACCTCGTCATGCTCAACTAGCAGCCGGGAAAAGAGCGCCTGATTCAAGCGCCGGCGCGCTTCGTCGCTTGCGTTGATGTAGAGGTCGTAGGGGTTGGCGAGCAGTTCCAGTGACGCGTGGACGAAGGCCGCGGCTTGCTCGAGGTTGTCGTCGATCCGAGCGAGCTGCTCGCTGATTCTGGCTCGTTCGCTGGCAATGTCGCGAAGCCGGGCACGGATCTTCTCCTGCGCGTGAGTGCCATCGGCGGCGAGCTCGATCAGATTCGATTCCTTGGCGTCGAGGCTGGACAGCTGCTTTGCGAGCTGGTGGCGGAGAGCGCGTTGTGCGGCCTGCTGATCCGCGATCGCCTCGTCGATGGAGTCGCGCATGAAGGCGATGAACTCGGGCGAAAGCTTGATGGTCTTGTAGTGCTCTTCGACGGCCTTCTCGACTCGTTGCATGTTGGAATGTCGAGCCGTGCAGGTTCCGTCTTGAGTGCCCATACAAAAGAAATAGAAGTACTCATCACCGGATCGCGAGACGGTTCGCCTGGCCACCATTCGGCGGTACGTCCCGTGCTCGCGGAAGCAGGCGCCGCACCACAGCGAGCCCTTGAGGTAGTGGTGAATCACTCGTCGTCGCTCGCCGGCGCGCCCGCGGGAATGCATCAGCTTCTGGACGGCATCGAACAGTTCGGTATCGACGATGGGATCGTGCCGGCCGGCGTACTCGTCTCCTTTGTAGGTGACGACGCCCTTGTAATACGGATCGCGCAGCATTTCGTAGATCTTGCTGGTGGAGATTGGTCCTGAGGGTCGGCGCTGGGTCGCCCTTGTGCGGAGGCCGCGATCGGTCAGTTCACGCGCAAGGTCGTCCAGCGTTGATTGCCCGCCCGCGTACAGCTCGAACGCCAGCCGGACCAAGGGTGCGCGCTCTGGGTCGACGGCCACTGACCGGATCTCCCGCCCGTCGATGCGCTCAAGGGTGTTGATGTAGCCGATCGGCGCCTTTCCCAGCGTGCCGCCCTTCTTGGCCTTCTCGCCCATCTTGTATGCGATGTCGGCGCCCTCCTCGGCGGATCGGAATTCGTTGAAGGCGGCCAGGATGCCGTGCATGAGCTGCCCGACCGGCGTCTCATCGATGGCTTCGGTTGCCGAGATCAATGTGACGCCGCGATCCTTTAGCTCAGCCGCGACGACGGCGTCATCGAGTCTGTTGCGGGCCATTCGGCTGAGTTTGTAGAGGATGACGTAGTCGACGTCGCGCCGGGTGCGGATGCGTTCAAGCATCTGCTGGAATGCAACACGCTTGGTCATTTCCCTGGCGGATTTTCCGGGCTCGACGTATTCATCGACGATCGTTATGCCCAGCTGGTCCGCTTTGCGGTAACACGACTTTCGTTGGGCCGGCAGACTGATGCCTTCCGGGTCGTAATCGGTGTTCACTTGGCTCGGCGTCGAAACGCGTAGGTAGATTACGGCCCGCTTGCCGGCAGGGACCTGGCTGGGGTCGCGGCTGCTCTCAAGCACACCGTCGAATTCCAGTTGTGCTTCGAGTGGCCCCGCGTGGTCGACTAGGTCATCTATGTTCTTGTCCTCATGAGCTGCAGAGTCGTTCATCAGGCTTCCTCCGAAAGTTGCGGTTCCGGCACGAGGTTCAGGGGAAACGACCGCTGGCGTAACCGCTCAGTGAGCGCATCGCGGCAGTCTTTCCGAGTGGCGAGCAAGTCATTCAAGAAGGGGAGAGATGAGACGGTCGACGAGTCGGTTTTGACAGCAGTCTTGACAGCAACGCGCCCCACGATTCGCCGCGATGTGCGTGTGTGCAGGGCCTTGATAACAGTGGTCGGCAGTTCCGCGAAAAGGGTCGGAATGTGCCTCTTAAGCAGAATGTCGCGGGTTCGATCCCCGCCTGACCCTCCATCGAATTCGGCCATCTCCATCTCAGTGAGATGGCCGTTTTCGTTGGCTTCGGTAGCGACATGCGAATCCGAGTTATCCACGGTTCGTTGCTGTCTTGACAGCAACGGCGTCTCGGCGCCACCACTGTTGGCAACCGGCGACTTTTCCACAGTCGTTCGGAGCTTGGCTTCCAGTGACTCGAGCGCGGCACGCTGCACGTCGACGTCCGCGTGCTGGTAGATCTCCTGGGTGGTGGTGACATTGGAGTGGCCCAGGATCAACTGGGCATCGCGCGCAGGGACAGCCAGTGACTTGAGCAGCGTGGCTGCCGTGTGGCGGGTGTGGTGCACGGTGATTCGAGGGACGCCTGCGCGCTCCGAGAGGAGGTAGAAGGTGCGAGCAAAATTGCCCGGCTCAACTGCGGCGCCTGTTTTGCTGGCTAACACCAGCCGGTCCCCAAGCTCACTCGTGTTCAGAGCGTCGGAAAGCTCGATGCCATCGCGCTGCGCCAGTGCGAGGAGGTTGTCTCGGACGGCGGGGAGGAGAGGCAGCGTGCGCCGACCAGCTCGCGTTTTCACTGGCCCCGCCTCCAGTCGGCCGTTTATGCGCTGGATTTGTTGATCGATCGTGAAGGTGTTGTGCTGAAAGTCGATGCTGCTCCAGCGCAGGCCGATGACCTCGCCGCGGCGCATGCCATACAGGACGAGCAGCTGGTAGCCGACCTCCCACATATGCCCGCGTGCAGCCTCTAGGAACCGAGCTGCTTCAGCGGCACTCCACGGGTGAATTTCCTGGCGCCGGTACACGGGCAAGTCGACGAGGCGCGCCACGTTCCGCATGACGCGCTCTTCCCGGACGGCTCGGCTCAGCGCTGAGGACAGCACTGAACGGAACTTGTGCACCGAGCGGGCCGACTTGCCGATCGATACGAGGTGGTTGATGGCTCTTTGGACGTCGCTCACGCTAAGCTCAGTGAGCTTGATTGGTCCGAGCAGCGGTCGAATATCGCGGCGCACAGTCAGCTCGTACAGCTCGGCGGTGCGGGGGCGCGTCTTGATCGGCACAACTTCCTCAAGCCAGTAGTCGAGGAAGCGTGACACGGTGAGGCTGCGGTCAGCGACGGGCTCGCCGCGCTCCGCGCGCTGTGCCAGCTCGTGAAGCTTCTGATGAGCCGCGGCCGCCGTATCCGCGTACACGCTCACCCGCTTGCGAACCGCGCCCGCGCCTGGCGCGAAGTACGAGGCGACGTAGCGCCCATCGCGTCGCCGATAGACGCTGCCGGTGCCATTCGGTTTCTTACCAGCCATGTCGCACCCCCAGGTTTGCCTTGCGGAGCTCTCGCAGATACTCCTCAAGGTCCTTGGCGGGCACCAATCGCCGCGCACCAATTTGGATGCTGCGCAGCTTGCGCTCGCGAATCAGTTTGTTGACCATCCAGAGGCTGATCTTCAAGCGGTCGGCGATTTCGGCGACGGTGTAGACCAGATCGTTCGTAGTGGGTGTTGACGGTGGCGTCGGGTTCATGGGTCCCTCCTTTCGGGTGGGTATTAGGTGGCTGATGATTGCTTAGCGAGCGCTCCCCTTCGTATCCGAGTCGGGCTCCGGCGGTCGAGAGTGCCGACAATCCGGGCCGGTAGGCTTCGAGCCGCCAGATCCGCTGACAGCTGTCGCGCACGCACGATGAGAGCCTTTCGGTCGTCTCATTTATTGTACGCTCGTGATCTTTAAAGTTCCAGGTCAGCGCGGATTTAGTCGATTGCGGGAGCGGGTTATCGATCGAAGACATGGAGGCGGCCTCCTCTATCGATGATGTCGAACTGATGGGCGACGGTCTGCCTTAGGAGCTCGTGATCGAGGAGGACGAATTCTCCGCCGAGGAGCGTTTGGTTGATGTGATCGACCGCCTGCTCGATCTTGGTGAGATCTGTCACTTCGCGGATGAGGTCGTTCTGATCGACGAACGTGCCGCGGTAGCTGTCCAGGAACGCCTCCTCGAGCTGGGCGCTGCTGGCCTCGACGTCGCCGAGCGTCAGGAAGGCTTCGAACGCCTCCCCGTAGCGCTCCAGGAGCGGCACGAGTGCATCGGATAGTGCCTCAATGCCGGTGCCCGAGAGGTCGGCGCGGACACGAACCTGTAGCGGTCGCCCTTCGAGGTCGATCTGCGTTCGCCAGAGGCTGTTTCCAAGCTTGGGCACGCCGGGCGGTTGGAAGCGCGGGGCAATGTGGCCGTTGTCGCGGTCAACGAGGTAGGTGCCCAGCCAATCGACGAGCTCTTTGACGACTACGGGCGTGGTGGGGTCGAGATAGGCCGGGAGATACTCGTCGCGCAGTTCGTCATTGCCCGGCGCCTGCTCCGACTCCCCGCTGAGGGCGAAACGAGCCAAGCCACTCTCTGGATCGGGTGCCAGCACGAGGGCGATGACGCGGGCGGTCATGGCGTCGACGCCGGTTCCGTGCTCGAGCGCACGTTCGATGCCGGCATCGAGGAGCGCATCAAGCTCTATCGACGAGGTCGGACGGATGCGCTCACCCGTGCTCCTTCGGGTCGGGGTGTGCAGTTCGCCCTCCATCACAGGGCCTCCGTAGTGAGGGCAGGAGTGCGTTGGAAGACGTAGACGGCGTGCCGCCCGTCCAGGCAGTGAAAGGTGCGGCGGAGCAGGCGTTCGAACCGATCGAATGACTCCGACGGATCCGCCGCGGGCGATCGCGTATCGCGTCGGACTTCTTGAAGGACATCCTCACCTTGCGCGGCCATAAAGGCCGTCAGCGAGCTATACGCGCCGAGGTAGGCCTCGAGAAACCCTTCGTCTGTTATTGGGTGGCCGACTCGTTCCGCTAGGAGTGCGTACGGTTCGCCGTGTTTGAGAATGCCGAGCGCGTTGGCGCTCACCACCTCCGGATCGGCATCGAAGGATACGGGGGCGCGGTAGAAGCCCACGCTGGCGGTGATGCCGGCGATTGCGCCCGGCGTCTCTAGCCGCTGAGCAACGTCAGCCACTGCCTCGGCGACGGCCGTGCCGGTGCTATCTGGCGTCACCCACATTCCGACGGGAAGGAGGCCCAGCTGCGGATCCTTGGCCTGAACGAATACGGCGGGTGTCGGCTCTTCCCATTCGCTCGGGGCACGGTCCGGATCGGGGGAGTCGATCTGCTCAAGGAAGTCCCAAAGCGCGGTGATCCACGGCAGCTGGTACAGCGCGGCCGCGCCGCCGATCTCTTGAAGCGCCATCGACGGATTGAGCGAGCCGGTCGCGGCGAACTGCTTGAGGTGGCTTCCATAACCGGGGTGCAGAGTGGCCGCGATTAGACGGGCGGTCATCGGGTCGATCGGGGTGGCGGCCCAGGCGGCTGCTTCTATGCCTCGCTCGATCTGGCGTGCTGCGTATTGCTCCTGTTCGCGCGTGAGGAGCGAGCGGTCGGGGCCCAGGTTCGGCTCGTGGTTTGGTTTGTTGGGGTGATCCATGCGTGATTCCTCCTTTCTTCGAAGGGCGTGGGATGTGGGTGATTGGGGCGGTGCGGCGGGCGGCATTAGCGATATCTCCTTGGTCGACGGCCTTTACGGCCCGTCGGGTGAGTCGTGATGATGCTCAAGTGAGCGGTGCGTGAGCTGTGCGTCATGGTGGTTCTCCTTTGGCGTTCGTGAATTGGGTTCATGGCAGTCGGGTCGATGCGGTGGCTAGGAGCTGTCGGCTTCGCTGATCAAATGGGCAGGGAAGGTGTCAACGGTGATGACCTGGAAAAGCCCGTCGGGAAGTGTCGCCTCCGCCGTAATGGCGCGGTGGATCTGACGGGCTCGGGGCTCGTCCTGCACGATCCAAGTCACCGCGGGGAAGACGCCGTGCTCTCGCTGTTCGATACCGGTCTGGTGGTACGCCGCGTAGTCGCGACACTTGTTTAGGATCTGCGGCAGGTGCTCCGTGCCTCGATCGACCTCCAGGAAGAGGTGGTCTTCATATGCGCCGGTGGCGGTCACCGCGTAGAGGTCAGGCTTGACGATCTGCGCTGTCCCGTGGGATCCGATGTATTCGCGCCAGCAAGACGGCTCCGTTTCCAGCGCCAGCAGCTCTAGCTGATCGCTGAGCGCCAGCTCCCGGAGGCTAGCGCCCATTTCTGCAACAGCCAGGGTGTGCTCGGTGAATAGCGCGGACGGTTCCACGTAGCGCCGCCGCCCGCTCTCGCCTCGACGCGCGCGCTGAAGCGTGGCGCCTGTCGAGGTGAGCTGCCAGATATAGCCTTGTGAGCCCTGACGTACGCCGCCGATGCGGCGCTCCAAGTGACCGACGACGCCATGACCGGCCAGCCTGGTCAGTACTCGGACGGCGGCTTTAGTGGCACCCCCGGCCGTCGCGTGGCCAGTTGCTGTCCCCGTCCCGATCGGGAAGTGGAGCCGTTGGACCAGGCGGGTCGTGAGAAGGCGAAAGGCTTCGATGTCATCAAGCACTGCCAGGTCGCGAGAAGACAGCCGGCACAGGATGAGGCGAGGGTCAACGTAGCTCATCGCTGCCTCCTCGGGTCGCCTCGCCACCCCTGGAACAGGGGTGAGTCCCATCCGTAGCGGGTCGAAGATCCGTATCGTGCCGCGGTTGAATGAGCGGTCTCGGCGTCCTGAAAGGACAGGTGACAAGACAGGCGATCAGACGGGTGCCACCACTTCGGATCTGCCAGATTTCCGCACTTTTGGGCAGCGCTGTCGCGAGCATCAGGTGCTCCTCTTTCGTCGGCCGACCGGACCAGGCAGGCGAGCGGGTTGGGCTGGCGGCACTAGTGCTTCCGGCACGGGAGCCACGCTGGCTTCGTCGTCTTCGCCGGCTCCACGGTGATGGTCATGGGAGACGCGACGGACCTCCGACGGATCCGAGGAAGGTTCCGTTGCTGGAAGGGTCCGCGCCAGCGCCCAGCTCGTGGTGACGCCCTGGGCGACCAAACGGAGGTACACCTGGTACTTCCCGAGCGCCATGAAGTCCTGCTCGCTCAGCTCGGGCGCCATCCGCGCGATCGTGCGGGCATCATCGTCGGATTCCAGTCGGAAGATGACCTTGCTCCGCGCATTGGTCTTGACGGCGCTTTTCATCTCCTTCGGGAGCTGATCCCAGTACTGGGTGGCGAGCCACCAGCTCACCGAGAGCGATCGAGAGCGCGCCAGCGCATCGACCAGCGAAACCGGGAGGTGCATGAACCGGTCCGCCTCGTCGACAATGACGAGACCCGGATGCTTCGCGTGACGCTTTTCGGTCGCCCGCTCCTGAACGGCCTGCCAGGCCTCCGCAATCGCCAGCGAGCCGATGAGCTCGGTGGTGAGCGGGCCCAGCAGTCCTTCGTTGAGGGGCAGCAGCACGATGGCCCGGTCCCGGAAGACATCCCGGAGTCGGAAGCCGGGACGTCGCTGGCCCACAATCTTGACGGCCGTCGGACGCAGCAGCACTTGGCGCAGCTTGTTCATGGGGCTCGCGATGACCGCCGCTTGAGCTGCCGGTCGCAGCGACTCGTACCAGCTCCAAAAGCCCGCAAGGGCGACGTCATCGTGTACCTGGGCGACCAGCCTTCGGCGAAATGCGGTATCGGTCCAGAGCCGCGGGAGGTCGACAAGAGTATTGGGCGACGTAACAGAGCCAGTTCGGGTCAGTGTGCGCAGGCTCGCAGAGAAGATGTCCGCGGTGCGCGGCCCCCACCCATCGGCGAAGACCCGGGCGAAGACCGCCAGCACGCTATCTGCCACGACGTCCGGATCCCGGCCGGAAGCGTCGAGCGGGTTGAAGCCCATGGGGTGCTCTTCGGTGCCGTCTATGAGCACGACATCCTTGTAGCGATCCTTGGGCACGCGCTCCAGCAGGTGCTCGTGCATCTGAGCCTTCGGGTCGAGGACCAGAAGCGGCTGCCCCGCGTGCATTGCCGCCTCTGCGATGAGTTGCAAGAGGTGCGTCTTGCCGACTCCCGTTGGCCCCAAGGCGTAGCCGTGCAAACTCATATCAGACGGCGAGAGACCGAGGGGCCGTGTGTCGCCCGGCACGTCGGACACGGCGAAGGCTCGTTCGCCCGAGTACACGGACGAGGCGGCGCGGAGCAGCTTGGGGTGCGCGGGTGCAGCGCCGGGAAGCGGCTCGTCGCCAATCGGCCAGCCGGTAAGGCTCAGGAGTTCCGGGACACTAAATCGCTGGACGCCGCGTCGGGAAAGAGGCGCAAGGTTGAGGCGGTTCGGATCCTCACGAGTGAGCTCCATCCCAACGCCCGGCGCGCTCGCCGTGGTGAGCGCGGTCAGAAGGTCATTCACCATGCCCTGACGCCGCTTCGCGTTCGGTCCCGAAGCGCCGATACGAATGATGGCGTCGAGGCTGTGGTGACTGGCTCGATCTCGGAGGCGTGTGCGGACCTCCGTCGGAGCGTCTCGCTCGCCCGCCCAGAGGGAGCGCCAGATAGAAGCGGAAGGGTCGGGGACTGTTGGTGGAAGCTGTCGGGGGCCGAGGCCGTTGCCGAGGACCACTTGAACACAGACCGTTTCGTCGAGGCGGTACACACGAGACAGCGCTGAATAGAGCGAACGGAGTATTCCAACTGGGTTGGCAACGTTGAGGGGGAGCGCGGGCGGCCGTACACGGAGACGCCCTGTGGCCACCATGGAGCGTCGCTGGTAGCCGTCCAAACCGGCAACGATAGTCCCGGGTACGAGATCTCTAAACGTACGGCGAAGGCGCGGAAGCGACGTCGCTTCGCAGCCAAGGAGGTGGACCAGGCCACGGTCGTCTGCACGGGTTTCGAGTATGACCGGATGACCGTCCTGCGCTGCCGCGACCTGCGTAAGGAACGCCTCAACCTGCTCTATGGGGAGGGGATGCGGCAGGTACAACCGCGAGTACACCAGGGCAGGGAGCCTATTCATGGTGGGCCTCCCCAGGATCGGGGCGAATGCTGCTGAGCGGCTGCAAGCCGGCAAGATGCGGCACCCGGGACCCATCGAGCGCAGCGCGTTGTTCGGCGGCATGTAGGAGCAGCGCTCCCATCAGTAGAGAGGTGTCGATCGGCTGGTTGAGGTGCGAGTGCACCCGGATGTGATGCTCCCGCCTGCCAGGAGCGCGACGCGCTGAGGGACGACGGGTCTTTGGATTAGTCAAGGTGAACCTCCTTTCGATTGCTCGAATGCTTGATGGTTGGCACGGCCCCGGATTGCTGCTCCGCGGCGGATGGATGGTTATGCGCGCCCGCAACGGGTTTGTCAATACGTGTTGTGAATTCCGCAACGGCTGACCAGGGGCGAATGCGCTCGTGATTACCAGCGGTTGCGCCGCATGAGGCGAACCCAAATCGCCACCAGCACGACACACGCGACACCCAGCAGCAGGAGCAGCCACTGCCAGATCTGCGCGAGCAGCAGCAAGGTGACGTAGAGCACGAGCACGCTCCCGAGCACCCATAGGCACGCGCGAAATAGTCGCTCACTGATGGGGAGCCGCTTGTCTTCTGACATCACGTCCTCCTTGGCCACGTTATAGACGAGCCTTGACGTGCGAAGTCCGACGGAACGGGATAGCCCCAGCGCGCCAGGGAGATGTCGGACTCGATTTCGTTACCCCACACCGACCAGTTCGGTGCAGGTGGCCGTTGGCGGGCGAACAGCTCGAGCTTTCGAGTGTTCGGGCCCGACACTCGGTCGATGACGGCGTACATCTCGTCAGGCTTAACTGAATGCTCCTGCACGGGAGCGAACAGCCAGGTTGGCTGGCTCCGGTACAGGACGGGAGCCTTGCCGCGTGTGCCGAAGAGCACGTGCTCGCTGGCGTTGCGCAGGTAGTTCCCCAGCCCCAATCGAGGCTTGATCCATGTGAGCGGGGACCGCGGAGTGAAGCCCCAGGCCTCCATCACGTCGTACCCGGCGCGGAGCGTGGCGTTAGTGACCCACAAGTACAGATGGGCGTTTTCGGCCGCGAGCGCCTTGACGGCACTGCCCAGTCCCGCGATCTGTTCCATCGACATCAGGTCGTAGTGCTGAACCGCGCCGCGCATCCCTTGCTGCTGCACGGGCCACGGGCAGTCTGCGTAGATGACGTCGAATGCCTGAGGCGCTTCTGTCGCCCCGTCGTCTTCGCTTTGACTTGTTGGTGTTGATGTAGGCGCTGTCGCCATGATTGGCCTCCTTCCCCACGGCGTTGGTGGACGACTTGTTATCGGACCTACCGGGCGTCCGTGCAACTGTCTTGTCGCTCCTACTGGGGCGCTCGCGGCAGTCGGTCTGGGCGTCCCCACCCGTGACGCTGAGGGACGCCCGGAAGGTCGATCTGTGCCGTCGAACACAGCGTTAGCGCGGCGTCGTGGGCGGCTCGCCATGAGAAGCCCGATACGCCTCGCGGATGAGCTGCACCCTGGCCTCATGCGCTTCGGCTCCGATACGGAGCGCCACGCGCGCCAGGTCCTCGGCGGCCTCGTGTTGCAGCTCTCGCTGATTTCCGATCGAGAACGAACGGGCCACGACGGAGTCCACGTGATCGAATGCCCGGCGAACCCGCTCAAGCGCCCTCACGGCGAAACGAACCCCAGCCTCGAGCGCCGGCGCCATCAGCGCCACCGCCGGATCGCCGCGGCGGAGGCGATGGTGTAGGAGTCGACGATCTCCCGGTAGCGCGCCTCGCCAAGCGGGGCCACCGTGATGAGGTGCTGCTCGAGGGCGGTGAGGGCTCCGACGTGCTCCAGCGCGGCGTCTGCGAGGAGCGCACGCGCGTCCTCGGTGAGCTTGGACACCAGAGCGCGCGACTGCAGGTCCGTAACCTGGCGGAGGACGCGACGCTGCTCGCCCAGCGAGAGCTGCTGCTCGGGTCCGATAGACCGCTGAATTTCACCAAGCGGCCGCGGGGTGTTCGAGTTCATTTGCTTTGCCTTTCATCTCTCCGCTGACCATCAGCGGGTCTGAAACAAAGCGTCTAATACGGAGGCCCGATGCGTCATCGGCACAAAATTGGCATATGGCGGCTTCCGTGGACCCGGTTCGGGATGAGCTCGTGCGAGAACTGCGGCAGTTCCGTAAGGGGTCGGGGGAGCCAACAGCGGCACGGCTGGGTGGCCTCTTCTACCTGACAGAAGCGCTGGGCGACGGCATCCCGGCACGCGCTTTTGACGAGCTCGCCGTTTATAGGCGCGACCTGGGTGCAGATCCGACCTCGGCAATTGGGGCCTTCTTCTATCTTTCCGGTTGGGGGATCGGCCTCGACTCGGTCGACCAGCGTCGGTCGCGCTACCGAGACGAATTCTTCACCGACGTTTCAACCGCGTGGCGACGCTCCCAGCGCGGTATCTCGCAGCTGGTGTCGTTGATTCGTGATCGCGACGAGCAGGCACGCCCCTGGGCGTTCGTCTCGGTATTTCAATCGGGCAGCCGCTTTCAGCCGGTGCTCGACTTCAACCTCCGCTACGAGTCCTGGACGCCGCCGCTCGTGTTCGTTGACGGCAGCCCCGTAGAGGTCAACTTCCACCTTCATCCGCACCCGACCGTGGCGGATATGTACACGCATCGGATGGTGCTGCCTGAATCGCCGCTCAATATCAACGTGAGCTTTGGCGAACGCATGGCGGTTCTTCGCGTCGCGTGGTCGATGCCCGTGTGGCCGGTTTGGAGCGTGTTGTCCTGGACAGCAGACCCTCTGATCATGACCCATCTCCGCACGTTCAGAGAACGGGCAGTAGAAGTCTCGCTGCAGTGGTGGGGGAGGAGCCGACCGGATCCGGAGGTTGGGCTCGTCACGGACGGCGCGATCTGGGCCGATCGCGCCGAGCCGGGGCGGATGAATCTCCCGGACGGGTGGACTCTGTCTGGGCCGGCAGGCCGAGGCGTCTAACCAGGCTTGCCAAATGAAATAACAAGTGATATAATATCTCCGTCAGCCGAGCCCTGAGCAGGATGCGGAAGACACGACTCCTCTCGCAGAGCCTTGTCTCCCGCACCTCGCGGGAAGGGACCGAAAGGAAGGCTGATGAAACACGTCATCATTGACCGCACCGATGGGAGCGGCGAACCGGGATTCACCTGGGGCGACGGCAAGCGGTACATCTGGCACCGCAACGGCGGGGGCTTCATCTCAATACACGCCCTGGTCGCGCCCACGGTATACGTCGGCCCGGAAGCGATGATTCGCGACCGAGCAGTTGTTGGGGGCATGGTTCGCCTGTTCGGCCGCGCCGTCATCGAAGAAGAAGCGATCGTCTCAGACATGGTGACGCTGCGCGATGCGGCAAGCGTGGGTGGACGCGCTGTCGTGAGGGGCAACGTCTCCCTCACAGACGAAGCGCGCGTCGATGGCGAAGCTTTCATCGTCGGAAGCGCTCGTCTCCAGTTCTTCGCACACGTTAGTCGAGGCCAACTTGTCGGATCGACTGTCTCGTGAGGAGGACTCACAAGCCCGGATCGATAGAGGCGCCCGCGTAGGCGGACTCCCTATCGGCCCGGGCTCTTTTCTTTGCTCGGAACTTAGGACCGGCCTAACATGCCCTCATGACGGCATGCCAGGTAGACGGATGTGACAGCACAGCTACCGCTCAGTGGTCAGACGATGCTCATGGGGGCAACACTTGGTCGGTGTGCGACGCGCATCTCCTGGCGCTTCAGGCGGCGCCCTCCCATCTAGGCGCTGACGGGTTACTCCAATTCGGCCCTGCGGTCCCTTACGAGATCGTCGGGATAGAAGTCGATACAGAAGGCGGAGCGGCCGCCCGCGTGCGGCTCGTCCTCGGGCGCGATGGAGTGGAGTTTGAGCATGTGGATTTCCTAGCTGGGCCGCATGAGGTAATGAGCTTGTGCTCGATCGTTTCCGGATCGGTTCATCCGGACGTCGACTCGGTGGCCGAGTGAGATGTGGCGCGGGAGGCTAGGCACCGTATAGGGCGAGCCGTGAGGTTGGGGCTTCAGCTGCGGTGGAGAGCCTGAGCTCCTGCTGCCCGCTTGTTGCATACGCCTGGCTGGCCGATGGTTGTGAGGGGCCGGTCAACCGGGTCAGAATGTCGGCAAACACTAGGAGGTTTCGATGCCTGACGGCGACATCATCACCTACTTCGAGGACGGCGAGTGGAAGTCCAAAGTTGCGGGTAGCTCACGGGCGGCACACGTCGGCGGCACCAAGGCTGAGCAGACTGCGGTAGGCCGACAGATGGCGCAAGATCGCCATGCCGAGCACGAGATCCGCAACCGGAACGGACAGATTGGCGCGAAGAACTCCTACGGTAACGACCCACGCCGTTCAAGAGGCTGACCTGATGCTGCCGGCCATGACGTCGGCATCATCGCAGGATGGAAACGAAGCGGTAGCGTTCGTAGGAGTCCCTCGCCTCTAGGGCTTTGTTGATCCGCATCCGTCAACGGCAGAGATCGAGGCGGCGTCGCGAACAGGTTTCCCTGCAACTAGAACAACGCCATCGCGCGTAGTCAACGCTCCACACATCACCTCGCCGTTCTTGGAGACAATGATGAAATTGGAGTCGGCCGAGTGGGGGACCAGGGTGCTCACCTGAGATGTGAGCGCCGCTGCGACGATCGCAATTATCGCTCCCCACGTGAGATGCCGAGAAGCCCTGAGTTTGCGGGCCGCCGCGGCTGCCTCCCGTTTCACGTCATCGCGATAAATCTCCCAGGTCGCAGCGTAGTCAAGCGACGGAGAGCCCGAGGCAGCGAGAGTGGCCTGGATCAGCGCGACTGTGCCCAGAGCGCCGGCAGCAGCGGCGAATACGAGGACTACGATCTTGAGGCCGTCGTCACTCATGTCCGCGAGTTTTTGGGGTGCGAGGATGACCGAGAACGTCGCGAAGGCGCCGACTACGGCCGCAATGCCCCCAGCCCACTTCTCGGCAGAAGCGCGCACGGCGGTCAATTGGCTGTGCTGCGCCTTGTTGAACTCATCCTGCCAGTCAAGATCGTCCTTGCTCATGGTCAGGGCACCGAAATCTCCCCGTGGGCTCCGCACCCGATCTGTCCATCTAAGTGCGTAACCTCGCAGTTGCAGCGCACGTTGCTACGAAGAGGACCCTCGGTGATCCCTTGGGTGATGCCTACCGAGATACTCATGTCGTGGGCGCAGCGCGGGCACGGACCGCGCTTGTCCGCGCCTATTCGCCTGTCGTGGTCATCGGTCAGCCACGTCCAACTCCACGAGTTGACGGTGGTCGCCCAACCTGCCGGAGTGACGCTCTCAAACGGCAGCTCGCTCATGGTCCCTCCAAAGACATCGATGTCGACGCCGCTCACAATAGGTGAATAAAGCTCATGTTGGCAACCAGGTTCTCGCACGACAAAGTGCCGGCTCTCACCTCGTGGGGCGGCGGGGGAGCTGTCTGGTCGAAGTCGCGCCCTGTGCTGACGACCATCTTGAAGGCGCTCCGCGCGTTGTTTCGCTCCCGCTAACTGATGAGCTCAAGCAGGGGCGCTACTTCCGATCTCGCGCCGGACACCAAGGCGCTTAGGCGGTCCGTAACGTTTTCACCCTCGAATGGTGTCCCCGGACCAAAGACAACTTCCACGACGGGCAGGTGCCTCATCGTAAATTGACCAGTGTCGGAGTCCCCGACCGGTCGTGCGAATAGTCCAACGCCGTCAACGAGGACCTCACGATCTGCGGCGGTGAGCATCAGCGGCAGAAAGTCATGACGTTCGCCGTCGAACTCGACACCCATAGTTAGCTGAACTCCGAGAGACTTGCCGCCCAGAGCGATCAGATCGTGATGTTTGTCCGCGATGTCGAGTTGATGCAGAGGGAAAAGAACCGCGCTACCTCCCCGCCAAGGGGCGAGCGCTCTGACGGCATCGCGAGTGGGCAGGGACGCCCCGCAAGGTCATGGCGAAGTCTCTTGCCATAGCCCTCCGCCTCTCCAATTGGGAACTGCGTAGAGCGGGAGGGGATAGCACCGTCGGCGAGAATCAGTTTCCCAGCCAGCAAGTCGAGGGCTGACCGTGCGTTATGAACGACATCTCCCACAATGGTCGACCATGCAAAGGGAAGAGGGGCCAGCGAACGAAAGCGAGTAACAACCTGCTGGTTACCCTCGTCAACTTCGTCGTAGGTCGTCCAAAGAGCGCCGATCTGAGACTTGATGTGCGATGCGAGTTCAGTAATCAGCTGGTGCGCACGGTCGAATTTGGCCTCCACTTCGGCGCGCTGATTTGCAGTCATTTATGCAAGCTATCGTGGCCAACAGCGACCACCTAGTCCGAGAGCGGTCCTCGGCGGCGGTGGTCGCGACGCGACAGCCATGGAGTAGGTGTCCCTCCTCCCGGATGTCGGGAGCCCGTCTTGGCTCCAGGTTGCCGATAAGGCGGGCTATGGAACCAGCAGCTGTCCGTCGCGATGGTCGCCAACAACGGTAACGCCAGCTCCCATGGCGCGAGATCGCCGTCCGGCAGCCGTCCGCGCGCTAAAAGTGCGGCTCGCGCCCGCGAAGGTGGCTTGTTTGCAGCAGCCTCACGGTGAGGTTGGCCAGATCGACACCCTCCTCGGCGTATTCGAGGCAGTCCTGCCACGATGCGGACGCGAGAGGGTTCGCGTCGAGCTCGTGCAGCAACAGCTTGTACAGTCCCGAAATCTCGCGGATGAGCTCAACCGGGTGGTTTCCGGTGCGAGTGCCTACGCGTGTTGCGGCTTTGACAGTCATTACCGCGTCCCTTCCGAACTAGGCCGGGTTGGCAGCTATCTCAATTTGGGTCGGTGTTTGAAAGCAGTTTTCCCGCTTCCCTTTGCGACGCCGAGGGGGTCGCGTCGGCGGCTGTACCTCGAAGCCGGAAGCCAACGTGCAGTTGGATCAGTTGTTTGGCGTCCTATCAAGCTTGCTTGAGAGCGAGTGTAGCTCACAGAACGCCAAATTGGAATGGTTACATCTTCCTAGGCCGGAAGATAGCGAAGCCAGCCTCGCCTCGTACCATGTTGACCGCTGGCGCCAGATGAAGCTACGTTGATGCTCGTAGAAGGAGCACTGCATGCCAACTCATTCCGCCGCTCGCGATAATCTCGACGCTGAGCGCCTGGCGCGTTTACATAATCGTCTCGATCAGCTTCACGATTTGAGGTTGAGGGAACGACAGATCCAAGAAGATATCGACGCACTGGCCGTCGCGCTTCGTGCGGACGGTGCCTCGTGGGCACAGATTGGAGTGGCCGTCGGCGTTAGTCCGCAGGCGGCCCATCAGCGCTGGTCGCCAGAAGGCAAGAAGAAGCACAACGAGCGCCAGCAACAACGGCACACGCTGGCTCGCGACGGCTCCAAGCATGACATTCGCAGTACGACCAAGGAGAGCTGAGATGGAACCCACGTACGAGCGTGAACGTCGTTTCCTTGTAGAGGACACCTCGATCGTCGAGCACGCAGTCGCATGGCAAAAGTTGAGCCAGGCGTACATCTTCGCTGTCGATGGGTTCACTGTTCGAGTGCGCCTCGTGCAGCAACCCGGCAGCGACGCCGCCGGCCGGCCCGTGATGGAAGAAACGGCGTGGCTGACCGGAAAGGGGCCGCGGCGACCGGACGGAACGCGTGAGGAATACGACACGCTGGTCACGCCGCTCTGGGCGAGAGGGATTATCGACCGATCAGGCAACGTGATTGAAAAGACGCGTTATCAGGTTGTTCAGGGCGAGAACGAGACCTGGGAAATAGACGAGTTCCTTGACGCGGGCAACAGGGGGCTCTGGGTTGCGGAAATCGAGGTCGAGAGCGAGGCGGGGTTGAGGGCCGTTCGCAAGCCCAGCTGGGCAGCGAAGGAAGTTACGAGCGATCGCCGTTACAACAACGACGAACTCGCGCTCCTGCCCTGGAACGAGTGGGCGCACACGGAAGAGGTACTCGACGAGGACGCCGACGACTACCGCCCGTAGCCTGAGGAACGGCCGTAGGAGCCTGACGGATGTCTAGTGCACGCGGCTCAGACGTAGGCTTTGCCTTCGATCGTGCCCGACGGGAGAGTCGCTGGCGCTGAACCGCGCAGTTGCTTAGCTCCTAAAGGTGAATGGGGAGGCTACGTCGCGCGCCCCCGAGATCCGCGCAGAGTAGACATACAGCTGCTCGTCGGTCAGTGTGCAGATGAAGTCGACGACAGCACGAGCCACTACCTCGCGCGGGAAATAGCGGCCAGCAGGCCGCCTTCCGGCTTCGATGTAGTCGTTGAGAAGTGGAGGTAGCTTCTCCACTGGCTCGGTCCGGAACTCGAACGCTGCCACACGATTCCTGATCTCTGTGTTCTTCACCAACCACGCCTCGACCGCCCATGCAAAAAGCTCATTGAAGCAGGAGATGATGACCTTCTCCTGACCGCGCCGCGTGAACCGGAAGTTCGGTTGGTCGATGACGTAATACCAGGTGAGCTTCTTGATGAATTCAATGAAGAGCTCCGTGTGCTTGTGCCGGAACACAAGGTCGCCGCCCTCGACGGCAAGGTCGTTGATGAAAGTCTGTACGAGTTTGGAACGAATGCGGCCAAATTTCTCGCGACCTGAGAGATTATCTGTGTAATTGATCTCCGGGAATCGAGTGAGGTGCGCGTTGAACGCCTCCAAGAGCGGGTAACGCTCCGGGACGAGACGCTTAGCGTAGTCCTCGGGCCTTATCTGCGAAGGGCTTGAGCTTCGCTGCTCGAGCTTGAACGCTTTGTACTCGTCGTCCAGCGGCTGAAGCGTGTCGTCGGTGCTGACTGCGTAAGCCAAGACCTGCTCGAATGCGGGAGTTCCTAGTCTGATCGACTCGAGCGGTGTGATTCCCTCTTGGTAGAAGTCTTCGAGGTCATGGATGGCGTAAGCGATATCATCTGCTGCGTCCATGGCCTGAGCTTCCAGCGTACGCGTGGGTGGCAGCTCATCCCCTATCACCCATTCGAGCGCCTCGACATCTGAATCATAAGCGCCCCACTTCTTAGGCTTTCGGTTGTCATTACCGCCCTTCAACCATGGGTACTTTAACGAAGCGGCCAAGACCTCTCGAGTGAGATTGAGCCCAACGCGAGGATCGTCCGCCTGGGATTCATGAATTTCCTTGCCCGCGAGGCGAGAAAGGATTCGGAACGATTGGGCATTCCCCTCGAAGCCATCGATGAGGATGCAGTCCTCGCAAGCAGGCTCCTGAGTCTTGTTTGGCAGGGTGTTTCTGTCCCGGTAGGCAAAGTCGGTCCATTCATCGGGTTCGCGGTGGCGATCGCAGACCAAGACGCGCTGCAGTGCCTCTTCGCCCGTATGTCCGAATGGCGGATGCCCAATGTCGTGGGCCAACGCGGCCGCCATGACCACGTCGACATCTACGAACGGTTGGCCGTTCTCATCCGAACCCAGGTGATCGGCGATCGACCTGGCAACCTGTTCGACGCGGTACGAGTGTGTGAGCCTGTTGTGAACGAGGTTTGACAGGACCGTCGCGATTTGGGTAACACCTTCGAGGCGTGTGAACTCTTCGGAGTAGAAGATTCGATCCCTGTCGCGCCGATACTCCGACCGGTCATCCCCCTTTTTCCCGGCATCGTTTCCTCGCCGGCCAGTGCGCTCTAGCAGTTGTGGCTCCTCAGGTTGATTCGGGGAGTGGTCAGAACGCGATGGTGAGATCCCCAGTCATGCGCAGGCCGAGCGCGTCAAACGCGTCGGTAGCTTCGCCCGGTGTGAATCCCAATTGCGACATGAGCGCGATGAACCGATTGAAACGTACTGTGGCGCCATCTGTCTCTTGTAAGTAGTCGAGGACTTCCTGCGCTTTCTCTTTCGCCGTCGGCATGTGCTCGATCAGTGTGGAGGGAGTCACGTCAAGCGCCTGCCTTCCAAGCGCACGGAGCGCTGATGAATTCGAAACCTGGTCCAGTTCGGGCCTGACGTTGCGAGAAGTGATTCGGTCGTGATGTTCCATCGATTTGATATTTCTTATATCTAGTAAACATCACAATCGCTTTCATGTCAATGACGATGGCTCTCTAACCCTTAGCAGACAGTATCCGCCTGTAGAGGAGTCTCCGCAGCTGGAATCTTTGTTGAAGGGTACATCTCGAGGCACATGGATGTCGGCACCCCCGATCGGGGCGTTGAAGATCCGGGATGTACCACGAGCTGCTGCGTTCTGTACCGGCTTGCGACTCCAGGAAGCGCGAATCGAAGTGCCTGTTCATACCTCACAAATCTGCCGCTTGGAGCGACTGTTTGTGTCGAACTGAGTCCAAAATGCGCTGGTATGGCGAGAAGCGGCGTTACGTTGGTGAACATGGCGGGACAATGGATATCGCCCTCGAGAGCGCGCTTCGCCCATGCTGCACTTCGAGTCGTCATGACTGTTGCCGGCCGCGTTGGTGCGGCTGCTGGTGCCCGAGCGGCCGGCACTAGGTCGCCGCAGGACCGATGAGTACAGAGATTCGAGACGAAGCGCGCAGCCTCGGGACGCTTGGCCTCGCTGCGCTAGAGATGATGCGGGGCGTCTTCACCACACAGCTGCGCCGGTTCCCGACGCTTCGGGACACCGAAACGATAGACGACTTCGTCAATAGCTTCTTCGAGGAAAAGGGTGCCGGCTATGTCAATGTCATCGCGACGCTCCCGGACGACAGGGCCGCGCGACAGACGACTGTGAAATGGGCAGAACGCTGGCTCATTGACCGAGCGCGCAAGCAGCCTTGGGGCGCGCTTAGAAACCGGCTTGAGAAGCGCCTCGAGCGCGATGGGCAATTCAAGCCGTCGAGCGCCGCACACTACTGGTATCTCGCAGGGGACCAGGACATCGATCGCCTGGTTACGGGTTCGGAGCTCGATGCCATTGCTGCGCAAATTGAAGTAGAGGTCTTCCCGCAATCCGGTGGGGGGCCTGTTCGATTAGGCCGGCCCGGGCAGCTCGAGGAGATGCTACGAGCGCTTCTGACAGCAGCAGGCCGGCTGCACATTAGCGAACTAACTCGCATATGCGCGGACCGGTTCCCGTCGCTGCTGGAAACCGGAGATGCGATCCTCTCGACCACGGATACCGACTGGGATGCGATCGAAGACACGACTCCTGCCCTCGACACCTTCGCGGTTACAGACTCGAAAGCACGAAATGAGCGGATCGCGAAGGAGCTCCTACCTAGATTGACCGAATCCGAACGCACTGCCATCCGTCTCGGTGGGGAGGCAACGGCCATCGCGAAAGAGCTCGGGATCGGCAGGACGAGCGCCTATAACATGGTTCAGCGGCTCCGAGCCCGATTGATCGAGCTCGCTGGCAGCAGCGACAGAAGTCCCGAAGTGCTTGCAGCGCTCGTTCGGCTCGTGATGGACGATTCGCCCGGCGTCCCGTCACAGGACAATATGAACATGGAGGACTCCAATGTCGTCTGACGCCTCCGAACGGTGGTTAGCGCTTTCTAGGCAATTCCCTATTGGTCCGAAGCCGGGGGCCGATCTCGCGCGAAGGGCGGAATATCAGGACGTCCTGCCTGGGCAACTCCGTCAGGCGTACTGGTTAGACGCCGTTGCTGCTGTCGTGATTGATCGGGTCGACGAAGCCGCGGCAGAGGTATCTGTCTTTCCGGCCACGCTTGAACCGGGCGTTGAAAACGAGACGGCCATAGTTTTTGAGGGCGATGCTAGCCCGCTTCGGGGACCGGTCGCCGTGTGGCCACACAGTCCAGCCTCTATTCCTTTCTCCGTTTTGGGGACGACGATTGCCCGACTGTCTGAGTCATTGCCCCGGATCACCCATCAAGCAATGGACGCGGAGGCCAGCGCAAATGGAGTGCGTCGCGGGCGTCGGGCGCCAGGTCTCGGCTCGGGCGCCACTTCCGCATTGGCTGAACTCTTTGACGCTATCGAAGTGCTCGAAGGTGCACCGAGGCTACAGGCAGCTGCCCCGCGGGTACCAGCCTCGCGGTTGCAGATCCCGCTGGCAACGATCATGGGCAGCTTGGACGTGTCTCAACCCCGAGCCATGGCGATCCGCCTGGGCAAAGAACCACTCACCGTCGAGGAGGCTGATCGGCTGGCATCGTTCGCCGAAATCCCCGTCGAGGAGATCCTCGGTGCTGTGGAACCGCTTCCGGCTGCCCTGCAGCGAGAGCTCCAAGAACCTCGGTGGCGGGATCGAATCCGCGAAAGAGCGATTGATGGGGATGAGAACCGCGCCCGTACTCGTTTAGGCTACGAGGCCTATCAGCTCGCTGCCCGTGAAACGGGTGAGGGGCGGGAACGCTGGCGACAGCGTCTGGAAACAGTCCTCGCTGGCGATAGACGGTAGACATGCGCAACACATTTGATGATGCACCCACCCAGGTGCTGGCGATGATGAGGGTGTGGGAATCGCGAGCCGGCTCCACCGAGGATCTGACTCTCGATGCTTTTTCGGCGCTGGAGCAGCGGACTGATCTCGAAGTCTTGCGGGTACCCGAATATGTGCCGCAGGACTCCCAGCTCAACTGCTCGGTTGCAGGCGGGTATCGATGGGAACCTCCGACGCTCGTGGTGACCGAGTCTATGTCTCTCCGCCGCCAGCAATTCACGCTGCTGCATGAGCTC
Organism: Leifsonia sp. RAF41; assembly: GCF_052114085.1. Lineage (NCBI taxonomy): Bacteria > Bacillati > Actinomycetota > Actinomycetes > Micrococcales > Microbacteriaceae > Leifsonia > Leifsonia sp. RAF41. The sequence continues at coordinate 868,515 of NZ_JBFREB010000001.1, forward strand.
GGCCACCATATCCAGAAGACTGACCTGGATCTGGGAACCAGAGTTGTGGAGCACCGCCTCCCAGAGGCGTTCGAAGACGCCTGCTGTGACGCGTTCGCGGCGCAGATTCTGTTGCCCGACGACCTCGTTGATGCGCACATCTCGGCACGCGGACCGTCGGTGAGTACAGCCACCGAACTTTTCGCATCCTCTAACGCGTCCCGTGCTGCTATCGCAGTGCGCCTCGCGAACCGCCTCCGATCCCCGGGCGCCGTCATCGTTCTGGATGAAGCGGGAATGGTGACCTTCGGGGCCGCCCGAGGCGGGCTCTATCCGCCTGCTCGGGGCAGCGACCAGACGGCCAACCCGCTAGTGCGAGTAGCGCTCGAGTCGGGGTCAACGGACCGAACGATCGTCCGTGATGACGGACAGATTTGGTACCGCGACGGCCACTCGTCGGAACGGCTGTACGGCCAAGCAGCCTGGGCTGGGGACCGGCTGTTCGTGATCATGGTTGCTTACAGCGCACCCTGGCTATCCATGTCTCCGCCTCGCGATGGTACCGCCGAGTACACCAAGGATCGTTGGGACTACTGCGAACGCTGCAAGCAGAACTTCGTCGTCGGCTTCACCTGCCGCGCGTGTGGGGAACCACGTTGTCCGGCTGGCCACTGTGGGTGCACCGCGAAGGCCGAGAAGACGTGCACGGAGTGTTTCATCCAGAAGAACACTAACCAGTTTGCTCCAGCCTCCGACGTGTGTTTGGACTGCGCCAGCTGACGGCTCGCGGACGACTCGGGCTTTGTCCCGTCTCTAGCTGTTGAGTGGGCAAGCCGGCCCGCCACGCAACAGAGAGGAGCCTCTGATGGCCCCCCAGGACACTACCGAAATCTATATCGATCGTGAATCCATCGAGGTGCACAAGAGGCATCTCACCGGAAACGAGCTGCGTAAGCTGGTTAGCCCGCACGCCGAGAACTTGTGGTTGGACGTAGCCGACGCGCAGGACGACGCTGTCGCGCCGACAGAGCAGGTGGCCATTGAACCCGGAATGCGATTCTTTACCGACCGTCCGCGCACCATCTACATCGACAAGGCTCCCTACGTGGTGCGCACTGCCGTGCTGACCGAGATCGAGCTGCGTGCGCTGCCGTCGCCTCCCGTGCCGGCCGATCACGGTATCTGGAAGGACATCGTCGACGACCTCGATGACCCCATCAAGTCCGGCGAGCTTGTCCCCATCGCCAGCGGTGACCGGTTCTTCACCAGGCCTCTTCCGCAGAAGGACATCCACGTCACCGTGAATCGTCGTCCGGTAACCCTGCACAGCGCTTCGCAGACGGGAAGGTCGGTCAAGGAGAGCGCGATCGCTCAGGGTGTGCCCATCAAGATCGATTTCCTCCTGTCTCGCAAGGCAGGCGCGAAGTTCCAGCCAGTCGGCGACGATGAGTCCATTCGCACCCACAATGAGGACGAGTTTCGCGCTAACGACGGAGACGACAACTCGTGAACATGGTTGCGACAACTGCGGCCATCGAGGAGGCGATCGGGGAGCTGTGCGCGACGTTCCCGAACGCTGCCGTGACCTACGAAGGCGACGGTGTGGGTGGAGCGTGGGTCATGATCGACGCCGTCCCGCTGGGTTCCATCTACGAGCAGGAGTCATCGTGGATTGCGTTCCAGATTACGTTCCCGTATCCGGAGGCTGACGTGTACCCGCTGTTCGTTCGAGAAGATCTGCGCCGCAAAGATGGTCAACCCCACGGTGACGGGTTCCAGTCCGTCACATGGGGGCCACACGGTCGCCCTGGGACCCAGCTCTCGCGTCGCAGTAACCGGCTGAACCCCGCGATCGATACTGCAGCAACCAAGGTACTGAAGGTGCTCAAGTGGCTGACGGAACAGTGAACGGCACGTGGTCGGTCGTCATCACCGGGGAACAGTGGGCGCTGCTTCACGCTCACCTGTTCCCCGGTGACGGGGACGAGCACGGAGCGGTGTTGCGCTGCGGGATCGCGCGGAGTGCTCGCGGGACGCGTCTTCTTGTCCGAGATGTCGTGATCGCGGAAGATGGCGTCCACTACGTCGAAGGAGAACGCGGGTACCGCCGACTCACCGCCCCCTTTGTGGCCGAGAACATCGACATCTGCGCACAGGAGCACCTGGCATACATAGCCGTGCATAACCACCGCGGAGCGGATGTCGTCGATTTCTCGGATACGGACATGGCATCACACGTACGCGGATACCCCGCGCTCCTGGATATAAACGCCGGCGTACCCGTCGGGGCCCTGGTGTTCGCGTTCAACGCCGCGGCGGCGGACATCTGGACCTCTGATGGGGAGCGTCACACCGCCGCGGTTCGCGTCGTCGGGCGGCCCCAGCGGATCTTGACTGCGGCCCCCGCGCCGACCGGCGAGGCGGACCTGACCTACGACCGGCAAGCTCGCATCTTCGGAGATCGAGGCCAGGCGTTGCTTGCGGGTTCGAAGGTCGCGGTGGTCGGGCTTGGCGGCATTGGCTCGCTGATCGGCGAATATCTTGCCCGACTAGGGGTTGGCGAGCTGCTCTACATCGATCCGGACCGCTTGGATCCGACGAACCTACCGCGGGTCGTGGGTGCACGCCGGTCCGATGTCCTGCCACTGCTACAGGACGACGCGCGACCGAAATGGATGCAAGCGCTCGGCGCTCGCCTGGCAACACCTAAGGTGCGAATCGCAGCGCGAGTGGCGCACCAGGCATCGCCGACTGTGCGGGTGACCTCGATCGCGCGTTCTGTTGTGGAAGCTGACGTCGCCGCCCTCCTGACCGACTGCGACCAGATCTTCCTTGCGGCCGATTCGGCGCTGGCTCGTCGATTGGTCAACTCCGTTACTCATCAGTACCTAATCCCGAACACGCAGGTCGGCTCGAAGGTGACGGTTGTAGACGGGGATGTCGCGGACATCTTCTCGGTCTCGCGGATGAGTACGCCAGGCAGTGGATGCTTGCAGTGCAACGGGCTCATCCCCGCGTGGAAGCTTACGGAGGAAGCCACCAGTGCTCGTCAGCGACGCCGCCAAAGGTATGTGGACGACGAGAATGTTCATGCTCCTAGCGTCATTACCCTGAACGCCGTCGCCGCATCACGTGCCGTCGATGATTGGCTCATGAGCCTTGGCGGTCTGACCGAGCCGTGGGCCTCCGCCGATCATTGGGTGTCCTATCACCCCCTCACCGACGAAGTAATCGAACTTGAGCCCACCAAATCTCCCGGCTGTCCCCACTGTGGCCCGTCGCGCTTTGCATTGGGAGATGGTCGGGCCCTCCTGAGCAAACCCTCGTAGCGAATCAAAACGAAATCCGGGTCGACGGATACCGTCGCCATGATGGTGATTGAGGCGCGCCCCTGCGCGTGGCTAGGCTTTAGTTCATTACCCAAATGTTCACCACCCTTATTACATTTTCGGCATTTGACCGCGCCTGCAGGCGATGCTGAGTTTGGACCAGCTAGCGTGCGGCATGGGTTACACGGCATGCGGGGGAGCGGACACCCCGCGGATCAGCGCTTCCGCCGGATTATTACCGCTAGTACCCGATCAGGCCTACCGCCCATCATTTGAGCGAACCGAAGGGCCCCAAGTAGGCCGCCCGCTACGGGGAGGGGCCGGCAGCTCTCAGCCGACTCGATCTGCTCTGGCGCGCGTGGCATCTCCTCTCCTAGATCCGAGTACGGAATGCGCGTGTGGTGGCGCGACCAGGCGGACCACCATGCGCCGGCCCTGCTTGGCGCGTCTGAATCTCGTGGCCTTCGACGACCTCAAAACTCTTGCCGGGCATACGATGGCGTGAGGAGCAATGACCATGTCCGATCCTCGGCTGTGTGATCGGTGCGCGTACGTGGCTACTACGCCGGATTCATACTTGGGCGCGTTCGTAAGCAGGAGGCCACCTAACTGACGCCTGCAGTTCTGCCGCCGCTTGGAGCGGAAAGCGAGGGTTTCGTAGCATCTGGCGCGCCATGAACACGGCGTCGACGTGGCCTGCGCGTATCGCTTCATCAGCCTGCTTGGCGTCAGTGATTAGACCGACCCCGCTCACCGGTAGATCGGTGACCTGCTTTACCCGCTGAGCGTGCGGGACCTGGTAATGCGGCCCTACATCAATCTGTTGCTCGGGGACGAGGCCGCCTGTCGTGATGTCGAGGAAGTCAGCGCCTGCCTGGTGTGACCATTGCGCGACCTGGGTAACTTCCTCCCCTTCGAAGCCGCCGGCCACCCAATCAGTGGCCGACAACCGCACTAGAAGAGGAATATCGCCTCCGATCGCTGCGCGTACTCCCGCAACGATTTCGAGTAGGACACGGGCTCGGTTAATTAGGGAACCGCCGTACTCGTCAGAGCGCTTGTTTGTTAGAGGCGACAAGAATTCGTGGACCAAATATCCATGTGCTGCTTGTATCTCAACGAGGTCGAACCCAGCGTCGATAGCCCTTTTCGCCGACCGTACAAAAGCGTCGATGGTTGACATCACTTCAGGAGTAGACAACTCGTGTGGGACAGCGTCGGATCCGAAGGATAGGGCAGATGGCGCTACCGTCATCCAGCCACCCTCGCTAATCGGGATAGAGCCTGCCTTGTTTTCCCACGGCCGATATGTTGCTCCCTTGCGCCCAGAGTGTGCGAGCTGAATTCCGATGACAGGGGCGTTCTGGTGCAGAAATTCGAGCATGCGCGTGAACCCGAGTGTTTGCTCGCTATTCCAGAGTCCGAGATCCTGCGGCGATATCCGTCCTTCTGGAAGGACGGCCGTGGCCTCCACCATGATGAGGCCCGAACCTCCCGTTGAGAGCGAGCCGTAATGGGCTAAATGCCAATCATTCGGAATCCCGTCGCATCTGTCGGCGGAATACTGGCACATCGGGGCAGTCCAGAGACGATTTGGAAGGCGTAATCCTCGGACGAAGAATGGCTCGAAGAGGTGTGACATAAAGGTGTCAGTCCGGTAGGCGTTCTGTGACAGCGAATCGACGATGGTCCAGGAAGGGGGCGATCGCTCTCACGGCGTCAAGGCGTTCGTTGAGCAATTCAGCGGACGCCACCCCGGGAGCAGTGCCGGCGTTAGAAATGACTACTCCCTGCGGATCGACAACCATAGAATTGCCGGTGCAATTCGGGCCCGTTTGCCCGGAGGCGACGACGTAGCATGTGTTTTCGATAGCGCGGGCACGTACAAGGGTCGCCCAGTGATCCTCCTTGAGCGGACCAGCGGCCCAGGCTGACGGAACCACGATCACCTGCGCGCCGGCGTCGGCAAGCCGACGCGCCGATTCAGGGAACCTCAGGTCGTAGCAAGTCATCACGCCGATGGTGAAACCCGCCGCGTCAAAAATGGTCGGCGCAACAATATCCCCTGGGGCGACGGTGTCCGACTCACGCGAGCCGTAGGAATCGTAGAGATGCACCTTTCGGTAGAGCGCGGTGAGGGCGCCCCCAGGGCTGACGGCCACTACCGTGTTGTGAACCCGCGTGCCGTCAGGCAATGCCTCTGTCATTCCGGCGACCACCCACACCCCGTGGGTCTCGGCGCTCCTGGCGAGCGACTGAACAAAGGCACCGTCTAGGGGCTCTGCGTTAGCAACAGGATCTGGTGAGGGCCCGAAATCGGTGAACATTGCGCTTTCCGGCAGGACGATCAACGTGGCACCGTCGTTGGCCGCTTGAGTGATCAAGCGTGAGGCCGTGTGGCGGTTGGCTTCCTTGTCAGTCGTTCCTTCGAACTGAGCCACGGCTACTTGCAAGGACATATTTACCTTTCAGCTCTCGTCATCTGACGCGCCACTTCTAGATTCATTGAGCCACGGCCTCGAAGGCCTGTTTTACCGCGCGAGCTCCGGCCGCAAGCGAGTCGTACTGGGTGCCGATAATCACGCGCGAGGCCCCCCTGTCCAGCGCCCAGGTCAGCTCGGCGGGCGTCCAGGCCGGGAAAATCCACGGTTTCCCGGCTGAGCCAAGAGCGGCAACAACTCGTTCCAGGTCCGCAAAGTCTTCGTCGGTACGCGAGTACATGCCCCTGCCACGACTCATCGACAGATCCGTTGGACCAAGCATCACACCGTCGACGGTTTCCAGCTTGGCAATGGCCTGGATATCCTCAAGCGCTGCTGCTTCCTCGATGAGAGGAAAAGCCAACGTTCGCTCATCTTCCGCGGCGACCGATTCATTGGTGTGACCCGCCCAGTGCGTGTTGCGACCGCCAGTGATGCTGCGCTTACCGAGCGGCGGATACTTCGCGTAGGCAGTAACCGTACGTGCGTCAGCGAGGGCGCCAACGTGGGGAATAATTACCCCCGTAGCGCCAAAATCGAGCGCTTGTTGAATGGGCCCGCGCTCCGGGGCCAGCACCTTCACGAATACTTCGACGCCCAGCCCCAGTAGTAGGGGCACGTATCGCTCGAGCGTCGCGAGGTCGAACATTCCGTGTTCAGCGTCAATGATGACGAACCCAAAACCGAGCTCTGCGACAATCTCCGCAGCGGGCGTGCTGTCGTCGGTAAGCCAGAAGCCTGCGGAGGTCATGATTCGAAGCCCCCTCTCAGAGAGATTTCACTGGTGGCCTCCACGCCAGTGCTAGTGGCACGAGCTGGAGGAGCGGCTTGTGCGCTGCGAATCGTCAACATGGGCACCCTTCTAAAGCTTGTCTGGTCATCTCCAGCTAGTGTCTGACAATAAACTAACACTTCTGAAGCGTTTGCCAAACAGCGGGCAGGTGTTGCGACATTTCATTTGCTCGTAGTTACCCCTTGCTGGTCCCACCGACGCCGGCTACCAACGTGGTGCCGCCGGAGATGCGGAGCGCGCCTACGGACGCGGGGACAAACGCGGCTTGTCCGCGATCGAGCTCGAGTGTCGTAACGCCTGATTGGATTCGAACCCCCTTCGAGAGGGCGAGCGCTATTCGAGGAGACGACTGGGCGAGGGTGGCATCGTTGTGGAGGAGCGCGACGCTGAAGTCGGGTACGGGGATTTCGAAGTAGGGGTTTGCCGGGTGCACCGATAGCACCCGGGCTGCGGCGCTGTCAAAGTCCACGGTGGACAGGAGTCCGTCCACATCGACGAACTTCTTAGTCAAGCCCGCTCGAATAACGTTGTCGCTGTTCGCCATGACCTCGGCAGCAAGCCCGCCCTGGTAGCTATGGGGAACCCCGGCGCCCACGAAGACCGCTTCGCCAGGTTTGAGCCGGACGATATTCAAGAACATTGAAGCCAACAGTCCCGGATCCTGACTCGGGTATGTTGCGGTCAGTTGACGCACCTTTTCGATCGCAGCGTCGCCGGCACGGTTTACCAAGAGTTCGTCAACTAGGTAGCTAACTTGATGGGGCTCGGCACGAAGAAGAGCAGCAAAGGCTTCGCTCAGCCGTTCCTCGCGGAGAAGCTCCAGCAAACGCTGGGCGAAAGGGTTCATGTGTGCGCCGGCCAGCGATTCGGCGATCTGTGAACTGTGCCGGAATCCGACTAGTCCCTCGAAATCGGTAATCGCAATGACCATCTCCGGCTTGTGATTTCGGTCGACGAACGATCTTTCAGCAGAGCCCAACGGGACCCCCTGCTGCTCCTCTTTTGCAAACCCGAGTTCCGCCTGCGTCCGGTTGGGGTGCACCTGAAGCGAGACGGCCTGCTGCGGAGCCAAGAGCTTCACTAGAAAGGGAAGAGAGTCGCCGTAAGCTCGCTGCACTTCGCCAAGATTGCCCTCGGGGTCTTCTTGGATCACGTGGTCAAGGGGGACCAGTTCATCGCCGTGAGCTACCAGCGATGGCGCACTTGGGTGCGCACCGAACCACACCTCCGCCAAGGGCAATCCGTCTTGCTCCAGCTCGCAAAAGTCCTGGATGGACTGCGTCGATCCCCACGCATAACGGTGATGAGTTCCGTGCAGTATTGCCGCTTGCTCGGTGCGCATCATGCGCTTCCTTTCGCGCAGCTTCTTGCCACGGCTTGAATTCATGTCCCATTCGCCGCGTCGATGGCGCGAGAGGACGGTGAGTACTTCGGTCCTCAGACAATGATAAAATACGTCAGACCACCGTGCAAATGGCGTAATTTGGAGAACAAATGAGTGAAATCGCAGGGCCAGGAAATTTGGCACACGTGGCTGTGCTGGGCGACAACACCATTGACGAATATGTCGCGCCGCACCATAGGACTTTTGTCGGGGGCAACGCTCTCAACGTTTCGGTGCAAATCGTTCGCGCCGGCGTGCCCACAGACTATTTCGGTGCGGTGGCGGCAGACCCGTACGGGACGCTCATTAGAAGCACGCTCGAAGCCCAGGGGGTCGGCGCCCGCGGGGTGACCACTCTTCCGGGTCGCACCGCCCTCACACGTATCGAACTAACTGCCGACAACGACCGCGTGTTCTTGAGCGAAGACTTTGGGGTAACAGCGGACTATGCACCGTCGTCGGCCGAAATAGACCGCATTGCGCAATGTTCTTGGGTGCATATCGGGATGCTTCCGGCGGCGTCACGCGTGAAAGCGGAGCTCCGGCGTCGTCAGCCGAAGATCGTCATCAGCCAGGATGTAGCTGTCACTCCCATAGCGACTGACACGGATGTGGCTTTTGCTTCCGCTGGAGAGAACTCTGACCCGAGCGTGCTTGCGGCGCGGTTGTTACGCGAGGGCGCACGCCTCGCGGTTGTTACGCAGGGAGCAGACGGGGCCTACGCTACAAACGGGACGGATGCCTGGTCCCAGACCGCGTTTCCAACTCGGGTGGTCGATACCACCGGAGCGGGGGACAGCTTCATCGCCGGCTTCATCACCGCGCGACTGTCGGGGGCCAATGTTTCCGGCTCTCTTCGGGCAGGTGCGCATCTTGCTTCGGTCACATGCACCCACCCAGGCGGGTTCCCTCAGTGATCAGCGGCGCCTGAGAACATTGAATCCTATCTCTGTGCCGCGGTGGTAGTCCTCGGCGAACAACACGCGCTGACCGACCGCGGTCTGGCACGTCTCTTCAACGAGAAGCCAGGGGTCATACTCGGCAAGTTGAAAACGCGTTCGTTGGGGCTCAGGGAGGTTGACGGCGCTGATACGGGCAACCGAGGAGACGATGCGGTGTCCGTGCATCTCGAGTGCTGCGGTCACAGCTCCTGACCAGTCTCGATACTCCACCGGGCCTGGCAGCATTGCGTGCGGGATGTAGTTGACGCTGAAGACCAACGGTTGGTCGTCTCCGTACCTCAGTCGCGTGAGTTCAATGACGCTGGCGCCTTCAGCAAGCGAAAGGGCTGCCGCCACCTTTTGGTTGGCCTCGGATAGTTTGACGCCTAGTACCGCGTTTTCGACGCGGTAACCCAAGCCCTCAAGCATCTCGGTGATGCTTTCGTATTTGGTTATGGGGCGCTCCACGCGGAGGGAGCTCGTGGCCGTCAGAAAGCGACCGTGGCCCTGGATGGCGTGGACCAGACCAGACTGCTCGAGCTGCTTCAAGGCCTCTCGTATGGTGGCTCGTGACACTCCCGACATTTCTGCAAGGTCGGGCTCTGTGGGAAGGCGGTCGCCGGGCTTGAGCTCTCGCTGACTGATAAGGCGCAGGAGGTCCTCCCGTGCCTTATCGACGGTGCTCCGCTTGGATCGCCGAGTGGTTTGCATGTTTATGGACACGTCTACACCTTCCCCCGCGGTGCACATCTTCTGTGCGGCGGCGCGCCATTGTCTAACAGATCTCCTATTATCTCACAATCGGCTTTGTGCTCCGGCGATGTGAGCGGGATTATCGGATTTCGCAGTACGTGGTGAGAGCGCCGATGCCATGTACCGAGACGGTGACCGCGGATCCGTGCCGTAGGAAGGTTTGCGGTCTCCGGGAATAACCGGCGCCGCCGGGACTGCCGGTGGAAATAAGTGTGCCGGGTGTGAGTGTGGCAGTTTGCGAGAGAAATTCAATGATCTCCGCTACTGGTCGAATCATGTCTGCGGTGGTTCCGTTTTGGAGGAGGGCCCCTCCAAGTTTCGTGGTTAGCGATAGCTTCTGAGGATCCGCGACCTCATCAGCGGTGACCACAACGGGCCCGGTTGGAGTAAAACCATCGAACGATTTAGAGCGCGACCATTGGGCCTCGTTGAATTGGATGTCCCGGGCGGTGATGTCGTTCACTACCGTGTATCCCCAAACGTAATTGAGCGCTTCTTCGGCCCGAACTCTGTGCGCGGATCTGCCAATGATCACGCCAAGTTCGACTTCATAGTCCACCTGAGAGGCGACAGCACCGGGCCATGAGACGGTCTGTCCGTGGCCGCTTAGGGAATTGGGCCAAAGCGAGAAGATTGTGGGCGCTTTTTCGCTCTTGAGATGTAGCTCTTCGGCATGCGCTGCATAATTTGCCCCGATAGCGAGGATGTGAGGCGGTCGCAGCACCGCAGACGCATAGTGCAGCGTGTCGAGCGGTACGAGTGGAGCGCCATTCAGAAGAGCTTCTTCTACCAGGGATCTAATGCTTTCGAGGCGGTAGTGGCCTTGTTCAATGAGCTCTTGGACGTCTCGCGGAGCGTCCGTCATGACAACGTCAAGGAAAAGCGCGCCTCCATCCATGACGACGGCGAGATGTGGTTGGTGAATTGGTGTCGTGCTTAGGTGGGCGAACCTCATCGGCGTCCCTGTCAGGTCGATCGGATTGGTTGGGTGTGCTCGCCAGTTGAGGCGGTATAAGCCGGATGCGCGATTCGGCGTGATGTTCTATAGCGGAGCGTGAGTAGAGCAGGGGGAAACTTTGGTCGGCGAGCCAGGGTTCATAGAGATCCGTGAAGTGCTTGTTTCGCGGGTCGCCAGATTGGCCCGGCATGTTCATTGCGCGCGATTGATCCCAATCGCCCACATCCATGACGATGCGGAAACTCGCGCCGCTGGTTTGGACGAAGTCACTGCCGTAGGGCGCATAGTTGACCGTGTCTCCGCTGCCGCCGCGCGGTTCCGGGCCGAGTGTGGTCCATGCCGGCGCGTTATCGAGGTCAGCGAGTGCATGTCTAGGCGCTGATTTGTGCAACGAGCCCCATGACCATTTGGTTTTGTCCTGTCCCAGGAGTGCTTCGATCTCTCGGATCGCGGCAGCGAGCGTTACATTGACGACTTCGATGAGGCCCTGGGAGTCCTGCTCCTGTTCTCGTCTGAGTAGCGCTTGCACGACTCGCGTGTCGGAAGACCACGTTTCGTCTGGGAGCACCGATTGGAGTGCGCTCTCGAGCTGAGCAGAGTCGACTGTCGTGGCTAGCTGTCGCCCCAGCAAACGAGGTCGCAGATGCCGGCGCATCCAGATCTCAAAAATGGTGGCAGCAACTGATCCGGCGGACATCTCGCCGTCCCATTCGGCAATGAGCTCCCACTCGGGCGCCATCTTGTTGTTGCGCGCCGCCTCCGAGATAATTTCGATCATTTCAACGGCGGGAAGGCTTTGATAGTCGGTTTGCATGCGGACACAATCCGCGACGGAGAGGTTTGCCTTTTGGTCAAGCATTTGGGCTATTCGTCGATAGCGGGAGTCGGAGGACCAATCGTGGCCGACTACGGGGGAGTCTTCGGGCAAATTGAATTGATTCGCTGTCGCCAACCATCCCGAGGTGGGGTCGATAACCGTGGGAAGAATTCCATCGCGCCGAACTCCGTCCCATTCGTGCGATCCGTCACCGGGCACGGGTGTGGATCCTTCCCAACCTCTGCGCTGGGGTACAGCTGCGCTGGGTCGCCAACCGATTCGCCCTTCGGTAGTGGCAAACAGCTGGTTAGCCCCGGGGGCCCCCCAGAACTTCAGCGCGTCGAGGAATTCGGCTGCGTTCGACGCCTTCGAGTATTCGATGCTCGCGAGATACGGGGCCATCCCGGGTTCTAACCACGCCGCCCGAAGCGCGATAACGACGTTGCGGGTCCTATCGCGGTCGATGACAGGGCCGTGCCGAGTGAACCACAACTGGGTTACACGATCTGGTTGGCCGAGGACGGGGATGCGCTCTGTCCGCGAGCTCATCGCTTCCCACCCGTCGGCCCACCTGTAAAGATGCGGATCGTCGGGGTGCGTTTCGTAAACGATCAGGTCTTCCTGATCGAGCGGAAAGATTGTGAGCCCAAAGGCAACCTCTTGAGTGTGTCCGATCGAGATCCCCGGGAGCGCGGGTTCACCAGCCCCGATGAGATCAGTCTCGGGCGATACCAGGTGGGCGATGTAGCGGAGGGATGGAAAGTCCATCGCTCGGTGCGGATCGTTGGCAAGTATGGGCCGTCCCGTCGTTGTCCGGGACGGACCGATCACCCAGTTATTGCTGCCGCCGGGCTCGGCCTCTCGTCTCTTGGTGTTGGTTGTTCCGAACATCACTCGAGCGAATGCAAGTCGGTATTGCTGAAGCGTCTCAGCCGAGAGCGCACTGGCATCGAGTCCTCGGGGCAGGGTCAGCTCGATGGGTGGCTCGGCCGTTGCCCGGAGCCGCTCGACATCACCTCCGTGGTCTCGCAAGGTGAGTGCTCGAGCGAGTTCGTACTCCGCGTTATAGAACAGTCCGTGGGTCCGAATACGCGAGATGTCGGTGGTTTCCCACGTGTCAGGCTGATAGCCAACAAGGGCGAATTCAGGAGGGAGGAGACTCGGATCGGAGCGGGTGAGGGCTATGTAAGCGTTGATACCGGCGACGAAGGATTCGACAGCCCCTTTGGCGTGTCTACCGTAGGCGCGTAGATCCTCGTCTGGGTCGCCTGCGTACAGGAAGGCTCGTGCGGCGGCATCCTGCTCGATATGTGCTTCACCCAGGACTGCGGACACAAGTCCAAGTCCGCGTCTGCGCCAGGTGTCAATCTGGAAGAGGCGGTCGCGGGCTGCGTTGAAGCCCTGCGCGAAGTAGAGGTCTTTATCGGAGTCGGCGTAGATATGGGGAACCCCCCACTGGTCGATAATGATTTCAACCGGCGCGTCGAGGCCACGCGCCGGGATCTCTTCGACATCAACCATCGTCTCGCCACCGCTTCTGCAATTCACTCAGGGTTGTGAACCAAACGCCCGGGCGGTCCGACATCTCATCGATGAAGCGGTCGAGCATGGGTATTAGGTGAGCTCGTCCGATGGTCCCCGGATGAACGGTGAGTGTCATCACTCCGTTCGGGACGTTTTCATAGGCATAAACGAAGTGCTCTCGCCAGGTTTCCAATACGGCAGACGGTGCGGCGAGGCCCCTCGGCGAGCTGGGAGTCACTTCGAAAGCCGGAAAGTCGTCGAGGTACCAACTCACCGGAAATTCAAGAATCGATGAACTCGCGGGTTCGAATCGGTTGCCGTCCTCGCTCAGCAGGACGGGTCCGGGGCGATACGGAGTGAAGTCGTTACCCATAAGCGACGAGTCCCAAAAGAAGCCAAAATCTTCGAGGATGGTAAGGGTGTCGTCGCTCCAGTCCCATGCGGGCGATCGATAGCCTGTCGGAGCCTTACCCAGAATCTTGCGGTGCTTCTCCACGATGCGTTCCATGAGGGCGCGCTCGTCCCCGGGCTTGAAGTTAGCGAAGCGCTCATGGACAAGACCATGAGCGGCTATTTCGTGCCCTGAAGCCACAACTTCGTCGAAGACCCGCGGGAACGTCTCCATGGTGTGGGTAGGGGTGAACCACGTCGCTGATATTGAGTGACGCTTGAGAAGTCTGAGAACGCGCGGGGCCCCGACGTTCGCGTCGAAATCGCCCCGCGACAAGTAGGCGGGACTCGTCAGCCCTTCGGCCATCCAAGCGGAGTGCGCGTCGAAATCTACGGTCAGTGCGACAGCAAGCGACTTGCCATCTGGAAGTTGGAGTGTCACGACGGAACCACCACTCTGTACTAATAGTTCGAGGGCTGCGGCTGGCCCTTTAGGAGGACCAGCCGCAACCCGGGGAGTTGAGCCGTTACTTGCCTACGTCTTTCAGCAGGTAGGGTGCAGTCTTCGCAGAATCAACGTTGTCCGGAGTGATTTCCACGCACGGCAGGTTGGCATCCTTCGGCTTGACCTTGTCTTTCAGATACTTGTACGCGTCGTCGACAGCCGTCTTGCCCATATTCACGGGCTGCTGCGCCACGATGGAGGCCAGCTGACCCTTCTTCAGAAGCGAGACTTCGTCGGGTGTCGCGTCGAAGCCAATCACCTTTACAGAGTCACCCTTTCCGCTCTGCTGGACTCCTTGTGCAACGCCGGCCGCGGCCACCTCCCATGAGGTGTTGATCACCTTGACGTTGGGATGTGCAGCGAGCACCGAGGCGGTCTTCTGCACGTACTCGGAGATGTCCAAGTTTGCGTACTGCGCACCCACATACTTGATGCCGCTCATCGTCTTAAGAGCCTTCTCGTATGCCGCCAGTCGTGCGTCCACGCCTTCGACACCAGGGAGATACCCGATGTAGCCCACTTCTCCGGAGTCGCCCGCCAGAGTTGCAGCGCTCTTGGCCATAAGCTGCCCACACTGCTGATCGTCCGAAGCAACGCGTGCCAGGCGTGCGGATGGGTCCCTCGTGTCTGCGTCGACGGTGATGATGGGAATTCCCGACGCCATGATTTGTTTCATCGGCTGGACGAGAGCATCTTTGTCGATCACCGACATAATGATCGCGCTCGGCCTCTTGGCAGCGACGCTTTGGAGCAGCGCGGTCTGGCCTGCGGCGTTGACGTCGTTCGGTGCTTGCCATGAGAAGTCGGCTCCGAGCTTCTCGGCCTCTTTCTTGGCGCCGTCAGCCAAAGCGACGTAGTAGCCCTGGATCTTCGAATTAGTGATCACGGCAATCGAGTAACGATTGTTGCCATTGCTGCTGGCCGGCGTGGGCGCTGAGCACCCCGTCATGACAAGCGCTGTCGCCAGGGTGCCGACAAACGCAACGCCAGTGATGCGTCGTTTGGACTTCATTTGCTTTCCTCGCTGTGCAGTTCGGCGCCGGGTGGGGGTCGCCGGCTCGTGCGCCGATGAACGAGCCGAAGTTGGGGCGAAAGCGCTGGAACTAGAAGGATCCGAGCTTTCGTCGTCGTTGCTGGTCAGCCGTGACAGCGAGGAGCAGAACTGCCCCAACCGCCACTTCTTGCCAGAATGGGGGAAGCCCCAGAATTACGAACCCGCTTGCCAGAGTGGCGGGAATGAGCGAGCCGATCACAGTGCCGCCCATCGTCCCTCGACCGCCCCAAAGGCTGGTTCCACCAATGACCACGGCGGTGATCACGGCCAGAGCAGTATCGGCGTAGCCGGAGACAGTCGCCGTAGTGAATCGCGCCACATCGATCACTCCGACCACGGCTGATAGAAGACCAACAAGGGCGTAGAGCGACACGGTGTAGGCATTGACGTTGATGCCAGCGCGTCTTGCAGATTCAGGGTTAGCGCCGATGGCGTATATCCGCATGCCGAACCGTGTGCAAGCAAGCACGACCCACAGGATGGCAACGATGACGATGGCCACTACAACGGGCCAAGGAATGACACCGAAGAGCTTTGCGAGACCGAACGACTGCTGCATTTCTGGCGGCGCGCCGGCGACGTTAAGTCCGCCGGTCCACACTTGGGTGAGACCGAGGATGATGGTTGCCGAGGCGAGAGTGGCGATAAAGGGTGGGATCCGAAGTCGTACAACCACCAATCCGTTCAGCAGCCCCCATCCCAGGCCAACGATGAGCCCGGCCACAATCCCCAGGAGGATAGGCGCGCCCACCGCCCAGCCACCACGCGCATCTCCGACGAGGTCCTTTGTGAGGCTCGCCGTGATGCTCGCCGTCGTGACCGCAGCGAAGACGATGATCGAGCCCACGGACAGGTCCAGACCACCAGCAATCAAGAGGAAGGTCACTCCCGCCCCGAGAATCAACACCTGCGAAGCCGATAGTGCGATCGCTTCGATGTTGCCGGCAGACAGGAAAGTCCCGGATGGGCTCGCGATCGCGAAGAAGGCGAAAATGACCACGAAGAAGCCGAGGATGGCGAGGTTGGATGATCTCGGGCTGACGAGGATCTTGGTCAGCACATTCGGTCGGCGCTCGACAATTGTCTTGCTCATGACTGCTTCCTTCCGGGCGCGTCGTTTCCGCCCGTCATTGCGGCGATGAGGTCATTGGTTGTGACGTCGGCGATGGGAGAGGTGAGCACCCGTTCCCCGAGCCGTAGGACAGTGGCGCGATCAGCTACGGCGAACACGTCCGGGAGATTATGGGAGATCAGCAACACGGAAATCCCGCGCTCATCGCGCAGGCGGCGAACGAGGTTGAGCACCTGCTCGGTTTGCGCCACACCCAGGGCCGCTGTGGGTTCATCCAACATGATCAGAGCGGTGCCCCAAATTGACGCGCGCGCAACAGCGACAGCCTGCTTCTGACCACCCGAAAGTGCTTCGACCTCGACGGTTGATGAGGGCGTTCGGGCTCCCAGCCGGGCCAGCTCTTGCGTTGCTCGAGCCGACATTGCCTTGCGATCTAGGAAGCCGAGTTTCCCAAGTGCTCCCTGCCGTAGGACTTCGCGACCCAAGAACACGTTCTCGCCTGGCGACAACGTTGGGGCGAGCGCCAGGTCTTGATAGACCGTCTCGATCCCGGCCGCTTGAGCATCTGCTGGGCGCTGAAAGGCCACTTTCTTGCCCTGTACCTCGATAGTTCCGAAGTCAGGGACGACGGCCCCGGCAAGGATCTTGAGAAGGGTTGACTTGCCCGCACCGTTGTCTCCCAGAAGGGCATGCACCTCAGCGGGTTGAACTTCTAGGTCGACACCTCGGAGAGCTTCGACGTGCCTGTAGCTCTTGCGTACGCCGCTCACGCGGAGAACCGGAGTCTGAATCATCAGTCTTCCTTAACTTGTTTGATTCGGGACCACTTGAGCTCAGACCCTGAAGTGCAGGTGCCTCGCGGAGGCGCACGGCAGAGTCTGAGCGTTCGCCGTAGTTAGTACTCGACGCGCTTGTAGTAGCGGCGCGTGGTGAGCGGGTGCTCGCGTACCGTCTCGAGATGTACGCTGAGTCGCTCGAGAACCGTGGCCAAGACGATTGGGGCGACCAGGGCGCGGGTGACGGGCTCAATTCCGGGGAGTGCAAAGTCCTGGGAGTCGATCACTCGGAGCTTCTTCGAGTAGCGGGGGACGAACGCTTCGACGCGCTCTTCCAGTTCCCGGCCGCCGTCCTCGCCCTTCAGGAGCAGGACGCTCACGTTCTCCTCAACGAGTTCGAGTGTGCCGTGGAAGAAGTCAGACGCGTGCACGGGGCGGGTCCAGATCCACTGCATCTCCTCGAGGATGCACATTCCGTAGTACCAAGCCTCGAACCAGGTGTTTCCGGCGGAGGTTACGATGTGGTTCTGCTCGTCCTTGATTTCGCTGGCGAGTTCCGCTGCGCGAGGGTCGAAGGAACGCTTGGCCTCGATGAGCAGCGCGGGCAGTGTCTGGAGCTGACGGAGAGTGTTGTCCCAGTCTGCATTCTCATCACGAGCGTCGAGGATCGCCAAGGCGATCAGGAGGGTCTGAATCAGGAAGTTTTCGCTCGAAGTGTCATCGGCGGTCTCATTGAAGAAGCTGATGTCGGCTCGTTGTTGAAGCGGAGTTCCCGCCGTTCCCACGAGCGTAAGTACGCGAGCGCCGTGAAACTTTGCGTACTCGAGCACGGCAATTGCCTCGGAGGTAGTCCCCGAAACGGAGGTGAGGATAACCAGCGAGTCCTTGCCCAGATTCACGTTGCCGTTCTCGACGAGCTCCGCCGCACGCGGGGCAAACACTGGGAAGGAGGACCGCTCATGGAGGAACTTCACCGCGGGAAGGCTGAGGAAGGCAACTCCTCCAGCGCTCGCAAAGAAGACGTTCTTGACCCCGCGCTGAAGCTCGGAGCGAATGGCTTCCCGAATGGGCTCGGCCAGGTTGACTGCTGCCGTCTGAACAGCGAGGTGATGTCCTTCTGAGATATTGTGCATCCCGAATGTCCGTTCTCTAGATCGAGTGTCTGACAACTATAGAGTCATCAGAGTGCGGAAATCAAGTGCACGCCGTTGAAAGCCGCGAAAGACACATGGCAGCGACGATGGTTGGTGGTTGGTGTCGCCTTCAGGCCGGAATTGTGGAGGCGCTAAGGCCCGCCGGCCGGGCTAGGAAGCGCGGGGCTCCTGGCATCAGAATGGCCACCCAGCGCCGAACGCAATGAGGCGACCCGGCGGGACGACTCAGCGAGGAGCTCGTCGCGCCGGGGCCCCACAAACCCCGGCGCGACGAGGTAACGGTCCCCTTGCAAAACGGGGAGCTAGGAGGCGCGGCGCTAGTAGGCCTGCGTTCGCTGGTCTACAAGGAGGTGGATCAGCGCAAAAGACTTGCCCGAGATGGCGTCCAGGGCCTCGGCAACGGCCTGAGGGACTTGATCGTCACGGTCAACCCGGAACCCGGTGCCCCCAAAGGCTTCCGCGTATCGTGCGAAATCGGGATTTTGAAGCTGAGTCCCGGAGACCCTGCCTGGGTAGTGACGTTCTTGGTGAGTGCGGATCGTGCCGTACTCTCCGTTGTCCATCACAACCAACAGAGGGCGTGCGCCATACTGCGCTGCCGTGGCGAGTTCTTGACCATTCATGAGAAACTCGCCGTCGCCCGCAATACAAATGATCTGGCGCTCGGGAAAATTCAAGCTCGCAGCTACGGCCGCTGGAACCGAGTAACCCATGGATCCGTTGCCGGCGCTGATCATCGACGAGGAACTTGATGCCGGGAAGTACCGATGCGCCCAGTTTGTGTGTTCGCCAGCTCCGAAGGTGACGACGGCGTCTCGTCTAAGGCGGGGGACCAGGTGCGCCATCAATGTGTCCATCCGCGCTGCTCCGTCACGAGTTCGGGGGGCAGGCAGCTCGGCGAACCTCACCTGCTGATCGCGCAGCGAGCCCGTCCATTTCGTCCAGTTTGGGCTCTTGGGGAGATCAATACTCGCCAGGTCCCGTACGAACCTGCTTGGTCGCGCGACTATTTGGTGGGTAACCGCGCCGGACCTGCCGCGAAGTTCGGTGTCTATTGAAACCAGCACATTCTTTTTTGCCCAGCTTTGCCGCGCGCGAAAGCCGCTGGTGAGTACGTCACCGGGTACCGTGCCGACGTAGACTAGCAGATCCGCCTCGTCTAAAATATCGATAGTGGGCTTCGGGCGCCCGTAGCCGAGAGGGCCTACGTATGAGGGGGAGTCGAACGGAATGACCCCCTCGGTTCTCCACTCGGCTGCGGCCGGAAGGTTGTGTTGCTCTAACCATCGGGTCAGGTGCGTTGCGCTCTCTTCATCCCAGTCACTGCCACCCGTCACAAACAGCGGGCGTTTAGCGCTCTGCAAGAGGTCGTGGAGCAGACGCGAATCCCGATGCGTCATGCCCCCGCCGGCCGCAGGAAGAATGGGATGGTGCGGACCTGCAACGCGTCGCCGCAAGACGTCCTCTGGTAGCCCGACGACAACGGGCCCGGGGCGTCCTGAACGGGCAATAAAGATGGCCTCGGCAACAATTTCGGATGCACGGCTCGCCGTGTCGAGAATCAGCACTTTTTTGGCACCGGAGTCGAACCAGGCCGAAATGTCGAACTCTTGGAAGGCCTCGCGCCCCCGATGATCGGAGGGAATCAAGCCCACGAAGAGCACCATCGGCGTGGAGTCCTGCCAGGCAGTATGAATTCCTACATGCGCGTTCGCGGCTCCGGGACCGCGGGTCACCATGGCGATGCCCGGATGGCTTGTGATTTTGCCTTCGGCTTCTGCCATATAGGCAGCTCCACCCTCGTGACGGCACACGATCGTATCGATTGTGGATTCGTGCAAGCCGTCAAGGACGTCCAAGAAGCTCTCGCCGGGTACTACATAGGCTCGTTGGATACCGTGTTCTTCGAGGGTGCGGACTATTGCATGGCCGGCGGTCTCGGTCGAGAGTATTGATGCGCCTGAGGTGGCGGGACCATTGTCAATAGCGGTCAAAGCTTCTCCTGATTCTCGGCCATCGACGTGGAGGCTGGCGCGGGTCGGTATTGCTCAGCCCCGCGAAGGCGGCCCTCCGGGCGGTGAACCTATCGATGGCTTTGCGACTGTTTCCTACTAGGCCACTGGCGTTGCAAGTTCTTCCGGCGAATCCCGGTGTTTAAGGGAAGCTGGAAGGGCGAAGATCGTAACGAGGATGGAGATGACGCAGCCCGCTGTCACGTACCATCCGAATGACACGTTGGACCCAGTAACGGCGAAGAGCCAGATTGCAATCAGCCCGGCCGTCGCGCCGAAGACTGAAGTTCCGATGTTGAACGTTAGGGCGGAGGCGGTAGCGCGAACCTCAGGTGGGAAGCTCAATACGTATGCTGCGCTCAGTGGAGCGGCAACGAGATTGTTTATCAGCGTAAACACGATGACCGCTGCGGTGGCGAGGAAGATCGATTTGGTGCCCAGTAGATAGAACGTTGGCACCGTCAGGGCCACAAATAACCCGTAGCCGAGGAGAAGTGGCAGCCGCGCTCCGAACCGGTCCGCTAGAACCCCGCCCCAGATGCTGGTGATCGGCCCAAGGACGTACGTGAGCATCGACGCAAGTAGCGCCTCTGATGCGGGGAAACCCGCAGTAATGAGCGCCGTCACGAAATACGCCTGAATAATATACGACCCGATCCGCTGGCCAAGGCTAAGGCCCAGGGTCTGGAGGATCTCGCGCCAATACAGCCGGACCGAATCGCGAAGTGGTTTCTGCGCCACGTGCTCTCGTTCCGCCGCTGCCGCAACACGCTTGAAGTCTGGCGTTTCTTCCAGGCGCCGGCGCATATAGACGCCAATGAAGGCGATCGGGATCGCAAGGAGGAACGGGATACGCCAAGCCCAGCTCTCGAACGAGTCTCCGGGAAGCAAAGCGAAGAGATACGCGAGCGCCGTGGCCAGAAAGGCACCGACAGAACCGGTGGCGTTGAAGATTCCGGCAACGAAGTTGCGTCGACGGCCCCGCTCGTGCTCGAGCAGGAAGTTGGCAGCTGTTGTGTACTCGACACTCGCTCCAACCCCTTGGATCAGACGCAATAGTAGAAGAAGGACCGGTGCAGCGATCCCGATCGCGGCATAAGTGGGCAGTACTCCGATTCCGGCGGTTCCAATACTCATGAGCGCGATGGTCAGAACGAGGAGAAACTTACGCCCCTTGATGTCGCCGAGAGGCCCGAGAATCAACCCACCTAGAGGTCGGATGGCGTAAGAGAGGACGATTCCGACGTAGACCGCCGTCAGAGCAATGAACCCATCTTCTGCCGGGAAAAACTGTTTAGCGATGATCGCTGCAAGCGTCCCGTACAGAGTGAAGTCGTAGTACTCGACAACGTTGCCAAGAAGGGTGGATACGAACACCCGCCGCCTGGTGGGCGCTTGGGCAAGGATGTTCGTAGTGGTGAGGTTGTCAGTCATCGAGTTCAGACTCCTTCGTGCAACGCTCGACGCGGTAAGGAACGTTGGGTGGCATGTCCGGTGCGCTCATAATTGGCACCGTTCCCAAACTGTGTTTGAAAGAAAGGTTGCACCTGTTTGGGAACGGTGTCAATACGCATACGCAAGTTCGGGGCGTTGCAGCGAGCATCTACCCACCTGTGGACTCATGGCGGCGAAACCACCTGCTGCCCCTATCAAATGGCGGCATAACGCCGGCCACGAGCGGCTCGGCGCTGTGGGATCGTACCGGCCTCATTGTCTGCCGGAGATTAGGAGAGACTGCCGAGACGATGGCGGCAATCATGAGTGATTGCTATCCGCTCGGAATGGCCTCTCACGACCTACGCCTCGGCCGCTTCGCGTGTGCGGGGCGACCCTGGCGACCTAACGGAGCGTTGACCCATCGAGTGCATTTACTGAGGTGGTAGAAGCGCGCGTGATCAAGCTGGCCGGCAAGCTGAGGTTGTCCACCTCGGATCCCACCCCGAGAATTTGAGCCAACAACATGTTGGTGCATGCTGTGCCGATTCGATATCGAGGCTGGTCGACGACGGTAATCGTTGGTCGCACGAGCGTCATCCAGTCTTGATCATCGAACCCCACGAACGAAAGTTCGTCTGGGATTCCCAGCCCTCGATCGACCACCACCCTGTATGCCCCGTAGGTCAAGGCTGCGCCCGTGCAGAAAATCGCTGTAACTACAGCTGGGCTGTTGAGCAGTTTTTCGACGGATTCTGACGCTGATCTGGCGTCGCGGTTGGAATCCAGAATTAGCGCAGGGTCATACTCGACACCCGCGTCCTGATGCGCCTGGAGATAACCGAGGAGCCGCTGATCAGACGGGCGCCAAAGCGTCACATCCTCGTCGCTGGCGCGCCGGAGGAGATCATCCGCGTGAAACAGCGAGCCGGTAACGATTCCTATCCGCTCGTGCCCAAGCGAAAGGAGGTGTTCAACGCCGAGACGCGCTGCGCCCACGTTATCGACGGAAACGGACTGTACTCCAGCAAGCGATGGATGGCGTCGGTCGAGCAGAACAACTGGAGTCGTGTCCTCAATTATGCGCAGTACGTCCTCGGGGTACTCCTGTAGCGCCGGCGCTACGATGATTCCCTCGACGCGCTTCTCTGCGAGTAGCTCAATTGTACGAGCCTCGATTTGGGCGTCCTCGTCGGTGCTAGCAACGATCACCTCGAAGCCGGCTGCGCGGGCAGCGTCAGTGAGCCCCCGCACGACGGTCGAAAAGAATGGGGATGCGACGTCCGGGATTACAGCGCCGATCGTGGCGCTTGCGCCAGATTTTATTGCTTTGGCCAGGGCGTTTGGCCGATAGCCAAGTCGAGCGGCCGCTTCGGTGACTCGTCGTCGGGTCTCGGCGCTTGACGATCCCCGCGCGGCCAGTACGCGGGCGGCGGAGGACTTCGACACGCCCGCCTCGCGCGCGACATCAAGCACCGTAGGTACGTACCGTGCGGCCAACTGAACCCCCTCTAGTTCGGACGGACCGCGCCGATTGGCGCCGCGGCACGCATACGCAAGCGATGAAGCTAGTGAACATCACAAATTGGTCTCGTTCCCAAAAATTTTGGTCTCGTTCCCAAAAAGGTGTTGACACCGATCCCAATCCGCCTCAATGTTGTATCCGCGGCGGATTGGTCTCGTTCCCAAAGACTAACCCCGAAACCCGTTCCGCGCTTGAACTCGCCCTGCTGCGTGTCATTGGTGCCCGGGAATCGCATGGCCGACGAACCACGGATCATTGTCGATCAACAAGGAGGAACCATGCTTCACCGCACCAATTCACATGGCATGCGACGGAGGCGGGCTCGCGCACTTGGCGCGATTGCCGCAGCACTGGCCATAGGCCTGTCCCTCGCTGGATGCGTCGGCTCATCCGCATCCAAGTCCGCGAGCCCGACGTTGGCTGCAGACCAGACCCTGCGCTTCGGAATTTCGGGGGAACCTCAGCCTCCGAAGGTGGGAGGCGACCAGGGCGGCGTTGGCTTCATGCTTGATTCGCTCATCCATCGCGGCCTTCTGACGTATGACAAGCAGGGCAAGATTGCCCTTGGTCTTGCGCAGAGCTACAAGCAGGTCGACACGGAGAATTACACGTTCAAGCTTCGTAAAGGGTTGACGTTCAGTGACGGCTCTCCGCTCACGAGCACTAACGTCAAGCACTCCCTGATGTACATGGCCGTGCCTGCCAACGGTGCCCGGACCCTCGGGGCGATGAGCAATATCAAGTCGATTGACACACCCGACGATCTAACGGTCAATGTGCACCTTTCCACGCCTTTCCCGGATTTCCTGGCATACACCGCGGATGTGAGCGCCTTCATTGCCCCGGACAAGGCGCTTGCCCCTGGCGGCACCGCCACGGTCGGCGCTGGCCCGTTCGCGATCAAGCAGGACGATGCGGGCGTAAAGCTCGTGCTTACGAAGAACGCCGCCTATTACGACGCGAAAGCTGTCGCGCTCAAGACAGTGGACTTGGTGTTTTACCCGGATGGGACCGCACGAACGAATGCACTGATTTCCGGGGACGTCGATCTTATTGACTACGTTCCGTGGGAGCAGTTCGACACGCTTAGGGGCACTCGAGGCGTCAAGATCGACGTTCAGAACGGTTTGCTGATGGACGTGGAATTCAATACGACGAGTGGACCCTTTGCCAATCCCTTGGTACGGGAGGCGGTCGCGTACGCCATCAACCGCGATAGCGTGGTTAAGGCAGCCTTCTTCGGCAACGCCAAGGCGGTGTACGGGCCGCCCGTTCCGACCTCTAGCCCCTACTTCGACGCGTCGACTCAGAAGCTTTGGAAGTACGACCCGAAGCAGGCCAAGAAGCTTCTCGCAAAAGCGGGGTACCCAAACGGCTTCTCAACTTCGCTCCTGGCGACCTCGCAGTACACGTTCCACCAGGACACAGCATTGACGGTGCAATCTGACCTGCGTGCAATCGGCATCGATGCGAAGCTGGACAGCCCCGACTGGGCGACTCGGAACACCAAATCTGGCGCTGGCGATTACGGGATCAAGGTGAGCGGTTTTGGGGGAGTAGTACCCGCCCCTGTCTGGCTGGAGACGTACCTGTCGAGCGCCCCTGTCAATCGGAGCTTCGGCTGGCAGAACGACGCCCTCATGTCTGCGCTCGCGCAGGGGCGCACCGGCGCAGACGTGGCCGATCGCAAGGCCGCTTATACGAAGGCGATCAAGCTCATCGGCACTGATGTCCCGTTTATCCCCCTAGTGCAGCGAGGTCAGGCATACGCCTATCACGACAATGTGTCTGGTTTTAAGAACCTGCCCGGATTCCTGACCTTCTTCTCGGGCTACTCGATCGCCGACACGAGCATCACCGCTCGCTGAGCTGTGCCGTCCCGCTCGTCCACTGGAGGACTGACCATTGCTGCTGTTCATCTCTAAACGCGTCGGAATTGGTCTCGGGCTCATCTTCGTCGTTCTGACGCTGATCTTCCTCGCGATTCATGCCGTACCAGGTGACCCCGCGGCTGTGCTGGCCTCTGGTGGGTCGAGCGGGACGGCCTCGCCCGAGGCTGTCGAACACATGCGGGAGGTTCTTGGACTGAACCAACCCTTATCTACGCAATATCTCGACTACCTGCGCGGGTTTGTGACGGGAAACCTTGGCACATCATTTCGGGATGGGCAGCCGGTCCTCGCGACGATCCTGGGCCGGCTCCCGAACACGCTCGAGCTGGTGCTCATTGCCTGCGTCTTGGGCTCGTTGGTTGGTGTGGGTTTCGGAGCCCTTGCAGGTCGGTTTGGCGGGTGGATCGACTCCTTTGTTTCGGGCTATTCAAGCCTCGCGATCTCGATTCCCATTTACGTGCTTGGCACGGTCTTCATCCTGATCTTTGCTTTGAATCTGGGCTGGCTGCCCGCTGGCGGGTACGTAAGTTGGCAGGAAGATCCGATAGGCCACCTTCGCATGCTTATCTTGCCGTCCATAGCCTTGTCCATCGGGCTGTCAGGAGTGGCCGCGCGGATGGCGCGGGCTTCGGTGATCGAGACAAATCGGATGGACTGGGTACGCACCGCAAAATCGTGGGGGCTTGATTCCGCTCGAGTCTTCCGTCGGCACGTGCTGCGGAATTCCTTGACCCCAGTGATCACTGCTATCGGTCTTGAGGTCGGCATCATGCTCGGAGCAACGGTGCTGGCTGAACGGATCTTCAATTACCCGGGCCTTTCCGCGCTACTGATAGATGCCGTTCTCAATCGTGATTATCCAGTAGTCCAGGGCATCGTCATCCTAATTTCGGTGCTCTTCATCTCGATCAATATCGTGGTGGACCTCGTATACCGAGTACTAGACCCGAGAGTGAAGTGACCCGATTGGCTAAGAACAGATTTCGTCATATTTGGGTCGTGTTTACCCCGCTACGCTGGGCCGCCCTGGCCTTCGTGTTGTTACTGGTGATTCTCGCTGTCTTCGCGCCGCTAATCATTGCGACAAACCCTGTCAATCAGGACATCGCGAATCGGCTCCTCGCTCCGGGTTCGCCGGGACACCTGCTCGGCACCGACGAGTACGGCCGCGACGTCCTGAGTCGGCTCGTGTATGGGGCGCGAGTGGAGCTCCTCGTCGCCTTCGGGGCGACCACGCTCGCGGCAATCTTCGGAACTCTCCTCGGGTTGTTGGGCGGATACTTTGGGGGGGTCTTCGAGTTCTTCACGATGCGTCTGACAACCGACGTACTGCTTGCGTTCCCTCCCGTCATCCTGGCTTTGCTCATCGTGACAATCTACGGACCAGGCGCTGTGACCTTGATTGCGGTGATGGGCATCTTGTTTGCACCGAAGTTCGCTCGCATCGTTTACGGGCAGACTCTAATCGTCAAGCGCCTGGAGTATGTGGACGCTGCTAAGGCTTTCGGTGCACGTACGCCCACAGCGCTGTTCCGAGTGGTTCTGCCGAACATCTCCGCACCGATTGTCGTGCAGTTCTCCCTTGTAATGGCAGCAGCAATTCTTCTTGAATCAGGACTTAGCTTTCTCGGATTGGGCATCATCCCGCCGGCTCCCTCGTGGGGCGGAATGGTTGCTTCAGGACAACGTTATATGGGCACCGACCCGTCGACGATCCTGATTCCGAGCATCGTCGTCGTGCTGACAATTCTTTCGTTTGGCCTGCTTGCAGACGCCTTACGGGACCTGCTCGATCCTCGGGCGAGAAAGGCTACTCATGGATGAGTCCATCATTGCTCCCCCCGTGCTGAGCATTCGGAATTTGTCAGTCGAATTTGGCGATGCCCACGACCGACGTCCTGTCACTTTCGGAGTGTCGTTCGACGTGCGCGCAGGTGAAACCGTAGCTCTCGTTGGAGAGTCGGGTTCCGGTAAATCTGTCACAGCGATGTCGGTACTGGGCCTTCTGCCAGACAACGCTCGTAGCACTGGCGTCATCGAACTGTCAGGGGAAGATCTCGTCACAGCAACGCCTGCGCGACTCCGGCAGGTGCGCGGCTCGGACGTGGGAGTCGTTTTTCAGGAACCAATGACTGCGCTAAACCCGGTTTATACAATCGGCTCTCAGCTCCGCGAAGTGCTCGTGGCGGGACGTGGCCTCCCGCGGGAGCAAGCGGAAACTCGCGCGCTTGAGCTACTGAAGCTTGTCAAACTGCCAGACCCAGAGCGACGCCTCCACCAGTACCCGCACCAGTTGTCGGGCGGCCAAAGACAGCGAGCGATGATCGCCATGGCAATCTCGGGGGACCCTAGATTGTTAATCGCGGATGAACCGACCACCGCACTGGATGTGACAGCACAAGCGGAAATACTTGACCTCTTGCTTGAGCTCCAGGGCCGCCTTGGTATGGCTTTACTGCTCATCACTCACGACATGGGCGTCGTCGCGGATGTTGCCACCCACGTGGTTGTGATGCGACAGGGCCGCGTGGTGGAGGACGCTACTTGCGCCACACTTTTCGCCGATCCCAAGCACGAGTACACGCGCCAGCTTTTGGCTTCCGTCCCATTCCTGGGGAAGAGCCAGATCGTCCAACGACAGCCCACCTCTTCGACGTCTGCTATTGACACAAAGGCCAGCGACAACCGGGCTCGTCGCAGCGGCCGGCCGACTGCCAGCGCGGGTGACGCCGTGCTGGATATCCGTGACCTCGTGATTCGTTACCCTGGTCGCTTTGGTGAACGCGCATTTGTCGCCGTCGACCATGTTAATCTGCGGGTGGAGCGCGGCGACGTGGTGGGCCTTGTGGGTGAGTCGGGATCGGGCAAGACGACAATCGGCCGTGCCGCTCTTGGGCTTGCACCAATCACTTCGGGCAGTGTCCGCGTTGCCGGCATCGAGGTCGGGCAAGCCGGTGCACGTCAGCTCCGAGCCCTCCGACGTGAAGCTTCAATTGTCTTCCAGGACCCAGCCTCGTCGCTAAACCCTCGAAGCACAATCGGTACGAGCATCGCTGCACCGCTGCGGTGGAACAACATCGAACGAAACTCGAAGGCTCGACGCCGTCGCGCCGGCGAGTTGCTAGAACTCGTTCAGTTGCCTTCGGATTGGATCGACCGGTACCCGCACGAGCTCTCCGGAGGCCAACGCCAACGAGTGGGCATCGCCCGCGCGCTGGCGATGCAACCTAGCATCATGGTCGCCGATGAGCCCACATCGGCGCTTGACGTGTCGGTGCAGGCATCCGTGCTACGACTCCTCCTCGACCTTCAGTCCGAAATGGGGTTCTCATGCCTCTTTATTAGTCATGACCTTTCCGTCATCGAGCAGCTGGCAAATCGCGTGGTCGTACTGAATCGTGGACGCGTCGAAGAGGAGGGTAATACTCGCCAGATCCTTCATCATCCCCGAGTGGAATATACGAAGCGACTCATCCAGGCCGTGCCTGTACCTGACCCTGTTCTTCAAGCCGACCGACGACTTATCAGGTTGACCGAATAGCTCTGGCGGCCCCGCCAAAGCGTCGACCACCAATCAAACTGTCCGCCGTCTCGTGCCCGCTTAGTCGTCGGCATGATCGGTGCGACGAGGTCACCTATGCCGTGGGGGAGGAGCTGTCGGCTTCGTCAGCCGGATCCGCTCCCAGCGCCCTTCGAGGGCGGTCAGTGTGCCGTCTGGTGATCTCCTTATGCACGAGGCGGATGGTCGCGCCGGAAACCCAGCTCGTCAGGCAACTGACAGATTTGTATGACAATCAACGACGGTATTGACACCGTTCCCAAAACCGCCGACGATGATTTTGACACCGTTCCCAAAAGCACATACCGATTCCACGAAAGCGAGGCCATGGTGGCCAGACCGATCCCAATTCCGTCCGACTTCGAAGAGGTTGTTCAGCACGCAATCGACCAAGATGACAAGGCCAGAGATGCCGTATCAGAAGCTGTCCGTCGTGGAATCGAGCGCGTATATCTGGTCGGGTGCGGCGGCTCGCACTTTGGCACCTATCCGGCGTTCGACCTGCTCGATCGTTATGCCGAAGGGATCGCGGTTCAGCGCATCACTAGCGCTGAGCTGACGAGCCGCAATCCGACAGGCCTGGACGCCCGCGCTCTGGTGATCGTTGCGTCGCATTCGGGTAACACACCTGAAACGGTCGCCGCCGCCGAATTCGCTAAGTCCAAAGGGGCGCTCATTGCGGCCATCTCCCGGACGGGCGACAACGGCCTGTCACGCATTGGCGATGCGCATTTCGACTATCCCGAGACAATCACAGCTACCGAGCCCAAGCTCGTACACAACCTTCAACTTGCCGTTGCCCTGTTGGATGCATTCGGCGCACCCGACAAGAGCCGAGAGTTGCGAGAGGGCATACCGGCCCTTCCAGCCGCGCTTCGCGCTGGAAAAGATGAGATTGCAGATACGGCTGAGCACATCGCCGACCTGCTCGAGGATTCTCCGCTCAGCTACGTCGTCGGCGGTGGCCCGGCTTACGGCATCGCCAAGATGACCTCCTGGTGCTATTTCCAGGAAATGGAATGGATGCATTCGGCCGCTATCAACGCCGGAGATTTCTTCCACGGCCCGTTCGAAATGGTCACCGGGTCGACCCCGCTAATTGCCCTCGTCGCCGAAGACGCAAGCCGACCGCTGGGAGAGCGGGTGGTGCGGTTCGGGGAGCGTTACACCAAGTCGTTCGCAGTCGTCGACACCGCGGCGCTGACAGCACCTGGCATCACCACGAAGAGCCGGCCAGACCTCAGCCCAATCATCTTGATGTCCGCGAACCGACGTATTCTCGACCACGTTGCTGCCCGGCGCGGTCACGACATGTCGGCACGTCGGTACATGTGGCAGGTCGAGTACTGATGAAGCTCTTGGGAATCGGCGACAACGTAGTCGACCGGTACCGCGACCTCGGGCTTATGTATCCGGGAGGCAACGCTGTAAATGTGGCCGTCTTTGCATCACGATTGGGCGCCAGCTCAGCGTATATGGGCCAGGTCGGAGGCGACGATGCTGGCGACCATCTGCTCCGCAGTCTCATCGCAGAGCATGTCAGCGTTGACGCTTGCTGGCGTGTGACCGAGCCCAACGCGTACGCGGACGTGGCGATCGCAGGAACGGACCGCGTCTTCCTTGGTTCGAATCGTTCCGCGGCGCTCTATGTGCCCTCTCGCGAGCAGCTCGAAGTGTCGCGGACATTTGATGTTGTTCACAGTGGGTATGCCGGCCCTATCTTGCCTTACGTCGAGCATCTTGCCAGCCTGACGCGGGTCTCGTTCGACTTTGGGAGCCGTTACGACGTCAAAGAAGCCTTGGAGGCGGCGCCCTACTTGTACTTGGCCGCCTTTTCGGCGAGCCACCTCAGCCATGACGAAGCGGCCACGCTCGTTCGCGATGCCATTGCAGCCGGGGCGCAATACGCGCTAGCCACTCGTGGTGAGGCCGGCGCGTTTCTTGCAACGCCGCGTGAAGTGTTGTTCCAATCCGCCGATCGAATCGCTGTACTCGACACCCTCGGAGCAGGTGACGCGTATATCGCATGCGTTCTAGTCGGCTTGCTTAGCAGCCGGGACCCGCGACTTGTGCTGGCGTCCGCCGCAAGCCTCGCTGCGCAGGTCTGCCTAGGGCACGGCGCGTTTGGACATCCATACCCTTTTGATCCCTCATCAAATCCCGCGGACTATTCTCACCGCCCCGCACCACAGAAGAAAGCGATCAACAAATGAGCCTGCGTATCGGAGTAGACACCGGTGGGACCTTCACCGATGTTTGTGCGTTCGATGATGAGACTGGGCTGTTGCATGTCCGCAAGGTCTCAAGCACGCCCGATGACCCAGGGCGCGCGATAGTTCAGGGTGTTGAAGAGATCCTGGACCAAATTGGGCAGCGAGCAATCAGCGAAATCTCGTATTTTGCTCACGGCACGACTGTAGGCACGAACGCGCTCCTTACCGGTGGCGGTGTCGAGACGGGAGTGATCACCACGAAGGGGTTCCGGGACTTGCTGGAACTCGGCCGCGGGCGCCGACCCGACATGTATAACCCTCAGGCTGACAAGGCGGCTCCGCTCGCTCCTCGCCATTCACGAATGGAGGTGAATGAGCGCGTTCGTCACAACGGGGAGGTAGAGACGGCGCTCGACGAAGCACAGGTCCGCGTCGCGGTTCGGAAACTGCGAGAGCAACAAGTCAAAGCCATCGCTGTGTGTTTGCTATACAGCTACATTCATCCCGACCACGAGCGGCGGGTTCGAGAAATCATCAGAGAGGAATACCCCGAGGTTTACGTATCGCTTTCTAGCGAAGTGCTACCGGAGTTTCGCGAATACGAGCGGCTCTCCACGGTCGTTGTGAACTCCTATGTCGGGCCAGTCGTATTCCGGTACCTGGCTCGGTTGCGCGAGACGCTCGCATCCAAGGGCCTGGAGGCCGTACCGCATGTCACGCAGAGCAACGGTGGCATCATCCCCTTTGTGACGGCCGAAGCTATGGCAGTTCGACTCGTCCTTTCCGGCCCCAGCACCGGGGTGGTCGGAGCAGCGCAGCTTTGCAACGCTGCAGGTTTCCCCAACATCATTACTTTTGATATGGGGGGCACATCATCTGACATCTCGCTGGTGCAGAACGGCAAGCCGAAAGTCACCAGCGGCATGGAACTTGACGGGCGGCCAATCCGGTCCCCAATGCTTGACATTCACACCGTCGGTGCAGGCGGGGGATCGCTCGGGTGGATCGACAGTGGTGGCCACCTGAAAGTCGGCCCGCAGAGCGCCGGCGCCTTCCCCGGCCCTGCGTGTTACGGCCACGGCACCGAGGCGGCCGTAACGGACGCAAACGTTGTTCTCCAAATGCTCAATCCGGAGTATCTCCTCAATGGTCAGATGAAAATTGATCGCGCGCTCTCCGTCAAAGCCGTAGAGCAGCTGGCTGGGCCGCTCGGACTCGATGTGGAAGAAACGGCGCTCGGGATTCTCCGGGTCGTAACGGCAAATATGGCCCGAGCAATCCGGGTGGTTTCAGTTCAGCGCGGTTACGACCCCAGGGACTATGCCCTCGTACCTTTCGGAGGCGCGGGACCACTACATGCGTCGCGCCTGGCGCGTGAACTCGGTATGACGCAAATTGTCGTACCTGAAACGCCTGGCGCACAGTCGGCCATGGGTCTGCTGATGACGGACATCCAGACGGACTTTATGCGCACACACCGAGTGGACGTAACCGACGAGAACGCAGGAGCATTGGCCGCTACCTTCGACGGGCTGGCTTCTCAGGCCGATGAGTGGTTTGACTTGGAAGAAGTGCCCACCGAAGGACGCACTATCGTTCGTCGAGTAGACATGCGCTACCGAGGTCAGAATTTCGAACTGGCAGTGGACCTACGCGATGACCTTAACCTCGTTCTTGAAGGCACCGGAGAGCTCACTGAGTTGTTCCATGAGGCTCACGAACGCGTATACGGCTACAGGTCTCCCGAGGCGACAGTCGAAGCTATCACTTTCAGAGTTGAGGCTCACGGCCAGACCCCACGGGTGGAACTGCATACTTCGCCCGATGGTGGAAGCGACCCGACACACGCCCTTATTGGGACTCGCGACACTTACTTCGATCCTGCGGTCGGGTTCGAGCCGGTACCTGTGTACGACCGCTCGCTACTCGTGCCGGGCAACAAGATCGTAGGTCCGGCCATCGTCGAGCAGATGGACACCACTACTGTCTTGCTTCCGGGCGATGAATTATCCGTCGATGTGTACCGCAATCTCGTAATTCAGATCGGAGCCTTCCAGTGACCACGACAGCAACTCTCCGCCCCACCCTCGATCCGGTCCTGGTTGAGGTTATCGGTTCTGCTCTCGCAACGATCGTCGAAGAGATGAGCGAAACCCTAATCAAAGCCGCATTTTCGCCGAACATTAAGGAGCGCCGCGACTGCACAGCGAGCCTCTTCGATGCCCGGGGGCAGGCACTCGCGCAGGACGAGGGCGGCTCGCCACTGCACCTTGGCTCGCTGATGGGAATCGTGGACGCTATTCGCTCCCGCTACACCGAGGACCAGATACGACCGGGCGACATCTTTATCGGCAATGATCCTTACACCGGCGGAGGATCGCACCTGCCGGACATCGTGCTGGCGTCGCCAGTCTTCGTAGACGACGAGATCAGCGCATGGGCCGCAACGCTCGCCCACCATGCAGATTTTGGTGACCGTGGACACGCCCACATCTACCAGGAGGCGATCCGAATCCCTCCCGTCCGCCTCGTTAGGGAAGGCGTGCGCCAGGAGGACCTGCTTCAGTTGATCCTCTTGAACTGCCAGATTCCTGATGAGCGGCTTGCAGACCTTCGCGCCCAGGAAGCTGCGCTGCGAGTCGCCACTGCGCGGTACCTGGAGCTCACCGAACGATACGGCGCGGAAGTCCTGGCTGAGGTGTCAAAGGAACTGCTCGACTATACCGAGCGGCGGACCCGTGCCGCGATCGCCGAACTCCCAGACGGTGAGTACACGTTCGAGGATTACTTCGACTGCCCAGAGCTGGATGACGAGTTGCTTCTAAAAGTGCGCATCGTGGTAGCCGGAGATGAAATAACCTTCGATTTCAGGGACAACCCTCCGCAGGTGCGTGCAAGCGTTAACGTCGTTTGGACGGGCCTCTACGCGTCGGTTTACTACACGCTGAAGACACTGATCGACCCCGATATCGCTCCCAACGCCGGCCTCTACCGGCCGGTGCATATCAAGGCAGATCTCGGAAGCATTCTCAACTGCCAGGAACCTGCCGCGGTCAACGGCCGAAGCGAGACAAGCCAGCGCATCGTCGACCTTATCCAGGGGGCCCTCGCGGAGGCCATTCCAACTCGGGTGACTGCCGCCTCCAACGGGGCCAACACCGGCGTCCATTTCTCCGGCTACGACGCCGAGCGCGACCGGAACTTCGTCTATGTAGAGACCATGGGTGGCGGCAGCGGCGCGCGCTACAACAAGGACGGCTTGGACGGTGTGCAGGTGCACATGACGAATACGTCCAATCTCCCAGTTGAAAGTCTCGAGTCCGAGTACCCGCTATTCGTCGAGGCGTACGAACTCATGGACGACTCTGGCGGCGTCGGCAAGTTCCGCGGGGGCCAGGGTATCCGTCGACGCATCCGCACAGAGGCTAACGACATCCACTTTTGGGTGGACACAAGTCGCCTGAAATCGCAGCCGTGGGGGTTGTTCGGCGGTGGTCCCGGAAGGTCGGCCCGGTACGTCCTGAGTGAAGACGCAACACCCGTGGATCACGGCTACACCATGCTGAAGGCCGGACAGACGGCGTCGATCGAAACCGCGGGGGCCGGCGGTTATGGACCCCCGAGCGAGCGGCCTGCATCTGAGGTAGCACAGGATCTCGAGGACGGTCGCATCAGCGAGGAAACCGCGAACAAGCTTTACCCGACGCAATCCCAGCGCCAGTGAACCTGACGAGGACTCGGGAATGTCTGACAGCGAGCCGTCTGCTACTCACGAGGTAGGTCGGGCAAATGGTGCGGCACGGGATGTCGATCTCGAAAGTTCATACGCGTCTTCTCGAGAGCGGGTCAGAGAAGATGAGTGCGAACTGGGAATGCTGCCAAGCAATATCGTCCTATCCGTGAACTAGGAAGAGCGGACTCCGCATCAGCCAGCCGGCCCGGGTCGGCATATATCGGCTGCCACGGTGCTACCGCAGGCCTCAGTACGCTGGGCCTCATAGCCTGGTAGAGACGTTCAGTACGCAGAGGGCATGCACCTGCTGTGGTGCAAATCGAAGGAAGAGGCTTGTTGTTTCGGCTAGGGGATTCTGCAATCCATGGTCGCCGCAGAGCGAGGCTCGGTTAGAGCGCTCTAGTCTTGAGGCAATTCAGTCCAGGCGTCGCGGAGCGCGCGCTCCAACTCTTCTTTCATGTCAATGAGATGCGCCAAGAGATATTGCTCTTTTTCGGAGAGGCCGCCCTGATTCTTCATGCGGCGATGGAGGTCATCTATTTTGCTTTGAAGAAGTTGGACGGTGACGTTCGCCGCCTCGTCGTATCCGTCCGCATACGGCTGCTGGAGCGCCCGGCGAGCGCCTTCCTTGGCCGTTGCGGTCAGCTCGTATCTCAGGCGTTTCATCAGCCTGTCGTTGCTCGACATTGTGTTCCTTTGAATTGAGGACCGTTGATCAGGGGCGTAGCGCTGCGACAACTTGGAAGATGCAGCTAGCGGCGGAGGTGTGAGTGTCTCCTCAACAGGTGAAGGCAGGCGTTAGGGCATCACTCCCACCGTGTCCCTCGCTCGCGACCTCTTGGTCAGCAAAATAGGTCGGGGTCGGGTTATCCATCGGACTCCGTTACGATCACCGTCCGGCCGTCGGGGTCGATAAGTTGCAAGTGCGTGCCTAGCGCATCGCTGACGCGCGTCTTCTCACCGATGCGCGTGGCAAATCCGCGGATGTCGGACACCGTAAAGCTGACTTGACCATCCGGCAAGCTGAGCGTGTCCGAATGCGGCAAAACTTCGAAGCGGACGGATCCGGTCAGCCTGAACCCAGCGGAAGTACGCTCGAGGGGATGCTCCACAAGCCGTTCGTAAAAGGAGACGGTTTTCTTCAAGTCAGTGACGCCCAGCGAAACAATGACACCTTTGTCGCGGACGCCTTCGCGCCGCTCGTCGGGATTGGCGGGTAGTCGCGAGCCCGAGGACGAGGGCGCACCAAGCTCACTTCTTGCAGTCGACGTTCCATCCTTTTGTCCGCTATTCCGGCGCATACGGTCGACGATGACGGATTGACCATCTTCGAGATGGAGGCGGAATCTCGACACGACTGGCGTCTGCGAAATCACTGACGTCTTGATTACTTGGTACTTTCGGCCATCGATAAACGTCCCGGATTCGCCACCGCGGTCGAGCGCGATGTACAACGATTGCGTCGTGCTTCGTCCCACCGGAGGGAGCAGCGGAACGCCTTCTACCAGGGCTGAAGCGAGTCGGGCTAGGTAGGAGGCGTCCTGCACGTCGTGCAGGTCACCGAGCCACTGAGAACCATGAATAGCGCCAAGCAGCGACCCCGTCATCGAGGCCAAGGTGTCTGTGTCCGCGCCCTGCTCGAACGCGGCCTGCAGCAATCCGCTTATAGGCCTCGTGCCGGCGCGGCTTGCGAGGTAAATGGCGGCTGCGGCAGACGCGGTGCCCGAGCCCGAGTACTTGCCGATCGCCCCTAGGTCATTGAGTGTTGCCGAAACGTTGGACATACTCCCTTGACGGAGCGAACGCCTTGCGGTGGCAAGTAGGCCATACATTTCTGCGTTAACGGAGTTCCATTGCTCGACGTAGTTGGCCTGCGTAATTGAGTCCAGCCAACCGTGGGGTGCATGCTTAAGCGCGACCCGGCCGTCGATGAGTCCACTTTCCGCCGCATGAACCAGGGACTCAGGTTCGAACACCTCCTCGCTTTGTAGGGCGAACGCGAGAGATGAGGCGAAACTCATCGCGCCAATCAGGGCGCGAGGATGTCCATGGGTCAGAACTCCGTCGCGAACAACTCGTTCCAGTAAAGATTCCATGGGGAGGCCGCGTGCCGTCGCCCAAATGACGTGAGGGGCGATCCGCATAGCGACACCATTTGCCCCTGCCTCGAAATACGCCTGTGTATCGCTGGGTCGCTTACCTCGCCACGGGGTGACCTTGTCCGCCCAGGAGTTCGCGGCCCTCAAGACTGCCCTTCCCCCGCCCCGTTGGTAGGTCGGCCACGACGGGAATTCGATCTGGGTGAGGTATCTTTCCCAGTCGTCGGACACCAAGCAACTCCTCGCGACGGCAAGCATGAGCTGCGTGTCGTCGCTGTAATCCCCGGCGTCGACTGTCTCCTGGTAGCGGGCGAAGCGCGTCCCGCTGTTGCGGTGCCAAGATGAAAATTCCGGCGTGGGACGACGCGCGAGCCGAGCGCGCTTTCCTCCGACGAGTCCACCACGTTCCTCTTGGGGCCACCCCAGGGAGTCTCCGGCGGCAGCCGCAAGCATCAGCGCCTGAGCTCGCTCATGAAGGCTACGTGCCACGGCTATCCTCCGATCCAGTTTGTGGTTGTCCAGGGTCCCTCGAGAGAAATGGGCTGACTTCTTGTTACGGCCGATACGACCCTATCTTTCTGGAAAAGCCCCTCGGACGTGAACCAGGGAAGGCCCTGGTCGTCGATGCCAAGGTGACTGAGCCGACCCTGATCACGTCGCAGACTGTCCATATCTGGCACCACTATCCCGGTGACCGCCGACAGCGGAATTGACCTGGGAATCAAAACCTCTGCCTGCACATCAGTGGGGGAGTTCACGTTGTGGGTGGCTCTCCGTGCGCGACCGTTGACACTCGGGGCGAATAACTTGTCGACAGCCTCTGCCCCGGACGATAAGTATCTACCGGAACCAGTCGCTGCGTTCACGGGCGAGAACAGCACCCCAGCGCGCGCAGCCTGCATCGGATCGATCAAGAAGATGACCCAATCCGAGTAATTGACCGTCGCGAGTCTCCCGGATGCTCGGAAGAAGTAAAACATGTTGGGATACTCCAGGCTGCAACACACGTGGTCGCGTTGGCCGTCATACCGTTCACGGTCGGTGATAACGTGCAACGCCTCACGTCGTTCGAGCTCGGCGGTCGAGAGGATTTCGCCGGTGCGCAATATGCGCCGCAAGTTCCGGCTGTTAGTGAAATGCGTGAGGCGTGTGACGCCGCGGGCTTCAAGGCGTGCAGCAATGTCCAAGTCGATGGTGGCTGTCATCCGGGCGTTTCCGACGTGAGCCATAGACCGCTTTCCGGGGACGGCAGGACAGAGGTGAATTCCTCGGTATATGTTGCCAACAGCTCATCGCGCGCGCGCGTAATGCCGACGTAGAGGAGTCGAGCGTCTCGTTCCATTGCCTCCTCGTGGCCAAAGGCTTCTGCGGCGTCTGGGTCCGGATGGTCGGAAGCATTCAGTCCGGGCATGATAATTCCATCGAACTCCAGCCCCTTGGCCGAATAGTAGGTGCCGAAGTAGATGCCCGGCTTATCCGACCAGGGACTGTCTTCTTTTAGCCCCCGAACACCATTGAGGCCGATTGTGTACCACCGTGCTTCGCTCCAGGTCGGCGCCAGGATCGCAACGCGTCCGGTCGCTCCGAGCTGCTGGGCCTGAGCTCGTACAGCATCGCGCTCCGCTTCAGCGTTCGCCGCTCGGAAAAGTGTCGGTGGCGTGCCTGCCGTCGTGGGACTGGTGGGTACAACCAAGTCCAGCGAATCAGTGAAATGAGGGAGTGCAGACGTTCCAATTGCCAAGTTGGCGATACCGACGCTATTTCGAAAGTTCTCCTTGAATTCCTCGGCCTTGCGCACACGCAGGCCACAGCTCACATACGACGTCCGCTGTCCGTAGAGCTGCTGAGCATAGTCAGCAAACAGCGTGACGCTTCCGTCCGGGTCCACCATCTGCACAAGGGACCGGATCGCTTCTGGCGGCAGGTCCTGCGCCTCGTCGATCACGATGTGACGATAAAGACGTTCGTCCTGGTCTCTGTTTAGTTCGGCGAGCACCGCGGACGGAAGTTCCCACCAGTCGTAGCGGTAGCCGTTCTCAGCTCTCAACGAAAGGTACTTATCTCGGACCTCCCACAGAACCTGTCGCTGGCTGGGCTGCAGTGGTGCCAGCCGACCTCTCCGTTCGGCCGCGTAGTAGGCATCCCGCTCCGAAAAACCGTGACCCGAGATCCAGTCGAGCTCATCGAGGAAGAATTCGAGCGGACGGCTAAGCAATCTGGTTGGCCCGCGAGTAGACGCGACGTGCTCGATGGCTAGCCGCGCCAAGCCGTTTCGCGCATGACCGTCTAGCACGATGTTGTATCCGCCGAATTGTCCACGCCCGCGCAAGTACCCCCTGGCGACGTGGTGGTAGTTGCGTATGTCGACGCCGGCCGAGGCGCCTCCCGCGAGGTGTCGAAGGTAGGAGACGAGCGCCTTGTTATAGGTCACCAAGAGGGTTCGCCCCGCGTGGTTGTATTGCTGGTCGGCCAGGTACACAGCCCTGTGAACTGCCATCAAGGTCTTGCCCGATCCAGCAGTCCCGAGCACCACCTGGTCGCGGTCGGCATCGAGGTAGATGACATCCTCTTGGC
The DNA here is from genome assembly GCF_052114085.1 of Leifsonia sp. RAF41. Classification (NCBI taxonomy): domain Bacteria; kingdom Bacillati; phylum Actinomycetota; class Actinomycetes; order Micrococcales; family Microbacteriaceae; genus Leifsonia; species Leifsonia sp. RAF41. The sequence goes on from NZ_JBFREB010000001.1 coordinate 907,465, forward strand.
GATCATTGGGCGTCGGCAGAGTACGTCTCAGCTGGTCGATCGGCACGCGCGTTCTACCCCCATCAGACGTTCGATCAAATTTAGACGGAGGGGGTGCTGGGTCGCCACCCTCCCGTTTGGGGGCATAGAGATAAAAGCCTGCGACCGACGCAGTCGCGGAAGTCCTCACCAGGGCAGACAAGCCTCAACTCGATGAAGTGCATTTTGGATAGCACTGCCGCAACGGCGGTTGCGGCCGATGGATAGCGAGCTCTGCCCAGGTTGGCGGAATCTGGCCATGACACGCCGAAAGTAAAAAACGACGCGCAATCTACTGGGCATCGTGTACCTTGGTCCACATGACCGCTGAAGTCGACGCCCTCTCCACCCTCCGGGCCTCGGGCCTGCTCGATGTCCTGACCTGGGCGGCACCTGCCGCGTTCGCCGCGACGGACCAGGTGTACGACGAGGACCAGGGCCATGACCAGGGCGTCGTCGGTTATCTCAACTTCAAGCACCTGAAGGACCACCTTGACCGCGCCACCTCGAATGGGCGCTTCGAGCTGGCCGACGGGCTCAACGGTGCTGGTTTGGATGTACTCAAGCGTGGCATCACTCCTGAAGCTTTCGACTCTATGCCGAACTTGGCGGCAGATGCTGTCGTTCGCCGTGATTACAAGCAGTCGCCGGGCTGGGCAATTCCGGGCTATCGGGTGCTGCTGCAGTCGTATCCCTTCGGCAAGATCGACGACATTAAGTGGGTGCAGCGCAGCGACGCTAAGAAGCGCGTGGCTGATCAGCTGTTCCTGGGCGACGACACGCTGTTTTCCGACGAGGAATTCGGCCTGGAGTCAATCCCGGGCATCCCTGATGATGACGATTTCGCCGGCGTCACGTTGGTTGCGGCACATGCCTTCAACCCGATGACTAAGCAGTTCGAGCTTTACATTGGGCAGAGCAAGAATCCTGGGCAGAACGACGATTCCTGCTGGCACTGGAAAAAGAAGCTTCTCTCTGGCGGCACGCCGATGGGCGGCACGGGTCTTCCCGTTCCGCCCGCCATGCCACGTGGGGGAGCCTCAACGGACGTCGAGGACGTGCCAGTGCGGATTAAGCGCACAGGCGCAGGCGAAGGTTCTGGCATGGCCAATGGTTGATGTGCGTCGGCCATCTCAGACACTCGCCGCTGCAGCCTCATTCTTCAACGGCGAGCGCCTCACCATGGCACGACAGCTAAAGGGGCTCAAGAAATCCCACCTTGCCTCGCTCATCGAGATGTCGCCGGCCTCGGTGACGGCGTGGGAGAGCGGTGCCAAACAGCCCAACCGCGCGACCGTGGCGAAACTGGCGCTCGCCCTCCAAGTCGAGCCGCAGTTCTTTGGCGGCGGGGCACCGCCGAAGACAAACAAGCCACACTTCCGGTCGCTCCGGTCGACGCCACAGCTCGCGCAAGACGAGGCGGAGGCCTACGGCAGGTTCGTGGCAGAAATCGCAGGCATGCTCGAGAACGTGGTGGAGTTCCCAGAGACGCTCCTCCCGGACCTCCCCGTGGATCCTGACGAACGTTCAATGACTCCCGAAGAAGCGGCAGGAGAGGCGCGGGAGCACTTCAGCCTCCCTCCCGGTCCTGTGCAACATATGGTGCGTCTTGTCGAGCGCTACGGCGTCGTCGTAGTGTTCAGTGAGCCAGGTGTGGCATCGATCGACGCGTACTCTCTGCATTCAGCGACCCGGCCGATCATCGTGTTGAATCCGGTGAAGGACGACTACTACCGGCAGCGGTTCGATGTGGCTCATGAGCTTGGCCACCTGATCATGCATCACGATGCAGAACCTGGCGGAAAGGTTGCCGAGGAGCAAGCCAATCGATTCGCTTCGGAGTTCCTCATGCCAGCCGAGGAGATTGCGCCATTCCTTCCCACCTCGACCGCAGGAAAGGCGTGGGCGGAGTTAGCGAAGCTCAAGGAGTACTGGGGCGTGAGCCTTGCTGCGCTGCTCTACCGGGCGCGAGCGCTCGGGCTTATGAGCGATGTCTCGTACCGCAACGCAGCCGTGCGAATGTCGCAGAACGGCTGGCGCCGTGCGGAGCCCGGACGAATCTCGTCGCTGGAGATGCCGTCAATGCTTCCGCGCGCACGCGAGGTGTTGCGCGCGGTTGGCATTGACGAGGATTCGTTCCTGTCGGGGTCGGGGCTGCCCGTGAGGTTGTACGAGATTGCGGCGTCTCGGGTGCCGGTTGCAGCGGTGTGAGGGGACCGCTCGTAGTCACCGTGGAGGCGTGCCGCATCGTTGGATCGAGCATGCTCTTGAGATGCGAGCGCAACGCACCGCAATAGTTTCGCCCTCACGGCCGAAGGGCATGTCGCGAACTATCTGAGGGCGTCGGTGACCAGAAGGACGAGATTGGTCGCCCAGATGGTCACTCGGCCAGCGGGTACGCGTTGTCGTAAGATCTCCCCGTGCGGGAGGTAAGCGACAAGTCGAGTGATTGCGCGCCGCTGCGCGACTCCATTGACGACGTTAGCGAATTCGCTCCTAGCCATCCCCGCAGCATCCTCGCTATCGAAGGACCATCGCTCTCAGGCAAAACCACGCTCATAGCGCGGATTCTCGCAGCTCACACGCAAGTATTTCACTTCGGTTGTTATGTGGAAGCCCTAGGAGCAAGCCCGATCCCTCCATTCGACCCAGGCTCGACTGCCGGGCAAGTTGAGGCATTTCTCGTTTTCGCTCAAGTGGAGGCCGAACGAAGCGCGAAGCTAGCGCTGTTGGACCCTGCATACTCTGTGTTGTTCGATCGATCGATTGATTCACTCCTTGCTCACGCCTACGCCCTGGACAAGTTGCGCAGGTACGACTCGTTACCGCGAGTGAGGGACCTCGCGGCTCAGCTTCCCGTTTCGGTCCCCGACGCAACCTTTTTCCTTGATGCCGCACCGTCGCTGCTGCGGAGTCGGCTGGAGACTCGCATGGGAGCCCTGCCTCCCATGTTTATCGACGATGAGTTTGTTGCTGCCTTCAAGGAGTTTTTCGAGTTAGACATGCAGCTGTCTCCCTCCGTGACCTTCATCGACGCAGCGTCCGTCGAGGACGTGATCCCTTTGCTTATGACGGATTTCTTGTTAAAATGAAAAATGTAATGGTCGACCGATCACAGCATCCTGAACCAACCGCACAGGCCGCCCTATTCCGACGGGTTGTATTCGTTGACTGGCACGGTGTCCTGAGCAATCTCAATTTCTGGGATTCGATCGAGAAGAATCACAAACATCCGTATCACAGGGCTGTCGACGCCGTTCGTCAGCGCATATTCGACGGTGACACCGCGATGCTTCAGTCCTGGATGCGAGGAGAGGTAACTACCAACGAAGTCGTTCGCTCGGCCGCGATGCTCCGGGTGGAGGACCGGCGGTTCCGCCCGCGGTTCCTTGAACGTCGTCTGCTGGAAGAATGCGTGCGCGAGCCGCTAAACGCTTCTCTTGTGCGCGCCCTTCGCGAACTCGCTGCTTCTTGGCAGATCGTAATCGCAACGGACAACATGGACTTTTTTCAAGAGATGGCGTGGGCACGACGTGACATCCGGTCGTTTGCCGACGGCATAATCTCGTCCGCCACCGTAGGCGTCCTGAAGGCTGAAAGCCCTGAACGCTTCTTCGGCCCGTGGCTAAGGCAGCGTGGGATCGATGTGCGAAACGCCGTTCTGATAGACGACAGTCGCGCAAACTGCGACGCGTTCGAACGATTCGGCGGGACGGCGATTCTTGTCGATTCGTACGGTCGCGCCGGGGAGGCCGCTCTAGAGTTGGAGAAATTGCAGCGGCCGGGTCCAGCTATCTAATCGCGTTCTCGCGCCAGCTCTTCCAGAGTCGTGCACTCCGCGTAAATCGCCCCACTATCCAGGCGTTCTGCAGAAGGATCATCCGGAGGTTGCTCCACTCGTCGTACCGTCGTGTCGATGGCCAGATGATTGAATCGGGCACTATTTTTGGTCCCGGAAGGAGCTGAGCCCGGAGGTGCTCGCCCGCGCGAATGTATAAGTCAACATCCTCGCTCATTCGCATCTCTGCGTTGTATCCGCCAAGGGTTTCGAACAGGGCCCTTTCATAGAACTGGCCGACACCCTGCGCCGGGCCGCCGCGCGCGCGTCGTCGATCCCAGTACGCGCATATAAACCACGAGCCCAACTTCTTAGGGCGGTAGATCGCCGTGGGCGCCCCAGCACGCAAGTCGCCACCATTAATTGCGATGTCCAACGCGACCAGGAACAGCGGTGAAACCCTCACGTCGGCATCGACAAAGACGATGTAGTCGCCCCTTGTAGCGCGCGCTCCGGCATTTCTGGCAGCGCCGGCCCCTGGCAGTGGTTCATCGATGCACCGAACGCCGATATGTGCCGCCACGGTCGCCGTGTCGTCGGTGCTGCCGTTGTCCACCACCACTATTTCTACGCTGGCGTTCACAAGCCGCTTGGCTCGATCTGCGCACAGGGCGAGAGAATCGAGTGTCTGGGCAATGGTGAATGACTCGTTGTACGCGGGCACGACAATTGAGTAGGACCGCGACATCGGCGAGGAAGGAGCGTCGACGCTCACTTGACTAGATCTCCATTCATTCGACAGCGCGGTCCCCGCGCAGGTGGTCTCCACCTAGAACTGGACGACTTAGAGTCGCGCATTTTGAGCGTCAGCTAAGCAGGCGTTTCCCTCAGCCGCAACATTATTGAGCGCCGGTTACGTCATTATCGAAATGATCTCTCAGCTCATCGCAGCAGAACGTGTCGGGCTGGACGTCATGGAATTTCGCTCGGTGGCACCGGAACTAATCGCCCGCCCGTGAGCAACCCCGGCGCCTCGGAAGCTGAGCGCCCGTCACTGCGCGGGTCAGGTCGGACAATAAGCCTCCTGGCGAATGGTCTCTGGGAATCTCAGGCTTGCCTGAGCAGATCTCCGGTGCGTCTCGGAGGTTTCTAGATGCCTTGCGACGTGCTCCCTGTTCCGGAGCCCTAATTAGGCCGACGTACCGAGTGGTGCTTGGGATACTCGCAAGCGCCGGAGTCGTCCTCGATGTGATGTATTCCCGCAGGAGCCCGAACGGACGGCGCGATGGATGGCTGTCTATGAGCCGGCGTCCCATTCCCAGGACCACCGCTGTGCAACGATCGCGCGAGCCGGGCCTTACAAGGTCGACATACGCAGTAATGGAAACCTCAACTTCGCTTGGAGACGAACTAGGTTTGGCCGCGACAGCGCGATCGGCCAGGCGGAACACTGAAACGAGACTCGATGCCACCTCAGCGGACGGAGCGGGTGCGATCGCTCATCGTGCTCGCGCTCACTAGTGCTTCATTTGTGCTGCTCGCCATACTGTGCCTGGTGCAATGGTCGGCGCTGTCGGTTGCCGGGGTGACCGTGTCTGCAGTGATCCTGCTGACAGGGGCCGCCTTCGGCTTGGTCAGCTCTATACATGAGCTGCTTCGGCTTCTTAGGATGCCGAAGGCCCACGCAGGTCAATCGAAGGCCGACCGCGCGGACCAATAGCGGCGCAGTGCCACGTCGATGAGTCTGCCATGGGGCGGCCCCTCGGCCCGCAGCAATGGCTCAGTGGTGCGATCTGCACCCGCGGTTGCTAACAGCCCGTGAAAGTAGCCGGGCGCAAGCATATAACTCGAGATCGCTAGCCGTTCACCAGTCGGATGGAGGTGCCTCGCGTGCTTGACCGCGTCGTCCACGGAGGGTGTGGCGGAGCTGACGAATCCGACGGCGATGGCCCCGGCCCAGACTTTCCCCAGTAGCGCACCAGCGCGTCTGGCGTCGTCTATTCCGGCAGGGTCGCTGGACCCTGCAACCGCGAGCACAACTGGCTCGTCCGAGCAATGCCCGGCCTCGGCGAGGCGTTCGACAAGAACCTCCGAGAGGTGGGCATCGGGGCCGAGTGGTGCTGCGATAACAGCTCTGTGACTGTAGGGCTCGACGGCCCCCGGTAGGTCGCGTCCAACATGGACGCCACGAGAGAGCAGCAAGGGAATTACCACAATCAAAGCCTCAGCGGGGAGCGCTGCCAACGCGACCGAGAGGCGGGGAGCCTGCACATCGACGAACGCGTGAACTGCCAAGTCGGCGTCCAGGTTCTCGTGAATCGCTGCGGCGTACCGAGACATCGTGAGCTGACCAAGCGGGTCTGACGTACCGTGCGAGACGGTGACGACGGCGATGAGGGGTCTTCGCAGATGACGCACCCGCGAAGACTGGCACAGATTTCTGGATTGAGTCTAAATATTACGCTCGCCCTTCCGTTCGGTTGGAAGCGAGCCCTAGGTTCCTCCCTGATCCGCGATCGCGCGGAGGAAGGACTCTCGGTGACGATCTCGGAAAAGCAAACCGCCCTGGCGGCGACCCGGCAGCGTCGTCCGGACGCGCGCCCGAACGGTCAGTGGGCGGTCGATGGAAAGGCTCCGCTGAACGGCAACGAGGTGTGGAAGCAGGAGGATGGCGGGCTCGCCGTCCGTGAGCGCATCGAGCGCGTCTACGCCACCGGCGGGTTCGCGTCTATCGACCCGACCGACCTGCACGGACGCTTCCGCTGGTGGGGGCTCTACACCCAGCGCAAGCCGGGGATCGACGGCGGCAAGACCGCGACGCTCGAGCCGCACGAGCTCGAGGACGAGTACTTCATGCTGCGGGTCCGGATCGACGGCGGGCAGCTGACGACCGCGCAGCTGCGGACCATCGCGGGCATCTCGACGGAGTTCGGACGCGACTCGGCCGACCTGACCGACCGGCAGAACATCCAGCTGCACTGGATCCGTGTCGAGGATGTCCCGGAGATCTGGCGCCGCCTGGAGTCCGTGGGCCTCAGCACGACGGAGGCGTGCGGGGACGTGCCGCGCGTCTTCCTCGGTTCGCCGGTCGCGGGGATCGCCGCGGACGAGTTGATCGACCCGACGCCGCTGATCGAGGAGATCGCCGACCGGTTCCTCCTCGACCCGGAGCTGGCGAACCTGCCGCGCAAGTTCAAGACCGCGATCAGCGGCCACCCGAGCCAGGATGTAGTGCACGAGATCAACGACGTCTCCTTCGTCGTCGTGGACCACCCCGACTTCGGCGTCGGTTTCGACCTCTGGGTCGGCGGCGGCCTCTCCACGACGCCGCGCCTCGCGGAGCGGCTGGGTGCGTTCGTCCCGGCGGAGCGGGTGCCGGAGGTCTGGCACGGCGTCGTGCAGATCTTCCGCGACTACGGCTACCGCCGCCTCCGGAACAAGGCGCGCCTGAAGTTCCTGCTCGCCGACTGGGGTGTTGAGAAGTTCCGGCAGGTGCTCGAGGAGGAGTACCTGGATGCTCCGCTCGCCGACGGACCGGCACCGGCCGCCCCAACCACTGCGGGCGACCACGTCGGGGTTCACAAGCAGAAGGACGGCCGTTACTTCATCGGGGTCACCCCGTTCGTCGGCAGGGTCTCGGGGACCACCCTCGGGCAGCTCGCCGACCTGCTGGAGCGGCACGGCTCGCAGCGACTGCGGACCACGCCGCACCAGAAGATCCTCGCGCTCGACATCCCCGAGGAGCGCGTAGAGCAGGCCGTCGCCGAGCTGGAGGAGCTGGGCCTCACCGCCCGCCCGAGCGTGTTCCGTCGCGGCACGATCGCCTGCACCGGCATCGAGTTCTGCAAGCTGGCGATCGTCGAGACGAAGGCCACCGCCACCACCGCCGTGCAGGAGCTGGAGGAACGGCTCGAGGGCCTGGACCTGCCTGCGCCGCTCAGCCTGCACGTCAACGGCTGCCCGAACTCGTGTGCGCGCATCCAGACCGCCGACATCGGGCTGAAGGGCCAGCTGCTGCCGGACGGCAATGGGGGACAGGTGCCAGGCTTCCAGGTGCACCTGGGCGGTGGACTGGCTTCCCGCGATCGCGACGAGGCCGGCCTCGGGCGAACGGTCCGTGGACTGAAGGTCACCGCCGACGGCATCGCCGACTACGTCGAGCGCATCGTGAAGCGGTTCCTCGCCGACCGCGACGAGACCGAGACCTTCGCCGAATGGGCCCACCGGGCAGATGAGGAGGCGCTGCAATGACCGCGACGAACCTGGGCAGTCCTGCGGTGCGGCCGCTCGAACTCCGTCCCGTGGCCGAGCTGCGTGCCCTCGCCGAGCGCGGGGCCCGCGAGCTGGAGAACGCGACTGCGCAGGAGCTCGTCGCCTGGGTCGCCGAGAACTTCCGCGTGGAGCGCACGGCGGTCGCCTGCTCGATGGCCGATGCCGTCCTCCCGCACGTCGTCGCGTCGGCGCTGCCCGGCGTGGACGTGCTCTTCCTCGACACCGGCTACCACTTCGTGGAGACCTACGTGACGCGTGACGAGGTCGCCCGGGCGCTCGACGTGCGCGTGGTGGACGTGACGCCTGTGCAGACCGTGGCCGAGCAGGACGCGGAATTCGGCGCCGAACTGTTCTCCCGGGATCCGAACCTGTGCTGCGCCCGCCGCAAGGTGGAGCCCCTGCGACGCTCCTTGGCCGGTTACGAGCTGTGGTTCACCGGCATGCGCCGCGAGGAGGCGCCGACTCGGACCGCGACACCGCTCATCAGCTGGGATGAGAAGAACGGCCTGGTGAAGGTGAACCCGCTCGCCGCGTGGACGTTCGACGAACTCCTCGACTACGCCACCGAGAACGCCGTGCCCCTCAACCTGCTCCTTTCCAATGGGTACCCGTCGATCGGCTGCGAGCCGTGCACGAAGCCCGTCGCCGAAGGCGAAGACCCGCGCTCCGGCCGCTGGGCCGGCCTCGCCAAGACCGAATGCGGACTGCACCAATGAGCATCAGCACAGCGATCACCCGCCTCCCGCTGGGCCACCTCGACCAGCTCGAGAGCGAAGCGATCCACATCATCCGCGAGGTGGCCGCCGAGTTCGAGCGGCCCGTGCTGCTGTTCTCCGGCGGCAAGGACTCCGTGGTCGTCCTCCACCTGGCCGCGAAGGCGTTCTGGCCGGCGCGTATCCCGTTCTCGCTGCTCCATGTGGACACCGGGCACAACTTCCCGGAGGTCCTCGACTTCCGCGACCGGACCGCGGAGCGCTTCGGCATCCCCCTCGCGGTGGCCCAGGTGCAGGACTACATCGACGACGGCCGGCTTTCCGAGCGCGCCGACGGCACCAGGAACCCGCTGCAGACCGTCCCGCTGCTCGACGCGATCGAGGCCGGCCGTCACGACGCCGTCTTCGGCGGCGCTCGCCGCGACGAGGACAAGGCCCGGGCGAAAGAGCGCATCTTCTCGCTGCGAGACGGCTTCGGCCAGTGGGACCCGCGCAACCAGCGGCCCGAGCTGTGGAGCCTGTACAACGGCCGACACACTCCCGGTCAGCACGTGCGCGTGTTTCCCATCAGCAACTGGACCGAGCTGGACATCTGGCGCTACATCGAGCGCGAAGGCATCGAGCTGCCCTCGCTTTACTACGCGCACGAGCGTGAGGTCTTCGCTCGCGACGGGATGTGGCGAGCGGTCGGCGAGGTCTCCCCGGCCGACCGCGGCGAGACGGTGGAGCGCCGGCTGGTGCGCTACCGCACCGTGGGCGACATGAGCTGCACGGGCGCGGTGGAGTCGGACGCCCTCGACGTCGCAGCCGTGGTGCGCGAGGTGGCCGCCTCCACTCTCAGCGAGCGTGGCGCGACCCGGGCGGACGACCGCATCTCCGAGGCCGCCATGGAAGACCGCAAACGACAGGGATACTTCTGATGACGCTGCAACTCGACGACGACCTCCGGGCCGACAGCGCGACGGCGGTGCGCGGCACCCTGTTCCGGTTCGCGACCGCCGGCTCAGTGGACGACGGCAAGTCGACCCTGGTCGGCCGGCTGCTGCACGACTCCAAAGCGATCCTCGCCGATCACCTCGCCTCGGTCGAGCGCACCTCCCGGGAGCGCGGCTTCGGCGGCGAGTCGGGCGGGCTCGACCTCGCGCTGTTCACGGATGGCCTCCGCGCCGAGCGCGAGCAGGGCATCACGATCGACGTCGCCTACCGGTACTTCGCGACGGACGCACGGTCGTTCATCCTCGCCGACTGCCCGGGGCACGTGCAGTACACCCGCAACATGGTCACGGGGGCCACGACGGCGGACGCCGTGGTGCTGCTCGTGGATGCGCGCCACGGCGTACTGGAGCAGACCCGCCGCCACCTGGCGGTGATCAGCCTGTTGCGCGTTCCTCACGTGATCGTGGCGATCAACAAGATCGATCTAATCGACTTCGACGCCGCCCGGGTACAGGCTGTCAGCGACGACCTCGCCGAGGTCGCAGACGGCCTGGGCATCCCGTTCCTCCACATCGTGCCGGTGTGCGCGGTGGACGGCGACAACGTCGCAGAGCGCTCGCCCCGGACCCCGTGGTATCGCGGGCCGGCGCTGCTCGAGCTGCTGGAGTCGCTGCCGACCGCAGACCAGCTCGAGGCGGTCACCGAGGAACTCAGGTTGCCGGTGCAGCTCGTGCTGCGTCCGCAGGGGGCGCTCGCCACCGGGCTGGACGCCGCCGCGCTCGACCCCGCCGAGTACCGGGACTACCGCTCGGCTGCTGGACGCATCGCCTCCGGAAGCGTCGCGGTGGGCGACCGCGTGAGCATCCACCCGGGCGGGGCGACATCGGTCGTGACCCGCATCGACGTGGCCGGCCGGAGCGTCGCCTCCGCGCGGGCGCCGCAGTCGGCCGCGGTGAGTCTCGCGGACGACCTCGACCTGGCTCGCGGTGCGCTCATCGCCGCGGCGGGCAGCCTCCCGGAGCCGCAGTCCGAGGTGACGGCCGAGGTGTTCTGGCTGGACGCCTCCCGCGGCGTACCCGGAGCTCGACTGCTCCTGAAGTGGGGGACCAGCACCGTCCAGGCCCGCCTGACCGAGATCGAGGGCCGACGTGACCTCGCGACCCTTCACGTCGTGCCCGCCGATGCCCTCGAGGCGAACGACATCGGGCACGTCACCCTCCGGACGGCGGAAGCCCTGCCCTTCGAGCCGTACGCCGACAACCGGCAGACCGGCGCGTTCCTCCTCATCGACCCGCAGTCCGGCGCGACCCTCGCGGCCGGAATCGTCTCAGGAAAGGACCAGCGTGCGTAACCCGCTCCGCATCGTCACCGTACTTCTGCTCGCCGCGACCGGAGCCGCCCTGACCGGCTGCTCGGCCCCCGCGGTGAGTGCGGAGTCCACGCCCGCTGCCGCCATCCGGGTCGGCTACTTCGACAACCTGACACACGCGCCCGCGCTCGTCGGCATCCACGACGGCCTCCTGCAGAAAGCGCTCGGGAAGACGAAGCTGCAGACCACGCAGTTCAACGCCGGCCCCGCGGAGATCGAAGCGCTCAGCGCGGGCGCGATCGATGCCGCCTACATCGGACCGAGCCCGGCCATCAACTCCTACCTGAAGAGCAAAGGCCAGTCGCTGAAGATCGTCTCGGGCGTGGCGACCGGCGGCGCAGCCCTGGTGGTCGCCGACGGCATTTCATCCGCAGCCGACCTCAAGGGCAAGACGATCGCGTCGCCGCAGCTCGGCAACACGCAGGATGTGGCGCTGCGGTACTGGCTGAACAAGCAGGGGCTGAAGACCTCGCTGACCGGCGGCGGGGATGTCACCATCGCGCCGACGGACAACGCTCAGGCACTGACGCTGTTCCAGGCCGGGAAACTCGACGGCGCCTGGGTGCCGGAGCCCTGGGTGTCGCGGTTCGTGGTGGATGCCAAGGCGAAGGTCCTGGTCGACGAGGCGTCGCAGTGGCCGGGGGGACGTTTCCCGACCACCGTGCTCGCTGTCTCCTCCACGTTCTTCAACGCGCACCCGCAGACTGTGAAGGCGCTGGTGCAGGGGAACGCGGACGCGGTCGCCGCCCTGAAGAACCCGGCTTCCGCCGCGACCGACATCAACGCGCAGCTGAAGGCGGACACCGGCAAGACGCTGGAGAACGCCGTGATCCTGCGGGCACTGGACCACGTCGCCTTCGACACCGACCCGGATGCCGCGGCGTTCAGCACGCTGGCGAAGCACGCGAGCGCGGTCGGGCTGTCGACCCCCGGCTCGCTGAAGGGCCTCTTCGACCTGACGGCGCTCAACACCGTCCGCAGCGCGGCCGGGCAGAAGGCCGGCCCGTCCGGCGGTCTGGGGTAGGCATCGTGAACGACCTGGACCGCTCGGCCGTCACCCTCACCGGGGTGAGCAAGCGCTTCGGCGCTGCCGCTCCGGTGGTGCTCGACGGTGTCGACCTGCGCATCGCCGACGGCGAGTTCCTGTGCCTGCTGGGGGCGTCGGGATGCGGCAAGTCGACCATCCTGAATCTCATCGCCGGGCTCGAGCAGCCGACGGCGGGCGAGATCGCGGTGCCGAGCGGTGCGGTCGCGATGATGTTCCAGGATGCGGCTCTGCTGCCCTGGCTGACCGCGCGGAGGAACGTGCAGCTCGCCCTGGAGCTGGCCGGAACGCCGCGCGAACAGCGGAGCGCTCGCACCGACGAACTTCTGGAACTGGTCTCCCTCTCGCACGCCGCCGATCGGCGTCCGCACGAACTCTCCGGGGGGATGCGCCAGCGCGTCGCACTCGCCCGCGCGCTCGCGCAGGACCGGCACGTGCTGCTGATGGACGAACCGTTCGCCGCGGTCGACGCGATCACCCGAGACCTGCTGCACGTGGAGCTGGAGCGGATCTGGCGACAGACCGGCCGCACCGTCGTGTTCGTCACCCACAACATCCGGGAGGCGCTGCGGCTCGGACAGCGGATCGTGCTCCTGAGCTCCCGCCCCGGTCGCGTCGCCGCCGAGTGGGACGTTCCCGCCGCGGTGCGTTCGGGCACGGACCCCGTCGAGGCCGCGCGCCTGGACGACGAGATCACCCGCCGGCTGCGAGAGGAGCTGATCCGCAATGCCGCCTGAATCGATCGTGACCGGAAGCATCGCGAGCCCGCCCGTCCGCAGCGAGGTCTCCCAACTGCACGCTCTGGAGGCGGGGCTCGACTCCCTCCAGACCGCTCCCGAGACGGCGCCGCGCCGCGCTCGCCGCATCGTGCGATCCGCCCTTCCCACCACCGTGCTGATCGTGGCGGCGCTGATCGCGTGGCAGGTGTACACGGTCGTCGCCCACCCGCGCCCCGACCTCTCGCCCGGGCCGGCCGATGTCCTGTCGGCTCTCGGCAGCGCCGTAAGTTCCGGCCGCCTGCTGACCGCGATCGGCACCAGTCTCGGTCGAGGAGGCAGCGGCTTCCTGCTTGCCGCGCTGATCGCCACCCCGCTCGGTCTGCTCCTCGCCGAGGTGCGCTGGCTGCGCCGGGCGGTCGGGCCGATCCTCTCCGGACTCCAAGTGCTGCCCTCGGTCGCGTGGGTGCCCGCCGCGATTCTCTGGTTCGGGCTCACGGATGCTGCCGTCTACTTCGTCGTGCTGCTCGGCGCCATCCCGTCGATCGTCAACGGGCTCCTCTCCGGCGTCGATCAGGTCCCCCCGCAGCTGCGACGTGTGGGCGTCGTCCTGGGCGCGTCGCGTCGCCAGCTGCAGACCCGCATCCTGTTCCCGGCCGCGCTGCCGGGCTATGTCGGCGGGCTGCGCCAAGGCTGGGCGTTCGCCTGGCGGTCGCTGATGGCGGCGGAGGTCATCGCGAGCTCGCTCGGTTTCGGCCTGGGGTCGATGCTCGAACAGAACCGCGAACTCGCCGACCTGCCCTCCGTGCTGGCGACGATTCTCACCATCCTGGTCGTGGGCATCGTGGTCGAGCTGCTCGTCTTCGCACCCCTCGAGCGAACGCTGCTGCGCCGGCGCGGGCTGGCGGGAGGGACCCGATGAACGGCTTCGCTCCCGGCTCCGTCGCCCTCGTCGGCGGCGGCCCCGGACATCCGGACCTGATCACCGTCCGCGGACGGCAGCTGCTCCTCGCCGCGGACGTCGTCATCGTCGACCGGCTCGGCCCACGGGCGCTCCTCGACGACCTCGCGCCCGATGTCGAGATCATCGACGTCGGCAAGCAACCGCACCACCACCCGGTGCCGCAGTGGAGGATCAACGAGCTCCTCGTCGAGCATGCGCGCGTGGGCAAGCGCGTGGTCCGGCTCAAGGGCGGCGACCCGTTCGTCTTCGGGCGCGGAGGCGAGGAGGCCGAGTTCTGCCGCGCCGCAGGCGTTCCCGTCGAGGTCGTGCCCGGCGTGACCAGCGCCATCGCCGTGCCCTCGATCGCCGGCATCCCGGTCACCCACCGCGGAGTCGCCGCCGGGTTCACCGTGCTGTCGGCGCACACCGACATCGATCAGGTGCCCGGCGGGCCGGAGCACACCGTCATCCTGCTGATGGGCGTCTCCGGGCTGGCCGCCACCGCTGCGACCCTCGCCGCGGGCCGCCGCGGCACGGACTGCCCGGTCGCCATCGTCGAAGACGGCTACGGCGACGGCCAGCGGGTCACGATCGGCACGCTGGGCACGATCGCGGCGGATGCTGCCGCGCGCGGGGTGCGATCGCCCGCGGTGGTCGTGGTCGGCGACGTGGTCCGGCTGGCCGACCCCGAACTCGAGCACGCTCCGCTCGCATCCCACAGCACCCTGTCCAACAGAGAGGCCCCCCAATGACCCGACCGTTCCGAGTGGCCGTCGTCGGTGCCGGACCCGCCGGCATCTACGCAGGCAACATCCTCCGGACCCGAGCGCTCGATGCCGGCATCGACGTCCGGATCGATCTGTTCGAATCCCTTCCCGCTCCCTACGGTCTGATCCGCTACGGCGTGGCCCCCGACCACCCGCGCATCAAGGGGATCGTGACCTCGCTGCACGACATGCTGGCGGACGGCTCCGTCCGTCTGATCGGCAACGTCGAGGTGGGCGCCGACATCACCGTCGACGAGCTGCAGTCGCTCTACCACGCGGTCATCTTCGCCACCGGCGCCCAGCGCGACGCTGTGGTGGAGCTCCCCGGACTCGACCTCCCGGGAAGCTTCGGTGCCGCCGACTTCGTCTCCTGGTATGACGGCCACCCCGACGTGCCGCGGCAGTGGCCTCTCGAGGCCGCCCAGGTCGCGGTGCTCGGCAACGGCAACGTCGCGCTCGACGTGGCACGCGTGCTGGCGAAGCACCCGGCCGACCTGCTGACGACGGACATCCCGGACAACGTCTACGCCGGTCTGGCCGCGTCGCCGGTGCAGGATGTGCACGTCTTCGGCCGCCGTGGCCCTGAAGACATCAAGTTCACCCCGATCGAGCTGCGCGAACTCGGCGAGGTTCCCGGCGTCGACATCGTCCTCTACGACGAAGACTTCGACCGCCGCGACGAGGACGCCACGACCGGTGAGCGCCGCGCCGCCGGCAACCAGGCCAAGGTGATGGCGCGCATCCTTCAGTCGTGGCGCGATCGCGAGTCCACGGGTGCGCCCCGCCGCCTGCACCTGCACTTCTGGCACAAGCCGGTCGAGCTGCTCGGCGAGGAGGCCGTCACCGGGATCCGGTTCGAGCGCACCGAGCCGGACGGCCAGGGCGGCATGCGCGGCACCGGCGAACTGCGCGACTACGACGTGCAGGCCGTCTACCGGGCCATCGGATATCGCGGCACCCCGGTCCGCGACCTTCCGTTCGACGAGGCGGCAGGAGTCATCCCCAACGACGGCGGTCGCGTCCTCGACGGCGGCGCACCCGTGCCCGGCCTGTACGCGACCGGCTGGATCAAGCGCGGACCGGTCGGCCTCATCGGTCACACCAAGGGGGACGCCGGAGAGACGATCGAGAAGCTGCTGGAGGACTACGACCTCCTCGCCGACAGCCCAGCTGCCGACGACGACAGCGTGCTCGAATTCCTGGAGTCGCGCGGGGTTCGCTACACGACCTGGGAGGGGTGGCTCGCCCTCGACGCCCACGAGCGCGCCCTGGGCGACGGCTTCGTCGGGGAGGTCGTCCGTGAGCGGGTCAAGGTCGTCTCCCGCGACGAGCAGGTCGCCATCTCGAACCGCCAGGTGATCGTCCGATGACCTACGTCATCGCGCTGCCCTGCGTGGACGTGAAGGACCGCGCCTGTATCGACGAGTGCCCGGTCGACTGCATCTACGAGGGCGAGCGCTCGCTCTACATCAACGTCGAGGAGTGCGTCGACTGCGGCGCGTGCGAGCCGGTCTGCCCGGTGGAGGCGATCTACTACGAAGACGATCTTCCCGAGGAGTGGGCTGAGTACCACGCCGCGAACGTCGAATTCTTCAGCGAACTCGGCAACCCGGGCGGCGCCTCCAAAGTCTCCCCGCAGCCGTACGACCACCCGCTGATCGCCGCGCTGCCCGTGCAGGGGGTCGCGCATGCCTGAGGTGGTCGTCGTCGGCGGCGGCCCGGCCGGGCTCTCGGCGACCCTCAACCTGGCCCGTGCGCTCGTGGATGTCGTGCTCGTGGATGCGAGCCGCCCGCGCAACTCCGCCACGCTGCGCTCACACGGCTACCTGACCCGGGACGGATTCCGCCCAACCGAGCTTCGCGCCCTCGCAAAGGAGGAGCTCGCGGCCTACGGGAACGTCGAGCACCTGGAACGCCGGTCGGTGACCGCGGTGCGTCGGGAGGGTGACGGCTTCCTCGTCGAGGTCGGCGGCCGAACGCCCGCCGAGCACGTCACGCTGTCGGCCCAAGCGGTACTGCTGGCCACGGGCCTGACGGAGATCCTGCCGGCGCTGCCGAGCATCCGCTCCTACTACGGGATGAGCGTGTTCAGTTGCGTCGCCTGCGACGCGTGGGACCTGCGCGGCAAGGCCCTTGCACTGATCGGCGGCAACCCTGATCTCGCACGCCGGGCGGTCCACCTGTCGAGGTGGACGGACGACCTCACGGTGTTCACCAACGGTTCAGAGGCGGTCACCGCGACCGAGGAGGAGGACCTCGGTGCCCTCGGCGTCCGGGTGGAGCGCACGCGCATCCTCGACCTCGACGGGGAGCGCGGCGCCGTCCGCGCGGTCCAGCTGGAGGACGGCCGCTCCGTCCCCATCGACGGCGGCTTCGTCCGGCCGGAATGGAAGCCCGCTGCGGCCTTCCTCGACGGGATCGAGCAGCAGGTGTCCGCGGACGGCTTCCTGATCGCCGGCGCCGAGGGCCGCACCGCGGTTCCGGGGCTGTACGCCGCCGGCGACATCGTCGCCCCCGGGCCGCAGCAGATGATCATCGCGGCCGGTAGCGGCGCGCGCTGCGCCGCGGCCATCGTCGACGACCTCCAGACCGCAACGCTCCGGAGCGCCCTTGCCACGCTGTCCGAACCCGTGTGAAAGCGAGACCTGATGCTGCGAACGATGCTCAAATCGAAGGTCCACCGGGCGACGATCACCCACGCCGACCTGCACTACGTGGGCTCGCTGACGATCGACCTCGACCTGATGGACGCCGCCGACATGCTCCCCGGCGAGCAGGTGGCGGTGCTGGATGTCACCACCGGCGCACGCTTCGAGACATACCTGATCGCCGGGGAGCGCGGCAGCGGCGTCATCGGCGTCAACGGCGCCGCAGCGCACCTGGTGGGCGTCGGCTACACCATCATCGTCGTGACCTACGCGCAGCTGAGCGACGACGAAGCACGGACCTTCACACCGCGGATCGTGCACGTCGACTCCCGGAACCGCCAGATCGCCCTCGGCGACAATCCGGCCGAGACCCACCATCCAGGCACGGAACCGCCACCATTCGCCATCCTGACTTCACGCTCCACCCGCTAAAACTGCAACTACATCTTCACGAGGAAGAGGCTCATGTCCGGACACATCTACGACAACGTCACCGAGGCCGTCGGGCGGACGCCGCTCGTCCGGCTGAACCGGCTCACCGAAGGAATCGACGCCACGGTGCTGGCGAAGCTGGAGTTCTACAATCCGGCCGGCAGCGTGAAGGACCGCATCGGCGTCGCGATCATCGACGCGGCCGAGAAGGCGGGAGCGCTGCGTCCGGGCGGCACGATTGTGGAGGCGACCAGCGGCAACACGGGGATCGCGCTCGCGATGGTGGGCGCAGCCCGTGGGTACAACGTCATCCTCGCGATGCCCGAGACGGCGAGCAAGGAGCGTCGCGTCCTGCTGCGCGCGTTCGGCGCGAAGGTCGAGTTGACGCCCGGCGCCGACGGGATGCGCGGCGCGGTCGAGATCGCCCAGCAGATCGTCGAGAGCACCGAGAACGCCATCTGGGCACGCCAGTTCGAGAACGAAGCCAACCCGGCGATCCACCGCGCCACCACGGCGGAGGAGATCTGGGAGGACACCGACGGCGGCGTCGACATCTTCGTCGCGGGCGTCGGCACCGGCGGCACCATCACGGGCGTAGGCCAGGTGCTGAAGGAGCGCAAGCCCGGCGTGCAGGTGGTCGCGGTCGAGCCGCTCGACTCGCCCATCCTGAACGGCGGGAAGCCCGGTCCGCACAAGATCCAGGGGATCGGCGCGAACTTCGTGCCCGAGATCCTCGACACGACGATCTACGACGAGGTCGTGGATGTCACGCTCGACGACGCGCTCGACGTGGCGAAGAAGCTGGCGAGCGAGGAGGGCATCCTGGCCGGCATCTCCTCCGGCGCGATCATCTGGGCGGCGCTGCAGGTGGCGAAGCGTCCGGAGAACGCGGGCAAGACCGTCGTCGCGATCGTGTGCGACACGGGCGAGCGGTACATCTCCACGCCCCTCTGGGCGGAGCTCCTGGACTGAGCGGAGTCCTGTCTCGTCAGGCACAGGGCCCGAAGATCTGAAGGTGGTCCAGCAGAGTCAAGCGCGAGCGGGGCTCGACGTCTAGTCGCATGGTTCTTCGGCGGCCGGCCGCGCAAGTATCCGTCTCACCGTTGATTCGCTTACTTGGTAAGCCTGGGCGAGATCTCTCCTGCTGGCGCACTTTCGCGCAAGGCACACAATTTCTAGACGTTGGGGGTCGCTGAGCGACGATGACTTGGCCCTAGCGGCTGTGTCGAAGCCAGCCCGTCGCAAGAGGGTACGGATGGTGTTGCGTCTGACGCCGTATCGCTTGGCGAGCTCATACGTCGAAGCTCCATCCCTATAGTCCTCGATGATATGAGCGGTGACCGTCCGATCGAAATAAGCGCTGCGCGGGGCAACTTGCTTCCTCCGATCGGGCACCGACTGACGCGCGTCCACACACAAGTCGGCGATCGCCCCGACGGTGCTCGCAGGATGTAAGTAATTTGCGAGCACCCCGACGTAACGAAAGAGCCGGTGGGCACGAAGGTCGCAAAGCGACCACGTGCCCACCGGCTCTTTCGTTACTCGCTGCTGTCTAATGGGGTCCCCGCGCGCGAGGGGCCCCGGGCGACGCCCCGCGCGAAGCGCGGAGCGGCGTTTGGGGTAGCGCGTGGGGCGCAGCTCGCGACGCCTGTGGAGAAGCCGTGCGCCTGAGAGCAGCTAATCGAGCGCGCGCGCGATCTTAAGGTCGTCAGTGGACGTGGCGACAAGCGGAATGACGATCGGCCATGTGTCGACCTCATGGGGACCCGAGGCGGGCGTTTCCGGCAAGTTGGGCTTCGACACTCAAAAGCCCGGCTTCTATCTCAGCGGGGGTTGCGAGGCTACCCTTGGGCCCGTTGGTCTGTATGGGGAAGGCGGAATTCAGGAGCACGGTTCGCTGGGCTGGGGCGGCTATGGAGTTGCAATTGGCGCCAAGGCCGGTTGTTCAGCAGGCCAAGGTTGGGCGTGGTAGGAAGAACTGTGGGTACCGTCTTGCCGAACCTGATAATCGGCCCTTTGGTGATTGTGATCGGGGTGCTCGTCATTGTCTTCCGCAGGCAGGTGCGTGATGCCACGGTCAACGCGGAGAAGACCGCAGTGGGGGACAGAATTGGCAGGGCGGCCGGGCTCTTGCAGACGCCGTTCTGGGTCGCCGCCGCTGGAATAATCGGTGTTCTCGTTGGGATTCTGATGCTTATCGGCGGAGTCGTCACCCTCGTCTCACACAACACATGAGCGCATTCAGTGTGGAAGCGATCTCCGTGGGGTTTGTCTCCATCCTTCTCGGTTGCGTACTCGTTATATGGCGACGTCAAGCATCCGAGCGCCTACAGCGCAGAGCCGAACGAGCGGCCGTTACGCCGTCGTTCATGTCTTCTGCCACCTACCTGCAGTTTGTCGGTGTCTTCGGTATGGCCCTTGGAGTCGGTTCGCTCATCATCGGACTAGCAAGCCACGCATCGTAGCTGCTCTCTTCGCTGCCTACTCGGGCCTGCACGACACGAGGTACGGCCGCGTAACCGGCGCCTCCAGGGGCTGACAACGGCGGGGACTGGCTCCGACTTAAGCGAGCCGAGCTGCGCACGGCCACTGCGTAGTCTGGGTTCTGCGGCGAGCTGCCGGTGCCCGGACCGCGAAGTACTAGGAGTCGACGATCAGGGATGCGTGCATATTCAGGCCGTCGAGGTTGCTTTGCACCTTTGACACACGCAACGGGTCACCAAGCGCGCCATCGCGCGCAGCCAACACCGTTTCCTCGTGCGCTAGCTTGCCGAGCGATATGTTGCGACCAAAGCGTTCTGAATGGCCCTGGCGCTTCGTATCGAAAAGGGAGGGGGACCCATCTCCTGTGAAGAGGAGCATGTTGGGCGGGGTGTCTGGGTGTCGAATTACTCCTGGAGATGCGCAAACTGCTGGGTTTCGTCGCGACTCATGTGCGGAATCTCGATACCTACCCCTACGGGCGACACCAGCTTCAGCGTTGCTCCCGTATATGGAGTTTCCCCTAGTCGTCGATTAGCAGGCCCGCGACGCTGTCGCCGAAGTTGATCGATTCAACCGCCATGACCCGAGCCTAGAAACGGACGGGGTTTCGACGGGGATCGGCTTCCGGGGCGTTTCGCTCGACGGGCCGCTTGCCCAGTGCCTGCGTGATAGGCGATGACGGGAATCAAACCCGCGTAATCAGTTTGGAAGACTGCCTTAGGCGATCTGCGGCACCCGCAGCCGCCGCCCGGTTCAAGCGCCCCCGTCTGTGGCAGCGTGAATGACGCGTCGCAGCAAGCGTCTGACGGTCGATTCGCTAACTCCGAAGTCGTGGGCGAGTTCTTTTCGTGATCTACCGGCCTCGGAGCCCCGGCGCAGTTCTTCCGATTCTGACGTCGACAGCGCGATGAGGTTGGCGCGAGCAACGGTGTCGGTCCCAGCCCGGCGGAGCCTGTCACGAACGGTGTTACGTCGGACACCGTACTTGGCGGCGATCACGTAAGTCGATGCACCACCTCGGAACTCGCCGATTACTTGGCGCATCAGCGCCTCATCGATAGAGGCTCTCCGGGGGACCCGACTCACTCTCGACGCGGGCGTCGAACGATGGGCGTCGGCAGTGAGCTTCGCGACCCTCTTGGCCTCCGCGAATCGGTGTAAGTAGTTTGCGAGCACCCCGACGTAACGAAAGAGCCGGTGGGCACGAAGGTCGCAAAGCGACCACGTGCCCACCGGCTCTTTCGTTACTCGCTGCTGTCTAATGGGGTCCCCGCGCGCGAGGGGCCCCGGGCGACGCCCTGCGCGAAGCGCGGAGCGGCGTTTGGGGTAGCGCGTGGGGCGCAGCCTGGTGACGGGCGTGGAGAACCCGGCGTGGTCCCCGCGCAGTGCTAGCGCCGCGAAGAGCGCAGTACCTGCCGCTGTGTCGCGACCCTGCGGCCACACAATCCGACAGGCAGGGGTTCCGACCATATGATCGAAACGCTGGAGTCGGCCGAGGAGGTTGAGGTGCCCAATCCCTCGTGGAGGATTCGCCTCTTACTCCAACGAACGCTCGCGAATATCGGCAGGTTCATCGCCGGTCTTATCGAGACTTTTCTTCGCTAGCTTCCGCAGCTGCCGGGTCTCGGTCGGCCCACCTAGCAAGGCGCAGAGCGCCGTCCGGTCCTTCTCCCGGGATCAACCCGCTGAGCGAGTACGCCGTGCCCCCCGTCGGGAGCCACCCCTCTGCCAAGCTGGTTGGGTGATTTCGATACTGTCCGTGCCGACCAATCTCGGCCTGCGGCCCCCCGAACCGGGCAGCGTGCCCGGCGCGGCCAAAGCGCCGGAGGCTTTACGAGAATCCGGCCTCTTTCACCAGCTCATCGAGCTGGGAGCGCTTGATGCTGGAGTCGTCCTCCCGGGCCGGTACGTCGATGACGATTCGACTCGCGAATCAGGTCATGTACGCAATGAGGACGCGCTCGTTGAGCATGGCCGTCGTCTCGCGAAACGGCTGGAGATGATTCTCGACGCAGGGAACGTTCCCCTGGTGATCGGTGGTGATTGCAGCATTCTGCTCGGGGTCGGCGTCGCCCTAGCGCGACGAGGCCGTACCGGCTTGATGCATGTAGACGGCCATACTGACTTCCGTCATCCTGGCAACAGCGACGAGTGCGCAAGCGTTGCCGGAGAAGACCTCGCGGCAGCGGTGGGATCGCACTGGCCCGCCATCGCAGACATCGACGGGCTCGGACCCTACTTTCCGCCACAACGCGTCGTCCACATCGGCCACCGCGACAACGATGGTGAAGGGACCGAGGCACGGCAGAAACTTGGTCTCGTCCTGTCCGCCCGCGAGGCCACCAGCCAAACGCCCGCATCCGTGGCGACTGCGGCCCAGGCGGTCGCGCATCCTGGCTACTGGTTACAGGTCGATGTGGACGTGCTCGATCCCAGTGTTATGCCCGCCGTTGATAGCCCTGACTCCGGGGGATTCATGGTGGAGCAGCTGACACAACTTCTTAAACTGCTTGCGCCCGGCGCCCTTGGGGCCTCGGTGACTGTTTTCGACCCCGACCTGGATCCTGACGGGCGGTACGCACGGGTGGTCACGGACCTGATTGTGGGAGGGCTCGCGCACTTGGGCACCGCCGTCTACAACGCCCGATAAAGGATCCCTCACTGAGTAATGGAGTTGGGACAGGGCTCTGAATGAGGCGATCAGAATCGTGGTCAGCCGGGGACGATTGCCATACTCAACGGCGCAGACCGGGCGGAGTTCGCGGTGGCTCGCTGGCTCGGGCGGCAACTGAGGCTAAGAAAGGTGGGTGCGCTCTCGGCTCGCCGCGGAACTCTACTAGACGCCCTGCTGTCGTTGGCGGTCTACGAACTGAGGACACGCCGCGTCCGGCGGCGATGAATGGCTCGGATCCACGGCCGATGCGGACCACGTCCAGCTACTTTGTCTGCTATAGAAATGGCGCCCGTTTCCATGCGTTTCCGGCATGAGACAGCGCGCCCGGTGGCCTTCATACTCTGAGCATGATCAGGTTCGGGTTTAGGGTTCTAGGCCCACGCAGAGACAGGCGTCAGGATTCGACCTTGCGGCGGGAGCGTTCGCCGTCGTTCTCGCAGACAAAGCACCGTACAGTCAGCTCTCGTTAGCACTCATGCTCGATGGATCGCACCTCGAACTCACCGGACTTGACCGAGCGTCCGCATGCCTCGCATCGGACGTCCGCGACGAAGACATTTCCGCAGACAGTGTGCGTGAACTCGACGAGCGGTACGTCCGCGGGCTTATAGGTGTCGCCCCACCGCTTGAGCACGAGGATCACCTGGCCCAGGTCCTTGCCCTTTTGAGTGAGTTGGTAGCCGGCTCCACCGGTGTCGGCTGACCTCGGCTCGATGATGCCGGTCTCGATCAGTTTCTTGAGCCGGGCAGACAGCACGTCTCGTGGCGCACCGACGGATCGCAGGATGTCCGTGTACCTCGAGGCGCCGAACGCCAACGCGCGGACGATGTGCAGCGACCACCGGTCGTTGATCGCATCCAGTGCCACGGCAAGGGAATCCCGTTGTGGTTTGCTTTTCAAACCACTTGCTGTACTCTTATCCAAGTTTGACATCCAAACCATTCTAGTCGAGAAAGCGACCTCATGTCTGCCCCGCAAACACAAACCCGCGGAAACAACCCTTCCAAGACGCAACACAACGCGTGGATAGCCTCCGTAATCAGCAGCTTGGTCATCGGCGCTGCGTTCATCTCCGTGTATGTCGGCATCCAACGAGACCCTCAGCCCACCCACCTGCCGGTGGCTGTCGCGAGCGAGCAACTCGCGACAGCAGCACAGCAGGGGCTCGGAGACAAGGTGCAGATCACTGAAGTCTCGACGCCAGCCGACGGGGTCAAGATGGTTAAGGATGGTGACGCTGTCGCAGCGGTGAGCCTGACCTCCCGCACCAGCCTGCAGTTTGACTACGCCGGCGCCAAGGGACTGAGTGAGACCGCGGCGGCGCGGGCCCTGGTCCACGGTCTCGCCGACAAGGCAGGGCTGTCGGTCCAGGAGAAGGACGTCGTGCCGCTCGTGAAGTACGACAGCCGCGGGCTGTCCGCGTTCTACGTGGTCTTCGGTGTGACTCTTGCATCGTTCGTGCTGGCCCAGGGGCTGACGGGCGCCGCGAGCAAGGTGCGCCTCCGTCACCGTCTCTACGCGATGGGCGGATTCGCCGTCGTCATCGGCGTCGTGGCCGCCACTATCGCAGGCCCCATTCTTGGAGCGCTCACTGCACCGTGGATCGCCCTGGCCGCAAGCCTCGCCCTCCTCTCGGCAGCTGTGGCCTTCACCACCAAGGCGCTCGGAAGCTGGCTCGGCGCCGCAGGTATCGGGCTGGCAGTGCTCTTGCTCACGACAGTCGGCAACGCGGTCAGCGGCGCGACGATCGGCTACGACCTTCTTCCCCAGTGGACTCAGGCGATCTCGCCCATCCTTCCGCCCGGTGCCGCATTCCGCGCGGTCAACGAGTTCGGCTACTTCGATGGAGCGACGACATGGTCGTCCCTGCTCGTCCTCGGGATCTGGGCCGTAGCTGGTTTCGCCCTTGTCCTGGTTCGCTCGGCCGTGGAAGGCAAGCGGTCGCAGCTACTGGTCGCGCAGGCGCAGGCGGGGCCGGTTCCCGTCTCCTGATGGAGGAATGCGGGGCGGCGGCGAGCGGACGCTCACCGCCGCCCCGCTCCTGTATCGCGGCTCGCATGAGGGTATGCGCGTCTTGCAACCCGCTTCTCTGGTGCGGAGAGACAGCATCGCGTTTAGCTGACTGTATGAGCACTCGCGATCTATATCCGGAGCAGCACACCATCGAAACGGGCGCTTCGCGCGTATGGGTCGGCGTCCGGCCAGGCGCGGGCCCGGCCATCGTCCTGCTGCATGGCTTTCCCGACGACTCGACTATCTACGACCGCCTGACTCCTTTGCTTACCGGCAAGCGCGTCGTGGCGATCGACTTCGGCGGATACGGTCTCTCGCCGCGGGAAGACCGACCCTGGGTCGACGGCCAGCGAGAAGCAGAGGTCCTAGCCGTGCTTCAGGCGCTCGATCTAACGGATGTCACGTTGGTGGGGCACGACGCCAGCGTTGCGGTCGCCATCAATGTGACCCTGGACCAGCCGGCTCTGGTTGGGAAGCTCGTGCTCCTCAACGGCTACTTCCATTCCGACCCTGAACTGCGGCTTCCAGACATGATCCGCCTCTTCGGAATCCACGAGTTGGATCTTCTGTCCGATGCGCTGATGGCGGACCCGCAGCAGAGGCAGTGGCTCCTGGGTCACTCGGGGCGACAATTCGGCATCGACGCCAGCGCGTCAGATAACGTCGCCGCCCACTCGATCGTGCCGCAGTACTTCGGAAGCGCGAACCAACCGGATGCTCGTGTAGCGATCCGACAGTGGACGGCCACCCTTTTTCCGGAAATGCAGGCCAACGACGCCCGCGTCCGGAATGGAGACCTTCAGAAGACGTCCGTCCCCGTCGTCGTCGCGTTCGGCGACGGCGACCCCTATCTGACCCCGCAGATCGCCGCGAACATCGGAGGTCTGTTCTCCAATGCCCGCGTACAGCCTGTCTCCGGGGCGTCGCACTGGCCGCAATGGGATCAACCGCAGGCAGTCGCGGAGCGCATTCTCAGATAAGTGAGCGAGCGGGTCCACATCCGTGCCGACCCGCTCATCCTGTTCACTACGCAAAACTCATCCGACGTTGACCAACCACGGGATCCCGAACCGATCGACGCAGGAACCGAAGAGGTCGCCCCAGGGAGCCTGTCCCCAGGGCACGTCAATCCGGCCGCCCGACGAGAGCATGCGCCAGATTCGTTCCACAGGATCCTGCTCGCCGCTGACCATGATCGTGCAGACGTTACCGACATCCGGTTCGTCTGGATCGTCCGCGTGAATGTCACCACCGGAGAGGACCATCCCGTCGGAAGTGATGAGCTGTGCGTGCATCACTTGTGACCCGCGATGATCTCCGATCGCTAGACCGAGGTCTTCGGCTGTGTTGAGCGTCAACTCGCCACCGAAGACCTCGCGGTAGAAGAGCATCGCTTCTCGTGCGTCACCTCTGAAGTTGAGGTAGGGAAACACGCGGGTCATAGCTGCTCCTCGTTAGGCCGAGCATCGGTGGCGGCCGGCATCCTGGTGCTGGGGATCACCGTGCTGACCAGGCCCGTGGCGACGTCGTAAACGTGTCCGGAGACCGAGATGCGCGGGGAGATCAGATTTGAGCGCAAGAGTCTTTCGACGTCGTGTGCGACCGTAGCGAAGGGGTCCACTACCGCCTCCTGAATGAGTTCCGCCTGGTCGAACCCGGTGCGCGCAGCGAAGCTCGAACGGAACTGAGGGTCAGCGAGCGGTTTTGTGCCGCAGTCGGTGTGATGGATGACCGCGACTTCGAACAGTGGACCCGTGCCGGGCCTCAATTTGACGTCGGCGAGGAAGGTGATGAGGGCCAGGTCGTCGATAACGGATTGGTTCACTCGACCGCCCGCGTTGCGAAGGATGGCCGCGTCGCCGAGCCCCAGGCCGAGGAACGCGGCTGGGTCGGTTCTCGGATCGAGGCATGTGAGCACGCAGATCTCGCGTGCAGGATAGATCGGTTTGTCGCGGAACGCGCCGGATTCAGCGAACAGAGCGTTCTTCTGCACGAAAGGATCGAAGAGGGGCATGGTGTCTTTCCTGGTCGGGAGCATCATGGCTGGGCCGGAGCCAGCGCCGCCGGTACGGGGAGGTCTAGCCGTCGCAGAAGCTCTGCTACTTTCCGGTCGACGCCCGCGCCCACGGCGCCGATGTGAGGGTCGCCGAAAGAGGCGAAGTGGCTGCTCGGTTGGTCGGTCGTGAAGGTGACGGCGCCGACCGTCTCGGTGATCGTCATCCGCAATGGCGCGTAGTTCATGACTCGCGGGTCGTGGCGGTACATCCGCTCGGCGACCGGGAAGTTGCCGACGAAGTAGAAGGCGCACTTGGCTGTGTTGCCGGCGAGCGACATCATCTCCGTCACGGAGTCGTGCCAATACGTCAGCAATCCGAGTTCCGAGTAGCTCTCTGCGAAATCGACGATCTCAGACCACGGAGCCTCACGCTCGATGAGGTCCACGAATCTCTGTCGCGGATATAGCGGGACAAGCTGCTCGAAACGTTGGACGAGACCGTCGAAGGGGAGGTCGGAGGCCAACGAGAACCGTGTCGCGGTCCAGGATTCGCCGAGCGGCGAGTTTGGCGGGGTGCTCATGACCGCGACTCTAACCAGCCCCGACCGCCTTCAGAGCCGGTATGCAAAAGCCTGATCGCCTGCTCGCACTATCGACATTAGACAGCGCGCGAGGGCGTGGCTTTACTCGGACCTATGGAGCCGTGGTCGTGAACGTGTTTTGCGTAGCCGTCAGGATCTCGTCGGCCAGCGGCGTCCCCGCCGTCGTGCGGGCCAGCATGGACGCCCCCACGAGAGTGGCGAACCCGGCGATCGCTCGCGCGCGTTGCTCGGCTCGCGTTGCAGGATCGACGTCGTCCGCGTCACCGAGAACACTGACGACATCGAAGATCCGGTCGAGCTCCTGCGCCCACACCCCTCTGACCGACGCGTCCATCGGGGCGCGTGCGACATCGCCCGCGAGCGCGCTGACAGGGCATCCGACGGCCAGGCTCTCCGGGTCGGCCCAGGACATGTACAACTCGACGAATGCCTCAATGGCGGCGCTGTGGTCGCCGCGGCGGGAGTCCGAGATGCCTTCGAGGATGCCGCGGTGAACATCGAAAGCGTGCCGCAATGCGGTGTCAGTGAGATCGCTCTTGGAATCGAAGTGCCGGTAGAAGCCGCCCTGCGTCATGCCCACTTCGCGCATCACCTCCGGGATTCGAACTCCCTCGATCCCGTGCTGCTTGATCTGCTTGGCGGCCGCGTCCACAATCTCTTCTCGCCGTTGCGCGGTAACAGCCTTCGACGACTTGACCATGTGCACACCTCTCCGTCGACGAAACCGACGCTCTCGAAGCAATCGTAGGCACTGACATGCGCATAGGGGTCATCGGTGCGGGAACGCTTGCCCAAGCCTTCGCGGTGCGGGCGCTCGCGGCAGGGCATGCTGTCACGCTCAGCGGCTCGCATAGGGCCGAGAGCCTTTCACGCGTCGTGGCCTCTCTGGGAGAGCTTGCACGAGCCGGTACCAAATACGAGGCGGCGGAGGAGGAGATCGTGGTGTTGGCGGTCCCGCATTCGCAAGTCCCCGTTGCGTTGGCCGATCTCGGTAATTGGGAGGGGCGCACCCTCGTCGACGCGACCAACGACCTTTCCCAGCGTGCGCCACTTTGGCCGGGGGTCCTCTCCTCGAGTGAGCTCGTAGCGGAGATGGCTCGCGGTGCGCATGTGATCAAGGCGCTCAACACACTGATCGCGGATACTCTCGCCCGCGACCCGCGACCGTCTCCCGGTTACCGTCGAGTTCTGTTCCTCAGCGGCGACGACGTGCCCTCGAAAGCAGCTCTGCAATCGCTGCTCGCTCAGATGGGGTTCGCCCCAATCGACCTGGGCGGTTTAGCCGAATCGGCGCGGCTCCAGCAGGTTCCCGGTGGTCTACTCGCGGGGTTGGACCTGATTATTCGAGACTGGGATGACGGGACCGCCGCCACGTTGTCGCAGCCTGTCTGACGAAGAGTCAGAACCATTGAAACAGCAGCGGATGCCATGCATTTCCGGCATGAGACTTTCCGACTTGGCGCGCCCATACTCGGAGCCATGAAAGCTCACACCCGCTCCCTACGCCTCAAGGTCGCAGCTATCGCCGCTGCCGTCGCCGGTCTTCTGGCCGTCGCCATCCCCGCTCAGGTCAGCAGCGCAGCGGTCGACGCCAAGCACGTCGCCGCCTCCTCGTCCTCGACCATCAAACCGACCATCGTTCTCGTGCACGGTGCCTGGGCTGACGCGTCCAGCTTCGCGCCGGAGACCGCTGCACTGCAGGCCGCAGGCTACACAGTGCTGGCCGCGCCGAATCCGCTTCGAGGTCTTCAAACCGACACCAAGGCGGTCGCCGACTTCGTTAAGCAGCGAACCACCGGTCCCGTCATCCTGGTCGGTCACTCTTACGGCGGCATGGTGATCACCGGCGCCGCGCTTGCCGACCCCGACGTGAAAGGTCTCGTCTACGTCGACGGCTATGCGCCGGACAACGGAGAGAGCGCCCAGGCTCTGACCAACGCGTCGCCTGGATCGCTCCTCAACGTGGCCGACCCGAGCACCGTCTTCGACGTCGTCCTTCCCTCGCCCGATGCTCCCCAGGCCGACTGGGACAGCTATATCCGCCAGGACAAGTTCAAGTCCGTGTTCGCTGCAAGCCTCCCGTCCACCCTCACCAATGTGCTTGCAGCCGGGCAGAGTCCGGTCACCTTCGGCGCGCTCGGCACGCCGTTCATCGGGACGCCCGCCTGGAAGACCATCCCCAGTTGGTTCGTCATCGGCACCGCAGACCGGCTTCTTCCTCCCGTTGAGCAGCGGCTGATGGCCCAGCGGGCACACGGCACCGTCACGGAAGTCGATGCTCCGCATCTGTCGATGCTCGCCAAGCCCCTTCAGGTGACGAAGGTGATCCTCGACGCGGCTCGCTCCGTCCACTGAGTTCATGCCCCCCAGGTGTCCCGCTGACAAAAGTCAGCGGGACACCGTTTTGTCTACCTGTACAGTGGGATGGCCAGCTTTTAGAGTATGACCGACCGCTAAAAGCATTAGGATCCGAGCAGAGGACACGTCGTGGACCTGAGAGGTTTGGAGGCCGTCCTGGCCGTCTATGAGAACGGCTCCTTCTCGGCGGCAGCGTCTGCGCTGTTTCTCTCGCAACCAGCGTTGACGCGTCGTGTCGCGCAACTTGAGCGGGAGCTGGATACGCGACTCTTCGTACGAACTCCGCACGGTGTGGTCGTCACCGACACGGGGCGGGCGCTGATGGAGCCGGCGCGTCGCGCCATTCGCGAGGCGCAATCGATTCGGGGCGCAATCGACCTCGTGCGCTCTGGCGCGAGAGGAAGCCTCAGCGTTGTGGGGATGACGAACCTCACCACCGGGTTTGGCACCCTTATCGCCGAGTTCCACGAGTCGATGCCCGAGGTCGAGTTCCGTGTAGCCTCCGCCGACACGACGGCCGCCGCGGTCGGGATGGTCGAGGCCGGACTGCACGATCTGGCGATCATCGACCTGCCACTCCTTTCGGACACTCTTGTCGCGCACCCGGTGGTCACCCAAGACTTCCTGGTCGTTCTCGGTCCAGGGGTGACCGAGACTCCGTCGACGGCTCCCATCCCTGTCATCACCCAAGCGATGATCGAGGGCCGCACGATGGTCCACTTACCGACGTCCCAGTTTCCCAAGCAGCGAGGCATGCTTCTCTACGAGATGATGCGCACGCAGCCTGCCGCGCATATGGAGGTCTCGAACTGCGGCCTCCTGGTGCCCATATCGCAATCCGGCCGAACGGTAGCTGTCGTGCCACGCCCCGTCGCGATGACCGGTCGTGCGGAGGGACTGGATCTGGCCGCACCGCCGAAGCCGATCCGGCGGACGCTGGCGTTCGCGCGCCACCCAGGCAACGCCTCCACAGCCGTTCGCCACTTCCTCAACCTCGCGGGCAGCCTCGCGCCCGCGCTCGCCTAAAAGGCGAAGAACAGCTCCCGATGGGCGGCGATGTAGGCATCAACGGACGTCGCCGGCCTTCCCGTGACCGCCTCGATGTGGTTCGTCGAACGGTCGTATCTGCCTGCTCGGTGCAGCTTCGCCACCGTGAGGATGTGCTCGCGAACGTGAGGGTCGAGACCGAGAAATGAGTTCAACATCCGCTCGTACACATCCAAGGGAATGTCCGACGCCGAAAGCGGTCTACCCAGAGCGCGACCGTATCGTTCCGCGAGCTCCTCGAGGGTCAGCGACTCCGGGCCGGTGAGTTCATAAGTTCTTCCGACATGCGGGGCCGGATCGGCCAGGACCGTTGCGACGACCGCGGCGACATCCGGCGCCGCCACGGGAGAGGTTCGGCCCGCGCCGATGGGGAGCGCGAGTGTATTCGCCGACGCGATCAGCTGCTGCGGTGCGATCGAGAACATCGGATTGTCCAGGAACACGGTCGGTCGAACGTTGACGACCGGAATCGGAGCCCATTCCTCGATTCGCTCTACGAGCCAGTGAAGTCGCTGGTGGTTGGATTCGTCGCTGCTTGTCGCGGTCATCTGCGCCACCGTCAACTGCGACATGTTGACCAGCGCTTCCAGGTCACCTTTCTCGGCTGCGATGGAGCAGACCACCGCAGCGGCCTCCAAATACTTGGCAGACACCGCCATGTTGAAGAACAGCCTGCGAACTCCGCGGAGGGCGCGGGCAAAGTCCTCAGGATCGGCCAGGTCGCCGACGACGACCTGCGCGCCGAGGCGGCGCAGGTCATCGGCTCGGCCGTCGTCCCGGTGGATCATCACACGCACCGTCTGGCCCGCATCCAACAGCAACTGCGCGCTAAGCCGGCTGATGCTGCTGGGCCCCGGGCCCAACCCCGTCAGAAGAATCGGCTCGGACGACGCGACCACCGGCTCAGCTCTCGCTGATCGACTTCGCTGCGTCGATGATCAGCCGGGACACCTTGACCGGCTCAGCGAGCATGGACAGATGTGGCGCATGGCCCTCAACAACGACGCTGCCGGCTCGTTCGGCCATAGCCCGCTGCTGGGCCTCCGGGATGACTCGGTCGACCTTGCCGACGAAGTACCAGCTGGGCAGATTCTTCCAGGCGGGAGTCCCGGTGAACGGCGTCCCGAGCGCGGCAAGGGTGGCGGGTGCCTGGCCGGCGGCGAGGACCCTCGACTCCGTCTGGGGGAGGGTCTCGGCAAAGATCTCGTGGAACTTGTCCCGCTTGATGTAGCTGTCGTAGTCACCTTGGGCTGCGTCAGCAGCGGGGAGGACGAAGTCGAAGACAGTGGTCGGGTCGGGGACGTTCAGCAGCGAACCGGGCAATGTGTTCGAGAGGGTCGTCGCGCTCTCGCCGTTGTCGGGCGCGTACGCGTCGATGTAGACCAGCGCTTTCACCTGGGGGAGGTCGGACGCGGCGCCGGTGATGACAACGCCGCCGTACGAGTGCGCGGCGAGAACGACAGGGCCGGAGGTCGCCTGGGAAACGAAGTCCTTTACCGCCTTGGTGTCACCCTCCACACCACGGAGCGGGTTGGGCGCGAGGAGGACGTCGTACCCCTCGAGCTGGAGGGTGGCAGTAACGGCCGCGAAGCTGGCGGAGTCCGCCCAAGCGCCGTGAACGAGAACGATTGTCGGCTTGTTGGAAGTGGTCATGCGTTGAGTCTGGGACGCCGAGGGCTCACGAGCTAATGCCAAAAGCGCATACCGGCCGCCTCAATTCAGATAGGTAGGCAGCGCGCCGGGTGCTTGCTGACTGGGCAGCCATGCGGTCTGTGCATTCACGGCCCGCGAGTCACCACCGAAGAGGTAGCGTGCGAAAGCACATCAGGAGCGGACGAAAGGGGCTGTGATGGTTAAAGAGAAGGATGGGACGTTCGAGTATCCGGACGAAGCGGGGTATCCAGACGGGACGGGAACCTTCACTGAGACACAGCGCATCCTCGTCCATGAGGTTGAGGCGGGCGTTCCACTTCAGCCTGGTATCGAGTTCTTCGTCGTCGATAACACCATCGAACGCATTTATGAGGCGATCAGCGGCGACACTCTCTTGGGCGGAATCGCCTATGACCGCCGTGACGATGTCGTCACCCTTATCTCAACGTCGGTGTACCCGGAGTTCCGAGGGCAGGGGGTCGCAACCGCGCTGATCGGACGGGTGCTCGACCTGATCCAGCAGGAGAATCTTCGGGTTCGGATCCAGTGCCCGATCGTCACCAGCTTCCTTCGGAATCACATGGAATACGAAGCCCTGATCCTCCGCGGGTAGCTGGCGCAACTGACCCAGGAGATCGAACAGGCGCCCAAGGAAAGCTGGCACCCACCATGTGCGGATGACGACATGCTTTCGCACTGCCAACGCTGCCGTGGTACTCGCGATAGTCAGAGCTGTCGCGCCCGGTGTCATCCATGTTGTGACGCCCAACAGCGTGAAATCGCACGACCGTCAAGAGGGCGTCGCAGGTTCAAATCCTGTCAGCCCGACGGCGAGGGCTGTTTGTCCACGTTCGCATACCTCTTCTCGGACGAACGTCTACATCCCCGCTCGGCCAGCCCCGTGGTCACAATCGGCCAGGTGCATCGGTCATGTGCAATCCCGCCAAATTGCGCCACTGGAATGTCGGACGGTAACCGCCCCCAGGGTCTGGCATCCCCCGAATGTGTCACACAGCTGGGGCGGCGGCGGTCATAGCTGAGCGGAAGGCCCAGCGAATGCGGCCCGCAATCCAGACCAAGGAGAGAGCACATGAACAAACCCAGACTCGAGAAGGAGGCTCAGGGGATCGTCGACGCGACCTCCACGCCGCCCTTCCTCTACCAACTAGGGCCGGAGGGCGCCCGGAAGGTGCTGGACGACCTTCAGGCCGCGCCGATCGACAAGCTCGATGTGGACGAGAAATGGATCACGGTTCCGGCGGACGTCGGAGACGTCAGGGTCCGCATCGTCAAGCCGATCAACGCGCCGTCGGGGCTGCCGGTCATCCTCTACATCCACGGGGGCGGGTGGGTGATCGGCAACGCCGGGACGCATGACCGGCTCGTCCGCGAGCTGGCGGTCGGCGCCCGCGCGGCGCTCGCCTTCGTCGAATACGACCGTTCCCCTGAGGCGCAGTACCCGGTTGCCATCGAGCAGGCCTACGCGACCGCGCAGTGGCTGACGGCGCACGGAGCAGAGCACGGTCTGGATGTCGCACGTATGGCCATCGCCGGCGACTCGGTGGGCGGCAACATGACCGCCGCCGTCGCGATCCTGGCGAAGCAGCGTGGAGACGTCCGCTTCGTGCACCAGTCCCTCTATTACCCGGTGACGGATGCGGCGCAGGACACGGAGTCCTACCGGGAGTTCGCCGAGGGCGCCTACCTGACGGCAGCGGCGATGGCGTGGTTCTGGGATGCGTACCTCCCGGACGTCGACAAGCGGTCCGAGATCACCGCATCGCCGCTCCGGGCGAGCACCGAGCAGCTCTCCGGGCTGCCGGAAACGTTCCTGATCGTCGACGAGAACGACGTACTTCGCGACGAGGGCGAGGCCTACGGCCGCAAGCTCGTCGAAGCCGGAGTGCGGACCACGTCCGTACGTTACAACGGCACCATTCACGACTTCATGATGCTGAACCCGCTGCGGACGTCCGCCGCGGTGACAGCGGCCGTGGAGCAGGCCATCCACATCCTGCGCAAGGCGCTCGGGACAGACGACTGATAACTGGGAGACGAAAAAATGACTGAACAGAAGCCTGCCGTCGTGCTCGTGCACGGCGCATTCGCCGAGTCCGCGAGCTGGAACGGCGTCATCGAGAAGCTGCAGCAGAGCGGTCTCGATTGCATCGCGGTTGCCAACCCGCTCCGAAGCCTGTCCGGGGACGCCGCGTACGTCCGCGATGTCATCGCAGCGGTCGGGCGTCCCGTGGTGCTGGTCGGGCACTCCTACGGGGGGCTCGTCATCTCCGAGGCTGCCGCATCGAACGACGCGGTGAGCGCGCTCGTCTACGTCAACGCGTTCGTTCCGGAGCACGGCCAAGCGGCATTCGACTTGTCGACGGAGTTCCCGGGAAGCACGCTCGGCGACGCCCTGGCACCGCGCACACTCGCGGATGGCAGCGTCGAGTTCGTGATCCAGCCGGAGCTCTTCCATCAGCAGTTCTGCGCGGACGTGCCCGACACGACTGCCGCGCTCATGGCGGCGACTCAGCGCCCGGTGACCCAGGCTGCCCTGACCGAGCCGCTGCCGGCGGAGACGCCCGGCTGGAAGACCATTCCTTCCTGGTGCGTCTTCAGCGACCAGGATCTGAACATCCCGGTGGCCGAGCACCGGGCCGGAGCAGAGCGGGCGAACGCCCGCGGCGTCCGAGAGATCCCGGGAGGGTCGCACGCCCTCAGTGTCTCGCAGCCTGCTGCTGTGGCGGAGACGATCCTGACGGCAGTCGCCGCCGTCGAGACGGCGGTCGCGGCAGCGTAAGCCGACGGACGTCCCCGGCGCCGACACCGCCGGGAACGTCCTCCACGCAGCAGAGAACGGGAAGAATCTTGACTACTTCGGCAGACCTCGGTGACGTGCGACACGTTCGTACTTCCACCCTCGACGTCGGCTATCACGACCTCGGCGACTCGTCGTCTCCGGCAGTGCACCTCCTACACGGTTACCCCTACGACGTGCACAGCTACGTGGATGTCGCGGGGGAGCTCGCGTCAGCCGGGCTGAGGGTGATCGTGCCCTACCTGCGCGGTCACGGCCCGACGCGATTCCGTGATCCGGCCGAGAAGCGCAGCGGCCAGCAAGCTGCCCTGGGAACCGACGTCATCGAACTGATGGACGCGCTGAAGTTGCCGAACGCAGTGCTCGCCGGATATGACTGGGGAGGTCGAGCGGCGTGCGTCGCAGCCGCCGCATGGCCCGATCGGGTGCGCGGACTCGTGTCGGTGAACGGCTATCTGATCCAGGACCTCAGGGCGGCCGCCCGGCCGTTGCCGCCGCAGCTCGAGGCCGGGTTCTGGTATTTCTTCTACTTCTTGACCGAGCGCGGGAGAGCGGGCCTTGAAGCGGACCCTCAGGGTGTTGCGGAAGTGATCTGGCGGAAGAACTCCCCGAAGTGGTCGTTCACCGACGATGAACTCAAGCGGGTCGCGCGCTCATTCGTCAACCCCGACTACGTCGACGTGGTCATCCACTCCTACCGCCACCGCCTCGCGTACGCCGACGGTGCCGAGCGCTACGCTCAGCTCGAACGATTCTTGGCGGACCAGCCGGCGATTTCGGTCCCGACCATCACTCTCGATGGAACAGCAGACGGCAACTTCCCTCCCACCGACGGGACCCCGAGCGCCGCACACTTCACGGGCGTGAGGGAGCACCGCCAGGTCTTGGACGCCGGGCACAATCTGCCGCGCGAGCGCCCACGCGAGTTCGCCCGGGCGGTGATCGATGTGATCGGGTTCGGCGCCACGGACTAGGTACTCATCTCTCGATGCCAAGACAGCGTATTTGTCCATTCGCTCGCTCAAAACTGCATCGGAGCTCGATGGGAACAATGGCTACACCTGTCGAAACGTCCATGTCGGCTGTTCGATGGGTCATAGCAACTGACCCAGGCGTCCCCTATCGTCGTGTCTCGAAGCTATAGGCCCATCACCCTACCCAGCCCCGGAGACGACGTGGTCACTGACACTCTGCCGCTCGCGCAGACCGACGGAAACGGACTCCGCGCCGTCCTCACGACAGAGGGCTCGACCCTGATCCTTCGAGTCGTGCGCGGAGACCTCCCCGATCTGCGGATCCGCCTCGGCGTGACCGTCGGCGGGCGCGAGCTGGCGAACGAGAGCACGTTCGTCCGCTCGACCGCGCGGACCGTTGTCGAGACGTGGACGCCACGGTCCGGGAAGACCACCCTCGAGCGCACACTCACTCACGAGGAACTGACGGCGACATTCCGCGACCAGCTCGATGGGGAGTGGGCCGTCGTCGTCCGGTCGGCGAGGGACGGCGTCGCCATCCGCTACGAGATCCCCGACCTCCAGGGCGTGAGCACACTCGATTCCGAGGCCACGGCGCTGGAACTCGACGGCTTCGAGCGGGCGTGGATGCTCGCCTACCAGACCTGGTACGAGACACCGCGCTTCGGCCAGGATGTGTCGCTGCTGGCCTCCGGCGCCTACGGCTTCCCTGCACTGTTGCGGGATCCCGACGGTGGCCACGTGCTCGTGACGGAGGCGGGGATCGACGGACGCTACAGCGGCGCGCATGCCTCTGTCGACGCCGGCAGCCGGCTGCTGAGCTTTTGCGCTGCGGATGCAGCCACCGAGATCGCCCGGGGCCCGATCACCCCGTGGCGCGTCTTCATCGTCGGCGGGATCGCCGAGGTGGTCGAAAGCACCTTCGTGGACGAACTGGCCGCGCCACAGCACCACACCATCCCGGATGCCGACTGGGTGCGCCCCGGCCGCGCGGCCTGGTCGTGGTGGTCGGATTTCTACTCCGGCGCGCAGCTGGAACGGCAGAAGCACTTCGTGGATGCTGCCGCCCGGCTCGGCTGGGAGCACTTGCTCATCGACTGCGGCTGGGAGGAGACCTGGGTCCCCGAGATCGTCTCCTACGCGAGCCGGTTCGGCATCCAGGTGCACCTGTGGACGGTGTGGCACGACCTCGACGGACCCGAGAAGCTCGCCCGGCTGGCGCTCTGGCGCTCGTGGGGTGTCGCCGGAATCAAGGTCGACTTCATGGAGTCGGAGTCGAAGGACCGCTACCGCTGGTACGACTCGATCCTCCAGGAGACCGCTCGGCTTGGATTGATGGTGAACTTCCACGGCTCGGTCATCCCGCGGGGCTGGGCACGCACCTGGCCGCAGGTGATCGGCTACGAGGCCATCCGCGGGTCCGAGTACTACGTCTTCTACAACGACACCCCGCTGACCGCCGAACACAACGTCATCCAGCCGTTCACCCGCAACATCGTGGGTGGGATGGACTACACACCCGTTGCGTTCACCGCACCGGGCCGCACGACCAGCGACGGACACGAGCTCGGGCTCGCCATCGCCTTCGAGTGCGGCATCACCCACTTCGCGGACAGCGTCGACGCCTACCTGGAGCGCCCGCTCGCCGCCCGACTCCTAGCCGAACTCGCCCCGAGCTGGGAGGAGACCCGGCTGTTGTCCGGTACGCCTGACACGGAGGCCGTCATCGCCCGGCGTTCCCGCGACCGCTGGTTCGTCGGCGGCATCGCCACTGGACCGGCGCGCACCCTGCGCATCCCGCTGGACCGGCTCGGCGACGGACCCTTCGACGCCTGGGTCGTCGGCGACGACACCACCGGCGGCGGTCGCGGACTTTCAGAGACCCGCGCGACCGTCCAACAGCACCTGACCGTGCCGGTCGGCAGGGATGGTGGCTTCGCGGCGATCCTCGTGCCCGCCGGCTCGGAACTGTTCCGGGCGGTATCGATCGAGCCCGAACCCGTCCCGTCCCTCACGCGCCACCTCGTCGAGCTCGACGACTCCGGTCGCGCCGAGATCAAAGCGGGGGATGCGGTATCCGTGCGTGTGCCGCCCGGGTGGTCCGCGACCACCGTCCAGCCGGGCCGCTGGTCGGTCCAGGCGCCCGTGGAACTCGGCTCGGGTGAGGTTGGCGTCGTCTCCGTCGAGGCGCCCGGCCCTCGCGGCATCCCGGTCGTCTCCCACGTCCGGGTGGTCCGCCCGATCACCGAACCGGTCTCCCTGTCGGCGCTGCCCATGCTGTCCTTCCGCAACGAGAGCGGACCGGTCGAACGCGACATGAGCAACGGCGGGGGCAACCCGCGCGACGGACGGCGGATGCGCATCGCCGGCGACGAGTACGGCTCCGGCCTCGGCATGTCGGCACCCGCGGAAGCACGCTTCCATCTCGGCGGTCGTGCCGCCCGCCTCAGCGGACTCGTCGGCATCGACGACGAGACACCGGACACCGCCGCTGCCGTCGTCATCGAGGCCGACGGCGAGGAACTGTTCCGCGTCGAACTCCACGCCGGCCGTCCGGCGCTCCCGTTCGACCTCGATCTGCGCCGGCGCACAACGCTGACGCTGCGCACCGAGCCCCTCTCGGACGCCCCCGCCCACGTCGACTGGGCATCCCTACTGCTCACCCCCACCCGCTGAACCCACAGCACACCGGTCATCGATGACCGGCACATCGAAGGAGAACCCATGCACAAGAGATGGCTCATCGCACCGGCGATCGTCGCCGTGGCGGCGCTGCTCACCGCCTGTTCCGGAGGCAACACCGGAGGCGGCTCGAACGAGAAGGTCACCATCACGTACGGCGTCTGGGCAGGAACCCAGACCCCGGCCATGAAGGAGATCGCCGCCGCGTTCCACAAGGAGAACCCGAATATCACCGTCAAGGTGGAGGAGCGCCCCTGGCCGGAGTATTGGTCGACCCTGCAGACGGGCGCCGCCGGAGGCACCGCCCCGGACGCCTTCTGGATGCTCGCGCAGAACATCCGTCCGTACGCCAGTGGTGGGCAGCTCCTCGACATCTCTTCCGAGATCAAGAAGGAGAACGTCGACCTCGGCGAGTATCCGAAGGCTGTGCTGGACCTGTACGACCAGGGCGACGGCAAGATCTACGGCCTGCCGAAAGACTTCGACACCAATGCC
Organism: Leifsonia sp. RAF41; assembly: GCF_052114085.1. Classification (NCBI taxonomy): domain Bacteria; kingdom Bacillati; phylum Actinomycetota; class Actinomycetes; order Micrococcales; family Microbacteriaceae; genus Leifsonia; species Leifsonia sp. RAF41. Next base: position 946,899 of record NZ_JBFREB010000001.1, read on the forward strand.
GTCTGGTTCAACAAGGCCATCTTCGACAAGGCCGGCGTCGCCTACCCGAGCGCCGACTGGACCTGGGACGACTTCCGCGCAACCGCGAAGAAGCTGACGGATCCGGCGGCCGGCGTCTGGGGCACGGCTGCACCGATCGACTACCAGGGCGGCTACTACAACACGATCTTCCAGGCCGGCGGTCAGGTCATCTCCGATGACGGGAAGAAGGCGTTGATCGACAGCCCGGAGGCCCAGAAGGGCATCGAGTTCTGGACGAACCTCCAAGCGGACAAGTCGTCTCCGACGCTGAAGCAGCTCTCCGACACCGAGGCTGAGACCATGTTCGAGCAGGGCAAGATCGGCATGTACATGTCCGGCGCTTACTGGGCGCTGAAGCTCTACCAGAACAAGGAGATCGCGCCGAACGTCGACGTGGCCCCGTTGCCGACGGGTGAGAAGCAGGCGACTGTGACCAGCGGGATCGAGAACGTCGGCTACGCGGGCACCAAGCACCCGGACGCGGTGAAGAAGTTCCTCCTGTTCGCCAGCGGCAAGGAGGCGGGCGACATCCAAGCGAAGTCCGGCGCCGTCCTTCCCGCTTACGCGGGTGGGGAGAAGACGTGGATGGCCGCGATGCCCGAGTTCAAGAACCTGCAGGTGTTCATCGACGCCCAGAAGTACTCCGTCCCGCTGCCCGTGCAGGGCAACGCCGCCGAATGGCAGGGCGACCAGACGAAGTACCTGACCGGCGCGTGGGATGGCACCACGAGCGTCGCGGACGCGACCAAGCAGTACGCGGACGCGATCGACAAGGTGCTGGCCGAGAAGTAATGAGCACCACTCTCACCCGGCCGGGGCGGCAGGACAGCCGCCCCGGCCCCACCCTGCCCGCACCGGCCCGCCGTCGACGCTCCCGCATCGACTGGTGGGCGATCGCGATGATCGCCCCGGCGCTCATCGGACTCGCCGCTCTGTACTTGTGGCCCTTCCTGTCGACCCTGATCAAGAGCTTCATGAACGTGCCCGTCTTCGGGTCCGGCACGTTCACCGGGGTGGACAACTACACGAAGCTGCTGAGCGACGAGGACTTCTGGCGGGCGCTCGGCAACTCCGCGCTCTACACGCTGCTCGTGCTCCTCGGCGTCCCGCTCGCGGTGGTGCTGGCCGCGCTGATCGAACAGGCGGCCAAGGGCCGCACCGTCTACCGGGTGCTGTTCTTCCTCCCGGTGGTCACCCTCCCGGTGGCCGTCGGGATGGTGTGGCGCTTCATCCTGAACGGCGACTTCGGGATCCTCAACTACCTGCTGTCGATCGTCGGCATCCCGGGGGAGTACTGGGTCGCCGATGACCGGTTCACGATCTACGCTTTCGCGGTGGTGGGCATCTGGATGGGCCTCGGCGTCAACCTCATCATCCTCGGAGCCGGGCTGCAGAGCATCCCGGTCGAGCTGTATGAGGCGTCGGCGCTGGATGGGGCGAGCCGCGTGCGGCAGTTCTTCTCCATCACGCTTCCGCTGCTGAGCCCCAGTGTGTTCTTCGTCACCGTGCTCACCACGATCTCAGCACTGCAGATGTTCGATCTGGTCTTCGTCATGCTCGGCAGTGTCAACAACACCGCGATCGACGGTTCCAAGACCATCGTGTACCTGTTCTACGAGGCGGCGTTCGTGCAGTTCAAGCAGGGTTACGGCGCGGCCATCGCGATCGTGCTGCTGATCATCATCATGGTCGCGACGGCGATCCAGTTCCGGCTCCAGAAGAGATGGGTGAACTATGACTAACCGGGGTCAGTGGCGCATCCACCTCATCCTGATCGTGGCTGCCGCCCTCATGGTCGTGCCGTTCATCTGGCAGATCCTGACGGCATTCAAGACGTCGAACGAGGTCTCGTCGCTGCCGCCGACGCTGTTCCCGGCGCACCCGACGGCCGCGGGCTTCGAGACGTTCTTCGCGTCGGTGCCGTTCTGGGCGCAGTTCGGCGTCTCGGCCGTGTCCCTTCTGCTCCGGGTCGCGGGCCAGGTGCTGGTGGCAGCGCTCGCCGGCTACGCCTTCGCCCGGCTGACCTTCCCGGGCCGCAACCTGATCTTCGCGTTGTTCCTGGTGATGCTGATGGTGCCCAGCCAACTGTTCCTGCTCGGTCAGTTCGACATCATGAAGGGCCTCGGGCTTCTGAACACCGTCCCGGCGCTCGCCATCCCGGGCATCTTCAGCGCCTTCGGCACCTTCCTGATGCGGCAGGCGTTCATCACGATGCCGAAGGAGTACGAGGAGGCCGCGCGCCTCGATGGGGCGGGAACCCTCCGCGTCTTCTGGAGTGTGATGCTGCCCATGGCTCGGCCGATGCTCGCCGCACTCGCCGTGCTCACCTCGCTCTACTCCTGGAACGACCTGCTCTGGCCGCTCATCGTCACGCCGGCGGGAGACAACCGGCCTTTGACAGTCGGCCTGGCGAGTATGCAAGGTCAGTTCGGGACGGACTACCCCGCGTTGATGGCGGGCGCGCTGATCTGCACCCTCCCCCTTGTGATCGTGTTTCTCGTGCTGCAGCGCCAGTTCTTCGCCGGGATCGCCAGCAGCGGGCTGAAAGGATAGAGATGCCCTCCACCCCATCGGACGTCGTCCACCTCCGGCGCGGCGGCACCAGCGTCGTCGTCGACCTCACCGCCGGCCGGCTGCCGCGCATCCTGCACTGGGGCGCCGACCTGGGCGAACTGACGGAGCCCGACCTCGCCGACCTTCGCCGCGCGACGTTGCCCGCGATCGGCGACAGCGCCGTGACCTACCCGCAGCCGGTGCCCGTCATCCCGCAGCTGGCAGAGGGCTGGCTTGGGCGTCCAGGCGTGACGGGGAACCGCAGCGGCCGGGCGTTCGCACCATGGTTCCGCGACGCGCGCAACACCGTCGCCGAGGATCGGATCGAGACAACGGCCGCCGATCCGGAGTCGGAGCTGACACTCGTACTGCGGATCGTCCTGAGCGCCGAGGGCGTGGTCACCCTGGACTGCGACCTGCGCAACGATGGCACGGTACCGTACGCGGTCGACGGCGTGGAGCCGGCGCTGCCGGTGCCCGACACCGCCGACGAACTTCTCGACCTCACCGGCCGCTGGGCCCTCGAGCGCGTGCCGCAGCGGCATCCTTTTCCCGTCGGCACGTGGTTGCGCGAGAGCCGCGGCGGCAAGCCCGGCCTCGACCATTCGACGCTCTTCGCCGCCGGCGTCGCCGGCTTCGGCTTCGAGGGCGGACCCGTCTGGGTCGCCCACCTCGGCTGGAGCGGCAACCAGCTGCTGGCTGCCGAGCGGACTCCGGCCGGCACCCGGCACCTTCGGGCCGGTGAGCTCCTGCTCTCTGGCGAGCTCGTTCTCCAGCCGGGCGACGTCTATACAGCTCCCACGGTCTACGGCGCGTGGGGCGACGGTCTCAACGACCTGACTGACCGGATGCATCGGATGCTCCGCGCGCGGCCGCAGCATCCTCGCTCCGTGCGACCCGTGCTCTCCAACACGTGGGAGGCCGTGTACTTCCAACACGACCTCGACAAGCTCACCCGGTTCGCCGAACGCAGCGCCGAACTCGGCGTGGAACGGTTCGTCCTCGACGACGGCTGGTTCACCGGCCGCCGCGACGACACGAGCTCGCTGGGCGACTGGGAGGTCGACCCTGAGGTGTGGCCGCAGGGACTTGATGGCCTCGCAGCTCGCGTGCACGAGCTGGGCCTGCAGTTCGGCCTCTGGTTCGAGCCTGAGATGGTGAACCTCGACTCGCACCTGGCGCGCGCGCATCCCGAGTGGGTGTTCGACGGCGGGCACGGGCCGGGGCTCCCATCGCGCCACCAGCATGTGCTCGACCTGGCGCATCCCGGGGCGTACGCGCACGTGCTCGCCCAGATCTCCGCTCTGGTCGACCGCCTCGGGATCGATTACATCAAGTGGGACCACAACCGGTACCTCACCGACGCCGGCCACTCGAGCACCGGGCGCGCGGGCGTCCACGAGCAGACCCTCGCCGCCTACGCGATGATGGACGAACTGAAGCGACGGCACCCGGCGCTCGAGATCGAGTCTTGTGCGAGCGGAGGCGGCCGCATCGATCTGGGCGTGCTCGAGCGTACCGACCGGGTCTGGTCGTCGGACTGCAACGACCCGCACGAGCGCGTCGGGATCCAGCGCTGGACCGGGGTGCTCGTCCCGCCGGAGCTTCAGGGCACCCACATCGGCGCCGAGAACTCGCACACGACCCACCGGGTCGCTCCGCTCGACTTTCGCGCGGCGACGGCCTTCTGGGGCAACCTCGGTGTGGAGCTCGACCTCAGCCGGCTCGACGACGAGACGTTCGCGCACCTGAAGGCGTGGGTGGATGCGCACAAGCGTCACCGGGCGCTTCTCCACACCGGTCGCACGGTGCGGGCGGACACCACCGCTGAGGTGCGCGTGGACGGTGTGGTCGCGCAGGACGGCTCCGAAGCCGTCTTCGGGTTCACGCTGCTCGGTCGCCCCGCCACCTGGCCGCCGCCGCGACTCCGCCTCCCCGGCCTCGACCCAGCGCGGCGCTACCGGGTGTCGGAACTCGCGCCGGGTGTCCCCGTTCCGGCGGGCCAGCGGCCTCCGTGGCTCGACGACGGCGTAGTCGCGACCGGCCGGACTCTGCACGTCCACGGGCTGGAGGCTCCGTCGCTCGACCCCGACCGGGCGATGCTGCTGCACCTCACGGCCGTATGACATCGGCGCGGACCCGGACCCGGCTCACCATCGAGAGCGCGTCCGGGACGACGGCGGCGACTGTCGACCCGCTCGCCGCCTCACTGCGGCGGCTGGTGGTCCGTGGTGACGACCTCGTCGAGCCGACCGACGACCTTCCGGGGCTGCCGGGCATGGCCGGTGCAACGCTCGCGCCGTGGCCCAACCGGGTCGAGGACGCGCAGTGGTGGCAGGGCGAACGGCGGCACGACCTCGACGTCAGCGAACCCGAACTCGGGAACGCCAACCACGGACTCGTCGCCGGCCGACGCTTCGACGTGCTCCGGCACGAGGCCGCGATCATCGAACTCGGCACCCTCATCCGGCACCCGCGCGGGTTCCCCTTCGACCTCGACGTCATCGTGCGCTACGCGGTGGACGACGTCGGGGTCACGGTGACCACCGACGCCCTGAACGCGGGTGCCGAGCGGGCTCCGGTCGCGCTCGGCGCGCATCCCTACCTCCGGCTGGGGACCGCGCCCGTCGATCGGCTGCTGCTGTCGGTGGAGGCCACGCACGCGTACCGCCTTGACGACCGGCACATCCCGCGTGAGCGCTTCCCGGTCGCCGGCACAGCGAGTGACCTGCGCACGCCGCGACCTGTCGCCGACGCTCCGGGGCACGCGACCTTCGTCCGGGAGGCGGGCGACGGGATGCTGCGGCACCGGCTCACGGATGCGAGCGGGCGGCACGTCGAACTGTGGGCGGGCGCGGACTACCGCTGGACGCAGCTCTATCGGGCGGACGCCTTCCCCGCGCCGGAAGGCGGCACACGGCCCGCGGTCGCCGTCGAGCCGATGACGGCGCCGCCCAACGCCCTCCGAACCGGGGAGGGTCTGCGCTGGCTGGAGCCGGGCGAGCGGTGGCGCGTTGCGTGGGGTATCCGCCTGCTCGGCTGACGTCGTCGGCTCACCGCGGACTCACTGGTCGCGGGTGCGGAAGCTCGACGGGCTCATCCCGTGGTGGCGCCGGAAGTGGCGTGAGAAGTAGAACGGGTCGTCGTAGCCGACCTCGCGGGCGACCTCCGCGACGGTCGCGTCGGTGGTGTCGAGCAGTTGCCGCGCGCGCGCCATCCGCAGGGCCGTGTGGTGCGCGAGCACGCCGCCTCCCGTCGCCCGCCGGAACAGCGCCGTCAGGTGCGTCGTGGAGACGCCGACCAGGCGGGCGAGTTCGGGGACGCGCACCGAGCCGTCGAGGCGGTCGCTGAGATAGTTCATCGCCCGCTGCAGCGGGTCGTCCGGCGCGGGCAGCATCCGGTCCACAGCCAGCTGGGTGAGGAGTTTCCAGGCAGCACCGGATGCGGCCATCAGCCGCGCCGGCGTCTGGTCGCGTTCGAGGTTGGAGACGATCTCATCGAGTAGCGCCACCGCGCGCTCGATCGTGCGCACCCGGAGCAGCGGACGGTCCGCCGTCACGTCCATGCCCTCGACCAGTTCGGGCGCATCCGTTCCGGTGATGTGCGCCCACCAGATCGTCCAGGGGTGGGCCTCGTCGGACCCGTACGAATGCGGCACGCCCCGGGGGATGACGATCGCCTGCTGGCTGCCGATACGGTACGAGCCGTCGCCGATACGCGCCCACCCCGTACCGGCAGCGCACACCATGACGATGGTCTCGTCCGTGCCGCGTGGCCGGTTCATCTGGTGGTCGTGCGCGTCCGGGTAGTAGCCGACGTCGGTCACCAGCAGTCGTCGCGTGACCGGCTTGCGAAGCGCCTCGGACACCACCGGGCGCGGTACGACGACGAGTCGTTGTCCGCGGAATCCCTCCTCGATCGGCATGGTGACATTGTGGGGGCACGATCATCGGATTGTCCAGGGGTGGCCGCCCAACCTGCATTCCCGCGTGGGGTGCCCGGCGGCTTGGATGGAGCAATGCTCCGCGATGAACTCCGCCCCGACGCACCCGAGAACCTGCGAGCGCGCCTCGGCGCCGGCCACGCCGTCGCCTGGAGTGCGCCCGTCACCATCCCGACCTACGAGCCCAGGACGCCGGACGAGTTCCCGATGTTCCTCGACCGCCGCGTGTACCAGGGGTCGAGCGGGCGCGTATACCCGATCCCGTTCATCGACAGCGTCGCGTCGGAGCCGACACCGCGCACCTGGGAGGCCATCCACCTGGAGAACCGGTGGCTGCGCCTGATGGTGCTCCCGGAGCTCGGCGGACGCATCCACATCGGCTACGACAAGACCGCGGAATACGACTTCTTCTACCGCAATACCGTCATCAAGCCGGCGCTGGTGGGTCTCGCCGGACCGTGGATCTCCGGCGGCGTCGAGTTCAACTGGCCGCAGCACCACCGCCCCGCGACGTTCCTGCCCGTGGAGACCGAGATCGAGGAGCACGCCGACGGCTCGGTCACCGTATGGTGCTCCGACCACGACCCGTTCACCCGGATGAAGGGGATGCACGGCGTTCGTCTGCACCCGGACCGCGCAGTCGTCGAGCTCGTCGTCCGCCTCCACAACCGCACGAGCGACGCGCAGACCTTCCTCTGGTGGGCGAACGTCGCCGCCCGGGTGCACGACGACTACCAGTCCTTCTTCCCGACCGACGTCGCGTACGTCGCCGACCACGCTCGCCGTGCGATCACCGCGTTCCCGGAGGCCGACCGCCCCTATTACGGCGTCGACTACCCGGCCCGTCATGCGAGCGGAGGCGACCGGATCGATTTCTACCGCAACATCCCGGTGCCCACCTCCTACATGGTCACCGACACGCAGGACGACTTCTTCGGCGGGTACGACCACCGCGCCGGCGCAGGGTTCGTCCACGTCGCCGACCGGCACATCGCGCCAGGTAAGAAGCAGTGGACGTGGGGAGACGCGGACTTCGGTCACGCCTGGGACCGGCTGCTCACCGACTCCGACGGCCCGTATGTCGAACTGATGGCCGGCGTCTACACCGACAACCAGCCCGACTTCGCCTGGCTGGAGCCGGGGGAGACGAAGGAGTTCACGCAGACGTGGTTCCCCATCCACGAGATCGGCCCGGCGCACCAGGCGAACGCTGAAGCGGCCGTGCGGCTCGATGTGGCCGACGGCATGCTGCGCGTCGGGCTGTGCACTGTGGCAGCGGGCGACCTCCATATCACCCTCACCGCCGGATCCGACCGGATCGTCGACCAGCAGGTTCGCGTCGAGCCCGGTCGTCCGTTCCGTCTCGAGCTGCCGACGCCGTCGGATCGGGCCGCCGACCACGAGCTCGTGGTCACCGCTGATGGCCGCGAACTGATCCGCTGGCGTCCGCGCCCGGAGACGGCCGGGGCGGAGCCGTGGACCGCGAGCGAGCCGCCCGCGCCCGAGCAGATCGCGAGCGCCGACGAACTGTACTTCACCGGAGTGCACCTCGCCCAGAACCGGCATCCCACCCGCTCGCCGCTCCCGTACTGGGAGGAGGCCGTGCGCCGGGACGAGCTCGACAGTCGCAGCAACACCGCCCTCGGCGAGCACCTGCTGCGCCGCGGCCGGTACCAGGAGGCGGAGCAGCACCTGCGCCGGGCGCTGGAGCGTCAGACGCGGCGCAACGGCAACCCGCGCGACGGAGAGCCGCGGTACCTGCTGGGGCTGGTGCTCGTTCGGACCGGCCGGGAGGCGGAGGCGGCGGACGCGTTCGCCAAGGCCGCTTGGGATGTGCACTGGCTCGCGCCGGCTCAGCTCGAGCTCGCGCGCATCCTGAGCAGGGGAGGAGAGGACCACGCGGCGCTCGCCGCGGTCGAGAAATCCCTGCACAGCAACCCGAGCGACTCCCGGGCGCTGGCGCTCCGCATCGTTCTCGAGCGTCGGACCGGCGCGAGTGAGGTCGCCGATCGTCACCTCCGCGACTGGCTGGCGGCCGATCCGCTCGACCAGACGGCCCGAGCCCTGGCCGGTCGGCCGCTGAGCGACGACGGACGCACACTCATCGACGTCGCGCTCGAACTGTCCGTGGCGGGCGAGGTGGATGCGGCCATCGAGCTACTCACCCAGGCGGGCGAGGTCGAGCCGGGGCCCTCGGGCAACGTCCGCCCGCTGGCACACCTGCACCGCTCCGTACTGCTCCGGCGGGCCGGGCATCCCGACGCAGCGGACGCCGCGCTGGCCGAGGCGCGGGCAGCGGACGCCCGCCTGTGCTTCCCGACGGGACTCGACGACCACGACGCGCTCCGCGCCCTGCTCGACCGCGAGCCCGACGACCATCGCATCGGCGCACTGCTCGGGATGCTGCTCTTCGACGCCGGTCGCGGGGAGGAAGCGCTGCAGCTTTGGCGGCGGGTCATCAACGCCGGGTCGGCCGACCCGGTCACGCTCCGCAACGCAGCGGTGGCCGCCGTGAACCTTCACGGTCAGACAGACGAGGCGCTCGCCTGGTACGAGCGCGCCCTCGTGCTCCGGCCGTCGGCGCGCCTGCTGTACGAGCGGGACCAGCTGCTCGCGCTCGTCTCCGCACCGGCCGCGCGCAGGCTCGCCCTGCTCGAGGAGGCGCTGCCGCTGGTGCTCCAGCGCGACGACGTCACGATCGCGTACGTCGAGCTGCTGACGGCCCAGGGTCGCGCGGCCGACGCGCGCGCCATCCTGACCTCCAGACCGTTCGCTCCGTGGGAAGGCGGCGAGGGGTTGGCGCTCGCCGCGTGGGAGCACGTATCTCTCGCCCTCGGCGCTGACGCGGAGCGTCGCGGCGACCTCGTCGCCGCCGTCCGGCGCACCCAGGACGCCCTCACCCCGCCGATCTCGCTCGGTGAGGCACGGCATCCGCTCGCGCCGACCGGGCACATCCACCGGAGGCTGGCGGAGCTTCACGCGCGCGCCGGGGACCCGGCGGCGGCCGCCACTGCCCGAGCCACCGCCGACGCGCAACCGGACCCGCAGCAGCCCGATCCGGATGCGGCACCCGACTACTTCGCCACCTCGCTGCCCGAGCTGCTCCTGTTCCGTCCCGACGCGATCCAGCGCATCCCGTCGATCGAGTCGGAACGTCCAGCCGCCGACGCTGAAGCCGCATTCCCGGCCCGACCCGGCCTTTCTACTCTCGAAGACGTCTCGCCCGGCCACTAGCGAGCGAGCGAAGGCACCTCACACCGACAAAGGGGAACCATGCGAAATCCACGGGGACGACGACGTCCCATGATGATCGGGATCGTCGCCGCAGCGGCGATCGCGCTCGGACTGTCCACGCTCACCGCGAGCCCGGCCGCGGCATTGACGACGCATACCATCACGTCGCCCGACGGCCAGATCAACCTCACCGTCACCGACCAGGCGGGCGGCTCGCTGACGTACGGCGTGACGGCCGGCACCACCACCGTGTTCGGCTCGTCCCCGCTCGGGATCGCCACCAGCACGACCGACTTCACCAGCGGACTCACCTACTCGGGCGAGACCCGCGCCGTCATCACCGAGACGTACTCGCTCCCGGCGGGCACCAAGCCCAGCTACACGAACGACGGCCGCGAGATGACGCTCACCTACACGAAGGCCGGCGCCACCCTCCAGGTCATCGCCCGCGCTTACAACGACGGCATCGCCTTCCGCTACCGCATCCCCGGCTCAGGATCCGCCAGCATCACCAACGAGACGACCGGCTTCCGGCTCAACCCGGCGGACGGCGGTTGGGCCGCACCGTGGAACTCCAACTACGAGCAGGACTACATCTACCGGAACGCCGCCGGGCTCAACTCCGGCACCAACCTGACGATGCCCGCGCTGATCTCCGTCAACAGCAACGCGTACTACACCCTTATCAGCGAGGCGAACGTCTACAACTCGAACGCCAGCTACGCGCCTGCGATGCTCAAGGGCGACGGCGCGGGGACCGGGCTGCTGAATGTGGTGCGGACGCCCGACCAGGCGTTCCCGATGTCCAGCACCTACCCGTTCCAGACGCCGTGGCGCACGGCGATCATCGCCTCCACGCTCGACAAGCTGTACAACAGCGACCTCGTGCAGAACCTCAACCCTCCCGCAGCAGCGGCGCCGTCCTGGGTGCAACCCGGCCGCGCCGCCTGGTCCTGGTACACGGATGAGGACAGCGCCTCCGACCTGAACAAGCAGAAGCAGATGGTGGACTTCGCCGCCGAGATGGGCTTCGAGTACGTCACCGTCGACTGCTGTTACGTCCCCGCCGTCGACCTCCCGGCCATCTCCGCCTACGCCCACCAGAAGGGTGTGAAGGTCTTCGCCTGGGTCACCGCCGATGCGGGCCAGACGCCGGCACAGGCGACCACGCTGGTGACCGACCACAAGGGATACGGCGTCGACGGGCTGAAGGTGGACTTCTTCCTCAGCGACTCGCAGGCGGTCCAGAAGTGGTACCAGTCCATCGGAGACGCCGCGGGCGCCGGGCAGATGATGCTCGACCTCCACGGCAGCACGAAGCCGGGCGGCGAGAACCGCACCTGGCCGTGGGTGCTCACCACCGAGGCGGTCGCCGGTACCGAGCACTACAAGTACCCGCCGCCCACCACGGCAGCAGCGGATGTGACCTACCCGTTCACACGCGGACCGATCGGCCCGATGGACTACACCCCGGCGATGATCTCGCAGAACGCGTCGGTCCTGACGCAGGCGCACACGCTCGCCCAGGCGATCGTCTACAACACCGGCATGATCAACTACGCCGACTCTGCCGCCGCATACGAGCAGTGGCCGGGGCGCCACCTCATGCGGGCCATCCCGACGAAGTGGGACGAGACGAAGGTCGTCGAGGGCTTCCCGGGCGACCACATCACGATGGCGCGCCGGTCGGGCAGCGACTGGTTCATCGGCGGGATGACGTCCCCGGCTCGCACCGCATCCATCCCGCTCTCCTTCCTTGGCGCGGGGTCGTACACGGCGACGATCTTCTCGGACAACCCGTCGGGCCGGGTGCAGGTCAGCACCCAGACCGTGAGCAGTGCGACTACGCTGTCGCTGCCCGAGATCGCCACCGGCGGTGTGGCTGTCCACATCTCGCAGACGCCGCTGGCCCAGATCGGCAGCGGAGACGCCCGGTACGAGGCCGAGTCGGCTGCGAACACCGTCGCGGGCGGCGCGTCCGCCCAGGCCTGCAAGGGCTGCTCGAACGGCTCCAAGGTCGGCAACGTCGGCTCGGGCGGCTCGGTGCAGTTCGCCAACGTGACCGCGTCGACGGCCGGCACCCACCGGATGACCTTCACCTACACCTCTGCTGACCCGCGTTCCGTACGGATCACGGTCAACGGCACGGTGCTGAGCACAGTCAGTTTGCCCGACTCGGGCGGGTGGGAGTTCGTCAACAAGTGGAGCGTCGACGTCCCGTTGAACGCCGGAAGCAACACGATCACGTTCGACAACCTCAGCGCCTTCGCACCGGACATCGACGCTCTGACCATCGAACGCGCGACCGAGGCGGAAGCTGCCGGGAACACGCGAGCGGGAGGCGCGGCGATCACCAGCTGCTCTGGCTGTTCGGGATCGTCGGCGGTCACCGGTCTGAACGGCACCGGGACACTGGACGTCACGGGCGTGACGGTCGCGGCGGCGGGCAACCACACGGTCCGACTCGACTACGCCAGCGCTACTGCGCAGACGGTGCAGGTGCAGGTGAACGGGGGCACCGCTATCACGGTAAACCTCCCGGCGACCGGCTCCGCGACAGCGACAGCAACCAAGACGCTCGGTCTGTCGCTCACCACCGGGACGAACACCATTCGTCTGAAATCCGCATCCTCAGCCGGTGTGGCGATCGACCGGGTCAGCGTCGTGCGCTAGGCGTCACCCCACTGGCGTGGCCTCGCGGAATCGAATCGCGGGGCCACGCCGTTCGTCGCCAAACGCAGGAGGGCAAGCGCGTGACAGCTTGTTCACTAGATCCGCGGGGCGGGCCAGGTCGCCACAGCCTCCACCTGCGCTAGGCCGAAGCTTCGCTCAGTGGCGGTCGAGCCCCCCAATCCACTCCGGGTCCGTTCCTGTGGCTAGCTGCGACGCCGGTGAGGAGTTGGCGGCCCGTATGCACCAGTCCCGCGCCGTCGGTCCCGCAGCGCAACAAACAGGTAGACCCCTGCGACCGCCCAGGCCCATAGTGTGGCAAGGAACAAGAGCCACCCGTTTGAGACACCGCGAATCGCGTAACTCACCCCGAGTGCGCTGCACGCTGCGCCGAGGACTCCCCACAGCACCGCGTGGATGATTCGAGGACGACCGAAAGCCCACCGGACCCAGCGGGAAAAGTCAGTCATCTCATGCTCCGCTCTGCCAGGGCATTAGTCAGCCGCGGCAACTGGTGATGTTCGTTGGGATCAACTGGGCCAGTACGTAACCGAATGCTCCCGAGGCAAACTTTACGAACTTGCCCGGACCGTAAATCGAGAAGGTCGCCCACGTGAGAGACACTAGACATTCCCACTTACCGAACGCCGCGGGGTTGGCGGGCTTTCCATACCCGGTCAGCGGGATCGACTGCACCATCTTGCCGTTGATGTACTTCTTGAGGTAGCTACCCTTGCAGTTCCCCAGCAGGGCACCCGGCGCAAGGAAGTAGCTGCTTCCGTTTTGCAGGATGCAGTTGTAGGAGTACACGCCAGTGGACGGGTCCGCGACGACGGGGAAGGCGGTGTCCTCGGTGAAACTGACCACCTGCGTGAGAGTGTTCCCGCGTACCTCGTAGTGCGTCGGCACAGCCTCCCCGTTGGCGTCCTTCGCCCACGCCTCACCGAAGACACGCAGCGGCGACCCGTCCGCTGCCACTACGGCAACGGTTCCGTTGGCGTCCTGCGTGAGGGATGCTCCGTCGGGTACGTCAATCGGGTAGTCGTATCGCTTGGGGGCGCTGGCGTTGTCGATCACCGTAGTGATCTGCACGGTGCCGTCGGACAGGATCACCGGGACAGTGGTCGAGCCGTTGTTGTTGTCGAACGCCACCACACCCGAAAGCTGCGACTCCGCGGCGTCGGAGGCCTGCTGAGCAAACGGCAGACCGATCCGGAGAGACGAACCAAGGCCGAGACCATCGGCAGGGTCAACCGGGACATCGACGGTACCGCCCGGAAGGGTCGCCTTGGCGGCGGTGTCACCGTCGGCACCTACTGCCGCCAGGTCGGACAGCGACTCCGGCACGACGCCCTGGATGGCGGCAACCGCATCCACTGCGTTGACCTCCGCCGTATCGGGAGCTGCAAACCCAGCCAGGCCAGCGCCGAGAATGCAGGCACCTGCCACCATCGCGGTTGACATCAAAACACGAGACGTCTTCACTGAGGTCTTCCTTCGTTCATAGAGAGAACGAAATGGACACGCGCCCGTCACCCGGCAAGCCGGAACGGTCTGAGTCCACTACCGGGAAGGCGAACACCCTCCAACCGGTAAGACGCACACTCGCCCGGATCATGACGCGAGGTCGAACAGAGCCACCGCAGATCACTTTTCCCGGCAATGACCCGGTACCCCCGGCGATTATGGGCACCCTACGCGCGGGAGTGCAGCGGCTCATCCCCGATCGAACGCTCCCACGAGCCCGCTCAAAAGCGCAGTGCACCTTCCGCTAGACCAAAGCCTCCACCTTCAGGACTTCCGTCCTCGCCACAGCCCGACGATGCACGTCTGCCAGCGCCAACCGCTCGGGATCGTCCATGTACGCCTGCAAAGCGTGTTCGTCCGGCAGGTGGACCCATGCCCACCATCGGGGTAGCGCCTGGAGTGCGCTCAGTATCCCCCGCGCGGGGGATGGCGACGCGGACCTGCCTCTGCCAGATTCATCCCGGGGGGATCGCTGCGCGAGCGTCGTGCGACCCGATGAGGAGTGGGATGTTCAGCAGATCGAAGACGATGACCGCTGCTGCCGCGACCGCGGCGATTGCAATGGGGGCGCTCGTTCTCTCCGGCGCCACAGCTGCGTCGGCCGACGGGTGGACCACGTACCAGCGCACCGTCCCGTTCGACGGGTATGCCGCAGTGACCGCTTTCGCCGTCGACCCGGTCACGCAGACGGCTTACGGGATCGGGTTCTCGGCGAGCGGCCCCGGCGCGGACGCCATTGTGTCCATCGACGCGGCGACCGGCGCGACCGACACGTTCTACCAGCTGCCGCCCACGGGCTACGTCATGGACGTCCAGGTCGATTCCGACCAGCGCCTCCTCTACATCGTCTCCACCTCCGACGACTTCAGTGCCGGTCGTGTCACCGTCGTCGATCTGGACACCGCCGCCACCGTGGCCACCATCGTCGACCCGTCGCTCACGGATGCGATGACCATGACCATCGACCCGCAGACACACGACGGGTACGTGCTCAACGGGGGGTCGGACACGGGAAGCTCGCCGATCGCGATCATCGACGGCACCACGCACACGGTGAAGGGCACGATCACCGATCCGAGCCTGGTGAACAGCGCATCGCTGACGGTCAACCCCGTCAACCACCTGCTGTACGTGACCAACGACGGCGACCCGAGCCACCCGCAGGCCAACGTCGCAGTGATCGACACGGTGAACCGCACGGTGGTGAAGACGATCACGAGCGGCGTCACGTGGCCCTATCGAGTCGCCGCTGACCCCAGCACCGGCCGCGTCTACGTCGCGAATCAGCCCGACTACGTGGAACTTCCCGACGGCAGTTACAGCACCACGCCCTCGAGCATCCTGGAGGTCGACGGCTCGACGAACACGGTCACTCGCACCATCGCGAGCCCGATTCTTCAGCAGGCCACCGGGCTCGCCGTCGACGCGGCCACGAACACGCTGCTCATCACCGGCGGCGGCGACTACCTGCCCGGCCAGCCCGCGCTCGTTTCGGTCGACCTCGCATCCGGCGTCGTCGACACCGCCGGTAGTTTCCCGGCAGAGCTCTCCACGTTCGATGTCGTCGTGGAGGCGAACTCCCGGACGGTCTGGACGTTGAACGGTGTCTTCGACGGCACGCCGAGCGTCAGCATCCTGGGGCTCACGGCGAAGCCCACGACGACGCGGATCGCGGCGCCCGACCGGTTCTCGAACGCGGTCGAGATCGCGAAGGCTGCATACCCGACGACGGCTCCCGTGGTGTACATCGCCACCGGCCTGAACTATCCGGATGCGCTCGGCGCCGGCGCCGCCGCGGCTCACGAGGGCGGCCCGCTGCTGCTGACCACGCCGACCGAACTGCCTGCGAGCGTCACGACCGAGATCCAGTCGCTGAAGCCGGACACGATCGTGGTCGTCGGCGGCCCCAACTCGGTGTCCGATTCCGTGCTCGCCCAGCTGCACGACCTCGCGCAAACCGTCACCCGGCAGGGCGGAGCGGACCGGTACGAAGCGTCCCGTAACATCGTCGCCGGGGCGTTCGACCACTCCACCACCGCGTTCATCGCCACGGGTTCGACCTTCCCCGACGCCCTCTCGGCGACGAGCGCGGCAGCGTCGAAGGGGGCTCCGGTCGTCCTCGTCAACGGTGCGGCGTCCGCACTGGACGCCAAGACTCTGGCGCTGTTGCAGACGCTCGGCGTGACCGACGTGACCATCACAGGCGGCCCCGCCTCGGTCTCGCCTGCCATCGAGTCCCAGTTGAAAGCCGTCTACGGCTCGGGCCATGTGATGCGCCTCGGCGGCGCGGACCGGTTCGACGCCTCCGCCACCATCAACGAGCAGTTCTTCCACACGGCGACCCACGCCTACCTGGCGACCGGCAGCACGTTCCCGGACGCTCTCGCCGGCGGTGTTCTCGCCGCCACGAAGTCCGCGCCGCTGCTCGTCGTGCGCGGGGACTGCGTCCCGACGCCCGCAGTGGGGGCGCTGCAGGCGTGGGGTGTGTCCGGCGTGACGCTGATCGGCGGTACGGCGTCGCTGAGTCCGGCGCTCGGCACCCTGCACCCGTGTTCGTGAGGCGGAGGTCGACTGCCACGGATGGCGCGCGTCCCACTGAGGTGACGACCTCCGTTGAGCCAGTGACCCGGCTTCTCAGCCGCCGGCCATCGCGTTCCCGGTGAGCTCGTGACGGGAGAACGTTGTAACGAAGCAGTAGTACGAGCGCGCGCCCGCCGCCCACTGCGCATCCGTGTTCGGGTAGCGCAAGTCGGTCAGGACGTCCTCGTTCCAGACCGCCACCCAATCCCAGTTCAGGATGCCGGGAGCGGTGCAGAGGTCGGTGACCTGCGCGTTCAGCGCTGGAGCGCCGGGGAAGGGCGTGCCGGCGGGCTGAGGCAGAACACCTCGCGACACGAGCTGCGCGATGTGCGGCGCAGCGCAGTCGACTACCGGATAACCGTCTGCCCACGGGGAGGGATAGGTCTCTAGGCAGTCGCCGATCCGGAGGGAGTTCACCGGCTGCGACGGGACGGTGGCGACCTGTGTCGAACTCGGGCGCGGGGGCAGACCCAACGGCGTGGGTCGCGGTTCCGCACGGGGAAACTGTGGCGACTCCGACTGAGGTGCCGAGCCCGTACGACCGGGCGCTCCCTGGGCAGGAATCAGGGTCGGGAGGGCCAGCGCAACGAGCACACCGGCCACCGCAAGGGTGCATCCGACGAGCAGCGCCCACCCTCGCCGCGACAGACCGTCAGGGTCTGCGGCAGGCTGCTGCGCGCGCGTTCGCGATCGGCTGAGTCGCACCGGCTCATCCTAATCTGGGGCGGACGATGCCCTCGGGCGATCGCTCAGTCGAGGTTCAGGTGCCGCTCGATCAGGCTGAGGTCGGCATCGCTCGACCGGCCGTCGGCCGTGTTCGCCTGGTGCCAGTAGGGGTACGGAAGCGGGGTCGCGCTGGCCTCGTCGAGGCGCGCGATCTCGGCGTCGCTCAGCGTCAGGTCGGCCGCGCCGAGGCTGTCGCTCAGCTGCTCCTCGGTGCGGGCGCCGACGATCACGGAGGTGACACCCGGCTTCGCCAGCGTCCACGCCAGTCCGACCTGTGTCGGGGAGGCATCGCGTTCTTCGGCGATCTCGACCAGCACCTCGATCGTGTTGTACAGGCGGTCCTCGTCGTAGATGGGAGGCTCCGTCCAGCCCTCGAACCGACGCGAGCCCTCAGGCGCATCCTGTCCGCGGCGGTACTTGCCCGTCAGCAGGCCGCCCGCGAGCGGACTCCAGACGAGGATGCCGAGGCCCTGGTCGAGCGTGATCGGCACGAGTTCGTTCTCCGCGTCTCTCGACTGCAGCGAGTAGTAGATCTGCTGGCTGGCAAAGCGTTCGAAGCTGCCCTTGTCCGAGGCCCAGAGTGCTTTCATCAGGTGCCAGCCCGAGAAGTTCGAGGCGCCGATGTAGCGCACCTTGCCCGAGCGGACGAGGTCGTCGAGCGCGGCGAGCGTCTCCTCCAGCGGAGTGGAGCCGTCCCAGCCGTGGAGCTGGTAGAGGTCGATGTGGTCGGTGCCGAGCCGCCGCAGGCTGGCCTCGGCGGCCTCGATGATGTGGTGGCGGGAGAGACCGCCGTCGTTCGGGCCCTCGCCCATGCCGCCGCGCACCTTCGTCGCGATCAGCATCTGGTCGCGATTCGGCCCGAGGGCTTGCCCGAGGATCTCTTCGGACGCGCCATCCGAGTACACGTCAGCGGTGTCGATCAGGTTCACGCCGGCGGCCCGGGCGATGTCGAGCTGGCGCCGCGCACCCTCCACATCGATATGCCCGACCGGGCTGGCCCATCCCGTGCCCGCGAACCCCATGGTGCCGAGACTGACGGTCGAGACGCGCAGGCCGGTCCGGCCGAGATGACGATATTCCATCCTTCGACCCTACTCAGCATCCCTCGTCTGCGCCGCGAGGGGTGACTAATTGCTGTTATTCCGCGCGTTTTTCGACAACTGCTCACCGCTCGCTGGCGGCGGAGTTCGCTGATCGCATGCCGGGGTACGCGCCAGCGCCCACGCGCGCGGGCGCGCGACGCCCGGCCGATAGGCTCGCGGACGTGCGTCGCATCCTCACCCTCTGCCTGGGCACGGCCGCCGTCACCGCGGCCGCGCTCAGCGTGTCCTCCGCTGCTGTCGCCGTGCCCGCTACCCCCTGCCTGGTGGACTGCACCGTCACCTTCACGCCGGGAGCGGAGTCGACCTTCGTCGTCCCCGCCAACGCCACCCAGGTCACGTTGAAAGTCGCCGGTGGAGCGGGTGCACAGAACTCGCGCCTGGTCGGTGCCACGGCGCCCGGAACCACCATCACGGGTCCGGCCGGACCCGGGGGCGTCGTCACCACCGAGCTCGGGAGCCAGTACGACGGTCAGACGCTGCACGTGCTGGTGGGAGCGGCCGGGGTCGTCGGAGGCGACGGGGCACTCGGGGGAGCCGGGAGCTTCGTGGCGACGGCCGACGGCTTCGTCGCCGTCGCGGGCGGCGGTGGCGGTCAGGGGTTCATCAACGGAATCCGCCCCGGCGTCGCGCTCGCTGGGGGAGCGGGTGGATACTCCACGGCCGATGCGTCCGGAGCTTCGGGATACAACACCCCGACGGTCGGCGCGTCGAGCGAGGGCACGGGCGCCGTCGGCGCCACACCCGGGACGGGTGATCCGGCTCTCGACACCAACGGCACCGGGTTCCAGTCGGGCAGCGCAGGGACGGTCGCCTCTGTCGCCTCCGATGGCACCATCACTCCGGGCCTCGGCGGGGTCGCCGCGCTCTACGGTCCGGGCCAGCAGGTGACGCCGGCCGGCTTCGGCGGCGGCGGCTATGCCGGCGGAGGCGGTGGCAACTGGTACTTCGTGCAGACGCAGCAGGGCTTCGGGATGCCGGGCCTCAGCTTCGTCGTCGGCGCGGGCGGAGGCGGATCCGGGTATCTCGCGCCGGGCCTGTCCGCCGCGAGCACGAGCGCCAACACGGGTGACGGATCCGTCACCATCACCTACTCTCTGGCTGCCACGGTCACCGCGCCGACCGGCGCCGTCCGCGCGGGCACCGCGCAGTCGGCGTCGGTGGCTGCGCTCCCGCCGAACACCGCATTCGTCGGAACCATCGGGACGCACACCGTCGCTAACGGGGTCACCGACGCCAACGGAGTCGCATCCTTCAGCTTCACGGTGCCGCTGGATGTCACCGGCACTCAGGTGCTGTCGATCAGCGTCAACGGCGTGACCGTCGGTCAGAGCGCGGCATTCACGGTCGAGGCGGCCGTCACGCCGCCGCCCGCCGGTGGACCCGGCGCGGGCGGTGGTCCGGTCGCCGGTGGCGGCAACGGCACCGGCACGAGCGACGGCACCGCTGTGGTGGCGACCGGCTCAGGGACGACCGCGCTCGCGAACACGGGATCACACCTCCCCGGATGGCCGCTCCCGGCAGCCGCCGCTCTGGTGCTTGCGGGACTCGTTCTGATGGTGACGCGTCGCACCAGGCGCGCATAGCCGTCGTCGAGCGCTCGACGTCGACTGACGCGGCGCGGCGTGCGCGTCAGTCGGCGACGACGAGCTCCTGATACTCCGGGTGGGTCTCGACGAACGTCTTCACGACCGGGCATTCGACGCCGACCTTCTTGCCGTCGGCGCGGAGGGAGTCGAGGACCTGCCTGACGAGTGCGGTCGCCACCCCCTGACCCTGGAATTCCGGGAAGACAGACGTGTGGATCAGGGTCACCACATCGCCGGTCCGGCGGTAGGTGATCTGGCCGACGAGGGTGTCACCACTGACGGCCTCGAACCGGTGCGCGTCTTCGTTGTCGACCACGAAGAAGTTGATTCCGGGCTGGACACGGTCGGCCGCTCTGACCTCGGCCACGAGCTGGCGCTGTGACTCGGTGAGGGTGCCGGTCCCGTCCGGGTACCCGGCCTCATCCGGGTATTCGAAGGATCCACCCGTGCTGTCGCCCATTGCCTGCTCCTCTCGTCGCGGGCGCTCGGTGCCCGCATGCTGAGTACGTTAGCCGGACGGCGACGCCACGGCGATGCCGGGATCCGCGCACGACGGCGGCAAGTTGAGGGAAACCCGACGCTCCCGCGCCCTCCCTCCCGCCGTAACGTTGCACCCAATCTAGGCCCCGCGTCGCTGAGACGTGCCGGAGTCATGCAACACAGGAGGTACAGGGATGACCATCATCGACGATGCGTTGCAGGCCAACGCGCGGCTCTCCGAAGGGTTCGATGCCTCCCACAGCGGGCCACCCGCGCCGAAGATCGCGGTCGTCACCTGCGCGGATCCGAGACTGACGGCCATCGTTCAGCTGATGGGGCTCCCGGATGCGGACGTCGACCTGATCCGGAACGTCGGCACCGTGATCGACGACGACTCCATCCGCTCGCTCATTGTCTCCACTCGCATGCTCGGCA
The DNA here is from genome assembly GCF_052114085.1 of Leifsonia sp. RAF41. Lineage (NCBI taxonomy): Bacteria > Bacillati > Actinomycetota > Actinomycetes > Micrococcales > Microbacteriaceae > Leifsonia > Leifsonia sp. RAF41. Next base: position 967,757 of record NZ_JBFREB010000001.1, read on the forward strand.
CGCGGGAGATCATGATCATCAACCACACGGACTGTGGCCTGTCCCGGTTCTCGGGCGACGAGTTGGAGGCCCGGCTGCGGAGCGAGACGGGGGAGTACCCGATCGCGCCCGCGAGCTTCTTCACGTTCACAGACCCGGAACAGAACACGCGCGAGCAGATCCGCAAGGTTCGCTCCCATCCGTGGATCGCGCAGGAGGTTCCGGTCCGGGGTTTCCTCTACGACGAGAAGACCGGGCGACTCGCCGAGGTGTCGTCCGACGACGCGCGGTGAGATGCCGTCGATGCCGAGCGACCAGATGGAGGCGGTCCTCTCCACCCTGAGGGCGCGACAGGCCGCGAAGGCCGGGCGGCCCGCGCCTCCCCTCGCCGAGGTGCGCGCGACGTTTCTGCCTGCGGCCGCCGCGCATCCCCTTCCCGACGATGTGCGGGTGATGGAGGCCGCTCCCGGGGGACTGGGACTCGGAGCCCGCGCCTACTGGCTCGATGCGCCCGAGGTCGACACCGGCCGCGTGCTTCTCTTCCTCCACGGCGGCGGCTTCCAGCTGGGCTCGCTCGCCAGCGACGGGGAACTGGCGTCGAGGATCGGCAGGGCCGCCGGGATGCGCGTCCTCTTCCTCGAGTACCGGCTCGCTCCTGAGCACCCCTTCCCGGCGGCGCTCGACGACGTGCGCTCGGCGTGGGCGTGGCTGGCCTCCGACCACGCGGCGGGGAGGTGTGCGGTCGCGGGCGACTCCGCAGGCGGGGGCCTCACGGTGTCCCTGCTTGTCGCGCTGCGGGACGCCGGAGCAGACCTTCCGGCGGCCGCGGTACTGATGTCGCCGACGGTCGACCTGACGAGTTCCGGCGACTCGATGACCGACCGCGTCGACCAGGACCCGATCTCGACTCCCGAGCTGCTGCGGACCCTCGCCGCCGACTACCTTCACGGCGCGGACCCGGCGTCGCCTCTCGCGTCGCCCCTGTTCGCGCCGCTCGGCGGTCTTCCGCCGCTGCTGATCCAGGTCGGGACGTCCGACCTGCTGCTCAGCGACGCCGAGCGGCTGGCCGCCGCAGCGACCGCGGCCGGAGTGGATGTGACCCTCGAGATCGGTGAGGGCCTCCCGCACGTCTACCAGCTGAACGCGGAAACCCCCGAAGCGGCCGAGGCGGTCGACCGCGCCGGGCGGTTCCTGCGCCGGCACGTAGGCTGAAGGGCAGTGTGGCGCGAGAGGATGCGATGGGCTTCAGTCGAGCCGAGCTGGCGGCGTTCACCGGCGGGACGCTGCCCGACCTGATCCCGCCGAATCTCCGGCTTCTGATCGTCGGCATCAATCCCGGCCTGCTTACGGTGGCGGTGCAGGCCCATTTCGCGCGTCGCGGTAACCGCTTCTACAAGGCGCTCTTCCTCGGCGGGCTGACGGATCACGTCATCGACGCCTCCACGGGGTTCGATCCGGCCGACGTCCGGCAGCTGGAACAGCGCGGCATCGGGATCACCTGCATCGTCCCGGAGGCGACGGCGCGGGCGGCCGAGCTGGCACCGGCCCGCTTGCGCGAGGGTGGGGCCGACCTCCGGAGCCGCGTCGATGTTCTCGCACCTCCGGTCGTCGCCTTCCTCGGTATCAGTGCGTACCGGGTGGCGTTCGATCGGCCGAAGGCGAGTGTCGGACGGCAGCCCGAGGATTGGGGGCCGACCCAGGTGTGGGTGGTGCCGAACCCGAGCGGGCTGAACGCGCACTCGTCGCTCGCTGATCTGGCGTCGGCCTACCGTCAGGTCGCGATCGCGGCAGGGATCGACGTCTACCCGCTGGTGGAGTCGGCGCCGGCCTGACGAGAACCGCGGAGGGCAGGCGAGAAGCGGGGCCTCACCCGACGCTCGCAGCCAGCGCCGACGACTCAGCGGGCTGCGCAGGGCAGCCGCCCAGCACCCGGACCATCGCCGCCTTCTCCGCACTCGTCACCCAGAGTCCATAGGTCCCCTTCACGGAGATCTGGCGGGCGACGTACTCGCAGCGGAACGACTTATCGGCAGGCAGCCAGGTCGCGGCGTCGCCAGCCGACTTCTGTTGGTTGGACCGCCCATCCACCGCGAGCAGGTTGAGCGGGTCGTTGGCCAGGCTGATCCGCTGGGCCTGCGTGAGCTGCTGCGCGCCCGTCACCCACGCGTTCTGCAGGGGCACGATGTGGTCGATCTGCACGAGCGCCGAGGTCGTGGCACCGCGAACGAAGGCGATGGTCGTCCCGGTGTACGGGTTGTGGAGGGTGCCCGTGAGCACCGTGCATCGTCCCTTCCGCACGGTGCCGGTGAGGTCCCGGGCGAGGATGTCGTTGCGGGTGTCGCATCCGTTGCGATCCACATCCAGCCAGGCCGCTCCGAAGTCGGCGGTCCGCTGATATCCCGTGGCGGGCGCCCTGCCCTTCACCGGGATCGTGGCGAGCACCTCGAGCGCGGTCTTCGGCGCGCCGCTGTCCTTGGGCGTGGCCGTGGCGGTGGCGGTGGGGGTGGGGCTGGCGGTGGGGCTGGCGGTGGCGCCACCGGCCCAGGTCGAGAGGAGCACGATCAGGAGGGTGAGCGCCCCTCCGATGCCGGCGCCCGCGATGATGCGGAATTTCTTGGCGGTTGCGGGGGAGGAGTCGGTCACGCGGGTCTTTCTCGTTCGGGTCCTGTGCAGGCTAGCCGGAAACCGGGCGCGCCCTCCGCACCTCCCCTCGGTCGGAGTGTTCCGGTGCGTTCGCTGAACACAACGCGTTCTCTCTTCCGCTGGAGCGCTCAGCGATATATCGTTAGCTATCGCTGACGACAGGAGGCTGTCATGTCCAACTCATTCCCCTCGGGCTCGTTCCCCACTGGCGGGTTCGGTGCCCGCATGGATCCCGACACCATGTGGCAGGCGTTCGAGCAACTGCGCTCGACGTTCGAGAAGAAGGTCGGCTCCCGGATGGGCCGTGGCGACGTGCGCGCGGCCGTGCTCTCCCTGCTCACCGAGAAGCCGATGCACGGCTACCAGATCATCCGCGAGATCGAGGAGCGCAGCGGCGGCAGCTGGAAACCGAGCGCCGGGTCGGTCTATCCCACGCTCCAACTCCTCGCCGACGAAGGTCTCATCACCGCGGAGGAGTCGAACGGCCGCAAGACCTATGCGCTGACCGACGCCGGGCGCGAGGTCGCGGCGAGTGAGGCATCCGCCCCGTGGCAGACGGAGGGCACGACCGGCGAGCGCCGCACCACGACGAGCCCCGGCGCGCTGCCGAAGGCCGGCGTCGAGCTGGCCCAGGCGGCGGCACAGGTGCACCGCACCGGAACGCCCCAGCAGGTGCAGGAGGCGGTGACCGTGCTCGAGGAGGCGCGGCGCCGGCTGTACTCGATCCTCGCCGAGGGCTGAGGCGGGTGACGTCGGAGTCGGGCGTCGCCGCGGCTCGGCCCGCGGTGACGCCGGCCACCCGCGCGCGCTACCGCCGCATCCTGCGCTTCGCCGGCTGGAACCTGGCCGTCACCTGGTGGTACGAGCTGTTCCTCCCGCGCATCGGTCTCGCCGGCGTCGCCGCGCGGACGCGGTCACGGCGGATGCGGCGATTCGCGCAACGGTTCCATGTGCTCGCGGTCGACCTCGGCGGTCTCATGATCAAGGTCGGGCAGTTCATGTCGTCCCGGCTCGACGTGCTGCCTCCCGAGATCACCAGCGAGCTGGCGGGGCTGCAGGACGAGGTGCCGGCCGTCCCGTTCCCGGCGATCCGGGCGCTCGCCGAGTCCGAGCTGGGCGTTCCGCTCGAGCAGGCGTTCGCATCCATCGACGCGGTGCCGGTGGCGGCCGCCTCGCTCGGGCAGGCCCACCGGGCGACGCTCACCGCGCAGACGGCCGAGCACACCGGTCTGGTCGGTGTCGTCCTGAAGGTGCAGCGCCCCGGTATCGACGCGATCGTGGATGTGGACCTCGCCGCCCTGCGCCGTGTCGGCCGCTGGCTCAGTCACGTCCGGCTGGTGTCCGACCGGGTGGACGCACCGGCGCTCGTCGAGGAGTTCGCCCGGACCAGCCTCGAAGAGATCGACTACCTGCACGAGGCCGCCAATTCGGAGCGGTTCGCCGAGGAGTTCGTCGGCGACGAGCGCGTCGCCGTGCCCTCCGTCGTCTGGGAGCGCACCACCCGCCGCGTCCTCACGCTGCAGGATGTGACGGCGATCAAGATCACGGACGCCGACGCACTCCGCGCGGCGGGGATCGACCCGGCCGAGGTCGCTCCGGTATTCGCCGAGGTCATGTTCGACCAGCTGTTCTCCAACGGCTTCTTCCACGCCGACCCGCACCCCGGCAACATCTTCGTGACGCCGCGGCCGGATGCGACCGAGGGCCGGCCCTGGCACCTCACCTTCGTCGACTTCGGCATGATGGGCGAGGTCCCGCCCGGCACGCGCAGCGGCCTCCGCAAGCTGCTGATCGCGGCAGCGTCCCGCGACGGCAAGGGGCTCGTGGATGCGATCCGCGACATCGGCGTGCTCCTCCCGAGCGCCGACACGGCCGAGCTCGAGCGGGCGATGACGCACCTGTTCGGCCGGTTCGGCGGCATGGGGTTCGCCGAGCTGCGGGAGGTCGACCCGCGCGAGTTCCGCGAGTTCGCTACCGAGTTCGGCGACGTGGTCCGGTCGTTGCCGTTCCAGCTGCCGGAGAACTTCCTGCTCATCATCCGGGCGATGTCGCTCACGTCGGGTGTGTGCAGCGCGCTCGATCCGTCGTTCAACCTGTGGGACTCGGTCGAGCCGTACGCGGCGCAGCTGATCCGGGATGAGCGCGGCAACGTCATCCAGGACGTCGCCCAGCAGGCGCTCGAGATCGCCGGGCTCGCCGTGAGGTTGCCGAAGCGGCTGGACGCGCTGGTGACGCGGGTCGAGGACGGCTCGGTCGCGGTCACGTCGCCGCGGCTGGAGCAGCGCGTCGGACGGCTGGAACGCACAGCGCGGCGGCTGGTGGCTGCCGTCGTGTTCGGCGGCGCGATCATCGCCGGCGCGATCGTGCACACGGGCGACGCGGTGCTCGGGAGTGTGATCATGATCGCGTCGGTGATTCCACTGGGGTTCGCGGTGTTCGCCGGGCGGCGCGGCAGCTGAGGCGGAATACTCCCTGATCCCGTTGCGTTTCATCAGGCATGGCAACCACCGAGATCACCTCGACCAACCACGACCAGACCGTCTCCGACGGCATCGTGCTGCTCGACTTCTGGGCCGACTGGTGCGGCCCGTGTCACATGTTCGCCCCCGTCTTCGAGAAGGCGTCCGAGCAGCACACCGACGTCACGTTCGGCAAGATCGACACGGAGGCGCAGCAGGCGCTCGCCGCGTCGTACGGCATCCAGTCCATCCCGACCCTCGTCGCCTACCGCGACGGCATCCCCCTGTTCTCGCAGGCCGGCGCACTGCCGGGCGAGGCGGTGGAGGACCTCATCGCGCAGATCCGCGAACTCGACATGACCGAGGTGCGGAAGCAGTACGACGAGCTGAAGGCAGCGGCCGAGCAGCAGCAGAGCTGAGTGCGGTCACGCACCAGGGCGCGGGCCCGTCATTCGACGGGTGCCGCGCCTTTCTCGTTCCCGGTGACAACGCGGTCGGGCACGGGTGCAAGCAGCCGGCGCACGTAGGCCATGACGACCGACGCGCCGATCAGTGCGACGCCGAGCGGCGGGACGATCTGAGTGATCAGTTGCACGATATACGCCAACCCGGTCAACAGACCCTGGTCGACACCGTTAGCGCCACTGACGGCCGGCATCATCCCGTACGCCAGGCGAGGCAATACCGTGGTGGCCAGCAGCCCACCCACTGTCAGGCCGATTCCCCACCACAGCACGACCTGCGGTCGCAGCTTCGACTCGATCACGGACATCCCCCTTCGTCACGGTCCTAGGGCGATGCTAGGGCTGATGAAGGAAAACGTGGCCGACTTCTCCTTCGATTGGCAGTCTCGCAGGAGATTCGGCCGGAATCCGTTCGAATCTCCTTCCCGAGCGGGGAGGGATGCGCGCGCGTGGGGAGGCGTCAGGCGCGGGACGGCGCGGGATGCGCGCCGCTGCTCTCGCGCGCGACGAGCGCGGGCTGGAACTCGACGTGCACCGGCGGGGCGTCCGGCTGGGCGGTGAGCTGAAGCAGCAGGTCCATCGCGGTCGAGCCGATCTCGTGGCTGGGCTGGCGGATGGAGGAGAGCGGCACAACGGCCGCCGACGCGAAGGCGATGTCGTCGTAGCCGATTAGCGCGACGTCCTCAGGTACCCGGATGCCCGCCTGGAGCAGACTCTGCAGCAAACCGATCGCGACCAGATCGTTGGCGGCGAAGACGGCGTCCGGCCGGTCGTCCGGCGCCCGCGAAGCGAGCGCGGCGCCGACGCGCTGCCCGCCCTCGATGGTGAGGTTCTCGGTCTCCAGCTTCTCGATCACGTTGCCGGGACGCGATGACGTCAGCTCTTCGGCCGCTCCGCGGTAGCGGTCGGCGACCTGCTCGATGGCGAACGGTCCGCCCGCGAAGGCGATACGGCCGAACCCCCGCTCGATCAGGTGCGCCACCGCGAGGCGGCCGCCGGCCACGTCGTCGACGGCGACGGAGCTGAACGAGCGGTCGAGGCTGGTCCGGTCGACCAGTACCGAGGGGATGCCGCGCTCGCGCAGCCGGTGGAGGCGCGGGATGGCGTCGCCGACGGGGGAGATGAGGACACCGCGGATGCGCTCCTGCTCGAACATGTCCAGGTAACCGGCCTCGCGCTGCTCGTTCTCGTCCGAGTTGCCGACCAGCACCGAGAGACCGTCGCGCGCCGCCCGGTCTTCGGCGCCGCGGATGAGGGATGCGAAGAACGGGTTGCCGACGTCGAGCACGACCATGCCGATCCCGGTGCCCTGGCCCATCCGGAGCTGGCGGGCGGCGTTGTTGCGCACGAAGCCGAGTTCGGTGATCGCGGTCTGCACGCGCTGCAGCACGGCGTCGGAAACCCGCTCCGGGCGGTTCAGCACATTGGAGACGGTCCCGACCGAGACGCCGGCGAGCGCGGCGACGTCTTTGACGCTGGCGGACGGCATGGGGCTCCTTTATTCGAGGCAGTGCCTGAATAGTACCCACGTTTCACCAGATGCAGAGAGTGATCCCCACAAAGACTTGACGCGCCCCCGTCGGTTCTGGCATGGTCATTTCAACGATTCAAATTGAAACGGTTCACACCTCAATGCGGAGATTACGTTCACGACAATGACGTCCCCAGCAACTTCCGCCCCTGGCGGCCCGCCGGTCCTCGAACTCCGGGGCGTGGCCAAGGCGTTCGGCCAGGTCATCGCCCTCAGCCGGGCCGACCTCGTCGTCGAGCAAGCGACCATCCATGCGCTCGTCGGTGAGAACGGCGCGGGCAAGTCCACGCTCGTCAAGATCGTCGCCGGACTGTACCAGCGCGACAGCGGCGACATGCGGTTCCGCGGCGAGACCGTCGACTTCACGACGACGGCCGAGGCGAAGAGCGCGGGCATCGCGGTGATCTACCAGGAGCCGACCCTGTTCCCCGACCTGTCGGTCACCGAGAACATCTTCATGGGCCGGCAACCCACCGACCGGCTCGGACGGATCGATCGCAAGGCGATGGGCGTCGAGGCGAGAGACATCTTCCGGCGCCTCGGCGTCCACATCGATCCGGACCGCCTCGCCGAAGGTCTCTCGATCGCCGACCAGCAGCTCATCGAAATCGCCAAGGCCATCTCTCTGGATGCGCGCCTCCTGATCATGGACGAGCCGACCGCTGCCCTCTCCGGCGTCGAGGTCGAGCGCCTCTTCGCTGTGGCTCGCAGCCTCCGAGACGAGGGCCGTGGCATCGTCTTCATCTCGCATCGCTTCGATGAGGTCTTCTCGCTCTGCGACACGATCACGGTCATGCGCGACGGCGCCTACGTCTCCACCGACAGCACCGTCGACGTCACCGAGGACGAGATCGTGCGCCGCATGGTCGGCCGGGATGTCACCGACCTGTTCCCCAAGCAGGAGACGACGATCGGCGAACCGCGGCTCGTCGTCGAGCACCTGACCTCGCCCGGTGTCTTCCACGACGTCAGCTTCACGGTGCGCTCCGGTGAGATCGTGGCGCTCGCCGGGCTCGTGGGCGCCGGCCGCAGCGAGATCGCGCGTGCGGTGTTCGGCGTCGACGGCTACGACACCGGCAGTGTCCGCGTCGAGGGGCGGACGGTGCCCAAGCGCCGGCCGACCGCGGCGATGGCCGCCGGCCTCGCGCTCGTCCCGGAGGACCGCCGCAAGCAGGGCCTGGTGCTGGAGGAGTCCGTCGCGCGCAACAGCACGCTGGCGATCCGCACCAAGCTGTCCACGCTCGGGTTCATCCGCAGCGCCTCCGAGAACACCGCCGCCCGCGTATGGGCGAGCCGCCTCCAGCTGAAGACCAACGCCCTCGACACGCTCGTCGGGACGCTCTCCGGCGGCAACCAGCAGAAGGTCGTTCTGGGCAAGTGGCTGTCGACCGACCCGCGCGTGCTCATCATCGACGAGCCCACCCGCGGCATCGACGTCGGCACCAAGGCCGAGGTCCACCGGCTGCTCTCGGAGCTGGCCGGCCGCGGCATGGCCATCCTCATGATCTCGTCCGAGCTGCCCGAGGTGCTCGGCATGGCGGACCGCGTGCTCGTCATCCGCGAGGGTCGCATCACCGCCGAGCTGGACCGCTCCGTCGCCGACGCCGAGAACGTCATGTTCGCGGCCACCCACGCTTCCGAGGAGGCCGCCCGATGACGACACCCGCCCTCACCCCCGAGAAGACGCCCAACGCGGGAGTCCGGATCGCCCGCTCGTTCGTCCGGGCGCGCGAGACCGGCATCCTGCTCGCGATCCTCGTGGTCATCGCGGTGACCACGGCGATCAACCCGTCGTTCCTGTTCAGCGCCGACGGCTGGCGCGACCTGCTGCTCACCCCGGCCATCCTGGCGCTCGTCGCCATCGGGCAGGCGATCGTGATCATCACCCGCAACGTCGACCTGTCGGTCGGCTCGGTCGTGGGGCTGACCGCCTACCTGACGGGTCGGCTGTTCGCCGACATCCCGGGCATCCCGATCATCGCCGTCTTCGTCATCGGCGCGCTCGCCGGCGCGGTGCTGGGACTCGTGAACGGCGCGCTCGTCGCGTTCGGCAAGGTGCCGGCGCTGGTCATCACCCTCGGAACGCTCTACGCGTTCCGAGGCATCGACGTTCTGTGGGCCGGCAGCAACCGCATCAATGCGAGCGACATGCCCTCCGACTTCCTCGGGCTCGGGACGGGCTCGTTCCTCTCGATCCCGTATCTCACCATCTTGGCGGTGATCGTCATGCTCGTCGCCGGCTGGTTCCTGAGGAACCGGCGCGGTGGCCGCGAGCTGTACGCGATCGGATCGGATCCGGCGGCGGCTGAGCTGTACGGACTCAAGGTGACGCGCCGCATCCTCACCGCGTTCGTCCTCTCCGGCGCGACCGCCGGCCTCGCCGGAGTGCTGTTCGTCGCACGCTACGGCACGGTCAGTTCGCAGACCGGAACCGGCCTCGAACTGCAGGCGGTCGGAGCGGCCGTCATCGGTGGTGTCGCCATCTTCGGCGGGAGCGGGTCGGTGTACGGCGCCGTGCTCGGCGCGGTGCTGCTGCTGACCATCAACCGGGCGCTGCCCATCCTCGGAATCCAGGACTTCTGGCAGCAGGCGGTGGTCGGCGTTCTCATCATCGGAGCAATCGTGCTCGACCGCGTCCTCTCTCTGCGGCTGTCCCGCCGCCTCGTCGCCGAAAGGGAGGTCGCCGCGTGACCGACACCCAGGTGCCCACCACCGCCGCGCCCGCGCGGACCTACCCCGACTACAGCCGCCCGCTCTGGCAGCGCTGGCTGCTGACCCGCGAGTTCGCCGTGATCGGCGCGCTGATCGTGGTCGCCGTCGTGGCGTCGGCGACCGTGCAGAACTTCGGCACCCCCGTCACTCTCGGCTTCCTGCTTCTCGATGTGACGCCCATCCTGATGATCGCCCTCCCGATGACCTTCGTCATCGTCACCGGCGAGATCGACCTGTCCGTGGCGAGCACCCTCGGCCTCAGCAGCGTCCTGCTCGGAGTGCTGACGAAAGCGGGTGTGCCGTTCGAGCTCGCGATGGTGATCTGCCTCGTGGTCGGCCTGGTCTGCGGGGCGGTGAACGGGTTCCTGGTCACCGTCGTCGGGCTCCCGTCGCTGGCGGTCACCATCGGTACGCTCGCCCTGTTCCGCGGCGTCGCGGTCGGCCTGCTCGGCACGACGGCGATCACCGACTTCCCGTTCTTCTGGCAGAACCTCGCTCAGCAGCGCTTCGGTACGTCGGGCATCCCCGTCGTGATGGTGCTCGTCGTGGTGCTCGTGATCGTCTTCGCGCTGGTGCTGCACGCCACCCCCTACGGTCGCGGGCTGTTCGCCTTGGGTCTCAGCCCCCAGACGGCCGCCTTCTCGGGGGTGAACGTGGCGCGCACCAAATTCATCGCGTTCATGCTCACCGGGCTGATCTCGGCCCTCGCCGGAATCTATTGGACGCTCCGCTACGGCAGCGCCCGCGGAGACAACGCCGTCGGGCTCGAGCTCTCGGTCATCGCGGCGGTGCTGCTCGGCGGCGTCTCGATCTTCGGCGGCAAGGGTGCGATGCACGGCGTCGTCGCCGGCGTGCTCCTCATCGGCGTGCTGCAGAGCGCGCTACGGCTGGCGAACGTCAGCTCCGACGCCATCAACATCATCACCGGCGTCCTCCTCATCCTCTCCGTCCTCTCGCCGCGCATCCTCGCCTGGGCGCGCGGCTCCCGGGCCCGTCGACGGCGAAGTCAGCCGTAGTCACCTTCCACCGCACCACCTGCACTCACCCACCCCGAAAGGAACAACGATGTTGCCCTCCACCTCGCGCCGCACCAAGCGCCTGTTCGCCCTCGGCGCCGGCGTCGTCGCCGTCGCTCTCGCCGTCACCGGCTGCTCGAGCGGCTCCGGCGGCTCCGGCTCCGGCGACAAGAACTACAAGATCACCTTCCTGCCGAAGAGCCTCGGCAACCCGTACTTCGACACCTCCGACAAGGGCGGGGAGACCGCAGTCACGTCGTTCAAGGGCACCTACAACCAGGTCGGCCCGACCAGCACGTCGGCGGATGCTCAGGTCAGCTACATCAACACCCTGACGCAGCAGCAGGTCGGCGCCATCGTGCTCTCGGCCAACGACCCGACGGCCATCGGCAGCGCCCTCACGCAAGCGAAGTCGGCCGGCGTGAAGATCGTGACCTTCGACTCCGACACCGATGCGAAGTACCGCGATGTGTTCGTCAACCAGGCCACGGCGGATGGCATCGCCAAGGTCGAGGTCGACACCATCGCCAAGGAGATCGGCGACAGCGGCGAGGTCGCCATCCTGTCGGCGGCCGCCAACGCGACAAACCAGAACGCCTGGATCGACCTGATGAAGAAGGACCTCGCGAAGAACCACCCCAACATCAAGCTCGTCGACACCGTCTACGGCAACGACGACGACCAGACCTCGTTCGACAAGACCGCGGCGCTGCTGCAGACGCACCCCGACCTGAAGGGCATCATCTCGCCCACCACGGTCGGCATCGCGGCGGCCGCCCGCTATCTGTCCACCTCGGACGCCAAGGGCAAGGTCAAGCTGACCGGCCTCGGCACCCCGAACCAGATGCGCGAGTACATCAAGGACGGCACGGTCGACGAGTTCGCACTGTGGAACCCGGAGGATCTGGGCTACCTCGCGGCCTTCGCCGCGAAGGCCCTGATCGACGGCGACATCACCGGCAAGAAGGGCGACACCTTCAAGGCAGGCAAGCTCGGCTCGTTCACGGTCGGCGACAAGGGGACCGTGCTCCTCGGCGACCCGTTCGTGTTCAACAAGGACAACATCGACAAGTTCAACTTCTGATCGCGTCCTTGACCATCACGCCCTGACCCCTCACGCCCGGCCGGCTGCGGCCGGCCGGGCGCCCCCTCCCTCCCGAAGGTGACCACCATGCAACGTGCGTGCTTCCGACTCCATGTCGACACGGCACAGCTCGACGAGTACCGCACGCGGCACGCGGCGGTCTGGCCCGAGATGCTGACGGCCCTGAAGGAGACGGGATGGGACAACTATTCGCTGTTCCTCAGCCCCGACGGCTGGCTGATCGGCTACGTCGAGGCGCGGGACGACTATGAATCGGCCCAGCGGCGCATGGACCTCACGGAGGTCAACGCCCGCTGGCAGGCCGAGATGAGCCGGCTGTTCGACGGACTCGACGGGGCCGCCCCCGATCGGTCCTTCGAGCTGATCCCCGAGATCTTCCATCTCGAGGACCAGCTCGCAGCGATCGACGACATGACACGAAAGGCGCAGGACATTGACTGACTTCACGTCCATCCGGGACCAGCTGGCGCTCCAGGCGATCGAGCTGCCGAGCTGGGCGTTCGGCAACTCGGGCACCCGCTTCAAGGTGTTCGGCACCCCGGGCACCGCGCGCGATCCGTTCGAGAAGATTTCGGACGCCGCGCAGGTGCACAAGCACACCGGGCTGGCGCCGACCGTCGCCCTGCACATTCCGTGGGACAAGGTCGAATCGTACGCCGACCTGCGCAAGCACGCCCAGGACAACGGCGTCGACCTCGGCACCGTCAACTCGAACACGTTCCAGGACGACGACTACAAGTTCGGCTCCATCACCCATGCCGACGACCGCATCCGGAACAAGGCGATCGACCATCACTTCGAGTGCATCGACGTGATGAACGAGACCGGGTCGCGTGACCTGAAGATCTGGCTCGCGGACGGCACGAACTACCCGGGCCAGGATTCGATGCGTGCCCGCCAGGACCGTCTGGCGGACAGCCTGCAGAAGATCTACGAGCGCATCGGTGAGGGCCAGCGGCTCGTGCTGGAGTACAAGTTCTTCGAGCCGGCGTTCTACCACACCGATGTTCCGGACTGGGGCACTAGCTACATCCAGACCGCAGCTCTCGGCGACCGCGCGTTCGTCTGCCTCGACACCGGCCACCACGCCCCGGGCACCAACATCGAATTCATCGTCATGCAGCTGCTGCGGCTGGGCAAGCTCGGCTCGTTCGACTTCAACAGCCGGTTCTACGCCGACGACGACCTGATCGTGGGTGCTGCGGACCCGTTCCAGCTGTTCCGCATCCTGTTCGAGGTCATCCAGGGCGGCGGCTATGCCAACCCGGACGTCGCGTTCATGCTCGACCAGTGCCACAATCTCGAGGCGAAGATCCCGGGCCAGATCCGGTCGGTGCTCAACGTCCAGGAGGCCACTGCCAAGGCGCTTCTGGTGGACGCCGATGCCCTCGCCGCTGCCCAGCGCGCCAACGACGTCCTCGCCGCCAACACCGTGTTCATGGATGCGTTCAACACGGATGTGCGCGCCGATCTGGCTGCGTGGCGTGAGTCGCGCGGCCTCCCGGCCGACCCGATGGCCGCCTACAAGGCCAGCGGCTACCAGGAGAAGATCGAGGCCGACCGCGTCGGCGGCACCCAGGCCGGATGGGGGGCGTGACACCGATGACGAACGACACTGTCGCAGACCTGATCGCCCGCTCCAACCGCCTCGGGTCGGACCCGAAGAACACGAACTACGCCGGCGGCAACACGTCCGCCAAGGGCACGGAGACCGATCCCGTCACGGGCGAGCCGGTCGAGCTGCTGTGGGTGAAAGGCTCCGGGGGAGACCTCGGCACGTTGACCGAGCAGGGCCTCGCCGTGCTCCGCCTCGACCGCCTCCGCGCGCTGCAGAACGTCTACCCCGGTGTCGAGCGCGAGGACGAGATGGTCGCCGCTTTCGACTACACGTTGCACGGCAAGGGCGGCGCTGCTCCCTCGATCGACACGGCGATGCACGGACTCGTGGATGCGGCCCACGTCGACCACCTGCATCCCGACTCCGGGATCGCGATCGCGACCGCGGCCGACGGGGAGTCGCTGACCGAGACGATCTTCGGCGGCCGCGTGGTGTGGGTGCCTTGGCGGCGACCCGGCTTCCAGCTCGGACTCGACATCGCCGCGATCAAGGCGGCGAACCCGGACGCGATCGGCACCATCCTCGGCGGCCACGGCATCACGGCGTGGGGTGACACCAGCGCGGAGGCGGAGGCCAACTCGCTGTGGATCATCCAGACCGCTGCGGACTACATCGCGGCCAACGGCCGTCCCGACCCGTTCGGCGCGCCGCTCGCCGGCTACGAGCCGCTGCCCGAGGCCGAGCGTCGTGCCAAGGCGGCTGCCCTGGCCCCGCACGTGCGCGCCATCGCATCCACCGACCGGGTGCAGGTCGGCCACTTCAGCGATTCCGACGTCGTGCTCGACTTCCTGGCCTCGTCCGAGCACCCGCGGCTCGCCGCGCTCGGCACCTCGTGCCCCGACCACTTCCTGCGCACCAAGGTCAAGCCACTCGTGCTCGACCTGCCCGCCGACGCGTCCATCGACGACGCGGTGACCCGGCTGGAGGAGCTGCACGAGCAGTACCGAGCGGACTATCAGGCCTACTACGACCGGCACGCGACCGCCGACTCTCCCGCCATTCGCGGCGCCGACCCGGCGATCGTCCTGATCCCGGGCGTCGGGATGTTCTCCTACGGCAAAGACAAGCAGACGGCCCGGGTGGCGGGCGAGTTCTACACCAACGCCATCAACGTCATGCGCGGCGCGGAGGCGCTCTCCACCTACGCGCCCATCGACGAGGCGGAGAAGTTCCGCATCGAGTACTGGTCGCTGGAGGAGGCGAAGCTCCAGCGTCTGCCGAAGCCCAAGCCGCTCGCGGGCCGCATCGCCCTCGTCACCGGCGCGGCTTCCGGCATCGGCAAGGCCATCGCCACCCGGCTCGCCGCCGAGGGTGCGTGCGTCGTCATCGCGGACCTCGACCTGGCCACAGCGCAGGCCGCCGCCGCCGAGATCGGCGGCACGGATGTCGCCATCGGTGTCGTCGCCGACGTGACCGACGAGAAGGCGGTCGACGCGTCCATCCGGGATGCGCTGCTCGCCTTCGGCGGCCTCGACCTGGTGGTCAACAACGCCGGCCTCTCCATCTCGAAGCCGCTGCTGGAGACGACGAACGCCGACTGGGACCTCCAGCACAACGTGATGGCCAAGGGCTCGTTCCTTGTGTCGCGCGCCGCGGCGAAGGTGCTGATCGACCAGAAGCTCGGCGGCGACATCGTCTACATCTCGTCCAAGAACTCCATCTTCGCCGGGCCCAACAACATCGCGTACTCGGCGACGAAGGCCGACCAGGCGCACCAGGTGCGACTGCTCGCGGCCGAGCTCGGCGAGCACGGCATCCGCGTCAACGGCATCAACCCCGACGGCGTCGTGCGCGGCTCGGGAATCTTCGCCGGCGGCTGGGGCGCCAAGCGCGCCGCGGTCTACGGCGTGCCCGAGGAGGAGCTCGGCCAGTACTACGCGCAGCGCACCCTGCTCAAGCGCGAGGTGCTGCCCGAGCACGTGGCCAACGCGGTGTTCGTGCTGTGCACCAGCGACCTGGACCACACCACCGGTCTGCACATCCCGGTCGACGCCGGGGTCGCGGCCGCATTCTTGCGATGAGTCAGGCTCCCATGAGGAACGGCACCGTCGCGGCGGTCGACCTGGGCGCGACCAGCGGCCGGGTCATGCACGCCCGCGTGGGTGCCGACACGCTCGAGCTGACGGAGGCCGCGCGGTTCTCCAACACCCCTGTGCGTCTGTGGGAAGGCGACCGCGCTGCGCTCCATTGGGATGTGACGGGACTCTACGGGAGGGTGCTGGACGGCCTGGCCGCCGTCTCGCGAACCGACCCCGGGCTCGCCAGCATCGGTGTCGACGCCTGGGCGGTCGACTACGGCCTGCTGCGTGACGGCCGCCTGCTCGGGGAGCCGTACCACTACCGCGACGAGCGCACCGAGCGCGGGGTTGCGCTGGTGCACGACGCCGTTTCGCCCGAGGAGCTGTACCGCGCGGGCGGCCTGCAGTTCCTCCCGTTCAACTCGCTGTACCAGCTGGCGGTGGATGCGGCGGACGGCTCGTTCGGGTTCGCTGATCGCTTCCTCCTGGTGCCGGACCTGATCACCTCCTGGCTGACCGGATCCCAGCAGGCCGAGCGGACCAACGCCTCCACCACGGGCTTGCTCACGGCGGACGGCGCCTGGAACGACGCGCTCATCGAACGGCTCGGCCTGCCGCGGGGGGCGTTCGCGCCGCTCGTCGACGCCGGAACCCACGTCGCCGGACTGCTCCCGTCGCTGGCCGGCGAGCTGCCGTTCTCGGGCGTCGGACCTGCGGTCACCGCAGTCGGCTCGCACGACACCGCCTCCGCCGTCGTGGCCGTGCCGATGGATGCGTCCCGCGCCGCTTACATCTCCTGCGGCACCTGGGGGCTGGTCGGCGTGGAACTGGAGCACCGGGTCGTCTCCGAGGAAGGGCGCGCGGCCAACTTCACCAATGAGGGCGGCGTGGATGGCCGCATCCGGTACCTCCACAACGTCATGGGACTGTGGCTGCTCAGCGAGTCCATTCGCGAGTGGCAGCGCCGCGGGCTGCACGTGGGTCTCGAGGCGCTGCTGGCCGAGGCGGCCGCCCTGCCGCGACCGACCGATGTCTTCGACGCGGACGACCCGCGCTTCCTCGCCCCCGGCGACATGCCCTCCCGCATAGCGTCCTGGTTCGACGAGCATGGCCTGCGTGCGCCGGCCTCGCCCGCGGGGATGGTTCGCGTCATCGTCGAGAGCCTGGCGGCCGCCTTCGCCGACACCGTGCGGCACGCGGCTTCGCTCAGCGGCGTGGATGTCGAGGCCGTCCACATCGTCGGCGGGGGAGCGCGCAACGCGCTGCTCTGCCAGGCGACCGCCGACCGCACCGGGCTGCCGGTGCTCGCAGGTCCCGTGGAGGCCACCGCCATCGGCAACGTGCTGGTGCAGGCCCGCGCCGCGGGGCTCCTCACCGGCGACCTGGAGACGCTCCGCGCCCTGGTCGCCCGCACCACCCAGATCGTCCGTTACGACCCCCGATAGGATCCATCCCCATGGTGAATCGCCAAGTGCCGAAGCCGCTCGAATTGCTGGAGTTGATGCAGTTCAAGAAGCCGGAACTGAATCTGAAGAAGCGGCGGTTGGAGTCGGCGCTGACGATCGAGGACCTGGCCCGGATTGCGAAGCGGCGCACGCCGAAGGCGGCGTTCGATTACACGGAGGGCGCTGCGGAGGGCGAGTTGTCGCTGGCCAGGGCCAGGCAAGCGTTCCAGGATGTGGAGTTCCACCCCTCGATCCTGCGGGACGTGTCTACGGTGGACACGTCGTGCGAGATCTGGGGCGGGCCGTCGGCGTTGCCGTTCGGGATCGCACCGACGGGGTTCACGAGGTTGATGCAGACCGAGGGGGAGACCGCGGGGGCCGGTGCTGCGGGGGCGGCGGGGATCCCGTTCACCCTGTCCACCTTGGGGACCACCTCGATCGAGAACGTGAAAGCGGCGAACCCGCACGGGCGGAACTGGTTCCAGTTGTATGTGATGCGGCAGCGGGAGATCAGTTACGGGCTGGTGGAGCGGGCCGCGCAGGCGGGGTTCGACACGCTGTTCTTCACCGTGGACACCCCGATCGCGGGGGCACGGTTGCGGGACAAACGGAACGGGTTCTCCATCCCACCGCAGTTGACGCTGGGCACGATCCTGAACGCGATCCCGCGGCCGTGGTGGTGGTACGACTTTTTGACCACCCCGAAGCTCGAGTTCGCGTCGCTGTCCGCCACCGGTGGCACGGTCGGTGACCTGCTGAACGCGGCCATGGACCCCTCGATCAACTATGAGGACCTGGCCATCATCCGGGAGATGTGGCCGGGGAAACTGGTCATCAAGGGCGTGCAGAACGTTCAGGACGCGAAGACGCTGGTCGATCACGGGGTGGATGGGATCGTGCTCTCCAACCACGGCGGCCGCCAGTTGGACCGGGCACCGATCCCGTTCCACCTGCTCCCGGACGTGGTGCGCGAGGTCGGCCACCACACCGAGGTCGCGATCGACACCGGCATCATGAACGGCGCCGACATCATCGCCGCCTACGCCCTCGGCGCCAAGTTCACCTTGATCGGCCGCGCGTACTTGTATGGGCTCATGGCCGGCGGACGGGAGGGAGTCGACCGCACCATCCACATCCTCACCGACCAACTGGTCCGCACCATGAAACTCCTCCAAGTGCGGTCCCTGGAAGAGCTCACCCCGCAGCACGTCACCCAGCTCACCCGACTCCAGCCGCTCCGTCGCGACACCGACCCGGCACGCGAGGAAGCCGAGGCGTAACGAAGGCGATCAGGCGTCGAATCGCCTGCCGGACGGGAGGGGTACTCACGAGGCTCAGCGCGGGATGTACTCGTACACGACCGCCGACCAGTGGTTGTCCAGCTCGTCCCACGACTCCGGGCCGTGGAACGCCAAGGCGTACTGCACGTTCAGGATCGGGCCCAGAATGTCGAGCACGTCGGGGATGAACGGGGTCCCGGCGGGGAAGCCGAGGCCGAAGCTGTGGATGATGCTGTCGTCCGCGGCTCGGAGCCACACTCCCCAGCCCTGCGCGACCGGCGTCGCCACGACTCGGAACACGTGTGCGGGATCGTAGTCGGCGGGGAGAGCGTCCGGCAGGTCGGTCATGCCCCAACGCTACAAGGCGGGCGCGACAGCGGGAACATTTCCACCGGCTCCACGGTTGATTGACATGTCAGCTACTTCAGCGACATCGATTCGAACCGAGGATGCAATGCCCCAGACCGAAGCCCCCGAGCGCCTCAGCGACCGTGAACTCGAGGTATGGCGTTCACTGGTCGAGACCACTGCCGAACTGCAGCGCCTGCTGTCGGTCGAACTCCAGCGGGTCGAGCTCTCGTCGGGGGACTACGCGGTGCTGCTCGCGCTGACCGAAGCGCCGGACCGCACCCTGCGTTCGTCCGAGCTCGCCGACGCCATCGACTGGGAACGCAGCCGCGTCTCTCACCACCTCGGGCGCATGGAGCGCCGTGGCCTGATCCGGCGCGCCGAGTGTCCCGGCGACAACCGCGGAGCGCTCGTGATCCTCACCGACGACGGCTTCGCGGCCATTCGCCGGGCGTCCGGACCCCACTTCCGCGCCATCAAGCGGCACTTCGCCGACGCCCTCGAACCTCGGCAGCTCGACGACCTCGCGGGCGTGCTCGACAGCATCCGCACCCACCTCGCCTCCACCACCACGGAAGGGCAGCACTCATGATCACCGCCTCCCCGCGGCCGCGTGTCGCGATCCTCGGCGTCGGCCACGTCGGCTCGGCGCTCGCGCGCATCCTGATCGACGCCGGGTACGAGGTGGATGTCGCCGCGTCCGGCGACCCGCAGCGCATCCAACTCATCGCCTCCGTTGTCATGCCGGGTGCCCGCGCGCGGTGGGCGGTGGATGCCGTGGCCGGCGCGGACATCGTGATCCTCGCCATCCCGCTCCACCGGTTCGCCGGACTCGACCGCTCGATGCTCGACGGCAAGCTGGTCATCGACTCGATGAACTACTGGGCGCCGACCGACGGCACGCAGTCGCTGTTCGAGGATCCGACCCTGACCAGCAGCGAGATCGTCCAGCGCGAGCTCCCGGGCGCGACGGTCGTCAAGACCTTCAACCACATCGGCTACCACGAGATGGAGGAGGACCGCCGGCCCGCTACAGCCACAGGCCGTCGCGCGCTCGGCGTCGCGTCGGACGATCCGGACGCCGCGAGCCTGGTCGCCTCCCTCATCCAGGACGCCGGTTACGACACCGTCCTGGTGGAAACGCTGCGCGACGGTGTGGCGTTCGAGCCCGGCGGCCCGGTGTTCGGGGCGCGGCTGGACGCGGACGCCTTCACGGCCGCCGTCAACGGCGTGCTCGAAACGGCCGAACTCCGCCCCTCCGAGGTCGCCGCCTGACGGGCGGCGGCCATCCCTCACTCTCCCTCGACCAGCACACTCACCCGAGAAAGCACTTCACACACATGAACACCGCACCACAGAGCTTCCCGCTCACCTTCGGCCTGAACACGTTCGGTGACGTCACCAGCGACCCGGCCGGCAACCCGATCTCGCACGCCCGGACCATCCGCGACCTGGTCGGTCACGGCGTCGCCGCGGAGGAGGCCGGCCTCGACTTCTTCGGCATCGGCGAGCACCACACCGACGACATGCCCCTCTCTGCCTCCGATGTCGTACTGAGCGCGATCGCCGCGCGCACCTCGCGCATCCACCTCGGTTCCGCCGTCACCGTTCTGAGCTCGGACGATCCGGTCCGCGTCTTCCAGCGGTACTCGACCCTCAACGCCGTCTCGGACGGCCGTGCCGAGGTCATCCTGGGCCGCGGGTCCAGCATCGACTCGTTCCCGCTCTTCGGTTTCGAGCTCTCCGACTACGAGGACCTCTTCGAGGAGAAGACGAACCTCTTCGCGCACCTGCTGGAGGGCGGCCCGGTCACCTGGGAGGGACGTACCCGGAAGGGCCTCCGCGACCAGGATGTCGTGCCGCACCTCGAGACGCCGCTGCCCACCTGGATCGGTGTCGGCGGCAGCCCGGAGTCCGTCATCCGCGCCGCCCACTACGGGTTCTCGCTGATGCTCGCCGTGATCGGCGGCCCGGCGTCGCGGTTCGCGCCATACGCCGAGCTGTTCCACAAGGCCCTTGAGCAGTTCGGTCGGCCGCAGCAGCGGATCGGCCTCCACTCGCCCGGCCACGTCGCCGCCACGGACGAGCAGGCGCGGCAAGAGTTCTGGCCGCACTACCGCGAGATGATCACCAAGGTGAGCGCCACCCGCGGGTTCGCCATCCCGACCGAAGCCTCGTTCCAGCGCGAGCTCGGCCCCGACGGCAGCCTCTACGTCGGCTCACCGGAGACGGTCGCCACCAAGATCGCTGCCAACATGCGGGTGGTCGGAGCGGACCGTTTCGACCTCAAGTACGGCATCCCCGGGATGACCGACGAGTCGCTGCTCACGGCCATCCGGCTGTACGGCGAGGAGGTCGTCCCGCGCGTGCGGGAGCTGCTCGCCTCACAGGCGTCGCTGGCCCACGCCCATCACTGATCCACAGGCGGCCGCTGCAGCACGAGGAAGCGGGCTCCGTACGCGGGGACGCCGAGCGGGAAGCTGGCCAGATCGTCCACCGTTCCGACCTCGCTGCCGTCGGCGGCATCCGTCACCAGGGCGCGGTGGGGGAGCGCCTCCGACCGCACCGTGCCGTCCACCGGTGAGCCCGTCATGTTGAGCACGGTGAGCTGCACGACGGGGAGGCCCTGGTCATCCAGCGTCTCCAGCTCGTGGACCATCACCAGCATCCCGGGGTGCGCCACGTCCGGCACGTCCACCTGGCGCGCCGTAGCGATTCCCCAACGGTTCCGGATGCGCAGCAGCTGACGCAGGCGACTCGCGAACGAGTTCCGTCGCTTCAGCTGCTCCGGCAGGGTGCCGTAGAGAGCCCGGGCCCGCGGCATCCCCGAGGCGGAGCGCTGTTCCTCCGGGGCGACGCCGAGGAGGTCGTGTGCCCCGCGTTCCACCCAGCGGGTGTCGCCCTCGGCGATCAGGTCGGCCACCTCCTGGCGCGGCAGGGTCAGCGCGCCGAGCAGGTCCCACCCCGAAAGCGCGAAGACACCGGGCTGCCACGCGTTGAACGCGGCGAGCAGCAGGTGGGCGTCGCGGATCGCCGGGATGTCCGCCTCCGTGATCGAGTCGAGTGTGGCGTGCCCCTGGGTGGCGGCGATGAGCGAGGCCGAGGTGCAGGCGATGCCGTTGGTGGTGAAGACGAGGTTGTAGTCGGCGGCCGGCTCGGTGATCGCCTCGGTGAGGTCGGCGCGGATGCGCTGCGCCAGCTCCCCGCCCGTGGTCTCCTCACCACGGAACGTGTACACGTCGTTCTGATGCAGGGTCGCCCAGTGCACGAGCTCGTAGGTGAGCTCGTCGTGGTTCTGGAGGCCGTGCACGAGGCTCGCGGGTTCGACGCCCAGCTCCAGAGAGGTGCGGAGCGTCAGCCGCAGGAACTCGGTGTCGCCCGTCGCCAGGGCATGGTGATAGGCGGGACGGTTGATGAAGTCGTACGACAGGTCCGCGCCGACCGCGGCCGTGTCGCGGATGTCCTCGACGGTCAGATTCAGCTCCTGGAACGTGAAGCCGCCCACCTTCCGGACCATGCCGGCGATGATGTGGTTCGCCGCGTGCGAGAGAGGGTGCCCCTCCGACCAGGCCGGCATGCCCTCCGCGCTCTTCTCGACGCCGAGGAACCCGTTGGCGTCCAGACGCAGCGCGCTCGTCCCGAGGTCACCGAGCGAGTGCAGCGCGTCGCCGATGACGAGGCGCATGCCCGAGAACGTGGGGTCGAGCCAGTTGACCGACGGCTGGCCCTCCTTGAAGTAGTGGAGGTAGACCCAGCGGCGGGTGATGCCGTCCACGCCGATCACCGGTGCGGTCGCACTCCAGTTCGTCTCCTTCACGCCGGGCGCGAAGAAGATGACCCGCTGCAGCTCCCCGATGATGTATCCGCGCTCGGCGAGCGAGGCCTCGGTCGCCAGATCGAGGTTGACCGAGTCGCGGCCCTCGGGAATTTCGGGCAGGAGGTGCCACTCGTCGGGCGGGATCTCCACCATGTGGTAGATGCCGGGGTAGTCCTTGAAGGCCATCTCGGCGAGACGGAAGTCTGCGCCCTTGCCGGTGTGCCCGGGGACGATGTCGTCGATGACGCTGCCGCCGTGCTCCTCGGCCACGTCCGTCACCCGGCGGAACGTCTCCTCGTCGCCGAAGGCGGGATCGATCTGCGTGCCGATGCGGTCGAAGTGGCCGTCCACGCTCGGCGTCTCCTGCCAGCCGCGGATGCCGCCGGCGCGCTTCACCGGACCGGTGTGGACGCCGTTGATACCGATCCGCTCGAACGCGGTCCACAGCTCCGGGTCGGCGAGGGCGGTCAGGAACGACTCACCGGGGCGGGTGATCAACGAGATCGGGTATGCGGTGAACCACACGTCGGACGTGGCGAGGGCGCGCCGCGCATCCGGCCGAGCGTACGGGTTGCGCCACATGCTCGGTGAGCCGGACAGCTGGCGGCTGAGCACGTCGGCATCCTTGAGCATGGACTGGCGGACCAGCCACTCGACGTACGCCGGGTTCTGCCCGTTGGCCGCGCGCGGATCGGAGAACGTGCGGCGGATGCTGCCGCCGCGGAGGTTCGTGCGTGGCCGCAGCCGGCGCGGGCGCGCCGGGTAGAGCTGCTCGTCGTAGGTGATCTCCTCCGGCGGCTGTTCGTCCGTCGCCTCCATCTCCGCCTCAGGCGTCGACTCCACCTGCCCGGATTCGATGGGCTCGCTCTGGGTCTGCTCGGTCACCCCGGGTGCCTCGTCGTTCACTCGGTCTCCTTCCGTGCCTGCCAACGTAGACCTGTGCGGGTCACTCGCTGAGACGTTCGATGAGCTGGCCTTTGGTGAGCCGCGAGACGTTCAGGAGGCCGCGTGAGCGTGCCACATCCCGGAGCGCCTGGACGCTGAGCTGATCGAGCTCGGGGTCGTGCGGGACGGGCGTCGTGACGGACCCGGCGAATTCGACGGTCGATTCGACCTCCGTGTCGCGGACGGACGGCAGAGGCGGTGTGAGGTCGACCCCGACGGCGCTGTCGCCCGGGCCGCTGTTGCCACCACCCACCAGAGCGGCGAGCTCCTTCTCGAGTTCGCGGGCGCGCTTCTTCACCTTCTTCGTGCCGAGCTTGTCCGCGGCCTTCCGGGCGTCGGCGACCGCTTTCTCGGCGCGGTCCAACGCCTTGGCGGCCGCCTTCTCCAGTTTCTTCTGCTTCGCCATGCCACTCCGATCGGTCACTCTGTCCGGTGGTTCGCGGAAGGGCGCCGTCGATTTCGTGCACCCTCACCCCGCACGGTGCCACGTGGCGGAGGGGAGGGCAAGGCACAGGTGCCCGTTCGCGCCTTTCGGCTGCCCGCGGCACCCGTCAATAGGCGAAGTGAACCTGGGCGCGGCTGCGCGACGGAGTCTCGATCTCGTCGACGACGGCCTGTGCGAAGTCCTCTCCGCCGATGAAGGACGAACCGTCGGCGTCGAACAGCGCGACATCGTCACCGACCCGGTACGCGCCGCGCGGCTCCGTCGGTGCGGCATAGGCTCCGTAGGTCGCTGCCGGGCTGACGAAGACCCAATCCAGGCCCTCGGGCGCGTCGGCGATCAGGGCGTCCAGCACGGCGTTCAGTTCGCGGGCCTCGTCGGCGAACTCGGGCGGCAGGTCGTCGCCCTCTGCGAATCGAGGGGCGCCGGGTGCCGGGCGGAGCGAGCTGAAGCCGCCGATCACGACCAGGCGGGCTCCGGATGCGGCAGCCAGCTCGGCCAGGCGGCCGTAGCGATGCCCGAGCGTGCCGGCGCTGTCGCCGCGGGGGGAGACGGTCGCCACGATCACGTCGGCCCCGGCGACAGCCTGGTCCGGCTCGTCCGCGGAACCGGTCAGGTACCGGACGCCCTCCACCGGTTCGGCGGGCTCCGAGCGGCTCAGCGAGGTGACGCGGTGCCCGCGCGATGCGGCCTCCGCGGCGATGTGGCTCCCGGTGAACCCGGTGCCTCCGATGATCGTGATGTCCGCCATGTCGGTGCCTTTCGCGAGGCGACTCTCGCCCCTTCAGCATCCGCAACCGGGGGAGCGCAGGCTTTCTTCCCGAGGGCGTGACCCGGGCTGCCGCACTCGGTAGAGTTGCGCCCGTGACCATCCCGCTCACTGTCATCCAGCGTTCCCCCGACCCGGAGTCGGCCGGGCAGTCGCGGGAACGGCGGCCGAGCAT
Source organism: Leifsonia sp. RAF41 (assembly GCF_052114085.1). NCBI lineage: Bacteria > Bacillati > Actinomycetota > Actinomycetes > Micrococcales > Microbacteriaceae > Leifsonia > Leifsonia sp. RAF41. Next base: position 992,523 of record NZ_JBFREB010000001.1, read on the forward strand.
CGCGGACCGGTTCCGCGCGATGGGGCGCAGCCGGATCGGCGCGCTGCTCCTCGTCGCGGCGACGCTGATCGCGATCGTCTGGGCAAACATCTCCTTCGCCGGCTACCAGCAGTTCTGGGATACGCGCCTCACGCTCGGCGTCGGCGACCTCCACCTCGACTTCACCCTCCACGCACTCGTCAACGACGCCCTGATGGCCATCTTCTTCTTCACGGTCGGCCTGGAGGTGCGGCGCGAGTTCGCGATCGGCGAGCTGACCAGCTGGTCGCGCGCGGTCGTGCCGGTCGTGGCCGCCGTGTTCGGGCTGGCGGTGCCCGCGGTCATCTACGTGCTGTTCACCCTGGGCACCGGTATGGAGCACGCCTGGGGGGTCGTGATCTCCACCGACACGGCGTTCCTCGTCGGGGCGCTCGCCCTGGTCGGTCCGCACGCGACCGGCCGGCTGCGCGTCTTCCTGCTCGCCCTCGCCGTCGTGGATGACATCGGCGCCCTGAGCATCATCGCGCTCATCTACACCCAGAACTTCAACCCGGTGCCGCTCATCGTCGCCGCGGTGGGTCTCGTCGGGGTGTACTTCACGCGCTACCTGCGCGGCGGGCGTGGTCCGGTGTACGCGACGCTCGCCGTCATCGTGTGGCTCGCCTTCCTCGCCTCCGGTGTGCATCCCACGCTCGCCGGTGTGGCGATCGCGCTCCTGATCCCGGTCTACCGTCCGAACCGTACAGACGTGGAGCACGCACTGGATCTCGCGCGCACCTTCCGGCAGTCGCCGAACACCGAGTACGCCCGTGCCGCCGCGAACAGCCTCCGCGAGTCGATCTCGATCAATGAACGCCTGCAGTCGGCGTGGTCGCCCTACGTGGCGTACGTCGTGCTGCCGCTGTTCGCGCTGGCGAACGCCGGCGTGCGGCTCAGCGGCGACATCCTGGTCGGAGCGCTGGTCTCTCCGGTCGCCTGGGGCGTGCTGGTCGGCCTGGTGGTCGGCAAGTTCGTCGGTGTCTTCGGCTCGACCGCGCTGCTGCGCCTGCTGCGGATCGGCGACTTCGGGCCGGGCCTGACGATCGACCGGCTCGCCGGCGGCGCGGCCCTGTGCGGCATCGGCTTCACGATCTCGCTGTTCATCGTCGACCTCGCGATCCCCGGCGAGGAGGCGCAGAACGCCGCCCGCGTCGGTGTGCTCGCGGCCACGGTCGTCGCGTTCGTTGTCGCGACGCTGCTGTTCCGTATCTCCGACGCGCGTCGGCCCAAGGATGAGGCGGGGCTCACCCTCGTGCGGCCCGTCGACCCGGCGCGCGATCACATCTTCGGCGCACTGGACGCACCGTTCGAAATCGTCGAGTACGGCGACTTCCAGTGCGGATTCTGCCTGAAGGCGACCGGCTCGGTCTTCGAGGTGCAGCGCGAGCTCGGCGACCGACTCCGCTACGTCTGGCGGCACGCACCGTTGACACGCTTCCACCCGAACGCGCTCGCCGCTGCGGAAGCATCGGAGGCCGCCGCGCGGCAGGGCAAGTTCTTTGAGTTCGAGCGGAGCCTGTTCAGCGACCAGGAGAATCAGCTGCCCTCCGACATCATGCGGCGCGCCGAAGAGCTCGGCCTCGATCTCCGCCGTTTCGAGGCGGACCTCGCGTCGGCCGAGGTCGCCGCCCGTGTCCGCGACGACATGCTCGACGCGGAGGCGATGGACATCACTGCGGTGCCCACCTTCTTCATCAACGGGCAACGGCATCGGGGGCCGTACGACGCGCAGTCGCTGATCCGGGCGCTGCAGGCGACGGCGGACGACGCGGGCGCGGCTCGTCCCTGAGCCGGACATCGTCGGAGGGTGACCGTAGGATCGCGGCATGGCCGACGACCCGAAAGCACCCGCCGCCGAGCACCGCGTGTTCCGCGACCGGGAGGCGTGGCGTAGGTGGCTCGACGAGAACGAGCAGACCTCCGACGGAGTGTGGCTGGTCCTCGCCAAGAAAGGCGTCACCGACCCGACCAGTCTGACCTACCAGGAGGCCCTCATCGAAGCGCTGTGCAGCGGCTGGATCGACGGGCAGCGACGGTCGCGCGACGAGATCACGTTCCTCCAGCGGTACACGCCACGACGGAAGACGTCCCTGTGGTCTGAGCGCAACATCGGTCTCGTGACGACGCTCATCGAGGAGGGGCGGATGCGTCCGAGCGGTCACGCCGAGATCGAGCGGGCCAGGGCGGACGGCCGCTGGGAGCGCGCCTACGCGGGGCCGTCGTCCATCCAAGTGCCCGACGATCTGGCTGCGGCGCTGGCCGCGTCGCCGACGGCGAGCATGACTTTCGACCGGCTGAACGGGCAGAACCGCTACGCCGTGCTGCACCGCATCGTCACCGCGCCGAGCGATGCCAGTCGCGCCAACCGGCTCGCCAAGCTGGTCGGGATGCTGGAGCGCGGGGAGACGCCCTACCCGCAGTGACGACTACGACGTCGTCCAGCGGGTCGTGAGGCCGCGCAGGCCGGCGGTGGTGGAGCCGAAGTCGACGTGGATGTGCGTGCAGTAATCCGCGAACCGCGAGATGTTGCTCAAGGCCGGCATCCCGTACGACCCGCAGCCGTCGCTGTTGGCCGCCTGGCCGGCCCTCGACCCGGCCGGCATGAACGAGTCGAGGAAGGACAGCAGGATGCCGGTTGCCCCGTCGTTTCCGCGGGTGCGCAGGCTGCCGATGTACGTGAGGTCCATGGCGGTGGTCGCGCCCGGTGGGGTGCAATGCCGCGAGGTGGGGTTGCTCGCGCAGGTCGCCACGCCGTCGTTCGCGCAGTGCCGATTGAGGTCGCTCACCTGCACCGACCCGTAGTTGCGGATCATGATCACCAGCGTCTGCAGCGTGCGCAGGTCGATGTTGCACTGCGGGGTCTGCGAGATCGTCCCGTTGGCGATCGGCTGGATCTCGGCCGGGATGATGTCGCGCTCCGCCCACTCGATGACCAGGGCACCCGAGTTGTAGTACTCCATCAGCTTCTGCGCGGCCGCCTGCGGGGTGCTCGGGACGTTCACGCACGTCTCGACGCACCTGCTCTCGGCCGGCTGCGCGATGGCCGCGTGGGCCGCGGGGGCCGGCGATGCGGCGGAGAACGCACCCGCGACCATCACGAGGGCCAGCAGGAGAGCGAGGCGGAGGGAAGCTCGGCGAAGCGCGCGCATGTCAGTCCTGACTCACCGTCACGCCGGCCTGGGCGAAGCAGTCGTGCGCCACGGCGGCCGAGTAGTCGATGGTCGCTTGCGGACCCTCGCCCGTCTCCGGGTCGATGGGATGCGTCCGGATGAACTCCAGTTTGTCCGCGAGCGGCTTCCAGCCCGCGTCGGCTGCTGCGGCCTGCGCGGCGAGGGGAGCCGCCGCGGTGACACGGTCCGCGGCGAACCCGTCGGCGATGGCCTCGCAGGCCCGCACGGCCAGGGCCTTCGCCGCCGGGTTGCCCGAGGGAACTGACGACGCCTCCGGAGTGGGGAGGGCGGTCGGGGTCGCGCTGGGGGCGGCGCTGGTCGGGGTCGCGCTCGGAGTGTGGGTCGAGCTGCTGCTCGCGGACGACGACGGCGTGGCCGTGTCGGCCTGGCTGCTCTGGGGCGCGCATCCGCTGAGCAGGGCACCGAGGACCGCCGCCCCGGCCAGCAGGCTGAGCGCGATCGGCGCGCGGGAGTGCGCGTGCTGCGAGACCATCCGAACTACCCCATCCCCGAACGGGCGTATGTACCTCGACAGGCTACGGTCTGCGCGGCCCACTGCCAGGGAGTGACGCGCCCGCCGGGGTGAACCGATCGTGACACCGTCGCGTGGGTGTGCGTCGCGGCTCGCGGCGTCAGCTCGCGAGGGCGCCGGTCAGGTATGCCGTGAGGATGCGACGGAGGCGCGGTTCGAGGTCGACGAGCGCGTGGCCCAGCCGAGGGTCGGAGCGGTACAGCTCGGCGATCTCGGGCGGGGGCGTCGAGATCTGCCAGAACGTGCCCGCCAGCGAGGTGGCGGTGGCGACCAGGTCGACCGCAGCGGCAGCGGAGAGGGCGGGGAGGGCGGCGCGGGTGGCCTCCGTGATCCGGGCCAGGCTCTCGCCGGTGGTCAGCTTGAAAGCGCGCACCGCCTCCACCGAGACGTTGCGTTCGAGATTGAGGGGCGCCTGCGCGAGCAGGTCGCAGAACGGGCCGCGCGCCGCGAGCGTCGCGGCGAAGGCGGTGGCGACTCCGGCCGGCGTGGAGGCTGCGCTGACCCGGTCGCGGACGACGGGCGTCCACTCGCGCCAGCCGTCGGCCGTCAACCGCAGGAAGATCTCCTCCCGGGTCTCGAAGTAGCGGAGCATCGCCGACTTGTGCATCCCGACGGCGTCGGCGATGTCGGTCAGGGTGACGGCACGGATGCCGCGCTCCGACCCGAGACCGCGTGCGGCGTCGAGGATGGCCTGCTCGCGGGCGGCTTTCGCCTCCGGGGTGCGTGCGCGCTGGAAGGTCTCGGCCGGTGTCATGACGCGATTCTATCGCAACAGAGTTGCATTACGTAAGAAAACGGTGTTTCATTAAGTCCATGCAACAGACATGGTTCATCACAGGCTCCTCACGCGGCTTCGGCCGCGCCCTCGTCGTCGCCGCGCTGCAAGCCGGAGATCGGGTCGCCGCGACGGCCCGCCGTCCCGAACAGCTCGACGATCTGGTCGCCGAGTACGGCGACCGCATCCTGCCGCTGGCCCTCGACGTCACCGACCCGGAACGCGCCGCGGCCGCCCTCCGCGAGGCGAGCGACCGTTTCGGCCGCGTCGACGTCATCGTCAACAACGCGGGCTACGCGAACGTCTCGCCTATCGAGACCACGGACGACGCGGATTTCCGCATCCAGTTCGAGACCAACTTCTGGGGCGTCTACAACGTCAGCAAGGCGGCCATCCCGCTGCTGCGGAGGCAGGGCGGGGGACTGGTCATCCAGTTCTCCTCGGTCGGCGGCCGCGTCGGCGGCTCACCGGGGATCGCGTCCTACCAGGCGGCCAAGTTCGCGATCGACGGCTTCAGCCGAGTCCTCCGCTCCGAGACCGCGCCGTTCGGCGTGAAGGTGCTGCTCGTCGAGCCGAGCGGCTTCCGCACCGACTGGGCGGGCTCCTCCATGGAGGTGCGCGCCATCCCGGACGGGTACGAGGACACGGTCGGGGCGATGAATCGGCGCGTGCGCCAGAGCGGTGAGGGCCCCGCCGGCGACCCGGTCCGCGCCGCCGAGATCCTCGTCGCCCTCGCGAAGCGCTCCGACATCCCGACCAACCTGCCTCTCGGCGTCAACGCGACCGAGATGAGCGTTGCGCAGGACCGACGCCTCCTCGCGTCGGATCTCGCCTGGGCTCCCGTATCCCGCTCCGCCGACGCCGACCAGCCCTACCCCGCTCCCTTCCCGCCCGCCGCCTAACCCACCCCCACCCCCACCCCCACCTCCACCCCCACCCCACCGTCGAGTCCGCGAAGACTGCACGCCGCCCCCGCGTGTCGCGTGCAGTCTTCGCGGACTCGGCGGTGGGCGGAGGGGCCAGTGGGGGACATTGTGACGATTCGGTGAACATGGCGTGGGGTGTCTGCCGGGGAACCTATGAGGTGGCTATGCTCCCCAGCGTAGGGAAGGCCCTCGGAGGGGAAACGGCCATGCAAGGACTGTCATCGGCGGGCGCGTTCGCCGCGGCGATCGCGCTCGCCGCGATCGTCCTGGTGCTCGCACCGGTCGGGAGCGCCATCGAACCCGCCGTGCAGGCGGTGGATCTGGTGGTCGCCGGGGTCGCGGGGGCGGCTGCGGCGACCTGCCTCGGGATCGCTGGGGGAGTGCGCCACCGACGTCGTCGGGTGCGCTAGCGGGCGGCGTCCGCGTCCGCAAGGGGTCAGTCGAAAAATTGACAACCCCCGCGAGGCTGGGGAGCATCGACATGATGACGTTAGTGGACGGGACCCAGGAGGCCTTCGCTCGCGATCTCGAGATCGCGTTGGCCCAGCGCCACGTCCTGGCTGCCTACCAGCCGCAGATCGACGTCACGGATGGCGCTGTGGTCGGGGTCGAGGTTCTGGCCCGCTGGACGCATCCTGAGCGCGGCTCCGTCCCGCCGGACGTCTTCGTCGACGTCGCGCAGAAGACGGGACTGCTGCCGCTCCTGACCGCGCGCATCCTCTCCGACGTGACCGCGGAGTTCGTTCCCGGCTGCAGCATCGACGTCGCGGTGAACGTCTCCGCGACCCAGCTCGAGGATCCGTCCCTGTACGACATGTTCGAGGGCGCCTTCGCCACGGGTCGCTGCGACCCGAAGACCTTGATCGTGGAGGTGACCGAGAGTCGGCGGATCCGGCATCCCGAACGCGTCGCAGCACCGCTGGAGGCTCTGGCGGCCGCTGGTGTCACCATCTCGGTCGACGACTTCGGCACCGGGCATTCGTCTTTCGCGCGCGCGGAGGCTCTTCACGCCCGTGAGCTGAAGCTCGACAAGAGCCTGGTGCAGCCGGAGGAGCGAGCCGCGGAGGTCGCGCAGATCATCTCCGAGGCTCATCGACGCGGGATCCGCGTGGTCGGGGAGGGCGTGGAGCACCGAGCCCAGATGGACCGGCTGGCTGCTGCCGGCTGCGACCGTGCTCAGGGCTTCTGGATCGCGAAACCGCAGCCGGCGGACTCTCTGCGCGACTGGTACCGGGCGCGCACGCAGACCTCCTGAGACGACGGAACGCGCGGCCCCATGAGGCCGCGCGTTCGGTGTGCGTATCTCAGAGAATCAGAGGGCGTCGAAGGAGTCGATGTCGACGCGCTGCTCCTCCTGGCGCGTCGCCGGCGGGTCGACCTCGATCTGAGCCCAGGTCACCGGCATGCCGGGGGAGAACAGCACATCCACGCCGGGACCACCCCGGAGCGGCGGGATGGTGACGTAGCCGCCACCGGCGCGCACCGCCTCCAGAATCTTCCCGCGGAGGTCGTCCACCGGATCGGGGAGAAAGTAGTCCTTTCCATCGACCGTGAGGCGGTGAACGATCATGCGGTTATCCTTTCGACGCGAATGCTGTAGAACCCTATCGCGCGGCCACCGTACACCTGTATTCCAGGCGTATAGGCTCACAGCAGCAGTGAAGCGCGGTAACAACGACCCGAAAGGCTCCCAGTGGGCACACTCCGCTACGACGGCGAAAGCTATGAACTCGACGACCGCCTGCTGTTCCACATGCAGATCGCGATCAGCACCAAGCTGCGCCGGGGCGAGAACTTCTTCCTCACCTGGCCGGTCCCCGCCGAGCTCGGAAGCGGTCGCCACACGATCTGGGTCGACAACGGTGTCGCCCTGCACATGTTCTTCTCGGGCTCCAAGATCCCGACCCTCAACAAAGACTGGATCGAGGCCATGATCCAGACCGGTGGACGCGCCTCCGGGATGGTCGTGATGGACGAGTCGGAGCTGCGGCCGCCCGGCCAGCGCTGACGCCGGGCCAGCGGGAAGCAGCAGGGTGAAGGGCTTATAGCGGAAGCCGTTCACCCATGCAAGGCCCCCCGGTTTTCTTGCGTCCCGGAACCGGTCGTCCGATCATCTTCTTACACGTCCGATCGCATCCCGACGGCAGAAAAGTAAGGAAGAACCGTGGCCGAACAGCTCGCCGACATCATCGATCTCCCTACCGAGTACGTCTCCTGGCACTCGCCCGCCGCCTCCCTCTGGGTGGCCTCCACCCCGACCGCGTACGTCGGCATGGTCGACCGCAACCACGACGGTTTCGTCGCCACCGACTGCACCGGACGTGAGCTGGGCGTGTACGCGACGCAGGAGTCCGCACGCATCGCCGTCTACGGCGCGTGGGTGGCACCGGCTGCTGACAACGAGGAGCAGGCCCTCATCGCCTGACCCGTTTCCCCGCTTGACCGCGTCCGTCAGTTGAGGCTGGGCTCGGTGAGGGCCTCGGCGACCGCCTGCTCGACCCCCAGCTCGCGGCCCTCGGCGACCGCCGCCGCGAGACGGCCGGCAGGCGCTGCCGCGGCGAGGCGGTCAAGGTATCGCTGGTGGAACGTGAACGTGGGGCCGTTGTGCGTGCCCGACCGCTCCCGCAACGCGTGGGCTGCCCCCGCCAGCCGACCGGCCCGGTCGACGTCGCCGGCCAGGGCCGCGACGGCCGCCAATCCCTCGAGTCCGTAGGCGATCCCCTCGATGTGCCCCAGGGAGGTGGAGAGCGTGACACTCAGCGCGAAGTCCTTCCTGGCGTCCTCGGGGGACCCGAGGAGGAGGTGTGCCCAGCCCAGATGGTAGGCGGCGATGCGGCCGCCCACCCCGTCCCCGCTGCGCTGGGTGAGCGCCAGGGACTCGTCGAAGCGGTCGAGGGCCGTCCGGACGTGCTGCTCGAGCAGTGCCACCCGGCCGAGCAGCACCTGCGCCATGGACTCGCCCCAGACGTCCCCGGTCTCCCGGAAGAGCTGGAGGCTGCGCTCCATCACCTCGGCCGCGCGGGCGCTGTCGGGCTTCTCGCCGGCCATCAGGGCGAGAGCGAGCGAGATGTAGGCCATCGCCTCGCCGGTGCGGTCCCCGCTCTGCCGGAACAGGTCGGCGCTCTCGGAGAGATCGGCCGCCACGCGCCCGTCCGGGTCCTTCCAGAAGCGAATGGTCCGAGTGAAGTACAGGGCGATCGCGCGCGTCCGATCGTGGAGGAGGTCGCCGGACTCGAGCGGCTCGTCCATCCAGGTGCGCACCTCGCCGAGGAGCCCGATCACCCAGAAGTACAGGAACAGGTTGAAGGCCAGTTGCGCCGCGCGGTCCCAGTCACGAGCATCCAGCAGGTAGCGCTCGGCTGCACGGAGGTTGTCACGTTCGTCGCCGAGCCGCTGCATCCACTCGCGCTGACCGCCGGCCTTCAAGGGGAGTCGCGCCCGGGATCCGAGGTCGATGAAGTACCGGGCGTGGGCGTCGCGGGCGCTGTTCAGGCCGCCATCGGCGGCGAGCTGCTCCCTGGCGTACTCGCGCACGATCGCCTGCATCGTGAAGCGGGGACGGTCATCGCTGTCGTGCTGGGAGACCAGACTCGAGTCGACGAGCACGGCCAGGTCGCTGAGCACGTCGGCTTGATCGCCGTCGGTACCCACGAATTCCGCGGCCTCGAGGGTGAAGCCGCCTTCGAAGACACCCAGCCACGACAGCAGCCGCCGCTGATCGGGCGACAGCAGTTGGGTGCTCCACTCGATGGTCCGCCGGATGGTCTGCTGGCGTTCGGGGAGGTCGCGCGATCCGCCGACGAGCACGGAGAGCCGGCGGTCGAGCCGGTCGAGCAGCTCGGCGGGGGAGAGCACCCGGATGCGCGCGGCGGCCAGTTCGATCGCAAGCGGGGCGCCATCCAGAGCGGCGCAGACCCGGGTCACCGCCTCGGTGTTCTCCGGGGTGATCTCGAAGTCCGGCTTCACGGCGTGCGCGCGCTCGACGAACAGGCTCACCGACGAGTCCTCGGCGAGGGGCCCGACCTCGTAGCTCTGCTCGGCGCTCACCCGGAGCAGAGCTCGGCTGGTGACCAGCATCGACACCCCGGGGGCGGCGGCGAGGAGTCCGGTGAGCAGCGGGGCGGCGTCCAGCACCTGTTCGAAGTTGTCGAGCACCAACAGGATACGGCGGTCGCGCAGCGCGGTCACCAGATTGTCGACGATGGGCGCGTCGCCGGTGTCGCGCACCCCGAGCGCTTGGGCGATGCGGTTGGGGACGCGCTTCGGGTCATGGACGGCGGAGAGGTCGACGAATACGGCGCCATCGTCGAAGTCCTGCGCCGCTGCGCGGGCGGCGGCGATCGCGAGACGGCTTTTGCCGATCCCGCCCGGTCCGGCGAGGGTCACGAACCGGGTGCCGTGCTCCAGCCGGTCGACGATCGCCGCGATGTCGCCGTCTCGCCCGACGAGTCCCGTCAGTGGCACCGGAAGGCGGACCGGCTCGACGACCCGGTCGGCGTCGCTCGCGACGTCGGCGGTCACGACGGCGCGGCTCTGGTCGAAGCGCTCGGCCAGCAGGGTGGCGAGGTCGTTCTCGATCAGCTGCGCCAGTTCCTTCGGGGTCTCGAAGTATTTGTAGGCGGCCCGGTCGTCGTCCCGGATGCGGGCGAGCAGCGTGGCGAGCTTGGGCTCGCGGGCGTCGGCCGGGCTCTTCACGTAGAGCAGGCGGGGTAGTTCGGGTGGGCACAGGTTGTATTCGTCCTCCAGGCCCGAGACTTCTTCGTCGGGTGCGACCCAGCCGTAGCGCTCCCAGTAGAGCCCGAGGAAGACGTCGCTCTGCTCCAGGTAGGCCCGGTACAGCTCCCGAGGGGGATGCGGGCGGGCGCCGAGCTCGAACATCACGGGCGCGAGGTGGAGGCGTTCGATGGCCGTACGCGCGGCGCGGCGCTCAGCGGCGAGCTCCTGCAGCGTCGAGGAGACGAAGATCCGGAGCCGCTGGTCCGGCGTGCGGATTATATGAGGGTGGCTCATGTAACGTCATTGTGTTGCGTCCACATGGAAAAGTACAGAGGGTAGTCGGGTGTCCCTTTAGCACCTTGGTCGCTGATCGCGCAAGGCTCTTCATCCGCTTCTCTCGCCGCGGTTAGCTAGGCATGTGAAAGAAATCGCCTGGTACGTCTTCGGATTCTCCGCCGCTGTCTGCGCGCTGGCCTTCGGACTGCTCCTGGCGCCCGACGCCGCCGACGCCACCGAAGGACCGGGTGGGCTGTTGCAGCACATGACCTCCACCGAGTGGGCCGACCTCATCGTCGCACTGGTCTTCGCGACTGTCGCCTTCGTGAGCGGGAGCTACCTCTCCGCCCGCGCCGCGGCCGACGCGGACGACGCGACGGTGACGGTGGAGCTCGTCGCGGAGCCCGCGCACTGAGCCCCACCGTCCTCGATCACTTGTCGCGGTAGCGCTTCGCAGCGGCCAGAGCTTCGCGGAGTCCGGCCGCGTCGTACCTCTTCACGTAGGCCGGAGTATCGCGCTGAGCGCGCCACCCCTCCGCCAGCTCCCCGATGTCGATCGCGTCGAACCCGAACTGGTCGATGAGTGCGGCGACACGCTCGCGCGCCCCGGCGTCGTCGCCCGCCACGATGAGCGCACGGCGGTCGGGATCGCCGGCGGGCCGAGCCTGGCTGGTGAGCTCAGCGGCTCCGATGTGGTTGAAGGCCTTCACGACGTAGGAGGTCGGAAGGACCTTCTGCAGGCGCTCCGCAACGGTGGTGGACTCGTCGTCCAGCTCCGGGATGTGCCCGTCCCGCTGCGGGTAGTAGTTGTTCGTATCGATCACGACCTTGCCCGCGAGCTCGGCGACGGGCAGCGTCGCCTCGGCGGCGAGCGGCGTGGTCACCACGACGATGTCGCCGGCGGCGGCCGCCCCGGCGGCCGTTGCCGCGCGCGCGTGCTCGCCGAGTTCGTCCACGAGCCCCTGCAGGGTCTCGGGGCCGCGGGAGTTGCTGAGCACCACGTCGTAGCCGTGCGCCACCGCGAGCCGCGCGAGCTGGGATCCGATGTGTCCTGAACCGATGAGTCCGATAGTCGTCATGCCGGGGGGAACTTCGGCTGCCGCCCCGGCATTCCCATCATGGGTGGCTTCGCATCAGCCGCACAGGCCCACGCCTGCGGACGTGAGAATAACCGTACGATTCTGCTCGGCGAGGGCGTCGGAGTACTTTCCCGCAGCGTCCGTCTCGCTCTTCCAGCCGCACCATTCGTAGCCCACGCCCGCAGTCTGGAGAAGCGAGGTGGGGACGCCCAGTCCGACGAGCGCGGCCTTCACCGCGTCGGCGCGCCGCAACGACAGGGCCGTGTCGGCGGAGTTGTCCGTCGCCTGGTCCTTCGAGGCGGTCCCGGTGACCCTCACCGGCTTGCCGTTCTGCTCGATCGCCGGCACGAGGGTGGAGAGCACCGTCTGGGCGGCCGTCGGGTCCGAGAACTCGGCCGTGTCCTTCGTGAAGAGCAGGTCGCTGTTGCGAATGACGACGGGATGCGTCCAGTCCGTCTTCGTCGCCACCGCCTCGACCGTCACGGGAGTGACGGCCGGCAGCGCAGCGGCTGCGCTTCCGGACGCAGGCTCGGGGAGCAGCGAGAGGGTGCCGCCGGCAGCCTGGACCACGGCGGACCAGATGGCCTCCAGGTTGCTGCGCGCCGGGACGGTGAGCGGTTGCTGGGCTCCCGCGACGTCGCCCATCCCGGACCAGTAGACCGTCACACCCTTCAGATCCGACGGCAGCAGGTTGCGGGCCGTCAGATCGGAGACCACCTGGGTCGGGTCGGCGTAGAGCAGGCCGGTGCCGGCGAAGTTCAGCGGGTCGGTGGTCTGCAGTCCACTGCCGATCACGACGACGCCCATCGGGTCGCTGCCGAGGTTGCGTGCTGCCTGGTCGATCGCTCCGAGGTAATCGACCTCCGGAGCGGTCGCCTTCAGACCGTCGATGTAGGAGGCGATCTGCGTCAGCTTGGTGCGCTGGTCGTTCTGGCAGACGATCGCATCCTGCGCCGACGAGCCCAGTGGTGTGGTGCCCATGACCTGCGGCGTGCCTGACGGCACCACGACGGTCACCGCGCCGTTCGTCTTGCCCGCGGCCGCCAGCTGCGTCGAGGCGGAGGCGGGGAGCGCCACCGCAGGCGCGTTCGCGGTGCTGCCGGCGACGACGCCGAGGTTGCGTTTGTGGGACTGGTCGCAGGCTTCGCCCGAGGCGGTTGCGGGCGCGCAGGCCGTCAGACCGGCGCACACGGCGACGACGGCAGCGGCGGCAGCGAGGAGCCGGCTGCGGGTCCGGTTCACTGGAGCCCTCCGGTCGCCGTGCCCGGAGTCGATCCGCCGGGAGGCAGTGGCGCCGCGACGTCGGCCGCTTCGACGCTGCGGCGCGCCCGAAGCTCCCGGATGATCTGGCTGGTGCTCTCCGGGTCGCGCTCGCGCTGGGCCAACCGGGTGGCGAGCTGGGCGCGGACCACGTCCATCCGGGAGTGGAACGTCACCCGCGCCCCGGTGTAGCGCACGGCGTCGTGGGCGTCGAGTTGCAGGGCGGATCGCGTCCGCTCCTGTGCGGCGACGGCCTCGCCGAGCAAGCGGTCGCGGTGCACCCGGAGTCGGGTCGCGTGCGCGTGCGCCTTCTCGGCGGCGGTGAGGAGCGGGCGTGTGGTCAACCACGCCGCGACGAAGCTCAGAGCGCCGGAGGTCATGAGCACCCCGAGCATCAGGAACGCCATGATCGTGTCGGGCGCCGTCCAGGAGAAGCCGGCGGGAGCGGCGGTCTGCGAGCCGCCGACCAGGCCGGTGAGGCCGCCGGCGCTCTGCGCGTCGATGCCGGCTTTGATCCGCGCGACGGTGATCGCCGCGAGGATGGCCGCCCAGATCAGACCGAGAACGATGGCGGTCGCGATCCAGCGGCGCGACATCACTCCCGCCTGTACGCGTCGCAGCAGGATCGCGACGACGTGCGGGAGCGTGACGACGGCCAGCGAGATCCCGAGTGTGATGACGTACATCTGCAACCCGATCGAGCCGTACTGGCTGTCGTTCCGGAGCAGCAGGGTCAGCGCCTGGGCGAGCAGGATGTAGTCGACCGCGATCATGGCGGCGAGCAGCACATAGACCATCGCGTGGGCGAAGGGCGAGATGTGGCCGACGCGGGGGCGCAGGCGCGGCGGGCGGGTGACGATGTCGCGTGCCATGGCGTCCTCTCAGGCGTAGGTGTGGAAGTCGGGATCGTGACCGGCGAGCTTGGCGTCCAGCCGCTCGACGTCCTGGTCGGCGCGACGGATGTCGGCCTCGGCGCGGTCGAGCGCCCGTCGGATCAGCTCCTCGCGTTGCTGCGCCTCGGCGACCCGCGCCGAAGCGGCGGCGACATTCCGAGTGCGCTGCCCTTCCAGGTGGGCGACGCCGGCGCGCTCGAAGGCGGAGAGCTCGTGCTCGAACACCTCGAGCGTCTCGACGTCGACCGCGTGGCGCATGCGCCGCAGCCTCCAGAGGAGCCGGCGGCGCAGGCCGCCGGTGGCGGGGACGCGATAGTCTTTCAGCCGTTCACGTCCGGGCATCGGTCCTCCTGGGGTCGTCGTCATGTTCGCGGGTGGTGTCGACGGTTCGGGATGCGCTGATCGGGTGCAGCGCGTCGACCGCGGTCCCGCGTGCGGTGAGCCATTCCGAGCGCCGCAGCGCGGGCGGGCGGGGTGCGACGCGTCCGGCCGTGGCCTCGCGGAGCGCGCCCCAGTAGATCGCGGTCTTCTCGTCGGATCGGTCGAACATCCGTGCCGCCCGCAGCTGGGCCGCGGTGAAGTGGGAGTTGATGAGGGCGCTGAGCTCGTCGGCGCGACGGTTCGCGCGCCGGACGCGCCGCTCGAGGCGCCGCAGCTCCTCGAAGGCGGGTCCGCGTCCCTCGGCGACGTTCCGCCGGTCGCCGTCGGGGACCCGGTCCAGCTGCTCCTCGTACGCGTCGAGATCGCCGCGCAGGGCCGAGACGAGCACGCGGTGCTCCGTCAGCTCGCGGCGCATCCCGCGGAAGAAGCGCTGCTCCTCCCGCCGGGCGTAGGCGTCGGCGCGCGCCTGCAGGGTCGCCACGGTCGGGGTCGTGGCGTCGCCACGATCCGGCTCCGTGTCGTGCACGGCGGCGGCGTCGCGGCGGGCCAGCCGGGCCAGCCGGCGGCGAGCCAGGAGCCCCACTCTCAGTGGCTGCGTCGTCATATCGGGGGAGCGTAGGCACTGGGCCTGTGCGTCGGCTAGGTGGATGTCGAAGAAAGCCCGAACGTCACCGAACCGTGACCCGCGGTCCGGGCCTGCCCCGGGTCAGAGTCCCTCGGCGACAGCGGCGGCGGCATGCAGCCACGCACGGCGGGTCGGCTTCGCCAGCGAGGCGAAGTCGAGTCTTCCCCCGTGCAGCGCCGGATCGAAGGGAATCGTCACCGCCCGCCGGGCGATCGGCTCGAATCCTGCCGCGACCGTCCGTGCGTCGGTGCGGTTTCGTGTCCGCTCGGACTGCGAGACGACCACGACGGCGTCCCGCGCGAGCCGGGCCGACCGTTCGTCGCGCTGCGCGAGGGCTTCGAGCAGCAGCGCTCCTGCTTCGGCGTGCTCACCGAGCGCGGTGGTCGCGATGACCAGCTGGTCGGTGTGGTCGATCATGCGCAGCCAGCGCTCGGCCGACTCGTCGTTGCCCGAGTCGACGAAAATCAGCCGGAAGTACTTGGCGGCGACCGCGTGGAGCCGGTCGAAGTCCTCGGTCGTGATCCGCTGCTCGGTCGCCAGCATGGCGGGATTCGACCGCAGCACGTCGTACTTGTCGCCGGTCTGGTGGTGGACGAAGTAGCCCAGCTCCGACGACTGCGCGGCCGGAGAGAGCAGGTGCTCGACCGCCGGGAGCAGGGTCTGCAGCGTCGCGTCGTGGGCCGCCTGCTCCGTCCGCCAGCCCAGCGTTCCGCGGGTCTCGTTGTTGTCCCAGGCCAGCACGCCTGATCCGCCGTTACGTGCGAAGACGGACGCGAGCATCGCCGTGGTGGGCGTCTTGTTGGCGCCGCCTTTGCCGTTGACGATCGAGACCGTTCGTGGACCGGCCCAGTGCCGGCTCACCGCCTGCACCTCGGCCCGCTCCTCCCGCTCCGAACGCGAGGCGGCGACGGGGACCCCGACGCGCACGAGGACGCCGCGCCATCCGCGGCCGGCCCGGTCGGTCCGGGGCTGCTCCTGGAGGAACGACGTGCGCTGCGGAGCATCCAGCGCGTTGTGCGTCCCCGCGGCGTGCGCTCCGTGGGCCGGGCTCGGTGGCGGCACCTCACCGGACTCGCCCGGATCCGCTTCGAGCGGCTCCTCTTCGCCGATCTCGCCATCCGGGTGCACCGCGAGCAGCCACGCCCCGTCGTCGTCCTCGGCGGTGAGTTGCACCGGGCGCCCGAGATCGGCCGCCACAGCGGTCACCCGGGTGAGAACGGCATCGCGCAGCTCTTCCAGGCTCTCGGCCGCGAACTCCTCCCGCTCGCCGTCGACGCTGAGTTCGGCGGTGGCATCGCCGCGGAAACGCGCGGTGATGAGGGGGAGGGTCGGCAGGTCGAGGGCCACGGCGTTCGGGTTCTCCTTCTGACGCATCGCTGTGCGGGATGCATACATCGATCACGCACAGTAGACCCGGCAGCCTGGCCCGAGAAGGGACGCTCTGCCGATTGCCAGGGTCGCCCTCGGCGGTGGATAGGGTGGATCGGTGAGCCCCGCACCCGTCCTCGAACTGCACGATGTGACTTTCCGTCGCGGTGGGACGCACATCCTCGAGGGCATCGACCTCACCGTCCGGGCGGGGGAGCACTGGGCGCTGCTCGGTCCGAACGGCGCCGGTAAATCGACCGTGCTCGGCTTCTGCGGGGCTCTCAGCTTCCCGACATCCGGCACCGTTGATGTGCTGGGCAGGCGTCTCGGCCGCGTCGAGCTCCAGGAGTTGCGCCGCCACATCGGCCATGTGAACCCGCGGCACCCGGTGCGCTCGCCGCTGACCGTGACCGAGGTGGTCCTGACCGGGCTCACCGGCACGCTGGAACCGCCGATGCGCTGGGAGGCGACGGCGGCGGAGCTGGAACGGGCGCGCGACCTCGTGCATGCGGTGGGCCTGGACGAACGGTCGGACGCCCGCTGGCCCACACTGTCGCAGGGCGAGCGCGGCCGCGCACTCATCGCCCGTGCGCTCATCTCGGACCCGCGCCTCCTGCTCCTCGACGAACCCACGACCGGCCTCGATGTCGCCGCTCGCGAGCAGCTGCTCGAGACCATCGACGGGCTGTCGCACAGCTCGCCCGATCTCGCCTCCGTGCTGGTGACCCACCATCTGGAGGAGCTTCCCGAGACGACGACGCACGCGTTGCTGATCGCGCACGGCAGAACGCTCGCCGTCGGCGACATCGACGAGGTCATCACGACCGAGACCGTCTCGCGGGCGTTCGAGCACCGCATCCGGGTGGAAAAGGGGGACGGCCGTTGGAGTGCGCGCGCCGTCCGCGAGCGCCCGATCGTGCCCGCCTCGTGACGGAGTTCGCGACCGCCGACGACGGCACGCGTATCGCCTTTGAAGATCACGGCGTCGGCGTGCCGGTCCTGCTCATCGCCGGCCAGGCGACCGGGATGCACGGCTGGGGTCCCTTCGCCGACGCGCTGGCCCACGACTTCCGGGTCATCAGCTACGACCACCGGGGGATCGGGGAGAGCGGGATCGGCGATCCCGCCGCCTACTCGACGCGCGGCTTCGGCGACGACGCCGTCGCGGTGCTCGACGCAGCCGGAGTGGCGGCGGCGCACTTCGTCGGCCACTCGATGGGCGGCCGGGTCGCCCAATGGCTCGCCGCCGACCACCCCGAGCGCGTTCGTCGTCTGGTGCTGATCGCCACCAGCTCCGGCGACCGCAGCGCGGCGCCACGCCACCCCTCCGCGATCGCCGACCTGCTCAGCGGCGACAGGGACCGGATGCTCCCGCTGTTCTTCGACGCGGACTGGGCGGGCGCGCATCCCGACGACGTCGACCGCTTCTTCACCCGCGTGGCCACACGTCCCGCGCTGCGTGGGCACTTCGCCGCGAGCCGGGACCACGACGGATTGGCCGTCCTCGACCGCATCCGCGCCGAGACGCTGGTCCTCCACGGTACGCACGACGCATTGACGCCTGTGGGTCACGCCCGCGTGCTCGCCGAGCGCATCCCGCATGCGTCGCTCGCCGAGTTCGACGCACGGCACGGCCTCCACCTCGACACTCCCGGCGTCGAGGATGCGGTGCGCGCGTTCCTCCTGCCGGAAGGCCAGCGGGCAGGCACCAGCGTCAGGTGACGGCGAACACCCCGTCCCGTGCCGCCACGCGGAACTCGGCGAAGTCCGCCTCCGCCTGGTCGGCGTAGCGCTCGGCCCAGTCCGACGTCGCACGCACGAACGAGGGCCCCGAGCCGACATAGCCGGACACGAACGCCGCCTTGGGCGAGCGGGCGTGGGCCCGTCCGAGCACCGCGGCGCACATCCGGCCGTAGTCGAAGAACTGCGTCGGGTTCATCGACGGGATGTCGAACGAGGCGTTCCGGTTGCGGAACTGGCGCATGTAGAAGGCGAACCCCTCCACCCGGAGGAATCCGAGGAATGGGTCGGATACCGCCTGCAGGATGCGCTGGCAGGCGACCACGCGGTACCCCTGCTCGTCAGGAAGCAGCGTCAGATCCAGGTATCCGGGCAGCGGGGCGACGCCGCCGAAGCGCTCCACGACGGAAGCCTCCGCCTCCTTGAGCTGCAGCAGGACCGCTTCGCCGGTGGGCCCGCGGAGGGCGATGATGAAGCACCGGGTCCCGACGCTGCCGACCCCGACGACGCGGCGGGCGACGTCGTCCAGCCGCAGCTGGGATGCGAGCAACGCCGTATTCGGCGGGAGGGTCGTCCGGTAAAGCTGGTAGGCGCCCTCGGCCAGGGCCTGCACCTCGGGTTCGGCGCGCCGCAGGATGGGTGGATTGTCCACGAAACGCAGCACGCCGTTCTCATCCGTCTCGAGGGTCTTGCGAGCGACGCGCTCACTCGTGCGTTTGAGCGACTCCTTCGTCACCTGGTCGACGAGCTTGACCATGTCGGCGCTCAGGGCATTGCGGTTGCGCCGGGACTCGACCGTCGCGGGCGCGTAGTAGCGGTTCAGCAAGGGGGCTTCGAGCGTGCGCTGCAGCGCGGTACGGTATTGCGCGGCGGCCGCCTCGGTGGCCTCGCGGAGGGCAGCGGCCGGCAGCGAGAGCGAACGTCCCGCGAGGACGACGCTGGCGAGAAGGCGCTTCAGATCCCACTCCCACGGTCCGACCGTCGACTCGTCGAAGTCGTTGATGTCGAACACCATCGAGTTTTCTGGCGACCGGTAGATGCCGAAATTGCTCAGATGGGCGTCACCGCAGATCACCACCTCCGCGCCGGTAGTCGGTGCGCTCGCAAGGTCGGCGGCCTGGATCGCCGCCGTTCCGCGGTAGAACGCGAACGCGCTCGTGCTCATCCGCTCGACCCGCAGGTCGATCAGGTTCTGCAGGCGGTTCTCGTGCTGCGCGCGCAGGATGCCGACCGGGTCGCGCCCCGGTGGTGGCTCATACTCGGCGAGATCGGAGCGTGGTAGGTCGGCGCGCGCGGCGCGACCCGCCTCGAACAGCTCCTCGGCCGTGAGCGGGCTCTCGGCACGCTCACCCGCCTCCGCGACGTCTAATGACATGCCGCACCTCCTTCCGGAAGGGGGCTCGACGTCGGGCGCCGGGCACCACCGGGTGTCGACGCGCTCATCATAGGTCCGCACTCGGCCGCTAGGGTATCCAGAATGCACGGATGGATCGAGCACCGCCGCGAGGACGGCGAGCGCGTCGGATGGCTGCGTCCGGAGGGGGACTCCTTCGTCCCGGTCGACCTCCTGGGGCGCGAGCTCACCGGCCCGGTGGACTGGCTCACGGGTGAGGAGACGCTGGAGCGGGCAGGGATCGGCTACCTGGCCGACCGGTATGAGCTGCTCCTCGACGACGGCCGCCGTCTGCGCGTCCGGCTGACCGAAGTGTCGACGCAGCGGATCGTCGTGAAGAAGGACGACTTCGGCGCCATCGACGCGCCGCAGCTGACCTACACGCTGCCGTTCCCTCTGCCGGACACCCTGCGGCCCGCCTGAACCGACCGGGCGGATTGTGGGCTGTTGGCACGCCGCATCCCGGCGCTAGCATCGGCCGCACGCGGGCCGGACGGCCCGACGGGAGGAGGCCCCATGATTCCGCTGACCGTCGGCACCACAGTAGAGACCCCGGAGCGGCCGGCCGTCCTCGACGGCTCCCGCTTCAACCGGCACACGTTCTGGTGCGGGCAGAGCGGGTCCGGGAAGACGTACGCGCTGGGCGTCGTGCTGGAGCAGCTGCTGCTGGAGACCGAGCTGCCGATAGCGGTTTTCGACCCGAACGCCGACTTCACCGAGCTTTCCCGTACGCGTGAGGATGTCGAAGAGGTCGACGCAGCGCGTTGGCGCGACCTCGACATCCGGACGTTCCATTCCAGCACCGAGCGGGAGCCGCAACTCCACATCCGGTTCGTCGACCTGAGCGTTCCGTCGAAGGCCGCGGTCGGCCGGCTCGACCCGATCATCGACGAGGAGGAGTACAACGCCCTCCTGCACATCGACGTGCGACCGGAGAATTTCGCTCGGGAGACCTTCATCCAGACCCTGGCCGCGTCCACGGACCCCGCGCGGCGGCGTCTGGGGCTGCGGCTCGACAACCTCCAGGTCCTCGACTGGCCGCTGTGGGCGTTCGGGAGGTCCTCCAGCGCGGCCGTCGTCGCGGAGCGCCCGCGCGCCGTGGTCCTCGACGTCGGAGGCTTCACGCATCCCGGAGAGCCGCAGGCCGCGGCCCTCGGAATCTTGGAGGACCTGTGGCTGAAGCGGATGGAGCGCCGGCCCGTGCTCATCGTCATCGATGAGGCGCACAACTTCTGCCCCCCGACCCCGCGAACGAGTGTGGAGGCGCAACTGACCGAGCAGCTCATTCAGATCGCCGCGGAGGGCCGCAAATTCGGCCTCTGGCTGTTCCTGTCGACGCAGCGGCCGACCAAGATCCACCCGAACGTCCTCTCCCAGTGCGACAACCTGGGCCTGATGCGGATGAACTCGCCACGCGATCTGGCGGAGCTCGCCGATGTGTTCGGCTTCGTGCCGCCCCAGCTGCTGGAGCAGTCCCCGTCGTTCCGCAAAGGGGAGGCCCTGTTCGCGGGCGCCTTCACGGACGAGCCGCAGCGGGTCCGGATCGGTCGCCGCCTCACCGTCGAAGGCGGCGGCGACCTCGCGGTGGCCGAGCGGATCGGTTAGCGGTAGCGCCCGAGCCGGGGTTCAGTTTCTGACGCTCAGATTCGCACGAGACTGCCTTTTGAGGCGCGCCGAAAAAATCTTCTACACATGTGCGTCATTTTTGACAGACAGCTGCGTCTACCTAGCTGGGTAGTGATTCGGGCCGCATTGCGCCTCACCCTCGAAGTCTCCCGGTTTCGCTGGTCGTAGAAGGAAAAAATGAAGAAATTCGCATCGCTGCTGCTGGTTGTCGGGGCCGTCCTGACCGGGTGCACCGCGTCGGACCTCGCTTCCCAGCCGAGTCCGTCGGCGCCCACCACACCGAGCCCATCATCAGCGGTCAGGAGCGGCCCCAAGTTCACTGGGCCTTATGCGGCCGAGCTTGCGGAAAGGTACGCGAAGTCGCACTCGACTTTCGAACGCGAGGCGCTGGCTGATGGCAAGGTCACCGATGCCGAGCAAGCTGAGATGATCGAACGTTTCCGAACGTGCTTATCCAGCAACGGACACGAGCTGGACTCGTTCAAGAAGTCAGGGGCGCATGAAATCAGCGCTCACAATCCGAACGAAGACGCCGAAGTAGGCAGGAAACAAATCGAGTCGTGTGACAAGTATGCCGGGCTCTACACGGTCGGTCTCATCTATTCAGCGACACTTCTGAATCCCCAGAACATCGACCTCATACCGAAGATTGTTGCCTGCTTCAAAAAGCATCATTTGGTTGGTCCCGGTTACAGCAAAAGCGACTACCAACGTGGGCTTCCGCATTTCCCGGACGACAAGAGAGACGCTGAAGTGACCCAATGCAACGATGACCCGCTGAACCTCGCCAAGGGTGAATAGCTCAAATCGGGGCTGAAGCAGCCGCGCGGCGTTCAGCGTTCGCCGCGCGGCGATCGTCCTTGTTGCCGTCTCTGCGGTTCATGCCGACCCAGCGGCCGACCGGGACCCACCCGAACCTCCTCTTCGCGGCACCTTCACGGACGAGGCGCGCGTGATGGTTCACGGCCTCGCTCTTGACGTCTCCGGTCCCGCTAGCGATCGAAGGAAAAATGAAGAAACAAACATCGTTGGTGTTGGCCGTTAGTGCCGCTCTGACGGGGTGTACCGCACCGGGTGTTGCCTCCGTGTCGAGTCTCTCGCCAACTTCCACCCCCGGCCCGTCGTCGACGGCGGCGGGCGGCCCGAGTTTCTCTGGCCCGTACGCGGCGGAGCTTGAGGAGAGGTACGCGAAATCGCACTCGGCTTTCGAGCGCGATGCGTTAGCCGATGGCACGATCACCGATGCCGAACAAGCCGAGATGATCGAACGTCTGCGGACCTGCCTGGCCGGTATCGGGATGAAATTGGTGAAGTACACGAAAGGTGGCGGCCAGGAGATCGAAATACTGGACAAGAGCCAAGATCCAGACGCCAGCAACGAAGCACTCGAGTCGTGTGAGACGTCTTCTGGGTCGAACACGGTCGGGTTGATCTACGAATTGACGCTCAGAAATCCGCAGAACATCGACCTCGTACCGCAAATCGTTGCCTGCTTCAAAAAGCACCATCTGGTTGGCCCCGGATACGACTACAAGCGTGGGCTTCCCCATTTTCCGGACGACAAGAGAGAGGGTCAGGTGCAGCAATGCAACGATGATCCCCTGAGCCTTGCCACAGGCAAATAGCCGATGTCGAGGCTGAAGCAGCCGCGAGTGTTCACCGTTCGCTACGCGGTCGTCGTTGTTGTTGCCGTTGTCGCCATCGCATTCGGTTCGGGAGTGACCGCTGCGTGGATGGCGGCGAAACCGCAGAGTCTGGCGACGGCGAAACCGCTCGCTCAGGTCCCAGTGACGAAAACGCCACACTTCACGACAGAGAAGCGACGTTCGCGCTCGGAGGGGCAATCGTGTTGGCAGCCGGTGTGGCAGGCCTACTCGGTGCGTTTGTCGCTGCCGCACTGACACGAGAGAAGCACCTCTTCCGGTACTTCAAGGACCGCTAAAGACTCCGACCGCGCTCCTGATGGCGCTCCTCGCGCCGGGCGAGAGACTCCTCCTTCATCAGCTCACGGGTGTGCGCCAAATCGCCGATGATCGGTCGCCACAGTCGCGCTCGCGGGTCCGAGTCGACGAGGATTGCGCGGAGCAGCAGGGTGATCGGAATGGCCAGGATGGCCCCGATCGGACCGATGACGACCGCCCAGAACAGTACGGAGAAGAAGGTGAGCGTCTGGCTCAATGCGACCGCGCTGCCCACCACCTTCGGCTGCACGACCGACTGGACCACGGCGTTGATGATCCCGTAGACGATGACGATCGCAATCACCGTTCCCCAGCCGCCGGTGAGGTAGCCGAACACCAGCGGCGGCACCAGCGCGAAGAAGTAGCCCACATTCGGTATGAAGCTGCACAGGAACGACAGGATCGCCCACAACAGCGCCGCGGGGACTCCCAGGATCCACAGCAGGATGCCGTTGAGGACACCCTGCGCGATTCCGAGCAGTGTCGTGACGACCATGTACCGGCGGACGGAGTGGGCGTACGCGCTCATCGCGTACACCAGGTTCGGCCGCGTCGGCTTGAGTTGCCGGAGCAGCGACGGCGTATAGGCGGCATCTGCGGGCATCAGGATCAGCATGGTGAGCACGATCACCAGCAGTGTGACGATGCCGAGGGCATTCCCGAGGAGCCCGGTCAAGAAGTTCAGCATCGTGCCGGGATTGAAACCGGACTTGATCTCCTTGACCTGCTCCGGGCCGACGCCGATGCTCTGCAGCCAGGAGGTGATCTGAGCGCCCAGCTGCTGCAGCTGCGGTTTGTACTGGGGCAGCATCGTAACGAACTGGGCCAGCGCGACCCACAGCAGGCCGATGAAACCGGCCAGCAGCGCGAACACGGTCAGGCCGACGGCACCCGTGGCCAGGCCTTGGGGCGTCCCGTGCCGCTCCAGCCAGACACGCACCGGCTGGGCGCAGATCGTCAGGACGAGGGCGAGGAACGTGGGCGCAAAGATGCCGCCGATGGCCGCGATGCCGAACGAGAACACCACCGCGGCGGCGAGGCCGAGGAGGATGCGGAGCCCCCGCCCGATGCCGCCTGTTGCGGCGAGCTCCGCGTCCGGATCGGCCGGACCGGCTTGCTCGGCCACGCGCGGACGGCGGTGGAACGGCCAGCGGCGCGGCCGGGACGCCGCCGGTTGCGGTGGAGATTCGGGTTCATCCGCGCTCATGTCCGCTTCCCTCCTCACGACGGCGTCCATCGGGCGCGCGGTGTCGGCCCCCGGGTTTCCGCAGCCGTCGCTGAGAGCGGCGACGGCTGCGGTCCTCGGGTGTCCGGCCGGTCAGGACGGCTGTCGTGACCGGATCGTGCTCAGGCCGTCGGCGCCGCCGGCGGCGTTGTGGCGGGTCCGGCTGTTGCGGCCGGGGCCGCGGGTGCAGAGGTGGCGGCGCCGGGTGCGGTGGCCGGGCCGGTGTGGCCGGAGAGGGCGCGCGCCTTCAGGTGGGCGAACTCGTCGGGCGTGATCGCTCCGCTGTCGAGCAGGGCCTTTGCCTTCGAGATCTCGTCTGCCGGGCTCGAGGTGGCGACCTGGCGGATGTAGTCGTCGGTGGCGGACTGCATCTGCCGCGCTTCCTTCTGATTGCGCTCGGCCATTCCGGGCCCGCGCGCGATCAGGTAGACCAGCGCGGTGAGGAACGGCACGAAGATCAGGAAGATGATCCACAGCGCCTTCCACCAGCCGTTCAGTTTGTGGTCACGGAACAGATCGCTGATGATCGCGAACAGCGCGAAGAGATACGCCACGAAGGCGAAGCTCCAGAAGAACAACCAGACGACGCTCCAGAAGTTGCTCCAGTCCATGGTGGACTCCCCTTTCGACTCCAGCTCGGTGTCTGGATGTGCGGTGAGAGTATCGCTGGGCGCGTTCGCACGGCTAGAGGGAAATTTGGGGGCCCGCCGGTCAGGTCAGAGCGTTGAGTTCGATCGTCAGCCGGTCTACGATCTCGGAGGCGAGAAAGCCCAGGCGACCGGCGCTTTCGGTCAGGGAGCGCCCTGCCGCGGCGTGCAGGTAGGTGCCCCAGACAGCGGCCTGGAGCGGCTCCGCGCCCCTCGCGGCGAGTCCGGTGATCGCTCCGGCCAGGGCGTCACCGCTTCCCGAGGTGCCGAGTCCGGTGTCGCCGTTGCCGACGGTGAACAGTCGGCCGTCCGGCGACGCGATCCGGCCGAAGCAGCAGACGACCGCCCGGTAGCGGTGGGCGAGCTCGCGCGTGTCCGCGTCCAGGTCGTCGACTTCGCGCCCGAGCAGCCGGGAAGCCTCCTCGGTGTTGGGTGTCAGGATGCGCGGGCCGTCGCCCGCGAGTCGCGGGTGCCCGGCGAGCGCGCCGAGGGCAAAGGCGTCGAGGACGAGAACGGCATCGCGGCCGGCCGCGCGCGAGGCGTGGCGAAGCATCCGGGCCGTCTCCGTCGCGTCGTCGAGGCCGGGGCCGATCAGCACGGCATCAGCGCCCGCCAGATCAGGTGCCGCTTCGCGGACGCCCGCACCGCGGACGCTGCCGCCTGACGTCTCCGGCAGCGGTACAACACCCGACTCCGGCACCGCGACCGCCACCTGCGCCGCGACGGATGCGCCAACCGCCAGGGTGAGGCGGCCCGCGCCGACGCGCAGTGCGGCACGGCCGGCGAGCATGGCGGCGCCGGGGGAGCGGAGCGCTCCACCGACGACCAGCACCTCTCCGCGGGATCGCTTGGAACCGGAAGGCTCGGGGAGCGGCCACGCGCGCAGCAGCTCGGGTGTCACGTCCTCCGCGGGCCGCGGGTCCTGATGTTCACGCATCGGTCCGGGCCTCACCCACGTGCTCCGTCGCGGGAAGGCCCGCGGCGGTGAGGTGCGTGTCGTCGGCGAACGCCTGCAGCGTCCACTCGTCACCGTCGCGGGTGAGCTCAGTCACCGAGGCGTTGGCGACGGGATGCGTCAGCAGGTGATCGGCCAGCTCGGCTTCGGACATCCGGAGCAGCACGTAGAGGAAGAGGCTGACGACCGCGTCGTGGGCGAAGACGACGACGACGCCGTCTTTCGCGTCGCTCGGGAGCGCGTCGCGCAGGAACGAGCGGATGCGCAGGGCGACGTCCGTCCACGCCTCGCCGCCCGGCGGACGGTAGTAGAACTTGCCGGACCAGCGGCGGCGGTCCGCCTCCAACGGCAGCCGGTGTTCCACCCCGGTCGCGGTCAGCCGGTCGAGGATGCCCAGTTCACGGTCGCGGAGCCGCTCGTCGAGCCGGAGGGGAGTCTCCTCGCCCAGCGCGAACCGCGCGGTCTGGATGGCGCGTCGGTAGGGGGAGCTGTACAGGACGGCGTCGGCCGGGAGCATCTCGCGCAGCCGGGAGCCGAGGGCCCCGGCCTGCAGCTCTCCGAGCGGGGAGAGGGTGACGTCGGCGTCGCGGGCCTCCACGGCGATGACGTCGGCGCCGGCGGCCTCCGCGGCAGCGGCCGCGACGTTCGCCGTGCTCTCGCCGTGGCGGATCAGGAGCAGGGTGCGGGCGGTCATGGAGTGGACTGTACGCCCGCCCAGTCGAGCACGCGGAGTGCCCGAAGCGTTATCCAGCGGCTCGGCTCGCCCACGGTCTCGAACGCGACGGACGGCCGCCCGCACAGCAGGCCGTCGAGCGCCCAGCGCCCGTCCGGCCGCCGTTTCGACCGCACCAGTTCGACGGCTTCTGCGACGCGGTCATCGAACGGAACGCCCGCGGCGCGCAGGAGGTCGAGCCCGCGAAGCACGTCGTAATGCCAGTAGTTCGGGAACCGGAAGTCCAGCCACGCCTCGTCGATCAGTTCGCCCGTGCTCAGGCGGCGCATCAGGCCCCGGTTGAGGAGGTACTCCTGCCCGCGCCGAAGCGACTCGCTGACGTCGGTCTGGCCGCCCGCATCCCGATACGCCGCCAAGGCCTCGACGACGCAGATGGTGCTGTGGAAGGAGCCGGGGTCGGCGGGCGTCTCGGCGTAGCAGTTCCAACCGCCGTCGGTCTGCTGACCGTCGAGCAGCTTTCCGAGGATGACCTCCGTCGCATGGCCGTACGGGGCGGCCGCGGTGAGCACCCGGCCGTTGATGCAGGCCTCCACCTCGCCCTCGAAAAACGGGCTGTGGCCCCACTCCTCGCCCCAGTCGACCCCGGCCGCTGTCCGCTCCAGCGCCGCGCGGGTGCGATCGCCGTCGGCGCCGAGCTGTGCCAGCAGGAGGACCACGGTGTCGGTCGCGTCCCGGTCGTCGGGCTTCCAGACCGTCCCGCCCCAGGTGCCTGCCGCATCCTGCAGGTCGAGCAGCTGGGCGCCCCAGCCCTCGCGCTCGACCCGAGCGCGCTCGGTGGCGACCTCGTCGTCGGAGGCGCCCACCAGATCCCGCAGCGCTTGCCAGCGGATCGATGGGTCGCCGTCGAGCAGCCAGTCGATGGTGCGATCGTGCACATCAGAAGCCCCCGCAGTCATGCCGACAGGGTACGCCGCGGCGTCACGCGAGCCACTGACGGAGGCGGCATACCGGGCTGGTGCGTGCGGCGGCCGCCTTCGACTGCCTATTCGCGGGGGGCGGCCGGGGCGAAGGACTGCGTGCCCAGCACCGAGAGCAGCGCCAGCTTCTCGGCGGCCTCCGTGCGCGGCGGTGCCGTGAGCACGAGAAGGCACTGCGACTGGTCCTCGGTGAACAGCGCCTGGCAGTCCAGCTCGATCGCGCCGAGCTCGGGATGGAGCAGCGTCTTGTGATCCTCGAAGCGACGGGCGACCTCGTGCTTCTCCCACAGGGTGGCGAACTCGGGGCTCTCGGCGAGCAGAGCACGCACCAGCTCGCCGGCACGCGACCGCGGACCCATGACGCCGTAGGCGTCTCGAAGCGAAGCGACCTGAGCGCGGCTCTGACGTGCCCGATCCTCCTCCGGGTACTGCGCCCGTGCGCCCGGATCGGTGAACCAGCGGTAGAACTCGCTGCGGGCGAGTCCGGTGTAACCCGAGCGGTCGCCGAACAGCGCGACCGCCATCCGGTTCTGCGCCAACGTCTCGCCGAGGGTCGAGAGGACGAGCGCCGGCGAGTCATCGAGGCGGTCCAAAACGCGTTGGAGCGCGGGCGCGACATGGCCGCCACCCGAGAGCCGGTCAGGAGTGTTGTGGCCGGCCACCCGATACAGGTAGTCGCGCTCGTCGGCGGTCAGCCGCAGGGCGCGAGCGAGCGACGACAGCATCTGCCCACTCGGCTGCGGGCCGCGGCGCTGCTCGAGCCGGGTGTAGTAGTCGGTCGACATGGCGGCGAGCTGGGCGACCTCCTCGCGGCGGAGCCCCGGAGCGCGCCGACGTGCGCCGGAGGGGAGCCCGACGTCCTCGGGATGCAGCGCCTCCCGGTGTCGGCGCAGGAAATCGGCGAGTGCGGCACGGTCCATCCCTCCATGATGGACGCGGTCGCGCCCGGGAACCAGGGATCGCCGATCCATGGATGAGCGCTCCACTTCCTGCGCATCACGCGTCGACCGAAAGTGGGGTCATGGACATCACAGGAAACACCGTCTTCATCCCCGGCGCGACCAGCGGAATCGGGCTCGCCCTCGCGGTCGCGCTCCACGAGCGGGGCAACACCGTCATCGTCGGCGGGCGCCGCACCGAACTGCTCGAGCGGATCGCCACCGAGCACCCCGGCATCGACACCGTCCGCATCGACACGGCCGACGCCGTCAGCATTCGCCAGGCGTCCGCCGACGTGATCGCCGCGCATCCCGACCTCAACGTCCTCGTCGCCATGGCGGGAATCATGCGGGTCGAGGACTGGCACAACACTGCCGGTTTCCTCGACTCGGCCGAAGCCGTGGTCTCGACGAACGTGCTTGGCCCCATCCGCCTGATCGCCGCGTTCGTCGAGCATCTGCAGACCCGGCCGGACGCCACCATCGTGACCGTGTCGTCCGGGCTCGCCTTCACCCCGCTGAAGGCGACGCCCAGCTACAACGCCAGCAAGGCCGCGGTGCACATGCTTAGCGAGAGCATCCGCCTGCAGCTGGCCGACACCTCGGTGAAGGTCCTCGAGCTGGAGCCGCCGGCCGTGCGGACCGGGCTGCTGCCCGGCCAGGAGGAGAGCGAGTTCGCCATGCCGCTGGACGAGTTCGTCGCGGAGGTCATGGAACTGATCGAGACGCAGCCCGAGGTCAAAGAACTCCAGGTGGAGCGGGTCAAGTTCCTCCGCTACGGGGAGGCGCGTGGCGACTACGACCGCGTGGTCGAGGTGCTCAACGCGTCTGACCCGCACGGCAAAAACGCGGCGTAGCGTGCTGTGGGCTCACGGCCGCCGCACCGTGAGCCCCAGCCAGGCCGCCAGGTCGTCCACGCTGAGGTCGACGTCGTCGCGGGTTCGCGCGTCGAACGGCTCGTCTTCGTGGACGGCGTCCACACGCAGCACCCCGGTCGTGCGGTCGGCGGTGGCGTCGAGCTTCCCGACCAGCCTGTCCTCGTGGAGGATGGGCAGCGCGAAGTAGCCCCACCGCCGCTGGGCGGCCGGCTTGTACATCTCGAGCAGGTACTCGAAGCCGAACAGCTCCAGAGAACGGACCCGGTCGTGGATGAGGCGATCGAACGGCGACAGCAGTGCCGCGCGCCCCGTGAAGGGCAGCCCGACCGCGTCCGGGTCGACGCGCCACTCCCGGTCGCTCCCGTCGACGCGTGCGGCAACACCCGCTCCGCCGACGAGTTGCGGTCGCGCGATCCCCAGCGCGCGCAACCGGCGTCCGTCGCGGAGCCCTGATGCCTCCGCCTCGGGCACCGCCTCGATCCCGGACGGGTACACGCGTTCGGCGAGATCCCAGGTGCGCTGCCGTCCGATGCGTCCGGAGACCGCCACGACGCCCCGCCGCTGCAGGAGCTCCAGCATGTGCGTGACGTTCTTCTCGTGTGTCCACCCGGTCGACTGCCACGGCACCTGCGCCGTGTCCGGGATGTCTTTCGACAGCAGCGGGCCGGAGTCGCGAAGCCTGTCCAGCACGTCTTCGCGGAAGCGCACATTCGCGTCGAGCCAGGCCTGCCAGGACCCGGCGATCGGCCCGGTTCTCATGCGGTCGAGGTTGAGGGCGAGGTCGGAGACCGGACGCACCATGGCGAACGGAGGCTGGACCGGATCGTCCTGGGCCTTCAGCTCGTACAGCGTCCGATCGCGTTCCACGGCCTGCTGGAGCTGCTCGGGCCGGTACGCCGACCCCAGCCGGGCGAAAGCGATCAGATCGGCGCTGGGTGCGATGGCGGCTGTCGGATCCAGCTGAAGGAAGGTGAGGTGCTCGACCAGTGGCACCAGGGCCGGCGAGTGTGCGGAATCGAGGCGCTGAGCGCGCACGGCGATGCGCCGGGCCTCATCACGATCGAGGACGATCTCCATGCCGCCGAGGCTACCCGGCGCCACCGACCACGGGCCGCTCTGACCCTCGACCCCGAGCGGCCGCCCCGCTCACGCGGAGGAAGACCGTGACCCACGCGAGAACGATGACGCCCGCGATCAGCTCCGTCGCGGTGAGCACGTAGTAACCGGTCACGAAGAACACGGCGGCCACCACGATGACCGCGAACGACGCGTAACCGAACAGCAGGAACGCGCGCGGCGCCTCGGGTACCGCAGGGCGCACCCAGAAGATGAGCAGCGCGAACGCGATGAGCATCCCGACCGCCGAGACGTTGTGCAGGATTTGCGACACATCCAGCGGGAAGAGCCCGACTCCCGCCAGCAGCACGCCGATCAGGATGAGGCATACGCGCACACGGAGGGTCGCGGCCCGCAGAGCCGGGTCGACATGGGTGAGGTCCGTCGCATACCGCGCGATGGCCGCCATCATCAGCCCCGCCAGGATCAGCGTGAGGTTGAAGGTCAGCGACGAGACGCTGTTCGTCATCCCGAGGGCACTCAGGTGGAATTGCCACCAGTGCGGGTCGGGAGCGGTCAGTGTCGCCACCAGGATGCCCACTACAGCGAATGCCGCCAGCACCGTCGACAACCGCATCAGATCCATCCGCGTCGCCGAAAGGAACACCGCGTAAGCCGTCACGCCCGCCGCTGCTCCGGCGAGGGCCGTCGCCGACACCGCGTAGACGGTCGCGTCGGTGAAGCCGTCCGCCAGCACCGCGCCGAGCAGGAGCCACCCGAGCAGGGCGATGATCCCGTGGGCGAGGGCGATCACGGCCGTGTCGAAAACCGGGACCGCCGGAGCTGTACGCGGGCCACCGCCCGGCTCGCGGTCGGGCACGCCGCCGAAGGGCGTCAACGTCTCGCGGTGCCACAGCCGGCCGACGACGTACGCGGCCACCGCCAGGACGCCCGCCGCCAGAGCGGTGAACTGCGACACCGAGCCGGGGCCGGCGATGGGGAGGGAGCGGCCCCAGAAGAAGGGAAGGGATACGATGCCCGCGACGACGAGCGCTGCAGCGCCGACCACGATGGCCGCCCCCTCGAGGTCGAGCGCTGCCGCTCGCGCGGCGACCCGCCCGGTGGTCCTCTGCCGCACCCCGGTCATGACGTCGGCCCCCCGGCCTTCCGAACGCTGCCGTGCTCGATCATCCGGGGCTCCCTTCGCGTCGGCTGCATGATGCCTCCTGGGCAACGCACTCGGCTAGCCCTCAGTCCGGCCGACGCCCCTTCCCGCTCGAACGTCTCCGGCGTTAGCATGCGCGCGAGTAGGGCCGGCCGATCGGAAGAGGCGCACATGACTGAGGAACCGCGAGACGACTCCCGATTTCCCGGGATCGACGAGCACGGCATGATCGGCGACCTGCAAACGGTCGCCCTCGTCTCCACAGCAGGGAGCATCGACTGGTTCTGCGCTCCACGGTTCGACTCGCCGTCGCTGTTCGCCGCGCTGCTCGACCCCGAGAAGGGCGGATACTTCCGCATCCATGCTCTGGGCGAGCACATGCGCGTCAAGCAGATGTACTTCCCGCAGACGGCCGTGCTCATCACCCGCTTCATGTCGGCGGACGGCGTCGGCGAGGTCATCGACTTCATGCCCGTGGCGGACGAGCCGACGGTGCCGACGGCGAGCCGGATCATCGTCCGCGTCGTCCGCGTCGTCCGTGGAGAGCTCACCTTCCGGGTGGAGTGCCGGCCGCGCTTCGACTACGGCCGCCAGCCGCACACGGCCACGACCTCCGCTCACGGCGTCCGGTTCGAGGCCGGCGAATCCACCGCCGCCTTGCACGGAGTCAGCCAGGACACTCTCGACGGAGACGACGTCGACACCACGATCACCCTCGCGGCAGGCGACCGGCGGCTGCTGGCCTTCGAGACCGAACCGACGGGCGACCCGCGCGCCCTCGGACGAGCCAGAGGCACCCGGCTGTTCCGCGACACGGTCGACTTCTGGCGCGACTGGCTCTCGCGCTCCACCCACTCGGGACGCTGGCGCGAGGAGGTCGAGCGGTCCGCCATGGTGCTGAAGCTGCTGCAGTACGCCCCCACGGGTGCGCTGGTCGCCGCTCCCACGGCAGCGCTGCCGGAGCAGCTCGGCGGCGTGCGCAACTGGGACTACCGCTACACCTGGATCCGCGATGCCTCCCTCTCCATCTTCTCGTTGCTCGCACTCGGCTACACCGACGAGGCCATCTCCTTCCAGCTGTGGGTCGCCGATCGGGTGCTCGAACAGGTGGGCGACTCGTCCGGGCCGCTGAAGATCATGTACCGGATCGACGGGTCGTCCGACCTGGAGGAGCTGACGCTGGACCATTTCGAAGGTTATGCGGGCTCGCGTCCTGTGCACATCGGCAACGGTGCGGCGGACCAGCTGCAACTCGACATCTACGGCGAGGCGCTGTGGGCGATCGCCGCGGGTGAGCAATTCCGGCCGATGGGTCACCCCGGATGGACGAAGCTGCGCGGCATCCTCGACTGGCTGGCGGACAACTGGGATCAGCCCGACGAGGGGGTGTGGGAGACCCGCGGCGGGCGGAAGGACTTCACCTACGGCCGCATCATGTGCTGGGTCGCCTTCGATCGCGGCATCCGCATCGCGCGCGACCGCGGCTTCCCCGCACCGCTCGAACGGTGGACGGCCGAACGCGACGCCATTTACGAACAGGTCTTCACGCGGTGCTGGAACCCGGAACGCAAGGCCTTCACGCAGTATCCGGGCACCGACGTCGTGGATGCGATCACGCTTCTCATGCCCCGGGTGGGGATGATTGCGCCGCAGGACCCGATGTGGCTGTCCACGCTAGACGCGATCGGCGAGGAACTGGTGACGGACAGTCTGGTGTACCGGTACAACCCGGCGGCCTCGCCGGACGGGCTCCCGGGCGAGGAGGGCACCTTCTCGCTGTGCTCCTTCTTCTACGTCATGGCCCTGACGGACGCAGGCCGGCTGGAGGAGGCGCAGTACGCCTTCGAGAAGATGCTGACCTACGGCAACCACGTCGGCCTGTACGCGGAGGAGGTCGACCCGTCCGGTCTGCAGCTCGGCAACTTCCCTCAGGCGTTCACCCACCTGGCGCTGATCCGGGCGGCGATCGACCTGGACGCCGCCCTCGAGAGTGCGGCCACACGCCGGCGATGGACCTGAACGAGTCGGGAAGCCCGCCGGCCGGGCGCGATTCGCCGACCCACAGTGGGCTGTGGCGGCACTGGGGGTCGCCGGCCGCGATCTACGGCACGATCGTGTACGCGAGCGTTGTTGCGGCGGCCTCAAAGGTCGATGACGATCAGGCGTCGGCGGTGCGCCTGCTGGTGTTCAGCGTGGTGAGCATCCTCATCTTCTGGCTCGCCCACGTCTACTCGACGGCGCTCGGTTTCCAGGGCGACGCGGACGACACGGGCAATCGGGTGCGCGACTCGATCCGTCACGCTCTCGCCGAGTCCGGCGGGATGCTGGAGGCGGCCATCGTGCCCAGCGTGCCGTTGCTTCTCGCCGCCCTCGGCATCCTGCCCGCCGACTTCGGGGTCGGTCTGGCGCTCTGGCTGGCGGTGCTGATGCTCGCGCTCCTCGGCTATTCGGTCTTCCGCAGACGCGGTCGCAGGATGCTGGTGTGCCTCGCCGGCGCGGTGGTGACAGGGTCGTTCGGGATCGTCGTCATCCTGCTGAAGAGCGCCCTGCAGCACTGACCGCGGTCATCAGCTCTGGACGGTCGTCAGTGGTCGGCGGCCTCCGCCAGCAGGGCGCCCAGCTCTGCCGGTCGTGTGAACATCGGCCAGTGCCCGGTCGGGAGCTCGACCACCTCCAGGCGCTCGAGTCGGCCGACCTCCGCCAGCACCGGTGAGCCGCCGTCGACCCAGGAGCGCAGGTCGGCCGGGGTGAACTCGCACGCGACGATTGTGGCCGGGACAGCTCGCCGCCGCTGGTCGTCGGCCAGTTCGATCGGGGTGGTCGGGATCGCTCCCGGTTCGGGGACGGCGGTGCGCCGGAACTCGTCGCGCTGCTCGTCGGTGAGGTCGATCAGGTCGGCGTCTTCGAAGTCCTCCCAGGCGAGCAGGTCGATCTCGCCGTCGACCGGGGTCATGTCCGAGGCGATGACACCGCCCGGCCCGAGCGGCCAGGAGTCGACGTAGACCGTCCGTGAGATGCGGGACGGACGCAGACCCGTCGCCGCATACGCCAGCGGACCGCCGCCCGAATGGCCGACGAGGACCACATCCCGTTCGCCAGCATCGCCCACCCCGTCGATCTGCCGGACGATCGCGTCCACCTGGTCGGGAACCGTGATCCGTCCGCGGTCGCTCGCGCCCGGCTCCAACCCGGGCAGCGTGAGGGGATGCGCGTGGTGCCCCGCCCGCTCGATGACCGGCGTCACCTCCCGCCAGGCGTCGGCTCCGAGCCAGAATCCGGGAACGAGGATGATCTCCATGCGCCGACGGTAGCGCAGGGGTCCGACATCGGGCACCACGGGGCGCGCTCAGAGTGACGCTCAGAGCAGCGCGAGCTTTCCGACGATGCGATCCACGCGGTTGCGCGGTCCGACGATGCTCACCGCATAGTAGGGCAGAGCGTCCGACTCGGTATCGGCGACCGCCCGCAGGTACTCGTCGTACATGCGGGTCAGCTGCGCCGCGGCCGGCATGTCGGCGACGAAGACGTCCTCTGCTGTGTCCGCTTTCGCCCGGATCGCAGCCAGTTGCTCTCCGGATGCACGCAGCACCGAGCAGCCCGCCCAGGGGAGGCCCGGATGGACGGTGCCGTCGGCATCCACGGCCTCCGGGCCCAGGAGGCCATCGACCCGGTCGGCCGTGGCCGCTGCCGCGCAGATGGCCGCATTCGCCGCGATACCCGCTGGCAGGGACTCCTGGACGACGACCACCCACTTCAGCCGGGCCGACCGCGTTGGCGCCCCGGTGTCCACCTCGTGCGGCAGGAAGCCGACGGTCTTCGTCATGACGCGTGTCCCTTCGTTCGGTCTGAGCGAGCCGAATCTACTGAAAATGCGAGCCCCGTGCACGAAGGCCGAACATCATTCGGCAGAACCGCTATTCTGCTCGACATGGACGAACTTGATCGGGCGATCCTGCGCGAACTCCAGTCGGATGCGCGGCGCAGCAACCGCGAGGTCGCCGCGGCTGTCGGGGTCTCGCCGAGCACCGCACTCGAACGCACCAGAGCCCTGCGGCGGCGCGGCATCATTCGCGGCGCCATGCTCGACGTGGACCTCGCCGCCATCGGCCGCCCCGTGCAGGCTCTCATCGCGGTGCGCATTCGGCCGCCGTCGCGTCCCGTCATCGAGGGCTTCCGGGACTGGGTGGCGGGGTTGCCCGAGACGCTCGGCGTGTTCGTGACGAGCGGGAACGAGGACTTCATCATCCATGTCGCCGTCGCCGACAACGAGAGTCTGTACGCGTTCGTGATCGACCGGCTCACCCAACGGCGCGAGATCGCGGACGTCCGCACGTCGGTCGTGTACGAGCACCTGCGCAACGGGAGCCCGGACCCGCTCAACTGATTCGCCCGGCGGGGCTACCATGTGCCGCACCGCATCCTTCGAGAGGAACACACGCATGCCCGCACTGACCGACACGTTCACGCTCTCCAATGGGGTCGCCATCCCCAAGATCGGCTTCGGGACCTGGCAGATCCCCGACGGCCCGAAGACCTACGACTCCGTTCGCACCGCGCTCGACGCCGGCTACCGCCACATCGACACGGCCCGCGCCTACGGAAACGAGGCGAGCGTCGGGCGCGCGGTTCGCGACAGCGGGGTGCGGCGCGACGAGATCTTCATCACGACGAAGTGTCCGGCGGAGGTGAAGGATGCGGACGGCGCGCGGCACGCCTTCGACCGCTCCACCGAGTTGCTGGACCTCGGTGCGATCGACCTCTACCTCATCCACGCGCCCTGGCCGTGGAACGCGATCGGCAGCGACCACCGCGCGGGCAACATCGAGGTCTGGAAGGTGTTCGAGGAGATCTACGAGGCCGGCCGCACCCGCTCCATCGGCGTCAGCAATTTCACCGTGGCCGACCTGGAGTCGCTCATCGACGCGACGGAGGTCCTTCCGCATGCCAACCAGATCCGCTGGTTCGTCGGCAACACGCAGCCGGAGACGACGGCGTTCTGCCAGGAGCGCGACATCCTCGTCGAGGGCTACTCGCCGCTTGCGACCGGACGCCTCCTCGACAACGCCGACATCGCCGCGATCGCGGAGAAGTACGGCAAGTCGGTCGCACAGGTGAGCATCCGCTACCTGCTGCAAAAGGACATCCTGCCTCTCCCCAAGTCGACTACGCCGAGCCGAATCGTCGAGAATGCCGACGTCGACTTCGAGCTCTCGGCCGAGGATGTGGCGGCGCTCGACGCGCTCGACGCGGGGGACTGACACCACCTCCCTCAGCGAATCAACTGGTTGCCGGACCCCGGAATAAAGCTCCCCCTCCTGCGTTGGACTTGAGTGCACAAGGCTCAACTTTCAGAAACAGGAGAACACGTGCCTGAGAACTTCACTCCCGACGGTGACAGCAACAACTCGTTCGACGAGTTCCTTGCGCGGTACCTCGCGGGTGAGCGTGCGCGCAATGCACGCTCGATCGACATCAGCCGCTTCCTCAGCCGCCGCACCCAGGAGATCCTCGCCGAGGCGGGGCGCTTCGCCCTGCAGCACGGTCACAACGAGCTGGACGCCCTCCACGTCCTGCGCGTGATGGCCGAGCAGGAGCCGGCCGCTGACGCCATGCGGCGCATCGGCGTCGACCCGTCGCGGGTCGCGCAGGCCGCCGAGTCGCGCCTGCCCGCTTCCAGCGACGTGATCCGCGCCGACGGCGCATCCATCACCGGTGCGCTGCAGCGCGCACTGTTCCACGCGTACCAGGTCGCCCAGGCGTCCGGTTCCACCTACATCGACCCCGAGCACGTCTTCTTCGCGCTCGTGATCGGCCGGGACGCCCCGGCCGGCCGGGTGCTGCAGTCCGCGGGCGTGACGCCCGAGGCCCTCAGCGACGCATTGGGCGACCGCGCGACGGTCGACGCCGGCGACCCGGGCGACTCCCTCGGCTCCGAGGGTGGGTCGCAGACCCCGATGCTCGACCAGTTCGGCACCGACCTGACCGCGCTCGCGCGCGACGGCAAGCTTGACCCGGTCATCGGCCGGCTCGACGAGATCGAGCAGACGGTCGAGATCCTCTCCCGGCGCACCAAGAACAACCCGGTGCTGGTGGGCGAGGCGGGCGTCGGCAAGACCGCGATCGTCGAGGGCCTGGCCCGCGCGATCGTCGCAGGCGATGTGCCCGAGCAGTTGCAGGAGAAGCGCGTCGTCTCGCTCGACCTGGCGGCCATGGTCGCGGGGACCCGCTACCGCGGCGACTTCGAGGAGCGGCTCACCGCGCTCATGGACGAGATCAGCGCCGGGACCGCTGAGCTGATCGTCTTCATCGACGAGCTGCACACCGTGGTCGGTGCCGGAGGTTCGGGCGAGTCCGGCGGCATGGACGCCGGCAACATCCTCAAGCCCCGCCTGGCCCGCGGCGACCTGCACCTGGTCGGTGCCACCACTCTCAAGGAGTACCGCCGCATCGAGAAGGACCCGGCGCTGGAGCGCCGCTTCCAGCCGGTGACCGTCGGCGAGCCGTCCGTGGAGGACGCGGTGCTCATCCTCGACGGCCTCCGTCCTGCCTATGAGGACCACCACGGGGTCCGCTACACCGCTGACGCGATCCGTGCCGCGGTGGAGCTCTCCGACCGCTACGTCTCCGACCGCTTCCTGCCGGACAAGGCCATCGACCTGATCGACCAGGCCGGCGCTCGCCTGCGCCTGTCGCTCGGCAAGCGCGTGGACACGTCCGCCCTGATGGAGCGCCTAGCCACGTTGGAGTCCGAGAAGAACTCCGCGGTCGCGGCCGAGCACTACGAGGAGGCATCGCGTCTGCGCGACGAGATCGAGACGGTTCAGCACTCGCTGGACGAGCTCGCCTCAGCCCCCCGAGTGGATGCGGTGGTGGGCGAGCCCGAGATCGCGGCGATCGTGTCGCGCTCGACGGGCATCCCGGTGTCCCGTGTCGGCGAGGCCGACCGTGAGCGCCTGGCGCGCCTCGAGTCGGAGCTGCACGAGCGGGTGATCGGCCAGCACGACGCGGTCGTCTCCGTCGCGAAGGCGGTGCGCCGCAATCGCACCGGTCTCGGTGACGAGGGCCGTCCTGTCGGCAGTTTCCTCTTCCTCGGCCCGACCGGTGTCGGCAAGACCGAGCTGGCGAAGTCGCTCGCGGCGTCCCTGTTCGGTGACGAGAAGGCCATGCTGCGGTTCGACATGAGCGAGTTCGGCGAGCGTCACACCGTCGCCCGCCTGGTCGGTGCCCCTCCCGGATACGTCGGATACGACGAGGCCGGCCAGCTGACCGAGCGCGTGCGCCGCAACCCGTACTCGGTGGTGCTGTTCGACGAGATCGAGAAGGCTCACCCGGACGTGTTCAACCTGCTGCTGCAGGTGCTCGACGACGGTCGCCTGACCGACGGTCAGGGCCGCACGGTCGATTTCCGCAACACGGTGGTCATCATGACGTCGAACCTCGGTTCGGAGTTCCTGGCGTCGCGTTCCGGTGCGCT
Organism: Leifsonia sp. RAF41; assembly: GCF_052114085.1. NCBI lineage: Bacteria > Bacillati > Actinomycetota > Actinomycetes > Micrococcales > Microbacteriaceae > Leifsonia > Leifsonia sp. RAF41. The sequence goes on from NZ_JBFREB010000001.1 coordinate 1,031,250, forward strand.
CGGATTCGTGCCGGCGGACTCGGACGGTTTCTCGTCGGAGAAGGACATCCGCGACCGCGTCATGGGCAAGCTTCGTGAGGCGATGCGCCCCGAGTTCCTCAACCGCATCGACGAGATCGTGCTGTTCCGGAAGCTGGACGCCGAGCAGCTGCGCGACATCGTCCGCCTGCTGCTGAACGCGACCGCCTCCCGCCTGGCCGCCCGCGACATCGCCTTCGAGGCGACGGATGCGGCGGTCGCCTGGATCGCGGACGCCGGCTACGAGCCGGAGTACGGAGCCCGCCCGCTCCGCCGCGTCATCCAGCGCCAGGTCGACGACCGCATCGCTGAGCTGATGGTCAGCGGCGAGCTCGCCGAGGGCGGCCGTGTGACCGTAGACGCCGAGGCCGGCGACCTCCGGGTCACCGCCCCCGCGGCCTTGCCGCTCGCGGCGTAACCCGCCCCGCCCCACCCCACGCGAAGGCGCCGACCCTGTTCTCAGGGCCGGCGCCTTCGCGCATCCCGGCCTCTCCCGCGGCCCCCGCGGCCTCTGCGCATCGAGTGGTCCCAACACGCCGTTATCCCACGAACCGTAACGGCGTGTTGCGCCCACTCGATCGCGCGGCCCCAGCGCCTCCACGACCGTCACGATGTGCACATCCTGAGGGACTACTCACCGACGCACACGCAACCCCCTGGACTCGCCCAGATACGGCTGGTTGGTTGGAGGGCGTGCCCGCTTCCGAACGATCCCGCCTGCCCGAACGCCTGGCCGCCCTCGACGAGCGGCTGGAGCCCGTCAAGCGCTTCGAGCTGAAGCCCGCCCGCACCCGTGGCGGGCTGATCGCGCAGTTCCTGGGGCTGGCGTTGGTCGCCGCCGTGCTGAGTTCGCTGCTGATGCTGCCGGGGTTCCTCGGGGCCGGGGCGGCGGCCGCTGCCGGTGCTAGCGACTTCAACGCGCTTCCCGCGGACTTGCACATCCAGCAGTTCGCCCAGAACTCGACCGTCTACGCCAAGCAGGGCGGTCAGGATGTGCCGATCGCGACATTCTTCGCTCAGAATCGGCAGGACGTCTCCTGGGATCAGATCGCGCAGACCGTGAAAGATGCGACCGTGTCGGCCGAGGACCCGCGGTTCTACACCGAGGGTGCCGTCGACATCTGGGGCACCGTTCGCGGCGCCGTCTCCACCGTCGCGGGCGGCAACGTGCAGGGCGGCTCCTCGATCACGCAGCAGTACGTGAAGAACGTCGAGGTCGAGAAGTGCGAGGCGCTCACCAGCGAGAAGAAGGTGCAGGCCTGCTACGCCGACGCCGCCGGCGTCACGCTGCAGCGCAAGGTGCAGGAGATGCGCTACGCGGTGCAGGTCGAGAAGACCTACAGCAAGAAGGACATCCTCACCGGCTACCTCAACGTGGTCGGCTTCGGCGGCCAGGTGTACGGCGTGCAGGCCGCTGCGCAGTACTACTTCAACACGACCGCCGCGAAGCTCGACCTGGCGCAGGCGGCGACGCTCGCGGCCATCCTGAACAACCCCGCGAATCTGCGCATCGACCAGCCGGACAACAAGGAGAACGGCGCCGCCAACGGCTACACGCTGACCAAGGAGCGGCGCGACTACGTGCTCGATCGGATGTACATCACGCACTCGATCACGAAGCAGCAGCGCGACGCGGCGAAGGCCACGCCCATCCAGCCGGCCATCACACCGACGACCCAGGGATGCGCGGGCGCGCAGCAGTTCAACGCCGCGTTCTTCTGCGACTATGTGCGGGATGTGATCCTCACCGACCCCGCGTACGGCGCCACGTCCGATGCCCGGCTGCAGACGCTCAACCGCGGCGGGCTGAAGATCTACACAACCCTGAACCTCGACCTGCAGAACGTCGCGCAGGCCTCGCTGAGCAAGTACATCCCGGGGTCACGGCCCGGCATCGACCTGGGCGCCTCGAACGTCGCGCTCGAGCTGGGGACGGGACGCATCGTCACGATGGTGCAGAACCGGGCCTTCAACAACACGGACACCCCAATCGACGGCACGACCGCGGTCAACTACAACACCGACGAGGATTACGGCGGCTCGCAGGGGTTCCAGACCGGGTCGACGTTCAAGGCGTTCGACCTGGCGGCGTGGCTGGAGGCCGGCCACAGCCTGTACGAGACGGTCAACGCCTCGCAGCACCTCTTTCCGACCTCCGACTTCACGAACACCTGCGCCGACATCAACGGCCCGGCGTGGCCCGTCACCAACGACGAGGGGTCGGCGAGCCGCCTCTCGGTCATGGCCGCGACAGCGGAGTCGGTCAACACGGCGTTCGCCCAGATGGGCACCAAGGTCGATCTGTGCTCCATCCTGGACGCAGCCAAAGGCCTGGGCGTGCATCCCGCGTCCAAGAGCAACCCGCTGATCTCGACGCCGTCGATGATCCTCGGCACGAACTACATCTCGCCGCTGACGATGGCCACGGCCTATGCGGGCATCGCGAACAACGGCACGGTCTGCACGCCTATCGCCATCGACAAGGTGGTGAACGCCGACGGCACGGACCACAAGGTCGGCGCGACGACGTGCACGCAGGGCCTCAAGCCCGAGATCGCGGCCGGTGTGACCTACGCGCTGGAGGGCGTCATCAAGGGCGGCGGCACGGCCGCGAGCGCCAACCCGCACGACGACATCCCGATCATGGCGAAGACCGGAACGACGGACGACTCGCTCGAGAACTGGCTCATCACCTCCACGACGAAGGTGGCGACGGCGACCTGGGTGGGCAACGTCTCCGGCTCGACGCCGCTGCGTTCGCTGTACTTCAGCGGCATCGGCGGAGGCAACGTGAAGTTCTCGATCGCCAAGCCCATCCTGAAGGCCCTCAATGCGGCCTACGGAGGCACCGACTTCACCGAGCCCACCGACGCGGTGCTCTACGGCGACCAGATCACGATGCCGGACGTCGCCGGAAAGTCGCCGGACGTCGCCCAGAAGCTGCTCGAAGGCCTCGGCCTGGATGTCACCGTCGACCCGACGCCGGTCGACAGTGATCAACCGGCGGGCACCGTCGCGGCAAGCGACCCGGCGGCGGGCGCGACTCTCAGCGACGGCGACTCGATCACGCTCACGGTGAGCAACGGCCAGAAGGCGACCCCGACGCCGGGTTCCGGCGGACAGGGCGTCGGGTCGACACCGACACCGACACCGACCGGCAAGAAGGGCGACCGCGGCTGACGCTCAGCCGACGAGTTCGCCGGCGGGTGACCAGGCGGTGAGGATGCGCCCCCGGAGCGCGTTGGACCGTTCGGCGAAACCGCGCTGCCGCCGCACGTACTCGGCCTTGCCCTCCGCGGTCTCGATGGCGACCGGTGCGGCACCCCACGGCCGCATGTCGTACGGCGACGCCTGCATGTCTAGCAGGCGGATGTCGCGGGCCAGCTCGAACGCGTCGAGGAGCAGCTCGCCGGGAACCAGCGGGCCGAGCTTCATCGCCCACTTGTAGACGTCCATCCCGGCGTGCAGGCAGCCCGGCTGCTCGAACTCCGGCTGCGTCTCTCTGGTGGGGAGGTAGCGGTTGCGCGGCACGGCCTCCGGGGTGAAGAAGCGGAACGCGTCGATGTGGGTGCAACGCAGCTCATGGGAGTCGACCACCGCATCCGTCGCCTCTTGGCCGAGTCGCAGGGGCACAGGATGCCGGTGCTCGCCCTGCCGGTACACCATCGCCCACTCGTGCAGGCCGAAACAGCCGAACCGTCCCGGTCGGGCCGCCGTCGCTCGGAGGATCCGCTCCACCGTCCGCAGGAGTGGCGCCTTCTCGCGCTCGAGGCCGTCGCGGTCGACGATGAGCGAACCGGGGCCGGGCCCGGGCGCGTACCAGCGCCAGGCGGCGCGGGCATCCTGAGCGGCGTCCTGCAACGCGACACCGGGGCCGGGGTGCCACCGGCGCAGCTGGGCAGGTGAGTACGAGTAATAGGTGAAGAGGAAGTCCCACACCGGGTGCTTCTCGCCGCGCGCCGCCCGCTCGCGGTGATCCGCGGTCAGTGCGTCGGCCCGCTCGGCGTGCGCGCGCTCGCGGGCGCGCCACGTGTCCACGGGCAGCACGAGAGGCTCGGGAGGGGCGACGGTCACCCTTCGAGGATACGTTCCAGCGGGTTGTCGCGGAGCTTCCGCTGCACGCCGCCGTCGACGAGCCGGCGCGCAGAGGTGTCCGGCTTCCGCGCGGCCTGATCGGCCACGCAGGCGCCGAACTCGGCGGCGAGATGGAGCCGCGGGTACTCCACGATGACCTCGCGGCGGAAGTCGAGGGGGAGGTCCTCGGAGCGGGCGCCGGAGATGTCGAGCGCGGTGGCGATCTCGAGAAGGTGCCCTTCCACATCCATTGCGGGGTCCACCTCCGGCCAGTTGTGCCGGACGATCACCTCGTGGGCGCGAATGCCGCGCTCGGCCGGCCAGCCCGCGCCCGCAGTGAGTGCGATGGCGACGTGACCGGCCGCATCCTCGTACGCGAGGGTGTTGTTGTCGAACTCGGGCGTGATGCCGAGGTCGTGCAGCAGGGCCGAGACGTACAGCAGTTCGTGGTCGGGCTCGAAGCCGCGCAGGGCGGCGAAACCCTCCGCCCACAGCCACGAACGCTGCACGTGGTTGAGCAGTGAGGGGGAGTGGTAGGTCGTCGCGATCTGCACGGCCGCGCGTGCGGCGGGGGTGTCGGGGCGGGTAAAGTCTGCGATCCGCATGCGTCCATCCTGCCACCCCACCTGGCGTCGCGATTCGTGCCGAATTGTCGCTGTGACCACGCCACAGCGACAATTCGGCACGAATCGTGGCAAGGGCGGAATGGGCGGTGCGCTCAGGGGGCGGGGTGGAGGACGGCGATGCCGGTGGGAGGGGCCGTGTCGGCGGTCTGCAGCAGCCGCGCAGCCTCCGCGAAGCCGACCGACCGGCCTACGAGGTCTTGCGGCCGCAGCCGCCCGCCCGCCACCAGGTCGAGCATCCCGGGATAGTCGGCGGCGGCCATGCCGTGGCTGCCGAGCACGTCCAACTCCCAGCCGATGACGCGGTCGAGGGGCAGGTCGGGAACGGCGGCGGCCAGCAGCCCCACCTGCACGTGGCGGCCGCGCCGACGCAGCGAGCGGATCCCGGCGCTCGCCGTCTCGGCGGAACCCACCGCGTCGATGGTGGCGTGGGCACCGCCGCCCGTCACGTCGTGGATGCGCTGAGGTGCGTCTCCGGTAGCCTGCACGATCTGCTCGGCGCCCAGCCGAATGGCGAGTTCGAGGGCAGCAGGCGAGCGGTCGACGGCGACAACGCGCGCTCCGAGCGCTACGCCGATCATCACCGCGCTCAGCCCGACGCCGCCCGCGCCGTATACCGCCAGCCATTCGCCCGGCTGGATGCGCGCCCGCGCTGTGACCGCCCGGAACGCCGTCGCGAACCGGCAGCCCAGGGCGGCCGCCGCATCCGCTTCGAGTCCGTCGGGGATGCGGACCAGGTTCGTGTCCGCGGCCCGCACGGCGACGAGCTCGGCGTGCGACCCCCAGTGGGTGAAGCCTGGCTGCGTCTGCTGCGGGCACACCTGCGCCGCCCCCGCCCGGCACCACTCGCACTCGCCGCAGCCGTTCACGAACGGCGCGGTCACCCGGTCGCCGGCTCTCCACCGCGTGACGCCCGGACCGACCGCCTCGACGACGCCGGCGAACTCGTGACCGGGGACGTGCGGCAGCGGAACGGTCTCGTCGTGTCCGACCCAGGCGTCCCAGTCGCTCCTGCAGAGTCCGGACGCCTCGACGCGCACGATCGCACCGCCCGCAGGCACCGTCGGGTCGGGCAGCTCGGCCACCTCCACAGGGCCGCCGAATCGCTCGTAGTACAAGGCCTTCACACGTCCTCCTCGGTCATGGCTGTTCGCGCGGTCAGCATCGTCACGGCAGGCATGTCGGCCTCCGCCCAGTTCAGTCCGGCCAGCTGCCCGACCTGCAGCCAGCGCAGCTCATCGTGGTCGGTGCTCGCCGTGGGCGCGGGGCCGACCAGGCGGCAGTCGTAACAGGCCAGGTCGATCGCACGGCCGGCCGGGCGAACGGTGACCGTGCGGTCGAGCAACGTCCCGACACGGACGTCCACACCGAGTTCCTCACGGATCTCGCGCGCCAGCGCCGCCTCCGGCAACTCACCAGACTCGACCTTGCCGCCCGGGAACTCCCACCGCCCGGCCGCGTCCTTCCCCGGAGCGCGTCGGCACACCAGCACGCGCGCGCCGTCGGCCTCACCGTCCCGGATGACGGCGGCGACGACGAGAAGCGGCTGCACCACTCCATCCTGCCCTGCGGTGGGATGCGGGACCGCACCGCTAGCATCCAGGTATGTCGCAGAGCGCGCCCGTGAGGCGACCGATGGTGGTCGTCGGCTTCGCCCTGAGCGTCGTGGCGCAACTGGCGATGATCGCGGTGGGTGTCTGGTTCATCGTGCTGTCGGAAGACGTCGGCACCTCGCTCGTGCTGCTCGCGTCGTGGTGCGGGATCGGAACCGTCTACCTGATTGTCGTCCTGTTCGTGCTCGGCCGGATCTCCAAGCGACCGGCGACACCGGGAGGACGTCCGGCTCGGTGGGAGACCGGACGCGTCGCCCGCATCGTCTCGATGACCGCGACCATCCTGGCCAGCCTCATCGGTCTGGGCGCCGCCATCCAGGTGCTGGCGCTCCACAACGATCCGCAGATCGGCTCCGCCGCGGACTTCGTCGGCGTCTGGTCGATGCTCCTCGCCTGGGGCTTCCTGCACTGGGGCTTCGCGCAGATCTACTACCAGCGCTACTACGCCGCGGCGGACCCGATGCTGCGGTTTCCACATCCCGAGAACGCGCCGCCCCCGGAACCCCGATTCGTCGACTTCGTCTACTTCGCCTTCACACTCGGGACGACGTTCGCAGCCTCGGACGTCGAGGTGCTCAGCACGCGCCTGCGCTGGACGACCGTCTGGCACTCGGTGCTCAGCTACTTCTTCAACGGCCTCATCATCGTGCTGGCGCTGAACACGATCATGTCGGGCGCGAAGTAGCGCCTCGAGCTAAAGCAGCGTCTCCACGCCGATCCGGACCCGGTCGCCCAGGTCGACGCCCTCAGCCCGGCGCACCGCACTCTTGATCGGGACCACGTACGCGCCGTCCGACTGCGGGAAGATCGACGTCGACCACCGCGAGCCGCCCAGGGTCACCACGACCTTCACCGAGTCGAAACCGGCCGGTGGATGCGGCTGCAGCCGGATCTCCTCGGACACCTCGAGCGGCAGCCGGGCGAACACATAGAGTTCGCGCCGCGACGCCCAGCGAAAGAGCTCTGTCTCGAACTCGTAGCGATAACCGGCCATATCCGCCAAGCTACCGGGTGAAGCGACCTCCGGAGAAGGCAAGGGGACGACATGGCGCAACGCCCGGGATCGGTCACACTGGTGGCCGTCCTCACCTACATCAACGGCATCCTGAACGTGATCGGGGGCGTGATCATCCTCATCACGCGCGATTCGATGGTGCAGAGCGGGAACTCTTCCGCGCTGGCAGGCATCACGACCGCCGCCATCATCTCCATCATCCTCGGCGTGATCATCGTGATCGTCGCGCGCGGCCTGCTGCGTGGCAGCTCGGGCGCGAGAGCGGTCGTCGCCGTCGTGATGGTGATCGACATCGTCAACGGCGTGCTGCTGCTGTTCGCCTCGCAGCTGGCGAATGGCATCATCCAGATCCTCTGGGCGCTCCTGATCATGGCGCTCCTGTTCACCCGGCGCGCGAACGAGTTCTTCGGGAGCCGCTGAAGCCGTCGCGGACGCTCGATCGAACCGCCGAATCGGACAGAATGGAGGGGCGGCGCCGCGCCCGGCGCTCAGGTATCGAGGAGTTCCATGCGCTGGCCGAAGTGGTTCCGCCGTGGCGTCGAGAAGACGACGCGCACGCGTCCCTTCGACGAGGGCGCCCTTCCGGAGCCCGTCGCGCCCACCCTCGAGCAGTCGGTCGAGGAGGGCATGCTGCTCGCGGACTACGCCACACGCATGGCGGTGAAGAACCACATCGTGGTGGACACCATCCAGTACGGCAACTCGTACGATCCCGCCCTCCACGCCATGGAGGCGGCGGCCATGCTGCGCGAACTGGCTTCGGAGCAGGGGGTGGCGGCCGGGCGGATCGAGGAGGAGCTGGAGGCCGCTGAACAGCTCGGCGGCGACGCCCTGCACCCGCACGACTACCGACGGGTGGATGCGGACAACCTGCGCCTGCGACGGGATGCGGCGATCTCGCTCGCTCAAGCATTGCGCGCGAAAGCCGACTCGGAGGAGGAGCTGCTCGCCCTCGTCGAACGGGGGCGCAAGGACGCCTGGGATGAGGTCGGCCGTGCGATCGAGGCCGGGCTCGACGCGTTCTCCGGAGCCGAAGCTCTGAAGGACGACTACGAACGCGAGAAGCCGGCCCGCCTGAAGCTGCTCATCTGGCGCGATCTCGCCCGACTCGAGGACGAGCGCACGGGCTACTGACCGGGCGGTGCCCACCGGCCCGAACGCGGAATTCTCGGGCCAGGCGCGTCACGATACGAGCACAGAACCGTCTGTACCTGCAGCAGGAGTATTTCCTCCTTCCGAAAGGTGTGGGCAACGTGATTCGACTCGGGGCAGTCATCGGAACGATAGTGATCATCCTTGGGGCGGTTTTCGCCGCGGCACCGGCGCACGCCTACTGGGATCCAATCGCTGCGCGTTCGCGGTGATCATCGGGATCCGCGGCACGAACGAACCTGCAGGCACGGGAACGACCAACGGCGGCCGAACCTACGTCTCAGGGGGCCTCGGCGACACCGTCAACGCCGTCACAGCCGGCGCAGGCGGAGATCCGGAGATTCCGTACTGGGTCGAGGCGCTGAACTACCCCGCCGTCGCCATGGATCCGGGAAATCCGCAGGCGAACAACTATCAGTCAAGCCTCGAGATTGGCGTCGCCAACCTGCGCGGTGAGATCGAGAACCTGGCGTCCTCGTGTCCCGCATCGAATATCGTGCTGGTCGGATATTCGCAGGGTGCGCAGGGGATCACCAACGTCCTATCGGGGGCGAGCGGTTCGCTGACGACCAACGCAAAGAATCACATCGGTGCTGTGGTTATGTACGGGGCGCCCACTTTTCACTTCGGAGAGAGCTGGAATGCCGGAACCGGCGTCTATAACGGAATTTTCGGATTGTCAGGAACCCCCGCACTTGGCAACTACAAGCGTCTCGCTTGGCTTCCGCCGAGTTACTCTTCACAAGGCATGCTTCCGATTATCCGGTCCTACTGCCTTGCCGGGGATGAGTTCTGCCAGGGCAACTACACCGCGCAGGGCGCGGCCATTCACGGCAGCTACGCGGCAAGTTCGCTCACCACCGCAGGATGGGGTTTCATCCGCGGCTGGCTGACCGACAACAACTAGGGTAGGCGGGCGCCGCGCGTGGGCGCCCACCATCAATCAAAGGGAAGACGTGTCGTACGATCTCGACGATGACTTCGGTCCAACGCTGGACGGACACCCACCCACCCGGGGCGGAGCGGGAGATCTGGCTGCCTCCATCGGTCTGCTCGTCGTCGCCCTCCTGGTCGGAGCCACCCTTTCGTTCGCCGTGCTGATCGAGCAGATGAAGGTCGCCGCATGTTCCGTCGACCTCACGGGGTGCGACTTCACGCTTATCGGAATCAGCACCTGGCTCGTGCCCGCAGCCACCGCCGCTACGCTCACGGCTAGCTGGATCGCGCTGGCGCACCGCAGACGAACCGGCGCGTACACCTGGTGGGTCCCGCTTCTGGGCTTCGTCGGCGAGGTCATCGCCTTCGCAATCGCCAGCTCGCTGATTGATGTAGCGATACCCCGCTGAGGCGTCCCGGCCCGACTCGAGGACGAGCGCACGGGCTACTGACCGTCGCGGAGGCTCACGGGCGGCACCAGGTCGCCGACCTCCGACCGGACCCAGATGTCTCCGGTCTCGCGCTTCTCGGCGCGCGTGCTGAAACGGTAGAGGAACATGCGGGCGCGGATGGCGCGGGGCGGCATCCCGTCGAACGGGTCGTGCCGGAGCAGCTTCAGCGTCGGGCGGTCCGCCTCCAGCAGACGCAGCAGGAACACCTCGAACCAGGGGGAGTCGCGGGAGCCCAGCGCGAGGAACCACATCAGCCAGTCCAGCCGCAGGTGGTACGGCGCGAACTGCCGGGGCACGCGGCGCGGGTCGCCGGGCTTGCCCTTGAATCCGTACTCCTGCCAGCGCGCCTCGCGGTCGTAGGGGTCGTCGGCGGTGCCCTCGACGATCACCTCGTAGCGCTCCTTGGTCACGCTGCCGAACGCGCCGTAGGCGTTGACGAGGTGCCAGCGGTTGAAGCTAGCGTTCATCAGCTGCCGCCGCGAGAACAGGTTCCGAAGCGGGGGCCAGCTGAGCACCACCAGGAAGATCGTCGCGGCGAGGGCGACCACCGCGTACCAGAGCGGGATGGTGTCCGATCCGATGCCGCCCAGCGCAGCACCCCCGAACGCCCACGACCACACCGAGTCGCTGATGCCGGCGAAGGCGAGCACGATCGTGATCCAATTCAGCCACGCGAAGTTTCCGGTGAGGACCAGCCACAGCTGGGTCAGGATCATGATGACCGCGGCGACGCTCGCCACCGGCTGAGGCGCGAACAGGAACCACGGCACGATCAGTTGCGCGAAGTGGTTGCCGAGAACCTCCACACGATGCCACCACTTCGGCAGCAAGTGCGCCCACCGGCTGACGGGGTTCGGCATGGGCTGCGTCTCGTGGTGGTAGTAGAGCGCAGTCAGGTCTCGCCAGGAGCGGTCGCCGCGCATCTTGATCATGCCCGCACCGAATTCCAGCCGGAACACCAGCCAGCGGACGAAGAACACGATCGTGATCGGCGGAGCCGTGTCGTACGCCCCCAGGAACGCGACGATGAAACCAGCCTCGCAGATCAGGCTCTCCCAGCCGAAACCGTAGAACGTCTGCCCGATGTTCACGATCGAGAGGTACAGGAACCAGACGACCAGGAAGACGGGGACGAACACGTACGACGGCGCCAGCTGCAGGATGCCGGAGACGACGAGAGCGGACAGCACAGCGCCCGTCCACGCCACCCCGCGCAGCAGCCGGTCGGAGTACCGCCACCGGAACAGCGTGGGCTGTTTGCGGGCGTAGGGATGCCGCAGGAACCGGCGGACGGGCAGCAGGCCGTGCTCACCGAGCAATGCCGGGAACTGGTTCACCGCCGACACGAACGCGATGAGGTAGAGCGCTGCCACACCCCGCTCGAGGATCTCGCGCGCGATCGTGTAGTCATCGCCGGCCAGCCACCCGGTCAGCCACGCGGGGAACTCCATCGACACCACCTCGTCGTCGGAACCCGTTCACCGTACGCCGGAGGCCGACGGAGCGCGAGGGCACGACGCGGGTGTGGCCGCTATCAGGCCGCGAGCTCCGCATCCAGTCGGATCGGGCGGTGGTCGGATGCGCCGGCGGGGAGCACATCCACCTGCTCGATCTCGAATCCCGTTGAGGTGACGAAGTCGAAGTAGCCCGAGAAGAACTTGTAGCGCAGGTACGTCGGCTCGGTGGTTCGCTTCAGCGTGTAGCCCGAGGTCGTCAGGTGACGCTCGAGGCCGCGGATGAACCATGGGTAGTTGAAGTCGCCCACCATCACAACAGGAGTGCTGGGGGAGACCGATCGCATTGCATCATGTGCGGCCGCGATCTGCTTCCGGCGCAGCGAGTTGAGGGCGGTCAGCGGGGCGGCGTGGAACGAGCCGACGAGGATGTCTTCACCGCTGTCGCGGTCGCGCAGGTGCACGGCCAGCAGGCGCTCGTTCGCGGGCGCGAGCACCCGGTCGTGCAGCGACTTCTGCACGGCGAAGACCTGCGAGTGGAGGATCTCGTAGCGGTCGTCGCGTACGTAGATCGCCAGCCCGAGGCGGTTGGCACGGGTGGTGTCCGCCAGTGCTAGGTGGTGCAGCCGCTGCGGCAGGGCCTCGCTGTCGCACTCCTGCAGGCAGAGGACGTCGACGTCGTAGTCCTGCGCGATGGCATCCAACTCACCGCTCGCCGCGTGCTTGCGGAGGTTGTAGCTCACGATCCTCAGGGTCATGCACCTCTTCTCGAAGATCTCGATCGCGGCCGCTCGGAGATGAACACCCGCCCTGCCATTCTGGCCCACTTGGGCGGACGCTCAAGCGGCCCCGCGGGATCCCACAAGGAATTCACATCGCAGTCACCGTCGGTTCGGGCGGTACGGTGGTCGCATGGCAGGTGACGCGGTCGTCCTCACGGTTCCCGGGCCCCACGGTGAACGGGAGGTGCGCATCTCCAGTCCCGGCCGGGTGATCTTCCCGGAACCGGGCATCACCAAGCTCGACCTGGCGAAGTACCTGGTCGACGTCGGCGAGGCGTTCGTTCGGGCCAACGGCGACCGTCCGGTGTCGTTGCAGCGGTTCCCCGAGGGGATCGACGGGGAGCAGTTCTTCTCGAAGAACCCGCCCCGCGGCACGCCCGACTACGTCCGCGCGGTTCCGGTCGTCTACCCGAGCGCGCGGTCGCATCCCCAGCTCGTCATCGACGAACCGGCCGCGGCCGTCTGGGCCGCGCAGATGAACACGGTCGTGTTCCACCCGTGGCCGTCCCGCGCCGAGGACTCCGACAACCCGGACCAGCTGCGCATCGACCTCGACCCGCAACCGGGCACGGGGTTCGCGGACGCCGTCCCCGCCGCCATCGAGTTGCGGAAGGTGCTGGAGGAGGCCGGGCTCACCGCCTTCATCAAGACGTCCGGAAACCGCGGCCTCCACGTGTTCGCCCCGATCGTGCCGGAGCGGGAGTTCCTCGACGTGCGGCACGCGGTCATCGCCGCGGCCCGTGAGCTGGAGCGCCGGATGCCCGACCGGGTGACCACGGCGTGGTGGAAGGAGGAGCGTGGGGAGCGCATCTTCGTCGACTTCAACCAGGCCAACCGCGACCGGACGATGGCCGGCGCGTACAGCCCGCGGGCGCTGGCACACGCGTCGGTCTCGGCCCCGATCACCTGGGACGAGCTCGAGCACGTCTCGCCCGAGCAGTTCACCGTGCTCACCATGCCGGAGCGGCTGCGGACGGTCGGCGACCCGTGGGAGACCCTCGGCGAGAACCCCGGACGCATCGACGAACTGCTGGGGTGGTGGGAGCGCGACCTCTCGAACGGCCTCGGCGAGCTGCCGTTCCCGCCCGACTACCCGAAGATGCCGGGCGAGCCGCCGCGGGTGCAGCCCAGCCGGGCCAAGAAGGCGTAGCGCGTCAGGTCAGGACGTCTCCGAGGTCGTAGGCGATCGGACGGTCCAGCTGCTCGAACGTGCACGAGCGCGCCTCGCGGTCGGGACGCCAGCGCTCGAACTGCGCCGTGTGGCGGAACCGCATCCCCTCCATCTGGTCGTATCGCACCTCCAGCACCCGTTCCGGGCGCAGGCGGACGAACGACACATCCTTGCTTCCGGAGAATCGGCTGCGGTCGGTCTCGCCGGTGACGGCGCCACCGCTCTCGTCGCGCTCGACCAGAGGCTCGAGCTCGTCGATCAGCGAGAGGCGCTTCGCGTCGGTGAAGGCGGAGACGCCACCCACGTTCCGCAGCTCGCCGTCGTCGCCGTAGAGGCCGACGAGCAGGGAGCCCACCCCGCGACCACTGGTGTGGATGCGGTAGCCGAGCGCGACGACGTCCGCGGTGCGGTGGTGCTTGATCTTGAGCATCGTCCGCTTGTTGGGGGAGTACGCGCCCGCGAGCGGCTTCGCGACGACGCCGTCGAGCCCGGCCCCCTCGAACTCGACCAGCCAGCGGCGGGCGACGTCGACCTCCGTTGTCGTCCGGGTCAGCTCGATCGGTGCCGGGAGGTCGCCCGCGAAATCCTCGAGCGCGGCCCGTCGTTCGGCGAAGGGCCGGTCGACGAACGACTCGTCGCCCAGCGCGAGCAGGTCGAAGGCGACGAAGGTCGCCGGGGTCTGCTCGGCCAGCAACTTCACCCGGCTGGCGGCAGGGTGGATGCGCTGCGACAGCGCCTCCCAGTCGAGCCGCTGCCGCCCGGGCTCGCCGGTGGGCACCACGATCTCGCCGTCGAGGACACAGGGGCCGGGCAGGAGGCGGCGGAACGCCTCCACGAGCTCGGGGAAGTAGCGCGTCAGCATCTTGGAGCCGCGGCTGCCGATCTCCACGTCGCCGATGCTGCCGTCGCCGGCGTCGGCCGCGTAGATGAGGGCGCGGAAACCGTCCCACTTCGGTTCGAAGCTCAGACCCCCGGCCACGCTGTCGGGCTCGGGGACGGCCGGAACCGCCTTCGCGAGCATCGGGGCGATCGGGGAGGAGGCGGAGGGCTGCATGTTCCGATCATGCCGCGAACCCCGGACGTCCGGAAGGGATGCGGCCACGGCGCCCCGCTCGTCGCGCCCCGCCCCTGGCAGGCTGAGGATGGGCTCGGAGCCGGTGGTGGTTAGGTAAGCCTCGCCTATAGTGGATGACGAGATGTACCGCCCCGACCACGCCTCCCACACCGCCACGACGGCGCACGTCGACGACCGCGTGCAGTTCCTGGTCGTCGGCGACGAGTCCTCGCTCTCCGAGCTGGAAGCCGAGCTCGCGCTGCTGCCGCTCTGCGCCCGCGGGCGCGTGTTCGTCGAGGTGGGCGATGCCTCCCGGGTCGTCCCGCTCGCGACGCCGATGCGCATGACGGTCACCTGGCTGGCGCGCTCGCGCCGCAGTGGTCGGCCCGGCACCGGTGAGCGCTGCGCGCCCGGCGAGGCCGGAACCCGCGCGGTGCGCGCGTGGTGCGACGAGATGCTGTGCGACGGCCCCGGGGAGACCCGCGCGATCGTAACCGGCGGCTACTCCCTGGCGACCGAGGTGCGCGACCACCTCATCCACGCGGTCGGCATGTCGCCCGCCGCCGTCTCGGCGCCCGCCGCCCGCTGACCGGCGCTGCGCGCGGTGTTGGGACCAGCGGATGCACGGGCTGCAACGAAAAGTCAGGCGGAAACGCTGAGACCGACGAGCTGCTCGCTCGCGGCCCAGAGGTCGCGGCCGAGCTGCGCATTGCGCGCCTGCGGGTTGGTGCGGCCGTTCGCGCTGAGGCGGTCGAAGTAGGTGCCGCTCGGCGCGCCGACCGGCGCGGGGCCTGCGAGCAGGAGCAGCGGCGCGGCGCCGGCCTCGACGGGGATGCCGAACGTGCTGCGGGTCACCAGGTGACCCAGGCGGATCAGCGGTGACGTGTTGCCGAAGTTGGTGGCGATGGTCCCGGGATGGAAGGAGTACGCGGTCACGCCGGTCCCCGTCAGACGCTCGGCGAGTTCCGACGCGAACAGGATCGTCGCCAGCTTCGCCGTACCGTAGGCGCGCCAGCCTCCCTGCCACGGTCGCCGTTCCCAGTTCAGGTCGTCGATGCGCAGGCTCCCGAACCGATTGGCCAGACTGGCCGTCGACACGACGCGCACATCGCGACCCGCAGCCGCCGTCTCGACCAGACGGGGACGGAGCAGCGCGGTGAGCAGGAACGGCGCCAGGTGGTTGGCCTGGATGGTGCGCTCGTGCCCGTCGAACGTCAACTCGCGATCGTGGTTCAGCCCGCCCGCGTTGTTGGCGAGCACGTCGATCGTCTCGTAGCGGTCGAGGAGGGCAGCGGCGAGAGCCCGGACGTCGTCGAGACGCTCGAAGTCGGCGAGGAACGGCGTCGCGCCGATCCGCTCGGCGACAGCGCGCGTCCGCTCGGGGTTGCGTCCGACCACGGCGACCTGGTCTCCACCCGCCGCGAGTCGCTCGGCGGCGACCACCCCGATGCCGGAGCTGGCCCCGGTGATCACGATCGTGCGGGTCATCGGTAGCCGCCTTTCTCGAGGCCGGCCTCGACCTCGAATCGGTTGCGCAGCGGGTCGCGTCCCGCTACGAGGTAAAGGAAGGGGAACAGCATCCCGTAGCGCTGCCACTGCCGCTTGTGGATCGCCTCGTGCTCGAGCACGTCGTCGGTCACGTTGTGGTCGGTGAGGTAGACCCCACCGACGCAGGAGCCGCCGCGCCCGAACGTGCGCTTCGGCATGCCGCGGAACACCGTCAGCCCGGCGCGCCGCTCGATGCGACCCGTGCTCCACAGGAAGCCCCAGGCGTGTCCGACGGCCGTCGCGTACAGGTACCCGAGGCGGCTCAAGGGGGAGTCGAGCAGCAGGCTCCCGAGCGCCCCGCGCTCGAAGCGTCCCGTCATTCGGTGGGCCGCCCGTAAGTCTCGAGCAGCCGCAGCCAGACCTCGCTGACCGTCGGATACGACGGCACGGCATGCCACAGCCGGTTCAGCGGAACCTCGCCGACGACCGCGACGGTCGCCGAGTGCAGCAGCTCGCCGACATCCTGTCCGACGAACGTGACGCCGAGCACGACCTGGCGGTCTTCATCCACGACCATGCGTGCCGTGCCCTTATAGCCGTCGGCCACGACATGCGCTCCGGAGACGCTGCCGATCGCATACTCGACGACGCGGATGCGGTAGCCGGCCTTCTCGGCGCGGGCGGCGGTGAGTCCGACGGACGCCACCTCCGGGTCGGTGAAGGTGACCTGGGGGACGGCCTCGTGGTCCGCGGTGGCGACGAAGGCTCCCCACGGCTCCAGCGACACCTCGCGGCCGTGGGCGCGGGCGGCGATGGCGTCGCCGGCCGCTCGCGCCTGGTACTTGCCCTGGTGGGTGAGCAGCGCGCGGTGGTTCACATCGCCGACGCCGTAGAGCCAGCCGCCGTCGACGACCTCCCCGTCGGGACCGAGCACCCGCATGCTGTCGTCGACGTCGAGCCAGGCGCCCTCCTCGAGGCCCAGCGCATCGAGGCCCAGGTCGAAGGTGCGGGGCAGCCGGCCGGTCGCAACCAGGAACTCGTCGGTCTCGACGACGGTCCCGTCGTCGAGTTCCAGGCGGAACCCGTCGGCGTCGGTGCGCTCCACGCGCTCCGTCTTCGTGTCCAGGTGGAGGCTGACGCCGAGCTCCTTCAGAGACTCGGCCACCAGCTCCCCGGCGAACGGCTCCTCCCCGCCGAGCAGGCCGCTCCGCGCGATCAGGTGCACCTCGGTGCCGAAGCCCGCGTAAGCGGTCGCCATCTCCGTCGCCACGACCCCGCCGCCGAGGATGGCGAGTGAGACCGGGACGCGTTGAACACTCGTCGCCTCACGGCTCGACCACGGCTCGCTCTCGCGCAGCCCCGGAATGTCGGGCATCAGCGCCGCTGATCCGGTCGACACCGCGACCGCGTGCTTGGCGCGGAGAACGGTGACCGTGCCGTCGTCGGCCGTCACCGTCACCTCCTTCGGGGCCGTGATGACGCCCCAGCCGCGGACCAGGTCGATGCCGGCGCCGGTCAGCCACTCGACCTGGCCGTCGTCCTTCCAGTTGCTCGTCATGTCGTCGCGCCGCTTGAGCACGGCGGCAACGTCGAGGGGACCGGTCACCGCCTCCCGCGCGCCGCCCACCCTCTGCGTTGCCCGCAGCAGGGCGCCGCTCCGCAGCAGCGTCTTGGACGGCATGCACGCCCAGTAGGAGCACTCGCCGCCCACCAGCTCGGACTCGACGATGACGGTCTTCATGCCGCCCTGGACCGCGCGGTCCGCGACGTTCTCACCGACAGCCCCCGCCCCGATGACGATGACGTCGTAGTCCCTGGTCTCGCTCATGCCTTCTCCTGATCTGCTGCGGCGATGCCGCGTTCTGTCTTCGTCGCGGACGACGAAATGGATGGAATCTCAGCGACCGACGAACCGCGCCTCGGTGCGGGTCAGGAACGCCTCCATACCGATGCGCGCGTCCTCGCTGCCGGATAGGCGCACGAGGGCCGGCTGCAACTCCGCCTCGGCAGCCGCAACACCGTCGCGAATCGCCCGCTTGGCGTTGGTGAGCGCCGCCTGTACGGCCAGGGGCGCCTGGGCGGCGATCCGCTCGGCGAGCTCGAGGGCGCGGTCGAACTGCGCTCCGTCGTCGACGACCTCCTGCACCAGACCGAGACGGTGCGCTTCTGCGGCATCGAAGAGGTCGCCGGTGAGGATGTAGCGCATCGCATTGCCCCACCCGACCGCGCGCGGGAAACGCAGCGTCGCACCGCCGAACGGCAGGATGCCGCGCGTCACCTCGATCTGGCCGAACCGCGTCCCTGCCGCGGCGACGACGATATCCGAGGCGAGCATCAGCTCGATGCCGAGGGTCAAACAGGTGCCCTGCACCGCGATGACGACGGGCTTGCTGAGTCGGCTCCCGGACACCTGCCACGGGTCGATGCCGTTCTCGCCGACGAGCGACAGACCGTCCGGTCCGATGCGTGGACCGAGGTCGGCGAGGTCGAGGCCCGCGGTGAAGTGCTCGCCGACCGCGTACACCAGGCCGACGCGCAGTTCGGGGTCGCGCTCCAGTTCCCCGTACGCGTCCGCGAGCTGGGTGAGCAGCTCGAAGTCGGCGGCATTGCGCTTCTCGGGGCGGTTGAGGCCGATCAGCATGACGTGTCCCCGCCGTTCGGTGAGGATCTTGGGCGCGCTCATGGCTCTCAAGCTATCGCGCCTCTTCGGACACTGCCGTCGCCGGCGAGCCGGTCGGCCCGGTGAGCGAGGCGAGGATGCGCAGAATGACCGGCAGGTCGTGCTCTGCGGCGTCCACCGACTCCGGCGCGAACTCCATCAGACCCGCTCCGGCGAGGTCGAATCGACGCCGCAGTGCGCGGATCGCCTCCGTCAACCGTTCCGGCAGCACGCCGAACGGCTCGGGCGAGCCGATGCCCCCGATCGCGGACGGGTCGAGCACGTCGAGGTCGATGTGGACGTACACGGCGCTCGCTCCGGTCGCGGACACGGCCTCGACGAGCGCCTCCGGGTCGTCGAGCCCGGACGGCTCGATCAGCCGGATGCCGTGGGCGTCGACGTAGTCCGACTCGCCGTCGTCGAGCGCGCGCGTTCCGGCGAGCACGAGCTGTGCGGGAGCCAGGGCGTTCGCCCCGGAGGAGGCGAGTCCGTCCGGACCGTCCCCGAGGAGCGCGCGCAGCACCATCCCGCAGAAGGCGCCCGACGGCGACGAGTCGACATCGTTGAGGTCGCCGTGCGCGTCGAACCACACCACCGCCACGTCACCGGCTGGATGCGCGGCCAGCGCGTGCTGGACGGCCGCCAGCTCCGCGCCGCAGTCGCCGCCGATGGTGACGACCGGCGCCTCGAGCAGCGCCAGCTCCTCGGCCGTCGCATCCCGGACGGCGGTCAGCGACGAGAACCGGTTGACGCCCGTCCCCAGCGACTCACCGGCCGAGGCGGGCACCGGCACCTGGTGTGTGCGGGCGGACGGCAGATCGCCGCGGATGGCGTCCGCGCCGTCGATCAGACGCATCGCCCGCGATGACCCGGACCCCTGCCACTGCGGGACGACCAGGAAGGACGCGCCGCTCACCCCTCGGAACCTGACGTCACCGCGGACTGCCCGCCGCCGGACTTGAGCGCGGCGAGCCGCGCATCCACCTCGGTCAGCTCGCCCAGGTCGTCCAGCTGCTCGAACTGCGCGTCGAGGCTGGATGCCGCCAGCTCCTGCTGCCCGCGGACCTTGGCCTCCTCGCGGCGGATCTTCTCCTCGAAGCGGGAGACCTCACTGGTCGGGTCCATGATGTCGACGCTCTTCACCGCGTCGATGACCTGGGCCTGCGCCTGGGCGCTCTTGGCGCGCGCGATCAGCTCGGAACGCTTGCTCTTGAGCTGCTCCAGCTTCTCCTTCATGCCGTTGAGGCCCGTCTTGAGCTTCTCGACCACCTCGGTCTGCGCGGCGATCTGCGGCTCAGCGGCCTTCGCCTCGTTCTCGGACGAGATCTGCCGCTGCAACGCCACCTTGGCGAGGTTGTCGAACTTGTCGGCGTTCGCCGTCTCGCCCGATGCGCGGTACTGGTCGGCCTGACGGCTCGCGGCGAGGGCCTTGTCGCCCCACTCGCTCGCGGCCTCGACGTCCTCGCGGTGGTCGTCCTCGAGCAGTCGCAGATTGCCGATGGTCTCCGCGATGGCGCTTTCGGCGTCGGCGATGCTGTTGGTGAAGTCGCGGACCATCTGGTCCAGCATCTTCTCCGGGTCCTCCGCCTGGTCGAGGAGGGCGTTGATGTTCGCCCGCATCAACTGCGAGATCCGCCCGAAGATGGATTGCTTCGCCATATGCTCTTCCTTTCGCTCCCGCCCCGATGGGCGCTTGTGAGGTCTGTCCGGCGGACGGTCAGAACCGTCCGCCGCCACGGCGGGAGCGTGTCCCGCCGCCGCCGAAGCTCCCGGCGCTGAAGCCGCCGCCGCCACCGCCGCCGAATCCACCGCCACCGAATCCGCCGCCACCGCCCATACCGCCGCGCAGCACCGAATCGATGAGGATGCCGCCGAGGATCGCGCCCATGGCGCCGCTTCCGCCGCCGCGGCCAGAGGTTCCGCCGCCGAACATGCCGCCCATCCCGCCCATCTGGGGCTGGAAGCCGCCGACGTCCTGCTGCGCGAACTGGGTCGCCTCATCGGCGAGCTGCGCGGCTCGTTCCGCCTGCGCCAGAGCGGACACCGCGTCGGTCGCTGCCGTCTGCTCGGCCTGGACGACGAGTCGGCCCGCCTCCGCGAGCCGCGTGCGGGCTTCCGGACCGACGGCTCCGCGGCGGGCCGTGACGAAGTCCTCGCAGGCGGACACACGCGCCTTGGCGGTGAGCAGCGTCTGCTGCAGCGCCGACTGAGCGCGCTGTGCCTGAGCGCGCGCATCCCGCACGCCCTGCAGGACAGCGTCGATGGAGCGGTTGGCCGCGTCGAGCCGTTGTGCCAGCTCGAGCGGATTGACGAGGCCGGCCGCCAGCTTCGCCTGCACGTCCGTGACGGTCTGCTCGGTGCCCGCGACCGTCGCGGCGATCGTGCCGCCCGGGTCACTGGACGCCGCTAACGCTTTCGCCTCGGCCAGGTCGCTGCGGAGTTCGGCGAGGGTGCCGTCGAGCGACTGCTGCGCCGCCGCCAGGTCGGCTCCGAGCCGGTCGACGGCGTCGAGCAGGAGACCGGCCTGGTCGGCCGACTCTTCGGCGGCGCGGACCCCGACGGCGGCGGCCCCGGCCTCCCCGGCGGTCGCTTTCTGCGTCGAGGCGGCCAGCGCTGTGTCGGTGAAGTCGAGCCGCTGGGTGGCCTGGTCGATGTTGTCGTGCACCGTCGCAAGCGACGCTTCGGTGTAGCGCGCGGCGAGCGCGTCGAGGGTGGTGCGGGTCGTCGCCAGCCGCTGCCGCAGCGCGGTCGCCTGGGCGGTGATCTCGGCTGTGGCCTCCGGGATGCGCTTCTCCAGCGCCCGGAGCTCGTCGAAGGCGTCGGCTTGCGCGTCGAGCGCCTGGTTCGCCGCACCGCACAGCTGCACGATGCGGATGTTCCACTCGCGCCGCTGCTCGTCGGTGTCCGGCTCCGCATCGTCGAGGCGCTGCTTCAGCGTGAACGCCTCACGCAGCTGGGCCTTCGCGGCATCGAGGGCCGCCTGGAACGGCACCACGGCCTCTGCGCCGTACTGAGCCGAAGCGAAGCTCAGCTCGTCCTCGCTGGTGCGAATGGCGTCGTCCGTCTGCACCAGAGCGGAGCCGGCACGACGCTCCAACTCGGACAGGGGGATGGTCTGCAGCTCGCTCTGCGGTGTCGCCGGCCCGGCCGCGGCCTGCTTCTTGCGGGAGGAGCGAGAGCGGACGAGCACGAACACGACGACGCCGACGACGAGCACCCCGATGAGGAACACCCAGAAGAACACGCTCCCGGCGCCTCCGCCGCCCACCGCATCGCCGAGGCCGGTCGCGGCCGCGACTCCGGCCCCCGCCCAGTCGTTCGCGTGCAGCTTCGGCTCGATGTCGTTCTGCTCGATGCTGTCGAGCTGATCGGCGCTGACCGGGCCGTCGTCGTCGCCCGAGAGGTAGTAGGTGCGCCCGTCGGTCGCGACGGCGAGCAGATAGTCGCGTTGCCCCAGACCGTTCCGCGCGGCCGTCTCGTTGGCCCAGTCCGCCGCCTCGGTGGGGTCGGTGAAATCGGTGACGTAGACGACGTAGAGGTCGATGCGGTGATCGTCGTACAGCTTTTTCGCGGCGTCCGAGATCCGTGTCTCCTCGGCGCTGCTCAGCACATGGGACTGGTCGACCACGTGGCTCGGACCCAGGTCTACCGGGTCCTGCGCTGCGGCGGGAGCAGCCAGGAGCATGCTCGGTCCGGCGATGAGCCCCAGCGCCAGCAGAGCGCAGGTCAGCAGACGTCGCACGCGCATGCATCCACTCTCTCGGGTTCAGCTGATACTCAGCCGAGTGTATGCGGGCCGCATCCACCTGTCACTGTTTCCGCCTGTTACGCGTACCGTGCGAACATCGCCGACGCCTGGTGGGATGGGGGGAGTCCCGTGGAGAGGAGGAGCGCATGTCCCAGCAGCCGACCCTGGCCGTCGTCGAGGCCACGCGCTTCCGCTCCCACGATCCGGCGTACCACGACTACGTGCAGCTGCTGGTCGGCAACGTCATCGCAGAGGCGCGCAGTCACGGCTGGAGGGTCGACCGCCTGGCGGCCGATCGCGGCACGGAAGCGCTGCTGGCCGCAACCGAGACGGCCGACGCGATCGTGATCGTCGGAGGCGAGGACATCCACCCGGGCTTCTACGGCGCCGAGACGGGCTACCCGAACGAGTCGCGCCACCTCCCTGTGGCGGACGCGGCGCAGATCGCGCTGGTCCGTGCCGCCATCGAACGCCGCACGCCCCTTCTCGGCATCTGCCGCGGCCTGCAGGTCGTCAACGTCGCCCTCGGCGGAACGCTCGTTCAGGACCTCGGCGAGGAGTGCGGCCACGTGAACCGCGGGGTCCCCATCCCGCAGGTCCTCACCACCCACACGGTCGACGTCGCCTCCGGCAGTCGCGTTGCGGACCTCCTCGGCGAACCGACCGTCGAGGTGCGCAGCGCTCACCACCAGGCGGTGGATATGGTCGGCGCCGACCTCGTGGTCACGGCTCGCTCACACGACGGCCACATCGAGGCCGTCGAGCACCGTGACGCTCCCGTCCTGGCCGTGCAGTGGCACCCCGAGGATGTGGCTGCTCCCGCCGGCCAACTGGCAGCCCTGCTCGCGGGCCTCCGCGCCCCCTCCGCCTTCCGTTCGCTCGCCCCCCTCCCCGCCTGACACGCACGCGCCGCCGAGGTGCAGGTCGTGGCTGATATTCGACGCGAATAGCAGCAACAACGCTCACCTCAGCGAACAGAGCGCGGAGGCAGCAAGTCAGCCAGGCCAGCCGTTGCGGCCGACCAGCGGCACGAACGCGACAGCGCCGAGGCTCGTCTCGGCCAGCGCGCCGTCCTGGTCGCGCGTGAACAGCGCGAGGCGCTGTGAGCGCCCCGGGCGGCCGACCGGCATGACGATGCGCCCGCCCGGGCGGAGCTGTTCCACCCAGGCCCTCGGCACGGACGGACCGGTCGCCGCCGCCACGATCGCGTCGTACGGCGCGCCGGACGGCCAGCCGAGCGTCCCGTCCCCGGTGACCACCTCGACCCGGTAACCGAGCGCTTCCAACGTCGCGGCGGCTCCGTTCGCGAGGTCCGGATGTCGCTCGATGCTCACCACGCGATGCGCCAGTTGGGCGGTGACCGCCGCCGCGTAGCCCGAACCGGTGCCGACGTCCAGCACCGTGTCCTCGGGCCCGATGCGGGCGGCCTCCAGCATCAGCGCGACGATGTACGGCTGAGAGATCGTCTGCCCGTCGCCGATCGGCATCGGGTGGTCCTGGTAGGCGTACGGCGCCGCGGAGTCCTCGACGAAGAGGTGGCGAGGCACGCGTCGCATCGCATCGAGGACGCGCTGGTCCTCGATCCCGCGGCGGGCGAGTTGCTCCTCGACCATCCGCGCACGTTCGATGGCGTGGTCGTGGTTCGTGGGGCTATTGAACCACCGCGGCGGGGCGCTCCTCCAGAGTGCTTCTGGCGTTCTCGACCGCTTCCACCCCGGCCCCCGC
Source organism: Leifsonia sp. RAF41 (assembly GCF_052114085.1). Lineage (NCBI taxonomy): Bacteria > Bacillati > Actinomycetota > Actinomycetes > Micrococcales > Microbacteriaceae > Leifsonia > Leifsonia sp. RAF41. The sequence goes on from NZ_JBFREB010000001.1 coordinate 1,055,214, forward strand.
GGATTCGAGTGCGAGCAGCGCGGCGCCGAGGATGGGGGCGGCTGTCACCAGCTCCATCCGGGCCGCAGGTGCCCGCTCGGCGAGGAGGCGCTCGATCGTCCCGAGGAGACGCTCGTCACGGCCGCCGATGACGCCGCCGCCCAGCACGACGGGCACCGCCTTCGCAAGCAGCTCCAGGCGGCGCAGCGTGGTGACAGCCATCGTCACGATCTCCTCCGCCTGCTCGTCGACCAGTCCGGCCGCGATGGCATCCCTCTCACGGGAGCAGGCGAAGACCGTGGGCGAGAGGCGCGCCAGGTCGTTACTGGCCAGCCGCCCGAAATGGATGGCCTCGATCACCTCCTGCACCGTGTCCAGCCCGAAGGCGGCCGGAACAGCTTCGGCGAGCACGGTCGGCGCGCCGCGTCCGTCGACAGCACGCGCGGCGTACCAGAGGGCACGTTCGCCCAGGTGCCAACCGCCGCCCCAGTCTCCCGAGATCGTGCCGAGGGAGGGATACCGGATTGCACGCCCGTCGGAGCGCACGCCGACGCAGTTGATGCCGGTCCCGCAGACGACGGCGACGGCATCCGGCTCACCCGTGCCGGCGCGGAGCAGCGCGAACAGGTCGTTGTCGACCGTCGCCGCTGCCCACGGTGTTCCGGCGATCTCCCTGCGGAACTCGTCGATCTCACTCGGCAGATCGAGCCCGGAGAGGTACAGATTCGCCGCGGCGATCGATCGCGGGCCGGTCTCCTCCAGGAGGCGGCCGATCAGCCCGGACACCAGGTCCGCCGAGCCGCGCATCCCGATCACGTGCGGGCTCGACGTCTCGCCGCGGGCCTCGGCGACGACCGTACCGTCGAGCTCCAGCGCGACCGCGTCGGTCTTCGAGCCACCGCCGTCGAGGGCGATGACCAGCGGGGCTCCGGCGCCGGTCATCGCGCCCACTCCAGGTGGTCGCGATTGTGCGCGATCAGCAGATCGGTGAGCCGCTCGGCCCGGTCGTATTGACCGACGAGGGGATGCGCGAGCATCGCGCGCAGCACCCGGTCACGTCCGCCGTGCACGGCCGCGTCCAGAGCGAGCCGCTCGTAGCCGGCGACGTGGGAGATGAGCCCGGCGTGATCGGCGGGCAGGGGGTCGATCGGCAGCGCGGTGACGCCCCGCGCATCCACCGTCGCCGGCACCTCGATCACGTGATCGTCGGGGAGGAACGGCAGCGCGCCGTCGTTACGCAGGTTCACGACCTGGACGTCTCCCCGGTCGCCCGTCAGCGAGGCGATCAGGTCCACTGCCGCCTCCGAGTAGAACGCGCCGCCGCGCTGCGCCAGCTGTTCTGGCTTGGTGTCGACGGCCGGGTCGCCGTACAGCTCCAGCAGCTCGCGCTCCACGCGCTGCACCGCCTCGGCCCGGGTGGGGGAGTCCAGTTGCTCGCGCAGCACCTCGTCGTGGGCGTAGTAGTAGCGCAGGTAGTAGCTGGGCACGTCGCCGAGCAGGCGCAGCAGCGAGGCGGGCAGTTCGACCTCCTCGGCCAGCTGCTCCAGCCGGGTGTCGAGGAGCCCGGGGAGGGCATCCCGCGTACCCGTCGCATCCGTCACGAGTGCTGAACGCTCCCAGGTCAGGTGGTTGAGGCCGACGTGCCCGAGCTGCACCTGGCCCGGCGTGACATCCAGGAGGGCCGCGAACCGGCGCTGGAAGCCGATCGCCACGTTGCACAGGCCGACGGCACGATGGCCTTCCTGCAGGAGTGCGCGGGTCACGATGCCGACAGGGTTGGTGAAGTCGACGATCCAGGCGTCCGGCCTGGCGTGCTTGCGGACCTCTTCTGCGACGCGGAGGACGACCGGCACGGTCCGCAGCGCCTTGGCGAAGCCGCCGGGGCCCGTCGTCTCCTGGCCGATGCAGCCGCACTCGTGCGGCCAGGTCTCGTCTCCGTGGCGTGCGGCCTGGCCGCCGACCCGCAGCTGGAGCAGGACGACGTCCGCGTCCGCGACGCCCGCCACCAGGTCGGAGGTAGGAACGACACGGCCGGAGTGGCCGGCGGCGCGGAACATCCGCTGACTCATCCCGCCGACCAGTCGCAGCCGTTCAGGATCCGGGTCGACCAGCCACAGTTCCTCGATCGGCAACACATCGCGCAGCCGGGCGAAGCCGTCGATGAGTTCGGGGGTGTAGGTGGAGCCGCCTCCGACGACCGTCAGTTTCACGAGTTATCCCTTCACGCCGGTGAGTGTGATGCCCTCCACGAAGACGCGTTGGGCGAAGAAGAAGATGAGGACCACGGGGAGGGTGACGAGCATCGTCATCGCCATCGTGAGCCCCCAGTCGGTGCCGTGGACACCGCGGAACGACGCGAGGCCGTACGCGACCGGCCAGGCGGCCGGGTTCTCGGATGTGTACAGCAGCGGTCCGTAGTAGTCGTTCCAGGAGGCGAAGAACAGGAAGATCGCGGTCGCCGCGATGCCGGGCTTCGCCATCGGCAGCACCACCCGCCACAGCACGCCGAACTCGCCGTTGCCGTCGATGCGTGCGGCGTCCGAGTACTCGGTCGGGATGGTGAGGAAGAACTGCCGCAGCAGGAAGATCGAGAACGCGTCGCCCAGCAGATTCGGCAGGATGAGCGGCCACAGCGTCCCGGTCAGCCCCAGCTGCGACCACATCACATAGATCGGAATCGCGGTGACCTGCGGTGGCAGCAGCATCGCGATGATGATCACGGTGAACAGCACGCCCGAGCCGCGGAACCGGATCTTGGCGAGCGCATACGCGGCCGGGATGCTCGACACCAGCATGAAGGCGGTGGCGAGCACTGCGTACACAGCGGAGTTCGCGAACCACTGCGCCAGCGGGACGGTCGTGAACACCTTCACGTAGTTGTCCCAGCGGAACGGCTGGGGCCACAGCGAGGCCGTCAGGGTCTGCTCGCTCGACATCAGCGACGTCAGGAAGACGAACACGACGGGAGCGACGAACAGCACGGCCAGGACGACAAGCACCGCGTGCTCGGCGATCCACGCGAGGATGCGCCGGGAGCGTGCCGAACGCGGCGTGGGGATGCGCCGGGGCGCGAGCGGGCGGTTCGCCGCGGTCGTGTCGGGATCGAGGGTGGCGGAGGTCATTGCGCGCCTTCCGGGGTGAACGCCTTGAAGCGGCGGAGCAGCAGGACGAGGATGACGGCCGCGACCACGAACAGCAGCACCGCGAGAGCCGAGGCATAGCCGAGCTGGTACGTGCCGAACCCGCGCACGTACAGCCACTGCGTGTAGGTCAGGAGCGAGCCGTCCGGATAGCCGAGGTTGGTGGAGATGCCCTGCCCCACCACGGCTTTGCCGGAGGCGACCGACGACGCCACCGCCGCCTCCGTGAAGTACTGGATGGCCGCGATCACTCCGGTCACCGCGGCGAAGAGCAGCACCGGCGAAATCGACGGCATGGTGACGTAGCGGACCTTCTGCGCGCCGCTCGCGCCGTCGAGGGAGGCGGCCTCGTACTGCTCGCGCGGCACATCCAGCAGAGCGGCAAGAAAGATGATCATGATGTCGCCCATGACCCAGATCCCGAGCAGTGCCAGCGAGGGCTTCGACCACGCGGGGTCGTTGAACCAGAGCGGGCCCTTGATCCCGAACCAGCCGAGCACCTGGTTGACCGGACCGGTTCCCGGGTTGAACAGGAACACGAAGGCGACAACGCTCGCCACCGGCGGCACCAGCGCCGGCAGGTAGAACACCGTCCGCCAGAGACCGGAGGCGCGGCGCGCGCGGGCCAGGAGGCCGGCGATGAGCAGTGCGAAGGCGGTCTTCACCGGCACCCAGATCACGACGAACCACAGCGTGTTGAGCGTCGCGAGCCAGACGTTCGGGTCTTGGGTGAACAGGTACTCGTAGTTGCGCAACCCGATCCACTGCGGCGCCGAAACGAGGTCGAAGCGCGTGAACGAGTAGTAGATGGAGGCGATGAGCGGGTAGACGAAGAAGATCAGCAGCCCCAGCAGTGCGGGCGCCAGGAGCGCCAGCGTGACGAGGTTCCGCCGCCGTCGTGCGGGGGAGCGCCGTGCGGGGCGGGCGGCGACCCGCCCCGCACGATCGATGGTCGCGGTCATGACGTTCGGCTCACGGACCGGTGCTCAGCGCGAGCGCGTCGTCGATCTGCTTGTCGACCGCCTTCAGCCCGGCATCGAGGTCGCCGCCCTGGCTCTGGTACTTGTTCCACCAGTCCTCGAACGACTGCTGGTAGCCGGCGCCCAGAGGGCTGGCGGGCGTGGTCTGGACGTTCTTGTTGGACGCGATGTCGAGGAAGGTCTTGAACTGGTCCGAGACCTCCAACTTCGGCGAGTTGAGCGCATCCTTCGTGGTCGGCACGTTCTTCAGGCCGTTCGCAAGCTTCACGACGGCGTCGGTGTCGGTCGTCAGGTACTTCATCAGCGCCCAGGCGAGTTCGGGCTGCGTCGACCCCTTCGAGATGCCCATGATGTTCCCGGTGATGTAGCCGCCGCCGTAGAGGTCGGTGTGGTTGTCCGCTGTCGGGAACGGCGCGGTGCCGTAGTTCAGCTGCTTCGCCTGGTCGTCGATGAACGCCGTGCGGTATTCGCCGTCGAGGTTCATCGCGACCTGCCCGGTCTGGAAGGCGTTATCCGCGGAGAACTCCTGGCCCAGTCCCGAGGTGAAGGTATTGAGCTTGTCCCAGCCGATCTTGTCGACGAACCCCTTCTGCCAGGTCATCAGCTCCTTCCAGCCCTCGCTCGAGCCGATCGCGCTGGTGCCGTCCGGCTTGAGCCATGCGGCGTCGGCGGCCGGGCCGTAGTGGGCGGCCGAGTTCTCGTACCAGCCCATGGTTGGGTTGAAGCCGAGGGTCTTGATGGAGCCGTCCGCCTTGAAGGTCGTCAGCTTCTCGGCCATCGACTCCAGTTCACCCAGGGTCTTCGGCGGCGCGGTGAAGCCGGCGCCCCGCAGAAGGTCCTTGTTGTAATAGAGGCCGTACACATCGGCGAGCATCGGCATCGCGCAGCGCGTGCCCTTGTACTCGGTGTACGACTTCACGGTGTCGGAGAACTGGCCCATGTCGACGCCGTCCCGCTCGATGACCTTGTTCAGGCTGCGGAAGGCACCGTTGGAGCAGAAGTTGCCGACGATATCGGTGGAGTAGGACAGTCCGACGTCGACCTTGCTTCCGGTGGCGATCGCCTTCTGGAGTTTCTCGTCGTCCTGGCCGGAGTGGACGTCGACCTTGATCTTCGGGTACTTCTTCTCGAAATCGTCGACGACCGACTGGATGACCTTCGCCTCGCGGTCGGAGAAGAAGTGCCAGAACGACACAGTGCCGCTGAGGTCCTTCGGCGTGGTCTCGCTGAAGGTCGCGCTTCCGGACCCTCCGGAGCATCCGGAGAGGACGAGCGCGGCGGCGGCGGTGACCGCGGCCGCGGTGATGAGATGACGGTGTTTCACGGGTGTGACTCCCTCACTGCTGGTGGTGCGGGTGGATGATGCAGGGCAGACGGTGCAATGGCAGGACGCGGAACGCTACGGTGCGATCCGCGACACTTCGGCGAAGAGCGCATCGCGCACGTCGCCGATGAGGTGCTCCCGGGCTCCGCGGAGGACGGGATGAGCAGCGACGCCGGTCGCGACGACGCTGCGGTCGCCCCAGGCGGGGCGGAGCTCGGCGGTGACCAGCGCGGCGAGGCGGGGACCGCCGGCCTGGCCTGTCGCGCCACCGAGGACGACGAGTTCGGGATCGAGCAGGGCGAGCACGGGGACGACGCCCACGGCCACGCGGCGGGCCAGTTCGTGCAGGAAGGCCTCGCGCGCATCGGGTGTGCCGTCGAACTGCGGTGACAGCCCGTGGGCGTCGGCGAGGCGCGCGACGGCGGGACCTCCGATGAGGTCCTGCAGGTCGCGGGCGTCCGCATCCAACTCGGCCGCCGAGCGAGGGATGGGCAGGTAGCCGATTTCGCCCGCGCCGCCCGACGCGCCCCGGTGGACGCTGCCGCCCTGGTCGACGGAGAGGCCGAGGCCTTCGCCCATCCAGAGCAGCGCGAAGCCGCCCGCGTCGCGTCCGGCACCGTCGGTCCGCTCGGCGAGGGCCGCCAGGTTCACGTCGTTGTCGATGCGCACCGCACGCCCGAGCGCGTCGCCGAGGCGGCGGCGGATGCCCTGCTTGGGCCACCCGGGCAGCGTCTCGATGTAGGTCAGCTCGTCGGTACGCGGGTCGAGCGCGCCCTGGACGCCGATGCAGACGGCGCCGACGCGTTCGGGGTCGACGCCCGCCGCTTCGCATGCCGCGTCGATCGCGAGCCGCACATCCACCTCGGGGGAGCGGCCGGCGAGCGGGGTGACGGCGATGGGTCGCTCCTCGCCGGCGGCGTCGACGACGGTCGAGCGGATGACCTCCGCGTCGATGTCGATCGCGACGCCGAGCATCCGATCGGTGCGGACCGCGTAGCTCGCGGCGTTCGGTCCCCGTCCACCGGACACCTCGCCGACGACGTGGATGAGACCCGCCGTCTCGAGCCGCGAGACCATCTGGGCGGCGGTGGGCTTGGAGAGCCCGGAGAGCTCGCCGATGCGGTTGCGGGTGAGGACGCCGTGCTCGAGCAGCAGCGACAGCGCAGTGCGGTCGTTGGTCTCGCGCAGCCACCCGGGGGTGCCCCGAACCGGTCCGGTCATCCTCATCCCTTCGTTGGAACGATGCTTTCGCGAGAATGTATCAGGAAAGTTTCTTTATAGTAAAGCTCTTGTTTCGAATTGTGCCCTGATTGTTCCCTCAGAAGCTGAACTATTCGGGGCCCCGGCAGCGTGCACAGGATGGAAGGGAGCATCCGCTCATGAGAACCATCACTGCACGCATCCGCCTCGGCGCTCTGACCGCCGGAGCCGCCGCCGCGCTCCTCGCGCTCGCCGCCTGCTCGTCCGGAGGAGGGTCCGGGAGCGGCTACGGGGCGCCGGCGAGCCCGTCCCCGTCGTCGTCATCGTCGTCCTCCTCCGCATCCGCCTCGGGAGGAGAGATCCTGAAGACCGGATCGACGACACTCGGCACGGTCGTCGTCGACGGCAAGGGCCTCACCGCCTACGTCTTCGACAAGGACACTGCCAACTCCGGCAAGAGCGTCTGCACGGGCGCCTGCGCCGCCCAGTGGCCGGCGATCGAGGCCACCAGCGACCACCCGGCCGTCACCGGCGTCACCGGGACCATCGGCACCATCACCGGGGTCGACGGCAAGAAGCAGGTCACGCTGAACGGCTGGCCGCTCTACACCTTCGCCCAGGACACCTCCGCGGGTGATGTCACCGGCCAGGGCTTCGCCGGGATCTGGTGGGTCGTCGGTCCGGACGGCACGAAGATCATGTCGGCATCCTCGTCGTCCTCATCCGGCGGCTACTCGAAGTAGCGGCACCCGACGAGTGGTGACATCTGGTCGCAACTCGACCCCCATTCGAGCAGCGACTCACCACTCGTCGAGGGACCGCGCTCAGGCGAACGCGCGGGCGTGGTCCACCAGGCGGTCGAACGCGGCATCGAGGTCCGGGTCCACCTTCTGGCGCTCGGCGTCGGCGAGGAACCACTCGACGATCTCGCCGGCCCCGCGGGCGAACGGCACGCGCGCGTGGAAGCCGGGCACGAGCGCCTTCACCTTGCTGTTGTCGAAGTGCATCGAATGCGCCTTGTCGCCGAGCAGGCCAGGCCCCAGGTCCGGCACGACGGCGGCGATCGACTCGCTGGCGACGTGTACCAGGTCGGCCTCGACTCCGAGCGCCTCGGCGAGGTCGCAGTAGATCTGGTCCCAGGTCGGGGCCTCGTCCCCCGTGATGTGGAAGCTGTCGCCCACCGCCTCGGGCAGCCCCAGCAGCCCGACGAAGGCGACGGCGAAGTCCGTGTTGTGCGTGATGGTCCATCGGCTCGTCCCATCGCCGTGCACGACGACGGGGGCGCCGCGGCGCATCCGGGCCAGATCCGTCCAGCCACCCGACGTCGGGATGAGCGTGCGGTCGTAGGTGTGAGACGGACGGACGATCGTCACCGGGAAGCCGCGGTCACGGTACGCCTCCACCAGCAGGTCCTCGCAGGCGATCTTGTCGCGCGAGTACTGCCAGAACGGGTTCCTGAGCGCGGTGGACTCGGTGACCGGCACGCGTGACGGCGGCTTCTGGTACGCCGATGCGGAACTGATGAAGACGAACTGGCCGACCCGGCCTTCGAACAGGTCGAAGTCCGTCCGGACATGCTCGGGCGTGAAAGCGAGGAACTCAGCCGCCACGTCGAAACTGCGCTCACCCAGCACCCGATGGACGCTCTCGGGGTCGCGGATGTCGGCGTGCAGCACTTCGACACCGTCGGGCAGGGGACGGATCGAGCTGTTGCCGCGATTCACCACGGTCACCTCGTGGCCCTGGTCCAGCGCCTCCGCCACGCAGGCCGAGCTGATGACGCCCGTCCCCCCGATGAAGAGTGTCCGTGTCGCTGCCATTGCCGCTCCTTCACGCTCGGTCGGGATCTGCCCCGATTGGACAGGCTAGTCCCGGGAGGCGGTGCTCGCGAAGCAGGTGGAGGCTCGACCGGCGCGCGCGTACACTCCGTCACGCATCCCGACCCGAGGAGTCCGTCGACCCGTGTTCCCCCTGCGCAGCTGGCCCGGCCTGGCCAGCGCCTGCCTCCTTGCCGTTGTCGTCGCGGTCGTCGTCACCGCCATCCTGGCGCTCATCCTTCGGCTCATCGGCCGGCGTCGCCAGTGGCCCGCGCTGCTGATCCGCCGCTCGCGCGTCCCCTTCCGGCTCTTCCTCCTCGTGATCGTGCTGTGGATCGCGGTCGCCGTCACCCTGCCGCCGGACACCACGGCGGCCTGGAGGAGCGGCATCCATCACGCGTTCCTGATCCTGGCCATCGCCACCGGAGTGTGGTTCGCCGCCGCGCTCGTGATCTTCGTGGAGGATCTGGGGCTCGACCGCTACCGGCTCGACGTTCCGGACAACCGCTACGCGCGCCGTGTGCGGACGCAGGTGCTCATCCTCCGCCGCCTCACCGTTGTTGCTGCCGTCGTCATCGGACTGGGCGCCATCCTGTTGACCTTCCCCGCATTGCAGGCGGCCGGCGCGAGCCTGCTCGCGTCAGCGGGGATCGTCGGCATCATCGCGGGTGTTGCCGCCCAGTCGAGCCTGGCCAACCTGTTCGCCGGCATCCAGCTCGCCTTCTCGGACGCCATCCGCATCGACGACGTCGTGGTCGTGGAGGGGCAATGGGGCACGATCGAGGAGATCACGCTCACGTACGTCGTCGTCCATGTCTGGGACGACCGCAGACTCGTCCTGCCGTCGACGTACTTCACGACGAAGGCCTTCGAGAACTGGACACGCCAGCACAGCGAGCTACTCGGCTCGGTCGAATTCGACCTCGACTGGCGCGTCTCCACCGGAGGGATGCGCGCCGAGCTGAACCGCGTCCTCGCCGATACGGACCTGTGGGACAAGCGCACGGGCATCCTCCAGGTGACGGATGCGGTCGGCGGCTGGGTGCGCGTCCGCGTCCTGGTCACGGCGAAGGATGCGCCGACTCTGTTCGACCTGCGCTGCCTGGTGCGGGAGCGCCTGATCGACTGGATGCAGCGCTACTCGCCGGGGTCCCTCCCGAGGCAGCGCGTCGAGCTGGCCGAGCGACCGGAGGCGCTCGAGCGGCCTCCGCGCGCTCGGAGCGAGGAGGAGGGCCGGCTGTTCAGCGGATCGCCGGACGGCGAGCAGCGGGCGCAGCAGTTCACCGACGCCATCCCCGTGATCCGCGAACCGGACGGCGAGCCGGTCGCGATCGACCCCGACGACGTCCCCCCGACCACGAAGGAGAGCCGATGACCGATCGTGCGAATGCCGCCGACGAGACCGAGCAGGACACAGGCGACGGACCCGATGCGGCCCACACCCGGCCAGCGGGGCTCGACGACGCCACAGTGGATGCGCTCGGCTCGCTGTCCGAAGCGCTGGAGGTGGTGGAGCACGCCCGGGGGCTCCTGTACGGATTCCACCGGCTGACCGGCACCGCCGACCTCACCTTGGGCGAGGCGGTCTCGAAGCTGCGCGACGCGGGTCACACGGAACTCGGTGACCGGATCGAGCGCGAACTGCTCGGGCGAAACGTCATCGCCGGCCGATGGACCTTCCAGATCGTCGAGGACTACGACGACGGCTACTACTCGGTGTTCCGGGACCTGGAGCGGGAGGCACGCGACCGGCTCGCCGGCGGTCGCCGCCACCTCTTCGAGGCAGAGCTCAAGGAGGAGCGGAGGACGCACGGCGAGCCCGGCCACGAGGCCCGGCCGTAGAGCCCGGGTCGATGGGCCCGGGCTCTAGGGCGGTGGGGAGCCGAGAATCGAGCGCTCAGCCGATGGATTCGGCCGCGGCGACGATCGCTCCGACGGCGACATCCGGCGCGGAGAGCATCGAGACGTGGCTTGACGCCGTCTCGATGATGGTCGCGTCGGCGCGCTCCGCCATCCGCCGCTGCAGCGCCGGCGGGATGACCTTGTCTTCGGTGCCGACCACGGCCCACACCGGACGGCTCTGCCACGCTCCCGCTCCCGCCGGAGTCGTGTTGGCCTCCAGCGATATCGGACGCTGACCCGCGACGATCTGATCGCGCGCCTCCTCCGGCAGGTCCTGAGCGAAGAACTGGTGCACGGTGGACGCCTTCAGGTACGCGTCCGCGTTGCCCTCTGCGGCGCCCGGGAAGCCGACGATGTCGAGCACGGTGGTCGGGTCCGGCACATCGAGTGCCGACCCGGAACCGCCGAGGAGGCCGAAAACCGTCTCCCCTTCGTCGGGGATGAAGGCGTCGATATAGACGAGTGCGCGCACGTCGCCGCCGCCGAGCCCAGCCGCGCTGATGACCGCGCCACCATACGAGTGCCCGACGAGCACGACCGGGCCCTCGGTGCGCTGGGCGACGAACGACGCGACATAGGCACCGTCCGATGCCGCCTGGCGCAGGAGGTTCGGCGGTGCGAGCACCGTGTAGCCGCGGCTGCGCAGGTCGGTGATGACAGGGTTCCAGCTGGACGCGTCAGCCCAGGCTCCGTGGACCAGGACGATGGTGGGATTCGGCATGCGTGTTCCTTCGTTCGGTGCTGTGAACGGGTGGGGCGACACTCTCGGAACGGCGCCAGGCTAGAGGTCGCCCGCCTCGCCCGTCTAGCCTCTGCACGGTCGCCAGCGAAGGAGGTTCGGTCGGCTCACGTTCGAATCTCCCGCAGGACTGCCAATCGAAGGAGATTCGAACCCCGATCTCCTTCGTTTCACAATCGGCGTCCCCGCTCGGCTATCCACAGATTCAGGCAGGCCGCGCCGGCCGTCCGCGGGCGATGGGAGGCTCGCACCATGATCGATTTCGTTACTGTTGACCGCCTCGGCGGCATAGCCTCCGCCCGTCAGCTGCGTGCCGCCGGCGCCTCGTCCCACGAACTGACAGCGGCGGTGCGGGAGGGCTCGCTGTGGCGTCCGCGCACGGGCATTTACGCGCTGCCGTCCGCACCAGCGGCGGCAATGGCCGCGATCGCGGCTCGAGGGCGCCTCTCCTGCGTGACGGCGGCCCGCAGCTATGGCTTGTGGTCGGGAGACGATGCCCGGCTTCATCTGCAGTTCGCGCCCAACGCTCGGGCAGGCCCGCGCTCCGGACACCTGTGCCACTGGTCTCCGCTCGAGCCTCACGCGGAGGTCTGGAGGGTGAGCCTCGGGGATTGCCTCAGGTCGGTAGCGCGGTGTGCGGACCAGGAGACCGCGGTCGCCGTCTTCGATACGGCCATCTCCGCCGGCTTCACCAACCCCGTCGCCCTCCGGGAGGTGCTCGCCCGGCAACCGGTGAACGTACGAGCCCGGGGCGGCCTGGCTCGCGCCGGTGCGGATTCGGGCGTCGAGTCGATCGTGCGGCAGCGTCTGCAAGGTCTCGGCCACATCGTCGAGCAGCAGGTGCATGTCGTCGGAGTCGGGCGCGTCGACATGCGGGTCGATGGAGTCGTCTACCTGGAGATCGACGGCTTCGCATTCCACAACGATCGAAGGCAGTTCGAGCGCGACCGAGCACGGGATGCGATCATGGCCGCACTCGATCTGCGGCGCCTTCGCGTCTCCGCGGCCCAGGTCTTGGGGGAGTGGGACGTCGTTCTGAGTCGCATCCGCAGTGTCCTCGCGCACACGGCGAACTCACAGGAAGGACGGGACCATCCGGGTGGGGTCGCGTGTTCCATCTACTGAAGGTGTTGCAGCCAGCGCACCGCACGAGGAGGAAACGTGACACAGGACTACCGCAAGGACCCGGAGGCCGTCAGCCGTCTCACGCCGCAGCAGTACGCGGTGACACAGGAGGCCGCCACCGAGCCGGCGTTCCGCAACCGCTTCTGGGACAACCACGACCAGGGCCTGTACGTCGACGTCGTGTCGGGGGAGCCGCTCTTCGCGTCCGTGAACAAGTACGACAGCCGTTCGGGATGGCCGAGCTTCACCATCCCGGTCGAGCCCGGCAACATCGTGGAGAAGACCGACAGCACCTACGGCATGGTGCGCACGGAGGTCCGATCGGCTCACGGCGACAGCCACCTCGGCCACCTGTTCGACGACGGGCCCGCCGAAGAGGGCGGACTGCGGTACTGCATCAACTCCGCTGCTCTCCGCTTCGTCCCTCTCGCTGAGCTCGACGAGGCGGGGTACGGCCAGTACGCCCACCTTTTCCAGAAGTAACGACACAGAATCAACGACATCAAGGAGACCACAATGACGCAGAAGGCAATCCTCGCCGGCGGCTGTTTCTGGGGCATGGAAGACCTCATCCGCAAGCTCCCAGGCGTGACGGACACGCGGGTGGGCTACACCGGAGGCGACGTCCCCAACGCCACCTACCGCAACCACAGCGGCCACGCCGAGGCCATCGAGATCGAGTACGACCCGGAGCGCACCAGCTACCGCGACCTCCTCGAGTTCTTCTTCCAGATCCACGACCCGTCGACGAAGGACCGTCAGGGCAACGACGTCGGGTCCAGCTACCGCTCGGCGATCTTCTACGAGAACGACGAGCAGCGCCGGATCGCCGAGGACACCATCGCCGACGTGGACGCCTCAGGCCTCTGGCCGGGCAAGGTGGTCACCGAGGTGACTGCGGCAGGGGAGTTCTGGGAAGCCGAGCCCGAGCACCAGGACTACCTGGAGCGCATCCCGTGGGGGTACACCTGCCACTACGTGCGCCCGGGCTGGAAGCTTCCCAAGCGCGAGTCGGCTGCCAGCTAGCCGCTGGGCCAGCGGGTCAGCTCAGCGCCGTTCGAGCAGGACGGCCACCTCCATGTGGCCGGTCTGCGGGAACATGTCGAGCACGCGGCCGGTCCGGATGCTGTACGACGACATCCGGGCCAGGTCGTGGGCGAGGCTCTTGGGGTTGCAGCTGGAGTAGACCACGCTCCGGACATCCGAACCCTCGAGCCAGGCGGAGAGTTCCGCTCCGATGCCGCGACGGGGTGGATTCACGATCACCAGTTCAGGAGCGGTGACCGCTCCGAGAGCGAATGCGGTGGCGTCGCCTGCGCGGAACGCTACCTGAGGCAGGCCCGCAGCCGAAGCGCTCGCGCGAGCACTGCGGACCGCCTCGCGGCTGGTCTCGACACCCACGACGCGGCGCCCCGGCGCAGCGACGTGCAGGGCGAACCCGCCGACCCCGCAGTACAGGTCCCATACCGAGGCGGGAGCGATCTCGTCGACCCACGACGACACCTGCGCGTACAGCTCGGTCGCGACGGCCGTGTTGGTCTGGAAGAAGCTCTGCGGGCGCAGCCGTAGCGAGATCGGCCCCATTCGCATCGGGAGCGCCGACTCGCGAGTGAGCACCACATCCGTATCGCCCTCGACCACGGCCTTGTGCTCGGGCTGCAGGTTCACCGTCACCACGCGCGCACGCGGCAGTTCGGCCAGCAACCCGTCCAGCCCTGCCTTGACCCGCGCCACCGTGTGCTCCGAACGGGCGACGAACCGCACCATCAGCTCACCGTCGGGGGACTCCGTCACGAGGACGAACTTCAGTTCACCGCGCCGATCCGGCACGCTGTACGGCTCCAGCCGCTGCCGCGTGATGAACCCAGCGAGCACCGGAAGCGCCGCGCGGATGCCCGGTGCGCAGATGCCGCACTCGCGCAGGTCTACACCGCGCCCCGCCTCGCCGAGGATGCCGATCGTGGGCGCGTCCGCGGTGCCGCCGACGACCATCTTGGCCTTGTTGCGGTAGCCCGCCTCAGCGCTCGCCACCGGCGGAAGCCACACGGCATCCCCGAACGGGGACAGCAGCTCGCGGGCGAGACGGTCCTTGCCTTCGAGCTGCTCCGCGTACGGCACACCCATCAGCGTGCACGAGCGGCACACGCCGGCGTCGAAGTAGGAACAGTCCATGCGGCTCTCGGATGAAGCGGCTCACGAATGAAGGAATGGTGCCCCCAGTAGGATTTGAACCTACGGCCTTCTGCTCCGGAGGCAGACGCTCTATCCCCTGAGCTATGGGGGCCAGGGTGCCCAACCAGGCTAGCATCCCCGCACAGCAGGCGAAGACACGGCGGCCGCGAGCCCAGGCCCGACCGCGAGGAGGCGGCCCGGCGCTGGATCAGGACGCGGGGATGTTGCCCAGCACGCTCTCCATCAGCGGGCCGGCGTCCCCCGGCTCGAAGAACGCACTCGACTCGGCCACGATCCAGTACGGTCCCCGGAAGATCTGCACCTGTCCGGCGGACCCGGGCTTGAAGTAGCCCTCGATCTCCGGCGGGACGCCGTACGTCGGCACCGGCTTGGAGTCGGTGATCGCGCTGTTCTTGAGGCTCTCCATCACATCCACCGGCGGCTTGGCCACCGCGATCTGGACGACGTCGCTGCTCGTCTGGTTGAGCCAGCCGCACGCGACGCCCTGCCAGTCGACGATCTTCTTCTCGAGGGAGCCGTCCTTGGGCGCGTAGTTCGGGTCGGCGCCGTAGTTGGGGTTGAACGCGTACACCTGGTCGGCCGTCAGCACCTGGTCGCAGGTGAGCCCGACCGGCGTCGGCGGCGCGGTGGGGGTCACGACGGGCAGCGGAGTCGTGCTCGGCGTGGGGGCCGCGGTGGCGGTCCGGCTCGGCGAGGGGGTGGCGGGCGTCGCGGACGGCGTGCAGCCGGCGAGGGCGACGGTGGCGGCCAGGACGACCGTGGTCGTTACGGCGAGAAGGGCGAAGCGGCGGGTGGTGGTGGTCATCAGGCGACTCGTCTCTGTGCTCGGCGCGCGCTGTGCGGGAGCGCGCGTCGCGATGACCCTATCAATTGGAGACGGGTCGGAACTGCCAGGGCGCACCGCCATCCGGGGCGGTCCCTCCGGCCCGGTAGAATCGTTCGTCATGACACCCGCTGATCTCTCCGCCGCCCTCCTCGACATCGTGACGACGGTGGTCGAGCAGCGACGCGAGGCGGGCGCCGACATCCCGGAACTGACCCTCACCGTCGACGACGTGCCTCTGGAGCGGCCCAAGAACCGCGACCACGGCGACTGGGCGTCCAACGTCGCCATGCGCATCGCCAAGAAGGTCGGAGCGAACCCGCGCGAGCTGGCCGAGCAGATCGCGTCCGCCGCGGCCGGCATCGACGGCGTCGCCTCGGCCGAGGTGGCCGGTCCCGGGTTCATCAACTTCCGCCTGGAGGCGGCCGCCGCCGGCCAGCTCGCGCAGACGATCATCGAGGCAGGCGACGCGTATGGTCGCGGCGACGTCTACGACGGCCTGCGCGTCAACCTGGAGTTCGTCTCCGCCAACCCGACCGGCCCCGTCCACATGGGCGGCGCTCGGTGGGCGGCCGTCGGCGACAGCCTGGCGCGCATCCTGCAGGCCGAGGGCGCGGAGGTGACCCGCGAGTACTACTTCAACGACCACGGCTCGCAGATCGACCGGTTCGCGCGCAGCCTGCTGGCCGCCTACCTGGGTGAGCCGACCCCGGAGGACGGCTACGGCGGCGCCTACATCGGCGAGATCGCCGAACGCGTCGTCGCCGAGTCCTCCGCACGCGGAACCGACCTCGCGGACCTGCCGCGTGAGCAGCAGCAGGAGGCGTTCCGTTCCATCGGCACGCAGCTGATGTTCGAGGAGATCAAGGACCGCCTCCACTCGTTCGGCGTCGACTTCGACGTCTACTTCCACGAGGACTCGCTGCACGAATCCGGTGCCGTCGAGCGCGCGATCGAGCGCCTCCGCGAGCAGGGCCACATCTTCGAGGCCGACGGCGCGATTTGGCTGCGGACCACCGACTTCGGCGACGACCGCGACCGCGTCGTCATCCGCTCCAACGGCGAGCCCGCGTACATCTCGGGCGACCTCGGCTATTACCTCGACAAGCGCGAACGCGGCTTCGAGCAGAACATCATCATGCTGGGCGCCGACCACCACGGTTATATCGGCCGGATGATGGCGATGGTGGCGGCGTTCGGCGACGTGCCGAACGTGAACCTCCAGATCCTCATCGGGCAGCTGGTCAACCTGGTGAAAGACGGCGAGCCGGTCCGGATGTCGAAGCGGGCGGGCACGATCGTCACCCTCGACGACCTGGTGGATGCGGTGGGCGTCGACGCCGCGCGCTACGCCCTGGTCCGCTCGTCTACCGACTCCCAGCTCGACATCGACCTCGACCTGCTGGCCAAGCGCAGCAATGAGAACCCGGTGTTCTACGTCCAGTACGCGCATGCCCGCACCCGCTCCGTCGCCGCGAATGCCGAGAAGGCAGGCGTCGACCGCAGCGTGTTCGCTCCCGAGCTGCTCACGCACGAGACGGAGTCGGCACTACTGGGCGGCCTGCAGGAGTTCCCGCGCATCGTCGCTCTGGCGGCGGAGTTGCGCGAACCGCACCGCGTCGCACGCTACACGGAAGAGCTCGCGGGCCTGTACCACGCCTGGTACGCGGTGCGGGACGGCTCCACCCGCGTCCTCCCGCACGGCGATGAGCCCGTGACCGACCTCCACCGCACCCGCCTCTGGCTGAACGACGCCACCGGCCAGGTCATCCGCAACGGGCTCGGGCTGCTGGGAGTCTCGGCGCCCGACCGCATGTGAGGGGGACGAGGATGAGTGACAACACGACGCAGGTTCTCCCGGCGCCCGAGGCGCCCATCCGGCGACGCCGGCCCCTCTGGCTGCGCCTCGTGCTCTGGATCGGCATCCCGGTGGTCGTCGTCGTGGTGCTGCTCGTGGTGGTCGACTCCGCCGTCCGCGCCTACTCCGAGCAGCGCGTGTCGAACGAGATCGAGAAGAGTCTGCCCTCCGACATCCACGGCCAGATCACGACGCACATCGGCGGTTTCTCCGTGCTGCAGCAGTACCTTGTCGGCACGTTCCAGAGGGTGGAGCTGACGGCGCCGAAGCTTGTCGTCAAGGGGGCGCCGCTGAGTGCCGAACTGGTTGCGACGGGAGTTCCCGCCGACTTCTCGAAGCCCATCTCCGACGCCACCGGCACCCTCTCCATCAGCCAGGAGTCGCTGAACAAGCTGGTGCAGATCCCCGGGGCAACGGGAGACATCACGCTCGGCAACGGAACGATCGGCTACGACGGATCGATCAACCTGCTCGGCCTCCCCGTCGACTACACGGTGACGGCGACCCCGGAGGCGGCGGGCAAGCAGGTGCTGCTCACCGCGGACAAGGCCTCGCTGAAGACGGGGGCCGGCAACGTCAACCTCAACCGCCTCCTTCAGGCGCTCACGTCGCAGGGCCCGTTCCCGGTGTGCGCGGCCCAGTACCTCCCGGAGGGCGTGGAGGTGTCCGACATCGTCGTGACGCCGGGGCACGCGACGGTCACGCTGACCGCGTCGGACTTCGTGATGGACGAGACGTTCCTCAACAGCAAGGGCAGCTGCTCGTAAGCGTGCGTGGGCGCCCTGCGTAATGCGCACTGAGCGCCCGCTGCGGGCTGGATAGACTTCTGGTGTTCTCTCCATCCGGCTTCAGGGGCCAATCCGGGTCCGCTCGCCTAGGAGGCCCCCACTCGTCGCCACCCGTGAGGATCCCTATGGCCCATCCCGACTCTGCCGCGCCCGTCGCCGCCGGCCCCAACCCGCTCGCCCCCGCGTGGTTGCGCGTCCCCGCGGACGCGAACGCCCTCGCACCGGGCCTGTGGTCCCGCACGACGAAGCGCTCCGACGGTGAACTCATCGTCGGGGACGTCTCCGCCGGTGCTCTCGCCGCTCGGTTCGGCACGCCGCTCTACGTGATCGATGAGGACGACGCGCGGTCTCGCGCCGTCGAGGTGCGGGAGGCGTTCGACGACGCCTTCGCCGAGATCGGCTCCGCCGCGAAGGTCTACTACGCCGGCAAGGCGTTCCTGACCATCGAGATCGCGCGCTGGATGGACGCGGCCGGCCTCTTCATCGACGTCTGCAGCGGCGGCGAGCTGGCGGTCGCGCTCGCTGCCGGGGTGGACCCCGAGCGGCTCGGCTTCCACGGCAACAACAAGTCATTCGCCGAGATCGACCGGGCCGTCGAGGGGGGCATCGGTGCGATCGTCATCGACAGCCTGCAGGAGATCGACCGGATCGCAGCGGCGGCCGAGCGGCGCGGGGTGCGGCAAAGCGTCCGGTTGCGCGTCAACAGCGGGGTGCACGCGCACACGCACGCTTTCCTGGCGACGGCGCACGAGGATCAGAAGTTCGGCATCGGGCTGGACCACGCCGTGGATGCCGTCGAGCGCATCCGCTCGCACCCGTCGCTCGCCTTCCGCGGCCTGCACTGCCACATCGGCTCGCAGATCTTCGGCGCGGACGGCTTCGCCGAGTCGGCAGCGCGCCTCCTGACGCTGCACAAGCGGCTGCTGGCCGGCGGCGACGTGGCGGAGCTCAACCTCGGCGGCGGTTTCGGGATCGCGTACACGTCGGCAGACGATCCCGCGCCGATCGGCGAGCTCGCCCGGCGTATCGCGGAGACGGTGGCGGCGGGATGCGAGGAGCTCGACATCCCGGTGCCGGTCGTCGCGTTCGAGCCGGGCCGCTCGATCATCGGAACCGCCGGGCTCACGCTCTACACCGTCGGCACGACGAAGGATGTCCCAGTGGCCTTCCAGGACGACGGCGAGATCGCCATCCGCCGCTACGTCAGCGTCGACGGCGGAATGAGCGACAACGCGCGACCCGCCCTGTACCAGGCCGACTACTCCGCCCGTCTGGCGAACCGCACCTCGCAGGCGGCACCCGCACTCGTGCGTGTCGCCGGCAAGCATTGCGAGAGCGGCGACATCGTGGTGAACGCCGAGTACCTCCCGGGCGACGTGGAGCCGGGCGACCTGCTCGCCGTGCCGGCGACCGGCGCCTACTGCTGGCCGCTGTCCAGCAACTACAACCACGTCGGCCGTCCGCCGGTCGTTGCCGTCCGGGACGGCGAGGCCCGCGTCATCGTCCGGGGCGAGACGATCGACGACCTGCTCGCGCGCGATGCAGCGTACGACCCGTCCATCTCCAGCACCCGCAGCACCGCGAAGGAGCGCAGCCAGGCATGATCGAATACCGCAACCTCCGTGTGGCCCTGCTCGGGGCCGGCTCCGTCGGATCCCAGGTGGCGCGCCTCCTGCTCGAACAGGGCGATGAATTCGCCTCCCGCGTCGGCGCCCGTCTCGAACTCGTCGGCATCGCCGTCCGCGATGTGGATGCGCAGCGCGACGTCGACCTGCCGCGCGAGCTGTTCACGACCGACGCGAGCTCGCTCATCCTCGGCGCTGACATCGTCGTCGAGCTGATGGGGGGCGTCGAGCCCGCCCGCGGCTACGTGCTCGAGGCGTTGAACTCCGGCGCCGACGTGATCACCGCGAACAAGGCGCTCCTGGCCACGCACGGCCCCCAACTGTTCGAGGCGGCCGAGCAGGTCGGTGCACAGCTGTATTACGAGGCGGCTGTCGCGGGTGCCATCCCGATCATCCGCCCGCTGCGCGACAGCCTGGCCGGCGACCGGATCAACCGCATCCTCGGCATCGTCAACGGCACCACCAACTTCGTCCTCGATCGCATGGATGTGAACGGCGAGACCCTTCAGGACGCCCTGGCGATCGCGACCGACCGCGGCTACGCCGAGGCCGACCCGACCGCCGACATCGGCGGGTACGACGCAGCGCAGAAGGCCGCCATCCTCGCGAGCCTCGCCTTCCACACCACCGTGCCGCTGGACCGCGTCTACCGCGAGGGCATCACGAGCGTGACGAAGGCGCAGGTGGATGCGGCGCGCGCGTCGGGCGCCGTCATCAAGCTGCTGGCCATCTGCGAACGCCTGACCGACCCGGAGACGGGGGAGGAGGGCGTCTCGGCCCGCGTCTACCCGGCGCTGGTGAGCCGCGACCACCCGCTCGCCGCCGTGCACGGCGCGCACAACGCCGTGTTCGTGCAGTCCGCCGCGGCGGGCGACCTGATGTTCTACGGTGCCGGTGCCGGCGGAGTCGAGACGGCCTCCGCCGTGCTCGGTGATGTGGTCTCGGCCGCGCGCCGCCACGTCGTCGGCGGCCCCGGGGTCGCCGAGTCGACGCATTCCGACCTGCCGGTGCTCGACGTCGGCCGGGTCGTGACGCGGTACCAGATCACTCTGGATGTCGAGGACCAGCCGGGCGTGCTCGCCGCGGTCGCACGCATCCTGAGTGATGGAGGGGTCAGCGTCGAGACCGTGCAGCAGTCGGTACCGAGCCACACCGGACCCGTCGTCATCGCGGGTAACGCGGCGACAGATCCCGGCGCCCCGATTCACGGCGGCGCGACACCCACCGCTACCCTGGTGATCGGCACCCACGAAGCCGAGGAGGCCGCACTTGCGGCCACCGTCGAGGCTCTCGCGGCGAGTGACGTCGTCATCGCCATCTCTTCCGTTCTCCGAGTCGAAGGATCGTAATGCCCCAGCCGAAGGCCTACAGTCGTCAGTGGCGAGGCGTCCTGCGTGAGTACGCGGACCGCCTGAACATCTCCGACGCCACTCCGATCGTCACGCTCGGCGAGGGTGGCACGCCGCTCATCCCGGCTCCCGCGCTCTCCGCGCGTACCGGCGCCGATGTGTGGGTGAAGTTCGAGGGGATGAACCCGACCGGTTCGTTCAAGGACCGCGGCATGACGATGGCCATCTCCAAGGCGGTCGAGCACGGCGCGAAGGCGGTCATCTGCGCCTCCACCGGCAACACGTCGGCGTCGGCTGCGGCATACGCGACGCACGCGGGCATCCAGGCGGTCGTGCTCGTGCCCGAGGGCAAGATCGCGATGGGCAAGCTCAGCCAGGCGATCGCGCACAACGCGCAGCTGCTGCAGGTGCAGGGCAACTTCGACGACTGTCTCGACATCGCTCGCGACCTCGCCACCAACTACCCGGTGCACCTCGTCAACTCCGTCAACCCCGATCGCATCGAAGGTCAGAAGACGGCAGCGTTCGAGGTCGTGGAGGCGCTCGGCGACGCCCCGGACTTCCACATCGTCCCGGTCGGCAACGCGGGCAACTACACCGCTTACCACCGCGGCTACACCGAGGAGCTGCAGCGCGGCGAAAGCACCAAGCTGCCGCGCATGCTCGGTTTCCAGGCGGCCGGCAGCGCACCGATCGTTCTCGGCCACACGGTCAAGGAGCCCGACACGATCGCCACCGCCATCCGCATCGGCAACCCGGCGTCGTGGGAGCTCGCGCTCAACGCGCGCGACGACAGCGACGGCTACTTCGGCGCGATCGACGACGCGAAGATCCTGGAGGCGCACCGCATCCTCTCGGCCGAGGTCGGCATCTTCGTCGAGCCCGCGTCCGCGATCAGCGTCGCGGGTCTCCTCGAGCGCTCCGCCGCAGGCCTGATCCCGGCCGGCGCGACGGTCGTGCTCACGGTGACCGGCCATGGCCTCAAGGATCCGCAGTGGGCGCTCCGCACGGCCGACGGCTCCGACGTGCAGCCGACCGTCGTGCCGGTGGACACGTCCGCCATCGCCGACGTCCTCGGCCTGGTCGCCGACTCCAGCACGGCCGACTCCGCGCACACTGCCGCCGAGGCGACCGCGTGACCTCGGCCGACCTCCGCGGCCGCAGGGTCGTCGTCAAGGTCCCCGCGACGAGTGCGAACCTCGGTCCCGGCTTCGACACGCTCGGGCTCGCGCTCGCGTTGTACGACGAGCTGGAGGTGTCGGTTCGCGATGCGCCCGGCGCCACCGTCGAGGTCATCGGCGTCGGCGAGGGCGAGGTCGCGACCGACGAGGCCAACCTCGTCGTCCGGGCCATCGCGCACACCTTCGACGCGGTCGGCGTCCCGCTTCCCGGGCTCGACCTCCGGGCGCGCAACAGCATCCCGCACGGCCGGGGGCTGGGCTCCTCGGGAGCTGCGATCGTCTCGGGCATCATGGCGGCCAAGGGGCTGTTGGAGGGTGTTGTCGACCTCGACGCGCAGCAGCTGCTGGCGCTGGCGAACGACATGGAGGGGCACCCCGACAACGTCGCGCCCGCCCTCTTCGGCGGCCTGACCATCGCTTGGGTGACGCCGGACGGCCCGCGCTTCAAGAAGCTCATCGTCCACCGCGGTGTCTCGCCGCTCGTCCTCGTGCCCGAGCACGTCATGTCGACGGCTCTGGCGCGCAGCCTCCAGCCGCAGTCCGTCCCTCATGAGGACGCCGTGTTCAACGTCTCCCGCTCGGCACTGCTCGTCGCCGCTCTCATCCAGAGCCCCGAGCTGCTGCACGCGGCCACCGAGGACAAGCTCCACCAGAGCTACCGCGCCTCGGCCATGCCGGAGACCGACCGCCTGATCACCCTGCTGCGGGAGAACGGCTTCGCGGCCGTCGTCTCCGGCGCCGGCCCCTCGATCCTCGTCCTGGGCAGCGACCCGAGTCAGCGACTCGCGGCGGCCAAGCTCGTGGAGGAGTCCGCGCAGACCCGCTGGCAGCCGCTCATGCTGGCCGTCGACTTCAAGGGGGCGACCGTGTCGCGCCAGGAAGCACGGTCGGACGCGCGGTCGGACACACCGGTCGCGTGACGTCCTGAGTGTCACCGCTGAGGTGGTAAACTGCAACCGCACCCGTGAAGAACCCGCGTCACGAGCGAATCCAGCTTCCGGGTGATCTCCTAGCAATCATGCCGTCACTCCTGCCTGCCCTCCCGAGTCTCTTCTCATAGAGAAACGGGGCGGCGACGTAGCGCGAATCAGAACGCAGCACGTACCGGCAGTTCATGTGACGAAGCTTCACATACGGCGCGCAGGGCGCGCCGGGGGAAAGGACCCTCTTTCGTGACTGATGTCAAACTCCACGCCGGGGGCGTGGAAACCAGCGACCTGACGACCCTCAAGGTGGCGGAGCTGCAAGCTCTCGCCGCTGAGATCGGGCTCCCAGGCGCAAACCGGCTCCGCAAGGGCGAGCTGGTCGAGGCGATCGCCGCAGCCCGTGCGGCGTCCGCTCCGGCCGCCGCGGCCGAGCCGGCCCTGATCGAGACGGCCGACGCCGGATCGGTCGATGCCGCATCGTCCGACGCCGTGGAGGCGGAGCCGGCTGCGCCGGCCGCTGCCTCGCAGGTGCTGACCGAGGCGCTGATCGCCGAGCCGCTCATCGCTGAGCCGGCCGGCGCCGAGCGCGTCGAGCCCACCGTCGGCGACCCGGTGCTGCCGCAGACCGACCCTGTTCGCGAGGCGGATGCCGCTCGCGAACCGCGCCGTCGCGGCTCGCGCCGCGCCAGCAGCCCCGACGGTACCCAGCTCGGCGGCGCCCAGCCTGGCGACCAGCCCGCCGGTACCGAGGCCGACGGCAACGCCGGCGGCGTGGCCGCCGGATCGCACGTCAACTCCGGCGCCACCGGCGTCGAGTCGCTCATCCCCGACGTGGATGCGCTCCTCGACTCCGCACTCGCCTCCCGTGAGCAGGCCCGCGGCCAGCAGAACGGCGGCGAGCAGGGCCAGGCCAACGGCGGACGTCGTCGTCGCGGCCGTGGTCAGGGCGGCCAGAACGGTGAGCAGGACGCGACCCAGAACGGCCAGACGCAGGGCGAGCAGTTCCGTGGCGAGCAGGCTTCGGCCGACCAGGCCGACGGCACGCGCCAGGACGACAACCAGCAGGGCGACCAGGGCGACTCCGCTCAGAACGAGCAGCAGGGCACCGGCCGCAACCGCCGCAACCGCAACCGCAACAAGAACAACAACGCCCAGCAGAACGAGCAGGGCCAGCAGTCGCAGCAGGGCCAGCAGCCGCAGCAGAACCAGCAGGGCCAGCCCAAGGACCTGCAGCAGGGCGGTGGCCAGCAGGGCGGCCAGCAGAACCGTGGCCAGGGCCCGCAGAACGACCAGCTCGACGAGCGCGGCGGCCGCTACCGTGACCGCAATCGCAAGCGTCGTGGCACCACTCCCGGCGACGAGTTCGAGCCGGAGCTGACCGACGACGACGTCCTGATCCCCGTCGCCGGCATCCTGGACGTGCTCGACAACTACGCGTTCGTCCGCACCACCGGCTACCTGCCGGGCGCCAGCGACGTGTACGTCTCGCTCGGCCAGGTGAAGAAGTACAGCCTGCGCAAGGGCGACGCCGTGGTCGGCGCCATCCGCCAGCCCCGCGACAACGAGAACAACACCCGCCAGAAGTACAACGCGCTGGTGAAGGTCGACTCGGTCAACGGCCAGACCCCGGAAGAGGCGGCCGCACGCGTCGAGTTCGGAAAGCTGACGCCGCTGTACCCGCAGGAGCGCCTCCGCCTCGAGACTGAGCCGTCGAAGGTGACCCAGCGGATCATCGACCTGGTCGCACCGATCGGCAAGGGCCAGCGCGGCCTGATCGTCGCGCCGCCCAAGGCCGGTAAGACCATCGTGATGCAGCAGATCGCCAACGCGATCACCGCCAACAACCCTGAGGTCCACCTCATGGTCGTGCTGGTGGACGAGCGTCCCGAAGAGGTCACCGACATGCAGCGCACGGTGAAGGGCGAGGTCATCGCCTCCACCTTCGACCGCCCCGCCGAAGACCACACCACAGTCGCCGAGCTCGCCATCGAGCGCGCCAAGCGCCTCGTGGAGCTGGGCCACGACGTGGTCGTGCTGCTCGACTCCATCACCCGCCTGGGCCGCGCGTACAACCTGACCGCTCCCGCGTCGGGCCGCATCCTCTCCGGTGGCGTGGACGCTTCGGCGCTGTACCCGCCGAAGCGCTTCTTCGGCGCTGCCCGCAACATCGAGCACGGCGGCTCCCTCACCATCCTGGCGTCGGCTCTCGTCGAGACCGGCTCCAAGATGGACGAGGTCATCTTCGAGGAGTTCAAGGGCACCGGAAACATGGAGCTCCGCCTGTCGCGCCAGCTGGCCGACAAGCGCATCTTCCCGGCCGTCGACGTGAACGCCTCCGGCACCCGCCGCGAGGAGATGCTGATGGGCCAGGACGAGGTCAAGATCACCTGGAAGCTGCGCCGCGCCCTCGCCGGGCTCGACCAGCAGCAGGCCCTCGAGATCGTCCTCGGCCGCCTGAAGGAGACCTCGAGCAACGTCGAGTTCCTCATGCAGGTGCAGAAGTCGATGCCCGAGCCGACCAACGGTCGCGGCGCCGCGCACTCGCACGGCCACGAGAACGACCACCGCTAGCTGACGAAGCGCCCGTCCGCCGTGCCCTGTGCGCGGCGGGCGGGCGCTTTTGCGATCGAAGGAACCGAAACTCCAGAAGGAGACCCATGTTCGAATCGGTGAACACCCTCATCGCCGAGCACGACGACCTGCAGCGCCAGCTGTCGGATCCCGACCTGCACAGCGACCCGGTCCGCTCCAAGAAGGTGAACCGCCGGTACGCCGAGCTCTCCCGCATCGTCGCGTCCTACAACGAGTGGAAGCAGCTGTCCGAAGACCTGGAGGCCGCCCGCGAGCTGGCCACGGAGGACGCCGCGTTCGCCGAGGAGATCCCGGGGCTGGAGGAGAGCGTGGCGGAGACGTCAGAGAAGCTGCGCCGCCTGCTCATCCCGCGCGACCCCAACGACAGCCGTGACGTGATCATGGAGATCAAGATGGGGGAGGGCGGCGCCGAATCGGCGCTGTTCGCCGGCGACCTGCTGCGGATGTACCTGCACTACGCCGACTCCCAGCGCTGGAAGACCGAGATCATCGAGCAGACCTCGAGCGACCTCGGCGGCGTCAAGGATGTGCAGGTCGCCTTCAAGGGCAACTCCTCCGACCCCGCCGAGGGCGTGTGGGCGCACCTGAAGTACGAGGGCGGTGTGCACCGTGTGCAGCGCGTGCCGGCGACCGAGTCGCAGGGCCGCATCCACACCTCCGCCGCGGGCGTGCTCGTGTTCCCGGAGGTGGACGAGCCGGAGGAGGTCGACATCAACCAGAACGACCTCAAGATCGACGTCTTCCGCTCCTCCGGCCCCGGCGGTCAGTCGGTCAACACGACCGACTCGGCGGTGCGGATCACGCACGTGCCGACCGGCATCGTCGTGTCGATGCAGAACGAGAAGAGTCAGCTGCAGAACCGCGAGGCGGCGATGCGGGTGCTCCGTGCGCGACTGCTCGCCCGGCAGCAGGAGGAGGCGGACGCGGAGGCCGCGGAGTTCCGTAAGGGCCAGATCCGCACCATGGACCGCTCCGAGCGCATCCGCACGTACAACTTCCCGGAGAACCGGATCGCGGACCACCGCACCGGCTACAAGGCCTACAACCTCGACGCCGTCATGAACGGGGCCCTGGCGCCTGTCATCGAGTCGAACATCCTCGCCGACGAAGAGGCCCGCCTGGCCGACCTGGCCAACGACTGACCCACCCCCGCACCCCTCAGTCGCTTCCTCGTTTAATCTGCTGACACGCCGTCGAAGCCCGGATTAACCGAGGAAGCGATGGAGGTGCGCACAGCAGCAGGGACGCCGCAGGGTCAGCGGAGGGCGGTGGTGGCGCGGTCGCGGGTCGTGAGGTCGCGGTGGGTGGCGGCGGCGCGCCAGCCGTCGGCCGTCAGGATGTCGCGGATCGCCGCACCCTGCAGCTCGCCGTGCTCCAGCACGAGGGTGCCGCCGGGGCGCAGGAGGCGCTGAGCCACGCGGGAGATGGTCCGCACCACGTCGAGACCGTCCGGACCGCCGTAGAGCGCGGCGTGCGGGTCGTGCAGGCGAACCTCCGGGTCGCGGGGGATCGCGTCGTCCGGCACGTACGGCGGGTTGGAGATGACCACGTCGACCGTGCCGTCCAGTCCCGGGAGGGCGTCGGCCAGATCGATGAAGACCGGCGTCAGATTGGTCGCGCCTACCTCATCCACGTTGCGCCGGGTCCAGATGAACGCCTCCGGGGAGTTCTCCACCGCATACACCCGTGCGTGCGGGACCTCTGTGGCCAGGGCCAGCGCGATGGCGCCGCTGCCGGTGCCCAGGTCGACCGCGACGGGCTCCGGCGAGGGGACCGCGCGCAGTGCGTCGATGGCGAACTGCGCCACCTGCTCGGTCTCCGGCCGGGGGACGAACACCCCAGGCCCGACGTTCAGTTCGAGGGAGCGGAACGGCGCCCGGCCGGTGATGTGCTGCAGCGGCTCGCGCGCAGCACGGCGTTCGACGACCAACCGCACGCTTTCGGCGTCCTCGGCAGAGATCTCCGCATCCATGACGACCAGGGCCTGGACGCGGCCCCGGCTCTCACCGATGACGTGGCCGATCAGCAACTCAGTATCCACCTCCGGGTCGGGGACGCCCGCGCGAGAGAGCACGGCCACCGCCTCATCGCGGAGAGCACGGACGGTCGCGGGGGGAGTGGCGGAGGATTCGGGGGTCATCGCCCGACGAGCCTACCGTCCGTCACGCGTGCTCCCCGCCCGCGTCCGGCGTCTAGAGTGGTGACGCGATCCTCCCGCCACCATCCCGCAAGGAAGAGGCCCATGTCCGGACACATCTACGACAACGTCACCGAGGCCGTCGGGCGGACGCCGCTCGTCCGGCTGAACAGTCTCACCGCCGGGCTCGACGCGACGGTCCTGGCGAAGCTCGAGTTCTACAACCCGGCCGGCAGCGTGAAGGATCGCATCGGCGTCGCCATCGTCGATGCAGCCGAGAAGGCGGGCGCCCTGCGTCCGGGCGGCACGATCGTCGAGGCCACCAGCGGCAACACCGGGATCGCGCTCGCCATGGTGGGCGCCGCGCGCGGGTACGACGTCATCCTGGCGATGCCGGAGACGGCGAGCAAGGAGCGCCGCGTGCTGCTGCGCGCGTTCGGCGCGAAGGTCGAGTTGACGCCCGGCGCCGACGGGATGCGCGGCGCGGTCGAGATCGCCCAGCAGATCGTCGAGAGCACCGAGAACGCCATCTGGGCACGGCAGTTCGAGAACGAGGCCAACCCGGCGATCCACCGCGCCACCACGGCGGAGGAGATCTGGGAGGACACCGACGGCGGCGTCGACATCTTCGTCGCGGGCGTTGGCACCGGCGGGACGATCACGGGTGTCGGGCAGGTCCTGAAGGAGCGCAAGCCCGGCGTGCAGGTCGTCGCGGTCGAGCCGCTCGATTCGCCCATCCTGAACGGCGGGAAGCCCGGCCCGCACAAGATCCAGGGGATCGGCGCCAACTTCGTGCCCGAGATCCTCGACACCACGATCTACGACGAGGTTGTGGACGTCTCGCTCGATGACGCGCTCGACGTGGCGAAGAAGCTGGCGAGCGATGAGGGCATCCTGGCCGGCATCTCCTCCGGCGCGATCGTCTGGGCCGCACTGCAGCTGGCGAAGCGTCCGGAGAATGCGGGGAAGACGATCGTCGCGATCGTGTGCGACACCGGCGAACGCTACATCTCCACGCCGCTCTGGGCGGACCTCCTGGACTGAGCGGAGTGCCGATCTTCAGGGCGCGCGAGGACGTCCGCAATGCACGCAGGCACGACCCGGCCGCCCGCAGCGGTTTCGAGGTCACGCTCGCGTACTCCGGGCTGCACGCGATCTGGTCGTACCGGGTGGCCCACCGACTCTGGCAGGCGGGTCTGCGCACCCCGGCTCGCTTCCTGTCGCAGCTGACGCGCTTCTTCACCGGGATCGAGATCCACCCGGGCGCGCGCATCGGACGGCGCTTCTTCATCGATCACGGGATGGGCGTGGTGATCGGCGAGACGACGTGGGTCGGCGACGACGTCATGCTCTACCACGGCGTGACGCTCGGCGGCCGGGGGAGCGGGCACGGCAAGCGGCATCCCACCGTCGAGGACGGCGTCGTGGTCGGGGCCGGTGCGAAGGTCCTGGGTGCGATCACGATCGGTGCCCACTCGGTGATCGGCGCGAACGCGGTGGTCACGCGCGACGCCCCGCCGGACTCGCTCCTCGTCGGCGTCCCCGCCCATCCACGCCCACGCTCAGGGCACGAGCAGATCGCCGGCGACGACTGGCTCGACCCCGCCATCTACATCTGACCCGCCAGTACGCGAGCGGGGTGGGGTCAGCGGGCGGCGCGCTCAGCCTCGCGGGCGGCGCGCTCGCGGGCGCGGGCGATCGCCTCGCGCTCGCGCTTGCGGGCTTCGCGCAGCTTCGACTCGGCCTCGCGGCGGGCCTTCGCGGCCTCGCGCACGGCCTTGTCCCGCGGCACCGGATCGGACGGTTGCGGAGTCGGGACCGCCTTCGCGCCTCCCTTCGCGGCGACATAGCGCTCGATCCCGTCCAGGATGCGTTCGAGCCCGAACGCGAAGTCGTCCTGCTCGCCGCCGTCCGCGTCCGCATAGGTTCCGGACGCCACCAGCGGGGCGAGGTCCGGGAAGCGCTCGGGAGTGACCAGCTCCGCGAGCGCGGACGTGAACGCCTCCCCGTAGGCCGGCGGCCCGTCCGTCTGGCGTGACCGGGCCACGTCGCGTTCGACGACGCCGACAGCCCGCGCGTACGAGGACAGCAGCAGTGCTGTCGACATCTTCTCGGCGTCCGTGAGGGGCAGGCTGCGCATCTCCCGCAGCCCCCAGTCGAGCACCGTGAGGTTGTTCGGCATCAGCGGGATGCCGCTGATCGGGATGTCGGGGAACCACGGGTGCTCACGCATCACATCGATCGTCGCCATCGACCAGCGCCGCAGCCCCGCGCGCCAGTCGCCCTCGCCGTAGCCCGAGCCGGCCAGGCCGTCGTCGGGCGGGATCGGCAGCTCGCACACCGCGTCCTGCATGAGGGCGAGTACGTCGTCCTTGCTGGTGACGTAGCGGTACAGCGACATGGTCGTGAACCCGAGCTCGTTCGCGATGCGGCTCATCGACACCGCCCCGAGGCCTTCGGCGTCGGCCAGCTCGATCGCCGTGTCGACGATCCGTTCGACGCTGAGCTCGCGTTTCGGTCCGCGCTGCGGGTGCTCCGCCACGCCCCAGCTGAGGGCGACGGCTCGGGGGAGCGCCTCCTCGACGTCTTCGCCCATGTCCGAAGCCCTTCTCGAGCGTGCTGTTGACACTCATCCTAGAACTGTGTATCACTTAAACAACCGTATACGGCATAAACAGTTTACGTCACACACAGTTGAAAGGATCATCATGACCGAACCAGCGATCGAGGTGACGGGCGTGCACAAGGCTTACGGCACGCAGACCGTCCTCGACGGAATCGACCTCCGCGTGGAGCCAGGCAGCGTGTTCGCGCTGCTCGGGCCCAACGGAGCGGGCAAGACAACGCTCATCACCATCCTCTCCACCCTCGTCCAACCGGACGCGGGCACCGTCACCGTTGCGGGCCACGACCTCGCGACCGACGCGGACGGCATCCGCCGCGCGATCAGCGTCACCGGCCAGGCGGCCGCGGTCGACGGCGTCCTGACGGGGGAAGAGAATCTGCGGATGATGGCCCGGCTCTCCGGGTTCTCCGCCGCCGAATCCCAGCGCCGTGCAGCGGAACTGATCGACCGGTTCGATCTGGCGGACGCCGCGCGTAAGCGCGTTGCGACCTACTCCGGCGGGATGCGCCGTCGGCTCGACCTGACGCTCAGCCTGGTCGCGACGCCGCCGGTCATCTTCCTGGACGAGCCGACGACGGGCCTGGACACGCGCAGCCGGCAGACGCTGTGGGACATGATCCAGGAGCTCGCGCGCCGGGGTACGACCATTCTGCTCACCACGCAGTACCTCGAGGAGGCCGACCAGCTTGCCGACCGCATCGCGGTGCTCGACCACGGCGTCATCGTGGCCGAGGGCACCGCGGCGGAACTGAAGGCGCAGGTCGGTGGCGAGGTCGTCGAGCTCCGGGATGCGCGCGGCGAGATCGTCCGCGAGCTGCCGACGGACGGCAGCGTGGATGCGCTTCGCACCGCCATCGACGAGCTCGACGCCCTCCGCGTCCCCGACGGCTCCATCGGCATCCGCAAGCCGTCGCTCGACGACGCGTTCCTCGCCCTGACCGGGCAATCGTCCTCCACCGCAGCCGAGATCGAGAAGGAGGCCGTCCGATGACCGCCCTCAGTGCAACCGCGGGATCCATCCCCGCCCGTCCCGAGCGGCCGGTGACGCCGTTCGCCAGCACCCGTGTCTTCGTCGGCCGCAGCATCCGCCATTCGCTTCGGGACGTCGAGGCGCTCACCATGGCGGTCGTCCTGCCCGTCATGCTCATGCTCCTGTTCACGTTCGTGTTCGGGGGAGCGCTGGATACCGGGGGCGGCTACGTACAGTACGTCGTGCCCGGCATCATCCTGCTGTGCGCGGGTTTCGGCGCCTCCAGCACGGCGGTGGATGTCGCCCGCGATATGAGCGACGGGATCGTGGACCGCTTCCGCACCATGCCGCTGCGTTCCCGGGGCGTCATCACCGGCCACGTCGTCGCCAGCCTCTTCCGCAACCTCCTGGCGACCGGAGTCGTCATCGGCGTGGCTCTGCTGGTGGGCTTCCGGCCGACCGCGAACCTGCTGCAGTGGGCCGGTGCCCTCGGCATGGTCGCACTGTTCATCCTCGCCATCACCTGGCTGTACGCAGGGCTGGGGCTCGCCGCGAAGAGCCCGACGGCGGCCAGCTCGTACGGCTTCGCCCTGCTGTTCCTGCCCTACCTGTCGAGCGCGTTCGTGCCGACCGACACCATGCCGACCTGGCTCCGATGGGTCGCCGATAATCAGCCGATCACGCCGATCATCGAGACCATCCGGGCGCTCCTGTTCGGACGCGACCCCGGTTCCGACCTGTGGTGGGCGCTGGGCTGGTGCGGGCTGATCATCGGTGCGGCCTATGTCTGGGCGGCGTGGCTGTTCCGGCGCTCCGCCGGGCGCCGCTGACCCCGAACCCTTCCGCCCGGGAGCCGGCAGCGGCGGTCAGCGCGGACGGGAGGCGAACGCGTGGATCGCCTCCACCATCCCCTCGGTGTCGAAGCTGCCGTCCTCCCGCTTCACGAAGTGGTAGGCCTGCATCCCGCAGGCGCGGGCACCCTCCACGTTCGCGATCGAGTCGTCGAACAGGATGGCGTTCGCAGGCTCCACCCCGAATCGCCCGAGCGCTCGCGTGTAGATGCGGCGCTCGGGCTTTCGAGCGCCGAGCACCGCGGACACCAGGTCGTTGCCACCGAGCACGTCGACGATCTCGGGCGTCAGCTCGGGCAGCGAGTCCTTGAACGGGATGGGGTTGTTCGACAACAGCGAGACCGTCCCGAGTGTCGCCGCCTCGTGCAGCGCCGCGATCGCTCCGGGGATCGGGGTCATCGCGGCCTTCCGCGCCACCTGCCACTGGGCGAGCGTCAGCCGGGCTCCCGTCACCTCGGCGAACGCCGCCAGGTACTCCTCGCTGGTGGAGTACTCGCCGATCTCGGCCGCACGCTCGAATCCGCCGGCCCACCAGGAGGAGGCGAGCCGGTACTGGCTCACACGCCCGAGCTCTGCGAGCTTCGGCAGCCGCTTATGGAAGTCGTAGTCGTAGAGCGTCTTGTCGCAGTCGAAGAAGTAGACGTCCATATGCCTCCAGTATCGTCCTCCCAGTCGGGGCGTCGACTCCCCGGCTATCATTGGAGCCGTCATGGCACCCATCTACGACTGCTCGGTCGACTCCGAGCTGCTCACCGGCATGCGCCTCGCCCGAGCGGCGATCGGTCGCGGCGAACTCGTCGTCATCCCCACGGACACGGTCTACGGGGTCGCGGCCGACGCGTTCAGCCCCGCCGCGGTCCAGCGTCTTCTCGATGCGAAGGGACGCGGCCGCCAGTCGCCGCCGCCCGTGCTCGTCCCCGGCATCCCGACCCTGGCTGCGCTCGCGGAGCGCGTGCCGGACGAAGTGGATGCGCTGGTGAAAGCGTTCTGGCCCGGCGGCCTGACCATCGTGCTCCCGGCCTCGCCCTCCCTGGTGTGGGACCTGGGGGAGACCAAGGGGACCGTCGCACTCCGCATGCCCCAGGACACGATCGCGCTCGAGCTCCTGTCGGAGACGGGCCCGCTCGCGGTGTCATCCGCGAACCTGACCGGCCGCCCGGCCGCCCGCACCGCCGCGGAGGCTGCGGCGATGCTCGGTGACTCGATCTCGGTCTACCTCGACGGGGGAGAGGCGGGCTCGGCCTACGAGCGCGTCGACGGCAGGGACTCCTCCTCCACGATCGTGGATGCCACAGCGCTCGCCGCGGGCGTCGGCGGCCTCCGCATCCTGCGCCAGGGCGTCATCTCGGTCGAGCAGCTGCGGGAGGTCGTCGGCGACGTCCTCGCCGTCCCCTCGGACGCCTGAGCCGTGACCCTCCTCCTCGCCCTCGCCCTGATCTCGGCGGTCATCACGTTCGGGATGTCCTTCGTCGTGTACAAGCTGGCGATGCGTTACAAGCTGTACCCGAAGATCCGTGCACGGGATGTGCATACCCGGCCGACGCCCCGGCTCGGCGGTGTGGCGATGTTCCTCGGCATCCTGGTCGCCTTCGGGGTCTCCTGGCTGCTTTCCAGCCAGTTCGGCGTGCTGGGCCTGATCTTCTCGGATCAGGGGCCGATCCTCGCCATCCTCGGCGCGTCCCTCCTCATCGTGGTGATCGGCGTCGCCGACGACATCTGGGACCTCGACTGGATGACGAAGCTCGCCGGCCAGTTCGTGGCCGCCGGGCTGGTGGCCTGGCTGGGAGTGCAGATCTACTCGCTGCCGATCGGCGGTCTGACTGTCGGATCGCCCGTGATGTCGATCATCATCACGCTGTTCGCCATCGTGCTCGTGATGAATGCGATCAACTTCATCGACGGGCTGGACGGTCTGGTCGCGGGTGTCGCGCTGATCGCCAACGGCACGTTCCTCGTCTACACCTACCTGCTGCAGCGCGAGATCAGCCCGCAGAACTACTTCAGCCTGGCCGGCGTCATCGCTGCCATCCTGGTCGGCGCCTGCGCCGGGTTCCTGCCGCTCAACTGGCACCCCGCGAAGATGTTCATGGGAGACGCCGGCGCACTCCTCATCGGGCTGCTGATGGCCACGTCGGCCATCTCTGTGACGGGGACGATCAACCCGGAGGCGCTGCAGACGCTCGGCAAGTCGTCGCTCGTGCCCGCATTCATCCCGGTCATCCTGCCGTTCGCCGTGCTCGTGGTGCCGCTGCTCGACTTCGGCCTCGCGGTCATCCGGCGGCTGCGGGCGGGGAAGTCGCCGTTCAGCGCCGACCGCAAGCACCTGCACCACCGGCTGCTCGACATGGGGCACACCCACCTGCACGCCGTGCTCATCTTCTACGCGTGGACGGCCGTGCTCTCGATCGGCTGCCTCCTGTTCTTCTTCGACCCGTACTGGATGGCGATCGTGTTCGTCGCCATCGGCCTGGTCGTCTGCACCGCCTTCACGCTCGCGCCGCTCAGTCGTCGCAAGGCCAACGAGGCCGTCGCCGAGCTCGCGCCCGCCGGCAGCGTGGAGGCCGCCGCGACGGCACGGTTCGACCAGCTCGACGTGGCCAGCGAGCGTGACGCCGCCCCGACCACCCCCGCCCTCACCGAGGAGTCCCGATGACAGACCAGCCAGGCCCCACACCGGCACGGCCCGCCGCACAACCGACCTCGACGCCTGTCCTGCGCGATGTCCTCAAGTACGGCCTCATCCTGGCCGGAGCAATCGCGATCGTCGGGATGCTGCTGGGCGGTCTGTTCGCCGGATGGGTGGGCGTCACCAGTGCCCTGATCGGCACGGCGATGGCCGCCGTCTTCCTGTCGATCACCGCCCTGAGCATCCTGATCGCCAACCGGTTCATCGGCTCGGATCTCTTCGTCGGCCTCTTCTTCGGCATTGTCCTGGGCGGCTGGATCGTCAAGTTCGTGCTGTTCCTGGTGCTGGCGGTCGTGCTGCGCAGCCAGCCCTGGATCAACCCGACGGTGCTCTTCCTGAGCCTGATCGCGGGGGTGATCGGGTCGCTCGTGGTCGACATGATCGTCATCTTCCGGTCGCGCATGCCTTACGCCAGCGACGTCACCCTTCCGGGTGAGAAGCGCTGACCCGTATCCAATTCGTTATGGGCTGAAAACTCTTGTAGAGTTGTCAGCGATCCCCCACCCGTTCGCCCTCACAACACGTGAGTCGCGAGTAGTGCAGGGTGTGCCACCGTTCGTCGTCGCGAGAGCCTTCAGCTCGACGCCCCGAAACAGGAGATAGCGCTGTTAGCTAACGCTGTGAACCTGCTGGTCCAGGCCGCAAGCTCCGATGATGGAAGCTTCCATGGTCCCTCGATCAACGAGTTCTTCCCCCCGACCCTGTTCACCATCGGTGGCCTCGAGTTCAACCGAATCTTCTTCATCCGGCTGTTCGCCACCCTCGTGCTGCTCCTAGTGTTCTGGTTCGGCACGCGTCGCATGAAGCTCATCCCCGGCCGCTTCCAGTCGGTCGTCGAGATGGGCCTCGACTTCGTCCGGGTGAACATCGCAGAGGACCTGCTGGGCAAGAAGGACGGCCGTCGCTGGCTGCCCCTGCTCACCACCATCTTCTTCATGGCGCTGTTCTTCAACCTGACGGGCATCATCCCGTTCCTGAACATCGCGGGCACATCGGTGATCGGCGTTCCGCTCGTGCTGGCCGTCTCCGCGTACTTCGCGTTCATTTACGCCGGTATCAAGAACAGCCCCAAGAACTTCTTCCGCAACGCGCTCTTCCCGCCCGGGGTGCCGTGGTTCCTCTACATCCTGGTGACTCCGATCGAGTTCATCTCGACGTTCATCCTGCGTCCGATCACGCTGACGCTCCGACTTCTGATGAACATGGTCGTCGGGCACCTGCTCCTCGTCCTGTTCTTCACGGCGACGTCCTTCTTCATCTTCACCGCGGGCAGCTGGTGGTCGCTCTTCGGCGCGGTCACGTTCGCCTTCGGCTTCGCCTTCACCCTGTTCGAAATCCTGGTCGCACTCCTCCAGGCCTACGTCTTCGCACTGCTCACCGCTGTCTACATCCAGCTGGCAGTCGCCGAGGAACACTAAGAACGATCCGCGCACCCGCACGGATCGCCATCACGGAAGGAAACACACAGTGGACATCGCTGCAATCTCCGGCAACATCGCCACCGTCGGTTACGGCCTCGCCGCCATCGGCCCGGCCATCGGCGTCGGTATCGTCGTCGGCAAGACCATCGAGGGCGTCGCCCGTCAGCCTGAGCTGGCCGGCCGTCTCCAGGTCCTGATGTACATCGGTATCGCGTTCACCGAGGCGCTCGCGTTCATCGGTATCGCCGTCGGCTTCATCTTCGTTTAGTCCCTCTTTATCTCACTTCAATAAGGAGGAACCATGCTGAACAGTATGGTCATCGCCGCGGCGGAGGAGCAGTCACACAACCCGATCTTCCCCGAGTGGCCGGATGTCATCGGTGCGCTGATCTGCTTCATCATCATCCTGTTCTTCTTCTGGAGGCTCGTGCTTCCGCGTATGAAGAAGCTGCTCGACGAGCGTGCAGAGGCCATCGAGGGCAACATCGAGAAGGCCGACGAGGCTCAGCGCAAGGCCGAGGCCCTGCTCGAGGAGTACACCGCTCAGCTCGCCGAAGCGCGCGCAGAGGCCGGCAAGATCCGCGAGACCGCTCGTGCCGACGGTCAGAAGATCGTGGTGGAGGCCCGTGAGGCCGCCGCGACCGAGGCTGCCCGCGTCACCGCACAGGCTCAGGCGCAGCTCGAGGCGGAGCGCCAGACGGCGCTCGTCCAGCTGCGCGGCGAGGTCGGCTCGCTCGCCATCGACCTCGCGTCGACCGTCGTGCGCGAAGCCCTCGACGAGGACAAGCGCGCCCAGGCCATCGTCGACCGCTTCTTGGCGGACCTCGAGGCGAACGAGCAGAAGGCAGGATCGGGTAACTGATGGGAAGCGCCACCAGAGAAGCATTGGCCCGGTCCGTGTCGGCACTCGCCGACCTGGGATCCAAGGCCGATCTGGCGACGGCTGAGGACCTGTTCGCCGCAGGGCGAGTCGTCGCCGACTCGGCCCAGCTGCGCGCCGTCCTCGGCGACCCTACGGCCGCACCCGACGCGAAGGCTGTGCTCGTGAAGCGCATCTTCGGGTCGCTCTCGCAGCCGGCCGTCGCGTTGCTCGGCGTCATCGCCGCTCAGCGCTGGTCGACCCACGATGACCTGCTCGCCGCGATCGAGGAGCTGGGGATCCGCGCGATCGCCTCCTCCACGCCGCGGAGTGTCGACATCGTGGCCGAGCTGTTCACCTTCGGAGGCGCCGTGACCTCCGATGCACAGCTCGAACTCGCATTGCGCAGCAAGCTGGCCACGAGCGACTCCAAGGTCGCCCTCGTGCAGCGACTGCTCGGTGGCCGGGCGTCGAAGGAGACGGTCGCCATCGTGCGCCAGCTCGTCGAGCAGCCCCGCGGCCGCAGCATCCGTGAGTCGCTCCGCGCGGCCGCCCGCATCGTGGCTGCCCAGCACGGCCAGACCGTCGCGACGGTCTACGCCGCGACGACGCTGCCCGACGCTCAGGTCGAGCGCCTACGCTCGGTGCTCAGCGCCACCTACGGCGACCTCAGGATCAACCAGGTCGTCGACCCCTCGATCATCGGCGGATTGCGCGTACAGATCGGTGACGACGTCATCGATGGAAGTATCGCGTCGCGTCTCACCGAACTCCGGCTTCAGCTGGCGGGCTGACCCCGCCTCAAGATAGGAATCACAATGGCAGATATTCAGATCAGCCCCGACGAGATCCGCGATGCGCTCAAGGACTTCGTTAACAGCTACGAGCCAACCGGCGCCGAGGCGACCGAGATCGGTCACGTCATCGACGCTTCCGACGGCATCGCGCACGTCGAGGGCCTCCCGAGCGTGATGGCGAACGAGCTCATCAAGTTCGCCGACGGCACCCTGGGCCTGGCCCAGAACCTCGACGAGAACGAGGTCGGTGTCGTCGTCCTCGGTGAGTTCGACCACATCGTCGAGGGTATGGAGGTGACCCGCACCGGCGAGGTCCTCTCGGTCCCGGTCGGCGACGGCTACCTCGGCCGCGTGGTCGACCCGCTCGGCAACCCGATCGACGGCCTCGGCGAGATCGCCAGCGAGGGCCGCCGCGAGCTCGAGCTCCAGGCTCCGGGCGTCATGCAGCGCAAGTCGGTGCACGAGCCGCTCCAGACCGGCATTAAGGCGATCGACGCCATGATCCCGGTCGGCCGCGGCCAGCGCCAGCTCATCATCGGCGACCGCCAGACCGGCAAGACGGCCATCGCGATCGACACGATCATCAACCAGAAGGCCAACTGGGAGTCGGGCGACGAGAACAAGCAGGTTCGCTGCATCTACGTCGCGATCGGCCAGAAGGGCTCGACCATCGCCTCGGTGAAGGGCGCGCTCGAGGACGCCGGCGCGATGGAGTACACCACCATCGTCGCGGCTCCCGCTTCCGACCCGGCCGGCTTCAAGTACCTCGCCCCCTACACCGGCTCGGCCATCGGTCAGCACTGGATGTACGGCGGAAAGCACGTCCTCATCGTGTTCGACGACCTGTCGAAGCAGGCGGAGGCGTACCGTGCGGTGTCCCTCCTCCTCCGTCGTCCGCCGGGACGTGAGGCCTACCCGGGTGACGTCTTCTACCTGCACTCCCGCCTGCTGGAGCGTTGCGCCAAGCTCTCCGACGAGCTGGGCGCCGGCTCGATGACCGGTCTCCCGATCATCGAGACCAAGGCGAACGACGTCTCTGCGTACATCCCGACCAACGTGATCTCGATCACCGACGGCCAGATCTTCCTGCAGTCCGACCTCTTCAACGCCAACCAGCGTCCAGCGGTCGACGTCGGAATCTCGGTCTCGCGCGTCGGTGGCGACGCGCAGGTGAAGTCGATCAAGAAGGTCTCCGGCACGCTCAAGCTCGAGCTCGCGCAGTACCGCTCGCTCGAGGCGTTCGCGATGTTCGCGTCCGACCTCGACCAGGCGAGCCGCCGTCAGCTCGCCCGTGGCGCGCGCCTCACCGAGCTGCTCAAGCAGCCGCAGTACTCGCCGTTCCCAGTGGAGGAGCAGGTCGTCTCGATCTGGGCCGGCACCAACGGCAAGCTGGACGAGGTCGCCGTCGAGGACATCCTGCGCTTCGAGAAGGAGCTGCTCGACCACCTCCGTCGCAACACCGACATCCTGACCACGCTCCGTGAGACCAACGTCCTCGACGACGACACGGTCTCGAAGCTCGGCGCTGAGGTGGACGCGTTCAAGCTCGAGTTCCAGACCGGGGAGGGCAAGCCGCTCGCTTCGGTCGGGCGCGAGGAGTTCACGGCCATCGACAAGGACGAGGTCGACCAGGAGCGCATCGTCAAGGCCAAGCGCTGAGCGCCGAGCCGACGAGAGAGAAAAGGTAAGAGGAGACACATGGGAGCACAGCTTCGGGTCTACCGGCAGAAGATCAGATCTGCCCAGACGACCAAGAAGATCACCCGTGCGATGGAGCTGATCTCCGCCTCCCGCATCCAGAAGGCGCAGGCGCGGGTCGCCGCCAGCTCGCCGTACGCCCGCGCCATCACGCGCGCGGTGTCGGCGGTGGCGACGTACTCGAACGTCGACCACATCCTGACCACCGAGCCCGAGAAGATCGAGCGCGCAGCGATCGTCATCTTCTCGTCGGACCGCGGTCTGGCCGGCGCGTTCAACACGAACGTGCTCAAGGAGTCGGAGAAGCTCGCGGAGCTTTTGCGCAGCGAAGGCAAAGAGGTCGTGTACTTCCTCGTCGGACGCAAGGCGCAGGGCTACTTCAGCTTCCGCCGTCGCGCATTCGAGCGGGTCTGGACCGGCAACACGGATGCCCCGGAGTTCGACCAGGCCAAGGAGATCGCCGACGCGATCCTCGAGTCCTTCCTGCGCGACGCCTCCGACGGCGGCGTCGACGAGATCCACATCATCTACAACCGCTTCGTCAGCATGCTGACCCAGGAGCCGCAGGTCATCCGCCTGCTGCCGCTCGAGGTCGTCGAAGGCGTGGAGGAGCCGGATCGCACTCAGGTCCTCCCGCTCTACGAGTTCGAGCCCGACGTGGGGACGGTGCTCGACTCGCTGCTGCCCGTCTACATCGAGAGCCGCATCTTCAACGCCATGCTGCAGTCCGCTGCTTCGAAGCACGCGGCGACGCAGAAGGCGATGAAGGCTGCGAGCGACAACGCCGACAAGCTCATCACCGACTACACGCGTCTTGCGAACAACGCCCGCCAGGCGGAGATCACCCAGCAGATCTCCGAGATCGTCGGCGGCGCGGACGCGTTGAGCTCGGCAAAGTAATCGTCCTACGAGAGAGATAAGAATCATGACTACCGCTACCGCCGAAGCCCAGGCTTCGACCGCGCAGCCGGGTGGAGTCGGGCGCATCGCTCGCGTCACCGGCCCGGTCGTCGACATCGAGTTCCCGCACGATGCCATCCCCGGGATCTACAACGCGCTCAAGACCACCATCACCATCGGCGACGAGTCGAACGAGATCACGCTCGAGGTCGCACAGCACCTCGGTGACGACCTCGTCCGCGCCATCGCGCTGAAGCCCACCGACGGCCTGGTCCGCGGCGGCGAGGTGCGCGACACGGGTTCGCCGATCACGGTTCCCGTGGGCGACGTCACCAAAGGCAAGGTCTTCAACGTCACCGGTGACATCCTGAACGGCGAACCCGGGGAGAAGATCGAGATCAGCGAGCGCTGGTCCATTCACCGCAACCCGCCGGCGTTCGACCAGCTCGAGTCGAAGACGCAGCTGTTCGAGACCGGCATCAAGGTCATCGACCTGCTCACCCCGTACGTGCAGGGCGGCAAGATCGGCCTGTTCGGCGGCGCCGGTGTCGGCAAGACGGTCCTCATCCAGGAGATGATCCAGCGCGTTGCGCAGGACCACGGTGGTGTGTCGGTGTTCGCCGGTGTCGGCGAGCGCACCCGTGAGGGCAACGACCTCATCCACGAGATGGAGGAGGCGGGCGTGTTCGACAAGACCGCGCTCGTCTTCGGTCAGATGGACGAGCCGCCGGGAACGCGTCTTCGCGTCGCGCTCTCCGCGCTGACGATGGCGGAGTACTTCCGCGACGTGCAGAAGCAGGACGTGCTCCTCTTCATCGACAACATCTTCCGCTTCACCCAGGCCGGTTCCGAGGTCTCCACGCTGCTGGGCCGCATGCCCTCCGCCGTGGGATACCAGCCGAACCTCGCCGACGAGATGGGTCAGCTCCAGGAGCGCATCACCTCGACTCGCGGTCACTCGATCACCTCGCTCCAGGCGATCTACGTGCCGGCCGACGACTACACCGACCCGGCGCCGGCGACCACGTTCGCCCACCTCGACGCCACGACCGAGCTCTCCCGTGAGATCGCGTCGAAGGGTCTGTACCCGGCCGTCGACCCGCTGACCTCGACCTCGCGCATCCTCGACCCCCGCTACTTGGGCGCCGACCACTACCGCGTGGCCACCACCGTGAAGCAGATCCTCCAGAAGAACAAGGAGCTGCAGGAGATCATCGCCATCCTCGGTGTCGACGAGCTCTCCGAGGAAGACAAGATCACGGTGTCGCGTGCGCGCCGCATCCAGCAGTTCCTCTCGCAGAACACCTACATGGCCAAGAAGTTCACCGGCGTCGAAGGTTCGACCGTCCCGCTCAAGGAGACCATCGAGTCCTTCGATGCGATCGCCAAGGGCGAGTTCGACCACGTCGCCGAGCAGGCCTTCTTCAACGTCGGAGCGATCTCCGACGTTGAAGAGAAGTGGGCGCAGATCCAGAAGGAGAACGGCTAGTCATGGCTGTCCTCACCGTCAGCGTCGTCGCCGCCGACCACGAAGTGTGGTCGGGCGAGGCGAGCATGGTCGTGGCGCGCACCGTGGAGGGGCAGATCGGTATCCTGCCCGGCCACGAGCCGCTGCTTGCCATCCTCGCCCAGGGCGAGGTTCGCGTCACTGTGCCCGGAGGGGAGTCGATCGCGGCGCAGGCCGACGACGGCTTCCTCTCCGTCGAGAACAACACAGTCACCATCGTGGCCCGTCAGGCCGAGCTGGTCTGACATGCCCGAGCAGCAGGGAGCCCCGCTGGAGCGCCAGTTCGGAGACGTCCGCGTCCCGATACTGGTGGCGATGGCGGGGCTTCCTGGTTCCGGGAAGTCCACCATCGCGGAGATCCTGGCGGGGCGCCTCGGTGCAACGGTGATCTCGGTGGACCCGATCGAGGCCTCGGTCTTGCGCGCGGGGATCGACGCCGACCAGCCGACCGGCCTCGCGGCCTACCTGGTGGCGGAGACCATGGCCGAGCAGGTGCTGCTCTCCGGTCACTCCGTCGTCGTCGACGCCGTCAACGCCGTGGAGCCGGCGCGCCTGCAGTGGCGCGACCTGGCCGAGCGTTGCGACGTCAAGCTCCGGGTGGTGGAGACGGTGTGCTCCGACCCTGCGCTGCACGACGAGCGTCTCGCGAAGCGGACGGGGCTGGTCGCCGCCTACGCCGTGGAGCAGAGCGTCGACGAGTACGACGAGTGGAGGGGCGCCTGCGGCTCGCTGCCGCGCGTCACCCTCGACACGGCCGCTCCGCTCGGCGAGAACGTCGGCAGGGCTCTCGACTTCGTGGCCGGATAGAGTGCTCATCCTGCTCCCGCCCTCGGAGACGAAGAGGGACGGGGGAGCGGGGTCCCCGCTCGCCCTCGAACGCCTGCGTTTCCCGTCGCTGCATCCCGTGCGTCGCGAGGTGGTCGACGCCGTGGTGTCGCTCGCTGCCGACCACCAGGCTTCCGTCCGGGCACTCAAGCTCGGACCGAAGCAGGCCGGTGAGGTGGAGCGGAACCGGTCCATCGTCTCGGCGCCGACCATGCGCGCGTTGGAGCGCTACACCGGAGTGCTGTACGACGCGCTCGACGCGGGATCGCTCGACGACTCGGACTGGGCGGTGGCGGCCGAGACCGTGGCGGTTCAGTCGGCCCTTCTGGGTCTGGTCGGTGCGGATGACGCCGTGCCGGCATACCGGCTGTCCTTCGATTCGCGGTTGTCGCTGAAGCGCGGTGACGCGTCCCTCAAGAAGCGCTGGGCCGCCGCCGGGGCCGCTGCACTGGCGGAGCGCGACGATCTCCTGCTCGACCTCCGGTCCGAAGGTTACGCTGCTCTCGCCCCGCTGCCGGACCGCGAGAACGCCCACTATGTGCGGGTGCTCGCTCGGGATGACAGGGGACATGTCCGCGCGCTCAACCACTTCAACAAGCAGGCGAAAGGCCTCCTCACACGCGCCCTGATCGAGACGGGAGCGTCGTTCGCGACGAGCGCGGAGTTGCTCGGTTGGGCCGCTGACGAGGGCTACGAACTGCATCCGGCGAATGACGGCTCGCGTGATCTGGAACTGGTTGTTCCGGAGGTTCGGGGCGCTCCGGGGCGCCTCATGGCGACGCTTCGGGTCTGACGGGTTTCCGACCCGACTCACCGCCAACTCACAGTGGTGCACTTCTAAAAAGTGAGATAAGCTCACGACCAAGAGAGAGGATCACTGATCCGAGGCAAGGGCGCACGAATTGTGATCCCTCTGACCTCAACTAGTCGGGCCGATGTGTGGTGGCCGGCGCGTCATCCCCAAATGCGTCGTTTCCACGTCGGAGTGTGAGGCACCAAGAATCCGCCTGCGGTCGGGCACGTGCGGCATCTCCCTCACCAGCGAGAATCCGGCGTCGGAGCCATTTCCGCCGTCGGCCCGACTCTCTCGGTCGTAGCGCCGCCGTGCGTACTCCGCTTTTCGCGGGGTGCGCACGGTCAGGCGCGGAAGCAGCCCGCGAAGTGGTCGTCGACCATTCCGGTCGCCTGCATCAGCGCGTACATGGTGGTGGGGCCGACGAAGCGGAAGCCGCGACGCCGCAGCTCTTTGCTGAGCGCGGTCGATTCGGGCGTCACCGCCGGGATCTCTCCCCAGGCGTGTGGTCGGTGGCCGGAGCGGGGCTCTGGCGCGAAGCTCCACATCAACTCCTCCAGCGGGACCTCGAGGGCGAGGACCGCCCGGGCGTTCGAGATCGTCGCCTCGATCTTGCCCCGGTGGCGGATGATGCGGGCATCCTGCAGCAGGCGTTGCACGTCGGATTCTGTCATCGCCGCAACGCGCTCCGGCTCGAAGCCGAGGAACACTTCGCGGAACGCCGGGCGTCGGCGCAAAATCGTGATCCAGGAGAGTCCCGCCTGGAAC
This sequence comes from Leifsonia sp. RAF41, assembly GCF_052114085.1. Taxonomy (NCBI): domain Bacteria; kingdom Bacillati; phylum Actinomycetota; class Actinomycetes; order Micrococcales; family Microbacteriaceae; genus Leifsonia; species Leifsonia sp. RAF41. Next base: position 1,099,593 of record NZ_JBFREB010000001.1, read on the forward strand.
CCTTCGAGACACAGCTTCTCGTAGAGCGCCCGCGGATCGTGCTGCGGCCGGCCCCACTCATCGTCGTGGTAGCGGCGGTACTCGGGGTCGCTGGCCGACCACGAGCAGCGGGCCAGCCCGTCCTCCCCGATGACGAGGGGGTCGCGCTCGGCCGCGGAAGCGATGTCGGGGGAGGCTGGCGTCGCGCTCATGCCGCCAGCATGATCCCTTCGTGCTCGAGCAGCCACAGTTTGGTCGGGATGCCGTCTCCGCCGCTGTACCCGGTGACCCGGCCGCTCGATGACAGCACGCGGTGACAGCCGACGATGATCGGAACCGGGTTGGCACCGACGGCGCCACCGATCGCCCGGCCGTAGCCGACGCGGCCGAGCGACGCGCCCAGCTCTCCGTACGAGACGAACGTGCCGAACTCCAGTGACGCGAGCCGCTCCCACACGGCCTGGCGGAAGGGGGTGCCCTGCAGTCGCACCGGGATGTCGAAGGTGCGCCGGTCACCCGCGAAGTACTCCGCCAGTTGTGCGGCCGCGTCGTCGAGAACCGGTGTGCTGCGTTCCGGATGTTCATCGAGTGGCAGGCGACCTGCACGCTCGATGGAGAGCGACGTGACGGCGGTGCCGTCACTCGTCAGTTCGAGCCGCCCGATGGGGCTCGTGGTGCGAAGGAGGTAGGCGAAAGAACTGCTCATGGGTCGACTCTAGAGCGCACCGCCGACGTCCACTCGCGGGAATCGGACATCGGGGAGAACTGCCGCGCGTTGCGGGCTGTGGACGGTTTCCCGGCGACCTCCGGACCGTGCCCACGTGCCTAGACTCGAAGGCATGGCGAACATCGAATACCGCACTCTCGGCCGCTCCGGACTCGTCGTTTCGACGGTCGGCCTCGGCTGCAACAACTTCGGCCGGAAGGACACGGCGACCGAGACGCAGGAGGGCACCGACGCGGTGATCGGGGCCGCGATCGACGCCGGCGTGACGCTGTTCGACACCGCCGACATCTACGGCAAGGAACGCGGCCTGTCGGAGACGCTGATGGGCAAGGCCCTCGAGGGCAAGCGCGATCAGATCGTTCTCGCCACCAAGTTCGGAATGGACATGGCCGGCGCGAACGGCCCGGACTGGGGCGTGCGCGGCTCGCGACGCTACATCCGGCTCGCGGTGGAGAGCTCGCTGCGCCGCCTCCGGACGGACTGGATCGACCTCTACCAGCTTCACCAGCCGGATGGGGTCACGCCGATCGAGGAGACCTTGCAGACGCTCGACGACCTCATCGCCGAAGGCAAGATCCGCTACATCGGCCACTCCAACCTCACCGGTTGGCAGATCGCCGAGGCGGAGTTCACGGCCGAGTTGAACGGGCACCCCAAGTTCATCTCCGCGCAGAACGAATACAGCCTCTTGGCGCGCGCCGCCGAGCGCGAGGTCCTGCCTGCCGCGAATCGGTACGGCCTCGGCTTCCTGCCGTACTTCCCGCTCTACAACGGCCTGTTCACCGGCAAGTTCACCCGGGAGGGCGGGCCGGCGGACAGCCGGATCATGAACCTGCGCAAGCACCTGCTCGACAATGCGCCGTGGGATCGGATGGACCGCTACCAGGCGTTCTGCGACGAGCGCGGCGTCACGATGCTCGAGGCGACGTTCGCGTGGCTGCTCGCTCAGCCGGGACTGACCAGCGTCATCGCGGGCGCCACCAAGCCGGAGCAGATCGTCGCGAACGCCGAGGCCGCCACGGCGTGGACGCCGACGGCGGAGGATGTCGCCACGATCTCGGAGATATTTTCGACCCCGTGAGTTGAAAAGCGCTTGTGAGTGAGCACTCACTCCGCGTAGAATCGCGCGGTGATCGAAGACGCCCAGACCGTCGTGCCCCGCACGCGCGCCCAGCCGATGTCGGCCGGAGACCGCAAGGCGATGATCGTCGACGCTGTCATCCCGCTGCTGCTGGAACACGGCCGGGGGATGACATCCCGCCAGATCGCCGAAGCCGCGGGTGTCGCGGAAGGCACGATCTTCCGGGTCTTCGGCGACAAGGAGTCGCTGGTGCAGGCGGCCATCGAGAAGTACCTCGACCCCGAGCCGCTGCGTGAGGCGCTCCGCAGCATCGACCCGGCGCTCCCGCTGGAGAACAAACTCCGCGCGATCCTCTATCTGCTGCGGGAGCGGTTCCACAGCGTGATGCGGATCATGCCGGTGATCGGCCCGGAGCGCCCACCCGTCCCACAGGAGCGGGGAGAGTTCGCGCGCATCATCGCGCGCGTCCTGGAACCGGAGACGAAAGAGCTGAACTGGCCGCCGGAGCGCGTCGCTCACGTGCTCCGGCTGATCAGCTTCTCATCGGCCTTCCCCGCGCTCAACGAGGGGATCGAGTTCAGCATCGACGATCTGGCACGGATGGCGCTGGTCGGCATCGCCGGCACCTCGCCGCACATCGCGCCCCCTCCATCCCATCCGTCGACCTCACACGCGACTTCACACCCGTCTGCCCACACGGAGGCATCATGCTCCTGAGAATCCTCGGCAGGTTCCTCCGGCCGCACTGGCCCCTCCTGATCGGGGTGATCTTCTTCCAGCTGGCCCAGTCGCTGCTGTCGCTGTGGCTGCCCACGCTGAACGCGCAGATCACCGACAACGGCATCGCCAAGGGCGACACCAGCTACATCCTGTCGGTCGGCACCGAGATGCTCGGCGTCACCCTGGTGCAGGTCGCCTGTGCGATCACGGCAGTGTACTTCGGCGCGAAGGTCGCGATGCTGGTCGGCCGCGACCTCCGCGAGGCCATCTTCCATCGGGTCGGCGAGTTCTCCGAGCGCGAGGTGTCGTCGTTCGGTGCCCCGTCGCTGATCACCCGAAACACGAACGACGTCCAGCAGGTGCAGATGCTCGTCATGATGACGTGCACGCTGCTGGTCTCCGCACCCATCCTGGCCGTCGGCGGGATCGTGCTGGCGATGCAGCAGGACATCGACCTCTCCTGGCTGATCGCGGTCAGCGTCCCGGCGCTCCTCGTCGCGGTGAGCATCATCATCTCGCGCATGGTTCCGCTGTTCCGACGCATGCAGGACCGCATCGACCGAGTGAACCGGGTGCTGCGGGAGCAGCTGAGCGGCATCCGCGTCGTCCGGGCCTTCGTGCGCGAGGACGTCGAGACCGCCCGCTTCCGGACCGCCAACGAGCAGGTGACGGAGACGGCGCTCAAGGCCGGGCGGCTGTTCGCGTTGATGTTCCCGATCGTGATGCTCGTCCTCAACGTGTCCAGCGTCGCGGTGATCTGGTTCGGTTCGTTCCGCGTCCAGGACGGCTCGCTGCAGATCGGCACGCTGACGGCGTTCCTCCAGTACCTGGCGCAGATCCTGATGGGGGTCATGATGTCGACGATGATGGCCGTGCTCGTACCGCGCGCAGCCGTCTGCGCCGACCGGATCGGCGAGGTCCTCGGTACCGACCCGTCGGTGCGCGTGTCCGCGAACCCGGTCACCGAGGTGACCGCGCAGGGGACGGTCGAGTTCGTGGACGTCGGGTTTTCCTATCCCGGGGCCGAGCATCCGGTGCTCACCGACATCACCTTCCTCGCCGAAGCGGGGAGGACCACCGCGATCATCGGCAGCACCGGCGCCGGCAAGACGACGCTGGTGAACCTCATCCCGCGCCTCTTCGACGCGACCAGCGGCATCGTGATGGTGGACGGGGTGGATGTGGCCGACCTCGACCCGGAGGTGCTCTGGTCGCGCATCGGGATCGTGCCGCAGCGGCCGTACCTCTTCTCGGGCACGGTCGCCTCGAACCTCCGCTATGGCAACCCCGACGCGACGGACGACGAACTCTGGCACGCCCTGGAGGTGGCACAGGCCCGCGACTTCGTGGCGGAGATGCCGGAGGGGCTGGATGCGCCCATCGCGCAGGGCGGGACCAACGTGTCCGGCGGCCAGCGTCAGCGCCTCGCGATCGCCCGCGCGCTGGTGCGGAAACCGGAGATCTTCGTCTTTGACGACTCGTTCTCGGCGCTCGACACGGCGACGGATGCGCGGCTTCGCGCCGCGCTGGCCCGGGACGTGACGGACGCGACGATGATCGTCGTCGCCCAGCGGGTGTCCACCATCGTGGACGCCGACCAGATCATCGTCGTCGACGACGGCCGCGTGGTCGGCCGGGGAACGCACGACGAACTCGTGGAGGGCAACCCGACGTACGCGGAGATCGTGTCGTCGCAGCTCGCCGCCCAGGATGCGGCGTAAAGGAGCACGGGATGAGCGACAAGACGACAGCGCCGGTCCGCCCCGCCGGACCTCCGATGCGGAGGGGCCCCGGTGGCGGAGGACCGTTCGCCGGGATGGGCATGCCCACGGAGAAGTCGATGAACTTCGGCCCGAGCGCCAAACGTCTGCTCGGCCGGCTGCGCCCGGAGCGGCTGCCGCTGGTCGCCGTGACTGCGCTCGCGGTCGTGTCCGTGGTGTTCGCGGTGCTCGGCCCCAAGCTGCTCGGGAACGCGATCAACCTGGTTTTCGCCGGGGTGCTGTCGCTGCAGTTCCCGAAGGGCATGACTCAGGAGCAGGCCATCGCCGCGGTGCGCGCGACGGGCCAGAACCAGTACGCCGACCTCCTCTCGGGCACCACCTTCACCCCCGGTGCGGGCATCGACTTCACCGCGGTCGGCCAGACGCTGATGTGGGTGCTCGCCCTGTACGTGCTGTCGTCGCTGTTCAGCTATCTGCAGGCCTACGTGCTGAACGGAGTCACCCAGCGCACGGTCTTCCGGCTGCGGGCGGACGTCGAGGAGAAGCTCCACCGGCTGCCGCTGAAATACTTCGACGGGATGCAGCGCGGTGAGCTGCTGAGCCGGGTCACGAACGACATCGACAACATCTCGCAGTCGCTGCAGCAGACGATGAGCCAGCTGCTCACGTCGCTGCTGACGGTCGTCGGCGTGGTGGTGCTGATGTTCGTCATCTCGCCGCTGCTCGCGGTGATCGCGCTCATCACCATCCCTCTGACGCTGATCATCACCACGATCATCGCGAAGCGTTCGCAGAAGCTCTTCGTCGCTCAGTGGCGCCACACCGGCGAGCTGAACGGCCAGATCGAGGAGGCCTTCACCGGTCACTCCCTGGTGAAGGTCTTCGGCCGGCACCGCGAGGTCGAGGCGCGGTTCCGCGAGAAGAACCAGGAGATGTACCGCGCCAGCTTCGGCGCCCAGTTCATCTCCGGGATCATCATGCCCGCGATGATGTTCGTCGGGAACCTGATGTACGTGGCGATCGCCGTCGTGGGCGGTCTGCAGGTCGCGACCGGCGCGATGCAGCTCGGAGACGTGACGGCGTTCATTCAGTACTCACGGCAGTTCACTCAGCCGCTCACCCAGCTCGGGTCGATGGCGAACCTGCTGCAGTCGGGTGTCGCCAGTTCCGAGCGCGTGTTCGAGCTGCTGGACGCGGACGAGCAGTCCTCGGACCCGCGGCAGCCTGAGAGCCCGGAGGGCACCAAGGGGCTGCTCGCTTTCGAGGACGTCTCCTTCCGCTACACCGAGGACACGCCGCTCATCGAGGACCTGTCGCTGGTGGCGCAGCCGGGCCAGACGGTGGCGATCGTCGGCCCGACCGGCGCAGGCAAGACGACCCTGGTCAACCTGATGATGCGCTTCTACGACCTCGACGGCGGGCGCATCACGCTCGACGGCGTCGACATCGCGACCATGAACCGGCACGACCTGCGCAGCCGGATGGGCATGGTCCTTCAGGACACCTGGCTGTTCAAGGGAACGATCCGCGACAACATCCTCTACGGCCGCCCGGACGCGACGGACGAAGAGGTGCTGGCTGCGGCGCGCGCCACGTACGTCGATCGCTTCGTCCACTCCCTGCCGGACGGCTACGACACCGTGCTCGACGACGAGGGGGCGAACATCTCGGCCGGGGAGAAGCAGCTGCTGACGATCGCGCGCGCGTTCCTGGCGCGGCCGAGCGTCCTCATCCTCGACGAGGCGACATCATCGGTGGACACCCGCACGGAGGTGCTGGTGCAGAAGGCGATGAGCGCGCTGCGGGCCGACCGCACGTCGTTCGTCATCGCGCACCGGCTCTCCACCATCCGCGATGCCGATCTCATCCTGGTCATGGAGGCGGGAAGGATCGTGGAGCAGGGCACGCACGCCGAGCTCCTGGCCCGCGGGGGCGCCTACTACTCGCTGTACAACGCGCAGTTCGCCGGAGCCGCCGATCAGTAGGTCGCGGGCGGTCACTGCTCCTTGAGGCGGGATGCGAACGCGCGCACGCACCAGAAGGCGCCGTAAGCGATCAGCCCCAGAGCGATGAGCACGAGCAGGATGATGCCGAACGGCACCTCCGTCAGCGCTTTGAGGCTCCCGTCCAGCCCGCCGGCCTTCTCCGGGTCGGAGGTGATCGCACCGAAAACGACGAGGCCGCCGACGATGACCAGAGCCACGCCTTTCGACACGTAGCCGACGCGCCCCAGCGTCGTCGTGATCGTCGCCCAGCGGTTCGGCGGCAGCCGGAGGTCGCGCTCGAAGCGGTGCGTGACCCCGTTGAACACGAACACGACGCCGGCGGCGACGATGCCGAGTCCGATGGCAGCGAGCAGCAGTACGCCGCCGGGCATCGCGAGCAGCTGCCCGGAGGCCGTCTTCTCGGACGACGACGCATCCTTGTGGCCGCCTGCCGCGATGGAGATCGCGATGCCCGCGAGCGCCGCGTAAATGACGCATTTCGCGACCTCGATCAGCTTCTCCCCGGGCTTGTGGGCGGTGATCGACTGGAGGATCTGCCACAGCGACAGGAAAATCAGCCCGACGATCACCGCCCACACCACGAACAGGCCGCCGGGAACGGCGACGAGGGCTTGGAGGGCGCCGGACTGGTCCGCGCTTCCACCCGCGCCGAATGCGACGGCCAGGGCGATGATCCCGATCAGGATGTGCAGGATGCCGATGGCCGCCAGCCCCACGCGGGCGAGGACGCGGACAGCAGGCTGGCGCTCCACGCGGGAGGCGACTCGGGAGGGGGAGGTCATGAGGTGAACGGTACCCGGCGTTCCGGGCTTCCGGAATCTCGGGTACCCTGGAGGACTGAGTCCGCCGCGCCCATCGCGCGGCGGCGAGATCTGAATAGAGGAGGCCGGCATGGACATCGACCTCAGCGTCTTGCGTCTCATGGAGCGCGAGAAAGAGATCCCGTTCGATGAACTGGTGCAGATCATCGAGCAGGCGATCCTGACCGCCTACCTGAAGCACACCAACCAGGCCGAGCACCGGCACGGTCACAGCGACCAGCCGCCCGCCGCGCGCGTGCACCTCGACCGCAAGACCGGGCATGTCACCGTCTACGTTCCCGAGCACGACCACGAGGGCAACATCATCGGCGAGGCCGAGGACAGCCCCAGCGACTTCGGCCGGATCGCGGCTTTCGCGGCCAAGCAGGTGATCAACCAGCGTTTGCGCGACATCGCGGACGACGCCGTGCTCGGCGAGTTCCGCGGGCGCGAGGGCGACATCGTCGCCGGTGTCATCCAGCAGGGGCCGAACCCGCGGATGATCCACATCGACCTCGGGTCGGTGGAGGCGATCCTCCCGCCCGAGGAGCAGGTGCCGGGCGAGGAGTACACGCACGGTTCGCGCATCCGCGTCTACGTCACGAGCGTCTCCAAGGGCACGAAGGGGCCGTCGATCACCGTCTCGCGGACGCACCCCGCCCTCGTTCGCAAACTGTTCGCGCTCGAGGTGCCCGAGATCGCGAGCGGCGTCGTCGAGATCGTGTCCCTGGCCCGCGAGGCCGGTCACCGCACGAAGATGGCGGTCCGCGCGACGGAGCCCGGCGTGAACGCGAAGGGTGCCTGCATCGGCGAGCTCGGTCAGCGCGTGCGCGCCGTGACCGCGGAGCTGAACAACGAGAAGATCGACATCGTCGACTACTCGCCCGACCTCGCGACGTTCGTGTCGAGCGCGCTCAGCCCCGCGAAGGTGACGAGTGCGTTCGTCATCGACGATTCGCTCAAGGCCGTTCGCGCGCTCGTTCCCGACTACCAGCTGTCACTGGCGATCGGCAAGGAGGGCCAGAACGCCCGCCTCGCCGCCAAGCTGACGGGCGCGAAGATCGACATCCAGCCGGATTCGATCCTCGACCGCGACTGAGACCACCGAGGGTAAGCACTACTTCACGTAGGCTCCCAGGGCCGATTGGACGGCGTCACTGACGCTGTTCGGTCCGCCGGTCAGCCAGATGTGGCCGGGCGCGAGACGGGTCAGCTGGGCGCTGATCGTCGACGGCACGGACGTCGGCGCTGTGAGCAGCAGGGGCTGGCCCGAGTTGCCCGCGGCCGCCGACGCCGATAGTGCGTCGGGGAAGCTCGTCCCGGAGGCTACGAACACCGCCGCGCCACCGGCGGGGAACTTCGCGGCCACCGCGGCGCTCGCCGCATACCGGTCGGCTCCGCTCAGCCGCGTGACGCTGCCGGTGGTGTAGTTCTTCAACGCCGTCAGCACGCCGTCGCTCACGGAGTCTGGACCACCGACGACGACGATGCTCCCCGGCTTCACTCGCTGCAACTCGGTCGCGATCGAGGCGGGGAGTGCGGTCGGCAGTGTGAGCAGCAGGGGGGCGCCGGTGGTGCGCGCCGCCAGGGCGCCCGCGGAGAGGGCGTCGGGGAAGTTCTCGCCCGAGACCACGTAGGCGACGGAGACCCCGACGGTGGCCGTCGCCGCACTCACCGCCGCACTGGCCGCGTAGCGGTCAGCGCCGCCGATGCGGCTGACTGCGCCGGTGGTGAACCCCTTCAGCTGGTTGAGGACGCCGTCCGAGACGCTGGCAGCGCCGCCGAGGACCACGATGCGGGCCGGGTGGAGGCGCTGCAACTCCGCCTGCACTGTCGCGGGGATCGCCGCCTGCTGCACGAGGAGCATCGGTCCGTGCTCACGCCCGGCGGCGGGGGAGCCAGCGAGGGCGTCGGGGAACTGCTCGCCGGAGGCGATGTACGCAACGGGCGGGTTCGCCGGGAAGATGGCGGCCGAAACGGCGGCGCTGGCGCCGAACCGGTCGTCGCCGCTGAGGCGGCCGACCTTCTGCGCGCTCGCGGGCACAGAGTAGGCCCGCAGCTTGCCGCTGCCATCGGTGAAGTAGAGCTTGCCGTTGACGACGATCGGGCTCTGCCAGTGCAGCCCGCTCCCACCCGCTGTGTCGGTCCACAGCTGGCTGCCGGTGGCCGGGTTGAGCGCACGCACGCCGTTCTTCGACAGGTAGAAGAGCACGCCGCCCGCGATGACCGGAGTGGTCCCGGCGGCCGTGGTGGACGTCTGGTTCCACACCGGCACGAGGGCGGGCTTGCCGCCGGTGCCCGCCTGCAGTTTGAGGGCGGAGATCCCGCTGTTGTTCGCAATGAAGACCCAGGAGGTGCCACTGCCGTCCACCCAGTTCGCCGGCTGGGTGAGCACCTGGCCACCCTGGGGCACGGCGATGGACTGGAGCTCGCCTCCCGTCGTGCCCGGGTGTCCGGCGCCGCTGAGGTTCGCCGTGTTCAGCAGGCGGATCATCGCATCCTTGCCGCTCTGAACCGCGAGGTGCGCGACGGATGACCCGGCGGGAGCGGCCACGACCTGCGGTGCGGTGCTGCCGAGGTCCAGATCCTGCTGATTGAGGGCGACGTAGTTCGTCGGCGTGTAGCTGTCGACCGGGCCGCCGCCCGAGCCGGTGCCGTCCGGGTTGATGGCGAGCACCGTGTCGCCCCAGTTGCGGCTACCGTCGAAGACGGAGTTTCCGGTGGAGAACAGGATGCGCTGGGTGCCGGCATCCCAGACCACACTCGGTCGCGCCCACACGGCGGACTGCACGTTCGCGCAGCCGCCGGCCGCCAGGTGGCCCGTCTTGTCGCTGCACAGCGAGTTGAACACGCGCTGGGATCCGGTGGCCAGGTCGATCGTGGTCACGTGCCCCTGGTAGTCGCCGCGGTCGCCCGGGTAGCCGCCGTTCGACGCGTAGAGGTAGGTGTGGCCCCCGGTGGTGACGATGGTGAGTGCGGGGGAGGCTTTCTCGTCGTACGGCTTGACCGTCGTGACCTCGGGCCATCCGCCTCCCGTGGTCTCCACTCCGCTGCCTGTCGCGTACTTGTGCACTTTTCCGTCGAGCCCGTAGCTGTACACGTACGCGCCGCTCGGATCGATCGCCGGGGAGGACGTGGTGTAGCAGGTGGTGCTGCCATTGTTGATCTTGCAGGACCCCGGGCCGTTCTGGTGCTTCCATACCTCCGCGCCGGTGGTGGCGTCGGTCGCGGTGATCCAGCCGTCCTTCGTGGTCGTGAAGAGCAGGTCGCGTGTCCCGCCGGCCGTTGCCACGCCCGGCTGCTCGACCGGGGGACCGTCGGACACCCCGGGGAGGGTCGCAGTGAAGAGCGGTTTCAGCGCACCGACGGTCGACGGAATGATCTGCGTCTCGGCGTCGTTCACCCCTGTGTGTGCGGGGCCGTTGCCGAACTGGCTCCATGCCAGGGGTGCGGCGGTCGCTGGAGCAGCAGCCGGTTGCACCGCCGTGAGCACGGCCGCGGCGAGCCCACCGGCCAGGATGAGGTGGATCGTGCGCCGTGCGGCGGGGTTCGCGCCCTCGCGAAGTGTCTTCATGAGTCCTCCCTCGGGCAGTGTCCGCCGTTTAGGGGCAGGTCGCCAGTCCTCCACACGACGGACTTCCGGTGTCCGGGCCGCCTGGCGGCTAACCTGGGAGGGACGACGCCCGCCCGCCGCGTTCGGTGCAGGGCGTCGAGAGGAGTAGGATGGAACCCGTCAGAACGTGCGTCGGATGCCGTTCTCGCGCTCCCCGGTCCTCTCTTCTGAGGATCGTCGCCCATGATTCGGAACTCGTGGCGGATCCGTCCGCCATCCGTCCAGGGCGGGGTGCGTGGCTGCATCCGGTCGACGAGTGTCTCGACCTCGCAGTGAAGCGCCGGGCCTTCGGGCGGGCGTTGCGCATCGAGGGAAAGCTCGACACCGCGACCATCCGGTCGCAATTCATTAGAACAGGCTGAAGAAGTTGACTTCACATGAGTGACAACCGATGAGTGTCTCGAAATGAGATCCGTCCGCTATTAACGCCTGCCCCTGTCTGGGGTGGGCCCAGACAGGAGAATTGTGGCTGCAAAACCACGCGTACACGAGGTCGCGAGCGAGCTCGGCGTCGACAGTAAAGTCGCGCTCGCGAAACTCAAAGAGATGGGCGAGTTCGTCAAGGGACCGTCCTCCAGCATCGAGCCCCCGGTAGCACGCAAGCTGCGTGCCGCCCTGGAGGCCGAAGGCGCCAAGGCATCGCCCGAGAAGGCGACCGCGGCGGCTCCGAAGGCGCCGTCCCAGGCACCGCGTCCGGCAGCTCCCCGTCCGCCGCAGCCCGAGGCTGCGTCGTCCGACGAGGAGACCGGCCCGAAGCCGCAGGCGCCGATGTCGGTCGCCGAGCGTCAGGCCGCGGCCGAGAAGGCCGCCGCTGAGAAGGCCGCGGAGAAGGCTGCCGAAAAGGCCGCAGAGCAGGCGGCCGCCAGCACGGCGACCGAGAGCGCGTCGGCAACTCCCGACGCGGTCAAGCCCGCGACCCCGCGTCCCGCCGGCGGCAGCATCCCGCGCCCCGGCTCCCCGCGTCCGGGCAACAACCCGTTCGCCAGCAACCAGGGCATGGGTCAGCGCCCGCCGCGCCCCGGAAACAACCCCTTCTCGTCCTCGCAGGGCATGGGCCAGCGGCCTTCGCCCAGCAACATCCCGCGTCCCACCCCTCCGCGTCCGGGCTCGCCGCGCATCGGCGCGCCCGGCCAGGGTGGCGGCGGCAACCGTCCGGGGCAGCGTCCCGGCGGTGGCGGCGGAGGTCGTCCCGGCTTCCAGCAGCGCCCCGGTAGCGGTGGCGGTGCGGGTGCCGGTGCTGGCGCAGGCGGCGGCTTCCAGCGGCCCGGCGGCGGCTTCGGCGGCCCGCGTCCCGGTGGTGGCGGCGGTCGTGGTCGTGGCCCCGGCGGCGGTACCGCTGGTGCGTTCGGTCGCGGTGGCGGCAAGAGCAAGGCCCGGAAGTCGAAGCGCGCGAAGCGCCAGGAATTCGAGATGCGGGAGGCCCCGTCGCTGGGCGGCGTGAGCGTTCCCCGCGGCAACGGCGAGACGGTCGTCCGACTGCGTCGCGGCTCGTCCATCTCGGACTTCGCCGACAAGATCGACGCGAACCCCGCGTCGCTCGTCACCGTCCTCTTCCACCTGGGAGAGATGGCGACGGCGACCGAGTCGCTCGACGAGGCCACCTTCGAGGTGCTGGGCGAGGAGCTCGGATACCGCATCCAGGTCGTCTCCCCTGAGGACGAAGACAAGGAGCTCCTGGAGGGCTTCGACATCGACCTCGACGGCGAGCTCGCCGGCGAGTCGGACGAAGAGCTCGAGATCCGTCCGCCGGTCGTCACGGTCATGGGCCACGTCGACCACGGTAAGACGCGCCTTCTCGACGCGATCCGTAACGCCAACGTGGTCGCCGGTGAGGCGGGTGGCATCACCCAGCACATCGGTGCCTACCAGGTGTGGACCGAGCACGAGGGCTACGAGCGAGCCATCACCTTCATCGACACCCCGGGTCACGAGGCGTTCACCGCCATGCGTGCCCGTGGTGCGCAGGTGACCGACATCGCGATCCTGGTGGTCGCGGCCGACGACGGCATCATGCCGCAGACGATCGAGGCGCTGAACCACGCACAGGCGGCCAACGTGCCGATCGTGGTCGCGGTGAACAAGATCGACAAGCCCGACGCGAACCCGGCGAAGGTGCGCCAGCAGCTCACCGAGTTCGGCCTGGTAGCCGAGGAGTACGGCGGCGACGTCATGTTCGTCGACGTCTCGGCCCGCAACGACATCGGTATCCAGGACCTGCTCGACGCGGTCCTGCTGACCGCCGACGCCGGTCTCGACCTGCGTGCGAACCCCAACAAGGACGCTCGTGGTGTCGCTATCGAGGCCAAGCTCGACAAGGGCCGCGGCGCCGTCGCGACCGTGCTCATCCAGTCCGGAACGCTCCGGGTCGGCGACGCGATCGTGGCGGGCACCGCTTACGGACGCGTCCGTGCGATGGCCGACGAGAACGGCGATGCCGTCTTCGAAGCCGCGCCGTCGCGTCCGGTCCAGGTGCAGGGTCTGTCCAGCGTCCCGCGTGCCGGCGACGTCTTCCTCGTCACCGAGGAGGACCGCACCGCCCGTCAGATCGCCGAGAAGCGTGAAGCGGCCGAGCGCAACGCCCAGCTGGCGAAGGCCCGCAAGCGCATCTCGCTCGAGGACTTCACCCGGGCTCTGCAGGAGGGCAAGGTCGAGGCGCTCAACCTCATCATCAAGGGCGACGTGTCCGGTGCCGTGGAGGCGCTGGAGGAGTCGCTCATGAAGATCGAGGTCGACGAGTCGGTCAGCCTTCGCATCCTGCACCGCGGTGTCGGCGCGATCACCGCGTCCGACATCGACCTGGCAACGATCGACAACGCGATCGTGATCGGCTTCAACGTCCGCCCGGACGTGAAGGCGCGCGAGCGTGCGGCCCGCGAGGGCGTGGATGTCCGGTTCTACTCGGTCATCTACAATGCGATCGAGGACATCGAGAACTCGCTGAAGGGCATGCTCAAGCCCGAATTCGAAGAGGTCCAGTCGGGTGTCGCCGAGATCCGCGAGGTGTTCCGCTCCTCGAAGTTCGGCAACATCGCCGGTGTCATCGTCCGGTCCGGAACAATCACGCGCAACGCCAAGGCGCGCGTCATCCGCGACGGCGTGGTGGTGGGGGACAACCTCAACATCGAGTCGCTGCGCCGGTTCAAGGACGACGTCACGGAGGTCCGTACGGACTTCGAGGCCGGTATCGGTCTCGGAAAGTACAACGACATCCAGATCGGCGACGAGATCGAGACGACCGAGCTTCGCGAGAAGCCGCGAGCCTAAGTTCGTGCGATGGCCGGTGGCTCTGCCACCGGCCATCTTGCCCGAAAGGAGAACACTATGGCCGATCCGGCACGCGCGAGGAAGCTCGCGGACAGAATCAAGGAGATCGTCGCCAAGCGGCTCGACCGCGGGCTGCGTGACCCGCGCCTCGGCTTCGTGACCATCACGGATGTCCAGGTGACGGGCGACCTGCAGCACGCGACCGTGTTCTACACGGTCTACGGCACCGAGCAGGAACGCGAAGACAGCGCTGCCGCACTGAAGGCGGCGACCGGCATGCTGCGCACCGAGGTGGGCAAGAACATCACGGCTCGGCTGACGCCGACGCTGGCGTTCCAGCTCGACGCGATCCCCGAGAACGCGGCACACATCGAGGGCCTGCTGCGTGAGGCGCAGCAGCGCGACACCGAGGTGGCGGGCCTTGCGGCCGGCGCGAACTACGCCGGCGACGAGGACCCGTACGTGAAGCCGCGGTCTCTCGAGGACGACGAGGACGACGAGGACGACGTCGAGGACATCGACGACGTCGAGGTTTCAGACGAGAAGTGACTCCCTCCGCGTGACGGGTCGGCCGTAGGCTGACGGCATGTTCGCCGTCTCGTTCTACGACGCCGACCCGGACGCGGGCCCGGAGCACTTCCAACGGCTGGTCGACACCTATCCGCGACATCGGGCCTACCTCGACGAATTCGCGAAGGGCGGCGACGTGCTGATGATCGGCACGTTCGGCGACCCGGCCTCCCAGGGCTCCATGGCCGTCTTCCGCTCGCGGGAGGCGGCCGAGCGCTTCCGGGAGGGCGACCCGTTCGTCACCGAGGGTCTCGTCTTCCGCGTTCGCATCCTCGACTGGGACCCGCTCGTCTTCGCCGCGGATTGAGGTGCTCGCCAGTGAGCACCTACGGTCATGGCAGGGTGTAGCCGCCGTCCGCGACGACCGCGAGGCCGTCGGACAGCAGGCCGGCGAGGGCGCGGTCGCGCTGGGCGGCGTCCGGCCACACCGACTCGAGCTCTGCGGGGCTGACCGGGATGTGCGACGCCCGCAGTTCCGCCATGATGCGCCCGCGCACCTGACGGTCGCTGCCCTCGTACCGCTTCTGCACTGCCTTGCGCGGCCCGTCGTAGGCCGGGTAGCCCGCCTGTCGCCAGGCGCAGCGGTCGGCGACCGGGCAGACGTCGCAGCGCGGGCTCCGGGCGACGCAGACGATCGCGCCGAGTTCCATCATCCCGGCGTTGAACGCGGCCGCGGCGGGCCGGTCGTCGGGGAGCAGCGCCTCCATCGCGGCAAGGTCGCGCTTGGCGCTCGGCGGCCCCTGCTCCGCCTGGCCGTCGATGGCGCGGGCGATGACCCGGCGGATGTTCGTGTCGACCACCGGATGCCGGTTGCCGTAGGCGAACACGGCGACGGCCCGCGCGGTGTAGTCGCCGATGCCGGGCAGCGCGAGCAGCGCATCCACATCCTCCGGGACCACGCCATCGTGCTGCTCGGTGATCGCCACGGCGGCCGCGTGGAGCCAGAGCGCGCGACGCGGGTAGCCGAGCGACTTCCAAGCCCGAACCGCCTCGCCGGGCGGCACCGCGGCCAGGTCGGCAGGTGTCGGCCAGCGGGTGAGCCACTCCTCGAGGTGCGGGATGACGCGGCTCACCGGAGTCTGCTGCAGCATGAACTCGCTCACGAGCGTCCCCCACGCGGTGAAGCCGTCGCGTCGCCACGGTAGGTCGCGCCGGTTCGCGTGGTACCACTCCACCACCGTGCCGGAGAACTCACCCACCCTCCGACCCTAACCGGATCGGCAGGGCGCCGAGGTGCACGTCGTGGCTGCTATTCCGCCGGAATAGCGACACCTACGTGCACTTCGATCCGCTTATGCTCGTCGCATGATGCTTCCGCCGACGCCGCGCGTGCTGTTCCTGCGCCAGTTGCTCGGCGCGATCCGACGAGAGGCGCCCGTCGGTCGGGTGACCGTGGCGGTGGACGCCGGGTCGGGAGGTGGGGGAGCCAGCGCGGGCGGAGTCACGTTCGCGGACGACCTGGCGCTCGTCTTCCGGGAGGCCGGGGCGGAGACGTTCCGCGCATCCCTCGGCGGCTTCCACAACTCGCGGGCCTACCGCACCCGGCTCGGGCCCGAGACGCCCGAGAGCTACTACCGTGAGGCGTACGACTACGTGACGCTGCGGCGGGTGCTGCTCGATCCGTTCCGGCTGGGCGGCAGCGCCGGCTTCCAGACGACAGCATTCGACGCTCCGCGGGATCAGCCGGTCGAGGCGCGCTGGCTGGCGGCCGGTCAGGATGCGGTGCTGATCATCGACGGGGAGTTCCCGTTGCGCCCGTCCTTGCGGAGGCAGTGGAACGCGTCCGTCGTGCTGGTGGACGCGCCGCAGGCGGCGGCGTACGTGGAGGACGCGCATCCACTCGAGTTCGCATCGTATCTGGTGGACGACAGCGACCCGTCGCACCCGCGATGGGCGCCGCGGGAGGGCTGACGCGAGCTCAGCCGGTGAGGAGGGGCCGCATCCGCTCGGCGACCTCCGCGGGCGTGAGGAACGCGCCGGTCCGTTCCACCTCGTGCACGAGCGCGGTGATGGCCGCGTTGACGGGCGCCCCGATCCCGGCGGCACGTGCTTCATCCACGACCGCGCCGTTCAGATAGTCGATCTCGGTGAGCTGGCCGCGGCGGATGCTCTGCAGCGTCGATCCGGGGTTCGGAGTGGCGCCCATCCGCCGCTTCATGAGCAGTGGGACCGCCTGGGCCGCCCAGCGTGGGGCGCGCGCGACCACCCGGAGGATGCGGTCGTCGAGCCCCTGAAGACTGCCGAAGCGGACGCCCCGCGCGTAGCCGACCCGCGTCGCCTCCTGCAGACTCGCGGTGAGGATCGAGCGCAGGCGACGATCGCCGATCACCGCCTGCGCGCTCAGGCCGGTGATCGCGGGGAGTGCGTTGATCTGATTCACGATGAGCTTCGTCCACTGCGCACCGGTGAAGTTGTCGATGGCGTGGGCGGGCATGGCGGCGTCCAGGATGCGCGCGGCGTCGACCGCCGCGGGCGGCGGGGAGCCGTCACCGGCACCGAGGTAGGTGTTCGCCGTCGTGGTGACGGAGACCTGCCCGGGGGAGAGGAAACTGGCGGCGTAGAGGGCGAGGGCGCCGACGCAGTCCGAGCCGGGGAGCAGCGCCTGCGCCTCGCGGAGCCCGGCGAGACCGTTCTGGACGATCACGACCGGGATGCCGTCGAGGAGCGCGGCGTTGGCGCGGATCGCGGTTTCCGCATCCTGCGCCTTCGTGCAGACGAACGCGAGCTCGGGCCGCGTCTGGAGCGTCTCAGCGGCCGCCACGCGAGCGGTGTGGACGCCCCAGCCGCCGTCCAGCCGGATCCCCGACTCGCGGATGGCGGCGAGCTGCTCGCCCCGGGCGGTGACCTCGACGAGGTGACCGACGCGGTCGAGGAGCGCCGCGATCGTGCCGCCGATGGCCCCAGTCCCGATCACACCGATACGCACGCGCTCCAGCCTAACCGCGCCGGAGGGCGGAGCCCGCCCGCGGCCGACGGTCGGGCATCCACGGTCAGTCCGCCAGGACGGGGGCCGGTTCGGCGACGGCCAGCGCGTCCACGGCGGCCTCGACGGGCGACTCCGGCTCGGCAGCGGCCGCCGCCGCGGCCCGCGCGGCGGCGCGACGGCCCGGCAGCGCCAGGCTGATCAGCGCGGCGGCACCCAGCACGCCCGCGCCGACCCACACGGCCGGGATGGCCGCATCCACGTAGCCCGTCGGGGTGAGAGTCCCACCCGCGCCCGTGAACACGGCGGTCAGCACGGCGACGCCCAGCGCGACACCGACTTCACGGAGCGTGGAGTTGGTTCCGGACGCCTTGGCGTGATCCGCCGGGCGCATGTTGGCGAGCACCGCCGTCGAGCTGGGCGCGAAGACGAGACCCATGCCGATCCCGGCGAGCAGGAACGGCGGCCACATCTGCGAATAGGGGAGCGTCGCCGAGAGCGTCGAGGCGATCCAGCCCATCGAGACCGCGAGGAGGACCAGGCCGGCGACGACCGGAAGCCGGGTGCCGGTGCGCGATGACAGCAGCCCGGTGAGCGGGGCTACGACCATCGGGGCGAGCGTCCACGGCATGGTCATCACCCCGGCTTCCAGCGGGGTGTGACCCTGCACCACCTGCAGGAACTGGATGAGGATGAAGATGGCCCCGAAAATGCCGAAGCTGAAGGTGACGCCGACCAGGTTCGCGACCGTGAAGCTGCGGTCCCGGAACAGGCGCAACGGCAACAGGGGAGCGGTCGCGCGCGACTCCCAGAGCACGAACGCGACCAGCAGCGCGGTGCCGACGATGAGGGGGATGAGCACCTCGGCGCTGCCCCATCCGGCGTCGTTCCCACGCACGATGGCGTAGACGACGCCCAGGACGCCGGGGGCGGCGAGCAGAAGCCCGACGACGTCGGCGCGGACGCGTGCCCCGAAGCTGTTCGGCAGGGCGAGCAGCACCAGCGGGACGGCGATCACACCGAGCGGGACGTTGAGCCAGAAGATCGCCTGCCAGTTCCATCCCTGCACGACGGCGCCGCCGATGAGCGGGCCGAGCGCGACGCCCAGGCCGGAGATCCCGCCCCAGATGCCGATCGCGGCCGGGCGGAGCCGCTGGCTGACGCTGCCGGCCAGCAGGGTCAGCGAGAGCGGGAGCAGGGCCGCTGCGCCGACGCCCTGCAGCGCACGGGCGGCGATCAGCATCCAGGGCTCCGTCGCGAGGGCGCTGGCGGCGCTGGCCAGGGTGAACACGGTGATGCCGGCGAGGAAGACCGAGCGCCGGCCGAGACGGTCGCCCAGACCGACCGCCATCAGCATGAGGGTCGCGAACGTGAGGGTGTACGCATTGACGACCCACTGCAGCTCTTCAATGGAGGCGGAGAGGTCTTTCGCGATGACGGGGAGCGCACTGGTGACGACCAGGTTGTCGAGCGTCGCCATGAACATCGGCAGGGACGCCGCGACGATCGCCAGCCAGACGGGGATGCTGCGGGTGCGCGGTGCGGCAGGAGCGGACATGCGACGCCTCCGATTGTTGTTATTGGATGATTACAAGAGCCGAGACTAGTAATCGACTGATAACCTGTCAAGTGTGACGGACAAGAACAGCGAGCGGATCCCGTCGGCCGAGCGCCGGGTGCAGATCCTCGAAGCCGCCAGCCGGGTGTTCGGCGAACGCGGCTACTTCGGCGCGACCACCGACCAGATCGCCCGGGAGGCGGGCATCAGCCAGCCCTACGTAGTGCGCATGTTCGGCGGCAAGGAGAACCTCTTCGTCGGCGTGCTCACCCGCTCGCTCGAGCGACTGCTCGTCGCCTTCACCGAGACCATCGAGACCTGGAAGGCGGAGGGATCGCCCGCCGTCGCCGACGGCACCGCGGGGGTGATCGTGGCGGGCGCTCACGGCGAGGTGGGCCGTCGGCTCGGACTCGCCTACGTCAGCCTGATCGAGGACCGCGGCCTGCTGCTCTCCCTCATGCAGGCGTTCAGCATGGGGCAGGACCCGACCATCGGCGGGAGAGCCCGCGACGGTTTCCTGACGATCTACCGGCTGCTCCGCGACGAGGCCGGGTTCAGCCCGGACGAGGCGCGCTCCTTCCTGGCCGAGGGGATGCTGCTGAACACCCTGCTCGGGCTCCGCCTCACCGACGAGTACGAGAAGGATGAAGCGGCGACCGAGCTCATCGAGTGCACCTTCCGCACGAAGCTGCAGCTCGTCCTCGACGTCTCCGCCGGCGAAGGGGCGCGCGCGTGACGGGCAGCGGCCTCATCCTGGTGGACAAACCCGACGGGATGACCAGCCACGACGTCGTCGCGCGCGTCCGCAGGGCGGCGGGCACCCGCAAGGTGGGCCACGCCGGAACACTCGATCCGATGGCCACCGGACTGCTGATCGTCGGCGTGAACTCGTCCACCCGCCTGCTGACCTACATCGTCGGCGCGGACAAGGAGTACCTCGCGACCATCCGGCTCGGCGCCTCCAGCACGACCGACGACGCCGAAGGCGAGCTGCTCGTGCCCGCGTCGCAGCAGGAGCTGGATGCTGTGACCGACGCGGCGATCCACGCCGGCATCGCCGCCCTGACCGGCGAGATCGAGCAGGTCCCGAGCTCGGTGAGTGCGATCAAGGTCGACGGCAAGCGGGCCTACGCCCGGGTCCGCGCCGGCGAGCAGGTCGAACTGAAGCCGCGCGCGGTGACCGTCTCCGAGTTCGAGCTCCTCGCGACGCGCCGACTCGACGGCGCGATCGACCTGGATGTGCGCGTCGTCTGCTCGTCGGGCACCTACATCCGCTCGCTCGCCCGCGACCTGGGCGCCGGGCTCACCGTCGGCGGCCACCTCACCGCCCTGCGGCGCACCCGCGTCGGCGCCTTCCACGTGCGCGACGCCCACGACCTCGCTACGCTCGATGCGCAGGCGGCGCTCATCCCGGCAGTGGATGCGGCGACGGAGCTGTTCGAGCGGCTCGACCTGACGGAGCAGCAGGCCATCGATCTCACCCACGGGAGGCGCATCCATGTCGCCGACCGGGAGGGGGCCGGAGGCCAGCCGGTCGCGGCCGTCGCCCCCAGTGGAGCTCTCGTCGGACTCATCGAATTCCGCGGAAAGGAAGCCAGGACGCTCGTGAACTTCCCCACGGACGAGGCCGTCGTGCCGGCGAACGAGCCGGCGACCGACCCGGCGAGCGGACCCGCATGATCGAGTGGTTCACCACGGTGCAGGTCGTCGTGGCCTGCGCCGCCGGCATCCTGTGCCTGGTGCTAGGCTTCGCCGGACGCCTGCCCGGCGACCTCTCGATGGGTGCCGTCGCGCTGGTCGAGCTGTTGCTGCTCGCCCAGCTGGTCATCGCCATCGTCGCGCCTGCGGTCGGCAACCAACCGTCCGGCAGCCTGGCGGAGTTCTACATCTACCTGATCTCCGCGCTCATCCTTCCCCTGGCCGGTGGCTTCTGGGCGCTGATCGAGCGAAACCGCTGGAGCACCGTCATCCTGGGCGGAGTCTGCCTGGCGATCGCCGTCATGGTCTACCGGATGAGCCAGATATGGTTCGTCCAGGGCGCCTGAGCGGCACGCGCCGCTCCCGGCGCTGAATAGAATCTAAGTGATGTCCCACCACACCATGTCCGCACGCACGAACTCCGATCCGTCGTCCCCGAGGCGCCGGATGTCGGGGGTGGGCCGGGTGCTCGTCTTCGTCTACGGCGTGCTGGCGCTCGCCGCGACCGGACGCAGCGTCTTCCAGATCATCGACCGCTTCCACGAGGCGCCGGTCGCGTTCACCCTGTCGGCATTGGCGGCCGTCGTCTACATCGTGGCTACCGTCGCGCTCATCGCTCCCGGTCGCGTCTGGTACCGGGTGGCCTGGGTCACGATCAGCTTCGAACTGGCGGGCGTGCTCGTGATCGGTTCGTTGAGCCTGTTCGCCCCCGCGGCGCTCGGCCTGCACGACATCGACCCGTTCGGACGCGACGCGACGGTGTGGTCGGTGTACGGGATGGGCTACCTCTTCATCCCGCTGGCCCTGCCGGTGCTCGGGCTGCTCTGGCTGCGCGGTCACCGACCCGCTGACGAGCCCGCCACCTCGGGAACCGCATCGTGAAGGTCTTCCACGCGGTCTCCGACATCCCCGACGGCTGGGGCCCGAGCGCCGTCACGATCGGCAAGTTCGACGGCGTCCACACCGGGCACCGCGCGGTGATCGACCGGCTGCGCTCCGTGGCCGCCGAGCGCGGACTGGTGTCGACGATCATCACCTTCGACCGCAACCCCCTCGAAGTGCTCGCGCCCGAGAAGTGCCCGGCATCGCTGGTCAGCAACGCGCAGAAGCTCGACCTGCTCGCATCCACCGGGGTCGACGCCACGCTCATGGTGGCGTTCGACCGCGCGCTGGCCGCGCTCGAGCCCCACGAGTTCGTGCGCCGCATCCTCGTGGACCGTCTGCACGCGGCTGCGGTCCTGGTCGGGAGCGACTTCCGGTTCGGCGCTCGCGGCGCAGGCGATGTCGCGATGCTTCGCCGGCTGGGCGAGACCTACGGCTTCACGGTCGAGCTCATCGACGATGTGCGGCCCGAGCACGGACGCCGGGTCTCCTCCACCTGGATCCGGGAACTGCTCGCCGACGGCGACGTGGGCCACGCGACAGAGCTGCTGGGTTCGCCTCCCACCGTCCGTGGAGTCGTGGTGCACGGGGCCGCACGCGGCCGCGAGCTGGGCTTCCCGACCGCCAACCTGTCGCCGGAATCGGAGGGACTCATCCCCGCCGACGGCGTGTACGCCGGCTGGCTGACCGACGCCGGTCAGCGCTACCCGGCCGCGATCTCGGTGGGCAACAACCCGACCTTCGAAGGCGTGCCGCACAAGCAGGTCGAAGCGTACGTGCTCGACCGTGAGCTCGACCTCTACGACCACACGGTCGAGGTGTCGTTCGTGGAGCGCATCCGCGGCATGGTGGCCTACACCGGCATCGATCCGCTAATCGCCCAGATCGCGGCCGACGTGGAGCAGGCGAGGCGCATCCTCGACGTCGGCGCGGGCGAACCCTCCTGATGGCGGGTGACACCCCGGCCGCCGCCGCGCGGCCGCTCTGGCACGGCCGCGCGATCGCCCTGGTGGGCATCCTGCTCGTCGCCGCGAACCTCCGAACGGCGGTCGCCGCGCTCTCGCCGATCTTCGCCGAGATCCGCACCGAGTTCGATGTGTCGAGCATCGGGGTCGGGCTGCTCGGGATGCTGCCGCCCGTCTGCTTCGCGCTGTTCGGCCTGATCGCCCCCTCCTTCACCCGGCGGCTCAGCCTGGAGTCGGTCGTGCTGCTCGCCCTCGGGGTGATCCTCCTCGGCCACCTGGTGCGGGCGTTCTCGACCTCGTTCGCCGTTCTGGCGATCGGATCGGCGGTGACCTTCGCCGGGATGGGCGTCGGCAACGTCCTGCTGCCGCCGCTGGTGAAGCGGTACTTCCCCGACCGCATCGGCCTCGTGACATCCCTCTACGCGACGGTCATGTCCGAGTCCACGCTGCTGCCGCCGCTGGTCGCCGTTCCGGTCGCGGATGCGGCGGGCTGGCACGTCTCCGTCGGGATGTGGGGCTTCGTCAGCCTGCTGGCGATTCTGCCGTGGTTGCGCATCCTGATCACCCACCGCCCGGCGCACCCGGACCGCGACGTCGAGGTGGAGACGGCGCAGCCGGCGATGGCCGGACGCGTGTGGCGCTCGTCGCTGGCGTGGTCGCTGGCGGTCGTATTCGCGGTGTCGAGTCTCAACGCCTACGCGATGTTCGCCTGGCTTCCGGAGATCCTGCACGACGTCGCCGGCGTCGCCCCGCTGAACGCGGGAGCGCTCCTTTCGGTGTATGCCGGAATGGGCATACCGGCCGGGCTGCTCGTGCCGCTGCTGGCAGCGCGGATGAAGAACGTCGCCATCCTGATCTACGCCGGCGTCGTGTTCTTCATCGTCGGGTACCTCGGGCTGATCCTCGTGCCGAGCACGGCGACCTGGCTGTGGGTGGCGTTCGCCGGCCTCGGCCCCCTGCTCTTCCCGCTCTGCCTCGTGCTCATCAACGTGCGCACTCGCACGCACGCCGGATCCGTCGCCCTGAGCGGCTTCACCCAGGGCCTCGGCTACACGCTCGGTGCCCTCGGCCCCCTGGCCGTCGGCGTCCTCCACCAGCTCACCGCCTCGTGGACCGTCCCCCTCATCGTGCTGACCGCGACAGCCCTGGCAGCCGCCCTCGCCGGCTCCGTCGCCGCCCGCCCCCGCTACCTCGAGGACTGACCCCCTCCCTCCCGTAGCTATTCATCGCTTCCTCGATTAATCCGCATTCCTGTCCTTGAAACGCGGATTTATCGAGGAAGCGATTGGTTTAGGGGAGGAGGTTCGCGCGGTGGATGAGGGCGGCGGCTCCGATGAGCGGGCCCTCGGAGGAGAGGGCGGACGGGACGATCCGCACCTTGCGCACGAACGGGAAGTAGTGGTGCTCGATCACCGCGCGCATGTGGTCGAACAGGTCCGGGGTGGCGTGCGAGAAGCCTCCGCCGATCGCGACCAGTTCCAGGTCGAGCAGGGCCGTGGCGGACGCGATGGCGTGGCCGACGGCCCGGCCGGTGCGGGCGATCGCTTCGCGCGCGACGGGGTCCCCGGTCGCGTACGCCGCCGCCAGCTCCTCGCCAGTGGTGCCCGCGAAGCCCTGCCGCCGCGCCCAGGCGACGGTGTGCGGCCCGGAGGCCATCGCCTCCAGCGCGTAGGGGCTGCCGAAGGTGTCCTCTCCCAGGATGTCACCGACCTCCACGTGCCCGATGTGGCCGGCGTTGCCGGTCGGACCGGTGATCACCCGGCCGTCCACGATGAGGCCGCCGCCGATGCCGGTCGAGATGACCATCCCCATGACGTTGTCGACGCCCTGCGCGGCCCCGACCCAGTGTTCGGCCATGGTGATGGCGACGCCGTCCATCTCCAGGGTGACGGGTGCATCGAGGCCGAGTTCCGCAGCGACCCCGGCGACGTAGTCCCGCATCGGGTAGTCGCGCCAGTGCGGCACGTTGAGCGGGGAGACGAGTCCGCGCTTCCGGTCGATCGGACCTGCGCTGCCGATCCCGACCCCGACGATCCGGGCACCGGTCGGAAGGGATGCGGCGGCCGCGCGCACGACGCCGCCGACCGACGCCTCCAGCTCGGGAACGGTCGCGTTCCGCCCGGTGGGGAGGCGGTGGCGCGACCCCTCGACCAGGCGCCCGTCGGCATCGACGAGGGCGGCCTCGACCTTGGTGCCACCGAAGTCGACGGCGAGGGCATAGGCGGTGACGGCGGAGAGGGAGTCTGTGGGCACGACCCAACGATAAACGAAAGCATCCCTGCTCATTTGAGCACCGACCACACACATGTTGCTCACCTGCGCGGCGCTTTCTAAGCTGAAGAGGTGAGCCTGAACGATTCGGACGAGATCCTCGCCGTCAAAGCGGCAGAGCTCTACTACGAGGCCGGCAAGACGCAGGATGAGATCGGCGTCGCCCTCAACGTCTCGCGCTGGAAGGTCGGCCGTCTGCTGGTCGCTGCGCGCGAGCACGGCTTCGTCCGCATCGAGATCGTCCACCCCAGCGCCCGCCGCTTCTCGCTGGAGCGCGAGCTGTGCGGCTTCTATGGCCTCGTCGACGCGGTCGTCGTTCCGGCCGCTGAGACCGACTCGGAGGTTCAGGGGCGCGTCGCGCAGGCCGCCGCCGACTACCTGACCACGCTCCGTCCCGTCCCGCGCACCCTCGGCGTCAGCTGGGGTCGCACCCTGCACGCCGTCGCCGCGCGCCTGCGGCCGGGGTGGGCGGTGGGTGTCAACCCCGTCCAGATCAACGGGAGCGTATCGTCGACCCGCCAGGCGACCGCGGCCGCCGATACGGCGGTCGTCATCGCCCGCAAGGCGCAGGGCACCGCGACGCTGCTGCCCAGCCCCGCCATCTTCGAGCACGCGGCCACCCGGCGCGCGATCGAGGCCGACCGCTCGGTCCAGAGCGTCCTGGAACTCGCCCGCGACGCCAGCGCCTACCTGTTCAGCGCCGGCGTCGTCGACACCAGCTCGGTGCACGTCGATTCCGGCTACCTCTCGGTGGAGGACGTCGCGGCGCTCGCCGAGAAGGGGGCCGTCGGCGACGTTGTCGGTCGCTTCATCACCGACGACGGCCAGGTCGCCGACCCCGAGCTCAACTCGCGCACGCTGGGTCTGAGCCTGGATGAACTCCGCTCGGCCCGCACATCCATCGCCGTCATCTCCGGCGAGGCCAAGCACCGCGTCGCGCACGCGGTCGTCGCCAGTGGGCTGTGCACGACCCTCATCACCGACGAGGCGACCGCCAACGACCTGCTCGGGCGCATCGCCCCGGGCGCACCAGCTTGAGCAACCCATCCCTATGGAGGAACACGTGACCATCGAGACAACGCCACCGGTGCGCACCCTCGCGCCGGCCGCCCGCGCCGTCGAGGTGCTCGGCGGCGACCTGACCGAAGGGTCCCTGCGCCGCTACCTGGGCGGCATCCCCGGTGTGGATGCGGTCGGCCTGGAGCAGCGCGCGGCCGGCCTCGGCACCCGCTCCATCAAGACCACCAGCAAGAAATGGGCGCTGGACACGATCATCGAGCTCATCGACCTGACCACCCTGGAGGGCGCGGACACGCCCGGCAAGATCCGGTCGCTCGTCGCGAAGGCGCTCACGCCGGACCCGTCCGACCTGACGGCACCCCGCCCTGCCGCCGTCTGCGTGTACGGCGACATGGTGCCCTACGCGGTGGAGGCGCTGGGCGCATCCCACGCCGGGGCCGTTCGCCGGGCGGGAGGCCAGGGCGGCGTCAACGTCGCGGCGGTCGCCACGGCGTTCCCGAGCGGTCGCGCATCCCTCGCCGTCAAGCTGGCCGACACCGCGGATGCGGTGGCGGCGGGCGCGGACGAGATCGACATGGTCATCGACCGCGGTGCGTTCCTCTCCGGTCGCTACGGCCTGGTCTTCGACGAGATCGTCGCGGTCAAAGAGGCCTGCCGCCGTGACGACGGCACCTACGCACACCTCAAGGTGATCCTGGAGACCGGCGAGCTGAACACGTACGACAACGTGCGCCGCGCATCCTGGCTCAGCATCCTGGCGGGTGGCGACTTCATCAAGACGTCGACGGGCAAGGTCTCGCCTGCCGCCACCCTGCCGGTGACGCTGCTCATGCTGGAGGTCGTGCGCGACTGGCACCGTCTCACCGGCGAGGAGATCGGCGTGAAGCCCGCCGGCGGCATCCGCTCGTCGAAGGACGCCATCAAGTATCTCGTCACCGTCGCCGAGACGGTGGGCGAGCGCTGGCTGCAGCCGCACCTGTTCCGCTTCGGTGCGTCCAGCCTCCTGAACGACGTACTGCTGCAGCGCCAGAAGCTGAGCACCGGGCACTACTCCGGCGCCGACTATGTGACGATCGACTGACCCGGCTGTTCCGACTGCCAAGAATTGTGGATGACATGAGTTTCCTCGAATACGCCCCGGCCCCCGAGTCGCGATCGATCCTGAACCTGCGCGACGAGTACGGCCTGTTCATCGACGGCGAGTTCGTCGCCGGACACGGCACGCCGTTCCAGACGATCTCTCCCGCGACGGAGGAGCGCCTCGCGACCATCGCGACGGCCGACGCCTCCGACGTGGACGCCGCGGTCGCCGCAGCGCGCCGCGCCTACGACCGCGTCTGGTCGCGCATGAGCGGGAGCGACCGCGGAAAGTACCTGTTCCGCATCGCTCGCCTCATCCAGGAACGCTCCCGCGAGCTGGCGGTGGCGGAGAGCCTGGACAACGGCAAGCCGATCAAGGAGAGCCGGGATGTGGACATCCCGCTCGTCGCCGCCTGGTTCTTCTACTACGCGGGATGGGCGGACAAGCTGGAGCACGCGGGCCTGGGACCTGCGCCCCGCGCGCTCGGCGTCGCGGCCCAGGTCATTCCGTGGAACTTCCCGCTGCTGATGCTCGCGTGGAAGATCGCCCCTGCGCTCGCCGCGGGCAACACGGTCGTGCTGAAGCCCGCCGAGACGACCCCGCTGACGGCGCTGCTGTTCGCCGAGATCGTGCAGCAGGCCGACCTCCCGGCCGGTGTCGTCAACATCGTGACCGGCGCGGGGGAGACCGGCCGCGAGCTGGTCGGCCACCCCGATGTGAACAAGGTCGCCTTCACCGGCTCGACCGCCGTCGGCCGCGAGATCGCGCGCAGCGTCGCCGGCACCTCGAAGAAGCTGACGCTGGAGCTCGGTGGCAAGGCCGCGAACATCGTCTTCGACGATGCGCCCATCGACCAGGCGATCGAGGGCATCGTTAACGGCATCTTCTTCAACCAGGGGCACGTGTGCTGCGCCGGCAGCCGGCTTCTGGTGCAGGAGAGCATCCACGACGAGGTCGTGGACCGGCTGAAGCACCGCCTGTCGACCCTGCGCCTGGGCGACCCGCTCGACAAGAACACCGACATCGGTGCGATCAACAGCGCTGAGCAGTTGCAGCGCATCCGCGAACTCTCCGACATCGGGGAGGCGGAGGGTGCCGACCGCTGGACGGCGGACTGCGCTATCCCGGAGAACGGGTTCTGGTTCGCGCCGACGATCTTCGACAACGTCTCGACCAGCCACCGGATCGCCCGCGAGGAGGTGTTCGGACCGGTCCTCTCGGTCCTCACCTTCCGCACCCCTGCCGAGGCGATCGCGAAGGCGAACAACACCCCGTACGGGCTGTCGGCCGGAATCTGGTCGGACAAGGGCAGCCGCATCCTCGCCGTCGCGGACAAGCTCCGCGCCGGGGTGGTCTGGGCGAACACCTTCAACCGCTTCGATCCGGCCAGCCCGTTCGGCGGCTACAAGGAGTCCGGTTACGGGCGCGAGGGTGGTCGTCACGGCCTCGGCGCGTACCTGGTGCCGGGCCGTTCGCTGCCGGCCGCGTCCTCCCTTCCCGCCCGCCTCACCCGTAAGGGAGCCTCCAAATGAGCCGCCTGGCCGTTCCGAAGACCTACAAGCTCTACATCGGCGGGAAGTTCCCGCGCAGTGAGTCCGGCCGCACGTACGAGGTCGTCTCCGCGAAGGGCGCCTTCCTGGCGAACGCCGCCAAGGGCTCGCGCAAGGATGCGCGCGACGCCGTCGTCGCCGCGCGCGCAGCGGTGTCCGGATGGTCGGGCGCCACGGCCTACAACCGGGGACAGGTGCTCTACCGCATCGCCGAGCTGATGGAGGGTCGGCGGGCGCAGTTCGTCGACGAGATCCAGAAGGCGGAGGGTGTCTCGGCGTCCGCGGCGACGGCACAGGTGGATGAGGCGATCGACCGCTGGGTCTGGTACGCGGGATGGGCGGACAAGTTCGCGCAGGTCGCGGGCAACGCCAACCCGGTCTCGGGCCCGTACTTCAACATCTCCGTGCCGGAGCCCACCGGCGTGGTCGCCATCGTCGCGCCGCAGGACTCCAGCCTGCTCGGCTTCGTCAGTGCTGTCGCTCCGGCGCTCGTCGCGGGCAACACCGTCGTCGTGGTCGCGAGCGAGCGGTTCCCGCTCTCGGCGATCAGCCTCAGCGAGGTGCTGGCGACGAGCGACGTCCCGGGTGGCGTGGTCAACATCCTCACCGGCTCGCCTGCCGAGATCGCGCCCTGGCTGGCCTCGCACGCCGACGTCAACGCGCTCGACCTGGTCGGAGCGGGCGACCTGGAGTGGATCGATCTGCAGATCGCGGCGGCGGACACGCTGAAGCGCGTCCTGGCTCCCGAGAACGGCCCGGACGCCGCGGCCCCGTCGCTCGACCGCATCGCGTTCTTCACCGAGACGAAGACGGTCTGGCACACCAAGTCGCTGCTGTAGCCTCCACGCGATTTCCGCCAATTCGCGGTTCTGCGGCCGCGATAACCGCGAATTGGCACAAATCGTAGAGGGCTGGGCGTTCCTTCCCCTCCTGCACGTTGTGAGGGAGGATGGACGAGACGACGGGAGACGCGATGGCGGAGGAGTGGAGACCGGGCGAGCCTATAGCGGAGCGGGGCGAACTGGCCATGGTCGGCGACAGCCTGACGCAAGGCGGCGACTGGGAGAAGCTGCTGCCCGGTGAGGCGGTTCGCAATTTCGGGATGGCCGGCGACACCACAGACGACGTCCTCGTGCGTTTGGGGGATGTGGTCGACACCAGGCCAGCCACCATCGCTCTGCTCGTGGGCACCAACGACCTCGCCTGGCGCCGCTCGGTCGAGCACGTCGTGCGCAATATCGAGACCATGCTCGTGACCCTGCGGCGGGAGCTGCCGGAGACGCGCATCCTGGCCCAGTCGGTGATGCCGCGCGGCCACGAGTTCGCGGACCAGATCCGCGACATCAACCGGCACCTCTGGCAGTTCGCGCCGAGCGCGCACGTCGGCTGGCTGGACCTATGGCCCGCGCTCGCACTGGAGGACGGCGAACTGAACCCCGCCTACACGGAGGACCGACTGCACCTGAACGCCGAAGGCTACCGGGTCTGGGCCGGTGAGGTGGCACCCGCCCTCGAACGCATCCGCGACCTCCCGCCGAGCAGCCGTGCGATCACCCTCCCCGACCTCGGCGGCACGCGCTAGCCTCCGACCCCTGGTCGGCGCGGCGGTGGGTCAGGACGCGCGGAGGAGGTGCGTGTACACGTCGATGCCGCGGAACCAGGTGGCGACGTGGATGTGCTCGTCGCGCGCGTGCAGCGCGCCGCGCTGGCTGGCGCTCAGCTCGAACGGCGTGAAGCGGTAGACGGCTTCGCAGATTCCCGTGAAGTGCCGGCTGTCACTCGCGCCGAGCATGATGTACGGCGTGACGATCGCCCGCGGGTGCACCTCGCCGATCGCTGCGGCGAGGCGGTCCCAGTGCGGCCCATCGCTGGGCGAGACCGGGGACGGCTCGCTCGCGTCCACCGCCTCCACCCGCACCGCGTCGTCGCGGATCGCCCGACGGAGATGGTCGAGCGTCTCCGCGACGGACGACCCGACGGCGATGCGCGTGTTCACGATCGCTTCGGCGGTCTCGGGGAGCGCGTTGGCTGCCATGCTGCCCCGGAGCTGGGTGACGGCGGTGGTCGTACGGACGATCGCGCGGGTCTCGTCGCTCAAGCGGCCGAACACCGCGCGCAGGACCGGCTGCAGGCGCCGGGCCCGGGTGAAGACGGTGCGCAGGGGACCGGTCGCGTGCGCGCCGAGCGTCTCCACCATTCGCAGGTTCGTCTCGCTCAGCCGGGCCGGGAAGGGGCGGGCGTTGAGCCGGGTGATCGCGCGGGCCAGCCGGACGGTCGCGGTCATCGCCGGGGGAGTGGATGCGTGACCGCCGTCCTGCTCGACGCTCAGGCGAACGCTGGTGATGCCCTTCTCGCTGACTCCGACGACAGCGATGGGCGCCGTCACTCCCGGGAAGATGCGCTCCACCACCGCGCCGCCCTCATCGAGTACGAGCGCGGGACGGATACCGCGTCCGGCGAGGGCAGCAGCGACCGCCTGGGCGCCGGAGCCGACCGTCTCCTCGTCGTGCCCGAGGCTGAGGTAGACGTCGGCCGCCGGCTGGAAGCCCTCGCGCACCAGCGCCTCCACGGCCTCCAGGATCGCGACCACGGCACCCTTGTCGTCGATCGCGCCACGACCCCACAGCAGGCGGTGCTCCCCGCTGCCGGTCACCTCTGCGGAGAACGGGGGATGCGTCCATCCCTCGTCCGTCGCCGGCACGACGTCGTAGTGCGCCATGAGCACCGTGGGCGCGCCCTGCTCGCGGCCGCGCCAGCGGTAGAGCAGCGAGTACCCGTGCCGTTCGACGTCGAGCGTCTCGTGCAGAGCCGGGTACAACGCGGGCAGCGTCTCAAGGAAGCGGTCGAACGACGGCCAGTCGGTCTCTTCGACCGCATTGCGCGACATGGTCGGGATGCGCAGCAGCGTGCGGAAGCGCTCCAGCGCCTCCTCACGCTCGGCTGCCCGCCCGTCGCTCGTCACTCGCCGGCCGCTTCGCGGAAGGCGTCGAAGGCCTGGTCCGAGTAGAGCACGAAACGCACGTGCTCCACCGAGCCCACCCCGGAGGACAGCACGGCGCGCACGGTGCTGACGGCGAGGCGGGCGGCGTCATCCATGGGCCAGCCGTAGACCCCAGCCGAGATCGCCGGGAACGCGACGGTTCGCGCGCCCAGCTCGCGCGCGACGCGGAGCGACGAACGGTACGCGTTCTGCAAGAGGGGGGTGCGGTCCTCGGTCGCCGACCATACCGGTCCGACCGCGTGGATGACCCATTTCGCGGCGAGGTCCCCGGCAGTGGTGGCGACGGCCTGTCCGGTCGGGAGCCCGTCCGGCAGCGATGTGGCGCGCAGCTCGCGGGTCGCCGCCAGGATGGCAGGGCCGCCCCGCTGATGGATTGCGCCGTCGACGCCTCCACCGCCCAGGAGGGAGCTGTTGGCCGCGTTCACGATCGCGTCGACCGTCTCGTCGGTGATGTCTCCGCGCACAATGCGGATGAGTTCGGTGTCGGTCATGGTCCCGATCAGCCCCTGTTGTTCGAGAGCTCGTAGATCTTCAGCAGCTCGACGATCGCGTCGTCTCGGGCGCTGCCGCCTTCTTCGAACGCCTCGGCGACGTGGGTCCGCAGGTGGTTCTCGACCAGCAGCCGGTTGAGCGAGCCCAGCGACTTCTGGATGGCGAGCGACTGCGTGATGATGTCGATGCAGTAGTCCTCGTTCTCGATCATCTTCTCGAGCCCGCGGAGCTGGCCTTCCAGGATGCGCGTCCGGTGCAGCGCACGCTTCTTGATGTCTGCGATCACCCCTTCAGGATAATCCCGCACGGGTCATACCCCGGAGGGGTAGGTCGCGAGATGCGAGAAGCGCGCACTCCGTTCGTTAAACGCACCACGACCGCGCAGCCCTCCCCCCTATGGGGGGTGTATGTGGACATACAGATGGGTCTATCCTCCAGGGAGGGGTTGAGAAATATTCGTTTAACAGGAAAGGCCCGACTTTGCTGAAGAACCTCAGCCCGCTGCTGTCCGGCGCGCTCCTGAGCGCGCTCGACGCCATGAGAGATGGCGAGACGCTTACCCTCGTGGGCAGCGGCTACCCGGAAAACAAGATCACCTCGCCCGTCGTCCACCTCGGTGACGACGTCACGACGGAGGCCGCCGCTGAGGCGATCCTCTCCGTGTTCCCGCTCGACCAGGATGATTCCTCGCCGATCGTGTTCCTCGACCTCGCCGACGAACCCTACGACGTACCCGACGTCGCGTTCGCAGTGAACGGGATCGCGTCCGACGCGGAACTCCGCCGAGTCCCGATGACCCGCCTCGAACTCGACCCGTTCCTCGAGCTCGCCCGAACCTCCGCTGTCACGGTGCGCGTCGGCTCCGACGCGCCGCCCTGCGCATTCCTGTTCCGCCGGGGAATGCTGTAACCGGCAGCGGTCCTGTCCACAGCATCCTGCACCGCACCCGTCGCCCGCCCGGCCGGAGAGAACGTCTCCGTCAACCGGGCGGGCGCACCACGTTCAACGCCGAGAGTTCAGCGCCGCGTAGAGTGGGATGCCGTGTCCCGTCCCCACACCCCGCAGCCGCCCGCCTACAACCGCGCGGCGCTCGTGCCCGGCCTCCTCGGTGCGATCGTCCTCCTCGCCGGGCTCGCCCTGGTCGGCGGCGAGTGGTACCTCTACATCCGCTACACGGTCGCCATCCTCGCCCTCATCCTGTGCGTGTTCGCCGGACAGGCCAAGAAATGGTGGTGGCTGATCGGCCTGATCCCGATCGCCGTGGTGTGGAATCCCGTCTGGCCGCTTCCCCTCGGCGACCTCGTGGTGCAGGGGCTTTCGATCGTCGGGGCCGTCGTTTTCGTCGCCGCAGCGGTCACGATCAAGATCCCCGCAGACACGCGTCGCTGAATGGCCCCGCGTGCCGTAAAATAGCTGGTGCGCGGCCGTCCTGTGCCGCGCTCCCGGCGTCACCGCGTCGAGGTCGGTCCACTCGGTACCGGTCCTCTTCGCCCCGCCGGCCTCACACCAACATGGTGTCGCGTCCTGAAGACGGCGCGCGGCGCCTTCACTGGAGGACCATGTCTCGTTCCGGTCAGCGCACCAGCCCGACCAGGCCGCAGCAGCGGAAGAACCGGCACGCCAACAACGACGGACTCATCCCCGTCCTCGCCCGCAAGGTGCGCGAGGTCGAGGCCAAGGCCGCCGACGGCAAGAAGCTCGGACCCACGAACCGCACGAAGTTCCAGGTGATCGCCTTCCTCATGCGCGAAGAGCGAGCCCGTGCGAAGACCGATCCCGACCTGAGCGACGCCGCGCGTGCCGAACAGCTGAAGCGCCTCGACGGTATCGCCACCATCCTGGCCAAGACCGCCGCCCGCGACACCTCGCTCATCCAATTGCTGGAGAGCGAGTCCGCATCCAGTGCCACCGCTCAGAAGCTGCGGCGGGACTGGCTGCTCGAGTCCGGCACGGAGCTCTCGCCGGACGACCTCATCATCACGATCGAGCGTCCCGTCGCCAAACAAGACAGCGTCATCCCGCCGGAGCTCGCAGAGAAGCAGGTGGTGCCGCAGTCGGTGAAGGCGCGGCAGCTCTCCAACCCGTTCCTCGCGCCCGACCTCAGCAGGCTGACTCCCGCTGCGCCGACCCCGCGGCGCCGCCTGGACTCGTGGGAGCTCCTCGGTCCGCTGTTCAAGTCGTTCGAGTACGGCTCGGGCGGGCAGGCGGCCAGCATGGACCTCCCGCCGGCTCCGCTGATCGACCGGTACTCGCCGAACGGTCTCGAGCTGATGCACCACCAGTCGCGCTTCATCGAGAGCGTGCGCCTCGGCCACCGGTCGTTCCTCCTCGCCGACGAGCCGGGCCTCGGGAAGACGGCGCAGTCCATCCTCGCCGCCTCGATCGCCGGCGCATACCCGCTGCTCGCCGTCGTGCCCAACGTCGTCAAGATGAACTGGGCGCGCGAAGTGGAGCGCTGGACTCCGCACCGTCGGGCGACCGTGATCCACGGCGATGGCGAGGGTCTCGACGCGTTCGCCGACGTGGTGATCGTCAACTACGAGGTTCTGGATCGGCACCTGTCCTGGCTGAGCACTCTCGGCTTCAAGGGGATGGTCGTCGACGAGGCGCACTTCATCAAGAACCTGCACTCGCAGCGCTCCCGGCTCGTCCTGGGGCTGGCCGACGCCATCCGATCGAGCACGCCCGACCCGCTGATGATCGCGTTGACGGGTACGCCGCTGATCAACGACATCGACGACTTCAAGGCGATCTGGCAGTTCCTCGGCTGGATCGACGGCAACAAGCCCACGGCGCAGCTGATGGAGCACCTGGAGGAGTCCGGGCTGACCCCGGCCGACTTCGGGTTCTACTCCGCTGCGCGCGAGGCGGTCATCGACATGGGCATCGTGCGCCGCCGCAAGATCGACGTCGCCGCCGATCTGCCCAGCCGGCGCGTGGTCGACCTCCCGGTCGAGCTCGACGACGACCTGGGACGCTCCATCCGTCAGGCCGAGAAGGAGCTGGCGGCGCGACTGGTCGCGAAGTACCAGCGCGCCTCGGCCGCCGGCCGCCCCGACTCGTTCGACGGCGACGACGAGGCTCACCGCCGCCACCTCATCCGCCTGGTCGCCCAGTCGGAGCTGGAGGAGTCGAAGTCCACGAAGTCGGGCGAGAACGTCTTCACCATGGTTCGGAAGATCGGCCAGGCGAAGGCCGGACTCGCATCCGACTACACCGCCCAGCTGGCGCGGTCGGTCGGCAAGGTGGTGTTCTTCGCCAAGCACATCGATGTGATGGATGCGGCCGAGGAGGCCTTCGCGGCACGCGACCTGAAGACGATCTCGATCCGCGGCGACCAGTCTGCCCTGGCTCGGCAGAAGGAGATCGACGCGTTCAACAACGATCCCGAGGTCGCGGTGGCGGTCTGCTCGCTGACGGCGGCCGGTGTTGGCCTGAACCTGCAGGCGGCATCGAATGTCGTCCTGGCCGAGCTGTCGTGGACGGCGGCGGAGCAGACGCAGGCGATCGACCGCGTCCACCGGATCGGCCAGGAGGAGCCGGTCACGGCGTGGCGGATCATCGCCGCGCAGACGATCGACTCCAAGATCGCGGAGCTGATCGACGCCAAGCAGGGTCTCGCGGCGCGGGCACTCGACGGCAGCGACGTGGAGGTCGGCTCGGCCGACTCCGTGCAGCTCGACGCCCTCATCCACCTCCTGACCGACGCGCTGGCCTGACCTCGCCTGGGGCCGGGAGCGGGTCAGGCGATCTCGGCGTCGTCGGGGTCGAGGGGGACCGGGCGGTCGTCGTCCGGGAGGAGCTCGTCGTCGTCGTCATCGACCACGGGGACGTCCTCCGGGTCGTGCACCACAGGCTCCGGCTCGTAGTCGGTCTCCTGCGCCTCGCGGAAGTCGTCGAGGTTCTCGTCGTCTCGGTACTCACGTCCTCTGGGGTCGCTCATGCCCCGAGAGTACCTCCGGGCGCAGCAGCCGTGAAGAGCGGACTCAGTCCAGTTCGAAGACGAAGAATGCGCCGCGCTCGTCGTGCTCGATCCGTGCGCGGCCGCGGAATCCCGCGAAGTCTCCTGTACCCGTCCCCGGGATGATGTGGCCGAACGCGGACGCGTCGTCCGGGTGCTGCAGAGCGCCATGGTGCACCGTCAGCGAACCGGTGCGACCGTCGTCCAGCCGCCCGGTGATGCGCTCCGCCGCCAGGTACCCGCGACCGCCCTCCTCCGTACCGGAGGAGATGAAGTGCGCCACCGACTCGCCGACGAGTCCCTCGATGTATGCCTTGCGCATGACGATGGCCCCCACCCAGTCTCCGTCGATGCCGGCCAGGTCGGCGGGCTCCCAGCCGGTCACGTCGAATCGGGCGGTGATGGTCTCAGCAGTCATGCCTTCACGGTAGAGGGGAGGCGGGTGCGCGCGCTTGAAATTTCGCGACAGCGCCAATGTGGGCTAGACAGGGGGGATGCCGGACCAGCCCCACCACTCGCAGATCGAGATCGAGCGCAAGTACGACGTGGATGCCGAGGCGCAGCATCCACCGCTCGTCGGCGTCGGCGCGGTCGCCGTACAGGGCGAGCCCGAGCACAACGAGCTCGTCGCCACGTATTTCGACACGGCCGACCTGACCCTCGCCCACAACCGCACGGCCGTCCGCATCCGTCGCGGCGGCCACGACGCCGGCTGGCACGTTAAGGAGCCCGCGGACGAGGGGCGGACGGAGCTCCACTGGCCGCTGACCGACGACGATGAGCCGCCCACGCAGCTGCGCCACCACCTGCGCCACCTGATCGGAGACGAGCCGCTCGTCCCGATCGCCCGTGTCACGAATCAGCGCGACAGCGTTCTGCTGCAGGATGCCGCCGGCTTCGAGGTCGCCGAACTCACCGACGACCACGTGCGCAGCGAGAACCTGCGCTCCGGCGGCACGCAGGAATGGCGCGAGTGGGAGGTGGAGCTGCTCGGCGGCGCACCGGACACGCGCGAGCGCCGGAACGCACTGCTCGATGAGATCGAGGAGCGGCTGCTCGCCGCGGGCGCGCGTCCGTCCGAGAGTTCGTCGAAGCTTCAGCGAGCCCTCGGCCTCTGATCCCGGTCCCCGCCGCCTACCACTTGCGGACAGCTCCCGTCCAGTGCGATTTTGTGCAGCCCCGCGTGGGCGGGCATGATTCAAGCACGCATTGAGAAACGGAGCGACATGAAGATCGGCATCCTCACCAGCGGCGGCGACTGCCCGGGCCTGAACGCGGTCATCCGCGGCGCGGTCCTGAAGGGCGACCGCGTCTACCGCTCCGAGTTCGCCGGCTTCCGCTACGGCTGGCGCGGAGTCGTCGAGGGCGACATCATGCCGCTCGACCGGCACAGCGTCCGCGGGCTGTCCCGGCAGGGCGGCACCATTCTCGGTTCGAGCCGCACCAACCCGTTCGAGACGGAGAAGGGCGGCCCCGAGAACATCCAGCGGATGATGGATGAGAACGGAATCGACGCGATCATCGCCATCGGTGGCGAGGGGACCCTGACGGCCGCCCGCCGCCTCACCGACGCGGGCCTCAAGATCGTCGGCGTTCCGAAGACCATCGACAACGACCTGGCCGCAACCGACTATTCGTTCGGCTTCGACACGGCCGTCGAGATCGCGACAGAGGCCATCGACCGCCTCCGCACCACGGCCGAGTCGCACCAGCGCTGCATGGTGGTCGAGGTCATGGGCCGTCACGTCGGCTGGATCGCCCTGCACTCGGGGATGGCGGGCGGCGCGCACGCCATCCTCATCCCGGAGCAGCCCAAGTCGATCGAGCAGATCTGCGAGTGGGTGGAGTCGGTGCGCGACCGCGGCCGCGCGCCCGTGATCGTGGTGTCGGAGGGCTTCCACCTGGACACCATGGAGGAGGCGCACTCGCACAAGGGCCTGGACGCCTTCAACCGTCCACGTCTCGGCGGCATCGGCGAGATGCTCGCCCCGATGATCGAGGAGCGCACCGGGATCGAGTCGCGCGCGACCGTGCTCGGCCACATGCAGCGCGGCGGTGTGCCCAGCGCCTACGACCGGGTGCTCGCCACCCGCCTGGGGATGGCAGCGGTGGATGCGGTGTACGAAGGACGGTGGGGCTCGATGGTGTCGTTGCGCGGCACCGATGTCGTCAACGTCTCGATCGCGGATGCGACCGGCGGGCTGAAGACGGTGCCGGACGCGCGCTACGAGGAAGCTGCTCTGCTGTTCGGCTGAGGCCGGACTCCCTGCTGTCCGGAAGCAGACAGGGCTAGGCTCCTCTCTACCAGAGGGAAGGAGCCTGCCCGTGCCGCGTTTCGTCCAGTTCGAGGAGTTCGGTTCGCGCGACTACCTGCAGGTGGTGGAACGCGAGAGACCCTGGCCGGGTCCGGGTCAGATCCTGGTGCGCGTCATGGCGGCCGGGCTCAACCCGATGGACATCAAGGCGTATCGCGCGGAGGGGGCGGCCGCCCGGATGGGTGTGACGCTGCCGAGCGGCATCGGGCAGGACTTCGCCGGCTTCGTCGAGGAGCTGGGAGAGGGCGTGACCCGCTTCGAGCTGGGCCAGGCCGTGCTCGGCACTGCTCCGTTCGCCTCCATCGCCGACTTCGTCGTCGTGCCGGAGGACGGTCAGGTGATCGCGAAGCCCGACCCGCTCACCTTCGAGGTGGCCGGGTCGCTCGGTGTCGTCGGGCGGACGGCGGTGGCGACGGTCCGCTCCATCGACCTCCACGAGCGCGACACCGTCCTCGTCAGTGCGGCGGCGGGAGGCGTCGGCGTCCTGGCCGCGCAACTCGCGGTGCGCTCGGGCGCGACGGTGATCGGCACGGCGGGGGAGGAGAACCACGAGTTCCTGGAGTCCCTGGGGATCATCCCGGTCGCATACGGCGAGGGTCTGGCGGATCGCGTCCGCGAGCTGATCGATGACGACCACGTGACCGCTGCGCTCGACAACCACGGCGAAGAGACCATCCAGGCTGCGCTGGAACTGGGTGTCCCGATCGAGCGGGTGAACTCGATCGCCGTCTTCGGCGCAGCGGCTCACGGCGCGAAGAATGTCGGCGGACGAGCGGCAGGCAATGACGACCTGGCCGAGCTGGCCGACCTCCTCGCCGAGAACGAGCTGGTGCTGCCCATCGACTCCATCTACCCCATCGAGCGCACGGCCGAGGCGTACGGGAGGCTCGAAGCGGGCCACGTGCGCGGCAAGGTCGTCGTCGTCACCGACTGACGCGGCCGGACGATCGGCCGACGAGAGGAGCATCCATGATCGCAGAGGACATCGCCCGGCAGTTGCGGGCAGCGGGCTTGCGCTGGCAACCCGCCTCCGGAGACACCTTCGCCATCGACCGGCCCGGCATGGAAGGCGAGAAGTTCACCGTCAGCGAGATGACGATCGAGCCGCACCACTTCGACACCGGTACGATCCTCGGCTTCAACGGAACGACCGAGTGGGCGCTCGACTCGCTCGCCGTCGAGGACGCATTGTGGATCCCGCGCGAGGACCAGCTGCGCGAGCTGCTCGGCGGCAGCTTCCGGCACCTGGCGCGGACGCCGGACGGGTACCGCGTCACCGCGTTCTTCGGAGGCGAGGAGCGGATGTTCGAGCACGACGACGCCGCGACGGCGTACGCTCAGGCCTTGCTGTCCCTGATCGGGGCGACGGTCTCGTAGTACCGGGGCGGCCTCAACCCGCGAGGATCGTCGGGTCGAGGTCGGCGACGCTGCGGGCTCCGGCGAGTCCGAGCGTGATGTCGAGTTCCGCGATCGTGTTGCGCAGCAGTTCCCGCACGCCGTCCTCACCGGCCAGCGCGAGCGCGTAGGCGTACGGGCGGCCGATCGCGACGGCCCGCGCGCCGAGCGCGAGCGCGATCACGGCGTCCGCGCCGCCGCGGATGCCGCTGTCGAAGATCACGGGGACACGGCCGTCGACGGCGTCGACGACGCCCGGCAGAGCATCCAGCGCCGCCACCTCTCCGTCGATCTGGCGGCCGCCGTGGTTCGAGACCTGCACCGCGTCCACGCTCGCGTCGAGGGCACGTCGCGCGTCGTCGGGATGCAGTACGCCCTTCAGCACGATGGGGAGCCGGGTCCGCTCACGCAGGAACGCCAGGTCGTCCCACGTCAGGGACGGATCGGCGAAGACGTCGAGGAACGTCTCGACCGCCGCGAGGGGCTCGCCCGAGCGCACCTTCTCGCGCAGGCGGCCCGGGTGGTGGCGCAGGATGCTCGCGAACGACGCGAGGGCGGCCGGTGTCGGAGTCGTGGCCGGGCGACCGCCTCCCGATGCCCGGGCGCGCTCCCGCACCAGACCGTGGAACACCGGGTCGCTGGTGTACTGCGCGATGCCGAGTCCGCGGCTGAACGGAAGATAGCCGAGCTCCAGGTCACGCGGCCGCCAGCCGAGCACGTGCGTGTCGAGCGTGACGACGATGGCCTCGCATCCTGACCGCTCCGCGCGTGCGACCAGGCTGGCGACGAGGTCGCGCGACGAGCTCCAGTACAGCTGGAACCAGCGCGGGGCGCCTGGACGGACAGCATCCATCGCGCCCGCGATCTCCTCCATCGGCTGGGACGCCTGATTGGAGAGCACGGCCGGGATGCCGAGGGAGGCAGCGGCCCGCGCCGCTGCAGCATCCCCACCACGCCGCGCCAGCTCCAGCACGCCGATGGGCGCCAGCAGGAGCGGGGTCGGGCGGCGGACGCCGAACAGCTCGATCGACAGGTCTCGGGCGGACACGTCGCGCAGCACCCGCGGAACGATGCGCCGGTGGCGGAAGGCATCCAGGTTGGCCTGCGCTGTGCGCTCCAGCCCCGCAGAGCCGGCGATGTAGGCGAAGGCCGCGCGGCTCATCCGCCGCTGGGCCGCCCGCTCCAGCTGTGCGAACCCGACCGGGATGCGTGGCCGCTGCCCGGACACCCCCGCACGGTAGATCTCGGACTGGGCGTCACGGCCGGCGCTGCTCATGCTGCCATTCTGCTCCCGCTGGCGAACGCATCCGTCAGCATCCGTCAGCATCCGTCAGCGGCGGCGGGGGCGCTTGCGCGCGGCGGGGTTGCGCGGGTTGGGCTTGCGCGGGGTGGCCGCCTTACGCGGGGCGGCGGGCTTGCGCGCGTCCGCGGACTCTTTCGCCGCGGCCTCCTTCGCGGCCACTTCGGGGTTGCGTGAGCTGTGAGCCGTGCGACCGCGGACGATCCCGACGAAGTCATCGACGAGGGGATGCTGCCCCTCGCGCGGCCAGGTCAGGCCGATCCGGCTCTGCGGGGCGTCTTCGACCCGCAGTGCCACCACATCCTTGCGCCGCAGCGCCTTCGCCACCGACGCGGGCAGCAGCGCGATGCCGGCGCCCTCCGCGACGCTCCGCATGAACGCCTCCGACGGCTCGCCGGTCACCCGGGGCTCGCCGTCGAGGTCGGCCAGGCGCAGCCGACGTTCCTCATCGTCCTCGGTGAGCGTCAGAAGGTGCTCGTGGTGCACGACGGCGACGATGTCTTCGGCGTACAGCGGGATCAGGTGCCGGTCGTCGTCGGGTTCCGCGTCGCGGGCGAACACCATGTCCGCCCCGCCCGCCGCCAGAACGCCCAGTGGATCGTCGCTCGGCCGCACCACCAGCTCCACATCCGGGAACCGCTGCTCGAAGGCGCGCGTCCACTTCCCGACGGTGACACCGAGCGGGAAAGCGATAGCGAAGCGGGAGGACACCTGACGAGGGTAGCGAACGGTAGCCTGGGAAGCATGAAGGCGCAGACCATGAAAGCGGCCACCGCGGCCAAGAAACTCGGCATCTACCTGCCGGCGGCGCCCGACGACTTCCGGGAGCGCGAGATCAGCCGCACCGAACTCGACGAGCTGACCGCCAACCCACCGGAGTGGCTGCGCACCCTGCGCGCCGACGGCCCGCATCCGCGAGACGTTGTCGCGCACAAGCTCGGCATCTCGAACTCGGGGCTCGCCCGGGGCGGAGTGACCGCGGCGCTGACCACCGCCGAGATCAAGGCACTGCTGCAGGACCCGCCGCAGTGGCTCGTCGCCGAGCGCGCGACGCACGCGTCGGTGAACGCTGAGAATGCACGCGTGAAGCAGCGCAACGCCGAGCGTGCCGCGCGTCGCGCGGCGGAGTAGGTCGGCGGAGTAGCGCGCGGGCAGTCAGACCCCCGGGGCTTCTCCGGTCCCGTCCGGCGTCCGGCCCGCTGAGCGCGCCGTGCGGGCCAGCATTTGCGGTCCGGTCACGAGCGCGCGCCGCCAGGGTGCCACCCCGTCGATCTCGATCTGCAGCGAGAAGCTGAGGATCGTCCGGATGAGCACGATGATCCCGAGGACGAACGCGTCGGTGAGCGACGGCGTCGACGTCACGGTCCGCACCAGGTCGGCGGCGACGAGGATCTCGAGCCCCAGCAGGATGACGCCGCCGAAGCTCTCCCGCAGCGTCCGGAACGCGGCGGCGCCGCTTCCCTGACGGCGCCACGCGATCAGTGCGAGCCCGATCGCCACGACGAAGCCGATGGCCATCGCGGCGACGCCGGCGAACTCGAATGCCGTGGCCGTCGCTCCGAACAACGCTTGCGCATCCATGCGTTCATCGTCCCACGTAGAATTCTCCGGTGCCTCCCGAAACCCCGGCCCCTTCCGGCCTCGATCCCGACGATCTCGCGGCGACCCTCCGCGTGCTCGCGCAGCTGCACGAGCTCGACCGCGAGCATCCCGACTACGTGACGGTCCGGCAGGCGACCTCCCACATGTTCAAGGCGTCGAAGGTGGCGCGCCGGCGCGAGCTGCGTCAGCGGGTGCAGGATGCCGACCGCGCGGTGATCGCCGCGACCGCCACCGGCGCCCCCGACCGCATCGACGACGAGACGCGCGGCCGCGAGCTCACCTCGAGCACGAGTGGATCGCACACCGCGGGGACGCTCATCACGCCGCGCGCCTGCTACATCTGCAAGCAGCCCTACACCGAGGTCGACTGGTTCTACCACCAGCTGTGCCCGTCGTGCGCGGCTTTCAGCCACCTCAAGCGCAACG
Organism: Leifsonia sp. RAF41; assembly: GCF_052114085.1. Classification (NCBI taxonomy): domain Bacteria; kingdom Bacillati; phylum Actinomycetota; class Actinomycetes; order Micrococcales; family Microbacteriaceae; genus Leifsonia; species Leifsonia sp. RAF41. The sequence continues at coordinate 1,142,514 of NZ_JBFREB010000001.1, forward strand.
CCCGCACCGACCTGACCGGCAAGCGCGCGCTGCTCACGGGTGGACGCGCCAAGATCGGCATGCACATCGCCCTGCGCCTGCTGCGCGACGGCGCCCACCTGACGATCACGACCCGGTTCCCTCGGGATGCGGTGCGTCGTTTCTCCCAGCTGCCGGACGCCGGACAGTGGCTGCACCGCCTCCGCGTCGTCGGCATCGACCTGCGCGACCCGGCCCAGGTGATCGCGCTCGCCGACTCGGTCGCCGAACGCGGCTCGCTCGACATCCTGATCAACAACGCCGCGCAGACCGTCCGCCGTTCGCCGGGGTCGTACTCGCTCCTCGCCGAGGCCGAGACGCAGCCGCTCCCGGACGGACCGCTGCCGGAACTCGAGACGTTCGGGCACACGGCGGACCCGCATCCGCTCGCGCTGGAGCGCTCCGTCGCCGCCCATCCGTTGCTCTCCGCCGCGGATGTCCGCGGCACCATCGCCGAGCTCGCCGGTCCTGGCGCCCTGACCGCCGATGACCTGGCCACCGCGGCCATGGCCGCAGGCTCGTCGTCGCTGGCCCGACACGCCGACGGCACCGCGATCGACGCGGGCGGACTCGTGCCGGACGTCGCGCGCGTCAACAGCTGGACGCAGACCATCGGATCCGTCGATGCGCTGGAGCTGCTCGAGGTGCAGCTGTGCAACCAGACCGCGCCGTTCATCCTGATCGACCGTCTGCGTCCGTCCCTCGCCGCCGCTGGTCGTTCGTACATCGTCAACGTGTCCGCCATGGAGGGGGTGTTCGGCCGCCAGTACAAGGGCCCGGGCCACCCGCACACCAACATGTCGAAGGCCGCCCTCAACATGCTCACCCGGACCAGCGCCGGCGAGCTGTTCGAAAGCGACGGCATCCTGATGACCGCTGTCGACACGGGTTGGATCACCGACGAGCGGCCTCACCACACCAAGGTGCGGCTCGCGGAGGAGGGCTTCCACGCCCCTCTCGACCTCGTGGACGGCGCCGCCCGCGTGTACGACCCGATCGTGCGCGGTGAGGCCGGCGAGGACCTGCAGGGAGTCTTCCTGAAGGACTACCGTGCCTCGGCCTGGTGAGCGGTACGATCAGCACGACGGCGAAGGGACGCGGATGCCGAGCACTCCGGGACAGGAAGCGAACCGGGAGGAAGCAGCCTCGGGGAATGCGTCGGCCACTCCGCTCCCGCGGGTGACCCCGCGCGACGCGATCCCTACTCCCGGGCAGGCGCGCCCCATCCCTTCGGCGGCCCGGGGCGGGTGGATGCGGCACTGGCTGCTCACCGGTCTCGTCGACGAGCGCGGCACGCAGCAGGGACCGCACGGCCGCAATCCGGAGCGCACGCACTCCTGGTGGCAGGTCATGTGCCTGACCGGTGTGGACTACTTCTCGACGCTCGGCTACCAGCCCGCCATCGCCGCCCTGGCAGCGGGCCTGGTGTCGCCGTTCGCGACGCTCGTCCTCGTGGCGCTGACCCTGCTCGGCGCGCTCCCGGTGTACCGCCGGGTGGCACGCGAGAGCTTCCGCGGGTCGGGCTCCATCGCCATGCTGGAACGCCTGCTGCCGTGGTGGGCGGGCAAGCTACTCGTCCTAGTGCTGCTCGGCTTCGCCGCGACCGACTTCATGATCACCATCACCCTGTCGGCCGCCGACGCGTCGGCGCACGCCATCGAGAATCCCTTCGCGCCGGACTGGTTCCAGGGGAACAACGTCCTCATCACGCTGTTCCTGCTTGCGCTGCTCGGCGCGGTCTTCCTCCGGGGGTTCAAGGAGGCGATCGGCATCGCCGTGGTGCTGGTGGGGGTTTACCTGGCCCTGAATGTCGTCGTGGTCGGCACCTCCATCGTCCAGGTGTTCCTGCATCCCACCGCGATCGACGACTGGTGGAGCGCCCTGTTCCAGCAGCACGGCGACCCGCTGATCGTGGTCGGCGTCGCCCTGATCGTGTTCCCGCGCCTCGCTCTGGGCCTCTCCGGCTTCGAGACCGGCGTCGCGGTGATGCCGCAGATCAAGGGGCGGCCGGATGACGATCCGGCGTACCCGAAGGGACGCATCCGCGGAGCGGGACGGCTGCTCACCGCGGCCGCCCTCATCATGAGCGTCTTCCTGATCACGTCGAGCTTCACGACGACGCTGCTCATCCCGCAGCGGGACTTCCAGCCCGGCGGCCCGGCCAACGGCCGAGCGCTGGCGTATCTCGCCCACGAGTACCTGGGCAACGGCTTCGGGACCGTCTACGACCTCAGCACCATCCTCATCCTCTGGTTCGCCGGCGCCTCGGCGATGGCCGGCCTGCTGAACCTCGTGCCGCGCTACCTGCCGCGGTACGGGATGGCTCCCCAGTGGGCGCGTGCCGTGCGTCCCCTGGTACTCGTCTTCACCGCGATCGCCTTCCTCATCACCGTGATCTTCCAGGCCAGCGTGGATGCGCAGGGCGGCGCGTACGCGACCGGCGTCCTGGTCCTCATCACCTCCGCGTCCCTCGCGGTGACCCTCTCGGCGAGGCGCAAGCGGCAGTCCAAGCGCATGATCGCGTTCGGCATCATCACGGCGATCTTCGTCTACACGACGATCGACAACATCATCGAGCGACCCGACGGCCTGCGGATCGCGGCCCTCTTCATCCTGGGCATCCTCGTGGTGTCGATCGTGTCGCGCGTCGGCCGGTCGTTCCAGCTGCGCGCCACCTCGGTGACCTTCGACGTGACCGCGCTCGACTTCATCCTGGAGGATGCGGAGGAGGGCGAGATCCGCATCATCTCGCATGAGCCCGACGTCGACACGACGACGGAGTACTCGCAGAAGAACAAGGACGAGCGGAAGTTCAGCCACATCCCGCAGCGGTCGCGCACCATCTTCCTCGAAGTGATGCGCTCCGACTCGTCCGACTTCGAGGAGGACCTCGTGGTGCACGGCGTCGTCAAGCACGGCTACCGGGTGTTGCAGGTGACGAGCGGCAACGTGCCCAACACGATCGCGGCGGTCCTGCTCGAGATGCGCGACATCACGGGCGTGGTGCCGACGATCTACTTCGAGTGGACGGAAGGCAACCCGATCTCGAACATGTTCCGCTACCTGATCACCGGCGTCGGCGAGGTCGCCCCCGTGACGCGCGAGGTGCTCCGCGAGGCCGAAAAAGACGTCAAGCGCCGCCCCGCCGTGCACGTGTCCTGACTCGCCCCTTCATCGCTTCCTCGGTTAATCCGACGACACACCGCGCATCGCCGGATTAACCGAGGAAGCGATGGATGCGCGGGCTACTCGACCGCGAACTCCAGCCAGGCCAGGCCGCGCAGGTCGAGGCAGAGGCGGCCGGCGCGCTCGGCGGCCACGGCGAGGACGTCGCCGCAGACCGAGCAGCGCATCACGAGGCCGTGCTGGTCGACGTAGACGCGGCCGTGCGCGACGACGGACTGGTCGCCGCAGTTCGCGCAGCAGCCGACCGCCGTGGTCACGTCGACCGCGAAGACTTCCGACAGCAGTCCGGCGGCCGCGTTGCCGTCGAGGTAGTTCTGGTCCGTCATGGCGTGCCTCCGATGCCGCCGTAGCGTTCGGTGCGGACGCGCGCCGGGTCGTGGCCCGCTTCGACGAGCCAGCCGGAGACCGCCTCGACGAATGGCGTCGAACCGCAGATGTAGAAGGTGGGGGAGTCGGAGGCCGGCAGCACCCGCTGCATGAGGGCCGCGGCGGTCAGGCGTCCGGGTTTCGTCTCCGAGCCCGCCGGCGCCTGCCGTGTGTAGATGTAGTCCAGCTGGAGAGGCGCGGCGGCATCGTCGGTGAGCGCGGTCAGCTCGTCGGCGTAGTAGCCGGCGAACGGTGTACGCAGCGAGTACAGCATCCGGAACGGGGCCATGCTGCGGGATGCGGAATGTGCCCGCGCCATCGACATGAGCGGCACGACCCCCGAACCGCCGGCGATCAGCTGCACCGGGGTGGAGTCGCCGTCGCGCCAGACGAACCAGCCGCCGACCGGTCCGCGCACCTCCAGCTGGTCGCCGTTCTGCAGGCCGCGCACCAGGTACGGGGAGACCTCGCCGTCGGCGAGTTCCTCGACCGTCAGCTCCAGTTCGTCGTCGGGCAGCTCATGCGGCTCGAGTGCGCCCCGTCCGCCGCCGGACGCGATCGAGTACGAGCGGACGGCTTGGTAGCCGTCCGGGGCCGTCAACCGGATGTCGACGTGCTGCCCCGCGAGGTGGCCGTGCAGGCCGGGGATGCGCAACCGGATGGTGCGGGCCGTGGGGGTCTCCATGCGCGTACCGACCACGTCGGCCACTCGCCATACGGTGCTCACCAGTAGCGCTGTTCCTTCCACGGGTCGCCGTACATGTTGTAGCCGTTCTGCTCCCAGAAGCCCGGCTGGTCCTGCGGGAGCATCTGCAGTCCGTTGACCCACTTGGCGCTCTTCCAGAAGTACAGGTGGGGCACCAGCAGCCGGGCGGGGCCGCCATGCTCGGGCTCCAGGTCTTTACCGTCGAAGCTGTGCGCGACCCACGCCTTGCCGTCCAGCAGGTCGGCAAGCGGAACGTTGGTGGTGTAGCCGCCGTAGCTGTGCGCCATCGTGTACTCGAAGGAGGTGTCGACATCCTTGAACAGGGTGTCGAGCGCGACGCCACGCCAGGAGGTGCCGAGCTTCGACCAGCTGGTGACGCAGTGGATGTCGGTGCCGACGTCCTCCTGCGGGAGTGCCAGGAACTCGTCCCAGCTCCAGCGGTGCACGTCGCCCTTCTCGGTCGTGATGGTGAACGCCCAGTCGTCTTTGGCGATGCGGGGCGTCGGACCGGCGGAAAGCACCGGGAAACCTTCGGTCAGGTACTGACCGGGTGGGAGGCGGGGGTCGTCGGTCCGCCGACGGCCGAGGAAACCGGACGAGATGATACCCATGGGGGAAGCATATGGTCTGGCGTCCCGGCCGGTCTATGGTGAAGGGGTGACAGCCGTCAATCTGGGACTCCCGTTGCGCGCGGCTCTGCCGCAGGCGCCCGGCTCGACCGCGCCGCCCAGCATGGAGGGGCGGCCGGAGCACTCGGGTCTCCTCGACCGGTTCGGCCGCGTGGCGCGCGACCTGCGCGTGTCGGTCACCGAGAAGTGCTCACTGCGTTGCACGTATTGCATGCCAGCAGAGGGGCTGCCCGCCATCCCGCGCGACGACCTGTTGTCGGCGCGCGAGATCGCCCGGCTGGTCGCGATCGGCGTGCGCGACCTGGGCGTGCGCGAGGTGCGGTTCACGGGCGGCGAGCCCCTGATGCGCGCAGACCTGGCGGAGATCATCGGGCTCTCCGCGGCCGCGGCGCCCGGTATCGACCTGTCGATCACCACGAACGGCATCGGCCTCGACCACCGCATCCACGCGCTCGTGGAGGCCGGGCTCACCCGTGTGAACGTGTCGCTCGACACGGTCGACCGCGAGCACTTCGCCCGCCTGACCCGTCGCGACCGGCTCCCCGCGGTGCTGGCCGGCATCCGGGCCGCCCACGAGGCCGGGATGACGCCGCTCAAGCTGAACGCGGTGATGATGCGCGACACTCTCGCCGATGCGCCCGACCTGCTGGCCTGGGCCCTGGAGAACGGCTGCCGCCTGCGGTTCATCGAGCAGATGCCGCTCGACGCCGACCGGTCCTGGATGCGCGAGAACATGGTCCCGGCCGAAGAACTGCTGGCCGTCCTGGGCGAGCGCTTCACCCTGGTGGAGGCCGGCCGCGACGACCCGCACGCGCCCGCCGAGGAGTGGCGCGTGGAGGGATGGACGGTGAACGGCGCCCCTGCGACGGTCGGCATCATCGCGTCCGTGACCCGGTCGTTCTGTGCGGCCTGCGACCGGACGCGCGTCACCGCGGAGGGCACCGTGCGGTCGTGCCTGTTCGGCGACGACGAGACCGACCTGCGCGGGCTGCTGCGCGGCGGGGCCGACGACACCGAGATCGCGCACTGGTGGCGGGCGGCGATGTGGGGCAAGCAGTCCGGACACGGGATGGACGCGGCCGGGTTCGCCCCGCCGGTGCGGAGCATGGGAGCGATCGGTGGCTGAGGTACTGGTGCGGTACTTCGCGGCGGCGGAGGAGGCAGCAGGCCGCACCGAAGAGCGCGTCGAGGTGGCTGAGGCCACCGTCGGCAGTCTGCAGGCCGAGCTCGTCGCGCGCTACGGGGAGCCGATGGAGCGCGTGGTCCGCTCGGGATCGTTCCTGGTCGGCGGCATCGTGTCGCGCGATCCGTCGCGCGAGCTGTCCGGGACCGTTGACGTGCTCCCGCCGTTCGCCGGCGGCTGACCCGGCCGAGTCGTGAGTAGACGTCGGAACGTCGCGCGAGTGGTGAGTTGATGTCGCGACTCGCGGGGTGGGCGCGCGGCGCAGGTCAGGCGGGGTAGACGGCGACGGCGTCGGGCGGCACGTCCAGGAGGACGGAGTCGCCCAGGCGCAGACGGAGGTCGGCCACGATGGTGGGGGGCACCAAAGCGTCGAGGCGGTCCGTCCGGACACGCACGAGGTCCGCCTGCGGTTCCAGCGCCCTGACGGTTGCCGTGACGAGTGTCGCGGAGAGGGTGGAGACCGCGGACGCCGGGAGCAGCCGGACCGCGGACGGGCGCACAGCGGCCCGCGCGGGTTCGCCGACGCGGACCGGGGCGACAGCGTCGCCGAGCACGTGCATCCCCTCGGCTGTCTGCAGCCCGTCGGCCGTGCGGACGCCGATCAGCAGCGTCAGCCCCGACAGCTCGGCAGTGAAGGGATGCGCCGGTCGTTCGAGCACCTGGCGTGTCGGGCCCTCCTCGACCACCCGGCCGTCGTGCATGACCGCGACGCGGTCGGCGAGGAGGTACGCGTCCAAGGCGTCGTGCGTGACCAGCACGGTGGTGCGGGCGGCGAGCACGTCGGCGAGCATGCCGCGGATCTCCGCCGCGACCGCCACATCGAGGGCGGACAGCGGCTCGTCGAGCAGGAGCAGGCCGGGCTCCGCCGCGAGGGCCCGGGCGATCGCCACGCGCTGCGCCTGCCCGCCCGACAGCTCGGCGGGTCGGCGGTCGGCGAACCCGCTCGTCCCGGTGCGCCGCATCCACTCGTCCGCCCGCCGGCCGGCCTCCTCCGGGGTCGCGCCGGTCGCGCGTGGGCCGAAGGCGACGTTGCTGCGCACGCTCAAGTGCGGGAACAGGAGGGCGTCCTGCGCCAGAAGGGCCACCCCACGGCGGTGCGGGGGCGTCCACGCTCCCGGCAGGTCGAACAGAACGTCGTCACCCAGGGTCGCCCGACCGCGGTCCGGGCGCACGAGCCCGGCGAGCATCCCGAGCACCGTGGACTTGCCGGCGCCGTTCGGGCCGAGCAGCGCGAGCGTCTCGCCGTCGGCGACCGACAGCTCGACGGACACGTCGCGCGCGTCCTGCGCGGCGGCGATCCGCAGGCTCACGCCGACGTTCCTGCGGCGGACCGGTTCCGCGCCCGCCATGGCTGCACGCGCTCGCCCGCGCCGTGCGCGACCGCGACGACCGCGACCGCGACCGCGATGAGCACCAACGACAGCGCCACTGCGGCGTCCGGGTCGGCCTCACGCTGGAGGTAGATCTCGAGGGGGAGAGTGCGCGTCACGCCCTGCAAGCTGCCCGCGAACGTCAGCGTCGCGCCGAACTCACCCAGGGCGCGGGCGAAGGACAGGATGGCTCCCGACACGACGGCGGGCAGCACCAACGGCAGGGTCACCCGGAACAGCACGACGGACGGTCGCGCCCCGAGGGTCGCCGCCACGGCCTCGTAACGTTCGCCCGCCGAGCGGAGGGCACCCTCCAGGCTGAGCACCAGGAATGGGAGCGCCACGAAGGTCTGCGCGATCACGACAGCCGGCGTCGAGAACGCGACGTCGAGCGCGCCGCCCAGCAGCCCGCGGCGGCCGTACAGCGCGAGCAGTGCGAGCCCGCCGACGACCGGCGGCAGCACCAACGGCAGCAGCACGATCGCGCGCACCATCCGCTGCCCGGCGAATGGCACCCGGGCGAGGACGATCGCCATGGGCACGCCGAGCACGAGGCATCCCGCCGTCGCCAGCAGCGAGGTGCGCAGGCTGAGGAGCAGCGCATCCACCGACGAAGGCGACGTGATCAGCGGGATGAATTCGGCCCAGTCGACACGGAGGGCCATGGCGACCAGCGGCGACAGGACGAACAGCGCCCCGACCGCCGCGATGGCCACGATCCAGCGGGGGACGCCTAAGCGCGGTGCGCTTCGATACGGCGCTGGACTCACGGCGCGCCGAATCCGGCGGCGGCGAGGGCCTTCCGTCCCTCCGGGCCGGTGACGAAGGCGACGAATGCAGCGGCCCCCTCCGGGTTCGGGGCGTCACTCACCCGCGCGATGGGATACACGTTGACGGTCGTAGCGGCTTCCGGGAACGGCACGGACTCCACCTTCGAGCCTGCGCCCCTCACATCCGTCCGGTAGACGATGCCTGCGTCCGCCTCGCCCGAGCTGACCTTGCCGAGCACGTCGGTGACCGACGACTCCTGGCTCACGGGCGTGAGGGTGACGCCGGTGGATTTCTCGACCGTGGCCGTGGCCGCTCCGCAGGGGACCTGCGGCGCGCAGATCACCGTTTTGACCGACGGGGAGGCGAGATCGGCGAAGCTCTTCACGTGCGCCGGGTTGCCCGGCGGGACCGCGATCGCCAGGACGTTCGTGGCGAAATCCGCTGGGGACCCGTCGATGACCTTCGCATTCTCCGCTTTGGTCATGTTGGCCTGGTCGGCCGAGGCGAAGACGTCGGCGGGAGCGCCGGCCGACAGTTGCGAGACGAGGTCGGAGGACCCGGCGAACGAGAACGCGACGTGGGCGCCGGGATGGGCCGCCTCGAATTCGGTGCCGAGCTCGGTGAACGTCTTCGTCAGGGAGGCGGCTGCGAAAACCGTCACGGTTCCGGTCACCCCCGTCGTCGGCGTGCTGCTGGCGACCGCCGTGGTGCCGGAAGGCGTCGTCGAGCTGCACCCGGTGAAAGCGACAGCGGCGATCGCGACCGCGGTCGCCGCGGTGAGGAGCGACCGCGCCCTCATCGGCTGACCGCCGGTGCCTCGACCATGACGTTCGTCGCCTTGATGACCGCCACCGCGACCGACCCGAGTTCCAGCCCGAGCTCGCGGACCGCCTCACTGCTGATCAGCGACACCACCCGGTGCGGGCCGCACTGCAGCTCGACCTGCGCCATCACGCGGTCTACGACGATGTCGGTCACCAGCCCGACGAAACGGTTGCGCGCCGAGCCGGGCAGCCCCGACGGATCGGCGGGGAGGACCGCGTTCTCCTTGGCGAGGCGCGCGAGTTCGAGTCCGTCCACGACCGTGCGTCCGGCGGCGTCGTGATCGCTTGTGAGCACGCCGCCGTCGATCCAGCGGCGGACGGTGTCGTCACTCACCCCGAGGTACAGTGCGGCGTCCTTGATCCGTATGTGCGGCATGTTTCACATCGTAGGGCCGCGGATGCGGATCAAGAAGGGCTACAGGCCAACCCATTCCGACGCGCCGTCGGTGAAATGCTGCCGCTTCCAGATCGGCACGCGCGCTTTGATGATCTCGACGAGCTCGGCGCAAGCGGCGAAGGCCTCCGCGCGGTGCGGTGCGGCGACCGCCGCGATGAGGGCGAGGTCCCCGATGGTGAGCGAGCCGACGCGGTGCTGGGCGGCGACCCGCAGACCGGTCGTGCGTGCCACCTCCTCGCAGCACTGGCGGAGGAAGGTCTCCGCCTCGGGATGCGCTCGATAGTCGAGCGAGACGACCGTCCTGCCGCCGTCGTGGTCGCGCACGATCCCCTGAAAGGACACGACTGCGCCCGCCTCGGCGCGCCACACGAACTCGTCGACGGTGGACGGCTCCAGGGGATCGCCGGTCACCATTGCCAGGATGTCGCTCATCCGTGGTCGCCTCCGCCCAGCTGGTCGAGGAGGTGCGGGAGCAGGCCGTCCAGCACTTCGAGTCCGTCGACGACGCCGCCGCGGGAGCCGGGCAGGTTGACCACCAGGGTCGAGCCCGCGGTGCCGACCAGGCCACGGCTCAGCGCCGCGAGCGGGGTGGCCGCAGCGCCCCGCGCACGCAGCGCCTCCGCGACGCCGGGCAGCTCGCGGTCGAGCACGGCGGCCGTCGCCTCCGGGGTGCGGTCGGTGGGGGAGACGCCGGTGCCGCCCGTCGTGATGAGCACGCGCGGACGCGCGGCGACGGCCGCGCGGAGGGCCGCATCCACGTCGGCATCGGCGACCACGTGCACGTCGGCAGGAAGGCGGCGCTCGGCCAGCCAGTCCGCGATGACCGGACCGGTGGCGTCCTCGTAGACGCCGGTGGCGGCCCGCGTGGATGCCACGACCACGATGGCGGCGGGGGTGTCCGTTGCGGTGGCGGTGGGGTCAGCCTCGGAGGCCGCGGCCGCCGCGTCCCGTCTCCACTCGCCCCGCTTCCCGCCGCTCTTGGCGACCAGGCGCACGTCCGTCAGACTCGCCGCCGGGTCGACAGCTTTCACCATGTCGTGCAGGGTGAGACCGGCAACCGCGACGGCCGTCAGCGCCTCCATCTCCACGCCGGTGCGGCCGTGGGTGCGGGCGACGACCTCGATCTCGATCGCGCCGGCCTCCGCATCCAGTTCGAAGTCGACGCGGACGCTGTTCAGCGGCAGCGGGTGGCACAGCGGGATCAGCTCGCTGGTGCGCTTCGCCCCGCCGATCCCGGCGATGCGCGCGGTGGCGAGAACGTCGGCCTTCGGCAGGTCGTCCGCGGCGACGAGCCGCACGACCTCCGGGGTGGTAACGAACCGTCCGCGGGCGACGGCCTCGCGGTCGGTCTCGGGCTTGCCGCCGACGTCGACCATGCGCGCGCGCCCGTCGGCGTCGAGGTGGGTGAGCTGGGTCATAGCGTCCAGACTGTCACGGCGGATCCGGTCTCGAGGGACTCCGCCTCCGCGGGAACGTCGATCAGCACGTCGGCGCGGGCCATCGCGGCGACCAGGTGGGAGGAGGGTCCGGAGACCGGGGCGACGCCGCCGGCGCCGTCGAGCAGTCCGCGCAGGAACTGCCGACGGCCGCGGACGGACCGGAGCGGCTCCGTCAGGGTGACCTCCTGCGGCCGCAGCTCGGGCAGGCCGGCCGCGGCGCGTAGCGGTCCGCGCAGGAAGACGACGAACGAGACCTGGGTGCTCACCGGATTGCCGGGGAACGCGAACACCGGCACGCCGCCGACGACCGCGGTGGCCTGCGGCCCGCCGGGTTGCATCGCGACGGTGGCCACGTCCGCGCCGCGGGGCAGCAGGACCTCGCGGACCACCTCGTACGCGCCCTTCGAGATGCCGCCGGACGTGATCACCAGGTCGCTGCGGTGCAGGGCGTCGTCGAGGATGCGCGCGAACGCCTCCGGATCGTCGTCGCTGCTGGCGCGCACCGACACGGTGGCCCCGGCCTCCTCGACGAGGGACGCGAGCGCGATTCCGTTGGCGTCGTAGACCTGTCCGAACCCGGGCTTGCCACTGGAGATGAGCTCCGTGCCGCTGGTGAGGATGCCGACGCGCAGTCGTGCGCGCACGTTCACGGTCTCGACACCCGACGCCGCGAGGGCCGCGAGGTGCCGCGGGGCCAGCCGTGTCCCGGCCGGGAGGAGCACGTCGCCCCGGCGGACGTCGCTTCCACGCTCACGCACGTACTCGCCGCGCTCACGGGGGCGGCGGATCTCGACGATCGCGCCGGCGAGGTCGTCGTCGCGGCCCAGCACCAGCTCGGTGTCCTCGACGGGAACGATCGCATCGGCTCCGGTCGGCACGGGAGCGCCGGTCATGATCCGCAGGGCCGTCCCGGGGATGAGCGACACCGGACTCGTGTGTCCTGCGGGGATGTCGCCGCTCACCTCCAGAGCGATCGGCACGGTGCGGATGTCCGCTGCGCGCACCGCGTAGCCGTCCATCTGCGCGTTGCGGAACAGGGGAAGGTCCACCTCCGACCGCACCTCGGCGGCGGTGACCCGGCCGAGTGCCCGGTCGAGCGGCACGGACTCGGTGGACGGTTGCTCGGAGAGCGGTTCGAGCATCCGTGCGATGATCCCGGCGTGGTCCTCGACGCTGCGTGGTTGCGCGGATGGGTCGCGTGTCATGCGTTCAGTATCCCGCGCCGCGATCAGTACCGCGCGATCGCAGGATCGACGTCGCGGGCCCAGGCGTCGATCCCGCCGGCGAGCACCACGCCCGGCAGCCCGGCCTCCGCCAGCAGCTTCCGGGCGGTCTCCGCTCGGATCCCGTGGTGGCAGACGATGACGAGCGGGTCCGCGGGGAGCCGCGCCGCCACCCCGGCCGGATCGGTCTGGACGACGCCGAGTGGCACCAGCAGCGAGCCCGGAAGCTCCACGATGTCCGCCTCCCACGGCTCGCGGACGTCGAGCAGGGTGTGCGGCTCGCCCGCGACCAGCCGGGCGTGCAGCTCGGCGGCCGACATGGTGTCCGTCACTCCGCAGAACAGGTCGTAGTCGATCAGCTCGGTCACCGGCGTCGCCTCCGGGTCGCGCTCGTAGCCGAGCTCCCGGAACGATCCCCGCAGTGCGTCGTGGACGATCACCCGGCCGAGGAGCGGCTCGCCCGTCCCCGTGACCAGCTTCAGCGCCTCGCCGACCATCAGACCGCCGATGACGCCGCACACCGACGGCAGCGCGCCGGCCTCGGCGCAGCTCGCGACGCTCCCCGGAGCGGGCGGGACCGGGAACAGGTCGCGGTAGGTCGGCCCCTTCGCCGCCCAGCTCAGCCCGACCTGGCCGCCGGTCTGGTGCACGGCGCCCCAGACGACGGGGATGCCGGCGACCGGGAGGCCCGCCAGTCTCGCCGCGTCGTCGACCAGGTAGCGGGTCGGGAAGTTGTCGCTGCCGTCGAGCACGAGGTCGAATCCAGAGAGGATGCGCTCGGCGTTCTGCGCCGTGAGCCGCTCGGCGAACAGTCGCAGCTCGATCTCGTCGTCCAGTTCCCGCACGGAATCGGCGGCCGACTCCACCTTCGGCCGGCCCACGTCGGACGGCGTGTGGATGTTCTGCCGCGGCAGGTTGCTCGCCTCCACCCGGTCGTCGTCGACGATGCCGATCGTGCCGAATCCGGCCGAGGCGAGCAGCGGGAGGACCGCGGAACCGAGCCCGCCGGCGCCCACTACGAGCACGCGGGCGGCGCGCACCCGGCGCTGCGCGACGGGACCGAAGCCCGGCAGCTGCGTCGTGCGGGCGTAGCGTGCGGCGCGTGCGGGGGAGAGATCGGGGCCGGGTTCGACCAGCGGCGGGAGGGCCATATCCTCAGCCAACCACACGGTGCGCCACCGTCACACCACGGTGACCTGTACGGTGTGCAGCCCGGTCGCGCCGTCGGGCACAACGTCCCGCTCGACGGACGTCTGCACGAGACCCTTCGCGTCGGTCGCGCGGACCCGAAGAGTGTGCGCCCCCGGCGTCGCGTCCCATGCGAATCGCCACTGCCGCCACGTGTCGGCGGAGATCGCGTCGGCGAGGGTCGCTTCCTGCCAGGGACCGCCGTCCACACGGACGTGCACGGCACTCACCCCGACGTGCTGCGACCAGGCGACGCCGGCGACCGCGACCGTTCCGGCCTTCACCTGACGCCCGGCGGCGGGCACGTCGATGCGCGAGGAGAGTTTGACCGGGCCGCGCTCCGACCAGCCGCGGTCGGTCCAGTAGGAGGTGTGCTGATCGAAGCGCGTGACCTCCAGCGAGACGACCCACTTGGTGGCCGAGACGTACCCGTACAAGCCGGGGACGACCATCCGCACCGGGTAGCCGTGCTCGAGCGGCAGCGGCTGGCCGTTCATTCCGACCGCGAGGATGGCGTTGCGCTTGTCGGTCAGGGCGGTGATCGGCGTACTCGCCGTCCAGCCGTCCTGACTTTTCGAGAGCACCATGTCGGCGTCGGCGGACGGCTTGGCCTTCGCCAGGAGGTGCCGGATGGGGTAGCCCAGCCACGTCGCGTTTCCGATCAGGTCGCCGCCGACCTCGTTCGAGACGCAGGTGAGGGTGGTCGTCGACTCCTCCAGGGGCAGCGCCAGCAGCTCGGCGAAGGTGACCTCGACCTCGTTCTCGACCATCCCGGTGATCCGCAGTCGCCAGTCGTGCGGCTCGATTCCCGGGATCTGCAAGGCGGTGTCGATGCGGTAGAAGTCGGCGTTCGGTGTGACGATCGGCGACAGGCCCGGGATGTCGAACGATGCGCCCGCAGGGATGGCCGGTGCGGTCTTCGCGGGTGCGGGCAGCCGGATCGCCGCACGCGTCGCCGTCGCCGCACGGAACCCGCCCGCGATGACCTGACCGAGAATGAGGGTGATCGCGCCGCCCGCCGCGGTGGCCGCTGTCGCGCCGACGAAGCGGCGCCGGCTCACACGCCCCTGCGGGGCGACGCGGCTCGGCTCGGTGTCGCGCAGCATCCCGATCAGCCAGCCGAGCAGCAGGATCGCGATGACGGCCGCGACAGCCGACGGGAGGGCGTCCACGATGCTGTTCCCCGAGCGAGTGAGCGCGGCCAGCACGCCGACGGCCCCGCCGACACCGATCAGGATGCGACCGAGCGGTGGGCGCATGCGCTCCAGCCATCCCGCCACTCCGGCGCCGACGAGCACGACCACCGCGAGCGAGACGATCAGGAACGCCTTGTCGCCGGTTCCGAACAGCGCGATCACGCCCTCTTTGAGCCACGGAGGCGCCAGGTCGATGAGCAGGGAGCCGACCGTCAGGACCGGGCTGCCGTTCTGGACGACGAATGCGCTGACCAACTCGGCGACACCCACCCCCGCGAGCACGCTCGCGACGCCTGCGCCTGCCGGTCGCCAGAAGTCAGCCATGTCGCAAACCTATGACCGTCGGCTGTGAAAGGGTGGGGGCACCATGTCGGACACCTCCATCTCCCCCTCCCGCCTGCGCGTGGAGGACATCCCCGGCTGGGCCGGCCCCGGTTCAGTGTCGGAGGATGCCGTCTACGACACGTTCGTCGCCTGGGTCGAACGGGGTGGCATCCAGCTGTATCCGGCCCAGGACGAGTCGGTGATCGAGGTGGTCGGCGGCGCCAACCTCATCCTGAGCACACCCACAGGGACAGGCAAGTCGCTGGTCGCCGTCGGCGCACACTTCGCAGCCCTGGCCCGCGGCGAACGCACGTACTACACGGCGCCGATCAAGGCGCTGGTGTCCGAGAAGTTCTTCTCGTTGGTCGACATCTTCGGCGCTGAGAACGTCGGGATGACGACCGGCGACTCGGCGGTCAACGCCGACGCCCCGATCATGTGCGCGACGGCGGAGATCCTGGCCAACCTCGCTCTGCGGCACGGGGACGAGACCCCGGTCGGGCAGGTCGTCATGGACGAGTTCCACTTCTACGCCGACCCCGACCGCGGCTGGGCCTGGCAGGTGCCGCTGCTCACCCTCCCGCACACGCAATTCGTGCTGATGTCGGCGACCCTCGGTGACGTCACATCGCTCGCCGACGACCTGGAGCGCCGCACCGGACGTCCGACCGCGACCGTCACCGGCGTCGAGCGGCCGGTCCCGCTGCACTACTACTACGAGCTCACCCCGGTCCACGAGACCATCGAGGACCTGCTCAGCACCGGGCAGTCCCCGATCTATGTCGTGCACTTCTCACAGTTGGCGGCCCTCGAACGGGCGCAATCCCTCTCCAGCGCCAAGATCGCCAGCCGGGAGCAGCGCGACGCCATCGCCGACCTGATCGGCGAATTCCGCTTCACCACCAGCTTCGGCAAGACGCTGTCGCGCCTGCTGCGGCAGGGCATCGGCGTGCACCACGCGGGGATGCTGCCCAAGTACCGCCGCCTCGTCGAGCAGTTGGCGCAGCGCGGGATGCTGCGTGTCATCTGCGGGACGGACACCCTCGGCGTCGGGATCAACGTCCCCATCCGGACCGTGCTGCTCACCGCGCTGACGAAGTTCGACGGCACGCGGATGCGGCAGCTCAACGCACGCGAGTTCCACCAGATCGCCGGACGTGCCGGCCGCGCCGGCTACGACACCGCCGGCACCGTCGTCGCGCAGGCGCCCGAGCATGAATCCGAGAACCTGAAGGCGATCGAGAAGGCGGGCGACGACCCGAAGAAGCGCCGCAAGATCGTGCGGAAAAAGGCGCCGGAGGGCTTCGTCTCCTGGGGCGAGCCCTCGTTCCGCAAACTGATCGAGGCGGAGCCGGAGACGCTCACCTCGTCGATGCAGATCACCAGCGCCATGCTCATCAACGTCATCGGCCGCGGCGGGGATGTGTTCGGCCACGTCCGCGCGCTCGTCTTCGACAACCACGAGCCGTGGAAGCGCCAGCTCGCCCTCGCGCGGCGCGCGATCGAGCTGTACCGGTCGCTCCTGACCGCCGGCGTGGTCGAGGCCGTGCGAACCGGCGACGAGGTGGAGGTCCGCCTCACCGTCGATCTGCAGCCCAACTTCGCGCTCAACCAGCCGTTGTCGCCCTTCGCGCTCGCCGCCTTCGAGCTGTTCGACGTGGAGTCGCCGGTCTACGCCCTGGACATCGTCTCCGTCGTCGAGGCGACGCTCGACGATCCGCGGCCGGTGCTCTCCTCCCAGCAATATCAGGCCCGCGGCGAGGCCGTCGCCGCCATGAAGGCCGACGGCATCGAGTACGAGGAGAGGATGGATGCGCTCGAGGAGGTCACGCATCCCAAGCCCCACGACCTGCTCCTGCACGAGGCGTTCGCGACGTACGCGAGCAGCCAGCCGTGGGTCGCCGACTTCGAGCTGCGCCCCAAGTCGGTGGTGCGCGACCTCTACGAGCGGGCGATGACCTTCGGCGAGTTCATCGCGTTCTACAAGCTGGCCCGCTCGGAGGGCGTCGTGCTGCGCTACCTCTCCGACGCCTACCGCGCACTCAATCAGACCGTTCCGCTCGAACTGCGCACGGAGGACCTGCGTGACATCATCGAGTGGCTCGGCGAGCTCGTCCGCCAGGTCGACTCCAGCCTCCTCGACGAGTGGGAGGAGTTGGTGCACCCGGATGCGGCACGGCACGCGGCCGAGAGCGCGGAGCTCGCGCCGCCCGCGCCGCGCAACGTCACCACGAACCGTCGCGCGTTCTTCGTGCTCGTGCGCAACGAACTGTTCCGCCGCATCCAGCTCGCCGCTCTCGACCGGGTGCCTGAGCTCGGCGTGCTCGAGGCGGAGGCCGCGGTGCTCGCCGGCGGCCTGCCTCCGTTCACGGAGACGCAATGGGACGAGGCACTGGAGGGGTACTACGCGGAGCACGACGAGATCCTCACCGACGCGTCAGCACGTTCGGCCGCAATGATTCTCGTCGACGAGAAACCGGACGGCCGCGACGACGTCTGGCGCGTGCGCCAGATCATCGCCGACCCGGCAGGCGACAACGACTGGGGGATCGCCGCGGACGTCCTCCTCGCTGAATCCGCGCGCGAAGGCGTCGCCGTCGTGCGCGTCACCTCCGTCGGCCGACTCTGAGGATCGTGCCCGCGAGTTTGACCGGGCGGGGGCGCCGTGTGAGTATCGTCACGGCGTCCTAACAGCGCCAGGTCCCTTGCGTGAACTCCCGATGAAGTGTGAGGTCGGGAGGGGCGCATCCGACGACACGAGCCAGCGCTCATTCAAGAAGGGGAACGGTGGACCTCACCCTCATCGTCGTGCTGGTCATTCTGCTGGCGCTCTTCTTCGACTTCACCAACGGCTTCCACGACACGGCCAACGCGATGGCGACTCCGATCGCCACCGGTGCCATGCGACCCAAAGTGGCCGTGGCGCTCGCCGCCGTACTCAACCTGATCGGGGCGTTCCTCTCCACCGAGGTCGCCAAGACGATCTCGGGC
The DNA here is from genome assembly GCF_052114085.1 of Leifsonia sp. RAF41. Taxonomy (NCBI): domain Bacteria; kingdom Bacillati; phylum Actinomycetota; class Actinomycetes; order Micrococcales; family Microbacteriaceae; genus Leifsonia; species Leifsonia sp. RAF41. Next base: position 1,160,325 of record NZ_JBFREB010000001.1, read on the forward strand.
GGCATCATCCGCGAGGGGGAGGGCGGCGTACAGATCACGCCGGTGCTCATCTTCGCGGGTCTGGTCGGTGCCATCGTCTGGAATATGGTGACGTGGCTGTACGGCCTGCCGTCGTCCTCCAGTCACGCGCTGTTCGGCGGACTCATCGGTGCGGCCATCGTCGGCACCGGCATCCAATCGGTCGACTTCGTCGTGGTGCTCGACAAGGTCATCCTGCCGGCGATCATCGCCCCGTTCACGGCCGGCCTCGTCGCCTGGAGCGCGACCAAGCTGGCCTACTGGATCACCCGCCGCTACGACGGCCGGCCGGATGGGCGCGGCGGGTTCCGTTACGGGCAGATCTTCTCGTCATCGCTCGTCGCGCTGTCGCACGGCACCAACGACGCGCAGAAGACGATGGGCATCATCACGCTGACCCTCATCTCCGCCGGCCTTCAGCCGCTCGGCTCCGGGCCGGAGATCTGGGTCGTCATCGCGTGTGCCCTGGCGATCGCGATCGGGACGTACTCCGGCGGCTGGCGCATCATCCGTACCCTCGGACGCGGCCTCACGGAGATCAAGCCGGCGCAGGGCTTCGCGGCGGAGACGAGCACGGCGGCCACGATCCTCGCCTCCAGCCACCTCGGTTTCGCTCTCTCGACGACGCAGGTCGCTTCCGGCTCGGTCATCGGCTCCGGTCTCGGGCGTCGCGGTTCGTCGGTCCGTTGGGGCACCGCCGGCCGGATCGGCATCGGCTGGCTGCTCACGCTCCCGTCCGCCGCGATCGTCGGGGGCGGTGCCGCGCTGCTCGCGGACATCGGACCGATCGGCGTCGTCATCGACCTCGTCGTCGGGGCCACCGTGGTGACCTACATCTTCTGGCGCGCCCGTCGCAATCGGGTCACGAGCGAGAACGCGGTCAGGCCCGTGCCGCTGCAAGGCAAGAGCGAGGTCGCAGCGTCCGGGAAGGCCGTACGGATCAAGAAGGTCAAGCCGCTGAAGCGCGACCGGCCCCGGAAGGAGTCCGCATGATCGACTGGGCAGCGTTCGTGCTCGTCTTCGCCGCATCCCTCATCGGCGCGTGCTTCGTCGTGGTGTTCTACGCGCTCGGGACGCGTCTGCTCGCTGCGGCCGGACGCGCCCTCTTCGTCGAGCCGGTCGAGTTCACCGACGCGATCACGGTCATCACCCCCGAGCGGGCCGCCAAGATGCAGCGCAAGGCGGAGAAGGCACAGCGCAAGAACCCCCTGACGAGCGGTCAGAAGCGGCTGGCGCTGGCCGGCGCCTACGCCTGCTTCACCCTGTGCGCCCTGGCCGTTGTGTACGGCCTGTACCTGATCATCCCGTTCTTCCACCAGTAAAAGCGGCTCCGGCCGATGTGGGTGACGCAACACGCCGTTGCGCCGATGCGGCGGACGGCGTGTTGCGTCACACAGCAGCCTCAGTCCGTCCCGCGGGCGCGGCCGATCGCGTTCATGACGTGGTAGACGACGATCGCCGCGATGGCGCCGAGGGCGATGCCGTTGAAGGTCAGCTGGCCGAGGTTGAGTGTGAAGTCGCCGATGCCGATGATCAGCGCGGTCGCCGCGGTGAACTGGTTTTTCGGCTTCGAGAAGTCGACCTTGTTGTCGAGCCAGATCTTCACGCCGATGATGCCGATGAGGCCGTAGAGCGCGGTCGTCACGCCACCGAGCACACCGGCCGGGATGGTGTTGATCACCGCGCCGACCTTGGGGGAGAGACCGAGCAGGATGGCGACCAGGCCGGCCACCCAGTACGCGGCCGTCGAGTAGACGCGGGTCGCCGCCATGACGCCGATGTTCTCGCCGTACGTCGTCGTACCCGAGCCGCCGAAGAAGCCGGCGATCGTGGTGGCGACACCGTCGGCGAGCAGCGCGCGGCCGGTGAGGCGATTCACCGACGGGTCCGTGAGCTGGGCGACGCCACGGATGTGGCCGACGTTCTCGGCGATCAGCACGAGCACGACGGGGAGGAACGCCGGCAGGATGCCCCAGGTCGACGCGGGCGAGGTGAACGGGTTCGCCGGCAGGGTGAACTGCGGGAAGCCGATCCATGCGGCTTTCGCGACCGCGCTGAAGTCGACCTGGCCGACGGCGACGGCGAAGACGTACCCGACGGCGACGCCGAGGAAGATGGACAGCCGCCCCAGCATCCCGCGGAACAGCACGGTGCACAGGATGACCGCGGCCAGGGTGACGAGCGCCGTGACGGGCGCCTTGGCGAAGTTCGCGCCGGCGGCCGGCGCCAGGTTGAAGCCGATCAGCGCCACGATCGCTCCGGCGACCACGGGAGGCATCAGGCCGTCGATCCAGCGCGTGCCCGTGCCGATGACGATGAGTCCGACGATCGCCAGCAGGATGCCGGTGACCAGGATGCCGAACAGGGCCGACGGCATCCCGTGCGCCTTGGTCGCCGCGACGATCGGGACGATGAACGCGAACGACGAGCCGAGGTAGCTCGGCAGCCGGTTGCCCGTGATGACGAGGAACAGAAGGGTGCCGACACCAGAGAAGAGCAGGGTCGTCGCCGGCGGGAAGCCGGTCAGCAGCGGTACCAGGAAGGTCGCCCCGAACATCGCGACCACGTGCTGCGCGCCCAGCCCGATGGTGCGCGACCAGGTGAGGCGCTCACCGGGCAGCACGATCTCCTGCGCGCCAACCTTCTTGCCGTCGCCGTGCAGCGTCCAGGGGAGTGCCATACGTGTCCTTCACCGGTCTCGAGTCGGAATAGGCTGGTACTGCGCATTCGCGCATTACCCGACGCACCTGAATGCCCGCCGGGCCACCGCCCACAAGATCCTACGGGAGTCCACCATTTCCGCTTCGACCAGCGCGCCCACCACCGTCACGGGGCGCCTCGACCGATTCTTCGAGATCACCGCCCGCGGTACCACCTGGGGCACCGAGGTGCGCGGCGGCGTCCTGACGTTCGTCACCATGGCGTACATCGTCATCCTGAACCCGCTCATCCTGGGTGGGACGAAAGATGTGCTCGGCCACACGCTCGGGACCACGCAGGTCGCCGCGGTGACCGCGCTGAGTGCCGGCGTGATGACGCTGCTCTTCGGCCTGGTCGCGCGACTGCCGTTCGCGTTCGCCGCAGGTCTCGGCATCAACTCGTTCCTCGCCGTGAACGTGGTCAAGATCCTGACCTGGCAGGAGGCCATGGGCCTCGTCGTCATCAACGGAATCATCATCGTGCTGCTGTCGGCGACCGGCTTGCGGAAACTGATCTTCAACGCCGTCCCCGCACCGCTGAAGACCGCGATCACCGTCGGCATCGGCCTCTTCATCGCGTTCATCGGCTTCGTCGACAGCGGGTTCGTCCGGACCACCACGCTGTCGTCGCCGCCCGTGCAGCTGGGTGAGGCCGGCTCCATCGCCACACTGCCGACGATCACGTTCCTGATCGCGCTCATCGTCATGGGCGTGCTGATGGCACGCAAGGTGAAGGGCGCACTGCTGATCGGCATCGTCGTCGCCACCGTCATCGCGATCATCGCGGAGGCGATCTGGCACGTCGGCCCGTCGCTGGGCAAGAACGCGGCCGGCTGGAACCTCACCGTTCCGCAGCTACCCACCTCCCTCGTCTCGCTGCCGGATCTCAGCCTCGTCGGCCAGGTCGATCTGTTCGGCGCCTTCGGCCGCATCGGCGCGCTGGCCGCGACGATGCTGATCTTCACGCTCGTGTTCACCAACTTCTTCGACGCCATGGGCTCGATGACGGGACTGGCACGGAGTGCGGACCTCGCGAACGAGGACGGGACGTTCCCGCGTCTGCAGTCGGCTCTGATCGTCGAGGGTGTCGGCGCGATCGTCGGCGGTGGCACGTCCGCATCCTCCAACACGGTCTTCGTCGAGTCCGCCTCCGGCATCGGCGAGGGGGCGAAGACCGGCTTCGCCAGCGTCGTCACCGGAGTGCTGTTCCTGCTGGCGATGTTCTTCACGCCGCTCACGCAGGTCGTCCCGCTGGAGGTGGCCGCGGCCGCCCTGGTCATCGTCGGTGCGCTGATGGTGGTGCAGATCCGCCACATCGACTTCAGCGAGTTCTCGGTGGTGCTGCCCGTGTTCCTGACGATCATCGTCATGCCGCTGACCTACTCGATCGCCAACGGAATCGGCGTCGGCTTCATCAGCTGGGTGCTCATCCGCTCGCTCGCGGGCAAGGGGCGCGAGATCAGCCCGCTGCTCTGGATCGTCGCGGCGGGCTTCCTGGTCTACTTCGCGCGCGGCCCGATCGAGGGTCTGCTGGGGCAGGTCTGACGTCCGTCGCTCACGATTTGCGCCAAATCGCGGTAATAGCGCCGTCATAATCGCGATTTGGCGCAAATCCTTGAGGTGCGGGGAGCGTGGGCGGCGGTCTGCCTCAGGGTCGAGTCGGGGGTTACCCGGATACCGTGTTCGGGCCGGGATGGCTTGACTGGATCTATGACCACCACCGACCCGTATCGCACCGCCACCGACCCGTACCAGACCGACGTTCCCGTCCGGACGCTCAGCGTCACCAGCTTCGCGCTGGGGCTCGCCTCCCTCGTGTTCGGCTGGACGTTCATCGCTCCCGTTGCCGGCCTCGTGCTCGGCATCATGGCGCTCAAGCGCGAGCCGCAGGGGCGGATCTTCGCCCTCTGGGGCATCGTCCTCAACGCCGTGATGCTGGCGGGCATCCTGCTCGTGGGGATGCTGACCCTTGTGGGCATCGGGATCGGCTTCGCCGCCCTTCCCTTCGCCTGGAGCTGAGACAGCCGGGAATTGAGACAATGGGGGGATGGAACCATCCCCCCTTGTCCGCCCGCGCAGTTATGTCGTCCGCGGACGCAAGACCGAAGCGCAGTCGCGCGCCATCGAGGAGCTGTGGCCCGCGTTCGGCGTCGAGTTCGACGGCGCGCCGCTCGACCTCGACGTTGCGTTCGGCCGCTCGGCCCCGCGCGTGGTCGAGATCGGCTTCGGCAACGGCGAGAACCTGCTGACGCTCGCCGAGCGCCATCCCGACCGTGACTTCCTCGGCATCGAGGTGCACGGGGCCGGCGTCGGTCGGGTGCTGGCCGGGATGCGGGAGCGGGGGCTCAGCAACATCCGGATCGTGCGCCACGATGCCGTCGAGGTCTTCGAGCACGGACTCGCGGCGGGCTCCGTCGATGAGATCCTCGTCTTCTTCCCCGACCCGTGGCCGAAGGCGCGGCACCACCGCCGTCGTCTCATCCAGCCGGATGTGGTCCGGATCCTGATGGGCGCGCTCACCCCGGAGGGCGTCCTGCGGCTGGCCACCGACTGGGAGCCGTACGCCGAGCACATGATCGACGTGCTGGATGCTGAGCCCGGCCTCGTCAACCTCGCGGGCGACCAGCGCTTCGTGCCGCGGCCGGACGACCGTCCCGTCACCAAGTTCGAACGCCGCGGGGAGCGTCTCGGCCACGCCATCTTCGACCTCGCCTACCGCCCGGCGGGCTGACCCCGACCGAAGTGCACGTTGTGGCTGCTATTCCGCCGGGATAACAGCCACAACGTGCACCTCGACGGTGGGGAACGGGCCGTGCGCATCCCTAGGATGGGCGCATGACGCATGCGCGCACGGTCGAGGAGCTCCGGTCGGTCTTCGAGCGGGGGGCCACCAAGCCGCTCGCCTGGCGCCTGGGCCAGTTGCGGGCTCTGCGCCGCATGCTCACCGAGCACGCCGCCGACTTCGAGGACGCCCTGCTGGCGGACCTCGCCAAGAACCCGACCGAGTCGCAGATCGCGGAGATCGGCTTCGTCATCGGCGAGATCGACCACACGGTGAAGCACCTGCGTCGCTGGCTGCGGCCGCGTCGCGTCTCGGTGCCCGGCGCGCTGCTGCCCGCGCGCGCCTCCACGATGCTGGAGCCCGTCGGGCTGGTCCTCGTGATCGCGCCCTGGAACTACCCGGTGCAGCTGCTGCTGGCACCGCTCGTCGGGGCACTCGCGGCCGGGAACGCGGTCATGCTGAAGCCGAGCGAGCTCGCGCCTGCGACGTCCGCGGCGATGGCCCGGCTCATCCCGCAGTACCTCGACACCCGGGCCGTCGCGGTCGTCGAGGGTGGGGTCGAGGACACGACCGACCTGCTCGCCCAGCGCTGGGATCACATCTTTTTCACCGGCAACGGGCGTGTCGGCCGGATCGTCGCGGCGGCCGCGGCCGAGCACCTCACCCCGGTGACCCTGGAGCTGGGAGGGAAGTCGCCCGTATACGTCGACCGGACAGTGGACGTCGCAGCCGCCGCGCGACGGATCGCCTGGGGCAAGTTCATGAACGCCGGGCAGACCTGCGTCGCACCGGACTACGTGCTCGCCGACCGCGATGTCGCGCCGCGCCTGGCTTCGGCGCTCCGGGATGCCGTGCGCGACCTCTACGGAGACGACCCGTCCCAGAGCCCCGACTACGGGCGCATCGTCAACGATCGGCAGTTCGACCGGCTGGCCGGGATGCTGGGCTCCGGCACCGCGATGGTCGGCGGAGACCACGATGCGGCGACCCGGTACCTGGCGCCGACCGTCCTCACGGACGTGGCGCCGGACGCCCCCGTCATGGCGGAGGAGATCTTCGGGCCGATCCTGCCCATCCTCCCGGTGGACGGCCTCGACGATGCGATCCGCTTCATCAGGGCGGGCGACAAGCCGCTCGCCCTGTACGTGTTCACCTCCAGCGCCCGGGTGCGCCGCCGCATCCTCACCGAGACCAGTTCCGGCGCGGTCGGCTTCGGCGTCCCCGCTGCGCACCTCGCGGTGGCCGGTCTGCCGTTCGGCGGGGTGGGGGAGAGCGGCGCCGGCGCTTATCACGGCGAGCGGTCGCTGCGGACGTTCAGCCACGAGAAGGCGGTGCTGAGCAAGCCGCTGAGCCCGGACACGCTCCAGCTGATCTACCCGCCGTACACGGAGGCCAAGGACCGCTTCGCACGTGGTCTGCTGCGCAAGCTGGGTTGATCGACACGCTGTCGAAGAGGCTGCTCTCCGCGGTACAGCACGTCCATCGGCCGGCGAGGGTGCGGGGGTAGGCTCGGCACTGCCGGAGGCCACGAACGTCCGGCGCGAACGCATGCCAACGCACAACGAGAGGCAACGGTGCCAACCGTGAACCCGACAGCAACCATGGGCGAATCGAAGACGTCCCCCATCCCGATCGTCGCACACGCCGACGTCGTCGACGCGTCCGAGAACGTGTCCGACGTCCCCGCCGCGAGCACGGACGGACGACCGACCCGGACGGAGACCGACTCCCTCGGCAGCCGTGAGATTCCGGCCGAGGCCTACTGGGGCGTCCACACCTCGCGGGCCCTCGAGAACTTCCCCATCGCGAAGCGGCCCATCTCGGTCTACCCGGACCTCATCGTCGCGCTGGCCAGCGTGAAGCAGGCCGCTGCGCGCGCGAACCTGGAGATCGGGGTACTGGAGCCGCGCAAGGCCGAGCTCATCGACCGGGCATGCCAGCTCATCATCGACGGCCGCTTCCACGACCAGTTCGTCGTCGGCGTCATGCAGGGCGGCGCGGGCACCTCGACGAACATGAACGCCAACGAGGTCATCGCCAACATCGCGCTGGAGCTCGACGGCCACCCCAAGGGCGACTACGCCGACATCCACCCGATCGACGACGTCAACCGCAGCCAGAGCACGAACGACACGTACCCCACCGCCATCAAGATCGGGCTCACCTTCGCGCTGGGGCACCTCCTGGACGAACTCGCGCTGCTCCGCGACTCTTTCGCGCGCAAGGGCAAGGAGTTCCGCAACATCCTGAAGGTGGGCCGCACCCAGCTGCAGGATGCGGTGCCTATGACGCTCGGGCAGGAGTTCCACGGCTTCGCGACCACCCTCACCGAGGACCACGCGCGGCTCACCGAGACGAAGTGGCTGCTCGCCGAGATCAACCTCGGCGCGACCGCGATCGGCACCGGGATCACGGCAGACCCGGGCTACGCGGCGGCAGCCGTCCGGCATCTCAACGCGATCACCGGGCTCAACCTGGAAAGCGCTCCCGACCTCATCGAGTCGACGAGCGACGCCGGTGCCTTCATGTCGTTCTCCGGTTCGCTCAAGCGCAGCGCCATCAAGCTGTCCAAGATCTGCAACGACCTCCGTCTGCTCTCCTCGGGTCCGCAGGCCGGACTCGGCGAGATCAACCTGCCGGCCCGCCAGGCCGGCTCCAGCATCATGCCCGGCAAGGTCAACCCGGTCATCCCGGAGGTCGTCAACCAGGTCGCGTACTCGGTGGCCGGTGCGGATGTGACGGTCACCATGGCGGCGGAGGGCGGTCAGCTGCAGCTCAACGCCTTCGAGCCGGTCATCGCGCACTCCCTGCTCCAGAGCATCACCTGGATGGCGCAGGCGTTCCACACGCTGCGTGTCAACTGCGTCGACGGGATCACCGCCAACGAGGAGCGCCTCGGCGCCATGGTCGGCTCCTCCGTCGGCGTGATCACGGCGCTCACCCCGCACATCGGTTACGCCGCCGCTGCGGCGCTCGCGAAGTCCGCGCTGCTCACCGGCCACAACGTCGCCGACCTGGTCGTCGAGGCGAAGCTGATGAGCCGCGAGGAGGTCACCCGCTTGCTGTCGCCGGCGCGCCTCAGCGGTCTCGAGGTCATCACCACGGCCATCCCGGTGATCGAAGCGGACGCGATCGCGGAGGCTCGGCAGGAGTCCGAGTAGGGTTCGCCCTGCCCAAAGATGGGTCTAGGCAGACGGCCTCGATGTCGTCAGGCTGAGCGCGAGCCCGAACAGAGGTCGTCGTGCGGACACGACGGCAAGGGTGCCGGTGTCGTGAGTACCTCGCTGCACCAGGCGCCGGCACCCGTTGTTCGGGCTCGCCGGCCACACCCTGTCAGCCCGGGAGGTGCGGCCCGTGCTCGTCCGGCTCCGCATCCGGCAGCTCGTCGGTGCTCCGCGGGACCGTCGCGACATACATGTACACGGCCTCGGGTGGCCGGTCGCGCGTGTGGGACAGCGCGAACACGTCGGCGACGGCTGCTCCACCGAGCGACCCGGGCACGCGAATGCGCTCCGGCGGCGTCGCCGTGAGGGAGGGGACGGTGAGGACGCTCTCGGTGCCATCGTCGGCGACGAGTACACAGCGGAGCATCGACGCACCAGATCCGTGGAACGTCATGCAGTGCACTCTAGGCCCGGGGATCGGCGTGGTCGATCCCCCATCGGAGGGAGATCGGCTCCGCCACCCGGATGCCGCGATCCGACGGCCGAGGGTGGCCGGTCACTGGAACGGCGCCCAGACCTCCAGGTCGTATTCCAGCTCGATGCCGGAGTAGAGACGGACGCGCCAGCAATGGCTGTCACCGCCGACGTATTGACCGCGCGCCGTCTCGGCGGACCAGTCGCCGTCTCCGGTGCGCTGCCAGCGGATCATCCCCACGTGCTCGCGCAATCGTGGCGCGTGTGGCGGGTGGATGGCGTCGTCTTCAGACATCTCTACATCCCTGACCCCCTCGCTGCCCCAACATGATCGGTCGGCCGTGAAGGAAGTGTCTACCCCCCGAACGGGGTACTTATCCTCGTGATTCCGCCTCGCGGAACAGCGCGATCATGTCCCGTCCGAGCTGGTGCGGTGCCGTCTCGCACGGGCTGTGGCCGGTCCGGTACACCGCCAGCCGAGCCCGCAGAGCTTTCGCGTTAGCGGCGTGCAGGTGCGTCGGCCAGAGGTCGTGGTCGCCGGTGGCGATGAGCACGGGGACGCCGGTCGATGCCACCTGGGCGCGCACATCGGGGACCCGCTTCATCAGGCCGACGATGTCATCCACACTGGAGCGCCGGGTGAGGGCGAACCGCGAACGGACGAAGGCGAGGCGGCTGTCGGAGACCCGGTTCTTGTTCGTGATGATGCCCCAGATCATCAGAGACGCCCCCTGGTGGGCGGTGGTCAGCCAGCTGAGCCAGCCGATGACGCGCACTCCGCGGAAGGCCTGGCCCGGCTCCGGCGGCGCGGTCAGCAGGGTGAGGGAGCGGAAGAGTTCGGGATGCGTGACCAGCGCGAGCTGCGACAGGATGCCGGCGAACGAGTAGCCGAGCACGTGCGCGACGCCTCCGTCACGCAGGAACGCCACGACGTCACCGGTGAGCAGGGGGTAGGTGTAGCGCTCGCCGGGAGGCGGTCCGGCGTCGGCGGACTCGTACTGCCCGGCCAGGTCGAAGCTCTGCACGTAGTAGCCGGCCGCGGCGAGGATGGGCGCGAGAAGGTAGAAGTCCTCCTTGGAGCCGGTCACTCCCGGGATGAGCACCACGCGCGGGTCCGCCGGATCGCCGAGCGACGCGACCGCAAGCTCCCCGCTGGGTGCGTGGAACCGCGAGAACACGGTCCCGACCGGCGCAATGGACCAGTCGATATCGGGCAGCGCGGCGTCGAGGCGTTCAGCCTCGTCGTCTCCGCCCGTGACGGGTCGCCGTTCTCCGATGGACACGAGAGCTACGCTAAACCACTGCCGCGTCCCGTGCAGGTCACGTGACGCGACAGTACGTCGTGAGGTAGCCGATCCCGCCGATGGAGACGGTGACGGTGGAGCGGTCGCGAAGGAAGACCGGCGGGTTGCGCGAGTAGCCGGCGCCGCCCGGGCTGCCGGTCGAGATCAGGGTGCCGGGCGGGATGGTCGCGGAGCGCGAGAGGAACTCGACGAGCTCCGGGACCGACCGCACCATGTCGGCCGTGGAGGCGTCTTGCAGGATGGCCCCGTCGACGTTGGTCGTCAGCCACAGGTCTTGCGGGTCGGCGATCTCGTCGGCTGTGACGACGACCGGCCCGTTCGGGGTGAAGCCGTCGAACGATTTGCAGCGCGCCCACTGCGCCTCGGAGAACTGCAGGTCGCGGGCCGTGATGTCGTTCACGACCGTGTAACCCCAGACGTAGTCGAGCGCGTCCCGGACCGGGACGTTGCGGGCCGGCTTGCCGATGATCACGCCGAGTTCGGCTTCGTAGTCGACCTGGGTGGAGAGATCGGCGGGCCAGGTGGTGGTGCCCCCGTGGCCGGCGAGGGAGTTGGGCCAGAGGTTGAAGACCGTTGCCGCCTTCTCGCTGCGGAGCTTCAGCTCGGAGGCGTGCGCGGCATAATTCGCGCCGATGGCGATCACGTGCGGAGGCCGCAGCACAGCCGAGGCGTGGCGGAGTTCGTGGACGGGCGGCAACTCGGCCCCGGCGGCCTCGGCCGCAGCCACCACGGCGCGCACCTCGGCCAGACCCTCGTCGCCGCGCTCGATCAACTCCTGAAGGTCGCGCGGCGGCTGCTCCATCACCTCGTCGAGGAAGAGGGCGCCGTCTCCGATGACGACAGCGAGGCGGGGACCAGGATCTGCGGCGGTGCTGAGGTGCGAGAATCTCACCGATACAGGCTATCGGGGATGCGGCCGGGTTTCAGGCGACGGCGCCCGGAACGCCGGGTTCCTGCGCGCGAGCCTGCCTCCGCCGCGTGATGCGGCGCCGCCACGGCGACTGCTCGGGCAGGTGCATGCTCAGCGTCGCATAGGCCCAGCGCAGCCGGCGGCCGAGTCCGCTCCAGGTGGCGAAGGGGCGGGCCGAGATCCCGACCGTGAGCCGTTCGTCGTAGCGGACGACCGTGGCGAGGTCGAGGTGGAACGACAGGTCGAGATCGTCGTGGATGTCGATCCGGTCGCGGTGCACCCGTGTCCGCGCGTCCTGCCAGACGTCACGTCGCATGGCGAAGTTGGAGCCGAAGATCGGGGGGTTGCCGAGCCACAGCTCCATCGACCAGAAGTAGCCGCCGATGTAGAGCACCTGGCCGAGGCCCGCCGTGACCGGGTTGCCGTCGTAGAAGACGCCCCGGCCGGTGAGGACGCCGACCTCGGGGGAGTCGACGAGCTCGGCCTCGATGTGCAGGAGCCAGTCGGCCGGCGGGCGGGAGTCGGCGTCCAGTCGGGCGATGATGTCACCGGTTGCGGCGTCGTATCCGGCGGATGCGGCCGGCCAGATGCCGCGCTGGGGCTGGTCGATCACCCGGGCGCCGGCGGCGCGGGCGACGGCGGCGGTGTCGTCGGTGCTCCCGTTGTCGACCACCACGATCTCGTCGGCGGGACGCAGCTGCGCGGAGAGGTGTTCGAGGCAGCGCGCGAGCATCTCGGAGTCGTCGAGCACCGGGATGACGACGGACATGGTGGGCACGGGTTGATCCTACGCGCGGTGGAGCTATGGGCAGCGCGGAGCGATGCCGCGACCCCAGCGCCGAGGGAGCCTGCGACCGAGGTAACGCACGGCACCCAGGCTCACGCGCGCCACAGGTGCAGCCCCGCGTAGCTCCGCCACGGCGCCCACCGCGCTCCGTACGCGGCAAGCTCGCGGGGTTCCGAAGGCAACCCGAGGCGCGCCGCGCCCTGCCGGAGTGCCAGGTCCCCGGTGAGCAGGATGTCGGGGCTGCCCAGCACGCGGAGCGCGATGTACCCGGCGGTCCACGGCCCGATCCCCGGGAAGGCGAGGAGGCGCTGCTCCAGGTCGTCGCGCGACTCGCCGACGTCGATGCTCAGGCTGCCGTCCGCCAGGGCTCCGGCGACGCCGAGGATGGCGTCGATACGGCGCGCCGGTCCGCGCAGCACCTCCCTGCCGTGTTCCGCGATCGCGGCAGCCGTGGGGAACAGGCGGGTGAAGGAGGCGGCGCTCGCCGCATCCTGTCCGCCGGGAGCGGTCAGTGCGATCGGCTCGCCCAGCGCGTCGGTCAGCCGGGTGAGCGCGGTTCGGGCCGCCGCCACCGACACCTGCTGGCCGATGAGGGCGCGGAACACGATCTCCTCCGCATCCACCGCGCCGGGCACGCGGAGGCCGGGCGTCGCGGCGACGCTCGGCGCAAGCACGGGGTCGGCTGCCAGGGCCGCGTCGATCGCTTCGGCGTCCGCGTCCAGGTCGAGCAGGCGGCGAACGCGAGCGACCAGCGGTGCGAGGTCGGTCACGTCGGCGAGTGCGGCGTCGCACTGCACCGCGGGCGCTTCCACCGACCCGGTGAGCGTCAGCCGCACGGCCGCCGGACCGTGCGGCAGCCGCACGGCGCGCGCATATCCGACACGGTCACCGCCGCCCGTCGCAGTCTCCACGCCGTCGATCGCACGGGCGCCGAGGAAGCCGATCAGCCCGGCACCGTCGAACGGCGCGCGTGCCGGCAGTCGCAGGCTCAGTTTCATCGCTCCCGCCTCGCGGTGGGCCGCGGCGGGGGAGCGGCGCGCCGCCGCCCGCACACCGCCGGGCGTCAGCCGGTACACCTCCGTCATCGTCTCGTTGAACTGGCGCACGCTGCTGAAGCCGGCCGCGAAGGCGACATCGGTGATCGGGAGGTCGGTGCCGGTGAGGAGCAGCCGTGCGGTCTGCGCGCGGTGTGCCCGGGCCAGTGCCAGCGGACCGGCGCCGAGCTCCGCGGTGAGGACGCGGCCCAGGTGCCGCGGCGTGTAGCCGAGGCGCCGCGCGAGGCCAGGGACCCCCTCCCGCTCGACTGTGCCGTCGGCAATGAGGCGCATGGCCCGCGCGGCGAGGTCGTCGCGCACGTTCCATTCCGGGGAGCCGGGGACGGCGTCCGGGAGGCAGCGCTTGCAGGCGCGCAGACCGGCCTCGTGGGCCGCGGCCGCCGTCAGGTAGAACGAGACGTTGCCGGGTTTGGGCGTGACGGCCGGACAGCTGGGCCGGCAGTAGATGCCGGTCGAGTGCACACCGGTGATGAACTGCCCGTCGAATCGCGCGTCCCGGGCGCTCATGGCCCGGTACCGCTCGGCGAACACGGGGTCGGCGAGCGGAGTCGTGCTCGGGCCTCCATCGATGGTCATATCCCCAGCCTCGCACCGCCCACCGACATCCAATAGCGGAAATCGGACATGACTGCGCCGGGTGCTGCACCGTGCTCGCTAGCCTGAGGGGATGGACGTTCTCGACTGGCTCTCGGCCGCGCTCGGCGAGGAGGCGCTCGCCGCCGGTGTGCTCACGACCGACCCGGCGCTGCTGGATGCGGCGCGTACCGATCGCTCCGGCTGGGTGGCGCCAGGGGCTCCGCGAGCCATCGTGAACGCGCGCTCGATCGAGCACGTGCAGGCCGCCCTGCGGGCGGCGAGCGAGTTCCGCGTCCCGGTGGTCCCGCGCGGCGCGGGCACCGGTCTGGCCGGCGGAGCGAACGGGACGGACGGCTCGATCGTGCTCGACGTGTCCGGAATGAACCGCATCCTCGAGATCTCCGTGGAGGATCAGCTCGCGGTCGTCGAGCCGGGCGTCATCAACAGCGACCTGAACGCGGCCCTCGAACCCTACGGCCTGTTCTTCGCCCCCGACCCGGCCAGCAGGGCCATCTCCACCGTTGGCGGCAACATCGCCACGAATGCCGGCGGCCTGCTGTGCGCGAAGTACGGGGTGACCCGGGAGGCGGTGCTCGCGCTCACGGTCGTGCTCGCGGACGGGCGCGTCGTCCGCACAGGGCACCGGACCGTCAAGGGTGTCACCGGCTACGACCTCACAGCGCTCTTCGTCGGTTCGGAGGGCACCCTCGGCGTGATCGTCGGGGCCACCGTGCGCGTCCAGCCCATCCCGCCGGGCGAACCCGTCACGCTCGGGGCGCTGTTCCCCGATGTCCGTGCCGCGGCCGAGGCGTCGGCCCGGATCACCGCCGCGCAGTTGCGCCCTGCGGTGATGGAACTGCTGGACGCCCCGGCCCTCGAGCGGATCTCCGCTTATCTGGGCGCGGAGCGCATCGAGGAGTCGTTCGGCGCGAGCGCCGGTGCGGCCTACCTGCTGGTCCAGTTCGACGGAGCGACTGCGGCCGCCGAGGCAGGCGCGGCGGCCGACGTCCTGACGGAGACCGGCGGCACCGTCCGTGTCGCGGCCGATGCGGCAGAGGGCGAGCGTCTGCTCGCGCTGCGCCGCGCCTTCCACCCCGCCCTCGCCTCCGGCGGCGAGGTGCTGATCGAGGATGTCGCCGTTCCGCGTTCGCGCATGCCTGAGATGTTCGCGGCGATCGAGCGCATCTCGGAGCGGTACGGCATCCCCATCCCCACCGTCGCGCACGCGGGCGACGGCAACCTGCATCCCAACTTCGTCTACACCGGCGACACCGTCCCTCCGGAGGTCTGGGAGGCGGCGAACGACCTGTTCCGTACGGCGATCGAGCTGGGAGGCACCTTGACGGGCGAGCACGGCGTGGGCGTGTTGAAGCGCCGCTGGCTGGCGGACGAACTCGGACCGGACTCGTACGAGCTGCAGGTGAAGCTGAAGTCGGTGTTCGATCCGCTCGGAATCCTCAACCCCGGAAAGGTCTTCGGGGGCGCCTGACGGAGGGCTAGAAAGAGCCGTTAACAGACTCGACCCCCGGTGGTGCGGCGCTGCCTGCAGCTCAACCGGGGGAACGAGTTATGGCCTTAAGGATGCCCCCGCCGCCCGGAGAGCGCAACCCCTGATCCGCAGAACAGGAAGTGGCGCGCCACTCACCCCGCCGTGCGCGGTGAGCGAACGGGCTTTGACGCGGCACCGTCGCACCGGTTGGATGGGACGCATGGCAGAGAACACCAACCAGAAGCCCGAAGTCGACGCCCCCGAGGGCCCGGCTCCCGAGACCCTCGAGATCGTCGACATCGTCGAGGGCACAGGACCCGAGGCCACCGCGGGCTCCAAGGTCGACGTGCACTACCTCGGCGTCGAGTACGAGACGGGCGAGGAATTCGATTCGTCGTGGAGCCGGGGCCAGTCGATCAACTTCCCGCTGAACAACCTCATCAAGGGCTGGCAGGACGGCATCCCCGGCATGAAGGTCGGTGGACGCCGCAAGCTCACCGTTCCGCCGGCGCAGGCCTACGGCCCGGCCGGGGGCGGTCACCCGCTGTCGGGCAAGACCCTCATCTTCGTGATCGACCTGCTCGGCGTGAGCTGAACCGCTCCGGACGACGAAAGCGCTCCCTCGGCCCCGGCCGGGGGAGCGCTTCGTCGTTCCGCGCCGGGCGTTCAGAGACTCGCCGGCTGCATCCGGGTGGGGATGGCGATCCTGTTCCACACATTGATCGTCGCGATCGCGAGCAGCAGGTTCGCGAGTCCGTCCTCTCCGAACTCCGCCAGCGCTCGCTCATAGAGGTCGTCCGGCACCCCGGCCTCGTGGATGAGCGTGACGGCCTCGGTGAGTTCGAGCGCTGTCCGCTCGCGGTCGGTGAACCACGGCGACTCCCGCCAGGCGGAGACCGCGAAGACCTTGCGCACCGGCACTCCACGACCCTGCAGGTCGACGGAGTGCATGTCGACGCAGTAGGTGCAGCCGTTGATCTGCGACGCGCGCAGTCTGATGAGATCGCCGAGGGGCTCCTCGACGACCCCGCCGACGTAGCCGTCGAGGTTGATGACCTTGCGGTAGCCCTCGGGGGCGACCGACGGGACCTGGATTCGTTCTGTCATGCCACCGACGCTACGGGCCGGAATGGCGCGCTGTAAGATCCACTTCACCGGAATCTCATCAGACCATTCGAGGGCATCGTGGACCTGCATGTCGCCATCGGCGGGCGCGGCGATCGCGCCGACCGCATCTACCGCCAGTTGCGAGATGCGGTGCTGGACGGACGCCTCCGGCGTGGAGAACGCCTGCCGGCGACCCGCGAGCTCGCCGGGCGGCTGCAGGTGTCGCGCGCGACCGTGTCGACCGCCTATGAGCGGCTCACCGCTGAGGGATACCTCGCCGCGCGCGTCGGTGCCGGCACCTTCGTCGCCTACGCGGCCGCCGACCCGAGCCCGGGCCCGACGCGAACGCAGGGAGCCGCTCAGCCATCCCCGGCCTGGCGCGATCTCAACGATCCGCTGTGGGTGGAGCCGCGGCCGGTCGCCTACGACTTCAGCATCGGCTCGCCGGATCCGGCGCTCTTCCCGCTCGACGCGTGGCGCACCTCTGTCGCTGCCGAGCTCCGCGGCGGGACTCTTCGGTCCGCCTCCTACGGCGACCCGTCAGGAGTCGAGCGGCTGCGGGAGGGCATCGCGCGCCATCTCGGCGTTGCGCGATCGGTGGAGGCCGGCCCCGGCGACGTGCTCGTGACGAGCGGAGCGCAGCAGGCGTTCGACCTGCTCGCCCGGGTACTGCTGCAGCCCGGCGACACGGTGGCGGTGGAGGATCCGGGGTATCCGCCCGTCCGGCAACTCTTCGAGATGGCCGGAGCACGCGTCGTGCCTGTTCCGGTCGACGCGTACGGCCTCCGGGTCGACCTCCTGCCCCCGGCGCGCCTGGTGTACGTGACTCCGTCGCACCAGTTCCCGCTCGGCGGTGTGCTCCCGCTCGACCGCCGGGTCGCCCTGCTGGAGTGGGCGAGCCGCCACGACGCCGTCATCATCGAGGACGACTACGACAGCGAGTACCGCTTCGGTGCCCGGCCGCTCGACCCGCTTCAGCGGCTGGATGCGGACGGCCGCGTGGTCTACGTCGGCACGTTCTCGAAGACGATGCTGCCCGCCCTCCGCCTCGGGTTCGTCGTCGCTCCGCCCGCCCTGCTGGCCGCGCTCCGCCATGCAAAGCGACTCACCGACTGGCACAACGACACCGTGACGCAGCGTGCGATGGCCCGGCTCCTCGACTCGGGTGTCTTTGCGCGGCATGTCCGCGCGGCCACCCGCGTGTACGAGGAGCGGCACGCGGTGCTGGTGCATGAAGTGGGGGAGCTGCTGCCCGACCTGGAGCTGGTGCCCTCGGCCGCGGGCCTGCACGTCGCCGTGCTCGCGCCGGTCGCACCCGTCGCGCGTCAGGACGCCTCGGCCGGACGGTTCGACGGCGCACGCGTCGCGGAACGCGCGGCCGTTGCCGGGGTGGCCGTCCAGCCGGTCTCGCGATTCCGTCGGGCGGAAGGCGCGGACGGTGTGCTGCTCGGCTTCGGCGGCATTCGCGCCGCGCACATCCCGGACGCCCTCCGGACTCTCGCGGAGGCGATCGGTCGCGAGCGGGTCGGCGACCCCGCGCCTCCGGTGCGATGATCGGAGGATGAGCTCGACGGACCTCCCCGCCACCGCGGCTGCCGGCCCGGCCGCGCCCCGGCGTCGTGGGCGCCCGACGGACGTCGACCCTGAGCGTGTCGCCCTCATCGCTCTCCGGCACTTCGACGAGCACGGGTACGAGCAGACGACGATGGACGACATCGCCGCGCTGGCGGGCATCGGCCGGCGAACGCTGTTCCGCTACTTCCCGAGCAAGCCCGCCCTGGTCTGGGGCGGCATCGAGCCGGTCGTCGGACGGATGCACGCCGTGCTCGACCGCGCCCCGGGCGACCGGTCGATCCGCGATGTGCTCGCCGACGCCATCCTGTCGTCGCTCACCCTGCCTCCGGAGGCGGAAGAGGCAACCCGGCGCCGGCTCGCCCTCATGGCCACGCATCCGGCTCTCATCGGCTTCGGCCTCGTCGGAATGGCGTCGCAGCGGGAGCTGCTCGTCGACTTCCTCGCCGGCCGCCTCGGGCTCGATCCGCTCAGTCTCCGCGTCCAGGTCCTGGCGGACGCACTGAGCGCTGCCAACTTCTCGGCGCTGCTCTGGTGGGCACAGCACGACGACGGCCCGCCCGCGCCCGTCGTGGTCGCGGCGATGGACGAGGTGCTGCGCGGCATCTGAGTCGTGGCGCACCCCTCCTCGCCCGGGTGCGAGCACTCTCGCCCCAGCGCATCGGGGGCGAGTACGGTGTGCCCATGCCGATCGAAGACGCGTTCCCGCACGGCACGCCCATCTGGGTGGACCTGCAGAGCACCGACCCGCCCGCCGCCGCGACCTACTACCGCGAACTCTTCGGCTGGGAGGTGGGGCCTCCGCTCCCCGAGACCGGGAACTTCTCCCTGGCCAGCGCGCGCGGCGTCGCCGTCGCCGCACTCGGGCCGCTGCCGTCGGAGGACGTGCCGACCATGTGGACCGCCTACTTCGCCGTCGACGACCTGGAGGCCGCCGCCGACGCGGCACGGACGACGGGTGGGTCCATCCTGCTGGAGCCGGGGGAGCCGGTGCCCGGCGTCCGTCTGGCGATCGTCGCAGACCCCGCCGGCGCCGTCTTCGGGCTGTGGCAACGACGTGAGCACAACGAACCGTGGCTCCGGGACGAGCCCGGTGCGGTCGACTGGCTCGAACTGGTCGCACCCGATCCCGAGTCGACGTTCGGCTTCTACACGTCCGTGCTCGGCGTCGGGATCAGCGAAATGAGGGTCGGGGAGCAGCCGTACGGGCTCTTCGACGTCGGCGATACCAGTGTGGCCGGTGCGTACACCTCCGACGGATCGGAACCGGCCAGCTGGCTGGTCTACTTCAACGTCGCCGACCTCGACGCCGGCGTGGTGCGTGCGACCGAGCTCGGCGGCACCCTGCGCACCGAGCCGCTCTCCGCTCCCGGCGTCGGCCGCTGGGCTGAGATCGTCGACCCCCAGGGGGCCGTGTTCGCGCTGCTCGAACCAGAGCCGGAGCCGGTCTGAGGCGGCCCCCGCGCGGACCGTTGCTCGGCCCGCTTCTGTTAGACTCGTGAGGTTGCCGTCGAACGGCCGCGGATCAAGAGAGCCCAGGCATACGGCCCCGGGCACCGCGCAACGAGTAGGAAGGGGATCCCTCTATGGCACTGGATGCAGACGTCAAGAAGGCGATCATCGAAGAGTACGCTACCCACCCCGGTGACACCGGATCCCCCGAGGTGCAGGTCGCGATCCTGACCAAGCGGATCAAGGATCTCACCGAGCACCTCAAGGAGCACAAGCACGACCACCACTCGCGTCGTGGCCTGCTTCTGCTGGTCGGTCAGCGTCGCCGTCTGCTGGGTTACCTGGCAGACATCGACATCAGCCGTTACCGCTCGCTCATCGAGCGTCTCGGGCTGCGTCGATAATCTTCGTCGACTCCGCGAACTTCTTACAGACGGGCCGTCACCTTCGGGTGGCGGCCCGTTTTGTCGTATCCGAACACTTGGCTTCCGGTTTACAGCGCTGTAGCGTGTGACGCACATCCCACCTCGAAGGAGAGCTGCGATCATGCGCCATCTGCCCAGGCTGATCATCTCGGCCGTTACAGCGCTGGCGCTCGGTGTCGGCATCCCCGCGATCTCAGCGCCTCAGGGGGCGACCGCGGTTCCCGCGACGCAGCCGATGTCGCCGCGCGCCACCTACAGCAACCCGCTCGACCTGGACCTCGGCGGCGGGAGGACCGCCGAGCAGTGCGCCGATCCGGACGTCATCCGCTCGCAGAATCCGGCGGACGCCGCCTGGTACCTCTACTGCACGCGCGACGTCATCGACTCGTCGCTGCGCAACCCGGACGGCTCGCTGGTCTTCTCCAGCATCCCGAGCTACCGCTCGACCGACCTGGTGCACTGGTCGTTCGTCGGTGAGGCCCTCCCGACCCGTCCGGCGTGGATCGGCGACGGGGACATGTGGGCGCCGGACGTCGCGTACGTCGGTGGCCGCTACCTGCTCTACTACACGGCGACGAACACGGTGACTCCAGGCGGCGGCTCGGCGATCGGTGTCGCGACGAGTGACAGCCCGGCCGGCCCCTGGGTCGACTCCGGCGGACCGGTGGTCGAACCGATGCCGGCGCCCGGGAACACCGACCCCAACGACCGGCGGTGGGTCTACGACCCCGAGCTGCTGACGGTCGGCGGCCAGAACTACCTGTACTTCGGGAGCTACTACGGCGGGCTGTCCGTCCGGCGCATCAGCGCCGACGGCCTCCACTCCGACCCGGCGAGCCAGGTGCAGGTCGCCATTCCGAACCGCTACGAGGGCACCCACGTCGTCCAGCACGACGGCTGGTACTACCTGCTCGGCTCGGCCACGAACTGCTGCAATGGACCGCTGACCGGCTACGGCGTCTTCGCCGGTCGCTCGACGTCCCCGACCGGGCCGTTCGTCGACCGCACCGGAGCGTCGCTGCTCGACTCCCGGGTCGGCGGTACGCCGGTGCTGCACCAGAACGGGAACCGCTGGGTCGGCCCGGGCCACGTCACGAGTGCGGTCGATGCGGCCGGCCAGGAGTGGATGCTCTACCACGCGGTCGACCGCACCGACCCGTACGTCCCCGGTGCCGGCACCTACACGAAGCGGCCGGTGCTGATGGACCCGCTCGACTGGAAGAACGGCTGGCCGGTGGTCCGGGGAGGCGCAGGTCCCTCCGACAGTCCGCAGCCCGCACCGACCGTCGTCGCCGGGCAGCGTCCCGGCTACATTCCGTCGTTCGTCGGACCGCCCCCGCGCGGACCGAAGCTCCCCGCGTACTCCGATGAGTTCGGCGGTCACGCGATGGATGCTGCCTGGACGTGGCTGCGCGACCCGGGACCTGCGACACGGTCCGTCTCCCGCGGGGTACTGAACTGGCAGATGCAGCAGGCCGACCTCGGCCCTGATGCGGGTGCCGCCGGGCTGCCCTTGCGCGCGTTGCCGCAGGGCGATTACACCGTGGAGACGCGCGTCTCCACGACGGTCCCACGCGACGGCTGCTGCCAGAACTACGCGCAGGGCGGCCTGGTGATCTATCAGGACGACGCGAACTTCGTGAAGCTGGCCGTCACATCCATCTGGGAGACCCGGCAGACAGAGCTCGGAAAGCGGGAGACCGCCGAGGGGCCCGGCTACCCGACGTACGGCAACTCCGTCGGCGGACCGGTCGGCCAGTGGACAGTACTGCGGCTGACGAGGACGCACACAGCGACCGAGAACGTCTACACCGCGTCCACCAGCAGGGACGACGGCGCAACCTTCGACACGGCGGGAACCTGGACGACACCGCTGTCGGCGACACCGCCGCGGCTCGGGCTGGTCTCGATGGCCGCCGCCGGCTTTACGACGACGTTCGACTACGTGCGGGTGTACGGCGCGCCCCGCGGACACAGCGGGGGAGGCGGCGGCTCCTGATCGAGAGCGCCTGGGTGCCGCTCAGGGCAGCTCAGCGGTGGTCAGCTGTTCGGCGCGGTCATCCTGCTGGCTCATGCCGTCGACTCAACCGCGCGGTGACCGTCAGGACAAGGGGTCGCTCGTCGTCACGTCGGCGGTGCGCGCGGCCACCGCCCGGTCGAGCAGGGTCACTGCGACGAGCGCTGAAGCGACCACAGCGATGCCGATGGTCACTCCCACCAGTCCGATGAGCGGCGAGACCAGGGGCAGCAGGAGGACCAGTGCGATCGCGATCCCGGTCTTCAGCGGCCGGATGACCACCTCCGGGACCAGCGGAGCGTGCAGCACGTAGAGCATCACCAGGAACACGGCCACCGGGATCGCGATAGCGTACTCCGCTCCCGCCTCGTTCCCGTCCGCGTGCGCGGCGCCCGCCTGCACAGCCACCTCGAGGCCCGCGCCGAGAGCCGCGAGTGAGGCGAAGACGAAGTAGTGGCCGTAGCCCCAGTAGTAGGAGCGGCCGCGCTTGGTGCTGAGCCCTTCGGCCGCCGGCTCCAGGAAGTACAGCCACCAGAGGGCGAACAGCAGCACGAGGCCGGCGGACGCGATCCACACGAGAGAAGCAGAGAAGCCGCTCTCCGCCAGCGCGCGCTGCACGCCGGCAGCCGACGCCGAGACGGACTCGCCGAGCACGATGATCGTGAACAGCCCGTACCGTTCCGCGATGTGGTGGGGGTGCCACGACGTCATGCCGGTGCGTTCGGCCCAGACCGGCACCGAGAGCTCGAGCACCACGCCGATCCCGAAGAACCAGACCGCGGTGTGCGGAGGGAGGAAGCCCCAGACCACCCAGAGCACCTGAACCGCCGCAACTCCCGCTGCGTAACGGAAGGCGGTGCGGCGGCCGGCGGGATGCTCGACACCCGCCCGGATCCACTGGCCGATCAACGCGACCCGCATGATCAGGTAGCCGACGATGATCGCGGTGAAGTTCTCCTCATCGAATGCGGCTGGCACGCCGGCGGCGAGCACCAGCACACCGCCCATCTGGATCAGCGTCATGACGCGGTACGGCACGTCGTCGGTGTCGTAGGCGGAGGCGAACCAGGTGAAGTTCATCCATGCCCACCAGATGGCGAAGAACACCATGAAGTAGAACGGCAGCCGTTCGAGCACGTGGCCCTCTTCGCCCGCATGCGCGAGCTGACCGGCCACCTGGGCGATCGCCACCACGAAGGTGAGGTCGAACAGCAGCTCGAGCGGGCTGGAGACGCGATGCCGTTCGTCGGTCGAGCGCCCGGTCATCGGGATGCGGAACGCACTGGTCATGTGCGCCAGCATAGGAGGATGCGCCGTCGTGCCGTGCTGCCCATCCTGATCGCCGCCTATCTGGCCGCGGTCGCGTGGATCACCCTGAACCCCGCGCCCGGGAATCCGGCGGGGAATCCGCTGCTTCGTGCGCTGCTGCGCGCGTTCTCCGCGGTGCCCGGACTGTCCTGGATCGACTACGACGTCGCCGAGTTCTCGGCCAATGTGCTGCTGTTCGTTCCGATGGGTGTCCTGTTCACACTGCTGCTGGGCGTCTGGAGGTGGTGGCTGGCGGTCGCGATCGGAGTGGCGGCGACGCTGATCATCGAGTTCGTGCAGTTGTTCCTTCCCGAGCGCGTGAGCGACCCGCGCGACCTCCTCGCGAACACCCTCGGCGCCCTTGTCGGCACGGCGGTCGTCGTGCTCTCAGCTCGTGGGCGCTCGCGCCAGACGTAGGGTGGCGGCGTGGAGACGGTGGTGAAGGAGCGGGCGGATGCGCCTGCGCGGTTCTTCGAGGCGGAGGCGGCGGGACTGCGCTGGCTCGGTCAGGCGGAG
This sequence comes from Leifsonia sp. RAF41, assembly GCF_052114085.1. Classification (NCBI taxonomy): domain Bacteria; kingdom Bacillati; phylum Actinomycetota; class Actinomycetes; order Micrococcales; family Microbacteriaceae; genus Leifsonia; species Leifsonia sp. RAF41. Next base: position 1,183,980 of record NZ_JBFREB010000001.1, read on the forward strand.
GCTTCCGGGGGAGCGCGTGTCGTCGAGGTCGCGTCTGTGCGACCGGGGCGGATCGAGCTCGAGCGGATCCGCGAAGTCCGACCGACGGCTGAGGCGGCGCGCGCGTTCGGTGCAGCGCTCGCCCTGACGCATGCCGCGGGCGCGGCCGCCTTCGGGGCGCCGCCGGACGGCTGGGACGGCCCGCTCTTCATCGGACGGCGCCCGCTGCCCGCCGCGCACGAGACCAGCTGGGGACGCTTCTATGCGCGCGACCGCGTCCTCCCGTACCTCGACATCGCGGTGGAGGCGGGCGGCGTGACGAGCGCGCAACTCCCGGTCATCCGCGAGGCCGTCGACCGGGTCGCGGCGGGCGCGTTCGACGACGACGAGCCGCCCGCCCGCATCCACGGCGACCTGTGGAGCGGCAACCTGCTGTGGGATGCGCGCGGCGCCGTCCTCATCGACCCCGCAGCCCACGGTGGGCACCGCGAGACGGATCTGGCGATGCTGGCCCTGTTCGGCGCCCCCTTCCTCGACGAACTGGTCGCCGGGTACGACACTGCGCGGCCGCTTCGATCGGGCTGGCGGGACCGCATCCCGCTGCACCAGTTGCATCCGCTCGCCGTTCATGCCGCCGGTCACGGCCCCTCGTACGGCAGCGCGCTGGCGGATGCAGCACGCGCGACGCTCGCGCTTTGATATCCGTGCATCCCCCGGCAAAAGCCCCCGACTGATAGGATGTTCGGTGGTCGGCTGTGTGCCGATCGACCGGAGCAGGCCGGCAGGAGCTGGTCCTCGGTGGTGGTATCCGGATGCACCCGCATGACGTGGCGGTGCAACCGTGTATTTCTACTGATGGCCAGACGGGCTCAGCCCACGCACTTGCATGGCATGCCGCGTACACAGAAACGTGTCGAACTGCCTGTTCCTGCTCCTTGGATGAAAGTCGCGTCCACACGGGACCGCGACGTTAAACAAAGGAGAAAGACCTCTTGGAAGGTCCTGAAATCAAGTTCGCCGAAGCCGTCCTCGACAACGGCCGCTTCGGCACCCGCACCGTCCGGTTCGAGACCGGACGCCTCGCCCAGCAGGCGCAGGGCGCCGTCGCCGCCTACCTCGACGAGGAGACCATGCTGCTGAGCGCAACCAGCGCCAGCAAGCACCCGAAGGACAACTTCGACTTCTTCCCGCTGACGGTCGACGTCGAAGAGCGCTCGTACGCCGCAGGCAAGATCCCCGGATCGTTCTTCCGCCGCGAGGGCCGCCCCTCCACCGAGGCGATCCTGGTCTGCCGTCTGATCGACCGGCCGCTGCGCCCGTCGTTCGTCGATGGCCTCCGCAACGAGGTCCAGATCGTCATCACCGTCCTGAGCATCGCTCCGGACGAGTTCTACGACGCGCTCGCCATCAACGCGGCCAGCCTGTCCACGCAGATCTCCGGTCTGCCGTTCTCCGGCCCGATCGCCGGTGTGCGCCTCGCGCTCATCCCCGGCAACGGCGCGCACGAGGACCAGTGGATCGCGTTCCCGAAGGCCGAGCAGCTGAAGGAGGCCGTCTTCGACCTCATCGTCGCCGGTCGCGTCCTCACGAACGACGACGGCTCCGAGGGCGACGTCGCGATCATGATGGTCGAGGCCGAGGCCACCGAGAACAGCTGGAACCTCATCCAGGCGGGCGCGGTCAAGCCGAACGAGGAGATCGTCGCGCAGGGCCTCGAGGCCGCCAAGCCGTTCATCCGCCAGCTGGTCGGTGCCCAGAACGTCATCGCCGAGCAGGCCGCCAAGGCCATCGCCGACTACCCGGTGTTCCTTCCCTACTCGAAGGCCACCTACGACAACGTCGCCGGCCTGGCCTACGACGAGCTGGTGAACGTCTACCAGATCGCCGACAAGATCGAGCGCCAGAACGCCGACGACGCCCTCAAGGACCGCGTCAAGGCATCCTTGACCGAGAAGGTGGAGGCGGGCGTCCTCGACCCCGAGGTCCTCACGCAGTTCTCGGCGGCGTACAAGTCGGTGTCGAAGGTCGTCATGCGCGGCCGTGTCCTCCGCGAGGGCATCCGCATCGACGGTCGTGGCCTGACCGACATCCGTCCGCTCGACGCCGAGGTGCAGGTCATCCCGCGCGTCCACGGTTCGGCGATCTTCCAGCGCGGCGAGACCCAGATCCTGGGCGTCACCACGCTGAACATGCTCAAGATGGAGCAGCAGATCGACTCGCTGTCGCCGGTCACCAAGAAGCGCTACCTGCACCACTACAACTTCCCGCCGTACTCGACCGGTGAGACCGGCCGCGTCGGTTCGCCGAAGCGTCGCGAGATCGGGCACGGCTTCCTCGCCGAGCGCGCGCTCGTGCCGGTGCTGCCGAGCCGCGAGGAGTTCCCCTACGCGATCCGTCAGGTGTCCGAGGCCCTCGGGTCCAACGGCTCCACCTCGATGGGTTCCGTCTGCGCCTCCACCCTGTCGCTCCTCAACGCCGGTGTGCCGCTGCGCGCCCCGGTCGCGGGCATCGCCATGGGCCTGATCTCCGACGTCGTCGACGGTGAGACCCGCTACGCGGCGCTGACCGACATCCTGGGCGCGGAGGACGCGCTCGGCGACATGGACTTCAAGGTCGCCGGTACCAGCGAGTTCGTCACCGCGATCCAGCTCGACACGAAGCTCGACGGCATCCCGTCGTCGGTCCTCGCGGGCGCGCTGAAGCAGGCGAAGGATGCTCGCACGACCATCCTGAGCGTGCTCAACGCCGCGATCGACCGCCCGGACGAGATGGCCCCGACCGCGCCCCGCGTGATCTCGGTCCAGATCCCGGTCGACAAGATCGGTGAGCTGATCGGCCCGAAGGGCAAGACGATCAACGCGATCCAGGACGAGACCGGCGCCGACATCTCCATCGAGGAGGACGGCACCGTCTACATCGGCGCCACCGACGGCCCGTCGGCCGAGGCGGCCCGTGCCCAGGTCAACGCGATCGCGAACCCCACCAACCCGGAGGTCGGCGAGCAGTTCCTCGGAACCGTCGTCAAGATCGCCGCGTTCGGTGCGTTCGTCTCGCTGCTCCCGGGCAAGGACGGCCTGCTGCACATCTCCGAGGTCCGCAAGCTCGCCGGTGGCAAGCGTGTGGAGAACGTGGAGGACGTGCTCGGCGTCGGCCAGAAGATCCTGGTCGAGATCACCAAGATCGACGACCGCGGAAAGCTGTCGCTCGCTCCGGTGATCGCTGACGAGGCCGCTGCCTCCGACGCCCCCACCGAGCCCGTCGAGGCTCCCGCGGAGGCGTAACCTCTCTCGCCCCACCGAAGGCCGCGTCGACCCCGTCGACGCGGCCTTCGTCGTGCCCGCCCCCGCCCCTGACCCCCCTCCCCGCCATCGCTTCCTCGATTAATCCGGCCGGCGACGGCGCGTCGGCGGATTAAGTGAGGAAGCGATGGCGGGGAGGGGGGTCAGGCATCGCGGGTGAGGAGCGGGCGGAGGCGGTAGGGGATGAGTTCGCCCATGTCGAGGGACGTCTCGGCGCGGTCGACGCCGTCGGTGGACTGGATGATGCCGGTGATCCGGAACAGGTCCTCCGCGTCGATGCAGACCACCCGGAGCAGCAGGTCGGAGGGGCCGGACAGGCCATGCGCCTGCACGATCTCCGGGATCGAGGCGAGGCTCTCCACCACCGCGGCGAGCCGCTGCTGCTGCACGTGGACGTTTACGAACGCCGCCAGCGGATAGCCGGCGACCCGCGCGGAGATCCGCCGCTCGAACGACAGGAACGCCCCGCTCCTCTCGAGTTCGGCCACCCGCGCCTGCACCGTGTTGCGGCTCAGCCCGAGGCGGTCGGCGAGCGAGACGTTCGTCGATCGGGGGTCGTCCGCGAGCGCCAGAAGGATGCGGCGGTCGGTGTTGTCGAAGCTGCGCATAGTGTGAAAACTAGCATCCCGCAGCCCGGCCGGATAGAGCACCTTGCACAGGCGACACGCCGTCAGTTGTGCGCGCTGACCTCACGGCGTAACCTTCCCCTAATTCCGGCAAGGAGGCCGGAAGCCGGTCGTGCACGCCACAAGCAGTGCCGACCGGGCGCGAGAGTGAAGGTTGCGTGAACCGTGACGATCGACAATCAGCCTGCCACCCGCCGGGGCGGATCCCACACCGACCTCGGTTCTCTCGGAGAGCTCGGGCTCGCCGGGATCGACATCGTGAGCCTGCTCGACGCCGACGGCGTCCGTCACCAGGACGACCGGTTCGATGCCTGGGTCTCGGACATCGGCACCGACCAACTGCTTGCGCTCTACGAGGACATGCGCGTCATCCGCCGCATCGACGCCGAGGCGACGGCCCTGCAGCGTCAGGGCGAACTCGGCCTGTGGCCGCCGCTCCTCGGCCAGGAGGCCGCGCAGATCGGCTCCGGGCGCGCCCTCCGCGGTGACGACTTCGTCTTCTCCAGCTACCGCGAGCACGGCGTTGCCTACTGCCGGGGCGCCGGTCTCGTCGACCTGCTCCGTGTCTGGCGCGGCACGACCCAGAGCGGCTGGAATCCGTACGACATCAACATGGCGACGCCGCAGGTCATCATCGGCGCGCAGACGCTCCACGCGACGGGATACGCGCTCGGCATTCAGGCCGACGGCACCGACGCTGTGGCCGTCGCGTACTTCGGCGACGGGGCCACCAGCGAGGGGGATGTGAGCGAAGCGCTGATCTTCGCCGCAACCTACGCGGCCCCGGTCATCTTCTTCTGCCAGAACAACCAGTACGCGATCTCCGAGCCGGTGTCGCTGCAGGCGCAGCGTCCCATCGCCGATCGCGCGCCGGGCTTCGGGGTGCCGAGCGTCCGCGTCGACGGCAACGACGTCCTGGCTGTGCTCGCCGTCACCCGCGCGGCGCTCGACCGCGCGCGCTCCGGGGGAGGACCGACCTTCATCGAGGCCGTGACGTACCGGATGGGTCCGCACACGACCGCGGACGACCCCACCCGCTACCGGGACGCCGCCGAGCTCGACGAGTGGCGCGCCAAGGACCCGGTGAGCCGGGTGGAGGCGTATCTCAGGGCGCAGGGAGTGCTGACGGACGAGCGGATGGCCGCCGTCGTCGCGAAAGCCGATGCTGTCGCGGCGGAGATGCGTTCCGGCATCACGGCGCTGACCGACCCCGACCTGCTGTCCGTCTTCGACAACGTGTACGCCGAGCCGCACACGGGCATCGCCCGGCAGCGGGACCACTACTCGCGCTACCTGCGCACGTTCGTGGGGAGCGACCGAGGATGACGGCTCTCAGCATGGCGAAGGCCATCAACGCCGGCCTCCGCCGCGCGCTCGCCGCGGACGACCATGTCGTCCTGATGGGTGAGGACATCGGCACGCTCGGCGGGGTCTTCCGCGTCACGGACGGGCTGCAGACGGAGTTCGGTCCGCGCCGGGTGATGGACTCGCCGCTCGCCGAGTCCGGAATCCTGGGCACGGCGGTCGGGATGGCGTACCGCGGATACCGTCCGGTGGTCGAGATCCAGTTCGACGGCTTCATCTATCCCGCTTTCGACCAGATCGTGAACCAGGTGGCGCGGATGCACTACCGCACCCAGGGTGCGGTGCGGATGCCGATCGTCATCCGGGTGCCGTTCGCCGGCGGAATCGGCTCGGCGGAGCACCACTCCGACTCTCCCGAGGCGTACTTCGCCCACACGGCGGGCTTGCGCGTGGTCAGTCCGTCCGACCCCCAGGACGCGTTCACGCTCATCCAGCAGGCGATCGCCTCCGACGATCCTGTGCTGTTCTTCGAGCCGAAGCGTCGCTATCACGCCAAGGGCGAGGTGGATGAGGATGCTCCGCTCGCCGACGCCCGCCCGATGGGCACCGCCCGCGTCGTCGCCCAGGGGAACGACGTCACACTGGTGACGTACGGCGGTCTGGTCCAGTTGGCTCGGGATGCGGCGCTCGCCGCCGGCGACGACGGCGTGTCGGTCGAGGTGATCGACCTGCGCTCGCTGTCGCCCCTCGACCTGGACACCGTGGTCGCCTCGGTGAAGCGCACCGGGCGGCTCGTCGTGACACACGAGGCTGCACTGTCCGGCGGCCTGGCCGCCGAGATCTCCGCATCCATCACCGAGCGCTGCTTCTACCACCTGGAGCACGCGCCGGTGCGGGTGACCGGGCACGACATCCCGTACCCGCCTGCACGGTTGGAGGCAGCTCACCTGCCGGACCTGGATCGCATCCTGGACGGCATCGACCGTGCCCTCGACCGGCCCAACTCGCTGAGCGGGGTGGAGGACTGATGGCGCTCAAGGAGTTCGCGCTTCCCGACCTCGGTGAGGGACTCACCGAATCGGAGCTCGTGACGTGGAAGGTCGCCGTCGGCGACATCGTGCAGCTCAACCAGATCATCGCCGAGGTGGAGACGGCGAAGGCGCTCGTCGAGCTGCCCGCGCCGTACGACGGCCGCGTGTCGCGGCTCTTCGTCGAGCCGGGCGTGACCGTTGCGGTGGGGGAGCCGCTGGTGGCGTTCGAGGTGGATTCGGGGGAGCCCGAGGTGGTCGGCGACGCCGGACCGTCGGAGGGTCCGGCTGAGGTGGAGCAGCGCGAGCCGACGCTGGTCGGGTACGGGGCCCGGCCGGAGTCCCGCGATCGCCCGGCGCGCCGTGCGCGACCGGGGCTCGCCCCGATGGCGCCCGCGACGACCGCGGCGTCAGCCGCACCCGCCGCGTCAGCCGCACCCGCGGCCGCGACGGCGCTCGCCGAGCGGCCGCGGGCGACGCCGCCGGTCCGCGCGTTGGCCCGCGAGCTCGGCATCGACCTCGCGTCGGTTGCCGGCTCCGGCGACCGCGGGCTGATCACGCGTGGCGACGTGCAGTCCTTCGCCGACCGCGGGGCGCAGGCCGAGCCGCCCCAGACCACGCGTGCCGACGGGTCGCGCGAGACGCGCATCCCGATTCGCGGTGTCCGCAAGGCGACCGCCGACGCCATGATGCGCAGCGCGTTCGGGGCGCCCCAGGCGACCGTCTTCCTGACGGTGGATGCCACCGCCACGATCGAGCTGGTCGGCCGCCTGCGGGCGCAGCCCGAGTTCGCCGAAGCGCGTCCGGGACTGCTCGCGGTGGTCGCTAAGGCGCTGCTGCTGGCGGTGCGTCGGACGCCCGCCGTCAACTCCCGGTGGGACGAAGCGGCGAACGAGATCGTGCAGACCGAGTACGTGCACCTGGGAATCGCGGCCGCGACGCCGCGGGGACTGCTCGTCCCGGTGATCCGGGACGCCGACGCCCTGACGCTCGGGGGCGTTTCGGCCGCGATCCGGCAGCTCGCCGAGACCGCCCGCGCCGGACGCACCGCCCCCGCCGACCTGAGCGGCGGAACGATCACGATCACGAACGTCGGTGTGTTCGGCGTGGATGCGGGCACGCCCATCCTGACGCCCGGGGAGGCGGCGATCCTCGCCGTCGGCGCTGTCCGCCGTCAGCCGTGGGAGCACCAGGGGGGCATCGCGCTCCGCGAGGTGGTCACCCTCGCGCTGACGTTCGACCACCGCATCGTCGACGGCGAGCAGGCGTCGCGCTTCCTGGCCGACATCGGTCGCATCCTGACCGACCCGGCCTCTGTGCTCGCCATGGTCTGACGCGCGAGCTAGTGGTCCCGAAGTGCCGTTATGCCTGGGCGATAACGGCACGTCGGGACCACCGGTTGCAGAGACCCGCTCGCTAGGCGTGCAGCGCGGCGTTGAGTTCGACGCCGGCGCCGGCGCGGCGGAGCACCTCGACCGCGCCGGTCAGCGAGTTGCGGCGGAACAGCAGCCCCGGCATCCCGGACAGTTCGGCGGCCTTCACCGTGCGCGGGCGGCCGTCCGCGGTCGGGGCCTCGCCGACGACGACGACCTTGGTCCCCGCGGTCACGTAGAGTCCGGCCTCGACCACCGAGTCGTCGCCGATCGAGATGCCGATGCCGGAATTCGCGCCGAGCAGGGCGCGCTCGCCGATCGACACGCGGTGACTGCCGCCGCCGGACAGCGTGCCCATGATGGATGCGCCCCCGCCGATGTCCGAGCCGTCGCCCACCACCACGCCCTGCGAGATTCGCCCTTCGACCATGGACGTACCGAGCGTCCCGGCGTTGAAGTTCACGAATCCTTCGTGCATGACCGTCGTCCCCGGCGCGAGGTGCGCACCGAGGCGGACGCGCGACGCGTCGGCGATGCGGACGCGGTCGGGCGTCACGTAGTCGAGCAGGCGCGGGAACTTGTCGACGCCCGAGACCTGGATGCCCGCCCGCTGCAAGCGGGGGCGCAGCCGGTCGAGGTCGGCCGGGTTCACCGGTCCGGCGTTCGTCCAGGCGACGCTGGGCAGGTGCGCGAAGATGCCGTCGAGGTTGAGCCCGTTGGGCTGCACGAGCAGGTGCGAGAGCAGGTGCAGGCGCAGGTAGGCGTCCGACGTGGAGGCGGGGGGCGCATCCAACTCGATCTCGACCGTGACGATGTCGACGCGGACGGCGCGGCGGGGGTCGTCCCCGGCGAGCTCCTCCAGCTCGGCCGGGGCGATCCAGCGGTCGCGGCCGGCCGGGAGCGCGCCGAGTCGGGGTTCCGGGAACCAGGTGTCGAGCACGGTTCCGTCGCCGGCGATCGTCGCGAGGCCGTAGCCCCACGCCGAGCGGGATGAAGCGGGCACGGCGGAGTTCTCAGGCACGTCGGAAGGCATGCCCCCTAGGTTAGTAGGGTGACGATCAGCAGCGTGCCCCTCGACCTCCATGCGACCTCCATCGACCTGACCCGTCAGCTGTGCGATATCGAGTCGGTCTCGGGCAATGAAGGGGCGCTGGCCGACGCCATCGTGGCGGCGCTGAGCGGCCTGCCGCACCTCGAGATCATCCGCGACGGGGACACCGTCGTCGCCCGCACGAACCTCGGGCGTGAGCGTCGAGCGCTCATCGCGGGCCACATCGACACGGTGCCCCTGAACGACAACCTCCCGACCCGCTTCGAAGAGCACGACGGCATCCGCTACCTCTGGGGGCGTGGCACCGTCGACATGAAGGCGGGAGTGGCGGTCCAGCTGAAGCTCGCCGCCGAGCTCACCGATCCCGCGGTCGACGTGACGTGGATGTGGTACGACCACGAGGAGGTCAACGCCGAGCTGAACGGTCTCGGCCGGCTCGCGCGCAATCGCCCCGACCTCTTCGTCGGCGACTTCGGCATCCTCGGCGAGCCCAGCAACGGCGTCGTCGAGGGCGGCTGCAACGGCAACCTGCGCGTCGAGGTCCGCACCTACGGGCTGCGTGCGCACTCGGCCCGCGGCTGGGTCGGGGACAACGCCATCCACAAGGCCGCGCCCATCCTCGACATCCTGAGCGGCTACCAGGCGCGCGAGGTTGAGGTCGACGGACTCGTGTACAAGGAGGGCCTGAATGCTGTCGGCATCTCCGGCGGCGTCGCGGGCAACATCATCCCGGACGAGTGCATGGTCCACATCAACTACCGGTTCGCCCCCTCGCGCAGCTCGCAGGAGGCCATCGAGCACATGCACGAGCTGTTCGGCGACTACGAGATCACCGTCGTCGACCGGGCCGACGGCGCCCGGCCGGGCCTGGATGCTCCGCTCGCGCAGGAATTCGTCGCGGCGGTCGGCGGAGTGGCCAAGCCGAAGTACGGGTGGACGGACGTGGCCCGGTTCAGCGCGATGGGCATCCCCGCGGTCAACTACGGCCCGGGCGACCCGCTGAAGGCGCACGCCGACGACGAGCGCGTCGACGTGGAGCAGATCGTCGCTGTCGAGGAGGGGCTGCGTGCGTGGCTCAGCGGCACCGGCGCGCGCTGAGTCCGTCGCTCTGAGCGACGCGGACGACGCGGCCGACGGCACCCTCGCCTCGCGAAGTCGGCCCTGGTGGACGCTGTGGTGGGTGCGCGTGCTCGCCGTCTACCTCGCGGCGCGGGCGGTCACGACCGTCATCCTGCTGGGTTTCGCGGCCGGCGAGGGGAACAACGCCTGGACGTCCGCAGCGCCGGATTTTTTCAGCTTCGCGAACCTCTGGGACGGCCGCTGGTACGAGATCGTCGCGGGATACGGGTACCCGGCGACACTGCCGACCAGCGACGGCGTGCACGTCAGCGAGAACGCCTGGGCGTTCATGCCCGGCTTCCCGGGCGTCGTCGATGCCGTCATGTTCGTCACCCGCCTGCCCTGGCCGGCCGCCGCAGTGCTGGTCTCGTTCCTGGCCGGCGCCGGCGCCGCAGTGGTCTTCCACCTTCTGATGCGCCGGGTCGGCCTGAGCGCGTCGCAGAGTCTGTTCGCGGTCGTGCTGTTCTGCGTCGCGCCGGTCTCGCCCCTGTTCCAGGTCGCGTACGCGGAGTCGCTATACATCCTCCTGCTGGTCACGGCCCTGCTGCTCCTGGTGGAACGCCGCTACGGCTGGCTGTTCCCGGTGGTGCTGGCCATGGCGTTCACCCGGCCGAGCGGGCTGGCGTTCGCGCTGGCGGTCGCGATGCACGTGGTGTATCGCTGGGTGCGTCGCCGCAGCGACCCTTTCCCGATCCGCGAGCGCGTTCTCAGTGTCGCACTCACCGTGTTCAGCGGGGTGGCCGGACTCGCCTGGCCGGCGATCGCCGGTATCGCGACCGGATCGTGGACGGCGTACACCGACACCGAACTGGCCTGGCGGGCACCATACATCGGCTTCACGCAGCTCATCCCGTTCGCCGCGTGGTTCCAGGGCGCGGACTGGTGGGCGAGCGCCATGCTGGGCATACCCGGGTGGATCGGCGTGGTCGCGCTGGTCGTTCTCATCGCGTCGTTCAGCATCCTGCTGTTCTCGCCCCCGGTGCGCCGGCTGGGCGTCGACCTGCGGTTCTGGGTCGCGGCCTACTCGCTCTACCTCCTTGCCGTGTTCTTTCCGCAGTCGAGCACTTTCCGGCTGCTGATGCCGCTGTTTCCCCTGCTCGGCGCTCTTGCGCTGCCCCGGAGCAGGCTCTATCGGGCGGGCATGGTCGTGCTCTTCATCGCGCTCCAGGTCGGGTGGGTGGCGATCTGCTGGAGGATCGACGGATACGACTGGTCACCCCCGTGACGCCTCCGATTTCCGCAGGCCCGCACGGATGTCGGATAATAGGAGGACATCCACGAAAGGGGAGCTGCATGGCGGCCATGAAGCCGAGGACCGGGGACGGGCCAATGGAGGCTGTGAAGGAGGGACGGCTCATCATCGTGCGCGTGCCGCTCGAGGGTGGGGGACGACTGGTGGTCTCCGTCAACGACGCGGAAGCCAAAGAGTTGCATGACGCGCTCGCGAATGTCGTGACCTCCGCCTGAACTCGCTGTAACAGAAGGGCCCCGATCGAGGAGATCGGGGCCCTTCTGTCGCGGACGCAGCCACTCCGCCCGTTACGGCGCGAGCTTGGTGATCTGCAGCAGCCCCTCGCCGGCGGGCGACAGTGCGCTGATGACGGCTCCGGAGGCTGAGGTCTCGGTGATGAGGGTGCGGAAGCCGGTGGCGACTTCGTCCCGCGCCGCCGGATCGGCGACGCGGCCGCGCCACAGGGCGCGGGCGACCAGGACGGTCCCGCCCGGGCGCACCAAGCGCAGACCGTGCTCGACATACTCGATGACCGACTGCGGGTCGGCGTCGATGAAGACGATGTCGTAGGAGTTCTCGTTCATCCGCGGCAGCACTTCGAGCGCACGGCCCGGGATGAGGCGCACGCGGTTCGAGGGAATCCCCGCCTCGGTGAAGAACGCCCGGGCGTGCTGCTGGTTCTCGACCTCCACGTCGATCGACGTCAACTGCGCTTCGGTGCCGCCGGTCAGCAGCCACAGGCCGGACACGCCGACCCCGGTGCCGATCTCGACGACGCTCTCCGCGCGGGTGGCGGCGACCACGACGGCGACCTGCGCGCCGGTGGCAGGGGAGATCGGGTCGATGCCCAGCTCGAGCGACTGCTGCCGCGCGCGGGCGATCACCTCGCTCTCGACGACGACGTCGTCGGCGAACCTCCAGTTCGAGTCCTTGTCTGACACAGCGCTCCCGTCGATCGGCCGTATCCAGTCGGCCAATTCCGAGGATACGGTCGGCTGGCGCGGCATACGTGGAGGCACCGCCGCGATACTCTGGAATCGTGTTCGGGCTGACCTTCGACAAGCTGCTGATCGTGGCGGTGATCGCGGCGTTCGTCATCGGACCCGAGCGCCTCCCCGCGTACGCGGCGAAGCTCGGTCAGCTGGTGCGTTCCCTGCGAGACTTCGCCAACGGCGCGAAAGACCGCATGCGCGACGAAATGGGTCCCGAGTTCGACGAAGTCGACTGGAAGAAGCTCGACCCGCGGCAGTACGACCCGCGGCGCATCATTCGCGAAGCCTTGCTGGAAGACACGGCCGGTGAGCCGCCCGGCGCGATCAAGCCGGTGACGCAGTCCGCGTACGCGCAGCGCAGGATGCCGCTGACGGCGGGAGCAGTGCCTCCCTACGACACCGAGTCCACCTGAGCCGCTGTCGGGCGCGCCCCCGCGCATCCACTACGCTGCGGACATGATCGCAACGGAGCAGTCGCTCACCCGGGCGACCGTCGCGCGGTACGCGGTCGGGTCGCTGGGCACCGGCGGATTCGCCACCCTCCCCGGCCTCGTGCTCGTGTACTACCTCACAGACTCGCTCGGCGTCGCGGCGATCGTCGCGGGCGCCGTGGTCACGGTGGCGAAGGTGTGGGACGTCATCATCGACCCGGTGATCGGCGCACGCAGCGACCGGATGCTCGCCGAGCACGGGTCACGGCGGCCGATGATGCTGATCGGCGCGATCGCCCTGCCGGTGTTCTTCCTGCTGACGTTCGCGGTCCTGCCCGGGACGGCGGCGGGGCCGGCCGCCGTCTGGGTGCTCGTCGCCTTCGTGCTGACCGCGACGGCGTTCAGCCTGTTCCAGGTGCCGTACATCGCCCTGCCGGCCGAACTGGCGTCCGGCTACGACCAGCGCACCCGCCTGCTCACCTGGCGCGTGGTGGTGCTCACGTTCGCGATCCTGCTGTTCGGGGCCGGGGGGCCGGCGTTGCGCTCGCTCGGCGGCGGCAACACGTTCGCCGGCTACCTGCTCATGGCTCTCGTCGCCGGCGTGGTGATCGGCGCCGGGATGCTCGTCTCGGCCTTCGTGGCGCCGCGTGGCCTGCCCGCGGGTGGCCTCCCCCCACGGGAGAGCATATTCGCCACGCTTCGGTCGAACTACGCGGCCGGGGTGCGGGTCCTGCGAGACAGCCAGCCGTTTCGCGCGCTCCTGCTCACCTTCCTGCTGCAGGGCCTGGCGACCGGGATGATGCTGGCGGGCGCGAACTACGTCGCCACCTGGGTGCTGCGCTCCGAGGACGCGGTGACGTTCCTGTTCATCGCCCTCATCGCGCCCGCGCTCATCGTCACGCCGCTGTGGGGTGTGGTGGCGCGGCGGATCGGCAAGGAGCGCGGCTTCGTCATCGCGAGCATCCTGTTCGGCGTCGCCGCGCTGTCCATGGTCGCGCTGCTGTGGGCGCCCGGCGTCTGGGTCTACGCCCCGGTCGCCGTCGCGGGGGCCGCCTACGCGGGCATGCAGTCGCTGCCCATGGCTATGCTGCCCGATGTGATCTCGCACGACGCGCGTCGCAACGGGGACGGTCGCGCCGGAACGTTCGGCGGAATGTGGACCGCTGGCGAGACCACCGGCATGGCGCTCGGCGCGACCGTGCTGAGCATCGTGCTGGCCGTGAGCGGGTACGTATCGCGCAGTGCGGCCGTCGCGGACGCCGCAGGTCAGCCGGGAAGCGCGGTCGCGGGGATCGTGCTGAGCTTCAGTCTCGTCCCCGCGGTCATCATTGCGGTCAGCCTGGCGCCACTTGCGCGCTACCGCCTGCGGAAGGGAGACATCGATGGGGTCGTTTGAACTCGGAAGCAACGCCGCCCGGGCCATTCTGGGGAGGCTCGACGCGCTGCGCGCGGCCGACGCTCCCACGCACGGCGGCCGCGTACTCAGCTACGTGTACGACTCGGGGATGCCGGAGCTCGACGAACTCGCGGCGGAGGCCATGCGCCTGGTGCAGCCGGTCAACGGCCTCGACCCCACGACCTTCACATCGGTGGCCGTGATGGAGCGCGAGGTGGTCGGCTTCGCGCGCGAGCTCCTCCACGGCGGGGACGACGTCGTCGGCTCGGTCACCTCGGGCGGTACCGAGTCGTGCCTGCTGGCTGTGAAGACCGCACGCGATCTCTGGCGTTCGGCCGGCGGCGCGGGGACGCCGCGCCTGCTCGCGCCGGTGACCGTGCACGCGGCCTTTCAGAAAGCGGCAGCCCTGTTCGACCTGGACCTCGACCTGGTGCCGGTGGACCCGGCGACCGGCCGGATGGACGCCTCCGCGCTGATCGGCCGCATCGGGACGGACGTCGCCCTGGTCGTCGTGTCTGCGCCGTCGTACCCGTACGCGACCCTCGATCCGGTCGAGGAGGTGGCGGCCGCGTGCGATGAAGTGGGCGTGTCCTGCCACGTGGATGCGTGCATCGGCGGCTGGATCCTGCCGTTCTGGCGAGCCGCGGACGGCTCGGCGCTGCCCGCCTGGGACTTCCGCGTCGCCGGCGTCACCAGCGTGTCGGCGGACCTCCACAAGTACGGGTATGCGCCCAAGGGCGCCAGTGCGCTGATGCAACGGGACCGTGACCGGCAGCGCCGGCAGTACTTCGCGACGACCGGCTGGCCGGGCTACCCGGTGGTCAACTCCACCCTGCTCGGGTCGAAGTCGGCGGCCGCGCTCGCCGCATCCTGGGCGATCGTGCAGGCGCTCGGGGCGCGCGGCTTCGCGGACCTCGCCGAGTCGTGCCGTCGTGCGACCCGGGGGCTGCAGGACATCGTGGGCGACATCGAGGGCCTTCGCGTCGTTGGTGAGCCGACGGGGCCGTTGCTGGCCGTGGCCACCGACGATGCCGTGCCGGAGTCACACCGGGTGGACCCCCACCACTGGGCTGACCGTGTCCGCCGACGCGGATGGGTGCTGCAGCTGCAGCCCGGGCTCGAACAGGCGGACGGGACGCGGCTGCCGCACACGACGCACCTGACGATCACTCCCGTGACGGAGGGACGGCTGGACGAGCTGGAGGCGGCCCTGCGCGGGGCGGCGGACGAGGCGCGCGGCGTGCCGCCGGTCGACCGCGGGGCGGTGCTGGCCGCGCTGCCGGACCTGTCGAGCACCGATCTCGATTCGGCGACGGCCGCCCACATCCTCGGGTCGCTCGGGCTCACGGGCGGTACGACTCCCGGTCTTCCGGACGACCAGGCCCCGCTGCTCGCGCTGGTGGAGGCGCTGCCGCGTCCCGTCGCCGAGCGCCTCCTCGTCGAACTGCTCGCCCGCGCCGTCGAGCCGCCCGACGCCTGACGTGGTCGCGAGTCGTGAGTGGATGCTGGAATCTGGGGCGAGTTGCGACACGGTGTCGCAACTCGGGGAGAGGAGGCAGCGGCAGCGGGGGCGTCAGCGGACGGAGAGCCCGAGCTTGCGGCCGGCGAGGCCGCGGCTGCGCGTCGCGAGACGGTCCGCGACCGCGCGGATCGCCGCCGCCGCCGGATCCACCGGGTCGGTCACGACGATGGGCGCCCCGGCGTCTCCGCCGGCCCGCAGCGGGATGCTGAGCGGCACGCTGGCGAGCAGCGGCACCTCCTCGTCCTGCCCGACGGACAGCCGCCGCGCCACCTCCGCACCGCCGCCTGAGCCGAACAGGTCGAGGATGCTGCCGTCCGGCTGCACGAGACCGGCCATGTTCTCGATCACGCCGATGACCTTCTGGCCGGTCTGCCGCGCGACCACACCGCTGCGTTCGGCGACGTCGGCGGCGGCAGGCTGCGGCGTCGTGACGACGAGCACCTCCGCTGTCGGCAGCAGCTGCCCGACCGAGATCGCGACGTCGCCGGTGCCGGGCGGCAGATCGAGGAGGAGAACATCCAGGTCGCCGAAGTACACATCGGTCAGGAACTGCTGGATGGTGCGGTGCAGCATCGGCCCTCGCCACGCTACGGCGGCGGACGCGGAGTCGACGAACATCCCGATCGACACGACCTTCACCCCGTACGCGACGGGCGGGAGGATCATGTCGTCCACCCGCGTCGGCCGCGGGGCCACGCCGTTCTCATCGGTGAGGCCCAGGATGCCGGGGATCGAGAAGCCGTGCACGTCCGCATCCACGATGCCCACGCGCAAGCCGCGCTCGGCGAGTGCGACCGCCAGGTTCGCGGTGACCGTCGACTTGCCGACACCGCCCTTTCCGCTCGTCACCGCGTAGACGCGGGTCAGTGATTCTGGTCCGAACTGCTGGCCGCGCGCCGGGCGCCCCGCCCGCAGCTTCTCGGTGAGCGCACGGCGCTCTGCCGGCGTCATCACCGAGAGGTCGACGGCGACGTCGGTGACCCCAGGCACAGACGCGGTGGCCGCTCGGACGTCCCGCTCGATCGCGTCCGCCGCGGGGCAGCCGACGATGGTCAGTTTGATGCCGACGGAGGCGCGGCCTGCCGCATCCACCGAGACAGCGTCCACCATATCGAGCTCGGTGATGGGCTTGCGGATCTCCGGATCGAGCACTGCCGCCAGCGCACCGCGCACCGCCTCAGAGAGCCCGGAGGCGGGATCGGGCACGACGTCAGGCACGGGCCTGTTCGCCCTCGCCCGACTCGCTCTTCTCGAGGTCCTCGAGCAGGGAGCGCAGTTCGGCGCGGATGAAGTCCTTCGTCGCCATGTCGCGCACGGCCAGCCGCAGGGCGACCACCTCGCGCGCCAGGTACTCGGTGTCGGCGAGGTTCCTCTCCGCCCGCTGGCGGTCCTGCTCGATCTGCACGCGGTCGCGGTCGTCCTGCCGGTTCTGGGCGAGCAGGATGAGCGGGGCGGCATACGAGGCCTGGAGCGAGAGCACCAGGGTCAGCGCGATGAAGCCGAGTGCTGCGGAGTCGAAGCGCCAGGAGCTCGGCGAGAGCGTGTTCCAGGCCATCCACGCGATGACGAAGACGGTCAGCCCGAGGATGAACCACGGCGTGCCCATGGCGCGGGCGATCCACTCGGTGAAGCGGCCGAAACGGTCGTTCGAACTCGCCCGATCCCGCCGGAGCACCGGCGTGCGGAGGCCTTTGGGGGCGTCGAGCCCCGTGTCCTGCCTACCTCGTGCCACTTCCGCCCCTCCTTCCGTTCACGATGCGGATGCTGCCGGTCTCCTCAGACGGTTTCGCCCGTTTCACGGGCTCGTCCTCGTCTTGACTTCGCCAGTCGTCGGGGAGGAGGTAGTCGAGCACGTCGTCGATGGTCACCACGCCGACGAGCCGGTACTTCTCGTCGACCACCGGGATGGAGACGAGGTTGTACGAGGCGAGGATGCGCGACACCTCCGCGGCGGACGTATCGGCGGTCACCGGCTCGAGGCTCGGGTCGAGCAGGGTGCCGAGGCGGACGTGCGGGGGATAGCGCAGCATCCTCTGGAAGTGCACAACGCCCAGGAACCGCCCGGTCGGTGCCTCGTACGGCGGGAGGGTGACGCAGACGGCGGCGCCGAGCGCAGGTGCGAGCTCGTGCCGGCGGATGAGCGCCAGGCCCTCGGCGACGGTCGCGTCGGCGGACACGATGATGGGCTCCGTCGTCATCAGACCGCCGGCGGTGTCCGGGTTGTAGCTGAGGAGCATGCGGACGTCCTCCGCCTCCTCCGGCTGCATCAGCTCCAGGAGGTGCTCGCCGCGCTCATCGGAGAGCTGGGCGATCAGGTCGGCGGCGTCGTCCGGCTGCATCTGGTCGAGCACGTCCGCGGCGCGGTCGTCGTTGAGTTGGGCGAGGATCTGCACCTGCTCGCTCTCGGGCATCTCCTCCAGAACGTCGGCGAGGCGGTCGTCGGGGAGCTCCTCCGCCACCTCGAGCATCCGCTGCTGGGGGAGGTCGAGGAGCGTGTTCGCGAGGTCGGCCGGCTTCAGCTCGGAGTACGTCGCGATCAGCTGCTCCGCCGACTGCGCCTCACCCCGGTTCTGCTTCTCGTGGACCTCGTTCCACGACACGAAGGTCGTCGCTCCCTTACCGAACGGGGAGGGGCCGGTCTTCGGCTTCCGTACGAACAGCTGGCTCACCGCCCAGTCGCCGGTCTCGGTCTCCTCGATGGCGACGTCCTCGATGGTGGCTTCGCCGGTGCCGTCGGCGAAGACGACCCGGCGGCCGAGCAGCTCCGCGATGACGCGGACTTCGCCGCCGCGCTGCTCGAAGCGACGCACGTTGATGATGCCGTTGGTGATGATCTGGCCGCTACCGATGCTGGTCACCCGGCCGATCGACAGGAAGACGCGGCGCTTGCCCGGGATCTCGACGATCAGACCGACGACGCGCGGCGGGTCGTTTTTGCGGTACACCACCAGGACGTCACGAACCTTGCCGACCCGGTCACCAACGGGGTCGAACACGGTCGTCCCGGCGAGGCGGGCGACGAACACTCTGGCGGCACTCACCCTATAAACCTAAGCCCTCACGGGTGATCGACGGCTGTTAGCTGTGCTCCGCGCGGGCTCGAATGGAACAATGGAGGCATGAGCACACCCGGGCCCCTGAACGGACGCAACCGTACCCTCTATCCGACCCTGCCGCGTGGCGAGGTGGTCGCCACCTTCGAGAGCTATCCCGGAGCGCAGGAGGCGGTGGATGTGCTGGCCCGCGCCGACTTCCCGGTCGATAAAGTCTCCATCGTCGGAAGCGACCTGAAGAGCGTCGAGCGGGTCACCGGCAAGCTGAGCTGGGGGCGGGTCGCCCTGGCAGGAGCTGCCTCCGGTGCGTGGCTGGGCATCTTCTTCGGCCTGCTGCTCATCATCTTCTCGCCGACGGTCAGCCTAGCCTTCGTGTTCGCCGCGCTGCTGCTCGGTGCGGGCTTCGGGATGCTGTGGGGGCTCGTCTCGTACGGCGTCAACCGCCGTCGTCGGGACTTCACGTCCGTCCAGCAGGTCATCGCCACCAGCTACTCCGTGCTGGTCGATTCCGAACTGGGCAACCGCGCCCGCAATCTCCTGCAGGGCGGGGGAGCCGAGCAGCCGGCCGCGGCGGCACCCGGATGGACGCCGCCCGCGCAGCCGCAGCATCCGTCCGACCCGCCGCCCGCGCCGCCCGCCGCGGCACCGCCGGTCGCGCCGCCGCCCGCTGCGGCACCGCCGGGCGACGAGCGCCCGCCGACACCGACCGCCTAACCTCGGCGGGAGAGGCGAGCGACCCACGCCTCCACGTCGTCCGCCGTGCGGGGGATCGCCGCGGAGAGGTTCTCCGCGCCGTCCGCGGTGACGAGGATGTTGTCCTCGATCCGCACGCCGATGCCACGGAACCGCTCGGGAACCGTCAGGTCGTCCGGCTGGAAGTACAGCCCCGGCTCGATGGTGAACACCATCCCGGGCTCCAGGACGCCATCCAGATAGAGCTCGCGTCGGGCCTGGGCGCAGTCGTGCACATCCAGACCGAGGTGGTGGCTGGTGCCGTGCACCATGTACCGGCGGTGCTGCTGGTTCTCGGCCTTCAGCGCCTCCTCCGCGCTCACCGGCAGCAGGCCCCACTCGGCGGTGCGCCGGGCGATCACGGCCATGGCGGTCGCGTGGATCTCGCGGAACCGGATGCCGGGGCGCACGACGGCGAATGCGGCGTCGGCCGCCTCCAGCACCGCTTCGTAGATCTGCCGCTGGGTCTCGCTGAACGTCCCGTCGATGGGGAAGGTACGGGTGATGTCGGCCGTGTAATAGCTGTCGAGCTCGACGCCCGCGTCCATCAGGATGAGGTCGCCCGGCACCACTGGACCGTCGTTGCGCGTCCAGTGCAGGATGCAGGCGTGCGGACCGCTCGCGGCGATCGTGTCGTAGCCGACCGTGTTGCCGTCGGCGCGGGCGCGTCCGTTGAAGACGCCCTCGACCAGGCGCTCGCCGCGCGGGTGCGTGGTGATGCGCGGCAGATCGGCGATCACGTCGTCGAAGCCGCGCGCGGTCGCGTCGACGGCCGCGCGCAACTCGCCGACCTCGTAGTCGTCCTTGACCAGCCGCAGCTCGGAGAGATCGCGCGCGAGCCGGTCGTCTTCGGAGTGGTCCTCCGGGTCGCGGTCGCCGTCGGTGTCGTCCCACAGCAGCATGCGGGCGGCATCCACCTCGTCCGTGATCGCGGAGTCCGCCTCGCGCAGGACGACCGTCTCGCCGTCGACGGTGTCGAGCACCGTCTGCACCTCGGCGATGCCGCGGGTGGCCAGACCTAAGTCGCTGGCGACCTGGGCAAGCGACGGGCGCGGGCCGATCCAGAACTCGCCGATCTCGGGGTTCGCGTAGAACTCGTCGGAGTCGCGCGCGGCGCGCTCGCGGAAGTACAGGGTCGCCTCGTGACCGGATGCGGTCGGCTCCAGCACCAGCACGCTGCCGGGCTCTGAGTCGGAACCCCAGCCGGTGAGGTGGGCGAACGCCGAGTGGGCGCGGAACGGGAAGTCGGTGTCGTTGCTGCGCTGCTTCAGGCGGCCGGCCGGGATGATCAGTCGCTTTCCGGGGAACAGTTCGGAGACGCGCGCGCGCCGTGCCGCCGCGTACTCCGACTGGCGGCGCGGGTCGGGCAGCACCTCCGGCCTCTCGGCCCAGCCGCTCCCGATGTACTGCCGGAACGCATCCGACCCGGGGGTGGTGGAGCGGTTCTCGGTGGCGCGGGGTGCCTGGTCGGCCGGGGCTTGGGTGGACTGCGACATGCCGACCATTCTTCCACTCCTAGGATGGTCAGCATGGCTGATGAGCGACGGTTCCGTGGTCCCGTCGACCTTCATACGCATTCGAGCGTCTCCGACGGCACCGAGACGCCGGCCGAGCTGGTGCGCGCCGCCGCGGCGGCAGGTCTCGGCACGGTCGCACTCACCGACCACGACTCGACCGCAGGCTGGCCGGATGCCGCAGCCGAGGCCGGCCGTCTCGGCGTCACTTTCATCCCCGGCATGGAGCTGTCCACGCGCATCGAGTTCGCGAGCGTCCACATGCTCGGCTATCTCTTCGACCCCGCCAATGAGGCCCTGGTCGCGGAGACGAAGCGGATCCGCGAGGGACGGATGAAGCGGGCGGAGGACATGGTGCGCCGCATCTCCGCCGACTACGACGTCACCTGGGACGACGTGCTCGCGCAGGCGACCGAGGGCGCAACCGTCGGCCGTCCGCACATCGCCGACGCACTCGTCGCCCGTGGGCTGGCGTCCGATCGCAGCGCCGCCTTCGCCGGCATCCTGCACTGGCGGAGCGGCTACTTCCAGCCGCACTACGCCCCGGAGCCGCTGACCGGTGTCCGTCTGATCCGCGGCGCGGGCGGCCTGCCGGTGCTCGCGCATCCCGCGACGGGAGGCCGTAGCCGTGTGATCCCGGAGGACCGGCTCCGGCGGCTGGTCGACGCCGGCCTGTTCGGCCTGGAGCTCGATCACCGCGAGAACACCCCGGATGGGGTCGCTCGGCTTCGTGAGCTGGCGAACCGCTACGGCCTCCGGATCACCGGCTCCAGCGACTATCACGGTGCGGGCAAGCCCAACCGGCTGGGCGAGAACACGACCGATCCTGCCGTTCTCGACGCGATGATCGAAGAAGCGACAGGCGCGGCGCCTTTCTACGCTCCGTGACCGGCAGCGCATAGCCTTGACCCCGGCGGGGGATCGGGAAGCGAGGTGCGCGGGTGAGACGGTTCTGGCGAGGATCTGCGGTCGCGGCCGCCCTGACCGCGGCACTGGTGATCGCCGGTGGTGCCGCTCCGGCCAACGCTGATTCGTATCCCTCGTGGGATGACGTGCAGGCCGCCAAGAACAACGCGACTGCCGCGCAGGCCGAGGTGAACCGCATCAACGGTCTCCTCCAGGGGCTCCAGACCGCTGCCAACGCGGCGGGCGACCTCGCGGTGAAGCGGTTGGGCGAATACGGTGCGGCCGAGCTGGCGCTGCAGAACGCCACGGCGAAAGCGCAGGACCTCGCGCAGCAGGCGCAGGACGCGGCGACCAAGGCCGACGAGCTGAAGTCGCAGAGCGGAAAGCTCGCCGAGCAGCTGACCCGCGCGGGCACATCGTCCGTGTCGCTCCGGCTGTTCCTCAGCCCGACCGCCTCCAGCTCCCAGTCGCTCCTGTACCAACTGGGCGCCGTCTCCAAGCTGGCAGACCGCTCGAGCTCACTCTTCGCGCAGGCGAACGCTCAGAAGAATCTGGCCTCATCGCTGAGTGCGCAGGCGGCGAACGCCCAGACGATCCGCGACCAGCTCGCGACCGCGGCGAAGAAGGCCCTCGAGGTCGCCACGGCGGCGAAGCAGGCGGCGGATGCGCAGCTCGCCGACCAGAAACAGCACGCGAACACCCTCTACGCCCAGCTCGCGAGCCTCAAGAACACCGAGGCGTCGGTCGAGCAGCAGTATGCCGCGGGGCAGGCGGCTGCAGCGGCTGCCGCGGCTGCCGCGAACCCCGGCGGCGGCTCCGACGGGTTCGCCCCGCCGCCCGGAATGGTCGTCGACCCGGCGGGCGCCCAGGCGTACGCCGCGAGTCGCCTCGGCGCGTACGGCTGGGACGGTGGTCAGATGCCGTGCCTGATCAAGCTGTGGAACCACGAGTCCGGCTGGCGCGCCGACGCGTACAACACGTCGAGCGGCGCCTACGGCATCCCGCAGGCCTGGCCGGCCAGCAAGCTGGCGAGTGCCGGGGCCGACTGGATGACCAACCAGAACACGCAGGTCAACTGGGGACTCGACTACATCAACCGCGCCTACGGCTCACCGTGCGCCGCGTGGACCTTCGAGATGAGTCACGACCCGAACTGGTACTGACCCCAGTCGGTATCGACGCGAAGAGCTCCTGAGTTCTTCGGCTCTGCGACGGTGTGTCGCTCGAAGAACTCAGGAGCTCTGGGCGTGAGGTGGGCGTGCGCTCAGCTGGCGGGCGTCGCAGCGGAGCCACCGCGCGAACGGCGGCGACGACGGCGCGGAGCGCTGTTGCCGTCGCGGTGCTGGACACCGCCGCCGTCGTGGGTCCCGGTCGCGACGTTATCGACGCCGTCCGGCGTCGTGTTCTGCGCTGGCGACTCCGAGCCGCCCTGAGCCGCCGCGTCGCCGGAGGCACCCTCGCTCGCGGTTCCGCGGGTGCGGCGACGGCGTGAGCCATCGCCTCCCTCGGGACGCGAAGCATCGGTCCTGCCGCCACGCGTGGAGTCGTTGCGGCCGCCCCGTGGGACGTCCGGGGACTTCACGGCGGGCGTCGGCTTGAGCCGGCCCTTGACGCCCTGAGGGATGTCGAGGTCGGTGAAGAGGTGCGGCGACGACGAGTAGGTCTCGGTCGGCTCCGGCTGGCCGAATTCCAGCGCCCGGTTGATGAGCGCCCACTTGTGCAGGTCGTCCCAGTCCACGAACGTGACGGCGATGCCGGTCTTGCCCGCGCGTCCGGTGCGGCCGACGCGGTGCAGGTAGGTCTTCTCGTCCTCGGGGATCGTGTGGTTGATGACGTGCGTCACATCGTCGACGTCGATACCGCGGGCGGCGACATCCGTCGCGATCAGCACATCGCGCTTGCCGGCCTTGAACGACGCCATGGCGCGCTCGCGCTGCTCCTGGTTGAGGTCGCCGTGCACGGCAGCGGCGTTGAAGCCGCGGTCGTTGAGCTCCTCGACCAGCTTGGCCGCTGCGCGCTTCGTGCGGGTGAAGATGACGGTCTTGCCGCGACCCTCGGCCTGCAGGATGCGGGCGATGACCTCGTCCTTGTCCATCGAGTGCGCACGGTAGACGAGGTGCTTGATGTTGGCCTGGATCTGGCCTTCATCGGGGTCGCTGGCGCGGATGTGCACGGGCTTCGTCATGAACCGGCGCGCGAGCGCGACGATCGGGCCCGGCATGGTGGCAGAGAAGAGCATGGTGTGCCGGGTGGCCGGCGTCTGGGCGAAGAGCTTCTCGATGTCGGCGAGGAAGCCGAGGTCGAGCATCTTGTCGGCCTCGTCGAGCACCATCTCGCTGACGTTCGCCAGACTCAGCAACCGCTGGCCGGCGAGGTCGAGCAGGCGGCCAGGGGTGCCGACGACGATCTGCGCGCCCGCCTTCAGCTGGGCGACCTGGCCTTCGTAGGCCTTTCCGCCGTAAATCGCGGCGATCGTGGTGGGGCGGCCCGACGCGGCCGTCTCGAGGTCTTCGTAGACCTGGATGGCCAGCTCGCGCGTCGGGACGACGACGAGGGCCTTCACGCCGGGCTCCGGGTCGAGCCCGAGGCGCTGGATGAGCGGGAGGCCGAAGCCGAGGGTCTTGCCCGTGCCCGTCTTGGCCTGACCGATGATGTCCTGGCCGGTGAGAGCGAGGGGGATCGTCTGGGTCTGGATGGGGAACGGCTCGATGATGCCCTTGGCCGCGAGGGCGTCGACCATGTCCTGGTCGATGTTGAGTTCTGAGAAAGTCACTGGTGAGTATGCCTGTCGATTCGATCGGAGTTTCTACGCCCTCTTCTCTGTCGCAGGCGTAGGGCCGTCGATCCTGCGCCGACGGCGACACAAGCCTACTGGACCGTCCCGATACACTGCTGAGCGTGTCAACTTGGTTCACCCGACGACGGTCGTCCGTCGAACTCCCGCGCCTGACTCCGCGTCCGCGGCCTGTCGCCTCTGTGCGCGTGGACCTGCATGAGGTCATGCCGGAGCTGGTGCCCTATCTGGGCCAGGCCGCCTACCTCCAGCTGGAGCAGTTCGAGACGCTGTCGCGGGTCGCCGCGGAGACGGACGACCTGCACGCGAAAGGCCTGGTCTCCGCCGCGGCGGGGCATGCGTTGTCCAAGCACCAGGGGATCGTGGCGGAGATCCGGCGCCGCGGGAGCGACCCGGCCGAGGCCATGGAGCCGTTCGCGGCCGAGATCGAGGGCTTCAGCGCGCTCATCGTCGGGGCCGACTGGCGCGAGACGCTGCTGTCTGCGCTCGTGACCGGCGGTCTGCTCGACGACTTCTTCATCCGGCTCGCTGCGGGACTGCCTGGCGATGTCGGTTCGCGCATCGCCCACCTCCTCGGCTCGGAGTCTGGGCAGGAGGGCGTGCTCGAGGTGCTGCGCGCGGAGATCGGGGCAGATCCACTGCTCGGCTCGCGTCTGGCGATGTGGGGTCGTCGTCTCGTCGGAGACACGCTGCTCGTCGCCCGCTCGGCTCTGCACCTGTCGGGCAACCGGGCTACCGACGAGGAGCGGATCGAACCGATCTTCACCGAGCTGATCGCCGCACACACGCGCCGTATGGATGCGCTCGGCCTGACCGCCTAGCCGGCCGCGGATCGTCTGCCCCGATTGGGGACATCTGCGGCCCGGCGCGCAGCCGCAGACGTTACGAACGACCGCACTCGTCCGAAGGCCGGCGCGGTCAGCGCGCGACGGCGCCCTTGGTCAGCTGGTGCAGCATGCGGTCGTCGCCCGCGGTGCGCAGGCGGCCGACCACCACATCGGTCAGGGCGACGACGAGCGCTGTGCCGAGGAGCGTGATCCACCAGATCCAGCCTCCGTTCCATCGGAGGCCCGCCCAGGTGAGGGCGACCCAGAGGACGGAGGCGGACACCACCCCGACGGCCGGGATCAGCACGGAACCGTGGGTGTGGCGGTGCGGCAAGAGGTAGCGTCCGGCGAGGCCGATGATGGCGCCGCCGAGGACGACGAAGAGCAGTTCCACGAGTGGAGGCTAGCCGACGAAGCCGATCCGGCGCGATTCCTCGGTGCCGAACTCGACGTAAGCGATGCCGGCAGTGGGCACGACGTAGTGGCGGCCCTTGTCGTCGGTGAGCTCGAGCACGCCGCCGCCGTTCGTCAGCGCGGTCTTCACCTGCCCGGTGAGCTCTTCGGCCGGCTGCGAGGACTCGAAGCTGAGCTCGCGGGGGGCGTTGACGATTCCGATGCGGATCTCCACGACAGTACCTTTCGGGTGTTCTGGGTCATTTCGAGTCTGACCGGCGGGTGTGAGTTCAGACTACGGCACACGGCTCGCGGCCCCCGCTCGCGTTCTCTGTCGGCGGACGCCGATACCGTGAAAGACATGACGACGCCAGGCTTCCGGATGCGCGCCGAACGGGACGCCGTCGCGGGCCCCGTGGCGCTCGACGGCTCCCAGGCGGAGGTGCTCACCCTGCCCGACGGCGCGGCCGCGGCGGTCTTCGGCGCACCGGGCACCGGCAAGACGACGACGCTCGTGGAGGCGGTGGCTGAGCGCGTGCTCGGGCGCGGCTACGCGACGCACGAAGTTCTCGCGCTGAGCGCATCCCGCACAGCAGCGACGGCCCTGCGCGACCGCATCGCGCTCCGCCTCGACGTACCGACCAACGGCCCGCTCGCGCGGACCGCGACCTCGCTCGCCTTCCAACTGGTGGGGGAGCGCGCCCGCCGCACAGGTGCCGAGCCGCCGCGCCTCCTGACCGGTGGCGAGCAGGACCAGATCATCGCCGAGCTGCTCAGCGGCCATATGGAGGACGGCACGGGCCCGGCGTGGCCCGAGCCGCTCGTCGAGGAGGTGCGCGCGCTGCGCGGTTTCCGGACGGAGCTGCGCGAGCTGATGGCCCGCTGCGCCGAGCGCGGGGTCACGCCGGCGAGGCTGTCGGAGCTCGGTGCGATCACCGGCCACGACGAGTGGCGTGCCGCGGCCCGCTTCATCGCCGAGTACCAACTGGTGGTCGACAGCTATCGCGGTGGCTTCGTCGACTCCGCGGAGCTGATCGCCTCCGCGGTGACGGTCGTTCGCGAGGGCAGCTCGCTCGACGGGCTGCGCGCCGTGTTCGTCGACGATCTGCAGGAGGCCACGGTCGCCACCCTCGCTCTGCTGCGCGCCTTCGCCGATCGCGGTGTCGCCGTCGTGGCCTTCGGCGACCCGGATGTCGCCTCCACCACGTTCCGCGGCGCCGAGACGACCGCGCTCGGCCAGTTGGAGTCACGGCTCGGCGTCCCGGTGACGCGGTTCGTCCTGACGACGGCACACCGGCAGACACCCGCACTTCGCGAGCTGACCGCGCGCGTCACCGAGCGGATCGGGACGGCGGCGGCGGGCGTGCAGCGTACGGCGGCAGCCGGGCGGCCCGAGCCGGAGGCGGTGGCGGGCGACGAGCACGAGCGCCCAGAGGTCGTGCGGCTCGTCGCATCCTCCGCCCCGTCGGAGGCGTCACGACTCGCTCGCAAGCTGCGCGAGCGGCACCTGCTCGACGGGGTGCCGTGGAGCGAGATGGCGGTGATCGTGCGGTCCGGCGCACACGTCCCGGCCCTCGCGCGCGCCCTCGCGGTCGCGGAGGTGCCGACGACCACGAGCATCGCCGGGAGGCCGCTGCGCGACGACTTCGCCGCTCGTCAGCTGGTGACCGTGGTGGGTGTCCAGCTGGGCGCGATCGAGCTCACGCCGATCGCCGCGACCGAGCTTCTCCTCGGGCCGTTCGGCGGCCTCGACAGCGTCAGCCTGCGCCGGCTCCGGCTCGCCCTCCGCCAGGAGGAGCTCTCCGGCGAGGGCAACCGTCCCGGCGACGAACTACTGGTGGAGGCGTTGCAGCATCCTGCCCACCTCGCCACGATCGACGCCGCGCCCGCACGCCGCGCCGCCCGGCTGGCCGAGACGCTGCGTTCGGGCCGCGAGAAGGCGGCGCAGGGCGCCTCGGTGGAGGAGCTGCTGTGGCACGCCTGGGAGCGCAGCGGTCTGGCCGCGCGCTGGCTGGCGCACTCGGAGCGGAGCGGCATCGTCGCCGATGAGGCCAACCGCCACCTCGACGGGATCGTCGCCCTGTTCACCGCCGCCCGGCGGTTCGTGGAGCGGTACCCCGAGCGGCCGGCCTCGGACTTCGTCGTGGAGCTCCTCGGTGCCGAGGTGCCGGAAGACACCCTCGCTGCCCGCACCGCGGGCGAGGCCGTGCTCGTCTGCACGCCGAGCGCGGCCATCGGTCGCGAGTTCGAAGTGGTGGCGGTCGCCGGGCTGCAGGAGAGCGTCTGGCCCAACCTCCGCCTCCGCGGTTCGTTGCTGCACCCGCAGGAGCTCGCCGATGCGGTGGAGGGTCGCGCGACCGAAACGGAAGATGCGCGCGCCGAGGTGCTCGGCGACGAACTGCGGATGTTCGCGCTCGCCGTCTCCCGTTCCCGCGGCCAGGTGCTGATCACCGCGACGGCCAACGACGACGAGCAGCCCTCCCCGTTCCTCCGCCTCGCAGGGGAGCTCGCGACCGATGACGAGGACGAGGGAGCCCATCCGCTGTCGTTGCGCGGCATGGTCGGACGACTGCGCCGTCGTCTGGTCACGACCGGTGCGCCCGACGCGGCACACGCCCTGGCCCGCCTGGCGGACGCCGAGGTGGACGGCGCCGATCCGTCGTCCTGGTACGGACTGCTCGAACCGTCCACCGTCGAACCTCTGGTCGATCTGGACGACCCGGAGACGGTGGTCCGCGTCTCGCCGTCACGGCTCGAGACGTTCGAGAAGTCGCCGCTGGCCTGGTTCGTCGACACGATGGCCGCCTCGCCCAGCGGGCTCGCCGCCGGAATCGGCACGGTCGTCCACGCCGTCATGGAGGAGGCGAGCACGAGCGACGACCGCGATCTCAGCGTCGAACGGCTCTGGCAGGGCATCGAGAAGCGGTGGGGAGAGCTGGCCTTCGAATCGCCGTGGCTGGAGGAGAAGGAGCGCAGGCGCACGCGCACGCTGACGGCGGGCGTCTCGGAGTACCTGCGCGACTTCGAACGCGCCGGCGGGACCTTGCTCGGCTCCGAGGGCGCTTTCGAGCTGCGGGTGGGCCGCGCCCTCGTCCGCGGAACGATCGACCGCGTCGAGCACACGCCCGACGGGACGGTCGTCATCGTCGACCTCAAGACCGGCAACCGAACGCCGTCCGCGGCCGCCGAGCACGCTCAGCTGGGTGCCTACCAGCTCGCGCTGGAACACGGAGCGATCGAACAGGCCGGCGAGCGGCCGTCCGGTGGTGCGAAGCTGCTCTTCGTCGCGAAAGGCGTCCGTGGCAAGGGCTACCGAGAGGTGGCCCAGGACCGCGTCGACGACGCGGCCCTCGAGCGGCTGCGCGAGCGCGTCGCCCGGGCCGCCGACGGGATGGCTGCGGCCACCTTCGCCGGAGTGGTCGACCTGGGCGAACGCGACCCGCACGGAAAGTACGAGTACCGCATCCACCTGGTGCCGGCGGTCAGCGCGGGAGGGGGAGCATGACGGACGAGGCGACGCACATCGACGACGACAGCCTGTTGGAGTGGGCGGCCGAGCAGGCCGACCTGGACCTGGTGGAGCAGGCCTTCACGCTGGCGGAAGCGCAGGAGCCCGAGGCCGCCACCCGGAAGCCTGTTCGCGCACTCAGCGCTGCCGCCATCGCCGAGGCTCTGGACCTGCCGATGCCCACGCCGCAGCAGCAGGCGGTCATCGAGGCACCGCTGCGTCCGGCCATCGTGGTGGCGGGCGCCGGCAGCGGCAAGACCGAGACCATGGCGAACCGGGTGGTCTGGCTGCTGGCGAACGGTCACGTCCGCGTTCCCGAGATCCTCGGGCTCACCTTCACCCGCAAGGCGGCGGGCGAGCTCGCCGGGCGCATCCGCACCCGCATCGAGCAGCTGGTCGCGTCCGGGGTGACCGATGTCGAATTCGACCCCTTCGAGGCCCCGGAAGTCGCCACGTACAACGCCTTCGCGAACGCGATCTTCCGCGAGAATGCGCTCCTCATCGGTCGTGAGCCCGAGTCGGCGGTGCTCAGTGAGGCGTCCGCCTGGCAGCTCGCGCGGCGCCTCGTCGTCACCAGTACCGACGACCGCCTCGTCGAGTTGGACCGCGGGGTGGAGGCGGTCACCAGCGCGGTCGTCGGTCTCAGCCGGGCACTCAGCGAGAACGTCGCCGACGCGGCGGATGTCGAGCGGATGGTCGAGCACTTCGCGCGCGTCGCCGAGCTTCCCACGGGCAACGGCCGGGTGAAGGAGCTGTACGCTTCGGTGCGTTCCGCGGTCGACGCGGTCGGCTCGCTGCCGCCGTTGCTCGACCTCGCCCGCGCGTTCGCGGACGAGAAGCGGCGACGCGGCTTCGTCGAGTACTCCGACCAGGTGGCACTGGCGCTCTCGGTGTGCGAACGCCAGCCCGAGGTCGTCGCCGACTACCGGCGGCGGTTCCGCGTTGTCCTGCTCGACGAGTACCAGGACACCTCGGTGGTCCAGACCCGTCTGCTCTCCGGATTGTTCGCCGGCCAGCCGGTCATGGCCGTCGGCGACCCGCACCAATCGATCTACGGCTGGCGCGGCGCCAGTGCGGCGAACCTGGGTCGGTTCTCCGCCGACTTCACCGGCGAGCGTCCCGGCACCCCGGGCGCGGCGGACGAATACGCCCTCAGCACGAGCTGGCGGAACCCGACGCGGGTCCTCGACGCCGCGAACGTGCTGGTGGCACCGCTCACCGCCGCATC
Organism: Leifsonia sp. RAF41; assembly: GCF_052114085.1. NCBI lineage: Bacteria > Bacillati > Actinomycetota > Actinomycetes > Micrococcales > Microbacteriaceae > Leifsonia > Leifsonia sp. RAF41. The sequence goes on from NZ_JBFREB010000001.1 coordinate 1,214,287, forward strand.
GCCGGTGCACGTCGAGCAGCTTCAACCGCGGCCGGGTGCGGTCGCGGGCGAGCTGGCGGCCGCGTTCGAGCAGACCGTGGCCGACGAGGCCGACACCGTCGCTCGCTGGCTCGGCGAGCGGCTGCGGGAGCGCGACGCCGGGGGCGTCCCGCCCAGTGCGGCGCTGCTCTGCCGGTCGCTCAAGAAGATCGACGTGTTCACGAGCGCGCTCGCGCGGCACCGCATCCCGTATCACGTGCTCGGTCTGGGCGGTCTGCTGGAGCAGCCGGTGATCGCCGATCTCGTGAGCGCCCTCCGGGTCATGCACGACCCGACCGCCGGGTCGGAGCTGATCCGGCTGCTCAGCGGCGCGAAGTGGCGCGTCGGCCCCAAAGACATTGCTGCGCTCCGGGATGTCGCCTCCTGGCTCGCCGAGCGCGACCACCGGCACCAGCGACTCGACCCCGACCTCCGCGACCGCCTCCGCCGTTCCGTCGCCGGCGAGGAGGGCGCCTCCCTGGTGGACGCGCTCGACTTCGTGCTCGAAGCGCCCGACGGCCACGGGCGCCTGGAGGGCTTCAGCCCGGCCGGGCTCGAGCGGATGCGCGATGCGGCACGGCGCCTCGACCACCTGCGCTCCCGGGTAGGTCTCGACCTGCTCGACCTCGTCACCCTCGTGCAGCAGGAGCTGCTGCTCGACATCGAGGTCGCCGCGAACGAGACCGCGCAGCTCGGCCAGGCCAGTCTCGACGCGTTCGCCGAGCAGGTGGCCTCCTATCTGGCGGCAGACGATCAGGCGACCCTGGGTTCGTTCCTCTCCTGGCTCGCCGAGGCCGAGCAGCGCGACAACCTGGCGCCGCGGAACGAGGACGCGGAGCCCGGAACGGTCCAGATCCTCACCATCCACGGTGCGAAGGGGCTCGAATGGGATGTTGTGGCCATCCCGCGCCTCGTCGACGGCGAGTTGCCCGGGCCGCCGCAGAGCCGGAAGGGGTGGCTGTCGTTCGGGCAGCTGCCGAACGAGTTCCGCGGCGACTCCGCCGAGCTGCCGGTGATCGCGTGGCGTACCGCCGACACGCAGAAGGACGTGAACGACTCGATCGTCGCGTTCGAGGAGGAGAACGTCGCCCGTCACCTCGACGAGCAGCGCCGCCTGATCTACGTAGCGGTCACCCGCGCCCGACGCCGTCTGCTGCTGACCGGGTCGTACTGGTCGACGCAGACGAAACCCCGCGGCCCCGGCGCCTACCTGCTCGAACTGCAGGCGGCGGGTCTGCTCGCCGAGGATGCGTTTCCCGACTGCGACGAACCCGATGAGAACCCGCTGGCGCTGACCTCCGCGACCGTCACCTGGCCCCTGGAGCCGCTGGGTGCGCGCCGTACCCGGGTTGAGGCCGCCGCCGACGCCGTGCGGCGAGCCCGTGAGCAGGGCGCGGGCGACGGCGGCAGCTACGCACGCGACCTCGACCTGTTGCTCGCCGAGCGCGCCCGCCGCGCGGAGGAGGCCGGGCTCGTCGAACTGCCCGCGCGTATCCCGGCGTCCCGATTCAAGGACTACGTCAGCGACCCGGCGGCTGTCGCCACGGCGCTGCGGAGGCCGATGCCCGAGCGTCCGTACCGGCAGACCCGGCTGGGTACGCTCTTCCACGGTTGGGTGGAGGAACGGTTCGGCACGATCGCCGGAGCCGCCGACGAACTCGACGCAAACAGTTCCGAGCTCGACGACCCCGCGGGCGACATCCTCGAGGCCGAGCGCTTCGCGGAGCTCAAGGCGACGTTCGAGCGGAGCGAGTGGTCGGGGCGCCGTCCGGAAGAGGTCGAGCTGGAGATCCACATCACGCTCGCCGGACAGGTCGTCGTCTGCAAGCTGGACGCGATCTACCGGTCCGAGGACGGACTCCACGACTACCAGATCGTCGACTGGAAGACCGGGAAGGCGCCGCGCGACGCGGACGATCTGGAGCGCAAGCAGCTTCAGCTCGCGCTCTACCGTCTCGCCTTCGCGCGCTACGCCGGCATCGACCCCGAACGGATCGACGCCGTCTTCTACTTCGTCGCCGACGACCGCGTGGTGCGGCCCGAACGGCTCTACGCGGAGGAGGAGTTGACGTCGCTCTGGTCGTCGGCCACCGGCTTCATGCCGCCCGAGCGGTTGTAGCCTTCGGCCCGGTCGCCCGGCGTGCGGTCGAGCATCGCCTCGACATCGCCGACGGCCATGATCGGGCCGGTGGCGGTCGACAGCGGGTTCATCGAGTTGCTGTGCACCCGATCTACCAGGCCGTCGAGCATCTCGACGGCGTCGTCAACGATCGTCTGGTCGCGGACCTCCCGGCCGTGCAGCAGCCAGCGGGCGACCTCGAGCTCCGCGTAGAGCATCGCCCGCTGCGTGAACTGCCGGTCGGTGGCCACCTGGCGGGTGGAGGCGTACGCGCCCAGCGCGCCGTCGGTCGCCTCCGGGTTCATCGCCAGCAGCCAGTGCAGGTCGCGCGCCGGGTCGCCGACGCGCAGCGCCGACCAGCCGAGGACTCCCGAGACGACATCGTCTTCAACGAGAAACGACTCGGCGGTGAGCGAGCCGTTGATCACGGTCGGCTGGAACTGCCAGATCGAGTGGTCGGCCGCGGCGTCGCGCCAGCGGTCACGCAGCGCGGTCGGCAGCAGGCCGGTGGATGCGGCGGACTCGATCACCGAGTTGGCCGCCGTCAAGCACTCGGCGGCCGACATCACCGGCAGCCCCGCCTCGCCGACGAACGCGGTGGGAAGGGCGTGGATGGCCGCGATGGCGTGGCCGATGGAGCCGGCCAGGCCGTCGCCCGGGGGCACGTCCTCGACCGTGATGTGGCGGCCGGGCAGGTAGTCGTAGACGACCGCGCGGGTTCCGGCAACGGGAGCCTGGCCCCGGTAGTGGGGAACGTCGAACGGCAGCCTGCTGCGGATGCCGGTGGTCAGCGCGCGCAAGGCGACCAGGTCGGCGCTCTGCTCGGTCTCCGCGACCTGAGTCGTGGGGACGCGCACGATGACGGTCGCGCCGTCCCTCGTGCTCAGCAGCGCGGAGTCGAAGTCGCCGGAGCCGCCGGCGCTGTGACTCCGAGCGCCGGAGACGTCGAGGTCGGGGACGGCCGAGGTGGCCAGCGCGGCTAGAGTGAAGTGGGATCTGGCCATGCATCTAGGCTAATTGGACCTCACCTGCGTTCGGCCTCCGCCACGCCCCGAAAGGACCTCGATGTCGTCCGCACTGACTCCCACTCTGCCGCTCGCGGCACTCCCGCTGTCGCGTCACGCGACCGACCGCGACCATGCGGCGCGTTCTCGTCCGGCACTCTTCGACGAGCTGTGGCAGGAGCCGACCACGCGCGTGCTTGCGCTCTGGAAGGGCCGCGCGCTGCTGACCGCCGAGAGCATCGCCGCCGCCACCCCGGCCTCGGACGGCTGGTCGTCGCCGGATGCAGGCCCCGCGTCCCTCGAACTCCTCCCGGTGGAGCGGGTCACTTCTGCGCTCATTCGTGTCTACCTCGGCCGCACGACGGTGGCCGCGGAGACCGAGCCGGCCGGCACTGCTGTCGTTCTGCAGGTTCTGACCGACGCGGCCGCTCTGGAGCTGGAGCCGGACGAGGCACGCTGGGGCAACCTCCGCACGGTGGCGACCGCGCTGACGGATCGCGACGCCGGGCTCTTCACGGAAGCCCTCGCGATGGCGAACTGGCACGCCTCGCACACGCACTGCCCGCGGTGCGGTTCACCGACCGTCGTCGAGCAGGCCGGATGGGTGCGCCGCTGCCTGGAGGACGGGTCCGAGATCTTCCCGCGCACCGATCCCGCCGTGATCGTGACCGTGCTGGACAAGGACGACCGGCTCCTGCTCGGCTCGAACGCCATGTGGGAGCACTCCCGCTACTCGCTGCTCGCGGGTTTCGTCGAGCCGGGGGAGTCGTTCGAGGCGGCGGTGGAGCGCGAGATGTTCGAGGAGGCCGGGGTGCGAGTCGTGGACGCGCGCTACAAGGGCTCTCAGCCGTGGCCGTTCCCGGCGTCGGTGATGGTGGGGATGACGGCGCGCCTTGCCGACGACCAGTCGGCGTCGGCGCTCGATCCGGACGGCGAGGAGATCCTCGACGTGCGCTGGTTCAGCCGTGACGAGCTGTGGGAGGCGCGGGAGCAGATCATCCTGCCGGGGCGGTCGTCGATCGCGCGATCCCTCATCGAGGACTGGTACGGCGGACCACTCGACGAGCCGCCGGCACCGTGAGCACGGAGCCCTCCACGGGTCCGGACGCGCTGCTCGCCGGTCTGGACGCTCAGCAGCGGGTGGCGGCGGAGGCCCTGTTCGGTCCCGTCTGCATCCTGGCCGGCGCCGGCACCGGCAAGACGCGGGCCATCACGCACCGCATCGCGTACGGCGTGGCTTCTGGTGCGTACGCACCGAACCGGGTGATGGCACTCACCTTCACCGCCCGAGCGGCCGCGGAGCTGCGGGGCCGGCTGCGTCAGCTCGGAGCCGGTGGCGTGTCTGCGCGCACGTTCCACTCGGCGGCTCTGGCGCAGCTCAACTACTTCTGGCCGCAGGTCGTCGGTGGCCAGCTGCCGTCCGTGCTCGACGGCAAGGGCCGCATCCTGGGCCACGCCGCTGAAACCCTCAAACTGAAGGTCGACACGGCGACGCTGCGCGATGTGGCGGCCGAGATCGAGTGGCGGAAGGTCTCGGGGCTCGGCATCGAGCAGTACACCGCCGCCGCGCGACCGACTCCCGGTTCGCTCTCGCCCGAGCAGGTCGCCGCATTGCTCCAGCGGTATGAGGATCTCAAGGACGAGCGCAAGCAGATCGACTTCGAGGATGTCCTGCTCGCGTGCGCCGGCATGATCGAGAGCGAACCCGCTGTCGCCATGCAGGTCCGCGAGCAGTACCGGTTCTTCACGGTGGACGAGTACCAGGATGTGTCACCGCTGCAGCACCAGCTGCTCGCCCTCTGGCTGGGCACCCGGAAGGACCTGTGCGTGGTGGGCGACGCGAGCCAGACGATCTACTCGTTCGCGGGCGCCCGCAGCGATTACCTGCTCGGGTTCGAGCACGAGCACCCCGGCGCCACCGTCGTCCGACTGGAGCAGAACTATCGGTCGACTCCTCCGGTGATCGACACGGCGAACCGCCTGATGCGCGGACGGTCCGGCGCCCTGACGCTGCGGCCGGCCGACGTCGCGCACGGTGACGACCGGGTGGCCGAGCCGGTGGCGGAGCCCGCCGCTTACGAGGATGACCGTGCCGAAGCTCGTGCGGTCGCCGAGCAGATCGCGGGCGAGCTCGCCGCAGGGGCACGACCCGAGCACATCGCGGTGCTGTACCGCGTCAACGTTCAGGCCGCGGCGCTCGAGCAGGCGCTCGGCGACCGGGGGATCAGCTACCAGATCCGCGGCGCCCGGCGGTTCTTCGACTTGCCGGAGGTGCGTCAGGCGGTCATGTCGCTCCGAGCAGCGAGCCTGGTGGCGAGCGCAGACCCGCTGTTCAAGTCGGTCAGCGATGTCCTGCGCTCGCTCGGCTGGTCCGTCCAGCCACCGGAAGTGCGGGGGGCCGTGCGGGAGCGCTGGGAGTCGCTGAACGCCCTCATGGGCCTGGTCGACGAGCAGCCGCCCGGGCAGACGATGCGCGGCTTCACGGACGAGCTGCTCGCGCGGCAGGCCGGACAGCACGAGCCGACCATGTCCGCCGTCACGCTGGCCACCTTGCACGCGGCGAAGGGCCTCGAATGGCCGTCCGTGTACGTGATCGGTCTGAGCGAGGGCCTCGTCCCGATCAGCTACGCCGGAACATTCGAGCAAGTGGATGAGGAACGCCGACTCCTCTACGTGGGCATCACCCGTGCCCGGCGACGGCTGCGCCTCAGCTGGGCGGCGCGCAGCAACCAGGCGGGCCGTCCCTCCCACCGGCAGCCTTCGCGGTTCCTCGCGGAGTTGCGCCCGACCGCCCCGCGCCCGTCCGATGCGGGACCGTCCGTCACGGCGGGAGGCCGAGGCACCCGCACTCGGGGTGCGGCGCCCACTCGCGGCTGACCCAGTCCCAGGCACCCCTCGGCAGCCGAGCGCTCACTCCCGACGGCGTCGTGCGACGCCCCTCTCCTCGCTCTGCGAGAAGAAGGGCGGCCACCCGCGCCGCGGTCGCGGCCGCGACGATCCCGGTCTCCGCGGGAGCGTCGCGGGTGTGCAGCTGCGTCGCCATCGCCGGCCAGGCCGGGTCGGCGTCCGTCCGGTGCAGGTCGACGCAGCGCAGGCAGGGCCCGCGTCCAGGCCGGACGTACGGCCCGACCGTGACGCCCGCATCGCCGAACACGATCGGCAGATGGGGCACGTCGCGACGCAGCCACCGGGCATGGCGCTGCGGCTCGACGGCATACGCCGCGACGATCACGGCGACGTCCGCCCGGTCGACCGCCGCGTCCGCCCAGTCGAGCCCGCTGCGGACCTCTGCGCCGGTATCCCGCAGGAGCGCTTCCACGGCCACCGCTGTCGGACCGGCTCCGTCGAGCACCACCAGTGGGGGACGAGGCGGCGGCTCCCGTCTCTGCGTCACCAGCACCGGGCCGAGCCGGTCGAGCAGCGCCGCAACCGCCGCACTCGGCGCACGGGCGCGGTCGGCGACCAGCTGCAACCCCTCCCTGCTGACTCCCGCGGCGAGGGCGACCAGCATCCGTTCGTCGGCGGAACTCACCCCGTCGAGGACGAGCGCGGGCTCATCCACCCCGAATTGGATGCAGTCCGGCGTGCGCCAGACGCGGGGGATGCGGGGATCGAGTGCGAGGACCATCCCCGAATCCTGCCGCACGGCAAGACCGGGTCAGCGGTTGTCCACAGACCGATCCGCAGACGGGATCGGTCCACAGGTTCAGCCCTCGGTCGGCCGGTCCCGATCGTCGCGGAGGAGGTCTTCGATCGCCTGGTCGAGCGCGTCCTGCTCCGGCTCCTGGCCGGTGGCCGCCGCGGTGAGCCGGGCGACGAGACCCGACGGGTCGTCGAGGTCGGTCGACTGGGGAAGGAGGTCGGGATGCGACCACAGGTCGTCGCGAGCGTCCATCCCCACCGCCTCGGTGACCGCCTGCCACATGGCGGCGGCCTCCCGCAGCCGGCGGGGCCGCAGCTCCAGCCCGACCAGCGTCGCGAAGGCCGACTCCGCCGGCCCTCCGGAGGCCCGGCGACGGCGGACCGTCTCGGCGATCGCGTCGGCGCGCGGCAGCAGCCGTGTCGCGTTCGCGGTGACGACGTCGACCCAGCCCTCGACGAGCGCGAGCACCGTCTCGAGTCGCGCCAGCGCCTCCTGCTGCTCCTCCGTGCGCGGCGGGATCAGCCGCCCGCTCACCATGGCGTCGCGCAGCTCCTCCGGGTTGGCAGGGTCGAAGTTCTCGGCCAGCGACTCCAGCGCGTCGGTGTCGATCGTGATGCCCTTCGCGAAGGCCGTGATCTGGGTGATGAGTTGCAGCCGCAGCCACTTCGCGTGCCGGAACAGGCGCGCGTGCGCCAGCTCGCGGACGGCGAGGTACAGCTGGATCTGATCCTCCGGGATGTCGAGCCCGTCACCGAACCCCGCCACGTTCTGCGGGATGAGCGCGGCCTGGCCGTCCGGCAGCAGCGGGATGCCGATGTCTCCGCCCGACACCACCTCCTTGGAGAGCTGCCCGACCACCTGGCCCAGCTGCATCGCGAACAGGGCGCCGCCGATGGAACGCATCACCTGGCCGGCATTCTGCAGCATCGCCTGCATCTCCTCCGGCGCCTGTTCGGCGAGCACGCGCGTGAGCGCGTCCGAGATGCTCAGGGCGACCGGCTCGGCCAGCTGCGTCCAGAGCGGCATCGTCTGGCGCGCCCACTCGGCGCGGCCGATCAATTCGGGCGTGCTGCTGAGTCCGGCGACCCCGGTGGCCTGGTCGAGCCAGAGCGAGGCGACATGGAAGGCCTGATCGAGGGAGGCGCGCTCGGCCGGAGTGACCGAGTGGCCGTCCTCGGCGGCGAGCTGGCGGGCCTGCTGCCCGGCGATGTCCCAGTTGATACCGCCACCGGGGTTCATCAGAGCGTTCTGCAGCTGGCCGAGGAGTGCCTGGATGCTGGCCGGATCATTCGGCAGACCTGCTGCGCCGGCCAACCGGCTCGGGTCGATGGATGCGCCGTTCCCTGACAGGAATTGGCTCAGCATGTCGCGGAACTCGTCGTCCTCGCGGTCCGGGTCCCGGTCGTCGTTGCGATCGTCGGCCATGGTCAGCGTCCCTACTTCTCGAAGTGAGCCGGCCGTCGGGTGAAGAGCCGTCGGCTCGGCTTCAGGCTCGTCATCTACGCTAGCCGCTGGCGCCGGGGAGGCGCATGGGAATTGGCCTATGCTCGCCTTCGGGCCGTGCGCCCGTGGCGAACACCGATCGAGAGGACGGGCCTGTGACCCTGTTCAGCGACGACCAGCCGACGCTGCAGGGCGATGAGCCGGTCCGCGTCGCGCCGCCCCGCCGCGTCATCGTCGGCTGGGTCGCCATCGGCGTCGCGGTCGTCCTGGCGCTGGTGCTCGCGCTGGTCCCCGCCCCGTTCGTCATCGAGCAGCCCGGTCCCGTGTTCAACACACTCGGCACGGACCAGCAGGTCGGAGCCCCGCCCGCCAAGGATGCCAAGGAGCTCATCACCATCCCGGGCCAGAAGACGTATCCGACGTCCGGCTCCCTCGACCTGCTGACGGTCTCGGTGGTCGGCAATCCCGAGCAGCGACCGAGCTGGTTCGAGATCGCCGGCGCCTGGTTCCAGCCCAGCAAGGCGGTGCTCCCGCTGGAGACCGTCTTCCCGCCCGGAACGACGACCGAGCAGTCGAATGCCGAGAACGCGGCCCTGATGGTCGACTCCCAGCAGGACGCGATCGCCGCGGCTCTCAACGAGCTGGGCTACACCTTCCCCGAGAACGTCGCGGTCAAGCAGCTCATCACGGGAACTCCCGCCTCCGAGGTGCTCAAGGTGGGAGACGAGATCGCTTCGGTCAACGGAACGACCGTCACCAGCATCGACGCGCTGCGCTCCGCGGTGAAAGCCAACGGCACGGAGAAGGCGGCCGAGCTCGGCATCGTGCGCGACGGCGCCGCGTCGACGGTCTCCATCACCCCGATCGAGTCCCAGGGCCAGGTGGTGCTCGGAATCGGCGCCGGGATGGACTACACGTTCCCGTTCGACGTCAAGATCCAGCTCAATAACGTGGGCGGTCCGAGCGCCGGCCAGATGTTCGCCCTGGGGATCATGGACAAGCTCACCCCCGGCGCGCTCAACGGCGGCAAGCGCATCGCCGGCACCGGGACCATCGACAACGCGGGCGAGATCGGCCCGATCGGCGGCATCCGGCAGAAGATGTATGCCGCCCGCGACACCGGCAAAGCGGCCTACTTCCTCGCGCCCGCGTCCAACTGCGACGAGGTCAGCGGACACATCCCGTCCGGTCTGAAGGTCTTCGCGGTGAAGACGCTCGCCGACTCCCTCAAAGTGCTGGAGGCCGTGCGCGGCGGATCCAGCACCGCCGACCTCCCGACCTGCCCGGCGGGCTGACCCAGCGGCCTTGCGGCCACTGTTCATGCACGGCGCAGCTTTCTCCAAGCGTCGACTGCCTAGGATGGTGCTCGCCCCTGCCACGCGAGACCAAGAAGGCCATTCGTGAGTTCACCTGCTGCAGTCCGACCACCCGGCCGCCGGCGCGCGGCCATCTGGATCACCCTCGGGGCGATCGTGGCGGTGGTCATCCTCTTCTTCGTCTTCGCCGGACTGTACGCCGATATCCTCTGGTACCAGCAGCTGGGGTACCTCAACGTGCTGACGACGCAGTGGTTCGCGGGCATCGCGATGTTCTTCATCGGGTTCTTCGGCATGGCGCTGCCGCTCTGGCTGGCCATCCAACTCGCGTACCGCCTTCGTCCGGTCTACGCCAAGCTGAATTCGCAGCTCGACCGCTACCAGCAGGTCATCGAGCCGCTGCGCCGGCTGGCGATGTACGGCATCCCGATCGTCTTCGGCATCTTCGCGGGCGTCTCGGCCGCCAGCCGCTGGCAGACCGCGGCCCTGTGGCTGAACGGCACGGCCTACGGCAAGACGGACCCACTGTTCCACCTCGACATCGGCTTCTACCTCTTCGCGCTGCCCTTCTACCGCAGCGCGGTGGGCTTCGCCTCCGCCGTGGTCCTCATCTCGCTGCTGGCGACGCTGGCCACCACGTACCTGTACGGCTCAATCCGGGTGAGTGGCCGCGAGGTGCGCATCTCGCGCGCCGCCCGCGTTCAGATCTCCGTGATCTCCGCTCTCTACCTGCTGCTGCAGGGCATCAGCATCTGGCTCGACCGCTACGCCACGGTGACCGACTCCAATGTCAACGACATGATCAACGGAGCGGCCTATACCGACGTGAACGCGACCATCCCCGGCCGCGCGGTGCTGGCGGGTGCGGCGGTGTTCGTCGCGATCCTCTTCGTGCTGACCGCCTTCGTCGGCCGTTGGCGTTTCCCGATGGTCGGAACCGCGCTGCTCATCGTGGCGGCGCTCGTCGTCGGCGCCATCGTGCCGTGGGTGGTGCAGCGGTTCCAGGTCGACCCCAGCCAGAAGACGCTGGAGTCGCCCTACGTGCAGAAGGGGATCGACTACACCCGCGAGGCGTACGGCCTCAGCGATATCGAGACGATCCCCTACAACGCCAAGACCACGGCCGAGCAGGGCGCGCTGCGTCAGGACGCGCAGACCACGGCGCAGATCCGCATCCTCGACCCCGCCGTGGTGAGCCCGTCGTTCCGGCAGCTGCAGCAGTTCCGTCAGTACTACGCGTTCCCCGAGAAGCTCAACGTCGACCGCTACAACCTCAACGGCACGCAGCAGGATGCGGTGGTCGCGGTGCGCGAGCTGCAGCAGTCGGGCCTGGGCGGAACGCGCAACTGGTTCAACGACACCATCGTGTACACGCACGGCTACGGGCTCGTGGCCGCGTACGGCAACCAGCGTTCGCCTGACGGCCAGCCCGTCTTCATGGAGTCCGGCATCCCGTCCACCGGGACGCTGGGCGAGTACCAGCCGCGCATCTACTTCGGCGAGCAGTCGCCCACGTACTCGATCGTCGGTGCGCCGCAGGGCGGCAAGAAGGTCGAGCTCGACTACCCGGGCGGTTCCGACGGGGCTCAGCAGACGTACACGACGTTCAACGGCAACGGCGGCCCGAAGCTCGACAACATCTTCAAGCGGCTGGTCTACGCGCTGAAGTTCCAGGACGAGCAGATCGTGCTGTCCGACGCCGTGAACAGCGACTCGCAGATCCTCTACGACCGCGACCCGGTCAAGCGGGTCGAGAAGGTCGCGCCCTACTTGACGGTCGACTCGCAGGCGTACCCCGCGGTCGTGGACGGCCGGGTCAAGTGGATCATCGACGGCTACACCACGAGCGACCAGTTCCCGTACTCGCACGTCGGCAGCCTGAGTGAGGCGACGGCCGACAAGGACACCCCGAAGCCCGCATACGCGTTCGACGACATCAACTACATCCGGAACTCGGTGAAGGCCACGGTCGACGCCTACGACGGCTCGGTGACGCTGTACGCCTGGGACACCTCGGACCCGGTGCTGAAAACGTGGCAGAAGGTCTTCCCGTCGACGATCAAGCCGGTGAGCGACATGAGCGCGCAGCTGATGAGCCACGTGCGCTACCCGTCCGACCTGTTCAAGGTGCAGCGCTCGGTGCTCGGCCAGTACCACGTCGACGACGCGGGATCGTTCTACTCCCGTGAGGACGCCTGGACGACGCCGAATGACCCGACCTCACCGTCGAGCAACCCGGCCCTCCAGCCGCCGTACTACCTGACGATGAAGATGCCGGGGCAGGATGCTCCCGCCTTCTCGCTCTACTCCACCTTCATCCCTGCGGGAACGAGCGAGTCGAGCAGGTCGGTGCTAAAGGGCTATCTGGCCGTGGATGCGGATGCCGGCGATACGAAGGGCAAGGTCTCGTCCGGCTACGGCAAACTCAGGCTCCTGCAGTTGCCGTCGAGCGACACCATTCCCGGTCCCGGCCAGATGCAGAACCAGTTCGACTCCGATCCGACGGTCTCGCAACAGCTGAACCTGTTGCGGCAGGGTAAATCCGAGGTCATCAACGGCAACCTGCTGACTCTGCCCGTGGGTGGTGGTCTGCTCTACGTGCAGCCGGTCTACGTCCGGTCGTCGGGTGAGACCAGCTACCCACTGCTGCAGAAGGTGCTGGTCGCCTTCGGCGACAAGATCGAGTTCGAAGACACCCTCGACCAGGCTCTGGATGCGTTGTTCGGTGGTGACTCGGGCGCGAACGCCGGCGACAACAACGTCCCGTCCAGCGGCGGAAGCACCGGCGGTCAGACCGGCGGCGAGACCGGCGGCGGCACGGCCGGGGGAGGGACCGGCAGCGGTTCCTCGTCCGGCTCGAACACCGCCCTGCAGGAGGCCCTGCAGCGCGCGAACCAGGCGCTCTCGGACAGCCAGGCAGCTCTGAAGTCGGGTGACTTCGCTGCCTACGGTGAAGCGCAGAAGCGTCTGCAGCAGGCGATCTCCGACGCCGTGGCGGCCGAGGGGCAGCCCGCGGCGAAGTAGGACGAGCCGGCGAGGCGGCCCGCGCACCAGTGCGCGGGCCGTTTCGCTATGTTCGGGGCCCGTTCGAAGTCTTCGCAGGGAGCCCGGCATGCGTGTCCGACCTTCTGGCGTTCTCGGGGAAACTCGGGCTGAACGGTTGCGCATACTTTGATTGTCAGCTTTACTAACAAACATGGTGATCGACCAGGGCGCGCGTTCCGCCGTCGCCGACCGGCCCGCGCAGGTCGACCGAGGACTCGTCCCCGGCCGGGCCCTCCGCCCGCACACGAAGGTGCTCCCCGAGCACGCGCGCGGCCACAATCGCTCGCTCGTGCTTCAGTCGCTCTACCGCTCAGGGAGGGTGAGCCGAGCCGACCTCGCCCGCACGACGGGTCTCACGCGCGTCACCATCTCCGATCTGATCGGGGAGCTGATCGCCGAGGGCCTCGTCGTCGAGCTCGGCCAGCGCGACGACGCCCGCCCGGGCAAGCCCGCAGTCTTGCTCGACGTCAATCGGGGCGCCACCCAGATCATCGGTGTGGACCTCAGCGAGCACGCCGTGTTCCGCGGCGCGGTGCTCGACATGGACGGGCGCATCCTGAGCGCGGTCGAGGTGGAGCTTGCCGGCAGCAGGGGCGAGGAGGCCACGGAGAAGGTCCTTGCTCTGGTCGACCGTCTCGTCGCTGCCACGACCGCACCCGTGCTGGGCATCGGGATCGGGTCGCCGGGCATCGTGGATGCGGAGGGCACCGTCGCCGCGGCACCGAACCTCGGCTGGATCGATGAGCCGCTCCAGCGCCGTGTCGCCGAGCGAACCGCTCTGCCCGTGTTCGTCGCCAACGACGCCAACGTCGCGGTGCTCGCCGAGCACGGCTTCGCCGATGCGCAGGGCGACATGATGCTGGTGAAGCTCGGGCACGGTGTCGGTTCCGGCCTGCTGGTCGCCGGCGCGCTCGTCTTCGGCAGCCGGTTCGCCGCGGGTGAGATCGGTCAGGTCATGGTCGGCACGGATGGCGATCCGGAGGCCCCGTACGACCGCGAGCGCTGCCTGGAGGCGTGGCTCGCCGTGCCCCGGCTGGAGTCGCGCGTCGCGGCCGCGGAGGCCGACGGCGGCTCCGCCGCCCCGGTGCTGCGGGAGGCGGGGCAGCGCCTCGGTGTGGCCCTCGCACCGATCGTCGGAGCCCTCAACCTCTCCGAGGTGGTGCTGAGCGGCCCTGAGGAGCTGATCGACGGAGTCCTGCTCGACGCGGTGGGCGAGACGCTGCGCAACCGCACGATGGCCGGCTTCCACTCGGGTGTCACGATCCGGATGACGGGCCTCGGCCGCGACATCGTCCTCCGCGGCTGCGTGGTGATGGTGCTCTCCGCGCAGTTGGGGGTGTCCTGATGACGCTGGTCGCCGAGCCCGAGGTCCGTGCGGAGTCTCCCGTGCGGCTGGGATTCGCCCCGGGTGTCCGGGACACGCTGCCCCGCTTCCAGAGCCGCTGCACGGTGGTGCGGCTGGCGACGCTCGACAACGATGTCCTCGGGGTGCCCCGCTGGTACACGCTTCAGGAGGCGTGGGCGCAGCCGGGGAGTCCGGCCGCGGCGCGCTGGGGCGGCAACCCGGTCGTCTCCGTCGGACCCTCCGACGACCCGGAGCTGGTTCTCGCCACCGCGACGCCCGTCGTCGTGGTCGGCGCGGACAACGCCGCATCCCGGTGGACCCGCCAGGTGGTGGATGCGGTTCGGGCGACCTGCCGCTCCGTCCTCGTCGTGGACATGGGCCAGCGCCCAGAGCCCTCGTACGCCGACATCGCGACGTTCGGCCACGACCGCCGGCGCGGCGCCGCCCTGCTGGCGCTGCTCACCGCATCCTGAGCTGCAGCGTCAGCCCACCCAGCTGATGCCGAGCGCCGACCGCAGCGCGTACTGGGCTGCGCCACGGTACGGCTGGTCCTGGGCGACACGCGCGTACCGGAACCCGAGGGGCATGGCCGCTTTGACCGGATGCCGCGCGGCCTCCGCGCGCAGGTGGCCGATGAACTCGGGCCCGAGCCGGGGCGCGGCGCCGCCGATGACGATGTTCGGCACGTCGAGCGCAGCGCCGACGAGCAGGAGCGCCCGAGCGAGCACCCGAGCGCCGTCCGCGATGCGATGCCGGGAGTCGGGCGTGGCCGCCAGGGCGGCGAGGTCCAGAGCTTCCAGGTCGGTGCCGTGGGGGAGGCCGAGCAGGCTCGTCACCGAGACGATCTCTTCGAGGCACCCGCGATTGCCGCAGGCGCACAGCGGAGCGTCCGCACCGAAGAGCACGGGCACATGGCCGATCTCACCGGCTCGATGCGATGCACCCGCGACGACCTCGCCATCGATGATGACGGCCGCACCGACACCCGTGCTGAGCGAGACGAAGAGCTGGCTGGCCCCGAAGTCGTCCGCGCCGGGGTCGTCGGCGGCTGTGGTGTCGGCGATCGCCTCCGCATCCGCGTCGTTGATGAGGTGGATGGGCGCATCGACGATGCCGGAGAGTTCGCGCCCGAGGTCGACGTCCGTCCAGCCGAGCTGCACAGACTCGCGGATGAGGGGCCCGTCCGCGATGCCGGGCACTTGGACGCCGACGGCGACGATCCGCGCCGACGTCGCCGCGACGAGTCTGCGGACGACCGAGCGGACGTCTTCCAGCGAACCGGGGGTCGCCGGACGCTGTGCCGCGGTCGCGACCTCGCTGCCGAGCAGGTCGATGACGGCGCCGCGCACGAGGCCGGGCTGCACGATCAGCGACAGCAGCACGTGGTTCTCGGCGGCCACGCGCAGCGTCGTCGCGCGCTTGCCGCCGGTGCTCTCGGCCAGTTGGCCCTCCGTGACCAGGCCGTCGGCGATGAGCCCGGCGAGAAGGGAGGACACGGTGGCGCTGGTGAGCCCCGTTCTCCGGGCGATCCCCGCCCGGGTGGCAGTCCCGTTGCCGGACAGCACCAGTTGGAGAGCGGTCGTGAGGTTCCGCTCGCGGACGGCGGCCTGCGTCGCCTTTCCGTGCTCCTCTGCCACTGCTGCTCCCGAAGTCTCGTTGCGACGACCCTAGCGAAGCGGCAGCCGGTCGGGGTAATGGCAACGCCAGACATGCAAAAGGACCCTCTGACCGGGATGATTCCCGATCAGAGGGTCTTTCTTCAGTTGCGGGGACAGGATTTGAACCTGCGACCTCTGGGTTATGAGCCCAGCGAGCTACCGAACTGCTCCACCCCGCGGCACAAGAAATGACTCTAGCACGGGAATCGAGCGGGGTGAAATCGCGAACACCTCGTCGGGGCGTTCCGTCGTGTGGACCGGTCGTCCTACTAGAGTCGTTCCGAGACAGGGGATGCGATGGCGAGTGCGGTGACGAAGTACCGGGTGGCGGTGGTCGAGGACGACCCGGATGTGGCCTTCTTCATGAAGACAGTGCTCGAGAAGCGCGCTGATGCGGTCGCGATCGCGATAACCGATCCGTCACTCGCCCTGGCCAGGATCGCCGAGTTCGAACCGGACCTGGTGATCACCGACATCGAGATGCCGGGTATCTCCGGTCTCGACCTGCTCAAGGAGCTGCGCAGCCAGTATCCGGGGATGCCGGTCGTCGTCATGACCGCACACGTCTCCGTCGATTACGCCGTTTCGGCGCTTCGCTCGCAGGCGGACGAGTTCCTGACCAAGCCGATCGCCTCGGCCGAGCTGGTCGCGATCGTGCACCGCCTCGCTGCGGAAGGCCGCGTGAAGCGCTCGGCGCAACGTCAGCAGGTGGTGCTCGCCGTCGGCGCGCACCCCGACGACGTCGAGATCGGCGTCGGCGGCATCCTTGCGGCACACCGGGACGCGGGCAACCAGGTCGTGATTCTCACCATGTCGCGCGGCGCGCGCGGCGGGGACGCGAACGACCGCCAGCACGAATCGCTCGCCTCGGCCGAGCTGCTCGGTGCGCGGCTGTTCCTCGAGGACCTCCAGGACACGCAGATCTCCGCGGCCGACCCGACGGTGGGCATCATCGAGCGCGTCGTCGCCGAGATCCAGCCGGACATCGTCTACACGCACTCCTCGCACGACCGGCACCAGGACCACCGGGCGGTCCACGCCGCCACCGATGTCGCCACCCGATCGGTGCGGACGGTGTGCTGCTACCAGAGCCCCTCGGCGACCATCGACTTCCGGCCGACACGCTTCGTGCCGATCGACGGGTTCACCGAGACGAAGCTGCAGCTCATCGACTGCTTCCGGTCGCAGACGGAGTTGCGCTCCTACCTGGAGCCCGACTTCGTGCTGGCCACCGCCCGCTACTGGTCGCGCTTCGGCGGCGGCAAGAGCTGCGAACCCCTGGAGGTGATCCGTGACACCGCGGATATCTCCATGCCCGCGTCTTCGCTGGATGCTGCGGCCCGCCTCTCCGGAAACCGACTGAACAGGACCGTTGAATGACCGACTCCACCCGCACCCGCGTCCTGGTCACAGGCGCCGGCGGCCCTGCCGGCGTCGCCGTCATCCGCTCGCTGCTCGCCCGCGAGGACGTGGACGTGTTCGCGGCCGACATGGACGGCTGGGCGAGTGGCCTGTACCTGGTCCCGGAGGATCGCCGCAGGATCGTCCCGCCCGGCACGTCGGACGGGTTCGTGGATGCGCTCATCGACATGAGCCGCGGCGACGGCATCGATGTGCTGTTCTCGACGGTCGACGTGGAGCTTCCCGGGCTCGCCGCCCGCCGCGACGAACTGGAGGCAGCCGGCACGAAGCTCGCTGCGCCGTCGCACGAGACCCTGGTCACCTGCCTCGACAAGTTCGCGCTGGTCCAGCGCGTGACCGGCCAGGCGCGCGTGCCCGTCACTCGGCTGCTGAACCGGGAGGGCGTCGGAGCCGACTGGACCTTCCCCGTGATCGTCAAACCCCGCTCCGGCGCCGGCTCCCGCGGCGTCCGCCTGATCCCGGACCGCGGCACCCTGGAGGCGCTCGGCACCGACGAGAGCATCATCATCCAGGAGAACCTGCCCGGCGAGGAGTTCTCGGTGGATGTGATCGCGAGCCTGGAGGGCGATGTGATCGCCGCTGTCCCGCGGTCGCGCGAGCGCGTCGACTCGGGAGTCTCGATCGCCGGACGCACCGTACGCCGGCCGGAGCTGTCGGACACCGCTGCTGACGTCGCGCGGGCGATCGGCCTCACCGGCGTCGCCAACGTCCAGCTGCGTTACAGCACGGACGGCGTCCCCGCACTGCTGGAGGTGAACCCGCGCTTCCCGGGAGCCATGCCGCTCACCATCGCGTCGGGTGTCGACATGCCGTCGCTGCTGCTCGATCTGGTGCTCGGGCGGCCGGTGCCGTCCGCGGTCGACTTCGAGGAACTGGCGAACGTGCGCTTCCTCGAGGATGTCTTCCTGCGTCCGAGCGATGTCCTCCTCTCCGAGAACGCCGCCCACACGGAGGGACCCGAGGAGTGAGCGGGACGAAGGCGGGCCGGGTGCCCGGCCTGCTGCCCGACCTACTGCTCGGTGACTTCCACGTCCACTCGACGTTCTCCGACGACGCCCAGAGCACGCTCGCCGAGAACATCGCCGCGGCGTCCGCCGCAGGCCTCCGCACGGTCCGTCTCACCGACCACGTGCGCGGCGCCACCACGTGGGTGCCGGAGTTCGTCACCGCGGTGGCGGCCGAGCGCATCCCGGCCGGACTGAGCGTCCTGACCGGTGTGGAGGCCAAGCTGCTCGACGCCACAGGCGCCGTGGACACCCCCGCCGACCTGGTGGTCGGCCCGGGCGGGGTGGATGCGGTCGTCATCGGCGACCACCAGTTCCCCGGCACGGACGGCCCCTGGTCTCCGCGTGCGACGCGCGAGCGGCTCGACGCCGGACTCTCCGACGAGGACGCCCTCGATCTGCTCATCGAGGCGAGCATCCGGGCATGCGAGCGAACGCCGCACGCGCAGCTCGCGCACTGGTTCTCGATCCTGCCGAAGGTGGGGTTGGATGAGGCGCAGCTCGGCGACGAGCGCCTGCTGGCCTGGGCCCAGGCGGCGGCCGCGACCGGCACCATCGTCGAGGTCAACGAGAAGTGGGGGTGTCCTGGGCCTGCCGCGATCGCTGCCCTGCAGGACGCCGGTGCGCGTATCGTTGCCTCCACCGACAGTCACCTCGCGACCGACGTCGGTCGCTACCAGCGCGTCCCGGCCCTTCTCGGCGCGGCGGCCGCCCTGGTCGGCGCCGAGCGGGAGCCCACCGAAAGGGAGCGAGCACGATGAGTCCGGTAGAACCTCCAGCCGAACTGCGGGAGCGCATCCAGGACGAGCTGGAGCGGAACCGGCGCTGGGAGTACCGCCTGCCGCTCTACGCCGGGATCGCGTTGCTGGTCTGCGCCGCCATCGTCGTGGTGCGGGTGGTGTTCCTGCATGTCTGAGTCGTCCGTGTCTGAGTCCGCGGCCGGTTCGCGCAGCAAGCGCGTCGTCATCGCCGACGACGATGACGACATCCGAGGCCTGATGACCATCGCGGCGAACCGCGCCGGCGTCGAGATCGTCGCTGCCGTCGACAACGGGAAGGCCGCCCTGGATGCGGTTCGCGCCGGGGGCATCGACCTCGCCGTCCTGGACATCTCCATGCCCGGCATGAACGGTGTGGAGGTCGCGGAGGCGATCCGAGCCGACGACCTGACCCGGTCGACCCTGATCCTGATGGTCTCCGCGTCGGTGCAGCTGCTGACCGACCATGGGGTCGTGGCCGACCGCTCGGACAGCTTCATCGTGAAGCCGTTCAGTCCGCGCCTGCTGTCGACGCGCATCCGCGAGATGCTCGAACTGGGGGAGCCCGCATGACCATCGACCGGTGGCTGAGCCGCATCCCCATCGACTCCCCGTCGGCCTTCATGAAGCAGGTGCCGACCATCCTGGGCTTCGGCATCGCCGTGATCATCGCGGTCGTCCCCAACGGCGTGCCCATCACCAACGGCCCGATCTTCGTCGCCGGTATCGCGCTCGTCACCGTCGCGTCCATCCTCTCGTTCGTCATCCCGTGGCGGCGTCTCCACCCGGAGTGGGCAGTGGTCGTGCCGACGCTGTCCCTGCTCGCCGTGGGCCTGCTGCGGCTGGGGACCGGATCCGGAGCCTCTCCGTTCGTGGTGCTGACGCTCCTTCCCTTCGTGTGGATCGCCTCGGAGGCCGGGCGCATCAACATCCTCATCGCGGCACTGACCACCTTCGTCGTGCTGCTGGCTCCGCTGTTCGTCGACGGAGCACGCACCGGCGGGGACGTGGTCAGGGCGTTCTTCTCACCCGTCATTTACCTGATCGTCGCCGTCGTCGTGAATGAGATCGCGCACCGGATGCGCATCCAGCTGGCCGCAGCGCACGAGTCGAGCGAGAAGCAGGATGCGCTGCTCGCTCAGGCGGTCTCGGCGCAGAACGAGCTGGTGCTCAACGAGGCGCGTCTCAAAACCGCGAATCGTCTCATCCAGAGCATCTGGAACGCCGTCACCGAGCAGTCGGTCATCGGTACGGACCTCGACGGCCTCATCGACGTGTGGAACCCCGGCGCCGAGAAGATGCTCGGTCTCACCGAGAAGCAGGTGGTCGACGGCAAGCACCATGTCATCGACTTCCACCTGACATCGGAGATCGAGCAGCGGCTCCAGGACATGGATGCGCGCTTGACCACCGTCTCCAGCGTCGACGAGTTCTCCGCCCTCGTCGACACCGTCCGGGCCGGCTCCGCCGACGTCCGCGACTGGACGTACCTCCGCCCGGACGGCAAGCGGGTGGCCGTGCAGGTCGCCGCCACCCCGCGACTCGACGAGAACGGTCACCGGGTGGGCTTCATCTTCGTGGCCACCGACATGACGCAGGCGCGCGAGTTCGCCCGCCTGAAGGACGAGTTCGTCGGCCTGATCTCGCACGAGCTGCGCACGCCGCTCAGCTCGATCCTCGGCTACCTGGAGCTGATGCGCGACGACGAGGACGCGCCGCTGTCGGAGGAGCAGTTGCAGTACCTCGGCGTCGCTGAGCGGAATGCGCACCGGCTGCTACGGCTGGTCGGTGATCTGCTGTTCACCGCGCAGGTGGAGTCCGGCCGGTTCCCGCTCGACATCAAGGATGTGGAGCTGGGCGGGGTCGTGTCCGCTTCGGTCGAGTCGGCCCGGCCGATTGCGGCGAATGCCGGGGTGATTCTGGTCAGCGACGTACCCGAGTCGCCGTTGGTGGTCCGTGGCGATACGGTGCGGCTGGGACAGGCCGTCGACAACCTGGTCTCGAACGCGCTCAAGTTCACGCCGTCGGGAGGGACGGTGACCGTCTCGCTGCGGCCGGACGGCGAACAAGCCGTGATCGCCGTCACCGACACAGGCATCGGGATCCCCGCCGTGGAGTTGAGCCAGCTGTCTCAGCGCTTCTTCCGGGCGTCCACCGCCACGCGCAACGCGGTGCCGGGCGTCGGGCTGGGCCTGACGATCACCAAGGCGATCGTGACCGCACACGGCGGCCGCCTCGACATCGCGAGCGATGAGGGCATCGGCACGTCGATCAGCATCGTGTTGCCGGTCGAGACCCCGCAGCCGGTGACCGCGGCGATCCCGCGGGCGGAGATGGCGCCGTGACAGACCGCCCCGGAGAGCTCACCATCGACGACCGGGCGGTGGCGGTGGCGGTCGCGCAGTTCGCGCCGGGGGAGGACCGCGTCCACAACCGGGATGTCGTGGCCGGCCTGATCGCGGTCGCCGCGTCGCGGGGTGCACGACTCGTCGTGTTCCCCGAGTACTCCTCGTACTTCACAGACCCGCTCGGCCCGTCGTTCGCACGGAACGCCGAGCCGATCGAGGGTGAGTTCGTCGGCGGGCTCGCCGCCGCCGCCGGCGAGCACGGCGTGTTCGTCGTGGCTGGCCTCGTCGAGAAGACCGCCACGCCCCGCAAGTTCTCCAACACGCTTGTTGCGGTGGACCCGACCGGCGACGTCGTCGCGGTCTACCGCAAGCAGCACCTCTACGACGCGTTCGGCGCCCAGGAGTCGGAGTGGGTGGTCGCGGGCGACCTCGAGGAGCCGCAGACCTTCGAGGTGGACGGCATCGTCGTCGGTCTGCAGACCTGCTACGACCTGCGCTTTCCCGAGGTCACCCGCCGGCTCGCCGACGCGGGCGCCGACCTCGTCGCGGTCCCGGCGGAATGGGTCCGCGGGCCGCTCAAAGAGCACCACTGGAACACACTGCTCGCCGCTCGCGCGATCGAGAACACGCTCTACATCGCCGCCGCCGACCATCCGCCGTCGATCGGTGTCGGCGCGAGCGCCGTGATCGACCCGATGGGCGTGACGCTCGCCGGGCTCGGTGAGACGACGGGTGTGGCGCTCGCCGAAGTCTCTTCGGCGCGCATCCGCGAGGTGCGCGAGCGCAACCCCGCGCTACGGCTGCGACGGTACCGGGTCAGCCCGATCTGAGCGTCGCGATCCGTCCGCTTCTCAGCGGGCGCTGATCGAGGCGAGCCGCCGGGCCGCCTCCTCCAGCACGTCGACACGCTTGCAGAACGCGAATCGGACCAGGGCTGCGGTGCGCGTGGCGTACTCGTCGCGCGCGAACGCGCCGAGCGGTACCGCGACCACGCCGGCGAGTTCGGGCAGCGTCCGGCACAGCTCGACCGCATCCGGGAACCCCAACGGCGCCGCATCCGCCACCACGAAGTAAGTCCCGTCGGACGGGAACACGCCGAAGCCGGCCGCGCGCAGGCCGTCGGACAGCAGGTCGCGCTTGCGCGCGAGAGCGTCGGCAATGCCGGAGAAGTATGCGTCGGGCAGACGGAGTCCTATCGCGATCGCGGGCTGGAACGGGGCGCCGTTGACGTAGGTGAGGAACTGCTTCACCGCCAGCACCGCCGTGACCAGCTCCGCCGGAGCGGTCAGCCAGCCGACCTTCCAGCCGGTCGTGTTGAACGTCTTTCCGCCGGAGGAGATCGCGATGGTCCGGGCCCGTGCGCCGGGGAGCGTCTCGACGGCGATGTGTTCCGGCCCGAACGTCAGGTGCTCGTAGACGGAGTCGGTGACGATGATCGCGTCGTGCAGCTCGGCGAGCTCCACCACGGCGGTCAGGGTCTCCCGGTCGAGCACCGCACCGGTCGGGTTGTGCGGGGTGTTGACCAGGATGACGCGCGTCCGGTCGTTGACGGTCGCGCGCAGCCGATCGAGATCGGGACGGAAGGCCGGCGGCTCAAGCGGGACGGTGCGGTGCACTCCTCCGGCGAGGGCGATGATCGCGCCGTACTCGTCGTAGTACGGCTCGAACGTGACCACTTCGTCGCCCGCCTCCAGCAGCGCGAGGAGCGTTGCGGCGATGCCCTCAGTCGCCCCCGCGGTGATGAGCACTTCGCGATCGGGGTCCAGCTCGACACCGTAGAAGCGACGTTGATGCTCGGCGACGGCCACCCGGAGATCGGAGATGCCGATCCCCGGCGGGTACTGATTCTCGCCGTCGCGGATCGCGGCGACAGCTGCCTCCAGGACCTCGGCGGGCCCGTCTTCGTCCGGGAAACCCTGGCCCAGGTTGATGGCGCCGGTTCGCATGGCCAGGGAGCTCATCTCGGCGAAGATCGTCGGTCGCACGGTGCCGTCGGCGCCCAGGAGGCCCGCGCCGCCGGCGGCTCGGCGCCACGCTCCAGGAATCGTCATGGGACAACGCTACGGCCTTACTCGCGGCTGGCCCATCGGATACGTTGTGGAGAGTCATCGACATGCAGAAGGTCGTCCACAGCATCGGCAAATAAAACGTCCAGGTTCGCGTCCCAAGCTGATCGTGCTTGGAAGGAGCAACACCATGACCGACACCCCGAACACCCCGGAGCCCGCGAAGCCCCAGCACGACGCCGACACCGACGCGGTCGTGGATGCTGCCGCCGGTTCCGAGCACACCCCGGCCGCCGAGACGGCCGCCCCCGAGACCCCGGCCGCACCGCAGCCGACGGCCGAGCAGCCGACGGCTCAGCAGCCGACGGCTCAGCAGCCGACGGTGCCGCAGCCGACCGCGCAGCAGCCGACCGCGCAGCAGCCGACCGCGCAGCAGCCGACCGCGCAGCAGCCGACCGTGCCCGTGCAGCCCGCTGCCCACCACACGCAGCCGACCCAGCCGGTGCAGCCTCAGCCGTACGGGCAGCCCTACGGCCAGCCGTACGGCCAGCAGCAGCCGCACTACGGCAACGGTTCGTTCGGGCAGCCCGCCGGCTACGGCCAGCAGCCCTACGCCGCCAATGGCCAGCCGCCCTACGCGACCGCGCCGGGTGCGACGACCACCACCGCCCCCGCGGGCAAGCCGGCCAAGCGCGGCAACTCCGGCCTCATCATCGCGACGCTCGCCATCGGCGCGCTGATCGGTGGAGTCGCCGGCGCCGGCGCAGGCGTGGGCATCTTCGCCGCCACGGACGCGGGCAACGCGACCATCAAGACCGTCTCGGGCCCACAGAACATCACGGTCAACGACGCCAACAACGCGAGCACCGTGACGGCTGTCGCCGCCAAGGCGTCTCCGAGCGTCGTCACCATCTCGGTGAGCGCATCCAGTTCGGGCGGCACCGGCTCCGGCATCGTCCTGAGCTCGGATGGCTACGTGCTCACCAACACGCACGTCGTGACCCTCGACGGGCAGGCCTCCAACGTCGCCGTCACGGTCACCGACAATGATGGCAAGATCTACACTGCCAAGATCGTGGGCACGGATCCGACGACCGACCTGGCCGTCATCAAGCTCGACAACGCGTCCGGAATGACCCCGATCAGCTGGGGCGACTCCGGCAAGTTGAACGTCGGGAGCACCACGATCGCCATCGGCGCACCGCTCGGGCTGTCCGGCACCGTCACCGACGGCATCGTCAGCGCCCTCAACCGCAGCATCAGCATCGCCTCTTCTGCTGCCCCGAAGGGCGACTCCAACAGCGGCGGCGGCAGCCAGAACCCGTTCAACTTCAACTTCCCCGACCAGGGCGGTTCCGGCTCGCAGCAGCCGCAGACGCAGAGTTCCGGCACGATCTCCCTTCCGGTGATCCAGACCGACGCGTCCATCAACCCGGGCAACTCCGGCGGCGCGCTGCTCAACAGCAAGGGCGAGCTGATCGGCGTGAACGTGGCGATCGCGAGTGCCGGCGGCACCAGCTCCGACGGCTCGCAGTCCGGCAGCATCGGTGTCGGCTTCGCCATCCCGTCCGATCTCGCCAAGCGCGTCTCGACCGAGATCATCAAGAACGGATCGGCGACGCACGGTCTGCTCGGGGCCTCCGTGGCCGACGCCAGCAGTGACAGCAAAGCCACCACGGTCGGCGCGCTCGTCAAGAGCGTCAGCGGCGGCGGAGCCGCGGCCGACGCGGGGCTCAAGGCGGGCGACGTCGTCGTCAACTTCAACGGCACCCCGATCACCGACGCCACCGACCTGACCGCGCAGGTACGCGCACAGGCCGCCGGCGCCAAGGCCGACGTCACGTTCATCCGCGACGGCCAGACCAAGACCGCGACGGTCACCCTGGGAACGCTCAAGGCGGAGTGACCCGTCCCCACGTCGGAAGGCCGTCCCGCACCTGCGGGGCGGCCTTCCCTCGTGCGGTGCCCGTACCCGGCAACGGAGGAGAACGTCTCGCGTCGGCTGGCGATATGTCGGGAACGGAGGAAGTGCGGGCCCCCGAGACGGCAGGTCTCCTCCCGTTCAGCGACCAGGGCGGCTCCCGGGATCGTCGCAGGGGCCGGCTGATAGGCTCGTCGCCGACCCGCTACACCGAAGGATCAGATGCCGGACGACACCGTGAACACCCTGCCGGGTGTCTCGTACGTGATGCCCGTCCTCAACGAGGTCACCCACGTCCGGGCCGCTGTCGACAGTCTTCTCGGCCAGGACTACGCCGGGCCGTTCGAGGTCACGATCGCCCTCGGGCCGAGCATGGACGGCACGACCGAGCTGGTGGAAGAGCTGGCCTCGGTCGACGACCGCATCCGTGTCGTCGACAACGTGGTCGGCTCCACCCCGGCCGGGCTCAACCTGGCGATCCGCGAGTCGCGGTACCCCGTGGTGATCCGGGTGGACGCGCACAGCGTCCTGCCGCCCGACTACGCGCGCATCGCGGTCGAGACGATCGTCGAGACCGGCGCCGACAACGTCGGCGGCCTGATGGATGCGCAGGGCACCACCGATTTCGAGCGCGCGGTCGCGCGCGCATACGGCAGCCGCGTGGGCCTCGGCGGCACCAAACTCCACGTCGGCGGCGAGGCCGGAGCGGCCGAGACGGTCTACCTCGGCGTCTTCCGCCGCGACCGCCTGATCGAGGTCGGCCTCTTCGACGAAGAGATCAAGCGCGGCCAGGACTGGGAGCTCAACAGGCGCCTCCGGACCACCGGCGGCACGGTCTGGTTCACGCCCCGGCTGAAGGTCACCTACCGGCCGCGCCCCAACCTGTACCGGCTCGCTCGCCAGTTCTTCTCGACCGGCATCTGGCGCGGCGAGCTCGCCCGGCGCTTCCCCGCCTCCAACGGGCTCCGCTACTTCGCGCCTCCCGTGATGGTGATCGGCGTCGCCGTCGGCACACTGCTCGGCCTGGGCGGGATCGTGCAGGCGATCCTCGGCGCGGCACCGTGGCTGCTCTGGGGCTTCGCCATCCTGGCGCTGTACATCGTCATCGTGGTCGTGTCCGCACTGCTCTGGGGCCGCCGCGACGGTTTTCGCCCGTTCCTGTGGTTTCTCGTAGTCTTGCCGTGCATCCACTTCAGCTGGGGGGTCGGTTTCGTGCTCGGATACCTGTCGCTCACCCGCAACATCACCGCCCACACGGGAAGGTAGGCATGACCGCACCGGGACCCGCGGCGCACGGCGCCCGTCCGACGTCGATCGCCGAACTCAGGGCGGTTGCGCAACCCCCCGAGGTGCGCGGACGCCGCAACGCCGAACACTGGACGGCCTCGCTGTATCTGCGGAACCTGTCACCGTACCTGACGTGGATCCTGCTGAAGACCTCGATCTCGGCCAACGGTGTGACCGGGCTGATGATTCTGACCGGATGGGCCACCGCCGCCTCCCTGCTGATCCCCGGAATCGGGGGTGCGGCCTTTGCGCTCGTCCTCGGACAACTGCAGATGCTGGTGGACTGCTGCGACGGGGAGGTTGCGCGCTGGCGCGGGACGTCGTCGCCTGCGGGCATCTTCCTGGACAACGTCGGTCACTACTCGACGGAGACCCTCATCGCGATCGCGCTCGGCATCCGCGCGGCGGGCTACCCGTTCGAGGCGCCGCAGGACTACCTGTGGACAAACCTCGGCACCCTGCTCGCTCTGGTGATCGTGCTCAACAAGGCACTCAACGACATGGTGCGCGTCGCTCGCGCGAACGCCGGGCTGCCCAAGCTCGCCGACACGCAGTCCGAGTACGCACCCACCCACGGTGTCGTGGCGACGCTGCGCCGCGCGGCCCGCTTCCTGCCATTCCACCGGCTCTATCACTCGGTCGAGCTGACCATCCTCATCTTCATCTTCGCCATCGTCGGTCTTTTCATCGGCGCGACGCTGGCCGACCGCATCCTGCTCGTCGCGCTCGTTCCGCTGTCGCTCCTGGCGCTCGTCGGGCATTTCGTGACGATCATGGCGTCGCGGCGGGTCCGTGGCTGAGCAGCCCGCGGTCGCGGTCGTCGTGCTCACGCAGGGCACGCGACCCGTCGAACTGCGGCGGGGGCTGGAGTCGGTGCTCGCGCAACAGGGCGTCGTCACCGACGTCGTCGTCGTCGGCAACGGCTGGGACCCGGCCACCGCCGACCCGGCACTGCCCGCGGGTGTTCGCGCCCTCGCGCTGCCCGAGAACGTCGGCATTCCGGCCGGCCGTAACGCCGGCGTCCCGCTGGTGTCGGGGGAGTGGCTCTTCTTCCTCGACGACGACGCGGACATCCCCTCCGCCACGTTCCTCGCCGACGCGGTTGCGAAGCTGCGCGCAGACCCCAGCATCGGCATGCTGCAGCCGCGGCTGCGCGTCCCCGACGGCGCGCCTGCTCCGCGCCGCTGGATACCGCGCATCCGAAAAGGGGACCCGGAGCGCTCGAGCAACGTGTTCGCCGTACTCGAGGCGGTGATCGTGCTGCCGCGCGATGTCTTCGAGCGCGCGGGAGGCTGGGCGGCGCCGTTCTTCTACGCGCACGAGGGCATCGACCTGGCCTGGAAGGTGTGGGACCAGGGGAAGCGCGTCTGGTACGCGGGCGACCTCGTGGCGGAGCATCCGTCGGTCTCGCCGACCCGTCACTCGTACTACTACCGCCTCAACGCGCGTAACCGCGTGTGGCTGGCCCGGCGCAACCTGCCGGTCGTGCTGATCCCGCTGTACGTCGGCTCGTGGACGGGGATCCAGCTGCTGCGCTGGTTCCGGAAGCCCGCCGTCCTGCGCGCCTGGTTCGGCGGCTGGGCCGAAGGCTGGCGTGCCGACCCGGGGGAGCGTCGACCGTTACGCTGGCGCACGGTGGCGCGCATGACTGCCGCCGGACGTCCGCCGATCGTCTGAGCCGGTCGCTCAGCCCGCGGCTCGCGCCCGATCGGGCGACGCGCCATCGGTGCCGGGCGACGTGCGCGTCTCTGCCGATGGAGCCGGGAGGCTCTCGAGGGAGAGCATCTCCTGCGATGGGGTGATCGCGTCGCCGCCCTTCGCGGCCTTCCTGCGCCTCGGCATCGCTCCGCCCAGCACTTTGCCGACACGGGCAGCGCGCTCGCCGGTCGCGCGCCCGACGCGCATCGCGGTCTCGCTCGTCGCCTTGCCGACACGAACGGCGCTGCCACTGGTCGCCTTGCCGACGCGGGCCGCCTGCTCGCCTGTCGCCGAGCCCAGCCGTCGCACCGTCCCGGGACCCTCGATCGGCGTCAGGGCCTGCGGGATGACCAACGGAGTGGGCCCGAAGGCCAGACGAGCGTTCTGTACGACCCGGCGGCCGAGGATGTTGTTCCCGGCGCCACCGATCACCGCACCCACGCCGAACGGGATGGCCCGGGCGAGGATGCTCGCACCCCCGCGCACGGCGAACTGGCGGATGAACGCGCTCTTCAGGCGATCGACCAACGGACCGACGACCATGGCAGGCAGGCTGGAGGTGATCAGCTCGCCCCAGTACGCGTTGCGGCTGGCGCCGCCCCCGGCGAACTGCCCGGCCAGCTGACGGACGAGATCGGAGCCCTCCCGTCCCAGCATCATGGTCAGCACGAGGGCGCGTGCGCGGTCGGGATCGTCCACGGCGATGCCGTGCAACTCGCTCATCGACTGGGCGTAGAGCGCCGTCGCCTCCAGGAAGCCGGCCGTCTCCAATCCCGACAGCGCCAGCGTGACGCCGGTGCCGATCGCGGGGATCACAGCGGTGGCGCCGACCGCCGCTCCGCCGCTGGTCACGGCGGCGAGATAGCGGCGCTCGAGGATGCGTGCGAGCTCTTGCGCGGTCGCGTCGGGGTGACGCCGTCGGAGGCTGCGCAGGTGCGCGAGAACGGCTGGGCGTTGGATGCTGAGGAAACGGTCCAGCGTCGTGTTCAGCGCGCGCGGGGTGTCCCCGCCCTGCTGCGGGCCCCCGGTGACGGAGATGATCGGTTGCTGCTTCTTGGCCATCTCCAGAAAGTGTAGGCCGCTTATCCGTGAGCGCCATCGGTGACGGACATCTCTCAGCGAGGCCGACGGGAACGTCGGTCGCGCTCGTTCAGGTAGTCGTGCGCAGAGAGCACACGCACTCCGCTGGGCAGATGTTCCCGTGTGATGTCTTGCGCGAGCGTTGCGACATCGGTGCCCAGCGCGGCAGCGATCCGCACGATCGTGAGCAGGCTCGGATTGGCATGACCGCGTTCGATCTTGCCGAAATTGGTGACGTGCATGGACGCGAGCCCCGCGATCGCTTCTTGGCTGAGCCCGAGTGCGAGACGGGCCCTGCGGATGCGATCGCCGAGCAGTTTCGCGGCTGGATCGGCGGAGTTCTTCATAATGTTTCCAGTACAGGACCATCGGCTTCGCGACTCCAGAGCGCGTGCACCCCGTTCGCCGGACCTCACGCGTATTGCCTCTGAAATGCCTTCGACACATGCATTTTGTGAGCTTCGCGGGGTGGTCGAGTGCTGCGTCGCTTGCGCGTTCTCGGGCCGCGCGCGGCGGCCCGAGAAGCGGTCAGAGGCTGATCTGCCAGAGATACTCGCGCCCGTCCGGCGGAAACCAGCGGACAACGAGGACGGTGTCGCGCGCGGGATCCGGTCCGGTCACGCTGGCGCGAATCGCTTCGCCGGGCTGCACAGAGCTCGGTGCGCTGACGCGAAGTCGGGAACCCCCTGCGATGCTCACCGTCACGCCGCTCAGGGTCTGACGGCCGGTGTTCACCAGCCGGAGGTGCGGCGAGGTCGAGCGGTCGACGCGCCACGGCACGGCGTAGGCGAAGCGCAGGGGACGAGGGGCTGGAGAGGGGCTGCGAAGAAACCGGAGACGATTCATGCGTCGAACCTAACGAGCCCCTCCGACGCTCGAGGGCCCGGAATCGGGCACGAACACCACTTCCGGGGACAACTCGCCGAATTGTTTTCTGGGGACGATTTCAGCGGGCCCGGAAAAGCCCCTGACCTGCGTTTCCGCTCAGCTGCCGTAGTCGGCGTTGTAAAGCTTGAGCACGTCGTCGATCGGACCATCGAGCACCAGAACGCCCTTGTCCAGATACAGCCCGCGTTCGCAGAACCGGCGCAGATCTTTCTCGTTGTGAGAGACGAAGAACAGGGTCCTTCCGCCGGCCAGAAGCTCTTCGATGCGCCGGTAGCACTTCTCCCGGAAGCCCCGGTCACCGACCGCGAGCACTTCGTCCACCAACAGCACCGGCTCCTCCAGCTGCGAGATGACCGAGAAGGCGATGCGCACCTTCATGCCGCTGGAGAGATGCTTGTAGGGGGTGTCGACGAAGTCACCGATCTCGGCGAAATCGATGATCCCGTCGAACCGCTCGTCGATCTGCGCTCGCGACATCCCGTGCAGGCCTGCCGTCAAGTAGACGTTGTCACGCACGGTCAGATCGTCCACGAAACCACCCGTGATCTCGATCAAGGGAGCGACACCGTCCGTCACCTTCACGGAGCCCTCATCCGGGAGCAGAACGCCGGCGACGAGCTTCAGCAGGGTCGACTTGCCCTGGCCGTTGCGACCGACCACACCGATCGCCTCACCCGGCTGAACATGGAACGAGACGTTCCGCAGCGGCCAGAAGTCGTCGGGGCGGCTGCGCCGCTCGCGGGACGACAGGAGGTCCTTGAACGAGCGTCGCGCTCCCCGGTTGCGGCGGAAGCGCACGCCGAGACCGTCGACGGCGATGACGGGGCCCACTCAGATCTCCTTCAGGATGTCGCGCTCGAAGCGCTTGAACACGGCCCAGCCGATGGCCAGCAGCACGAGCGACATCGCCGCGCTGACTCCCACCAGGAACCAGTCGAGTTCTTCGGCGAAGAACGCGGACCGATAGAGGCTGAAGATTCCCGTCAGCGGGTTGAAGGCGGACCAGAAGTGCAGCGAGAACAGCACGTCGGTCTGGGCTCCCGGATGCGTCGCGACGTAGGCTGCGCAGTCCCGGGCCGGGATGCCGCCACCGCATCCACCGGGCAGGTCGCGCGCGCTGTAGATGATGGGCGACGCATAGAAGAGGAACCGGAGAGCCAGCTTCGTGGCTCGCTCCAAATCACGGAAGAAGACGACGAGGGGCGCCACGATGAGCCCGACACCGATCGTCAGCACGGTCTGGATGAGGATGGCCAGCGGGAACAGCAGCACGTCCACATTGAGCTTGGCGCCGGCGATGATGGCGAAGAACGCCAGCACGGGCAGCGACAGTAAGAACTCGATCCCCTTGGACGCGACGATCCGGTTGACCCAGATGGTCCGCGGAATCATCGTCGAGCGGATCAGCTTTGCTTCACGGATGTACGCCCGCGTGCTGTCCGAGACCGCGCCGTTGAACCACATCCATGGGAGCAGGGCCGTCAGGAGGAAGACGATGTACGGGTTCTCGCCGACATCGCGCTTGAAGATGACCGTGAAGACGAACCAGTAGATGCCGCTCATCACCAGCGGGTCGAGAATCGACCACACATAGCCGAGAACGCTCGTCGAGTAGCGGACGCGCAGATCGCGCCTGGTCAGCAGCCAGAGGGATTGCCGGTAGCGCGCGAACCGCGATCGCTGCGCAGGGCGCACCTCAGTCGGGATACTGGTCACGAGAACCCATCGTATTGATCGAAGCTGCGTGAGGGCTCACGCGGCTTCGACTATACGAAAAGATTCGCGCGCTCGAGGTCTTCCTGGAAATCGACCTCGACCGCGTAGAGGTCGGAGATGTCGACAGGCTCGGCCAGCAGGCGGTCCTGCTCGATCGCGAGCTCGATGCCGCGCTCGAAGTAGTCCTGATCGCCGACGCGCTGCAGCTGACGCAGCAGGGTCGCCTTGTCGGCCGAGGAGATGTAGTTGATGCCGACGGCCTCGCCGAGACCGTTCTTGACAGTCTTGGACAGCTCCTGGATGAAGCCCTCGCGACCGGTCGTGTACTTGACCTCTTCGTCGGCGACGGACGAGGTGTTCACGGTCACGAACGTCTGGTCGCGGGCGACCATGGCGGCTCCGCGGACCAGCACGGCCGGGTCGAAGACGACGTCGCCGTTCATCCACAGCACTCCGCCGGGGCCCGAGGCTTGCAGGGCGCGCATGAGGCTCTTCGAGGTGTTCGTCTGGTCGTACTGCTCGTTGTAGACGAACTGGGCGTCCGGGAACGCCTCGATGATGTGCTCCAGCTTGTAGCCGACCACGATCGTCACCTGGGCGTCTTTGCCGAAGGCCGCGTGGACGTTGTCGAACTGCTGCTGCATGATCGTGCGACCGTCGCTGAGCTCGGTCAACGGCTTGGGGAGGCTCCGTCCGAGCCGGCTCCCCATGCCGGCCGCAAGAATCACTACCTGAGTCGTCACAATCATCTCCTTGGTCTGCGCGGTCCTGTGGTTCACCCAGGATTCATCCGCTGGTGAGGTCGTCGACACGGCGTGTACCGACGTCCCCCGCATGCCCGACCTAGAATACCGGGGGCCCCTCTCGGGGGGCAGGGGTTGACTGATCTCGTTGCTGGGTCGTTATGTTCCTCACAGGACTTTCGGAGGCACCGAGAACCGTAGCAATTCGCCCGGGGGGTACGCGCGAATGCATGTATTGGTACGTTAGCGGAGTGAGTTCCGAGCACGCCCGTCCCCCGATCACCGAGTCCGCCGAGGACCAGGAGCAGGGGCCGCGGCCGGACTCACAGAGGGGGGAGACCATGGCGGAGGCTGCCGAGCCGACGGCTGCGCAGACGGAGGCCGAAAGGGCCGCTGCGCCGCGAACCGCGCCCAAGCGGGCACCGGCTACGACGGCGGCGGCTGCCGCGGGAACGAGCACGCGAGCGCCGCGCAAGCGCGCGACCCCGGCGAAGCCCCGACAGACTCCCCGGACCACCGCGCCGATCCCTCCTGCGGAGGCGCCGAAGCCGGTCGACATCCGGCCCACCGTGCTGTCCATCACCGGCCTCAACAAGCGCTACGGCGACACGGTGGCCGTCGACGGCGTGACCCTAGACATCGCAGAGGGCTCGTTCTACGGGATCGTCGGACCGAACGGCGCGGGCAAGACGACGACTCTCTCGATCGTCACCGGCCTGCTGCGGCCCGATGCCGGCCGCGTGGTCGTGCACGGGGTGGATGTCTGGGCCGAGCCGGTCCGCGCCAAGCACATCGTCGGGGTCCTCCCTGACAAGCTGCGCCTCTTCGACCGCCTCACCGGCGCCCAATTCCTGCGCTACGCCGGAACGCTCCGCGGGTTGAGCGCCAAGACCGTCCGCGCTCGTACCACCGACCTAGCGGTCGCCTTCGGCATCGAGGACGCCCTCGATCGTCTGGTCGCCGACTACTCCGCCGGCATGACCAAGAAGATCGCGCTGGCCGCCGCCATGATCCACTCGCCCCGGCTCCTCGTGCTCGACGAGCCGTTCGAGTCGGTCGACCCCGTTTCGGCCGCGAACATCATCGAAATCCTTCAGCGGTATACCGCCGCGGGCGGTACGGTCGTCGTCTCGAGCCACGGGATGGACATGATCCAGCGCGTGTGCGACAGCGTCGCGATCATCGTGCGCGGGCAGGTCCTCGCGGCAGGCACGATCGACGAGGTCCGCGGTGAGCAGACGCTGGAGGAGCGCTTCGTCGACCTCGCGGGCGGTCGCAAGGCAGCGGAAGGCATGGAGTGGTTGCACAGTTTCTCGGAGTGAAGCTCCGGATCATGGGCAACGCCTTCCGGCGGACCCCGTGGCAGATCTTCGGCCTGGTGATCGGCCTGCTCTACGGAGGCTTCATCACCGTGGTCGTCGTCGGTTCGCTGGTCGCCGCACGAGTCGTCGACGACGTCGCGGCGACCCACACCGTGGTCGTCGTGATCGGGTCGGTGGTCGTTGCCGGATTCGCCCTGCTGCCGCTGCTGTTCGGCGTGGACGACACGCTCGACCCACGGGAGTTCTCCCTGTTCGGCATCCCGAACCGCACGCTCGCGATCGGCCTGCTGCTGGCCGGTCTCATCGGCGTGCCCTCGCTCGTGCTCGTCGTCTGCACCGCGGCGACCGTGATCACCTGGTCGCAGAATCCCGGGACGGTGCTGGTGGCGCTGATCTCGGGGGCGGTCGTCGTGCTCACCTGCGTCCTCGCCTCCCGGGTCACCACCGCGATCGCGCACGCCGCGCTCTCGACGCGGCGCTCCCGCGAAGCCGGCGGCGTGATCGGGATCCTGTTGCTGGTGCTGATCGCGCCGGTGCTGCTGCTCCTCGCAACGGTCGACTGGAACCGCGACGGCCTGGGGACGCTCAGCGGATTCGCCGGTTGGCTCGCCTGGACGCCGCTCGGGGCCGCCTGGTCCGCCCCCGGAGCCGCGGCGCAGGGGGAGTGGGGCTCGGCGGTCGTGCAGCTGCTCATCGCTCTCGCGACGCTCGCCCTGCTCTGGCTGGCCTGGACCGCACTGATCGCCCGCATGGTGGCGTCGCCCGAGCGCGAAGCCCGCTCCAAGGCGTACCACGGGCTCGGCTGGTTCGACCGGCTTCCCGGCGGCCCGACGGCCGCCATCGCGGCGCGGTCGATGACGTACTGGGGGCGGGATGCGCGCTACTGGGTGTCGATCGTCCTCATCCCCGTCATCCCCATCTTCGTGATCGTTGCGCTGGCCCTGGCGGGGCTGCCGTCGCACTTCATCGCCCTCGTTCCGCTGCCGTTGGTGTGCCTGTTCCTGGGCTGGAGCATCCACAATGACCTGGCCTACGACAGCACCGCGATCTGGCTGCACCTGGTGTCCGGGACGCGGGGGATCGCGGACCGCGTCGGCCGTATGTTCCCGGCGATCGTCGTGGGGATCCCCGTCCTCGTCGTCGGCTCCATCGCGACGACGATCGTCTTCGGCGACTGGGCGGTTCTGCCGTCGGTCGCCGCGCTGAGCGGTGCGGTCCTCGTGATCGGGCTGGGCCTGTCGAGCATCTCGTCTGTGCTGTTCCCGTACCCCGCGACGAAGCCGGGAGACAGCGCCTTCACACAGCCGCAGACGTCCGGTGCGTCGGCCGCGGTCGTGCAGTCGCTGAGCTTCTTCGCCATTCTGATCCTCGCCTCGCCGGTGCTCGTGTTCCTGGTGCTCGGCCTGACGGTCAACTCGTTCTGGCTGGGCATCGCACCGGTCGTCGCGGTGCTGATCGGTTTCGCCACCCTGTTCTTCGGGTTGTGGCTCGGGGGCAGGCTCTTCGACCGTCGCGGCCCGGAGCTGATGGCGTTCGCCAACCGCAACGACTGACCCCGAAGCGTTGCGGCTCCAGGCGACTAAACTGGAACCATGAACGACGCGAGCATCTCCGAGCCCGGCGGCGCACCCAGCGGCGGCGGAGCGACCACGCTCGACCGCGAGCTCGAGGAGCTTCTGCAGAATCAGGAGCCCGGCGATCACGAGCGCTTCTCGCACTACGTGAAGAAGGAGCAGATCCTCGAGTCGGCGATGACCGGCAAACCGGTCAAGGCGCTCTGCGGGAAGATGTGGACGCCGAACCGCGACCCCGAGAAGTTCCCGGTCTGCCCGACCTGCCGCGAGATCTACGAAGGCCTGAACGGCGAGTAGTCCCCGTCGCCTCGGCTGCGATCACTCGAAGATCGTCGGCAGCACCGGGTCGCCGCGCCCCAACCGGAACGCCTCGTCCGGCAGTTCGCTCATCGCGAGCTCGCGATGCTCGCGCGCCCGTCGCGTCCCCTCGATCCCCAGGTGCTCGCGATGCACCTCGCCGTCGGTGATGAGCGGCGTCAGCAGGTCGCGCCCGGTGTCGTCCGGGACGTCGCCCATCTCGACGATGTGCACCACCTCGGCGATCGCTGTCCCCGCGGCGTCGTGACGCCGCACCGGGTGCTTGCGCCCGGGGACGCTGGCCTTGTTCTCGGACTTCTTCGCGACCGGGATCCACTCGCCCTCGCCACCCCGGCTGCGGTGAGCGACGAGTTTGTACACCATTCCGGACGCAGGATTGCCGGAGCCGGTCACGACGGAGGTGCCCACTCCGTACGAGTCGACCGGTGAGGCGGCCAGCGCCGCGATGGTGAACTCGTCGAGGTCGTTCGTCACGGTGATGCGCGTCTTCGTGGCACCGAGCGAATCGAGCTGCTCCCGGACCTGCTTGACCAGTTTGGGGAGGTCGCCCGAGTCGAGGCGCACGGCGCCCAGTTCCGGACCGGCCACGCGCACGGCGGTCTCGATCGCCTTCTGCACGTCGAAGGTGTCGACGAGCAAGGTCGTCCCCGGGCCCAGCGCATCCACCTGAGCCCGGAACGCCGCCTCCTCGCTGTCGTGCAGAAGGGTGAACGCGTGAGCCGCCGTCCCCATCGTCGGGACACCCCAGGTGCGGCCGGCTTCGAGGTTGGAGGTGGCCGAGAATCCGGCGATGAAAGCAGCGCGCGCGGCCGCGACGGCCGAGCGCTCGTTGGCCCGTCGGGATCCCATCTCCGCGAGCGGGCGACCGCCCGCGGCGGCGACCATGCGGGCCGCGGCGGAGGCGACGGCGGAGTCGTAGTTGAAGACGCTGAGCAACAGCGTCTCCAGGATAACGCCCTCGGCGAAGGGCGCATCCACGATGAAGAAGGGTGAGCCCGGGAAGAACAGCTCGCCCTCCCGGTAGCCGCGGATGGTGCCCGAGAAGCGGTAGTCCGCGAGCCAGTCGATCGTCTCGTCGCGCACCACGTGGTTGTCGCGCAGGAACTGCAGCTCGGTGTCACCGAAGCGGAACTCCTCGATCAGTTCGAGCAGCCGGCCCGTCCCGGCGAGCACGCCGTAGCGGCGCCCGGCGGGCAGGCGCCGGGTGAACGCCTCGAAGACGCATTCGCGGTCGTGCGTGCCCGCCAGCAGTGCGGCGTCGAGCATCGTCAGCTCGTAGCGGTCGGTCAGGAACGCGGTGGACGCTGATCTCTCAGTCACGCGGCCCAGCCTACTCACGCCCGGGATGCGCATCCGTGCGGCCGACCGTGTGGGGTGGCCCGGTAGGCTGGACTGCTGTGACGGATGCGCCGATTGGGATCTTCGACTCGGGTGTCGGCGGGCTGACCGTCGCCCGGGCGATCCGCGATCAGCTGCCCAACGAGTCCCTCCTGTACGTCGGCGACACCGCGCACTCGCCGTACGGACCGAAGTCGATCGCCGACGTGCGCCGCTACTCGCTCGAGGTCCTCGACTTCCTCGTCGAGCAGGGTGTGAAGATGCTCGTCATCGCGTGCAACACCGCATCCTCCGCCATGCTGCGCGATGCGCGCGAGCGTTACGACGTGCCCGTGATCGAGGTCATCCAGCCGGCGGTGCGGCGCGCGGTCGCCGCGACACGCACCGGACGGGTGGGGGTGATCGGCACGGTCGGGACCATCGCGTCCCGCGCCTACGAAGACGCCTTCGCCGCCGCGCCGACTCTGGAGTTGTTCACGCAGGCGTGTCCGCGATTCGTGGAGTTCGTCGAGGCGGGCATCACCAGCGGCGAGGAGGTGCTCGCCGTCACCGCCGAGTACCTGCAGCCCCTGCGCGAAGCGGACGTCGACACGCTCGTCCTCGGGTGCACGCACTACCCGTTCCTCAAGGGAGCGATCTCCTACGTGATGGGGGAGGGCGTCTCGCTCGTCTCCAGCGACACCGAGACCGCCAAGGACGTGTACCGCACGCTCGTCGGCCAGGGAGCGGAGCGGCGCTCGCCGCTGCCCCCCACCCTCCGTTACGAAGCCACCGGCTCCGACGCCGACGGCTTCCTGCGCCTGGCGCACCGCTTCATCGGCCCCGAGGTGTCGCGGGTCGACCTGGTGCAGACCGGCGTCATCGACCTGCCGCTCTGACCATCCCATCCCTATCGAGGAGATCACCGTGACCGACATCACCCGCGCCGACGGGCGCACCCCGGACCAGCTGCGGCCGGTGACCATCGAACGCGGCTGGAGCCGTCAGGCCGAAGGTTCCGCGCTCATCTCCTTCGGGAACACCCGCGTGCTGTGCACCGCCTCCTTCACCAACGGCGTTCCCCGCTGGATGTCCGGAAAAGGCCGTGGCTGGGTCACCGCCGAGTACGCGATGCTGCCGCGCTCGACCAACGACCGGATGGACCGAGAGTCGGTGAAAGGACGCGTGGGCGGACGCACGCACGAGATCAGCCGCCTCGTCGGCCGGAGCCTCCGCGCCGTTGTCGACATGAAGGCGCTCGGCGAGAACACGATCGTGCTCGACTGCGACGTGCTGCAGGCCGACGGCGGCACCCGCACCGCGGCCATCACGGGAGCGTACGTTGCGCTGGCGGACGCACTGGAGTGGGGCCGCGACCACCGCTTCATCGGTCAGAAGGCGACACCGCTGATCGACTCCGTATCGGCCGTCTCGGTGGGCATCATCGACGGCACCCCGATGCTCGACCTCGCCTACGTCGAGGATGTGCGCGCCGAGACCGACATGAACGTCGTCGTGACGGGCCGTGGTCTTTTCGTCGAGGTTCAGGGAACGGCCGAGGGCGCGCCCTTCGACCGCACGGAACTGAACGCGCTGCTCGACCTCGCGCTCGCCGGCACGACCGAGCTCACCGCCATCCAGACGGATACGCTCACCGCGGCCGCGGAGGCCTGAGCGTGGTCCGCGTCGTCCTCGCCACGCACAACGCGCACAAGGCGCGGGAGTTCCAGCAGCTGCTGGGCGGCGAAGTCCCGGGCCTGGAGATCGTCGCCTACGACGGTCCCGAGCCGGTGGAGGACGGCGTGAGCTTCGCGGAGAACGCACTCATCAAGGCGCGCGCCGCGGCAGCGCACACAGGGCTCCCGGCGCTCGCCGACGACTCCGGCATCTGCGTGGATGTGATGGGCGGCGCCCCGGGGATCTTCTCCGCGCGTTGGGCCGGGTCACACGGCGATGCGTCCGCGAACCTCCGGCTGCTCCTCGACCAGCTGGCCGACGTCCCGGAGCCGAACCGGAGCGCCCACTTCACGGCTACCCTCGCCCTGCTGACACCGGACGGCGAGCCGACGGTGGTGGAGGGCGTCTGGCAGGGAAGCATCGCTCGAGAGCCCCGTGGCGAGAACGGTCACGGCTACGACCCCATCTTCGTGCCGGACGGCGGAGACCGGACCGCAGCCCAGCTGACGGCCGAGCAGAAGAACGCGGAGAGCCACCGCGCCAGGGCGCTGACGGCCATCATTCCGGCGCTCCGAGAGCTCGCGGCGCGCAGCTGAGAACGCCACTCATTCCCATCTAGTCGCGGCCTCTGGCGGAGGCGAGCACTTCTATCTACCGTAGAAGGTGAGATGAGTCACGACCACACCCACGGCACCAACCGCAACCGCCTGCTGATCGCCATCGGCATCGTGGCGGCGGTGCTCGTCGTGGAGGTCGTCGGCGCGTGGCTGAGCGGCTCGCTGTCGCTGCTGGCGGACGCCGGCCACATGCTGAGCGACCTCGCCGGCCTGGTGATCGCGCTGATGGCAACCATCGTCGCCGCCCGTCCTGCGACCGACCGCCAGACGTTCGGGTATCGGCGCGCAGAGGTGTTCGGTGCGCTCATCAACGGGCTCATCCTGGTCGTCGTCGCTGTCGTGGTCACCGTCGGCGCAATCGGCCGACTCGTCGGCGGCGAGCCGGAGGTGCACAGCGTTCCGATGCTGATCGTGGCCGTGATCGGGCTGGTCGCCAACCTCGGCGCCCTGCTGCTGCTGCGTCCGGCGGCGGGGCACTCGATCAACATGCGCGGCGCCTACCTGGAGGTGCTCGGCGACCTCGTCGGGTCGGCCACCGTCATCGTGGCGGCCGTCGTCATCCTGACCACCGGCTTCGTGGCGGCCGACGCGATCGCGTCCCTGCTCATCGCCGTACTGATCGTCCCCCGCGCGTTCTCACTGCTCCGGGATGTGGTGCGCGTGCTCAGCGAGGCGGCCCCTGCCGACACCGACGTCGCCGAGATCCGGGACCACATCCTCGGCACACCGGGTGTCGTCGCCGTGCATGACGTGCACGTCTGGGCGATCACCTCCGGTGCGCCCGTGTTCAGCGCGCACGTGGTGTGCGAGCAGTCCGTCTTCCGGTCGGGCGGAACGGGCGCGCTCCTCGACGAGTTGTCGGGCTGCCTGACGAAACACTTCGACGTCGAGCACTCGACGTTCCAGCTGGAGCCCGCGGAGCACGCTGCCCACGAGGACGAGTTCCACCGCTAGGGGTGTGCGTTCGCCAGCGAAGGAGATTCGGCGCTTTCGCGTCCGAATCTCCTTCGAGACTGCTCATCGAAGGAGATTCGGAACCAGATCTCCTTCGTGTGCGGCGGCGGTCAGGCCTCCGGGCGCGACGGCGTCGGCTGCTCGATGGTCGGCTCCGCGGCGGGCGCTTCCCCGGCATCCTGGCCGGCGGCGGCCTGAGCGGCGGCGTTCCTCTTCGCTTTGCGGGACGACTGGACGTAGTGGAACAGCGTCGGGATCAAGGTGATGACGACCGCGCCGATCAGGATGATGTCGATGTAGCTGGAGACGAACTTCGCGACGGGCGGGATGTAGCCGATGAGGAAGCCGAAGTACGTCACGCCGGCGCCCCAGAGGAGCGCGCCCATCGCGTTGTACAGCGAGTACTTGCGGTAGCTCATGTGGCCGACGCCGGCCGCCACCGGCGCGAAGGTGCGGACGATCGGGACGAAGCGGGCGACGATGATCGCGAGGGCTCCGAAGCGCTCGAAGAACTGGTTGGTGCGGCGGACGTTCTCCATCGAGAACAGGCCCGACTCTTTGCGTTCGAAGATCTTGGGGCCGGCCTTGTGGCCGATCAGGTAGCCGACTTCGCCGCCGATGAACGCCGCGAACGAGATGGCCAGGCACACCCACCAGATGTCGACCCCGAAGACGAGGGAGGTGTGGGTCAGCAGGCCGGCGATGATGAGAAGGGTGTCGCCCGGGAACAGGAAGCCGATCAGCAGTCCCGTCTCGGCGAAGATGATGCCGCACACGACGAGCAGCGCCCACGGACCCGCCGACTGGATGATGACGTTCGGGTCGAGCCACGGGATGAGGCCGGCGTGATGGATCACTGTTCTCCAGGAGGATTCGGTGGGAAAGCTGTGCCCGAGTTTAGCGGCGGCAGGCTGTGCGAAGCTGCACGAAGCGTGCGAATCGAGTTCGCGCGGGCAAAGATCATCCTGTGGAGTTAGGGGCCGGTGCGGGAGAAGGGACTCGAACCCTCACGCTGTGAAGCACAGGAACCTAAATCCTGCGTGTCTGCCAATTTCACCACTCCCGCGGCCGCGTCTGGCGCGGCTACGACATTAGCTCATGGACGCGCGGTGCGACTTCGCTCCCGTACAGCTCGATCGAGCGCATGAGGTCGTCGTGCGGCAGGGTGCCGTTGCTCATCTTGATGTCGAAGCGGGTCGCCCCCAGCCCTTTCGCCGCGTACGCGATCTTCTGCGCGACCGTCTCGGGCGAGCCGACGACCAGCGCGCCGTCGGCGCCGGCCTCGTGCTCGAACCGCGCGCGCGACGCGGGCGGCCAGCCGCGCTCGCGTCCGATCCGGTTCGACATCACCTCGTAGTGCGGCCAGAGGATGTCCTTCGCCTCCTGATCCGTCTCCGCGATGAAGCCGGGGGAGTGGATGCCGATCGGCAGCGTCGCATCCTGGCCGAACTGTTCCAGCGCCTTCCGGTAGAGCTCGCTGAGGGGTTGGAAGCGCATCGGGCCTCCGCCGATGATGGCCAGCATGAGCGGGAGTCCGTAGTGCGCGGCGCGCACGACCGACTCCGGGCTGCCTCCGACGCCGATCCACGTCTTCAGCGGTCCGTGCTCGACGTGCGGATAGACGGACTGCTCGGTGAGCGGCGCGCGCAGCTGACCGGTCCAGGTGACGGGCTCCTGCTTCCGGAGCTCGGTGAACAGATTGAGCTTCTCCTCGAACAGCTCCTCGTATTGCGCGAGGTCGAGGCCGAAGAGCGGGAACGACTCGATGAACGATCCCCGACCGAGGATGACCTCGGCGCGGCCGTTCGAGACGCCGTCGAGGGTGGCGAACCGCTGGTAGACGCGCACCGGGTCGTCCGAGCTCAGCACGGTGACGGCCGACCCCAGGTGGATGCGCTCGGTCTGCCCGGCGATCGCCGCCAGCACCACCTCCGGCGCGGATACGGCGAAGTCGGCTCGGTGGTGCTCGCCCACGCCGAAGAAGTCGAGCCCGACGCGGTCGGCGAGCACGCCCTCGGCCACGACGTTGCGGAGCACCTGCGCTTGCGGGAGCGGCGTGCCGTCCGCATCGTGTGTCACGTCGCCGAAAGTGTCGATCCCGAGTTCGATCGTGCCAGCCATGTCATCCTCAATTCATACGTTTGCATGGATACAACCGCAGTTGAGAACGAGGGTATTCCCGATCAGGCCGGGCGGGGCCTGCGCGGTACATAACGCGGGATGTAGCGGGCCAGCATTCCCGCGCCCGCCAGGCCCAGCAGCCCCATCACTCCGCTCGCGAACGAGATCGAGACGAGGGCGGTGAGCAGTGACACGAACAGGGGAGCGGCGGCCTGCCCGGCGTCGGCCGAGAACCGCCACGCGCCGAGGAACGGCGCGGGACGATCCTTCGGTGCGAGGTCCGCCCCGAGTGTCATGACGATGCCCGATCCGATGCCATTCGCCACCGACAGGAACAGCGAGACGCCGACGTACCAGGCGACGGGCGAGGCGAGGTCGTGCGAGAACGCGAGCACGAGGAAGCCGAGCCCCAGGCCGATCATCGAAGGGATGGCGCTCCACATCCGTCCGAAGCGGTCCATGATCTGCCCGCTCGAGTAGAACAGTGCGAAGTCCACCGCTCCGGCGATTCCGATGATGAGTGCGGTGTTCGACTCGCTGATCCCGATGGACACGGCCCACAGCGGGAGCAGGACCGTGCGGGCGGAGCGGACCGCAGCGACGAGCGAGACTCCCGCGCCCATCCGTGCCAGCACCTCCCGGAACGACCAGATGGTGCGGAACAGCCCGTGCGTGCGCTCCTCGGCATCCTCCTCGCCGGCAGTGACGGGCGCGCCGGCCTCGTCGGCGACGCGCTGCGACGGGCCGAACATCTTCTCCGGATCTGGGAGGGTGATCAGCACGATCACCGAGCCGAGGCAGCTGACGATGAAGATCCAGAAGACGGACTGGGTGGATCCGGTGAGGGCGATGACAGCGGACGCGATGAGTGGGCCGATGAACCAGCCGGCGCGGAAGATGCCGCCGAGCGTCGAGAGGGCTCGCGCGCGGTACCGCTGCGGCACATACGTGGTCATGAACGCGTGGCGGGCGAGCGCGAAGACCGCGGTGGCGACCCCCACCACGAAGATGCCGACGGTCAGCACCCAATAGTTCGGCGCGAGCAGGCAGACGACCACGCCGGCGATCGCGACGGCTGCAGCGCCGATCATCGAGGTGCGCTCGCCGAAGCGCGAGACCACCCAGCCGCTGGGGATGTCCCCGGCCAGTTCGCCCAGCATCACCATGGAGGCGATGAAGCCCGCCATGGCGAGCCCGGCCCCCAGATTGCCTGCG
This sequence comes from Leifsonia sp. RAF41, assembly GCF_052114085.1. Classification (NCBI taxonomy): domain Bacteria; kingdom Bacillati; phylum Actinomycetota; class Actinomycetes; order Micrococcales; family Microbacteriaceae; genus Leifsonia; species Leifsonia sp. RAF41. Next base: position 1,257,864 of record NZ_JBFREB010000001.1, read on the forward strand.
GCGACGGGGATGATCGGGATGATCGCCCCCTCTCCGATGGAGAACAGGAGCGTCGGGAGGAAGGCGGCGAGGGCGACGGAGCGGAAACTGAAGGAGCGCTCGTCGGATGTCATGTCCTTAACACCGTACAACTTTCCCCGGCGGAGCCCGTCCGCCCGGGCCCGGTGCCCGCCCGGTAGGCTGGAGGGCGACATGATCGAACTCGACCTCTCCTCCCAGATCGCGGACCTGCGCTCCACTTTTTCCGACATCACTGCGGTGGTGGATGTGCCGCGCCTCCGTTCGCAGATCGCCGACCTCAGCGAGCAGGCGGGCGTCCCCGACCTCTGGGACGACACGGACAACGCGCAGAAGGTCACGAGCGCCCTCAGCCACCGCCAGTCCGAGCTCGCGCGGATCACCGCCATCGAGCGCCGGCTCGACGACCTGGAAGTGCTGGTCGAGCTCGCCAATGAGGCGGAGGACGAGGAGTCCGCCGCCGAGGCTCGAGCCGAGCTCCAGTCGCTGCAGAAGGCGCTCGGCGACCTCGAGGTGCAGACGCTCCTCAGCGGTGAGTACGACGACCGTTCCGCGATCGTCACCATCCGCTCCGGTGCGGGCGGCGACGACGCCACCGACTTCGCCGAGATGCTGATGCGCATGTACCTGCGTTGGGCGGAGCAGCACAAGTACCCCGTGAAGGTCATGGACACCTCGTACGCCGAGGGCGCCGGCATCAAGTCGGCCACCTTCGAGATCGACGCGCCATACGCGTTCGGCACGCTGTCGGTCGAGGCCGGCACTCACCGTCTCGCCCGGATCAGCCCGTTCGGCTCGGCGGACAAGCGCCAGACATCGTTCGCCGCGGTCGAGGTCATCCCGCTGATGGAGGAGGCGACGGCGGTCGAGGTCCCCGAGGGCGACATCCGCGTCGACGTCTTCCGCTCTTCCGGCCCGGGCGGGCAGTCGGTGAACACGACCGACTCGGCCGTCCGGATCACGCACCTCCCGACCGGCATCGTGGTCTCGATGCAGAACGAGAAGTCGCAGATCCAGAACCGCGCCGCCGCCATGCGCGTGCTGCAGACCCGCCTGCTCCTGCTGCAGAAGGAGGAGGAGGCTGCGAAGAAGAAGGAACTCGCCGGCACCATCACCGCCAGCTGGGGCGACCAGATGCGCTCCTACTTCCTCTACGGCCAGCAGCTGGTCAAAGACCTCCGCACCGGCTACGAGTCCGGCAATCCGAGCTCGGTGTTCGACGGAGACCTCGATGGCTTCATCGCCGCGGGCATCCGCTGGCGCGCAGGCAGCAAGTCCGACGACTGAGCATCGGCGTCCGGGTCATACGGCGGAATCCGCTGCGGGAGTGCATCCGACGCATGGGCTTCGCGTAGCGGACGTCCACCTCGCTGTCAGGGTTGCGGCGCTCGGGCATGTCGCTACTGCGGATCGGCGCGCGACTGCCTAGTCTCAGAGGGTCATGATCCGGTTCGAACACGTATCCAAGCAGTACTCGGGCACGACGCGCCCGGCGCTGAACGGCATCAACCTGGAAGTCCTGCGCGGAGAGTTCGTCTTCCTCGTCGGCGCCTCGGGTTCCGGCAAGTCCAGCTGCCTGCGCCTCATCCTCAAGGAGGAGAAGCCGACCAAGGGCAAGATCCACGTTCTGGGTCAGGACCTCGGCTCGATTTCGTCGCGCAAGGTGCCCTACTTCCGCCGCAACATCGGCGTCGTCTTCCAGGACTTCCGGCTGCTCCCCAACAAGACGGTCTTCCAGAACGTCGCATTCACCCTGCAGGTGATCGGGAAGTCGCGCGGCTTCATCCAGGAGGCCGTCCCCGACGTGCTCAAGATGGTCGGACTCGAGGGCAAGGCCCTCCGCCTTCCGCACGAGCTCTCCGGCGGTGAGCAACAGCGCGTCGCGATCGCGCGAGCGGTCGTGAACAAGCCGCAGGTGCTCCTCGCTGACGAGCCCACCGGAAACCTGGACCCGGCCACGAGCGCCGGCATCATGGCCACCCTCGAGCGGATCAATGCCAGCGGCACGACGGTGCTCATGGCCACTCACGAGGCGGCGATCGTCGACCAGATGAAACGCCGCGTGATCGAGCTGGTGAACGGGCAGATCGTCCGCGACGAGCGACACGGCGGCTACGGATTCACCGCGGCGGTACCGATCGCGCAGCCGGTGGAGCGCGACGAGCCGATTACGATCGCGACGCCGGCCTACGCCGGCGGAGTTCCGGCGCAGGCGGCCGCTTCCGCCGAGGCGCCCATGACGCGCCCCCACGCACCGACTTCCGTTCCGACCGCCCCCGTGTCGCTGCCGCAGCAGACCGCTCCGGTCCAGCCGGTGCAGCCCCAGACCGTGCCCGCGCACCACGAGCCCCCGCGGCACCAGCAGGAGCCGGTGCCGCCGGCGCCCGCATCGGAGGAGTTGCCGGAGCACCTGAACTTCACCGCCAACCTCGACCTGAGCGGACTGCGCGAGGGCGCCGACCGCCAGGGCGACCAGAATGTAGGGCCGACGAAATGAGATTCGGACTCATCTGGTCGGAGGTCGGCAACGGCCTCCGCCGCAACCTCTCCATGGTCGTCTCCGTCGTCCTGGTGACCTTCATCTCCCTCACCTTCGTGGGAACCGCCGTGCTGCTGCAGATGCAGATCGGCCAGATGAAGACCTACTGGTACGACCGCGCCCAGGTCGCCGTGTACATGTGCACGCCAACGGACGCCTGCGCGTCCGGCGCCGCGACCGACCAGTCCATCGAGACGGTCAAGAAGCAGCTGGAGTCGCCCGAGCTCGCTCCGTACATCCAGAAGTTCTACTTCCAGGACCAGCAGCAGGGCTACGAGCAGTTCAAGCAGCAGTTCAAGGGCAACCAGATCGCGGACTTCGTCACGCCGGACATGATCCCGCAGACGTTCTGGGTCAACCTGAAGGACCCGAACAACTCGGCCGTGCTGACCGAGACGCTGTCCGGAGCGGCGGGCGTGCAGAGTGTCGTCGACCAGCGGAGCTACCTGGACCAGATCTTCAGCATCCTGAATGCGGCCAGTTACACGGCGATCGGTATCGCCGCCATCATGCTCGTCGCCGCGGTGCTCCTGATCGCCACCACCATCCGGCTCTCCGCCTTCTCGAGACGCCGGGAGATCGGGATCATGCGCCTGGTGGGAGCGTCGAACCGGTTCATCCAGACGCCCTTCATCATCGAGGGTGTGATCGCGGCCCTGATCGGGTCGATCCTGGCCTCGGTCGTGCTGGCCGTCGGCGTGCAGTTCTTCGTGCGCGGGTACCTGAGCGACCGCATCCAGTCGATCAATTTCGTCGGGATGGATCAGGCATGGCTGGTCATCCCGATCCTGATCATCATCGGCGTGCTGCTCGCGGCGGCGTCCGCCAACTTCGCCATCCGGCGCTACCTGCGGGTCTGACGCGACCAGACGCCTCTCGGAGGCGATAGACTGGTCCGCTGCCCGGCATCGTGCCGGGCGGCTTCCACCGTCGATGTCAGGAGTGCGCTGTGCCGAAGGAACGTGGCCAGAAGGTCGTGGCCACCAATCGCCGCGCGCGCCACGACTACACGATCGAGGACACCTTCGAGGCGGGACTGGTGCTCACCGGTACCGAAGTGAAGTCGCTGAGGCTGGGTCGTGCTTCGCTGGTCGACGGCTACGCCTTCGTCGAGGGTGGCGAGGCGTGGCTCGATGCGGTGCACATCCCCGAGTATGCGGACGGCACCTGGAACAATCACGCCCCGCGCCGCAAGCGAAAGCTGCTGCTGCACAAGGCGCAGATCCTGAAGATCGAGAACAAGGTCAAGCAGGGCGGCTACACGATCATCCCGCTGTCGATCTACTTCAACGAGGGTCGGGCCAAGGTCGAGATCGCGGTGGCGAAGGGCAAGCGCGAGTACGACAAGCGCCAGGCACTGCGTGAGCGTCAGGACAACCGCGAGGCGCAGCGCGCCATGTCCACCCAGCGCCACTTGGGGGAGTGACAGACTGGGATCCATGGACTCCACCGCTCAGCGCATCCCGATCGAAGGCACCTATAACTTCCGGGACGTGGGCGGGTACCCGACGGAGGGCGGCGTCACCCGCGAGGGCAAGCTGTACCGGGCCGACGCACTCGGCCGTCTCGGCGAGGCGGGACGGGAGGGACTGCGCGAGCTCGGCATCCGTATCGTCATCGACCTGCGCGACGATTTCGAGGTGCAATCCCTACCGGACGACCTTGCGGGGCTTGACGTGGAGGTGCTGCACCTTCCCGTCTTCGAGGGCTCCGGCGCATCGGCCTCGACGGTCGGCGCGACCATCCTGCACCTGTACGACAAGATCGTCTTCCAGCACACCGAGGTGATCGTCCGGGCGCTGCGCGAGATCGCGGACACCGGCGACGAGCCGGTGGTCGTGCACTGCACGGCCGGCAAGGACCGTACGGGGATCGTGGTCGCGCTCGCCCTCCTGGCTGTCGGCGTCGACCGTCGCACGGTCGTGGACGACTACGCGCTCACCGAGGCGAACCTCCAGGGGCCGTGGCTGGAAGGGATGCTGGAGCTCGTCCGCGGATACGGCGTGGAGGTCACACCCGACCTGCGTATCATCCTCGGCGGGAGTCCGCGTGAAGCTCTCGAGACGACGATCGACAGCATCGAGGAGCGGTACGGAAGCGTCCGCGAGTACCTCCTCGCCGCCGGCCTCGACGAACTGGAGCTGGCGAAACTCCGCTCGGTGCTCGTCGAACCTGCGTGACGCGACCGGATTCTCACCGGACCCATAACCGCCTCCCAGCACGGATGGGGCTCACGGCTGCTTTCATGTGATCATGAGCAACACCCAGCCGACCGAGCCGCTCCTGCCTCGCCAGGAACCGCCGACACCGCCCGGCCCGCCCTATGGCGGGCAGGCTCCTGTCGTTACGCCCGGTGAGCCGTTCTACAAGCGCCACGGGCTGGCGTTCGCCATCTCGACGCTGGTGCTCTCGATCGTCATCCTGCTCGGCATCGTCACGGCAGGCGCCTTCGCGGTGGCCAGCGTGGTCTCGCACGTGGGGGAGCGCGTCATCTCCCGCACCTTCCCACAGCAGCCCGGCGTGCCCGGGATGCCCGGCCTGCCGGGCGACGGCGGCAAGAACGACGGCGGCAAGAACGGCGGCGGCCAGGGTGGCGGTCAGCAGGGCGGGGGACCCCAGCAGGGCCAGGTGCTCGTGCGCGGAACCATCGCATCCGTCGATGGCGACAGCTGGAGCATCGCCCGGCAGAACGGCTCCTCGGTCGACGTGACGGTGAACTCCTCGACCGTCTTCGGCGCGCCGGGCCAGTCGGTGGCCAAGTCCGACTTCGCGCGGGGGGATGAGGTCGTCATCATCGGGACGCGCTCCGACGGCGAGGTGACCGCGACCCGCATCCTGAAGCTGGACTCGTTCCCGACCCGTCCGCCGTCGACACCGGGAGCCCCCGCGACTCCAGGGCCGTGATCAGCCGGCCGAGAAGCGCGCGTGCACCTGGACCGCGATGGTGAGCTCCTCCGGCTTGAGCGCGAGGCTGACGCCCCCGGCGTCTCCGGAGACCGCCCGCGCGAACAGCGGCTGCGGCGGCTGGCCGGGCGCTGAGCTGTCACCGAGCATCCCCGGGTCACTCAGAGCGAGCGGTTTGACGGTGCTGAGACCGAGGCTGGTCGCGTAGACCGTCGCCTTCGCGACGGCGTTCTCCACGGCGCGGCGCCGAGCCTCCTGGGTGAGCGATTGCCGGCGTGCCTCGGTGAGCGACCAGGTCACTCCATCGACGAGGACGCCGTCGAGCAGGGAGACCACACCGACCCAGTCGGAGAGTGCCGTGAGGTCGCTGAACAGCGCGTCGATTCCGACCTCGGCGTGGTGCACCACGTCGAGGCGCTGCCCCTCGCTGCTCCAGGGCCGGTCGCCCCACACACGCAGCTGGTCGGACGACCACTGGACGACAGGCCCGCTCTGCGGATCGTGCAGGTCGCGCAGTTCGCTGGTGAGCGAGATCTGCCGCTGCGTGGTCAGCGCGAGCACCTCATTCCGTACCGGTCCTTCGTAGGAGACCCGCAGTCGCAGGGCGCCCCGCTCAGCAGGATGACGCAGCTCGTATTCGCCCTGAACCGTGATGATCGTGTCGGCCATTCCCCGATGGTGGCATAAACGATGGTGCACCGATGTTGTATGATGAGAAGCTCGCCGCGGAAGCGGTGGGATCTGTATCTGCACAACTCAACAGCGCGTGACAGCGACCCGGCCAGACGGCCGCGCATGGGGATGATCGGTTTCGACATTGTCTGCGTGACTGTGAGAAGCGGGTCGAGGATGCATGGTTATCTCGTTAACGATCCATGCAAAAAAATAAGTGCCAATAACAAGAGCACTGTCTCGGCCAAGGCCGACTTCGCCCTCGCGGCGTAAGTTCACCTCCGCCATTTAAGAGACCGTCAGTCCGGGAATTGTTCCCTACCCGGATCCTGGCGTCAGCTAGGGGACTTGCTTCTGCGTTGAGCATCAGGGCGCAGAGGGACTTCCACTGATACTGGGCCCGTCGGAGTAGATGCCTGTGACAAGCTCCGGGGCCGAGAAAGCGAATTCCACCGGCTACACCCGTAGAAGGCACATGACCACAGCAGTGGACGGGGGTTCAATTCCCCCCATCTCCACCATTCGGTCGCTGTCACGCGTTGCTTGAGATCCGCGTGCGTGGTCACGCCGTGGAGTGCGTCAGAGCTCGATGGAGTAGTGGACCTGGCTATCGTGGGTGACGAACCCAGCCCTCTCGTAGATTCCGAGTTCGGGGCTTGAAGGATCCGCATCTACTCTGACGCTGGCCCGTCCGTAGCGGCGGTTTTGTGCCTCCCGCAGCGTGTGCGAGATCAGGGCTTCGGCCACGCCGCGCTCGTGGTACGCGGGCCGCGTGGCGACGACCCTGAAATAGGCGTCACGGATGCCAGTCGCCGCCGTCTCGGCCTCCCACGAGACGACCAGGAGGGCCCCGGCGGCCATCCCGGTCGCGGCGTCACGCAACAGAAAGCTCAGCTCCGGCTGAAAGCTGGAGTTCACGGCCCATACCTTCCACTCCTCTGCGCTGAGCTGCGACCGGCCCACCTGCTGGGCGGCGTCGTTGCGGACCGCGCGGAACTCCTCATCGGTCTCAGCCGCGTAGCCCTCGATCCGAAGGCCGTCGGGGATAGGAGCGTCCGGAATCGCCGCGCCGAGCGGATGTCTCATGTGCCGGCTCCACTTCGTCGCCGTCATACCGGCAGCACGGTATAGGGCGACCGCGCCGTCGACATGCTCGCCGTAGACGGACTCGACGACCAATTGGAGCGAGGGGTGATGCAGTGCGTGCAGCGCTTCGGCCGTCACCAGCCCGTGCTGCAGGAGCTTCGTCCCCAGTCCCTGGCGGCGATGCGTGGGCCGGACAGCGCCGGCGGCCTGCACCCGGTGGACGATCTCGGCTGTCGGCTTGTAGTGCACCGCCGAGAAGCCGAGCATCGTCGCGCCGTCGAACACGGCAAGAGTGGATGTCGGAAGGTCGTCGACCGGTGACTCCAACTCCTCGGCCGCGTCCTCCACGGTGTACTGCCCCCAGACGTGGTCCTCCGCGTCGATCGCGTTCAGGAGGTCTGCCATCGCCGCGCTGTCGGTCACAGCCAGCGGACGCCAAACGAGGTTCTGCGACTCGACAGTCATGGTCGCAACCCTACAGAGCGCGGTCAGGGCTGCTATCACGCCATTCATCCAGCTCTATCTCCTGTCGCTGCCGATCTCTGATCGCCCTCTAGCCAACTCCCGACCCGCGAAGTTACCTTCGGGCGATGAGCACCGCAGCGGTTCGGACGGTCGCCGGGTGGACCCTCGTGCCCCTGGCCCTCGCACAGTTCATCTGCTCGTTCGCGGGCTCGAACATGAACGTCATGCTCAACGACATGAGCAGGGACCTGGGCACGACGGTCGCGGGCATCCAGCTTTCGATCACGCTGTTCCTGCTGACGATGGCCGCGCTGATGGTCCCGTTCGGGAAACTGACCGACAACCTCGGCCGCAAGACCTGCTTCCTCCTGGGGCTCGGCATTTACGGCCTCGGCGCCGTGCTCAGTGCGTTGGCGCCGGGTCTCGGCCTGCTCATCCTCGGCAACTCGATCCTCGAAGGCGCCGGGACCGCGCTCCTCATCCCTCCGGTGTACATCCTGGTGACCCTGTACTGGAAAGACCTCCAGAGCCGGGCCCGCTCGTTCGGCCTGGTGAGCGCTGCGGGAGGCATCGGTGCGGCGATGGGCCCGCTGATCGGCGGGTGGATCTGCAGCGCCATCAGCTGGCGCGCCGCGTTCGTCTTCCAAGCGCTGATCATCGTGGTCATCATCGTGTTCGCCTTGAGCCTGAAGGACCCGCTGCCCGCCGATCCGGGGCGCCCGTACGACGTCATCGGGGCCGTGCTGTCGGGTGCCGGGCTGGTGGTCTTCGTCGCGGGCATCCTCCTCATCGACAGCAACGCGGTCGTGGCCGTGCTGCTTCTCGTGGCGGGAGCCGGGATCATCGCGGGATTCTTCGCCTGGATCCGGCGACTCGAGCGCCGCAAGCGGGAACCGCTGCTGTCGACCGCGCTCTTCGCCGACCGGACCTCGAATCTGGGCCTCGTGACCCAGAACTTCCAATGGCTGCTGCTGATGGGGATCTCGTTCCTCGTCTCGAGCCATCTGCAGGTGGTCAGGCACTACGACGCGGTCCAGACGGGCGTCATCTTCACGGCGGCGACGGTCGGCATCCTCGCCTCGTCGCTTGCGGCGGGTCGCCTGGTGCGTTTCATCGCGCAGCGCACTTTGATCCTTGTCGGGTTCGTTCTGACCGCGATCGGGACCGTGCTGCTCCTGCTCGTCGGCGCGGTGCCGGGCGGCTGGCCGTTCGTCCCCGGCCTCCTCGTCATCGGCCTCGGCGTAGGGGTCATGCTGACGCCCAGCGTCAATGTGGTGCAGTCCGCGTTCCCGGAAGCGCAACAGGGGGAGATCTCCGGGTTGTCGCGGAGCGTGTCGAACCTGGGCTCGAGCTTCGGCACCGCCATCGTCGGCACGGTGCTGGGCTTCGGCGTCGGCCAACGCGCAGGAGGGTATGTCCTGGCGATGGCGGTCCTGGTGGTCGTAGCCGTCGCGGGCGTCGTTGTGTCCGGGTTGCTCCCGCGCGTCGCCGCCCCTTCCCGAAGTGGTGCTGTCCAGCCGAACAGCTGACGTCGGTCCCCATCGCGCTGTCTTGCCACGGCGCATGTCGCCGGAATACCGTGTCGCGCAAAACGACTCGCGACTGTTCGTGTGATGCACGCAGCGCTCTGGGGGTTCCCGTGTCCGTTTCATCAGAAGGCAAGCGTTCGGCGGAGGAGAAGCCGGTCGAAGAGGAGGCCGCTCGAGCCCTCGACCAGGCGTTCGACTATGAACTGAGGAAGTCGCGAACGTCCTACCTCCGGGCTTCGCGTCGCGCGGAGCAGGTGGCCGAGACGCTGATCGGCGTCGACGAACGATTCCGCGAGCTGACGACCGCCATCGGCCGGCTGGAAGCTCCCGTCGCCATACAGCGGGAGGTGAATCCCTCACCGGGTGAGCTGCACACGCTGAGCCTGGTCACGGCCGGCAGCACCGACCGGCTGTTCTTCGCGGGCCCTCCGTACGACACGACCTGGACGACGTTCCAGCCGCCTGGCGCCGCAGGCACTGCGGCGCGAGGACCGAGCGTATACAAGCAGTACGGCAGCATGTTCATCGACCTGACCGAAACGTACGTCGACCGGCCGGTGGCCGAGGGCGGCTGGATGTACGCGGGCGCCGGGGTCGGACTGTGGTTCAAGCCGAAGGCGCCTTCGACGTACGTGCGGGTGTCCGGGCTGGTGGAGTACGACTACGACTGGGCTGACAGCTCCAGCCTGCAAGTCGCCCACAACCGCGCCCAGCTCTGCGTGATGGTCCAGCACCGCCGTGGCCCGGGCGACATGGAGACGATCCTCGACACGCGGGACCAGCTGTGGTCGGACGGCACCTCCTGGTACGAGGACCACAGCGACAGCGGGGGAGGCTACTGGCCGAATCAGAACTACTTTTGGGGGACCAGCAGCGACTGGTACCTGGTCTGGTTCTGGATGAACGGCGGCATCGACTTCTCCACCAAAGACACCTTCGGGTCGAGCAAGGCGTTCCAGGCGTGGCACGCCAAGGTGCCGTTCATGGTGTTCGAGCAGTGGGCGTGAGGCGGTCTTCTGATAAGCGGACGGCGCAGCGCATCCCGCTGAACACCCTCGCGATCGCCTTCGGGCTCGCCGGGCTCGCGGGTGTCTGGACCACGGCCGGTCGCCTCTTCGGCCTGCCCGATGCCATCGGGCAGGTCCTCTGGGCGGGCGTCCTGGTCGCCTGGCTGTGGCTGATCGTCGCTCACCTCCGCCGCGGTGCGCGGAGTGCCGAATCCCTGGGCGCCCAGCTGCGGCATCCGGCGCAGGGGCCCATCGCCGCGTTGGTCCCGGTGGTGGGGATGCTGATCGGAGCGGACCTGTATCGGTTCGTACCCGTCGCGGGTGCCATCGTGGTGATTGCCTCGTTGATCGCGGCCGCGCTCTTCGCCGGGTGGATCCTCGCTTTCTGGCATGCTGGCAGCCTCCCGCCGGAGGCGTTCCACGGCGGCTACCTGCTGCCGACCGTCGCTGCGGGACTGATCGGAGCGACGACGTCGTTCCGGATCGGCCTTCCCGGCGTCGCGATAGCCGCCTTCGCCGTCGGCGTGTTCTTCTGGATCGTGATCTCGACTGTTCTGCTCGCGCGCCTGGCGTTCTTCCCTCCGCTCCCCGCGGCCCTGACGCCGACGTGCGCGATCCTGCTTGCGCCGCCGGCCGTCGCCGGGACCGCCTGGTTCACTATCAACGGTGAGCGGGCGGACGTCGTGTCGACGGCCCTCCTCGGACTGCTGGTCCTCATGGCACTGCAGCAGCTCGCCCTCATCCCGCGCTACCGGGTGCTGCCGTTCTCGCTGGGATTCTGGTCCTTCACGTTCCCGCTGGCGGCCGCCGGCGGCTACGGGATCGAGTGGCTGGCGGTGGCGGGCTTCGCCGGCTGGCAGGTCGTCGCCTGGGTCGTCGTCGCGCTGGTCACGGTCGTGATCGTGGCGGTCGGCGTGCGGTCACTACTGCTGATCACCAGCGTCAAGCTCGGCGTCCGCCGTGCGGAGAACGTCCTGCGTCGTGCGGACGACCTCGTCGAGCGGCGCTGACCCGCGAACGCCCAGTGGCGTCACTTGTCCGGCTTGTAGCCGCTGGTCGCCTGCTCGTAGCTCGTGTGCGGGCGTTTGGGATACGAGATGGCGGGCGGGGGGACATCCGTGTGCTCGAGCGCGTTGAGCACGAGCTGCTCTACGAGACGCGCCGCGGTCGTATTCCGCCGCCGCGCGATGCGGACGAGCGCTGCGTACTCCGGTTCGCCCAGATGGATCCGTAGCGGAATCCCTCCGGGCGCATGGCCGGGCCCCAGCGTCGTGCCTCCGATGTGCTCCGCGTCGCTCATGGCCGCATTGTCCAGCATCAACGGTGCCGTCGGATAGACGGCATTTCGACACCGGGGCCAAATCCACAAAGTCGCAGAAGTGTGTGTTGCCGTGGCGCCTCCCGGGGGTGCATCATGCGGGCGAGATCAACAAAGCGATGCGCAGGACCCGGGACATTTTCGGCACCCGGGGGATCCGTCGCCTCGCGCCGGTCGGCTCGCGGGGGTGGGCCGGCCGGCTTCCCCACGGGCCGGTGAGCGCCGGAACGTACCTGCGTGGAAAGGCGGCTCCCATGTCCCAAGTGCGGACGACGACCCGGCGCAGCCCGGGGTCCATCGTGATGGTCGCCATCGACGCTCTCGTGATCGACGGGGTCACCGTGCACGGGCGCGAATTGCGCTCGTAACGCCGGTGTTCGGGGGTGGGGAGATGAGCGAGCAGACGTTTCTCGCTCTGCTCCTCTACCCCGACGAGTCGAGGGATGCGTTCAGCGTGCGCCTGCCGCTCGAGGGAGCGAGGCCGCCGGGGCTGCTGCGCACCTCCGCAACGTTCGAGGGCGCGCAGGCGGTCGAAGTCTTCCGGCTGGCGGACGCCAGCTCGTGGCCGGAGGTGGCGGCGTTCCTCTACGAGGAGACCCTTCCGGGCACCGTGAAGGACGGCGGTGTCGTTGAACAGGTTTCCCTGCCGGACGATTGATCTCGGTTCCGCGATTTCGCTTATAGTCCGGAGATATCAGCTGATTCGTTGCGTCACCAGATAGGCGACCATGATGCCGGCGATCGTCCAGCTGACCAGGCTGCCGATCAGGAACTCTTCCGCCTTCGACCCCCGTCGGCCGTCTGCGCTGATCTCCGGGAAGCGGACGATTCCCTTCGCAGCGAGCAGGCCGACGATGACGGCCTCGGCCCCGAACAGGGCCAGGGCGACGATCAGGATGCGTTCGAGCGGTCCGATCACGCGCCCACCGCGCAGCGCTGGGGCGGTGCCGGTCGCCGCGTCAGCCGCCGCGCCGGCACCCGTGTCCTCGACGACGGACGCGAGCTCCCGCGAGCGGAAGGCGACGCTCCACCGCCGCTGCGGCGCGACGTCCCGCGGCGCATCCGTCGTCATCGTCCGCCCGAATGCCGCGCGGCAGATCACGTTGGCCGTTCGGGTGAGGACCAGAACGGTCGCGACCACCGCGACGACCAACGAGAGGGACAGGGGGAGGCCGGCGCTCGCCGCGTAATCCGCGAACGCCCGGGCGGCTTCGGCATCCCCGACCGTGGGGCGCTCGGCGACCACGGTGACGGCGACCAGGGGAACGGCGAGGATCGCCGCCGTCAGGAACGCGACGTGCCCGCGACCGTGGAGAAACCGGGATTCGGCCCAGAGCCACACCAAACCCGACAGCGCAAGGGCGGCCGCCCACACCGCAGGCGTGCCCGCGACGAGCCAGCCGGCAGCGGGAACCGCCAGAGCAGCAACAAGAGCGCCCCAGCGGCCCGGGACGCGTCGTGCAGAGGCGCGCCCCGGGACACGCAATTTCGCCAGTCCGATGACGACGTCGATCGCCGCAAGGGTGAGGAGCAGGATGGCCGAGATCACGTCGGCACCACCTCCGAGAAGAGTTCGATGCCGGCCGCGAGCGCGATCGCTCCTGACCGGTGAAGCGTCTGGGAGACAGCCGACTGGGCGATTCGCTCCTCGTGGGCGAGCTCGGTCTGCGTCCGGCCTTCGAGCAGTCCTGCCGCGAGTCGCCGTTCGCGGGCCTTCATCCGGGCGATGGTGTGGTCGCGCTGGAGCAGCAGGGCAGCCACGGCGGCGGTGAGTAGAGCGTCTTCGGCGACGAACCAGGTGCGGACGGACGGTTGCCCGCGATCCTGGAGCCGGTGCGCTGTGACGATCGCCTCCCTGGCGCGCCACCAGGCCGAGCCGTCCTGAATCGTGTTGCCGTCGGGCCCCGGCTCGATCTCGGTCGCTTCGCCCATGCCGAGTCCGAAGCGGCAGTCGAGCCCCTCGGGCAGGTTCAGGCGCACCAGCGCCGTGGCCCCCAGCGCGGAAGCAAGGTCTGGGTAGCGTGCCTGAAACTCGTCGCCGACGGTCGCCCACAGCGGCTGCTCCGGGGGGAAGCGCAGGTCGGCGCGCGCGAAGACGGCGCGCATCTCATCCTGAGCGGCGGATCTGCTGGAGAGGTTCCGCGAGCCCACGATGTCGGCGATGAGTGCGACGGTGAACGTCATGTCACCACGATATCGCTTATATCCCAAAAATATAAGCGAATTTGCGGAGCTCTTCGGATATGGCTCATCGCAGCGCCCGCATCCAGTCCAGCGTGACCCCGAGCACCGTCAGCACGGACACGTGTCCCTCGCGCGGACGCATCCACAGTTCGGCCTCGGGCAGGCGCTCGAGCATGGCGGCGGCATGCGGAGCAGGCACCACCCGGTCGGCTCCTCCCTGAACGAGGAGGGCAGGCGTGCGAACCGCCCCGAGGTCAACACCCCAGGGGGAGACGTACGCGAGATCGTCGTCGGCTTCTCCGGCAGGGCCCTCCGCTGATCCTCTGCCCGCGTCGGCTCCGAGGGCACCCCATACGCCGTTCAGCGTCTCGTAGTCGCGCGCCGTGAACGAGTCGGGGTCGAACTCGGCGGTCTCCGCGTAGGCCAGGCGCGCTTCGCGACCGGCGAGGGCGGCCCGCAGCCCGCCCGGGGCGGCCATCCCCGAGAACCAGTCGGGGGAGTTGTCGAAGGGGGCGATCCCGGCGAGCGTCACGACGGCTGTGGCGCGCTCGCCGGCCAGAGCGGCGAGGGCGAGGGCGTGCGGTCCGCCGCCCGAGGCGCCCATGGTCGAGAAACGGTCCACGCCGAGCGCATCGAGGACGGCGAGCACGTCCCCGGCGGCATCCGCCACTGACCGGCCGGGCAGCGTGTCCGACCCGGGGTAGCCGGGCCGCGCCACCGAGACGACACGGAGTCCGCGCGCCGCGGCCTCCGCCGCCACCGGATCGATCACGGCGCCGGTCTGCGGGGTGCCGTGGTGCCACACGAGCACGGGCGCATCGAGCACGGGCGCATCCGCCGCACCCCCGGTGTCGAAGTACCGCACTGATCGGCCGCCGGCCGTGCGGAACTGCTGCGGCACGGTCACGGCCGCCACCCCTCCAGCTCGGCCAGCAGTGCCCGCTTCCGCTCGGGGGAAGCGAATGAGCCTTCGATCGAGGTGCGCGCGAGCCGGCGGGCCTGCTCTTCGGTCAGACCGAGCGCATCCCGGACCGCCGTGAAGTTCTGGCCCGCGTAGCCGCCGAAGTAGGCCGGGTCGTCGGAGTTCACGGTCACCGCCACTCCCGCAGCATCCAGCCGGAGCAGTGGATGGTCGCGGAGGTCCGGAGTGGCCTGCAGCCGCACGTTCGAGAGCGGGCACACCGTGAGCGGGATGCGCTCCTCAGCCAGCCGTGCGACGAGCTCGGCGTCTTCGATCGAGCGGATGCCGTGATCGATCCGCTCGACGTGCAGCAGGTCGAGCGCCTCCCAGACATACGCGGGCGGGCCCTCTTCGCCGGCGTGGGCGACGGAATGCAGGCCGGCGGCGCGGGCCCGTGCGTAGACGCTCTCGAACAGCGACGGCGGGTAGCCGACCTCGGCGGAGTCGAGCCCGACGCCGATGATCCGGTCCATGCGGGCGAGCCCAGCGGTCAGTGCTTCGTCGGCGGAGGCGACCGGCTGATCGCGCAGGAAGCACAGGATGAGCGCCCCGCTCATCCCGAAGTCGCGCTCGGCCTCGTCGAGGGCGTCGCCGATCCCGTCGACCACGTCGTCGAACGCGACGCCGCGCGCGGTGTGCGCCTGAGGATCGAAGAACAGCTCGACATGGCGGACGCCCTGGGCGTGCGCCCGGCGCAGATAGCGACGCGTCAATTCGGCGAAATCGCCGCGGGTCAGCAGGACGGCCATGGTCGCGTAGTAGAGGTCGAGGAACGACTGCAGGTCGTCGAAGTCGTACTGCGCCGATAACTCCTCGACCGTGGCGTACGGCATGTCCACGCCGTTGCGTGCGGCCAGCTCGAACGCGAGTTCCGGCTCCAGGGTGCCCTCGATGTGGAGGTGGAGCTCGGCTTTGGGAAGGGCGAGCAGGGCTTCGTCGGTGAGGGCGCCGGTGGTCATGGCTACGATCCTCCCACCGACGGACGACTCTGCGTCGCAGGACGGACGCGCGGGTGACCTGGGTGGCCGTAGCGTCGCAGAATGACCCGCCGTCGCATCCTCCTCGCCGTCGTCGCCGTCGCACTCGTGGTGAGCGGCCTGACGCTGGCCCGGCTGACGGCCGGCGCGGGCTGGACCTTCGTGGGCGACGCGCTGTACGCCGCGCTGCTGTACGTCGTCGTTGCCGCCATCTCGCCGCAGGCGCCGGAACGCACGGTCTCCGTGCTCGCGTTCACCGCGTGCGCCGTGATCGAGGTGTTCCAGCTGAGCGGCATCCCCGCCCGGCTCGCGCAGACGCTTCCGGTTGCCGCGCTCGTCCTCGGCACGACGTTCCAGTGGACGGACCTCCTCGCGTACGCGCTGGGTGCCGCCGCAGCGGGGGTGGTGGATGCGGTCAGCCGACGCGCAACAGGATCTTCCCGCGGTGCGCCGACGACTCCATCCGGCGGTGCGCGGCGGATGCGTCCTCCAGCGGGAACACCGAGTCGATGACCGGGCGGACGCGGCCCTCAGCCAACAGCGGCCAGACGTGCTCGCGCACCGCGGCGATGATCCCGACCCGCTCGGCGAGCGGACGCGCCCGCAGGGTCGTGCCGTAGAGGGATGCCCGCTTGCGCATCAGCAGACCCATGTCGACGGTGGCCGGTTCGCGGTCGCGGACGGCGATCGACAGGATGCGGCCGCCGGTCGCCAGGGCTTCCAGGTCGCGCGCGATGTACGCGCCGCCGACGATATCGAGGACCACGTCGGCACCGCGGCCGTCGGTGAAGGCGCGGACAGCCTCCACGAAGTCCTGCTCCCGGTAGTTCACCGCGGCGTGCGCGCCGACCTCGCGGCAGAAGGACGCTTTATCGTCGCTGCCCGCCGTAGCGATGACATTCGCTCCGAGTGCTCGTCCGAGCTGGATGGCCATCGTGCCGATGCCACTGGAGCCGCCGTGGACCAGCAGCGCCTCGCCGGCGGTGAGCCTGCCGAGGTCGAAGACGTTCGACCACACGGTCGCGGCTACCTCGGGGAGGCCGGCGGCCTCGACCAGGTCCACGGTCTCAGGGATCGGGAGGACGAGCCCGGCGTCGACGGTCACCAGCTCGGCGTAGCCGCCACCGGGGAGCAACGCGCAGACGCGGTCGCCGGGCCGCCACCCGTTCACTGCCGTCCCGACCGCGTCGATCGTGCCCGAGACTTCGAGCCCCGGCCACTCGGGGGCCCCGGCCGGCGGCGGGTAGAACCCCCGCCGCTGGCTGAGGTCGGCTCCGTTCAGCCCGGCGGCCGCGACCCGGATGCGGACGTCGTGCTCGGCCGGCACCGGATCCGGACGGTTGCCGAGCTCGAGGACGTCCGCGTCTCCCGGCTGCGATACGAGGACAACGCGCATCAGGAGCGGCCCACTCGCTGCGGGGGCTCGCTGCGGTCGGAGCGGCGGCTGAGCACATCCCGCACCTTCACCTTGTTGGTGTACTCGATGGAGCCGTAGCGGAACAGCCGCACGGCGATCCTCAGCACCACGTAGGCCAGCACGAACAGCTCGACGATGATAATGATCGCCTGCCAGAGAGGGAGTGAGCCGAACGCGTTCAGGATCAGCGCCGTGATCGGCGCCGTGTACGGGAAGTACGCCAGCAGCTGCACGATCGGTGACTGCGGTGAACTGATCGCGAAACCGGAGGCGTAGAGCGGGATGACGACGGCGAAGATGACGATGGAGAACACGGGGGCCGCGTCCTTCGCCGTCGGCATGACCGCGCCGACCGCCACCAGGGTGCCGGTGAACAGAGCGAAGCCGCCGATCAGGATGAGAGTGCCGACGATCATCTTCTGCGGGTCGAAGACGAGCCCCGTCAGATCGAGGCTCGGGATCTGCAGCTGATCACGGAAGAACAGGTACCCGATGACCATGGGCAGCGCGAAGACAGCGAGCTGGATGATCCCGATGGCGAACAGCGAGATCACCTTGCCGAGCAGCAGGTTGGTCGGGTTGATCGTCGTCAGGATCATCTCCGTGACGCGGTTCTCCTTCTCTTCCAGCGTCGAGTTCAGCATCTGGTTGCCGAGGAACACGATGACGATGAAGAACGCCGCCAGGAAGAGCAGGGCGGGCAGGATCGCCTCGAAGCCGGGCGCGACCTTTCCGTTCGCGAACGTCGTCGTGTTCGTCTTCACGTCGCCGCGGAGCACGGAGACCGTGACCGGGTCGTCGAGCGACTTCTCGACGCTGGTCGACAGCAGCGACTCCGCCACTGCGGAGTACTTGTTGTTCTGGAACACCCCGGCGTCCTCGCCGTACACGCGGATCGTCTGCTTCGCGGGATCCGCCGGGTACGCGAAGTAGGCCGCCGTGCCGCCGATCTGCACTTCCTCGACACCCTCCGCGTCCGAGCTGATCTCGGTGCCGCCGTACTGCTTGGCGATGGCCGGATCCACGAGCTTCGAGGCGTCCGAGTACAGGAACTCGAACCGCGCATTCTTCTGCTGGTCGGCGGTGTTCGAGGTGGACACGTTGGATGCGATGATGAGGCCGCCCAGGCCGAAGACCAGGATCGGGAGGATCAGCGTCACCGCCCAGAACCGGCGCTTCGTGATGGTGCGGCGGAACTCGAAACCGATGACGGTGCTGAGGTTGTGACGGGCCACGGTCAGTCCTCCTGGCTCTCGGCGCCGTAGACCTCGACGAAGATGTCGTCGAGGGATTTGCGGGTGGGGGCGAAGCGCGACACGCGGACGCCCGCATCCATCAGCTCACGCAGGACAGTGGCTGAGTCGGCGCCGTCGGCGAGCTCCAGCTGCGCATGCCCGGCCGCGTCGGAGAGCAGCCGGTACGCGGGGGAGGAGGGGATCGGGCCCTCGTGGTCGACGTGCACGATCGTGCCGCCGAACTGCTCCTGCACCTGCTCGACCGTTCCGTAGGCGCGTGCCATGCCGTCCTTCAGCAGGATGACGCGGTCGCAGAGGCGTTCGACCTCCTCCATCTGGTGCGTCACCATCATCACGGTGGAGCCCGCCCGCTTCTGGTCGTCGATGATGTCCATCAGCAGGCGCCGGTTGACCGGGTCGAAACCCTTGGTCGGCTCGTCGAGGATCAGCAGCTCCGGTTGGTTCATGATCGTGACACCCAGCTGCACCTTCTGCTGCTGGCCACCGGAAAGCTTGTCCAGGCGGACCTTCTCTTTGTCGCCGATCCCCACGCGTTCGAGGTATTCGCGCGACCACCGTCTGGCCTGCTCGGCGCCGAGCCCCTTCAACCGGCCGAAGTAGACCATGACATCGATCACCGACTCCTTCTTGTAGAGTCCGCGCTCCTCTGGCAGGTAGCCGAGCCGCTCACCGGCTTCCGGGCTGAACGCCCGGCCGTCGATGTGAAGTACGCCGGCCGTCGGCTGGTAGATGCCGAGCAGCGCCCGGATGGTGGTCGTCTTCCCGGAGCCGTTGCTGCCGAGGAAGCCGAAGGTCTCGCCGCGCTCGATGTCGAAGGACAGGTCGCGGATCACCGTGGTGCGGCCGAAGTCCATACGGAAGTTCGCGATGTGGACCAGCGGCTCCGCCGTCGTCGAGGGTGTCGGTGCGCTCACCCGATTCAGCCTAGGGGCAGAGGTGCCCGCACGGGAGGACCAGCGGCGCGGTTCAGGCGAGCGCTTCCAGCAGGGCCGAGTGGATGGCGCCGTTCGACGCGAGAGACGACCCGTTCCCTGGGCCCGGGGTGCCATCCACCGAGGTGAACGTGCCACCGGCCTCCTCGACGATGGGGATGAGCGCGGCCAGGTCGTACGTCTTCACGCCGAACTCGCCCACGGCATCCAGGAGCCCTTCGGCGAGGAGCATGTAGGACCACATGTCGCCGTACGCGCGATCGCGCCAGACGCGCCGGGAGAGGGCGATGAGCCGGTCGAGGTAGCCGGCCTCGTCCCACTGGGCGATGCTCTGGAAACTGAGCGAGGCGTGCTCGAGGTCGGAGACCCCCGAGACACGGAGCGGGCGCGGCTCGCCGCCGGGCGCATCCGTCGTCCAGGCCCCACCTCCGGTGACTGCCCACCAGCGGCGTCCGAGGGCGGGTGAGCTGACCACACCGACGCGCGGCACGCCGTCGAGCGCCAGCGCGATCAGGGTGCCCCAGACCGGGACACCCCGAAGGTAGTTCGCGGTGCCGTCGATGGGGTCGATGATCCATTGCCGGGCGGTGTCGCCCTCCGTCCCGTACTCCTCGCCGAGGATGCCGTCGGCGGGGCGCTCGTCCGCGAGGGCCTCGCGGATGGCGCGCTCGACGGCGAGGTCGGCCTCGGTCACCGGTGAGCGGTCCGGCTTCGTCTCGACGTGGAGGTCCCGGTCGCGGAACCGGCTCACGGAGATCTGGTCGGCGCAGTCGGCGAGACGCAGGGCGAGTTGGAGGTCGGCCGCCAAGGGAAGCGACGCAGCGGTATCGGTCACGGCGTCGAGCCTAGCGGGCGGGCTTGGCAGCCCGTCCAGCGGAGGGTAGGTCTGGAGGCATGCGAAAGATCACGTACGCGGGGACCGCTTTCTACACCGGCGATGCGCTGGCCGAGGCACTGCTCGAGTACGCTCGGGCGCTCGCCCGGCACGACATCGCGGACACGGTGTTCGTGCTGGGGCGGACCACGCAGGGGGATGTGGACCAGATCGAGGTACTCCTCGGGCCGGCCAGCCAGATGGTCAGCGAGCCCATCGAACTCGTGGGCAGCGAGCTGGAGGATCCGGACATGGTGAGGCGCCTCGACGAGTTGACCGCTCAGTTGGCGCCGCGAAAGCCTGCGGCCGAGCGCTTCGACGAAGAGACCGGGAGGACCGCCGCCGACGGTCGCCCCGCCTTCGACGACCCCTTCTGAGGTCGCCTTCCGTTCAGCGCGCGGGAATGCCGACTCCTACGGTGAAAGGTTCGGCCGCCGAACCCAGACGCGCGGGACGCTGCATGAGTTCGCCCTCTTCGGCGGTCACGACGAGGCCGTGTGAACTGGCGGCCGATTCGGCCAGTTGGTCCACCCATTCCCGGTTGATGGCGGGCACGCGAGAGCCGTCGAACTTGAAATAGACCGGGATGCTCGGGTCGAGCCAGATGGTGCTGCGGCCGTCGCCCACCTCCGGCGCATCCCGCCAGGACATGGCGAACGACTCGCGTCTTCGGAGCTTGTTGACGATCACGATCTGAAGGTGAGCGAGAAGCCGATCCTCGAACTCGATGACGATGGAATCGTAGGTGAGAGTGCCCATGATGTGCTCCTCGGTCGAGCCAGCCAGCTCCTCGGTTGGGGCACCGGTGTGGGCTCAGTCTGTTCCTCTTCGAGCGGGAAAGATACCTTCGTCGCGGAGCGTGCAGGGGGTGCTCGGGCCGGCGACGCCCGCCGATGCCGTCCATCGGCCCTTGTTGCAAGCGGGCCGCTGCCAATACGCTCGCCCTAGCCCGGGCAGGCGGAAGCGGAGGCACCATGCGATACATCCGGAGACCGGTCAGCGCCTCCCACCCGGCCGCACCATCTCACGGTCAGGAACCCTTCGCCAGCCGCCGTCCGCTCCTCTTCGGCTACATCATCACCCTCGGTGCGATCGGTGCCGTCGCCACCGGATTCATGGTGTACGGACTCCGCTCGATCATCTTCACCGTCTTCCTCGCGATGTTCGCGACGGTGGGGCTCGACCCGCTCATCCGCTGGTTCCAGCGCCGGGGGATGAAGCGGGCCTGGGCGATCGTCACCGTCATCCTGCTCGTCGTCGCGCTGCTCGTCGCGATCATCTGGGTCGTCGTGCCCCTGATCGTGAACCAGATCTCGTTCCTCGCCACGGCGATCCCGAAAGAGGTGGCCGCCCTGCGGGCCCAGGGCTGGTTCGACTCCGCGAACGAAACGTCCAACGGCGTGCTCGGACAGGTGGTCGGCTGGATCTCCCAGGAGGCGCAGAACCCGAAGACCTGGGCGACGATCGGCAACGGTCTGGTCGGCTTCGGGCTGTCGGTGCTCAACGCGGTGACGACCGGCTTCTTCATCGCCATCCTGACCATCTACTTCATCGCGTCGTATGACTCGACCAAGGAGGCCGCGTACCGTCTCGTGCGCCGCTCCCATCGCGCCAGCTTCGAGAGCTACGCGGAGCGCATCCTGCAGAACTTCGGCAAGTACCTCAGCGGGATGGTTGTGCTCGCGTTCTGCAACTCCGTCTACAGCCTGATCCTGTTGCTCGCCACCGGGGTGCCCGGCGCGTTCCTGATCGCATTGGCGGCCTTCTTCATCACCCTGATCCCGCTGATCGGGACCGTGCTGACCACAGCGGTCATGTCGGTGCTCGCGTTCATCCACTCGCCGGTCAGCGGCGTCGTGGTGCTGCTGCTGATGCTCGTCTACATGCAAGTGGAGGCGTACATCCTCACCCCGCGGGTGATGGGCAAAGCGGTGCAGGTGCCCGGATCGGTGGTCCTGATCTCCGCGCTGGCCGGTTCGACTCTGTTCGGGCTGCCCGGCGCACTGGTCGCGATTCCCATCTCGGCCGGCATCATCCTGGTCATCAAAGAGATCGTGATGCCCCGAAAAGACCGCACCTGAACCGAGCGGCCCTCGATTGGCAACCGACGCCGATCGGATGCTAGTGTTGAGCCTCGGTTCGGGTAACTGAACCGGATGCGCCTCTAGCTCAATCGGCAGAGCAATTGACTCTTAATCAATGGGTTCAGGGTTCAAGTCCCTGGGGGCGCACCACACACCGCGAGGTGCGAGAAGCCCCCGATTCCTTGGAAACACAGGGAACGGGGGCTTCTTCGCTTTAGCCGAGCGGTTTCCCTGCACGGGCATTACCGCGAACGAGAGCGACGTAAGGAAGACCGTTTCGCGGCTCTGCCCAATCGGCTTCCTCAGCCACGACCCGCCGGGGTCCAGTGACCACCGTTTGACTTGGCCATATCAGCCAGCAGAGCTCGTTCGCATTCTCAAGTAGCACTAGACGCAGGCTTTCGCTCGATCGCAACTTCATCTGGCGTTCTGAAAGCCTGAAGTTCGAACCGCGAAGGAGCCAGAGAAACTCGTAGAGTCCCACCGCGCCCACGTCCAGCAAGTCACGCACCTCGCCGACGAGCCACATCGTGGCCGTGTCCGACTGCGGACCCTGGTCGCCGGTGTCTGGGATCCCCACCCGTGTTCTCCGTTCGAGTCGTGACTCGCAAAACACCGTGAGAGTATCCGACGCTTACGGGTTCGTCGGGATCCGGCCTGTCCGTGTCGACTCTAGCTGGCGGGTCTCGCGCTCGTGCTTTCGCAGCGCTGAGAGCACTGCACCTCGAATGATGGCCCAGAGGATGAGGAGGCCGATAAGGGTGAAGAGCAGCCATGCCGAGATGTACATGACGAGGATCAGAGTCGGTGTCTCGGGAGAGGGCATTGCGTCAGCCTATCGAGCGGCACCACTCCGTCCCCAGCGCGCGAACAGGGGCCAAAAGCTGAACCGCTGGTTTCAGACCGGCATCGTCTATGTGACGCAACACGCCGTTATGGGGTGCGGATAACGGCGTGTTGCGTCACATCGATGCTCGCGGTCAGCGGTCGCGGGCGATGACGACCGGGCCCTTCATCGAAGCGATCGACGCGATCGGTGCGATCGACGTCAGCGACAGCAGGTCGAGCAGCGATTTCTCGTCGGTCGCATCACGATACGGAGACTCCCTCGTCTAACCAGGTGACGGGGGCGATCTCCGTTACGGTCGCGGACGGCCGATCTTTCCGCTTGCGGGTGAGGATCAAGGGTTCGCGCGTTCGACGAAGAACGGAAGGGCATTCCATGCGGAAACCTCTTGCAAGGAAGTCGACAGCGAAGATACGGACGGGATGCGCCGTCGTGGCGTCTTCGATGATTGTGTTGGGATTGCTCGTCGCAGCGCCGGCCGTTGCCGATACCGGTACAGAAAGCCCGCTGGCGGCAGTAGTAGAGGCAACGCCGGAGACGGCCAACGATGCCGCGCAGGTTGTCACTCGTACCACCGGCGAAAATGCAATCGACGCGACTGTGTCGGACGTGCGCATCGTGGTCCCGACCGACCCAACCGATGACATCTCGCTCGAAACCGAGGGAGGGGCGTTCTCCGTGTTGCTCCCGTTTTCGGAGGAGGCCGATGATGCGTCCGTGGAGAAGCGCGGTGTCGTGTCTTACGACAACAACAACGGCTCCGTCTCAGTCCCTGTTGTGACCAACGACGGCTCTTTGCAGATCAACACGGTCATCGCTAACCCGACGGCACCCACGCGGTACGGCTACGAGTTGACGATCCCGGACGGCGGCCAGATCGTGCCAGCCGGTGAAGCCTTCTTCGTTGTGAACGCGGACGGCGAGCCGGTGACGGTCATCAACCCACCGTGGGCGAAGGATGCGAGAGGTGCACAGATCCCGACGCGCTACGAGCTCAGTGGGACGACGCTGACGCAGGTGGTGGACTTGTCGGCGGTGTCGGCGTTCCCGGTGGTCGCTGACCCGCAATTCGCGTGGTACGGACCGATGCCTTCCGTGAAGCTCGCTCGGGCTGAGACAAAGACCGCAACGACACTGACCGGGATGGCGACGGTGTGCGGCTGGGTGGCTCGGTACACGAGCTACGTCGGCGGCGCGTTGTGTGCAGCGAACGCCGGTTCCATCATCTACAACGCACAGCGCATCTACTTCACGGAGAAGCGTTGCGCGCAGTTGCTCATCGCGCCCGGAGTCATCGGCACCGTCGGCTACTCCGGAGGCTACTGCAAGTGAGTCTGCGCGATGTGTTCGGCTTCGACGTGAGGCGAGCGATCAACGCCACGCGCCCCCGGCGCATCGCGTCGTTTGGGTCAATGCTGGTTCTGGTGGCGCTGGCGATCGCCTTTCGCGCTGTAGCGCCCTGGTGGGTGTGGCCCGCGCTGCTTGTTCTTGAAGGCGTTGTGTTCCTAATTCTCGGGAACCGTTGGGCAGCGAAGGATGCTCTTCGACGGGAGCAGGACTAGCCCGGGGGAATGGTGCAGAGCGAATCTGCACCATTCCTCGCCTTATCGGCGAAAATTGCCTAGGAAGCTGTCCGCGATTGCGCTCAGGACCTCAGCCACACGAGAGAACCACAGCCGTACCCTCCATGCCCGTCCGGAGTCGCGTTCTTCCATCGCGACCTCCTAACGACGGTCGCTAAATGTTGCGTGCCGTCGCCTCAGCCTACGGGTGAGCCACAACGCACTCTGATCTCGACGGCCGTCCCCGAGACGCCGCAAATGGCGAGCGCTTGCCCCGACCGTGGGGCGCACCTCTTTTACGCTGTCGGCGGCAGCGGCATCTATGTGACGCAACACGCCGTTAAGCGGTGCGGGATAACGGCGTGTTGCGTCACATAGATGCGCGCGGTCAGCGGTCGCGGGCGATGACGGAGAAGTCCTTCTCGCCGTGGCCGGCGTCGATGGCGCGCTGCAGCTCGGCTGCGACGAGGGCTGCGGCGGGGAGCGGAGTGTCGGCGGTGGCGAGCATCAGGCGGAGGTCCTTGGCGAGAAGGGCGGCGGAGAACTGGGTGTCGTCGAAGTCGCCGGAGGAGACAACCGGGCCCTTCATCGCCGCGATCGGTGCGATCGACGTCAGAGACAGCAGGCCGAGCACCTCATCGGGGGTGAGGCCGCCTGCCTCGCCCAGGCGCAGGGACTCGCTGAGCGCCTCCATCGAGATGGCGAGCGCCAGGTTCGCGACCAGCTTCGCGGCCGCGGCCTTGGCCGGGGTGTCGAAGGTGCGGATCTTGTCCGGGTCCGCCCACAGGCCCACGATTCCGCGGGCCTGACGCACCGCGTCGTGCTCGCCGCCGATCAGCACCGCGAGACTCCCGGCCCGCGCGGGGGCGAGCGAGCCGACGACGGGGGAGTGGACGTAGCGGATCCCCGCAGGCGCGGCCCGGGATGCGAACTCGTCGGCATCCGCGGGCGCGACCGTCGTCACATCGATCCACAGAGCTCCGCGGGGGATCGGCAGCGCCTGTTCGATCACGATCGAGCGGACCGCATCCGGTCCGAAGAGCACCGTGAGAATGGCGTCGGCTCCCTCCACCGCCTCGGCCGGGGAGGAGGCGATCGTGGCCCCGCGGCGGCCGACGGTCTCGGTCGGCTCGGGCGAGCGGTTCCAGGCCGAGACGTTGTGGCCTGCGTCGATCAGGTGGGTGACGAGCTCACGACCCATGCGGCCGAGCCCGAGCAGCGCGATGTCCATGCCGTCCACTCTGCGCCCGGCACCGCGCGGATGGAAGGGGGTCAGGCCGACAGGGAGTCGCGGCGGCGCTCCAGGAACCGGCGCTCGGCGTCGCCGGCGCACAGCGAGGCGGCGACGCTGTACTCATCGAATGCCTCCGCAGACCGTCCTGCCCGGGCGAGCAGCCCGGCACGGATGCCGTGCAGCAGGTAGAACCGTGCCAGCGGCTGCCGCAGCGGTTCGATCGCCGCGAGCGCCTCATCCGCCCCGTCCACCTCGGCGACGGCCACCGCGCGGTTGAGCGCGACGATCGGCGTCGGGGCGACCCGCAGCAGCTGGTCGTACAGCGTGACGATCTGCGGCCAGTCGGTCGCCTCGGCCGTCCTGGCGTCGTCGTGCACCGCCTGGATGGCCGCCTGCAGTTGGTACGGACCAGGCCGGCCGCGGAGCAGGCAGTCGCGCACCAGGGTGTGCCCCTCGGCGATGGTGGCGGGGTTCCACAGCGAACGGTCCTGGTCGGGAAGGGGGATGAGCGCCCCCGTGGCGTCGGCGCGGGCAGCGCGGCGCGCATCCACCAGCAGCAGGAGCGCCAAAAGGCCGAGCACCTCCTCCTCGTCGGGGAGCAGCGACCGGAGAACGCGCGCGAGGCGGATCGCCTCGTCGCACAGCTCCTCCCGGATCAGCCGGTCGCCGGCGCTGGCGGCGTAGCCCTCGCTGAACACGAGGTACAGCACCGCGAGCACCGAGCGGAGACGACCGGGCAGGTCGGACGCCGAGGGGATGCGGTACGGGATGCGCGCATCGCGGATCTTGGCTTTCGCGCGGGAGATCCGCTGCGCCATCGTCGGCTCGGGCACCAGGAACGCGTGGGCGATCTCGGCCGTGGTGAGTCCGCCGAGCAGACGGAGTGTCAGGGCGACCCGGGACTCGGGCGCGAGTGCCGGGTGGCAGCACGTGAAGATCAGGCGGAGGCGGTCGTCCGCGATCTCGTCGGGCTCCTCTGCTTCTGCGGCCGTCAGCTGGTTCAGGATCGCCGCTTCGGCCTCCTTCTCACGGCCCACCGCGTCCCGCCGGAGCCGGTCGATGGCACGACGGCGCGCGGTGGTGATGATCCAGCCGGCCGGGGCCGGTGGGATGCCGTCGCGCGGCCAGCGCTCGGCGGCGACGACGAACGCCTCTTGCACCGCGTCCTCGGCACGGTCGAGATCGCCGAGGACGCGGTACAGCACGGAGACGGCGCGGCCGTACTGCTCGCGGAAGGTGGGCGCGATACCGAAGTCGTCCATCGCGGGGTCGTCCATCTCGGGGTCGTCCAATCGCGTCGACGTCCATCCTGTCCTCAGTCGGCGAACGGCCGTACTTCGATGGGCAGCGTGGTTGCGAGCGCCACCCGGCGGCCCCACTCGAGTGCCGCATCCAGGTCGGGGACGTCGACGATGGTGAAGCCGCCGAGGTGTTCCTTGCCCTCCGCGTAGGGCCCGTCGGTGATCAGCACGTCGCCGTCCTGTGGCCGCAAGACCGTCGCGGAGGACGCAGGCAGCAGACCTTCCGAGAACACCCACACGCCGGCGTTCCGCATGTCGACATTCACCGCCGTCACGTCGCGGTCGATCCGGGCCATCACCGCAGGCTCCGGGATGGGGCCGTCGGGCTGGTAGACGCTGAGCAGGTACTGGGTCATGATGGTGATCCTCTCCGAGCGCGGCGCGCTCTCACCGTCTACACGAACGCGATCCTGCTATTTCGACACAGCCCGCTCCAGTCGCGCCACCCCGATCTTCGAGTCCGCCATGCCGTAGAAGACCCAGTCGCGGCCATCGACCGTCTCGATGGCGGTCGGGAACACGACGTTCGGCACGATGCCGCTTCGTTCGTCCTCGGTCTCGGCGGAGAGCAACGGCTCGGTGGTGCGGTCGATCACCCGCCACGGTTCGTCGGCGTCCAGGATCATCGCGCCGGCCGCGTAGTTCACGTTCTTCTGCTGCGCGACACCCGACTCCAATCGTCCGGTGACGCCGTGATGGAGCAGCAGCCAGCCCTCCGGAACGCGGCGAGGAGCGGGACCAGCGCCGATCTTCAGCTCCTCGAACGGGAATTCCGGTCCGGCCAGGAAGCGGTTCTGCCGCCAGTGCGCCAGCTCGGAGAGATCGCGCTGCACGGCGTCGAGGGGGATGAACGCGATCCAGATGCTGGGGCGCGTCTCGCCGGTGGGTGGATGCTCCCCTTCGCCGGGCCGGATGTCGCCGAGGTCCCACACCGGCCGGTGCAGCACGGCCAGACTCGGCGTGCCGTCGGGCGCGGTGACCGGTTCCGGGAAGAACACGGTGTCCTTGTTGAGGAACAGCGCCAGGTCGATCCCGAGCGCATCGTCGTACTCGAACGAGACCGGACCGAGTCGCCGCCACGCGCGCAGGTCGTCGGAGACGGCGACGGCCGTGCGCGGCCCGAGCGGACCGTAGGCCACGTAGGTCATGACATGCAGCCCGAGCGCGGGGATGAACGTGATGCGCGGGTCCTCGACGCCGGCGTTGCTGCGTCCACGTTCGAACGGCCGGTCGGGCTCCAGCACGACGCCTTCGCGCTCGACGGCGACGGGGATGCCGTCCTCGATCACGACGCGGGCGAGACCGACACGGGAGACGTTGCCCTCGGCGACCAGTCGCGGGAGAAGGTACAGTTCGCCGTCGGGACCGCGCCCGGACGCCGGATTGAGCACGCCCTCCGCCTCGAGAGGGTCGCCCTCCGCGGGAGTCATGACGACGCCTGCGCGGGCGAGTCGATATGGGAACAGGGTCATGCGTCCACCTCCTGGTAGAAGTACAGTTCGCGGGCGTCCTTCGGGGCGTCCCAGCCTTGGGCGAAGGACCAGCGGCCGCCGATCTTCTGCAGTCCGCCCCAGGCGAGTGAGCCGCCGCGGTTGAGCTCCAGCTGGGTGAAGGGCTCGTCGAGCCGGTAGAGCGCTTGGGCGGCGGCGAAGTCGCCGTGCTCGTCGGCGTAGAAGAAGTCGAGCACGAGGCGGTCGTCGTCGACGACCGCGCAGGCGACCTCGAACAGGGAGCCGGCCAGCGGCGTCAGGTCGAGATAGGGCTGAGTCTCGAACCGCCAGTCGAGCCCGTCCGCGGAGCGTCCGATCGTGGGGCGGCCGCCGCATCCCTCCGACAGGAACATCAGGTAGTCGCCGCCGATGCGGACGGCGCGGCCTTTCGCGTCGCGGGGGAGGACGGCGCCCTTGGCCCAATACTCGGAGACGTCGTACGGGACGACCAGCCCACGCTTCTTCCAGTGTTCGAGATCGTCCGAGACGGCGGACATGATGTCGACCGCCACCGAGCCGTCGTCACGCCGCCAGATCGCGTTGTAGAACAGCACGTAGCCGTCGTCGAGCGCGTAGATCTTCGGGTCCTCGCACCCCAGTGTCTCGTTCGCGAGCGTGGGATAGATCACCGGGTTCGCCGGGGAGTCGCGCCAGGCGCCGCGCTGGCGGACGGCGTGACCGATGCGGCTGGCGGTCGACTCCTTGCGCGGCGACGCGCGATAGAACAGGTGCAGTTCGTCGCCGCGCTCGATCACCGTCGGATTGAAGATGGAGTCGCTCGTCCATCCGATGCCGGTCGGGTCGTCCCACTGCCCCTCCAGTCGGAAGGTCAGCTCGTCGTCGCGGTGAAAAGGTCCGATCGCCCACGTGGGACGCTCGGGATACTGCGCAGAGAACTGGTCGGTCGAGATCCGATCGGTGAGCGCGTTGGTGTGAGCCAGCGCCTCGCGATAGCTGGCCAGCAGAGCATCGTGCTCCGCCGATGCGGTGTGCAGGTCGTTCATGGTTCCTTGTCTGGTCAGCCCTTGACGGACGAACCGAGGTCGCTCGAGGTGAAGTAGCGCTGGAAGACGATGAACAGCACAACGACCGGGGCCGCCAGCACCACCGCGCCGGCGAGGATGGCGCCGTACGGGTTGGAGGTGGAGCCGGAGACGGTCGAGATGTAGTTCGCCAGCGAGACGGCCAGCGGCTGCAGGCTCGCCTCCTTCGTGATCAGGAACGGCCAGAGGAACTCGTTCCACGGGCCGATGAAGGTCAGGAGCAGCGCGGTGACGAGCGCCGGCCGGACCAGAGGGAGGGCGATCCGCCACAGCAGGGTGAATTCGCCGGCGCCGTCGATCCGCGCCGCGTCGAACAGCTCGCGGGGCAACTGGAGGAAGTACTGCCGGAAGATGAGCACCGCGGCCGAGTTGATCGCGAACGGGAGGATCATGCCGAGGTAGTTGTCGGCGAGCCCGTAGTTGCGCGCGATGAGCACGTACAGCGGGATCATCAGCAACTGGAACGGGATGGTCTGCACCAGCAGCGCCAGCGCGAACGTCGCACCGCGGCCACGCCACTGCAGGATCGCGAGCGAGTATCCGGCCAGCACGCCGAACACGATCGTCCCGAGCAGCACGCCACCGGTGAAGATCCCGGAGTTCACGAGACCGGTGAGCAGGTTGATGCGCGAGTTGATGTTGGCGTAGTTGTTCAGGGTCAGGTTCGCGGGGTTCGGAAAGGCGCCGGCGACCGTCGTGTCCGGCGAGGCCTGGAGGGACCCGACGAACATGTAATAGAACGGGAACAGGAACGCGACCGCGCCGATGGCCAGCACGATCCCTTGCACGATCGCCTGCCTGCGGCTCAGGTGCCGCGGTGTTGCGAGGTCGCGTCGGCCCTTGCCGCGGGGCGACTGCTCGGCGGTGGTGCGTGGGGCTGTCTGCGTCATCAGTCCCTCCCTCCTACGAAGCGGTTTTGGAGCCAGCCGATGATGAGTACGCCGATCACGAGGATGACGCCGATGGCGGAGGCGTAACCCGGGTGGCCCTGCTGGATGCCCTGTTGGTAGATGAGCAGCACGGGGCTGGTGGAGTGCCCGTCCGGGCCGCCGCCGCCGGTCAGCAGGTACGGTTCCGTGAACAGGTTCGCGCCGGTGATCGTGGCGAGCAGCAGCACCAGGACGGTAGCGGTGCGGACCCCGGGCACGGTCACCGAGAAGAACTGGCGCACCTTGCCCGCGCCGTCGGTCGCGGCCGACTCGTACAGCTCGGTCGGCACATTCTGGAGCGCCGCCAGGTACAGCAGGATGTAGAACCCGAGACCCTTCCACGTCACGTAGATCGCGATGGTCGGCATGGCGAGGGCCGGATTCGAGAACCAGCTGGGGCTCGGGGCGAGCGGCCCCAGGATGTGGTTGACCAGCCCGTTCTGCCCGAACAGGAAGAGCCACACGCCGATGATCGCGACGCTCGCCGTCACATATGGGACGTAGTAGCTCGTCCGCAGGAAGGTGCGGAAGCGCGTGATGCTGTTGAGCCCGGAGGCGAGCAGCAGCGACAGCACGACCGTGAGCGGCACGTTGATGATCAGGAAGATCCCCACGTTGCCGAACGACTGCAGCACAGCAGGGTCCGTGAGCGCCTGAACGTAGTTGTCCAGGCCGACGAACGGCCGGTCGACGGTCGCGCCGGGCGCTGCGAAGAAGTAGTCGAAGAACGACATGTACACCGCGAAGCACAGCGGGAACGCGAAGATCGTCAGCACGAAGACGATGTACGGCGCTCCGAGCAGCCAGCCGAGCGGATTCTTGCCGAGGATGCGCTGCGCGATCGGCGCGCGGTGGCGCCGGCCGGGGCCGGCGGCGGGCGTGGTGCCCGCCGCCGGGCGTGTCGAGAGCGTGCTCATGGCTACTTCTGGGCCTGCAGCTTGTCGATCTTCTGGGCTGCGGCCTTGAACGCGTCCTCGACCGATCCGCTGCCGTTGACGACCGCCTTCGTGTAGGCATCACGCAGTGCCTGCATCTGGGCGATGGTGTTCGTACCCGTCGGGTCGTCCGTGGTGTGGGCGCTCTGGATTCCGAACTCCTTGTAGGCCGGGTGCGAGCTGAAGTAGTCCGCGAAGGTGGTGGCGACATCCGTCCGGATCGGCATCTGGCCGGTCACGTCGAGCAGCTTGCCGTCCTGCGCCTTGCTGGTCGCGAACTTGATCACATCCCACGCGGTGCCCTGGTTCTTGCACGAGGTGTACATGCCGATGTTCTTCGCATCCGGGAAGGTGTAGGTCTCGTCGGCCGACTTGCCGTCCTTGGTGGGGACGGGAACCGAGCCCCACTGCACCTTGTCGCCATAGAACGCGATGGCCCACGGTCCGACGATCGCCATGGCGGCCTTGCCGTCGGCGAACGCGTCACCCTGGTACTGCTCCTTGCCGGCCAGGTTGCTGCTGTAGATCTGCTTCCAGAAGTTGGCCACATCCATCGAGGCCGCGCTGGTGACCGTCGCCTTGCCGTCCTCGATGAAGGTCTTGCCGCCGGTCTCTGCGGCGAGCAGCGGCAGGTAGTCGAAGTTCACCTGGTAGAACTCGCTGGTCGGCGCCGGGTAGATGGCGAAGGGCGCGGCACCGGAGGACTTGATCTTCTCCGCGGCCGCCTGGAATTCGGCGTAGGTCGACAGCTTCGGGTTCTCCGGGTCGAGCCCGGCCTTCTGGAAGATCGCCTTGTTGTAGAAGATCATCACGGGGTTCTGCTTCCACGGCATCTGGTAGTAGTCGCCGTCCGCCGACTTGTACTGGTCGGCGGCCTGGCCGCTGCGCGCCTCGATGTACTTCGCCCCGTCGGAGAACTTCGACAGGTCGACGAGGCCCCCCTGCTTCTGCCACTGACCGGTGGCGGCGGGGAGGTTGTTGAAGACGAGGCACGGCGTCGTGCCGGCGGTGATGGCAGCGCCGATGACTTCCTCAGTGCTCTTACCGGCGGGCACCTCCTGAGCCTTGATCTGCTCCTTGGGATGCGCGGAGTTCCAGGCCGAGACCATGGACTTGCCCCACTGCACCTCCTGCTCGTTGTTGGAGTACCAAATGGTGATGGGGCCGTGCGCCTTCATGGCGTCACTGGAGCCCCCTCCGCTGGAGCCGCACGCGGCCAGAGTGCCGGCGATGAGGCCGGCGGTCAGGAGGGAGACGACGATTCGACGCTTTCTCATGGGTTTGCCTTTCGGGATGGGATTTCTGTTGAGCGAGCGGCCGGCGGCGCCGTCGAGGCGCGCACGACCAGCCGGGCGGGGGGAAGGGCGACGTCGGCCGGTTCGCCGTCCTCCACCAGCCGCAGCAGTGCGGTGGCAGCGGCGATGCCCCAACCGGCGGGGTCGTTGTCGAGGGTGGTGAGGGACGGGTAGACGAACGAACCGATCTGGGATCCGTCCAGCCCGGTGACCGAGAGCCCGCCCGGAAGGTCGAGCCCGCGTTCGTGTGCGACGCCCATCCCGGCGATCGCCATCGGGTCGTTCCCGTAGACGATGGCGGTGGGGCGGTCCTCTGTCTCGAGCAGGTCTTTGGTGACCCGGGCGCCCTGCTCGGGAGAGAAGTCGGTGGCGATGATCAGTGGGGCAATTCCCGCCGCGTGCGCCGCGCGCTCGAAGCGCTCGCGCCTGCGCAGTCCGTGCAGCATCCGCTCGTCGCCGGAGACGTGGGCGATGCGGCGGTGCCCGAGCCCGACCAGGTGGGCGACGAGGTCGTCGATGCCGGAGTCGTAGTCGCGGGTGATCACCGGGAAGGGGCTGCCGCCGGGAGGTGCGCCGAGCGACACGGCGAACGAGCCGAGCCGCTCGATGAGGGGGATGCGCGCATCCTCCGCCAGGAGGTCGGTCAGCAGGAAGCCGTCGACCCGTTTGTCGGCAGCGAGGCGGGCGTACGCCCGCTCTTCCGCCTCCTGGTCGGGGACGACGGTCAGCACGAGCACGTTGCCGCGCTCGGCGAGGACGGTCTCGACGCCGGCGATGAACGCGGCGAAGAACGGGTCCACCTCGATGGTGCGGGTTTCGCGGCGGAGCACGAGGCCGAGCGCGTACGCGCGCCGGGTGGTGAGACCGCGGGCGCCGGGGTGGGGTGTCCAGCCGAGCTCCTGCGCGGTCTGCAGGATGCGTTCCCGCGTCTCGCTCTTCACGCCGGGGCGGTCGTTGAGCGTGAGCGAGACGAGCGACTTGCTCACGCCCGCCACGCGGGCGACGTCGTTGATCGTGACGCTGGCCGGGCTCACCGCGGGCTCACCGTCGTGAAGCCGCCCGGCAGGACCAGCACGAAGCCGTGCGCGCCGACCGTCTGGGCGCGCCCGACCTGACGGCCGGCGGAGTCGTAGCTCGTCGCGGTGACCGGACCGGTCGCGTCGATCTTGTGGGGCACGGGCAGCTTGGTCGCGTTCACGTAGACGTCGAGGCTTGTAGTGCCCGCGAGTCCCAGGTGGGAGACGACCGGCTGTACGAGCACGGCATCCAGCCGGGCCGTGCCGCTGACCGTCGCCGTCACGGTCGTCGCCTGAGCGGGAACGGGCACGGGAAGTGTCTGCGGCAGCAGGAAGACAGGGCTCGGGGCGATGCCCTGGGCGCCGGCGCGGACGTTGTCCGTGCGGCCGAGAGGCAGCGTGAAGCGTCCGACGGAGGTCGTCCAGCTCGTCGTTCCTGCGCCTCCGGGCCCGAGGTCGGCGATCGGCAGGATGCGCGCGGCGGGGTGACCCGCGGGGAGCGTCAGCGTCACGGTCGAGCCCGCGTCCGCCTGCAGGTACGCGCCGCCCGACCAGTTGGCCGAACCCGTCCACGCGGACGGCGGGGTGACGGTGGTGACCGGGCCCGTCGTGGTTCCGCTCTCCGCCTCGACGACCTTCAGTCCGTCGGTGGCTGTCGTGCGGGTGAGGGAGGTGGCGGCGCGGGCGATGGCTGGATGCGCATCCAGCGCCAGCATGCTGAGCTGCGTGTGGATGACCGACTCGGCCCCGCAGTTGTGGTTGATCGTGCCGTCGGCGGCGATGCCGTCGACGCAGACTCCGGTCGCCGGATCGTAGGCAGGAGCCCCGGCACGGTTGGCACCGAAGTACCAGGCGGCCTGCGCTCCGGCGAGTGCTGCCAGGCCCGCGGCACCGGTCGCGTCGGAGGCCGCGATCAGGCTCTCGAGGCGAGAGTCCACTCCGTACGCGATCTGGGTGCGATCGGCCGGGGTGGGCGTCCAGCCGTTGTCCGGGCCGCCCGTCGCCAGCAGTTGCGCGGTGAACTGGGCGACGTCGGTGGTCGCCGCCTTCTGCAGGCCGCTGTCACCGAGCACTCGGGCCGCGGCGGTGAGTGCGGCGGGCTGCATCCCCGCCCAGGCGTGCCAGAAGGTGGGGGAGTTCGCCTCGGGCAGCAGAGCGCCGAACGGCCACTGGCCGACGCCTCCGCTCTGCAGCTTCGCGATGCCTTCGGCGTAGTGTGCGAGCGCGGTTCGTGCGGCCTGGTCGCTCGGCTTCGCGCCCGAGTACGCACTCAGGCCGAGCACGGCCTCCGCGGTGGCGCCGGCGCTGCCGACGATCAGCCAGCCCGGCACTGTCACTCCGTTGGCGACCTGTGTCTGCGGGTACTGCGCGAGCGATTGCCGCTGCAGAGCGGAGACGGCCAGGTCCATCCGCTGGCCGAGGAACGACGCGAACGCCGGGTCGGCCGAGCGGAAGCCGGCATAGCCCTCGCCGAGCGCCCAGACGGTGCGCGCCAGCCAGAACGACTCGGCCGAATCGGACGGGTCCGGGAGCTCCTTCGGGATGGCCGAGGGGTTCAGGGTTCCATCGTGCTGCTGCCAGAGCACCACATTGCCGGCGTTCGGCCCGTCCGCGGTCTGCAGGTACGTGAGCGAGCGGAGCAGCTCGTACGCGGTCGTCCGGCTGGACGCCGTACCGTTCTGCTTCCAGTCGCGCAGATAGACGACGGCGGCGCGCGAGATGTCGTCAGCGTCGTACGCACCCTGCGCGTACCAGCCGCGCGCGGGATCCGTGACGGGACCGCCCCCGACGCGATGGAAGGTACCGTCGGACTGCCGGTCGGCATAGACCCACGGCGCCCGCGCCGTCGGCTCCTCGGCCGCGCGGTAGGTCGTGTGACCGGGGACGCCCGCGAGGAGCGGCACATCGTCGAGCAGGAAGTCGAGGTGCGACAGATTCGTCAGCTTCGGCACAGCGGAAGCGGCCGAATGAGACGTCGCGGGAGCGACCATCGCGGCCTGCGCGGGCAGCGCGACAGCCGTGACGGCGAGCGCTGCGCCCAGAGTAAAGGCGAGCGCCGCCCGCGGCATGATCAGTTGTCGGCTACGCATCGTTGCGACCCCTCAAGGTTGTGCGGCTGGCGGTCCAAGCCGTCATCTAAACCGGTTTAAAGGACGGTAGGCGCGGTCGTGAGGAAAGTCAACATGACTCTTGTGAAGGTCCCTAGCGCGCGACGAGACTGGCGGGACCGCGACCGACGACGCCGCACCGACGGGGCAGGAGGACCACCTGTGGAGTACAAAGACATTCCCACCAAGGCCGACGTCGAAAGGATCTCCGCCCTCCGGCAACCGGGTTGCGTGAGTATTTACCTGCCTACCGGGACAACACCGGCGGAGGCGGATCGGGCGCGCATCGAGCTCAAGAATCATCTCGGCACCGCGGTCAGAGCGCTCCAGGAGCTGGGGTTGGCACGCTCGCGCGTCCAGTCGATCCAGACCGAGGGGGAGCGCATCCTGGAGGATCGCGATTTCTGGCGGTACCAGTCGCGCTCTCTCGCCGTCTTCCTCGACGGCGACCTGGCGGAGACCTTCCGCCTCCCCAACAGGCTCAGCACCGCGTGCGAGATCGCGGACCGGTTCTACGTGAAGCCGCTGCTGCGCGCGCTGACCTTCCCGCAGTCGGCGCTCATCCTCGCTCTGGCGGGAAACTCCGTGCGGTTGCTGCACATCACCCCTGACCGCCCCGCGGAGCGGATGGACGTGCCGGGGATGCCGCGCGACGTCGCCGACGCGGTCGGGCTCGCTTCGGTGAGCGGTCGCTCGCCCGACGGGCGGATTCAGGGTTCGGAGGGCCAGAAGGTGAGGATGCTGGAGTACGCGCAGGCGATCGAACGCGCTCTCCACCCGCTCCTCGCGAACTCGACCGAGCCGCTGATCCTCGCCGCTGCGGAGCCGCTCGCGGGCATCTTCCGTGGGGTCAGCGACTATCCGCGGCTGGTGGCCGAGACGATCGCCGGCAACCCCGAGGACAAGACGGATGAGGAACTCGCCGGCGAGGCCAGGGGCGTGCTCGACCGGCTCTACGCCGGCAAAGTCGCCGCGCTGCGGGAGGCGTACGAAGCACGCATCGCCGCCGGAACGGCGCTGGTCGACCTGAGCGACATCGCCCGTGCGGCGACTTTCGGTGCCGTCGAGTCGCTCGTGATCGACATCGACCGCCGGGTGCCGGGGACGGTCGACGACGAGACGGGAGCGATCACCCTGGACGACGAGGACGAACCCGGCGAGTACGGCGTCGTGGACGAGATCCTGCGGCGGGCGCTCGGGTCGAAGGCGAAGGTCTATGCGTTGCGCGCGGAGGACGTTCCCGGAGGAGGAGCAGCGGCCGCCGCGGTGCGCTATCCGGTCTGAGCGTCGGCCCGAGCCGGTGACTCAGCGCCGCGACTGCAGCGCCAGCACCAGGAACTCCTGGACGCCGGCCAGCCAGTCGTAGACCACGCGCTGCAGCGCCGACTCCTGGTCGTGGATGTCGCCCTCGTCGCCGTCCTCGAGGATGCCGAGACGTGCCGCCAGCACCAGGCGGATGTCCGTGATCGACCGCAGCCAGGCGGTCGCCTGCGCCTCGTCGAGGGATACCTCCACGAGGTCGCCATCGCTCTGGGCCAGCGACTCGATGACGACGCGAGCGTTCGCCTCCTTGCGATCCGCGAGGCCCGCCGCGGTGAAGCGGCGGAACTCGGCCGACGCCGCAGCGTCGCCGGGATACGCGTCGGGCAGCAGACGGACCAGCGCAGGGTCGATACCGGCGGCCCCGTCCGGCTTGGCGGCAGCTCGCGCGAGCTCCACGACCTCCTCCGCCAGGGACACCAGGAGGTGCACTTCCTCCTCCTGGAAGCGCCCGACCACGCGGCCGTCCTTCCGCTTCCGGAACGGGATCACGCGTCCGCCTTGGTCAGCGTCGCCCACAGCCCGTAGTCGTGCATGGCCTCCACATGCCGCTCCATCTCCTCGCGCGTCCCTGTCGCGACGACCGCGCGTCCCTCGTTGTGGACAAGCATCATCAGCCGTTTCGCCTCCCGCCGGGAGAACCCGAAGTACGACTGGAAGACGTAGGTCACGTAGCTCATCAGGTTGACCGGGTCGTTCCAGACGATCGTGATCCACGGGGTGCCCAGCTCGAGCAGCACATCCGTGCCGGTCTCCTCCAGAGTGCCCGCGTCGGCGGTCGGGGAGGGGCTCACAGCGGGTGGCCGCCAATCGCGTCCGCTGCGCGAACCAGGGCCAGGTGCGTGAGCGCCTGCGGCGTATTGCCCGCGTGCGACCGGCCCTCGATGTCGTATTCCTCGGAGAGCATGCCGACGTCGTTCGCCAGGCCGACCAGTCGATCCATCATCCGGATCGCGTCGTCGTGGCGGCCGGAGGTCGCGTATTGCTCCACCAGCCAGAATGAGCACGCGAGGAAGGGATGCTCGCCTGGCGGCAGGCCGTCCACCCCCGACTCGGTGCGGTACCGCAGCAGCAGGCCGTCCCGCAGCAGGTCCTGCTCGATCGCGCGAACGGTTCCGAGCATGCGCGGGTCGTCCGCGTCGATGTAGCCGACCTGCGAGAGCTGCAGGAGCGACGCATCCACCTCGGAACTGCCGTAGTGCTGCACGTAGGTGCCGCGGTGCGCATCCCATCCGTTGGACTCGATGTCGGCGCGGATGGCGTCACGCTCCCGCTTCCAGCGCTCCACCGGCCCGTCGAGGTGGTAGTCCTCGACGGCGCGGATGGCGCAGTCGAACGCCGCCCAGACGAGCGCGCGCGAGTGGGTGAACTGCCTCGGCTTGTCGCGGATCTCCCAGATGCCGTGGTCCGGCTCGCGCCAATGCTGCTCGAGGTAGCCCATCAGCGCCCGCTGCAGTGCCCACGAGAAGCGCGTCTCGGCATTGCCCGCGCGGCGGCCGCGGTCGAGGGCGAGCATGACCTCGCCGATCACATCCGCCTGGAACTGTGTGGAGGCGTCGTTGCCGATCCGTACGGGATGCGCTCCCTGGTAGCCGGGGAGGCTGTCGATGATGCGCTCGTTCAGATCGCGTTCGCCGGACAGCCCGTACATGATCTGCACGTCGCCGGGGTCGCCGGCGACCGCGCGGAGCAGCCAGTCGCGCCAGTGGTCGATGTAGCCGTTGTAGCCGTGGGCCAGGAGCACGCCGATGGTGAGGGAGGCGTCCCGCAGCCAGACGTAGCGGTAGTCCCAGTTGCGTTCTCCGCCGAACGCCTCGGGCAGCGAGGTCGTGGCGGCGGCGACGATGCCGCCCGTTTCCAGGTGCGAGAGCGCGCGCAGGAGGAGCAGCGAGCGGACGACCTCGTCGCGGTACGGCCCCTGGTGCTCGCTGGCACTCGCCCACTCCGTCCACCAGCCGCGGGTGAGCTCCAGAGACCCTTCGACGTCGAGGGCCGGGGGAGCGTCGCGATGGGAGGGGTACCAGGTGAGGGTGAGGTCGACGGTCTGACCGGCATGGACGACGAACTCGCCCTGGTGGGAGTGGTTGGCCGGGTGCAGCTCGGCGCCGCGGACGACGATGGCGTCAGGACCGGCGACCGCGATCAGGGAATGCGGACGGTCGGCTTTCTCCTGCCGCACCCACGGGATGGCTGTCGCGTAACCGAAGCGGATGCGCAGATCCTGGTGCATCCGAACCGACCCGCGGACGCCGCGCACCCGACGGACGATGTCCGCACGGTGGTCGTGCATCGGCATGAGGTCGACGACCTCCACCTCACCCTCCGACGTCTCCCACCGGGTGACGAGGATCATCGTGTCCTTCTCGTAGTGCCGGGTGCTCGTCGACGAGGCATCGGCGGGCGCGAGCAGCCAGCGGCCGTGATCCTCCGTCCCGAGCAGAGCACCGAACATCGAGCGGGAGTCGTAGCGCGGCAGGCACAGCCAGTCGATGCTTCCGTCCTTACCGACGAGGGCCCCGGTGAAGCAGTCACTGATCAGGGCGTAATCCTCGATGGGGAGCGACATATTTCCAGTATGGCCGTACTGTGATGGGCATGACGCAGTCCGTGGACACTCTTGTGATTCTCGGAGCATCGGGCGACCTCACGTCACGGCTCCTCCTGCCTGCCATCGGACAACTGCTCACGGACCAACCGGACCGTGCTTTCACGCTGGTCGGGTCGAGCAGCGACGACCTGGACGATGACGCCTGGCGGGCTGTGGTGAAGAAGTCGTTCGCGACCGTCGACGCCACCGGGGATGCGGTGAAGCGGCTCCTGAAGGAGACGCGCTACGTCAAGTCCGACGCCACGAGCGCGGACGATCTGAAGAGCCTGCTGGACAGCGTGGACGGCGTGCCCGCTCTGTATTTCGCCCTGCCGCCGGCCATTACTGCCAAGGCGTGCCGTGCGCTGGGGACGTTCGAGCTGCCGAAGGGACTGACGCTCGCGCTGGAGAAGCCGTTCGGCACCGACCGGAAGAGCGCCATCGCGCTGAACGAGCAGCTCGCGCGCCTCGTGCCCGAGGACCAGATCCACCGCGTCGATCACTTCCTGGGGCGCTCCAGCGTGTTCAACATTCTGGGCGTGCGCTTTGCGAACAGCATCCTGGAGCCGATCTGGGACAGCCTGCACATCGAGCGCGTCGACGTCATCTACGACGAGACGCTCGGCCTCGAGAACCGCGCCCGGTACTACGACGGAGCCGGCGCCCTGATGGACATGATCCAGAGCCACCTGCTCCAGGTCATGGCGGTGCTGGCGATGGAGCCGCCGTCGACGCTGGAAGCCGCCGACCTGCGCGACGCCAAGCAGCTGGTGCTGCGGGCGACGAAGGTGTGGGAGGGCGACCCGGTCACGGCGAGCCGGCGCGCCCGCTACGCAGCGGGGAAGATCGACGGCAAGAAACTGCGGGCCTACGCGGACGAAGACGGAGTCGACCCGTCACGCGAGACCGAGACGCTCGCCGAGGTCACCCTCCAGGTCGACACCTGGCGCTGGAAGGGCGTCCCGTTCACGCTCCGCTCGGGGAAGGCCCTCGGCGGCCGGCGGCGCGAGATGGTGATCACCTTCACGCCGGCTCAGCACGTGCCCACCGGCCTCAAAGGAGCGATGGATCCGGCCCAGCTGCGGCTGATGTTCGCGCCCGACTCCATGTCGCTCGAGGTCAACATCAACGGCACGGGCGACCCGTACGAGCTGGAACGGACCACCTTGACGGCCGAGTTCGGGCCGGGCGCGCTGCTGGCGTACGGGGAAGTCCTCGAGGGCATCCTCGACGGCGACCCGACGCTGTCGGTCCGCGCGGACACGGCGGTGGAGTGCTGGCGGATCGTGGAGCCGGTGCTGAAGGCCTGGCGTGACGGGAAGGTGCCGCTGGAGGAATATCCGGCGGGGTCGGAAGGTCCGAAGGACTGGCCGGAGCTCGGCTGACGGCGGAAGGCCGCCGTCAGGCCGCGGAGCGGTGAGCGACGACCGGGAATTCCCCGGTCACCGGCTTGCGCAGGTCCGTCCACTGGGTGATGGGCGCCGGCTCCCAGCTGAACGCGGCCGGCTCAAGCTCGGCTGCAGGCACCGGCTCGATTGCGGGCTCGTCGGCGGCGGGGGCTTCGGCCACGACCGCGACCGGCTCCCTCGCGACCGTCTCCTCGACGATCGTGGCGGGCGCGTCGGCGACGGCCGGCGCGAGATGCTGCGGCTCCGAGAGCGCTTCACCGGCCTCCAGCCGGCGGCGTGCTTCGGCGATCGCTGCGGCGATGCCGACCGAGACCGACTGGGCGAGGATCGAATGGAAGATGGCGTCGGTGTCGTTCTGCGCGCGACGGATGACCGTCCACTCGCCGTTCTCGCCGATCAGCTCCGCAACCTTGGTGTGCACGAGCTCGAGGATCTGGGCGTCCGTCAACTGCGGGACTGGAGCCGCCGCAACTGCCGCGACATGCCGCCTACGACCAAACATCGCGCAACCCCTTCCAGGTTCACTGTTGAATACAAGTGTCCTGGACATCCAGCGCGGAAACCCGCTGGACACGCCGGGAGAATCGGCGGAAATCGGCGGGTCAGCGACCCTTTCGGGCCTTAACGGGCTTGGATTCGCGTTCCGACGCCTCCCGCGACTCCTGCAGCACTGCGCCGACGGCCAGCGCCAGCGAGATCCCGGCGTTGATCCACATCAGCGGGAGGCGCCAATCGCGCGGCCCGTTCTGGGACGAACGGATGGTGGTCCACAGTCCGACCGCCGCACTGATCACGGCGCCGTTGAAGAGGTACTTGCGCATCCCGTTCCTTTCGGTGTCGTCCCGTAGCGTACGCTTCCACAGTCGGGACCGGGAGGAGGAGAATGCGCACCGCAATCGTGGGCGCCGTGCTCCTCGTATTCGGCGGCATCGCCGTGGCGACCGGAGTGCTGCCCGTTCCGGAGGTCGTCGAGCTGTGGGACCGGGTCTGGCCCATCCTGCTGTTCGTCGTGGCGATCACCGTGGTGACCGAGCTCGCCGCGGAAGCCGGCGTCTTCACCGCGCTCGCTCAGCAGACCGCCCGGTGGGGCCGCGGTCGCGCGTGGGTGCTCTGGCTGTTGGTGGTGCTCGTCGCCGCGCTGAGCACGATCTTCCTGTCGCTCGACACCACGGCGGTGCTGCTCACCCCTGTGGTCATCGTGATGGCTCGGCACGCCGGGCTCAACCCGCTGCCGTTCGCGCTGACGACCGTGTGGATGGCCAATGCCGGCTCCTTGCTGCTCCCCGTCTCCAACCTGACGAACCTGCTGGCGCAGCACACGATGGGCGACCCCTCGCCTGCCGCCTTCGCATCGCTGATGCTCGCCCCGGCGCTCGTCGCGATGATCGTGCCGATGGTGGTCGTCTTCATCATCGCGCGGCGCTCGCTGCTCGTCCGCTACGAGACGGGCGAGGAGGACGGCATCGAGGACCCGGTGCTGTTCTGGATCTCCGGCGCTGTCGTGGTCGCGCTCATCCCGTTGCTGGTCTCCGGGATTCCGGTCTGGCTGCCGACGACGATCGCGGCGCTCGTGCTCGCCGTCGTGTTCCTGGTCCGTCGACGGGGAGTGTTGCGGTTCGGCCTGCTTCCCTGGCAGCTTGTGTTGCTCGCCCTCGGGCTGTTCCTGTTCATCGAGGCGCTGCATGCGGCCGGACTGGGGACCTTGATGGCGACCGTGTCCGGCACCGGGGAGTCGCCGCTCGCTCTGCTGCGGCTGTCGCTGACGGGGCTGGTCGGAGCGAACGCGATCGACAACCTCCCCGCGTATCTGGCGCTGGAGCCCGTCGCGGACAGCCCGGCGCGTCTGGCGGCACTGCTGATCGGTGTGAACGCCGGACCGCTGATCACGCCGTGGGCGTCGCTCGCCACCCTGCTCTGGCACCAGCGGCTGACGTCGTTCGACGTCGAGATCCGCTGGAGCCGTTACATGCTTCTCGGGCTGATCGTCGCGCCGGTGACCGTCGTGCTCGCGACGCTGGCGCTCGCGTACACGATCTAGTGGTCCCGACACGCCGTCACGCGTGTCGACCTGACGGCGTGTCGGGACCAGTCCGTGCGGCTACTCGGCGGGGAGCAGCTGTGCCGCGTTGACGACGCGGCGCCGCGCGACGGCGATGAGTGCCAGAACGAAGCCGAATGCGGCCCACAGGAGCAGGCCGCCGAGCCCGCGCCACGCATCCGCCGAGCCGTCGATGGCGCCCTGCATCGCGGTGATCGCGGGCGACGTCGGCAGCCAGGGCAGCGCTGCGTCGAAGAAGGCGGGGGCTGTCGAGACGATGCCGGAGGCGAGCGTCACCACCACGACGAGCATCGAGAGGAATCGCCCG
Source organism: Leifsonia sp. RAF41 (assembly GCF_052114085.1). NCBI lineage: Bacteria > Bacillati > Actinomycetota > Actinomycetes > Micrococcales > Microbacteriaceae > Leifsonia > Leifsonia sp. RAF41. The sequence goes on from NZ_JBFREB010000001.1 coordinate 1,301,529, forward strand.
ATCCCGCCGAGCAGCGCCACGAGCCCGTGGTTGACGGCCGCGAACGCGATCCCGGTCGCTGCTGCGAGGCCGGCGAAGCCGAACCAGTGACCGGCGTCGAGTCCGAGCGCGGGAGCCATGACACCGGCGACCAGGGCGCCCTGGACCACCCCGAGCGCCGCCGCCGGAAGGAAGCCGTCGAGCGCGATACGCCCGGCGGCCCGCGACGTCAGCAGCGCGCGACGCGACAGCGCCTGCAGCACCAGGAACGTCGCCAGTGCGCCAAGCCACAGGGCGACGGAGGCGAACAGCGGGATACTCGTGCTGCCGAACGCGGCCGTACCGGCGCTCTTCTGCGTGACCGGCTCGGCCGCGACCTTCGCGAGGCTCGTCCGCTCACCGCTGTCGTAGCTCGGGAGCTGCTTGACGGCGGTGTGCAGACCGGTCGCCAGAGAGGCGGCACCGGAGGCCGACTGGTCCGCGCCCGAGGCGAGTGCGGGGATGCCGTCGCTCAGCTGCTGGACGCCGGTCGCGAACCCGGCTGCGCCTTCCGCCGACTGGGAGGCGCCGGAGGCGAGCTGCTGCGCGCCCGCCGACGACTGGGCGACCCCGCCCGTGTACTTGCCCAGCTGCGACGCGAAGGTGCCGGCTCCCGAGGCGACGCCAGCGCTGTAGGCCTGGGCCGTGTTGAGGTTCACCAGCTGATCGCTGAGTGTCTGGCAGAGTGCGGCGAGTTTCGGATCGACGATGGGCGGCGCGCAGTTCTGCGCTGTGGCGGCATTGATCGCAGAAGTCGCGGGAGTGAGAGCCGACGACGCGGCTGCGGCTGAGCCCGCGAGCTGCTGCGCGCCCTGGTCGAGGGCCGGTCCGCTCGCAGACAGCTGCTGAAGCCCACTCGCCAGCCCGGACGTGCCGTCCGAGAGCTGCGAGACCCCGCCCGCGAGCGACGACGCGCCGGTCGCCAGCTGCGCCGCACCGTCGGCGAGCTGGTGCGTCCCGCTCGCCAGCTGCGTGAGTCCGCCGGTCAGCTGATCGGCACCGGTCGCCGCCTTGCCCAGCTGCTCGCCGAGCGTGTTGAACCCGACATACACGTTCGCGATGTACGTCGACGTGAGCTGCTTGTTCAGAACCGAGGTCGCTGTGGTGGTGACCGCCTGGCTGATGGCCGGGTCCACCAGTTTCGACTCGGGACTCGTGCGCACGTCGATGGTCGCCTGGGTCGCGTCGGAGGCCGCGCCGGCCGTCGAGGTCGCCGCCTTCGAGAAGTTCTCCGGGATGGTGACCACGGAGACGTACTCGCCGCTCGCGGCTCCCTTGTCGGCATCCTTCTTATCGGTCAGTACCCAGCTGAAGTTGTCGTTCTTGGCGTCGAGGAGGCCGGCCGCCAGCTGTCGGCCGAGGGGAACGGTCTGGCCGTTGAGCTTGATCGGCTGGTCGAGGTTGACAACAGCCGCCTTCACGTCGTGGAGACGCTCGGTGGGGTTCCAGAGCGCCCAGACGAGCAGGCCGCCGATGACGATCGGGACCAGGAGGATGCCGAGGATGGTGAGCCAGGTGATGCGCTTGTCCGAGCGCATCCGCTCGAGCGAGAAGAGCGAACCCGGGCGGCGCAGGGGAGAGGGTGGCGTGTTCATCAGGCGTTGGCCTTCTCGAGGTGGGCGCCGTGCTCGGCGCGGTCGGTGTCGGAGGGATCGGACGCGGCGAGCGCGCGCGGCCCCCGCGGCTCGTCGTCCAGGTCGACGGCGGTCGTCTCGACGCTGGACGGCAGCAGGTCGTCGAGGCCGGAGGGCTCGACGCAACTCACGACGAGCGCGAACGGCCGCTCCTCGACCCGGGCCCGGCTGAGTGCGGCGGTGAGTTCGCCGTGGATGCGGCGGCGCTCGACCGGGTCGGTGACGGAATCGACGGCGTCGAGCGCGAGCAGCTGCGGCCGGCCGTCCAGCGCTCGGCGGATGTCTTCGACCGGGGTCTCGGAGCGATCGAGCCGGACGACCGACGTTCGCGAGCGAACGGCCGATCCGCGGGTCGGGAGCACGAAGCCCGCGACCTTGACGGTCCCGCCGTCGAGGTGCGTGCGCCCGGTGATCGCCATGAGGAGGGCGAGCGAGGCCGTCCGGTCGCCGCCGTGGACGACGAGGACCTCGGCGTCGCCGAGTCGGAACGACACGTCGCCGACCAGCCGGCGCTTGCGCGCGCTGACCGTGAGGCCATCGGCCGCGGCGACGAGGTTCGCTCCCGGCTCTGGCCACTCGGCGAGCTCGAGTTCCTTCTGCAGGCCGTCGCCCTCCACGTCGAACGAGGGCAGGATGCGGTCGAGCCAGCGCGGCATCCACCAGGCCTTCTCGCCGAGCAGCTGCAACACGGCCGGTACGAGGGTCATCCGGACGAGGAAGGCGTCGACGAAGACGCCCACCGCGAGTCCCAGCGCAATCGGCTTGATGGAGGCGTCGCCTTCCGGCACGAACGCGGCGAACACCGAGATCATGATGATCGCGGCGGCGGTGACCACCTTCGCCGAGCCGACGAAACCGCTCTGGATCGCGCGTCGCGCGTTTCCGCCGTGGACGTAGTCCTCGCGGATCCGGCTGACGAGGAACACTTCGTAGTCCATCGCCAGGCCGAAGAGCACGCCCATCAGGATGATCGGCATGAACGAGATGATCGGGCCTGTCTTATCGACGTGGAGTGCATCCGCGAACCACCCCCATTCGAACACGACCGTCACCGCGCCGAACGCCGCGCCCACCGAGAGCAGGTAGCCGAGAGCCGCCTTGATCGGAACCGCGATGGACCGGAACACCATCGTCAGCAGGATGAGGGACAGGCCGACGACGAGAATGCCGAACGGCAGCAGAGCACCGGCCAGGCGCGACGACACGTCGATCTGAGCCGCCGTGTTGCCGGTGACCTTGAGGTCGACGCCGTATTCGTCGAGGAAGTGCTGGTGCTTCGAGCGGATTTCGGCGACCAGGTCCGCGGTCTTCTGGTCGTTCGGGCCGGTGGTCGGCACGACCTGTACGATTCCGGTGTCGGCGGTCGCGTTCGGTGTAGCGAGCGGCACCGAGGCGACGCCAGGGAGATCGGCGATCTCGTCGCCGATCTTCTTCATCAGACCGACCGGGTCGGAGCTCTGGATGATCGAGCCGGTGACGATCAGCGGCCCGTTGTAGCCCGGTCCGAAGTGGTCGGAGACCAGATCGTAGGCGACGCGGGCCGGGGAGCTCTCGGGCTGCGACCCGGCGTCGGGGAGGGCCAACCGGAGCTGCAGGGCGGGGAGGGCCGCGATCCCGAGGCCGACGACGACCGCGACCACCGTGATGATCGGGATGCGCGTGACCGTCCGGACCCAGCCTCGGAAGAAGCCCGGCGGGATTTCTGCCGTCGCGGCATGAGCGAAGTCCGCCGCGGGTGCAGGAGCTGAGGCGGGAGCGGGTGTCTCGGCTGAAGCGCCGGCGGTCTCGGCGGGGGCGTCGGCCTCCCGTCGCTTCGCCGCGCGAGCAGCCTTCCGGCGACCCGGGGTGAGCCGCGCGCCGGCGAAGCCGAGCAGCGCGGGCGTCAGCGTGAGCGCGATGACCACGGCCACGGCGACCGCCGCCGAGGCGGCGATGCCCATCGTCGTGAGGAAGGGGATGCCTGCGACCGCGAGTCCGGCGAGTGCGATGATGACGGTGAGCCCGGCGAAGAGCACGGCCGAGCCGGCCGTGGCGACGGCGCGTGCCGCCGATTCCTCGGGCGGCACTCCCGCCTTCAACTGCCCTTGATGCCTCGAGATGATGAACAGCGAGTAGTCGATGCCGACAGCGAGGCCCAGCATCAGGGCAAGCATCGGCGTTGTCGACGAGATCGAGCCGAACAGGGTGGCGATGAAGATCAGGCACATGGAGATCGCCACCCCGAGGATGGCCGTGAGCAGCGGCATCCCGGCGGCCAGGAACGAACCGAACGTCAGGATCAGTACCACGAGCGCGATGCCGACGCCGAGCAGCTCGATGACCGATAGGGTGGGCAGATTCTGCGAGAACAGCTGACCGCCGACGGCCGACTTGGCGCCGTCTGGAAGCGCTTTCGCGAGGTCGGCTCCGGCATCCTTGACGGCGGTCTTGGTCTCCGCCGTCACCGTCGTCATCTGGCCCTTCAGCTGGACGGTGATGATGGCCGCCGAACGGTCGTCCGAGATGAGGTTCTTGACCTGCTTCGAGTAGGGAGAGCTCACGCCGGAGACTCCCGGGATGTCTGTGATGCTGCCGACCGCATCCTCGATCGGCTGCTTGATGTCGCCGTCGTCGACCGTCTGACCGTCGGGGGCGACGACCACGATCTGAGCCGTCGTACCGCTGACTTGCGGGAATGTGCGGCTGAGCGTGTCGAGCGCCTCTTGCGACTCGGTGCCGGGGATGCTGAAGCTGTTGTCCGTACCCTGATTGAAGAGGAGGGCGCCGCCGCCGAGAACGGCGAGGAGTCCGATCCAGATGATCACGACGAGCTTGCGAGCGCGATAGGCCCACCGGCCGACCGAGTACAGGAGCGAGGACACGGGTTCTCCAGTGGGTGAGTACCGAAAAGGATGGACGAGGTTCGATACACCGATGTATCCGTACAGAACCGTATCGGATACACTGCTGTATCGAAAGTTGAATTCAGGAAGGTTTCAGCTTGGAAAGCACGACTCTCAGTGAAGACGCACGCACCGAGTCCGCGCGCCGTCAGCGCACCCGGGGGCGTCTGCTCGACGCGGCCTTCGACGTCTTCGCCGAGCAGGGCGTCCGCGCGGCCAGCGTCGAGACGATCGCCGAGGCGGCCGGGTTCACCCGCGGCGCGTTCTACTCCAATTTCTCCAGCAAAGAGGAGCTCTTCTTCGCGCTCATGGATCGCGAGAAGACCATCCGGCTGGAGCAGTTGAACTCGGGCGTCGCCCAGTTCCTCACGCCTCTCGTGGGAGAGCAGGGAGGCGAACTCGCCGACGAGGACGTCCTCCAGACGATCACGAGGGTCCTCGAGCTGCAGTCCGACGACCGGCGCTGGTGGCTCGTCCAAGCGGAGTTCCAGTTGATGGCCCTCCGCGACCACGCGATCGCGGCCGACTACCTCCGCTACCAGGACGAGTTCTTCGCCGACCTGACCGAGATCGTCGTCGAGGCGCTCACCAGCGCGCGCCGGCGGTTCATCATCGATCCGGAAGAAGGTGTACGGGTCATCGCGGAGCTGTGCGCCAACGGCGAGGCGCGGGCGGTGCTCGCCGACGACCAGCGCACCTTCCAGGAGCGGCTCTCCGAATCGGTGCTCGCCATCCTGCTCGCACTCACCGAGCGAGTGTGAGCGTTCGCCAAGGCTCGCGGTCTAGTGTCTGAGGGATGCGACCCGAAGCATCCCGAGAGTCCCGCGCGCCGCGCGCTTCCCGTGTGGTCCGCGCCGTCGCTGTGCTCCTGATGGGTTCCGCGGCGCTCGCGCTGAGCGCATGCTCCGGAGCGCCGAGCAGCGCCGATCAGCCGCGCCAGGCGGCCACCGCCTCTCCGACGCCCACAGCCGCACCGGACCCGTTCCGCACCGAGCCGCTCACCCCATCCACCCGGTACGTCGCGATCGGCGACTCCTTCGCGGCCGGGATGGGCGCGGGGGCCGAGCAGGGAAAGTGCCGGCTGAGCGCCAACGCCTATCCCTCCGTCTTCGCGCGGAAGGCGGGCATCGACCTCGTCGTCAATGCCGCCTGCGCGGGCGCGACCACCTCCGACCTGCTGAAGCATCAGCTCATCGCGCTGGACGACCGCACCGACCTGGTCACCGTCAGCATCGGCGGGAACGACCTCGGCGTCGCCGCGATCGCCGGCGACTGTGCTGCCGGCAAGGCGGTCGCCTGCCGCAACCAGGTCACCGCGGCGCTGTCCCTCCTGAACGTGCTGCCCGACCGGCTGGACACCGTCTACAGCGCCGTCGCTCAGGCCGCACCGAACGCGCGCATCGTCGTGACCGGGTACACCTTGCTCTACGACTCGTCGGACCCGAGTGCACCCGACTTCCAGACCGCGGCAGCCATCAACGCGGCGACCCTCGGGCTGAACGAGGTCATCCGCCAGGCCGTCGAGGAGCAGAGGGCCGACGGCAAGGCGATGACCTATCTCCCGGTCGACTTCGCCGGGCACGCGATCGGCGACAGGAAGCCGTGGCTGAACACCACCGGTCCGGACATCTTCCACCCGACCGCGACGGGCTACGCCGAGTACGCGAGCAGGCTCATACAACTGCTCGGTACGGCGCAGTAACCCCCCCCCCCCCCGGAGCCGCCGCAAGGGTCGCTGGTACCCTGGCTGGTGTTCACGTCCCGACCCCTCCGAGGGAGTTGACCCACCATCACCGCCACACCTGCTCCGACCACCTCCGCGACCGACACTGCGACCGACGGCGACACGTACGACCTGATCATCGTGTCCAACCGCCTCCCCGTCGACCGGGTGGTCGACGACAGCGGGAACGCAGACTGGCGGCCTTCGCCCGGCGGACTGGTGGCGGCCCTCGAGCCGGTGATGCGATCGCAGGACGGCGTATGGATCGGCTGGGCGGGCGTCTCCGACGAGGAGATCGAGCCGTTCGAGGCCGGCGGCATCAACATCCTGCCGGTGCCGCTCTCCGAAAAGGAGCTGCAGGAGTACTACGAGGGCTTCTCGAACGACACCCTGTGGCCGCTCTACCACGACGTGATCGCGCAGCCGAGCTACCACCGCGAATGGTGGGACTCCTACGTCAAGGTGAACCGGCGGTTCGCCGAGGCCGCCGCGTCGGTCGCCGCCCGGGGAGCGGTGGTCTGGGTGCACGACTACCAGCTGCAGCTGGTCCCGGCGTTGCTCCGCGAACTCCGCCAGGACCTGGTGATCGGGTTCTTCAACCACATCCCGTTCCCGCCGTACGGCATCTACTCTCAGCTGCCGTGGCGTCGTCAGATCATCGACGGCCTGCTCGGTGCGGATGTCATCGGCTTCCAGCGTGTCGCGGACGCGGGCAACTTCTCCCGCGCGGTGCGGCGGCTGAAGGGCTACGAGACCCGCGGTCCGATCATCGAGGTGCCGATCGACACCGACGACCCGGATGCCGGCTCCCACCGCCACGTCACCACCGACCGCCGCGGCGGCCTGGTGCGCACGGTGCTGGCGCGCGCCTTCCCGATCTCGATCGACGCCGACCAGTATCAGGACCTCGCCCGGCGCCCGGACATCCAGGCGCGCGCCCAGGAGATCCGGGAGGAGCTGGGGAACCCCGAGAAGATCATGCTCGGCGTCGACCGGCTGGACTACACCAAGGGGATCGGCCACCGGCTGAAGGCGTTCGGCGAGCTGCTGGAGGAGGGCAGCCTCCGCGCGGAGGACGTCACGCTCGTCCAGGTGGCGAGCCCCAGCCGGGAGCGCGTCGAGACGTACCGCCAGCTGCGCGACGAGATCGAGCTGACGGTCGGACGCATCAACGGCGACTACTCCACCCTCGGCCACACCGCCATCGCCTACCTGCACCACGGCTATCCGCGCGAGGAGATGGTGGCCCTGTACCTGGCGGCGGACGTCATGCTCGTGACCGCGCTGCGCGACGGGATGAACCTCGTCGCGAAGGAGTACGTCGCGACCCGCGTCGACGAGGACGGCGTCCTCGTACTCAGCGAGTTCGCCGGTGCGTCCGATGAGTTGCGGCAGGCACTGCTGATCAATCCGCACGACATCGAGGGCCTCAAGGAGACCGTCCTGCAGGCGCTGGCGATGCCGAAGCGGGACCGCACTCGACGGATGCGCGCCCTGCGCAAGAAGGTGCTGACGAACGATGTGGCCCGCTGGTCGGCATCGTTCCTCGACGCCCTCACCCGCGCCGCGCACGGCGACCACCCGCTCCAGGACCCGCCGGTCAACCGGCGCTGAGCGCATCCCACTTCTCGTTTTCCGATCTGCATTTCCGAAGGACCATGACCGACACCGCCTCGCACCTCCCGCCCGCCTCCGCCATCGCTCTCGCATCCGCGCTGCAGAAGCTGGCCACTGAGGAGCGGCTGCTGCTCGCCCTCGACTTCGACGGGACGCTGGCGCCGTTCGTCGACGTCCCGCGCGGCGCCCGCGCGCTGCCCGAATCGAAGGCAGCACTGGATCGGCTCGAACATCTGCCGAACACCTGGGTGGCATATGTCTCCGGCCGCCCGCTGTCGAGTCTCGAGACGGTGACCGAGGCCGATGAGGATGCGCTGCTCGTCGGCTCGCACGGCGTGGAGATCCGCTTCGGTCGCGACGGCGTCTCGCTCGATCTGAGCGACGACGAGCGGCGCACGATGGAACGGCTGGGGGATGCGCTCCAGGCGCTCGTCGACAGCGTCCCGGACACCAAGCTGGAGACCAAGCCGGTCGGCTTCGGGGTGCATTACCGGCTGGTGGGCGACCGGGGACCGGAGGTCGTCGCGCGAGCGCGGGAGGCGGCCGCCGGGGTCAGCTCCGCGCTGACGATCCGGGATGGCAAGGACATCATCGAGTTCTCGGTGCGCGAGGCGCACAAGGGGGACGGGGTCGAACGGCTGCGCGAATACACGCGGGCGACCGCGGTGTTGTTCGCCGGGGACGACGTCACCGACGAGGACGGCTTCTCGGTGCTGCGACCCGAGCGCGGCGACGTCGGCATCAAGGTCGGGACGGGGGAGACGGCCGCGCAGTACCGCGTGGCCGACGAGCGCGCGATAGCGACCCTGCTCGGCCTGCTGGCTCAGGCGCGCGAGGCGCACCTGAAATCGTCCACAGACTGACGCGGCGGGCGGCTCTCCACGGCTTCGGCCACATGTTCGGAGCGGCATTCGAGACGTTCTAGAGTTGACCCATGCCAGAAGTCGATTGGAAGCCGCGTTCGCGCGTCGTCACTGACGGGATCGAAGCCACCACCAGCCGCGGGATGCTCCGCGCGGTCGGAATGGGCGATGAAGACTGGGAGAAGCCGCAGATCGGCATCGCTTCGTCCTGGAACGAGATCACCCCCTGCAACCTCTCGCTCGACCGTCTCGCACAGGGCGCTAAAGAGGGCGTGCACGCAGGCGGCGGCTACCCGCTCCAGTTCGGCACCATCTCCGTCTCCGACGGCATCTCGATGGGTCACGAGGGCATGCACTTCTCGCTCGTGTCGCGCGAGGTGATCGCAGACTCGGTCGAGACGGTCATGATGGCGGAGCGCCTCGACGGCACCGTTCTGCTCGCGGGGTGCGACAAGTCGCTTCCGGGCATGCTCATGGCGGCCGCGCGGCTCGACCTCTCGGCAGTGTTCCTCTATGCCGGGTCGATCGCTCCGGGGTGGGTCAAGCTCTCCGATGGCACCGAGAAAGACGTCACGATCATCGACTCCTTCGAGGCGGTCGGTGCATGCAAGGCCGGCAAGATGAGCGAGGAGGACCTCAAGCGCATCGAGTGCGCCATCGCCCCGGGCGAAGGCGCCTGTGGCGGCATGTACACCGCCAACACGATGGCCTCCGTCGCCGAAGCGCTCGGGATGAGCCTCCCGGGCTCCGCGGCCCCGCCCTCGGCGGACCGCCGCCGCGACTACTACGCTCACCGCTCGGGCGAGGCCGTCGTCAACCTTCTCAAGAAGGGGATCACCGCCCGCGACATCCTGACCAAGGAAGCGTTCGAGAACGCCATCGCCGTCGCCATGGCGTTCGGCGGCTCGACCAACGTCGTACTCCACCTGCTCGCCATCGCGCACGAGGCAGAGGTCGACCTCACGATCGACGACTTCAACCGCATCGGTGACAAGGTCCCGCACATCGGCGACCTCAAGCCCTTCGGCAAGTACGTCATGAACGACGTCGACCGCCACGGCGGCGTGCCGGTCGTCATGAAGGCCCTGCTCGACGCCGGCCTGCTCCACGGCGACTGCCTGACCGTGACCGGCAAGACCGTCGCCGAGAACCTCGCTGAGATCAACCCGCCCGCTCCAGACGGCGAGGTGATGCGGACGCTCGACAACCCCATCCACCCGACCGGCGGCATCACCATCCTCAAGGGCAGCTTCGCCCCCGACGGCGCCGTCGTGAAGACGGCCGGCTTCGACGCCGAGGTCTTCGAAGGCCCAGCCCGCGTGTTCGAGCGCGAGCGCGAGGCGATGGACGCCCTGACCGAGGGGCGCATCTTCGCCGGCGACGTCGTGGTCATCCGCTACGAAGGCCCGAAGGGTGGCCCGGGGATGCGCGAGATGCTCGCCATCACTGCGGCCATCAAGGGCGCAGGGCTCGGCAAGGATGTACTACTATTGACGGACGGACGATTCTCAGGCGGCACAACCGGCCTGTGCATCGGCCACATAGCACCCGAAGCGGTGGACGCAGGTCCCATCGCCTTCGTGCGCGATGGTGATCTGATACGGGTCGATATCGCGGCTCGCTCCCTCGACCTACTTGTCGATGAGTCAGAGCTGACCGCCCGCCGTGAAGGCTGGGCGCCTCTTCCTCCGCGCTATACCCGTGGCGTTCTCGCGAAGTTCTCCAAGCTCGTCCGCTCCGCAGCAGAAGGAGCCGTCACCGGCTAGGCGCAACTCGCGCTCCGTAAACCACCGTTCGTACGTAAGGGACTGATGACATCCATGTCCACGGATGCAACCCCCAGCAGTGTGTTGCCGTCCGCGGCGCCCGGTAAGGCGTCGCCCGAGAAGTTGACTGGCTCCCAGTCGGTCGTCCGCACCCTCGAGCTCCTGGGCGTCACCGACGTCTTCGGCCTGCCGGGCGGTGCGATCCTCCCCATCTACGACGCGATCATGGACTCCACCAAGATCCGTCACATCCTGGTCCGCCACGAGCAGGGGGGCGGTCACGCGGCCGAAGGTTACGCGGTCGCCTCCAACCGGATCGGTGTCGCCATGGCGACCTCCGGTCCCGGCGCGACCAACCTCGTCACGGCGATCATGGATGCGCACATGGACTCCGTCCCGGTCGTGTTCATCACCGGTCAGGTGTTCTCGACGCTGATGGGCACGGACGCATTCCAGGAAGCCGACATCGTCGGCATCACGATGCCGATCACCAAGCACTCCTTCCTCGTCAAAGACGTGGAAGACATCCCGGCGACCATCGCGGCGGCGTACCACATCGCGGGCACGGGCCGACCGGGTCCGGTGCTCGTCGACATCACGAAGGACGCCCAGCAGAACGCGGCGCCGTTCGTCTGGCCGCCCAAGGTCGACCTGCCGGGCTACCGGCCGATCACCAAAGCGCACGGCAAGCAGGTGCTGGCAGCGGCCCAGCTGCTCGCCGAGGCGAAGAAGCCGGTCCTCTACGTCGGCGGCGGCGTGATCCGCTCGCGGGCGTCGCAGGAGCTCCTCGAACTCGCCGAGGCCACGGGCACGCCGGTGGTCACGACGCTCACCGCTCGCGGCGCGTTCCCGGACACCCACAAGCAGCATCTCGGCATGCCGGGAATGCACGGCACTGTTCCTGCGGTGCTGGCGCTGCAGGAGTCCGACCTCATCGTCTCCCTGGGTGCGCGGTTCGACGACCGCGTCACCGGCAACACCTCCCTGTTCGCGCCCGACGCGAAAATCGTGCACGTCGACGTCGACCCTGCTGAGATCTCCAAGATCCGAGTCGCCGACGTCCCCATCGTCGGCGATGCCAAGGACGTCATCGTCGATCTGACCGCGGCCTACCAGGACGCGACGAGGGCAGGCAGGCCTACCCTCGTCGAGTGGTGGACCTACCTGAACGGGCTCCGCGAGGAGTTCCCGCTCGGCTACACGCCGACCACGGACGGCCTCCTCGCCCCGCAGTACGTCATCCAGCGGATCGGTGAGCTGACCGGGCCGGAGGGCGTCTACGCGTCGGGCGTCGGCCAGCACCAGATGTGGGCGGCCCAGTTCATCAAGTACGAGCGTCCCAACTCGTGGCTGAACTCCGGCGGCGCCGGCACGATGGGCTACTCAGTGCCCGCGGCGATGGGCGCGAAGGTCGCGCAACCGGACCGCGTGGTGTGGGCGATCGACGGCGACGGCTGCTTCCAGATGACCAATCAGGAGCTCGCCACCTGCACGATCAACAACATCCCGATCAAGGTCGCGATCATCAACAACTCGTCGCTCGGCATGGTGCGGCAGTGGCAGACCCTCTTCTACGACGGTCGCTACTCCAACACCGACCTCAACACGGGTCACGACACCGTCCGCATCCCCGACTTCGTGAAGCTGGCCGAGGCGTACGGCGCACTCGGCATCAGGGTCACGAAAGAGGAAGACGTCGATGCGGCGATCAAGCTCGCGCTCGAGACCAACGACCGTCCGGTCGTGATCGACTTCGTCGTGAGCGCGGACGCGATGGTCTGGCCGATGGTGCCGCAGGGCGTCAGCAACAGCTACGTTCAGTACGCCCGCGAGCACAGCCCGTCGTTCGGAGGGGAGTGACCATGAGCACACACGTTCTGAGCCTCCTCGTGGAGGACAAGCCCGGCCTGCTGACCCGCGTCGCGGGACTCTTCGCCCGCCGCGGCTTCAACATCCACTCGCTCGCGGTGGGTACCAGCGAAGTCGACGGACTGTCGCGCATCACGGTCGTCGTCGACGTCGAGGAACTCCCGCTCGAGCAGGTGACCAAGCAGCTCAACAAGCTGATCAACGTCATCAAGATCGTTGAACTCGATGCCGCACAGTCCGTGCAGCGCGAGCACCTGCTGATCAAGGTGCGGGTGGACAACTCGACGCGCTCGCAGGTGCTCGAGGCGGTCAACCTCTTCCGCGCCCGCGTCGTCGACGTCGCGACCGACGCGCTCGTGATCGAAGTCACGGGCGACAGCGGCAAGACCCAGGCGCTGCTGAAGGTGCTCGAGCCCTACGGCATCAAGGAGATGGCGCAGTCCGGCCTCCTCGCGATCGGCCGTGGCGGCAAGTCCATCACCGAACGCGTCTTCAAGAACTGACTCGCCCTTCGGGCGACGAAAGAACTGACTTTTCGAACCAATGAGCAAGGAGAAAGCACCAGTGGCTGAGATCTACTACGACAACGACGCAGACCTTTCGATCATCCAGGGCAAGAAGGTCGCGGTCATCGGCTACGGCTCCCAGGGCCACGCCCACGCCCAGAACCTCCGCGACTCGGGCGTCGAGGTCGTCATCGGCCTGAAGGAGGGCTCGAAGTCGAAGCCCAAGGCCGAAGAGGCGGGCTTCCGCGTCCTCAGCGCGGCAGACGCCGCGGCCTGGGCGGACGTCATCGTCATCCTGGCTCCGGACCAGGTCCAGCGTCACCTGTACGCCGACGACATCCAGGGCAACCTGCAGGAGGGCAACGCCCTCGTCTTCGGACACGGCTTCAACATCCGTTTCGGCTACATCGAGGCCCCCGAGGGCGTCGACGTCATCATGGTCGCGCCCAAGGGCCCGGGCCACACGGTCCGCCGTGAGTACGAGGCCGGCCGTGGCGTCCCCGTGATCGTCGCCGTGGAGAAGGACGCGACCGGCAACGCCTGGCCGCTCGTCCTCTCGTACGCGAAGGGCATCGGCGGTCTGCGCGCCGGCGGCATCAAGACCACCTTCACCGAGGAGACCGAGACCGACCTGTTCGGCGAGCAGGCCGTGCTCTGCGGCGGTGTCTCGCAGCTCGTCCAGTACGGCTTCGAGACCCTGACCGAGGCCGGCTACCAGCCGCAGGTCGCCTACTTCGAGGTGCTGCACGAGCTCAAGCTCATCGTCGACCTCATGTGGGAGGGCGGCATCGCCAAGCAGCGCTGGAGCGTCTCCGACACAGCCGAGTACGGTGACTACGTCTCCGGCCCGCGCGTCATCGACCCGCACGTGAAGGAGAACATGAAGGCTGTGCTGTCCGACATCCAGGACGGCACCTTCGCCAAGCGCTTCATCGCCGACCAGGATGCGGGCGCGCCCGAGTTCCTGGAGCTCCGCAAGAAGGGCGAGCAGCACCCCATCGAGGCCACCGGCCGCGAGCTGCGCAAGCTCTTCGCGTGGAACGCGTCCAACGACGACGACTACGTCGACGGCGAGGTCGCCCGCTGAGGTCGACAGCAACTGATGCAGGACTGATGCGGGGCTGATGCCGCGCAGTAGTGTCGGGGCCGCGACCAGTTCGTCCATGTGCTGGTGCGGCCGCGCGGAGGCGGGTTCGCCTACGATGCCCACGAGCTGGCGACCATCCTCGGCGATGTGCGGTTCGCGCGCGAAGCGGGCGCCGGCGGCGTCGTCGTCGGTGCGCTCACGGACGACGGGCGGATCGACAGCGATGCCGTCGAACGGATCGTCGAAGAGGCGGGACCCCTGCAGGTGACGTTCCACCGCGCGATGGACGTCGTGGCCGATCCCATGGCCGCCGCGGAAGAACTCGTCGCGCTGGGCGTGACGCGCATCCTCACCTCCGGGGGTGCGTCCCGCAGCATCGATGGCGTCGCTCGGCTTCGCGCTCTGTCCCACGCCTTCGCCGGACGCCTGGAGGTGATGGCCGGCGGGGGCGTGAGTGTCGATGACATCCCCTCGCTCGCGGCCACCGGGATCGACGCGGTCCACCTGTCCGCCCGCGACAGCGCTCGGGGAGCGCCCAGCGGCCCAGGAGGCGGCGACGCGGTCTACGACATCACCGATCCCGCGACCGTCCACGACGCCCTCGTCATGGCTGCACTGGCTCGCTGAGCCGTCGTCACAGGGCGCAGAACACGCAGAGCCCGATCAGCACCACCTGCAGAATGGCCCGCGGGACCAGCGGCGTCGCGAAGGCGCCGAAGCGGTCGGTCTTTCCCGCCGCGTAGGCGTTCGCGGGGAAAACCGCCACCAGGAAGACAATGAGACAGATCGCCGCGGCGACCCGTGTCGCCGGCACCAGCAGCCCGATGCCACCCGCCAGCTCGCACAGGCCGGTGAACACGACGAGTGCGCGTGGCGACACGATCCGCAGGGCCGGCGGGATCATCGCCGCCATCCCGCGCGACGGCCCGGGGACGAAGTGCAGGGCACCCATCGCGACGAACACGATCGCGAGCAGGATGCGGACCACGAGCTGTGCGATGTCGAAAGGTGTCACCAGGCCATCCTCTCCCGCGACCGTCCACAGTCCGCGTAACGCGGCGAAAAGGGCGCTTGACGCCCCGCTAGAGTTAACCCGTTCCGCGCCCCACCGACCGTGGTGCACCTCCCAAGCCAGCCCTCCCTTCTAAGGAACTGCCACGTGACAAAGCCGGTCGTCCTGATCGCCGAAGAACTCTCGCCCGCCACCGTCGACGCCCTCGGGCCCGACTTCGAGATCCGCTCGGTCGACGGGACCGATCGCCCGGCCCTTCTCTCCGCAGTCTCCGACGCGGACGCGATCCTGGTGCGCTCCGCGACGAAGGTCGACGCCGAGGTCATCGGCGTTGCCAAGAACTTGAAGGTCATCGCGCGAGCGGGCGTCGGCCTCGACAACGTCGACATCAAGTCGGCCACCAACGCGGGCGTCATGGTCGTCAACGCCCCGACCTCCAACATCATCTCGGCGGCCGAGCTCACGGTCGGTCACATCCTGAGCCTCGCCCGCCACATCCCGGCCGCTCACAGCGCCCTCGCCCAGGGGCAGTGGAAGCGGTCGAAGTACACCGGTGTCGAACTGTACGAGAAGACCGTCGGCATCATCGGCCTCGGCCGCATCGGCGCGCTCATCACCGCTCGGCTGCAGGCGTTCGGCACGAATGTGATCGCGTACGACCCGTACGTCACGAGCGCCCGCGCCCAGCAGCTGGGCGTCCAGCTGGTCAGCCTCGACGAGCTGCTGGCGCAGTCCGACTTCGTCACCATCCACATGCCGAAGACACCGGAGACGACCGGCATGATCTCGGACGACCAGCTGGCGCTGATGAAGAGCACCGCGTTCGTCGTCAACGTCGCCCGCGGCGGCCTGATCGACGAGGATGCGCTTCACCGCGCTCTCACCACCGGCACCATCGCGGGGGCCGGCCTCGACGTCTTCGTGTCGGAGCCGCCCCAGGACTCGCCGCTGCTCGCGCTCGAGAACGTGGTCGTCACCCCGCACCTGGGCGCCTCCACCGATGAGGCGCAGGAGAAGGCGGGCGTCTCGGTCGCACGCTCAGTGCGCCTCGCGCTCTCCGGCGAGCTCGTTCCGGACGCGGTCAACGTCGCCGGCGGTGTCATCGACCCGTACGTGCGCCCCGGCATCCCGCTCGTCGAGAAGCTCGGGCAGGTGTTCTCGGGCCTCGCCAGCAGCCCGGTCACCAGCGTCGATGTCGAGGTCCGCGGAGAACTCGCCGACTACGACGTCAGCGTGCTGAAGCTCGCAGCGTTGAAGGGCATCTTCACCAACATCGTCAGCGAGACGGTCTCGTACGTGAACGCGCCGCTGCTCGCCGAGCAGCGCGGCATCGAGGTGCGGCTGATCACCGACTCGGTGAGCGAGGAGTACCGCAACCTCATCACGCTGCGCGGCGCTCTCAGCGACGGTTCGCAGATTTCCGTCGCGGGCACCCTCACCGGCCCCAAGCAGATCGAGAAGATCGTCGGGATCAACGGCTACGACGTCGAGGTGCCGGTCGCGGAGCACCTGGTGGTCATGGTCTACGACGACCGCCCCGGCATCGTCGCGGTCTACGGACGCGAGTTCGGCGAAGCGGCCATCAATATCGCCGGCATGCAGGTCGCCCGGACGTCGGCCGGCGGCAAGGCGCTCAGCGTGCTGACCGTCGACTCTCGCGTGCCGGACGGGCTGCTCGAGAAGGTCCGCCTCGCGATCGACGCCGACCTCATGCAGGAGATCGACATCACCGAGTCCTGAACGCGAGGAAGATTCTTCTTCCCGCCTGTCGATTCGTGTGGCCTACTTGCGTCGTAAGGGTGTCGATATCCCTACGAACGAGGAGACACCATGTCTGACGAGTACGTTCTGCTCATCCAAGAGCCGAACTGGAACCCCGATGAGATGACAGCCGAACAGTGGCAAGCCGGGATGGCGGGTCACAAGGTCTTCCAGGACGCCGTCGCAGCGGCGGGCGAGCGGATCACGGCCAGCAGCGCCCTGCAGGCCGTCACCCAGGCCACCCGGATCACGCACGGGTCCGACGGTGAGCCCGTCTTCACGAACGGACCGTTCGGCGAGACCAGCGAGGTCGTCACCGGTTTCTACGGCTTCACCGCGTCGAGCCCCGAGCAGGCACGGGAGCTGGCGGCTTTGTGCCCGACGCACGGCTGGATCGAGCTCTACCCGGTCCTGGTCCTGGACGCGGTGCGCTGAGTGACGCCGACCGCTCCGTCGGAGCGTGAGCGGCTCGATCGCGCCTGGCGCGAGGAGTCGCCGCGCATCCTCGGAGCGGTCGCACGCACGACGGGCGACCTCCTGCTTGCCGAGGACGCGGTGCAGGAGGCGTTCGCACGCGCCCTCGCCGAGGCGGCGCGCGGACGGGCGCCGGCGAACCCGGCCGCCTGGATCACCACAGTCGCGCGCCGCGTCGCCCTCGACGCACTGCGGCGTGAGAGAACCGCCGCGCGGTCGGCACCGGCGCTGGCGGCCGAAATCGCCCGCGCCGAGCGTGCGATCGCCGACGACGCCGAACGGGGGGAGGAGTCCGTGTTCACCGGCGACGAGCGGCTGGAGCTCATCCTCCTGGTCGCGCATCCCTGGCTCACTCCCGAAGCACGAGTGGAGCTGGCCCTCCGCTTCGTCTGCGGCCTGCCCACCTCGCGGATCGCCGACGCCTTCCTGGTCTCCGAGACGACGATGGCGGCACGGATCACCCGGGCCAAGAAGCGCATCCACGCTGCTGACCTCCGCTTCGTCCTGGACGACCCCGTCGCTGTTGCCGAACGGATGCCCGACGCCCTGACCACGATCTACCTGCTGTACACGGTCGGGCACCAGACGGCGGACAACGCCCTGCGGCAGGATGCGATCGCGCTCGCCCGCGACGCCCGCCGAAACGCGCTCGATGACGAGAGCGCGGGGCTCCTGGCGCTGCTGCTGCTGACGGAGGCCCGTCAGGCGACGCGCCTCACCGCGGCCGACGAGTTCGCGACGCTGCGCGAGGCCGACCGGTCACGCTGGGATGCCGCCCAGATCGCGGAGGGGGAACGGCTCGCCGCGACCGCGCTCGCTGGCGATGGACGGTACGCGCTTCAGGCGGGCATCGCCGGACTGCATGCGATCGCGCCGACCTGGGAGGCCACCGACTGGCCCGCGATCGCGCGCCTCTACGACGGGTTGGTGCGGCAGTGGCCGAGCCCGTCGGCGCGGCTGGGGCGGCTGGTCGCCCTCGGCCACAGCCCTGACGCCGGTCCGGAGGTCGCCCTCGCCGAGCTCGCCGCCGATCCCGCGCTCTTCCGCGAGCCGTTGACCGCGCAGGCGCATGCCGTCCGAGCCGATCTGCTGCGGCAAGCCGGGCGGAACGCCGAGTCGGCGGACGCCCTCCGCGCGGCGATCGCTGCCGCCGCGGACGACCGCACCGCGCGGTCGCTGTCGCGGCTCCTGTCGTCGCTGGGCTGAGCGCGGTCGGGAGGGGTCAGTGCGTCAGCGCGTCGGTTCCGCGATCCTCCGCACCAGGGCGATCAGTTCGTCGACGTCGGTCTCATCCCGCAGGACGGTGTTGGTCGCGGGGAGGAGGGCCGTGTTGTAGTACATCCCGTCGCCGATCAGCATGACCATGCGAGCGGCCAGGGGATCGCCGACCGCCTCTTCGAGCACGGCGAGCCACACCCGCTGGGCGCCGGCGAGCGCATCCCGGGCGCGGGTGTCCGCGGCCTGCGCGAGCCGGGCGATCGCGACGATCGCCCGCTCGAACCGGGAGTCGGTCGGGATGGATGTGCGTAAGAAGTAGTCCACGGGGCCTGCCGGGGCAGCACGCATCTGCTCGACGTCGTCGGCGATCAGGTCGGTGAACCGATCCAGGACGCCGCCGACCAGCGCCTCCTTCGACGCGAAGTGATACAGCAGGCCGCCCTTGGAGACGCCGGCCCGCGCTGCCACCGCGTCGAGGGTCGCTGCGCGCTCGCTCTGCTCGGCCAGCAGCTCCTCGAAGGCATCCAGGACGCGATCGCGGGCGGAGCGGGAGGGGGCGGGGGAGTCACTCGGCATGTGCACATGCTAGTCCGCCGGGAGTTGCCACTGTACCGTCCAGACGGTACAGTAAACGCATGTCCTCGGTCACCGCTCCGTCCCTCGCCTCCGCCGCCCGCTCGCCGCGTGCCGGCGGCCGCGCGTGGGCCGCCCTCGCGGTGCTCATGCTCCCGACCCTCCTGGTCTCCGTCGACAACACGGTGCTCAGCTTCGCCCTCCCCTCCATCTCCGAGGCCCTGAAGCCGAGCGCGACGGGGATGCTGTGGATCGTCGACATCTACCCGCTCGTGCTCGCGGGGCTGCTCGTCGCGATGGGGAGCCTCGGCGACCGCATCGGCCGCCGCCGCCTTCTGCTCATCGGGGCCACCGGCTTCGCCGCCGTTTCGGCTGTGGCGGCCTTCGCCCCCACTGCCGAGCTGCTCATCGGGGCGCGCGCCGCGCTCGGTGTGTTCGGTGCCATGCTCATGCCGTCGACCCTGTCGCTCCTGCGCAGCGTCTTCGCCGACCGCGAGCAGCGCCGCCTCGCGATCGCGATCTGGGCGGCCGGGTTCGCTGCGGGCTCGGCGCTGGGGCCCATCGTCGGTGGACTGCTGCTGGAGCACTTCTGGTGGGGCTCCGTGTTCCTGCTCGCTGTTCCCGTCCTCATCCCGCTGCTGGTGCTTGCGCCGCTGCTGGTGCGCGAGTCCCGCGACCCCTCCCCGGGCCCGGTGGATGCGCTGGGCATCGTGCTGTCGCTGCTGACGATGGCGCCCATCGTCTACGGCATCAAGTCGCTCGCGGTCGACGGCTTCTCGGCGCTGGCCGTGATCGCGATCGCGATCGGCGTGGCATCCGGGGCGCTCTTCGTGCGCCGTCAGCTGCATCGCCCGGTGCCGATGCTCGATATGCGGCTGTTCACGCGTCCCGCGTTCAGCGGCGCGATCGTCGTCAATCTGCTGAGCGTCGTGTCCCTCGTCGGATTCCTGTTCTTCGTGTCGCAGCATCTGCAGCTGGTGATCGGACTGACGCCGCTCCAGTCGGGCCTCGTGCTGCTGCCGGGCCTCGTCACCATGATCATCGCGGGACTGGTCGTCGTTCCGGTGGCCCGCCGCATCCGGCCGGGGGTGGTGATCGCGGCGGGGCTGACGCTGTCCGCCGCCGGCTACGTTCTGATCGCGCTGACCGGAGGCGACGCGCCGTGGAGCATCCTGCTCGCGGCCTTCGTCCTGCTCGGCGCCGGGATCGGCGCGGCCGAGACGGTCTCGAACGAGCTGGTGATCTCGACCGCTCCGGCGGCGAAGGCGGGCGCGGCCTCCGCTGTCTCGGAGACGGCCTATGAACTCGGTGCCGTGCTCGGCACCGCGACGCTGGGCACGCTTATCACGGTGTCCTACCGCGCGGCCCTCGTCGTGCCGTCGGGGCTGAGCGCGTCGCAGGCGGACGCCGCCGGGGAGACGCTCGGGGGAGCCGTATCCGTCGCCCGCGGCCTCCCGGCCCCGCTGGCCGACGAGTTGCTGCGCTCGGCCCGCGCCGCCTTCGACAGCGGTGTGGGCGTGACCGCCGTGATCGGCGTCGCGCTGGTCGCGACGGCCGCTGTCGTCGCGCTGGTCACTCTCCGCCGGGTCCGTTCCTGACGGCGACGGAGCGAGTCCGTCGCGTCGGTGCGCGGCGATAGGGTGGCAGTACCGTTCCGCCATCGAACAGCGCAGGAGTGCCATGTCCCGTTCCGTCAAGCTCGCCGTCATTCCGGGTGACGGGATCGGACCAGAGGTCATCGCCGAGGCGGTCAAGGTTCTCGACGCGGTGACCGGCGAGAACGGGCTGACGTTCGAGAAGACGCACTTCTCGCTCGGTGCCGACCGCTACCTGGCCACCGGCGATGTGCTGACAGACGACGACCTCAAGGCGATTGCAAGCAACGACGCGATCCTGCTCGGCGCCGTGGGCGGCAAGCCGGGTGACCCGAGACTGGCCGGCGCGAACATCGAGCGCGGCCTGCTCCTGAAGCTGCGGTTCTCGCTCGACCACTACGTGAACCTGCGGCCCACGACGCTGTTCCCCGGCATCGCCAGCCCGCTCGCGAATCCCGGCCAGGTCGACTTCGTGGTGGTCCGGGAGGGCACGGAGGGCCCGTACGTCGGCAACGGCGGAGCGATCCGTCAGGGAACGCCGCACGAGATCGCCAACGAAGTATCCGTGAACACCGCATACGGGGTGGAGCGCGTGGTCCGCTACGCGTTCGAGCAGGCTGCGCAGCGACGCAAGAAGCTGACCCTCGTCCACAAGACCAACGTGCTCACGTTCGCCGGCGGACTGTGGAAGCGGATCGTGGATGCCGTGGCAGCCGAGCATCCCGAGATCGCAGTCGACTACCTGCACGTCGACGCCGCGACCATCTTCCTGGTCACCGATCCTGCTAGATTCGATGTGATCGTCACGGACAACCTCTTCGGCGACATCCTCACCGACCTCGCGGCCGCGATCAGCGGCGGCATCGGGCTGGCGGCCTCGGGCAACATCAACCCGACCGGGGCCTTCCCGAGCATGTTCGAGCCGGTTCACGGATCGGCCCCCGATATCGCCGGCCAGCAGAAGGCCGACCCCACCGCCGCGATCCTCTCCACGGCGCTCCTGCTCCGCCACCTGGGCGAGCCCGAGCTCGCCGAGCGGGTCGAGTCCGCGGTGACCGCCGACCTCGCCGCCCGCACGGGCGCTCCGCGAACGACTGCCGAGATCGGCGACGCGATCGCCGGACGAGTGGCGCAGAATTGATTCACCGTCGCGTAAAGGACAAGTCATGACCTCCACCAGCATCTCTCTCACCAGCGGCCCCACCGAGACCTCGGGCCTGCTCTGGAACGTCTCCCGCAACGAAGCCGCCCGCGAGGCGGCTGAGCGCGCGGAGATCCTCGCCGACCCGGGCTTCGGCAACTACTTCACCGACCACATGGTCGACATCTGCTGGTCCGCCAAGGGCGGTTGGCATCGGCCGCGCGTGTCGCCGTACGGGCCCATCCAGCTGGAGCCCTCGGCCGCCGTCTTCCACTACGCGCAGGAGATCTTCGAGGGCCTGAAGGCGTACCGCCACGCCGACGGCTCGATCTGGGGCTTCCGGCCGGAGGCGAACGCCGCGCGCATGCAGCGATCGGCGTACCGGCTGGCGCTCCCGGAACTGCCGGTGGAGTACTTCCTCGACTCGCTCAAGCAGCTGATCGCGGTCGACGGCGACTGGGTGCCGGACGCGGCTGAGACGAGCCTCTACCTGCGGCCGTTCATGTTCGCGAAGGAGGCGTTCCTCGGGGTGCGCCCCGCGAACAAGGTGGCCTACTACCTGATCGCCAGCCCGGCCGGGGCGTACTTCCCGAGCGGCGTCGCGCCCGTGTCGATCTGGCTCTCCGACCACTGGTCCCGCGCGGGCAAGGGCGGCACCGGCGCCGCGAAGACCGGCGGCAACTACGCTTCCAGCCTCCTTCCTCAGGCCGAGGCGTACGAGCACGGCTGCGCGCAGGTGCTGTTCCTCGACTCGGTCGAGGGGAAGTACATCGAGGAGCTCGGTGGGATGAACGTGGTGCTGGTGAAGAAGGACGGCACGCTGGTGACCCCGGAATCCGACAGCATCCTCGAGGGGATCACGCTCGACTCGGTGCTGCAGTTGGCGCGCGATCGCGGCCACGCGGTGGAGCGCCGCCGCGTGACCATCGACGAGTGGCGCGACGGAGTGGAGTCGGGCGACGTCGTCGAGGTGTTCGCCTGCGGGACCGCCGCGGTGATCACTCCCATCGGCGAACTCAAGTCGGACACCTTCACTGTGGGAGACGTCACCGCTCCTCCCGGCGAGCTGACGATGTCGCTCCGCCAGGAGCTGACCGACATCCAGTACGGCCGCGTGCGTGACCGCCACAACTGGATGTACCGGCTGGACGCCTGAGGCGGCAGTCGAGAACGGAGGAGTTCTCCTCCAGGGGGCCCGCGAATGTGCGTAAACGGAGGGGATGCCGGCCATGACGGCCAGCATCCCCTCCGTTTCGTCGTGGTGAGCCGGGTCGAACGGCGAGCCACCGCGTCCGGGAACGGAGGAGTTTCGCCGCATCCGGCTGCTGTCCGGCCTCCGTTTCGCGCGCTGCAAGCCGATCAGGAGGCGGCCTCCTCCGTTTCCGTCGGAGTGTGAAGCGAGGGGGCGGCCGACCGGCCCCTCCGTTCGTCCGGGTGACTAGTGTCGAAGCATGGGTGACAATTCGGTGTTCGCGGTCGTCGGACCTGGCGCGGTCGGTGGGCTTTTCGCGTGGCTGCTGCAGCGAGCAGGCCATGAGGTCGTCGCGGTGGGCCGTCCCGCGACGGTCGATGCGATCCGCCGGGACGGCATCGAGGTGCGGAGTCAGCTCTTCGGAAACGGTGTGCAGCGTGTGCGCGCCGAGACGGGCATCCCGGAGGGTGCCAGCGTGATCCTGACGACTAAGGCGTACGGCCTGGATGACGTGCTTCCGGGGATCGTCTCGGCGCGCCCCGCCGAGGTGATCTCGTTCCTGAACGGTGTGGAGCACATGGTCCCGCTGCGCAGCGCCCTGCCCGACGTTCCCGTCGCGGGTGCGTCCGTCGCGGTGTCCGCGCTGCGCGCATCCACCACGGTGATCGACCACCGCAGCCCGTTCGTCCGCATCGAGGCGCCCGAGGCGGCCTCCGGCTTCGCGGCCGTGCTCGCGCTGACCGATGCCGGCCCGAGCGTTCGCGTGGGCGGGAGCGAGGCGGAGGTCCTGTGGGCCAAGTTTCGTCTGCTCGCGTCCCTCGCGCTGCTGACCTCGTACTGGCGGCAGCCGGCGGGCGCCGCACTGAGCGAGGATCCGGAACTGACCGAGGCGGTCGTCTCAGAGGTCGTCGCCTGCTCGACCGCGGACGGTGTCCCCGCCTCGGAGCTCGACCTGGTGCGCGCCCTCCGAAGCGTCCCCGGTGGGATGCGGACCTCCCTACAGGAGGACCTCGCCGCCGACGCGCCCAGCGAACTCGACGCCCTCGGTGGCGCGCTGCTCCGGATCGGCGAGCGGCACGGCATCCCGACACCCGCGCTCGGGCGCATCCTCACGGCGCTAGGCTCGAACGCGTGAAGATCGCACGATTCAGCCACACCCGCGACGGCGAGAAGAGCCCGGTGATCGAGTACGGGATCATCGACGAGGACGCCATCGTCGTTCTCGCCGGCGACCCCCTGTTCGTCGGTTTCGAGACGACCGGTGAGCGCGTCCCACTGGCCAAGGTCGGCGCGCTGCTCGCCCCGGTCATCCCGCGCTCGAAGGTGGTGGCGGTCGGCAAGAACTACCGCGAGCACGCCGCCGAGATGGGCGGTGAGGCGCCCGGTGAGCCGCTGCTGTTCCTGAAGCCGAACACCGCGGTCATCGGCCTCGGTGACGCTATCGTGATCCCGCCGCAGTCGGAGCGCGTCGACTACGAGGGCGAGCTGGCCGTCGTGATCGGCAAGATCGCCCGGAACGTGGCGCCGGAAGACGCTGCGGACCACATCTTCGGCTACACCGTCGCCAACGACGTGACCGCGCGCGACCTGCAGGAGAAGGACGGGCAATGGACGCGCGCGAAGGGCTTCGACACCTTCTGCCCGCTCGGGCCGGTCATCGACACCGAGCTCGCCGCGGACGCCGTCCTGCGGACCCGTCTCAACGGCGAGCTCAAGCAGGAGGCGCCGATCTCGGACATGGTGCACGACATCCCCTCGATCATCGCCTACGCGTCGAGCGTCTTCACATTGCTGCCGGGGGACGTCATCCTGACCGGAACGCCGTCCGGAATCGGGCCGATGAAGGCCGGCGACACCGTCGAGGTGGAGGTCGAGGGCGTCGGGTCGCTGGTGAATCCGGTGCGCGCCCCGAAGTAGCCCTCCCGGTAGGATCGGAGTCGTATGTCTGACTCGATCGCTCACCCCTTCTCCGATGCCACCGGCGCCCATGTGCGCGTGCGCTTCTGCCCGTCTCCGACCGGCACGCCCCACGTGGGCCTGATCCGCACGGCGCTGTTCAACTGGGCCTACGCCCGGCACACCGGCGGCAAGCTCATCTTCCGCATCGAAGACACCGACGCGGCCCGCGACAGCGAGGAGAGCTACCAGCTCATCCTCGAGGCGCTCCGCTGGCTGCGCCTCGACTGGGATGAGGGGATCGACGTCGGCGGCCCCGACGGGCCCTACCGGCAGTCGCAGCGGTACGACATCTACCGCGACCTCATCGCGCGACTGCGCGAGTCCGGCCACATCTACGAGAGCTTCGCGACCGGCGAGGAGATCGAGGCGCGCAACGTCTCGCTCGGGCGCGACCCGAAGCTCGGCTACGACAACTTCGAGCGCGACCTGACCGAGGAGCAGAAGGCGGCGTACCGCGCCGAGGGTCGCGAGCCTGCGCTCCGCCTGCGGGTGCCCGACGACGACCTCAGCTTCGACGACCTGGTGCGCGGAGAGATCACCTTCAAGGCCGGATCGTTCAGCGACTTCGTCGTGGTCCGCCCCAACGGCCACCCGCTGTACACGTTCGTGAACCCGGTCGACGACGCGCTGATGGGCATCACGCACGTGCTCCGCGGGGAAGACCTCCTGTCGTCGACTCCGCGCCAGATCGCCCTGTACCACGCGCTCATCGACGCGGGAGTGACCACCTTCGTCCCGCGCTTCGGGCACCTCCCGTACGTCATGGGCGAGGGCAACAAGAAGCTGTCCAAGCGCGACCCCGAGTCGAACCTGTTCCACCACCGCGACCGCGGGTTCATTCCCGAGGGACTGGTGAACTACCTGGCGTTGCTGGGCTGGTCGCTGACCCACGATCGCGACGTCTTCTCGCTCGAGGAGATGGTCGCCGCCTTCGACGTGAAGGACGTCAACCCCAACCCGGCCCGCTTCGATCTGAAGAAGGCCGAGTCGATCAACGGCGACCACATCCGGCTGCTCGACGTCGCCGACTTCGCCGAGCGCACCATCCCGTACCTGGTGGCAGCCGGCGTCGTGCAGGAGCCGCTGACGCCCGAGCAGCACGCCGTGCTGGTGAAGGCCGCACCGCTCGTGCAGGAGCGGGTGCAGCTGCTGGGCGAGACGCCCGGGATGCTCGGCTTCCTGTTCACCGACGCATCCTCCCTGGTCGTCGCCGATGACGCGCGCGCCTCGCTTCCGGAGAACGCCGGCGAGGTGCTCGCCGCATCCCTCGGTGCCCTGGAGCTCGTGCCGGAGGCCGAGTGGACGCATGACGCGCTCGAGTCCGCCCTGCGCGACGCGCTCGTCGAGGGCCTGGGCCTCAAGCCGCGGGTGGCCTTCGGTCCGCTGCGGGTCGCCGTCTCCGGTCGCCGGGTGTCGCCGCCGCTGTTCGAGTCGATGGAGATCCTCGGCAAGGCCGAGACGGTCGCGCGGCTCGACCGGCTGTCGGCGACGCTGGGATAGGCCGCGTGAGCGGGGAGGCGGCTGGCGTGGCGTCCGCTGCGTCGTACGATGTGGTCGTCGTCGGCGGGGGACCGGCGGGACTGTCGGCCGCGCTCAACCTCGCGCGTGCCCGGCGAAGGGTGTTGGTCGTCGACGGCAACCGGCCCAGACATGCGGCGACGCTCCTGGCGCACGGCTTCCTCACCCGTGACGGCATCTCTCCGCTGGAGCTCCGCCGGATGGGCCGCGAGGAGGTCGACGCGTACGACAACGCGTCGGTGGTCTTCGCCCAGGTCGGCGCTGTGGAGCTGGAGGGCGATGGGTTCCGCGTCACCGGTCGTGGCGTGCGCGGCGCAGCGGATGTGGATGTGCGAGCCGGCGTGGTGGTGATCGCGACCGGTGTCACGGAGGCGATGCCGGCCATCCCGAGCATCCGCGCCTACTACGGCACCCAGCTGCACAGCTGCATCGAGTGCGACGGCTTCGAGTCAGCGGACCAGCCGCTCGCGCTGATCGGCGAGACGCCCGATCTGGCCGAACGCGCGCTGCTGCTGACCCAGTGGACGGACGACTTGATCGTCTTCACGAACGGCGCCGACACGGTGGATGCGGACGAGGAGAGGATGCTCGCGCAGCTCGGCGTCGGTGTCGAACGCCGCCCGATCGACGACATCGTGGGGGAGAAGGGTGCCATGACGGGCGTCCGCCTCGCCGACGGCGACGTCATCGACCGCCTTGGCGGATTCCTCCGCCCGGTGTGGTCGCCCGCGCTGTCGTTCGCCGACGCGTTGGACCTCGACCGCGACTCGGAGGGCTACCTCCTGACGGACGCCCAGGGCCGCACATCCCTGACGGGCGTGTACGCGGCGGGCGAGACGACGGCCCCCGGACCGCAGCAGCTGATCGTCGCAGCGGGCTCCGGAGCGGTGGTGGCGGCGGCCGTCAACCGGGACCTCATCGGACTGTCCGTGGACGGTGCCGCCGTTTTGTAGTCCGGCCTTCCGGTAGGCTAGAGTTGGTTCTCGTGCCCGGGCCGCGGTCCGGAGCAGTGGGGTATGGTGTAATTGGCAACACGGCGGTTTCTGGTACCGTTGTTCTTGGTTCGAGTCCAGGTACCCCAGCAGTTCACGTAAGCGTTCGAAGGCCCGGAATTCCGGGCCTTTTTCGTATCAACCATGCTTTCACCCGAAGGGTTCGCATGCGTCCTTCGTCGCCGGCTTGACCCGGCATTCACATCGCCGCTGAGCGCGTCTCGAAGTAGCTACGTCTCGGGTGAACGCTGGAAGCGAACGCCGGGTCCGGCGGTCTGCTGCGGGCGTAGGGTCAAATCCTCATGGACGATCAGCGGCACGAGCCGGTACCGGGCGGGGACGATGGCCTGCTCGACGCCTACTCCCGCACGGTCGTCGGCGTGGCCGCCGGTCTGCTGCCCAGCGTGGCGAGCATCACGGTCAGGACTCCGCGCGGGACGGGCGCCGGGAGTGCGAGTGTCCTCACCGCGGACGGTTTCCTCCTGACCAGCGCCCACGTGGTCGCTGGGGCGAATGATGGGGAGGCCGCCTTCGGGGACGGGACCACTGCCCGAGCCGAGGTGGTCGGGCGCGACGCGCTCTCCGATCTCGCCGTGCTCCGGGCGCACGGGACGGTGCCTCCGCCGGTCCCTCTCGGCGACGCATCCGCTTTGCGGGTGGGGCAGATCGTGATCGCGCTCGGCAATCCCCTCGGCCTCGCCGGGAGCGTCACCGCGGGGATCGTATCGGCCCTCGGCCGGTCCCTTCCGACACAGTCCGGACGAGTGATCGACGAGGTGATCCAAACCGATGCTGCGCTCAATCCCGGCAACAGCGGCGGCGTCCTCGCGGACAGCGCCGGCCGCATGGTCGGTGTGAACACAGCGGTAGCCGGGATCGGTGTAGGACTGGCGGTTCCCATCAACGCGACGACGCGGGAGATCATCACCGCCCTCATGACCGCGGGCAGGGTGCGTCGCGCGTGGCTCGGCATCGCCGGCGTGCAGGTGCCGCTCTCGCCGGAGGTCGCGGCGCGGATCGGCTCGCCCACCGGACTGAAGGTGGCCGGGGTGTCCGCCGGGAGCCCCGCCGCAGAGGCCGGTCTCCACCGCGGAGACATCGTCGTCGAACTCGCCGGGAAGCGCGTGGTGACGACGACCGCCGTTCAGCAGCTGATGGTCGAGGACGCGATCGACCGGCCCATCGAGATCACGGTGTGGCGCAACGGCGCTCTGGTGGACGTCATCACGGTGCCGCGCGAACTCGTCGACGCCTGATCGCCGCTGAGCGAACCACAGCACGCGGAACGATGCCTATGGCTGTCTTCCCGTACTTCCACCAACGCGCCAGGATGCGGTCATGACGAATTCGAACGGCGTCGGCATCGTCGGCGTGAACACCATCGGCATCCCGGTCGTGGACCAGGATCGCGCACTCGTCTTCTACCGTGACGTGCTGGGTTTCGAGGTGCGCGTTGATGCGCCGCTTCCGCAGACCGGCGGACGGTGGATCATGTTGGCACCGACCGGGTCGGCGGTCTCGATCTCCCTCATCATCGCGGACGAATCGGCGCCCGCGGGGGTGGAGACCGGCATCCGCTTCGAGGCGACCGATGCCGAGCGGACGCACCAGTCCCTTCGCGAGCGAGGAACAGAGGTGGGGGAATTGCTGCGCTGGCCGGGTGTGCCGGCGATGTTCGCGGCCCACGACCCGGACGGGAACCGGTTCGAGGTGGTCGAGCGCCCCTGAGGCACCACTGCCCGATCGGGACGGATCGGTGACCGATGCACACATCGGCGCGCCGAAGCGTACCGTCGTGAGCGACGCTCCCGGAACCCGGATCACGGGCGTCACGACCCGGTAGGGAGAACCCCATGGAACTGAAGCTCGGCGTTCTGGCGCTGCTCGAAGCGAAGCCCGAAAAGGCAGGCGAAGTGAAAGAGTTCCTGATCGGCGGTAAAGCCGTGGTCGACCAGGAGCCGGGGACCCGCACGTGGTACGCGTTCCAGATCGACGACACACATTTCGGCATCTTCGACACATTCGCCGATCAGGATGCGCGCCAGGCCCATCTGAACGGCGCCATTCCCCAGGCCCTCGGCGAGGTCGGTCCCACTCTGCTGGCGAAGGATCCCGACCTGAAGACGATCGACCTGCTCGCCGTCAAGCGCGAGCAAGCCGTCGACTGAAGGTTCACGGTCGACGCCCCTGTCTACTAGTATGCGGCTCAGGGGGTATTCGCTCATGAGCGCACTGATGGCGGGTTTGGAGCAGGACGAGCGTCGGCGGCGGCGTGTAGCGCTGCTGGTGGTGGTCAGCTGCCTGACCGGTGTCGGTACGTGGTTGGCCGTCCCGTTTGGTGTCGTCCTCCTGACGCGGGATCAACCCGTCGGCTGGGCGCTCGTCGCTGTGGGGGCGACGCTGCTCGCGGCCACCGTGCTTGCGATCGTCGCTGCGCGCCGCGTCCACCGCGCACCCGAGAGCGCGTCCGGCAAGGCGAACTCGCGGTTCGACGAGCCTCAGCCGTCGCCAGACCCGCGCGGCGGATACAGCATGGTGGGCTCTCAGCTCGGGTCGCGGTAACACGGCGGAATGCTCCGCAGCCCGGTCGATAGGGTTGGCGGCATGACAACCAGCGTGATCGTCGTCGGCGCAGGCGTGGTCGGCGCGGCGACGGCCTGGTCGCTGGCGCGCGAGGGTGCATCGGTGCTGCTGCTGGAGGCGTTCGAGCGGGGCCACGATCGTGGGTCGTCCCACGGCGCCACCCGGATCTTCCGGCACGGCTACGCCGAAGAGGACTACGTCGAGCTGTCCGTCCGGGCCCTGCAGGGGTGGAAGCACCTGGAGCGGGTCAGCGGACGACGGCTGTTCGATGCGACCGGTGCCGTCGACCATGGTTCCCTCACCGCGTTGAAGGCGATCGCCGAGGCGCAGGATGCGGCGGAGCTGCCGTACGAATGGCTGACCAGTGGTGAGGCGGAGGCTCGCTGGCCCGGGCTGCGCTTCGAGGAACACGTGCTGTTCAGCCCGGGTGGTGGCCGGCTGCATGCCGCCGACGCGGTGGATGCGCTGCTCGCTGCTGCCCAGGCGGCTGGTGCCGAGCTCCGTTTCGGCGTTCGGGTGACAGACATCGAGGAGGACGGCGACGGAGTGTCGGTGACCGCCTCCGACGGCGTTCACACAGCAGACCGGGTCGTGGTGGCGGCCGGCTCCTGGACTCCGGTGCTCCTCCGGCCGTGGCTTGCCGAGCACAGGGCCGTGCTGCCGACCGTCACCGTGACCGAGGAGCAGCCGGCGCACTTCCCGCTCCTTCCCGGCCCCGCAGACACCGAGCGGTCGTGGCCGAGCTTCGTGCACCATCCCACCGACGCCGCCGTCGCGGACGCCTACGGCCTGCTCACGCCGGGGGAGGGCGTGAAGGTGGGCTTCCACGGTGTCGGGCCGGAGGTGGACCCCGACGATCGCGATCGGCGCATCGATCCATCGCGCCTGGAGCAGCTGCAGCGGTACGTCGCCGAGTGGGTTCCGGGCGTGGATTCGACCCGGCCGGATGGCATCAGCTGTCTCTACGACAGCACCGACGAGGAGGACTTCGTGCTCGACCGCGTCGGGCCCGTCGTGGTGGCTACGGGGTTCTCCGGGCACGGCTTCAAGTTCGGTCCGGCCCTCGGCGACGTCCTCGCCCGGCTCGCCCTGTACGGCGAGCCCGCGGCGCCGCGCTTCCGGCTGGCGGTCGCCGCGCCGGACGCCTAGCGGCGTGGCTCCACCTGCTACCGTTCTGTCAGGGGGTTCGCGATGAGGCGATGGATGTTCGCGGGTGTGGCACTGGTGGCGGTGAGTCTCAGCGGATGCGTCGCGTCGCCGTCGCCATTCGATGGCCGGCGGGTCGATGCCGATCGGTTGCCGGGCGACGTTGCGACCTACGTCCAGACCGGCGATGTCGCGACCTCACGCTTCCAGGGCACGTCCGGCGTCTGGGACCTGTACCTCGTGCACGGCACTGGTCCCTACGGCTTCTGCCTCGTGTACACCGACGGAACCGCGGAGCGCTCCGGCACAACGTGCGCGGGCGGCACGTGGGTGCGCGCGAGCCTCCCGGACGGGGCCGAGTTCGAGGCGAACATCAGCGGATTCGTGAATCCGCCCACCGATGACCAGGTACAGATTTCGACCTGGGTGCGTCAGCTGGCTCCGGGGCGTCAGTCGACCACGAGCGCCACCGAGTAGTAGCCGACCCCGAGTCGGCGTGACCGGTCCGAAACGGAGGAAGTACCGGCCACGGACGGCTCGGCTGCCTCCCGCAGCCGTCACCACGCGGCGTGTCGGCCGAGATCGCCTCCCTTTCCCGTCCCGGCCGACAGCGGACAGTAGGGTGGCGGGATGACACAGGTCGAGGTCCGGCCCGCGCAGCCGGGGGAGTGGCGAGCCGTCGGTGGCCTGCGCTGGGACTCCCTGGCAGAGTTCGGCGGCGAAGCGCATGAGTCCCGGGACGTCT
This sequence comes from Leifsonia sp. RAF41, assembly GCF_052114085.1. NCBI lineage: Bacteria > Bacillati > Actinomycetota > Actinomycetes > Micrococcales > Microbacteriaceae > Leifsonia > Leifsonia sp. RAF41. The sequence goes on from NZ_JBFREB010000001.1 coordinate 1,333,403, forward strand.
TCGCGGACCGTTTCGCGGAGTGGGCGGCCACCCATCGGGACACGCACGAGTGCTTCGTCGCGGTTGCCGAGGGCCGGGTCGTCGGGATGACATGGTTGGCGACGCTGCCCCGGGTTCCCAGTGCCCGAGCCTTCGACCGGGCGTCGGGAGACCTGCAGTGCGCCTACGTCGTACCCGAGCTCCGAAACGACGGGATCGGCGGCCGGCTGATCGACGCGGTCCTTGCCCGGGCAGCGGAACGCGAGCTCGAACGCGTCACCGTGCACTCGAGTCCTGGCGCGGTCGTCGTGTACGAACGCCACGGTTTCGCGGTGGAGGACCGGCTGTTGCACGTATACGTCGCGCACCCGGACGCAGGACGCGTCTGAGTGCGGTCTTTCGTCACGTGTGCACCCGTTCGCCCGGGCGCAAACGTGACGAGAGACCGCAGACGTCGCGCCTAGAGCTGCGCGCCGACCTTGAAGCCCTGCGCGTCGTCGCCCTTCCGCGTGTACGAGAAGCCGTCGGCGCCGATCGTGACATCCATCTCGGAGTCGTCGGTGCGCGTGGTCAGCGGCTGCGGGTTGCCGTCTAGGTCCAGAACGACGGACGCATCCGTGTACCACGACGGCACGACCGGGTTGCCCCACCAGTCGCGGCGCTGGTTGTCGTGCACATCCCAGGTGACGACCGGGTTGTCCGGGTCGCCGGTGTAGTAGTCCTGCGTGTAGATCTCGACGCGGTGGCCGTCGGGGTCGCGCAGGTACAGGTAGAACGCGTTGGAGACGCCGTGTCGGCCCGGTCCCCGCTCGATCGCGTCGGAGCGGCGAAGCGCGCCGAGCTTGTCGCAGATCGCGATGATGTTGTGCTTCTCGTGGGTGGCGAACGCGACGTGGTGCATCCGCGGGCCGTCGCCCCCGGTCATGGCGGTGTCGTGCACGGTCGGCTTGCGGCGCATCCACGCGGCGTACGTGGTTCCCGCCTCGTCCTGGATGTCCTCGGTCACCCGGAACCCCAGATCCTCCATGTACGCCACCGCGCGCGGCACATCCGGGGTGACCTGGTTGAAGTGGTCGATGCGCACGAGCGCCCCCGGCGTGTAGAGGTCGTAGCGCCAGGCGAGGCGCTCGACGTGCTCGACCTCGTAGAAGAACTCGTACGGGAAGCCGAGCGGGTCCTCCACCCGGACCGAGTCGCCGACGCCCTTCGTGAAGCCCTCCGCACGGCGCTCGACCCGGCAGCCGAGTTCCGTGTAGAACTCGACGGCACGGTCCAGGTCTTCTGGCGTTCGCACCCGGTAGGCGAAGGCGGCCACAGCGGCGACCGGACCCTTGCGGAGCACGAGGTTGTGGTGGATGAACTCCTCGAACGACCGCAGGTACACCGCGTCCTCGTCCTCCTCGGTGACGACGAGGTCCAGCACGTCGACGTAGAAGGCGCGGCTGGCGGCGAGGTCAGTGACGACGAGCTCCATGTAGGCGCAGCGCACGACGTCCGGTGGCGTCGCCTTCGGAGTGGGGATGCGGTCGGTGGGCGCCGGGATGGGGTCGGTCTCGGTCACGACGGGCTCCGGGGAGCCGGGGGTGATGGTCATGGTGGTGCCTTCTCTAGTTGGGTCAGTGCTGCTGGGTCAGGCGTCGCCGGCGTCCTCGGCCGCTTCCGCAGCCTCCTCCGGCTGGTGCACGGTGGCGCCGAACCGGGCCGTGTGGACGGGTCCCAGCGAGATGTGGACGGCCTGCTGGTCGGTGTAGAAGTCGATGGAGCGGTAGCCGCCCTCGTGTCCGAGCCCGGACGCCTTCACACCGCCGAACGGGGTGCGCAGGTCGCGGACGTTGTGCGAGTTGAGCCAGACCATTCCGGCCTCCACGTCGGCTGCGAACGTGTGCGCGCGCTCCAGGTCGCTGGTCCAGAGGTAGGCGGCGAGGCCGTAACGGACGCCGTTGGCGAGCTCCAGCGCCTCCTCGTCGGTGTCGAACGGGGTGATCGCGACGACCGGGCCGAAGATCTCCTCCTGGAAGATCCGGGCATCCGGTGCGACGTCGGCGAACACCGTCGGGGCGACGTAGTTGCCGGTCTCGAGGCCCTTCGGGCGGCCGCCGCCGGCGAGCAGACGGCCTTCCTGCTTGCCGAGCTCGACGTAGCTCATGACCTTCTCGTAGTGCTCCGGGTGGACGAGCGCGCCGACCTCGGTCGCCGGGTCGTGCGGGTCGCCGACCACGATGTTCTTCGCGCGCTCGGCGTACCGGGTGAGGAACTCCTCGTAGATCGGCCGCTCGACCAGGATGCGGGAGCCGGCGGTGCAACGCTCTCCGTTCAGCGAGAACACACCGAACAGGGTGGAGTCGATCGCGGCGTCGAGGTCGGCATCCGCGAAGACCACGGCCGGCGACTTGCCGCCGAGCTCCATGGAGAGCCCCTTCAGGAACGGCGCGGCGTTGGCGAAGATGAGCTGACCGGTGCGGCTCTCGCCCGTGAACGAGATGAGCGGGACGCCGGGATGCTTCACCAGCGCGTCCCCAGCCTCCTCGCCGAGGCCGTTGACCAGGTTGAAGACGCCGTCGGGCACGCCTGCCTCTCGGAAGATCGTCGCCCACAGCGAAGCCGACAGCGGTGTGAACTCGGCCGGCTTCAGCACCACCGTGTTGCCCGTCGCCAGAGCGGGGGCGAGCTTCCAGCTCTCCAGCATGAACGGCGTGTTCCACGGCGTGATCAGGCCGGCGACGCCGATCGGCTTGCGATTGACGTAGTTGAGCTGGCTTCCCGGCACCTTGTATGCGTCGTCCCTCTGCGCGACGATCAGGTCGGCGAAGAAGCGGAAGTTCTCGGCCGCGCGCTGCGCCTGCCCGAGCGCCTGCGTGATCGGCAGCCCGGTGTCGAAGGTCTCGAGTTCGGCGAGGCGCGCATCCTGTGCCTCGACCGCGTCCGCGATGCGGTTCAGCACCCGGGCGCGCTCGCGCGGCTTCATCCGCGGCCAGGGACCGTGCTTGAACGCGCGAGTCGCCGCCGCGACGGCGAGATCGATGTCCTCCTTCTGCCCGGCGGCCGCCTGCACGTACGTCTCGTTGGAGACCGGGTCGAGCACGTCGAAGGTCGTGCCGGAGACGCTGTCGACGAACTCGCCGTCGATGAAGTGCTGGATCTTCTGCGGAAGGTTCTCCGGGATGTGGTGCTGCGCCATGCGCGGCCTCCTGTCGTTGGGTGGGTCAGTGCTGCTTGTGTTCGCTCTGGTAGGCGTGCAGCGAGTCCAGGGTCGCCAGCCGGTGGCGTCGAGCGGTGAGTTCGATCTCCAGTGCGTCAGCGTCCGATTCGATGAGGGTGAGGATCTGCTCGTGCTCGTCGACCGACTCGCGGGCACGTCCGGGCACGAAGCTGAAGGTGGAGTCGCGCAGCACCGTCAGGCGGTTCCAGCCCCGGTGCACCAGGTCGAGGATGTGCGGGTTCGGGCACTCCTCGAACAGGATCGCGTGGAACTCCTGGTTGAGCTGCGTGAAGCGGTGCGGGATGAAGTCGTCGAGGCACGCGATCATCTCGCGGTTGACGGCGCGGGCGCGCTCGATGTGGTCCGCGGTGAGCAGGGGCGCCGACAGCTGCGTCGCCGCGCCCTCCACGAGGGCGAGCGTCTCCATCGTGTAGGTGTACTCGGCCTCCTGCAGCAGGGCGACCTGGGCTCCGACGTTCTTCACGAACGTCACCAGCCCTTCGGCCTCCAGCCGTCGGATGGCCTCGCGCACGGGGACGACGCTGATGTCGAGCTCGCCGGCGATCTGGCCGAGCACGAGCCGGAAGCCTGAGACGTACCGCCCGTCGTCGATCCGGGTGCGGATGAACTCGTAGGCGAGCTGCGACTTGCTCGGCGCCGCGGCCTTCAGCGCTGCGTCAACCATGCGCGATACCTCTCTTTCCAGTCGGCGTTCATCGGGAACAGTCCGTCCACGCGGGCGCCCTGCGACACCTGCTCGGCGATGAACTCCTCCTGGCGCTCCTGTTCGATGGCGTCGGCGACGACCTCGTCCACCAGCGGCGGCGGGATGACGAGCAGCCCGTCGGCATCTCCGACGATCACGTCCCCCGGCTGCACCGCGGCGCCGCCGCAGGCGATGGTCACGTCCGTGTCCCAGGGCACGTGCTTGCGGCCGAGGACGGCTGGGTGCGGGCCGTTGTGGTAGGTCGGGATGTCGAGCCCGGCGACCACCGCGAGGTCTCGCACGCCGCCGTCGGTGACGATCGCGGCCGCGCCGTTGACCTGCGCTCGGAGGGCGAGGACGTCGCCGACCGTGCCGCTGCCGCGCTCGCCCCGCGCTTCGATGACCAGCACTTCGCCGGCGCCGACGGAGTCGAAGGCGCGCTTCTGGGCGTTGTACCCGCCGCCGTGCGTGGCGAACAGGTCTTCGCGGTTCGGGATGTAACGGAGCGTTCGAGCCGTTCCGACGACGCGTCGGTCGGGCCGGGTGGAGGTGAGACCGTCGATGCTCACATTGTCGAGTCCGCGCTTGCGGAGCTGCGAGCTGAGGGTGGCAGTGGTGACGCTCGCGAGCTTGGCGCGCAGGTCGTCGGTCAGGACGAACGCCGGTTCGGGAGGCGTGTTCCACGCCTCCGCCCGCTGCAGGTCGTCGATGCTGGGCTTGGTGCCGAAGTCGCCGAAGGGGATGCTGCCCTCGGTGATGCGGGTGACGAGCCGGCCGGTGCTCGGCGCGCCCGGCACGCTCGGCGCATCCACCTCCACCTCCACCGTGTCGCCGGGAACGGTGACCGAGGAGCCGGCCGGTGTCCCGGTGAGGATGATGTCCCCGGGTTCAAGCGTCATCAGCTGCGACAGGTCGGCGACGAGCCGGCCGAAGGGGAAGAGGAGGTCGTGGGTGTTGCCCACCTGGACGAGCTCGCCGTTGAGCCAGGTGCGGACGCGCAGGGCGCCGGGGTCGAGGTCGGCCGCCGGTAGGACGACCGGCCCGAGCGGTGTGAAGCCGTCGCCGCCTTTCGAGCGGACGTTGGATCCCTTGTCGGCGGCCCGGAGATCGTACAGGCCGAAGTCGTTCGCGGCGGTCACGCCGGAAACGGCGGACCAGCCGTCCTCGGGAGACACCCGCCGCGTCGGCCGGCCGATGATCAGGGCGATTTCGGCTTCGAACGCGAGGAGCTCGGTTCCGGCCGGGCGCTCCAGCTCGCCGCCGGTGGCGGCGATCGACGACGACGGCTTGAAGAAGTACGACGGCTGAGCGGGAGTTCGGCCGCGTTGGGCAGCGCGAGACCCGTAGTTCAGGTGCACCGCGATGATCTTGCCGGGCCGGCTGATGTCAGTCACGCGTGATGCTCCTCGTCGTCGGGGACAGGTCCCGAAGGTCCATATTTGAAATCATATACGATCCTGACATCGTCAGCAACGCGTCAGTAGCTCGCCGCTGCAGGCGCGTCGGGGGAGTCGCCGATGAAGCGGTCAGCAAGGGCTTCCGAGGCTCGGGCCAGCAGAGTCACGTCGGCTCCCACGAGCAGGTAGGAGGCCCCCGCGGCGGCGTAACGGTCGGCGGTGTCGGGGTCGAAGGCATTCACGCCGACGGGGGTGCCTGCGGCGAGCCCCGCCGCGATCACGCGCTCGACGGCAGCCACGACATCGGGGTGGTTCTGCTGTCCGAGCAGGCCCATCGAGGCAGCGAGGTCGGCGGGGCCGACGAGCAGCGCATCCACACCGTCGACCGCGGCGATGTCGGCCGCTGCGTTCAGCGCATCCACCGTCTCGATCTGCACGGTCAACGAGACCAATTCGCCGGCGCGCGCCAGGTAATCCGGGATGCGGCTCCAGCGCGACGAGCGAGCCAGAGCGCTGCCGACCCCGCGAACGCCCTGCGGCGGATACCGGACCGCGCGGACCATCGCCTCCGCCTGCGCCACGCTGTCGACCATGGGAACGAGGATGTTCTGCGCGCCCAGGTCGAGCAACTGCTTGAGCACCACGGTGTCGCCGTACGGCGCCCGGACGATCGGCACCACAGGATAGGGCGCGACGGCCTGCAACTGGGCGAGAATCGACTCCAGTCCGACCGGGGAGTGCTCGCCGTCGATCAGCACGATGTCGAGGCCGCTGCCCGCGCAGATCTCCGCGACGAGTGGACTGCCGCCGCACGACCACATCCCGAACAGCGTGCGCTCGGCGGAACGCAACCGATCGGCGAACGTCGGTGCGGGTTCTAGGCGAATCGGCATGTCACGGCCCCCAGGGTTCCATAGTCGGCGTGGACGGTGTCGCCGCGCTCCACCCACATCGGACGGGTGAACGAGCCGGCGAGGACGATGTCCCCTGCCTCCAGGCGCGTTCCGTGCTGGGCCAGCTTGTTGGCGAGCCAGGCGACACCGTTCGCCGGATGGTCGAGTACGGCAGCGGCGACGCCGGACTCCTCGATGGTCTCGTTGCGGTACAGCAGGGCAGCGACCCAGCGGAGGTCCACCGCGTCCACCGCGACGGGCCGCCCTCCGACGACCATTCCGCCCATCGCGGCGTTGTCGGAGATCGTGTCGACGATGGTGCGGCCCGGCATCTCTATGCGGGAGGAGAGGATCTCCAGCGCGGGCACCACGTACTTCGTCGCGTCGAGGACGTCGTAGAGCGTGACGTTCGGTCCCTCGAGCGGGGAGCGCAGCACGAACGCCAGCTCGACCTCGATCCGCACGTTCGAGAATTGCTCGAACGGGATGACGGATCCCGTCTCATAGACCATGTCGGCGAAGATCGCGCCGTAGTCGGGCTCGGTGATCCCCGTCGCCTGCTGCATCACCTTCGAGGTGAGGCCGATCTTCCGTCCGACGAGCCGGCGTCCGTCTGCGAGCCCACGCTCGACCCATACCTTCTGGACGGCGTAGGAATCCTCCACCGTCATCTCCGGGTGGCGGGAGGTCAGCAGCGGGACCGTCGTGCGGTCGCGCTCGGCCGCCGCCAGCTCGTCCGCGATCTCCTGGATGGTCGGGGTGTCGAGCACAGATGGCTCCCTTCGACGTCGGAGGAGGGGCGATGGCCCCGGGATGGATCGTATATCATCCCTGCGCTCGAGGCCATGCCCCTCGCTGAGCATCGGCCCTCAGCCCGCCACGACCAGCTCGTCGTCTCCGGCCTGCTCCGCCGCGGCGACCGCTTCGGCCGACGGCGCCGCCGCGAGGGTCTGCTTCGACATCCGGAACAGTGCGGCGCCGAGAGCGAAGCAGAGCAGTTCGGTCACCGTCATCGACCAGATGACGCCGGTCATCCCGAACAGCGCGTTGGCGATCAGCACGATCGGGATGAACAGCACGCCCTGCGCCAGGGACATGATCGTTGCGTTGCGCATCTGCTCGGTCGCCTGGAACACGGCGATGATCAGACCCGTGAAGCCGTTGAACAGGGTGGAGACGAGCATCGCGGTGAGGATGAGCGTGCCGTCGGCGATCACGGACGGGTCGGCGCTGAACAGTGCGAACACCTGGTCCCGGAAGGCGAAGACCACACCCGAGAACAGCAGTGTGATGCCCGCGATCGCCACCGCGCTGCCAGTGATGGCCTTCCGCAGGCGGGCCGGGTTGCGGGCGCCGTGGGCGTAGGCGAGCAGCGGGATGACGCCCATGAAGACGCCCATGCAGATCATCTCAGGGAGCTGCGAGATGCGCAGGGCGACACCCATCGCCGCGAGGAGGGATGCGCCGTAGCCGATGGCGATCCAGTTCATGACGAGGGTGGTCACGATGAGGAAGGACGACATGAGCAGCTCGGAGACGCCGACACCGAACACCGTCTTCAGCATCCCGACGTCCGCCCGGAAATGGCGTAGCGCCAGCGACACGGTCGAGCTCTTCGTGCTGAGCCACCAGATGTAGTAGCCGACGGTCACCGCATTCGACAGCCCCAGCGCGATGCCGGCGCCGAGAACGCCCCAGCCGAGCACGAGGATGAACAGCACATCGAACATGAGGTTGGCGACGGTGGAGGCGATCAATCCCGTCATGGATGCGACGGCGGCGCCCTCCGCGCGGACGAGCTGCTCGAGGGCGAAGGCCGCGACGTAGATCGGAGTGAAGGCGCACATCGCGCCGATGTACAGCGCGGTCGGTGCGAGGGAGGCGCCGCTCGCGCCGACGACGACCGCCAGCGGGGTGGCGAAGACGACGCCGAGCACCCCGATGACGACGCCCGTGGCGAGCGAGCCCCAGAGGGTGAACGACGAGACCTGCTTGATCCGCTCGCCGGAGGCGGTGAGATCGGCGCCCGGCTCGTCCTGCGAGCCGAGGAGGCGTGAGACGTACGTGCCTCCGCCGACCCCGAATACTCCGCCGATCGCCATGAGTAGGGCGAAGACCGGAAGCGAGAAGGTGAGGGCTGCGAGCAGCGGGGTGGAGTGCAGCGAGCCGACGAAGCCCGCGTTGATGATGTTGTAGACGGCTCCGATGGAGAAGCCGGCGATCATCGGCACGCACAGGTGCACCAGCGAGCGCCAGATGGGCGCAGAGGACAGATAGTGGCGGTTGGAAGACATGACGGTACCTCCGTTACGGGAACGGCTTTCTGAAGAGAGGGAGTGTGGGGGAGCTGCGCCTCAGCGGCGCGGACGGCCGCCCAGACCGGATGGCCGGATCTCGGCCGCTGGACCGGCGGCGACGACGCGTTCGAGCAGGGCGATCAGCTGATCCTGCTCGGCGGTGTCGAGGGTCGCGAACAGCTTGCGCTGCTCCGCGTTCATCGACTCGTCGAATCCGGCGACGACCCGGGCGCCCTCCGCGGTGACGCGGACGAGCTTCACGCGCGCATCGCCCGGGGACGACGTGCGGGTGACGTAGCCTCGCTCCTCCAGCCCCTGCAGAAGGCTGGTGACGCTGGCGGGCGTGGTTCCTGACATCTCGGCGAGTTCGCGCGCGATCACGTCGCGATCCCGGTTCTGTTCGAGGTATCCGAGAGTGAAGGCCTGCTGGCGGGTGAGCCCGCTGTCGCGGACCCACACCTCGGCGGCCGCACGCCCCGCGAAGGCTACCGTCCGGACGAGCTCGCTGAGGCGCTCGGTTCTCGATGTCATAGTTAGAACTCTAATAGTTAGAAATCTAACTGTCAATGTCGTGCTACCGTGTGCCTACGTAGACTCAAGGGGTGGTTGTGGCAATTACGACAGCACGCGCATTCAATCAGGACGTGTCGGCGGCGAAGCGAAGCGCATCCACAGAGCCGCTCATCATCACCGATCGTGGCGAGCCCGCGTACGTCCTCCTCACGTATGCCGATTTCGAACGGTTGTCCGGGCGCCAGAAGAGCATCGTCGATCTGCTGCGGCAGGACGATCCCGAGAGCGACTTCGATTTCGAGTTCCCGCGAGCGACCTTCACGCTTCGGGAGATCGAACTGTGAAGTGGATCCTGGACACCATGGTGCTGTCGGCCGCGAGGCGTCCTGAGCGGTCGGACCCCCGTGTGGTGCGTTGGCTCGAAGCGCAGAACGTTTACTCGCTGCACATCTCCGCGATGACCGTGTTCGAGATCGAACTCGGTGCCGTCCGCAAGGAGAGGACGGATCCGATCCAAGGTGCGCGCCTGCGGCAGTGGGTGGACGAGGTGGTCGATCACTTCGCCGATCGCGTCCTTCCGGTCGACCACGAGGTCGCATCGGTCGCGGCGGGGTACCACGTGCCTGACCCGCGTTCCGACTTCGACGCGTTCATCGCCGCGACGGCGGAAGTGGCCGGTCTGGGCGTCGTCACGCGCAATGCGCGCGACTTCAAGACCTTCGGCGTCCCGCTCTTCAACCCCTGGGAGTCGTCGGCGTAAGCCGCCGGCGCCGCCGCTCGGCCCAGACGTAGAGGGCGCCGTACGCGACGAACGACGCGGCCAGGCCGCAGACGAGCAGAGGAGCGGAGGGCCGCGACCACAGCAGCTCGCCGCCGCGCAGCGCGAGGGCGAGCAGGATGAGCGCCAGGCTGATCAGCTGGGCCTGGAAGATCTGCCGGAAGGCGCTCCACCGGGGGTCGCGCAGCATCCACAGGTTGACCATCCCGGGGAGCGTCAGGATGGCGCCGCAGACGCGGGCCGTGAGCGGGGTCAGAGTCCACGCCCAGCCGGAGATTCCGAGCTGAGGCGCGACGAAGAGCGTGAGGCCGACGACCAGCGAGCAGAGGCCGATCACGGCCAGGAGGATTCGCACCCAGGCCGGCAGCGTGACCTCCTGTTCATCCGGCTCGCGGGAGTCCTCGCCGCGGTTGACGATCATCGCGGCGAGCACGAGGAACGGCGTCGTGATGTACAGGGTGATCCAGACGTAGAACGCCAGGAAGCCGAAGTGGAAGCGGTCGAGATGGATGAAGGTCGCGACCGCGAGCAGAGTGGCGAACACCAGCACCGCGGGGAAGCCGTAGCGGACCGCGTGCCACCGGTTCGGCCGGACCACGTGGACGAAGAACACGATCCCGCCCGCGTAGGCGCTGCCGAGCAGCATCGCGGTGATCGGCGGAAGGATGGTCCAGGCGAAGAACCGGTCCGTCGTGGCGGCGAGCGGGTACAGCAGCATGAACGCCGCCACCAGGAACGGGACGATGATGGCGCCGACGATGCGCGTGTAGGGGTGGATGCGGTCGCTCACGCCGGCCGTCCCGGCGTCTGCGCTTCGGACTCCGCCTCGGCCACCGACAGCGCCCGTCCGGCCTCGATCGCCGCGTCGAACGTGCCGGGATCGGCTCCCGCCTCCAGCATCCGATCGACGAACAGCTGGTGGAAGGAGAAGGCCGGAGCATTGTGCAGGCCGGTGCGCTCGCGCAGGGTCCGGGAGGCGCCGAGCAGCCGTCCCGCTCGCTCGGCGTCGCCGGCCAGGGCGGCGACGGCCACCAGGCCTTCCAGCGCATAGGCGACACCCTCCACATGTCCGAGCCGCGTCGACAGTGCGAGGCACGCGGTGAAGTCGGACGTCGCGCCGGCCGGGTCCCCGAGCAGCAGCCGCGCCCAGCCGCGGTGGTGCTGCGCGATGGTCACCCCGAGCTCGTCCCCGTTGTCCCGAGCAAGCGCGAGGCTCTCCTCGAAGTGCCCGAGAGCCGCATCCACCTGTTGCCGCAGAAGGGCGACGCGCCCCAGCATGACGAGCGCCATCGCCTGCCCCCACCGGTCGCCGCAGGTGCGGAACAGTCCCAGGCTCGTCTCCATCGCGTGATCGGCGGCGGCGGGATCCGGCTCCGGCGACGCGAGGACGGCCAGAGCGTAGGAGATGAGAGCGAGGGCCTCTCCGTCGGAGTCCTCCGCGCGCCGGAACAGGTCCGCGCTCTCCGTCAGCCGGGTCGTGACGGTGCCCTCGTGGTCCTGCCAGAACGCGATCGCCTGGGTGAAGTACAGCGCGATGGCGCGGCTGCGGTCGGTCAGCTGCTCGCCACCCGCGAGCACCTCGTCCATCCACCCCCGAACTTCGCCGAGTAGCCCGGAGACCCACCAGTAGACGTACAGGCTCCAGGCGAAGTGGGCCGCACGCTCCCAGTCCCGCTCGTCGAGCAGGTAGCGGACGGCGGCCCGGAGATTGCCGGTGTCGTTGCCGAGCCGCATCACCCAGTCGTGCTGTGCGCCGCCCTCCAGCTCCGGGTCGGCCCGATCGCCGAGGGCGACGAAGTAGGCGGCATGCGCTGCGCGCGCTTCATGCAGCACACCCTCGCGCTCCAGTTGCTCGAGGGCGTACTCCCGCACGGTGGCCAGAATCGAGAACCGGGACTCGTGGAGATCGTCGTGCTGACGGACCAGGCTGTTGTCCACCAGCGCGGCAAGGGAGGAGAGCGTGTCGGCTCCGCTCGACCCGGACGGTACTGTGTCTGCGGCCACCGCCTCCGCCGCCTCCAGCGCGAAGCCGCCCTCGAAGACACCGAGGCGCGAGAGCAGGGCGCGCTCCGACGCATCCAGCAGCTGTGTGCTCCATTCGATGGTCGCCCGCAGGGTGCGCTGCCGCTCGGGGAGGTCGCGCGCGCCGCCCACCAGCAGCGGAAGGCGGCGGTCGAGGCGACGCGCCAGCTCAGCGGGAGGCAGGATCCGGATGCGCGCGGCGGCCAGCTCGATCGCGAGAGGGACGCCGTCCAGGGCGGCGCAGATCCGCTCGACGTCGTTCGCGTTCGCGGGGGTGATCTCGAAATCCGGCCGCACCGCATGGGCACGTTCGACGAACAGGGCCGACGCGGTATCGGCCGGCAGTGGCCCCAGGTCGTAGCTGCGCTCGCCGCCTACCCTCAGCAGCGACCGGCTGGTGACGAGTGCGCTGAGTTCGGGGGCCGCGGCGAGCAGCTCGGTCACCGCGGGGGCGGCCGCGAGCGCCTGCTCGAAGTTGTCGAGAACGAGCAGCATGCGCCGGTTCCGCAACGCTGTGGACACTTTCTCGTCCAGCGGCGCGTCGCCCGTGTCGCGCACTCCGAGCGCGCGGGCGAGCGCCCCGTTCAGGCCGGCCCGATCGTGGACGGGGGAGAGGTCGACGAAGACGGCCCCGTCCGGGAAGGTCTCGGCCATGTCCGCGGCCGTGGCGATCGCCAGCCGGCTCTTCCCCATGCCGCCGGGGCCCGTGATCGTCACCAGCCGGGCGCCGCCGGCCAGCATTCCGCGCACGGCAGCGACGTCGTTGCGGCGGCCGATCAGCGGGGTGAGCGGCGAAGGGAGGGAGGTGAACGGCGCCTCGGGGGTCGCCACGCCGATCGTCGAAGCGGGCATGGCCCGACCGGACGCCGCCGCCCTGCTCAGCTCGAATCGCTCGGCGAGAAGCACAGCGAGGTCCGCCTCCAGCAGCACCTCGAGCTCCTGGGCGGATTCGATGTACTTGAACGACGCCCGGTCGTCGCTGCGGATACGGTCGAGCAGCTCGGTGAGCCGGGGCTCACGGCCGGGGGCAGGGGACTTGATGTACATCAGGCGCGGAAGGTCCGGCGGGCAGAGGTTGTACTCGTCCTCCAGCCCCGACACCTGTTCGTCGGGCGCGACCCAGCCGTAGCGCTCCCAGTAGAGGCCCACGAAAACGTCGCTCTGCTCCAGGTACGCGCGGTAGAGCTCCCGCGGGGGATGCGGCCGCGCGCCCAGCTCGAACATCACCGGCGCGAGATGCAGACGCTCGATGGCGGAGCGTGCCGCGTGCCGTTCCGCGGCGAGCTCCTTGAGGGTCGAACTGACGAAGATCCGCAGCCGCTGGTCCGGCGTTCGGATCACAGGAGAGCCAGCGCTCATTCCCGCATTGTCTGCCCCCGCACCCGTCCCGCACCAGAGGGCGCCTCCGCCCGGCCGTCGAGTACACGAAGATTGCACGCCAACACGGCGAGTCGCGTGCAGTCTTCGTGTACTCGGTGGCGGGGCGGGCAGGGGTGGGGGAGGTGAGCCCCGGAGAGGGGATGACGGGGGCGTGGGGAGAGGAGCCAGACTGGGGGGTGCCCCGCTAGGAAGGTGGACGATGACTGCTGTGCCCGGATGGTATTCCGACCCGAGCGCGACCGGGATGGTCCGGTACTGGGACGGTGCGGGATGGACGCAGCACGTCCAGCCGCTGCCCGCGGCTCCCACGCCCGCGCCGGCGGCGGGGTATGCCGCTTCGCCGCAGTACGCGCCCTACCCGACGCATCACCCGGGGTACAGCCCATACGCCGCGGCCTCCCCGGTGAAGAACAGTCCGGCCACCCGCGCACTCGTGTGGGGCATCATCAGCATCATCATCAACCCGTTCGGATTGCCGTCCATCCTGGCGATCGTCTTCGGCGCGCAGGGCCGCAAACTCGCGGAGCAGCTGGAGAGCGCGGGACAACGCGAGTCAGGCCGGGGGCGCGCCACATCGGGGCTGGTCGTCGGAATCGTCGGGGCGGCGCTGTTCGTGGTCTGGATGCTGTTCTACTTCGCGCGCCACTGAGCGCCTGTCGCCGCGCGGTAGATCACGAGCGCCTGGCCGCCCGAGTCGCGTGAGCGAACGGGGTGCGATCATCACCCGTTGCGTCGGATCCGAAATCGTATATCATTGCCGCAATCGGAGCGCCGCTCCGGACAATGATGTCGCAGCACCTCGGGAGTACACAACGATGAGCACATCCCCCTTCACACCCACCGGCAGCATCCGTTCGCACGCGGACCGACGCCGGGTCGTCTTCGCCACGGTGATCGGAACCACCGTCGAGTGGTACGACTTCTTCATCTACGCGTCAGCGGCGGGCCTCGTCTTCGGCCAGCTGTTTTTCGCGCCGGCCGGCCCGCAGTTCGCCACCGTGCTGTCCTTCCTGACGGTCGGCGTGAGCTTCCTGTTCCGACCGCTCGGCGCGTTCCTCGCCGGTCATTTCGGCGACCGGTACGGACGGCGCCAGGTGCTCGTGGTCACCCTCATCCTGATGGGACTCGCAACCGCGCTGGTCGGACTGCTGCCCACCTACGAGGCGATCGGCGTAGCCGCCCCCGTCCTGCTCATCCTGCTGAGGGTCCTTCAGGGCATCTCGGCCGGCGGCGAGTGGGGCGGCGCGGTGCTGATGGCGGTCGAGCACGCACCGACCGCCAAGCGCGGCCTGTTCGGCGCCTCGCCGCAGATCGGCGTCCCGCTCGGCCTGCTGCTCGCTTCCGGCGCCATGGCCCTGATGACCGTCATCGCGCCGGGGGATGCGTTCCTCGCGTGGGGCTGGCGCGTGCCGTTCCTGTTCTCCGTCGTCCTCATCGCCATCGGCTACTGGGTGCGTCGCCGGGTCGAGGAGAGCCCCGTCTTCACCGAGATCGCCGAGCGCCGTGAGCGCACGCGGATGCCGATCGTGCAGGTGTTCCGCAAGCACTGGCTGCTCGTGATCGTCGCCGCGTTCGTCTTCGCCGGCAACAACGCTGTCGGCTACATGACCACCGGCGGCTACATCCAGAACTACGCGACGAACCCGGACGGTCCGTTGAAGCTCGAGCGAGGCCCCGTGCTCTGGGCGGTAGCCGCGTCCGCCGTGACCTGGCTGGCAGCAACCTGGTTCGCCGGCTGGCTGAGCGACCGCATCAGCCGCCGGACCACCTACATCATCGGCTGGATCCTGCAGCTCGTGGGTGTGTTCACCCTCTTCCCGCTGGTCAACACGGCGAACGCGGGGATGCTGTTCCTCGGGCTCGCGATCCTCACGATCGGACTCGGGTTCACCTACGGGCCGCAGGCAGCGCTCTACTCGGAGCTGTTCCCGGCGTCCATCCGATTCTCCGGTGTCTCGATCTCGTACGCGATCGGCGCCATCATCGGTGGGGCGTTCGCGCCGACCATCGCGACGGCGCTCGTGCAGGCGACCGGCACCACGCTCTCGGTGACCTGGTACCTCGCGGGGATGACGGTGCTCGGCCTGCTGGCCACGCTGGTCTTGCGCGACCGCACGGGCATCGCCCTCGGCCCGGACCACGAGGCCGAGCAGGCGGTCAGCCCGATCCGCGGGTTCTCCGAGCGCCCCGAGCGCGAAAGCGCCCCGGCCCGCGGCTGACCCGGGACCGGTCAGGCCGCGACGAAGCGGAGCAGGTGCGGCGCCAGGGCCTCGCCCGACACGTCGTGCGTCTGCCCGCTGACGATCTCGAAAGTTCCGTTCTGGGCGCCGGAGGCCACGCCTTCGGCGCCCAGGCGCAGGAAGTCCGGGGTCAGCTCACCGGCCAGCCCGAGGACGGGGACCGTCACCGCCTGCAGCAGCTCGTCCGGGATGCGGCTGTCGCCCATCGCCGCGTCGTCGTAGCCGAGTGTCGGTGCGAGGGCGAGCGTCGCCTCCCAGGTGGGGGAGTGCCGCATCCCCTCGATCCCCGCTTCGGGCACGCCGACCCGACGCAGGAACAGTTCGACGGCGGTGCTGCGGTCGTCCGTCGCGAGCGCCGCGAGAAGCTGCCGGGTGTACGCCTCGGCGGAGGGCAGCATCGGGTCGGGCAGGTACGGCGGCTCGTAGACGACGACGCGCGGGACGGTACCCGGGCCGAGCGCCGCAGCTGCGGCCAGCGCGAGAGCGCCGCCCGACGACATCCCGAACAGGGTCGCCGATCCGCCCGCCGCGTCGATCAGCGCGGTGAGGTCGTCGATCTCGCGCGCGACGGCGTCCGCGCGGGCGGACGGGTCCGCAAACGCATCGGTGCTCTCCCCGCGTCCGCGCCGGTCGTACAGCACGACGGTCATCCGGTCGTGGAGAGCCGCTGCGATCGACCGCATCGGACCCGAGTCGCGGTAGCAGAGTGCCCCGTCCACGAGGACGACGGTCGGCCCGCTCCCGTCGATGTCGTACGCGATGCTGCTGCCGTCGGAGGAGGTAACCGTGCTCATGGCACGTCAGCGTAGCCCCTCCGGTAGGTCGGCGACGGGATGCGCGCTCAGCGCCCCTGGCGTCGGCGTACGCCGAACCCGATCAGCACACCGCCGCCGATCGCGATCACCACTCCTGCTCCGCGGACCAGCCACTGCACGTCGCCGAGCACGGCATCCACGAACAGCGGTCCGGCCAACCCGACGACGACGAGCACGACTCCGAGGATGAAGAACCACGGTGACCCGTTCGTCCGCTCGACCATGCCCCGAGCCTACCGGCGAGCGGTCGCCGGGGCATGGCCGAGCCGCCTCAGGGCAGGTAGTACGTCGGGTTGGGCAGCTTCACGGTCCGGTCGGCGTGGCCGCCGATCAGGTCGCTGTACTGGTCCCCGAAGTTCGCCACGATGTCGTAGCGACCCCCGGCGGCGGATTCGATGTGCGCGCGAGTCTGCGACTTGTACTCGATGGTCGTGCATTTGGCCGTCGCGCAGGTGATGTACGACGGCTGCTGGGAGGCGCCCACGCCTGTCCACTTCGTGTAGAAGTTCTGGGCGGTGAAGCCGGTGTAGCCGACCTTCGCCAGGTTGCCGAGGGTGGCCGCCTTCTGGTTGTCGTTGCGTCCGGTGAGGCCGATCAGGGTGCACCCCGCCTTCTGCGCGATCGCGGCGAGCGTCGTCATGTGCGGGGTCGCCGGGAAGCGCTCATCCTGCACCCACACATCCTGCTCGGCCGGGTCGAAGGTGAAGTGCATGTCCGCCACCTCCATGTCGTACGTCCACAGCGTCGTGTCGTCGGTGTCGAGCACGATCGCCGGGTTCTTGTGCAGCTTCTTCTCCACGAAGCAGGTCGCCGCGAGTACCGGTGCCTGCCGTTGCACGATGGAGCGCAACTCGCGGATGTACGGCGAGTCGGTCTTGTGCGCGATGCCGGTTCCCGGGTCGCCGTAATAGGTGGCGATGGTCTTCTTCACGGAGTCGATGTTCGGGATGCCCTCACCGCCCTGGGTCGCGCCGCTGGAGCCGTCGGGCGCCATCGTGAAGTGCGCGCGCGGCGCGAGCTGCGGCTCGTTCACCCCGGGAAGGTCGGCCGACGGCAGGTAGTACGTCGGGTTCGGGAGTTTCAGCGCCTCCTGCGCGTAGCCGCCCTGCAGGTCGGACCACTGGTCGCCGACGTTGAGGGTGACCGTGTAGCCGAGGTCCTGGATGTGCTTGCGCGTCAGCGCCTTGTACTCGACCGTGGTGCAGCTGGGCGCTGCGCAGGTCACGTACGACGGCTGCTGCGAGGCGCCCTTCCCCGTCCACTTCGTGTAGAAGCGGTCGGAGGTGAACGCGGTGTACCCGTCCTTCGCGAGGTTGCCGAGGGTCGCAGCCTTCTGGTCGTCGTTGCGTCCGGTCAGTCCGAAGACGGTGTAGCCGATCGCGGCGGCCTGGTTGACGAAGTCGACCATCCCAGGCGTCGCGGGGAAGCGCTGGGCCTGCACCCACACGTCCTGCTCGGCCGGGTTGAAGGTGAAGTGCATGTCCGCGACTTCCATGTCGTACGTCCACAGCGTGGTGTCGTCGGCGTCGAAGACGATCGCGGGCTTCTGACCATGCTTGACGGCACGGTCGTAGCCGGCCTTCAGCTGGGCCTTCTCGCGGGCGAGGATGCCGGCGAGCTCGCGGATGTACGGGGAGTCCGACTTGTTCGAGATGCCGGTCCCCGGGTCGCCGTAGTAGGTGGCGATGGTCTTCTTCACCGAGTCGATGTTCGGGATGCCCTCGCCTCCCTGGGTCGCGCCGCTGGAGCCGTCGGGCGCCATCGTGAAGGCCGTTCGCGGAGCGAGCGTGGCGCCGCCGTGGCCGGGGTCCCACGCGACAGCCGCCGGGGCGTCTGCGAGTCCGACGCCGAGCGCCAGCGCGAGAGCACCGGCGACGCCCACGAGCGCTCGCCGGAGCCGGAAGGGAGTGGAGGGAGTGTTCGACATGGACCGCACCTTCGCCATCGGGTCGTTGGAGTCTGCCCCCGTTCAGGGGCCGGGTGCAGCCTAACGACCGGGCGCCCCGAAACGGAAGATCGAGGCGGTGCTCGGATGCGCGCATGAGCGTGACGCACAGCGGGATTGAAGCGGGCAGCGATAGCGTTGTCACTCGTATGCGCACGCAATCGCTCGACACGACCGCCCTCCGCGCGGACTTCCCGATCCTCGCCCGCGAGGTGAACGGGCACCCCTTCGTCTATCTCGACTCAGGCGCGACCTCGCAGAAGCCCCGCCAGGTGCTCGACGCCGAACGCGCGTTCGTCGAGCGGTACACCTCGGCCGTGCACCGTGGCGCGCACACCGTCGCGGGCGAGGCGACCGAACTGTTCGAGGACGCCCGGGCGCGGGTCGCCGGTTTCGTCGGGGCGCAGCCGGAGGAGCTGGTCTGGACGTCCAACGCCACGGAGGGCATCAACCTGCTCGCGTACGGGATGTCCAACGCGTCCGTCGGGCGCGGAGGAGCGGCCGCCGAGCGCTTCCGACTGGCTGCCGGTGACGAGATCGTCGTCACCGAGGCGGAGCACCACGCCAACCTCATCCCGTGGCAGGAGCTCGCAGCACGGACCGGCGCGACACTGCGAGTGATCGGCCTCACCGACGACGGGAGGCTGCGGCTCGACCAGGCGGCCGAGCTCATCGGCCCGCGCACGAAAGTGGTCGCGTTCGCGCATGTCTCCAACGTCCTGGGCGGCATCAACCCGGTCGCCGAGCTGGTCGCCCTCGCCCACGAGCAGGGCGCGCTGGTCGTGCTCGACGCGTGCCAGTCCGTGCCGCACCTGCCCGTCGATCTCCCGGCGCTCGACGTCGACTTCGCGGTGTTCTCGGGCCACAAGATGCTCGGTCCGACCGGCGTCGGTGCGCTCTACGGTCGGAGCGACCTCCTGAACGCCCTTCCTCCGTTCCTGACCGGCGGTTCGATGATCACACAGGTGACCCTCGAGGGCGCCGACTACCTGCCCGCGCCGCAGCGGTTCGAGGCGGGCACGCAGCGCGTGTCGCAGGCCGTCGCCCTGGCCGCAGCCGTCGACTACCTCGAGGAGGTCGGTATGCCGGCCATCGAGGCGCACGAGGAGGCGCTCGGCGAGCGCCTGCTGGCCGGACTGAGCGAGCTCGAGGGGGTGCGCATCCTCGGCCCCGGCCTCGGTGTCCCGCGCGTCGGCCTCGCGAGCGTGGTCGTTGACGGCATCCACTCCCACGACGTCGGGCAGTTCCTCGACGACCGCGGCATCGCCGTCCGCGTCGGCCACCACTGCGCGCAGCCGGTGCACCGCCGCTTCGGCGCGACCGCGAGCACGCGCATCAGCACGTACCTCTACAACACGGCGGACGAGGTGGATGCGGCGGTCGAGGCGATCGCCGACGCCCGCGTCTTCTTCGGCGTCGCCACGGGAGGCGCGCGATGACCGACCTTCAGAACCTCTACCAGCAGGTGATCCTCGACCACGCGCGCGAGAAGCACGGCTACGGGATCGCCGGGGACGAAGTGGCGAGTTCGCACCAGTTCAACCCGACCTGCGGCGACGAGGTCACCGTGGGCGTCCGCACGGACGCTGCCGGTCGCGTCCTCTCGATCGGGTGGGAGGGCCACGGCTGCTCGATCTCGACCGCCTCGGCCTCCCTGCTGAGCGACCTGGTGCACGAGGTCGACCGCGAACAGCTGGGCGCGTCCATCGGTGCGTTCCGTGAGCTGATGCACTCCAAGGGTGCGCTCGAGGGCGATGAGGAGCTGCTCGGCGACGCGGTGGCCCTGGCAGGTGTCTCGAAGTACGTCACGCGTGTCAAGTGCGCGATGCTCCCGTGGGTCGCCCTCGAGGACGCCCTCCTCAAGTCGGCCTAGCGACCGCACCCTCCGCGCGTAACGGAGATTCGGCCGCGGGCACTGGTTCACCCCACCGGCGCCAGGTCGACCTCGTCGGCGATCGCTTCGAGCGCGGAGGGCAGAGACGGGAAGGTCGTTCCGTAGACCAGGCCCGACGGCCCCGCCGCCGTCCAGGCCTCGGTGCGCTTGGCGACGCGCCCGACGAGGTACCGCTTGTGACCGCCGAGCACCTGACGCTGCGCGATGGGCAGCGTCAGCGGGAAGGCGTAGACGTCCCCTTGGGGGCTGACGACCAGCTCCCAGCGGGCGCGGCCCGGGTTGAACTTGCTCGTGAAGATGCGCGACATGATCGACCGTTTGTACCGCGCCGCGGCATCCCGTCGCCATGAACATGACGACCTGTTGCGAAAGCCTGCGCCGCGTTACGCGGTGCGCTCGGCGAAGCGCGCGAGAAAGGCGCGGGTGCGGTCCTCGTGAGGAGAGCCGAACAGCTGGGCGGGCGGCCCCTGCTCGGCGATGACCCCCTGGTCGATGAACACCACTCGGTCGGCGACATCCCGCGCGAACGCCATCTCGTGGGTCGCCATGACGATCGTCGTGCCGGACGCCTTGAGCGAGCGGATGAGTTCGAGCACCTCGCCGACGAGCTCCGGATCAAGGGCGCTGGTGACCTCGTCGAGAAGGAGCAGCTCCGGGTCGGTGGCGATCGCCCGGACGATCGCCGCGCGCTGCTGCTGCCCGCCGGAGAGCCGGTCGGGGAACTCCTTCGCCTTGTCGCCCAGCCCGATGCCGTCGAGCAGGGCCAGCGCCTTCCGCTCGGCCTCGGCCCGGGGGATGCGGTGAACCCGACGCGATGCGAGGGTCACGTTGTCGAGCACGGAGAGATGCGGGAAGAGGTTGTAGTGCTGGAACACGACGCCGATCCGGCCGCGCGCCGCGTCGGCCGAGACGCGCGGGTCGCTGATGTCCAGGTCTCCGAGGAAGATCTGCCCGTCGTCGAGCTGCTCCAGGAGGTTGATGGTGCGCAGGAGGGTCGACTTGCCCGACCCGCTCGCCCCGATCAGGGCGACCACCTCGTGCTCGTGCACGTCGAGGTCGATGCCCCGCAGCACCTCCGTGTCGCCGAAGCGCTTGCGCACACCGGTCAGCCGGAGCACCGGCGCAGTCATACGATGCTCCCGACCTGCTCGCGTCGGCGGATGCGCGCCGAGTACCAGTCCGTGAGCCGGATCATCGGCAGCGCCAGGAGGACGAACAGCAGTCCGGCGAGAACGTACGGGGTGAAGTTGTAGGTCAGGGCGGTCTCGATCTGTGCGGCCCGCACCGCATCCACCGCTCCGAGCACCGAGATCAGGCCGACGTCCTTCTGCATCGCGACGAAGTCGTTCATCAGCGCGGGCGTCACCTTGCGCACAGCCTGCGGCAGGATGACGAGCCGCAACGTCTGATAGTGCGACAGCCCGAGTCCGCGGGCGGCCAGCCGCTGTGACGGATGCACGGCCTCGATGCCCGCGCGGAACACCTCGGAAACGTAGGCCGAATAGACCAGTATCAGCGCGATCGTCCCCCAGAACTCCGGTGGCATGCGCGGGAACACCCCGAGTCCCGGCAGGCCGAAACCGACCAGGTACAGGACGATGATCAGCGGCATCCCGCGGAACAGGTCGGTGTAGCCGGCAGCGAGCGCGCGCAGGGGGAAGAAGATCGCTCCCCGCAGAGTGCGGGCCGCGGCCAGCAGGATGCTGACGATCAGCACGCCGATCGCCGCCACGATCAGGACGCGGATGTTGAGCAGCAGGCCCTCGAACACGCGCGGCCAGGCCTCCACGGCGACCGCCGGGTCGAAGAACGTCTGCTGCACGCGCGCCCAGCCCGGCGTGTTGATGACGAACGCCCAAGCGATCACCGCCACGGCTGCCGTGCTGACCAGGCTGATCAGCACCGAACGGGTGGTCTGCCGTTTGCGGTACAGCCGGCGGTCGAGCTCCACCGCGCTGGGCGGC
Source organism: Leifsonia sp. RAF41 (assembly GCF_052114085.1). Classification (NCBI taxonomy): domain Bacteria; kingdom Bacillati; phylum Actinomycetota; class Actinomycetes; order Micrococcales; family Microbacteriaceae; genus Leifsonia; species Leifsonia sp. RAF41. Next base: position 1,355,425 of record NZ_JBFREB010000001.1, read on the forward strand.
GGCGCACCCGTGGGCGCAGGAGAGGTGGAGGTGGTGCTCACCGTCGAAGGCTACTTCAGCACGGGCGCGTCGCCGTCGGCGGCGAGCCACTGCGTCGCCAGCTTGTCGAGCGTGCCGTCCGAGCGGAGCGCATCGACGGCTTTCGTGACCTTCGTGGTGAGCGGGCTGCCCTTGGCGAGCACCAGGCCGAACTGGTCGCCCTGCTGGCCGCTCGCCTTGGGGAGCTGGCCGACGATCTTGCCGTCGGTGAGTTCCGCATCGCGCAGATAGAAAGCCGTCGGAAGGTCGACGACGATCGCATCCACCTGCTTGTTCTCGAGCGCGAGCTTGGCGTCGTCGTTGGAATTGAAGGCCTGCACGCCGCCGCTCGGGGCGATCTGCTTCTCTGCCGCGTTGAAGCTGGTCGTGGCGGTCTGCGCACCGATCGAGAGCTTCTTGAGGTCGGCGATCGAAGTCGCCTTCGCCGCGGGGGAGGCGGCGGTGGTCACGACCACCTGGCTGGTCTCGTAGTAGGGCGAGGAGAAGTCCACGGCCTTCTTGCGCTCGTCGGTGATGGAGAACTGTTGCAGGTTGAAGTCGAAGGTCTTGGGCCCGGGGGCGATCGCCTGGTCGAACGTGCTGCGTACCCAGGTGACGTCCTTCTTGGCGAAGCCCAGCTTGTCGGCGACCGCGTACGCGACGGCAGCCTCGAAGCCTTTGCCGGACTGCGGCTTGTCGTCGAGCACCCAGGGCGAGTAGGCGGGCTCGGCCGTCCCGATCGTCAGCTTGCCCGCGGTGATGTAGCCGGCGTCGCCGGACGACGACGAGTCCCCGCTCGAGGCGCCCGAGCAGCCCGCGAGGGCGAGTGCAGCGGCGGTGATGCCGGCGGCGACGGCCAGGATACGGCGTGAGCGGGACATGGATCCTCCGGGTGGATTCACGGTGCGAGGCGGGGGGATGTCAAGGCTCCCGCACGCGCGCGCGAGGAGCAACTTCCTTGCGCTGTGTTACGTGGACGGCTCGAGGTGGTCGAGCCAGGCGGTGAGGATGCGTTCGAGCTCCGCCGCATCCCGGCTGCTCAGCTGGTCCACCAATCGTCGCTCGTTCGCCATGTGGTCGGTGAAGGCGGCGTCGATGGTCCGGCGACCGAGAGGGGTGAGTGCGACAACGCGACCGCGGCCGTCTGTCTCCGAGGCGCGCCGGGCGACCAGGCCTGCGCGTTCCAGCCGGTCGATGCGCTTCGACATCCCGCCCGTGGTGATCATCGTGTGGTCGGCCAGCTCGCCCGGCGTCCGTTCGTAGGGCTCTCCGGCGCGGCGGAGTGTGGCCAGCACGTCGAAGTCGCCCTCGGCCAGGCCGTGTGCGTCGTAGACGGCGGTGAGTTCGTCGGTGAGGCGCGCGGCGAGGCGGTGGAGACGCCCGATGACGCCCTGCGGGGCGATGTCGAGGTCGGGGCGCTCGCGCATCCACTCGCTCTGGATGCGGGCTACGCGGTCGGAGGAGGAGTCCATCCCTTCACAATACCTTCCATGGAAGCTAATATAGCTTCCATGGAAGATACTTCGCTCGGTCGGACCGGCGCGTGGCGCTGGATCCTGCTCACCGCCATTGCTCCGATCGCCTGGGGTTCGACGTACGTCGTCACGCGCGCAGTCCTGCCGGCCGAGCCGCTCTGGGGCGCAGTCATCCGCGCGCTGCCCGCCGGAGTGCTTCTGCTCCTCCTCAGCCGTCGTCGGCCGCACGGTGCCTGGTGGTGGCGCTCGGCCCTGCTCGGGATGCTCAACACCGGCGGCTTCTTCGCCCTCGTCTACGCAGTGGCCCAGCGCCTTCCCTCCGGCGTCGCCGCGACCCTGATGGCGGCGTCGCCCCTGGTGATGATGGCGGCAGCACGGGTCGTGCTCGGGCAGCGGCCGCGCATCCTTGCCCTCACCGGGGGAGCGGCGGGGATCGCCGGGGTTGCGCTGATGCTGTTCGGCGGAGACGGCGCGGTCGACCCGGTCGGCATCCTCCTCGCCGTCGTCGCGCTCGTCTCCTCCGCCGTCGGCTACGCGCTCGCGACCCGCTGGGGCGCGGTCGACCTCGTGGCGTCCACCGCCTGGCAGCTGCTCGCCGGAGGCTTGCTGGTGCTGCCTCTCGCCGTACTGGTCGAGGGGGCGCCGCCGCTGCTCGACGGCGCGGCCATCGTCGGGTTCGCGTATGTCACGGTGATCGCGACCGCAGTGGCGTTCGTCGCCTGGTTCGCGGGCCTGCGGCACCTGCCCGCCGCAACCGTCGGGCTGATCGGGCTGCTCAATCCCGTCACAGGCGTGGTGCTCGGCGCCCTGGTCGCCGGCGAGGCCCTGACGGGTCGTCAGTTCACCGGGCTTGCGATCGTGCTCGTCGGTATCGCCCTCGGGCAGGTGCGGCTACGCCGGTCCGCTCAGTCGCCGAGCGACTCCAGGAACGACCGTGTCGGCGCGAAGAACGTCGACCCGGTCGCGGCCGTCGAGAAGTCGAGGATGCGGTCGTAGCTGCCCTCCGGATCGCCGACGAACATGCGCTCCAGCATCCGCTCGATCACCCACAAGGCGCGCGAGTAGCCGATGAAGTAGGTGCCGAACTCGCCGTGGCCGGGTCGTCCGAACGGCATGTTGTCGCGCAGGATCTCGTGCTCGACGCCCGCCTCGTCGACGATGGTCGCCAGCGTCTTGTGCGACTTCTGTCCGTGCTCGGCGTCGGGGAGCTCGATGTTCTCCACCTTCGTGCGGCCGATGACGCCCTCTTGTGAGGGGACGGGCAGTCGGTTCCAGCGGGAGAGGTCGTGCAGGTACTTCTGCACGACGACATAACTGCCGCCAGCGTGGTCCGGATCCTCGTCACCGACGGTGGTGGCCTGCGACATGTCGCCGGCGGCCGGGTTCGCCGTGCCGTCGACGAAGCCGAGGAGGTCGCGGGCATCGAAGTAGCGGAAACCGACGACCTCGTCCACGACCTCGACGGCGTCGCCGAGCGTGTCGAGCAGCTGGCGCTCCAACTCGAACGTGAAGTCGCCGCGCTCGGCCCGGATGTGGAAGAGCAGGTCGCCGGGCGTCGAAACGGCGGTATGCACCGGCCCGGCGATCTCCCGGAACGGGTGCAGTTCGCGCGGGGGAGGCGTGTCGGTCAGCCGCGACCACAATTCCGCCCCGATTCCCACGTTGCAGGAGAGGCGGGCGCCCAGGTCGCGGAAGCCGACGGTCTTGACCTGGTCGGTGATCCCGCCGAGCACCCCTCTGACCGTGGCGAGCGCCTCTGCGGACTCGCCGACGGTCACCACCAGGAAGACGGCAGCCCGCGAGAGCGGCGCGTCGACGCTCTGCGGATCGATGGGGACGCGCTGCCAAGGCTGGTCGCCGGTGTTCGCCATGCCGCCATGCTGCCCTACGTCGACGTCCGGCCGCCACCCGAAGGGAAACGTAGGCTGGAGGGATGAGCCTCCCGAACCCGATCAGCGTCAGTACCGACACCGTCGTCACTTACCCGGACGGCGATCTGACCTCGACCGGGACCGTCCTCCGCGTGCAGCCGCTGGCGGATGGTCGCACCGCTGTGGTGCTGGACCGCACGCCGTTCCACCCTGTCGACCCGGTGTGGCCGGACCAGCCGGCCGACGCGGGCGCGTTGACGACCGACAGCCGGTCGTACCCGATCGTGGATGCGGTGGTCGGTGCGACCGACGGGACGACGCTGTACGTGGGCGATGCACCGGTGCGCACCGGGACCGACGGTTGGGCGTTCGTGGTCGCCCACCTCGTCGACGACGCCTCGGGCCTGGAGCCCGGCAGCACCGTCACGGTGACCGTCGACGCCGAACGACGGGGCGCCCTCTCGGCCGGGCACACCGCGTGCCACCTCGCCTCCCTCGCTCTGAACGACGCGCTGTCGTCGCTGTGGACCAAGGAGGTGCCGGTCGATGGACGCGGCCGCCCGAACTTCGACCAGCTGGCGATCACGACCTCCCGCATCCTGGAGGGCGGCTCGCTCGACGAGTACCGGATCGGGAAGAGCCTGCGCAAGAAGGGCTTCGCCGCCGCCGAGCTCGGGCCCCGGCTTGATGAGGTGTCGGCGTCGATCGACCGGACCCTCGCCGAGTGGGTCGCGAGCGGTGCAGGCGTGTCGATCGTGCGCGACGGAGGCGGTCACGGCCTGGGGCAGCGTCGTCGCTGGCGCGCCGAGCTTCCGGAGGGCGCGGTGGAGATCCCGTGCGGCGGCACGCACCTGCGGTCGCTGACCGAGGTGACAGCCGTCACGGTGGCGCTGGAGCTCGGCGAGGCGGACGGGGCACTGACGCTGACCATGCGGACGACCGCACAACCGGCCTGAGGCCAGCGCGCGCGCTCAGCGCGGCAGGAACGGCACGAACGGCACGGCCACGGCCAGCATGCCGAGGCCGCCGGCGAAAGCCCATCCGAACCGCACCCATTGGGCACCCCGCACCTCCCGCTCGATCGCGTGGAAGCGCTCTTGGGTGTCGCTCGACGAGACGACCGGCCGCCAGGTCGCCGGGTCGTCGAAGAGGCTCGTGGCGCGGGCGACGGTCTGCTCATCCAACCGGTTCGGCCGCCGGGAGAGCCAGCGCACCAGTCCCTCGGAGCGCAGAACGGCCGCTCGGACGGGCTTCTGGCGCATCCGGAGCTCCTTCGCGCCCACGATGACGATCACCGGTTCCACGGGAGCATCGATGCCTGCGCGCAGCAACAGGCCGCGCACGCGGGAGGCCTCCAGGTCGGAGTTCCGGAGGTACGGCTTCTTGACCCCCTCGACCAGGACGGAGCGCGCGTATATCGTCACGCGTGCGCCGCGGTGATGCTTCGTGTTGATGACGAAGACACCGCCGGGTCCGACGACGAGGTGGTCCACATCCGCGTCGCCCGTGCCAACGGGGACCGCGTGGAACGCACTCCAGCCCTGGGGCAGGCGCGACAGCAGCGCGCCCACCTCCCGCTCGCCGAGCGCACCGGAGAACCAGGGCTGGGCGTCTTCGCTGAGCGGATGCCGCCCGAGTGCGCGAGCGAGCCGGGACCGCTGCGGGCACGCTTCGTGAAGCCGCACCACCTGCTCCATCACCGCCGCGCCGGGGGCCCGATCGCGCATCCGCTGTCCACTCACCTGGCAACCGTACAGAGGCGCGGGTCCCCGTCCCAGTCCCCAGCCGGGGACGGAGCGCGGAGGCTACCCCTGTTCCGGGGACCCGTGCGTACGGGGCAGCTCGTCGTCGCTCGGGAGGCGCTCCTCGAGCGAGTCGTTGTGCTCGCGCACCGCCTCCAGGCGGTCGGTGTCGGTGTCGCCCAGGTCGCTGACGGCTCCCGCGAGCTCGTCGGCGTCGCGGGGTGTTGCTGTGTCATCCGGTCGGTCGGTCATGCCCGGCACTGTACGCGCGCACCGGTCGAGCTTGACCTGCTGCCCAGGGGACGGGCTAGCATGCGGAGCATGAGCCGCATCGAAACCGGGATCGTCTCCTACACCGTCTCCGGCGACTACCTCGCCCGCGTGGGCGCCGACTTCGACACGGAAGCAGTCGACGACGCCATCCTCGCCGAACTCAACCGGATGCTGCCCGACGGCATCGTCGTCGAGCGCAGCGGCCGGGTGCTGGCCGAGGAAGAGCAGGCCGACGAGGCGCGAGCGATCGACTGGGAGGCGCTCCTGCAGCGCATCGACGTCGACCAAATCCTGGCCGAGCACGGCCGCTGAGCCGGAGGTTCCCCGTCGCTGCCTCAGCGTGAACGCTTGACGGCGTCGTAGGCCGCCAGGGCCGCGCGACGGGTCTCGGCCAGGTCGACGATCGGCGGCGGGTAGGCGTCCGTGTCCCACTCAGGGACCCAGCGGCGCACGTAGTCGCCGTTCCGGTCGAACTTCTGGCGCTGCAACTCCGGGTTGAACACGCGGAAGTAGGGTGCCGCGTCGGCGCCGCTGCCGGCGACCCACTGCCAGTTGAACGCGTTGTTCGCCGGATCCGCATCCACCAGGGTGTCCCAGAACCACTGCTCGCCCAGCCGCCAGTCGATGAGCAGGTTCTTGATGAGGAACGACGCCGTCACCATGCGCACCCGGTTGTGCATGACGCCGGTTGTCCACAGTTCTCGCATTCCCGCGTCCACCAGGGGCACGCCGGTGCGACCCTGTTGCCAGGCCCGCAGCGCGGACGGATGCAGCGGTGGCCACGGAAAGGAGTCGTACTCGCGATGGATGTTCACGGTCGCCAGCTCCGGGTGCTCGAAGAGGGTGTGATAGGCGAACTCGCGCCAGCCCAGCTCGGCGGTGAAGGTGGTGGCGCCCTCCGCCGTCGAACGGTCTCGTCGTTGCTGGGTCGCGTACCAGACCTGGTGCGGGCTCAGCTCGCCCCAGCGCAGGCGCGGGGAGAGCCGCGAGGTGGCGTCGATGCCGGGCACATCGCGGTCCTGCCGGTACGCGCCGAGGTCGTCGGCGAGAAACCGCTCGAGTTGTTCATGTGCAGCCTTCTCACCGGGCTCCCACGTGTCGCGGAGGCCGCCCGCCCAATCGGGATGCGTCGGCAGCAGGCCGAGATCGTCGAGCGTCACAGAATCGACCGACGGTGGGAGCTCCGCAGGCCGCAGGGTGCGCGGTGCGGGCCCGGGCTTGCGCGGCGCGGGAGCGGCGAGGCAGGCGCGCCAGAACGGCGTGTAAACCGAGAACGGTGTTCCCTGCCCGGTGCGTATGGTCCACGGCTCGAAAAGCAGGTTCGCTCCGAAGCTCGTCGCCTCGAGGCCCGCTTCGCGCGCGCTCGACTTCACCGCTTCATCGATGCTCCGTTCGACTCCGCCGTAGCGTCGGTTCCAGAAGACGGCGGCGGCGTCGGTCTCGCGCAGGAGGTGGGCCATCACCTGTTCGCTCGGCCCGCGAAGCACGGTCATACCGGCACCCAGGCGCTCGAGAGAGGCCGTCAGCGTGGCAAGGCTCTGGTGGAGCCACCAGCGGCTCGCGGCGCCCGGAACGCGCAGCTGCGGTGTCTGCTCGTCCCAGATGAAGACACAGAGCACCGGCCGTCCGGACTCTGCGGCGGCGTGCAACGCGGGGTTGTCCGCGATGCGGAGGTCGTCACGGAACCAGACGACGGCGGGACGGTCCTGCTCTCGGTCGACGCTCACGATCCGGCGACGGTCACAGGTCGAGCGAGTCGCCGGGTTCGAGGGGGAAGAACGTGCCGCCGTTCTGCTCGGTCGCCCACTGCAGGCGTCCGTTCGCCATGTCCTTCCCGGCGCGCGAGAGCACCATTTCGTGGATGGGGAAGCTGCGCTTCGGCTTCACGGCGAGCACGTAGTCCATCGTCTCCGAGATCTTCATCCACGGCGCCCCGGCGGGCGCGGCGAGCACGTCCACCTGCACCCCCTCCGGCACGAAGAAGGAATCGCCGGCGTAGTACAGCTCGTCGTTCACCAGTACGCCCAGGTTGTCGACGACGGGGATCGTCTCGTGGATGACGGCATGACGACCGCCGAAGAAGCGGAGCGTGAACGGCTCCACAGTGATCGTGTCTCCGGCGTGGACCACAGTGATGTCGAAGTCGGAGGCGGCCTTCGCCACACCCTCCGGCGCGTAGATCTCGGCCTCGGGCGAGAGGTCGAGCACCCGGTTCAGTTGCTCGGGCGTCCAGTGATCCGGGTGCTCGTGGGTGATCACGACGGCGACGGCGTTCGCGGTGTCGGTGAGCGGAGAGGTGAAGCTGCCCGGGTCGACGAACAGCTTCCGCCCGTCCTGTTCGAGGAGGAGGCCGGAGTGTTCGAATTTCGTGAGTCTCATGGATCCCAGGAAATACCGGATGGGATGCGCACGCAAGCGGCGCGACGGTTGAGGAATATACCCCTAGGGGGTACCGTTGGAGCCGATATGGACGAGAAGAACCAGCCGACGGCAGTAGCGCACGACCACCACGCGATGCACGATCACCACGCAATGCACGACCACGCGATGCACGGCAACGATCACGCGGGTCACGGTACGCACGACCATTCCGGGCACGCGGGGCACGACCCGGCGGTGTTCCGGCGGAAGTTCTGGCTGACGCTGGTCCTCACCATCCCCACGCTCGTTTTCTCGCAGGGCCTCCAGGAGATCCTGGGTCTCAGTGGTCCGCGCTTCCCGGGGAGTCAATTCATCCCGGCCGTGTTCGGCGTCGTCATCTTCTTCTACGGCGGGCTCGTCTTCCTCCGCGGTGCCGTGGATGAGCTGAAGGCGAAGCAGCCCGGCATGATGACGCTGATCTCGCTCGCTATCGTCGTGGCTTTCGGGTACAGCGTGGCCGTGACACTCGGGCTTCCGGGCATGGACTTCTGGTGGGAACTGGCCACCCTCATCCTGATCATGCTGCTCGGGCACTGGATCGAGATGTCCGCTGTCATGGGGGCGCAAGACGCCCTCGGCGAGCTCGCGAAGCTCCTGCCCGACACCGCGGAGCGGGTTGCCGACCCGCACGCGGAACCGGAGGCCGTACCTGTCTCTGAGCTGCGCGTGGGCGACCTCGTGCGGGTGCGTCCCGGTTCCGCCGTCCCCGCCGACGGCGAGATCGTCGACGGCCGCAGCGAGCTCGACGAGTCGATGCTCACCGGAGAGTCCAAGCCCGTCACCCACGCAGCAGGAGAGCAGGTCGTCGCGGGCAGCATCTCCGGCAGCGGCTCCCTCATCGTGCGGGTCGGCCGCACCGGCGGAGACACGGCCCTGGCCGGCATCATGAAGCTCGTCTCCGATGCGCAAGCCAGCAAGTCCGGCGCCCAGGTGCTCGCCGACCGCGCCGCCGCGTGGCTGTTCTACGTCGCGCTCGCCGTGGCTCTCGTCACCCTGGTCGTCTGGGTCCTCATCCGCCCGGACGACCCCGCCTTCGTCCTCGAACGCGTCGTGACCGTGCTGATCATCGCCTGCCCGCACGCACTGGGGCTGGCCATCCCGCTGGTCGCCCAGATCTCCACGGCGCTCGGCGCTCGCAACGGTCTGCTCATCCGCGACCGTCACGCGATGGAGGACGCCCGCCGCATCGACGTCGTCCTGTTCGACAAGACGGGAACCCTCACCGAGGGCCGCCAGGGTGTCGCGGAGGTCGTGGTCGCCGAGGGCGACGCAGACCAGCTGCTCGCGCTCGCCGCGGCCGTCGAAGCGCCGGCCGAGCACCCCATCGGGGCTGCCATCGTCGGCGAAGCGCGCGGACGGGGACTGTCGATCGCACCGGTTTCGGACTTCGAGGCACTCGGCGGCCGTGGCGCATCCGCTGTCGTCGGAGGCGACACCATCACCGTCGGCGCTCCGCGGCTCCTCGCCGAACGCGGCCTCACCGCCCCGGCGGAGCTGAGGGACGCTGCAGAGCGCTCCGGCCGCGACGGCCAGACCGTGGTCTACGTCCTGACGGCCGACCGTATCCTGGGCCTGATCGCTCTCGCGGACGTGGTCCGCCCGGAGTCGCGGGAGGCCGTCCGCTCGCTGCGCGACCGCGGCGTCCGAGTCGCTATGCTGACCGGTGACTCTCGCGCCGTAGCGGAGGCGGTCGCCGCCGAGCTCGGCATCGACGAGGTCTTCGCCGAGGTGCTCCCCGGCGACAAGTCGGGAACCGTCGAGCGGCTGCAGTCCGACGGTTCGCGTGTCGCAATGGTCGGCGACGGCGTGAACGACGCCCCCGCCCTCGCCCAGGCCGACGTCGGTATCGCGATCGGTGCCGGAACGGACGTCGCCATCGAATCCGCCGGCGTGGTCCTGGCCTCCAGCGACCCGCGCGGTGTGGCCGACGTGATCACCCTCTCCCGCGCGACCTACCGGAAGATGCTGCAGAACCTCGCGTGGGCGACCGGCTACAACGTGATCGCCCTCCCGCTGGCAGCCGGTGTCGCGATCGGTCTCGGAGTGATCGTCTCTCCGGCCTTCGGCGCCGTACTGATGTCGATCTCGACGATCGTCGTCGCACTCAACGCCCAGTTGCTCCGCCGGCTGCGCCTCTGATACACGCCGCGCCGTCGGCGGTCCGGGCGCGCGTTGTGTCATCATCGTGCACTGTGACCGCAACTCCGCGGGCCGTGGTCGTCGCGGTCAACCCCATGGCCTCGTTCGGGCACCGCCGCGAGGTCGGCCCGCGCGTGGTCGAACGGCTCCGCGAGGCCGGCCACCGGGTCGTCGCCATGGACGAGGCCAACATCGAGCTGCTGCGCCGGGAGACGGCGAAGGCGATCCAGGATGGCACCGACGCCCTGGTCGTCGTCGGCGGCGACGGGATGGCGAATCTCGGTATCGACCTCGTTGCCGAGACGGGCCTCCCGCTCGGGATCGTGCCCAGCGGCACCGGCAACGACCTCGCCGACGGCCTCGGCATCCCCGTCCATGACACCGAGGCCGCCATCGACCAGCTGCTCGCCGCCCTGCAGCGGGAGCCGCGCACCATCGACGCCGGCACGATCCGCCACGGCGAGCTGACCACCTGGTTCGGCTCCGTCGTCTCGGCCGGTTTCGACGCGACCGTCAACGAGCGGGCAAACCTGATGACCCGGCCACGCGGCCGCAGTCGCTACATCGTCGCGCTGATGCGCGAACTTGCGACCTTGAAACCACGCCCGTACCGCATCCACGCGGACGGCCGCCTCATCGAGGTGGATGCGATGCTCGTCTCGGTGGCGAACAACCGGTCGCTGGGCGGCGGGATGCGCATCGCGCCCGACGCCGACCTGGCCGACGGCCGGCTCGACCTCTTCATCGTCGCGCGGATGTCCCGGCTCCGTTTCCTGCGCATGTTCCCGAAGGTGTTCCGCGGCGAGCACACCGGACTCCCGGAGGTCACGATCCTCCGCGTCGGCAGCGTCCGTGTCGAGGCCGAAGACATCGTCGCGTACGCCGACGGAGAGCGGATCGGGCCCCTCCCGATCGAGGTGACAGTGGCGCCAGGAGCCCTGCGCGTCCTCGTCTGACGACGCGCCCGGGGCGCCGTCCCCGTTTTGGCACCGGAACCCCATCTGTGGCATGATCTTCTAGTTGCCAGACGGCCCCATCGTCTAGCGGCCTAGGACGTCGCCCTCTCACGGCGGTAACGCGGGTTCAAATCCCGCTGGGGTCACCATCGCCCGCTTCCCTTTGATTTTCACAGGGAAGCGGGCTTTTTTCTTCCCCAGGTCGCTATCCCGTCGGGTGACCTGCCGGAAGCTGCCGATCGGGACGGCTGGTCGTTGCCAGCGAAATCCCTGGCCGCTAGCATCCGGGCATGTCCGATGAAGAGCTGGGTCATGGGTACGAGGGGACGTCCAGGCGACATCGCTCTCCGAACCTGCCGCTCACCGTCCTGCTGACCATTTATGTTGTCGCGCTGCTCGGGGGTGTCGTCCTCTACGTCGTGGCGTTTGTAACGCTGGATTCCGACCCTCGGAGCGCGGCAGGCGTCTTCGCCTGGGCGAGCGGGCTGACTGGTCTCGGGGTTCTTGGCGCCATGCTGCACCTCGCGGTCGCCGCTATCCGCCGTGTTGTCGAAGAGAACGCCGGATAACCCGTCGCCCTTCGCGGACCGGTGCAGGCACACTTTCAGCTGCGGACGGCGGCCGCTCGGCGTCGGGCCGTCGCCTTCCAGCTGAGGTCGATCACGATGGCGACCTCCCCCGTCGCGCCACAGTATGCACCTCGGATACATTGCCGGGGAACTCAGAATTTCTGAGTCATCGAGATGTCTGAATCCACCATGAACGCGTGAACACGGAGTCATCGCAATGGCCGACCCGGAGCAGGAGAGCGCGCAAGGTCTCGCGAGGCCGACGCGGGTCCTGCTCACCCTCGCGGCGTCCGGCGTTGCCGCATGGGCCATCTGGGCGGGACGCGGATTCCTCGGTCCGTTGATCCTCGCGGCGGTGCTCGTGATCGTGGCGCACCCGGTGCGGCGTCCGCTCGATCGGCGCGGACTGCCGCGCTGGCTGGGCACGGTCGCCGTCGTGGTCACGGCCTACGCGATCATCGTCGTGCTCGGGGTGGTCATCGTGCTCGCCCTCGGCCAGTTCGCCCAGGTCCTCACCGACTACACGAGCGAACTGCAGAAGAGTTCGTCTGCGGTCGCAGATTTCCTCGGCACGCTCGGGTTCGATCCGGCGTCCGCCGACGCCGTCGGGGGCTGGCTTCAGCCGGATGCGATCCTGCACACGGTGTTCACTGCCGGCACGCAGCTGATCGGCCTGGGTGCGGCCCTCTTCTTCGTGCTCGGGTACGTGTGGTTCATGGCGGTCGACGCGCGACGATTCGCCGAGATCCCCGCCGACCTGGCGGCGAAGAACGCGATGAAGGTGCGAACCTTCCGCGAGTTCGTCGACGGCACTGGGCGCTACTACGTGGTCAACACCATCTTCGGCGCCATCGTTGCGATCATCGACGGTCTCGCAATCTGGGCGATCGGCATCCCGCTTCCCTTCGTCTGGGCGGTGCTCGCGTTCGTCACCAACTACGTCCCGAACGTCGGTTTCGTCATCGGACTGCTTCCACCGTTCGTGCTTGCGCTGGTCATCGGTGGCTGGAGCATGGGACTCCTCGTGCTGGCTCTGTACGTCGTCGTCAATGTCGTCGTGCAGGAACTGATCCAGCCGCGTTTCGTAGCGAAGACGGTTCGGCTAAGCGTCACCCTGACGTTCTTCTCGGTCGTGCTCTGGACTGTGCTCCTCGGTCCCGTCGGAGCGATTCTCGCCGTGCCGCTCAGCCTGCTGATGCGGTTCCTCCTCATCGGTGACGACCGCGACGCGGCGCTCGCACGCTGGCTGACGTGGGACACCTGAGCCGCCGCTGCTGGGCAGTGTGAGGGCACATCTCAGGCCGGGTCGAGGGTGCCGTCCGGCTGGTCCCGCGTGAAATCGTGGGTCGCCTCTTCGTAGGTCGTGTGAGGCCGTTGAACGTGGGAGTCCGCCGGAGGTGGAACCTCTGCATGGGCCAGGGCGTTCAGCACCAGCTGCTCGACCAACACGGCCGCGCTCGTCTTCCGCTCAGCGGCGATGCGCTCGAGGGCACGCAATTGAGCCGGGTCGAGGTGCAGCTTCAAACGGATGCCCCCTGGCGCACTTCCCGGTCCGAGCGTGGTCGCTCCCTGCGTCTCGTCCATGATCCGAGTGTGCGTGTGGCGCCCGATTTTCTCCAGGGGGCGCAAAAGCATGCGATCGGGGGTAACCGGTCGTGCTCACTAGGCATCTCGTGAACGCGGGACTGAACGAATGCGCTGACGGCGGCGATTCTGCTGTAACGAATCGTGTGCGTGCGGACACTCTTAGCTGTGAGGGATGATTCGGCCGAGCTCCACCTGTGGGAGCGTGCGCGCCACAACGACGGCGAGGCATTCGGTCGGCTCTTCGACCTGCATCGCCACCGCATCTACCGGCGTGCACTCGGTCTCGTCGACGACCAGCACGACGCCGAAGACATCACAGCCGCGGCTTTCTTCGAGCTGTGGCGCAAACGCCATTCGGTCGAGCCCGCTAACGGGTCGGTCCTTCCCTGGCTTCTTGTCGCGGTCGTCAACCTGTCGCGCAACCTGCGACGCTCGACCTCGCGGTATCAGCGTTTCCTCCGCACGGCACCGCGCGACACGACCGTGGACGCGCCGGATGCGGAGACGTTGGAGACACGAAAACGCTTGGCGGATTCGCTCGGCAAACTCTCTCCTGTTGACGGCGCCCTGCTCGTCCTCACCGTTCTGGAGGGCATTCCGATCGCCCAGGCCGCTGAGGTGGTGAGCCTGAAACCCTCGACAGCTCGCGTTCGGCTCCATCGCGCGCGAGCTCGCCTCCGCGCCGACTTGCACGACCTCGATCCGACTCCGATGCCCATGGAAGGGATCAGCTGATGAACGACCCCGACCTCGACCCCGGCTTCGCTGCCGCAGTGCGCGCAGAACTCGTCGCGATCGGCACCACGAAAAGCCGCCTGCAGCAGCACCAACGCCGCACCCGCCTGGCAGTGGCCGGCATCATCGTCGTCGCTGCCGCGGCGACAACCGGCGCGGCCATCGTGGTCAGCAGCTTCCCCGGGAGCACGACCGTCGCACCGATCGGCGATGCCGTCGCCGTCACGCGCACCGGCACGGCGACCATCAACCTCGGTCCCGTCGCTCAAGGAGCGAACACGGTGATCATCGACGTCACCTGCGTCAGCGACACGGGGAACATCTCCGTCCCTTCGACCAGCGGATTCTCACAGGACGCCGCGGGGGAGACGACACCCATGGTCGGGATGAGCGGGTGGGACTGCGCCAAACGCTCGACGACCGTCCACATCAAGGACGGCTTCCTCGCCCCCGGCAGCACCGCGATCACGGTCACCGCCGACCCCGGCACCACCTGGAAGGCCGTCGCGCGGTACGGGGGCTCGACGACCAGCTCGTTCGGCGTCAACGCCCACGGCCAGACATACGGCGCACCCAACGCGAAGAACGGGTTCCCCGACCTGCAAGGGGCGCAGGCAACCAACGGGAAACTCGGGTTCATCTACGTGAAGGAGTTGGATGCGTTCACGGGCAGCGGGTGCATCAACGTCTACGAGTCCGACGGGACAACGGTGATCGGCCAGTTCGGGATCGGAACCGTCACCTGCGACAGCGGCCCCGCAACCACCGGTCCCGACAAGTAGCCGGCGAAGAGTAGCTTGTGGATTGTGTCGCTGCGGAAGCGTGTCAACGGTGTTGTCTCCCGACTGACGGGGTACGAACTTCGCCGCGTGCGGAACAAGGCCACGCCACCAAAGACTCCTGCTGCACCGAAGACTCCTGCTGCCCCGAACACCCCGGCTGACCCGAAGATCCCCTCCGACATCGACGAGGAGGCCGCGGCGATCATCCGCGCCGCACAGCCGTACACGATGACGAACGTCGACAAGCTGTACGCCGGAATCGCGGCAGCCCGCTACATCACCCGGTACGACATCCCCGGCGCGATCGTCGAATGCGGCGTCTGGCGAGGCGGGAGCGTCCACGCCATCGCCCGGGCGCTGGATGCGGCCGGCTCGCACGAGCGCGACCTGTACCTGTTCGACACGTACGAGGGCATGACCGAGCCGGGCCCGAACGACCGACGCGGTGACGGGCGTCCCGCGGCCGACCTGCTCGCGTCCTACAGCAAGACGTCGCGCGTGTGGGCCTACGCGTCGCTGGAGGATGTGCAGGAGGGCTTCCGCCAGGTGCCCTACCCAGAAGACAAGCTGCATTTCGTCAAAGGGCCCGTGGAGCAGACGATTCCCGGTCAAGCTCCCGACCGGATCGCGCTGCTCCGGCTGGACACCGATTGGTACGCATCGACCGCGCACGAGTTGGCGCACCTGTACGACCGGCTGACGCCCGGAGGGGTTCTCCTGCTCGACGACTACGGATGGTGGCAGGGCTCGCGGGAGGCGGTCGACGAGTTCCTCGCGCGCACCGGCGCCCGCCTCTACCTCGCTCGCACCGGCAGCGGGCGGGTCGCGATCAAACCCGGCGACTGAGGGTCAGCGCGTCCCGCCGGACGGCATCCACTCCTCCGGATACCGACCGCGGATGTGCGCGCCGAAGTACGCGCCCGCCGACTCCGCCGCGCGCAGCTCCCGCCAGACCCGCCCCGGGACCACGAAGTAGCGATACACCTCGCCCGAGACGAACTCCACCTCGAGGGTACGGACGCCGGGGTCGTACCCCGCCGACGCGATCACCGAACTGTCGAACCCCACCCGTTCCACGCCAGCACAGTACCCCCGTCCGGCGACCCCGCTAGGATGGCCGCAGCGAAGGGGAGTATCCCGGACGGGACCGGCGTTGGCGTGAGCCATGCGACGGGACCGGCGCTGTGCACGTCATCACGGTCCGCCACGGAGGCGGGCCCGGGCACAGCGGCACCGTGAGGTGCGGGAGAGACTTTCGGCGATGATCGACGCCCTTCGAAAGGTCCCCTGTGGAAAGCGCACTGCCCCTCTGGTTCGAGATCGGCTCCTTCGTCGTCCTCATCGGGATCCTCCTGTTCGACCTGCTGATCATCTTCAAGCGGCCGCACATCCCCAGTGCGAAGGAGTCGGCCCTGTGGGTCGCCTTCTACGTCGTCCTCGCGCTGATCTTCGCCCTGCTGATGCTGCTGATCGGGGATGCCGAGCACGCCGGGCAGTTCCTCGCCGGGTGGCTGACCGAGTACAGCCTGAGCATCGACAACCTGTTCGTCTTCGTCATCATCATGGGCAGGTTCGCGGTACCCCGGAAGTACCAGCAGGAGGTGCTCATGGTGGGCATCATCCTGGCGCTGGTGTTCCGCGGCGTCTTCATCCTGCTGGGCGCGGGACTCATCGCCAGCTTCAGCGCGATCTTCTACCTCTTCGGCGCCTTCCTGCTCTGGACCGCCTTCAACCAGGCCTTCGGGAACCACGACGACGAGGGGGAGAACGACTCCTGGTTCATTCGCTTCGCGCGTCGGCGCCTCAAGGTCTCGAGCCAGTACGAGGGCAACAAGTTGCGCACGACGGTCGCCGGCCGCCGCATGTTCACGCCGCTGATCCTCGTCTTCATCGCGCTCGGCACGACCGACCTGCTGTTCGCGCTCGACTCCATCCCCGCCATCTTCGGCATCACCCAGAGCCCGTTCATCGTGTTCACCGCGAACGTGTTCGCGCTGATGGGTCTCCGCCAGCTGTACTTCCTGCTGGGGCACCTTCTCGACAAGCTCGTGTACCTCAAGTACGGGATCGCGTTCATCCTCGCCTTCATCGGTGTGAAGCTGGTCTTCCACGCCATGCACGAGAACGAACTGCCCTTCATCAATGGCGGCCATCCGATCGAGTGGGCGCCCGACATCAGTACCTGGACGTCTCTCGCCGTGATCGTCGGGGCCATGGTTGTCGCTACGATTGCAAGTCTGGTGAAGCTGAGGATGAGCGGCACCACCGTCGCCGAGGCCATCCACGGCGACTCCGACGAAGACGACGAGCCCGAGACCGAGACTGAGGCGGCGGCCGTCGACGGCACCCAGGAGGACCCCCGCACATGAGCTCCCTCGTCGGCGTGAGCCTCCGCAGCGACACGGGTGCGGTCCGTCACGTCAACGAGGACAGCGCACTGGCGCAGGACCCGGTGTTCGTCGTCGCCGACGGCATGGGCGGTCACGCCCGCGGCGACCTGGCGAGCCGCACGGCGGTGGAGAGTCTCGCCCGTACGCTGCAGGCCGGCAGCAGGCCAACGCCCGACGAGGTGATCCGGGCGATCGACGAGGCCAACGCGGCCGTCCGTTCACTGTCGGGGGCGGACGAGTCCGGCGCTGCGGTCGCGGGCACCACGCTGACGGGCGTCGTCCGGGTCCGTGTCCCCGAACTGGCAGCGGAGCAGTGGATGGTCGTCAACGTCGGCGACTCGCGGGTCTACGCCTGGGACGGGCGCGAACTCCGGCAGCTGACCGTCGATCACTCGGCGGTGCAGGAGCTGGTGGATGCGGGACTCATCACCGAAGCGCAGGCGGCCGTGCATCCCGAGCGCAACGTCATCACGCGGGCGCTCGGTGCGGAGGACTTCGTCGACACCGACAGCGTGCTGGTCCCGGAGCAGGGCCGCCAGATCTTCCTGGTCTGCTCGGACGGACTCACCCGCGAACTCAGCGACCGGCGGATCGCCGAGATCCTCGCCCAGAGCCCGGGCGATGTCGCCTCAGCGCTCGTCGACGCAGCAAACGAGGCGGGCGGCCACGACAACATCACCGTGATCGTGGTTGAATCGGTGACCGGGGAGGATGCTCCGGCCCCCGTCGACACGCGTGAACGCGTGGACGGCGGAAGCGGCCGTGAGCTCGAAGACACGCAGCCGAGGGAGTAGTTCGTCCGTGTTCGAGGTGCAGCAGGCGGCAGCAGGGGAGTGGGCGGTCGTCGCGGGAGGTGCTCGGGCGCTCCTCGTGGCCGAGCAGGACGCCGCGCGGTTGCGCGATCTCCTCGATGCCGTCCGTACCGGCTTCGCCGAGACGCTCGATGCGCTCGTCGCGCGCGGTTTGAGCCGTACGCCATCGTTCGCGCTGCTCGACGCATCCACGGGGGCCGTCCTGCTCGCGGTGCGCGGGACGGCGACTGCTTCGGTCAGCGAAGACGGCCGCCAACGCGCCGTCCAGGCGGCCGCGGTGTCGTCGTGGGTGGAGACGCAGCTCGACGACGCCGACACCGTCACCCTGGGCGACGGGAGCGCGACCGTCACCCTTCCGCTGGTGGAGGGCGTCGTGCGCGCGAGCGGACTGGTGTGGTCCGCGGCCGAACGGGCGGAGGACGTGGGCGCAACGGTCGCCGCCTCACCGAAGCGCGAGCGCGATACCGGACCGGTGGATGCGGTGCTCGCCGAGCCGGTGGAGGTGACCCGGGTCCCCGAAGCGACCCTCGCCGCTCTCGCCTCCGAGCCCGTAGCCGCACCCGCAGCGTCCGAGACCTCCGGCTACGACCACCTCTTCGGTGCGACGCTGGTCCGCAGCGTCGAGGAGGCCGCCGTCCGGCCCGAGGAGGACGAGGCCGCTCCGGCACGCATCGACCTCCCCGGATTCATCACCGACTCGTTCCCTCCCGTCTCCGGGCGTCTGGAGGGCGATCACGACGGTCTCACCGTGATGAGCGGTGACCTGCCGCGACGACTGCCGGCGACCCCGGAGGCGACGCCTTCCGCTCCGGAGCGACAAGAGTTCGCCGTCCTGCTCTCCGACGGCCGCCGCGAGCCGCTCTCTGTTCCGATCGTCGTCGGCCGGGCACCCAGCGTCACCGCGGTGCCGTCGTTGCGCGGCGCGCGACCGGTCACGCTCACGAGCGCGGAGGACGACATCTCCCGCTCGCACGTCGCCGTCGTCGTCGAGGGCGACAGCGTCGTGGTCACCGATCTGCACTCGCGGAACGGCACCCTCGTCGTCCTGCCCGGCACGTCTCCGCAGAAGCTGCGCAGCGGCGAGCCGACCACCGTCGTGCTCGGCACCGTGATCGACCTGGGGAGCGGCGCGACGCTGACGGTCGAGGCGGCCGGATGAGGCGCATGGCGTCGCAGCCGCCCGAGCTCGACGGCTTCCACTTCATCCGTCTGCTCGGGTCCGGGGGCTTCTCCGACGTCTTCCTTTACGAGCAGGAGCTGCCCAAGCGCAGCGTCGCGGTGAAGGTCCTCCTGACCGACGGCGTGGACGAGACTGCTCGCGCCCGCTTCGTCGCCGAGGCCAACGTGATGGCGCGGCTGTCGGCGCACCCGTACATCGTGACCATCTTCCACGCGGGCGTCGCCGGCGACGACCGGCCGTACCTGGTGATGGAGTACTGCTCGGGGCCGTCGCTGGCGGACCGCCTGAAGCGGGAACGGATCGGGGTGGAGGATGCCCTGCGTACCGGTGTCCGGCTCTCCAGCGCCGTCGCGACCGCGCACGCCGCCGGCATCCTGCACCGCGATATCAAACCGGCGAACGTCCTGACCAACGCTCTCGGCTGGCCCGCGCTCACCGACTTCGGCATCGCCTCGGCGCTCGAGGAGCTCCCCGTCCACACGACGACGCTGTCCGAGCTGCGACGGGAGCCGTCGGACACCGCGACCTCCGGCAGCCGCAGCGTCGGGCTCAGCGTGCCGTGGTCGCCGCCGGAGATGTTCACGGACGATCCGGACCCGGATGTGCGTAGCGACATCTTCTCGCTGGCCGCGACCGTGCACACCCTGCTCGCCGGTCGGACGCCGTTCGAGGTCCCGGGCCGGTCGAACGGCACCCTCGACTTGATGGGACGCATCGAGCGCGGGATGATCACTCCTCTGGACCGCACCGACGTGCCCACGTCGCTGACGGCGTCGCTGCGGCGCGGGATGGCGACCAGGCGGGAGGATCGGTACGGCTCGGCCGTCGACTTCGCCCGGGCGCTCCAGCGCGTCGAACTCGAGCTCGGTCTGGCCCCGACGAGCATCGACGTCCCCAATCTCAGCCTGGGTGACATGCGCCCGGCGCCGGGAGGCAGTGGGAGCGCCGACGAGACGCGCGCGCGTTCGGTCGCGACCATCCAGGCGCAGCGGGCAGCTCCGGTGCGGGAGGCGTCACCTGCCCCGGATCGGACCGAGCAACCCTCGACGCCGACGCCGACGCCGACGCCGACGCCGACGACGGAAGCCGAGCCGGCGGCCACCCTCGTGCGCGGAGTGGTGCCGATCTCACCCGATGCTCCTGCGAAGGACGCCGCCACTGCGGTGCCTGAGCACACGGTGGTCCGATCGCGACCGACCGCGGCGGCAACCGCCGAGCCTCCGACCTCGGAAAGCGGCACGGCCGACTCCGACAGCGCCGCCGACGTCGTCGCTCAACCCCGCGACCCACGCCGTCGCCTCCTCGCCTGGATCGGCGCAGGCGCCGCGGCCGTCATCGTGCTGGGCATCGCTGCGGCCGTGGTCGCGAACGTCATCGCCCCTTCTGCGGCGCCCACAACGCCAGGCCCGGGTTCGGGAGGCGACAGCTCCATCGCTGTGACCGTGGTGCCGCCGCCCGTGCTGGTCTCCGCCGTGCGCGCCCCGGACGGCGCCAGCGCGACCTTCGTCTGGAAGACGGAGGACGCGCAGAAGGGCGACCAGTTCACCTGGGTGCAGGAGGGGACCACGAACGGGCCGTCCGTGACCGCCGACCCTCGCGCGACCGTCACCGGTCTCGCCCCGGGCGTCCCCGTCTGCATCGACATCGCCACGGTCCGAGCGGGCCGCACTTCGCAGCAGCTGAAAGCGTGCTCGTCGTGACGGCCGCCGTGAAGAAGCTGACCGTCGAGTACTGCGGCGAGCTGTACAGCGTCGACCCCGGCGCCGAGTTCGGCATCGGACGCGAGGCCGACCTGTCCATCGACGACAACCCGTACCTCCACCGCCGCTTCCTGACGGTCGGACACGACTTCGGGATGTGGTGGCTGAACAACGTCGGAACCCTCCTCACCGCGACCGTGACGGATGCCACCGGCACCATGCAGGCGTGGCTCGCCCCGGGTGCGAAGCTGCCGATCGTTTTCCAGACCATGCACGTCATGTTCAGTGCGGGCGCGACGACCTACGATTTCACCATCTCCAGCGACGAGGACTACTTCAACACCGCGGTCCAGGTGGACTCCTCGGGCGGCTCGACGACGGTGCTCCCGGTCACTCTGACGACCAGTCAGCGACAGCTCATCGTTGCTCTGGCCGAGGGCGTCCTGACGCAGACGGTGCCGGGCCGGGGAACCATCCCGAGCTCTGCCGAGGCGGCCGAGCGTCTGGGGTGGAGCATGACCACGTTCAACCGCAAACTCGACAACGTCTGCGACAAGCTCGACAAGCTGGGGGTTGCCGGGCTGCGCGGGGGCCGCGGGAAGCTGGCGACCAACCGGCGCGCGCGTCTCGTCGAGTACGCGGTGACCACCCGGCTCGTCGGGGTCGAGGATCTGCCCCTCCTAGAGGGGACCCCCGCGCACCTTGACCAGCCCGTTCCTCCGCGGGAGGGTGGGGCGGACGACTGACGCGCGCATGCGTGGCCCGGCGGGGATGGGGAGTCCTCCCCATTCCGGACGCGTGAGGGGGTCGTGTTAGCGTGGACGCGGTTTTCCAGCCCGGGGGATAGCAGGCATCTTGGTTTCGTTCAGCACGTGGTTCCGTGAGCGCAAGACGCTCGCTGCGATCACTGCACTCGCCGTCGTCGCGGGCGTCCCGCTCACCATCGCGGTGCTGCACAAGGGTTTCCCGGTGAACGCCGTCGAGCTCGATACCCGCGATGTCTGGGTCACCAACGGGGAGAAGCTCCTCGGCGGCCGCCTCAACCACCAGATCGACGAGCTCGATGCGGCGGTCACGGGCGCGAGTGCCGACCTGGACGTGCTCCAGGATGGCCAGGCCTACTTCCTGACGGACCTCCCGCACGGCACGGTGGACCGCATCGACCCGGCGTTCGTGTCGCTCGGGGGCCGCATCCAGATCCCGGAGCACTCGCAGGTCGGTTACGGCGGCAACACGCTCTCCGTGCTCGCGCCGAACGGGTCCCTGTGGGTGCTGGATGCGTCCGGGCGCCTCGACTTCGACCGCGCGAAGACGAAACCGGCCGCGAAGGTCGGGTCGGGTGCGAAGCTCGCGGTCGCCAAATCCGGCAAGACGTTCGTGGTCGCCCCGCGGGGTAAGCACCTGGTGACGGTCGACCAGCCCGGCGCGAAACCGCAGACGCGCGACTTCGCCGTCCCCGGAGCGTTCCAGCTGACGGCCGTCGGCGACCAGCCCGTCGTTCTCGACACGCAGCGCAACCGCGTCATCGCCGGGGGAGGCACGACGGTCGATCTGCCCGCGAAGGGCCTCAAGCTGCAACAGCCCGGGCAGGACGGGAGCGCCGCACTGGTCGCCACCGCCAACAGTCTGCTCAGCGTCCCGCTCGGCGGTGGAACGGTTGTGGCGAGTCCCGCCGGCGCCACGGCGAAGGGCGGCCCGGACGCGGTCTCGGCCCCTGTACGGCTCGGGAACTGCTCCTACGGCGCCTGGTCGGGCTCCGCTCGCTACCTCTACGCGTGCGACGGAAAGAAGCCGGTAGCCCTCGACATCGACCAACCGGTGCAGGGGGACGACCTCGAGTTCCGCGTGAACCACGACGTCATCGCGCTCAACAACCTCCGCGACGGCAATGCGTGGGTGGTCTCGTCGAACATGCGACTGGTGCAGAACTGGGCGCAGCTGAAGCCGAACGACACGACCGTGCAAGGCGAGACCGGCGAGGAGAAGCCGGTCGTCCAATCGTTCGCGGACACGCTCGCCGAGCGGACCGGGGTCAATCGTCCTCCGATCGCCGTGAACGACGCCTACGGCGTGCGTCCCGGCCGGTCCACGGTCCTGCACGTTCTCGCGAACGACACCGACCCGGACGGCGACGTGCTGACCGTCTCCGACGTCTCCGCCATCCCGACGGATCAGGGGGTGCTGCAGCTCGTCGAGGGCGGTCGCGCGATCCAGTTCACGCCCAACGAGGGTCTGAGCGGCACGATCTCGTTCCGCTACTCGGTCGACGACGGCCGCGGCGGAACGGCATCGGCGCAAGTGGATGCGACCCTCAAGCAGCCGGCGGAGAATACGGCGCCCGCCTCCGCACGATCGAGCACGGCGCAGACCGAGGTCGGGCAGTCCGTCACCTACAACATCCTGAACGACTGGAACGACCCGGACGGCGACGACATCAGCCTCGTCGCGGCCACGGCGACCACCGAAGACGACGTACGGTTCAAGCCGAACGGCGACGTGACGTTCACCAGCAAGACCGGGCAGGCGGGCTCGAAGGAGGTGCGGGTGACCGTGTCGGACGGTCGCGCCTCCACGACGGGCAGCCTGATCGTCACGGTCAAGCCCGCCGGCACGCTGGACCCGGTCGCTGTGACCGACTTCGGCGACGGTTTCACCGGGCGTCCGGTGGTGCTGCATCCACTCGACAACGACCAGTCGCCGTCCGGAGAGCCGCTCACCCTGGTGGGCGCCAACCTCGACGGCTCCGGAGCTCAGGTCACGGCCGACGCGACCAAGGGCACGGTCACCCTCAAGAGCAACTCGCCGGGGCAGTACTACCTCGTCTACACCCTCGGGGCGGGGCCGAAGACCACGACCGGACTGGCCCGGGTCGACATCGCGGCGCAGGGCGCGAGCGAGGCCCCGCCGATCGCCGTGACCGACAGGGCGTACGTGCGCCCCGGCGAGCCGACCTCGGTCGCCGTGCTCGACAACGACGTGTCGCCGTCCGGTCGTGTGCTCGCGGTCCGGTCGGTCACGGTCGGCAAGGGTGCGGAAGACCTGAACGTCGAGGTGCTCGACAATGCGGTCGTGAAGGTCACCGCTCCGACGGTGCTGACCCAGCAGGTGCAGCTGATCTACGTCGTCTCCGACGGCGTGAGCGAGGCGACCGCGGGGATCACGGTGGTCCCGGTCCCTCCGCTCGTTCAGCATCAGCCGCCGGTCGCCGTCGACGATCAGGTGCCCGTCCGCGCCGGCGACGTGGCGACCGTCCCGGTCATGGACAACGACTACTCGCCGGACAACGCTCCGTTCACCCTCGACGCGCAGCTGCGGGATGCGGCGGGCGCCGGCCAGGGGGCGACCGCTTTCGTGAGCGGCGAGACCGTGCGGTATCAGGCGCCGAGCACTCCCGGGCAGTACAACGTGGTGTACGGGATCACCGACAAGTATGGGCAGAAGGCGCAGGCGACCCTCACCTTCGTGGTGGGTGCTCCGGAGAAAGCATCCGACCGGGCTCCTCAACCCCAGCCGCTGACGGTTCGCGCGTTCGCCGGCTCCTCCGTTCCCGTCGACGTGCCGCTCGACGGGATCGACCCCGACGGCGACTCCGTCACCCTGTCCGGGCTGGCCAGCCAGCCGACCCTCGGCCGGATCTCCGACTCCACCAGCCGGTCCTTCACGTACGAGGCCTACCCGGACTCCGCGGGGACCGACACGTTCACCTACCAGGTGAAGGACACCTACGGGAAGGTGGCGACCGGAACGGTCTCGATCGCCGTCATCCCGCGCCCCGACCAAGTGCGGCCTCCCATCGCCGTCAACGACCCCGTACAGGTGAAGCCCGGCCGCACCATCGCCGTCCCGGTGCTCGACAACGACTCGGATCCGAACGGATACGCCATCGGGTTGCAGAAGAAGCTGCTGCAGGTCGATGAAGGTCTGAAAGCGTCGGTGCACGGCAAGATCGTGCTCGTCACGGCCCCGAAGGACGACGGATCCTTCGTCGTGCGCTACCAGATCACCAACGGGCAGGGCGGGGTCGCCAGCGCGTTCATCCAGGTCACCGTGACCCCGAATGCCAAGGATGTGCCGCCCACTGCCATCGACCACATCCTCGAACCGGAGGAGGTCGCGAACAAGACCAGCGTGAAGGTGAACGCCCTCGCCGGCGCCACCAACCCGTCCGGTCTCGTCGACGACCTGAAGGTGGAGGTCACCGGGCCCAACGCCTCGGCGGCCGAGGTCGCCCAGGACGGCACCCTGACGGTGCGGCCGGGCGAGCAGCGGATCGCCGTCGCGTACACGCTCACCGACACGGTGACGGGGCTGAAGGGCACGGCTTTCGTGGTCGTGCCGCCCCAGGGCGACGCGACTGCTCCGCCGCGCATCCGGGACGGCCTGCCGCAGCAGATCGTGCAGGCCGACGGCTCGAAGAGCTGGAAGCTTTCCGACATCGTCACCGTCCCGTCCGGGCGGGGCTACAAGCTGACCGGCGCCTCAGGCGTGAGCGCGACCAACAGCTCGGGAGCGTCGTCGTACGGCGACGAGCAGACCCTCACCTTCACGGCCGCGAAGGGCTACCGCGGTCCGGCCGCCATCACGTTCAAGCTGAACGACGGGCGAGAAGCCGGGCAGGGCTCCGACCGCGTCACCACGCTCGTGCTCCCGATCACGGTCGGCGAGCCGGACCAGTCCGACGTCGCACCCACGTTCACTTCCCCCAGCGAGAAGATCGAACCGGGGGAGGCGCCGCTCTCCGTCGACCTCCGGGCGTCGAGCTTCCACCCGAACCCTGAGATCCTGAACAAGCTGACGTACGCAGGCGGCACATCCTCCAACCCGGCGATCCAGTCGTCGCTGAGCGGATCGACCCTCACCCTCTCCGCCCCGCTGGGCGCACAGGCGGGGCAGACCGCCAGCATTCCGGTGACCATCAGCTCCGGCACCCATACGATCTCCGGAACGGTGTCCGTGCAGGTCGTCAGCTCGAGCCGTCCGGTGGCCGCGCAGAAGAACCCGCCGCAGACCGAGGAGGTTCAGCGCGGCGCCACGGCCACGCTGAACGGCGCATCGAGCGATGCCCAGTGGGTCAACCCGTTCCCGGGCCAGCCGCTGACGATCACGGACGCGACGGCACAGAGCGCGCCGGCGGGTGTGACTGTGACCCACACCGGCTCGTCCATCAGCGTCAGTGCCGCCTCCGGAGCCGCCATCGGTGCGGTCAACATCGTGTACCACGTCGAGGACGCCACGAAGGATCCCAAGCGCACCGCGTCGGCCATCGGGCAGCTGCGGGTGACGGTCCACGACCGGCCGTCGAAGCCGAGCGCACCGTCGAACCCGCGCGCGAGCGACGGGCAGGTGACCGTCGCGATCAAGGCGCCCGCCAACAATGGGAAGCCGATCACCCAGTACAAGGTCACCGGCGGCGGCAAGACCGTCACGCCGACCGACGTCGGCGATGTGACCATCAGCGGGCTCACCAACGGCAAGGCCTACTCGTTCACGGTGAGCGCCTACAACGCCGACGGGTGGTCCGACGTCTCGGCTGGCAGCGACCCGGTGACGCCGTACGGCACTCCGGCGAAGGTCGCCAACGCGCGCATCACGAGCAGCGGGAACGCCCCGAGCGATCTGACGATGAGCTGGAACGCCCTCTCCGACCCGAGCGGGACGGGCGGCGGCACGGCGACCTACTACTACCGGCTCAACAACGGGGGCTGGCAGAGTACGACCGCAACGAGCGTGAAGGTCAACAAGAAGCCGGCCGGCAGCTACTCGTTCGATGTCTACGCCGAGAATCCCGGCGGCAAGAAGGGCACTCCGGTGTCGTCCAACACCGTGCAGGTGCAGGACCCGCCGCCGCCGTCGCCATCGATCGACCTGTCCAAGGGTGACCTGAAGCCGGGATTCGTCCACAGCTATACCTACGACGTCACTCTCCACGACTTCGCCAAGAACAAGGCGTTCAGCATGCAGGTGCACTGCAATGGAGGAACGTTGTCGACCCGATCGATCTCGACCGATGGCAACGGCTACGGCCACTATCACGGCAACGCGGGCAGCGACATCGAGCCGTGGTGCGGCTACCCGGGCGCGTACGTGGTCGTGAACGGGGTGCAGAGCAGTGTCCAAGACTGGTCCAAGTAAGGAGAAGCAGCAGTGACAGTGACCCAGGAGCAGGCGGATTGGTTCGCCGGAGCGTTCACACAGTTGGTGTCGAACGTCGACAAGGCGATCCTCGGCAAGGAGCACAGCATCCGCCTGGTGATCACGGCGATGCTCTCGGGCGGGCACGTGCTCCTGGAGGATGTCCCGGGCACCGGCAAGACAGTGCTCGCGAAGGCATTGGCGAACACCGTCGAGGGCACGCAGTCGCGCATCCAGTTCACACCCGACCTGCTGCCGTCCGACGTGACCGGCGTCACCATCTACGACCAGTCGACCGGCCGGTTCGAGTTCCACCCGGGACCGATCTTCGCGTCCGTCGTGCTGGCTGACGAGATCAACCGTGCCAGCCCCAAGACGCAGTCCGCCCTGCTGGAGGTCATGGAGGAAGGGGTGGTCACGGTCGACGGCGTCGGACATCCGGTGGGCTCACCTTTCGTCGTCATCGCGACCCAGAACCCGGTCGAGCAGGCGGGCACCTACTCGCTGCCCGAGGCGCAGCTCGACCGCTTCCTGATCAAGACGTCGCTCGGCTACCCGGATCACGCGACGACCGTCGACCTGTTGCTCGACTCGTCCAACCGCTCCCGAGCCTCGGCGGTGCGCCCCATCATCGCCGGTGATTCCGTCTCGACGCTGGCGCAGCTCGCCTCCGAAGTGCACACCGACGCCAGCGTCATGGGGTACCTCAGCGAGATCGTCACGGCGACCCGCGACGACAAAGATGCTGCTCTCGGCGTCAGCATTCGCGGCGCCCTCGCGCTCGCCCGCGCGGCGAAGACCTGGGCCATCTCGGTCGGGCGCACCTACGTCACACCGGACGACATCCGCGATCTCGCACTGCCGGTGCTCGCGCACCGCGTGATCGTCGACCCGGAGTCGGAGTTCGCGGGCGTCACCGCGGCCGACATCGTCGAGCGAGCGGTGGCTTCGGCCACCCCGCCGGCGTACCGGGCCGCGTGACCTTCGTAACGACCCACTCCTGACCTCTCCTGACCTCTTCCGACCCGACGGGATCCGACCTCTCATGACCACCGACAGCCCCGGCCGTGCTCGGCGCCGCCGCGTGTCCGCGGGCGACCAGGCGCGCATCGCGGCAGGTCAGGTCGGAGCGACGATCAGGCGGCTGCTCGGTGCGGCCGGTGGCCGAGTCGCGCCGTGGGCGCGCGCCGTCGCCGACCGGGTGGGTCCGATGTTCGGCGTCGTCAGCACGCTCGGGTGGATCGTTCTCGCTTCGGCCGCCGTCTCGGTGGTGCTCGCGGTCTGGCTCGGCTGGGCGGAGTTCGTCTTCATCGCGGCGACCCTGCTCGCTGCTCTGCTCATCGCGACGGCGTTCGTCTTCGGGCGCTCGACGTACCGTGTGGGCATCGAGCTCAACCCGCGGCGGGTGGTCGCAGGTGACCGCGCGCTCGGCCGGCTCAGCGTCGCCAACAACGGCAGCCGGCCGGTACTGCCGACGAGGATGGAACTACCGGTGGGCGAAGGCCAGGCCGACTTCACCATCCCGCGGCTGACGCCCGGCGCCGAGACGGAGGAGCTGTTCGCCGTGCCGACGGCTCGGCGGGCACTCATCCTGGCCGGCCCCGCGCTGTCGGTGCGCGGAGACCAGCTCGGGCTGCTCCGGCGGACCAACCAGTGGACCGACCGCATCGAGCTGTTCGTGCATCCTAAGACGGTCCGTCTGGCCGCGACCGCGCGAGGTCTGGTGCGCGATCTCGAAGGGCAGACGACGAAGGTCATCACGGACAGCGACCTGGCGTTCCACGCGTTGCGCACCTACGAGCCGGGCGACGACATCCGCAACGTGCACTGGCGTACCTCCGCCCGCACCGGTCAGCTCATGGTGCGGCAGTACCAGGAGACGCGCCGGTCGCAGCTGCTGCTCGCCTTCGACGGCGAACGGTCGCACTTCGCGTCCGACGAGGAGTTCGAGCTCGGCGTCTCGGTGTTGACGTCCATCGGCTGTCAGGTGATCCGTGAAGAGACCGAGATCAATGCCCTCTGGCAGGGCGGTGCCATGCGAGTCGGCTCTCCCACGGCGCTGCTCGACGACTCGTGCCGCATCCAGCCGGTCGAGGGGGCGCACCCCACACTGCGTGAGTTCCTCCGGCAGGCGACCCTGCGGCTCCCGGCCCCGAGTCTCGCGGTGACCGTCGTCGGATCCCAGGTGGAGGCCGTCGAATTGCGCGGTGCGTCGGCCTTGTGGGGCAGTGACACCGAGACGATCGTGATCCGCGTCGATGAGGGCGGCGAACCGCGGCTCACCCGTCTGGGGCGCTCCATGCTGATCACCGTGTCCGCGCTGCCGGAGCTTCCGGCCCTGCTGAAGCGAGCGGGTCGATGACCGCGGCAGCCGGCGGGACGAGGTCCCGCACCGCAGACGCATCGAGTCCGATGCTCGATCGCCTCTCGGCGACGACCTGGATCGACGTCGCCGTCCTGACCGGACTGAGCCTGCTCGCTGTCGTCGGTTTCGAGCCGGCCTTCGGGCATTACGCGTTCGCGCCCGCGGCCATCGGCGGAATCGTCGTCGGCGGGGGAGTCGCCCTGCTCGGACGGCTGTTCCGACTCGGCTGGCCGCTGACGGTCGTGCTCGCCCTGGCCGCGTATTTCCTCCTCGGGACGCCGCTGGCGTTGCCGGGGCAGGCACTGTTCGGTGTCCTCCCGACGCTCGACAGTCTCTCGGGCCTGGTGCTCGGCGCCGTCTTCGGATGGTCGGATGCGGTCACCCTGCAAGCGCCGCTTGAAGCGCCCCCCTACGTCGCGGTCGTACCCTACGTCGCCGGATGGCTGGTCGCGCTCGTCTCCGTCACGCTGGCCGTGCGCTGGCTGCCGCGCGTGCGCCGTCCCTCCGTCGGACGCGCGGCGGTCCTGCTCTCGGGCCCCGCGCTGCTGCTGCTGGCGGCGATCCTGCTCGGGACGCGGGACCCGTTCTTCGCGGGGGTTCGCGGGGTGCTCTTCGCGGGAGTGGCCCTGGTCTGGCTGTCGTGGCGACGCGCCCGCTTCGCCCGCGATGGCGTGGAGACCGACTCCGCCGTCCGGCGAAGCCGACTGCTCGGCGGGGCCGCAGTGGTGCTCGGGGCTGTCGTCGTCGGAGCGCTGGCCGGCACCCTGCTCGCGCCTCCTGCGGCCTCGCGTTATGTCGTCCGCGACGAGATCACTCCACCCTTCGACCCGCTCGACTATCCGAGCCCGCTCGCGGGCTTCCGCAAGTACACGAAAGACCTCCAGAAGACGAAACTCTTCACCGTCACGGGCCTTAAGCAGGGGCAGACCATCCGCCTCGCGACGATGGACAGCTACGACGGCGTGGTGTGGTCGGTGGCGTCGCCCGGCAGCAGCACAGACGCGTCCGGTGCGTTCGAGCTCCTCGGCAGCACCATCCCTCGGCCGCCGCTGTTCACGGCCGGAGCATCATCGACGGCGTCCATCGCCGTCCTCGGGTACTCCGACGTGTGGCTGCCGACCCTGGGTTACACGAACCGGCTCACGTTCGACGAGCACACCGGGGAGGATCCCGCAGCAGGCGTGCGCGTGAACACGGCGACCGGCACGGCCGCCGTGACCAGCGGGGTGCACGATGGCCTCGCCTACACCGTCGGCGCCACCGCGCAGAAGGTGCCGAACGACCGCGCCCTGGCGAAGGTCCCGCCCGCGAAGCTCGCCCTACCGGCTGTCACGAACGTTCCGGACGTGGTCTCGGCCAAGGCCGAGGAGTACGCCGGCTCGGCCGATACCGCGATTCAGAAGCTGCGCAACATCGAGCGCTCGCTCAAGTCCCTCGGCTTCCTCAGCCACGGCCGCGCGTCGGACCCTGTGCCTTCCCGCGCCGGTGAGGGTGCCGACCGGATGACCGATCTGCTCTCGAAATCGCCGATGGTCGGCGACCAGGAGCAGTATGCGAGCGCTTTCGCTTTGATGGCTCGCCGGCTGGGGTACCCGACCCGGGTGGTGATGGGGTTCGCCCCGAAGGTCGCCGGGAGCACGACCACGGTCACAGGCGACGACGTGACGGCCTGGGACGAGGTCGCCTTCGACGGCGTCGGCTGGGTGCCGTTCTTCCCGACGCCGACGAAGACCGACGCCCCCAAGAACCAGACCACCAAGCCCAAGCTGGAGCCGCAGCCCCAGGTGCGACAGCCCCCGCCCAACGATCCGCGCGCTGAAGACCTGCTCACCCCGGTCAAGACGAAGGACAACGATCCGAAGGACAAAGCCAAGGGGTTCGTGTTCCCGGTATGGGCCTGGGTCGTCCTCGGGGTGGTCGGGATCCCACTCCTGGCATACTTCGTCCCGCTCCTCGTCATCGCAGCGCTCAAGAAGCGCCGGCGAAAACGGCGACAGGGCGACGGACCTCCCGACAGACGCGCCGCGGGCGCGTGGGACGAACTGACCGACGGGTACGCCGAACTCGGGCTCACCGTCCCGGAGCGAGCGACCCGGCTGCAGGCGGCCGCCGCGCTGGAGGAGCAGTCCGCCGCGCAGAGCCTGCCCGTCCCGGACGGCGGTCTGGGTGACCTGGCGCGTCACGTCGATGCCGCCGTCTTCGACGGCTCGGTGGTGGAGCAGGACCGCATCGACCGCGCCTGGACCACGGCAGACGAAGCCCTCGCGAACGCGACGAAGGCCGCAGGGCCGCTCCGCGCCCGCCTCGCAGCCTTCCGGTACCGCCGCCCTCGACGCGCCTGACGGCATCCGTATAGTGGGCCCATGGACGACAGCGGGTTCATCGTGCCTCCGCCCGGTCTCATCCCGTCGCGCCCGCAGCACGGGTCGCCGGACGACGGAGGAGCGCCGGCCGACCGGAGTTCGGCGCCGGTCCGTCCGCTTCCGACCTTCACCCCACCGCCCGGACCAGGAGCGCCCGCCGTGCCGGCGCGACCCGTCTGGAGGCTGCACCTGCCCGGAGATCGCAGCATCCCGGTCACCGGCACCCTGCTCGTGGGCCGCAATCCGTCGCACTCCGCGTACTCCGATGCGCCGGATGCCGACCTCATCGCCCTCGACGACCCGACCTCGACCGTCTCCAAGACCCACGCCGCACTCGCCGTCGATCGTGGCGACGGCCTCACCGTCACCGACCTGCACTCGACCAACGGCGTCATCGTCGGCGGCGTCCGAGCCGAGCCCGGCACGCCGATTCCGGTCGCGGACGGAGCCGAGGTGCTGCTCGGTGACCTGCGCGTCCGCGTCGAGCGCTCCTGACCCGGCCCGCGAGCCATCGAGTGATAACCTGTCACTCGTGAACGCGGGTCTTCTTCTCCTTAGCCGCCGCGGCGAGTCCTAGTCATCAGGCCATCCTCGCCGCGGAGTCCGTCGACGGCTGATCGGTTCACACGCTAGGAGTTCGCACGACATGAGCATCCCCACATCCGCTTCAGAATCCGCGGGGCCCACCGCTGGGCCGCTGACGCTGGCCGAGAAGGTCTGGAACGACCACCTGGTCAAGAAGGGTGAGGACGGCACGCCGGACCTCATCTACATCGACCTGCACCTCGTCCACGAGGTGACCAGCCCGCAGGCCTTCGATGGTCTCCGGATGGCAGGGCGTCCGGTCCGCCGGCCCGACCTCACCATCGCGACCGAAGACCACAACACGCCGACGATCGGCATCGACAAGCCGATCGCGGATCTGACGAGCCGCACCCAGATCGAGACCCTGCGCCGCAACGCCGAGGAGTTCGGCGTCCGGCTGCACTCGCTCGGAGACGTCGAGCAGGGCATCGTGCACGTCGTCGGGCCGCAGCTCGGCCTCACCATGCCGGGGATCACCGTGGTCTGCGGCGATTCGCACACCTCCACGCACGGCGCATTCGGTGCGATGGCGTTCGGCATCGGCACCAGCGAGGTCGAGCACGTGCTCGCCACGCAGACGCTGCCGCTCAAGCCGTTCAAGACCATGGCGATCACCGTCGAGGGCGAGCTGCGCCCCGGCGTGACCGCGAAAGACATCATCCTCGCCGTCATCGCGAGGATCGGCACCGGCGGCGGGCAGGGCTACGTCCTCGAATACCGCGGCAGCGCCATCCGCTCACTCTCCATGGAGGGCCGGATGACCATCTGCAACATGTCGATCGAAGCGGGCGCCCGAGCGGGCATGGTCGCCCCGGACGAGACCACCTTCGCGTATCTGAAGGGCCGTCCGCACGCGCCGGAGGGCGCCGACTGGGATGACGCCGTCGCCTACTGGAAGACCCTGCAGACCGACTCCGACGCCGTCTTCGACGCCGAGGTGTACTTCGACGCCGATGAGATCGAGCCGTTCGTGACCTGGGGCACCAACCCGGGCCAGGGCGTCTCGCTCAGCCAGCCCGTGCCGGACCCGGCCAACATCGCCGACCAGAACGCCCGTGCCGCAGCCGAACGCGCGCTGGAGTACATGGACCTGCAGCCGGGAACGCCGATGAAGAGCATTCCGGTGGATGCGGTCTTCATGGGCTCGTGCACCAACAGCCGCATCGAAGACCTCCGCGCCTTCGCGTCCATCATCAAGGGCCACAAGAAGGCCGACGGCGTCCGCGTGATGGTCGTCCCCGGAAGCGCCCGCGTGCGAATCGAAGCCGAGGCCGAAGGCATCGACAAGATCGTCGAGGAGTTCGGGGCCGAGTGGAGATTCGCGGGCTGCTCCATGTGTCTCGGCATGAACCCGGACCAGCTGGCACCGGGGGAGCGCTGCGCCTCCACCTCCAACCGCAACTTCGAGGGACGCCAGGGCAAGGGCGGCCGCACGCACCTCGTCTCGCCTCTGGTGGCGGCCGCGACCGCGATTCGCGGCACGCTGTCCAGTCCGTGGGACCTCGAGAACGAAGGCGACGACACGCCGCGGGATGGCGGCACGGATATCGCCCGAGGCGAGAAGGTGGGCGCCTGATGGACAAGTTCGAGACCGTCACCGGTACGGCCGTTCCCTTCCGGCGCTCCGACGTCGACACCGACCAGATCATCCCGGCGGTGTTCCTCAAGCGCGTCACGAAGACGGGCTTCGACGACGCGCTCTTCCACGAGTGGCGGAAGGACCCCGATTTCATCCTGAACCGCCCCGAGTACCAGGGCGCCACGGTGCTCGTGGCCGGGCCCGACTTCGGCACGGGTTCGTCTCGCGAACATGCTGTCTGGGCGCTCCGCGACTTCGGTTTCCGGGTGGTGCTCAGCCCCCGTTTCGCCGACATCTTCCGCGGCAACGCGGGCAAGCAGGGCCTGCTCACCGGCATCATCTCCGAGGAGGACGCCGAGCGGCTCTGGGAGGCCATCGAAGCGCAGCCGGGAATAGCGGCGACGGTGGATCTGGTTGCCAAGACTGCGACCGTCGGTGAAGTCCAGGTGTCTTTCGACATCGACGACTACACTCGCTGGCGTTTGCTCGAAGGGCTGGACGATATCGCCTTGACCCTGCGCGATGAGGCGCTCATCTCCGAATACGAATCGGGCCGCGCGAGCTGGCGGCCCACGACACTCCCGGTGAAACTTTGAACTCACTTCTTCAGGACGCCCAGGCAGCTGGAGCACGCGTCGGCCTCAAGGGCGACCGCATCACGATCAACGGCGGCATCCCCCTGCAGGGCCGCATCGAGGTCCGCGGCGCCAAGAACTTCGTCACTAAGGCGATGGTCGCCGCCATTCTCGGCGAAGGGCCGAGCGTTCTGAGGAACGTCCCCGACATCTCCGACGTCCGCGTGGTGCGCGGCCTCCTCGAGGTGCACGGCGTGAAGGTCACCGACGGCACCGCCGGCGAGCTTCTGCTCGACCCGAGCGCGGTCGAAACGGCGCACATGGCCGACATCGACGCGCACGCCGGCTCCAGTCGCATCCCGATCCTCTTCTGTGGCCCCCTGCTGCACCGGCTGGGCGAGGCGTTCATCCCCGACCTCGGCGGCTGCCGCATCGGCGACCGGCCGATCGACTACCACCTCGAGGTGCTCCGCCAGTTCGGCGCGGTCGTCGACAAGCTGCCCAGCGGCATCCGGATGACGGCCCCGAACGGCCTGCACGGCGCCAAGCTCGACCTGCCGTACCCGAGCGTCGGCGCCACGGAGCAGGTGCTGCTCACCGCGGTCCGCGCCGAGGGCATCACCGAGCTGAAGAACGCCGCCATCGAGCCCGAGATCATGGATCTCATCAACGTCCTGCAGAAGATGGGCGCGATCATCTCGGTCGACACCGACCGCGTGATCCGCATCGAAGGTGTCGACTCGCTCGAGGGCTACAGCCACACCGCCCTCTTCGACCGCAACGAGGCCGCCAGCTGGGCCGCTGCGGCTCTCGCGACCGGCGGTGACATCTACGTGGGTGGCGCGCGCCAGCCGGAGATGCTCACCTTCCTCAACGTCTTCCGCAAGGTCGGCGGCGCGTTCGAGATCCACGACGACGGCATCCGCTTCTACCACCCGGGTGGCGAATTGAAGCCCGTGGTCATCGAGACCGACGTGCACCCGGGGTTCATGACCGACTGGCAGCAGCCGCTCGTGATCGCGCTCGCGAAGGCGAACGGTGTCTCCATCGTTCACGAGACGGTGTACGAGCAGCGCTTCGGTTTCGTCGACGCGCTCATCGACATGGGTGCCAAGATCCAGGTCCACAAGGAGTGCCTCGGCGGTCACGCCTGCCGTTTCGGCCAGCGCAACTTCAACCACTCCGCGGTCATCATGGGCCCGGTGGAGCTGAAGGGCGCCGATATCGAGGTCCCCGACCTCCGCGGCGGCTTCAGCCACCTCATCGCGGCGCTCACCGCTGAGGGGCGCTCCACCGTGAGCAATGTCGGCATCATCAGCCGTGGCTACGAGAACTTCATCACCAAGCTGCAGCTGCTCGGTGCCGACTTCACGATGGAGGGTTGATCCCCAGCCGGGGACTTATCCACAGATCCTCCCGTGTCTCACCCGTGATACATTCTCCTCATGGAGACTGTCAGCGTGAGAGACCTACGCAACCACGGCGGTGACATCCTCGACAGGGTGGCCCGCGGAGAACACCTAACTATCACGCGTGACGGGGCGGCAGTGGCGGAGTTATCGCCTCTGCCTGCTCCGGGGCGAGCGCTGTCCGTGCTCATCGCCGAGCGACGCGCCATTCTGGTCGTCGACCCGCTCTCCCTCCGGTCCGACATCGACGAGATCGTGGACCAGCAGTGGTGATGCGGCCGGGCCTGCTCGATACGTCGACGCTGATCCTGCTGGGGCGGGTGACAGACCCTTCGGACCTTCCGGACATTCCCTCGATCAGCGCCGTGACGCTCGCGGAGCTGTCGGTCGGACCGCTGGTGGCGAAGAGCCCGGAGGAGCGCGCCGCGCGCCAGGCGCATCTGCAGCTCGCCGAGGCCGACTTCGACCCGATCCCGTTCGACTCGGCGGCGGCTCGGGCGTTCGCGCGCGTCGCCCAGTCGCTGCGCGACGCCGGGCGAAAGCCGACCGCGCGGGCTTTCGATGCGCTCATCGCTGCCACCGCCATCTCACGCGGTTTGCCTTTGCACACTTGCAATCCCGCCGATTTCGAGGGCATCCCGCACCTCGACCTCCGTCCGGTGGAGGTGAGCGTGTGATCGCCGATGGTCGGCGTGCATGCTCCGAGTGCGATGCCCGTCGCTGATAATGGGATGGTGCCCCAACGTGATTCGTCCGTGACCCCTGTGCCGCCGAAGAAGCAGCGCCCGGAGAAGAGCCGTCCGTCGGTCTTCTGGGTGCTCGCGGGGATCGTGGTGCCGATCGGCAGCCTGCTGGCCCGCTTCCGTGTCGTCGACGGCGACAAGCTCCCCAAGACCGGCGCCTATGTGCTGACACCGAACCACTACAGCGAGATCGACCCCGTGATGGTGGGCATGGTCACCTGGAGGCTCGGTCGTCTGCCCCGGTACCTGGCGAAGGAGAGCCTGTTCCGGGTGCCGGTCCTCGGCTGGTTCATGCGCAAGTCGGGCCAGGTGCCGGTTTCCCGCGGCGGCAGCACCCGCGGTGCCGCACCCTTGCAAGAGGCACGGAAGATCGTCGACGAGGGCCGCATCGTCATCGTCTACCCGGAGGGTTCGCTCACCCGGGACCCCGACATGTGGCCGATGCGCGGCAAGACGGGCGCAGCGCGCATGGCGTTGGAGTACGACCTCCCCGTCATCCCGATGGCGCACTGGGGCACTCAGCAGGTCATGGCACGGTACGGCAAGAAGATCAGCTGGTTCCCGCGGAAGACGATCGATGTCAAGGTCGGCGACCCGGTCGACCTGTCGGCCTTCCGCGGCCGTCCGCTCGACGCCGCCACGCTCACCGAGGCGACGGCCGTCATCATGGATGCGATCACCGCGCTCCTGGAGGACCTCCGCGGCGAGAAGGCTCCGCAGAGCCGCTGGGATCCGTCGCAGCATGATCAGAAGGAGACCGGGCGCTTCGATGGCTAAGGCACCGAAAGCCCCAGCGGCCCGTCCCCGCCGGATCGCCGTGCTCGGCGCCGGCAGCTGGGGGACCACGTTCGCCAAGATCCTCGCCGACGGCGGCTCCGACGTCGTGCTGTGGGCTCGGCGTCCTGAACTCGCACGCGAGATCAACGAGGTCAAGCGCAACAGCGACTACCTGGAGGGGATCAACCTCCCGCGCAATCTGCGGGCCACGCCGCGACTCGGCGAGGCCATGCGCGATGCCGAGCAGGTCTTCGTCTCGATCCCCAGCCAGACGCTTCGCTCGAATCTTGAGGCGATGATCCCGCATCTCGGCCCGGAAACCGTCGTCGTGAGCCTGATGAAGGGCGTCGAGAAGGGCACCGGCTTGCGTATGAGCGAGGTGATCGCTCAGGGATTGCCGATCGAGCCAGAGCGCATCGCCGTCGCCTCCGGCCCGAACCTGGCCCTCGAGATCGCCCGCGAGCAGCCCACCGCCGCGGTCGTCTCCTCGGAGAGCCTGGAGACCGCTCAGGCGGTGGCGATCTCGGCGACTAACCGCTACTTCCGCAGTTTCGTGAACACCGACGTGATCGGAACGGAGTTCGGCGGCGTCCTCAAGAACCTGATCGCGGTGGCGATCGGCATCGTTGACGGCGTCGGCTACGGCGAGAACACGAAGGCGTCCATCATCACGCGGGGACTGGTCGAGATGACCGACTTCGCTGTCGCCTACGGCGCCAAGCCCGAGACGCTCTCCGGGCTGGCCGGGCTCGGCGACCTCATCGCGACCTGCGAGTCGTCGCTGAGTCGCAACAACACCGCCGGGCGACTGCTCGGCCAGGGCTACGGGTTCCACGACGTCGTGAAACAGATGAACCAGACGGCTGAGGGTCTCGCCTCGGTCGCGCCCATCCTGAGCCTCGCCGAGGCGCGCGGGGTGGACATGCCGATCGTCCGTCAGGTCAGCCAGGTGCTCGCCGGTACGCTCGATCCGAAAGACATCGCACCGCATCTCACGACGGATTCGGACGAGCCGCAAGGCGAAAGGACACTGGATGACGGACAAGGTCACGGTCGCGCTTCTCTTTGGGGGTCGCTCAAGCGAGCATTCGATCAGTTGCGCGACGGCGGCGGGCGTTCTTGAGGCGATCGACCGCGACCGCTATGACATCATCCCGATCGGGATCACCCACGAGGGCGCGTTCACGCTCCAACCGGACGATGCCGCGCTCTTCGCGCTGAACACCGAGAAGCTTCCGGAGGTCGAGGACAACGGCTCGCGCGTCCTGTGGCCGGACAGCATCGCGACACGCGAGCTGACCGTCGTGGACACGGACGGCGCACGCTCGTCCCTCGGCACCGTCGATATCGTCTTCCCGATCCTCCACGGGCCATGGGGCGAGGACGGCACCCTGCAGGGGATGCTCGAGCTGGTCGGCCTGCCGTACGTCGGCAGCGGCGTGCTGGCGAGCGCGCTCGGGATGGACAAGCACTTCACGAAGACCGTGCTGCAGCAGGCGGGTATCCCCGTCGCGCCGTGGCGGACGGTGACCGCCTTCGAGTGGAGCTCCGCTCCCGACGCCGTCCGGGAGGCCGCGCGCGACCTCGGCCTGCCCGCTTTCGTGAAGCCGGCGCGCGCCGGTTCCAGCGTCGGCGTGACGAAGATCACCGACTGGAGCGGGCTGGATGCGGCCATGGCGACCGCGCTGGCCGAAGACGACCGGGTGCTGATCGAATCGATGGTCACGGGCCGCGAAGTGGAGATCGCCGTGCTGGGCGGCCGTCCGGGGGAGTCCGCACGCGCATCGGTTGCGGGCGAGATCGTCCTCAGCGGTCGTGACTTCTACGACTTCGCCGCAAAGTATCTGGATGCTCCGGGCATCGACCTGGTCTGCCCGGCCGACCTGACGGACGCGCAACTCGCCGAGATGCGCGAGCTCGGCATCCGGGCGTTCGATGCGATCGGCGGGGAGGGCCTCGCGCGCGTGGACTTCTTCCTGACCGCCGACGGCTTCGTCGTCAACGAGATCAACACGATGCCGGGATTCACGC
Organism: Leifsonia sp. RAF41; assembly: GCF_052114085.1. Taxonomy (NCBI): domain Bacteria; kingdom Bacillati; phylum Actinomycetota; class Actinomycetes; order Micrococcales; family Microbacteriaceae; genus Leifsonia; species Leifsonia sp. RAF41. Next base: position 1,394,634 of record NZ_JBFREB010000001.1, read on the forward strand.
CCATTTCGATGTTCCCGCGCTGCTGGCAGGAGTCGGGGCTCAGCTACCCGGCGCTGATCGACGAGCTCATTCAGGTGGCCCTGGCGCGCGCCGCCGCCTGACGGGCGCTACGGGGAGGGCGTCGCCGACGGGTCGGTGTCGAGAGTCGAGAGGCACTTCTGCGTCTGCTTCACGGTGGACACCGCGCTCGCGAACTCGGGCAGCACCGAGGAGTCCGACACTCCCGCGACGTGGTCGATGATGACCTCGGTCGCGGGCGTCCGCCCGAAGGTCTGGTAGACGATGGTCTTGGCCGCCGGGTCCGTCATGAGCACCCAATCCACCCCGTTGACGTTCACGCACGGCTTCGTCGTCGCCCCGATCGGCGGAACCCCGCAGCGCAGGATCACCGCGGTCGGATCGCCCCAGGCGCCGGTCGCCTGGGCGTCGGTCTCGCGCTCGGCCTTGTCGGCGACCGTGTCCGGCAGGCGGACGCTGATCTCGGCGCAGCCGGGAGCGTTGCTGTCGGCGGCGGGGTCGAGCGACACAGTGGGCGCGCATCCGGCGAGGAGGAGCGCGGAGGCGCCGAGCAGGAGGCCTAAGAGGGTGCGGCGACGGGACTTCATCGGTTTCAGGCTACCGTTTCAGATCATGGGAAACTCTGGGAGCGACGGGTCCGGCCTCACCCTCGGGGAGGCGTCGGAGCGCGAGGCGTTGCGGCGCATCTTCCCGAGGCTTCCGCAGTCGTCCGCGACGCTGATCGGACCGGGGGACGACGCCGCCGTGCTGGCCGCGCCGGACGGACGTTTCGTCGTCACGACGGACATGATGGTGCACGGGCCCGATTTCCGGCTGGCGTGGTCCGGTCCCGTCGATCTGGGCTGGAAGGCCGCGGCCACGAACCTGTCCGATGTGGCCGCGATGGGCGCGGTGCCGAGGGCCCTCGTCGTCGCGATCGCGGCGCCCCCGGACACGACCGTCGCCTGGCTGGAGGGGGTGGCGGACGGCTTCCGTCTGGCGTGCGAGGAGCTGCAACCGGGCTGCGGCGTCGTCGGAGGCGACCTGTCCGTGTCGGGGACGCTCACCTTCGCGGTGACCGCATTCGGCGACCTTCAGGGCCGCGCCCCGGCCCTGCGCAGCGGTGCGAGGGCCGGGGATGTCGTCGCCGTCTCGGGCGCGTTGGGGGAGGCCGCTGAGGGCCTGCGACTGCTGTTCGCGGAGGCGGTGGACGCGTCGGGCGAGCCCGACCCCGCGCGGTTCGCCGCTGTCGCTGCCGCGCATCCCGGTCCGATCGCTGCGCAGCTGCGTCCGCGCCCACCCATCGCCGACGGTCCGCTCGCCGTGGTGGCAGGCGCGACGGCGATGCTGGACCTGAGCGACGGTCTCGCCCTCGACGCGCGCCGGGTCGCCGAGGCCAGCGGAGTGGCGATCGACCTGGACACCACGACCCTCGGTCCGAACGTGCGGACCGCGCTCACCGGCGGCGAGGATCACGGGCTGTTCGCCGCCTTCCCGCCCGATGTCGAGCTCCCGGGCGGCTTCCGCCGCGTCGGAGTGGTGCGCGACGGGGCGGGGCTGCTGGTCGACGGCGTCCCTTTCGACGAGCGCGGCGGCTGGGACCCGTATCTGGAGTGGGACGGCGCGCGCGGCTAGGCCGGCGTCAGCCAGAAGATCGCGGTCTCGCCGTAGTCCTTCCGGCGTTCGAGCGCGAGCCCGTCCGGGAGCGACGGCTCGGCCCCGCGCGCGCTGCGCTCGAGGCAGACGATCGCCTCATCGGAGAGCAGCGGAACGAGGGCGGTCAGCACCGCGTGCACGTCGGGGTCGCTCACGTCGTAGGGCGGGTCGATGAACACGACGTCGACGGGACCTGCGGCCCCGCTCAGGTAGGACGACACCGCTACGGCTCGCACCTCGATGCTGGGCAGCGGGCCGTCCGGGTGCCGGGCAGTCGAGCGCGCCGCCGATATCAGCGCGGCCGCGTTTCGGCGGCACACCTGCGCAGCCGCCGGGCTTCTCTCGACGAGTACCGCAGACGACGCCCCGCGGCTGACCGCCTCGAGCCCCAGCGCGCCCGAGCCGGCGTACAGGTCGAGTACCCGGGCGCCGTGAACGGCGCCGCGCGCATCCAGCGCCGAGAAGATCGCCTCGCGCACCCGGTCGCTCGTGGGGCGCGTCCCGCTCTTGGGCACCTGGAGGGTCAGCGAGCCGGCAAAACCGGCGACGATTCGGGTCATGGCTCCACGAGCCTAGCCGCGGTGCCCGCAGTGCCGCCAAGATATGAGGATGGAGGAACGCCTGGAGCAGGCAGAGCTCGACGCGCTGTGGCTCCCCGGTGACCCGATCGCCTCCGCTGAACGGCTGGCTGCTGCCGCCGCCGAGCCGGACCGGTCGGAGCTCGTCCGGGCGGAGCTGCAGACCCAGCGCGCCCGCGCGCTCGGCCTCCAGGGGCGCATCGAGGAGGCGGAGGCGCTGCTCGACTCGCTCGAGCCGGCAGCGGGAGTGCTGGAGGTCCGTGTACTGCTGGAGCGCGGCCGGCTGGATGTCGTCGCGGGCGACCACTCGGAGGCCACGTCGCACCTGACGGCCGCCCTCCGGGCCGCGCGGCGCGACGGGGACACGGCGCTCTCCGTGGAGGCCGCCGTCGCTCTGGCAGAGACCGACCGTCCACACGCCGACCAGTGGATCGAGGAGGGGCTGGCCGACCTGGCGAGCACCGACGATGCCCGGACGCTGCGGTGGGGAGTCGTGCTGCATGAGGTCCGTGGCTGGGCGCGGCTGGACGACGACGATGCGGGCGCAGCGCTGGTGTCCTTCGAGGATGCGGTGGGGTACGCCCAGAGCTACGGGACACCGGACCAGCAGTTCGCCGTACGCTGGGGACTCGGCCGCGCGCTGCGCGAACTCGGTCGCATCGACGAGGCCCTGGTCGTGCAGCGCCACCTCGCCGCCGAGCGCCCCGGGGAGGCGGCGGTCATCGCTGAGCTGGCCGCCCTCGCCGAAATCGACGACTCGCCGTCGGACGAGGCGCATACGATCGAGTCATGACCTCCGCGACCGCTCCCGGCCCGGCCGACGCGGGCGCCATCGGCCTGGACTCCCGGCTGACCGGCGTCCTCGGGGGTCGCACCGCGTCCGCGTTCGAGAAGGCGTTCGGGATGCGCACCGTCGCCGACCTGCTCAGCCACTACCCGCGGCGCTATGCGAAGCGCGGGGAGCTGACCGCCCTGGCGAACCTCCCGCTCGACGAGAACGTCACGATCATCGCCGAGGTGCTGCGGGTGCAGGAGCGTCCCATGCGTGCTCGGCGCGGCAGCATCCTGGAGGTGAAGATCTCCGACGGCGAGGGCATCCTGACGCTCACCTTCTTCAACCAGGCGTGGCGGTCGCGTGAGCTGATTCCCGGAGTGCGCGGGATCTTCGCGGGAAAGGTCTCGGCGTACCGCGGTGCACTGCAGTTGGCGCATCCCGACTACGAGCTCTTCGAGCCGGACGCCGAGAACGCCGTGAGTCCGGGCAGTGCTGCCGCGAAGGAGTGGGCGCTGACACCGATCCCGATCTACCCGGCCACCGGCACGGTCGCGAGCTGGCAGGTGCAGAAGGCTGTGGCGCTCGCGTTGGATTCGCTCGGCCCGGTGCCCGATCCGGTGCCGAATGCGGTGGTCGCCGAGCGCGGACTGGTGTCGTTCCGCGACGCGCTGGAGGGCATCCATCGCCCGCAGAAGGATGCCCAGTGGCAGCGCGCTCGCGACGCGCTGCGCTTCGAGGAGGCGTTCGTGCTGCAGGCGGCGCTGCTGCAGCAGCGGGCGGCCACGCGGCAGGTTGCGGCCACTCCACGAAAGCCCGTTCCGGGCGGCCTGCTGGAGCGCTTCGACGCGGCGCTGCCGTTCGCGCTCACCGGAGACCAGGATGTGGTCGGCGGCGAGATCGAGCGCGATCTGGCCGGGACGGCAGCCATGCATCGGCTGGTGCAGGGCGAAGTCGGCTCGGGTAAGACGCTGGTGGCGCTCCGGGCGATGCTGGCGGTCGCGGACTCCGGCGGGCAGTCCGCGCTGCTCGCGCCCACCGAGGTGCTCGCATCGCAGCATCTCCGTTCCATCGCGGCGATGCTCGGTCCCGACCTCTCGGCCCAGCTCATGCCGACCCTGCTCACCGGTCAGCTGTCGGCGGCCGAACGCAAGCGCGCCCTGCTGCGGACCGTCTCCGGCCAGGCCCGGATCGTGGTGGGGACGCACGCCCTGCTCGGCGACGCGGTCACGTTCTACGACCTCGGTCTGGTGGTCGTCGACGAGCAGCACCGGTTCGGCGTCGAGCAGCGCGAGGCGCTCCGTGCGAAGGGCGGCACTCCGCCGCACGTGCTCGTGCTCACCGCGACGCCCATCCCGCGCACCGTGGCGATGACCGTCTTCGGCGACCTGGATGTGTCCACCATCGCCGAGCTCCCCGCGGGACGGCAGGGAATCGAGAGCTTCGTCGTGCCCCTCGCCGACCGGCCGGGCTGGGAGCGCCGCATCTGGGAGCGCGCGTCCGAGGAGATCGCGAAGGGCAGGCAGGTGTTCGTCGTCTGCCCGGCGATCTCCGGCAAGGATGCGGAGGACGACGGCGAGGAGCCGGAGCCGGACGGCGAGACCGCCGACGGCACTCCGCCCCGTCCGGTCGCGAGTGTGGAGGGCGTGGCCGCCCAGGTGCGCGCGGACCCGCTCTTTCGCGATACGCGCATCGGCGTCCTGCACGGCCGTCTGCCGTCCGAGACCAAGGACGAGGTGATGCGCGCTTTCGCGGGTGGCGACATCGATCTGCTGATCGCGACGACCGTCATCGAGGTGGGGGTCAACGTGCCCAACGCGTCGGCGATGGTGGTGCTGGATGCGGACCGCTTCGGTGTCTCCCAGCTGCACCAGCTGCGCGGTCGCGTGGGCCGCGGCGACATCCCCGGGCTCTGCTTGCTCGTCACGGCCGCAGAGCCGGAGTCCCTGGCGCGGGAGCGCGTGGAGGCCGTCGCCGCGACGCTCGACGGCTTCGAGCTGGCGAACGTCGACCTGGAGCTGCGGCGTGAGGGCGACGTCCTGGGCAGCAGGCAGTCCGGCGGCCGTTCGTCGCTGCGGCTGCTGCGGGTCGCCTCCGACGGCGAGCTCATCGCCGAGGCGCGGGTCGCAGCCGAGGAGACGCTGGAGGCGGACCCCGGCCTGGCGCAGCATCCCGCCCTCGCGGCGGCTCTCGCCCGTCGGCTGGACGAGAGCGAGCGGGCGTTCCTCGGCAAGTCGTAGCCGCCGCAGGGCCGCTCCAGGGACGAAACCCGTTGGTAACGGATTCACAACGAAATGCCGGGATCCGCGGGATAGTCTGAGGGCCTATGAACAGGATCGCCGTTGTCCCTGGATCGTTCGACCCGGTCACCCTCGGGCACCTCGACGTGATCGAGCGTGCTGCAGGGCTCTGGGATGAGGTCCACGTCCTGGTGGTCCACAACCCGGACAAGTCGGCGATGCTCCCCATCGCCCAGCGGGTCGCCCTGATCGAGAAGTCGATCGAGGATGCCGGGATCGTCGGCAACATCGTCCTCGCCTCGTGGTCGGTCGGGCTGCTGGTCGACTACTGCACCGACGTCGGCGCGCACGTGCTGGTGAAGGGCATCCGCTCGCAGGTCGACGTGGCCTACGAGACGCCGATGGCCATCGTCAACCGCCATCTCGCAGACGTCGAGACGGTGTTCCTGCTGCCGAACCCGGCGAACGCGCACGTGTCGAGTTCGCTGGTCCGCCAGGTGTCCGCCCTCGGCGGCGACGTGAGCCCGTATGTCCCGCCGGCCGTGCACGAGTACCTCCAGGAAACGTGAGCGCAGGAGTCATGAACAGTTACGCGACGCGCCAGCCCACCGAATCGTCCGTCGCGCCCGAGGAGGACACCGGGACCGTTCCCGGCATGGACCTGGACGAGCTGCGTCGCGCTGCCGAGCAGATCACCGCGAACGTCGAGTCCGTCATCGACGGCAAGCACGAAGCCGTTCGCACCTCGCTCGTGGTCCTGCTCGCCGAGGGGCACCTTCTGATCGAGGACGTCCCGGGCGTCGGCAAGACCATGCTGGCGAAGTCGCTCGCGAAGTCGGTCGACTGCACGGTCAGCCGTATCCAGTTCACCCCCGATCTGCTGCCCAGCGACGTCACCGGCGTCTCGGTCTACAACCAGGCGGAGCGGAGGTTCGAGTTCAAGCCGGGCGCGATCTTCGCCAACATCGTGATCGGCGACGAGATCAATCGCGCCAGCCCGAAGACGCAGTCGGCGCTTCTGGAGTGCATGGAGGAGCGTCAGGTCACAGTCGACGGTTCGACGTATCCCCTCGCCGCGCCCTTCATCGTGGTGGCCACGCAGAACCCGGTCGAGATGGAGGGGACATACGCCCTGCCCGAGGCCCAGCGCGACCGCTTCATGGCGCGCATCGCGATGGGCTACCCGGACGAGAACTCCGAGCTGGCGATGCTGACGACCCGAGACACCTCGAGCCCGCTCTCGCGTATCCGGCCGGTGGTCACCTCCGACGAGCTGCGGGCGATGATGATCACCGCGCGGAGCGTGTTCACCTCGACGCCGGTGAAGCAGTACGCGGTGGACCTGGTGCGCGCGACCCGTGAAGACCGTGACCTCCGCCTCGGTGCGAGCCCGCGCGCCACCCTGCAGCTGATCCGCGCCGCAAAGGCGACCGCGGCCCTGGCCGGACGCGACTTCGTCCTTCCGGACGATGTGGACGCCCTGGCGGTGCCCGTCCTCAGCCACCGGCTGCTGCCGACGAGTCGTGCGCTCGGTCACCATCACGAGAGCGCTCCCGTGATCGCCGACATCGTGCGCCGGATCGTCGCCGCTACGCCGGTCCCGGTCGGCGCAGGCTCCGTGGGCGGCACAGGGCGCTGACATGCCGGGCCGTGGTCGTGCCTCGTCGCCGCTCAAGCGGCCGCGGCCGACCGCGCGCGGCTGGACGCTCGGCGCAGTCGGCGTCCTGGCCCTCGTCGCATCGGCGATGTTCGGCCGCACCGACGTGCTGTTCGTGGGTGTCTTCCTGACGGTCCTCCCGCTCGCCGCGATGATCTCGGTCACGGTGGACCGCCCGCGCCTGACCGTTACGCGCAGCTTCCATCCCGATGTCGTCGCGGTGGGGGAGCACGCCACGATCGTGACCACCGCTCGCAACCAGTCACCGCGTCCGAGCCCCGCGGCCCGGTGGCGCGAATCGGCGCCGCGGGTCGTGGGCGTGCAGGCCTCCGCGCCATTCCCGAGGCTGGGCGCCCATCAGCCGGACGGCGGCCTCGGGCGCGACACCGTCGTCCTGCGGCAGGATGTGGTGCCCGAGCGGCGCGGCGCCCACGCCGTCGGCCCGCTGATCGTGAGCCGCACCGACCCGTTCGGTGTCGCGTACGCGGAGTACGCGATCGGCCAGCCCCGGCAGCTCCTGGTTACTCCTCGCGTGGTTCCACTCTCCCGGGGCGAGTTGGATGTGGCCCACAGCGAAGGCACCGAGCACGAGCTGCTGCGCCACAGCATCCCGAGCGCCGACGAGCTGATCGCCCGCGAGTACCGACCGGGCGACCCGTTGCGGCGGGTGCACTGGCGGGCGACCGCGCGGCACGACCAGCTGATGGTGCGCCAGGAGGAGCAGCGCAGCAATCCGGAGGCCTGGATGCTGATGGACACGCGCCAACTCACCGCGCATCCCGAGGTCGCGGCCGATGAGTTCGAAACCCTCGTCGATCTGGTGGCGTCGATCGGCGTGCACCTGCTGGACGAGGGTTTCGTGGTCAGCGTGGTGGAGACCGGGGACCGGCAGCTGTCCGGCCGCAGCGGCGCCGGACGGACCGGCACCCTGGGTTCCGTGACTGCGACCTACGACATGGGCAGCGCCGACCGGATGCTGCTGGGCGACCTCGCGGCGGTCGAGACGTCCGCGTCAGCGCGGGACGACGCGGTCTCCGAGCTGGGAGCGGGCCTGCGCAAAGCGGGCCGGCCCGTTCCGGTCTTCGCCGTTCTGGCCGGCGCGGCCCCCGCGGAGCTCGGAGCCCTCGCGTCGCTTCGCTCGATGGGCGACCCCGCCGTGGCCTTCGTCGCGACCTCCACGCCGGTAGAAGCCGTCGAGGTGCTCGCCGACGCCGGTTGGCTCTGCGTGACCTTCGAGGCAGGCGACGACCCGGCGGACTGCTGGCAGCGCGCTCTGCGCAACCAGCGAGCGCGTGTGGTGTCCCGTGGCGACTGACTCCCTCGCTCTCGCGGTCCCGCGCGTAGCCGTCCGGCGGAGGATCGGCTACTGGCGGATCACCGGCGCCCTCATGCTGCAGGTGCTCGCGGTGAGCTATGCGCTCATCGGGCTCATCCAGGGCGCAGGGTGGTGGTTCGGGCTGGTCGGCACGGCGGCGTTCGTGCTCGCGACCGGCGCCGGCCTGCGCAGCGTCGGCGTACCGCGCGGAGTCGTGCCGGTGATCCTGCTGGTCGAATCGGCGGCCATCATGACCGCGGCGTTCGGTCGCGGCAGCGGACTGCTCGGCCTCATCCCCACGCCGACGACCGTTTCGAATTGGTCGCAATACCTGCAGCAGGCGATGCTGTCGATCTACCAGCAGGGCACTCCGGCCGAGGCGCTGCCCGAGTTCCTGTTCCTGGTCGTGGGAGGCGGCTGTCTGCTGGCGCTGCTGCTCGACACGCTGGCGGTCGCCATCCGCACGCCGGCGTTCACCGCACTCGTGGTCGGCGCCGTCCTCGTCGTCCCCGGCGCCCTGCTGGGCGACGGTCTCGATCCGTTCGCGCTGGCCGCCTCCGCCGCCGCGTACCTCTGGCTCCTGCGGTGCGACGTCCGCACCCGCCGGTCGGCCACGTCGCGGCCGGGCGCCGCCCTCTCCGTCGGTGCGTCGGCCGTGGCCGTCGCCATCGTGCTCGCCGGCACCGCGCCGGGGTTCGACCAGGGCGGTGCGACCTCCTTCACCGCGGGCGGCATCTCCATCGGGGGCACCGTGACCCCGCTCGTCGACCTGGGCAAAGACCTGCGTCGCCCGGCAGCCGTGCGCGCCCTGACCTATACGACGACGGCGGCGAACGGCCAGTACCTCAAGCTGGCTTCGCTCGATCAGTTCACCGGCTCGGTGTGGAAGCACCGCGAACGCGACACCAACCGCCTCGCGGACGGTGCGAAGATCGGGCCGATCGCCGGCCTCTCGACGGAGGTCAAGACGACGAAGATCACGACGACGATCGCGATCGACAACATGACCAGCCGCTGGCTTCCCGCTCCCGCGCCGGTGCAGTCCGTCAAAGGACTGAGCGGCACCTGGTCGTGGGATCCGGACGACCTGACGATCGGCGGGATCAACTCGACGACCCAGAATCAGAAGTACACCGCGACCAGCGTCATGCTGCAGCCGACTGCCGTGCAGCTGAAAGCCGCCGGAGGCCTGGTGCCGGAGGATGTGCAGCACGACCTCTTCCTCCCGCCCAACACCCCGGCGATCATCGAGCAGACGGCCCTGAAGGCGACGGGCGATGCGCTCACCGAGTACGACAAGGCCGTCGCGCTCCAGGACTACTTCCGCGACAACAGCTTCGTGTACTCCACGCAGACCCCGCTCAAGCAGGGCTTCGACGGGGACGGTACCCGGGTCATCGCGAAGTTCCTCGAGGTGAAGAGCGGGTACTGCGTCCACTTCGCCTCGGCGATGGCCCTGATGGCACGCACCCTCGGCATCCCGTCGCGCGTCGCGGAGGGATACCTGCCCGGGGCGACGAGCGGCGGCACCGCCACGAACCCGGGTGAATACACGGTCACCAGCGACGACCTGCACGCGTGGCCGGAACTGTATTTCGCGGGCGTCGGCTGGGTGCCGTTCGAGCCGACCGTCGGCCGCGGCACGGTGCCCGACTACACGCGACCGCAGACGGACGCCGCAGCACCCGCACCCACCTCCACCTCCACCTCGGGCGCGGCGCCGCGCGCGCTTGTGCCGACCGACCCGGCGAACCTCTCCGGCTCAGCCGCCTTCACCGGGCAGTCCAGCGCCCAGCCGATTGCAACCGGCATCGGCGTCGGAATCCTGGTTCTCGCTGTGCTGCTGGTGCCTGCCGTGTGGCGCCGGATGCGTCGAAGGCGGCGCCTCCGCGAGCTGACCGACGAGTGGGGAGGTGCCTCCCTGGTCTGGGACGAACTGCGCGACACGGTGCGTGACCTGGGCTGGATGGCGCCCGCGACCGAGACGCCGCGCGTGTTCGCCGGCCGGGTCGCGGCCGCCGTCGCGGGGACGCCGGGGGAGGAGGCCGTGATGCGCCTGCTCGGCGAACTGGAGCGCGACGCCTACGGACCGCCGACGCGGCGCTGGGCGGGCGGTCTGGCGGACGACTTGGGCGCGGTGCTCTCCGCCCTCGAGGCGCAGGCCGGGCCGGCACTCCGCTTGAAGGCGGCGCTCATTCCTGTGTCCTTGCTGCCAGCGGGCTGGCCTTCTGCCGCGCGACCGCGGAGTGCCGCGTAAAATAGTTCCTCGTGACTACGAAGAACTCCCCGTACGCGGTCAACGTGTACGACCTCATCCGCCATCCGGGCACGATGCGCGAGCAGCGGGTCAACATCCCTGTGACGGAAAAACTGGGCGAAGGACTGCTCAACGTCCCGGAGGGCGAGACCATCGACCTCGACCTCCGTATCGAGTCCATGCACGAAGGCATTCTCATCACCGCTGAGGGGCAGACCACTGCCGCCGGCGTGTGCGGGCGCTGCCTGATCGACATCGAGCAGCCTGTCCAAGTCGATTTCCAAGAACTTTTCGCGTATCCTTCTGAGGAAGCTTTCGATTATGAGGTTCACGACGACCACGTGGATCTTGAACCTCTGATCAGAGATACGGTGGTGCTGTCACTGCCGTTCCAGCCGGTGTGCCGGCCGGACTGCCCGGGTCTCGACCCCGAGACCGGGGAGAGGCTGGCGGATGTACCGGACCACGAGCCCACGGAGATCATCGATCCCCGCTGGTCTGCGCTGACGAATTTTTCGGCGCTCGCTGGTTTGCAGGCTTCCGACACCGATGAACCCCGACCGAACTCAGCCGGAACAAACACAGAGAAGAGATAGTCATGGCCGTCCCGAAGCGGAAGCAGTCGCGCGCCAACACCCACGCCCGCCGTTCGCAGTGGAAGGCTGAGGTCCCCACGCTCGTCAAGACCATCGAGAACGGCAAGGTCACGTACAGCCTGCCGCACCGCGCCAAGGTCGTCGAGGACTCCGCGGGCACCGCGCTCTTCCTCGAGTACAAGGGCCGCAAGGTCGCCGACGTCTGATCGTCGCTCACGCAGGAAAGACTGTGGTCGCAGAGAACGCTGACCGCAGCGCACTTCTCGAGAAGCTCGGGGTCGATATCGACCCCGAGCTTCTTGAGCTTGCCCTGACACATCGCTCGTACGCGTACGAGCACGGCGGCATCCCCAACAACGAGCGCCTCGAGTTTCTCGGCGACTCGATCCTGGGGCAGGCGGTCACCGTCAAGCTGTTCCGCGAGAACCCGCACCTCGACGAGGGCGAACTCGCGAAGCGCCGCGCCAGCCTGGTGAGTTCCGTCGCCCTTGCGGAGGTCGCGCGCAGTATCGGACTGGGGGAGTACCTCAAGCTGGGCCGCGGCGAGAACCAGAGCGGCGGACGCGAGAAGCCGTCGATCCTGGCGGACACGGTCGAGGCGCTGATCGGCGCCACCTACCTCGATGCCGGCGGTGACGCCGCGACCGCGCTTGTGCTGCGGCTGGTCGAGCCGTTACTCGGCGATCCCAGCCGGTTCGGCGCTGCGATGGACCCGAAGACCAGCCTGCAGGAGGCAGCGGCCCACCGCGGTGCAGGGCTACCGGTCTACACCGTGACGAACACCGGGCCCGACCACTCCAAGACCTTCCACGCCACTGTCGAGGTCGGCGGTCTCGTCCGCGCGACCGGCGAGGGAACCAGCAAGAAGCAAGCCGAGATGGCAGCGGCGCTCACCGCCTGGACGGAACTGACGAGTCGGCGTGCCCGAGCTTCCCGAGGTTGAGGTCGTCCGCGCGGGACTCGCTCCCGCCGTCACCGGAGCAACCATCCTCGGAGTCGAGGTCTTCGAACCGCGATCGCTGAAGCGTCACGATCCCGTCGCCGGTGCCTTCGAGACGCTGCTCACCGGCCGCGTCATGCAGGGTCCGGTGCGCCGCGGCAAGTTCCTCTGGATCCCGCTCGAGGGCACGCCGCGCCGCGCGATCGTCGCCCACCTGGGGATGAGCGGCCAGATCCTCCTGCGGGAGCCGGGCACCGCCGAAGCGGGGCTCCTCCGCATCCGGCTCCACATCGAACATCCTGAACACGGCGAGCTCTGGGTGCACTTCGTCGACCAGCGCATCTTCGGATCGATGGCGGTGGATGCGCTGGTGCCGACGGCGGACGGCGCGCACGGCGGCTTCGGAACGGACGAGCCGCTGATCCCGACTCAGGTCGGCCACATCGCCCGCGACCCCCTGGACCCGGCGTTCGACGATGCCCTGTTCGCGGCGGCGCTCGCCCGCAAGAACACCGGCATCAAGCGCGCACTGCTTGACCAGACCCTGGTGAGCGGGATCGGCAACATCTACGCCGACGAGGCGCTCTGGGCCGCGCGCCTCCACTACGCCCAGCCGGCCAACTCGCTGAGTCGGGCGAAGGTCCGCGCGCTGCTCGCCGAGGTGCGCCACGTCCTCGAGAAGGCGCTGGCCGAGGGAGGCACCAGCTTCGACGCGCAGTACGTCAACGTCAACGGCGCATCCGGGTACTTCTCGCACAGTCTGAACGCCTACGGCCGCCAAGGCGAACCGTGCCCCCGCTGCGGGACCCCGATCGTCCGCGAGCAGTTCATGAACCGCGGCTCGCACTTCTGCCCGCACTGCCAGCGCCTCCGCACCCCCCGCACGGCCTGACCCGCCCCAGCCGCCCGATCCCCTCCCTTTCTGCTCGGCAGCCGAAAGGGAGGAGCTTCCGCGCGCGGGTCCGTCAGTCCAGCGTCTTCTGCCAGTGGCCGGTCAGGGCGTGCGGCCGGAACCCGAACGCGCGGTTGATCGCGAGCATCGGGTCGTTCTCGTCGGCGTTCCAGGTCAGGATGCGGCGGATGTGCGGCGCGCGCAGCCCGAGCTCCTGGATGTTCCGCAGTTTCACCGCAGTGCCGAGTCGGTGACCGCGGTGGGCGCGCGCGACGAGGGTGTCGTACTGCTCGGCCTTCGTCCCGTCGGCAGGCACGGCGAGCTCCGTGTATGCGGCGATCTGGCCGGTGGGCTCGTGCACCGCCGCGGTGACCAGCAACGGCTCGCCCCGTGCGACCAGCGTGCGCTCCTGCGACCGGACGCGCTCCCCATCCCAGTCCTCCGGGTCGACAGCGATCCCCGCCTGCGGGATGTCCGTCGCCATCCGGGCTTTCATCGTGGCGAACCTCTCCAGCAGGTCGTCCGGAGCCGAGCCCCACCAGGAGACCAGGCGGAACCCGCTCAGCGTCATCGTCAGGCCCGCTTCACGCTCGCGGGGGAGCGGCAGGTGCAGTTCACTCGACCGCTCGATCTGTCCGAGCGTGTAGCCGTTGCGCAGGGCGAAGCGCACATCCCGCGAGTCCCGGGGGAGGCCTGCTGTTCCGGCGGAGGCCCGAACCAGGCGGTCGGCGCCCTCGAGGGTCCGGATCGGGTGCTCGGTGTATGTCGAGATGACGCGGCGGCCGCCATCCGCCGCCAGCTCCTCGCCCTTCTGCAGCAGCGCGGTTCCGATCCCGCGCCCGCGCACCGCGGGGACGACATCCACCAGCAGCGACACCGTCTCCGATTCCTCGTCGAGCGGGAAGATCGCCTCCACCCGGCCGACGATCACGTCGTCCTCGACGGCGACGTAGACGATCCGCTCGGTGTACTCCTGCGCCCGGTGCTCGGCGAGGGCCTGCTCGGCCGTCTCGACGAAGTCGTCGTCGCCCCAGAGGTCGACGACGATACCGTTCAGGACCCCGATGAGCTCCTCGAACGCGGCGGACTCCCGGGTGCCGAGCACCTCGGGGATGGGCAGCCGCGTCACGCGCATCGCCGCACACCTCCTCGAGCCGGTCCGAGCGGGGCTTCAGCCTATCCAGCGTCCCTCGCGGTGTGAAGTCACGGCACGGTTTGGTTTCGATCGTGTAAATCCAGCGCCGGAATGGTGTGGCATTTAGTTGCGCGCACGGTAGTCTCAGCACACCTATTCGTGGTGCGACGAGGCAAGAACGCCGCGTTCGCGACGAATTGAACGTCGAGAGGCAGAAGATGCTAGCGAAGAAAGTCACCATCGGTGCGGCCGTTGCAGCGGCAGTCGCACTGTTCCTCGCGGGATGTGCGAACCAGCCGTCCACGGGAGGAGCCACCAACGGGAACTCGTCCAAGGTCGACATTCCGGCGATCACGTCGGTTGATGTCCCCAAGGGCGCCGTGCTTCCCGCCGGTGATGGCAAGGCCACGTGTCCTGCGGGCCTGACCATCGGTTACGTAGGAGCGGAGACGGGCCCGAACGCCCAGCTCGGTATCAACATCTACAACGGGATCCAGCTGGCGATCGACCAGCACAACGCGTCCAACAAGGGCTGCCAGGTCGCCTTCAAGAAGTTCGACACCGAGGGTGACCCGAACAAGGCAACCGGTCCGGTGACCCAGGCGGTCAACGAGGCCGACATCGTCGGCGTCGTCGGCCTCCCGTTCTCGGGTGAGTCGAAGGCCACCGGCAACATCTTCGAGCAGCAGGGTCTGGTCCACATCACCCCGTCCGCGACCAACCCGGGTCTGACGCAGAACGGCTGGAAGACCTTCTTCCGCGGTCTCGGCAACGACGCGGTCCAGGGTCCGGCAGCGGCGAAGTTCCTCACGGGCAAGCTCGAGGCCAAGAAGGTCTACCTGGTCCAGGACGACTCCGACTACGGAATCGGCCTCGGAACCCAGACCTCTAAGGCGCTCGGCGACGCGCTCGTCGGCACCGACAAGGTGACCACCGGCCAGAAGGACTTCTCCGCGGTGATCTCCAAGATCATCAACGCGAAGCCGGACGCCGTGTACTACGCGGGCTACTACGCCGAGGGCGCTCCGTTCGACCAGCAGCTGGTCAACAAGGGCTACAAGGGCACGTTCGTCGGCCCCGACGGTGTGAAGGACGACCAGTTCATCAAGCTGTCCGGCGACGCGTCCAGCAACGCCTACTTCACCTGCCCCTGCATCCCGGGCGAGCTGATCCCCGACTTCGAGTCCGCCTACAAGAAGCTCGCAAGCGCCGAGCCGGGCACCTACTCGATCGAGGGCTACGACGCCGCAACCGTCCTCCTCGCCGGCATCGACAAGGGCAAGACGACCCGCGCCGACCTGCTGTCGTGGGTCAAGGACTACGACGCCGACGGCCTGAGCAAGCACTACAAGTGGGACGCCACCGGTGAGCTCCAGGCGCCGGCCGTCTACGGCTACAAGGTCGAGAACGGCAAGATCGTTCCGATCGGCACCATCGGCGAGTAACGACGCCTCGTGAAGGGTGCCGCGGGCCCCATCGGCCCGCGGCACCCTCTTTTTCGGACTACGCTCGAAACTCGATCGGATCGACGACGATCCGGCACTGACCCCTGGATGCTCGAATGCTCGAAACCCTCGTCCTCCATCCCGCCCTCGACAGTTCCTGGATCAACTTCGACGTCAACGCGCTCGTCCAGAATTTCTGGAGCGCCACCTTCGACGGCCTCACATTCGGCGCCGTCTACGGACTGATCGCCGTCGGATACACGCTCGTCTATGGCGTGCTGAACCTGATCAACTTCGCCCACTCCGAAGTCTTCATCGTCGGCGCCTACGGCGTCGTCGTCACCCTCACCACGCTCGGCTTCGGCCCGAGCGCGCCGAACCTGAGCCCCGGCGCCATCATCGGCGACCTCTTACTGGCGCTCATCGTCGGCATGCTGGCGTCCGCCGTCACCGCGTGGCTGCTGGAACGTGTGGCGTACCGGCCGCTGCGCAAGCGAAACGCGCCCCGCCTCGTGTTCCTCATCACGGCCATCGGCGCCTCGTTCGCCATCCAGTACGGGATCTTCCTGATCCGTGGAGCGAACGCGGAGCCGGCGGTGACCATGTTCGTCGCCCAGCCGATCTTCGACGTCTTCGGGACGATCGTGAACAGCCAGCAGCTGATCATCGTCATCGCCTCGGTGGTCCTGATGGTGGCGACCGACTGGTTCATCCGCCGCACCCGCACCGGCCGCGGCATCCGTGCCGTCGCGCAAGACCCGGACACGGCAACGCTCATGGGTGTGAACAAGGAGCGCATCATCCAGAT
This sequence comes from Leifsonia sp. RAF41, assembly GCF_052114085.1. NCBI lineage: Bacteria > Bacillati > Actinomycetota > Actinomycetes > Micrococcales > Microbacteriaceae > Leifsonia > Leifsonia sp. RAF41. The sequence goes on from NZ_JBFREB010000001.1 coordinate 1,410,922, forward strand.
CACCTTCATCACCGGCGGTATCCTCGCGGGTGCCGCGGCGCTGTTCTACGTGATGCTCGTCCCCTCGGGCGTCATCTACAACGGCGGCTTCATCCTGGGCGTCAAGGCATTCGCGGCGGCCGTCCTCGGCGGTATCGGCAACGTCCGCGGCGCCCTCCTCGGCGGCCTGCTGCTGGGCGTGATCGGAAACTACGGCCAGATCCTGCTCGGTGACTCGCAGTGGACCGACGTCGTCGCTTTCGTCGTCCTGGTCCTCGTGCTGCTCATCAAGCCGAGCGGCATCCTCGGCACCTCGCTCGGAAGGAGCCGCGCATGAGCATGACAGAAGGTCCCCGGGTCCTCCCCGACGGTCGCGAAGAGCAGGCGGTCGACGCGCTGGAGGCCGGTCGCGGCAAGCGCGGCAATGGCCGGTTCCAGCAGCTCCGCGACCGCTGGAACAACCTGCCTCGCGCCGTCCAGTGGGCGTGGCTGCTGATCGTGGTCGTCATCGCCTACGCCCTGCCGTACCTGAACTTCTTCCCGCTGAGCACCGAGCCCGGCAACGACTGGGCGCTGGCCTGCTTCTCGATGGCCGTCTACGCCCTCATCGCGATCGGCCTGAACGTCGTGGTCGGCTACGCCGGACTGCTCGACCTCGGGTACGTCGCGTTCTTCGCCGTGGGGTCGTACACCGCGGCGATGCTGACCAGCCCGGACTCCCCGTTCGTCAAGATCCCGTACCTGTGGACGATTCCGGTCGCCATCGCGGTGACGATGACGTTCGGCATCATCCTGGGCGTTCCGACGCTCCGTCTGCGCGGCGACTACCTCGCCATCGTCACCCTCGGTTTCGGTGAGATCGTGCGCATCCTCGCCACGATCATCCCGGCGATGAAGGGCCAGGTCGGTTTCCAGAACGTCGGGCACCCGCCGGGGGAGAACGCCGACGGCGTCCCGATCTTCTCGAACTCGAACGGTGTGCCCTGGTACTGGCTGACGATCACTGTGATCATCGTCATCCTTCTGCTCGTCGGCAACCTGGAGCGTAGCCGCGTCGGCCGCGCCTGGGTCGCCATCCGCGAGGACGAGGACGCCGCCGAGATCATGGGCGTGCCGACCTTCAAGTACAAGGTGTGGGCGTTCGCGATCGGCGCCGGTGTCGGCGGTCTGTCGGGCGCGCTGTTCGCCGGCCAGGTCGGCTTCGTCAACAACCAGAAGTTCGACGTGCAGACGTCGATCCTGTTCCTCGCGGCCGTCGTGCTCGGTGGCGCGGGCAACAAGGTCGGCGCGATGCTCGGTGGTGCGATCGTCGCGTACATCCCGCTGCGGTTCACCGTGATCGCCGACTACAAGTACCTGATCTTCGGTGTCGCTCTCGTGCTCATCATGATCTTCCGTTCGCAGGGGCTGTTCCCGGCGCGGCAGAAACTGCTGGCGTACGGCAGGCATGCCTACCGCATGGTGGCGGATGCGGCCAAGGGACGACCGCGGACGCCGACGGGCTCGACGCCCGTGGTCGACGCGGGGGCACTCGATGGAGACGGCGCGAAGGGAGGCGCACGATGACGGACGCACGCGATACGGCCCCGGAAGAGGAGCCGAACCTCGGCGTGAACGAGGACGAGCTGGAGGCGGCGGGTATCGACCTCTCGGTCGCCGAGGCTGCCGCACCCGACCGCGACATCGCGGTCGAGGTCGGCGAGAACATCGTGGAGGTGCGCAATCTGACCGTCAAGTTCGGCGGTCTGACGGCCCTCGACGACGTGACCTTCGACATCAAGCGGGGCGAGATCCTCGGGCTGATCGGTCCGAACGGGGCCGGCAAGACGACCTGCTTCAACGCGATGACCGGCGTCTACAAGCCGACCAGCGGCGATGTGCTGCTGGAGGGTCAGACGATCAAGGGTCGCAAGCAGCACCAGATCACGCGGATGGGTCTGTCCCGGACGTTCCAGAACATCCGTCTCTTCGGCGAGATGACCGCTCTGGAGAACGTGGTCGTCGGCCTGGACGCGCGGCACCGCACGTCGGTGCCGGGCGCCCTGCTGCGCCTGCCGCGGCACACCCGGGAGGAGAAGTCGTCGATCGAGCGGGGCATGGCTCTGCTCGAGTTCGTCGGCATCGCCGACCACGCCGGATCGCTGTCGCGGTCGCTGCCGTACGGCTACCAGCGCCGCCTGGAGATCGCGCGCGCACTGGCGACGGACCCGAAGGTTCTCTGCCTGGACGAGCCGGCTGCCGGCTTCAACCCTGCTGAGAAAGAGGAGCTGATGGACCTCATCCGGACCATCCGCGCCGACGGGTACACCGTGCTGCTGATCGAACACGACATGAAGCTGGTCATGGGTGTGACCGACCGGATCGTGGTGCTGGAGTTCGGGCGCAAGCTCGCCGACGACACTCCGGAGGCCATCCGCAACGACCCCCGTGTGATCGCCGCCTACCTCGGGGAGCCTGAAGATGACGTTGCTTGAGCTGAAGAACATCAGCGTTTCCTACGGCCGGATCGAGGCCATCCACGACATGTCGTTCTCCGTGGAGGAGGGCGAAGTCGTGAGCCTGATCGGGGCGAACGGCGCCGGCAAGTCGACGACCATGAAGACGATCTCGGGCATCCTCAACCCGTCGAAGGGGTCCATCCTGTTCGACGGTGAGGACATCACCAAGATGAAGGCGCACATCCGCGTGGTCCGCGGGATCTCGCAAGCGCCGGAAGGCCGGGGGATCTTCCCTGGCATGACGGTGATGGAGAACCTCGACATGGGAGCGTTCGGCCGCAAGGACCGTTCCAAGATGGGCGAGGACTTCGACCGGGTGTTCGCGCTGTTCCCGCGTCTCGCCGAACGCAAGACGCAGGTCGGCGGCACGATGTCCGGTGGTGAGCAGCAGATGCTCGCCATCGGCCGTGCACTGATGTCGAACCCGCGTCTGCTTCTCCTGGACGAACCGTCGATGGGTCTCGCGCCCCAGTTCATCCGCCAGATCTTCACGATCGTGTCGGAGATCAACAAGCAGGGGACGACCGTCCTGCTGGTGGAGCAGAACGCCAACCAGGCGCTGGCCCGCGCACATCGCGCCTTCGTTCTGGAGACCGGCAGCATCACTCACGCCGGTACCGGACGCGAGCTGCTGGCCGACCCCGCCATCAAGGAGGCCTACCTCGGCGTCGGGTGACGTCTCAACGCTTGTATAGGGTGCGCCGGTCCGTCAGGATCGGCGCACCTTCTGCGTCTCAACAGTTATGACAGTCTCTTCTTTGTCGGATACGATTAGTGAATTCGCTAATCCGGGGGTGTCCGACATGCCACTCAGTTCTCAACTTAAAAAGGCGCGCGAGCAAGCGGGATGGACACAGAAAGAGGTCGCCGCCCGTTCGGGAATTGCGCACAGCGCCATCTCGCGGTTCGAGAACGGTAAGGCGAGTGTGACGACCGCCACCCTGGAGACTCTGGCTGACAGTCTTGGCGTCACTCTCGTGGCGGTTCCTGGACGCATCAATGCCGCCGCTGACGTTGCCCGCTTCATCCGCGCGCGGCTGGAGGTCGGGAATTCGGCCTCGGCGTTCCGCGGGCTCATCCAATTCTCCGACGACCTCAGAGCAGGCAACGCATTCACTACCGCCCTCAGCCTTGCGGTTGAGCCCGACACGACCGGCGACGTCCACTTCGATGCTGCGATCGCCGGGCTCGCCGAAATCCGTCTGGCCGAGTTGGGACTCGAGAGCCCGCCGTGGGTGACCGCGGACAGCAGATATGCGGAGATCGCGGAAGACTCGCTGGGGTATCTCTGGGCTGCGGACGACTACGACGACACCGACCCTGTTCTCGTCGCGCATGGCGTCGTCCTTCCCCGCCAGACCCTGGCGAGTGTCTGATGGGCGTCGACGGCGCCCTCAGCCGAGATGATCTCGTCTGGGCGATCGATCGAATTCGACAAGATTTGAGGGCGATCGGTGTGACGGGAACGATCAAGATCATCGGCGGTTCGGCCATGATTCTCAGCGATCTGGCCGCTCGCGAGGCAACAATGGATATTGATGCTGTGGTAGCCGTTCCGACCGAAACCATTGATGCGATCGCGGCCGCTATCGGAAGAGAGCGTCGATGGCCAAACGACTGGTTCAATCGGCAGGCTCAGGGCCTGTATCCGGCCTATGCCGGTCATCCGCTCTGGAACCGAAGCGAGGATCTCTCCGACGAAACATTGTCGATCGACTTGGCGACGCAAGAATCCCTGTTGGCAATGAAACTCAATGCCTCGCGAAAAGGTCGGGATAGCGACGACATCCGGGCGCTGATGACAGCGTGTGAGATCCGCACCGTGGCCGAAGCCGACCAGCACTTCTCGGAGTACTTTCGAGGCGAGTCCATGCCGGACAAGGCGGTAGTCATGTTGCGCAGACTGGGATACCCGGACGGCGATGAGAACATGTACCGTCACATCCCGGTGCCCGCTCCCTTGTCGTCTCGGCCGCCCAGCTCGCCGGCATAACTGCGGCGCTCCGGCGCGGCGCACGCGTGAACGTCCGGTAAGTTCGCCTGCGTGTACTTGAAGAGTCTGACGCTGAAGGGCTTCAAGTCGTTCGCACAGCCGACGACGTTCGCCTTCGAGACCGGCGTCACCTGCGTCGTCGGCCCCAACGGGTCCGGCAAGTCGAACGTGGTCGACGCCCTGGCCTGGGTGATGGGCGAGCAGGGCGCCAAGACGCTTCGCGGCGGCAAGATGGAGGACGTCATCTTCGCCGGGACCGCCACCCGCGGCCCGCTCGGGCGCGCTGAGGTGCAGCTGACCATCGACAATTCGGACGGCGCGCTGCCGATCGAGTACTCCGAGGTCACCATCTCGCGCACGCTCTTCCGCAACGGCGGCAGCGAGTACGCCATCAACGGCCAGTCCTGCCGGCTGCTCGATGTGCAGGAGCTGCTGAGCGACTCGGGCCTCGGCCGCGAGATGCACGTCATCGTGGGGCAGGGGCAGCTGGACGCCGTGCTCCGTGCCACCCCGGAGGACCGTCGCGGCTTCATCGAAGAGGCGGCCGGCATCCTGAAGCACCGTCGCCGCAAGGAGAAGACCCTCCGCAAATTGGAGGCGATGCAGACCAATCTCACCCGGCTCAGCGACCTGGCGGGCGAGGTGCGGCGCCAGTTGAAGCCGCTCGGCCATCAGGCGGAGATCGCGCGGGAGGCGCAGTCCATCGCCGCGGTGGTCCGGGATGCGCGGGCGCGCCTGCTCGCAGACGAGGTCGTCACCCTGCGCCGCACCCTCGACGATCACGGCCGCACGGAGTCGGAGCGGCACAGCGAGCAGATCGTGCTTCAGGAGCAGCTGGAGCAGAAGCAGTTGCGGCGCACCCGACTGGAACAGGCGCAGGTGGGCGACGCCGTGGATGCGGCTCGCAGCACGGCCTTCGCCCTCGAATCCGTGCAGGAACGGCTGCGGAGCCTCTTCACCCTCGCGAACCAGCGCGTCGCCCTGCTCGGCAGTCAGGGCGACGCTCCCGGGTCCGGTCCCAGCGTGACTCCGCAGAACGTTCAGGACGCGCGCGACGAGGTCGAGCGTCTGCGCACCGTCGTGGGCGAGGCGGAGGCGGCATGGATCGCCGCGCAGTCCGCCACCCGTGCCGCGCGCGCTCGGCTGGACGCAGTGGACGAGGAGATCGCCGCCCAGAGCGCGCTGGTGTCCCGCCACGACCTCGAGATCTCGAAGCTGAACGGCCAGGCTGAGGCCGCAGCCCAGCGTCTCGCGGCCGTGCGCGGCGAGGTGCTGCGTCAGCAGAACGCGCTCGATGCCGCCACGGAGCGGCGCGAGCGAGCCCGCGCGGACTTCGCCGCACGTGAGGCCGAGGCCGCCACCGCGGATATCGGCGAGGGCGACCTCGACGAAGCGTACGAGCTCGCCCAGGCGACGGTCTTCGAGGCGGAGGGCGAGATCGAGCGGCTCCGCGAGGAGCTGCACACTCTGGAGCGCGAGCGCGACGCTCTGGCCGCACGGACGAGCGCCCTCTCGATGGCCCTCGACCAGAAGGACGGCTCAGCGGCCCTGGTCGCTGACCGGCTGGATGGTGTGCGCGGTCTGGTGGCGGAGCACCTGCGCGTCCACCCTGGGCACGAGGCCGCGATCGCGGCGGCGCTCGGCACCCTGGCCGATGCGGTCCTCGCCGATGATCGTGATGCTGCCCGCGCGGCCGTCGCGCACGCTGCGGCCGACGACCTGGGCCGGGTGGAGGTCGTCATCGCCGACGCCCCTGCCGCCTCCGTCGACCTCTCCGGCGTCGCGGGAGTGGTGGCCGCCGTCGACGTTGTGGAGGCGCCGGAGGGTGTCCGCGGCATCCTCGCGTTCACCGCCATCGCCGACGACCTGGAGTCCGCCCAGCGTGCGTTCGACGTGTTCGGCAGCCGCCGGCTCGGCGGTCCGGTGACCATCATCACGAAGAGTGGGGATGTTCTCACCGAGCACGTCCTCCGTGGCGGGTCCGGCGCAAAGCAGAGCCGCATCGAGCTGATCGCCGACCGGGAGGCGGCACGCGAGCGGCTGACGGAGGTCACCTCCCTCATCGACCGCGCCACGTTCGCCCTCGCCGAGCAGCGCGGTGTGCTGCAGGTGGCGAAGGAGCAGTCGCAGGCCGCGCTGACGACGCTGCGCGAGTTCGACGCGAAGCTCGCGGCGCAGACCGAGCAGCTGAACCGGCTCAAGGTGCAGCTCGAAGCGTCGCAGGCGGAGTTCGACCGGCTCAGCCGGGCGCTCGAGCAGGCCGGCGAGCGGGTCGCCGAGGCGGAGAAGGCGGCCGACACGGCAAAGGCCGAACTGGAGGCGGCGCGCTCGCGTCCGCGTCCGATCCTGGACGTCAGCGCGCGTGACGCCCTGTCGGCCGAGTTGGATGCGTCCCGCGAAGCCGAGGTCGAGTCCCGCCTGTCAGTGGAGACGGCCAAGGAGCGGGTGCGCGCCGAGCAGGCCCGCGGCGAGGCGCTCGCCCGCCGGCTGGACGCGGAGCGCGCGGCGGCCGAGGAAGCAGCCCGTCGCGCGGTCATCCGCCGTCGTCAGCTGGATGCGGCCGAGTCCGTCATCGCCGCCCTGCCTGCGGTCCTCGCGTCGGTGGACCGCTCGGTGGCGCAGGCACGCCTCGAACTCGCGACCGCAGAGGCGGAGCGGGCCAGCCAGAACGAGGAGCTGGCGACCCTGCGCCGCGACGAGAACGCCGTCCGCGAGCGCCTGCAGGCGATTACCGAGTCGGTGCACGGCCTTGAGCTGCAGATCTACGAGAAGAAGCTGCACCTGTCCAGTCTCCTGGAGCGCGCCGGCAGCGAACTGGGCCTTGTCGAGGACGTGCTCGTCGCCGAGTACGGCCCGGAGGTGCCTGTGCCAGTGGATGTCGCCCGCGGCGAACAGAACGAGCCCGACTTCGACTCCGGCCCCGAGCCCGACGTCGAGACGGTCCCGTTTGCGCGCGAGCAGCAGCAGAAGCGCCTCGCCGCCGCCGAACGCAAGCTCTCCCAGCTGGGGCGGGTGAACCCGCTCGCCCTCGAGGAGTTCGCCGCGCTGGAGCAGCGTCACAAGTTCCTCAGCGAGCAGCTGGTCGATCTGACCAACACCCGCAAGGACCTGCTCACGATCATCGAGGACATCGACGAGAGGATGCAGTCCATCTTCGCGTCCGCCTTCGCCGACACGGAGGCGGCATTCTCGCGCGTCTTCCCGGTTCTGTTCCCGGGGGGCCAGGGCAGCATCAGCCTGACCAACCCGGATGATCTCCTCACCACCGGCATCGAGGTGTCGGTGAAACCGGCCGGCAAGAAGATCGAGCGGCTCTCGCTGCTCTCGGGCGGTGAGCGGTCGCTGGCGGCTGTCGCTCTGCTGATCGCGATCTTCAAGGCGCGCCCCAGCCCGTTCTACATCATGGATGAGGTGGAGGCGGCTCTCGACGACGCCAACCTGGGGCGGCTGCTGACGATCTTCGAGGATCTCCGCGAGAACAGTCAGCTGATCGTCATCACCCACCAGAAGCGCACGATGGAGATCGCCGACGCGCTGTACGGCGTCTCGATGCGCCAGGACGGCGTTTCCGCCGTCGTCGGACAGCGGGTGGCGCAGGAGCAGGCCAGCTAGCGCGCCTCACCACTCGATCGCGGCCAGCCCCTCGTCGAGCCCGGCCACGGCGTCGTCCGCGCGCCGTTCGCAGGAAGCGGCGACGGCGTCGAGCGTGCCGTCAGGGGCGGCCTCACGCAGGTGGCGCCCGAGCAGCACCAGGTCGCGGTGATCGCCCAGCGCATCCTGCACCGCCTCCGCTGCTGCGGCCAGCCGCTTGGCGCGGTCACCGAGGTCGTCGCTCACCGCCTCGGCGGCATACCGGATGCGGCGCGAGGTCTTCCTGACCGCGTGCCGCTGCTCCAGCGTGTCCCCTTCGTCCCGTCGGACGCGCCGTACGGCCTTCTTCAGCCCTCTCCGCGCGACCTTCACCGGATCGGCGCTCCCCGCGTCGCTGAGCGGGGGAGCGGCGGCGAACTGCTGCAGGTCGGCCAGCAGCTCCCGGAGCCCGCGGCTGCGGAGCAGGCGCAGCAGGTCGTCAAGGGCCCGCTCGTGCTGCTCGCGCGCCCGGTCGGCGAGGCGCCTGACCGACTGTGCGACGTCGGCGTTCTGCTGGCTGGCGGCCAGCTCAGCGAGATCGCGCGCCCGCACTTCGAGGTCGCGTACGTTGCCGAGGCGATGGCCCAGACCCTTCAGCCGGGCGCGCATCCGCCCCTCCGCCTCGCGGTCGAAGGCGCGTCGATAGACGCTCAGGATGCTGCGCAGGCGCCTCACCCGCGTTCGCGCCTGGTGCACGGCGTCCTCGCCGCCGGTCTCGACGGCCACCAGCTGTTCCGCCAGCTCCGCCGAGACCCCCACGAGCGCGTACATGAGCACACGGTACATCCGCCCCCGCTAATCTGAAGTCATGGCTGATCGCACCCCCTGGTCTCTCTCCGGCGCACTCCGCGGGCTGTTCGCGAAGAAGACCATCGATGACGACACCTGGGACGACCTCGAGACGGCACTCATCACCGCCGATTTCGGCCCGGATGTCACCGAAGCGATCGTGGACGACCTCCGCGCCAAAGTGGAGCGCTACCACACCACTGACCCGGCCGACCTCCAGCGGATGCTGCGCGAGACGCTCGAAGAGCGCCTTTCGAAGTTCGAGACCACGCTGAAGCTGAGCGACCGCCCGGCGATCGTGCTCGTGGTGGGTGTGAACGGCGTTGGCAAGACGACGACCATCGGCAAGTTCGCGAAGTTCCTGCGCACCTACGACCGGTCGGTGGTCGTCGGTGCGGCTGACACGTTCCGCGCCGCGGCGGTCGAGCAGCTGGCGACGTGGGCGGAGCGGGCCGGCGCCGAGATCGTGCGTCCGCAGCAGCAGGGCCAGGACCCGGCGTCCGTCGCTTTCCAGACGGTCGAGAAGGCGAAGCGGGACGGCACGGAGATCGTCATCATCGACACGGCGGGCCGCCTGCAGACCAAGGGGGGCCTGATGGACGAGCTCTCGAAGATCAAGCGCGTCGTCGAGAAGCAGTCGCCGATTGCGGAAGTTCTGCTCGTGCTGGATGCCACCACCGGCCAGAACGGGCTCGCCCAGGCCGAGGCCTTCCTCGAGCACGCCGGGGTCACCGGACTCGTACTGACGAAACTCGACGGCTCCGCCAAGGGCGGCTTCGTGCTCGCGGTCCAGGAGCGGACCGGCATCCCGATCAAGCTCGTCGGCCAGGGCGAGGGGATCAACGACCTGACCGGATTCACCCCGCACGTCTTCGCGCAGCAGCTGGTGGGATAGGGTCACGCCATGGCGATCGAGCACGATTTCTTCGGCATCATCGACGAGACGGCCAGCGGCGGTCTCGCGTGGGACGACACCGTCGAGCTGGGCGACCAGAGCATCGGTCTCGAGCTGCTCGCTGACGACGAGAGCAGCGTCTCGGAGTTCGCGCTCGATTCGGCGGCCGCGCTCATTCAGGCCCTGGAGGGCTTCGACGCCCGGGCTCGGGATGCACTGGTCGCGGAGCTGAGCTCCCGCCAGTCGGCGACGGTCGGCTACATCGACGAGCACGTGGAGAAACTGGGCGACAGCCTCGTCGACCTCCTCGTCTACAACTCCGGCGACATCGCCATCGATGTGCTGCGGTCCCTCCAACTCCTTACCGTCGTCATTCAGGCGGACCACGCCGACGAGGACGAGGTCTTCGCGACCTTCGACTACTCGATCGCACCGGACGAGTCCGACGCGCTGCTGACCGTCTCGTTCGACGTGCGCGGCGACGTCGTCGCGGTCGAGACATCGGGCGACTGACATCGGGCGACTGACCGACGTTCGCGGCGCCTAGCCAACGTCGCCCGATAGAATAGCTCCATCATGGCTACTTTCGGCTCGCTGTCCGACCGTCTCGCGGACACCTTCAAGAACCTGCGCACCAAGGGCAAGCTGTCGCCGGCTGACGTCGACGGCACCGTACGCGAGATCCGTCGCGCCCTGCTCGACGCCGACGTCGCGCTCCCGGTGGTCAAAGACTTCACCGCGAAGGTGCGCGAACGCGCTCTCAGCGACGAGGTCAACAAGGCGCTGAACCCGGCGCAGCAGGTCGTCCAGATCGTCAACGAGGAGCTCGTCGCCATCCTGGGCGGGCAGCAGCGTCGCCTCCAGTTCGCGAAGCGTCCACCCACGGTCATCATGCTCGCGGGCCTTCAGGGCGCCGGCAAGACGACGCTCGCCGGAAAGCTCGGCAAGTGGCTTGTCAAAGACGGCCACACCCCACTGCTCGTCGCCGCTGACCTTCAGCGTCCGAACGCCGTGACCCAGCTGCAGATCGTCGGCGAGCAGGCCGGTGTGCCCGTCTTCGCACCCGAGCCCGGCAACGGGGTCGGCAACCCGGTCAAGGTGGCGAAGGATGCGCTGAAGTTCGCCGAGACCAAGCAGTACGACACGGTCGTCATCGACACCGCCGGACGTCTGGGGGTCGACGCCGAGCTCATGAAGCAGGCGGCGGACATCCGCAAGGCGACCGACCCGGACGAAGTCCTGTTCGTCATCGACGCGATGATCGGTCAAGACGCTGTCGCGACGGCGAAGGCGTTCCAGGACGGCGTCGACTTCACCGGCGTCGTACTCTCCAAGCTCGACGGCGATGCCCGCGGTGGTGCCGCTCTCTCGGTCGCCTCGATCACCGGGCGCCCGATCATCTTCGCGTCGACCGGTGAGAATCTCGACGACTTCGAGCCGTTCCACCCGGATCGTATGGCATCGCGCATCCTCGACCTCGGCGACATCCTGACCCTCATCGAGCAGGCCCAGGAGGCGTTCGACGAGGAGGAGGCCCGCAAGGTCGCCGAGAAGTTCGCGACCGACAGCTTCACGCTCGACGACTTCCTCAAGCAGATGCAGCAGCTGCGCAACATGGGCTCCATCAAGAAGATGATGGGGATGCTTCCCGGCGCCGGCCAGATGAAGCAGCAGCTCGACAATTTCGATGAGCGCGAGATCGTCCGCACCGAGGCGATCATCCAGTCGATGACGACGTCGGAGCGCACCAACCCGAAGCTGCTCAACGGCTCCCGCCGTCTGCGTATCGCCAAGGGCTCGGGTACCACCGTCACCGAGGTGAACCAGCTCGTGACCCGGTTCGAGCAGGCCGCGAAGATGATGAAGACGGTGGCGAAGGGCGGCGTGCCGAATGTCCCCGGCATGGGCCCGATTCCCGGCGCGTCGTATGCCGGTCGCAAGCAGGCGAAGAACAAGAAGAAGAGCGGCTCGCGCTCGGGCAACCCGGCGAAGCGGGCGGCGGAGAACGCCGCGCTGACCTCGGGCGTCAAGCCCGCGGGCGCGTCGGCCGGCGGCAGCGGCTTCGGGCTGGGCGGCGGCGCGCCTCAGGGCGGTGCCGATGGCGGGCCGTCGGAGGACGAGATGGCGGCGCTCCAGAAGTTCCTGGGGCGGTAGGCGCGCCCGGTAGCGCCCGCGCGTGAGCGCGCAGCGCTCGCTTACAGTGCGAGGTTGAGCGGCCGGAGCTTCGAGTCGATGGTCCGGGCGACGACCTTCTGTCCGGCGGCATTCGGGTGGATGCCGTCCGCCTGGAGCAGGTCGGGATGCCCGACCAGCGGGAATCCGATGTCCAGCCACGTGCCGTTCACATCCCGGACGGCATCTTCGACGATGTCATCGACGCGGGTCATCGTCGCCGGCGGCTGGTCCGATCCCCAGATGCCGGTGATGCCGACGATCGTGGCATCCGGGAACTTCTCGCGCAGCTCACGGAGCATCCGATCCGCGTTCGCGGTGACGGCGGCCGGGTCCTGGTCCCGGTCGTTGCGGGTCGCGGCGAGGAGGATCACCTCGGGGTGCAGGCGGAGGGCCGCGTCGACCTGCTGCCGGTAGGTCGCGCCGTTCCACCCGGGCTTCACGAAGCCGGAGCCGGAGACCGCCAGGTCGGTGAGCCGCCAGCCGTGCTCCGCCGAGATGAGGGCGGGCCACGCCTGACTGGGAGCGACGCCCTTGCCGAAGGCGATGGAGTCACCGATCGCGACAGCGTCCACGGCCTCGGTGCTCTGATGCCCGGCGCCGGCTGCGGGTGCGGCGATCGCCGTCGACTGCGGCTGGGCGACGGGCCGGGCGGTGGGGGTGCTGGCGCATCCGGCCAGGGCCAGGAGAGCGACCGTCAGGGCCACAGGCGCGAGCAACGCGGGGCGGGTGCCGAGCGGGCGCGAGCGGCGGCGGGTGAGGATGCGCACGGGTGTGAGGCTAAACGCTCGAAGCTGCGAAAACGCTGTGTTCGACTCGCGGGCGTGTCGCTGCGGTGGTAACCGCGCGATCAGCGCTGGAAGAGCAGCGCTCGGATCCTGTTCGAGATGCCCTCCGCGAGCATGCGCTGGCCGGTGACGGTGGGATGGATGCGGTCCTTCTGGACCAGATCGGGCCGACCGGCGAACGGCTGGCCGACCTCCACCCAGGAGCCCCCGACGCCGAGTACGGCCGCCTTCACCGTGTTGTCGATGACCGCGATCTGAGCGGGCGCCGGATCGGAGCCCCAGAGCGGTCCGATTCCGATGATGCGGGCGTGGGGGAGCGCGGCGCGCAGCCTCTCCAGCGCGGCCGTCGCCGCCGCCTCCAGCGTCGACGTCGGAGCGAACAGATCGTTGCGCGTGCCGCCGATGAGCACGACGTCCGGGTGCACCCGGATCGCTGCGCTGACCTGATCGTCGAAGGTGTGCGTGTTCAGGCCCTCGACCGTGAAGCCCGCGGCGCTCTCGGCGAAGTCGCTCAGCGTCCAGTCGAAGTGGTCGGCGACGAGGAGCGGCCACGCGTCGTCGGCGGGGACGCCGTTCCCGATGGCGATCGAGTCACCGATCGCGACCGCGGTGACCGGAGCGGGTGTCTCCGCAGCCGTGCCGGGGCGATCGGCAGCGGCGATGCCGGCGGTCGGCGGGGCGGCCTGGCCGGCGGCGGCGCAGCCCGTGAGCGCCGTCGCGAGGACGGCAGCCGAGATGACTGCGGTGGCGAGAAGGCCTCGGGCGGAGCGTCGGGTCGTCACTCGGACAACGCTAGGCGTCGCGCCTGGGAGCATCCTCACGTACTGAGCTTCGACTCGACGACGGCGGCGATCGCCTGCTGGCCCGGCAGGGTGGGATGCTCGTCGTCGTCCTGGACGAGACCACCTCTGTCGCGGTACGGCTGCCCGAGATCGAGCCACGTTCCACCCGCGCCCTCGACCGCTGTGCGCAGCGCAGCGTCGAAGGGTGCAAGGTCCGCATCGCTGGCCTGGCCGGTGAGGGCGTTGAACCCGACCAGTCGCGCGTCGGGGAGTTCGCTGCGAAGGCGGTCCACGGACTTCTGCATGGCTGCGGAGACCTCCGCGAGGTCGGTGCCGAGGTCATTGTCGGAAGCGCCGATGAGCACGAGCTGGGCGCGGGAAGCGATCGCCGCATCCACCTGCGCCGAGAAATCGTCGCCGTCCGAGCCCTGCGCGACGAAACCCGCTCCGGGGACGCTGAGGTTGTCAAGCCGCCAGTCCCTGCTGGCCGCGACCAACGCGGGCCATGCTTCGGCCGGCTCCAGGCCCAAGCCCGACTCGATGGAGTCGCCGATCACGGCCACGCGGTCGGCGTTCGAGGAGTCGGCGGCATCCGCGGACGGTGCGGCGCCCGCTCCCAGGTCGGCTGCCGTCGCGCAGCCCGACAGTGCCGTGAGCGCCAGCAGGGCGGCGGTCAGGGCCGTCGCCGCGGCGGCGAGGGGACGTCGAGCGAGCATGCCCATACGGTACGCGCGGATCCTATGGATGGGCTTTGCCGGACTCAGGGGATCACCCGGATTCAGCGTCCCAGCCCGCTTCGCAGCTCGTGGGTCAGCGAGCTCACGACGGCCTGCAGGCTCCCGCCGTTCTGTTCGGCGACGGCCAGCTGCCGCTGATAGCTCGCGCCGGTGTCCAGGATGGTGAGGACTGTCCCGAGCTCGTCGACGCATCCGAGTCGTTCGGCCTCCGGCTGCAGGTCGTCGACCAGCTCGCGGAGGGAGTCGGAGACCAGCCGCTCGCTGCCGTCCGGCGCCGTGATGATCTCCGCGTCCAGACCGTAGCGGGCCGCGCGCCACTTGTTCTCACGCACGAACCACGGCTGCAGGGTGACCGGTTCCACGCCGTCGTCCAGCCGCCCGGCCATCCGGTCGGTGAGGCAGTGGATGAGTGCCGCGACCGCGCCCACCTCGTCCGGTGTCGATAGCCCGTCGCAGGCGCGCATCTCGACGGTGCCCCACTTCGGCGACGGACGGATGTCCCAGCGGACCTCCGAGTGGTCCTCGACGACGCCGGTGGTCACCAGATCCTGCACGTACTCCTCGTAGTTTGCCCAGGTCCCGAACTGCCAGGGCAGCCCCGCCGTCGGCAGCTGCTGGAACATCAGCGCGCGGTTGGAGGCGTACCCGGTCTTCGCGCCCGCCCAGAACGGGCTCGATGCGCTGAGGGCCTGCAGGTGCGGGTAATACGTGAGCAGGCCGTTGACGATCGGCAGCGCTTTATCCACCGAGTCGATGCCGACGTGCACGTGCACGCCCCAGATCATCATCTGTCGGCCCCACCACTGCGTGCGGTCGAGCAGACGGTCGTAGCGCTCGTTCGGTGTCACCTTCTGGTCGAACCACTGGGCGAAGGGATGCGTCCCCGCGCACATGAGCTCCACACCCAGCGGGTCGGTCACCTCTCGGACCAGGCCGATCAGCTCCTGCAGGTCGGTGATCGCAGCGGGGACCGTCTTGTGCACCCGGCTGACGAGCTCGACGGTGTTCAGCAGCAGTTCGTGCGTTATCTGCGGATGCTCTTCACCGTCGGGCGTTCCGAGTTCCCGGAGCACGTCGTCGGCGATCTGCACGAGGTCGCCGGTGGAGCCGTCCACCAGTGCGATCTCCCATTCGATGCCGACGGTGGAGCGCTCGGACTCCGAGAATTCGATCTGCATGCGGTCGTCCCGTCCGTCCGATTGTCCAAAGCAGGGCAGTATCTGACAGAATAGCTAGTTGAGTTCACCGTGCCCGACCCTCTATCCGGCGCGTGGGACGAACATTAGACCTCCTGCCGCGTGTGCCCCCACGCCCACGGCAGTCAGTTCGACACAACGCATCCACTCATACAGGAGAATCGTGGCCGTCAAAATCCGTCTGAAGCGCCTGGGCAAGATCCGCGCTCCGTACTACCGCATCGTCGTCGCCGACTCGCGCACCAAGCGCGATGGTCGTGTGATCGAGGAGATCGGTCTGTACCACCCGACCGAGGAGCCCTCGCGCATCGAGGTCGACTCCGAGCGTGCGCAGTACTGGCTCGGCGTCGGCGCCCAGCCGACCGAGCAGGTCGCCGCGCTGCTGAAGCTCACGGGCGACTGGGGCCGCTTCAAGGGCGACAAGAACGCTGTCAGCACCGTCCGGGTCGCCGAGGGCAAGGCCGAGTTCGTCGCCGACGAGAAGAAGAAGCCGGTCCTGAAGCCCAAGGCCGAGAAGGTCACCGCCGAGGCTGCGGCCGTCGTCGAGGCCGAGGTCGAGTCCGAAGAGGCCGCTGAGGCCGAGGTCGTCGCCGAGGCCGAGGCCATCGCCGACGCCGACGAGAAGGCCTGACGTCTTGCTCGCACCCGCGCTCACGCACCTGGTCAAGGGGATCGTCGATCACCCTGACGACGTCCACGTCGTGGCCAAGAGCTCCCCGCGTGGCGAGGTCCTCGAGATTCGCGTGAATCCCGAGGACCTCGGCCGGGTGATCGGCCGTTCCGGCCGCACGGCGAAAGCGCTCCGCACTCTCGTGGCCGCGCTGGCCGATGGCCGTCGCGTTCGCGTCGACGTCGTCGACGACTGAGGTGGCAGACCACAAACTGCCCCGCAAGGACGTCGCTCCCCGGCCCGGCCAGACCGAGCTGCGCGTGGGGCGCCTCACCAAGGCGCACGGTCTCAAGGGCGCGCTCAAGCTGGAACTGTTCACGGACGAGCCCGAGAAGCGGTTCGTCCCGGGTGCGGTGTTCACCCTCCAGGTGCCCACCGCATCCAAGTGGCACGGCAAGACGCTCGAGCTCACGGAGCTGCGCTGGTACAACGGCCACGCTGTCGGCTTCTTCGCCGGCGTCGACGACCGCGACGAGGCTGAGACCCTTGTCAAGGCGATCCTCTGGGTGAGCCAGGACGAGAAGCAGCTGCCGGACGAGGACGACGCCTGGTACGACCACCAGCTGGTCGGTCTGGACGCTGTCCGCGACGGAGTGACCGTCGGCCGCATCGCGCGTGTCGACCACCTTCCGGCGCAGGATCTGCTGGCTGTCGCTACGCCGAACGGGGAGGTCCTCGTGCCGTTCGTGAAGGCCATCGTGCCCGAGGTCGACATCACCGCCGGCACCGTGACGTTGACGCCGCCGGCGGGGCTCTTCGAGGACCTGCCGGACGACGAGCCGGAACCCGCGGGCGACATCGAGTCCGCGAGTGACGAAGAACCCGCTCCGGACGGCGAGGCAGAACAGACGCCGACGCGCGACGAAGACTGAGAGGGCGACCCGTACGGGTCGCCCTCTTCCTTTTGCGTCGGGGGCATGGTCAGAATGCGGCATGACCGCCTACGTGATCGATGCCTCCGCAGCTATCCGCCTTGCCGAGGCGGGTTGGAGCGGTGCCGAAGTGGCGCTCCCCACCTGTACACCGGTGCTGACGACCTGGTGCGGATCGTTCCCGTCGCCGACGTCGTGGGCTAGCCGCGGTTCCCGTCAGGAGACGATGGCCAGCCCGCGCCCGCGCAGTGTCCGAGCGTCCGCATCCAGTGCCGCCGATAGCCGCGCATGCGTGCCGACGACATGCTCGTGGATGAGTTCGGCCGCCGCGTCGGCATCTCGCGCGGCGACGAGCGCCACGATCTGGCGGTGCTCCTCCCAGGCCTCCTCATCGCGGGCGACGAGCCAGCGCGCGCGGGCGAGCCGTGTCATGGCCGAGTCGACCGCATCGGCGAAGAAGTGGTTGCCCGAGAGAGCGGCGAGGCGAACGTGGAAGTCGGTGCCCGCGCGGACGGCGTCGTCGGTCGTCGCGCTGTGATCGATCCGATCCGCCTGTACCGCGAGTGCAGCGATGTCGCTGTCCGAGGCACGCGCGCAGCTGAGCCGTGCGGCGGCCGTCTCCACGGCATCTCGCACCTCGCTGAGGCGCGCGATCTCGCCGAGGTCGATGGGGGAGACCTGCCAGGCGCGGCCGTCGCGTGCGACGAGTCCCTCCCCCTCCAGGCGCATGAGCGCAGCACGGAGCGGAGTGCGGGATGCGCCGAGCTCGGCCTCCAGGCCCCGCTCGGTGAGACGGGACCCGGGGACGCGGTCGAGGTCGAGGATCTGGGCGCGCAGTCGTGCGTACACCTGCGGCTGCTCTGACATGACCCTCCTTTGGTATACCGGCTTGGTATACCGCTAGGGTATACCCGTGAACCGTCGAATCGCACGCCGTCCGCGCCCCTGGCTCATGCTCGCCTTCGGCGTGCTCGCCCAGGCGAGTTCGACGGTCTTCGTGTCGACGCCGGCGTTCCTCATCCCGCTGCTGCACACCGAGCGGGGGCTGAGCCTCGCGCAGGCGGGGCTGCTCGCCTCCACGCCCACCCTCGGCCTTGTGCTCACCCTGATCGCCTGGGGGGCGCTGAGCGACCGGATCGGCGAACGGTGGGTGATCGCATCCGGCCTCGCGATCACGGCGCTGGCGGCGGTCGCCGCGATGTTCGTCGACTCCTACGTGGCGCTCGGTGCGCTGTTCCTGGTCGGCGGGATGGCCTCCGCCAGCCCGAACGCTGCGAGCGGCCGGGTGGTGATCGGCTGGTTCCCCAAGGAACGACGCGGGCTGGCCATGGGCATCCGGCAGATGTGTCAGCCGCTCGGCGTGGCGGTCGCGGCCATCAGCGTCCCCCTGCTGGCGCAGTCCGGCGGTATCGCGGCGGCACTCGTCGTCCCTGCGGTGCTGTGCGGAGTGTCAGCTGTGCTGTGCGCCGTCGGGATCGTCGATCCTCCTCGGCCGCCCCGCCGGGCGGCCGACGGTGAGGCCGCCCACCCGCAGGCGGCATGGCGGCCCTACCGGGAGACGTCGCTGCTCTGGCGCATCCACGGGGTCTCGATGCTGCTCGTGGTGCCGCAGTTCACGGTCTCCACGTTCGGGCTGGTCTGGCTGGTCTCGCAACTGCACTTCTCGTCGCTCGCCGCGGGGCTGGTGATCGGCGTCAGCCAGTTCGCCGGGGCGATCGGGCGCATCGGCGTGGGTCTGCTCAGCGACCGGGTCGGCAGTCACCTGCGACCGCTGCGCTGGGTCTCGCTGTGCGCGGTGGGGGTGATGCTGTCGATGGCGGCGGCCTCCGCCCTCGGTTCGGTGGCGGCTGCGGTCATCCTCATCGTCGCTGCCATCGTCACGGTGGCCGACAACGGTCTCGCGTACACGTCCGTCGCCGAGATCGCCGGCCCGTTCTGGTCGGGACGGGCGCTCGGAACGCAGAACACCGGGCAGTTCCTCGCGGCATCCGTCGTCGGCCCGGCCGTTGGCGCGCTCATCGGCTGGGTGGGCTATCCGCTCGCATTCGCGCTGGTCGCACTCTGCCCGGCTGTGGCCACCCCGCTGGTGCCGCGCGACCGGGAACTCGTCGCCGTCCCCGCGTAGCCTCCTAGAATTCAGGGATGCGCATCGACATCGTCACGATCTTCCCGACCTTCTTCGATGTGCTCGACATCTCACTCCTCGGCAAGGCCCGGACGACGGGGTTGATCGAACTGGGCGTGCACGACCTCCGGGACTTCACGCACGACCGGCACCGTACCGTCGACGACACCCCGTACGGCGGGGGCGCCGGGATGGTCATGAAGCCGGAGCCTTGGGGTGAGGCGCTGGACAGCATCCTGAACGACGCGTCCGACCCTGTCGTGATCTTCCCGTCGCCCGCCGGAGAGGTCTTCACTCAGGCGACCGCGCGCGCGCTCGCCCAGGAGCAGCAGCTCGTGTTCGGCTGCGGGCGGTACGAGGGCATCGACCAGCGGGTGTTCGACGAGACGGCAGGACGTGCGCGCGTCCGACTGATGAGCATCGGCGACTACGTGCTCAACGGGGGCGAGGTCGCCACCATGGCCATGATCGAGGCGATCGGGAGGCTCATCCCCGGGGTCGTCGGCAACCCCGAGAGCCTCGTGGAGGAGTCGCACGAGGATGGCCTGCTCGAGTACCCGAGCTACACCAAGCCGGCGGTCTGGCGCGGCCGTGAAGTGCCGCCCGTGCTGCTCTCCGGCAACCACGGTGCCGTCGACGCCTGGCGCCGCGAGCAGCAGCTCGCCCGCACGCGCGCCGTGCGTCCCGATCTGCTGCCGTGAGTGCCGGTGTGGGTCAGGGAGCCGGTGCGGGTCAGGGAGCGCTGAGAATGAGGGGGCCGTCGTCGGTGATCGCGATGGTGTGCTCGGAGTGGGCGCCGCGCGAACCGTCGGCGCTGCGGAGCGTCCAGCCGTCGCGGTCGGTGTAGATCTCGTCCGTCGTCTCGAGGAACCACGGCTCGATCGCGATCACGAGTCCCGGGCGCAGCGGGTAGCCGCGACCGGCGCGCCCGTCGTTCGCGATGTGCGGGTCGCCGTGCATCGTCCGACCGACGCCGTGGCCGCCGAACTGAGTGTTGATGGAGTAGCCCTCCGTGTGCGCGACAGCGGCGATCGCGGCCGAGATGTCGCCGACCCTGCCGCCAGGCTGCGCCGCCTGGATGCCGGCGGCGAGTGCCCGGCGCGTGGTGTCGATGAGTCGCAGATCTTCGTCCCTCGGTGTTCCCACGACCAGGCTCACAGCGGAGTCGGCGACCCAGCCGTCCACGGCCGCCGCGAAGTCGAGCGTGAGCAGGTCGCCGTCCTGCAGCCGATAGTCGTGCGGCAGCCCGTGCAGCACGGCGTCATTGACGGAGGTGCAGATCACCTTGCCGAACGGGCTGGCGCCGAACGACGGGTGGTAATCGATGTAGCACGACTCGGCGCCGCGCCGGCGGATCAGCTCGTGGGCCACCGCATCCAGCTCCAGCAGGTTGACACCGACGCGGGCGGCAGCGGCCGTCTCGGCGAGCACCTCCGCGACGAACCTCCCGGCCGGGCGCATCTGCTCGATCTCCGCGGGGGTCCTCAGCTCGATCACGGGTTCTCCTTCTCGACGTGTACCGGTCAAGTCTCGCAGGTGCGCGCGCGGCAAACCCGCAGCCGCAGCACAGGCGACCGCAGGTACGCTGATGCCGTGATCATCCGAAAGGCGTTCTACTGGTGGCTCTTCCCAGCCGCCGTGGTGCTTCCCGTGTGGCTTTTGATCGGCTGGGCGGCCTTCCATCAGGGGAGCGGATGGTCGTTCCTCGGGCTGCTCGTGCTGTGCCCCATCCTCTTCATCGCCATGCTGATCGTGAGCGGCATCGTCATGGCGAGAGGGAGTGTCCGCGAGAGGCGAGCCGTCTCCTGGTGGGATGTCGCCCTCTTCGCCGCCTGGCACCTCAGCATCATCGGGTTCGGGTTCTTCCTGAGCGGTCTGACGGGATGGTTCGCGGTCGCCGGCATCCTGCTCTTCGTCGCCACCTTCTGGGTCTCGATCTGGGAGCTTCTGACCGAGACGCGCGCGCGGGTGCAGCAGACCTTCGCCGCCTACGAGCGGGCGGCGCAGCCCCAAGCGACCGCCTCTCCCGCGAGAGACTCGGTCGATGACGGGGAGTACATCGTGATCGAGGAGCGACGCGACCGGGACTGACCGGGGCGCGCGCATCCCATCGCTTTGGCAAACAGGGGTCGCGCATGGCAGAATTGACCCTTGTGCCGCGGCCGGGCTCTGCCACAGGGGAGCCAGCACTTTTCGCGGACACCCACATACCGAAGCCAGACGGCCGACACTCCTGATCGGAGCCGGCCCCAGAATCCGTCCCCGACCTGCGGCGGGTACAGAGAGCGAACAGCCATGCACATCCTCGACCAGCTCGACTCCGCGTCTCTGAAGCAGGACATCCCTGACTTCCGCGCCGGCGACACCGTCAAGGTGCACGTGAACATCATCGAGGGCACCCGCTCTCGTGTCCAGGTCTTCCAGGGTGTCGTCATCGGCCGCTCCGGCGAGAGCGTCCGCGAGACCTTCACGGTCCGCAAGATCAGCTTCCAGGTCGGCGTCGAGCGCACCTTCCCGGTCCACTCCCCGGTGATCGACAAGATCGAGGTCGTCACCCGCGGTGACGTGCGCCGCGCGAAGCTGTACTACCTGCGCGAGCTTCGCGGCAAGAAGGCGAAGATCAAGGAGAAGCGCGACAACTGATCGCCGCTTCCACGAGCATCCTGAGCTCCCGGTCCGATTTCGGACCGGGAGCTCGGTCGTTTCATGGACGCCGCAGGGGCCGACGAGCGTTTATCCTGAGATCCTCAGCAGTTCGACAGGCGGAGGAGTGACGAGCGGATGATGACCCCCGTATCGCCGACGCTGCGGTTCGAGAAGGCCCTCTATCGCGAGGGGGTCACCTCGATCGTGGGGGTGGACGAGGTCGGTCGCGGGGCCCTCGCCGGTCCGGTCGCGGTCGGCATGGTCGTCATCGACACGGCGGTGAAGCGCATCCCGCCGGGTCTCCGCGACTCGAAGTTGCTGCCGGAACCGGTCAGGGAGACCCTGGATCCGCTGTGCCGTAAGTGGGCGATGCACCACGCGGTGGGCCTGGCGTCGGCTGCCGAGGTCGACTCGCTCGGGATCATGCGCTGCCTCGGCCTCGCCGGGGCGCGAGCACTCGCCCAGTTGGAGGAGCAGGGTGCTGTTGTACACGACAGCACGCTCATCCTCGACGGCAACTACGACTACCTCAATCCGGCCTTGATGCGGCCGGCGATGGTCGTGACGCGGATCAAGGCGGATCGGGACTGCGCATCGGTCGCCGCAGCCTCGGTCATCGCCAAGGTGCACCGCGACCGGATGATGATCGCTCACGATCAGGACTATCCGGGCTATGGCTGGGCCAGCAACAAGGGGTACTCCTCCGTGGAGCACTTCGCCGCGATCGCCGAGCTCGGGCCGAGCGCCCTGCACCGGCTCACCTGGCTGAAGCAGCCCGCGCTGATCGACATCCCCCAGTAGCCGCGAATTCCCGTTCACAGGCCGCACGTTGTCCACAGCTTCGCGGAGGGCGGACGCGCTCGCGGCGCATCCGGCATAGACTTGCGGAACGATGGATGAAGACGAGTTCGACGACTACGACCGCGAGGTCGAGTTGGCTTTGTATCGCGAGTACCGGGACGTCGTCTCGCAGTTCAAGTACGTGATCGAGACGGAGCGCCGTTTCTATCTCGCCAACGAGGTGGAGTTCGTGCGACGGGACACCGAGCACGACTTCTACTTCGAACTGACGATGAACGACGTGTGGGTGTGGGATGTGTACCGTGCCGACCGGTTCGTGAAGTCCGTGCGCGTCCTGACCTTCAAGGACGTCAACATCGAGGAGCTCTCGTCGAAAGAGTTCGAGCTGCCGAAGGAACTCGCGCTCGACGAGTGAGCAGTCGGCGCTCGTGAGCAGTCAGCGCTCGTGAGCGGTCAGCGCTCGTACGTGCCGTCGAGCCGGCCCCGCGCCAGCACGTGGCCGGCAATGGCTGCGACCACGGTAGAGGGCCGGAGCGAATCGTCGCCGGGGATCGCGCGGTCGAGCGCGTACAGCTGGAAGACGTAGGTGTGCGGGCCGTGTCCGGGGATCGGGCGTGGTCCGTGATACCCCTTCCGGCCGAATCCACCGACGCCATTGCCGTGGATCGCGCCGGCAACGAGCTCGCCCTGACCGATGCGGGTGAGTCGCGGTTCGAAGCGAGCCACAGCGTGCACGATGGGTCGCGAGAAGGGCACGTCCCTGTCCTCGACGATCAGCACCAGCTGCTTCGTGTCTGTGGGCACGCCCGACCACTCCAGCGCTGGTGAGACGTTGTCGCCGACGGGCCGGCCGGCCGTGCGCCGGGGCATCGGTGCACCGTCGGCGAAGTCGGCGCTCGTCAGCGTGATCGACGCGGGAGCGTCCAGCCCCGGCGTGTGCCAGGAGAGCGACTGCTCGCCGGCACGTCGATGCCGGAGCAGGTGGCCGAGCCAGGGCATGGCGATCCTTCCGTCGGGGGCGGGTCAACGCTAGCCGTTGGCGCGCTGTGGTGTGGTGGGGTGTGCTGCGCTCGCGATGGTGCTCACACCCGCGGAGGCGGTCGCCTTCTCCACAGATTCTCCCTCCCGCGTCCGCCGGTCTCCGACCCCCGCGAGGCTGTTCGCGGAGGTTCACATGGCACACAAAGACGAATTGGGACGACGCGGCGAGCAGGTCGCGGCGGAGTGGTTGCAGAAGCGCGGGTACGCGTTGGTCGACCGGAACTGGCGGTGTCCGTCCGGCGAACTCGACCTGATCATGCGAGACGGCTCGACGATGGTCTTCGCGGAAGTGAAGACGCGCTCGTCGCTCGAGTTCGGGCATCCGTTCGAAGCGATCACGTCGCGCAAGGCTGCACGCCTTCGCCGATTGGCCGCCGCGTGGTGCCGGGAACGCGGCCCCGGTTCGACCGATGTACGGATCGACGCCGTGGCCGTCACGGACGCCTGGAGCGAGCGCCCGACGGTCGAGCACCTGACCGGGATCGTCTGATGGCGCTCGCACGCACCTTCGCCATCGCCCTCGACGGCGTGCGCGGGCACGTCGTCGAAGTGGAGGCCGACATCTCGGCCGGCCTCCCGGCATTCGTGCTCATCGGACTTCCGGATACGGCGCTCGGCGAGTCCCGCAAACGCGTGGGCGCTGCCGCTGTCAATGCGGGCTGCTCGCTCACGCAGAAAAAGCTGACTGTCAACTTGTCGCCCGCCGCGTTGCCCAAGCAGGGTTCGGGGTTCGATCTGGCGATAGCGATCGCCGCCCTCTCAGCAGCAGGATCGGTTCCCCCGAACGCGGCCGCTGGCGCTGTGCATCTGGGGGAGCTCGGGCTGGATGGCCGGCTGAGGCCGGTGCCGGGCGTCCTTCCCGCGGTGCTCGCCGCGCGCGACGCCGGGTTCGCCCGCGTTCTCGTCCCGGCCGGCAGCGCCGATGAAGCAGGGCTCGTCGACGGGATCGAGGTGATCGGTGTCACGGGGCTGCGGGCGGCGGCGATCGTCCACGGTGCCGAGTTCGATGCGGTCGACGAAGACCCGGTGCTGCCTCCCGTCGTTGAGGTCCGCTCGGCCGCCGAGCCGGACATGGCGGAGGTGGCCGGCAACGAGGAGGCCGTGGAGGCGCTGGTCGCCGCCGCAGCCGGCGGGCATCACCTCTCGATGGTGGGGCCGCCCGGCGCCGGCAAGACCATGCTCGCTCGCCGGCTGCCCTCACTGCTCCCGGACCTGTCCGACGAGCATGCGCTCGAGGCGACATGCATCCGCTCGCTCACCGGGCTGGGTGTGGGTGCGGAGCTCGTCAGGCGGCCGCCCTTCGAAGCGCCGCATCACACCGCTTCGGCAGCGGCGTTGGTCGGCGGAGGAAGCGGACGGATCACGCCCGGTGCGATCGTTCGCGCGACGCACGGTGTTCTGTTTCTGGACGAAGCTGCCGAGTTCCCGCCCTCGGTGCTCGATGCGCTGCGGCAGCCCCTCGAGAACGGCAGCATCACGATCCACAGAGCGCGCGGAACCGCATCGTATCCGGCACGGTTCCAGCTCATCCTTGCCTCCAATCCCTGTCCGTGCGGGCATTACGGCTCGTCCGACGCTGAATGCACGTGCTCGCCGATGGCGCGAAGACGGTATCTGGCTCGCATGTCGGGCCCGCTGATCGATCGCGTCGACATCCGCTTGACGGTTCGCCGGTTGGGCCTGGCAGCGCTCAGGTCTGCTTCTCAGGGGCAGGCTCCTGGGCGCAGCAGCGGCGACCTTCGGCTGCGAGTTCAGGCCGCACGAGCCTGCGCCGAAGAGCGCCTCCGCGGCACGGAATGGGTCCGCAATGCGGATGTCGCCGGGAGCTGGCTCCGGTCGGGGGAGCGGCGCCTTGGCCCAACAGCCATCGCGCCCCTCGACCGAGCCCTGGAGCGCGGAGCCATCACCATGCGCGGCTACGATCGCACGCTTCGCTTGGCCTGGACGCTCGCGGACCTCGACGAGGCGTCCACTCCCGGCGTGGACCATGTCGGTCGCGCCCTGTTCCTGCGTCGCGGGATCGGCGCATGAGCGCCGCATGCGACCGATGCGCGGTCGCGCAGCACGTGTGCGTCGACGCGACGGCTGACCAGCGGGACGGAGACTGCATCGCCCCTGCTGCGGCTCACGACACGCGGGCGGTGACAGCCTTCGCCGCTCCGGAAGGCGGGGCCGGGACACCGGCAATCGCTCCGGCGAGACGGGAGAGTTCAGCCATACCGGGAATGAGCCGAAACGATCTCGATCGGCTTCTCGAACCGGTACTCGTGGACGACAACCCGGGCGCATTCGCAGGAGGCAGTGGCTCCCTCGCTGAGGACCGCTTCGCGCGCGCCGCCCTCAGCACGGCCATCGAGCCGGGAGACCGGGAAGGGGGTCGGCTGATCGAAGCGCTCGGGCCGGTCGGCCTCCTTCGCGCACTGATCGATGGAGTGGATGCGGCAGCAGTTCTTGCACCGGCGCTCTCCGGCGAATACGCGGCAGGCGCGGACGAGGTAGAAGGGGTTGCACTGCTGGGCCAGACGTCCCGGGGCGACGGCGAGTTGGATGCCCAGCTGGTGCGTCGGGTCGGCGAGGCGTTCGCCCGCTGGCGGGCACGCTTGTCCCTGGCGGAGTCGGCACGGGCGCTCGAGAGAGCGCAGCGGATCGGCGCACGATTGCTCACCCCGGACTCGCACTGGTGGCCGGAGGGCCTGGTCGCTCTCGACGATGGACCTCCTCTGGCGCTGTGGATCCGAGGCGACCCAGGACATTTCGGCCGCCTGGGCCGGTCCATTGCCCTCGTCGGCGCGCGGGCATCGACCGAATACGGTGAGCACGTCGCCATGGAGAGCGCAGCGGCCCTCTCGGATCGCGGCTTCGTGATCGTGTCGGGCGGAGCCTACGGGATCGACGCCGCGGCGCATCGGGCAACGTTGGCGAGCGGGGGCCTGACCGTCGCTTTCCTGGCGGGAGGAGCGGATCGTCTCTACCCGGCGGGCAACAGCGAGCTGCTGCGGCGGATCGCTGCGGAGGGAGTCCTGGTCGCCGAGCTCCCTCCCGGGTCCGCGCCGACGCGGTGGCGTTTCCTCATGCGGAACAGGCTGATCGCCGCTTCTGCGAGCGCAACGATCGTCGTGGAAGCGGGTCGCCGCTCCGGGTCGCTCAACACGGCAGGGCACGCCGCGCAGATGGGTCGGCCGCTGGGTGCGGTGCCGGGCAGCGTCCTGTCGCCCGCGTCCGCCGGCTGCCATCGGCTGATCCGTGAGTACGCGGCCACGTGCGTGACAACCCCGGACGAGATGGCGGAGCTCGCGGACCCGTTGGGTGCCGGCTCGCCGCCCGACCCGGTCTCGCCACAGGCGCCGTCACCCGACGGCGGATCGACCGAGGAACGGACGGTGCTCTCGGAACTGACTCGCACCCGCGGGGCGAGCGCTGACGAGATCGCGGCTCGGTCCGCGCTGCCGTTCGCGACGGTGGCGGCCGTCCTCGGACGCCTCGACCTCGCCGGTCGGGCACGCGAGAGCGGGGGCGGATGGTCGCTCACCGAGAGGAAGTGCCTGTAGTGGGCGGCCCGCGCGTCGCTGCCCCGTCCCGTCCGTGTGCGGATGGATGCTGGGGAGGTGAACCTGCCCGCCGCCATCGACGCGTACGAGCGCCACCTGCGCGTCGAGCGAGGGTACTCGCCGCAGACGGTGCGAGCGTACCGGGCCGACCTGACGGCGCTCACCGCCTTCGCGGCGGGGAAGGGCGTCGACTCGCCCTCCGGCCTGACGCTGGACCTCTATCGCGACTGGCTGTGGGAGGGGTCGCAGCGCGGGCTGGCGAAAGCCACGCTCGCCCGGCGCTCGGCCTCCGCTCGGGGATTCAGCGCGTGGCTCGCACGCTCGGGTACGGCGGCGGAATCCGCTGCGAACGACATGACAATGAACGACGGCGCCGCGGGAGGCGTGGCTGGCGTGCCGGCGGACGCCGCCGCCCGGCTGCGCGCTCCGAAGGCGGACAAGACCCTGCCGCGCGTCATCACCCGCGAGCAGATCGATGGCATCCTCGAGCAGCTGGCGGCGCGGGCGGACGAGGGAGATCCCGGTGCGCTCCGCGATGTCGCCGTGGTCGAGCTGTTGTACGCGGCAGGCATTCGTGTCTCCGAGCTCACCGGGCTCGATGTCGACGACGTCGACCTCGACCGTCTCACCGTGAGGGTCATCGGCAAGGGCTCCAAGGAGCGGGTGGTCCCGTTCGGGGTTCCCGCCCTCCGCGCCCTCCGCGTCTGGCTTCAGTCCGGGCGCCCGAGGTTCGCCGTCGCGGCCTCCGGGCCCGCGCTGTTCCTGGGCTCGCGC
Organism: Leifsonia sp. RAF41; assembly: GCF_052114085.1. NCBI lineage: Bacteria > Bacillati > Actinomycetota > Actinomycetes > Micrococcales > Microbacteriaceae > Leifsonia > Leifsonia sp. RAF41. Next base: position 1,438,858 of record NZ_JBFREB010000001.1, read on the forward strand.
GGCGCACGGCTCGGCAGTCGCGCCGTGTACGAGCTCGTGGCCGGGCTCCTCGCCGACATTCCGGGGCGCGGGCCATCGGGTCCACACGCACTTCGCCACACCGCGGCCACGCACCTGCTCGACGGGGGAGCGGACCTGCGCGCCGTGCAGGAGCTGCTCGGTCACGCCAGCCTCGGGACGACGCAGATCTACACGCACGTCTCCACGGAGCGCCTCAAGGAGGCATACCGGATCGCGCACCCACGGGCCTGAGCGCCCCTCCGCTAGCCGCCACCGAGCGGGAGCAGGATCGCCGGCTCCACCCGCGAGAAGAACAGCAGAGGCGATACGTACTCGCCGTCGACCCGCACGCCGACATGCAAGCAGCGTGCGTCGCAGTGACCTCCAGACGCGACTGTGCCCACCACGGCACCACGGCCGACGACGGACCCCACCGGCGCCTCCGACTCAACCGGCTCGTAGCTCGAGAGCACTCCGCCGCCGTGATCCAACGTCACCACGGGCCGGTCCACCACCATTCCCGAGAACCGGATCACCGCGTCGTCTGGGGCGGTGACGACAACGCCGGGACCTGCCTGAAGGTCGATTCCCCGATGGCCTGCGGCGTACCGCGTGGGCGGGGCGGCGTACGCACCGGTGAGCACAGGCGGTTGCAGCGGCCAAGCCCACACACCGCCGCTGATCGACGCAGCCCTGACGCGGGCCGTCACCTCCGCGGCACCGGCGGTCACCGCGTTGGGCGAGCCCTGAGCGGCCCTGGCGCTACTCGCACCGGCCGACACCACCACTGCAGCGAGCACTGCCGCCACCAACAGACCCTTTCCGCCGCCCCGCCGCCCGGGCCAGGCCGCCTCCCGTGCCCCGTACTGTCGCATCCCGCACACCTCCTGACCTCCGGAATCTCCTCACCCACTCTTCCGGCCTCCCGCCCTCGGCGCAGGGCCGCAGCGAGAAGCCGTGGAGAACCCGTGCGTGCACGGTCCTGTGGACGCGCCAGGCCGAAGGTTCTCCCCGGCCGATTCACGGCGTAGCGTGTGGTTCGCCCTCGTGGCGCTCTCTGCGGGTGACGCGAAAACCGGGGCGAGTACAACCGAAAAAGGGATGACATGTCTGAACAACGCAGGAATCCAGCCGCAACAGCCGACGACAACGCACCGCAGCCCACGGCGAAGATGCGCCGCAGGGTGACCGGACTCGCCATCGCAGCAGCGGTCGGCGGATTCCTGTTCGGTTTCGACTCCTCCGTCATCAACGGGGCGGTCGACTCGATCCAGAAGAACTTCGGGCTGAATGCCTTCATCACCGGCTTCATCGTCGCCATCGCCCTGCTCGGTTGCGCCGTCGGCGCGTTCGTCGCGGGTCGGCTCGCCGATCGCTGGGGGCGCCTCAAGGTGATGCTGCTCGGAGCCGGCCTGTTCCTCATCAGCTCCATCGGCGCGGGGCTCGCGTTCTCCGCGTGGGACCTCGGCCTGTGGCGCGTCGTCGGCGGCCTCGGCATCGGCATCGCGTCGGTCGTCGCCCCGGCCTACATCGCAGAGATCTCGCCCCGGCAGTCGCGAGGACGACTCGCCTCGCTGCAGCAGCTCGCCATCACCATCGGTATCTTCGTCGCACTCCTCTCCGACGCGCTGCTCGCCGGAATCGCCGGGTCCGCCGCCAGCCAGCTCTGGCTCGGGCTCGAGGCGTGGCGGTGGATGTTCCTCGTCGGCGTCATCCCCTCGGTCGTGTACGGGATTCTCGCCCTCACCCTGCCGGAGTCGCCGCGCTACCTGCTCACCAACGGGCGCCACGACGAAGCGCGCGCCATTTTCGAGACCCTGGTGCCCGAAGGCGACATCGACCGCCAGATCGGCGACATCGAGAACGCGATCAAGGAGGACCGCGAGGGCGCGAAGGCGACTCTCGTCGGCAACCGTTTCGGCCTGAAGCCGATCGTCTGGATCGGCATCATCCTGTCCGTGTTCCAGCAGTTCGTGGGCATCAACGTGATCTTCTACTACTCGACGACGCTCTGGCAGGCGGTCGGGTTCACCGAGAAGAACTCGCTCCTGATCACGGTCATCACCTCGATCACCAACGTGGTGGTCACGATCGTGGCCATCCTGCTCGTGGACCGCGTCGGCCGCCGCCCGATCCTGCTCACCGGCTCCGTGGGCATGGCGCTCTCGCTCGGCCTCATGGCGCTCTCCTTCACGTTCGCGGAGAAACACGACGGAGTGGTGAGCCTCCCGAATCCCTGGGGTCCGGTCGCGCTGATCGCGGCGAACGTCTTCGTGGTGTGCTTCGGCGCCTCGTGGGGCCCGCTGGTCTGGGTGCTGCTCGGCGAGATCTTCCCGAGTCGCATCCGCGGAAAGGCACTCGGCGTCGCGGCTGCGGCGCAGTGGATCGCCAACTTCCTGGTGACCATCTCCTTCCCGCCGATGTCGGACTTCTCACTGCCGTTCACCTACGGCATGTACGCGATCTTCGCGGCCCTGTCGTTCTTCTTCGTCTTCTTCAAGATCCCGGAGACGAACGGCATGGCGCTGGAGCAGGCCGAGACCCTGTTCAAGAACGCCGGAGGCCGCGCCCGGGGTCCGCAGGTGCGGTCGACCGGCGACTCGGCGTAGCGCCCTTTCCTGCTAAGCTGTTTGGAGCACTCCGCTCGTCGGGGTGACTACGCGTGCCCGCAATCCTGCCAAGCAACACCTGCAGGGGCGCCTCCTCGCGGAGGCGGTACGCGCATCCACCGGTCTCCCTTCCACGTCACGGTCTTACTGTGCGGGCGGAAGGGTGCGGATGCGCGCGGGGCACCAGGAGTGACGGCCGCCGGCCGTCGCAGACAACCGCAAGCAAAAGGAGAACGGCTATGGCCGTCGTAACCATGCGCCAGCTGCTCGACAGCGGCGTCCACTTCGGGCACCAGACCCGCCGCTGGAACCCGAAGATGAAGCGCTTCATCCTCACCGAGCGCTCGGGCAGCTACATCATCGACCTGCAGCAGTCGCTCGCGTACATCGACAAGACGTACGACTTCGTCCGCGAGACCGTCGCCCACGGCGGCACCATCCTCTTCGTCGGCACCAAGAAGCAGGCCCAGCAGGCGATCGCCGAGCAGGCGACCCGCGTGGGCCAGCCCTACGTCAACCAGCGCTGGCTGGGTGGTCTGCTGACCAACTTCCAGACCGTGTCCAAGCGCCTCGCTCGCATGAAGGAGCTCGAGGAGCTCGACTTCGAGGGCACCACCAGCGGCTTCACCAAGAAGGAACTGCTGATCAAGAAGCGCGAGCTGGACAAGCTCCACAAGTCGCTCGGCGGCATCCGCAACCTCAGCAAGACTCCGAGCGCGCTCTGGGTGGTCGACACCAAGAAGGAGCACCTCGCGATCGACGAGGCCAAGAAGCTGGGCATTCCGGTCATCGGCATCCTCGACACGAACTGCGACCCGGACGAGGTCCAGTACCCGATCCCGGGCAACGACGACGCCATCCGCTCCGTCACGCTGCTGACCCGCATCGTCGCCGACGCGGCGGCCGAGGGCCTCATCCAGCGTCACCAGAAGCCCGAGGAGGGCGCTGAGCCCACCGAGCCGCTGGCCGAGTGGGAGCAGGAGCTCCTCCAGGGCACCGACGAGGTCCAGTCGAGCGCCGAGACCACCAAGGCAGCGGACGCCGACCTGGCCGAGGCGAAGGCAGACTCTGCCGACATCATCGCCGAGGGCGAGTCCGACGCTGTCGAGACCGAGGCGACCGAGGCTGAGACGGCCGAGGTCGTCGCCGAGGCCGAGGGCGAGGCGGACGCTGCTGCGGACGCCGAGTCCAAGTAGTCCAGCCTCCAACAACAGTCTTCGAGACAGAAGGTTCCAGTCAGAACATGGCAAACATCAGCATCGCCGACATCAAGGCTCTCCGTGAGCAGCTCGGCACCGGCATGGTCGACACCAAGAAGGCGCTCGAGGAGGCCGATGGCAACATCGAGAAGGCCACCGAGATCCTGCGCCTGAAGGGTGCGAAGGGCAACGCGAAGCGCGCCGACCGCTCCACGAGCGAGGGGCTCGTCGCAGCCAAGGAGAACGGCAACGGCACCGCCACGATGATCGAGCTCGCGTGCGAGACCGACTTCGTCGCGAAGGGTGACAAGTTCGTCGCCCTGTCCGAGAAGGTGCTCGACGCGGCGGCCGCCGCGGGCGCCACCACCGTGGAGGAGGCCCTCGCGGCCCCCGCCGGCAGCCAGACCGTCGCCGAGCTCATCGGTGACGAGGCCGCCATCCTCGGCGAGAAGGTCGAGCTTCGCCGCATCGCCGTCGTGAACGGGGACAACTTCGCGATCTACCTGCACAAGACCTCCAAAGACCTGCCCCCGCAGGTCGGTGTCGTCCTCGGCTACGCCGGCGACGACGCGGAGACGGCTCGCAGCATCGCGCAGCACATCTCGTTCGCCAACCCGACGTACCTCAACCGTGAGGACGTTCCGGCCAGCGAGGTCGAGAACGAGCGTCGCATCGTCGAGGAGATCTCGCGCAACGAGGGCAAGCCGGAGGCCGCGCTCCCGAAGATCATCGAGGGCCGCCTCGGCGCCTACTTCAAGCAGGTCGCCCTGCTCGAGCAGGAGTACGCCCGCGATAACAAGCAGACGATCAGCCAGGTGCTGAAGGACTCGGGTCTCACCGTGTCCGGCTTCGCCCGGTTCAAGGTCGGCGCGTAGCAGACGATGAAGGAGTCCGGATCGTGACAACGATCCGGACTCCTTTTCTGTGCGCGGCACCCGCTAGCGTTAACCAGAACCACCGACGGAAGGACGTTGATCACGCATGACGGCAGCCAACAAGAGACGCAGGGTCCTTCTGAAACTGTCCGGCGAGGCTTTCGGAGCCGGCCAGCTGGGCGTGAACCCGGACGTCGTCAGCAGCATCGCCCGTGAGATCGCGCAGGCGGCTCAGGATGTGGAGATCGCGATCGTCGTCGGTGGCGGCAACTTCTTCCGCGGCGCCGAACTGTCGCAGCGCGGCATGGACCGCGGACGCGCCGACTACATGGGCATGCTCGGCACCGTCATGAACGCGCTCGCCCTGCAGGACTTCCTCGAGCAGGCCGGCGCTGAGACGCGCGTCCAGTCCGCCATCTCGATGACCCAGGTCGCCGAGCCGTACATCCCTCGCCGCGCCGAGCGCCACCTCGAGAAGGGCCGCGTCGTCATCTTCGGCGCCGGGGCGGGCCTGCCGTACTTCTCGACCGACACGGTCGCGGCGCAGCGTGCGCTGGAGATCAGCGCCGACCTGGTGCTCGTCGCGAAGAACGGTGTCGACGGCATGTACGACGACGACCCTCGCACCAACCCGGACGCCCGCAAGATCGACCAGATCACGCACCAGGAGGCTCTGCAGCAGAACCTGAAGGCCGTCGACTCGACGGCGCTCAGCCTCTGCATGGACAACGGGATGCCGATGCGCATCTTCGGCATCGAGCCGGCAGGCAACGTGACCGCCGCCCTGCTCGGCGCCGAGATCGGGACACTGCTCGGCTGAGACCTCAGCGGCCGCGCAATAGACTAGACACCGACCCACCGATCTGAAGGAGACACCGTGATCGCGGATGTGATTTCCGACGCCCGCCAGCGCATGAGCAAGACCGTGGAGGCGGCGAAGGAGGACTTCGGCACCGTGAGCGCGGGCCGCGCCAACCCGGCACTCTTCCAGAAGGTCCTGGTCGACTACTACGGTTCGCCGACGCCGCTGGCTCAGCTTGCCGGCCTGCAGAACCCGGAGGCGCGCGTCCTGCTCGTCACGCCGTACGACAAGTCGGCGCTCAAGGACATCGAGCGAGCCATCGTGACGATGCCGAACCTCTCGGCCAACGTCGGCAACGACGGCGAGATCGTCCGCGTGACGCTTCCGGAGCTGACGGAGGACCGTCGCAAGGAGTTCGTCAAGATCGTCCGCGGCAAGGGCGAAGACGCCAAGGTGGCTCTGCGCAACATCCGCCGCAAGGCGAAGGACGACCTGGACGCCCTGAAGGGCGAGGTCGGCGACGACGAGCTGTCCCGCGGCGAGAAGGAGCTGGAGAGCCTGACGCGCACGCACGTCGACGCCGTCGACGAGGCGTTGAAGCGCAAGGAAGCCGAACTCCTCGAGGTCTAACGGATGACCGACGAGAGCAGTTCCGGACCACCGACTCCACCGGTGGCGGGCACCCCGTCGGCGACGAGCGGGGCGGACCACGCGTCCGCCGCTGACCCGTCGGCCCGTCGGGCCAAGCCGCGCTCGCGCGAGGAACTCCGCGCACAGGTGCAGGCGACACGCGCCGACTTCGAGCGTCAGGTACAGGTGCGCAAGGCGCAACTGGATGCGACGCAAGAGCGGATCGCCGCGCGTACCGGCCGCAACCTGATCCTGGCCACCGTCATCGGGCTGGTCGTCGGCGCGCTCGTCGTGGTGAGCCTGATCTTCATCAAGGAACTCTTCCTGGTGTTCGGGATGGCGATGGTCGGCTTCGCGGCATTCGAATTGGCGCAGGCGTTCCGCGGGTCCGGTCGTCGGGTGCCGCGCATCGCGACGGTGGTGGCGGCGGTCGGGATCGTGCCGGCCGCGTTCTTCTTCCACGCGGGCGGCCAACTCGTCGCGCTGTCGGTCGGCATCGTCCTGATCGTGGTCTGGCGTCTCGTGGAGGAGCTCTTCATACCGGCCGGACGGCGCAGTCCGCGTGCGCTCGGCATCGACCTGCTGTGGTCGGTGTTCGTGCAGCTGTACGTCACTCTGCTCGGCAGTTTCGCGATCCTCCTCCTTGCGGAGCAGGGCGGCGAGTGGTGGGTGCTGGCGTTCCTCATCCTGGTCGTCGCCGTCGACACCGGCGCCTACGTGAGCGGCCTGTCCTGGGGCAAGCACCCGATGGCTCCCACCATCAGCCCGAAGAAGACCTGGGAAGGTTTCGCCGGAGCGGCCGCGGCCGCGATCATCGCGGGTGTCCTGCTCTCGATCTTCATGATCGGCGAGTCGTGGTGGTTCGGTGTCATCTTCGGCATCGTCATCCTGCTGACGGCGACGGCCGGCGACCTGGCCGAGTCGCTGATCAAGCGCGATCTGGGAATCAAGGATATGAGCTCGTGGCTCCCGGGACACGGCGGCTTCCTCGACCGGCTCGACTCGATCCTTCCGTCGGCAGCGGCCACCTACGTGCTGTTCCTGATCTTCCGATGACAGAATGGGGGAGTGAGCACGTTCCCCCGCAGCCCCAAGTCCCAGCCGGGCTACGACGTCGAGCAGGTGGATGAGTTCCTGTCGACCGCCCGCCGCTCCTACGACGGCGACGAGTCGGCACCCGATCTCACGGCGGCGGACATCCGCCACACGGCCTTCCCGATGATGAAGGGCGGCTACTCCACCACGCACGTCGACGCGGCGCTGGAGCGCCTGGAAGACGCGTTCGCTGCCCGGGAGCGGGAGGCGGCGCGCACGCGCAAAGGCGACGCGGCCTGGTTCGAGGAGGCCCGGACGACGGCGCAGGTCGTTCTCAACCGTCTCGACCGGCCGCTGGGGCAGCGGTTCGAGCGCGTGAGCTTCCTGACGTTGGGCTACAACCGCAACGACGTCGACCGGTTCGCGAACCGTCTGGTGCGCTATTTCCAAGACGGCCGACCGATGAGCGTCGACGAGGTGCGGACGGTGACGTTCCGTGAGCAGCGCGGCGGATATCGCGAGATGCAGGTCGATCTGCTCCTCGACAGCGTCACGGATGTCATGCTGGCGGTTCGCTGAGTGCGGGGGCCGAATCTTGGGTTTTCCGCCGATCTCCGTTATCGTTCTGTGATCGTGGGTAGAAGAGCAGAGGCAGCAGCAGAGATCGTGCCGCTGACTCCGGCCAACCCGGTCGGCGTCGCATTCAAGCGGTCGCGGCGTCCGCATATCCGGTCGCACGCGGCGGTGTGGGGTTTCGCCTTCACCGCGGCCGTCGGCTTCGCACTGGTGAACGTCGTCGACCCGTTCTCGGGGACCACGACCACGCCGGCGTATGCGGAGGCGATGCAGAGCATCCCGACCACCGACCGTTACGACGGCGCTCCGGCCCAGAATCTCACGGCGCCGGATTCTGCGGCCCTGACGATCACGCGTGACGCGGTGACGGTCAAGGAGAAGCCCAAGCCCACCCCGACGCCGACCCCCAAGCCGGTCGCCTCGGCGAAGAAGTCGTCGGTCAACAGCAACCCCACCGCTCCCATCCCGAGCGCCGGGTCCGCGCGCGACATCGGCTACCAGCTGATGCAGCAGCACGGCTGGGGCGACGACCAGTGGGGCTGCCTCGACAGCCTGTGGAGCCGGGAATCCGGCTGGCGGGTGAATGCCGCGAACCCGAGCGGCGCATACGGCATCCCGCAGGCTCTCCCCGGCAGCAAGATGGGCCCGGGGTGGCAGACCGACGCTTCCGTGCAGATCAACTGGGGGCTCGGCTACATCGCCGGCCGCTACAGCACTCCGTGCGGCGCGTGGGCGCACTCGGAGTCCGACGGCTGGTACTGATCGCCGACAGCGTCGGCGACACTGACCGGACGCCGGTGGGCCGCACGTAGACTTGACGCATGCCGCGTTCCAACCGTCCCCGGGGCCGCACCGGCGGTCGCCCGGAGGAGGACCCGTACGGCCTCGACCGCCTGCTTGCCGGCTGGCGACGCACGGAAACCCGCCGCGGCGGGGAATGGAACGTACAGCCGGTGTCGGCCGCCCAGTCGCAGAAGACGTACGTCTGCCCGGGATGCGGACGCGACATCCCGCCCGGAACCTCGCACGTCGTCGCGTGGCGCGCGGACGGCGTGCTCGGCGACGCATCCGACCTGGCCGCCCGGCGGCACTGGCACGAGTCCTGCTGGAGGATCGCATGAGCATGGAGCCCACGAGCATGGAACCCACGAGCGCTGAACCCACGAGAGCCGAGGCAACGACGGTCGAGATCCGGGGCGGTGTCGAACTGCCCGCGCGCCGGGAGGACGTCGAGCTGCGCACCGCCGACGGACTGACGCTGGTCGGCGAGCTGGCCCGCCCGCTCGACCGGGAGCCGGTGGCCACCCTCGTCACTCTGCACCCGCTTCCCACGGCCGGTGGGTTCATGGACTCGCACATCCTGCGCAAGGCGGCGGGGCGCCTCCCGGCCCTGGCGGATATCGCGGTGCTGCGGTTCAATACCCGCGGCACGGCATCGCCGCGTGGACGCAGCGATGGCTCGTTCGAGGAGGGCGTGGGTGAGCGTTCCGACGTCGAGGCCGCCATGGCGTTCGTCGAGGAGCGCGGCCTACCGCATCCGTGGCTGCTGGGATGGTCGTTCGGCACGGAGCTGGCGCTCATGTACGGCCGGGAGCTGCCGGTCGACGGCGTCATCCTGCTCTCGCCGCCGCTTCACCGTGCCCAGCCGCATCACCTCGCCTCCTGGGCGGGCGACACCCGACCGATCGTCGCACTCATCCCGGAGAACGACGACTATCTTCGCCCGGCAGAGGCGCAGCAGCGTTTCGCGCCTCTGCCGCAGATCGAACTGGTCAACGTCGAAGGCGGCAAGCACCTGTGGGTGGGGGAGAACCAGACTCGCCGCGTGCTGACGGAGGTCGTGCAGCGACTCAACCCGTCGGCGTTGCCGCTGCCGACGGAGTGGCCGCCGCCCGCAGCCTAGAGCTCGTTCTGCCGGGGGATGACCACCTGCTTGACGATGAGCAGGATAGCCGCGGCGAACGGGATCGCGACGAGCGCTCCGAGGATCCCGAGCAGCGTGCCGCCGGCGAGAGCGGCCACGACCACCAGCGCACCGGGGACCGACACAGCGCGGTTCATGATGCGCGGGCTCAGGAAGTACGCCTCCACCTGCATGTACGCGAGGTAGTAGATGGCGGCGGCGATCGCGGTTGGGGGGCCGGCCAGGAAGCAAGCGGCGACGATGATCACCGAGCCCGTGATCGTCCCGACGAGCGGGATCAGCGAGAAGAAGAACGCGATGGATGCGAGCAGGATCGGAAACTTCGCGCCGATGACCGTCAGGAAGATCGCGCTGAGGATGCCGTTGACCAGAGCGAGGGAGACCTGCCCCATCACGTACTTGCCGACCGAGTCGGTGATCTGGTCGCCGAGGTCGGCGAAGCGGGCGCGCCGCGACGCGGGGACGAGTTGGTAGGCGGAGCGTTTGATGCTCGGCAGGGAGGCCGTGAAGTAGATCGTCAGGATGACGACGATGATGGCGCCGAAAACTCCCTGCACGATCCCGACGCCCGTCTGCAGCACCTTCGAGGTGATGTCGGGGAGGTTCTGCTGCAGCCACTTCGTCACCGCGTCGATGTTCTGCTGGTTGACGATCGAGGGGAACTGGTGCTGGAGGCTCAGGAACCAGTCTTCCGCGCCGCCGTTGTTGACCCAGGAGATCGTGTTGTTGACCAGCTGGGTGGCCTGATCGACGGCGACCGGGACGATCGCCCAGATCAGGCCGATGAACGCGCCGATGATGACGACCAGCGCGACGGTGAGCGCCAGCCACCGCGGGAAGCGGCGGCGTTCCAGGAACGAGATCAGCGGCTCGATGCCCAGTGCGAGGAAGAGCGCAGCGCCGATGTAGGTGATGATCGTCGCCAGGCTGACGATCGACATGAGGATGAGGATCCCGAGCCCGACCCCGAGCGTTCCGATCAGGCCGAGGCGGAACGAGTTCTGGATCTTCACGTAGCGTCCCCCTGGGATCAGTCGCGGTCTGCGGTCACCTTCTCAGCCTGCTGCAGGACGCCCCGGAGATTCTCGAAGTACCCGGCCACGGCCTCACGCTCGATCCTAATCTGGGTGAGCCTCTCCTCGGCGTCGGCCACCAGGCGTTGTGTACGCTCCTCGGTCTCCGCGAGCAGAGCGGCCGAGCGCTCTTCGGCATCCCGGATGACCGCGGCCGCCGTGTCCTCCGCCTTCGACCGGGCCTCGGTGACGGTGCGCCGTGCCTCCGCCTCGAAGGCCTCCGCCTCCGATCGCGCCTGCGCTGTGCGCTTGACGGCGTCCGCAAGCTGAAGGTTCGCCTCGTCGAGGTACTTCTGCGTCTGAGCGACGGCCTCCTGGTGACGCGCCAGGTACTCCTTCTCGGCCTCGTCGCGGCGTGCGCGGAGTTCGACGTCGAGGTCGATGCGGGCCTGCTCGACCTCTCGTGTGCGGGCGTCGACCTCTTCTTGTGTGGATGTGCGCAGCTGCGTCAATTCGGCGTCGAGGGCTGCGCGGGCGCCCGTCGCTTCCTGCTCGAATGCCGCGGTGCGCTCCGCCAGTTCTGCCTCCAGGGCCGTTCGGGCCTGGGCGACGTCCCGGGCGAGCTCTGCGCGCGCTTCAGCGGTCTCCTTCTCCAACGCGACGCGGGTCTGCTGAGCGTCATCGGCCAGGGCGACCCGCGTGCGCTCGGCGTCGCGCTCCAACTCCAGCCGCTGCTGTTCGCGCTGGTCCGCCAGCTCGTTCGCGGTGGCCTCCCGGCGGTCGGCGAGTTCGGTCGTGGTGCTCCGCACGTCCTCCGCGAGTCGGCTGCGGGTCTGCTCCTTCTCCGCGGTCAGGGCGCTCGTGGTCTTCTCGACCTCGGCGGACAGCGACTTCTTCGTCTGGACGACCTCGGCTGCCAGAGCCGACTTCGTGGTCGTGACCTCGGTCTCGAGGGCCGATTTCGTCTGCTCGACCTCGGCCGCGAGCTCGCTCTTCGTCTGCTCCACCTCGGCGGCGAGGGTGGTCCTCGTCCGCTCCACCTCATCGGCCAGTTCGGCTTTCGTGGTGGTTACCTCGGTCGCGAGCGCCGTTGTGGTCTGCTCCACCTCGGCGGCGAGGGCGGCCTTGGTGGTGGTGACCTCGGTCTCGAGCGCGGACCGGGTCTGCTCGACCTCTGCCGCCAGGGCGGACGTGGTCGTCTCGACTTCGGCCGCGAGTCGGGCGCGCTCTGCGATCAGCTCGGCTTCGACTGCGCTGCGCTCCCGGGCGATCTCATCGGCGAGGGCGGTGCGGGCCGCGTCCACTTCCGTCGCCAGCTCGGCGCGGAGGTCGGCCGCCTCACTGTCGAGCTCGCGCCGCTGGCGCTCCGCGTCGGCTGCGAGCCGGGAGCGGGTCTGCTCCACTTCTGCGGCGAGCTCGCTGGTGGTCTGCTCGCGCTCCGCCGCGAGCTGGGCGCCGGTCGCGGCGCGGTCGGCTTCGAGGGCCGCACGTGTCTCCGTCGTCTCCTTCTCGAGAGTGGTGCGTGTCTGCAGTGTGTCGTTCGCGAGCTGCGTGGTGGTGCGCTCCACCTCCTCCGCGAGCGCGGACCGGGTCGTCGTGACGTCGTTCTCCAGGGTGGCGCGTGTCGACGTCACCTCGCTCTCGAGGGCGGAACGCGTCGTGGTGACCTCGGTCTCGAGTTCCGACTTCGTGCGCGTGACCTCTTCGGTCAGAGCGGAGCGGGTGCGCGTGACCTCGTCGGCGAGCTCCGCCTGGGCGCGTTCGACCTCGTCGGCGAGGGCGCTGCGCGTCGATGTGACGTCGGCGTCCAGCGCGGTGCGCGCCTGTTCGACCTCGGCCGCGAGAGCCGCCCTGGTCTGCTCCACCTCGGCGGCGAGCGACTTGGTGGTCTGCTCCACCTCGGTCTGCAGGGCGAGCCGGCGCGACTTCTCGTCGTTCTCGAGGTCGGCCCGCGTCTGCGCGACGGAGGCCGCGAGTTCGGAGCGCTGGGTCTCGACCTCGGAGGCGAGGTCGGCGCGCGCCTGAGCGGCCTCCGCGGCGAGGGCGTTGCGGGATTCGGTCTCTTCCGCGGCGAGGCGGTCGGCGGTCTCTGCGACCCGGCGATCCAGCTCGAGACGCGTCTGGGCCGCCTCGCGCTCGAACGCCGCACGATCGGCGGCGAGAGCGTTCTCCAGCTCGCTGCGGCGCGTGGCGATCGTGCGGTCGAGCTCGGCGGCCTCGGCGCGTGCGGCTTCCGCCTCACGAGAGGCGACGGCCTTCAGCTCGGCGGCCTCTCGGTCGGCCTCGGCGCGGACGGCCGCGGCCTCCCGCTTGCTGGTCGCCCGCAGCTCGGCTGCTTCGGTCGCGACGGCGCCGCGAATGGCGGCCGCCTCGCGCATGGCGTCGGTGAGGAGGGTCTCCTTGTCGGCACGCGTCTTCGTGAGCAGCTCACCGGACTCGATCTGCGCGTCCTCGAGAAGGGTCGTCGCACGGGCCTGGGCGTCGGCCAGGATGCGTTCGGCCTGAGCGGCCGCGGCCTTCTTCACCTTCTCGATCTCGGCGGCCACTCCGGCGCGCAGTTTCTCCGCGTCGATGTCGGCCTGTGCGATCAGGCGGGTGGACTGCTCTTCGGCGACGCGGAGCGTGGTCTCGAGTTTGGTCCCGAGGCCGGCGTAGGTGGGGCTGCCGACTTCCTCGATCTCGGCGTTGAGGTCCTCGATGCGCGCCTGGAGTCGCTTGATCTCTTTGGCCGAGTCCGCTGCTTGCGTGTTCGACTTGATGAGCTCGCGCCGCAGCTCCTGCAGCGCCTTGTCGACCTCGTCCTTGTCGTAGCCACGGAAGGCTTGGGTGAAGGTGGATTCGTCGGTGGCCACTGTTGATGCTCCTGGGGGATTCTTCGGGTCGACTCGCCGCGCGCGTGCCGGATCGATCCTACAATTTGCCGTCTGCGCCCGCACTGGGGGCTGCGCGAGCGTCCAGGCAAGGGTTAGCTGGCTTTCAGACACGTCCGGTATCGTCGAGTGTCTGTGCCCGCCCCCGAACTTCGGCACATGAGGAGTCCTGCTTGCGTTTCGTACTCGCTATCGTCGCGTTCGTGGTCGCCGCCGTCATGATCGTGGCCGGCATCGCGCAGCGCACCGTCTTCGCGCCCCCCAGCAGGGTCGAGGCCGCTGCGACGGTGTCCGGAGACCCGCGATACCTGGTGATCGACGGGTCGGCGCTGAACGCCCATCCCGGACAGCAGACGTTGACCGTCGCGGACGCGCCGCAGGGCGTGAAGCCCGTCGTGGCTTACGGCCGTACAGCGGACGTCAAGGCATGGCTCGGCGACCAGAAGTACGTCGCCATCCGCTATCAGAAGGCGACCGGAGGACTCGCGACGAAGTCGGTCACTCCGAAGCAGGCCGCGTCTGCAAGCGGTAACGACAGTTCCAAACCGGCGGCGTCGGCGACTCCGACGCCGGCCCCGTCCGCGACGGCGGGCGCGACCAGCGGCTCGGCCACCACGCCCACCGCCGGCCCGAACCCGGCGGGCTCCGACCTCTGGCTCGAGGAGTTCGACGGCCAGGACGCCCAGGTGACGCGCATGAACATCCCCGACGACGTCAGCGTCATCGTCGCGTCCGACGGACAGAAAGCGGCGCCCTCCCGCGTCACCGTGACGTGGCCGGTCGACTCCAGCACCCCGTGGGCGTTCCCGCTCATCATCGGCGGGCTCATCCTGCTCGTCATCGGCATCGCCCTGTATCTGTGGGGTCTGTACACGCACCGCCGCTCGCGCGGCCCGCGTCGCAAGAGCGGCCCGAAGATGCCGAAGCTGCCGAAGGCCCCCAAGTACAAGCCCACCGCCATGATCGAGACCACTCCTCGCGGACGACGGTCGACCCGTCGCGCCCGCGTCATCCTGCCCGTCGCCCTCGCCGGAGCGCTCGCCCTGACGGGGTGCACCGCCGGGACGGACGCGGCGACGCCGTCGAAGACCTCCACCCCCCTGGCGACGGAGGCACCCGACTCGGCTGACCAGATGCCGCCTGCGGTCACCGTGCCGCAGCTCGAGCGCATCGTCAAGCGCATCTCCGACTCGGCGACGGAGGCCGACTCCAAGGCGAGCGCGGACCTCGCCAAGGCGCGGTTCACCGGGCCGGCGCTCCAGCTTCGTCAGGCCAACTACGCCATCCGTGCGAAGAAGACCGACGAGCCGGCGCTCCCGGCCATCCCCGCGAGCCCGATCGTGCTGTCGTTGCCCCAGGCCACCGACAGCTGGCCACGGACCGTCGCCGCGGTCATCGAGAGCCCCAAGGATGCCAAGGGCAACGCCCAGGCGCCGATCGCCCTGACGATGGTGCAGAAGTCGCCGCGCGACAACTACCAGGTCGAGTACGCGATCTCGCTGGAGCCCAAGGCCAAGGTTCCGAACCTCGCACCAGCGAGCATCGGCTCGGCGGTCGTGCCGCCGGACTCGAAGCTCCTCGCCCTCGCACCGGAGAAGGTGTCGGCCGCGTACGGCGACGTCCTGATGAACGGTGACAAGAGCCAGTATGCGAACCTGTTCAGCGCCGAGGGCGACACCCTGCGCACTCAGGTCGGCGCCGATTGGAAGGCCAAGCAGAAGGCTGCCGTCCCCGCCACCGCGTCGCTCGCGTTCACGACCGGCCCGGGTCCCGGCACAGACGTCGCCATGGCGACCAACGACTCCGGCGCCATCGTCTGGACCGACCTGCAGGAGTCGCAGGTGCTCAAGGTCGTCGAGGCAGGCGCTGAGGTGAGCGCAGGCGCCACGGCGGCAGCCCTCAGCGGAGTGGCGACGTCGAAGACCGGTATTCAGTCCGACTTCGGCTACCAGCTCGCGTTCTACGTCCCGCCGGCCGGCTCCGACGCGAAGATCACCCTCCTCGGGTTCGCCCAGGGCATGGTGTCCGCCAAGCAGATCCCGTAGCGGGTCGCGTCGACGCGAGTATCGTTGACTCTCGCGTCGATCGCGTTCCGGCGCACGCATCTGGAGGATCAATGAGCAACGTCCCGCCCCCGCCCACCAATCTGCGCGGGGCCGTCGACCTCAGCTCGCTCGTCAATCGGCCTGCCCCGGCCGACGCCGCCGCCGGACAGCCGGCGGGCGAAGCGCTGACGCTGCCGAGCCTGTACTTCGAGGGCACCGACGCCAACTTCAACGACTTCATCGACCTGTCCATGCGGGTCCCCGTGGTCGTCGATCTCGGAACCGCCCGGTCGGAGCAGTCGACGCAGTTCTCGGCGGTGCTCGATCGCGTGATCGGCGGCTTCACCGGCCGTCTGGTACTGGTCAAGATCGACGTGGATGCGAACCCGCAGCTCACCCAGGCCTTCCAGGCGCAGGCGGTCCCCACCGTCGCAGCGCTCGTAGGGGGCCGTCCCGTCCAGCTGTTCGCCGGAGTCGTGCCGGAGGAGCAGCTGCGCGAGGTCTTCGAGCAGCTGCTCCAGCTGGCCGCCCAGAACGGCGTCACCGACACCGTGACCGTGGAGGGTGGACCGGACGCGGAGGGCGATTCCGAGGCCTCGGCCGAGCCGGCTCCGGAGCCGCCCTTGCCGCCGCTTCATGCTGAGGCGTACGAGGCGATCGATCGGGGCGACTACGAGAGCGCGATCCGCGCATACCGCACGGCGATCGCGCAGGACCCGCGCGACACCATGGCCGCCGCAGGGCTCGCGCAGGTGAGCCTGCTGGCCCGGCTCAGCGGTCACACCGCCGACGAGCTCCGCGCGGCCGCAGCCGACGCTCCCGGCGATGCCGCCGCTCAGCTGGGGGTAGCGGACCTGGACATCTCCGGCGGCCACATCGAGGATGCGTTCGACCGCCTCCTCACCGTGTTCCCGACCCTCGACGCGGAGAGCAAGGATGAGGTGCGCGCGCGGATCCTCGAGTATTTCGAGATCGTGGGTGTGGACGACCCGCGTGTCGGCAAGGCCAGGGCTAGGCTGGCGTCGCTGCTGTACTGAGTCCGTCCCCGCTGGACGGCCGTCGGCGGCGATCCTCACCCGCCTCACCGTTCAGGAGTGATCGCGCATGTCTCGTGTGCTCGTCGTCGGAGGCACCGGCCTGGCCGGACGCGCCGTCACCGCAGAGGCGGTCGAGCGTGGGCATGAGGTCGTCGTGGCCGCGCGCCGGGTTCCGGACGACGACGCCGACCACTATGTGAACGGCGCCGCCTATGTCACCGCCGACCTGGTGACCGGGAGCGGGCTGGAGGAGGCGGTCGACGGCGTCGACGTCATCGTCGACACCAGCAACGCCACGGGCAAGCAGGCCGCGCACGTCTTCGCGACCGGCGCGCAGAACCTGATGCACACCGCGGCGCGCTTCGGTGTGCACCGCGCGGTTCTGCTGTCGATCGTGGGGGCCGACCGGTCGGCATACGGCTACTACCGCGCTAAGGCTGCGCAGGAGCGCGCCTACCTCGATTCGGCGCTCGACACCCGGATCGTCCGGGCGACCCAGTTCCATGACTTCGTCACAGCGATCTTCGACCGCGGGCGCCCGTTGGGTGCGCTGCTCGCTCCGACCAGCACGCGGTTCCAGCCAATCGCGGTGGGGGATGTGGCACGGGTGCTCGTCGACGCAGCGGAGGGGGACGGTGAGCCGGGGAGCGTGATCCACGTCGGAGGACCGCGCGTCGAATCGGCCCGCTCGCTCGCCGAGCAGTGGAAGCAGGGAAGCGGGAGCCGCCGCGTCATCCTGCCGGTCCGTCTCGGCGGCGCGCTCGGGGCCACCTGGCGCGCCGGACGCAACCTGGTCCCCGAGCACGCCGTCGACGGCGGCCTCGGCTACGGCGCCTGGATCGAATCCCGCGCCTGACCCGGCCGCCTCAGCGACGCCGCCTCAACGACGACGCCTCAGCGACGCGGCTTCAGCCACAGCGCGCCGAGCGGCGGCAGCGTCAGCACCGCGGAGGCCGGCCGGCCCATCCAGGGCTCGTCGACCGCGGTCACCGCGCCCAGGTTGCCGACGCCCGATCCGCCGTACGCTTCCGCGTCCGTGTTGAGCAGTTCCTCCCACTCGCCGGCGAAGGGCAGTCCGACCCGGTAGTCGCTGTGCGGCGCCCCCGAGAAGTTGAACAACACGGCGATCGGGTCGCCGTTGCGATCCTTCCGCAGGAAGGCGAGAACGTTTCCCTGCGCGTCCGAGCCGTCGAGCCACTCGAATCCGGCCGGCTCGTTGTCGGCCGCCCACAGCTGCGGGTGGGCGCGGTACACCGCGTTGAGCTGGGCCACGAGATTCCACAGACCCTGGTGCGCCGGCTGGTCGAGCATCCACCAGTCGAGTCCGCGCTCCTCGCTCCACTCGGACAGCTGCCCGAACTCCTGACCCATGAACAGAAGCTGCTTGCCGGGATGCGACCACATGAACGCCAGGAAGGCGCGAACGTTCGCCAGCTGCTGCCAGTGGTCGCCCGGCATCTTGTTGAGCAGCGACCCCTTGCCGTGCACGACTTCGTCGTGGCTGATCGGCAGGAGGAAGTTCTCACTCCAGGCGTACACGAACGAGAACGTGATCTCGCTGTGGTGGTAGCTGCGGTACATCGGATCCTGCTCGATGTACTGGAGCGCGTCGTGCATCCACCCCATGTTCCACTTGAGGCCGAATCCGAGGCCGCCCGAGGAGGTGGGCGCGGTGACGCCCGGGTAACTGGTCGACTCCTCGGCGATCATCACGGTGCCCGGGTTGCGCTTGTACGCGGTCGCCGTGACCTCCTGCAGGAAGCCCATCGCCTCGAGGTTCTCGCGGCCGCCGTAGATGTTCGGCTCCCACTCGCCGTCGTTGCGCGAGTAGTCGAGGTACAGCATCGAGGCGACGGCGTCGACCCGCAGGCCGTCGACGTGGAACTCTTCCAGCCAGAACAGCGCGTTGGCGACGAGGAAGTTCCGCACCTGCGAGTTGCCGTAGTCGAAGATGTACGTCCCCCAGTCCTTGTGCTCGCCGCGGCGGGGGTCCGCGTGCTCGTACAGCGGCTGGCCGTCGAACCGGGCCAGCGCCCAGTCGTCCTTGGGGAAGTGGCCGG
Source organism: Leifsonia sp. RAF41 (assembly GCF_052114085.1). Classification (NCBI taxonomy): domain Bacteria; kingdom Bacillati; phylum Actinomycetota; class Actinomycetes; order Micrococcales; family Microbacteriaceae; genus Leifsonia; species Leifsonia sp. RAF41. The sequence continues at coordinate 1,457,533 of NZ_JBFREB010000001.1, forward strand.
GCACCCAGTCGAGGATGACGCCGATCCCGGCCTGGTGGAGGCGGTCGATCAGGTACTTGAGGTCGTCGGGGGAGCCGAAGCGGCTGGTCGGGGCGTAGTACCCGGTCACCTGGTAGCCCCAGGATCCGCCGAAGGGATGCTCGGCGAGCGGCAGGAACTCGATGTGCGTGTACCCGAGGGCGCCGACGTAGTCGATGAGTTCGTCGGCGGCCTCGCGGTAGCCGAGGCCGGGGCGCCACGAGCCGAGGTGCAGTTCGTAGACGCTCATCGGGCCCGCGTGCGGGTCGTGCTCGGCGCGGTCGCGCATCCACTGGTCGTCCGCCCACTCGTGCCGGCTGACGGCGATGCGGGACGCCGTGGCCGGGGGAGTCTCGGCGAACTGGGCCATCGGGTCGATTTTGCGCACCCAGCGGCCGTCCTGCGCCAGCAGGTCGTACTTGTAGATCTCGCCCTCGCCGAGGCCGGGGACGAACAGCTCCCACACGCCGGAGGAGCCCATGTTGCGCATGGAGTGCAGGGTGCCGTCCCAGCCGTTGAAGTCGCCGACGACGCGCACGGCGCGGGCGTGCGGTGCCCACACGGTGAACGACGTCCCGACGACCCCGCCGAGGTCGCGGACGTGGGCGCCCAGCGCGGTCCACAGCGTCTCGTGGCGCCCCTCGCCGATCAGGTGCAGGTCGAGCTGCCCGATCGTGGGCAGGAAGCGGTACGGGTCGTCCGAGGTCCACGTGCTGCCGTCGTCGTAGCGGGCCTCGATCTGGTACGCGCCGGGGCCGACGATGTCGATGCCCTGCCAGACGCCGTAGCCGACATGCGCGAGCTCGATGTGCGCGCCGTTCGAGAGGATCGCGAACACTTCCCGGGCGAGCGGCCGCAGCGTGCGGATGACGGTGACCGGGTCGGCCACGCCGGGCGCGGCGATCTGGTGCTGGCCCAGCACCGAGTGCGGATCGTGGTAGCTGCCGCCTGCGAGGGCGGCGAGGACGGACTCGTCCAGTGCGGGGAGGTCGACGGCGGCCGCACCTTCGGGGATCGGGGACATGGTGGTACTCCTCAATTCTGGCAAAGGGTCAGTTCACGCATCAGTGGTCAGAGCGGGCGGACGGACAGGATGTGGACCGGTTCCGTGAACGCGTCCAGGCGCACGTAATTGTCCGTGCCCCACGTCCAGCGTTGCCCGGTCACGCGATCCTTCACCTCGAACTGCGCGCCGACCGGGATGCCGAAGGCGGTGGGGTCGAGGTGGACGATGGTCTCGCGCACCGAGTGCGGGTCGACGTTCGCGACGACGAGCACCGCGTCCGGCTTTCCGCTCCGGGTGAATCGCCCGTCCAGGTACTTCGAGTAGACGAGGATGCTGTCGTCGTCGCTCCAGTGGATGCTCAGGTTGCGGAGCTGACGCAGCGCGGGGTGCTCACTCCGGGCACGGTTGAGCATGGTCAGGTAGTCCGCGAGTGACCTGCCCTGCGCCTGCGCCCTGGTGTAGTCGCGCGGGCGGTACTCGTACTTCTCGTTGTCGATGTACTCCTCCGCGCCCGGGCGGGCGACGTTCTCGAAGAGCTCGAAGCCGGAGTAGACGCCCCAGGTCGGGGCTGCGGTGGCCGCGATCGCCGCACGCACCTTGAAGGCCGGCTGGCCGCCGAACTGGAGGTACTCGGTGAGGATGTCGGGCGTGTTCACGAAGAGGTTGGGCCGCAGGTAGTCGGCGGTCTCGTGTGCGAGAGAGTCGAGGAACTCCTCCAGCTCCTCCTTCGTGTTCCGCCAGGTGAAGTACGTGTAGGACTGCTGGAACCCGGCCTTCGCGAGGGTGCGCATCAGCGCGGGCCGCGTGAACGCCTCGGCCAGGAAGACCACATCCGGGTCGGTCTCGTTGACCGTGTGGATGAGCCACTCCCAGAAGTGCAGAGGCTTCGTGTGCGGGTTGTCCACCCGGAAGATGCGCACGCCCAGCGCCATCCAGTGCCGGACGATGCGGAGCACCTCCTGGCGCAGACCCTCGTAGTCGTTGTCGAAGTTGATCGGATAGATGTCCTGGTACTTCTTCGGGGGGTTCTCGGCGTACGCGATCGTGCCGTCCGGGAGGGTCGTGAACCACTCCGGGTGCGTCGTCACCCACGGGTGGTCGGGCGACGCCTGCAGGGCCAGGTCGATGGCCACCTCGAGCCCGGCCGCCTTGGCTTTGCCCAGGAAGAAGGTGAAGTCCTTCTCGGTGCCGAGGTCGGGGTGGATCGCGTCGTGGCCGCCCTCGGCGCTGCCGATCGCCCACGGCGAGCCGGGGTCGTTGGGACCGGCGTCGAGCGAGTTGTTCGGGCCTTTGCGGAACGTGCGGCCGATCGGATGGATCGGCGGCAGGTAGACGACGTCGAAGCCCATCGCCGCGACCTCGGGGAGGCGCTTGGCGGCGGTGCGGAAGGTGCCGGACTGCCAGGAGCCGTTCGCACGCTTCTTCGCGCCCTCGGACCGCGGGAAGAACTCGTACCAGCTGCCGACGCCGGCGCGCGTCCGCTCGACCTGGATGGCGCGGGTCGCCGACAGCGACGGCAGGCTGACCACGGGACGCGCGGCGAGCACCTGCTGGATGCGGTCGTCGATCGCGGCTTGGAACCGCTCATCCACTGGCCGCTTGCCGTCCGCGACGACCTTCGCCGCTTCGGAGAGGTGCCGGCGCTCGGCGGTGCTGCGGCGCTTGTCCTTGGATGCCGTGACCAGGAGGTCGTGGCCCATCTGCAGCATGAGCTCGACGTCGATGCCGGCCGGGACCTTCACCTCGGCGTTGTGCCGCCAGGTGGCGTACTCGTCGGCGTAGGCCTGGACGCGGTAGCGCCAGAGCCCGGTCTGGTCGAGCTGCACCTCCACCTCCCACCGGTCGGTGCCGGGGGTCAGCGGATGCATGTGATGTTCGGTCTGCTGCCCGGCGGGGTCGAGCAGGATGAGATCGACCCCGATCTTGTCGTGGCCCTCGCGGAACGCGGTGGCGCGGAACGGGATCACCTCGCCGCTGAACGCGGTCGCCGCCCACAGGCCCTCATCGACCTGGGGCGAGAGCTCCAGGATGGGGATGCGCGGGAGCAATGGCTCGTATCGGGCAGGCTGCGCCGCCTCCGGCGGGTCGGCCTTCGGGGGATTCGCCGTGGACGCCTCTGGCGCGGCGGCTGCTGATCTGGTCGCTGCGTTCTTCACCACGCCCCCGAACGTACACTCATTAACCCACGCGCAATGAGGCTCCTTTAGTGTGGACCGAGTGAAGGCCATCCGTAGATTCACCGTCCGAGCCGTCCTCCCCGAGAATCTCCTTGCGTTGGAGGAGATCGCAGGCAACCTCCGCTGGTCCTGGCATGAGCCCACCAAGGAGCTGTTCGCGCGCATCTCGCCCGACTTGTGGCAGCAGGTGAGACACGATCCGATCGCGCTTCTGGGCGCTGTCGACCCGGAGCGACTGGCCGAACTGGCCGGCGACCAGGGCTATGTGGACTGGGCGAACCACATCCGCGACGACCTCCACTCTTATCTCAGCGAGCCGCGCTGGTACCAGTCGCTCGGCGAGGGCGCGCCGCGAACCATCGCCTACTTCTCGCCAGAGTTCGGTATCGCGGCGACCCTTCCGCAGTACTCCGGCGGCCTCGGCATCCTCGCCGGCGACCACCTCAAGGCGGCCAGCGACCTCGGCGTCCCCCTCGTCGCTGCCGGGCTGTTCTACCGTTCCGGGTACTTCTCGCAGGCGATCACCCCCGACGGGTGGCAGCTGGAGACCTACCCGACCCTCGACCCGGACGGGCTCCCGCTGAGCGTTCTGCGCAACCCGGACGGCACGCCGGTGCAGATCTCTCTGGCTCTGCCGGACGGCGTGCTCCACGCCCGGGTCTGGCAGGCCGCTGTCGGCCGGGTGAAGCTGCTCCTGCTCGACACCGACATCCCCGATAACGAGGAGCGCCTGCGCTCGGTCACGGACCGTCTGTACGGCGGCGGAGGCGAGCATCGCCTGCTGCAGGAGCTGCTGCTCGGGATCGGCGGAGCACGCGCGGTGAAAGCGTGGACCGAGCTGACCGGTGCCCCGGAGGCGGAGGTGTTCCACACCAACGAGGGCCACGCCGGCTTCCTCGGCCTGGAGCGCATCTCCGATCTGATCGGCGAAGGGCTCACCTTCGACCAGGCGCTGCAGGTCGTGCGGGCGGGTACCGTCTTCACGACGCACACGCCCGTCCCGGCGGGCATCGACCGGTTCGACCGGGCGCTGGTCCAGCGCTACTTCTCGACGACGCTGCTCCCCGGTGTCAGCGTCGATCAGGTGCTCCCGCTGGGGGCGGAAGACTCCGCCGGTTCGCCCGACGTCTTCAACATGGCCCTCATGGGGCTGCGCCTCGGCCAGCACGCGAACGGTGTGTCGAAGCTGCACGGCGACGTCTCGCGCCACATGTTCAACGGTCTGTACCCGGGATTCGACCCGCAGGAGGTGCCGATCGATTCCGTCACCAACGGCGTCCACGCCCCGACCTGGACCGACCCGATGCTGCGTGCGCTCGCCCTGGAGCGCCTCGGCACCGAAGACACCACGCACGCCGACTGGGGCAACGCCTCCGCCGTCTCCGACCTCGATCTCTGGGGCGTGCGCAACCGCATGCGCGAGCAGCTCGTGCAGGATGCGCGCCGCCGGGTCGAGTCGGCGTGGCGCGACCAGAACCCCGGCGGAATCGCCCCCGCCTGGATGAACGATCTGCTCGACCCGAACGTCCTGACCATCGGGTTCGCGCGGCGTGTGCCGACGTACAAGCGCCTCACTCTGATGCTGCACGACCCCGACCGGCTGCGGCGCATCCTCACCGACCCGAAGCGTCCGGTGCAGTTCGTGATCGCCGGCAAGTCGCATCCCGCCGACGACGAGGGCAAGCGCCTCATCCAGAAGCTGGTGCAGTTCGCGTCCGAGGCGGACATCCGTCAGCGGATGGTGTTCTTGCCCGACTACGACATCGGGATGGCGCAACTGCTGTACCCGGGGACCGACGTCTGGCTGAACAACCCATTGCGCCCCCTGGAGGCGTGCGGCACGTCCGGCATGAAGGCGGCACTCAACGGCGCCCTGAACCTGTCGATCCTCGACGGCTGGTGGAACGAGTTCTACGACGGCGAGAACGGGTGGGCGATCCCGTCCGCCGATGCGGCGGGCGACGGTGCCGAGCGCGACGCGCTCGAAGCCGAGGCGATGTACGACTTGATCGAGAACCAGATCGCGACGCGCTTCTACGAGCGCGACGGCGACGACGTGCCGACCGCGTGGGTCGGGCGCATCCGCCACACGCTGGCCACGCTGTCGTCGCCGCTCTCGGCGGAGCGGATGGTGCGCGAGTACGTCGAGCGCCTCTACGTGCCGGCCGCCGGCTACGAGAACCGCCTCAGCGAGAACGACTACGCCGAGGCGCGCGCCCTAGCCGACTGGAAGGCGCGCGTCACAGCCGCCTGGCCGGGCGTCAACGTCGCGCACGTCGACGCAGGTGGCTTGGATGCGGTGCCGCAGGTCGGCGACGAGCTGCACGTCCGTGCCCTGGTCAACCTGAACGGCCTCTCGCCCGACGACGTCGAGGTGCAGGTCGTGTACGGCCGCAGCCACGAGGGCGACGACCTGACCGACGTGCGCCGCCAGGCGCTTGACGTCGACTCGGCGGTGCCCGGAACGCACGACGCGTCCGTCGCGCACGAGTTCGTCGGCACGGTGCGTCTCGCTTGGGCGGGTTCGTTCGGCTACACGGTCCGCGTGGTGCCGGTGAACGACCTCCTTCTCACCCCCGCCGAGCTCGGTTTGGTGACCGTCGCGTCCTGATCGGCCGGCGTCGGGTGGCTCAGCAGATCTGGAGCCATCCGACGTTGGGGCCGACACTGGCGGTGCCACCGAGGACGGTGAGCATGGACGGCCGTGCGCCGTCGATCGCTCGCTGCGTGTCCGCCGGGACGCAGTTGCCGGGAATCGACACGAGCGTGGCGTCCGCGCGTCCTGCCAGTGGGGCCGCCGCCATGGCGTCAGGGAAGTTCTGCCCGGTCGTCAAATAGACGTGGGAGGACGGGGTCCCGAATGCGGTCGCGACAGCCCCGGAGACGGCGTAACGGTCGGTTCCTCCGTATCGGGTGGCCGGTGCGATGGTCCCCAGCTGCGCGAAGATGCCGTCGCTAACGGAGGCCGAGCCTCCGACCACGGCTATCGATGACGGATGCAGACCCGCGACGAAGGTCGCGTAGCCGGAAGGCAGCTGGTTCTGGTCGCCCGGCACGAGCAGCAGTTGCCCGCCGGTACGCGCCGCTGCGGCTCCCGCGGTGAGAGCATCCGCGAATCCGGAGCCGGTAGCGACGAAGAGCGGCTTACCGGTGCGCTGCTGAGCGGCCACGATGTCGTGCGAGACGGCGTAGCGGTCGGCTCCGGAGATGCGGGAGACCGAGGGCGCGAGCGCGCGCAGCTGCCGGACGACGCCGTCCGACACGGAGTTCGGCCCGCCCACCACGACGATTTTCTGGGGCGCTAGTGCTGCGATCTCCGCCGTCACTGCTGGAAGGAGCGCATCACCGGGCGTCAGCAGCAGTGGACCGCCGGTCGCGGCGGCCAGGGGGCCGGCCGAGAGGGCATCCGGGAAAGACTGGCCGGCCGTCACGTAGACCACGGGCGCACCGCTGGGGAAGGCCGCCTTCGCGATGGAAACGGCAGCGTCGTAGCGGGTGTCTCCGGCCAGACGGTCGGAGGATGCGTCAGAGATGGTCGCAAAGCCGCTACCCGATACGAACCACGGACGGCCTTCCGTGTCGAACGTGAGAGCGGAGAGGTAAGTCCGATCGATCGCTCCGCGGAGCAGCGTCCCGTCGGGGCGGAGCGCCAGTACCGGTGCACCATCCGTCCAACTGCCGTTCTGGTAGTTCTGACCTCCCAGCCAGACGGTGCCGTCAGGTCCGGCAGCGATCGGCGCGGCCTGGTTGTCCGGAAGATCGGCCTCGTCGACGGCCGCACCGTCGAGTCCGACAGAAAGGAGATGCTGGGTGCCGACGCCGTTCGAGAGGCCGGAGTTATCGGTGATCCACAGCCGGCCGCCGGCTTCGATGCCGCGCGGCTGAGTCGCGCTCGCCGGGATGGGGATCGCGTGCAGATCGGCAGGGGTGGTGCCGCCGTACAGCACCCCGGTGCCGCTCGGGAGCCACGCTCCGATCCATGTGGCGGAGCGCTGAGTCTGTTGTGTCGCGGGACGCGCCTGATTCACCCCGGTGTCGAGCGCTTTCTCGGCCGAAGTGCCGTCCCTCTGAACGAGCCCTACCCGGACGGTCAGGTCACCCGAGATCCTCCCGATGTACCAGATGGCTCCGTCGGCTCCCGGCCAGGCGTATGACGTGAGACGGTCGGCGACGCCGGGAGGAGTGGTGATCGTGCCGTCCGGAGCGATCCGCATGAGCGTAGCCCCCACCCTCACCCAAGCTCCCCCGTCATCGGTGGGGATGATGCTCTCTACGCGCTTGGGAAACGGGAAGCTCTGGGCGATACCGTGAACGATCCGGACGGCGAGGCCAGGGTCCCGCGGACCGGCGAATAGACCCTCGTACCACGCCGTGCCGTCGGTTCCCGCCACCAGGTAGTCGGCGGCGCTCGCTCCGTCCGGCATCGGAATCTCGGTGACCGCGCCGTCGAGGCTGATGTGCATGACATGCGGGATGTCGTCGTTGCCAGTCTCGACCGTGTACGTGAAGCCGCCCTGATCGTCGGCGACGATCGCCGACCCGACCCACGAGTTCCCGCCCGCCGGATAGGCGGCGAAGCGCGTGTAGACGCCGTCCGCCGACATCCTGATGATGTCGTTCAGTCCGTGTGTGGACCAGAGCGCCCCGTCCGGGCCGGTGATCACGGGCGACTGCGTCTGGAAGGTGCCGGCAGCCTGCGGGTAGCGGACGGTCCGCGTCACGAGAACGTGGTCGGTGGAGGGAATGGGTGGTGCCGATGGGGTCGGCGCAGCCGTCGCCGGTGCGGCGGTACCGATCAGTCCGGTAGCGAGGGTTGCAACGATCGCGATCGCTGTCGCGACGAGCGCCGTTCGACTCGTGCTGGTGTTCGACATGCGCGTCCTTCGATCGTGAGTGGGGAAGTCTGAACCGTTGAACTCAGCAGCCGGCGAGCCATGAGGCGTCGACGCCGACCGAGTCGGTGCCGCCGAGGCTGGTGACCGCGCTGGGGCGTGCGGCGTCGATCGCGGAGAGCGCGCTGGCCGGGACGCACGTTCCTGGCACGGAGACGAGGGTCGCGTCTGCGCGACCGGCGAGCGGGGCGGCGGCGAGCGCATCCGGGAAGTTCCGACCGGTCGTCAGGTAGACGTGGGCGGAGGGGCTGCCGAAGGCGGAGACGACGGCGGCCGAGACGGCGTACCGATCCTCGCCGCCATAGCGTGTCGCGGGGGCGATGCCGTTGAGCTGGCTCAGGATGCCGTCGCTGATCGTCTCGGTGCCGCCGACGACGGCGATCGTGGAGGGAGCGAGCCCGGCGATGAACGAGGCGTAGCCCGCCGGGAGGCCGGCGCCGCTGCCGGGGACGAGCAGCAACTGTCCACCCGCGCGAGCGGCCGCGGCGCCCGCTGTGACGGCATCCGCATACCCGGCGCCGGTTGCCACGAAGAGCGGTTTGCCCGGCTTCTGGTGTGACGCGACGAGGTCGTGGCTGACCGCGTATCGGTCCGGTCCGGTGATGCGGGTGACGTCGGGCACTAGCCCGCGCAGCTGGTCGAGCACCCCGCTCGAAACGGAGGCGGTGCCGCCGACGACGACGAGTTTCGACGGAGCGAGCGCCGTGATGGCATCGCGCGTAGCCGTCGGGAGGCTGCCGGGCAGCGTCAGGAGCAGCGTCCCGCCGTCGGCGGCCGCGACCGGTCCGGCCGACAGCGCATCCGGGAAGTTTTGGCCCGAGGCGACGTATACGACCGGGGCTCCGGTGGGGAAGGCCGCCTTGGCGATAGTTGCGGCGGCGTCATACCGGCTGTCGCCGTCCAGCCGGTCGGCTGCGGCCTGACGGAGGGTCATGACTCCGCCGGGCGCGGCGAACCACGGCGTTCCGTCCGGTGTGAAGGTCGCGGGGCCGGAAAAGGTGCGTGTGGAGCTCCCGAAGAGAACGGAGCCATCGGGTTGGATGGCGACGGCCCGGTTGGCAGAGGAGGAAGTGGCCGACGGGCGGCTGCCGACGGCCCAGACCGTCCCATCGGCGGCCGATGCCAGCTGGGAGACGGAGAAGTCCTCGATGGTCCCTTCGACGCGCACGTCGCCGCTCGGCCCGGCGGAAGCGACCGTGATGTTGCCTGACGACGGCGCGCCCTCTCCAGCCGCCCAGAGCCGCCCATTGCCGACCGCGAAGCCCGATGAGGGAGGAACCGGAAGCGGGATCCGGTGGAGGGACGATGGAGCGGTCCCGACGAGTGCGACGGAGGAGTTGGAGGAGCTGTCGTTCCCGACGATCCAGGTGACCGCCTGCGCGGTCCGCGAAACAGGGGCGAATGACCACGCGTACGCCGGCGATGCGACGTCGAGGGTGCCGTCGGACCGGACCATCGCGACGACCGCGCTGTCGGTGTCCTTCGACTGTCCACGGAACCACAGGGAGCCGTCGGTGCCTGGCCACGAATCGTTTACGAAGTACGCGGCCGTCGCCGCGATCGGCGTCGACGATCCATCGGGTGCAGCGCGGACGAGAACGGTGGCCGTCCTCGCGTACGCGCCGCCGTCATCTGTTGGCACGATGGACCTGATGCGCGTCGGCGTCGGGAAGGTCGTCACCGCTCCACCCGACAGGCGGATCAGCATCCCCGGGTCTGTGGAGGTGCCGGTCGGCTTCCTGTCGAACCAGACGCTCCCATCCGGCGAGGGCGTCGGCACCCAGAGGTCCGAGGCGGCGACCCCGTTCGGGAGAGCGATCTCGTCAACCTGCCCGGCGGTCGTGATGTGCATCCAGTGGAATCCCGCGTCCGCCGATCGGACGAGGTACAGGAAGCCGTCACTGTAGCGGTACAGGGCCGACACCGAGGTTGGTGTGCCGGAGGGATACCCGGCGAAGCGCGTTGCCGTGCCGTCCGCCGCGAACCGCACGACGTCCGTGCCTGTGGTGAGCCAGACGTGTCCGTCCGGCCCTGTCTGCAATGCTGTCTCCGACTGGGCCGATGGCACTCCCGGCACGGTATAGGTCGCTGGTAGGAGGATGCGGTCGCCGATCCGCACGAGTTGAGCGGCCGCGGGCGCCGCCGCACCCACCGCCCCTGCTGTCAACGCGGCCGCCGTCGCCAGCGCCATCACCAGTCGGATGCGCGCTTTTCCACGTGCCGCCACGGGTCCCCCTCGGTATTCGGTTGCCGAGCCCGATGCTAGCGGACCGGTTGGTCGGTTTTTGGCCCGAGTTCGGGGGTGGGGTGATCCGCGATCGTCAGCGCGTCATCCGCACCGCCGTGACGGTGGCGTCGCCGGCCGGATGCGTGGCCGTGGCGCCGTCGCGGGTGAAGCCGTTGCGGCGGTAGAAGGCCTCGGCGCGGCCGTTGCCGTCCATCACCCAGAGGTAGGCAGGGCGTCGCCGATCGCCGCGTCGAGGAGCAGCTGACCCGCCCCCGAACCGTACGCGCTCGCGAGAAGGTAGATGCCCTCCAGTTCGCGGTCGCGGGGCGCGTTCTCGTCGCGGCCGGCTCCGGCGGTCGCCCAGCCGACGGTCTCGCCGTCCCGCTCGGCGACGAACGCGTCCGTCTCGCCGGACGAGAGGATGGTGGCCCAGCTGCGGGCACGCCGCTCCTCGTCGAGCGATGCCAGGAACTCGGCGGGCATCCGTCCGGCGTACGCCTCCCGCCACGCCGCTACGTGCACGCGGGCGATACCCGCGGCGTCGTCGACGGTTGCCCGCCGGATGCTGACCACGGTCACTTCGCGATCGCGGCGAACGTACCGTCGGTCGCGGCCAGCAGGTCGTCGGGGGAGAGCTCGATGTCGAAGCCCCGCTTGCCGCCGGAGACGAAGACCGTGTCGAACAGCTGCGCCGTCTCATCCACCACGGTCGTGTGCCGCGTCTTCTGCCCGACCGGACTGATGCCACCGACGACGTAGCCGGTGCGCCGCTCGGCGACGGCGGGATCCGCCATGACGGCCCGCTTCGCGCCGACGGCGGCCGCGAGGGCCTTGAGGTCGAGCATCCCGGTCACCGGGACGACGCCCACGACGAGACCCAGATCGGTGTCGGCGAGCAGCGTCTTGAACACGCGGTCGGGTTCGACGCCGAGAGCCGAGGCCGCCTCCAGACCGAACGACGGCGCCGCCCGGTCGTGCTCGTACGGGTGCGCGGTGAAGGGGATGCCCGCAGCGGTCAAAGCGACGGTCGCGGGCGTTCCGGCCGACGACTTCTGACGCGCCATCAGCTCGTCTCGTCCACGCGCGGGCCGTTGGCGCGGAACAACTGCATCGACGTGCCGCCGACCAATCGGGCCGATCGGGGGGCGAGTTCTGTCGCGTCCTCCGGGATCGGCACCTCGGTCGACGAGTCCCACAGCAGCTGGTACGACGTGACGCCGGGGGCTTCCGGTAGGGACACCTCCACGTCGTCCTCCACACCGTGCACGATCAAGAGGATGCGGTTGAAGTCTTCACTGACCGGGGTCGAGGCCGCCAAGTACTGCAGTGTGCGGTTCTCCGGGCTGTTCCAGTCCTCGTCGTCCATCCGCTGACCGGTCGCGTCGTACCAGTCCATGTGGCTGGCGTTCGGCGTCGCCTGACCGGAGACGGCGTAGCGGCTGGGGCGCAGCGCGGGGTTGTCGCGGCGCAGCTGCAGTAGGCGCTTCGTCGTCTCGAGCAGCTCCCGCTGCTCCCGGGTGGGCAGCCAGCTCAGCCAGTTCAGCTCGCTGTCGTGGCAGTAGGCGTTGTTGTTGCCTCGCAGGCTGCGGCCGTACTCGTCGCCGGCGGTGATCATCGGTACGCCGGCGGAGAGCAGCAGGGTCGCCATCAGGTTGCGGACAGCCTTGGCGCGCGTCACGAGCACGGCCTCATCCACCGTCGGGCCTTCGACGCCGTGGTTGAACGAACGGTTGTTGTCGGTGCCGTCGCGGTTGTTCTCGCCGTTGCCGAGGTTGTGCTTCACGTCGTAGGCCGCGAGGTCCGCCATGGTGAACCCGTCGTGGGCCGTCACGAAGTTGATCGAGGCCAAGGGGCCGCGTTCCGCCGAGAACGTGTTGGAGGAGCCGGCCAGCCGGGTCGCGAAGCCGCCGATGCCGACCGGGGCCTGGCCATGGCGGCGGGCCTCGGCGATGTCCGCCAGCCAGAAGTTGCGCACGCGATCGCGGTAGCGGTCGTTCCATTCCGACCAGCCCGCATGCCCCTCCGTGGGACCAGGGAAGTTGCCGGTCTGCCAGCCCCCGAGCCCCACATCCCACGGCTCGGCGATCAGCTTGACGCCCTGCAGCGCGGGGTCGGACTGTGCGGCGAGCAGGAGCGGGTGGTCGCGGTGGAAGGAGGCGTCGGTGCCGCGTCCGAGCGTCGCGGCGAGGTCGAAGCGGAAGCCGTCGACCTGCATCTCGTTCGCCCAGTAGCGGAGCGAGTCGAGCACGAGCCGCTGCGGGACCGGATTGCCGAAGTCGACCGTGTTGCCGCATCCGGTCACATCGATGTACGCCCCGGTGTCGTCGTGCCGATAGTAGGTCGCGTTGTCGAGCCCGCGGAAACTGGTGCGCGGACCGCCGATGCCCTCCTCGGCCGTGTGGTTGTAGACGACGTCGAGGATGACCTCGATCCCGGCCAGGTGCAGCAGCTTCACCATGCCCTTGAACTCGGCGAGCACCGCCGCCGGTCCCGCCGCCTGCGCCGCACGCGACGCGTACGGCGCGTGTGGGCTGAAGAAGTTGAGGGTGTTGTAGCCCCAGTAGTTGGTGAGCCCCTGCTCGATCAGGCGCTGCTCGGAGATGAAAGCCTGCACTGGCAGCAGCTGCACCGCCGTCACGCCGAGGTCCTTCAGATAGCCGATGGTGGACTCGTGGGCGAGGCCGGCGTAGCTGCCGCGCAGCTCCTCCGGGACAGACGGGTTGAGCCGGCTGATGCCCTTCACGTGCGCTTCGTAGATGACCGAGTGGTCCAGCGGGGTCGCGGGTTTGCGCGCCTCTCCCCAGTCGAAGCCGTCCGAGACCACGACGGATCTCCAGCCGTCCGCAGCGACCCGCACCAGGCCCCGCGCGTACGGGTCGAGAAGCAGCGCCTCCGGGTCGAAGGAGTTGGCGGGGGCGGTGGGACCCGCGGCGCGGATCGCATAACGGGTACCGGGGGTGAGGGAACGCGAGCGGCCCACCCAGACCTTGTTGGCATCCCGCGTCATCGGAACCGACTTGGTCAGCCAGTTCGGGTCGGACTCGTCGAACAGGCACAGCTCCATCGCGTCGGCGCTCGCCGAGAAGACCCTCAGCTCGCCTCCGTGCGGCCCGACGCGTACACCCAGGTTCCGCAGAGGATCGGTCGAGGTCATGCGCTCTAGAGTAGTGACACACGCCTGGACTTGAGCTTCGGAGGGCACCGTGCCGGTCTACTTGGACCACGCCGCCACCACGCCGATGCGCCCGGAGGCGATCGCCGCCTACACCGAGGCCATGGGCGTCGTCGGCAACCCCTCCAGCATCCACAGCCAGGGGCAGCAGGCACGGCGGATGCTCGAGGAGGCTCGCGAGACCGTCGCTGCGACGCTCGGAGCCGACCCTATCGAGGTCGTCTTCACCTCCGGCGGCACCGAGGCGATCAATCTGGGCGTCAAGGGGATGTACTGGGCGCGCAACGCCGGTGCCCGGCGGCCGCGCATCCTCGTCCCCGGGGGAGAACACCACGCGACCGTCGACACCGTGGAGTGGCTGGAGCGGTCGGAGGGGGCGAAAGCCTCGTGGCTCGCGCTCGACCCGGACGGACGGATCGTCGTGCCGTCCTCCGTCGACAGCGACGACGTGGCGCTGCTCACCTTCCTCGCCGTCAACAACGAGGTGGGGACGGTGCAGCCGGTGTCGGCGCTCGCCGCAGTGGCCCACGCGGCCGGCGTCCCCGTCCACGTGGACGCGGTGGCCGCGTACGGACACCTTCCGCTGGACTTCTCTGCCCTCGATGTCGACGCCCTGAGTGTCTCCGCGCACAAGATCGGCGGGCCGGTCGGCATCGGTGCGCTGGTGCTGAGCCGCGCATCCACCGTAGTCCCGCTGATCCACGGCGGCGGCCAGCAGCGCCAGGTTCGAAGCGGGACCCAGGATGTGGCCGCGGCCGTGTCGTTCGCGGTCGCCGCGCGACTGGCCGAGTCCGAGCGGGAGGCGGAGGCTGTGCGACTGGCGGTGCTCCAGGACCGGCTCATCCGCGGGGTCCGGGCGGCGGTCCCGGAGGCGGTGCTCAGCGGGCCCGAAGCGGGAGCCGAGCGGGTGGCATCCAACGCGCACTTCACATTCCCGGGCGCGCAGGGCGATTCCCTGCTGTTCCTGCTCGACATGGCGGGCGTCTCCGTCTCGACGGGGTCGGCGTGCCAGGCGGGCATCCCGGAGCCGTCGCACGTGCTCATCGCCATGGGGCGCGGGGAAGAGGATGCACGGAGCGCGTTGCGCTTCACGCTGGGCAGGACATCGACGGAGGCGGATGTGGATGCGCTGCTCGCGGCGCTCCCGGCCGCGTACGCGCAGGCCTCGCGGGCCGGACTCGCCGAGCGGGCCACCCGCCTCGGCCGCTGAGTCTCCTCCCTCCTTCCTCCTCGCCGAATGGTGACGAGATGTCGCAACTCGCCGCGAATCAGAGCATCTACTCTCACCTCGTGCCCGCTCGCCGGGCGCCCAGCCCAGGCCGGGTAGAATCGGCGGGTGAAGGTTCTGGCAGCGATGAGCGGGGGAGTCGACTCCGCGGTGGCGGCGGCGCGCGCCGTCGAGGCCGGCCACGACGTGGTCGGCGTGCACCTCGCGCTGTCCCGCATGCCGGGCACCCTGCGCACGGGCAGCCGCGGCTGCTGCACGATCGAGGACTCGATGGATGCGCAGCGTGCGGCGAACATCATCGGCATCCCTTACTACGTCTGGGACTTCTCCGAGCGCTTCAAGCTGGACGTCGTGGACGACTTCATCGCGGAGTACTCGGCCGGCCGCACCCCGAACCCCTGCATGCGCTGCAACGAGCGGATCAAGTTCGCCGCGCTGCTCGAGAAGGCGCTCGATCTGGGCTTCGACGCCGTCTGCACCGGCCACTACGCGGCCATCATGACCGACGAGGACGGCAACCGCGAGCTGCACCGCGCGAGCGCCTGGGCGAAGGACCAGTCGTATGTGCTCGGCGTGCTCACCGCCGAGCAGCTCGCACACGCGATGTTCCCGCTCGGCGCAACGCCGTCCAAGGCCGAGGTGCGAGCGGAAGCCGCCGCGCGGGGCTTGAGCGTCGCCAATAAGCCGGACTCGCACGACATCTGCTTCATCCCCGATGGCGACACCCGCGGTTGGCTGGCCGAGCGCGTCGGCACCGCGACCGGCGACATCGTCGACCGTCAGGGCAACCGGCTCGGCTCGCACGAGGGCGCGCACGCCTACACCGTCGGCCAGCGCAAGGGCCTGAACGTCGGCTACCCCTCGCCGGATGGCCGCCCCCGCTTCGTGCTGGAGGTGCGCCCGAAGGAGAACGAGGTCGTCGTCGGTCCGCGCGAGGCGCTGGACATCGCCGAGATCGCCGGTTCGCGCTTCACCTGGGCCGGGCTGCCTCCCGTCGACCCGGCGACCCCGTTCGCCTGCGAGGTCCAGATCCGCGCGCACGCCGACCCGGTGCCCGCCGTTGCGTCCGTCACGGGCCGCGAGCTCGTCGTCCGCCCGGACATCCCGCTCAACGGCGTCGCACCCGGACAGACCGCTGTCGTCTACGTCGGCACGCGCGTGCTCGGCCAGACGACGATCGACCGGACGGTCTCGGCCGTCCCCGTCTGAAGCTTTTCGGCGGTGCCAGGCGCGCCGTCGAGCCCTAGGCTCCGGACATGACTCCCGAGCGAGCAATCCGCCTCCGGCGCGAGGCCTGGGGTTTCGCTATCGGCTCGCTGTTCTTCCTCGTCGGGGCGGTGCCCTTCTACCAGCAGGCGGTCGGGACGATCCTGGCCAACCTCACCTTCTTCGTCGGTGCACTGTTCTTCACGGCGGCTGCTTTCATCCAACTCGCCCTGAGTGGACGCCGCCCGCCGCGTCACGGGGCGATCCAGGCGGACCGTTACGACTGGTGGGCGGCAGCGGTGCAGTTCGTCGGAACCCTGCTCTTCAATGTCAGCACGACCGCCGCGCTGATCGTCGCGATCAACGCGAACGCCCGCGTCGGGAGCGGATGGCGCCCGGATGCGTTCGGTTCGATCTGCTTCCTGGTGGCGAGCGGACTCGCCGTGGTCGCAACCACCGACAGGGAGCGGCTCTGGGATCCACGCGCCAGGACCTGGCACGGCACGTGGCTGAACCTCGCCGGGTCCGTCTTCTTCGGCATCTCCGCGATCGGCGCCTACGTGCTCCCCGCCACAGGAGACCTCGTCAGCCTGTTCTGGGCCAACCTCGGGACGCTCCTGGGCGCGGCCTGCTTCCTCGTGGCGGCGGTGCTCAGCCGTCGGTCGATCCCGGTCCGCGGACATCGCGCGGTACCGACCGGTTCCGGCGTCGGGGGTCGCGAATAAGCTGGACGCGTGGCGATCGAGACGACGACCGACGACCAGCTCGCGAGTGCGCGAAGCGAGGCGCAGCAGCTGACGACGCGCATCCTGGAGTTGCGCGACGCGTATTACGAGCGCGACACCGTGCTCGTCAGCGACGAGGAGTACGACCGCATGATGCGGCGGCTCGAAGAGCTGGAGCGGCTGCACCCCGAACTCCAGTCGCAGGACAGCCCGACCCAGACGGTCGGAGGCCGCGCCCAGACGACGCTGTTCGCTCCGGTTGAGCACGCCGAACGGATGCTGAGCCTCGACAATGTGTTCTCCATCGGGGAGTTCGAGGCCTGGGCGACGCGGGTCGAGCGTGACGCGGGCCGACGGGTCGACTACCTGTGCGAGCTGAAGATCGACGGCCTCGCCATCAACCTCCGCTATGTGAAGGGCGTGCTGGTTTCGGCCGCCACCCGCGGCGACGGGGTCGTTGGCGAAGACGTGACCGAGAACGTCCGCCTGATCCCCGCCATCCCGGCCCTTCTGGCAACGGATGACCCGCCCGCCCTGGTGGAGGTGCGCGGCGAGGTGTTCTTCCCGGTCGCAGAGTTCGAGGAGCTCAACGCCCACCAGCTGGAGGCGGGCGAGCGGGTGTTCGCCAACGCCCGCAACGCGGCCAGCGGGTCGCTCCGCCAGAAGGCCGAGGGCAAGGGGCCGGCGCAACTCGAACTGATGCGCAACCGGCTCCGTCGGCTGCACATGCTGGTGCACGGCATCGGCGCCTGGCAGAACCCGCCGGTCGATGCGCAGTCGAAGGTCTACGAGCTTCTGAAGGGCTGGGGCCTGCCCACCTCGACGCACTACCGCGTGGTCCACGCTGTCGCTGACGTCGACGAGTTCATCGAGTACTACGGGGCGCACCGTGGCGCGGTGGAGCACGAGATCGACGGCATCGTCATCAAGGTGGACGAGCTGGCCCTGCACGACGAGCTGGGCGCGACCAGCCGCGCCCCCCGCTGGGCCATTGCTTACAAGTACCCGCCGGAGCAGGTGAACACCAAGCTGCTCGACATCGTCGTCAGTGTCGGCCGCACCGGCCGGGCGACGCCGTTCGCGGTGATGGAGAAGGTGCGCGTCGCCGGTTCCGAGGTTCGTCAGGCGACTCTGCACAACCAGGAGGTCGTCAAGGCGAAAGGCGTTCTGATCGGCGACACCGTGGTGCTGCGCAAGGCGGGAGACGTCATCCCCGAGGTGCTCGGCCCGGTGGTGGAACTGCGCGACGGCACCGAGCGCGAATTCGTCATGCCCGAGAACTGCCCCGAGTGCGGCACGCGGCTGGCTCCGGCCAAGGAAGGCGACATCGACCTGCGCTGCCCGAACGCCGAGTTCTGCCCGGCGCAGGTGCGCGGGCGGGTGGAGCACATCGGCTCCCGTGGCGCCCTCGACATCGAGGCGCTGGGCGAGGTCGCGGCGGCCGCATTGACCCAGCCGCGATTCCCCGAGAATCCGCCGCTTCCGACGGAGGCGGGACTGTTCGGCCTCACGTTGGCCGACCTCTTCCCGATCGAGGTCGTGGTGCGCGATTCGGAGACCGGGCTGCCGAAACTGACGGACGCGGGGGAGGAGAAGGTAGACACCCCGTTCCGCCGCCGGCGGCAGAAGAAGGACGGCTCCTACGACCCCGCAGCGGAGGGCTTCGCCGGTGACGAGCTGTACGTTCCGTCGAAGAATGCGGTCGAGCTGCTGAGCAATCTCTCCGCGGCGCGCGAGAAGCCGCTGTGGCGCATACTGGTCGCCCTGAACATCCGGCATGTCGGCCCCGTGGCCGCGCGAGCGCTGGCGAGCCACTTCGGGTCCCTCGACGCCATCCGCTCGGCGTCGCGCGACGAGCTGGCGGCGGTGGATGGCGTCGGCGGCATCATCGCGGACGCGGTGCTGGCCTGGTTCGACGTCGCCTGGCACCGCGAGATCGTGGAGCGCTGGGCCGCTGACGGCGTCCAGTTCGCCACCCCGGGTCACTCCGGGCCGGGCCGGGCCGAGGAGGCCGGGGGAGTGCTCGCCGGCCTCACCGTCGTCGCGACCGGATCCCTCGAGGGCTACACCCGCGAGGGGGCGCAGGAGGCGATCATCGCGGCGGGCGGCAAGGCCGCATCCAGCGTCTCCAAGAAGACGGATTTCGTCGCAGCGGGTCCCGGCGCCGGCTCCAAACTCACGAAGGCCGAAGAGCTCGGCGTGCGCGTCCTGAACGCAGCTCAGTTCACGAAGTTGCTGGAGGAAGGGCCCGCGGCGCTCGACGAGTGACGATTCGGGTCCGTCATCCTGTGGACAGTATCCGAGTTCTCCCCCTGAATCGGGGGTAGAACGGGTTGCCGTCCGCCACCCATTCATGGGTAGAGTCGAGACGTGCGCTCCCCCCGGGCGCATCGCAAGGGCTTAGCTCGCTCGCTCTCGGAGGGACCCGGACGGAGTGCTGGTCGGCTTTGCAGCTGTTCTCACCGTAACCTCGGCAGTCTCAGGACTGACCGGGGCTTTCGTGCTGCCTGCCGACGTTCCCCCGGCGGCGGCCGTGTCCACGGTGTCGTACTCCACGGTGTCGTACCCCACCGTTTCGTCCGCCGTGTCCGGCCCCGTCTCCGATGTGCCGTCCGCCCCCAGCGGGGGCAGCAGCTCCGTGTCGGTGCTCGGCGCGGTCTCCGGGCTCGACGCGTCGGCGCTGCCGTCGTTCGTCGACGCCAATCGCTCACGGCTCGAGTCGCTGCTGCGACAGGCGCCTGCCGCTGCCGACGTCGGCCGCGTGTGGAAGCTGATCGACCCCGCCAAGCAGAACGTGCTCATCAACGCCGCGCCCCACGTCGTCGGCAACCTCGAGGGGGTCCCCTACGAGGTGCGTGGCCGGGCGAACGCGATCGACCTCAAGCAGACCATCGCGGGCGTCACCAAGACGCTGAAGACGGAGCACGGTCGCGCAGAACGGGTGGCGCTCCAGCGCCAGCTCCAAACACTCGACAACGTGAAGAAGGCGCTGTCGAAGCAGGACGGAGTGAAGCGCACCCTCGTCAGCCTCGACCCGTCAGCCGACGCCAAGGCGTCGATCGTGGTGGGCGACCTCAGCACTGCGGCGTACGTCAGCGTCCTGGTGCCCGGAATGTACATGTCGGTGGGCGAGCAGATCGAGGCCTGGGGCAAGGTCGCGCAGGAGCAGTACGACCTCCAGACCAGTACGCTGCGCCGCATCCTCGGCCCGCGCGGAAACGGGGGGACGCCGGGGGTCGCGGTCGTCGCCTGGATCGGTTACCAGACGCCGGTGCTCACCAACATCGGGGGCACCGCGCTTGCCACCCAGGGCGCCGACAGCCTGGAGCGCACCCTGGAAGGCATCCGCGCTCTGCGAAACGGCAACCAGCCGTACCTGAGTCTGTTCGCCCACTCCTACGGCTCGACCGCCGCGCTCATGGCGCTGGAGCGGCACACCGTTACCGTCGACGCGCTGGCGCTGATGGGATCGCCGGGCAGCGCTGCGCAGACCGTCGCTGGACTCTCCGTGACCGGTGGCAACGTGTTCGTCGGCGAGGCGCAGATGGACCCGATCGTCAACACCGCCTTCTTCGGCAGCGACCCGGGGTCGCCCGGCTACGGCGCCAAGCCGATGGGCGTCGGCGGTGCGGTCGATCCGCTCACCCACGCCTCCCTCGCCGGCTCGTCCGGTCACAATGAGTACTTCAGCGTCGGAACCGAGTCCATGCGGAATCTCGCCATGATCGGAATCGACCGCGGTGACCTCGTGCTCGCCGGCCCCTCCCGGGCGGCAGACGGGACCACGGAGGCGTCGGCGCGCTGAGCGGGCCTGGGCGCCGTCGGCGGGGGCATCCATAATGGACGGGATGCGACCGGACGACGACCTTTCCTCTGAGCTGGGCGGCGAGCCCGAGCACCGGGGTCCGAGCCGTCGCGCCTTCCTCACGGGAGCCGGCCTGGTCGCGGCCGGAGCGGTCGCCGGTGGTACGGCTGGCGGGGCTGCGGGCGCGGCGATCGGCGCGGCCGCGGCTCAGAGCTCTCCGACGGCGGACGAGTCCGGCGAGGAGTACCCGCCGCTGCCGCCCCGAGGTGGAGGTCCGGGATTCGACCACCTCGTCGTGCTGATGTATGAGAATCGCTCGTTCGACAACCTCCTCGGGCACCTCTACGACGAGCAGACCCTGCCGAAGGGCAAGCGCTTCGAAGGTCTCGCCTTCGGGGACTACAGCAACCCCGACCCGGCCGGCGGCCCGGACATCCCCGCGCACGTCTACGAGGGGACGACCGACTTCGTCATGCGTCAGCCGTCGCCCGACCCCGGCGAGGTCTACCCGCACGTCAATACGCAGCTGTACGAGGTCGTCGACCCGGCGTCCAACGCCGACGCCCGCGTCCGCGAGATGCTGCGTCCCTACAACGCCCCGAAGCCGGGCGCGAAGCCGACCATGCGCGGATTCGTCCGGGACTACATCGGCGTGCTGCGGAAGGACACCGGCCGCGAGCCGACGCTCGACGACTATCGCCGCGTCATGGGCGGATTCACGCCGGACATGCTCCCGGTGTTCTCGACCCTCGCCCGGCAGTTCGCGGTGTACGACGACTGGCACTGCGCCGTGCCGTCGCAGACATTCTGCAACCGATCCTTCTTCAACGCGTCGACGTCCCATGGCTACGTCGACAATGGCGGAGCGGAGGGCCTCCGCAAGTGGTTCGACCCGAAGAACGATGCGCCCACCATCTTCAATCGGCTGGAGGAGGCAGGACGCAGCTGGCGCGTCTACTACGACGACCGGCAGCTGATCTCACTGACCGGGTTCATCCATGCGCCGGCACTGGAGCCCTACTGGAAGACGAACTTCCGGACGATGACGCAGTTCTACCGCGACGCGGCGGAGGGCACGCTGCCCGACTACGCCTTCATCGAGCCGCGGCTGCTGTACGACCACAACGACATGCATCCGCCGGGCGGCCCGATGACCGAGGAGCAGATCGCCGGCGGCACGGTGGTGGGCGGCGCGATCTCCGATGTCCGTGCGGGCGATCTGCTGCTTCACCGGGTCTATTCCGCGATCCGGTCGGCGCGCAGTGCGAAGGGGTCGAACGCGCTCAACACGATGCTGCTGGTGACCTTCGACGAGCACGGCGGCACCTACGATCACGTCGCGCCGGGACCGGCAATCCCTCCCGACGACAGCGGGCCGGGCGAGAACGGCTTCCTGTTCGACCGGCTCGGCGTCCGCGTGCCCGCCATCGCGATCTCGGCGTACACCGAGCGGAACACGATCATCCACGACGAGATGCATCACTCCGCGGTGGTCGCCACGCTCGCCAAGAAATACCGGCTGAAGCACCTGACCGAGCGCGACCGGGGTGCGCGGACCATCGACAACGCGATCAATCGCACGTCGCCCCGGCAGCCGGGCACCTGGCCGGACACGCATCCGCAGTACCTGCCCGCGAATCCGGAGGCGGATGCGCCGGCGCCGGAAGACGCGGACCGCCCGCTGAGCCCACCCGGTGTCGGCCTGGTCGGGTTGCTCATGGCCCGTTACGGCGCACCCGGCGCGCGGGTGCCGCAGACGTACAAGGAGGCGTACCAGGCGGTCACCGCGCTGGGGCGCGGTCTGTTCGGCTCGCCCTAGAATCGATACTGGCGACTTCGCGATCGCGAGCGCGCCCCTCCACCACCGAATCCCACGGAGACGCACCCTTGTCTGAAACCAGCGCAGGCGACATCAGCGCCGAACAGGTCGCGCACCTGGCGAACCTCGCCAGGATCGACCTCAGCCCGGAAGAGCTCGAGAGCCTCACGAAGGAGCTCGGCCAGATCGTCGAGTCCGTCGCCAAGGTCCAGGAGGTGGCCGGTCCGGACGTGCCGGCCACCAGCCACCCGCTGCCCCTCACGAACGTGTTCCGCAGCGACGAGATCCGCCCGTCGCTGACCGTCGAGCAGGCGCTGTCCGGTGCGCCGGCGCGCGAGGGCGACCGCTTCAAGGTCGCCACCATCCTGGACGAGGAGTAGGACGAGATGACCGACCTGACCCGCCTCTCCGCCTCCGCCCTCGCCGAGAAGCTCGCCGCGCGCGACGTCTCCTCGGTGGAGGCCGTACGCGCCCACCTCGACCGCATCGAGGCCGTCGACGCCGACGTCCACGCCTTCCTCCACGTCGCCGGCGAGAAGGCCGTGCGCACCGCGACGGAGATCGACGAGCGCCGGGCGGCCGGTGACGCCCTCGGGCCGCTCGCGGGCGTCCCGATCGCGATCAAGGACGTCCTCGCCACCCAGGACATGCCCTCGACCTCCGGGTCGAAGATCCTCGAGGGCTGGATCCCGCCCTACGACGCGACCGTGGTGCGCAAGCTCCGCGAGGCCGGCCTGGTGCCGCTCGGCAAGACCAATATGGACGAGTTCGCCATGGGCTCCTCGACCGAGCACTCGGCCTACGGGCCCACCCGCAACCCGTGGGATCTGGAGCGTATCCCCGGTGGTTCCGGCGGCGGCTCGGCCGCAGCCGTCTCCGCCTTCGAGGCCCCGCTGGCCCTGGGGTCCGACACCGGCGGCTCGATCCGTCAGCCCGCCGCGGTGACCGGCTCGGTCGGCGTGAAGCCGACCTACGGCGGGGTCAGCCGCTACGGCGCGATCGCGCTCGCAAGCTCGCTCGACCAGGTCGGTCCGGTGTCCCGTTCGGTGCTCGATGCGGGCCTCCTGCACGACGTCATCGGCGGCCACGACCCGCTCGATTCCACCTCCCTCAGCGACACCTGGCCGTCGATGGCGGACGCCGCCCGCGCCGGACACCGCGAAGGCGCCCTGAAGGGCGTGCGCGTCGGGGTCATCCGCGAGATCGCCGGAGACGGCTTCCAGGCCGGTGTCAAGCAGCGGTTCGACGAGTCCCTCGCCCTGCTGGAGCAGGCGGGCGCCGAGATCGTCGAGGTCGGTGCTCCGAGCTTCGAGTACGCCGTGTCGGCGTACTACCTGATCCTTCCGGCAGAGGCGTCCAGCAACCTGGCTCGCTTCGACTCCGTGCGGTTCGGCCTGCGTGTCGACCCGACCGATGGCCCGGTCACGGTCGAGCGCGTCATGGCCGCCACCCGCGATGCGGGCTTCGGTCCTGAGGTGAAGCGCCGCATCATCCTGGGCACCTATGCCCTGAGCGCCGGCTACTACGACGCCTACTACGGCAGCGCTCAGAAGGTCCGCACGCTCATCCAGCGCGACTTCCAGTCCGCCTTCGAGAAGGTGGATGTGCTGGTCAGCCCGAGCGCGCCGACCACCGCGTTCAAGCTGGGCGAGAAGATCGACGACCCGATGGCGATGTACCTGAACGACATCACCACCATCCCGGCGAACCTCGCCGGCGTTCCGGGAATGGGCCTGCCGATCGGACTCGCACCGGAGGACGGCCTGCCCGTCGGCATGCAGTTGATGGCGCCGGCGCGAGCCGACGCCCGCCTGTACACGTACGGCGCGGCGCTTGAGCAGCTGCTCATCGACCGCTGGGGCGGTCCGCTGCTGAGTCAGGCGCCCGACCTGACTGCCACCGAGATGTTCGCGAGCGAAGAGGGGGCCATCTGATGGCGAACGCCACAACGCAGAAGCCGGAACTGATGGACTATGACAAGGCTCTCGAGCTGTTCGAGCCCGTCCTCGGCTTCGAGGTCCACGTCGAGCTGAACACGAAGACCAAGATGTTCTGCGGCTGCGCCAACGAGTTCGGCTCCGGCGCCAACACGAACACCTGCCCGACCTGCCTCGGGCTCCCCGGCGGCATGCCGCAGGTGAACGAGAAGGCGATCGAGTCGAGCATCCGCTTGGGCCTGGCGCTCGGCTGCGAGATCGCCGAGACGAGCCGTTTCGCCCGGAAGAACTACTTCTACCCGGACCTCGCGAAGGACTTCCAGACCTCGCAGTACGACGAACCGATCGCCCACGACGGCACGATCACGATCACGCTGGAGAACGGCCGCGAGATCGTCGTCGCGATCGAGCGCGCCCACATGGAGGAGGACGCCGGCAAGCTGACGCACGTCGGTGGCGCCACCGGGCGCATCCAGGGTGCCGACTACTCGCTGGTCGACTTCAACCGCGGCGGCGTGCCGCTGGTCGAGATCGTCACGAAGATCATCGAGGGCACCGAGGCGGACGCACCCGAGGTCGGCCGTGCCTACGTGCGTGCCATCCGCGACATCGTGAAGGGCCTGGGCGTCTCGAACGCGCGCATGGAGGAGGGCAACGTCCGCTGCGACGCCAACATCTCCCTGCGCCGCCGCGGCTCCACCGAGCTCGGCACCCGGACGGAGACCAAGAACGTCAACTCCCTCCGCTCGATCGAGCGCGCGGTGCGCTACGAGATCCAGCGCCAGGCGGCGATCCTCGACGCCGGCGGCCGGATCGTTCAGGAGACGCGTCACTGGCACGAAGACACGGGCACCACCAGCGCCGGCCGCCCCAAGTCGGACGCCGACGACTACCGCTACTTCCCCGAGCCCGACCTGGTGCCGGTGGCGCCGAGCCGCGAATGGGTGGAGGAGCTGCGCGGGACGCTGCCCGAGCCTCCCGAGGTGCGTCGCAAGCGTCTGACGACCGAGTGGGGCTTCACGGCTCTCGAGTTCCAGGATGTCGCCAACGCCGACCTGCTCGACGAGGTCGAGGCCACCATCGCCGCAGGTTCCACGCCCGCCGCCGCCCGCAAGTGGTGGA
Organism: Leifsonia sp. RAF41; assembly: GCF_052114085.1. NCBI lineage: Bacteria > Bacillati > Actinomycetota > Actinomycetes > Micrococcales > Microbacteriaceae > Leifsonia > Leifsonia sp. RAF41. The sequence goes on from NZ_JBFREB010000001.1 coordinate 1,482,867, forward strand.
CCGGCGAGATCGCCCGCCTGGCCAACGCCCAGAACGTGCCTGCGGGCACGCTGGTCAGCCCGCAGAACGTCGCGGAACTCGCGGGGCTGATCGAGGCCGGGACGCTCACCGACCGCCTGGCGCGCCAGGTGCTGGAGGGTGTCGTCGCCGGTGAAGGCCGCCCGCAGGAGGTCGTCGATGCCCGCGGGCTCGCGGTCGTCTCGGACGACGGCGCGCTGATCGCGGCCATCGACGAGGCACTGGCCGCCCAGCCGGACGTGCTGGCGAAGATCCGCGACGGCAAGGTGCAAGCCGCCGGGGCCGTCATCGGCGCCGTCATGAAGGCGATGCGCGGCCAGGCCGACGCCGCGCGCGTGCGCGAGCTGGTGCTCGAGCGGGCATCCCAGTAGCCCTCCCTGACGATTTGCGCCAAATCTCGGTAATGCGGACCGCAGAACCGAGATTTGGCGCAAATCTCAGCGGCGGCGGGGGTTAGCTTTACTGCATGGGCGTCTTCACTCTCGGTGGTCTCACCACTGCTCCCGCATCCACTCGTTCCGACCTGCTCGCACCGTCGACGCTGAGCGCCCTCGAAGCGCTGGGCTGGCTGGACGACGTGGGGGTGGTCGAGATCGACCCGGACATTTCCGACACGGCCGCGACACGCGACCAGTTCGACCTGGAGGCGACCAACCTCGCCAACTGCGTCGTCGTCGCCGGCAAGCGGGAGGGCGTGGAGCGGATCGCCGCCTGCGTGGTGCTCTCGACGACGCGCGCCGATGTCAACAACACCGTCAAGCGGCTGCTGGATGTACGGAAGGCGTCGTTCCTGCCGATGGACCGCGCGGTCGAGCTGACCGGGATGGAGTACGGCGGCATCACCCCGATCGGCCTGCCCGACGGGTGGCCGGTGCTCGTCGACGCCCGCGTCGCGGAGCAAGAGGTCGTCATCATCGGCTCGGGCGTCCGCCGGTCCAAGATCCTGCTGCCAGGACGCCTCATCGCCGAGCTCCCGGACGCGCGACTCATCGACGGCCTCGGTCAGGACGTCCCGGCATGATCTCCGACTTCGGCAGCGCCCCGCGATGACCTCGACCGCCGTCGACCGCGTCCTCACACCGCTGCGTGCCCGCCTGATCGAGACCCTCGCCGGCCGGTCGGACGAGATCCCCGCCTGGGTGCTCCGCCTGGAGGAGGGCGAGGACGAGGGCTTCTTCTCGCCCGACAGCGCCGCCTGGGCGGTGCACGGCGGCATGCCGACGCTCGTCGCCGGCGTGCGGGCGCTTCTGCTGCAGGCGCTGCATCCCGGGGCCCTGGCCGGGGTCCGCGACTTTTCGCGGTTCCGGGAGGACCCGCTGGGGCGTCTCGCCGGCACCATCCAGTGGATCCACACGGTCACTTTCGGCAGTCGCGGGCAGGCCATCGCGAGCTCCGAGATGGTCCGTTCCCTGCACCGCCGCGTCGCCGGCACCTTCATCGACGGGCACGGGGTGGAACGCCCCTACTCGGCGAACGATCCCGAGCTGGCGCGCTGGGTGCACCTGGCCTTCACGGACGCGTTCCTCACCGCGCACGAGCACTGGGGCGACGCGATTCCGGGCGGCGCCGACGGCTACGTATCCGAGTGGGCGACGGCCGCCGAACTGATGGGCGTCGAGGATGCGCCGCGAACGGCGGCGGAACTGCGCGCCGCGATCGATGCGATCACCGACGCGGGCGAGCTGCGCGGGGGACCGGAGGTGGAGGAGATCGTGCGGTTCATCCGCCGCGCACCGCTGCGCCGGATGCTGCGTCCGACGTACCGCATCGTCTTCCGGGCCGCTGTCTCCACGCTGGAACCGCGCCACCGCGAGCTGCTGGGTCTGCCCCCCACGGCGGCCGAGCGGCTGCTGCCGCTGCACGGCGCCACCGGAGCGGTGCTCGCGGGCGCCCGCGTGCTGCTCGGTCCGCAGACGCAGGCCGAGCTGGCGGCGCGCCGACGGCTGGCGCGTCTCGCCAGCGCCTGACCCGCTGGGAGAGGATGTCCTCATGCACGAAGACGTCACCGAGCGCACCCGAACCGTCACCTGGGAGGACCCGGCACCCGGGGTCGCCGTCATGCCGACCATGACCGGGCTGGAGTACCTGCAGTCGATGCTGGGCGGGGAGCTGCCGCCGCCTCCCATCACCGAGCTGATGCGGATGACGCTGGTTGCGGCCGACGTGGGAACCGCTACCTTCGTCTGCGATCCCGACGAGTCGCACTACAACCCGATCGGGACGGTGCACGGCGGTCTCATGTGCACCCTGCTCGACTCGGCGCTGGGCTGCGCCGTGCAGACGACGCTGCCGCTGGGACAGGGCTACACATCCATCGAGATCAAGGTCAACTACCTGCGGCCGGTGTACGCGCACAGCGGCCGGCTGACCTGCGTCGCGACCGTGACGAAGCCCGGCAACCGGGTCGCCTTCGCCGACGGCGTGGTCACGGATGCGTCCGGCAAGACGGTGGCGACGGCGACCGGGTCACTGCTGGTGTTCCCGATCGGCGGGTGACCGCCGCGGCGAGCGCTACTTGGCCTGCTGGGCCAGCAGCTGCTCGCGCACCTTTCGGCGGATGACCTTTCCGACGATCGACCGGGGCAGCTCGTCCACCTGCACAACGTGCTTCGGCACTTTGTACGGCGTCAAGCAGTCCCGACCGTAGGCGCGGATCGCCTCCTCGTCGAAGGAGGCGCCGGCATCCATCACGACCGCAGCGACCACGTCCTCGCCGCCGCGCCGGTGGGGGAGACCCACCACGGCAACGTCCGCGACGCCGGGGAACGAGCGCAGAGCATCCTCGACCTCCGTCGGCGACACATTGAAGCCGCCGGTGACGATGAGCTCCTTGATGCGGTCGACGATGCGGACGAAGCCGTCCGCGTCCATCGTCACGATGTCTCCGGTGCGGAACCAGCCGTCGGCCGTGAGCGCTTTGGCCGTCTCGTCGGAGTTGCGCCAGTAGCCGGAGAAGACCTGGGGTCCGCGGGCGAGCAGCTCGCCCTCCTCGCCCATCGCCCTGTCGACCGCCGGGTCGTCCGGGTCGGCCACCCGAAGCTCGGTGCTGGGGAGGGGGAGACCGACGGTCCCGGCCCTGCGGCTCGCGCCGACCGGGTTGGCCATGAGCACCGGGGAGCACTCGGAGAGACCGTAGCCCTCGACGAGGTAGCCGCCGGTCTTGCTCTCCCACAGGTCGACGATGCCCTGCGGCAGGCTCATCGCGCCGGAGATGGCGATCTCGATCCCGGAGAGCGACACCTTCCGCTTCTCCGCCGCCTCCACCAGCCGCTCGTAGATCGGGGGCACCGCGGGAAGGAACGTCGCGGGATGCTTCTTCACCACATCCAGCACCAGGTCGGGGTCGAACTTGGGGAACAGCACGAGCCGCGCACCCATGCTCATCGCGAAGGTGAGGCACAGCGTCAGGCCGTACGCGTGGAAGAGCGGCAGGACGGCGTAGACGACAGCGGTGCCGCGCTCGACGGTGGGCACCCACGCGCGGGCCTGGGCGGCGTTCACGGTGAGGTTGCCGTGGCTGAGCATCGCCCCCTTCGGCCGACCCGTCGTGCCGGACGTGTACTGGATGAGCGCGAGATCGTCGCGTTCGGGTCGCGGGTACGAAGCCTTGATGCGGCGGGAGGCGACCAGCGAGTCCCAGCCGATGGTCCCGCTGACCTTAGCCGTCAGCTGCTCGCGCGCTTTCCGCGCGGCGGCCACGGGGAGGCGGAGCGCGATGCGCTTCGAGGTGGGCATCGCGCGCGTGAGGTCGACCGAGACGACGGTCTCGACGCCGAGATCGGCGGGAAGCGCCTGAACGGTCGCGGCGACCTTGTCCCACACGATCGCGACGGTCGCGCCGTGGTCCTCGAACTGGTGGCGCAGCTCCCGGGGCGTGTAGAGCGGGTTGTGCTCGACGACGACTGCGCCCAGTCGGAGCACCGCGTAGAACGCGGCGACGTGCTGCGGACAGTTCGGCAGCACCAGGGCGACGCGGTCGCCTTTCGACACCCCGAGCTTCCGGAGTCCCTCGGCGGCGCGGGCGATCTGGTCGCCGAGCTCCGCGTAGGTGGTGGTCGCGCCGAAGAACTCCAGGGCGACATGCCTGCCGTACGTCCGAACGGACTCCTCGATGAGGTGCGAGAGCGAGCCTTCCGGCGTCTCCACTTCGGAGGGGACGCCGGGCGCGTAGCCGGACACCCAGGGCTTGGCGCTGTACGGGGACGGATCGCTCGTCACGCTGTCGCTGGTCACGCGCGCAAGCCTACGCGGACGCGACCAGCGCTCGCACCGCATCCTCGAGGGGGGTCTCCCCGGAGATGACCTCCCACTGGTGGCCCGCAGAGGCCGGTTCGTGCAGCGCCAGCGCGATCAGTCGCGCGACGTCTTCGCGGGCGATGGTCCCGCGCGGAACGCTGTCGCCCAGCGTGATGCGCCCGGTGCCCTCGTCGGTCGTGAGGCCGCCCGGGCGGAGGATGGTCCACTCGAGCCCCGAGTCGCGCAAGGCCGCGTCGGCGTCGCGCTTGGCCTCGACGTAGGCCTTCCAGACCGGGTCGGCATCGTCAACGGGTGCATCGACGCCCCACGCCGAGACCTGGACGAATCGGCGGATGCCGGCCTGGCCCGCGGCCTCCTGGGCGAGGACGGAACCGCCGTAGTCGACGGTCCGCTTGCGCTCGATGCCGGAGCCGGCCCCCGCGCCCGCGGTGAACACCACGGCATCGCAGCCGGCGATGGCGGCCGCAAGGTCCTCCGGCGTGGACTTCTCGATGTCGAGGAGCACACCCTCGCCGCCGAGACGGTAGACGTCGTCCGCGTGTTCGTCGTTCCGAACCACGCCAACGAAGTCGTCGCCGAGGTCGTAGAGCACCCGCATGAGTTGCTGGGCGATTTTTCCGTGTGCACCGATGATCGCGACTCGAGTCATGCCTCCATCCTTCCACCGTCGGGCGGGATGCGGGCGCGCGTCGTGCCGATCACCCGCGGCGACACGCGTCCGCCGGGCGCGAACGCTCTGGGCAGCGGGGCCCGCACTCTGTTACGGTCGGGACCATGATCGCCCTGCTCGAGCTCCTCGGACGCGCCCTTGCGTCCGGTGCCGGCTCGCTGGGCGCTGCGAGCGGGGGAAGCACCGCCGGGTTCGTCGCTCTCGCCGGTGTGGCCGGAGCGCTGGGACTCGTTGCTGTGCTCGCGGCAGCGGGCGTCCGCTCCGTGGCCGCCCTGGCCGCGTCCCTCCGGGTCCGCCCGGTGTGGTCGCGTCCGGTCGAGCCCGTCGCCGGCTGGCTGGCCGAGGGGCCGTCCGACCCCGGCGCCGAGGGCCGCCCGCGCCCGAGGGCACCCGGCTCCTCCCTGTCGGTCGCGTAGTCAGCGCCGCCGTCCGCCGTCCACATCCCCGTGGCCGCGGGTAGCGCACTCCACGCGACCAGACGCGTCCTCACTCCGTCGACTCGCAGGGATCACACACTCATGGACTTCTTCTCCTGGCCGCCCATCGCGGCTGTTCTCGACGGGGCCTACAGCCTCGTCACCGCCCTCTCCGCCACGGTCGAGCCGGTCGCCGGCACGCTGGCGGGGCTCGTCGCCGTCGCTATGCTGACGGTGCTCGTCCGCCTCCTCCTCATCCCCGTCGGCGTCAGCCAGGTGCGCGCGGAATACGCGCGGCGGCGGATCGCCCCGCAGCTGGCCGAACTGCAGCGGCGGCACAAGGGCGACCGCGAGGCGCTCGCCCGGAAGACGATGGAGCTGCATCAGGCCGAGCAGGTCTCACCCTTCGCCGGGATGCTGCCGCTGCTCGCGCAGATCCCGGTCGTCACGCTGGTCTACGCGCTCTTCACCCATCAGACCATCGCCGGGCATGCGAACGGGCTGCTGGCCGAGCACGCGTTCGGGGCGCCTCTCGGAACGAGCTTCGTCGGACTGACCGGAGCCGGCGCCGGTGTCTGGCCGGCGATGCTGGTGTACCTCGGCGTGCTCGCCCTCATCGCGATCGTCACCACCGTCTCGCGCCGGGTGCTGACACTCCCGCAGCCCGAGGGGTCGACGGCGCCGGCGGGGATGCTACGCGCCCTGTCGTTCCTGCCGTACGTGACAGTGGTGTTCGCCGCGTTCGTCCCGCTCGCGGCCGCGGTGTACATCCTCACGTCGACGGCGTGGACGGTAGCCGAACGGTGGACCCTGCGCCGCCTCCTCGACCCCGCCCGCCGCGCCGGCGGGAGCACGCGGCCGACGACATCCCACTGACGGGATCGCACTGACGGGATCCAGCCGGCCCTCACCGCCGGATGGGAGGATGAAGCCATGTTCAAGCGCAGTTCCCCCGATGACAGGCAGGCGGCCGAGAGTCGGCCGCAGGATGGCGGACCGGGTTTCGGCGTCGGCGTCCAGGTCTACGTGCGCGAGCACGACATCCCGTCGTCGGATGATTGGGTCGGGGAGCCGACCGGCGTGATCGTCGCGCCCGGCGACCGGAACCTGCGCAACATCTACGGTCCGAGCGACGGTCTGACCACCTGGACCGTGTCGTTCTTCGAGCCGCAGCACCGCCGCGACGGGCTTGGACCGTACGAGCGGGCGGTCATCCCCGCGTCCCTGCTCGTCGCCGAGGAGCCGTTCGCCGACTGAACCGGTTCGGCATCCCTCTACCTCCGCGCAGGGTGCGAACCTACAATGTCGGCATGTTCGTCGAGGGGACCCTTCGATGGCAGGTCACGGAAGACTGCCCGTGGGACCTGCTGATGGCCCTCGCCCTGCGTGACCTCGCCGGGCTCGGCGACCGGGTGCGCCCGGGGCTCCCAGCCCTGGAGCCGGCCGTGGCGCCGGCCTGGCACTCCCGCCATCCTGAGCCCGCGGATGGCCGCACCCGCATGCGGCCCGCGCCGCTCGCCGGGCCCGCAGGCGGGCGGGGACGGCGCGCCGAAGCGGGGAGCGGGCGGACCGGATCGGACGACGCGTTGGCGGATCAGTGGCAGGCCTGGTTCGAGGTGGCCTCGGACCGGCATCGCCGGCTCACCGCGCCGCTGCTCCATCCGCCGCACTTCGAGGCTTTCGACCGCGCAATCGACCTGCAGGATGCGATCATCGCCCACTACGACGCGGCCGCCGGCTGGACCGCCGCCCGTCATGCCGAGTACGTCGCCGCGAGCACGGCATCCCACGCCCGGCGCGCCGCCGACATCGTGAAGGTGGTCCACGACCGGGAGCACGAGCTCCGTCGTCAGGCAGGGTACTTCCGCCTCGACATCGACGTGCTGCCGCTCGCGGAGAAGGGCGCGTGGATCGTCGGCCCGCACACCGTGGTGATCAGCGCGACCCTGCGTGACGACTCCGTCGCGTTCCGCGACTGGCTTCGGCCCCTCGTCTCCGCCCTCGTCTGAGCGCAGGCGGCGCGATGGTGCCGCCAGGCCACGGTGGAACTCCGCCGAGTGGCGACGAGATGTCACCACTCGGCCGGAATTTCGACCACGACTCACGGTTCGGCGGCCGTGTGTGCGTTGGGGTCAGGCGGGGCGCTTCGCGGGGGAGACGGTCAGAGACGGGTCAGTCTGGGCGATGTCGCCGACGGCCTCGTCGATCCGTGCCAGCACGTCGCCGGACAGCCTGATGCCGGCGGCCGCCGCGTTCGACCGCACCTGCTCGGGACGCGACGCCCCGACGATCGCGCCGGCGACGTTGGGGTTCTGCAGCACCCAGGCCACCGCCAGCTGCGCCATGGTGATGCCCAGCTCGTCGGCGATCGGCTGGAGGTCCTGCACCGCCGTCAGCACGTCCTCCCGCATGAACCTCCGGATCGCATCCGCCCCGCCTTTCTCGTCGGCCGCGCGGCTGCCCTCCGGCGCCTGCTGACCCGGCTTGTATTTGCCGGTCAGCACGCCCTGCGCGACAGGAGACCAGACGATCTGCGAGATCCCGAGCTCGGCCGAGGTCGGCACGACCTGCTTCTCGATGACGCGCCACAGCATCGAGTACTGCGGCTGGTTCGAGATGAGCTGGACGCCGAGGTCCTTCGCGAGCGCGTGTCCGGCGCGCAGCTGGTCGGCGCTCCACTCGCTGACGCCGATGTAGAGCGCCTTGCCCTGCCGGACGACGTCCGCGAACGCCTGCATCGTCTCCTCCAGCGGGGTCTCGGAGTCGTAGCGGTGCGCCTGGTACAGGTCGACGTAGTCGGTCCCTAGGCGCTGGAGCGACCCGTCGATGGATTCGAGGATGTGCTTCCGCGACAACCCGACATCGTTGTGGCCCTTGGGCCCGGTGGGCCAGTACACCTTGGTGAAGATGTCGAGGGAGGCGCGGCGCTCGTTCCTGAGCGCGTCGCCCAGCACCTGCTCAGCGACGGTATTGGCGTACGCGTCGGCCGTGTCGAAGGTGGTGATGCCGGCTTCGAGGGCCGCGTGCACCGACTCCGTGGCGGTGTCGTTCTCCACCTGCGAGCCGTGGGTCAGCCAGTTGCCGTAGATGATCTCGGAGATCTTGAGTCCGCTGTTGCCGAGGTACCTGAATTCCATGGCCCCCAACGTATCCCGATCCCGTGCCGTCGTCGCCGTCGAGCGCACTTCGGCGGTGACGAGTCCCGAGTGTCGGCCCGGAGTGAGAGAGTGAGGGGGTGGGACGAGCAGACGGCAGCCAGCGCCAGGTGAGCGCGGCCGACGTCGACGACTCCGAGGCGTCCATCCTGCACGTCGACATGGATGCGTTCTTCGCGTCGGTGGAGCTGCTCGAGCGGCCCGATGCGCGCGGCAAGCCGGCGATCGTCGGGCATGCGGGCGGCCGCGGGGTCGTCACGAGCGCGACGTACGAGGCCCGGCGATACGGCGTCCGGAGTGCCATGCCGATGTCGCAGGCGCTCCGGCTGTGCCCGTCCGCGATCATCCTGCCCCCGCACTACGAGCGGTACACCGAGTACTCCGCGAAGGTGATGGACATCTTCCACCAGGTCACGCCACTGGTCGAGCCGCTCAGCATCGACGAGGCGTTCCTGGATGTGTCGGGCGCCCGCCGCCTGCTGGGTTCCCCGCGCCGCATCGCCGAGCTGATCCGCTCGCGGGTGCTCGAGGAGACCGGGCTGACGTGTTCCGTCGGGGTCGCCGCGACCAAGTTCATGGCGAAGCTGGCCTCCGGCCGTGCGAAGCCGGACGGGCTGCTGGTCATCCCGCGCGCAGACACGCTCGACTTCCTGCGGCCGCTGCCCGTCGGTGCACTCTGGGGCGTCGGCGCCAGCACGCAGGCGTCGCTCGAGCGGATGGGCCTGCTGACGGTCGCCGACCTCGCGGACGCGCCGCTGCACGTGCTGCAGAAGGCGGTGGGGGATGCCGGCGGCCGCCGGTTGCACGACCTCGCCAACGGGCGGGACGCCCGCAGCATCGTCACCGAGTCGCGCGAGAAGAGCATCGGCCACGAGAACACCTTCGGCACCGACGTGGGCGATCTCGACACGCTCCGCCGCGAGTTCCTCCGCCTCTCGGGGCGCGTCGGCGAGCGGCTGCGCAAGCACGACATGGTGGCGCGCACCGTGGCGATCAAGGTCCGGTTCTCCGACTTCCGCACGATCACGCGGTCGCGCACGCTCGCCGAGCCGACGAACGTGGGCCGGCGACTGTTCGAGGAGGCGTGGGATGTGTTTGACGCGCTCGGCCTGGATGTGCGGCAGACGCCCCTCCGCCTGATCGGGGTGCGAGCCGAGCAGCTCCTCGATGCCGGCGGCGACACGCTCGCGCTGTGGGACCCGGACGAGGAGTGGCGGGAGACCGAGCGGACCCTCGACGCGGTCAGCGCCCGCTTCGGTCGCGGCATGATCGGGCCCGCCTCCCTGGTCCGGCGCTCGCGCGACGCCGATGAGGAAGAGCGCGACGGCCGCAACCCGAAGTACGTCAGCGACTGAGCCCGTCGCGTTCGAACTGCCCTGTTCAGGCGGCAGAGGGCGCGCTACCGTGGGGTCATGACGAACTTCTCGCTGAAACTCGCGGAGACCGTGACCGGCTCCGGCATCAAGTCGGTCTACGGCGAGCCGGTCGTCGTCGACGGCACCACGATCGTCCCGGTCGCCGCTGTGCAGTTCGGCTTCGGCGCGGGCGGTGCAGGGGATGAGGACGCCGCAGGCGGCGCGGGCGGCGGCGGGGTCGCCATCCCGTTCGGCGCGTACATCTCCGACGAGCTCGGGGTCCGCTTCCGGCCGAACCTGATCACGTTGCTCGCCGTCGGCATCCCCTTCGTGTGGGTGGCCGGCCATGCGTGGGCCCGTGTGATCCGCGCGCTCAAGAAGTAGCGTCGTGCCTCCCGCGGTCTAGACTGGAGGAGAACACGGGAGTCCGGTGAGCCGGGCTGAGAGGAGACTTCTCCAAGTCTCGACCGTCGAACCTGATCTGGGTCATGCCAGCGCAGGGAGGACATTTCTCAACATCCCGTGCCCTGTTCCATTCGACAGAAGGGGCACGAACAGTGCACGCAATCATCTCCTCCGTGGGCGCACGCCCGCGTACTCTCCGCTGGCGGGTCGTCGACATCGTCGTCGCCAGTGTCGTCGCCGTCGCATCCGGTGTCGTCTTCTGGGTGTGGGGTGTCGTCCAGAACCCCATCTCGGGTCCGGTCGGTGCCGTACTGCCCGGGTTCCAGGGCATCCTGAACGGCCCGTGGCTGTTCGCCGGGGTGCTCGTGGCGCTCATCGTCCGCAAGCGCGGGGCAGCGCTGTTCGGCGAGCTGGTCGCGGCGATCGTGTCCGCCCTGATCGGGACGCAGTGGGGCTTCGCCACGCTGCTCTCCGGGGCGGTGCAGGGCCTCGGCGCCGAGATCGTCTTCGCGCTCTTCCTGTACGCCAACTGGCGCCTCGTCCCGGCACTGCTGGCCGGCGCGGGCGCGGGGCTCGCCGAGTCGATCCTTGACCTCCTCTACTGGTACCCCGGCTCGAAGGCCGGGTTCGCGATCACCTACACGATCACGACCACCGTCTCCGGAATGATCGTCGCCGGCCTCGGCTCCTGGCTGCTGGTGCGCGCCCTCGCGCGGACCGGCGCGCTGAGCCGCTTCGCGGCGGGCCGCGAGGCGCAGAAGGCCGTCCGGGTCTGACGACCGTGACCAAGCGACTGCCGGTCCCGGCCGCCGTTCGGGTCGACGGCTGGGGCTGGCGTTACGCCGGACGCAGCGACTGGGCCGCTCGGGACGTGAGTCTGCGGATCGAGCCCGGCGAGCGGGTCCTGCTGCTCGGAGCCTCAGGCGCCGGCAAGAGCACCCTGCTGGCCGGTCTCGCCGGTGTGCTGGGCGGAGACGACGACGGCGAGTTCGAGGGCTCGCTGACCGTTGCGGGGCGGCCGCCTGCGGAGGCGCGCGGCTCCGCGGGTCTGCTGCTGCAGGATCCGGAAGCGCAGGTCATCCTCGCCCGGGTGGGCGACGATGTCGCCTTCGCCTGCGAGAACCTCGGCGTTCCGCGAGAGGAGATCTGGCGCCGCGTCCGGCAGGCCCTTACAGAGGTCGGCCTCGCTGTGCCGCTGGACCGGTCGACGGCCGAGCTGTCCGGCGGGCAGAAGCAGCGCCTGGCACTGGCCGGTCTGCTGGCCATGCGCCCGGGGCTGCTGCTGCTGGACGAGCCGACGGCCAACCTCGACCCCGAGGGCGTCCTGGAAGTGCGGGATGCGGTGCGCGCGGCCCTCGACGCGACCGGAGCGACCCTGGTCGTGGTCGAGCACCGCGTGGCCGTCTGGCGCGACCTCGTGACGCGGGTCGTCGTCCTGGACGCCGACGGGGGAGTGCTCGCCGACGGCCCTCCGGAGGTGGTGCTGAACGACGCGGCCGGCGAGCTGCGGCACGCGGGCGTCTGGCTGCCCGACACGCCCGTCCCCGTGGCGCCGGTCGTCACCGAGGGCGCGCCGCTGCTCACCGCACGGTCGCTGGTCTTCGGGCGGGGTCCGGCGGTGACCCGCGGACGCCGGCGCGGCCGACGCCCGCGCCCGGTAGCGGCCGACGCCGTCGGGTTCCCGGTCGATGCCGACCTCCGCGAGGGCTCCGCCCTGGCGCTGATCGGCCGGAACGGCGCGGGCAAGTCGACCCTCGCACTCACGCTCGGCGGACTCCTCCCCGCGGTGGACGGCTCCCTCGCCGCCGAACCGGCTCTGGCGAACGGACTGCCCTCCGATCCGGGCGGGTGGCGCTCGCGGGAGCTGCTCACCCGCATCGGCAGCGTGTTCCAGAATCCCGAGCACCAGTTCATCGCCTCCACGGTCCGCGACGAGCTGGCTGCGGGACCACGCGCGCTCGGCCTGTCCGGCACGGAGGTCGAAGCACGCGTGGACGACCTGCTCGTGCGCCTGGCGCTCGACGGCGTGGCTGCGGCAAACCCGTTCACCCTGTCCGGCGGCCAGAAGCGCCGGCTCTCGGTCGGCACGGCGCTGGCCACGCGTCCGCGACTGCTGGTGCTCGATGAACCGACGTTCGGGCAGGATGCGCGCACCTGGCAGGGGCTCGTCGGGCTCATCTCGGAACTGCGTCGCGACGGTCACGCCGTCGTCGCGGCCACCCATGACGCCGAATTCGTTTCCGCGGTGGGTGCATCCTCGCTCCGGCTGGACGCGGCGGAGGTGAGCGCATGACCCTGGTGCAACCGCTGCGGACCGGCCCGCTGGCGACCCTGAACCCGGTCTCGAAGCTCGGCGCGGCGCTCATCGTCACGGTGGCGCTGCTGCTGTCGATCGACCCGGTGTCTGCGGGTGTCGCGCTCGGCCTGGAGTTGATCCTGCTGGCTTTCGCGGGCCTGCCGCTGCGCACCGTGGTGGCGCGCACGGCGCCGGTCTGGATCGCGGCGCCGCTCGCCGGTCTCACCACGCTGCTGTACGGCCAGAGCTCCGGCACGGTGTACGTGCAGTGGTGGGCGGTGGAGATCAGCGATGGATCGATCTCCCTCGCGCTGGCGACGATGCTCCGTGTCCTCGCGATCGGTCTGCCCGCGGTTCTGCTGTTCATCACGATCGACCCGACCGACCTCGCCGACGGTCTCGCCCAGTTGCTGAGGCTCCCCGCGCGCTTCGTCATCGGCGGCCTGGCGGGCCTCCGCCTGGTGGGCCTCTTCGCCGAGGACTGGCGCGCGCTCACGCTGGCGCGCCGCGCGCGGGGTGTCGCGGAGTCGGGAGCGTTCCGCCGGTTCCTCGGCCAGTCGTTCGCGCTGTTCGTGCTGTCCCTGCGGCGCGGGACCAAGCTGGCGACGGCGATGGAGGCGCGCGGGTTCGGCACGGGAGGCAGGCGCACGTGGGCGCGTCCGTCCGTCTTCCGCGGCCGCGACTGGGTGGCGATGGCCGTCGCGGCGCTCGTCGCGGGCGTCGCGGTCGCGGCGGCCTTGGCGACGGGGAGCTGGAATGCGCCCCTCGGCTGAGCTCGCGGCGCTGGGAGCGGCGGTCGCCGGAGCCGTCGACACGGCATCCGCGGCGGGCCGCACCCCGATCATCCTGATCGACGGTCCGAGCGGTGCGGGAAAGAGTTCCCTCGCCGACCGGCTGCTTGCGGAGTGGCCGGCGGCCGGGCGGCCGCGCCTCGTCCGGATGGACGACCTCTACCCCGGATGGGACGGTCTCGACGCCGGCAGCGAGGCGGTCGGCCGCGACTTGCTGGAGCCGCTGCGTGCTGACGGCACCGGCTCGTGGCAGCGCTGGGACTGGACGGAGGGCCGTCCCGCCGGGCGCGCGATGGTCTCCGGATGCGAACCGCTGGTCGTCGAAGGCTGTGGCTCGCTCTCTCGGCGCAACGCCGCCGTCGCCGATCTGACGGTGTGGCTGCAGGCGGACGACGCGCTGCGCAAAGCGCGCGCGATCGCCCGTGACGGCGCCGCATTCGCCGCCGAGTGGGACCGCTGGCAGGAGCAGTTCGACCGCTTCGTCGCGCGCGAGCATCCCCTCGCACTCGCCGCTCTGGTGCTGGATGTGACGGCGGTGGACCTCGTCGACCCGTCGAGGGGGACTACGGTGGAGTCATGACCGACGCACGACAGGACCCCGAGTACATCGTCGAATACGCCGACGGGCCCCTGGTGGGCCAGACCGACCGCCGTTTCCTGGTGGACGGCAAAGTGGATGAGCGCATCGGCGTGATCGCCGCCGTCGAAGGACTCGAATCCACCTTCTGGTACGTGGCGGGCGAGGAGCGCGAGGTCGAAGGTCAGCGTCAGGTGACGTACCACTTCGACCAGCCGGACTCCGACCCGGTGGCGCCCGACAAGGACGACGAGTCCATCTTCGGCTTCGGGGCCTGACCCGGCGACTAGGCGACTGGGCCCGGGCCGGCTACGCCCAGCCGAGCTCGTGAAGCCGGTCGTCGTCGATGCCGTAGTAGTGCGCGATCTCATGCACCAGCGTGATGTGAATCTCGTCCCGCAGCTCGTCCTCGTCCGCGCAGATCGCCAGTAGCGGCTCGCGGTACAGCACGATGCGGTCCGGCATCTCGCCGAACCCGTAGTCGCCGCGCTCGGTGAGGGCGACGCCGTCGTACAGTCCGAGCAGGTCGAGAGAGCCATCCTCGGGCCGGTCTTCGACCACGAACACGACGTTGTCGAGGCCGTCGACCATCTCGTCCGGGAGCTGGTCGAGCTCGTCCGAGACGAGCGCTTCGAACGCCTCCCCGTCCAGCGACAGGCTCATGCGCGTGTCACCAGGCTTCGGAGACGGCGGCGTGGAGGTCGAGCAGCGTCGGAGTACGCTCGCTCGGACCGCGGCCGAACCCGCACTCCGTCCCCACGCCGAACGCCGGTACCGCGGTCGCCGCGGCCTGCGCCCGCCGACGCGCACCCTCCACCCCGTCCTCGTGGTGTATCAGGCCGAGGTACAGTTCGGTGCCGTCGGGCACGTCGACCTGCGCCAGCGGGGCGAAGTATTCGGCGTCGTCGCGCTCGATCGGCACCGGGAGGTGGACCCAGCTGACCGGACGGGGCGCCGACGCGAGGATGCCGCTGAGCACCTCCGCCAGCCGGCCGGCGTCGGACGGCTGCACGAAGTGCTGCTCCTCGACATCGCCGTAGCAGAGGTGATAGCCGACCTGGACGTGGGCGGGAACCGCGGCCACCTGCCGCGTGGCGCGCTCGACCACGCCGGCCAGCACGTCCTTGCCGAACCACGACGGCATCCGCCCCTCGAGCAGGGCGAACTCGACCGCCGTGTCCCACTGGATCGCCAGATCCTCGTGCGGGACCCCGTCCAGGATGCGCTGCAGCTCGCCGAACAGGGCGCGCTCGTAGGCGGGTTCGAACGCTGCGCGGTCCTCAGCGACGATGAACGGGCCGACGACCCCGGCGGGCGTCGGAAGCGACACCTGGAAGCGGGTGCCGGCTGCGATGGCGCCCTCGTCGCGGAGGCGGCGGAAGGTGGCGTAGGAGTCGAGCGCGGCGTCCGCATAGCCGAGGTCCGGGAAGACCAGATCGTCGGCCGTGACTCCCTCATCGAAGCGGAACGGGCGGCCGTCGAAGACACCGCGCAGATAGAACGGCTCGACCGGGATGCGCGAGATGCCGGCCATCGCATCCAGTCGCTTCGTCTGGAACTGCACCCAGTAGAAGCGTTCCCCGACCTCGCCGTCCGGGATGCGGCGCATCCGGTCGCCGAGGCGGGAACTCACCGTGCGGAGGACGGTCTCCGCGTCGGGCAGATTGACGCTGCCGACGAGGTGGGCTCCGCGGATGACGGGCGGTACGGGGGCGTGCTCGGTGCTGGTGGTCACCCGCGCGAGTCTACCGGCGGCTCACCGTCTGTCGCCGGGCAGAGAACTGCCGGCGGGCGCGGGTGCGCTCGCCGGCAGTGACCGGGGTTCAGCGGCTCAATACCAGTTGAACGACTCCGAGTGGCCCCAGGCGCCGCACGGCGTGCCGTAACCGCGGGCGATGTAGTCGAGGCCCCACTTGATCTGCGTGGTGGCGTTCGTCTGCCAGTCGGAGCCGAACGTCGCCATCTTGCTGCCGGGCAGTGCCTGCGGGATGCCGGTGGCGCCGCTGCCGGAGTTGGAGGCCTGGTAGTTCCAGCCGGACTCGCGCTGCCACAGGTTGTCGAGGCACTGGAACTGGTCGGCGCCCCAGCCGTACTGGCTGGCGGCGAGGCCGGCGGCGACCGACTTGGCCCCACCGACGGTGTTGGCGTTGGCCTGCGCGGCGGCGGCTGCGGCCGCTGCGGCCGCTGCTGCCGCGGCGGCCTGCTTGTCCGCCTCGGCGCCGGCGGCAGCGAGAGCGTCGGAGGCCGCCTGGGTCTGGTCGATGGTCGCGCGGAGCTTGTCGTCAGGGAGCTTGGTGAAGCTGGTCAGTCCGGCGATCGCGGTCTTCGCGGCGGTCGCGTCGGTCTTGGCCTGGTTGGCGGCGACAGTGTTCTGGGCGCCGCTGAGCGTGGCCTTCGCCTCGCGCTCGAGGCGGTCGCGCACGATCGTGTCGTACACGCCGAGCTGCTCGTGGCGCATCCCGGTCGATTCCGAGAGTTCGCGGGTCTGTCGTTCGCTGGCCTGCTGCTGCGCCACGACGGGCGCGATGAGGCTGGCGCTCATGATGACGGCTGCCGCGCCGGTGACGATGCGGCCGAAGGGGACGGAACTGTTCTTGACGGTCTTTCGGAGGGTGCTGAGCATTGTTTTCCTGGATCGGGTTTCCCCGCCTGTGCACGCTGACGCTGTGTCATCCATGCGGCGGACCATGACTCTTCGGGAGCGGTCCTGCGGGCTGGCGATCGCGCGGCATGCGCAGAAGCACCTCGTGGACCCGTGGCCCGGAAGCGCGGCATGCGACGCGAGTGTGCCGGGCGTGGGAAGGTCGGGCATCCAGGAGCGGGCGCGTGGGCGCCACAAGGTTGGGGGTGGGGGGCTGGATGCCGCCGAGCGCGGCACGGACGGCTTACGATGCCGTCGACCACGACTTTAGGCGTCGTTTCTGGACGGTTCAGGCACGGAAGCTGGCAAAGTCGTGTACGCGTCACCTTTCGGCGGCGTCACCAGCGGCCTTCTGCGCCGCCTCCGCCGCCTCCGCAGCCTCCACTTCTCGCTCCGCATCATCCATCCGGCGGTCCGTGATCCACAGCATCGGGATGAGCTGGAGGAGCACCAACGCGCCCATGATCAGGAACACCCACTGCACTCCGAACGCCTGTCCCAGAAGGCCGCCGGCGACGGCCCCGAGCGGCATCGTCCCCCAGGCGAGCAGTCGATAGGCGCTGTTCAACCGTCCCAACAGCCGCGTCGGCGTGATCCGCTGCCGGAGGGACACGGTGATCACGTTCCAGATCGAGACCGTGACGCCCCCGAGCAGCAGCCCCGCGCCGATGATGAACGGATTGTCCGTGAAGCCGGGCGTCGCAACAGTGAGCAGCGAACCGACGATCGTCAGAGCCAGCGCTCGCGAGCGGCCCAGTAGTCGCTCGGCGGGCTCGGCGAGAAAGGTGCCGAGCACGCTCCCGATCGCCGAGAACGTGAGCAGCAGGCCGTAGGCGGGGTCCGAGAGCTTCATCGTCGATTGGGGACCTGCGGCATACAGTACGAACACGGTGAAGACCGCGGAGCTCGCGAAGTTGAAGACCCCGACCATGATCGCCAGGGTCCGGAGCAGGGTGCTCCGACCGAGGAAGCGCAGCCCTTCCATGATGTCGGCGCGGATGGTGGTGGGCGCGGTGCGCTCGGCTACGAACCGACCGCGCACGAGGAGCAGCACCCCGATCGCCGCAACCCAGAGGAGTGCCGGAGTCGCGAACGCGAGGGCGACGCCGGTCGCTACGAGGAAGCCGCCCAGCGGCGGTCCGACGAACTCGTTCGCCGTCAGTTCCGCCGCGTAGAGCCGTCCGTTCGCACGGGACAGGCGGTCGCGGGGGACCAGCTGCGGCAGGATCGACTGAGACGACGTGTCGTAGACGGTCTCGGCCACGCCGATGCAGAGCGCAGCCGCGTAAAGCAGCCAGATGGATCCTGCGCCCGCGATCGTGACGACGGTCAGGCAGGCGAGGAAGAGGGCACGAGCCGTATTCGCCACGAGCATGAGGCGCCGGCGGTCGATCCGGTCGGCCAGGGCGCCAGCGGTCAGGGCGAAGAGCAGCCAGGGCAGGGTGAAGGCGAACGACAGTCCGGCGATCACCACGGGGGAGTCGGTGTACCGGATCGCGACCAGCGGAAGCGCCACCTTCATGACGCCGTCCGCCAGGTTGGAGAGCCCGGCGGAGGTCCACAGCTTCCAGTAGGGCGCGCCGAGCCCTGTCGTGATCATGCCTCGAGAGTCGCACACCGATTTATAAAAATCAATCGATCCGAAGAATTCAAATCGCGCGTAGGATCGCAGCATGAGCGACGAGCGCCACGCCGACCCGGACGCCAAGCGTCGGCCCGCGACGCCCCAGGAACTGAAGGCGATGTCGCACCCGCTGCGCGTGCGCATCCTGCGCCTCTGCGGGGACCGCGAACTGACCAACAAGCAGCTGGCCGACCGGCTGGGGGTGGACGCGGGAACCGCGTACTACCACGTGCGGCAGTTGGTGGAGGCGGGCTTCCTCGAACCCGCGGCGGTGCGGACGGGGGAGTCCGGCGCGCTCGAGAAGCCGTACCGCTCCACGGGCAAGAGCTGGTGGCTCTCGGTGCCCCTCGAAGACCTCGACCTCCGCGACGGCCTCGCTCCGGTCGACGCGTTCCAGCAGGAACTGGCCGAGGCGGGACCAGCATCCATCGCAACGTACGCGCGGTTCTCGCTGCACCTGTCGCCGGAGGATGTGGTCGAGCTCGACCGCCGCATCGTCGCCGTCCTCGACGAATTCATCGAGACGGATTCGGACCGCGCGGACCTGCCCGCTCACGGCGGCATCTTTCTGCTGCACCGCAGCGCCGACGGCGCGGGCTCCGCCGACTGACGGGAGGGGTCAGAGCGCCTTCGCCGCGGCGGCCAGCACCTGCGCCAGCGTCGGAACGCCCTCGGCGCGGAAAACTTCCGTGCCGTCTTGCGCCGCGACGATCACCGTCGGAGTCGAGCGGATGTCGTCCCGCTCCGCCTGCTCCGGGTTGCGTGCCACATCCAGCTCGGTCACCGCGACCCGCGGCGCCAGACGTGCCACCTCCGCGAGGACAGCACGTGTCTGCATGCACGGCTCGCAGAAGGCCGAGGTGTACAGGGTCAGCCGGGCTGCCGTCTGCTCAGTCCCGGTGACCGCCGGGTCAACGGAGGGTGTCGAATCCACCTCCTCAGTGTACGTCCGGCGAAATCGGGACGACGATCCCGCGGAACCGGCCGTCGGAGCGCGCCGCCGGCGCCCCGGTCGACCCATAATCGTCCCGTGAGCCGAACGACCTTCACGCGCTACGTCGCCCTCGGTGACTCGCTCACCGAGGGCCTCTGCGACAGCGCGCCCGCACAGCCAGAGGCGTTCCTCGGCTGGGCGGACCGCCTCGCCGGGATCCTCGACGGCGATGCCCGGCTCGCGGGAGCCACCGTCGAGTTCGCCAATCTCGCTGTGCGCGGCCGCCGCATCGCGGACGTGGTGGATGCGCAGATCCCGCAGGCCGTCGGCCTGAAGCCGGATCTGGTGTCGGTCATGATCGGCGGGAACGACCTGATGAGTCCCGCCGCCGATCCGGACGCCCTGGCGACGCGTCTGGAGGGCGGCATCCGGGAGCTGCGGAAGTCCGGAGCGACGGTGCTGCTGGCCAACATCTTCGACCCGCAGTTCGCGTTCTTCCTCAAGCCGTTCCGCGGGCGCGCTGCGGTGTTCAACGCGAACATCTGGAGCATCGCCCGCGACCAGCGCGCGGTCGTGCTCGACGTGTGGGGCGTTCGGGAGTTCCGCGACCCGGCGATGTGGGCGTGCGACCGCGTGCACCTGAGTACGCGCGGACACCGTCTGCTCGCGGCCCAGGCGGCGCACGCGCTGGGCGTGCCGTACGCCGAGATCGGGGGACCGGAGGCGTCCCCTCCACCGGAGCCGACGACACCGCCCGACTCCGTGCCCCTGCGCACGTGGCTGCGGGTGTACGCGATCCCGTGGGTCGCGCGCCGCCTCCGGCACGTCTCGACCGGCGACGGGCGGGGGCCAAAACTCCCGGTCCCGCAGCGCGTCGAGCTCAGCGGGTACGCCGTTCCGGGGACCGTCGGGGGCCAGCACTAGACTCGCAGGTATGGCAAATTCCTCGGATCGACTGGTCTGGATCGACTGCGAGATGACCGGCCTCGACCTCGAGGTCGACGAGCTCGTCGAGATCGCGGTGGTGATCACCGACTTCGAGCTGAACGTGCTCGACCCCGGCCTCAGCATCGTGATCAAGCCGGACGACTCGGCTCTTGAGAACATGGGCGACTTCGTGCGCCAGATGCACACCACCTCCGGTCTGATCGAAGAGATCCCGAACGGCAAGAGCCTCGCCGAGGCCGAGTACGAGGTACTGGAGTACGTGCTGAAGTTCGCGCCGACCGCACGTACCGCTCCGCTCGCCGGCAACACGATCGGCACGGACCGCATGTTCATCGCGAAGTACATGCCGCGGCTCGACACCCATCTGCACTACCGGAACGTCGACGTGTCCTCCATCAAGGAGCTGGCTCGACGCTGGTTCCCGCGCATCTACTTCAACGCCCCGGAGAAGAACGGCGGCCACCGCGCTCTCGCCGACATCCTCGAGTCCATTCGCGAGCTCGACTACTATCGCGCTGCCGCGTTCGTCGCGCCTCCCGGCCCGACCACCGAAGACACCCAGGCGTTGGCCTCGGGTGTGGTGGAAAAATGGGCTCCCCGGATGGGCTAGAATCGATGAGTTGCTTATCGGCCGGCGCTTAGCCGGCCGGAGCCTTGGTGGGTATAGCTCAGCTGGTAGAGCGCCTGGTTGTGGTCCAGGAGGTCGCGGGTTCAAGCCCCGTTACTCACCCCACAAAGGGCCCGGTCTCGTCGAGACCGGGCCCTTTCGCTGCCCCCGGGACGACGCGCGCGCAGCTCAAGATTTGCGCCAAATGTCGGTTATGACGCGGCTATAACCGACATTTGGCACAAATCGTGACGCGAGAGTGCCCCCGGCAGGAATCGAACCTGCGACCAAGAGATTAGAAGGCTCCTGCTCTATCCGCTGAGCTACGGGGGCGTGCACTCCACGATACCGGAGGGGCGCCGGCTCAGAGGGTCGCGCCCGCCTTGCCCGCGCGGTTGACGATCGCGATGACCGGGCGGCGTCCGCGCAGGCCGAAGCGCAGCCGGAGCCGTGATTGGCGCGCGATCAGTATCGCGACGACCGCGGCCGCTGCGGCCGGGACGAGGCCCGAGATCGCCATGGCGATGTGCGGGCCGACCTGCTCCACGATCCACCCCATCATCGGGCCGCCGAGCGCCTGTCCGCCGAGTAGCACCAGGATGTAGAGCGAGATCACCCGCCCGCGGATCTGCACGTTCGACGACATCTGCACCAGCGAGTTCGCCGCCGTGATGAAGAGCAGGTTGCCGACTCCGACGCAGACGAGCAGCAGCCCGAACGCCACCTCGCCCGGGGCGAAGCCGGCGACGGCCTGCACGATCCCGAGGACGGCCGCGGTGCCGACCACCATCGACAACCGCACGCTGGTGCGGCGAGTGGATGCGAGAGCGCCCGCCAGCGCACCGGCCGCCACCAGCGCGTTGAAGAGCCCGTATCCCTGCGCGCCGACGTGGTACACGTTGTTGGCGTACGCGGCGAGGAAGACCGGCATGTTGAAGGCGAAGACCGCGATGACCGCGACCATCACGACCGTCCAGAAGATGACCGGCTTGCGGCGCACGTACCGCATCCCCTCGGCCAGCTGCCCCTTGCCGCGCGGGGCGGCGGGAGCGGCGTGCAGCTCCGACCGCTTCAGCGTCGCGACCGCGAAGACCACCGCCAGGCACGCCACAGCGTTGATCGCGAACGACCAGCCGCCTCCGACGGCCGTGATGAGCACGCCGCCGAGCGCCGGACCGATGAGGCCGCCGAGCTGGAAGATCGACGAGTTGAGGCTGATCGCGTTGCGCAGGTAGCGGGGGCCGACGAGCTCGTTGACGAAGACCTGACGGGTGGGGTTGTCGACCACCGTGACGAGTCCGAGCGCGAACGAGATCGCGTAGACATGCCAGACCTCGATCACTCCGGTCAGGGTCAGCGCGGCGAGGATCGCTGCGAGGGCGGCCGCGCACGACTGGGTGATGACGAGCAGCCGCTGCTTGGAGTAGCGGTCGGCGATCACGCCGCCCCACAGCCCGAAGACGAGCATCGGGGTGAACTGCATGAAAACGGTGATTCCGACGGCGGCGACGCTGCCGGAGAGCTGCAGCACCAACCAGTCCATCGCGATCCGCTGCATCCAAACCGCCGTGTTGGCGACCAGGTTGCTGGCAGCGAAGCGCCGGTAGTTGGGAACGCGGAGGGAGGCGAACGTCTCTCGCCACGGCGGCCGGGCGGAGAGGACCGGCATGGGTCCGGTGGGCGGGGCCGCTGTGGGGGAGTGCGCCACGTGTGTAATACCTCGATGCATCGCTGGTTCCGTATGAAGTGTCACCTCGACATTACGCATTTCGGGCTATTATTGTTCCCGATCAGGGCTATAACTCCCATTGCCTTTTCGAATGGACGCACGATGTTCGACCCGGTGCTGCTGCAGACCTTCCTCGCCGTCGCTGACACGCGCAGCTTCACCAAGGCGGCAGCCCGCCTCGGCGTCAGCCAGCCGACCGTCAGCCAGCACATCCGCAAGCTCGAGCAGTCCGCGAAGCGGCAGTTGATCGCGCGGGACACGAGGGACGTGCGGCTCACCGACAACGGGGACGCGATGGCCGGTTTCGCCCGCACCATCCTCGCCGCCCTCGCGGAGGCCGACAGCTACTTCAGCGGTTCGGCCATGCGCGGCCGGCTCCGGTTCGGCGCGGCGGACGACCTGGCGATCACAACGCTCCCGCGCGTCCTCCGTCACTTCCGCCAGCAGAACCCGCAGATCAACCTCGAGCTGACCGTCGACCAGTCGGCCCCGCTGCACCGCAAGCTCAAGGCAGGTCACCTCGACCTCATCTTCATCAAGCAGACTCCGGGAACGACCGAGGGCACGGTCGTCGCGACCGACGAGCTGGTGTGGATGGGCCAGGAGAAGACCGTGCTCGACCCGGATGGTCCGGTCCCCCTGATCTCCTATCAGGGCCCGAGTCTCAGCCGTCAGGTCGCGATCGACGCGCTGGAGGCGGCCGGGCGCACCTGGCGGATCACCTGCAACACCCGCGAGGTGAACGGTGTGCTCGCGGCGGTGCGGGCGGGCATCGGTGTCGCGGTATTCCCGCGGTCGCTCATCCCGACGGACCTGATCAAGGTCACCAACTGGTTCGGCCTTCCCGAGCTCGGTCACGTCGACTTCACCCTGCTGTCGAATCCGTCCGCCGCGCGCGAGCCTGTGGAGGCACTGACGACCGCGATCCTCGCTCGCGCGGTCAGCCGGGTGGCCTGAGGTCCGAAGCCGTCAGCCTTCGACCACCACCGGGTCCGGATCGGCCGGTCGCACTCCGCCGTCCGACGACCGTCGTCGCAGCAGCAGGGCGACTAGCGGGAAGATCAGGACCGACAGCATCCCGGCCCCGACGAGAGCCGTGGCCGTCCCCACCGGGAGGTCGTGCTCCCGAACACCGATCGCGGTGACCGCGACGATGATCGGCAGCCCGGTCGCCGCGAACAGGGTCAGGGATGCCCGGTCGCGCAACGTCGAACCGGGCGGCGCCGACACCGACCCGGGCAGGCCGCGCACGACGATCAGCAGCACGAGGAAGATCGGCAGCAGAAGGAGGGCTCGGGGGTCGCCGAGCAGCGCCTTCAGGTCGAACCCGATTCCCGTGTTGATGAAGAAGATCGGCACGAGGACGCCGAACGCCACGGCCTCCAGCTTGCTCTCGATCTGGTGCGCGTCTGCTGGTTCTGCACCGGCCAGCAGGATGCGGCACAGCACGCCAGCGGCGAAGGCGCCCAGCAGCATGTCCAGGCCCAGGGCGATGCTCAGTCCGACCAGGGCGGCGATGATGAGCACCACGAACCGCACGGCGAACTGACCGCTCGTATGCAGTGTGGCGCGGACCAGCCGGTGGAAGCCCCGGTGGCCGCCGCGCGAGGCGAACCAGATCGCACCGCCGGCGACCAGCGCGAATCCGATCAGCACGAGTGCGGCGGCCAGCGGTTTGCGCCCGCTGAGGAACAGCGAGATCGCCAGCAGCGGGCCGAACTCACCGACGGCGCCGACCGCCGTCACCGCGCGCCCGAACGGGGTGCGGAGCTCGCCGGCGTCCCGCAGCACGGGCATCAGGGTGCCCAGAGCGGTGGAGGTGAGGGCGATGCCGATGTAGACGCCGCGGATGACGTCGCCCGCGATGAGGGCCGCGAGCACGATGCCGACGACGAGCGAGACGACCCAGGTGAGCGACGCTCGGCGGAGTCGTCGCGCGCCGATCGCGGCGAAGTCGATCTCGTTGCCGGCCATGAAGAACAGGAACGCCAGACCGAAGTTCGCGAGCGCATCCAGCCCGTCCGTCTTCGGCACCCACCCCAGCACGCTCGGGCCGATGACCAGACCCAGCACGATCTCGAAGACCACGAGCGGTATCTTCACGAACCGCCCGACTGCGGTCGTCAGCAGTGCGGCGGCGACGGCCAGCAGAGGGACGAGCACGATGCTCGAAACGGTGGGGTCCATGGGCGCATGATAGCGATCGTGATAGGCCCGACGGCAGACCGTTCACACGGACGAAATCCGCCGGTTATAGTCTGACCTCATGCGTGAACTTCAGGCGAAAATCATCGAGGATCTGCACGTCCGGCCGGAGGTGGACCCTGCCGCCGAGGTGGAGCGTCGCGTCGGCTTCCTCGTCGACTACCTCCGCACCACCGGCGCCAAAGGATTCGTGCTCGGGATCAGCGGCGGCCAGGATTCGACGCTGGCGGGTCGTCTCGCGCAGCTGGCGGTGGAACGGCTCGCGGCGGAGGGTACCGAAGCCGAGTTCGTGGCGGTGCGACTGCCGTACGCGGTCCAGCGCGACGAGGAGGACGCCCAGCTGGCGCTGTCATTCATCCGCCCGAAGAGCTCGGTCGTATTCAACATCCAGCGCGGCACCGACGGCGTCGAGGACGAGTACGCCGACGCGCTCGGAGAGCTGATGTCCGACTTCGTCAAGGGCAACGTGAAGGCGCGCATCCGAATGGTGGCCCAGTACGGGATCGCGGGCCAGCGGGGCCTGCTCGTGATCGGCACGGATCACGCCGCGGAAGCGGTGACGGGATTCTTCACCAAGTACGGCGACGGCGGGACGGACATCCTCCCGCTCAGCGGTCTGACCAAGCGGCAGGGGAAGCAACTGCTGCGATTCCTGGAGGCGCCGGCGCGGCTGTACGAAAAGGCTCCGACGGCCGACCTGCTCGACCACAACCCCGGTCAGACCGACGAAGACAACCTGGGACTCAGTTACAACGACATCGACGACTTCCTCGAGGGCAAGGACGTGCCCGACGAGGTCGCCGAGGCGCTGGAGGGGCGCTACCGGGCGACCGAGCACAAGCGGCAGCCGCCGGCGAGCATGTTCGACGGGTGGTGGAGCGAGGGCTCCTACAGCCTCTGAGCCCGGAGACGGGACGACGAAGGGCGCCGGCGGAATGCCGGCGCCCTTCGTTTCGGTGGACTGCTTGTGGGTGCCTCGGATCAGACGGGCTGGCCGAGCCGTGCCGTCGGGGAGGTGTCGGCGCTGGCGTGCGCCTCCGCGGTCTCCGCGGTGTAAGGGGCGGTCGCCGCGACAGCCGCGGGCTGCTCCGGCTGGCGCTGCTCCGCAGTCGCCTGCGTGGGGGGCGTGTACTGCTCGTGGTGCTGCTGCGCGACCCAGGCGTCCTGCTGGGCGATCAGCGAGCGCTCCCCGTCGGTGTTCTCGAAGCGCCACCGCTCCAGGTCGCTCTGGAAGATCTTGCGAGCGCGGCGCGGGTTGTTCTGCCAGTCGATCAGGCGGTCGCGGAACTCGGCGATCGCAGGGTCGAGCTGGTACCCGAACGTCGCTGACGCTCGCTTCATCTCGGCGAGCTGGTGTCCGGCCCAGGTCGCGGCGAGCCCGGAGTTCTTGATCGGCAGGAGTCGGATCATGATGTCCGCCTGGCCGACGGCGCGATCGGAGAGCACCTGCTCGGCCGGGGTCAGCGAGTTCCAGACGGAGGCCTCGGTGGCCGCGTCGACGAGCGCGGCGATCGCGGACGCCTTCTGCTGGCGGTCGGTGCGGGAGAGGAGGCCCTTGAGAGCGCCCCGGGCGATCCAGGCGGCGATGAGGCCGGAGAGGATCACGGCGACCGCGAGGACCGCCGCGTAGAAGATCACCGGGCGCGCTGCCGGCGATGTGAGCCAATCGACGAAGTCATTCCACCACTGCATGCGGTGATGGTAACCGCGGTTCGACGGCGGGCATGGGACCCTCGGCGTCGTGTCGTCAACTGGGCGTAGCAGAATGGATGCGAACGGATCGAAAGGGGACTTCATGCAGACCTTCGTGGTCGCGGGCGGATGCTTCTGGTGCCTGGATGCGGTCTACCGCGTCCTGCGCGGCGTCCAGGATGTGGTGTCCGGTTACACGGGCGGCATCGACGTCGAACCGACCTACGAGGAGGTGTGCACCGGTCGCACCGGTCACGCGGAGGCGGTCGCCGTCACTTTCGACCCCGAGGTCATCCCCGCCAGCGTCATCCTCGACGTGTTCTTCACCCTGCACGACCCGCGGCAGCTGAACCGTCAAGGCGGCGACATCGGTACGCAGTACCGCTCGGCGATGTTCTACGACGACGAGCGGCAGAGGGAGCTGTTCGAAGCGGCCCGTGACAGGGCTGCCGAGTACTGGGACGGCGGCATCGTCACCACCATCGAGCCGCTCGGTCCGTTCTACCGCGCGGAGGAGTACCACCAGGACTTCTTCGCCAAGAACCCCGGCCAGGGCTACTGCCTGGCCGTGGCGCTGCCGAAGGTGAACAAGATCCGGTCGTCGTACGCGGAGTACGTCACCGCCTGAATCGTCCCCAGGCCAGCGACTCCGAGCGTTCTCCACCGAAACGACTCGGACGAGGGGATGCACTGCTCGCGGCGACGAGAGTGGTCTCGAGCCCGCCACCAGGCGGGCACCGAAAGGGGAGACCATGTCCGACACCGTCGCCGTCCGCGGCTTCGTCGCCACCGAGCCGCGCCATCTCGTGACGGAGGGCGGCCTGCCGATCACGAGCTTCCGGCTCGTCACGACCCGCCGCCGCTATAACCGCCAAGCGTCCGCGTGGGAAGACGGCGGGAACAACTGGTACACGGTGAGCGCCTTCAGGCGACTTGCGTTGAGCGCAGCGGATTGCATCACCAAGGGCGACCCTGTCCTCGTCGCCGGCCGACTATGCCTTCGGGAGTGGGCCGGCGAGAAACAGGGCGTGACCGTCGAGATCGAGGCCGAATCCATCGGGCACGATCTCAGCTGGGGTCGCTCCCAGTTCACCAAAGCGGTCGCTGGGGAAGCGGTCGGCGCAGCGGTCGACGAGGCGTCCGCGGGGGTGACGGCGCCGTCCGACCGAATCCCAGCCGCGGCCCCCTAAGATGAGGCATATGACGCCCCCTGTGGTCCGCCGGACCGGTCTGTTCGCCGCGCCCGCCGCTATCGTGGTGGCCGGCGTGGCGGTCGCGGTCGCGCTCGTCGGATGCACGGGTGGTCCGGCCGAGACGGCGACACCGTCGGCGGTCGCCTCCGCGACGGCGGCTCCGGCGTCCACGGCGACTCCGACGGCATCGGCTCCGGCCGCGGTGGGCCTGGTGCCCGGCGGCACCGCGGAGCAGAACCTCCCCTACTTCGACCAGGTCAACAAGGCAACGCTCGCGGCCAACCCGAACGCACAGGGCCGCGACTTCATCGACGCGCTCGTGGCGGCCGGGTTCACCAAGACCGACATGCAGGTCACTGTCGATACGACGACCATCGGACTGAAGGCGAACTCCATCCAGTTCTCCGTGCGCATGGGCGACACCTGCCTGATCGGCCAGAACGGCGCCGACGCGGGTGGCTACTGGAGCGAGGTCACGCCCGTTCTTTCCACCGGGAACTGCCTCGTCGGGCAGACCCGGGCGATCGACTGGTAGCACTGCGGGCTGAGGCAGCCTCTCCAGCCGAATAGACTCTTTCTCATGGCCGAATACATTTACTCGATGGTGCGCGCCCGCAAGGCGGTCGGCGACAAGGTGATCCTCGACGACGTGACCATGGCGTTCCTTCCCGGAGCCAAGATCGGCGTGGTCGGTCCCAACGGCGCCGGTAAGTCCACCATCCTGAAGATCATGGCCGGCCTGGACACGCCCTCCAACGGCGACGCAAAGCTCTCACCGGGCTACACGGTCGGCATCCTGATGCAGGAGCCCGTGCTCGACGAGAACAAGACGGTTCTCGAGAACGTCCAGGAGGGCGTCGGGCCGATCAAGGAGAAGGTCGATCGGTTCAACGAGATCTCCGGGCTGCTCGCCGATCCGGACGCCGACTTCGACACCCTCCTCGCCGAGATGGGCACGCTGCAGGAGCAGATCGACGCCGCCGATGCCTGGGACCTCGACTCCCAGCTCGAGCAGGCGATGGACGCGCTGCGCTGCCCGCCGGGCGACTGGCCGGTCAACACCCTGTCCGGTGGAGAGAAGCGCCGTGTCGCGCTCTGCCGTCTGCTCCTCCAGAAGCCGGACCTCCTGCTCCTCGACGAGCCGACCAACCACCTCGACGCCGAGAGCGTGCTCTGGCTCGAGCAGCACCTGGCCAAGTACCACGGTGCCGTTCTCGCCGTGACCCACGACCGGTACTTCCTCGACCACGTGGCCGAGTGGATCGCCGAGGTCGACCGCGGTCACCTGTACCCGTACGAGGGCAACTACTCGACCTACCTCGAGAAGAAGAGCGAGCGCCTCGCGATCCAGGGCAAGAAGGATGCCAAGCTCGCGAAGCGCCTGACCGAAGAGCTCGACTGGGTCCGCAGCAACGCGAAGGGCCGCCAGGCCAAGTCGAAGGCCCGTCTGGCCCGTTACGAAGAGATGGCGGCCGAGGCGGAGCGCACCAGGAAGCTCGACTTCGAGGAGATCCAGATTCCGCCGGGCCCGCGGCTCGGTCAGGTGGTCATCGACGCGAAGAACCTCCAGAAGGGCTTCGACGACCGGAAGCTGATCGACGGCCTCACGTTCACGCTGCCGCGCAACGGCATCGTCGGCGTCATCGGCCCGAACGGTGTCGGTAAGACCACCCTGTTCAAGACGATCGTCGGGCTCGAGCCGCTTGACGGGGGCGACCTCAAGGTCGGCGAGACCGTCAACATCTCGTACGTCGATCAGACCCGTGGCGGCATCGACCCGAACAAGAACGTCTGGGAGGTCGTGTCCGACGGGCTCGACTACATCCAGGTCGGCAAGACCGAGGTGCCGTCGCGCGCCTACGTCTCCACGTTCGGGTTCAAGGGACCGGACCAGCAGAAGAAGTCCGGTGTGCTCTCCGGTGGTGAGCGCAACCGCCTCAACCTGGCGCTCACCCTCAAGCAGGGCGGCAACCTGCTGCTCCTCGACGAGCCCACCAACGACCTCGACGTCGAGACCCTGTCGAGCCTGGAGAACGCTCTGCTCGAGTTCCCCGGCTGCGCGGTGGTCATCACCCACGACCGGTGGTTCCTCGACCGGATCGCGACCCACATCCTCGCCTACGAGGGCACCGATGAGAACCCGGCCGACTGGTACTGGTTCGAGGGAAACTTCGAGGCGTACGAGGAGAACAAGGTCGCGCGCCTCGGGGCGGACGCGGCCAAGCCGAACCGTTCGGCGTACCGCAAGCTGACGCGCGACTGAGCCGGAGGCCGACCGCCATGCGACTGCACGTTCCGATCAAGCTCCGCTGGAGCGACCTCGACGCGTACGGGCACGTCAACAACGCCGAGATGCTGCGCCTCCTCGAGGAGGCGCGCATCGAGGCGTTCTGGGCGACCGACGACAGCGGCCAGGGCACGGGCGAGGCTGTCGGCGGCTCGACGGCTGTGCTCGACGGACGGCCCGGCGCGGACACGCTTACGCTGATCGCCCGCCAGGAGATCGAGTACCTGGCGCCCATCCCGTACCTCCGCCAGGCACTCGACGTGCAGCTGTGGCTCGGACGCCTCGGCGGCGCCAGCCTGGAGGTCTGCTACGAGGTCTGGTCGCCGGAAGGGACCGAACCCCGCACGATGTTCACCCGCGCGGCCACCACGATCGTGCTGGTCGACGCGACGACCCAGCGGCCACGCCGGATCAACGATCGCGAGCGGGACGCCTGGACGCCGTACCTCGACGAGCCCGTCGCCTTCGCCAAGCGGGGCTGACCAGGCTCAGGGCGTCGGCGTCGGTCAGGGCGTCGGTGCGGGCGTCGTGGGCAACGGTGTCGGACTGAAGGAGTTCTCCCAGATCGCCCGCGACCCGGCTTCGCCGATCAGGACGACCTCCACGATGGTGCCGACGGCGAGCACGAGCGCTCCGACGATCAGCACGATCCAGACCACCCGGCGCACGACGGGTGACGGTCTCCGCGGCGAGTCCGGGCGGTCGACGAAGAAGAACCACGCCCACTGCGCGACGCTGAACACGAACAGCGCGATCACCCACGGCAGAAGCGTGTGTCCGAGGGCCGCGTGCTGCACGATCAAGGGCGTGGACGGCACCCGCGCCTGCAGCCACTCGCCGGCGGACGTGACGATCGGCACCAGGATGAGATCGGCCAGCGCGAGAAGCGGCACCACGACGCCGAGGCGCCGCCGCGCCGCCGGCCAGAGCGGCACCATGAGCGCAGCGATCGCCGTCAGCGGCACCAACACGACCACGAAGTGGACGAGCAGCACGTGCAGTGGCAGTCCGTTGACCTCCATGACGCCCTACTCGGTCACGGTCACGGCGTCACCCGAGACCCGGGCGTTCAGCATCGGCAGCGGGTCGCGCGCCGGGCCGTTCAGCACGTCGCCCGTGGTCGCGTCGAAGCGCGAACCGTGGCAGGGGCAGTCGAACTCCTTGCCCTGCGGCGCGACCGTGCACCCCTGATGCGTGCACACGGCGCTGAAGGCGACCACGTGGCCTGCGCTGGGTTGCGACACCACGATCGGCTTCCCGGCGAGCGTGGCCGAGACCGCGCCGCCCACGGGGATGGATGCCAGCGACACCTTCGCCGAACCGGAGCCGCCCGAGCCGCCAGCACCACCAGAGCCGCCGGAGCCTCCCGATTCGCCCGCTCCATCGGCACCGCCCGGCGTGCAGGCGGCGAGCAGTAGGGCTCCGGCGGAGGCGCCGCCGATCGACACGAGGGTGCGGCGGGTGAGCGGTGCGTGGTCGTTCATGCGGATTCCTCCCGTTTGGCGGACATGTCTCTTACGGTATTCACGAGACGATACGGCGTTCGGTTCAACCGTGGCGTGTGAACCTTTCTGCGCGCTGCATCGTGTACTGGGTGGAGGTGAACATGCCGGAGGAGGACGCCCGCCTGCTGCGCGAGCTGCACGACCAGCACGCGCAGGCCGTGTGGCGGTACGTCGTGCACCTCACCGGCGACCGCGCGATGGCCGACGATGTGGTGCAGGAGACGCTGCTGCGCGCCTGGCGGCGGCCCGCCGTGCTCGACCAGTCGCAGCAGTCCGCGCGTACCTGGCTGTTCACCGTGGCGCGGAATCTGGTCATCGACGGTCGGCGCAGCGCCCACTCCCGGCACGAGTTCGGCACGGATAACCTCCCCGAGAATCCTGCGCCCGACAGCGAAGCCGACGCGGTCCTCGACGCGTGGCTGGTGTCCGACGCGCTGGCCGAGCTCTCGGTGGAGCACCGCTCCGTCATCGTCCACGCTTATTACGGCGGCCGGTCGGTCGCCGAGATCGCACGCGAGCTCGACATTCCGGAGGGCACGGTGAAGTCGCGCCTCCACTACGGTCTCCGCGCGCTGCGACTCGCACTTCAGGAGAGGGGGGTGACGGAGCGATGACCACTCACGATGAGTTCGCCACCTGGGATTCCGCGTACGTGCTCGGCGCCCTTTCGCCGGTCGAGCGCCGCGAGTACGAGGCGCACCTGCGCGTCTGCGAACGTTGCTCCGAGTCCGTCTCCGAACTGGCCGGGATGCCCGGACTGCTGAGCCGGGTCCCCCGCGAGCAGGCCTTCGCGCTCCTGGACGACGAGGCCGTCTCGGACGTGTCGCCGGCCGCAGCGCCGGGGCCCGGTCCGGATGTCCTGCCGTCGCTGCTGCATCGGGTGCATCGACGGCGGGTGCGCGCCCGCTGGCTGATCGCTGGTCTGTCGGCGGTGACCGCTGCGCTGATCATCGGCATCGCCGCCTTCGTCCTGCCCGGGGCACTGAATCCATCCGCCGTGCCCGAGGCGGCCGTCGTGATGCAGCAGGTGGAGCCGAGCGCGCTCACGGCGGACCTCCGCCTCACGACGGAGCCGTGGGGCACCCGGATCGACTCCCGCTGCACCTACGCTCACGTCGGCGCGGAGGCCGGCGGCCACGTCTGGACCTACGCGATGGTCATCACCGACCGCGATGGCAAGCAGCACACGATCTCGACCTGGACGGCAGACGAAGGGACGACGGCCACACCGGTCGCGACGACGAGCCTTCCGCTGAAGGACATCGCCACCGTCGACATCCGTTCGGCCGGCGACGGCACAGTGCTGCTGCGCAGTACCTTCGACTGATTCCCGGCGGGGTCAGTCCGCGGAGCGCGGCAGGCGGATCGTCGCCTCCTGCGCAACGCTGGCGACCAGGCGACCGTCGCGGGTGAAGATGCGGCCCTCGGAGAGGCCGCGCCCTCCGCTCGCGGTCGGCGACTTCTGCACGTACAGCAGCCACTCGTCGACGCGGGCCGGCCGGTGCCACCACATCGCGTGGTCGAGGCTGGCCGCTTTGAGGCCGGGAGTGCCCCAGGCGATCCCGTGCCGGCGCATCACCGACTCCATGATCGTGTAATCGCTCGCGTAGGCGAGCGCCGCGCGGTGCAGCGCCGGGTCGTCGGGCATCTCGCCGATGGTCCGGAACCACACGGCCTGCTGGGCGACGCGCTCGCCCTCGACGGAAACGTAGATGGGCGACGTCACGTGCCGCATGTCGAATGGCCGCTGACCGGCCCAATACTGGGCGACCGGGTGGCGCACGTCCTCCAGCACAGCTGCCGCCGACGGGAGCTCCTCCGGATCCGGCAGACCCTCGGGCATCGCATCCTGATGCTCGAAACCGTCATCCTCGGTCTGGAACGAGGCGATCATCGACAGGATCGGCAGCCCATTCTGGTACGCCTGCGTGCGCCGCGTGCTGAACGAGCGGCCGTCATGGATGCGGTCGACAGAGAACGTGATCGGGAAGTTCACATCGCCAGGGCGCAGGAAATAGCCGTGCATCGAGTGGATGTTGCGGTCCTGATCGACGGTGCGCGTCGCGGCCACGATCGACTGGGCGAGCACCTGCCCGCCGAAGACGCGGCCCAGCGGCATCCACTGCGACGGACCGGTGAAAATGTCTTCGCTGGTGCGCGCACCGGTGTCGGTCAGATCGAGCGCGGTCAGAAGGGAAGCCAGGGGCTCGGTCACGCGTCCTCCAAGTCGGTGGTCTCTTGGTAGTTTAGACACCCGATGAACCAGTCGTTTTCTTTGATGGACACCCTCGCTGTCGCCGATCTGCAGACCTATCTGTCCAGGGCGGCCCGTGTCGAGGAGGGATCCGTGCGCCTGATCGCCGGGTCGGGGGTCCTCGCCGTCTATACGGCGATCCTGTATCCGCGCGGTCTGATGGACGAGACGCCCACCGTTCTCGGTCTCCGCACCTTCGCGATCGGGGGCGACGCGGAGTTCGACGTCGTCGTGCCGATCCGGTCGCTGCTCGACCGTGTCGCGCGGGTCCGCGAGAACGCGGAGGCGCAGCCGACCGACGAGCCGATCGAGATCCGCCTGCCGTTGGAGGTGTCCACGGTCACCTGGGCGGGCATCTCGCCGCCGCGAGGAGGATGGCAGAAGGTCGGCGAGACCGACGCCGCCCGGCTGCAGGCCATCGCGCGGGCGGGCATCGCCGAGGTCGCCGAGGCCGTGCCGACCGGGACGGGGGAGCAGCTGGTCACGCGCGTCCGCGCGGAGGTGTGGGGCCGCCCGATCGACGACCTCGAGTACGTTCCGACCGGCGCCGGGTTCGCCGCCGAGAGCCTCGGCTTCCTGGGCGAGGACGAGCCCGTCACCATCCACGAGACCGGCACCTGGACGCGCCTCACCACGCGCCGCGGCCACACCCTCGTCCGCCGCTCCTCCTGGTCGCTCCGCCGCTGACCCGGCCTCCCTCAACAATCGCTTCCTCGAAAAATCTGCGCCCGCGCGGCGTGTCACCGCATTAATCGAGGAAGCGATTTTGGAGAGAACGGGTCAGGCGCGGGCGGCTGCGCGGCCGGCCTGGCGGCCGGAGAACAGGCAGCCGCCGAGGAAGGTGCCCTCCAGGGCCCGGTAGCCGTGCATCCCGCCGCCGCCGAAACCGGCCGCCTCGCCGACGGCGTACAGGCCGGGCACGACTTCGCCGTCAGCGCCGAGCACCCGGCCGTCGAGGTCCGTCTCGATCCCGCCCAGGCTCTTGCGGGTTAGGATGTGCAGCTTCACCGCGATGAGCGGTCCCGCCGCGGGGTCGAGCAGCTTGTGCGGCGAGGCGACGCGGATCAAGCGGTCGCCGCGATACTTCCGCGCCGACCGCACGGCAGCCAGCTGCAGGTCCTTGCCGAACTCGTTGTCGAGCTGACGGTCGCGCTGGTGGATGTGCCGCGCCACCAGCTCCGTGTCGAGCGGGACGTCGGCGATCCGTTGCATCCCCGCGAGCAGGTCGTCGAGGGTGTCGGCGACGACGAAATCCGCGCCGTTCTCCTTGAACGCCTCCACGGGCCCGGGGGCTCCTGGAGCGACGCGCTTGGCCAGCAGGCGTACGTCTTTCCCGGTCAGGTCGGGGTTCTGCTCGCTGCCGGAGAGCGCGAACTCCTTCTCGATGATCTTCTGCGTCAGGACGAACCAGCTGTAGTCCGAGCCCGTCCTGCGGAGATGCTCCAGCGTCCCGAGCGTGTCGAACCCGGGGAACAGGGGTGACGGCAGCCGGTCGCCGCGCGCATCCAGCCACAGCGACGACGGGCCGGGCAGGATGCGGATGCCGTGGCGCTCCCACACCGGGTCCCAGTTCTGGATGCCCTCGGTGTAGTGCCACATCCGGTCGCCGTTCACGAGGTGCGCGCCGGCCGTCTCGGCGATCCCGAGCATCCGGCCGTCGACGTGCGCCGGAACGCCCGAGAGCATCTGCGCGGGCGGTTCGCCCAGTCGAGCCGGCCAGGCGGCCCGGACGAGGTCGTGGTTTCCGCCGATGCCTCCGGACGCGACGATCACGACCGGTGCCCGCAGCTCGAAGTCGCCGGTGACGTCCCGGTTGCTCGGCGCTCCGCGCTCGGCGGAGTCCGGCGCGAGGACGGCCCCGCGCACGCCGACGACGCGGCCGCCCTCGACGATCAGCTCGTCCACGCGGTGCCGATTGCGGATGGCGACGCGTCCGTTGGCGGCGGCGGCCTGAACCCGTCGCGCGAACGGCTCCACCACCCCTGGCCCGGTGCCCCACGTGATGTGGAACCGCGGGACCGAGTTGCCGTGCCCTCCGGCCGTCCCGCTGCCGCGCTCGGCCCACCCGACGACGGGGAAGAACCGGACGCCCTTCTCGTGCAGCCACGCCCGCTTCTCGCCGGCGGCGAACTGCAGGTAGGCCTCGGCCCACTGCCGCGGCCAGTGGTCCTCTGCGCGGTCGAACCCGGCGGACCCGAACCAGTCGTCACGGGCGAGCGCGAGGGAGTCGTGCACCCCCATCCGGCGCTGCTCGGGGGAGTCGATCAGGAACAGCCCCCCGAACGACCACCAGGCCTGGCCGCCGAACGACGCCGACGGCTCCTGCTCGACGATCGTCACGCGGCGTCCCGCATCCAGCAGTTCGGCGGCGGCGACCAGGCCGGACAGGCCTGCTCCCACGACGATCGCGTCGGGCTCGTGTGTCATCCGTGTCTCCTTCGGCACCGGGATGGCGGAGGAGGCTACTCCTCGAATGTGTTGACCATAGCGAACGCGGCGCGCTCCAGGTAGCTCCAGAGGGTCTCCTCGTGGAGCGGGGGCAGTCCGAGCTCGTCGACGGCGACCCGCATGTGGGCGAGCCACCGGTCGCGGGCATCGGGGTTGACCTTGAACGGGTTGTGCCGCATGCGGAGCCGGGGGTGGCCGCGCTCCTGGCTGTAGGTGGTCGGACCGCCCCAGTACTGCTCCAGGAACAGCACCAGCCGCTCCTTGGCCGGCCCCAGATCCTCCTCGGGGTACATGGGGCGGAGGACGGGGTCGTCGGCCACACCGCGGTAGAACGCGTCGACCAGCCGGACGAAGGTCTTATGACCGCCGACCTCGTCGTAGAAGGCGGGCTGGGGGCCGGTCGGGATGACGGGGATGTTCACGTCGGTTCTCCGTCCGTGGGCGGCTGCGGCGTCGACTTCGGCGCGGGCGCGGGCGCGGCTTCGGCCGACTTCTTCGGCCGCGGCGCGTTCTCGATCGCCGGCGTGATGCGGATGGCAGCGGGATGCGTCGCACCCGTCGCGTCCGCCGACTGCCGCTTCGCGGCCGCGCGGGCCTTGCGTCCCTTCAGCGGCGGCTCCGCGGTGACCGCCTGGCTGGGCCGCGTCCTCGGCGGCTTCGCCCCCATCACGCTTGCGGCGCTGTCGAAGCCGCTCAGCACGACCGCGGAGAGCGAGGGCAGCTTCACCCCCATCTCGTCCAGCGCCTGCTTGAGCCGGACGCGCAACTCGCGCGACACGTCGTCCTTGGCCGTCGTTCGCGTCTTCAGCACGATGCGGATGATGAGGGCGTCGGCCGAAATGGATTCGAGGCCCCAGAGCTCGGGCTTCTCGAGGATGCGCGAGCGCCACTTCGTGCTCGTCGCGAGCGCGTTGGCCGCCTCGAGCATCTTCGCCTCCACGGCCTCGACGTCGGTGTCGTAGGGCACGGCGAGGTCGATGATGACGCGTGCCCAGCCCTGTGACATGTTGCCGACGCGTAGGATCTCGCCGTTGCGGACGAACCACAGCGTCCCGTTGACGTCGCGCACCTGGGTGACGCGGATGCCGACAGCCTCCACGACGCCGGTCGCCGAGCCGAGGTCGACGACATCGCCGACGCCCAGCTGGTCCTCCATCACCATGAACAGGCCGTTCAGCACATCCTTGACGATGTTCTGGGCGCCGAAACCGAGTCCTGCGCCGATCGCGGCCGTCAGCAGCGCGAACGAGCCGAGTACGTTCGGCACGAACACGTTGAGGATGAGGATGATCGCGACGATCCCGATCGTCACGTTCACGATGTTCGTCAGCACGGAGCCGAGCGTCCGGGTTCGTTGTACCAGCCGGACCGCCGCGAGTGGCGAGGCCACGAGCGCCTGCGTGTCGCTGACGTTCTGGCCCTTCTTCACCCCGCTGACGATGCGCGAGACGACTTTGCGGATCACGACGCGGAGGATCCAGCTGAGCAGCAGGGCGCCACCGACGATGCTGGCAGCGCTGACCAGATTCCAGCCTGCGCTCGCGGCCCAGGAGCCGAGTTCGGTCCAGAAGGTTGCTTTGAGGATTCCCATACGCCGACGAGCCTACCCAGCCGCGGCTTGGCGGTCGCTGGATCGGGCGCCCGCGCCGAGCGTTGCGCTCACCGTTCCAGCAGCCGATGCTCGTACGCGAAGATGACCGCGTGCACCCGGTCGCGCAAGTGCAGTTTGGACAGCACCCGGCCGACATGGGTCTTCACGGTCGACTCGCTCAGGTAGAAGCGCGCCCCGATCTCGCCGTTGCTGAGCCCTTCCCCCATGGCGACGAGGATCTCGCGCTCGCGCGGGGTGAGCACCGCAGCGGGATCATCCCCGGCGCCGCCGGCGGCGGGCCCCGTCGGAAGTCGGTCGGCGAAGAGCTCCAGCATCGCCCGGGTGACCCGCCCGGACACGGCGGCATCCCCGGCGGAGACGGCGCGGACCGCCGCGATCAGCTCGTCGGGGCGCGCGTCCTTGAGTAGGAATCCGCTCGCCCCTGCGCGGAGGCCGCCGAAGGCGTACTCGTCGAGGTCGAAGGTGGTGAGCACGATGATGCGCGCGTCCTGGTCGGCTTCGACGATCCGGCGGGTCGCCTCGATTCCGTCGAGGACGGGCATCCGCACGTCCATCAGCACGACATCCGGCCGGAGCAGGGCGCTGAGGCGAACGGCCTCCGCGCCGTCGGCCGCCTCGCCGACCACGACGAGGTCCGGCTCCGCTTCGAGCACCATGCGAAAGCCCAGACGGACGAGCTGCTGGTCGTCGACGAGCAGGATGCGGATGGGACCGGCTGTCACAGGGTTTCCTCACGGGGTTCGGGGGAGCGGGATGATGTGGCTGTGCCGGTAGCGGTCTGCGCACCTCGCACCGCGACGAACACCGCGCGTACGCGCCAGCCGCCGCCCGAGCGCGGACCGGCCTCCAACGTCCCGCCATACAGCCCGACTCGCTCGCGCAACCCGATCAGGCCGCGCCCCGAGCCCTGTCCCGGCGCTCCGTGCACGGTCGCGTCGTCGTCGACGGTGATGATGACGCTTCCCGGTTGGAAGACCAGGACGACCCGGACCGAGGTTGCCGTGGCCGCGTACCGCAGGGCGTTGGTGAGGCCTTCCTGCACGACCCGGAAGATCGTCAGTTGCTGGCCCGCGTCCTCCGGAGGAACACCCGACACGGTGATCCGCACCGGCAGGCCGGCGGCACGGAAGGTCTCGACGAGGCCGCCGAGGTCGGCCACACCCGGTTGCGGCTCGCGCGCCGCATCTCCGTCGCCGTCGCGCAGCACGCCCAACAGCCTTCGCATGTCGGCGAGCGCTCCGCGGCCTGTCTCCGCGACGAGTTCCATCGTCTCGGCCGACCGTTCGGGCGCCGTCCCGGCCAGCCGCGCCGAGCCGTCGGCCAGCGTGATCATCACGGTCAGGCTGTGCGACACGATGTCGTGCAGCTCGCCCGCGATGCGGCTGCGCTCGGCCGCCGCGGCGATCACGGCCTGCTGGTCGCGCTCGCGCGCGAGCTGGCGGGCGCGGTCGATGAGCGCATCCAGGTACCGCCGCCGGTTACCGACATTGCTCCCGATCAGCACCGCCACGACCGAGAAGGCGAGCACCAGGATTCCGGACGGCAGCGCCGCTGTCTGCAGGGGCGTGAACACCTTGGCCTGGGCGAGCAGCACCTCGGCGGTGAGCGTGGCGACCGTCACGGCGGAGGTGACGGCGAACGCGATCCAGGCGGAGCGGATGGAGCGGTACACCGCCAGCGCGTACAGCGCGAAGAGGGTGGGGAGCACATCCACGTCGCGTCCCAGGAAGACGCTCGCTCCGAGCACCACCGTCGCGATGGCGAAGACGACCGCGGGCCGCTGGCGCCGGGCGAGCAACGCGACACCCGCCACGGCGGACAGGAACAGGTGCACCGTCTCCGGAACACTCGGTTCCCGGGCGGAGACGATGAGGGCCCCCGCGATCGACGGCACCAGGTACAGCGCCGCGACGACGATGTCCACGACGACCGGATGGGCCGTCAGGTACCCGCGGATCACCCCGGGCGGTCTCGGCAGTCCGAGTCCGCCCGGGGTTTCCGGTGGTGTCGCTTCGGAGGTCACGCTTCCGGTCAGGCGTCCCTGCGCTGTAGCAGGACTGCGCCGACGACGAAGGACACGGCCGCCCAGACGAGGACCGTCACGACGTTCGCCCACGGCTCGAGCGTGCCGTTGGCGAGTCCCGACATCCCCGAACCCGCGTTGCTGATCAGGTAGTGCTCGGCGTCGGCCACCCACTGCGTCTGGGTCCGGCCACTCACCACGCTGGCGATGATCGGCAGCACCAGGAGCACCCCGAGGGCACCGGCGACGCCGCCCGCCGTCGACTTCAGGATGGCGCCGACTCCGAGCGCGAATACGGCCACGAGAGCGAGGTAGGTGGCAGCGCCGAGTACCGCCCACAGGGTGTCGGACGAGTACAGATCGCCCGTGTAGCCCTTTGCGGTCAGGATGGGCACCGCCACCCCCCACGACGCCGCCGAGCTGACGAGGCCCGCGATGAACGCGACCACGAAGAGGACGAGGGCCTTGGCCGCGAACACCGGGAACCGGCGCGGCACCGCGGTGAACGAGGAGCGGATCATCCCGGTCGAGAACTCGCCGCTCATCACCAGCACGCCAAGCACCGCGATCACGAGCGATGCGAACGTTAGCCCCGCGGTTGCGGCAGTCGACGCGAAGTGCGCCGCCTGAGCCTCCACCGCAACTCGCTGGGCCGCGGAGACGCGGTCGACGAAAGTCGTCTTGTCCGGGATGACGAACGCGACGAGCGAGGCGATGCCCACCACGAGCACGACCACACTGATGAGCGTCCAGAACGTGGAACGCAGCGTGCGGAGTTTGATCCACTCGGAACGGACGACCCGCGGGAAGCTGAGTCGGCCGAGCGAGGTGTGCGGGTGGGTGGCACCCGGGGTGGATGCGGTGGCGGTGCTCATCGGCTGACCTCCGTGCGGTACTCGACGTCGTCCTGGGTGAGTTCGAGGTACGCCTCTTCGAGGGAGGCGCTGATCGGCGTGAGCTCGTGCAGCACGATCCCGTCGCGGGCGGCGGCCTCGCCGATCTGTGGTGCGGTCAGCCCGGTGATCTCGAGCAGCTCGGCCTCGACGCCCGTGACGGCGACGTCGGCACCGGCCACGGCCCGGGCGAGCTGCTCGGGCTGAGGGGTGCGGACACGCACGGCGTGCCGGGTCGCTCCGGCGAGGATGCGGTCCACGGGCGCGTCGGCCAGCACGCGGCCGCGGCCCAGTACGACGATGTGGTCGGCGGTCTGTGCCATCTCGCTCATCAGGTGCGACGACAGGAAGACCGTGCGGCCCTGCCCGGCGAGGTGGCGCGCGAACTGGCGCACCCAGAGCACGCCCTCGGGGTCGAGACCGTTGACCGGCTCGTCGAGGATGAGGGTCGCTGGATCGCCGAGCATGGCGGCG
The DNA here is from genome assembly GCF_052114085.1 of Leifsonia sp. RAF41. Taxonomy (NCBI): domain Bacteria; kingdom Bacillati; phylum Actinomycetota; class Actinomycetes; order Micrococcales; family Microbacteriaceae; genus Leifsonia; species Leifsonia sp. RAF41. The sequence continues at coordinate 1,523,876 of NZ_JBFREB010000001.1, forward strand.
GCGATCCCGAGGCGCTGCCCCATCCCGAGCGAGAAGCCGCCGACGCGCTTGCTGGCGACCGACTCCAGGCCGGTCATGCCGATGACCTCGTGGACGCGGGCCTTCGGGATGCCGTGGGTCGCCGCGAGCGAGAGCAGGTGCGCATAGGCGGTGCGCCCGGTGTGGATGGCCTTGGCGTCGAGCAGGGCACCCACCTCGGTGAGAGGGGAGCGGAACTCCGCGTAGCGCTTCCCGTTGATGAGAGCGCTGCCGCTGGTCGGGCGGTCGAGGCCCATGATCATCCGCATGGTCGTGGACTTGCCTGCGCCGTTGGGGCCCAGAAAGCCGGTGACCTTGCCCGGCTGGATGGTCACGGTGATGTCGTCGACGGCGGTTTTCGCGCCGAACCGTTTCGTGAGGTGATCGAGTTGGATCATGACTCCGAGACTAGGGGCGCGAAGTCGGCGGCAACATCCACCCGCGGTACTACGGCGAGGCGGACGGCCGGAAACGACGAACCTCCGCTCCCGCGGAATCGGCGGGATCCCGGGGAGCGGAGGTTGTCAGTGCCGCTCGACGCGGCCGTATTCAGGCCAGCGCGTCGCGCTTCTGCGCGGCGAGCGCGCGCTCGACTCCGGCCAGGTTCTCGACGACCATGCGGCGCAGCGCGGCCGGCTCCGCGTTGGCGTCGAGCCATGCCCGCGTCGCGTCCCGCAGCTCCTCGTTGGCGAGCGGAGCCGGGTACATGCCCTCGACCAGGTACTCGGCGATCTTGTAGGTGCGCGAGGTCCAGACGCCCTGCAAGGCCGCGAAGTACGGCTCGACGAACTGGGCCAGCACGCTCTTGTCCTTCGCGCGCTGGAACCCGATCCCCGTGTACCGGACGATCGTGTTCGGCAGGTTGTCCGAGCCGAACACCGAATCCCACGCCGCCTGCTTGCCCTCGAGCGTCGGGATGCTGGCGCGTGCCTGGGCGGCGAACTGGCCGCCGTTCGCGGTGTTGTCCGCGGCGAGGGCCGCGTCGATCTCGGCGGTCCCGGCCGCCCCTCCCGCGACGAGAGCGACCAGCAGCTCCCAGGAGAGGTCGGTGTCGATCGTCAGGCCGTCGAGCGTGATGGAGCCGTCGCGGAGGCCCGCGATCACTGACAGCTGCTCGTCGGTCGAGGCGAGCGCGGCGAAGAACTTCACGAACTGGAACTGCGCGTCGCTTCCCGCCTCGGCCCCCTTCGCCAGCTCCCACAGCGCGTCGGCGGCATCCTGCGCCGTCTCCGCCTGCCGCTCGGGCGCGACGTAGGCCGTCGCCGCGAGGACCAGCTGGTTGAGGGTCGTCCGGATCGTGGTCGACTCGGTCTCCGACGCGATGTTGCCGAGCACCAGGCGCACGTAGTCGCCAGCGCCGGTCTCGGCGTCGCGGGTCGCATCCCACACCGCGCCCCAGACCAGGGACCGCGCGAGCGGGCTCTCGATGTCGGAGAGGTGCTCGATCGCGACCTTCAGCGACTCCTCGTCGAGGCGGATCTTCGCGTAGGCGAGGTCGTCGTCGTTGATCAGGATGAGGTCGGGGCGACGAGTGCCGACAAGGTCGGTGACCTCGGTCCGCTCGCCGTCCACATCCAGCTCGATGCGCTGATCGCGCACGAGTTTGCCTTCCTGGAGGCTGTAGAGGCCGATCGCCAGCCGGTGCGGACGGATGGTCGGGTAGTCGGCCGCTGCCGACTGCATCACGGCGAACGACGTGATGGTGCCGTCGGCATCCACCTCGAGCTCCGGGCGCAGCGTGTTGACGCCCGCGGTCTCCAGCCACTTCTTCGACCAGTCGGTCAGGTCGCGGCCGCTGGTCGCCTCCAGCTCGACCAGGAGGTCCTTGAGCTCGGTGTTCCCGTGCGCGTGCTTCTTGAAGTACTGCGCGACACCGGCGAGGAAGTCGTCCTGCCCGACCCAGGCCACCAGCTGCTTGAGCACCGATGCGCCCTTCGCATAGGTGATGCCGTCGAAGTTGACCTGCACGTCCTCCAGGTCGTTGATCGTGGCGACGATGGGGTGCGTCGACGGCAGCTGGTCCTGGCGGTAGGCCCAGCTCTTCTCCATCGCGGCGAAGGTCGTCCAGGCCTCGGTCCACTCGGTGGCTTCGGCGGTGGCGAGCGTGGAGGCGTACTCGGCGAACGACTCGTTCAGCCAGAGGTCGTTCCACCACTTCATCGTCACGAGGTCGCCGAACCACATGTGGGCGAGCTCGTGCAGGATCGTGACGACCCGGCGCTCCTTGATCGCGTCGGTCACTTTGGAACGGAAGACGTACGTCTCGGTGAAGGTGACAGCGCCGGCGTTCTCCATCGCGCCCGCGTTGAACTCCGGTACGAACAGCTGGTCGTACTTCTCGAACGGGTACGCGTAGTCGAAGCGCTCCTCGTAGAACGCGAAGCCCTCGCGGGTCTTGTCGAAGATGTAGTCCGCGTCGAGGTACTCGGCGAGGCTCTTGCGCGTGTAGACGCCGAGCGGGATGGTGCGGCCGTCGCGGCTGGTGAGCTCGCTGTGGACCGACTCGTACGGCCCTGCGACGAGCGCGGTGATGTAGGAGGAGATGACGGGAGTCGCCGGGAACGCCCACACCTTCTTGCCGTCGCCGGCGTCCTGCGGCTCGGGCGTGGGGGAGTTGCTGACGACCGCCCAGTGCTCGGGAGCCGTGACCGTGAACGTGAACTCGGCCTTGAGGTCCGGCTGCTCGAAGACGGCGAACATGCGGCGCGAGTCCGGAACCTCGAACTGGCTGTACAGATAGACCTCACCGTCGACCGGGTCGACGAACCGGTGCAGGCCCTCACCGGTGTTGGTGTAGATCGCGTCGGCGTCGACGGTCAGCTCGTTCTCGTCCTTCAGCCCATCGAGCTGGATGCGCACCCCGTCGCTCACGGTGGCCGGGTCGAGCTCGACCCCGTTGAGCGTGACCGAGTGGACCGTGCGCGTGATGGCATCGATGAACGTGGACGCGCCCGCCTGAGCGGAGAAGCGCACGGTCGTCGTGCTGCGGAACGTCTCCGGCCCCGTCGTCAGGTCGAGCGTGACGTCGTAGCTGTGGGTGCGGACGAGCGACGCGCGCTCCTGCGCTTCGATGCGGGTGAGGTTTTCTCCGGGCAACGCTGACTCCTTCGCGGATCTGGGGTGTGGATCGTGTCCACCGGACCCACCTTAGCCACCGCCGCAGGCGCGGTCAGTGGTCGTCCCTAAACTGTGGATATGCGCATCCACATCGCCACCGATCACGCCGGCCTCGACTTCAGCACGCACCTGCAGGAGCACCTGGCGGCCGCCGGTCACGAGGTGATCGACCACGGGCCGACGGAGTACGACCCCATCGACGACTACCCGGCGTTCTGCATCAACGCGGCCGCCGCCGTGGTGCGCGATCAGCAGGCGGGCGTCGAGGCGCTCGGGATCGTCTTCGGCGGGTCCGGCAACGGCGAGCAGATCGCCGCGAACAAGGTGCGTGGCGTGCGGGCGGCACTCGTCTGGAGCACCTCGACGGCGCTCCTCGCCCGGCAGCACAACGACGCGAACGTGATCGCGATCGGCGCCCGTCAGCACACGGTCGAGGAGGCCACCGGATTCATCGACGCCTTCATCGCCGAGCCGTTCTCGTTCGAGGAGAGGCACGTGCGACGCATCGCCCAGCTGGCAGAGTACGAGGCCACGGGCGACATCGCGGGTAAGAACGTGGACCGCTGATGCCCGAGGGTCACTCCGTCCACCGCATCGCGAAGCAGTTCGCAGTCAACTTCGTCGGCCATCGGGTGGCCGTCTCCTCGCCGCAAGGCCGGTTCGCGTCAGACGCGACCCGCATCGACGGGCACGTCATGACCGACGCCAAAGCGGTCGGCAAGCAGATGTTCCTCGAGTTCGACAACGGGCTCTGGTTGCGCGTCCACCTGGGGCTGTACGGTGCGTGGGATTTCGCGGGAGAAATCAGTATCGATCCGACCATCGCGAGTGCGAACGGGCGGATGGGGCAGACCAACCAGCGGGGGACCGAGCTCGACCCGATCCTCGACGCTGAAGGCGAGAACTCCCTCCACTCGATCGGCGCACCCCGCCGCACCCGCTTGCGCATGGCCGAGTCCGAGAAGGTCGGTGACGAGATCACGACCTTTCCGCCCGACCCGATCGGCCAGGTCCGGGTGCGGCTGCTGACGGACACGGCGGTCGCCGACCTGCGTGGCCCGACGGCCTGCGAGGTGCTCGACCCGGCCCAGGTGGATGCGGTGATCGCGAAGCTGGGGCCCGATCCCCAGGTCGACGACAGCCAGGAGGCGGAGGACCGCTTCGTCTCGATCGTGAAGCGGAAGCCCACCTCGATCGCCCTCCTACTCATGGACCAGAGCGTCGTCAGCGGGATCGGCAACGTCTATCGCGCCGAACTTCTCTTCCGGGCTCGGCAGAACCCGCACACGCCCGGCAAGAAGGTCGCCGAAGACACGGTCCGCGCGCTCTGGCGCGACTGGGTGCACCTGCTGCGCATCGGTGTCGAGACCGGACAGATGATGACGATGGACGACCTCGACGACGACTCGTTTCGCCGCGCGATGGCCAGCCGTGACGACCGCCACTGGGTCTACAAGCGCGAGGGTCTGCCGTGCCGGGTCTGCGGCACGAACATCGTCATGGAGGAGCTGGGCGGCCGCAAGCTGTACTGGTGCCCGGTGGATCAGGCCTAGGAGGAACCCGTGCGACAGAATCCCAGCTTCACCCTCGGCGACCCCGACGAGCTCAAACGACTCGTTCGCGAGAACCCGTGGGCGACCTTCGTCAGCTCCGCGTCGACCGGGCTGGTCGCATCCCACTACCCCGTGATCCTCGATGAGACGCGGGAGGAGCTGAGCCTCCTGGCCCACGTCGGCCGCCCGGACGAGCAGCTGCACGAGCTGGGGGAGCACGAGCTCCTCATCGTGGTGCAGGGCCCGCACGGCTACATCTCGTCGGGGTGGTACGACGAGAACCCCGCGGTGCCGACGTGGAACTTCGTCACCGCGCACTTCTCCGGTATTCCGGAGATTCTGAGCGACGAAGAGAACCTCGAGGTGCTCGCGCGGCTGGTCGACCACTTCGAGGACCCGCTGCCGTCGCCTCGCCGCATGCGCGGAACGCTTCAGGATGCGCGGTACGCCGAGCGGATCGCCTCCGGAACGGTCGGCCTGCGGCTGACGCCGACGCGGGTGGTCGCGAAGCAGAAGATGAGCCAGAACCGTCCCGACCACATCGTCGACGCGATCATGTCCGAGCTCGACGGCGACGGCCCCTACGCGAGCCCCGGCCTGCTCCGCGAGATGCAGCTGGTCCACGACCGGCGCCGCGCCGCCCGATGACGGTCGTCGTCCGATGACGCTGGTCCTCGCCGGAGTGCGGCTTCCCGGCCGTGACGCGCCGGTGGATGTGGTGCTCGATGGCGCCCGGATCGCGGCGGTTTCGCCCGCGGGGCACACCGCGGTCGGCGGCGGCGAGCGCATCCCGCTCGAGGGTCGCTGGCTGATCCCGGGTCTCTGGGACCACCACGTGCACTTCACGCAGTGGGCGCAGACGGCGCGTCGCCTCGACGTGTCCCGTGCCGCTTCCGCCGCCGACGCCGCTGAGCTCGTCGCCCGGCGCGCCGCAGCCGAACCGGGTGACGACCTCATCGTCGGCTTCGGCTTCCACGACGCGCTCTGGCCCGACCTCCCGACCCGCGAGCTGCTGGATGCGGCGGCCGCCCGTCCCGTGGTGCTGATCGCGGGTGACCTGCACTGCTCGTGGCTCAACACTGCAGCGGCCCAGCGGTTCGCGCCGGACTCGACGGACGCGGTGCTGCGCGAAGACGCCAGCTTCGCCGTGACCAGCCTGCTCGCCGCCGCGGACGACGCGACGCTCGACCGCTGGGCGGACGACGCCGCGCGTGCCGCAGCGGCGCGCGGGGTCGTCGGCATCGTCGACCTCGAGTACGGGTGGAACCTGGACGTCTGGACGCGGCGCATGGCCGCGGGTGCGGACAGCCTCCGTGTCGAGTTCGGAATCTACGGCGACCATCTGTCGCGCGCCGCAGACCTCGGACTGCGTACCGGCGACTCGATACCAGGAACAGCGGGCCTCCTCACCGTCGGCCCGTTCAAGGTCATCTCGGACGGCTCCCTCAACACCCGGACCGCTCTGTGCTCCCACGCCTACCCCGACGGCGGCCACGGAGTCGCGAACCTCACGCCGGCCGAACTGGTGGAGCGGATGCGGTTCGCCGTCTCACACGGTCTGGAGCCCGCGGTCCACGCCATCGGCGACGAGGCGAACCGTCGCGCGCTCGACGCCTTCGAGCAGGTCGGCGCCGGCGGCCGCATCGAGCACGCGCAGCTGATCGCCGAGTCCGACATCCCCCGCTTCGGCCGCCTCGGGGTGACCGCCAGTGTGCAACCCGAGCACGCGATGGACGATCGGGACGTGGCCGACCGGCTGTGGGAAGGGCGTACCGACCTCGCCTTCCCGCTCGCCGCGCTGCACGCGTCCGGCGCCCGGCTCGCCTTCGGCTCCGACGCGCCGGTCGCGCCACTCGACCCGTGGGCGGCGATCGCGTCGGCCGTCGGCCGCACCCGCGACGGCCGCGAGCCGTGGCATCCTGAGCAGTCGGTCTCCGCCGAGGTGGCGCTGAGGGCATCCGTTCGCTCCGCGGTCGCGCCGGGGCAGCCGGCCGACCTCGTCGTGGTCGATCGCGACCCCTTCGCGTGCGCGCCCGACGACCTGCGCACGATCCCCGTCGCGGCAACCCTCCTCGCCGGCCGCTTCACCCACGACGCCCTCCACTGACGTCCCTGCGGCGCGGATTCGTCACGAATGTCCGCTTTGGCCGGCGTATTTCGGACATTCGTCACGAATTTCCGCTTTGGCTGCATCGCAACATTCGTCACGAATGTCCGCTTTGGCCGCCGTATTCGGGACATTCGTCACGAATGTGGGCGGGGGCTCTGCTCAGTGCCCGCGCAGCAGGAGACGGTCGGGGCCGGGCACCGTCGCGATCGCAGCGTTCCGCAGCGACTCGGTGTACGCATCCAGATACCCGTAATGGGCGAGGTGCTCGGCGTACTTCTGCTCGAACAGCGCGGTGTTCGTGATGTGCGACCAGGCGCTCGACAGCGGGTCGTCGTTCCACGGCGAGTGCAGCACGGGCGCGTGCCCGGTGACCGGCAGGAGGTCGGCCGCCGTGTCCCCGTCGACGCTGATCACCGTCGCCCCGAAGGACGGCGACCGCGGGTCCCGTCGGGTGAAACGGCCGAATCGAGCTTCGCCGTCCGCCTCGGCCTCACCCGCGTACACGTGCTGCGTGTGCAGCGCGCTCGCGTTCGGGATGCGCTCCTCGATCCCGGCCGAGCCCAGCATCACGAAGGCGTAGACACCGAGGTCGCGTGCGTCCGACAGCGCATTCGCACTCGTCGTCGTGCCGTACGAGTGCGCCACGACGTTCAGGGCGCGGGGGAGCGCATCCACCCGCACCGCGTTCACGCCGCGCAGGTCGGCCGTGAGCAGCGGCGCGCCGCGGGCTGCATAGTCGCCGAGGGCTGCGTCCACACCGGGCGGGGGAGTCACGTATCCGATCCACGACACCACGGCCCGCCGGGTCGGCGCGCCCACCTCGCCCTGCTCGTCCCACAGGTTCTGGGCGGACTGCGTCCACAGCTGCATGTCGTCGGTGTAGGTGCCCATGCCGGGCACGACGAAGGTGATGTCGGACGCCGAGTCGAGGTCGCCGAGGGCGATCGCCGCGAGCGGCGGCCGGTCGAGACTCAGCCCGATCAGGTGCCGCGCCGGCGTCCGCTTGCCCTTCAGGGCCTTCTGGACGGCCATGAGCGAGACGAGCACCCGCTGCGCCTGGGCGTCGTCCGGATGCTTCTCCAGCGCGCGCTTCTCCGTCGCGAGCGCGTGCGTCAGTGCTCGGCGATTCGCCTTCTCGCGGTCGCGGTAGTCGATCCCGTCCAGGTTCCCGACGATCTCCGGGAGTGTCTCGATCGCATCTCTCCGCGTCTCCGCGTCGAGGGAGACCCACTCGTCGTGGACGGCGTCCGGGTCGGTGTTCGCGAGCTGGATGTCCAGCTCGGGATGCTCCGCGAGGTACTTGTCCTGCTCCTCGTCGTTCATCGCCTTCAGCACGTCGAAGGTCGTGATCGGCGCAGCCCCCGCCGCGGGTGCCACCAGCAGCCCGACCACCGCGACCACGCCCAGCGCGAACGCGACGATCACCCGGCGGACCATGGCCAGAGCGTAGTGGGGCGACGCCGGGAGTGTCCACGGCGGAACGACGAAGGGCCGCCCGCGTTCGCGGACGGCCCTTCGAGTGAGTGTGCGCCTACTCGCTGATGTGCGCGAACAGGAACCAGCGGTCCTTGTCGAGGCCGCGAGCGATTTCGATGGCGACGTCCTGGCTGGTCTGGTCGAGCTCGGCGAGCTCGCGGACGGCCGTGTTCACGCCGGCGAGGGCCGCGTCGAGCTGCGCGATGACCTCGGCGATGGTCTCGTTCGACGGGCGGAAGCCCGCGGTGAGTTCGCCGGTCGTCGTCTTCGCCGCAACCGTGCCGAGGCGCGCATCCACGGGCAGGCCGAGGGCGACGATGCGCTCCGCGGCCAGGTCGGCCCACTCCTGCGCGTGGTCGACGATCGTGTCGAGCAGCTCGTGCACGCCGATGAAGTTGGCGCCGCGCACGTGCCAGTGCGCCTGCTTACCGTTCACCACGATCGCCGTGAGGTCGATCACCACGGGGGTGAGGAACTGGGCGACCCCGGCCGCGATGTCCGGGTTGGAGACACTCTGGGTTGCAGCGATGTCCGTCATGGGTGGGCGTCCTTTCTTCTGCCTGGCTCAACGCTACTCAGGCCGCGGAATTCCGCAACGAAGCGAAGGCTCCGCTAACTAAGGTCGGGTTAACCCCCGGACCATTTGGGAGGGCGGTGGGATGGGTCCGCCCGCCGAGCTCGACCAGGCTCGAATCGTGACTTCGAGACTCCGCCGCCCCCGTGCATCCGCCATCGCCCTCGCTCTGGCGGTTTCGACTGCGGTGGCCGCTGCGGTCTCTCTCGCCGCGTGCAGCGGACAGGGTGCAGGCACGATCGATACCGTGGGAAAAGTCGACTTCGCGACCGCCCTGCCGGTGCCGCCGTTGGCGACACCGACGGTCGCCCCGGATGGCACGAAGAGCTTCGAGTTGGATGCCCGAGCCGGCACCACCGAGTTCCTGCCGGGCAAGCAGACCACGACCTGGGGTTTCGACGGCGCCTACCTCGGACCGACGCTCGTGGCCGAGCGCGGCGACACGGTGCGCGTCCGCGTGACCAATCACCTCACTGAAGAGACCAGCGTCCACTGGCATGGGATGCACCTCCCGGCACGCATGGACGGCGGTCCCCACCAGATGGTGTCTCCGGGCGAGGTGTGGCAGCCGACCTGGCGTGTGGACCAGCCCGCCGCGACCCTCTGGTATCACCCGCACCTGCATGGCCGGACGGAGGAGCAGGTCCAGCTGGGCATGGCCGGAATGTTCCTCATCCACGACCCGCAGGAGGAGGCGCTGGCGCTTCCGCGCACGTACGGGGTCGACGACCTCCCGGTCATCGTGCAGGACAAGCGGTTCGCGTCCGATGGCCAGTTCACCGACGGGGTGTCTGGCTTCATCGGCCCGATCGGCGACACCCTGGTGGTGAACGGCGTGGTCGGCCCCTACGTCGACGTCTCCTCTGACCGGGTCCGCCTGCGGTTGCTGAACGCGTCGGCTGCACGCACCTACGACTTCGGATTCGCCGACCGGCGGACGGTCGCGCTCGTCGCGACCGACGGCGGACTGCTGCCCGCGCCGGTCCCGCTCGACCACATCCGCCTCTCGCCGGGAGAGCGCGCCGAGATCGTGGTCACCGTGCGTCCCCGCGAGCGGGCGGTGCTGCGTTCCTTCCCTCCCGCCCTCGGCCTGGAGGGACCCCTGCCGGGCATGAACGCCGGCTCGGACACTCTCGACGTGCTGGAGCTGCGTGCCGCAGCCTCGCTCACTCACGGACCCGACGTCCCTCCCGTCCTCGCCCCGATCGAGCGGTGGGATGCCGCTTCCGCGGCGGTGACCCGAAGCTTCCGGCTGGACGGCCACGAGATCAACGGCCGCAGCATGGAGTCGGGCCGGGTCGACGAGACCGTCACGGTCGACACGCTGGAGGAGTGGGTCGTCACCAACACGATGGACCTGCCGCACAGCTTTCACGTGCACGACGTGCAGTTCCAGATCGCCTCGATCGACGGCGACCCGCCGCCACCCGAGCTCGGCGGCTGGAAGGACACCATCTACCTCCCTCCGCAGAGTGAGTTCCGGCTGTTGCTCCGTTTCACCGACTTCACCGACCGCAACGCGCCGTACATGTACCACTGCCACCTGCTCGCTCACGAGGACGCCGGGATGATGGGCCAGTTCGTGGTCGTCCGTCGCGGTGAGCACGCGGGCACCGTTCCGGAAGACACCACCGCTCCGCATGGCGGCAGCGGCCCACGAAAGGACACCAGTCATGACCACTGAGAACGCTTCTGCCAACCTGGACACTGTGACCGCATCCACCGCCCCCGCGTCGCGCGCCCGCTACGGGTCGCTGTGGCGCGGGGTGCCCCGGGAGCTCGGCTTCCTGCTGCTCACCATGCCGATCGCGATCATCGGGCTGTCCGTGCTCATGTCGCTGTTCTGGACGGGCGTCGGCACCATCGTCATCTACGTCGGCATCTTCATCGTGGTCGCGACCTTCTACACCGCGCGCGGTTTCGGGATCGTGGAGTTGACCCGCCTCGACTGGGCGGGTCGTCCAGCCATCCCGCGGCCGGTCTGGGAGAAGCCGGGCACCCCGCGCACCTTCTGGCGGACGATCTTCGGTCCTTTCGCCAACGGTCACTACTGGCTGTACCTGCTGCACGGGATCGTGATCAACCCGATCGTCAGCGTCGTCACGTGGACGCTGACCATCGTCTGGCTGTCGGTGGCTCTCGGAGGCCTGACCGGGTGGATCTGGGAGCCGTTCATCCCGCAGGGCGACCGCGACTTCTTCCTGTCGCAGACCATCGTCGACTGGGTGTTCCGCACCCAGTCGACCTTCGACCCGATCGTGGGCGACCGCATCCTGTACGTCATCGCCGGTGTGCTGTTCGCCGTGACTCTGCCGTTCGTGACGCGCGGACTGACCCTGGCGCACGACGCCGTCGCCCGCGGGCTGCTCGGCCGCTGGCCGTCGGAGGCGCTGCAGCGCGAGGTCGCGGACCTGTCCGCTTCCCGCGGCGCGGCGGTGGCCGCCGAGGACCAGGCGCTCCGCCGTCTGGAACGGGACCTGCACGACGGCCCGCAGCAGCGGCTGATCCGCCTGCAGATGGATATCGCCGCCGCCGAGCGCAAGCTCGCCGACGACCCTGAGGCCGCCGCGACACTGCTCGCCGAGGCGCGGCAGCAGGCCGGCGACACCCTGGAGGAGCTGCGCGCCCTCTCGCGCGGCTTCGCCCCGCCCATCCTGCAGGACCGCGGCCTGGTCGCCGCCGCCGATTCGCTGGCCGCCCGCAGCCCCATCCCGATCACCGTGGAGTCGTCCCTCGCCGCGGGGGAGCGGTTCAGCCCGGAGATCGAGCGCAACGCGTACTACGTGCTCGCCGAACTGGCCGCCAACCTGGCGAAGCACTCCGGCGCGACGGGCGCCCGCCTCTTCATCGACCGGTCGGTGGATGCAGCGGGTGCGGCCTGGCTGAACGTCTGGCTGACCGACAACGGCCACGGGGGAGCGTCGATGGTCGACGGCCACGGCTTGCGCGGTCTGGAGGAGCGCGTCCGCGGACTGCGCGGCGAGCTGACCGTAGAAAGCCCGCTCGGCGGCCCCACCCGAATCGGCGCGCGCATCCCGCTCGCCTGACCCGCCCCAGCCCCCATCGGTTCCTCGAAAAGTGTGCGCTTCGCCGGCGTGTCGATCGGACTTTTCGAGGAACGGTTGGCTGCTTGAGGCCAATAGGCTGGGTGCGTGCCGAGTGGAGACCGACCCCTGCGTGTTGTCGTCGCGGACGACTCCGTCCTCCTGCGGGAGGGCCTCATCCGCCTGTTCGACGAGGCCGGCCTCGACACGGTCGGCGCGTTCGGGGATGCCGACACCCTGCTCGAGTCGCTTCCCGACCTGATGCCGGACGTGGTGGTGCTGGATGTGCGGATGCCGCCGACCTTCCGCGACGAGGGCGTTCGTGCCGCCCTCCGCATCCGGCGCGAGCATCCCGACATCGCCGTACTGCTGCTGTCGCAGTACGTCGAGGTCACCTACGCGCAGGAGCTGCTGGCCGGCGGCGAGGGTGGCACCGGCTACCTGCTGAAGGACCGCATCGCTTCGCTGGACGAGCTGCAGGATGCGGTCACCCGCGTCGCCGCCGGCGGCACCGTGCTCGATCCGCAGGTGGTTCGCGAACTCCTGACCCGTCGCACCGACCCGCTGGCGACGCTGACCCCGCGCGAGCGGGAGGTGCTGGAGCTGATGGCCGAGGGACGCACAAACGCGGCGATCGCCGCCCGCATGGTCGTCGGAGTCGGCGCGGTCGAGAAGAACGTGACGTCGATCTTCCAGAAGCTCGGCCTGGAGGACTCGGGCGACGACCACCGCCGGGTGCTCGCGGTACTGGCCTTCCTGCAGCGCTGAGTGTTGGATGGCCGCATGGCTGGTTTCGACGACATCACGAAGAAGGCGCAAGAGTTCCTGAACGACCCGAAGGTCAAGGACGCGCTCAGTTCCGAGCAGGCGGAGGGCGTCAGCGACACGCTGTTGGACGGGGTGGCCGGTGCCGCGAAGAAGGCGACGGGAGGCAAGTTCGGCGACAAGATCGATGGCGCCCGCGACGAGGCCGACAAGCGCGTCGGCAACGAATAGCGGTCAGCGACTGGGCCGGATCGGCTGCAGCGACGCGATCGCACGCTGCGCGTCGGTGGGGCACCGGCGAATGCTGCGTCTGGGTACGACTGCGCCTGCGCGAGCACCCGCAAACGTTTCAAACGGCGTCATTCGCGGCGCGGATGGGGGATTTGGAGGGGATGACGGGAATCGAACCCGCGTAATCAGTTTGGAAGACTGAGGCTCTACCATTGAGCTACATCCCCGGGGCCGCAACTGCGACACCGTGGCCGCCCTCTGCGTGACGGCCGGAAACCATCGTAGTACACGCGGCACCTGCGGGCGTGCAGTAGACTCGGTGGCGGTCTTTCGCACCGTTTTGCCCGGGGCGTAGCTCAGCTTGGCTAGAGCGCCCGCTTTGGGAGCGGGAGGTCGCAGGTTCGAATCCTGTCGCCCCGACGAGGACCTCGTTCCTTGCGAGAAGACCATCGTTCGAACATTCAGGAGAACCCAGACATCGTGAAGACCACGGTCGAAAAACTGAGCCCCACCCGCACGAAGCTCGTCATCTCGGTGACGCCGGAGGAGCTGCAGCCGTCCATCAAGCACGCCTACGAGCACATTGCCGAGCAGGTGACCATTCCCGGTTTCCGTAAGGGCAAGGTGCCGGCGCCGATCATCGACCAGCGCGTCGGCAAGGCCGCCGTTCTCGAGCACGCGGTCAACGAGGGCCTCGACGGGTTCTACCGTCAGGCCGTCGAAGAGAACGACGTGCGCCCGCTCGGCCGTCCGGAGGCGGACATCACCGAGTGGCCGAACGAGAAGGACTTCTCGGGCGACCTGCTGCTCACCATCGAGGTGGATGTGCGCCCCGAGGTGGCACTGCCGTCGTTCGACGACATCACCATCACGGTCGATGCGGCCGAGGTCAGCGTCGATGACGTCGAGGAGGAGCTCGACCGCCTCCGCAGCCGCTTCGGCACGCTCGTGACGGTCGACCGTCCGGCCAAGGCCGGCGACTTCGCGCAGATCGACCTGGTCGCCATGATCGGCGGCGAAGAGGTCGACACCGCCGCCAACATCTCCTACGAGATCGGCTCCGGCGAGCTCATCGAGGGCATCGACGAGGCCCTCGACACCCTCACCGCCGGCGAGACCACGACCTTCGAGGCACCGCTCATGGGCGGCGACCACGAGGGCGAGAACGCGCAGATCACCGTCACCGTAAACGCCGTCAAGGAGCGCGAGCTCCCCGAGGCCGACGACGACTTCGCGCAGATCGCCAGCGAGTTCGACACCATCGGCGAGCTGCGCCAGAGCCTGCGCACGCAGGTCGAGCGCGCCAAGGTGTTCGGCCAGGGCACGGCCGCTCGCGACCAGCTGGTCGACAAGCTCCTCGAGCTGGTCGAGATCCCCGTCCCGGCGCAGCTCGTCGAGGATGAGGTGCACCGCCACCTGGAGCAGGAGAACCGCCTCGAGGACGACGTCCACCGCGCAGAGGTGACGGAGTCCAGCGAGAAGACCTTCCGCACGCAGATCCTCCTCGACGAGGTCGCTCAGGAGAATGACGTCAAGGTCAGCCAGGACGAGCTCACCCAGTACCTCATCCAGGGCGCCGGCCAGTACGGCATGGACCCGAACGAGTTCGTCAAGATCCTGTCCGAGAACGGCCAGATCCCGTCGATGGTCGGTGAGGTCGCCCGCAACAAGGCCCTCGCGATCATCCTCGGCAAGGTGAAGGTCGTCGACAGCAACGGCAAGCCGGTCGACCTGGCCGAGTTCACCGCCATCGCCGACGACGCGGACGCCGACGCGGACGACGCGGCCGCGACCGACACCGACGCTGCGACCGAAGCGGCTCCGGCCGACGAGGCCCCCGCCGCCGAGGAGAAGCCGAAGAAGCGCTCCACGAAGAAGAAGGCCGACGACAAGTAAGCCTTCTGTCTGGTTGACCCGACACGCCGTCTCGTACTGTTACGAGACGGCGTGTTGTGTCATGTGGATGAGGGAGTACAGATGGACGACTGGCGACAGCGAGTGGATGCGGCCTGGGCCGCCGCCGACGACGCGGGGGAGGACGCGACCCTCGCCGCGATCGACGAGCTCGTCGCCGAGCGCCCCGCCACCGACGCCGAGGCGCTCTTCGAGGCCGCAGGCGCACGGGACTTCGCCGGACGCGAAGTGGACGCCGAGCCTTTCTACCGCGCGGCGCTCGCCCACGGACTGGTGGAGCCGTACCGCGGCCAGGCGATCGTGCAGCTCGCCAGCACGCTCCGCAACCTCGATCGGTCCGCGGAGGCGTTGAGCCTGCTCCGTGACTTCCTGGCCGCGGAGCCCGAGCATCCCCTGGCCGATGCCGCCCGGGCGTTCGCCGCGCTGGCGCTCTTCGACGATGGGATGCGCGCCGACGCGCTCCGGGAGGCCCTCGCCGCGCTCGCGCCGCACCTCCCGCGGTACGGCCGTGCCGTGACGGCGTACGCCGCTGCGCTCGAAGACTACTGAGCCGCCGGTACCGCCCCCGCGACACCGCTCTCTGCCGAGGGCGAACAGCGCCGAAATGCGCGCGGCCCTCCGATAGATTCAATGCCAAGCGACAAAGGAAATGGAGCGAACATGGCCGACATGGGTATCCAGCCCAACGTTTTCGACCGACTGCTGAAGGACCGGATCATCTGGCTCGGCTCCGAGGTGCGAGACGAGAACGCGAACGAGATCGCCGCGAAGCTGCTGCTCCTGGCTGCGGAAGACCCGAAGCGGGACATCTACCTCTACATCAACTCTCCCGGTGGTTCGATCACCGCCGGTATGGCCATCTACGACACGATGCAGTTCGTCCCGAACGACATCGTCACCGTCGGTATCGGCATGGCCGCCTCGATGGGTCAGCTGCTGCTGACCGCGGGCACCAAGGGCAAGCGCTACATCACGCCGAACGCGCGGGTGCTGCTGCACCAGCCGCACGGCGGGTTCGGTGGAACCGCGAGCGACATCCAGACGCAGGCGCAGCTCATCATCGACATGAAGAACCGCCTAGCCGAGATCACCGCTGAGGCGACCGGCAAGTCGGTCGAGCAGATCAACGCCGATGGCGACCGCGACCGCTGGTTCACTGCGCAGCAGGCGCTGGAGTACGGCTTCGTCGACCACATCCGCGAGTCCGCCCTCGACGTCGCCGGTGGCGGCGGAACCGGCGCGGACACCAAGTAGCAGGCCGCTGACAAGGATAAGGACACAAGAATGAACACCCCCATGCTCGGCGGTCAGGCTTTCCAGGGCGTCCAGGCGCCCGGCTCCCGCTACATCCTGCCCAGCTTCGAGGAGCGCACGGCCTACGGCTACAAGCGCCAGGACCCGTACGCGAAGCTCTTCGAGGACCGCATCATCTTCCTCGGCGTGCAGGTGGACGACGCCTCGGCGGACGACATCATGGCCCAGCTCCTCGTGCTCGAGAGCCAGGACCCGGACCGCGACATCGTCATGTACATCAACTCGCCCGGTGGTTCGTTCACCGCGATGACGGCGATCTACGACACGATGCAGTACATCCGCCCGCAGATCCAGACGGTCGTGCTCGGCCAGGCCGCGTCGGCCGCCGCCGTGCTCACCGCCGCAGGCTCCCCGGGCAAGCGCCTGGCGCTGCCGAACGCGCGCATCCTCATCCACCAGCCCGCCGTCGGCGAGGCCGGTCAGGGGCAGGCGTCCGACATCGAGATCCAGGCCGCCGAGATCCTGCGCATGCGCACCTGGCTGGAGGAGACGCTCTCGAAGCACTCCAACCGCTCGGTCGAGCAGGTCAACAAGGACATCGACCGTGACAAGATCCTGTCCGGTGCCGAGGCCCTCGAGTACGGCCTGATCGACCAGGTGCTGACCAGCCGCAAGGCAGTGCCGGCACTGGTCAAGTAACCGCGACACCCCGGCGGGGTGGTCGTCCCTCGGGACGACCACCCCGCTTTTTCGTGGGCGGAGACCGCATCTGCTGAGGGCAGAACCGCCGCGTTAAGCAAAACGGCCGACCTGCGCCCCAATGTCGTCCGCACGGGTTAGGCTCGACGAAAGTAACCCGAAGAAGGAGGGTCGAGGGATGGCACGCATCGGGGAAAGCGCCGATCTGCTGAAGTGTTCCTTCTGCGGCAAGAGCCAGAAGCAGGTTCAGCAGCTCATCGCCGGTCCAGGCGTGTACATCTGCGACGAATGCGTCGAGCTGTGCAACGAGATCATCGAGGAGCGGCTCGCCGAGGCGGGCGAAGAGACGTCGAGCGAATTCGACCTCCCGAAGCCGAAGGAGATCTTCGGCTTCCTCGAGGAGTACGTCATCGGCCAGGAGCAGGCCAAGCGCTCGCTCGCAGTCGCGGTGTACAACCACTACAAGCGCGTGCGCGCCAAGCAGACCATCACGTCCGCCGACTCGCTCGACGACGTCGAGATCGCGAAGTCGAACATCCTCCTGATCGGCCCGACCGGCTGCGGCAAGACCTACCTGGCGCAGACGCTGGCCCGCCGGCTCAACGTGCCGTTCGCGGTCGCCGACGCCACAGCGCTCACCGAGGCAGGGTATGTCGGCGAAGACGTCGAGAACATCCTCCTGAAGCTCATCCAGGCTGCCGACTACGACGTCAAGCGGGCCGAGACGGGCATCATCTACATCGACGAGGTCGACAAGATCGCCCGCAAGGCCGAGAACCCGTCGATCACGCGTGACGTCTCCGGTGAGGGCGTGCAGCAGGCGCTGCTGAAGATCCTCGAGGGCACGGTCGCCTCCGTTCCGCCGCAGGGCGGTCGCAAGCATCCGCACCAGGAGTTCATCCAGATCGACACGACGAACGTGCTGTTCATCGTGGCGGGCGCGTTCGCCGGACTCGAAGAGATCATCTCGTCGCGTGCGGGCAAGAAGGGCATCGGCTTCGGAGCCCCGCTGCACTCCAAGGGCGACGACATCAACCTCTTCAGCGAGGTGCTGCCGGAAGACCTGCACAAGTTCGGGCTGATCCCGGAGTTCATCGGCCGCCTTCCGGTCGTGACGACGGTGACGCAGCTCGATCAGGTGGCTCTGATGCAGATCCTCACCGAGCCGAAGAACGCGCTGGTGCGTCAGTACCAGCGGATGTTCGAGATCGACGGCGTCCAGCTCGAGTTCGACCACGCGGCGCTCGAGGCCATCGCCGACCTGGCGGTTCTCCGCAAGACGGGCGCCCGCGGGCTCCGCGCCATCATGGAGGAGGTGCTCGGCCCGATCATGTTCGAGGTGCCGTCCAGCTCCGAGGTGGCACGGGTGGTCGTGACGAAGGAGGCTGTGCTCGAGAACGCAGCGCCGACTATCGTCCCGCACCGTCCGCGGCGCGAGGAGAAGTCGGCGTAACAGCCGCCGTCGGGATGAGCAGTTCCGGCGCTTTGGTCACCATCAGCCACGCGGGCAAGATCGCCAGGGCGAGCAGCGGCAAGATGAGCAGGTTCTGAGTCACTGCCACGCCGACGAAGATGGCGATCCAGCCGTCTCGGGCTGCCGCCAGCGTCATGCCCATGACACCAGCCGCGACCGCGACCTGCACCGGGACTGCCGGCACGAGGGCCGCCGCGAGTGTACCGACCGCTGCCCCGATGAACACCGCGGGGAACACGCGTCCACCGCGGAACCCGGCGCTGGCCGCGATGAGCAACGCGGCCAGCTTGACGACCACGATGAGGGCCAACTGTCCGGCGCTGTAGTCGGCACGGTTCACGACGAGCTCACCCATCTGCGACAGCCCCTTGAACAGGGTGATCGGGCCGCCCAGCGCCCCGAGCGCGCCGAGGACGACGGCACCCGCCAGGGTCATGAGCACGGGGTGACCGATCGCGTGAAACAGCCGGTGCACCACCGGAAACAGGTAGACCGCGACGAGTCCGACCGCCGTGGCGATCGCGCCGACGACCAGCGCCGCCACCACATCCCACCCGGTGATCGCGGTGTACGCGGGCATCGGCACGGCGAAACTAGGATGCGCGAGCAGGGTCATGGTGATCGACCCGGCCGCCGCGGCCACCAGCGGAAGGAAGAGTTTGTCCCAGAGGGCGCCGCCGCCCTTCACCGAGGCGACGACTCCGGTGAAGGCGAGAGCCGCCGCCACCGGCGTGCCGAACAGGGCGCCGAGCGTCGCAGAAGCCGCCATCATCATGACCAGCTGGCCCGGAACCGCCTTCCACAGCCGCCCGACCAGCGCGACGAGCAGACTGATGTTGATGGCGATGATCGGGTTCTCCGGACCCAGGCTGACACCACCGCCGAGACCGAGGATCGCCGCGAGCGCCAGCGACGGCACCGCCATCGGCCGGATCGGGGGAGCGATCAGCTCCGTCGTCGCCGAGTCCGGTCCGCCGTGGCCCGGAACAAGCCAGATCGTGAGGCCGACCACCAACCCGGTGAAGGTCAGCACGGCGAAGATCCACCATCCGGACGAGGGATCGATGCCCAGCGCATCCGGCAGGGCCGTCCAGTATCCCTTCGCCAGCAGGTCGCCGAGTTCGTCCACCACCCACAGGGCGAGGCCGCTGATCACCCCGATGACTACCGCCGGGATGCTGAGCAGCAGTAGTTGCCGCACGCTCGGTGCCGCCAGTTCCGGCTGGCTCGTCGTCATGCCCTCTCCCTCCGCGTTGCGCTCAGAGTAGGGGGCGGTCCCGGTGCTCGGCTAGCGAGCAGCCGGCGACGCCACAGCATCACCCATCGAGGCGCCGACGTTTCAGCAACGGCTCGATCTCGGCGTCGCGTCCGCGGAAGTCGCGGTACGCCTCCAGAGGATCTTTGGACCCGCCGACGCCCAGCAGCCGCTTCCGGAATCGGTCGCCGTTCTCGCGCAGCAGACCGCCGTTCTCGCGGAACCACTCGACGGTGTCGGCGTCCAGCACCTCGCTCCAGATGTAGGAGTAGTAGCCAGCGTCGTAGCCGCCCGAGAACGTGTGGGCGAAGTAGGTGCTCGCGTAGCGCGGCGGGACGGCAGGGTTGTCCAGTCCGACCGCTGCGAGAGCTTCGGCCTCGAAGGTCGCGACGTCCGTGACGGCGTCGTCGGCCGTGATCCGGTGCCACGCCTGATCGAGCAATGCGGCGGCCAGGTACTCGCTGGTGAGGAAGCCCTCGTTGAAGCCCTCTGCGGCATGCAGGCGGTCGACGAGGTCCTGCGGCATCCGCTCGCCGGTGCGGTGGTGCACGGCGTAGTTCGCCAGAACCTCCGGCCACAGCATCC
This sequence comes from Leifsonia sp. RAF41, assembly GCF_052114085.1. Taxonomy (NCBI): domain Bacteria; kingdom Bacillati; phylum Actinomycetota; class Actinomycetes; order Micrococcales; family Microbacteriaceae; genus Leifsonia; species Leifsonia sp. RAF41. Next base: position 1,543,945 of record NZ_JBFREB010000001.1, read on the forward strand.
ACATCTCATTCACCTGGCTCGGGAATTCGACGAAGTCGCGGAACACATTGGTGCCGGCGAACTTGGGATAGGTCACCCGCGCGAACAGCCCGTGCAGCGCGTGGCCGAACTCGTGGAAGAGGGTGTTCGTCTCGTCGTAGGTGAGCAGCGTCGGCTCGCCGGCTGCGGGCTTGGGCACGTTGAGATTGTTCACCACGACCGTGGGCGTGCCGAGCAACTCGGACTGCGAGATCAGCGGGTTCATCCAGGCGCCGCCACGCTTCGAATCGCGCGTGTACAGGTCGAGGATGTAGAGGCCGAGTTCAGAACCGTCTTCATTGCGCACCTCGAAGACACGGGCGTCCGGGTGGTAGGCGACGAGGTCGGGGCGCTCGGAGAAGCTGATGCCGTAGAGGCGGTTCGCCGCGAAGAAGACGCCGTCGTGCAGCACCCGCTCGGCTTCGAAGTACGGGCGCATGGCAGCGAAGTCGACGTCGTACTTCTCAGCGCGGACCTTGCCGGTCAGGTGAGCCCAGTCCCACGCCTCGACCGTCTCGCCGTCGCCCAGCAGGGGCTGAAGGTCGGCCTGTTCGGTGCGCGCGTTGCGAGCGGCCGCAGGAGCGAGCCGGCCGAGCATGTCGGCGACCGCCTCGGGGGTGCGGGCCGTCTGGTCAGCGGTGACGTAGGCGGCGTGCGTGTCGAACCCGAGGAGGCGCGCGCGCTCGGCACGCAGCCGGGTGATCTCGAGCACGAGCTCGCGATTGTCGTTCTCGCCGCCGCGGATGCCGCGGGCGCGGGAGGCCTCCATGATCCGCTCGCGCGACGAGCGCGGCGTGAGGTCGGCGAGCCACGGGTGGCCGGTCGGCAGGACGAGCGTGACGACGAACTTGCCGTCGAGACCGCGCTCGGCGGCGGCCTGTGCGGCGGCGGACCGTTCTCCGTCGCCGAGACCGTCGAGCTCGTCCGCGGTGTCGAACACCACGGCGAGTTCGTTCGTGTCCGAGAGGAGGTTCTTCTCGAATCGGGTGGTGAGAGTCGAGAGTCGCTGATTGTACTCGCGCAGTCGGTCCTTCCCGGCGTCGTCGAGGCCCGCGCCGGCGAGCGTGAACTCCGCGTAGTACCGCTCCACGAGGTAGCGCGACTCCGCGTCGAGGTCGAGCTCGTCGAGACGCCCGTGCAGGTCGGCGATGCGCGCGTAGAGGTCGGGGTTGAGTCGGATGGCGTCGCTGTGCGCGGCGAGCCGCGGTGCGATCTCCTCTTCCAGGGCGTTCGTGAAGTCGGTGCTGTCGGAGGAGCTCTTGTTGAAGAACACCTCGGCTACGCGCTGCAGCGTCTGACCGCTGCGCTCCAGAGGCAGCATCGTGTTCGCGAAGGTGGGGGAGTCGGTGCTCGCAACGACCGCAGCGACCTCCGCGAGCTGCTCCTCCATCCCGCGCTCGAAGGCCGGCCGGTAGTGCTCGTCGCGGATGTCGGCGAACGGCGGGAGTCCATAGGGGAGCGTGCTGGGCGAGAGGAAGGGATTCGCGGTATCGGCCATTGCTCCAGCCTAGACAACCGCGAGGCGGCTCGCAAAGAAATGGTTGCAAACAAATCAATGCAAACAAAGTGTTGCAAAGAAGTCTTTGCATCGATAATCTGTAGCCATGACGAACGACGATCAGCCCGTGCAGCCCGAGACCGCAGGTGTCGCCGGCGGCCGCCTGCCGTGGGAAGACGCCCTGGGCATGGCCGCCCTGCGTGCACTCGCGCATCCCCTCCGCGTCGAGATCATGAACGAGCTCTCTGACTTCGGACCGGCGACGGCCAGCATGCTCGCCGAGCGGTTGGGGGAGTCGAGCGGGGCGACCAGCTACCACCTGCGCCAGCTCGCCAAGCACGAGATCATCGTCGAAGACACCGAGCGCGGCTCCGGTCGTGAGCGCTGGTGGCGGATGGCCCCGGGCGGCGTGACCATCGGCTCGCCCGAGACGCTCGATACTCCCGCCGGCCGCGAGGCCAACGAGCTGATCTCCCTCGGCTGGCAGCAGAACAACGAGCGCCGCCTCTCCGCGTTCCTCCGTCGCGGACTCGATACCTTCGGGTTCGAGTGGATGGAGTCGAGCACCCTCTCCACGTCCCACCAGGAGCTGACCCGCGAGCAGCTCGCCGAGCTGGGACGCGAGTACTACGCACTGCAGGAGCGGCTGAAGGAGAAGTGGAAGGACGCTGGGGAAGACCCGGCCGTCGAGAGCAAGCGGGTGCAGATCCAGTTCAACGCGTTCCCATTGGTGGAGCAGGAGGACCGCTGATGTCGAGCGGCTCGGATAGTGCGTCGACCGCGACCGCGACCCTGACCGCGCGGCGACCGCTGGGCGCGGGGTTCACTCGTCTGTGGACGTCGGCGATCGCGAGCAATCTCGCCGACGGTCTCGGCCGTACCGCCGTCCCGCTGATCGCCACGACGCTCACCCGCGACCCGGCACTCATCGCCGGGGTGGCGGCCGTGACGTACCTGCCCTGGCTCTTGTTCGGTATCCCTGCCGGGATGCTGCTCGACCGGGTGGATCGCCGCATCGCCATGGCCGTCGCCAATTCGCTCCGCTTCGTCGTGGCGACTGCGCTTGCTCTGCTGATCACGACCGACACGCTCACGATCTGGCTGCTGTACGCCTGCGTCCTGGCGTTCGGACTGGGGGAGACGGTCTTCGACAACGCCACCTCCACCGTCGTTCCCGCCCTGGTGACGCGCGATCAGCTCGACCGTGCGAACGGGCGGATGCAGTCGGCCGAGATCACCATCCAGAACTTCATCGCCACCCCGGTCGCGGGCTTCCTGTTCGCGGTCGCGATCGTGCTGCCCATCTGGATGACCGGCGCCGGTTTCCTGGTCGCAGGCCTCCTGGCCCTCAGCATCCCGGCCGCGGCCGCTCACGCGCACAGCGCCCGTGACGCCGCTGATCCCGACAACCCGTCGGAGGAACAGCCGCCGCTCTCGGGCGTCGTCCGCTTCCTCTGGCAGAACCGCTTCCTGCGCTGGATGATCGTGCTCACCTCGATCACCGCCTCCGCTCTGGCGTTCGCCCAGGGGAGCGTCGTGCTCCTCCTGCTGCAAACGTTCGGCGTGCCGGCCGCGCTCATCGGCGTGGTCACCGCGGCGGTGGGAGTCGGAGCTCTCGTCGGCGCGCTGCTCTCGAGCCGCTTCGTGGCCCGCTTCGGGCGCGGGCGGGTGATGTTCTGGGCGATCCTCGTCAGCGGCGTCGGCATCCTCGGCGTCGGCGTGACCGCGAACGTGTTCGTCGCGATCGGCGCCTACGCCATCGGCGCGTTCGGCGTCGCGGTCTGGAACGTCCCGTGGGGCGCCCTCCGGCAGGCCATCATCCCGAGCGGGATGCTGGGCCGCGCGCTCGGCATCGTCCGCACCATCGGCTGGGGGCTCACCCCCATCGCCACCGTCCTGGGCGGCTTCGTCGCCCGCATCGACCTCCGGTTGCCGTTCGTCATCGGCGGCGGGCTGGTGGTCGTCCTTACGCTCGTCGCGTCCCGCCTCATCCTGTCGGCGTCCGTGCAGACGCCCGCTGCCGTACCCGTCCCGGAAGGACAACTGTCATGACCGCCGTCCTGGTCTCCACCTACCGCCCGCTGACCCACCGGGTCGCACTGCGTCTCGGCCGGGCCCTGACCGCCTGGGCCGACCGCCCCACCGCGCGCGCCCCTCACGACGCCGAGCGCGTCGCGCGAATCGAGAGCGCGCGCGATTCCGCCGCCCGCACCCTCCCGCAGCTGCCCCGCTGAGCCGGAGACGTTCACTCCGGACGCCAAGCGCAGGAGAATCCCGCGGGAATCGTTCGAATCTCCCGCGCGACTGCTCAACGAAGGAGATTCGACGCCCGAACGCCTTCGTGCCACCGATCGGTCTCTAAGCCTCGTCCTCGTCGTAGTCCGATGCGTCAACCTCGACCGGCTGCGTGATCGTGGCCGAGTCTTCGCTGGGGTTGTAGCGGATCTCGGTGCCGTCGTCGAGCGTGACGACAGGCTTCGCTTCCAGCCAGGTCAGCGTCCAGTTCCAGCCGGTGGTCTCGACGTCCGTCGCGACCAGCTCCTCCTCGACCGTCTTCACGGCGTAGGCGACGACCTCGGGCAGGGAGGCGGGAGGCTGCTCGCTGACGGCCCAGCGGGTCCCGAGCTGCATCAGGCGCGTCCCGCCGAGGTCGAGGCTTCCGCCAGATCGATCTCGTACGTGACCCAGGCGGTGCGGTTCGCAACCGAGTCGTACAGCTTCTGAGCGTCGGAGTTGTCGTGCGCGGTGATCCACTGCACGACGCCGAGCCCGCGTTCCTCCGCGAGCGATCGCACGTGCTGGAGCAGCGCGCCACCGACGCCCTTGCCGCGCTCCTCTTCGATGACGAACAGGTCGTCGAGGAACAGGCCGCGGTCGCCTTCCAGTGGGCGGGCGAACTCGCGCACGTGGGCGAGTCCGACGATCCGGTCGCCATCGACGGCGACGTAGCCGTTCTCCTCATGCTCGGGAGCGGTGAGCCACGACCAGAGCACGAGTGCCTTCTGGTCGGTCAGCTCGGTGTCGTAGAACTCGGCGTACTTGGCGTACACGTCGAGCCAGGCGAAGAAATCGCCGTCCTTGACCGGTCGAACCTCGATCGACATGGATTCCTCCGTTCGCGTTGCGCCCCGGGCTGTGACTTCGGTGCGTAAACCGACCATATCGCGGACCTGTTCAGGGGACGAGGTCGTAGGTGACCCACTTGGTCTTCTCAGCGAACCTGTCGTAGAGGCGCCGCGCGGTCTCGTTGTCCTTCGCCGTGATCCAGCGGACGACCGAGAGCCCACGCTCACGCGCCGCGTCGCGCAGCGACTCGAGCAGGGCCGAGCCGGCCCCGGCGCCGCGCGCATCCGGAGACACGAACAGGTCATCGAGGTAGAGCCCCTTGCTGCCGTCGAGGGGACGCGCGAACTCGCGCACGTGCGCGAGGCCGATCGGAGTGCCCTCCTCGTCGACGGCGAAGTACGCCTCCAGCTCGTTCTCCGGGTCCGTGATCCAGCTCCAGACCAGGAGCGCCTTCTCGTCGGTGACCGGGTTGTCGTAGAACTCGCCATAGCCGACATACAGGTCGAGCCAGGTGAAGAACTCGTTGTCCTGGACACGTCTGACGGTTGTCGTCATCGTTCCTCCTCGCTCGGGGTTGCGGCGAGCAGAATATCGGTGACCGCCAGCTCATCGGCGGAGGCGAACCGCAGGTCGCCGATTCTGCCCACCGAAGCCAGATCGCCGGCCGCCGACTTCACGGCCTCGATCTCGGCGTCAGGACCGGCGATGACCGTTGACTCGACAGCCGTGCGCTGAGACGCCTTCGCGGCTGTCTTCGCCCCGCGGATGCCCGTCAGGGCGCGGCCGACGATGGCGAGCACGGCGCGGTCGGCGCTCCAGTCCTCAGCCACCTCGGTGGCGGCAGGCCAGGCGGCGACGTGGACCGACCCCTCCTCGAACCAGCTCCATGCCTCCTCGGCCGCGAACGGCAGCACCGGTGCAAACAGGCGGAGGAACGTCGTAAGCGCGACACGCAGGGCGACAATAGCGGAGGTCTTCTCCGGCGAGTCGTCGCCGTAGGCGCGCTCCTTCACCAGCTCCAGGTAGTCGTCGCAGAACGTCCAGAAGAACGTCTCGGCGATCTCCAGCGCCCGGGCGTGGTCGTAGTTCTCGAGGGCGGCGGTGGCGTCGGCCACGACCCCAGCGAGGTTCTGCAGCATGCTCCGGTCGAGCGGGCTGGTCACCTGGGCGAGGTCGAGCGATGCGGGAGCGTCGAAGCCGAGGATGAACTTGGCAGCGTTGAGCAGCTTGATCGCCAGACGACGACCGATCTTGATCTGCGTCGGGTTCTGCGGGTCGAAGGATGCGTCGGTGCCGAGCCGGCTGGAGGCCGCCCAGTAGCGGACCGCGTCCGAGCCGTGCTTCTCGAGGATGTCCGCCGGCGTCACGACGTTGCCCTTCGACTTCGACATCTTCTTGCGGTCGGGGTCGACGATGAAGCCCGACAGGGCGGCGTGGCGCCACGGCGTGACGTCGGCCTCGAGCTTGGCCCGCAGCAGGGTCGAGAACAGCCAGGTGCGGATGATGTCCTGACCCTGAGGGCGCAGGTCGAACGGGAAGACCGCGTCGAAGAGCTCGTCGTCGCGCATCCATCCGCCCGCGAGCTGCGGGGTGAGGGAGGACGTCATCCACGTGTCCATCACGTCGTGCTCGCCCACGAAGCCGCCGGCCTGGCCACGCTGCTCCTCGGCGAAACCGGGGGCGGTGTCGGACGACGGGTCGACGGGGAGGAGGTCTTCCGTCGGAAGGATCGGCTGGTCGAACACCGGGTTCCCGTCAGCATCGAGCGGATACCAGACCGGGATCGGAACGCCGAAGAACCGCTGGCGCGAGATGAGCCAGTCGCCGGTGAGGCCGTTCACCCAGTTCTCGTAGCGGATCCGCATGAAGTCGGGGTGCCAGTCGATCTCGCGGCCGAGCTCGATCAGGCGCTGCCGCAGCTCCTCGTCGCGCGCGCCGTTCTTCACGTACCACTGCCGGGTGGAAACGATCTCGAGCGGACGATCGCCCTTCTCGAAGAACTTCACCGGGTGCTGGATGGGCTTGGGCTCGCCCTCGAGGTCGCCGGACTCGCGCAGGAGCTCGACGACGGTCTGCTTCGCCGAGAACACCGTCTTGCCGGCGAGTTGGGCGTACGCCGCACGGCCGGCCTCGGAGGTTATGGCCTCCGGCGGTTCGGGGAGGATGCGGCCGTCGAAACCGATGATGGCGCGGTTCGGGAGGTCGAGCTCCCGCCACCAGACCACATCGGTGATGTCGCCGAAGGTGCAGATCATGGCGATGCCCGATCCCTTGTCCGGCTGCGCCAGGTGGTGCGCGACGACGGGAACCTCGACGTCGAAGAGCGGGGTGCGGACCGTGGTGCCGAACAGCGGCTGATACCGCTCGTCGTCGGGATGCGCGACAAGCGCCACGCAGGCGGGCAGCAGCTCCGGCCGGGTCGTCTCGATGAAGATGGGGCCGTCTGCGCCGTGGAACGCCACGCGGTGGTAGGCGCTCGGCTGCTCGCGATCCTCCAGCTCGGCCTGTGCCACTGCGGTGCGGAAGGTGATGTCCCACAGAGTGGGAGCGAGCGCCTGGTACGCCTCGCCGCGCTGGATGTTGCGGAGGAACGCCAGCTGGGAGGTGTGGATCGACTCCCGGCCGATGGTGCGGTAGGTCTGCGACCAGTCCACGGACAGCCCGAGCGAGCGCCAGAGCGCCTCGAACTGCTTCTCGTCCTCCTGAGTCAGCCGCTCGCACAGCTCGATGAAGTTGCGGCGCGAGATCGGCTTCTGGTCGGCCGCCTTCGTGCTCTTGTTGTCGCCGCCTTCGAAGGGAGGCTCGAAGCTGTCGTCGTAGGGGAGCGACGGGTCGCAGCGCACGCCGTAGTAGTTCTGGACGCGGCGCTCCGTGGGCAGGCCGTTGTCGTCCCAGCCCATCGGGTAGAACACGTTCTGTCCGCGCATGCGGTGGAAGCGGGCGATCACATCGGTGTGCGTGTAGCTGAAGACGTGACCGATGTGCAGCGAGCCGGAGGCGGTCGGCGGCGGCGTGTCGATGGAGTAGACCCCGTCGCGTCCGGAGGCGAGCGCGGCATTCCGGTCGAACCGGAAGGTGCCGTCGCTCTGCCAGTGGTCACCCCACTTGGCTTCGAGACCCTCCAGTGCGGGCTTTTCGGGCACGTTGTGGGCGCTCATGAGGGTCCTCCGGTTCGATATGTGCGGCACCGTGTCGTCGGGGTGCCTGAGTGTGGGTTACCTCCAGAGTACCGAACCTTGGCGAACGAACGCGTCAGACCTCGTCGACGATGGGCTTCCTGCGTGCGGCGAAGAGCGCCGCGACCAGGGTGATCGCCGACATGACGGCCAGCACGATGCCCGGGTGCCACCACGCGTTACCGGTCGCCTGGCCGTAGATCAGGGTCAGGGCGGGCACGAAGGAGGTGAGCAGCGCGGCGATGCTGTACGCCACCGACAGGCCGCTGTAGCGGACCTCGCTCGGGAACAGGTCGGACATCAGGCCGCCGAGCCCCGCCCACGACAGGGTGGGCAGGATGCCGCCGATGATCATGCTGGCTACGAGCACCCCGAAGGTGGCCGACTGCAGCACGAAGTACATCGGGAACGCGACCAGCAGCGTCCCGATCGCGCCGATCGCGACGACGCGAGCCGAGCCGATCCTGTTCGCCCAGAGCCCGAACAGCGGGATGGTGACCAGCTGCAGCAGGCCGCCGATCGTTGTGGCGATGAGGAGGTCCTGGTACTTGAAGCCCAGGACGGCCGTGCCGTAGTCGACCATGTACGTGTTCATCAGCGAGTAGGAGCCGATGCCGAGGATCGCGGCACCGATGCCGATGACGAAACCGCTCGGCGCCTTGCGGAAGACGTCGAGGACGGGGAAGCGGTCGCGCGTCCCGGTCTCGAGCAGCTTCCGGAAAACGGGAGTCTCGTCGATCGACCGGCGCAGGTAGAGGGAGACGAGCAGGAGCGGGAAGGCCGTGAGGAACGGGATGCGCCAGCCCCACGCGGCGATGTCGGCCGTCGACATGGTGAGGGTGAGCACGATGAAGACGACCGCGCTCAGGATGGATCCGACCGGCGAGCCCAGCTGGGGGAGCGACGCGTAGAAACCGCGACGCTTCGGGTTGGAGTACTCGGTGGCCAGCGCGATCGCGCCGCCCCACTCGCCGCCGACCGAGAAGCCCTGCAGCAGGCGCAGCAGGACGATGGCGATCGCACCGAACCATCCCGCGGCCGCGTACGTCGGCAGCAGACCGACGAGGCCCGTGCTGAGTCCCATGATCAGGATCGTGATGAGCAGGGTCGGTCGGCGTCCGATCCGGTCGCCCAGATTGCCGAAGACGATCGCGCCGATCGGACGGATGAGGAAGCCCGCCGCGATGGCGAGGAAGCCGGCGAGAGCGCCGCCGAAAGCGCCGAGCGGCGCGAAGAAGAGGGGCCCGACGAAGAACGCGGCGAAGTAGGCGTAGAGGTAGAAGTCATACGACTCGAGCGCCGTGCCGACGAACGACGCGATGGTGACGCGTCTCGCGGTGCCCGGCGTGATGCCCGGGCGGTCGGTCTCGCTGCGGACGGGGCTGGTGGTGGTAGTCACGGGTGTCCTTCGGAACAAGTTAATATGTGGACCGGGTCCAATAATGGCATGAGAGGGGAACGCACGATGGCGCTCGGGCATTCCAGCCGCCCGTCCGGCTCGGGCCGGCCGCGCTCCTCCTCACGCGGAATGATCGCCGAGGCGGCCGCCGAACTGTTCCTCGAGCAGACCTACACCGGCACGACCGTCGACGACATCGCCCGCCGTTCCGGGGTGAGCCGGGCCACCTTCTTCAACTACTTCGGCTCGAAGAGCGACCTGTTGTGGCTGGAGGTGGATGAGGCGCTCGCCGCCTTCGACGCGACGGCGGCTTCCGTGGCGGACGACCTGGCGCCGATGGATGCGGTGCTCGCTGCGGTCACCCGCCTCGCCGACGCGTTCGGCCCCGGCCGGCTGCCGCTCGCCGTCACCCAGGTGGAGCTGATGGGGACGGATGCGGAGCTGCAGGCCTCCGCCCTCCCGCGCTTCCTGGCGCTGGTGCGTCGACTGCAGGCCTTCATTGCGCAGCGGACCGGCGCCTCGCCCGACGACCTGCTGCCGCGGGCCGCTGCCACAGCTGTGGTCGGCGCGGCGGTCTCCGCTGCCGCCGCTTGGGCGCGGGCGGGTGTGGGCCGCGGGCCGCTCACCCCGCTTGTCCGCTCCGCCGTGGCTCCCGTCTGCGCCGGCTTCGCCCTGGTCCTCTGACCGATTCGGGCGACTGCTGCCGTTGGGAACGTGTGCGGCTGCGCGAGCAGCGGCAGACGTGACAAACGGCAGCAGACGCGCCGCCGCCGCCCGGAGGCGCGCGAGAACCGGTAGAATGGACGCACAGACGTTGAGCCGGCCATCACCGGGGAGTCTTCGGAAGAACGGCTGCCGCGCGAGCGGCGCCCAGTAGAACCGAACGGGACCGGCCCGTCACAGCCGAACGATGAGAGGCCCTCCCCGGCGACGGCGGCGGAGCGGGCAAGCGGGGTGGTACCGCGACGGGCGTGCGAGCGCCCGGCGTCCTCGTGCAGCACGTGAAACTGCCAGGAGAGAGATGCCGTACCCCAAGTCCGCGCCGGATTCGCACGAGTCCGAACCGCGTCCCGAGGTCGCCCCGAGCCCCGTCTTCCCGGACATCGAGACCGACGTCCTGAAGTTCTGGGACCGGGACGGGACGTTCCGCGCCTCCATCGACAACCGTGATGGCGCCGACGAGTGGGTGTTCTACGACGGGCCGCCCTTCGCGAACGGCCTGCCGCACTACGGCCACCTGCTGACCGGCTACGCCAAGGACGTCTTCCCGCGATTCCAGACCATGCGCGGCAAGAAGGTGGAGCGACGCTTCGGCTGGGACACCCACGGGCTGCCCGCCGAGCTGGAGGCCGAGCGGCAGCTCGGCATCACCGACAAGAGCCAGATCGAGGAGATGGGGCTCGCCGCCTTCAACCAGGCCGCGAAGGACTCCGTGCTGCGCTACACGCGGGAATGGCGCGAGTACGTCACCCGCCAGGCGCGCTGGGTCGACTTCGACAACGACTACAAGACGCTCGACACGAGCTACATGGAGTCGGTGATCTGGGCGTTCAAGCAGCTGCACGAGAAGGGTCTCGCCTACGAGGGCTACCGCGTGCTCCCGTACTGCTGGCGCGACCAGACCCCGCTGTCGAACCATGAGCTGCGCATGGACGACGACGTCTACAAGATGCGGCAAGACCAGACGGTCACCGTCACGTTCCCGCTGGTCGGCGAGAAGGCGGAGGTCCTCGGCCTCACGGGCACCCGCGCGCTGGCCTGGACGACAACGCCGTGGACGCTCCCGACGAACTTCGCTCTCGCGGTCGGCCCCGACATCGAGTACGCCGTGCTGCCGTCCGGTCCGAACGGTGCCGCCGACTCGTCCGGTGACCCCGCCGACGACGATGGACAGAGCCAGGTCCTGAGCGGCCGCTACCTGCTGGCGAAGGATCTCGTCGGCAATTACGCGAAGGACCTCGGCTACGAGACGCCCGCCGACGCCATCGCCGCGATCAGCGGGACGGTGCGGGGCTCCGAGCTCGCCGACGTCGAGTACGACCGCCTGTGGGACTACTACGCCGACACCGAGAAGTGGGGCACGCAGAACGCGTGGCGCATCCTCGTCGACGACTACGTCACCGTCGAGGACGGCACCGGCATCGTCCACCAGGCACCCGCCTACGGTGAGGACGACCAGCGCGTCACGGAGAAGGCCGGTATCCCGGTCATCATCTCGGTGGACGACGGCGGCCGTTTCCTGCCCGATGTTCCGGATGTGGTGGGCCTGCAGGTCTTCGACGCCAACAAGCCGCTCACCCGGCTCCTCAAGGAGCAGGGCCGGCTGCTGCGCCAGGCGAGCTACGAGCACTCGTACCCGCACTGCTGGCGGTGCCGGAACCCGCTCATCTACAAGGCGGTCTCCAGCTGGTTCGTCCGGGTCACCGACTTCCGTGACCGGATGGGCGAGCTCAACCAGGAGATCACCTGGGTGCCGGAGAACGTCAAGGACGGCCAGTTCGGCAAGTGGCTGGCCGGCGCCCGCGACTGGTCGGTGTCACGCAACCGCTACTTCGGCTCGCCGATCCCGGTGTGGAAGAGCGACGACCCCGCCTACCCGCGCATGGATGTGTACGGCTCACTCGAAGAGCTGGAGCGCGACTTCGGCCGCCTCCCGCTGAACGCCGCAGGCGAGCCCGACCTGCACCGTCCCTTCATCGACGAGCTGACCCGCCCGAATCCGGACGACCCGACGGGGCGCTCCATGATGCGCCGCATCCCGGACGTGCTCGACGTGTGGTTCGACTCCGGGTCGATGCCGTTCGCGCAGGTGCACTATCCGTTCGAGAACCGCGACTGGTTCGACACGCACAACCCGGCCGACTTCATCGTCGAGTACATCGGGCAGACCCGCGGCTGGTTCTACCTGCTGCACACGCTCGCGACCGCGCTGTTCGACCGGCCGGCGTTCACGAACGTCATCAGCCACGGCATCGTGCTCGGCAGCGATGGGCAGAAGATGTCGAAGTCGCTGCGCAACTACCCGGACGTGAACGAGGTCTTCGACCGCGACGGCTCGGATGCGATGCGCTGGTTCCTGATGTCGAGCCCGGTGCTCCGCGGCGGCAACCTCGTCGTCACGGAGGAGGGGATCCGTGAGGGTGTCCGCCAGGTCCTCCTCCCGCTCTGGAACACCTGGTACTTCTTCTCGCTGTACGCCAATGCGAGCGGCTACGAGGCGAAGCGCTCCACCGCGTCCACCGACGTGCTCGACCGCTACCTCCTCGCCAAGACGCGCGACCTCGTGGAGGCGGTCACAGCCGACCTCGAGGGACTGGATTCGACGCTCGCCGCGGCCAAGCTGCGCGACTTCGCCGACGTGCTCACCAACTGGTACGTGCGTCGATCGCGCGACCGGTTCTGGGAGGGCGTGGACGAGTCCGGTAACGGATCCGAGGCTTTTGACACGCTGTACACGGTGCTCGAGACCCTGACGCGTGTTGCCGCGCCGCTTCTCCCGCTCGTCAGCGAGCGGATCTGGAAGGACCTCACCGGCGGCCGCTCCGTGCACCTCACGGACTGGCCCGAGGCCGGTGAGTTCCCGGCGGACGACGCGCTGGTGGATGCGATGGACCGCATCCGTGCGATCAGCTCGACCGCGCTGTCGCTGCGCAAGCAGGCCGGCCGTCGCGTCCGGTTGCCGCTCGCGTCCCTGACCGTGGTCGCGCAGAATGCGGAGGCGCTGCGCCCCTTCGAGGGCATCCTGCGCGACGAACTCAACGTCAAGTCGGTGGAGTTCGTCGAGCTGCAGGCTGACAGTGCCACCCGCTACGGCATCACCAGCAAGCTGACGGTGAACGCCCGCGCGGCCGGTCCGCGTCTCGGCAAGCAGGTGCAGCAGGTCATCCAAGCCGCTCGCGCGGGCGACTGGACGGAGGCGGACGGCGTCGTCACGGTCGGTGGCATCGAACTGGCCGAGGGCGAGTACGACCTGGTGCTGGAGACCGTGCAGACGGGTGGCGAGGCGCACACCGCGCTCGCGCTGCTCGGCGGCGGCGGCTTCGCGCTGCTCGACACGGCGACCACTCCGGAGCTGGAGGCGGAGGGCCTGGCGCGTGACATCATCCGGGCGGTCCAGGACACCCGTAAGGCGGCCGGACTCGACGTGAGCGACCGCATCCGGCTCAGCCTGCACTTCGAGCACGAGGACGACGCTCGCGCGCTCGGCCTCGCCGCCGACGTGGACATCGCGACGGAGACGCTGGCGCTAGCCGTCGAGCTGCTCGTTGCGGGACCCTCGGGGGATCGACCCGCGTACGAGAAGGCGTTCGACGCGGGTCAGTTCGCGAACGCCGGCGCATTCACCGTCGGCGTGACCAAGGTTGGGGAGGCGTCATGACGGACGAGGACGACTACCGCGAGCGGGCCGACGAGGTCTACCAGGCACTGCTCGCACGCGTCGGAGAGGGCGCTCCCGAGCGGCGGCTCGACGCCACCCGGCGGGCCGTGGAGCTGCTGGGCGATCCGCAGCGCGCGTACCCGATCATCCACGTGACCGGCACGAACGGGAAGACGTCCACCAGCCGGATCGCGGAGAGCCTGCTGCGTGCCTACGGGCTCCGCACCGGGTTGTTGACCAGCCCGCACCTGGTGCGCTTCAACGAGCGCATCGTCATCGACGGCGAGCCGATCTCCGACGAAGCACTCGTGCACAACTGGGACGACATCAGCCCGTACCTCGACATCGTCGATTCGGAGCTGACGGAGGCGGGGAAAGCGCCGCTGACGTTCTTCGAGGCGCTGACGGCGCTCGCCTTCGCGGCGTTCGCGGACGCTCCGGTCGATGTCGCGGTGGTCGAGGTCGGCATGGGCGGCGAGTGGGACTCCACGAACGTCGGCGACGGGCAGGTCGCCGTCTTCACGCCGATCGCCCTCGATCACACCAAGGCGCTCGGCGACACGGTGGAGGAGATCGCGCGCACCAAGTCCGGGATCATCAAGCCGTCGGCCGACGTGGTGTCGTCCGCGCAGAGCCCGGAGGTCGACCGCGTGCTGCGGGAGGCGTCCGGGCTCACCGAGTCGACCTTCGCTGAGCAGCCGCGCGAGTTCGACGTCGCCGCGACCCGGGTCGCTGTCGGCGGCCAGCTCGTTACCGTCCGCGGGCGCGCGGCCACCTACGAGGACGTCTTCCTTCCGCTCTACGGCGACCACCAGGCGCAGAACGCCGCGGTCGCGGTCGCGGCGGTCGAGACGTTCCTCGGGCGGGGCACGCAACCGCTCAAGGCGGACCTCGTCGAGGAGGGGTTCGCAACGGCCACCTCGCCCGGCCGGCTGCAGCTGATCGGTATCGAGCCGAGCATCCTGGTCGACGCCGCGCACAATCCGGCCGGGGCTGCGACGCTCACGGAAGCGCTGCGCAGTTACTTCGACTTCGACGAGATCACGTTCGTCGTGGGAATCCTGGGCGACAAGGATGCGCGGGGCGTCATCCGCGCACTCGCCCCGGTCGCGACGCAGTTCTTCGTGACGCGGCCCGACTCCGAGCGGGCACGTGACGCGGACGACCTGGGCGACCTCGTCCGCGAGGAGGTCGGCGACGAAGCGACGATCGTCTACTCGGACGTCATCGACGCCCTCGAGGCCGCTCGCGACTGGGCCGGCGAGGAGGCGCGCCGTGCGGTCGTCGTCGCCGGCAGCATCGTGCTGGTCGGCCAGGCCATGGCGTACGCGGAGGCACAGCAGTGGAAGCAGGCGGCGTCGTGACGGACGCCCCCGTGCCCGAGGGGCCCGCACCCGAGGAGGGCGCAGGAGAGGCGCAGCCGTTGGGCCGCCCTCGCCGTCAGCGCTCCCTCCGCGAGCTGCTCGGCTCCATCGTCCTCGGCTTCGAGCTGCTGGTGGTCTTTCTCGGGGCGCTGGTGCTGTTCGGCCTGCACGCGTTGCCGGCCTGGCTCGCTCTCGGCGGGGGAGCGGCGCTGATCGTGCTGATGATCCTCGCGATCGGCCTTCTGCGGAACACCGCCGGCGTGGTCCTCGGCTGGCTCGTGCAGCTCGTCCTCGTCGCCGCCGGACTGCTCGTCCCCGCCTTCTTCATCGTCGGCGCGATCTTCACCGCCATGTGGGCTTACTGCATGATCGCCGCCGCACGCATCGACCGAAACAATCAGGCGGCCGCCCGTGCGGCCGACAACGGAACGGAGAACCCATGACCAGTGCCGTCGAAGAGACCCTCGTCCTCATCAAGCCGGATGGCGTCGCACGCAGCCTGACCGGCGAGATCCTGCGCCGCATCGAGGCGAAGGGCTACTCGCTCGTCGACCTGCGGATGCTGCAGGCCGACCGCGAACTGCTCGCCCAGCACTACGCCGAGCACGAGGGCAAGCCGTTCTACGAGCCGCTGGTGGAGTTCATGGAGTCGGGGCCGATCGTCGCTATCCGCGTAGCGGGAAACCGCGTAATCGAGGGCTTCCGCTCACTCGCGGGCACGACCGACCCGACCACAGCCGCGCCGGGCACGATCCGCGGCGACCTGGCCCGCGACTGGGGCCTGAAGGTGCAGCAGAACCTCGTGCACGGCTCCGATTCGCCCGAGTCTGCGCAGCGCGAGCTCGCGCTCTGGTTCGGCTGACCCCCGCACGATTTGTGCCAAATGTCGGTTTCGCGGTCGCGAGAACCGACATTTGGCGCAAATCGTAAGCGGGACGGCTCAGACGAAGGCTCTGTGGATCCAGTCCAGCTGGATCTGCGCGAGGATGGCGACGATCGCGTAGCAGACGATCGTGATGAGGGGCACCCAGCCGTAGAGCGTGCGGAAGACTCCGCGGGCGCGCTCCGGCAGTGGGATGTTGCCCTCCTTGAGGTTGTACAGCGTCACGACCCAGAAGGTGGGGATGGTGACGAGCCAGGTGACCATGCACCAGGGGCACAGCACGTTCAGCACGGTGATCGATTCGGTGATCAAGAAGATCACCAGCACCAGTGCGAGCAGAACGCCGACATTGAAGGCGATCCAGTACCAGCGGGCGAAACGCGCCCGGGTGGCCAGCAGGCCGACGCCGACAGCGATCGTGGCCGTCCATCCCGCCAGCCCCAGCAGCGGGTTGGGGAAGCCGAGAAGCTCGCCCTGCCAGGAGTTCAGATTCTTCGCGCATCCCACCAGCACGCTGAAGTTGCAGGAGAGCTGCGCGTTCGGGTCCTGAAGCAGGTGGATCTTGTCCAGCGTCAGGGCGAACGCCGCGGAGAAGCCGATGAGTCCGGCGATGATCAGGAAGACGGCGAGAGCGGTCGGGCGGCGATAGGCGGCCTCGGCGGGACTGGCTGACACCTTCGGATTATGGCATGCCCCCAGCGTGTCGTCCTGAGAGGCGACTGCCGAACGCCCGGCGCGTGCGATAATCGTTGCAGCAGTCGTCCCGGCCGAGGCCGGGAGCACCGACAGAAGGCTTGAGGACGCCCAGTGCGTCCGTTGAATGCCGGCCGTGAAGGCCGGCGAAGAACACAAAGCCGGATGCAGGCCGCGCCACGAGCCCGGCGGCATCCGAACAGGATTTCGGGGAGCGCCGCACGCGCCGCCTCCCGACGGAGAGCACCCGGTGAGCGGGGAACCGCGCCGGTCGAGGAGTGCACCAGCGATGGTGGATAACGAGAACATCGACAACACGGACAGCAACGAGACGGAGACGGGAGGACGGAAGCGCAAGAGCCTCTTCGGCACGCGACGCGTGGTGAGGAAGGCTCCGACGGCATTCGCCGAGGCTTCCGCCGAACCGGACCAGCAGTTGGAGGACGTCCCGCCGAACGACCCCACTGCGGCGGCCGCACCGCAGGCCTCCGAGGCCGCGCCCGAGCAGCCGACCGACGCCCCGGCGCTGGCCTCCGGCCTCGAGCCGCCCGCGCTCCCTGAGAAGCACGGCGAGCCCGAGGTGCCGGCCGCCGCAGCAGCACCGGGCCTACCGTCGACCACCCTGCTCTTCCAGGCGCCCGACATCCTGCCGCTGCCGCCGCTGCCCGAGGGCGACGAGGAGCAGGCCTCCGGCGTCCGCCGACGCTCCCGCCGCCGCGCCGGCGAGACCGGCCGCGAGGGCGCCAATGACCCGGCCAACACTGTCGTCAAGGTGCGCACGCCGCGCGAGCCCGAGCTGATCACCGAGCCTCAGAAGGTCAAGGGATCCACTCGGCTCGAGGCGAAGAAGCAGCGCCGCCGCGACGGTCGCGACGCCGGGCGTCGCCGCCCGGTCATCACGGAGGCCGAGTTCCTCGCCCGCCGCGAGTCCGTCGACCGGCAGATGATCGTCCGCTCGAAGAGCGGTCGCATCCAGATCGGCGTGCTGGAAGACAAGGTGCTCGTCGAGCACTACGTCACCCGCTCGCAGGAGGCGTCGCTCATCGGCAACGTCTACCTCGGCCGCGTGCAGAACGTGCTGCCCAGCATGGAAGCGGCATTCGTCGACATCGGTCGTGGCCGCAATGCCGTCCTCTACTCGGGCGAGGTCGACTGGGATGCGGTGGAGACCGGCAACCAGCCGCGGCGCATCGAGCTGGCGTTGAAGGCCGGGGACCGCGTCCTCGTCCAGGTGACCAAGGACCCGGTCGGACACAAGGGAGCCCGCCTCACCAGCCAGATCTCGCTGCCCGGCCGCTACCTCGTGTACGTGCCAAACGGCTCCATGAACGGCATCAGCCGCAAGCTTCCGGACACGGAGCGTTCGCGCCTGAAGAAGATCCTCAAAGAGGTCCTGCCCGAGAGCGCCGGAGTGATCGTGCGCACCGCCGCCGAGGGGGCGACCGAAGAGCAGCTGACGCTCGACGTCAACCGGCTCACCGCGCAGTGGGCCGACATCAGCAGCCGGGTCGAGTCGCAACAGGCGCCCGCACTCCTGCACAGCGAGCCCGACCTCCTGATCAAGATCATCCGCGACGTCTTCAACGAGGACTTCCAGAAGCTCGTGATCGCGGGCGATGACGCCCGCCAGACCATCGAGAACTACCTGCGTCAGGTCGCGCCCGACCTGCTCGACCGCGTCGAGGCCTACACGGGTGAGCGCGACGCCTTCGACGAGTTCCGCATCACGGAGCAGATCGAGAAGGCGCTGGAGCGCAAGGTGTGGCTGCCCTCGGGCGGCTCGCTGGTCATCGACCGCACTGAGGCGATGACGGTGGTCGATGTCAACACCGGCAAGTTCGTCGGCTCCGGCGGCAACCTCGAAGAGACGGTCACCAAGAATAACCTGGAGGCCGCGGAGGAGATCGTCCGCCAGCTGCGCCTCCGCGACATCGGCGGCATCATCGTCGTCGACTTCATCGACATGGTGCTCGAGACGAACCGCGACCTCGTGCTGCGCCGCCTGGTGGAGTGCCTCAGCCGCGACCGCACGAAGCACCAGGTCGCCGAGGTGACCTCGCTCGGTCTCGTCCAGATGACGCGTAAGAAGCTCGGCCTGGGCCTCCTGGAGACCTTCAGCGAGGCGTGCGAGGTCTGCGCCGGCCGTGGCGTGGTCGTGCACCACGACCCGGTGGTCAAGCACCGCGCGCCGCAGGGCCAGCAGCAGCCGAACGAGCGTCGTCGCGGTCGCGGTGGCAGCACGGGCCCGGGCAACGCCAACGGCGGAGGGAACGCGCCGGCGAACGGCAACGGCCACGGTGGCACCCACGCCATCACGGACGACGCCAAGAACGCTCTCGCGCAGATCGCGGCGTCGACCATCCACCACCACGAGGACGAGGCGAAGCCCGAGTCGTCGCCGGCGGAGGTCTCTGAGATCACCGTCTCCGAGGTGACCGTGACCGAGGTCACGGCCACGAAGAAGCGGCGCCGCAAGGGCAAGGGCGGCGCGGACCGCCAGCAGCCTGCTGCCGAGGCCATCGAGCCCGCTGCGCCTGCTGCGACGGTACCGGATGCGGCACCCGCTGATTCCGCACGCGCAACGGATACCGACGAGTCGGATGCAGCCACAACCGCCGCCCCAGCGGCTGAAGTCGCGGACGAGCAGGCCGAGTCGGTCATCCCGCTGATCGAACTGCCCGAGCCCGCCGAGGTTCCCGCCTCGACTCGCCCGTCGCAGCACGAGACCGAGCTGCTGCTCGATTCGGTGCTGGACGCGCTTCCCCAGCCGAAGGAGCCGGGTCAGGGCCGCGGACGCAGTCGCCGCGCAAGCACGGCGGTCATCGCCGGCGGAGAGCTCGCCCCCAAGTCCGAGTAGTCATCGATCGCACGCGACACGCCGTTCTCCGCACAGGTGAGCGGCGTGTTGCGTCCTGTCGATGTGTCTCAGTGCCGAGGCGCGCGGTCGCGGGCAGGAACCCGCAGGCCGCTCCCGATCAGCCGCCTGACCAGCTCGCGACCGGAGACGGGATGCGCCCCCGCGGCGATCAGCTCGTCGTGACGGCGGTCGGGCACGTCGTAGTGATCGAGGTCGAACGCCCTCCGCTGGATGCCGTTGGCCGCGGCGAACGCGTGCAGTTCATCGAGCGATGTGTCGCTGACCAGGTGCGACCACAACATGCCGTGGGCGGGCCATGCCGGGGGATCGATCAGGACGGTCATACAATGATTCTAGGAACCGGTTCCGCTGGCGGAGCCGGGCGGTCCCGACCACCCCTGAGAGTCTCCCGCTGGAGACGGCACCGAATTGACGGTGTCCGGGCTGTCGGGTAAAGTTGACCGTTGGTGTGTGTCGGGCTTGTCCGTGTTCGGGCGTGGCGTGGCCGCCATCATGGTTTTCTGAGAGCGGCCGGGTGCAACAGCATTCGGCGGGACTCGCCAGTTATTTCCAGAACAGTTGAACAGTAGGACCAGATCCACGGCGGCGCCGGGACCTGTTCCCCGACGAAAAGGTACTGACAAGTGGTTTACGCAGTTGTGCGCGCCGGTGGCCGCCAGGAAAAGGTCGAGGTCGGGACCATCGTGACGATGGACCGCGTCAAGACCCGCAAGGACGGCAAGGTCGAGCTCGCGCCGGTGCTGCTCGTCGACGGTGACACGATCACCTCCGATGCCGAGTCGCTGGCCAAGGTCGTCGTGACCGCCGAGATCCTCGAAGACCTCCGCGGCCCGAAGATCCACATCCAGAAGTTCAAGAACAAGACCGGCTACAAGAAGCGCCAGGGCCACCGTCAGGAGCTCACGCGCGTCAAGATCACCGGCATCAAGTAGCCGACGACCGCTACGTAGCTCAGAGACTCGAGGAGAAGACACCATGGCACACAAAAAGGGAGCGAGCTCCACTCGCAACGGCCGCGACTCCAACGCACAGCGCCTCGGCGTTAAGCGCTTCGGCGGCCAGACCGTCAACGCGGGTGAGATCCTGGTCCGCCAGCGCGGCACCCACTTCCACCCCGGCGTGAACGTCGGCCGTGGCGGCGACGACACCCTCTTCGCCCTCGCCGCCGGTGCGGTCGAGTTCGGCAACAAGGGCGGCCGCAAGGTCGTCAACATCGTGGCCGTCGGGGCCTGAGCCTCGACCACGAGCAGCACTTCCGGATGGGCGGGCTTCGGCCCGCCCATCCGCGTTTCAGCAGCAATACAGCTTCAGCAGCAACACATGAGGAGAGCACCATGGCGACGTTCGTTGATCGCGTGACGTTGCATCTGCGCGCCGGCAACGGCGGCAACGGGTGCGTCTCGGTCCGGCGTGAGAAGTTCAAGCCCCTCGCAGGCCCCGACGGCGGGAACGGCGGCAACGGCGGCGACATCGTCCTGGTCGCCGATCCCCAGGTCACGACCCTGCTCGGCTACCACCGCGCGCCGCACCGCTCCAGCGACAACGGCGGCTTCGGGATGGGCGACCACCGCAGCGGTCACACCGGCGAAGACCTCGAGCTTCCCGTGCCCGTCGGCACGGTCGTCAAGGACGCCGACGGCGTAGAGCTCGTCGATCTGAACGAGCCGGGGATGCGTTTCGTCGCGGCTGCCGGCGGCATCGGCGGCCTCGGCAACGCCGCCCTCTCGAACCCGAAGCGCAAAGCGCCCGGCTTCGCCCTGCTCGGCACGCCCGGCGAAGAGGGCGACGTCTTCCTCGAGCTGAAGACCGTCGCCGACATCGCTTTGGTCGGCTACCCGTCGGCCGGCAAGTCGAGCCTCATCGCGGCGCTGTCGGCGGCGAAGCCGAAGATCGCCGATTATCCGTTCACGACGCTGCACCCGAACCTGGGCGTCGTGCAGGCGGGCGACGTTCGCTACACCGTCGCCGACGTCCCCGGCCTCATCGAGGGCGCGAGCGAGGGACGCGGTCTCGGCCTCGAGTTCCTTCGTCACGTCGAGCGCTGCTCCGCTCTGCTGCACGTGCTCGACTGCGCGACGCTGGACCCCGGACGCGACCCGCTCACCGATCTCGACGTCATCCTCGGCGAACTCGGCGCCTACCCGGTCCCGGAGGGGCAGACGCCGCTCCTGGAGCGCCCGCAGCTGATCGCGCTCAACAAGATCGATGTCCCGGATGCGCGCGAGCTCGCCGACTTCGTCCGCCCGGAACTCGAGCAGCGCGGCTACCGCGTGTTCGAGATCTCGAGCGTCAGTCATGAGGGCCTGCGCCCGCTGTCCTTCGCGCTTGCGGAGATCGTCGAGCAAGCCCGCGCCGAGCAGACGGCGTTGGAGGAGGCTCGCCCGCGTATCGTGATCCGTCCGAAGGCCGTCGACGACTCCGGATTCGTCGTCAAGGTCGAGGGCGGCACGGACGGCCCGGTGTACCGGATCCTGGGTGCCAAGCCGGAACGCTGGGTCGCCCAGACCGACTTCGCCAACGACGAGGCCGTCGGCTACCTGGCCGACCGGCTGGCGAAACTGGGCGTCGAAGACCAACTGGTCCGTGCCGGCGCCGTGCCCGGTTCGACGGTCGTCATCGGCCGGAACAACGGCGTCGTCTTCGACTGGGAGCCCACGCTGAGCTCGACCGCCGAATTGATGACGGCCCCCCGCGGCACCGACACCCGCCTCGACATGAACCAGCGTCCGACCCGCGGGCAGCGGCGCGAGAGCTACTTCGAGCGGATGGACGCCAAGGCGGAGGCGCGCGAAGAGCTTCTGCGGGAGCGTGCGGCGGGCCTCTGGCAGGACGACAGCTACGACGACAACATCGACGCAGGCGAGGGCGCTTCCGTCGACTCGGCCGACAGTGGCGTGAGTGGAGACGAGGAGAGCACCGGCCGATGACGATCGACGAGCGCAGCCAGATCCCGTCCGCCCGACGCATCGTCGTCAAAGTCGGGTCCTCATCCATCAGCGGTGAGAACGCGGGACAGATCGCGCCGCTCGTCGATGCCCTGGCCGAGGCACACGGACGCGGCACACAGGTGATCCTCGTCTCGTCCGGTGCGATCGCGACCGGGATCCCGTACCTGTCGCTGTCGGAGCGCCCGACGGACCTCGCGACCCAGCAGGCGGCGGCGGCCGTGGGGCAGAACGTGCTGATCTATCGCTACCAGGACAGCCTCGACCGCTACGACATCGTCGCCGGGCAGGTGCTGCTCACTGCGGGCGACATGGAGAACCCGACACACCGGGTCAACGCTCAGCGGGCGATGGAGCGACTGCTCGACCTGCGCATCCTGCCGATCGTCAACGAGAACGACACGGTGGCGACGCACGAGATCCGCTTCGGCGACAACGACCGGCTTGCAGCGCTGGTCGCTTTACTCATCGACGCCGACCTGCTCGTGCTGCTCTCCGATGTGGACGCGCTGTACACCCGGCCGCCGCACGAGCCGGGCGCCGAGCGCATCGAGTACGTGGGCTGGGATGACGAGCTCGCGGACGTCGAGATCGGCTCCACTGGGCTCTCGGGCGTCGGCAGCGGGGGAGCGGTGACCAAGGTCTCCGCGGCACGCCAGGCCGCCGAGAGGGGCACCGCGGTCGTGCTGACCGCGACGTCGCTGGTGTCGCGGGCGCTCCGCGGGGAGCAGGTCGGGACGTGGTTCGCGCCGGCGCCGACCGAATCCGTCCCCAGCCGAACCCTCTCCACAGGTTCGTCCGATCCCGCCACCGCGGACGCCGCCGCGTCCTAGAATCGACGCATGTCCTCGTTCCCCCTCGCGGCGCCCGCCGCCACGCTCTCGCTGCAGGATCGGCTCGCCGCCGCGAAGACCGCGTCGCGTGCGCTGGCGACGGCCACAACGGACCGGAAGAACCGCGCGCTCCGCGCCATCGCAGAGGGCGTGATCGCGGCATCCGCTGACGTGCTGGCGGCCAATGAGCTCGATCTCGCCAATGGGCGCGAGAACGGACTGTCGACCGGCTTGCTCGATCGGCTGACGCTGAGCCCGGCACGGCTGCAGGGCCTGGCCGACGCCGTGCTCGAGATCGTCGCCCTCACCGACCCGGTCGGGCAGGCGGTGCGCGGCAGCGCGCTCCCCAACGGAGTGAAGATCACGCAGGTCCGGGTCCCGTTCGGGGTGGTGGGCGCGATTTACGAGGCGCGGCCGAACGTGACCATCGACATCGCGGCGCTGGCCATCAAGAGCGGAAACGCCGCGGTCTTGCGCGGCGGCAGCGCGGCCATCGAGACGAACCGGGTCCTCGTGCGGGTGATCCAGGATGCGCTGGCCTCGGCCGAGCTGCCTGCCGACGCCGTGCAGACCATCGACGACTTCGGCCGGGAGGGCGCCGCAGAGCTGATGACTGCCCGCGGCCTCGTCGACGTGCTGATCCCGCGGGGGAGCGCGGACCTCATCCGAACGGTCGTCACGCAGTCCACCGTGCCCGTCATCGAGACTGGCGCTGGAGTGGTGCACGTCGTGCTCGACGAGTCGGCCCGCGAAGACTGGGCCGTCGACATCGTCCGCAACTCCAAGGTTCAGCGCCCCAGCGTCTGCAACGCGGTCGAGACACTCCTCGTCCACAGCGGTGCAGCAGAGCGGTTGCTCCCTCCGGTCCTCGGCGCGCTTCGCGATGCCGGCGTGACCATCCATGCGGATGAGCGCGCCCTGCCGTTCGCGCCCGACGGCGTGCCGGTCACCGACGACGACTACGCCACCGAGCACATGAGCCTCGACCTGTCGGTGAAGGTGGTCGACGACCTCGACGAGGCGATCGACCACATTCGGCGCTACTCGACGCAGCACACCGAGTCGATCGTGACGAGCGACCTCGAGAACGCGGAGCGCTTCCTCGCCGAGGTCGACTCCGCCGTGGTGATGGTGAACGCCTCCACCCGCTTCACCGACGGGGGCGAGTTCGGTTTCGGGGCAGAGGTCGGCATCTCGACGCAGAAGCTGCACGCGCGCGGCCCGATGGGGCTGCCCGAGCTGACCAGCACGAAATGGATCGTCCGCGGGTCCGGCCAGATCCGGGCGTAGGCGACCGCTAGACTCGTAGGCGGGCCGCTGGCCCGGAGAAAGGATCACGCACGATGTCATTCCTGACGACTGTCCTCGCCGAGGCGGAGACCCACGTCGAGCTGCCCATGCCCACCTGGGCGTACGGCACCATCGCGATCGTCATCTTCATCGCTCTCGCGTTCGTGATCTGGAGCTTCAAAGACGTCGCCAACCGGCATAGCCACCGCTCGGCTCCCGACGCCGCCGCCCACGCGGGCGCGCCGGGTGCGACCCACCACGGCAGCGGCCACCCGACGCAGGGGCACTAGCCACCTTCCGGCATGGAGCTGACGCAGACGGGCCGACCGCGGATCGGCGTGATGGGCGGCACGTTCGACCCCATCCACCACGGTCACCTGGTCGCCGCCAGCGAGGTAGCGCAGTCGTTCGACCTCGACGAGGTCATCTTCGTGCCGACCGGCGAGCCCTGGCAGAAGGGCGCGGTCACCGAGGCCGAGCATCGCTACCTGATGACCGTCATCGCGACGGCATCCAACCCTCAGTTCACCGTCAGCCGGGTAGACGTCGACCGCGAGGGCCCCACCTACACGATCGACACGTTGCGCGACCTGCACAAGGAGCGCCCGGACGCCGAACTGTTCTTCATCACCGGCGCGGACGCCATCGCGCAGATCCTCAGCTGGCGCGACGTCACGGAGCTGTGGGAGCTCGCCCACTTCGTCGCTGTGAGTCGCCCGGGACATGACTTGAGTATTTCTGGATTACCGGAGCAAGACGTAAGCTTGTTGGAAGTTCCGGCCCTGGCGATCTCGTCGACCGATTGCCGGAGCCGGGTGAGCAGGGGATTCCCGGTCTGGTATCTCGTACCGGACGGGGTCGTTCAGTACATCTCCAAACACCATCTGTATCGGAGCGTGGCATGACATCGTGGCCTGAACAGCCGCCGACGGGCCAGCCGCAGGCGCAGACGCGGCGACAGGCGAGGGAGTTCGAGCGCTCGCGTCGTGCGGGCACTGCAGGCTCGACCCCCGCGGGCCAGATCCCCGAGATGACGACGACCGCGCCCGCACGCGAGGCAGTCGAGGCCGAAACCCCCGTCATCGAGGGTGGTCAGGACGCAGCGAACGACGAGCAGGCGGCCGCCGACGGCCAGAGTGTCGCGGCTCCGGAAGGCGGCGCGTCGGATGCGGCCGTCCAGAGCGACGAGCGCCCGGCCATTCCGGCCAGCGCGTTCGCAGAACCCGGTGTGTCGTCACCGTCGGGCAACGCGTTCGACCTCTTCCGTCAGGCACCCGATCACTCCCAGCCCGAACCGGTGACCCAGCCCATGGCGATCCTGCAGCCGCCGAACCCCGCGCCCGAGCGGACCCTCACCCGCCGCGAACTGCGCGCGATGCTCCAAGCGCAGGAGGCCAACGCCCAGGCGAACCACCCCGCTGCGCTGGGCGAGCCCGTGTTCCCGGTCTCGTTCACCGCCGATCCGGACTCCGACGACGACGATGATGCGCTGTCCGATACCGATCGCGCGCAGGACTCTGCCGCTTCCGCCGACTCGACCGCATCGATCGACTCCGCTGATGGAGCCGCCGCGAGCGAGAAGTCTGCGTGGCCCTTCGCCCCGTTGACACCGTCGTCCTCACCCGCCGCGTCGCGCACCGCCCAGCCGGAGACCACGGTGACGCAGAGCACGGCGTCGCCGTTCGCCGCCTTCGGCGCGACTTCAGCACCGAAGGCCGACGCGCCAGCGCCGGCCACCGCTGTTCCGGCAACGACCGGCTCCGAGGGCGAGACGGCCGCGCAGGAACGCCGCCCCTTCACCCCGCCGACCGGGCACTGGTCGACCGCCGCCGAGTTCGACGACCAGAACCAGCCGATCACCACGCGCAACGTCGGTCAGTCCACCGCAGCCACCACGACCAACGCGCTGATCCTGCCGGTGATCCCTCAGCCCGACACCAAGGCGCCGTTGACGAGCACGGGCGAGATCCTCGTCACCGGCTCCATCGACCTGCCTCGTGGGATGGGCGCCACCGGCGCGCACCCCGACCGCATCGATTCGTCTGACATCGACCGCCTGCTCGACGCGGAAGAGAACGAATTCAACACGTCCGAGGTGCAGCCGGTTCGCGCGTCCCGCGCCATCAGCACGCATACCTCGACCCGCGGCGTCATCGCGCCGCCCAAGAAGCGCGGCAACACGTTGCCGGTGATCCTCATGGTCACCGCGGGTGTCCTCGCCGTCGGCGTCATCGGCCTGCTCGTTGCGGCCTACGTCCTGAAGGTGTTCTGATCATCCGCGCGTCCGCATCCACTACCGCGACATCCTCGCATCGACAGCGTCCGGAGGACCGCCTGTGACCGCATCCCAGCACGCCCGGGACATTCTGCAGCTGGCGGCAGCAGCCGCCGATTCGAAGGGCGCCCAAGACCTGGTCGCCCTCGACGTCTCCGGACCGCTGCCCCTCACCGACGTGTTCCTCCTGGCCAGCGGCCGGGTCGAGCGCAACGTCCTGGCGATCGCCTCCGAGGTCGAAGACACGCTCAACGAGGCCGGGGTCAAGACCCTCCGCCGCGAGGGCAAGTCGGAAGGACGCTGGGTGCTGCTCGACTTCGGCGACCTGGTCGTGCACGTCTTCCACGAGGAGGACCGCATGTACTACGCGCTCGAGCGACTCTGGAAGGACTGCCCGGTCGTTCCCATCGAGCT
The DNA here is from genome assembly GCF_052114085.1 of Leifsonia sp. RAF41. Lineage (NCBI taxonomy): Bacteria > Bacillati > Actinomycetota > Actinomycetes > Micrococcales > Microbacteriaceae > Leifsonia > Leifsonia sp. RAF41. The sequence goes on from NZ_JBFREB010000001.1 coordinate 1,571,055, forward strand.
GCCCGTCCACGAAACGGCCGAGTAGCCGACGCGAGCCGGCCTCAGTTTTTTCTGGCGGTCGCGATGTAGTAGTCTGAATGAGTTGTTCCGGGAGGTCCGAAAGGCCCGACCGGTTCACATTCTGGGTCTGTGGCGCAGCTGGTAGCGCACCTGCATGGCATGCAGGGGGTCAGGGGTTCGAGTCCCCTCAGATCCACCAAAGCCCCTGGTAGCAAACGAATTCGTCTGCTGCCAGGGGCTCTTTTTGTTTCGCTCGGTGCCGGTCAGCGGAGGCGGTTCTCCTCCTCCTGCTCCAGGCGCTCCTTCTCGGCGTCCTTCGCCTCCTGCTCCTTCTGGATCTCTTCTTCGCGCGGCGTCTTGTTCGTCATGCTGCGAGCGTAGCCGCGCCGCAGCGGTGACCGGAACGGTCGGTCGGGCATTGTGCGGGGCTCGTGGGCTGAGTTAGCCTCCACACCGGAGCGGATGTCGACCATGCCAGCAGGAAAGCCCGATGTTGCAGACCCCGTCACTTTCGCGGGCGGGGTGCTCGACCATTACCGCCACGTCTGCGCCTTCGTGAAGGGTCAGACGGAGGCCGACACCGTGCTCGATCCGTTCGTGCAGGACGGCGTCGATCGCGGCGACCGCCTTCTGTACCTCGTCGACCCGGCTGAACCGGCCGCCCCGCTGACCCGGTTGCGCCGGCTGGGCTACGACACCACGGCCCTCCTGGACGACCGTCGTTGCGAAGTGCACACCTGGGCGGAGACGTACCTCCGCGCGAACTTCCTGCACGCACGCCACCGCCATGTCGTCATCTGCTCCTACGACACCTCCCGATTCGACGGCGCCTTCGATGACCGCAGCGTCCAGGGCGACGGCTGAGCGGCCGATGGACGGCGACGACCGGAGTTGGATGCGCGACCTGGGCGCGCTGCTGGCGTTGCCGTCCCTGTGGGTCGACCACTCGCCGACGGAGATCGCAGACGGCCTGCTCAGTGTCCTGATCGGGATGCTGCGCCTGGATTCCGCGTTCGCACGCTTCCGCACTCCCGGCGCGGGAGCACCGCTCGAAGCGTGGCGTCCGTATGGCCCGGCAGCCCCGCCCGATCTGCTGGCCGCGATCGGACCGGCGAACGACTCGGGGCTCCCGGAGACCGAGCCGGGGGTGACCACGGCGGCCGTGCGCGCGACCGAGGGCGCCGCCGCCGCGCGGACCATCACGCGTGTGGCCAGCCTTGCGCTCACGTTGCCGTGGGGGACGGGACTCGTCGCGGTCTCCGCGCAGCGCGCCGACTTCCCCACCGAGCGAGAGACGCACCTGCTGCGTGTGGCCGTCGGACAGGCTGCGATCGCGTTGCACACCGCACGGCGGCTAGCGGGCGAGCAGGGCGCGCGCCGGAGGGCCGAGCGCGAACTCGAGCGGCAGCGCCGGGTGCTCCGCACCCTGCTCGACGAGGTCGGTCCCGCCCTGTCGGCGGCGTCCCGCCGCGTACAGCAGGCGTCCTGGGAGGCGGACCAGCCGGAGGGGCGGGACGCCCTGGCACCTGTCGCGGCGGTCGCACCCTCGCCGTCCGTGACTCAGATGCTGACCCGCCGGGAGCTGGAGGTGCTCGGGCTACTGGCGCAGGGTCTCAGCAACAAGGAGATGGCCAGCGTCATGTGGCTGAGCGACCGCACGGTGGAACGGCACATCACGAGCCTCTACCGGAAGATCGGCGTGGCCCGGCGCAGCGAGGCGACCGCGTTCGCGCTTCGGCACGGCATCGCCTGAAGAGTCGACTGACGGGTCTTCAGGCGCTCATCCGAAGGTGAAGCAGTACGCCTCCAAGCCGGGCCGGTCGAAGCGCAGCGTCACCACCCGTTCGTCGATGCCGTCGCGCTGCCGGATCAGCTGGTAGGTGTCCTGGCGGTCCACGACCCCACGGCCGTCCGCATCCACATCGGTTCCGTGAGCGTCGCCCGGCGGCCGCCCATCGAGCAGCACCTGGAAGGGGATGCTCGCCCCGGCGGGCGTCGGTCCCATCACCAGGTTCGCGTCGCGGGCGTGGAACGCGAACGAGACGCTCCCGCCCGCCTCGTCGAGCACGGCGGCATGTTGCGCGTGGGTCCAGCGACCGTCGAGCGCCCAGCCGTTCAGGGGGAGGGACGGGGTGCCGTGGTACTGCTCCGACTGGTCGTAGCGGTCGGCGGACTCGGAGACGAAGCCGCTGCTCTGGCCGTAGCCGAGGTAGGTCTCGGGGGAGCGGAGGTCGCGCCAGTCCGCGGCGACCTCCAGCCCGTCGGGGTCGACCATGACGAGGTCCATGTCGAGGTCGCGGGCTCCCGCATCCATCAGCAGCCGCTGGATCATCATCTCGGTCCGCGCGTATTCGCCCTCGCCGAAGTGGTGGTAGCGCAGCCGGCCTGCGGCGTCGGCCAGGTACACCGCCGGCCAGTAATGGTTGGCGAAGTCGTTCCAGACGCCGTAGTCGTCGTCCACCGCGACCGGGTACTCGACGCCGAGTGCCCGCGTGCGGGCGGTGACGTTGTCGCGGTCGTGCTCGAAGCCGAACTCGGGAGTGTGCACGCCGACGACGGTGAGCCCCGCGTCGGCGTACTTCCGGTGCCAGGCACGCAGGTAGGGGGCCGTGCGCAGCCAGTTGACGCAGGTGTACGTCCAGAAGTCGATGAGTACGACGCGGCCGCGGAGCCCCTCGGGCGTCAGCGGCTCTGTGTTGAGCCAGCCGGTCGCCCGCTCGAACGACGGGAGGCGGCCCTCGTCGGGGAGCTGCTCCACGTCTCCGGCCAAGCGGTGCGAAAGACTGCGGAACAGACCGCGCGCGCGGTCGTCGTCCACCCGATCATCGGACATCGGTCGCCTCCGATCCGGAGGCGGCGCCGGGCGACATCCCGGCAGCCTCGTCGGCCATCCGCGCCACGTCGATCACCGCGTCGGCGAACTCCCGCGGAGCCTCCTGGGCCAGATTGTGACCGATGCCTCCCGAGATCAACCGGTGCTCGTACGGTCCCGTGAAGCGGTCGCGGTAGGCGGACGGGTCGAGGTGGAACGCACCGTTCGCGTCGCCCTCCACCGTGATCGCCGGAACGCCGATGGCCGGCCGGGCCGCCAGTCGCGCCTCGATGTCGTCGAGGCTCGGGTCGCCCTCCGCGAGGCCGAGCCGCCAGCGGTAGTTGTGGATGACGATGTCGACGTGATCCGGGTTGGCGAACGACGGGCGGGAGCGCTCGAAGGTCGCGTCGTCGAACTCCCAGCGGGGTGAGGCGATCCGCCAGATCAGGCGGGCGAAGTCGTCGCGGTAGCGGTCGTATCCCGCCCGGCCGCGCTCGGTCGCGAAGTAGAACTGGTACCACCAGGTGAGCTCGGCCTCCGGCGGCAGCGGGTTCGCGTTGGCGGCCTGACCGGCCACGAGATAACCGCTGGCGGTCACCTGGCCTCGGACCCGCTCCGGCCACAGTGCTGCCAGGACGTTCGTGGTCCGGGCGCCCCAGTCGGAACCGGCGACCACCGCGGAGTCGATGCCCAGCGCATCCAGCAGGGCGATCGCGTCTCGCGCCAGGGCTCCTGGCTGACCGGTCCGCAGCGTGCCCGGGTCACGGAACGTGGTCGTCCCGTACCCGCGAAGGTAGGGGACGACCACCCGGAACCCGGCGTCGACGAGCATCGGCACGACCTCCTCGAAGCTGTGGATGTCGTAGGGCCAGCCGTGCAGCAGCAGCACCGCCGGCGCGTCCTTCCGGCCGTCGTCGGTGTAGCCGACGTTCAGGTCGCCGGCGTCGACCTGCGCGAGTTCCTGCATCCCTCTCACCGGCTCAGCGGAGCGAGCGGAAGGTGGCGCGGACCTCCTGCGAGAACAGCTCCGGCTGCTCCCAGGCCGCGAAGTGGCCCCCGCGGTCGAGGCGGTTGAAGTGGATGAGGTGCGGATACGCCGTCGTCGCCCACGTGCGCGGTGCGGCGTAGATCTCATCCGGGAACACGCTCACGCCGGTCGGCAGCGGCACACCCTTCGGGGCGAAGAAGGCCAGCTTGCTCTCCCAGTAGAGGCGCGCCGACGACACCGCGGTGTTCGTGAGCCAGTACAGGGTCACGTTGTCGAGGATGTCGTCGCGCGAGAGACCCTCCGACCCACCGGCGAAGGCCCGAGCGATCAGGTCGTAGCTGCGAGCATCATGGTCGAGCATCCACGCGGCGAGTCCGACGGGGGAGTCCGCGATGCCGTAGAGCGTCTGGGGCCGGTTGCCCATCTCCTGGGCGTAGGCGAGACCGTGTGCGTAGAAGAAGGCGAGCTGATCCCAGGCGTAGCGTTCCTCGTCGGTGAGCTCAGCCGGCGGTTGCTCGTGGTTGTCGAGCGCGGTCTGGATCGCGTCGGGGACCGCCGCAGGCATGTTGGTGTGGATCCCGATCAGTCCGGGCGGGGTGAGCAGCGCCAGCTGCTCGGTGACGGCGTTGCCCCAGTCGCCGCCCTGCGCGACGTAGCGGTCGTAGCCGAGCCGGGTCATCAGCTCCGCCCACGCCTTGGCGATGCGGATGGGGTCCCATCCCGTCGCGTCGGGCTTGCCGGAGAAGCCGTGACCCGGGAGCGACGGGATGACCAGATGGAATGCGTCGGACGCGTCTGCGCCGTGCGCGGTGGGGTCGGTGAGCGGGCCGACGATCTTCAGCTGCTCGATGACCGACCCCGGCCAGCCGTGCGTGACGATCATCGGCAGCGCGTCCTCGTGGGGCGAGCGGATGTGGAGGAAGTGGATATCGAGACCGTCGATCTCGGTCACGAACTGGGGCAGCTCGGCGAGACGCGCTTCGATCGGCCGCCAGTCGTACTCGTTCGCCCAGTAGTCGGCGAGCGCACGGACGACCTCGAGGCGGACGCCCTGCGAGCTGTCGTCCACGGTCTCCCGTTCGGGCCAGCGTGTCGCCTGCACGCGGCGCTTGAGGTCGGCGAGCTCCTCGTCCGAGGCGGTGTAGGTGAAGGGACGGACGGCGGCGGGCGAGCTTCCGGCATCCTGGCGCGGTTCGGCGATGGTCATGGTGGCCTCCTGGCGGTCTGGCTTTCTGACGGTCTGGTGGCGACCGCACGGCCGCCGTGAGATGAGGATGCACGCCGCTGCGTCGCCGCGGCATCCGGGAGATCCCTCAACGCGGCCCATCTGCCGACGAGGAATTGGGGGAAAGCCCTCACCTGTCCTGTCTTGTGAGAGGGCCCTCATTCGTGGTGCGCGCCTCGCAGCGGGTGGATAGGGTCGGCCGCTAGGATTTCGTCAACGACCGACGACCGAGGGATGCCGATGACCGATCTGCCGCGCCGCCATCAGCGCGCCCGCGGACCGGAGGGCGTGCGGCACGGTCGTCTGCCCAGGAGGCGGGGCATCGTCGCGGCGACCAAGCTGCTCGCGGCCGTCGTGGTCGTGGTGTTCGTCAGTGTCGGCTCGGTCGCGGCGTACGCGGTGTGGGATGTGGCTCGCTCGATCAAAACCGGGGTCCACCTGCAGGCCGCTCCCGGGCAGTCGGCGATCCCGCAGGACATCCCCAACGTCTCCGCCATCCCCGGCGGCGTGAACCTCCTGCTGGCCGGAACGGACAGCCGCAGTGATCTCGGCGGCGTCTACAACAGTTCGGACGAGCAGGATGCGAGCAGCGGCGCGGGCAACAACGACGTGACGATGCTGTTGCACATCGCACAGGACCACAAGAGCATGATGGTCGTCAGCTTCCCGCGCGACTTGATGGTCGCCATCCCGGACTGCCCGGACCCCAAAGGCGGCACGATCGACGGCAGCTCCTACGCCCAGTTCAACACAGCGCTGTCCCGCGGCGGGCTGAACTGCGTCGTGGCGACCGTGTCCAAGATGACCGGCCTGACGATCCCCTTCGCGGCGGTCATCAACTTCAACGGTGTCAGCGCCATGTCGAACGCGGTCGGCGGTGTCGCGGTCTGCCTCGCCAGCCCGGTCACCGACGACTACACGAACCCGCCGCTCGACCTCCCGGCCGGTGAGAACACGATCGTGGGCGATGTGGCTCTGTCGTTCCTGCGCTCCCGTCACGGCGTGGGAGACGGCAGCGACCTTGGCCGCATCTCGAACCAGCAGGTATTCCTCTCGGCGCTGGCACGCAAGGTGGTCAGCGGCGGCGTGCTCACGAATCCCGTGCAGCTCTACGGACTCGCGAAGGCGGCGGTCAACAACATCACGCCGTCGGAGACCCTCACCAACCCGACAACCCTCGTGCAGATCGCGCTGGCCCTGAAGGACACGGGCCTCGACAACATGGTGTTCGTGCAGTACCCGGCGGTGAGCGATCCGGACAACCCGAATCGCGTGGTGCCGCAGGAGTCTGCGGCGGATGCCCTGAACGAGGCGTTGGTGAACGACCAGCCCGTGAAGCTGACCGGCTCGACCGGGCGCGCGGCGGAGGATCCGACGGCGACGACCACGCCGGCTCCGGATCCGGGCGGGGAACCGTCACCGGCTGTCCCGGCGGCGCCTGCCACGCCCGTTGCGCCTGCTCCGGGGGCGACCCCTGGGGCCACCGACGGGGGCGGCGCGGCGGTCGAACTCCCGTCCACCATCACCGGCCAGACGGCCGCGCAGCAGACCTGCACCAAGGGCAACAACTAGCCGTCACCGCAGGCGGCTCCGGTTGCGGTTACCTGCCGTCACCACGTTGAATGAGGTCATGTCCAACGTGCGGATCGAGCGGATGACGTCGCTCCAGCTGAGAGTGCTCCTCATCGCGATCCTGTCCAGCTTCGTCGCCTTCCTCGACGGGGCGGTGATCAACGTCGCGCTGCCCGCCATCTCCCGCGATCTGGGCGGCGGGCTGCCCCTCCAGCAGTGGGTGGTCGACGCGTATCTCGTCACGTTGGGCTCGCTCATCCTCATCGCGGGATCGCTGTCGGATGTGTTCGGCCGCAAGCGGGTGCTCTACGCCGGACTGATCGGTTTCGGTGTGACGTCGCTGCTGTGCGCGTTCGCGCCGACCGGCGTGTTCCTCGTGCTCGCTCGCGCGCTCCAGGGCGTCGCCGGGGCGCTGCTGGTGCCCAGTTCCCTCGCGATCATCATCTCCCGCTTCGAAGGTCCGGCGCAGGCGAAGGCGATCGGGCGCTGGACGGCGTGGACGGGTATCGCGATGATCGCCGGTCCGGTCGTCGGCGGCGTGTTCGTCGACACGCTCGGGTGGCGGTGGGTGTTCGTGATCAACGTCATCCCCATTGCCATCACGCTGTTCATCATGGCCACCCTCCACGACACGGACAAGGGGATGGGCGGCCGCGTCGACATCCTCGGCGCCATCCTGGGCTCGGTCGGTCTGGCCGGGACGGTGTTCGCCCTGATCGAGCAGGGCACGTACGGCTGGGAGAACCCCCGCGTGTGGATCCCGCTGGTCCTCGGGCTCATCAGCCTGGCGGCGTTCTTCGTCGTCGAGACCCGCGTGAAGCAGCCGATGCTCCCTCTCGGGCTTTTCCGCGTGCACAACTTCTGGGTCGGCAACATCGCGACGTTCTTCGTGTACGCCGCGCTGTCCTTCGGACCGCTCATCATCACGCTCTATCTGCAGCAGGTCGCCGGGTTCTCGGCGATCGCCGCCGGGTTCGTGTTCATCCCGTCGACCCTCTGCATGCTCCTGCTGTCCGGCTTCTTCGGCGGCCTCGCCGGCCGGTACGGTCCGCGGCTCTTCATGGCGATCGGGCCGATCATCGCCGCGGCCGGATTCACCTGGCTGCTGATGGTCGGGGACACCGTGAACTACTGGACGACCCTGCTTCCCGCCGTTCTGCTGTTCGGTGTCGGCCTGTCGATCACCGTGGCCCCGCTGACCAGCGCGATTCTGGGCGCCATCCACCCGGAGCAGGCGGGCATCGGATCGGCGGTCAACAACGCGGTGTCGCGCATCGCCGGCCTCCTCGCGATCGCCGCCGCCGGCATGATCATCGGCGGCAAGCTGGATGAGGCCGGGCTGCACCGCGCGATGATCGCGGCGGCAGCACTGCTCCTGGTGGGCGGCGTCGTGTCGGCGATCGGCATCCGCAACCATGAGCCCGCGGCGGCCAAGGTTCAGACCGTCACAGACTGACCCGCGAGCGCCAGCATCACCACGTCGACGATCGCGCACGTCATGATGAGCTGCATCAGCAGCCGGGTGGGGCTGCGCCGCAGCAGCAGTACAACGCCGGTGGCCGCAGCGGCCAGGCCGATGACCAGCCCGGCGATCAGGAGCGGTCGCACCGGCAGGCCGGGGCCGAACGTGATCAGCAGGGTGGCGAGGGCGAGGGCTGCGAACGCCAGCAGACCGCTGACCCGCGCGCCGAGACGGTGCGGCAGCCCGCGGATCCCGGTCCGCGCGTCGTCGTCGAGATCGGGGAGGACGTTCGTGACGTGTGCGGCGACCCCCAGCAGCGCGCCGGCGGCGTACACCCACCACTGCGGCAGGGCCGGCTGCTCCTGCCCGAGGGTCGCGATGGCAGGCAGCGTGCCGAACGAGACGGCGAACGGGACCCAGGAGTAGGCGGTCGCTTTGAGGCCGAGGTTGTAGGCCCAGCCGCCCGCGATGACGACCACGTGCGCAGCGAGGGCGCCGAGCCCGAGGGGGAGGGTGACGAGGATCGCCGCGGCGACGGCGAGGAAGGCGGCCAGGCGCACGACGGGGACGGAGACGTCGCCCCGCGCCGCGGGCTTATCGGTGCGGTGGACGGCCGCGTCGCGGGCGGCATCCAGCCAGTCGTTGCTCCAGCCGATCGACAGCTGACCGAGCAGAACGGCGAGCGCGAGCACGGCGAGCCGTCCGGGCGGGTAACCGAGGCCGATGCCGAGACCGGCGACGATGACCGTGACGACGACCGTCGGGCCGGGATGGCTGGCGAGCAGGAGGGAGACCACCTTCTTCGCCATGACCGTCATCGTATCGCTTCGTACGCTAGAATGTTTGCATGCAAACAGCTGCCTCGGATGAGCTCGCTTACACGACTCCGCTCTACTCGCAGACCGAAGCGGCTCGCATCATCCAGGCTCCGCCGACGTCGTTCACCCGCTGGGCACACGGGCAGCGATTTAAGCAGCGTCAGGAGGGTCGCTGGGGTGAGAGCACGCCGCTGCTCACGGGGGTTCGCCCCGGTCGGGGGCTCACTGTTCCCTTCAACGCTCTTGCAGAGGGCTACATTATCGAGGCCTTCCGACGCGCAGGCCTCCCGATGGCCCGAATCCGACCCGCCATCGACGTGCTCCGGGATGAAATCGGCATCGACAACGCGCTGCTCAGCCAGCGCCTCATGACCGACGGCGCGGAGATCCTCATTCGCAACGGCGAGGGCGACCTGGTGGTCGTGCGCAATCATCAAGGGGTGTTCAAGGAGGTGGTGAGCGAGTTCCTCAAGAGCATCCAGTACGAGAACGGTTACGTCAGCCTCATCCATCTTCCGACTTTCGAAGTAGTCGACGTCGTCGTCGACCCGAATCGCAACTCCGGGCACCCCACCATCGAGCGGATCGGTGTTCGGGTGGAAGACGTCCTCAGCCGTGTACGGGCAGGGGAGGCTATCGCCGAAGTCGGCGAAGACTTCGGGCTTGACGCTCGGGAACTCAGGTCGCTGATCATCCAGGCCGCTTGAGATGCGGGCGCGTATCCTGCTCGACCGATCGCTCGGGCAGCGGAAGCTGGCGGCCGCGCTACGCGCTGCAGGGTGGGACGTCATGACGCTGGCCGAGCACTTCGGCGACGCGCGGTCGCAGCGGATGCTCGATCAGGGGTGGATCAGCGCTGGTGCTCAGGCAGGCTTCATCCTGCTCACCAAGGACCACATGATCGCCTCTCGTCCGCTCGAAGCGATGGCGATCTACTTCAACGACGCCCGCGTTGTCGCCTTCGCACGCGGCGACCTCACGGCCGAGCAGATGGGCGGGATGTGTCTGCAGTACGCCACGCACATCCACCGCCTCGCCTCTGTACAGCCGCCCTTCGTGTTCTCTCTCTCGATGCACGGGCTTCGGCGGAAGCGGCTGAACTGGCCACCGGCCTGACTTTGTCGGTCAGCGCGCAGCGAGGAACGGGTCGATCGCCGCCCAGGTGGCTTCCGGAGCCTCCAGGTGCGGAAGGTGCCCCGCCTGCGGAATCTCCACGAACTGCGCCCCCGGAATGGCATGAGCGACAGCACGCCCGTAGGCCGGTGTGACGACGCGATCGCTTTCGCCCCAGACCACCAGGGTGGGGACGTCCACGGCGCCGAGCCGGCCCAGCAGCGCAGGGTCGGCCATGCCGGCTCCGGCAATGGCGGCCATCGTGCGGCCGTTCGACTGCTGGTTGGCGCGCTGTTCATCGGTCATTCCCGCGGGGTCGATGTAGCCGCGCTCGGGGTCGTGCCAGGCGAGTTCGGCAAGCCCGCGTGCGTCGAGGGCGAAGAAGTCGGCGATCGGCTCATCCTCGACGAGCGCACCGACCCCGTCGATGTCGACCACAGCGCCGATGATCCCGGCGTACCGCTCCTCCGCGGCAGCCTGCAGAACCATCTCGAGAGCGATCCACCCGCCGATGGAGGACCCGATCAGCACGACGTCACGCTCTCCCCGGTCGAGGAGGCTGGTGAGGTAGCCGGATGCGAGGTCGGCGATCGAGGCGATCGAGTCCGGACGCGGAGTGCCGTCCCATCCCGGATGCGTCGGCGCCACGGCATGCAGGGTGGAGGCCAGGTGGAACACGATCGGGGCGACGGTCCGCGGTCCGCCACCGCCATGCAGCACGAGCGCCGTGCGCGATGCGGGGTCGCCGGCCTCGATGACGGGGAGGTCGGCGGGAAGCGTGATGCTCATAGGTTTCTCCTAAATCAACATGTTTATATACGAATGTTGATACAGTAGCACCATGACGACGGACTTGGAGGCGCTCGGGCTCACGATCAAGCGCGCGCAGTATCGGAACCACCGCACGATGGACGCCGCGCTGCGTGACGTCGGCATCAGCCTCGTGCAGTGGGATGCGCTGCGCGCCATCGACCGGATGCCCGCGGCCTCCGGGCACGACCTCGCGGTCGCGACCTTCCAGAGCGATCAGGCGTTCGGCACCCTCGCCGGCCGGCTCGTCGAGCGGGGTCTCATCACTCGTACCTCCGGCCGGGGACGCCGACTGGAGCACGCGTTGACCGCATCCGGCCGCACGGCTCTCGATGACGGGCACCGCATCGCTGCCAACGTGTTGCGCGAACTCTTCGCGCCCCTCGGCGAGGCTCAGCGAGCCGCGCTGTTCGACACGCTCCGAGTCCTCACGGCGGGCGAGTCCTTCGTCTGAACCGCGATCGTGCCACTCGCCTGCAAAAAACTTGCGTCGATCTGCAACGGTTTGCGTACACTGTCGCCATGTCGAAACGTCTCGCAGAAGTGGCGCGCAAGGTCGGAGTCAGCGAAGCCACGGTCAGCCGCGTGCTCAATGACAAGCCCGGGGTGTCGGATGCGACCCGCCAGGCCGTGCTCACAGCACTGGACGTGCTGGGGTACGAGCGGCCGACGAAACTCCGGGGCGAACGGGCACGACTCGTCGGGCTGGTGCTCCCCGAGCTGCAGAACCCGATCTTCCCCGCTTTCGCCGAGATCCTGGGTGGGGCTCTCGCCCAGAACGGGTACACGCCGGTGCTCTGCACCCAGACGGCTGGGGGCATCTCCGAGTCGGACTATGTCGATCTCCTGCTGCAGCAGCACGTCTCCGGCGTGGTGTTCGTCGGTGGTGCGTACGCCCAGCAGGATGCGGATCACGCGCACTACGGGCGTCTCGCCGAGCTCAACCTCCCGACCGTGCTCGTGAACGCCCCGGTCGACTCGCTTCACTTCGCCACGGTCTCGTGCGACGACTCCGTGGCGACTGCCCAGGCGCTGGCTCACCTGCGTTCGCTCGGACACGAGCGCATCGGGTTGCTGCTCGGCCCACGCGATCACGTGCCGTCCCAGCGCAAGCTCGAAGCCGCGCGACGTCTGGCGGAGGGATGGGGTACTCCACTCGACGAGTCATTGGTGGTGCATTCCCTCTACTCGCTGGAAGCCGGGCAGGCCGCCGCGACCCGGCTGCTGGCTGCGGGCGTCACCGCGATCCTGTGCGCCAGCGACCCGATGGCGTTGGGTGCTATCCGCGCCGCGCGTCGCGCCGGGCTCTCCGTGCCGCGCGATGTGTCCATCGTCGGCTTCGACGACTCAGCACTGATGAACTGCACGGAGCCTCCGCTCACCACGATCCGGCAGCCGATCGAGCCGATGGGACGCACGGTCATCGAACTCCTTCTGCGGCAGATATCGAGCGATTCGGCCATCCGCGACGAGCTGTTCTTCGAGCCGGAGCTGGTCGTGCGCGGGTCCACCGGGCCCGTTCCGCACGCGGCGTGACACGCAAGCGCACGCAAATGTGCGCAAACCAATTGCTATTTGTTTAGTTCTTGCGTCATTTTGTCGGCTTAGCTACATTTCGGTGAACGACGACGGCGCCGGACGGTCCGTCGTGACAGACGACCGAAAGGCTCAGCGTGGACCTCTCCGTGATGGACGGCGACAGCAGCCTCGAGACGGCGGACAGCGCCTCCCGACCTGTGCCGCCCACCGACGACCCCGAGTGGTGGCGCAGCGCGGTCATCTACCAGATCTACCCGCGCAGTTTCGCCGACGGGAACGGCGACGGGATCGGCGATCTGGCCGGAGTCCGCGAGCGCCTGCCGTACCTCGCCGACCTCGGTGTCGACGCCATCTGGTTCACGCCATGGTACGACTCACCGCTGGCCGACGGTGGCTACGACGTGGCGGACTACCGCCGCATCCACCCCGCTTTCGGCGATCTGGGGGAGGCGGAGGCGCTCATCCGCGACGCCCTCGCTCTCGGCATCCGCACCATCATCGACGTCGTTCCCAACCACGTCTCCGACCGGCACCGCTGGTTCCAGGCAGCCCTCGCGGCTGGTCCCGGCTCGCCCGAACGCGAGAGGTTCTGGTTCCGTCCCGGCCGCGGCCCCGCGGGGGACGAGATGCCCACGTCCTGGCGCTCGAACTTCTCCGGTGACACGTGGACGCGCACCACGAACCCGGACGGAACGCCCGGCGAGTGGTACCTCCACCTGTTCAGCCCGCAGCAGCCGGACCTCAACTGGAACCATCCCGAAGTGCGGCGTGAGCACGAAGACATCCTCCGCTTCTGGTTCGATCGCGGCGTCGCCGGCGTCCGGATCGACTCGGCGGCCCTGCTGGTCAAGGATCCGGCGCTGCCCGAGGTCCCCGAGCAGGCGGGACCGGGGGAGCACCCCAATCAGGACCGGGACGAGCTGCACGACATCTACCGCTCCTGGCGCACCGTCGCCGACGGCTATCCGGGCACCCGCGTCCTGGTGGGGGAGATCTGGCTGCCCGACATCGAGCGGTTCGCCATGTACCTGCGGCCCGACGAGCTCCACACCGCCTTCAACTTCGACTTCCTGGCCCGGCCGTGGGATGCGCGCGAGCTGCGTGCATCCATCGACGAGACGCTCGCAGCGCACGCCCCGGTGCACGCCCCGAGCACCTGGGTGCTCTCCAATCACGACGTCACGAGGGCGGTCACCCGCTACGGCCGGGAGGACTCATCGTTCGCCTTCGTGAAGAAGCGCAAGGGCACCCCCACCGACCTCGCGCTCGGCCTGCGAAGAGCCCGTGCCGCCGCCCTGCTGACCGCCGCCCTGCCGGGCTCGCTCTACATCTACCAGGGGGACGAACTGGGACTGCCCGAGGTCGAAGACCTGCCGGACGAACTCCGCGAGGACCCGATGCACGCCCGCTCGGGCGGCGTCGACCCCGGCCGCGACGGCTGCCGAGTGCCGCTGCCCTGGCGGGGCACCACACCGCCCTTCGGTTTCGGTCCTGACGACTCCACCGCCGCCCCGTGGCTGCCGCAGCCGGCCGACTGGGCGGGGCTGACCGTGCAGGCCCAGCAGAGCGACCCGTCGTCGATGCTGTGGCTCTACCGTCAGGCGCTGCGCATCCGCCGCGCAGAACCGGCCCTCGGCGACGGCTCGCTCACCTGGCTCGACGCACCCGATGGCGTGCTCGCGTTCGCCCGCGGAGCCGCCTTCGTCAGCGCCACCAACCTGTCCGCCGTCCCGGTGCCCCTTCCGGAGCACCAGGCGATCCTCCTCAGCAGCAGCCCCCTCGTCGGCGGACAGCTGCCACCCGACTCCACCGTCTGGCTGCGCACGCAGCGGCCGGCCGGAGGGCACCTCACCACCTGAAACGCACCATCCACGCATCACACTCGAAAGGGTCCAGACAATGAAGTCAGTACGCACGGTCGCAGCGGTCGCCGCGGTCACCATGGCAGGAGTGGGTCTCCTCGCCGGATGCTCGTCATCCGGCGGCGACTCCAACGACGGCAAGGTCCACATCACTGTCGCCAGCCTCATCCCGGGCAGCGACAAGGCCGCCTTCAAGGCCTTCGACGACCGGGTCAAGGAGTTCGAGAAGGCCAACCCGAGCATCGACGTCAAGGCCGAGGAGTACCAGTGGACGGGGCCGACGTTCGCGACGCAGCTCGCCGGCGGCACCCTCCCGGACGTCTTCAACGTGCCGTTCACCGACTCGCAGTCGCTGCTGCAGGCCGGGCAGCTCGCCGATATCACGGCCGAGGTGAACAAGCTCCCGTACGCGGACAAGTTCAACGAGAACGTGCTCGCGGTCGCCAAGGACGGCGACAAGATCTACGGCGTCCCGTACGGCCCCTACGCCATGGGCCTGTCGTACAACCGCGAGATCTTCCAGAAGGCCGGGCTCGACCCGGACAAGCCGCCGACCACGTGGGACGAGGTCCGTCAGGACGCCAAGACCATCTCCGAGAAGGTTCCGGGCGTCGCCGGCTACATGCAGATGACGCAGGGCAACACCGGCGGCTGGGAGCTGACCACCACCGTCTACTCGCGCGGCGGCCGGATGGAGACCACCGACGGCGGCAAGACGAAGGTCACGACGAACAACCCTGTCACCAAGGACGCGCTGCAGTGGCTGCACGACGTGCGCTGGACGGACAACTCGGCGGGCAGCAACTTCCTGCTCGACTGGAGCGGCATCAACCAGGCATTCGGCGCCGGTCAGATCGCGATGTACCCGTCGGGCTCCGACGTCCTCACCTCGCTCGTGCAGCAGAACAACGTGGACCCGAAGAACTACGGACTCACGATGCTGCCCCTGGACTCCAGCAACTCGGACGCCGGGGTGCTGGTCGGCGGCAACGTCGCGGCAGTGAGCCCGAAGTCGTCGCAGGCGCAGAAAGACGCGGCCGTGAAGTGGATCGACTTCTACTACATGCAGAAGCTGCTCAACAAGGAGCAGGCCATCGCCGACGCGAAGGTGCTCGTGAAGTCGAACCAGCCGGTCGGTGTGCCAACGCTGCCGGTCTTCGACAAGGCCACCTACGACCAGAACATGCAGTGGATCACGGATGAGATCAACGTCCCGCAGGAGAACGTCGCGCCGTTCACGGACAAGATCTTCGACGCGACGCTGGTCCCGGAGCCGAACAAGCACACGCAGGAGCTCTACGGTGCGCTCGACTCGGTCGTCCAGGCGGTGCTGACCGACAAGAACGCGAACATCGACCAACTGCTCACCAAGGTCGACGGCGACATCCAGAAGCTCGTCGACGCTGACAAATGACGACACATGATCGTCCGCTGACGCGCCCTCGCCGCACACCCCTCACCTGGGTTCGCGGCGGGGGCGCCAGCGCCCTGCTCTTCCTGCTGCCGATGCTGCTGATCTTCGGCATCTTCTCGTGGTGGCCGATCGTGCGCAGCGTGGTGATGAGCTTCCAGCACACCAACCTCGTCAGCGCTCCCACCTGGGTGGGCTGGGACAACTTCGTCCAGGTGGTGAACGACCCGCTGTTCTGGACGGCGGTCGGCAACACAGCCTGGTTCGCGCTGCTCGCACTCCTCCTCGGGTATCCGGTGCCGCTCATCGCGGCGGTCCTGATGAGCGAGGTGAAGCGGGCGAAGGGGCTGTACAGCGCGCTCGCCTACCTGCCGGTTGTCGTGCCGCCGGTCGTGGCGGTGCTGCTGTGGAAGTTCTTCTACGACGCCCGCCCCGACGGCGTCTTCAACACCATCCTCGGCTGGGTGGGGATCCCGCCGCAGCCGTGGATCCAGTCGGCGACGCAGGCGATGCCCTCCCTCGTCGTCGAGGCGACGTGGGCGGCTGCCGGCGGCACGATCATCATCTACCTCGCGGCGATCACGAGCGTGGCACCCGAGTTGTACGACGCGGCGGAGGTCGATGGCGCGGGGATCTGGCAGAAGGTCTGGCATGTGACGATGCCGCAGCTGCGCAGCATCCTGCTGATCACCCTCATCCTGCAGATCATCGGGACGGCGCAGGTGTTCCTCGAGCCGTTCCTCTTCACGGGAGGCGGGCCGGTCGACTCGACCGTGACCATCCTGCTGCTGATCTACCGCTACGCGTTCCAGAACTCGCTGGGCGGCGACTACGGCGCGGCGACCGCGCTCAGCCTGCTGCTCGCGGCGTTCCTCGCCGTGCTGTCGCTCGTGTACTTCCGCCTCACCAAGTCCTGGAGCCAGAATTGACGACCACGACCTCCCTCCCTCCCGAAGTCCGGAACGTCCTCACCGATGTGATCGAGGAGGGCGGGGCGCCAGAACCACCCCGCCGCCGACGGCGACGCCGCGCCGCGGAAGACGGGGGCGACCGCGGCATCCTCTCGATCTCGGACCGCCGAAAGCCGGGCGTGAGATGGAGCACGCGCGTCACCCACGGGCTGCTGCTGCTCGTGCTGATCGTCGTCGGGCTCGGGCCGCTGCTCTGGCTCGCGAAGTCGGCGATCACCCCGACGGAGGACACCCTCCGGACCCCGATGGCGCTGTTCCCGCACGGCGTGGACTGGGCCAACCTGTCCACCGCGTGGTCGACCGTCCACATCGACGTGCAGTTCGTCAACACGATCTGGGTCGCCGCAGGGTCTTGGGCGGCGCAGATCCTCGTCGCCACGACTGCGGGCTACGCGTTGAGCGTGCTGCGCCCGGCGTACGGGAAGGTGCTGTACGGCCTCATCCTCACGACGCTGTTCGTGCCGTCGGTGGTACTGCTCGTGCCGCTGTACCTCACCATCCTGAACCCGCCGCTGCTCGGACAGTCGCTCATCAACACCTTCTGGGCGGTGTGGCTGCCGGCCGGTGCGAGCGCGTTCAACGTGGTGCTGGTGAAACGGTTCTTCGACAACCTGCCGCGGGAGGTGTTCGAGGCGGCACGGACGGACGGGGCCGGGCCGTTCCGGCTGTTCTGGTCGATTGTTCTTCCGATGTCGAAGCCCATCCTCGGCGTGGTTTCGGTGTTCGCGATCATCGCGGCGTGGAAGGACTACCTGTGGCCGCTGCTCGTGCTGCGCGACCCGGGGATGCAGCCGCTGTCGGTGCGGCTGCCGACGTTGCAGGCGGCGATCCAGCTCGACGTGTATCTGGCGGCGCTGGCCATTTCGACGCTCATCCCGATCGCGCTGTTCCTCGTGTTCCAGGGGCTCTTCCTGCGGAGCGCCGGCCTGGGCGGAGCGGTGAAGGGATGAGCGCCCGGGGTTAACATCGAGGGATGCGCGCAGCCCGACGCCGGAGCGCCGCGGTGGCCGCCGTGGCGCTGTCGGCGACCCTGCTGCTGTCGGGAGCGCTGAGCGGCTGCGTCGCGGGAGCGCCCGGTGCGACGGTCCCAGCGCGCACAGCGGGGGCCCCGCCCGCCACGGCCGCGCCCGCTCCCACCGCGACGCCCCCGGTCGATCCGGTTGCGGCCTACGCCCGCCAGCGGCTCGCGAATCTTACCCTCCGCCAGAAGGTCGCCGGGCTCTTCATGCTCCACCTGCCGGGCACCGATCCTGCTGCCCTCCGCGGATTCGTCGACCGGTACGGGTTGGGCGGCGTGATCCTGATGGGCGATAACATCCCCGGCGGGCCTGCCGAACTCGCGGCGGAGACGGCAGCGATGAAGGTGTCCGACCCGGGGCTGCCTCCGCTGATCGGCGTGGATGAGGAGGGCGGGGACGTCACGCGTCTGCCGTGGGACGCCCAGCCGGGTGCGGGATCGCTCCGCGCCCAGGACCCAGCGGCCACCCAGGCGGCCTTCACCCGGCGCGCCGCGTTGCTGCGCGACGCCGGGATCTCCGTCAACTTCGGAACGGTCGCCGATGTCACCGCCGACCCGGACTCCTTCATCGCCGATCGAGTGCTCGGCACCGAACCCGGAGGAGCTGCGGCGCGCGTCGCCGCCTCGGTGACAGGCGAGCGCGGCACGGTCTTCAGCACGTTGAAGCACTTCCCTGGCCATGGCGAGAGCGAGGCGGACTCGCACCACGCCGTCCCGTCGACCGCGGTCACGAAGGCCGGGTGGGCCACGCGGGATCTGCCGCCGTTCCGCGCGGGAATCGATGCCGGGGCGGAGTTCGTGATGTTCGGGCACCTCGCCTACACGCACGTGGATGCGGCTCCCGCGTCGCTCTCGGCAGCCTGGCACCGCATCCTCACGGACGAGCTCGGCTTCCGCGGCGTCAGCATCACCGACGATCTGCGGATGCTGCAGGACACCGGGTTGCCGCAGTATCAGGACCCGGGGGAGAACGCCGTACAGGCGATCGCCGCGGGCAACACGATGGTGCTGGACGTCATCCCGGCCGGTAGCGACCCGAGCGCGCTCATCGACGCCGTCGTCGCGGCGGTGCGCAACGGGCGCATTCCGGCTGCTCAGGTCGATGCGGATGCGCTGAAACTGCTGGAACTGCGGCGTTCGCTCGCCTCGAAAGAGTGACGCGTCAACTTTTTTTGGGATTTCGGGAATGAAGCGGAGGTCGATGCGCTTGCATGTACTCGACGCCGGTGGACACACCGCCCGGCGCACGACTTCCTGAAGGAGAGAGCCATGACCATCGAGATCCCCGGTTACAAGGCAGGCACCTGGACCATCGACCCCGCCCACTCCGAGGTCGGCTTCAGCATCCGCCACCTGATGATCAGCAAGGTGAAGGGTGTGTTCGAGAACTTCGACGCCACCTTCGTCACCGCCGAGAACCCGCTCGACTCGAAGGTCACCGCGAAGGCTGACGTCGCCTCCATCAACACCAAGGACAAGAACCGCGACGCGCACCTCCGCACCGGCGACTTCTTCCTCGCCGAGGAGCACCCGACCATCGACTTCGTGTCGACCGGCGCGCGCCACGAGGGCGGCGACTTCCTCGTCGACGGCGACCTGACGATCAAGGGCGTCACCAAGCCGGTCACGTTCGAGTTCGACTTCGGCGGCTTCGGACAGGACCCGTACGGCAACTACAAGGCCGGCGCGACTGCGAAGACCAAGATCAACCGCGAAGAGTTCGGCCTCACGTACAACGCCGCGCTCGAGACCGGTGGCATGCTCCTCGGCGACGAGGTCACCATCACCCTCGAGCTGCAGGCTGTGCTCGCCCAGGCGTAACCCGCCCCGCAACTCCCGACCGCCGGACCCGTGCCGCGCACTCCCCACCATCGAGTACGCGAAGACTGCACGGATCCGGCGGTTTTGTGTGCAGTCTGTGCGGACTCGACGGTGGGGGCTGGGTCGGGGCGGGTCAGTGGCCGATGAGAGGGGCGACGGCGCGCGAGACCAGGGACGGGCGGCGGGTGACCGACTCCTCGAGGTCGGCCGACTCCATCGCGACCAGGCCGACGTTCGCGCCGGCGAACCGCAGCGGCTCGGGTTCCCACCGCGGTGAGCGATGACCGACCCAGGGGAGTGCCGTGAGCTCGGTCCGGGAGTCGGTCAGCAGGTCCGCGAGAGTGCGCCCCGCCAGGTTCGTGGTGCTCAGGCCGTCGCCGACGTATCCGCCGGCCCAGGCCTCCCGGGCCTCCCGGTCGTAGCCGACGCTGGCGTGCCAGTCGCGTGGGACGCCGAGCGGGCCGCCCCAGTGGTGCGTGATCCGTGCGCCGGAGGCATCCGGGAACAGATCGAACAGTGTGTGGATGAGGTGCTCGCGCACCCGAGGCGACCGGTCGTAGCCGGGGCGGATGGCGCTGCCCAGGTGGTAGCGCGCCCCGCGCCCACCGAACGCGAACCGGTTGTCGGCGGTCCGCTGCCCGTACACGATGAGGTTGCGGAAGTCGGTGAACGTCTGGCCGTGCTCGATGCCGATCCGCTCCCAGGTCGCGTCGGGCAGCGGCTCGGTCGCGATCATCAGCGAGTACAGCGGCAGGATGCGGCGGCCGACCTGCGGCAGCTGTGACCCGTACCCCTCGGTGGCGTTCACCACGATGCCGGCGTTGACGGTCCGTTCGGCCCCGCCGGATCGGACGCGGACCGTGCCGCGGTCCCAGGACAGCACCTCGGTGCCCTCCGCGATCGTCGCGCCACGGCGCTCCACCGCCCGGGCGAGGCCCCGAGCGAGTTTCGCCGGGTGGATGCGCGCGCAAGCGGGCGTGAATGTCGCGGCGACCGCGCCAGCAGCAGCGAAGCGACCGCGGACGGTCTCGGTTCCCCAGAGCGTCACTCGGTCGACGCCGTAGCGCTCGGACTCCTCGAATTCGGCACGGGCGGCGTCCAGCTGGGGCTTCGACCGGGCGAAGGTGACCGTCCCGCCGCGCGCGTAGTCGATGTCGAGGTTCTCCGCCTCGGCGACGCGGCCGACCTCATCCACTGTGCCGATCATGGCGCTCCGCATCGCGACCGCCGCGTCGAAGCCGTACCGCTTCTCCAGCTTCGTCGCAGACCAGGGGAACAGGGCCGAGCACCAGCCGCCGTTGCGGCCGGAGGCGCCGAAGCCGGCGACCTCCTTCTCGAGCAGGACGATACGCAGGCCGGGGTCGCGCTCCTGCAGGTAGTACGCGGTCCACAGTCCGGTGAGGCCGGCGCCGACGATGGCGACATCGGCCTCGATGTCCGTGTCGAGCCCCGGACGCGGCCGGTAGCCGTCCTCCTGATCGGCGATGGAGTCGAACCAGAAGCCGACCGTGCGGTAGTCCATGTGTTCCTCCGGATGCTCGGTGCTGCCGGTTAAGGCGCGAGTCCGGAGCCGCACGCGCGGCCCCGGACTCGTCCTTTGGGGGTCTACAGGTGGTTCGACGCCTCCGTCAGCACCGACTCCAGGATCTGCCGGATCTCGACGAACTCGTCGGGACCGATCGTCAGCGGCGGCGCGAGCTGCACGACCGGGTCTCCGCGGTCGTCGGCGCGGCAGTACAGGCCGGCGTCGAACAGCGCCTTCGAGAGGAACCCGCGGAGCAGACGCTCCGACTCGTCGTCGTCGAAGGTCTCCTTGGTGTTCTTGTCCTTCACCAGCTCGATGCCGAAGAAGTACCCGTCGCCGCGCACGTCTCCGACGATCGGCAGGTCGAGCAGCTTCTCGAGCTCGGCGCGGAACAGCGGCGAATTCTCGCGCACCCGCTCGTTGAGTCGCTCCTCTTCGAAGATGTCGAGGTTGTCGAGCGCCACGGCGGCGGACACCGGGTGACCGCCGAACGTGTAGCCGTGGTAGAAGGACGTGTTGCCGTGCTTGAAGGGCTCGTAGATCTTGTCGCTGATGATCGTCGCGCCGATCGGCGAGTAGCCGCTCGTCATGCCCTTCGCGCAGGTGATCATGTCGGGCACGTAGCCGTACTGGTCGCAGGCGAACATGTGACCGATGCGGCCGAAGGCGCAGATGACCTCGTCGCTGACCATGAGCACGTCGTACTTGTCGCAGATCTCGCGCACACGCTGGAAGTAGCCGGGGGGAGGCGGGAAGCAGCCGCCCGAGTTCTGCACCGGTTCCAGGAAGATCGCCGCGACGGTCTCCGGACCCTCGAACTGGATCATCTCCTCGATCCGGTTCGCCGCCCAGACGCCGAACGCCTCGAGGTCGTCGGTCGGGGCGCCCATCTCGCCAGCGCGATAGAAGTTGGTGTTCGGGACGCGGAACCCGCCGGGGGTCAGCGGCTCGAACATCTCCTTCATGGCCGGGATGCCGGTGATCGCGAGCGCTCCCTGCGGCGTGCCGTGGTAGGCGACGGCGCGGGAGAGGACCTTGTGCTTGGTGGGTCGGCCCTGGAGCTTCCAGTAGTACTTGGCCAGCTTGAACGCGGTCTCGACGGCCTCGCCGCCGCCTGTGGAGAAGAAGACGCGGTTGAGGTCGCCCGGAGCGTACGAGGCGAGCCGGTCAGCCAGTTCGATGGCGTTGGGATGCGCGTACGACCAGATCGGGAAGAAGGCGAGCTGCTCCGCCTGCTTGGCAGCGGTCTCGGCCAGGCGCTTGCGACCGTGGCCCGCGTTCACGACGAAGAGACCGGAAAGCCCGTCGATGTACCGCTTGCCGTGGGAGTCCCAGATGTGGTGTCCCTCGCCGCGGGTGATGATCGGGACGCCCTGTCCCTCCTCCATCACCGACTGACGGGCGAAGTGCATCCAGAGGTGATCGCGCGCCTTGGCCTGCAGTGCAGCCTCATCGGCCGTGATCGGTTCGCCGAACGTTTCAACGCTTGTCGTCATGGTTATCGCGTTCCCCAGTTGTAGAACTGTTTGTGGAGTTTCAGATACACGAACGTCTCGGTGGAGAGCACACCCTCCAGCGTCCGGATCTCGGAATTGAGCATCGTGATGAGGTCGAGGTCGTTCTCGCACACCACCTCGGCGAGGATGTCGAAGGTGCCGGCTGTCAGCACCACGTAGTCCACGTCCGGCATGGCCGCCAGCTTGTCGGCGACCGCACGCGTGTCGCCCGTGCAGCGCACGCCGATCATCGCTTGCCGGTAGAAGCCGAGTTGCATCGGGTCGGTCACCGCCACGATCTGCATCACACCCGACTCGGTCAGCTTCTGCACGCGCTGGCGCACAGCCGCCTCGCTGAGACCGACGGCCTTGCCGATCTCGGCGTACGACTTCCGGCCGTCCACCTGCAACTGCTCGATGATCGCCTTGGAGACGTCGTCGATGGTCGCAGCCTTCTGGCCGTTCGTTGCCCGAGGGGTACTCATGGAGCGATTCTGTCAGCGGACCAGGGACCTGGCAAGCGATTCCGCACCGATTCGGCCATTCTGCTGACGAAATCAGTTGCAGGAGGCACGCCAGCGTCTCCCGGTCGGTGAGGGGCCCGCGAGCGGGTTACACTCGCATCGACCCTGAGAGGAGCCGACGATGACTGGCGGCTTCATCCGGTATGCGCCCACGGCGGGTCCGTCTCGCTGGCTGCTGGTCGCCGGCCGCCGCTTCGTCGCCGCGGTCGAGAGCACGGTTACGGACGAGATCGTCGATCAGCTCTTCTGGCTCGCAGACTCGGACCTGGCAACCATCGAATCCGTGGTCGGTGCGTTCCCGCTCGCCGGACCGGACAGCGTCCGCTCGTTCGCTGTCGCCGAGCTCTCCGAGCCGAACACTGCAGGCGAGGTCACCGTGACCGCGGTCGTCCGCGGTTCCGCAGCGATCGACGTCTTCTCGGTCGGCGGCGCGCGCCGGTTCTCGGCCGCCGGCGTCCAGCCGTGGGTGCTCGCCGAGTTCCGGGCGGTGACCGGCCTCGTGCTGCAGGGCGACGATGCGGCGACCGGACCGGTCGCGCGGCTCGCTATCGGGTCGCTGCCGCTGGCGATCGGCGTCGCGGACGGCGAACTCCTCACCTGGTCGCTCACGCCGATCGAGCGGACCGACCGCACGGCCGCGCCGGAGGCGTCCGTCGAGGGGGCACCGGTGTCCGGTCCCGCCGCCGAGGAGACGATCATCCGCGACCGGAGCAGCAGCTCCAGCCTGTTCGGGCGCGGCGGCGAGGCAGCGGTGCCCGACTCCGAGGATGTGCCGCTCTCCGTGCATCCCGCCGCCCACGAGCTTCCGGGGGCTGTCGACGTCGAGGAACCCGCGACCCGCGACACGCCCAGTACCGACAGTGCGCCGCCGGCGGTTCCTGCCGACGACGGCTTCCCGGAGACCGCACCGGTCGTCGTCCTGCCCCGGCAGGCAGCCTTCGCCGCGCGCATCCCATCGGGGGACACCGTCGCGCTGGATGCTCCCCTCCTGGTGGGACGTCGACCCACGCCTCAGCGGGTCGACGGAGGCGTCGCTCCGCGTCTCGTGACCGTGGTCTCGCCAACCCAGGAGGTGTCATCCACCCACGCTCGCATCGAGCAGTCGGGGGACGCCGTCGTGGTCACCGACCTTCGTTCTACGAACGGAACAGTGGTCACCGGGCCGGGCGGCGCCCGGCGACTCCGCCCGGGGGAGTCGGTCGTCGTGCTCGCCGGGGCGAGAGTGGACATCGGCGACGGTAATATCATCGAGATCACCGCCCGCCGAGAAGAAGGACGCGAGTGACCCAGATCGGTCGCAGCAGCAGACGCCACACGGTGGCCGTCCCCGGCGATCCCGACGCGCGCATCAGTCTGTCCTGGGCGGCGCTCAGCGACACGGGCTACCGGCGCAGCGTCAACGAGGACAGCCTCCTGGCGCGCTCACCCATCTTCGCCGTGGCCGACGGCATGGGCGGACACACCGCGGGCGACTTCGCCAGCACCGCCGTCGTCACCCGTCTCGCCGAGAAGGTGAAGGTCGACTTCGTGGGCGAGGATGCGCTCACCGAGGCGCTGCGCTCCGCCGTCGACGACATGACGCGCGGGGTCGGGCAGACCGACCTCGGCACCGGGACCACGGTGACGGGGATCGCGCTGACCCTGGTGGACGGCTCGCCGTACTGGCTGGTCTTCAACATCGGCGACTCGCGCGTCTACAGCTACCGCGACGGCACCCTGGAGCAGCTCACCCTGGATCACTCGATCGTGCAGGAGCTTCTGGACGCGGGGGCGATCACGCCGGCGGAGGCGGAGGTGCACCCGCACAGCAACGTCATCACGCGCGCGGTCGGCTTCAACGAAGACCCCATCCCCGACTACTTCCTCCTGCCGATTGTTGCGGGCTCGCGCCTGCTGGTCTGCTCGGACGGCCTGACCAAGGAGCTCACCGAGCACGGGATCCGCTACTTCCTGGCGGAGGGCTCGTCTCCGCTCGATGCGGCCCAGCAGCTGATGGATGCGGCACTCGGCAACGGCGGACGGGACAACGTGACCGTCGTCGTGGTCGACGTGCTGGCGACGCCGGAGTCGGGCGCGCATCGCGACGGGGAGTCGCGCAGAGCGGCCCGACGGCACTGAAGATGTCCCCCGACTTGGGGGTAATCGACTTGTCCCCAGTGCGGGTTCCGCCCGGCTGATGCTCGGGGACGGCTGCCTACAATTGGCAGACGCTTCTGCACCCGCGAAGACGTCGCCGAAGGGACGGGAGGAGCCGATGGCCCGGCGTTTGCCGTCCCAGCCGCCCAACCTCCCCGGCTTCTCGTATGTCCGGGTGCTCGGTTCGGGTGGCTTCGCCGACGTGTTCCTCTACGAACAGAACATGCCGCGCCGTCAGGTCGCCGTCAAGGTGATGCTGGCCGAGGTCGTCACCAGCCAGGTCAAGCAGATGTTCCAGGCCGAGGCCAACCTGATGGCGCAGCTGAGCACGCATCCGTCGATCCTCACGGTGTACCAGGCGAGCGTGTCGTCCGACGGCCGGCCGTACCTCGTCATGGAGTTGTGCTCGGCGGCGATCGGGCAGCGCTACCGCTCCGAGCCGCTGTCGGTGCCCGAGGTGCTGAGCATCGGCGTGCGGATCGCCAGCGCCGTCGAGACGGCCCACCGCGCCGGAGTGCTGCACCGCGACATCAAGCCGTCCAACATCCTGAGCACCGCCTACGGGCATCCGGTGCTCAGCGACTTCGGTATCGCCGCGACGCTGAGCGAGGCCGATGTGACCGAGGCGATCGGCCTCTCCATCCCGTGGTCCGCGCCGGAGGTGCTGCTCGATGAGACGAGCGGCACGATCGCGAGCGAGGTGTGGTCGCTCGGCGCGACGATGTACTCGCTGCTGGCCGGCCGCTCGCCGTTCGAGGTGCCCGGCAAAGAGAACACGGCCGCCGAGCTCATGCAGCGCATCGCCAAGAGCCGCCCTCTGCCCATCGGCCGGGCCGACGTTCCGCCGCGGCTGGAGCAGGTGCTGCTGCGTTCGATGTCGCGCAAGCCGTCGCAGCGGCAGCGCACCGCGCTGGAGTTCATCCGCGAACTGCAGGCCGTGGAGGCGGAGCTCGAGCTGCCGCAGACCCCGATCGAGGTGGCGATGGACGACTGGGCGCTGGCGACGGCCGGCGACCCGGAGGAGCGAACCAGAGTCAAAGGCGTCGTCGCGGTCGATCCGGGAGGTCGCCGGCGTCGGAGGCGCGCGGCTCCCGCCTCGGCGACCGTCACGCGTGCGCCGACGCGGACCGTGGTCCGTGAGAGCCTGGGCAGTGCCCAGACACCCCAGCAGATCGCGCCGTCGAAGACTCCGCGCGCCCTGGTGATCTCGCTCATCGCCTGCGCGGCGCTCGTGGTGGTGCTCGGCGTCACCGCCGCTTTCGTGCTCGTGCGCGCGGGCGCGAACAGCGACATCCCGACCGTCCGTGACCTGAGTGGCCGGGTCACCGGCAGCACCATCGTGTTCAGCTGGAGCGATCCCGGTCTGCAAGACGGTGACACCTACCAGGTGGCGGTTCAGGATCAGCCGCCGAGCAGCCAGCACGCGACCGAGTTCCGGGTCGATGCGAAGCCCGGCGCGACCGTGTGCGTGACCGTGACGGTCAACCGCGACGGCAAGACGGGCACGCCGAGCGGCCAGAAATGTGTCGAGAGGGCGGACGGGACGTGAGCCGGCTCGCCGCCATCGGTTCCTGGCTCGCCGCGCACAAGTCCGTCGCGGCGACCGCCGTCAGCGGAACCGCCGTCGCCGCGCTGGTGACGACGCTCGCGGTCGTCTCCGGCGGGTACAGCGCGCAGCACCTGAAGCTCAATGACGCGGCGGTGTGGGTCGCCAGTGACGCGAAGAAGTCGCTCGGCCGGGCGAACACCGAGATCGACAAACTCAACTCCGTCGTCGCCGGGACGGGCGACGCGCTCGACGTCGTCCAGGACGGCACCGACGTGCTCCTCGTCGACCGTGAGGCAAACACCATCGCGGTCGTCGATCCCGCCAAGGCGGAGTCCGGCAAGTCGGTGGCGCTCCCGCCGCGCTCCCCGCAGGTGTCGCTGGCCGGCGGGCACGTCGCCCTGCTGTCCCAGACGACCGGGCAGTTGTGGCTGACGACGGTGACGCAGCTCGAATCGTTCAACTCCGGATCCGCCGCGACAGTCGACCTGGGCGGGCGCGCCGTGTCCGCCATGGACCCCTCCGGCGTGCTGTTCGCGTACCAGCCGTCGACCCGATCCCTGGTGCGCGCCGACCTCAATGCCGCCGAGCCGTCGACCACGAGCACACGAGTCGCCACACGCGGGGACGGGGCGAATGTGTCGCTCACCTCGGTCGGCGGGCACTGGGCGCTCTTCGACCCCGACCAGCGCACCGTCTGGGTGGACGGACGCGCCGTCAGCCTCGCATCCCTCATACCGGAGGGGGCGAATGCGGTCCTGCAGCAGCCGTCCGCCGGCGGCAGTGCGGTCTGGATCGCGACCGACACCGGCCTCGTGCGGGTGCCGCTCGATGGAGGACGGCCGACGCGGCCGGTCAGCCAGGTCACCGGTACGGCGGCCGCGCCCGTGACCGTGGCCGGCTGCACCTACGCCGCCTGGGGCGGCGGGGCCGCGTGGCGTTCCTGCGGAGCATCCGGCGCGGGGGAGCGGTCGACGCTGAAGGACGTGCCGTCCGGCGCCACCCTGGCGTTCCGTGCCAACGGGGACCGCGTCGTGCTGAACGACGGCCGGTCGGGCGTGGCCTGGGCCGTGCAGAGCGGCAACACGCGCATCGACAACTGGGACGAGCTGGTCTCGAAGAAGACCACCCAGGAGCTCGTCAACCAGACCAAGCAGGACACGGCCCCGCAGTACGAGAAGCAGGAGCAGCCTCCCGTCGCCGTGAACGACGCCTTCGGCGCCCGCCCGGGCCGGGTCACTCCGCTGCCCGTGCTGCTGAACGACTACGACCCGAACGGCGATGTGCTCACCATCGACACCTTCACCGGGGTCTCGGCCGAGCAGGGCGCCCTGGAGCTCACGAACGCCGACCAGCAGCTGCAGATCTCGCTGCCCGAGACGGCGACAGGAACGATCGCGTTCGACTACACGATCTCCGACGGACGCGGTGGTACCGCGACCGCCCACGTCACGGTCGCGGTGCGGTCGGCCGCCGAGAACGCGCCACCGGTCTGCGTCCGCAACGCGAAGGCGGTGGTGCAGACCGGCGGCCGGGTGTCCGCGCCCGTGATCGGCGACTGCTACGACCCGGACGGCGACTCCTTCTACCTCTCGGCGGCCTCCATCGCCGCTCCCGACACCGTGACCTTCACGCCGCAGGGCCAGGTCGCGTACTCCGACCACGGCGACGGTGCCGGGGTGAAGGATGTGGCGCTCACCCTGTCGGACGGCCGCGCCGAGTCCGCGGGGCTGCTCGCCGTCACGGTGCGTGCGCCGGGGCAGGTGCCGATCATCGCCGATCCGTTCGCCGTGCTCGCCTACCAGGGTCAGGAGGTGACGGTCTCCCCGCTCGATCACGTCCGCGGCGGTAACGGACCGGTGCGCCTGAGCACCGTGCCGACGAAGGCCGACGCTACGATCACGCCCGATTACCAGGGCGGAACCTTCCGGTTCGAGTCCGACCAGGCGGGCACCCACAACATCGAGTACTCGGTCACCGACGGGATCGTGACGTCCACCGGCGTGGTCCGCGTCGAGGTCAAGGCGCCGCCCGGGGCGAAGACCACCCCGATCGCGGTGCCGCACACGGCGTTCATCCGTGAGCAGTCCACTCAGGATGTCGACGTGCTGTCGACGGACATCGATCCGTCCGGCGGCGTCCTCCTCGTGACCGGGGTGACCGATCCCGGCGCGTCCAGCGGCGTGCGGGTGCAGGTGCTGCAGCAGCGCACCCTGCGGGTGACCCTGAGCCGCCCGCTCGAGGGACCGGTCGATTTCCACTACCGGCTCAGTAACGGGCTCGCGGACACCGTCGGCACCGTGACGGTCGTCCAGCTGCCGGCGCTGACCGTCCACCAGCCGCCCATCGCAGCCCCTGACACGGTGGCCGTGCGTGTGCACGACGTGGTCGACATCCCGGTCCTCGCCAACGATGTCCAGCCCGACGGCGACAAGCTGACACTCGACCCGACGCTCGCGACGCAGCTTCCGAACGGGGCCGGACTGCTGTTCGTGAGCGGTGACCACCTCCGCTACCTCGCACCGTCGAAACCGGGCAACTACACGGCGGCGTACCGCGTGTACGGCGCCGACGGTCAGTGGGCCACCGCCGAGGTGACCATCGCCGTCCGCGAGCGGGATGCCGCGACGAACAACCCGCCGGTGCCCAAGACGGTGACGACCCGTGTGCTCGCAGGCGACACCGTCCGCATCACCGTGCCGCTCTCCGGCATCGACCCCGACGGCGACTCCGTGCAGTTCATCGGGCAGGAGACCAACCCGCAGAAGGGCGCCGTCATCGCCTCCGGGCCGGACTGGATGGACTTCCAGGCCGGCGACTACGCCGCGGGCACCGACACGTTCAGCTACGCGGTGGTGGATGCGCTCGGCGCGCGGGCCACCGGCACCGTCCGTGTCGGCATCGCCGCCCGCGTCGAGGGCGCGCGCAACCCGATCGCCGTCGAGGACGACGTGACCGCACGGCCGGGGCGCACGCTCAGCGTGCAGGTGCTGGCCAACGACAGCGACCCCGACGGGAGCCCGCTCAGCGTCACAGCCGTCACGTCGCTCGACGGCAAGGCGAAGGCGAAGGTGAGCGGTGACGTCGTCACCGTCACGGCGCCGAAGACGCCGGGCGCCTACGGGTTCCTCTACACGATCCAGAACCAGCGCGGCGGCACCAGCCAGGCGTTCCTCCGGTTGACGGTGGACGAGAAGGCACCGCCGGCCCGGCCCGTGGTCTCCGACACCACGCTCGGGCTCTCCGACATCCTGGGCAAGAACCGGGTCGACGTGAACGTCCTCGCCAACGTCTTCTTCGCGGACGGGCCCGTCTCTACGCTGAAGCTTTCGCTGGTCCCCGGCTACGGGAACAGCGCGCAGGTGACGGACGGGAAGCGGCTGCGGATCGCCATCGGTGCCACGAGTCAGATCGTGCCGTTCCGCGTCGCCAACCCCGAGGACGCGTCGGTCGTCGCCTATGGCTTCGTGCATGTCCCCGGCTACGACGATGCCCTTCCGCAGCTGAAGCGCGGCGCGCCCAAGCTCTCGGTGGTCAGTGAGAAGACGCTCACCATCCACCTCAACGACTACATCGTCGCGGTGGGCGATCGGAAAGTGCGACTCACCGACGCCGCCACGGTGCGTGCGACGCACGCAAACGGGGACGACCTGGTCTCCGGGAACGACACCCTGCAATTCACGTCCTCGTCGCGCTACTTCGGCCCCGCCTCCATCTCGTTCCAGGTGACCGACGGCTCCAGCGCCACCGATCCGGACGGCAACGTCGCGACCATCGTGCTCCCGATCGAGGTGACACCGCGTGAGAACCAGCCGCCGGTGTTCACCGGTGCCTTGATCGAGTTCGAGCCGGGCCAGACGAAGACGATCGACCTCACCAAGGTGACCAAGTACCCCTACGCCAAAGACCTGAACGAGCTGGTGTACAGCATCCAGAACCCGCGTCCGGATGGCGTGAGCGCATCCCTCGACGGCCAGAAGCTGACCGTCACCGTCGCGACCGGCACGCCGAAGGGCTCGACACCCTCCCTGTCGATCGGGGTGAAGGATGCGGTCAACGCCGGTCAGGCCGGACGCATCGACATCTCGGTCGTGCCCTCGACCCGGCCGCTGGCGAGCCCGCAGCCTGACCGCGTGATCGCGCCGCGCGGTCAGACGACGACCGTCGACGTGCTCGCCAACGACGGCGCCACCAACCCGTTCCCCGGCAAGCCGCTCCGCGTCGTCGCGGTGCGCGGGCTCGGCAGCGGGCTACCGGACGGGCTCAGCATCACGCCCAGCGCCGACAACTCGCAACTGCAAGTGTCGGTCTCGACGACCGCTGCGCCGGCCGACACGACCCTGCAGTACGAGGTCGCCGATGCCACGGGTGACGCCGACCGCTACACCTGGGGCACGGTGACCGTGTCGGTGCAGGATCGACCTGCTCCCGTCTCCAACGTGCAGATCGGCACCATCGCCGACCGCAGCCTCACCCTGAACTGGATCCCCGGAGCGTTCAACAACTCGCCGATCACCGGGTTCGAGGTGACCATGGCCAACGCGGCGACCGGCCAGGTGATCTCCACAACCCCGTGCACGACCACCACCTGCGCGATCACGACCCCGGGGAACGGCCCGGCGAACGCCGTGACGCTGAGTGTCCGTGCGCGGAACGCGCTCGGACTCTCCGACCCGACGGCTTACGCGGAGCCGGTGTGGTCGGACGTGATCCCGAACGCGCCCGCCGCCCTGTCGTCGACGCCGCTCGACCAGGGGCTCCGCATCACCTGGTCGAAGCCGTCCGACGCCCCCGGCTCGAGCCCCATCACCTCGTACGTCGTCTCGCTCGGCGGCGTCACGAACGCCCTCCAGGTTCTGGGATCCGACCCGGTGGGGACGAAGTACGCCCTCAACGTGACCGACCCCGGCATCGCGAACGGCGCGGCCATCGCCTTCAGCGTCTCCTCGCGCAACGAGTTCTACCAGGGCCGGACGACGTGGAACCAGAGCCAGGGGAGCGGCGTACCCTCGGGAGCCCCCACGCGCACAGGGGTCGCGCCGGTCGCCATGCCGGACACCACGGCCGGTACGAGCGCGACGCTGAGCTGGTCCAACGTGTTCGGCGACAACGGCAAGACCATCACCGACTACTTCGTGGCCGCCTTCCAGGGCGGCGACCCGACCCGTTGCGATGTCAGCGGGGTCGCCCAGGGCGATCCGTCGCTCTCCACGAGCGGTCTCCGGCGCGTGCAGGGCGGGAGCACGACCTTCACCGGCCTGAGCCCCAATCAGACCTACAACTTCATCGTGTACGCCTACAACGGCCAAGGCTGCACGCCTGCGGCGATCGTGAGCGCGACGCCGCGTCAGGCGCCCGGAGACGACGCCACGGTCGGGATCGACGGCGTCGTGCCGAGTGGCGACCGAACCTTCGACTTCCAGGTCACCGTCTCGTACCGCGCAGGCGGAGGTTCCAACGCCACCTTCGACTACCAGCTGTACAGCGGCAGCACGCCGGTCGACTCCGGCACCCTCACCAGCGCGACCGGGGTGCTGACCGGCTCCGGGAGCAACCATTACGGAATGCCGCTGAGCGTCAAGATCACCCGCGTCTGCGAGGGGTATCCGGACGGATCCTCGTTGTGCACCGCCCAGAGATCGGATCCCCAGCCTCTGGGGGTCGCCGTCGACACCTCGATCGGCGACGCGCGCTACGACGCGGCGAGCCACATCTTCACCTGGACCAGCTGGCCGACGGGCGCGTACGACGCCGTCACGTACAGCTGTGACGGCACGACCCAGCTTCCGATGCCGGCAACGGGAGGGACGGCTTCCTGCACGGCGCCGGCCAACGACGTCGCGCCGACGCTGACCGTCCGCGTCACGGCCAACGGCGACACGTACTCCCATGACTATCCGGGTTCGACGCTCCCATGATCCGCGGACGCCATACTGAGTTCAGCCGCATCCCGCGGCGCACCTCCCCCTTCCTGCGGACGAACGCGCCGCGCCCCGAACCGAAAGAGGCCGGAGCATGACGATGACCCCTGAGCAGGCCGGATGGTTCTCCGGAGTCTTCGATCGCCTCGTCGGAAACATCGACCGCGTGCTGCTCGGCAAGTCGCACGTGATCCGCCTCGCGCTGACGGCGCTGTTCAGCGAAGGCCACCTGCTCCTCGAAGACTTCCCGGGAACGGGCAAGACGTCGCTCGCGCGCGCCATCGCGGAGAGCGTCCGTGGCACGACCAACCGTGTCCAGTTCACTCCAGACCTCCTGCCCGGAGACATCACCGGCGTCAACATCTACGACCAGCGGTCGGGGGACTTCGAGTTCCACCGCGGGCCGGTCTTCGCCAACATCGTGCTCGCCGACGAGATCAACCGCGCCAGCCCGAAGACCCAGTCGGCGCTGCTGGAGGTGATGGAGGAGCAACAGGTCACCGTCGACGGCGTCCGCCACTCCGTCGGCGCACCGTTCATGGTCATCGCGACGCAGAACCCGATCGAGCAGGCGGGCACCTATCGGCTCCCGGAGGCGCAGCTCGACCGCTTCCTGATGAAGGCGTCCATCGGCTATCCCGACCACGAGGCGACACTGCGCATCCTCGAGGGTTCGGAGCGAAAGGCTCACGAAGTCGTCGTGCCGGAGGTCATCTCCGCCGCGACTGTCGTGGAGATGGGCACGATGGCGCGGGGCGTCCATGTCGACCCGACCATCAACGACTACGTGTCCCGACTGGTCGAGGCGAGTCGGACGGCCGATGAGATCCGCCTCGGTGTCAGTGTGCGCGGAGCGCTCGCGCTGTTGCGCGCGGCGAAGACACTCGCAGCGGCCTCCGGGCGGTATTACGTCACTCCGGACGACGTGAAGGCTCTCGCGGAGCCCGTGCTCGCGCACCGGCTCGTCCTCGACCCGGAAGCCGAGTTCGAGGGCGTCAGCGCGTCCAGCCTCATCGGCCAGCTGCTCATCGAGACTCCGCCGCCGAGCGATCGGGCCGCCGTGTGACCACCGTCACCCGTTCGCAGACCGAGCTGACCAACGCGCGCGCCCGAATCGTCGGCGAGCGCGAGGGCTTCCTCGCGGACGCGATCGTGTGGGTCGTTCGGAGTTCCGCCACTGCCGGGCGAGCGATCGCCCTGCTCGCGCGCCGCGTCAGCGCGGTGGTGACCGCGCTCGGCTGGTCGATGCTCCTCGTCGCCGTCCTGGCGCTCACGGCGGGCTACGTCTGGGGCTGGATCGAAGCCGTCGTCGCCGGCTGGGCGGCGGTCGTGCTTCTCGTCGTCGCCTCCGGATACCTCATCGGCCGGACGGCATACGACGTGGGACTGTCGCTTCCCGCCAACCGCGTGGTCGTGGGCGAACGCGCGCCCGGCGAAGTGGCGGTCCGCAACCCGCTGCGGAGGAGACTTCCCGGCGTGCGCGTCGAGGTGCCCGTGGGTCTCGGACTCGCCGAGTTCGCGGCTCCGTCGCTGGCACCGGCGGAGGAGCACTCCGACGTGTTCGTCGTCCCGACGACCCGTCGCGGGATCGTTCCGATCGGCCCCGTGCGGACGGTGCGCGCCGACCCGATCGGCCTCCTGCGCCGGGAGGTGGTCTGGGCCGACTCCCTCGACCTGTTCGTCCACCCGCGCACTATCGCCATCCCGAGCATGAGCACCGGATTCATCCGCGACCTCGAGGGTTCGCCGACCCGCGATCTGACCTCGAGCGACATCGCGTTCCATGCGCTCCGCGAGTACGTCCCCGGGGACGATCGCCGCTACATCCACTGGAAGTCGACGGCGAAGACGGGCAGCTACATGGTCCGTCAGTTCGAGGAGACCCGGCGCAGCCACCTGCTGGTCGCGTTGAGCCTGTCCGCGGCAGACTACGCAACGGACGAGGAGTTCGAGCTGGCGGTCAGCGCGACCGGCTCGCTCGGCGTGCGGGCGATGCTCGACTCGCGCACCGTCTCGGTGGTGGCGAGTGCAGAGACGCCGGACTTCGCGAAGCGGATGGTGTTCAACGTCCGCCGGTTGAGTACCGTCAACCGCGGACGCCTCCTCGACGACCTCGCCGGCGTCCAGTCCGCGGACTCGGCTCTGCGCCTGCCGGAGCTGGCGCAGGTGGCCTCCGACGACTCCGCGGGTATCTCGATCGCCTTCCTGATCTGCGGCTCGACGCCCACCGCGTCGCAGTTACGTGCCGCCGCCGCGCACTTCCCGCTGGGGGTGGATGTGGTCGCCATCGTCTGCGATGAGGGCGCTGTCCCGTCGCTGCGCCGCGTCTCCGATCTCAGCGTGCTCACCATCGGCTACCTGGAGGACCTCCAGCGCAGCCTCGCCAAACGGATGGCGACCTGATGCCCGCGCGTCGTTCCCCGCGCGCGCTGGTCGATGTCCTCTTCGCGGTCGCTGCGGTCGCCTTGGGGGCCTGGGCGTTCTGGCCGGTCTACCAGTCGACAGCATTCGTCGTGATGCTCGTCGGGACCCTCGTGCTGGGCACCGCGATCGGCGTAGTGGGGTGGGCGTGGCGACTCCCGAGCATCCTGATCGCCGGACTCATGGTCCTGGTCTATCTGGGCATCGGCGTCCAGCTCGCGGTGCCGTCCGAGGCCGCCGCCGGAGGGCTGCTGCCCAGCGGCGCGGGATTCGTCGACCTCGTGCAGGGCACGTGGCTGAGCTGGAAGCAGCTCGTGACCATCAGCGTCCCGGTCGGGTCCTATCAGGCGCTACTCGTCCCGGCGTTCATCCTCACGCTGCTGGCGACGGTGCTCACCGTCACGATCGCACTGCGATCGTCCCGGCCCGAACTCGCGGCCGTCCCGCCCGTCCTCCTGGTGGTGGCCGCGATCCTGCTCGGCTCGTCGGTGGCATCGGTGCCGCTGCTGCTCCTGCTCACCCTCTTCGTCGTGCTGCTCGTGTGGTTGATCCGCTTCCGGCTGGTGCGCCGGTCGGCGGCCATCCGTAGCCTCCGCGAGCAGAGCGGTCAGCTGGTGGAGTCGCGCAGCGAGCGCCGGTCGACGGCTCTCCTCACCGCCGCCGGGGCGACGGTGATGCTGCTCGCGGCCGCGGCCGGGGGCGTCGCGGCCGCGGCGTTGCTGCCACCACCCGGGGGCCGCGAGGTCGTCCGGACGGCCGTGGAGCAACCCTTCGACCCACGGAAGTACCCGAGCCCGTTGAGCGGGTTCCGCTCCTACCTGGAGCCTGCGAAAGCGCGCGAGGCCATGCTCACCGTGAACGGACTCCCGGCTGACCGACGGCTCAGGATCGCAACCCTCGACACCTACGACGGCGTCACGTACTCGGTGGGCAGCGGCGACGTGACCAGTGCCTCCGGGTCGTTCACACGTGTCCCGTACCGCCTCGACCAGGGCGCGACGAAGGGGAAGGCGACCACGACCACCGTCGTGGTCCGCGACTACCGCGGGCCGTGGCTTCCGGGCAGCGGACAGCTCGAGCAGGTGCAGTTCTCCGGTCAGCACGCCGGCGACCTGGCCGGCGCCTTCTTCTACAACGACGTGACGGGAACGGGCGCGGTCACCACGTCGCTGCACAGCGGTGACGCCTACGTCATGCAATCGGTGGTCAAGCCGCTGCTCGCCGTGTCGCAGCTCGGAAAGGTGCAGCCGGGAACCGATTCGGTGCCGCGGCCCTCGGTGGTCCCCGACGAGCTGCAATCCGTCCTGCAGAAGTACACCGCCGGCGTGTCCGGTGCGGGAGCCAAACTCGCCGCTGCGCTCCGCGGTCTCGCGAACGACGGCTACATCAGCCACGGCATCGGCCCCAGCGAGCCGCCCAGCCGATCCGGTCACGGAGCGGACCGCATCACCGAACTCCTCACCGACGTGCCGATGCTCGGCGACCAGGAGCAGTACGCGGTGACCGCAGCCCTGATGGCGCGACAGCTCGGTTTCCCCGCTCGAGTGACCGTCGGCTTCGTCGCGCCGAAGGATACGACGTCCTCCGCCGTCACCTTCACGGGCTCGGACATCTCGGCCTGGATCGAGGTGCAGACGAACAGCGGATGGGTGACCGTCGACCCGACGCCGCCCCTGCGTCCAGTGCCGCCGAAGCAACCCGACCAGCCGACCCAGATCTCCCGCCCGCAGACCAACGTCCAGCCACCGGTCGACGACAATCCCCAGCGCAACGACGAACCGCCGCAGGCGCAGGTCGATCCGTCGAACCAGCCCAAACCGGATGTTGTGCTGGAGACCCTGCTCGCCATCCTGGTGATCGCCGGCTGGACGGTGCTGGTGCTGGCGCTCGTCGCATCCCCGTTCCTCGCGGTGCTCGCGGCGAAGTGGAGACGCCGCGTCCTCCGGCGCTCGGCGGCGACGGCGCGCGAGCGGATCGTCGGGGGCTGGCGCGAGTTCGCCGACGCCGCGGTGGACCACGGCTACGACCCGCCGCCGGCGGCGACCCGGGTGGAGTTCGCCGACACCATCGGCGGGTCGCGTGCGCACGCTCTGGCCAAGGTCGCCGACCGGGCCACCTTCAGCGGGGTCGCGCCGACGCCCGCCGAGGCCCAATCGGTCTGGAAAGCGGTCGACGACCTCCGTGGACAGCTCGCTAAACGCGACACGCGGTGGAAGCGACTGCTCGCGGCGGTCTCGCTGCGATCGCTCGGCTACCGTGGAGGGGGACGCGGAAAGGGGCGGAACCGATGAACTGTCGGGTGTGCGGTGCGGAGCTGGCCGAGGGGACGCTGTTCTGCCCGATGTGCGGCAGCTCGGTGACCTCATCCCGGCTGCGGGCCCCGGAGCTCGCCGACTCGCGTCCGTCCGACACGTCCATCATTTCCGACCGCGTTGCCGAGCGTCCTGCCGCGCCCGCCATCGCCGGGCGGTTCCCGGATGCGTTCGAGCTCGACGAGGACGGCCTACCGCCGACGCAGGCCATGACCATCCTGTCGGTGGATGAGGCGCCGCGCGCGCGTCCGATCGCCCACCGTGCCTACACGCTGAGCTTCTCGACCGGCGACATCGTCGAAGTTTCCGGGTCCGGACTCGTCGGCCGCCGCCCGATCACGCAGCCGGGGGAGCACGTCGACCACTTCGTCGTCGTCTCGGACCCGACGCGCAGCGTCTCGAAGACGCACCTCGAGTTCGGCCTCGAGGGCGACGAACTCTGGATCTGCGACCGGTACTCCGGCAACGGCACGGTCGCGCATCCCCTCGGTGGTGTGGCGCGGCAGTGCGAGGCGGGTCGCCGCTACCGCGTCACCCGGGGAACCCGGGTCGAGATCGGCGACCAGTGGTTCGACGTCTCCTGACCTCCCACACCTGACCCGCAGCTCGCGGGCTGAGTCGGGGCCCGGGTGTCAGGCGCGGGTGTCAGGCCAGGGCGTCGGCGACGGAGACCGGATCGAGACCGTGTGCGGAGGCGACGCCCTCATTGGTGACGCGGCCGTCGTGCACGTTGAGGCCCAGGGCCAGGGAGGCGTCGGCGCGCAGCGCCTCCTGCCAGCCGCGATTCGCGATGGCGCGCGCGTACGGCAGCGTCGCATTGGTCAGTGCGTACGTCGACGTGTGGGGGACCGCACCCGGCATGTTCGCGACGCAGTAGAACACCGACTGGTGCACCGTGAAGGTGGGGTCCGCGTGCGTGGTCGGGTGCGAGTCCTCGAAGCAGCCGCCCTGGTCCACGGCGATGTCGACGAGGACGCTGCCCGCCTTCATCCGCGACACCATTTCGTTCGTCACGAGCTTGGGTGCTTTGGCGCCGGGCACCAGCACCGACCCGATGACGAGGTCGGATGCCACGACCGCCTTGTCGATCTCGAAGCTGTTCGACGCGATCGTTTTGATGCGTCCGGCGTAGAGGGCGTCGAGCTCGCGGAGGCGCTGGATGTTGGTGTCCAGCACGGTGACCTCCGCGCCCAGCCCCACGGCGACCGAGATCGCGTTGGTTCCGGCGACGCCGCCGCCGAGCACCGTCACCACGGCAGGGTGCGTTCCGGGCACGCCCGGGACCAGGAGGCCCGGGCCGCCGTTCGGCTTGAGCATGGTGTTGGCTCCGACGATCGGGGCCAGGCGCCCGGCGACCTCGCTCATCGGGGCGAGCAGGGGGAGGGCACGGGTCGGCAGCTGGACCGTCTCGTATGCGATGGCGGTGACTCCGCCGTCGATCAGCGCGCGGGTCAGCGCCTCATCGGCCGCGAGGTGGAGGTACGTGAACAGCACCAGCCCCGGACGGAAGTAGCCGTACTCGCTCTCGATCGGCTCCTTCACCTTGAGGATCAGATCGCCGGCCGCCCAGGTGGCGGCCGCATCCGGGAGGATGGTCGCGCCCGCGCCCGCATACAGCTCGTCGGGGATGCTGGACCCGGCGCCCGCATCGGTCTCGACGAAGACCTCGTGTCCCGCGCCGACCAGGTCGTGCACGCCTGCGGGCGTGATGGCCACCCGGAACTCGTTGTTCTTGATCTCGCGGGGGATCGCGACCTTCATGGGGCTCCTTCGACACTCGACATGTGGTTCGCTCTCACCCTAGCGAGGTTCACGGACGTTTTCGATAGGAATTTCGCCGTCCAAATGCTGATTTCGCTGGTGGATGCGGCCCCAGCAGACGGTTTCCGCAGCGCTCCGAGAGACCACCGCCCCTCGGTGCGGTGGGAGCCCTGGGCAGAACGCACAGTCTGCGGTTTCCCGGGCGTTTCGACCGATCTGACACGGATTTCGTAAAGATTGTGTTTCCGAATGGACGATCCGGCCCCTTTCTGATGCGGATCGCGACGGTCTATGTCAGGATCGGTCCACCGCGACGGCACGAGGGTGTGCCGCCCATGCGCCGTCGCCCGTGGTCCGTGTTCGATCCCCCAAGGAGCACCACAGTGAAACCGAGCAACCTCCCGCAAGACCCGATGATCCGCCAGCTCGTCCAGTCGGCGCGCGCGTCCCAGCTGACGCGCCGCGGTCTCCTCGCCGGGGCGGGAGCCGGCGCCGCAGCACTGGCCCTTGCCGCCTGCTCCACCGGTGGCGCATCGAGCAAACCGACCGCCGCGAAGGATCAGTCCGCATCGGACAAGACGCTCACCTGGGCGAACTGGCAGGCGTACCTCGACCAGGATGACGCCGGCAAGTACCCGACGCTGGAGG
This sequence comes from Leifsonia sp. RAF41, assembly GCF_052114085.1. Taxonomy (NCBI): domain Bacteria; kingdom Bacillati; phylum Actinomycetota; class Actinomycetes; order Micrococcales; family Microbacteriaceae; genus Leifsonia; species Leifsonia sp. RAF41. The sequence continues at coordinate 1,610,767 of NZ_JBFREB010000001.1, forward strand.
CGTTCGAGAAGCAGAGCGGCCTGAAGGTCAAGTACGACGTCGCCGTCGACGACAACAACACCTACTACGCCAAGGTGAAGGACCAGCTCGCCCTCGGCAAGGACATCGGCGCCGACACCGTCTGCCTGACGGACTGGATGATCGCCCGCTGGATCCGGCTCGGCTACGTGCAGGCGTTCGACGAGTCGGCCATCCCGAACAAGAAGAACCTCGTCGCGAACCTCCAGGACGTCGACTTCGACCCGGGCCGCAAGAAGTCGCTCCCGTGGCAGAGCGGGTTCGCCGGCATCGCCTGGAACAAGGAGAAGCTCCCCAAGGGACTCAAGAGCATCGACGACCTGTGGAAGCCCGACCTCAAGGGCAAGGTCGGGGTGCTCAGCGAGATGCGCGACACGATGGGCCTGATCATGCTGCAGCAGGGCGTCGACATCTCGAAGGACTTCAGCGACGACGACTTCAACAAGGGCATCGACGAGATCACCAAGCAGGTGAACAACGGCCAGATCCGCAACATCAAGGGCAACTCGTACCTCAACGACCTGAAGTCGGGTGACACCCTGGCCGCGATCTGCTGGTCGGGCGACATCACCCAGTTGAATGCCGAGGCCGGCGACAACTGGCAGTTCATCATCCCGGAGGCGGGCGGAACGATCTGGAGCGACAACTTCGTCATCCCCATCGGCTCGACCCGCAAGGCGAACGCCGAGAAGCTGATCGACTACTACTACGAGCCCGAAGTGGCGGCAGAGGTCGCCGCCTGGGTGAACTACATCACGCCGGTGAAGGGTGCGAAGGAGGCGGCTACCAAGATCGACCCGCAGCTCGCCGACAACCAGCTGATCTTCCCGGACGACCAGACGCTCAGCACGGTGAAGATCTTCCGCACCCTCTCGCCCGCAGAAGAGCAGAAGTACCAGGCGGCGTTCCAGAAAGTGATCCTGGGCGCCTGATGGCCAGGGGTGTATTCGCCGAGTCGGGCGCGGATCTGCGTCTCGACGGCATCAAGAAGCGGTTCCCCGGGTTCACCGCCATCGAGCAGCTGGACCTCACCATCCCCGCCGGGTCCTTCTTCGCCCTCCTGGGGCCGAGCGGCTGCGGCAAGACCACGACGCTGCGGCTGGTCGCCGGGCTCGAGGAACCGACCGAGGGACGCATCCTGATCGGCGGTGAGGATGTGACGCGCACCAAGCCGTTCCAGCGTCCCGTCAACACGGTGTTCCAGAGTTATGCGCTGTTCCCGCACATGACGGTTCTCGAGAACGTCGCCTTCGGGCTCCGCCGTCGCCGCATCGGCGACCCGGTCGCCAAAGCGCACGAGGCGCTGCGGTTGGTCGAGCTCGACCACCTGGCATCGCGGCGCCCGACGCAGCTGTCCGGCGGCCAGCAGCAGCGCGTCGCGCTCGCGCGGGCCGTCGTCAACCGGCCGGCACTGCTCCTCCTCGACGAGCCGCTGGGGGCGCTCGACCTCAAACTGCGGCGACAGATGCAGCTGGAGTTGAAGTCCATCCAGATGGAGGTCGGGCTCACCTTCGTGCACGTCACGCACGACCAGGAGGAGGCCATGACCATGGCCGACACCGTCGCCGTGATGAACAAGGGCCGCATCGAGCAGATGGGCTCGCCGGAGGTGCTGTACGAGCTTCCGTCGACGGTGTTCGTCGCGAACTTCCTCGGCCAGTCGAACCTGTTCGCCGGGCCGATCCAGGAGTCCGGGGCGGAGACCCTCGGCGTCGATGTCGGGGGAGAGCGCATCCAGGTGCCGCGGTCCCGCGCGCAGCGCACCAGCGGGTTCGTCACGGTGGGCGTCCGCCCGGAGAAGCTGACGCTGCACGCGACTCCGGAGACCATCCCGTCCGGTGCCAACAAGCTCGGCCCCGGGCGCGTGACCGATGTGTCGTTCAGCGGCGTGAGCACGCAATACCTGGTGGAGGTGCCCGCAGTCGGCACGATCGTGGTGTTCGCCCAGAACACGACCAGCGGGCCGGTCGCCGGGCTCGGCGCCGATGTCTGGGTGGCGTGGGATGCGGACCACAGCTTCGTGCTGGCGGATGAGCCGCCCGCCGACGGCCGGTTCTCGGACGACGCCGACACGATGGCGATCGCCGCGCAGGCCCGCGAGCGGATGCTGACGGAGCTGGAGGAGGCGTAGATGGCCCTCGCCGCATTCACGGGGGCCCCGCCGACACAGGATCAGGAGCCCGCGGTCCGCCGCAAGAGCGGTATCGCGCTCGTCCTCCTCCTGCCGGGTGTCCTCTACCTCGTCCTGTTCTTCCTCACGCCGCTGATCTCGCTGATCATCACGTCGTTCCAGGCACCCGTCGTCGACGGGGACATCGGGCAGTACCAGACCGCGTTCCAGTGGCAGAACTACGTCGACTCGTTCGCCGAGTACTGGCCGCAGATCCTGCGCTCGTTCGTCTACGCGCTCATCGCGACAGCCGCCGCGCTCGTGATCAGCTACCCGCTGGCGTACTTCATCGGCGTGAAGATGCGCGGCCGGCCGCTCGTCCAGAACCTGCTGATGACCCTGGTCATCGCGCCGTTCTTCATCAGCTTCCTGCTGCGGACGCTGGCCTGGAAGGCGATCCTGAGCGACGACGGCTGGATCGCGAGCTCGCTCAAGGCGGTGTCCATCCTGCCCCCGGACGCCCACATCACCGGGACACCGTTCTCGGTCATCTTCGGTCTGACCTACAACTTCATCCCCTTCATGTGCCTTCCGCTCTACGCGACCCTGGAGCGGCTGGACACGCGGCTCCTGGAGGCGGGACAAGACCTGTACGCGAGCCCGTGGACGACGTTCCGCAAGGTGACCATCCCGCTGTCGATGCCCGGAATCGTCTCGGGGACGCTGCTGACGTTCATCCCGGCGGCAGGCGACTACATCAACGCGTCGCAGGACTTCCTCGGCGCCGCGGACACCTCGATGATGGGTAACGTCATCGAGAGCAACTTCCTGGTGCTGCAGAACTACCCGACGGCGGCATCCATGTCGGTCATCCTGATGGCGGTCATCCTCGTCATCGTCGGCGCCTACGTGCGTCGGAGTGGGACGGAGGAACTGCTGTGACCACGATGGCTACGCCCACCGACACCACCACACCGCCGAGCGCGGCCAGAGGCAGGCGACGCTTCAAGGGTCTGGGGCTCGGGGTGTACTCGTTCCTCGCGCTCGCCTTCCTGCTCATCCCGATCGTGTACACGTTCGTCTTCTCGTTCAACGACGCCATCAAGAACAACATCGCCTGGCGAGGTTTCACTCTGCGGAACTGGACGAACGTGTGCGACGCCGCCGGCATCTGCGACGCGTTCACGGCGAGCATCATCATCGGCGTCATCTCGACCGTCATCGCGACGACGCTCGGCACGATGATCGCGATCGCCCTGATGCGCTACCGGTTCCGGTTGCGGTCGCAGACCAGCCTGCTGCTGTTCCTGCCGATGGCGAGCCCGGAGGTGGTGCTCGGCGCGGGCCTCGCCGCCCAGTTCCTGAGCCTCGGCGTGAACAAGGGCTTCCTGACGATCATCATCGCCCACGTCATGTTCTGCATCAGCTTCGTGGTGGTCACGGTGAAGGCGCGCGTCGCATCCCTCGACCCGGCGATGGAGGAGGCAGGACGCGACCTGTACGGGTCTCCGAATGCGGTCTTCTGGCGGATCACGTTCCCGCTGCTGCTCCCGGGCATCCTGTCGGCAGCGCTGCTGTCGTTCTCACTCAGCTTCGACGACTTCATCATCACGAACTTCAACGCCGGGGCGGTGACGACGTTCCCGATGTACATCTACATCGCGGCCAGCCGGGGAATCCCAGCTCAGGCCAACGTGATCGCGTCGGCGGTCTTCATCCTGACGCTCCTCGTGGTGCTGATCTCGCAGCTGACCTCCGCCGCCCGCGCGCGCCGTCTCGCCCGCCAATAACCTCATCTCTTCCTCACTTAATCCGCCGTTTGACGCCATCTGTGCGGATTAAGTGAGGAAGCGATGGTTTGGGGGAGAGGGGAGAGGGGGTTAGGTGTAGGAGGCGCGGACGGTGCCGACGGGGGTGCCGCGGCCGAGGACGACCAGGTCGAGGAGCGGGGCGACGCGGTCGACGGAGTCGTGCGTGAGGGCGCCGGCGTCGGCGAGAAGGCGGAGGGCGACGATGGACGCGGCGCGGAGGCTGCCGTCGAGCATCTTCAGCGTCACCGTGGTGCCGTCCGGCGCCGCCATGATCATCACGCCCTCGGCACCGCCCTTGGCGAAGACGCCGAGTTCGTCGATGACGACCGTGTTCGCGCGTCCCGGCCCGTCGATCGCCCAGCCGTCGGCCAGCACCGCGTTCTTCAGCAGCGCGGCGTTGCGGAACAGCGCGAACGGGGAACCGTCGGACGCCGTCGCGATGCGCTGGATGCCACGGGCGAGCGCGATGAGAGACATCGCGTGCACCGGGGCACCGCAGCCGTCGATGCCGGTCGCGACGACCTTTTCGCCGGTCAGCCGTTCGATCGTGTCGCGGATGTGCTGCTGCACGGGATGCGTCGGGTCGAGGTAGCTCTCGACAGGCCAGCCGTTCACCCGGCAGGCGAGCAGCATCGCGGCGTGCTTGCCCGAGCAATTCATGAAGACCGGGTGCTTGTGCTCGCCCGCACGCACCAGCTCGTCGCGAGCGGCCGTGTCGAGCGGCCAGTCGGCCGGGCACTGGAGGGCGTCCTCCGTGAGCTGGGCCTGCGCGAGCAGCTTGCGCACCACGGACAGGTGCGCCGGCGTGCCTGCATGGCTGGCCGTGGCGAGGACGGCACTCGCGCCCTCGAGCGGAACGCCCGCGCCCATGACGGCGACCGCCTGGAACGGCTTCATGCTCGACCGCGGGAAGATCGGACGATCCGGGGCGCCGAGGCTGCGGACGACCGTGCCGTCGCTGCCCAGCACCACGGCCGAGCCGGCGTGACGCGACTCGACGAAGCCGCTCCGCTCGACGACCGCCAGCTCCACCGACTCGTCGACCGAGAACACCTCAGCGGTCACCGTGGTCACAGCGCGGCGAGGGCGTCGTCGATCACCGAGACGGCGTCGGCGATCAGCTCGTCGGACACGGCCAGGCTGGGCAGGAAGCGCAGGACGTTGCCCCAGGTGCCGGCGTTGAGGAACAGGATGCCCTGCTGGGCGGCCGCCGCGACGATCGCGTTGACCGCCTCCGGGTTCGGCTCCTTCGTGGTGGTTCCGGTGCCCGGCTTGACCAGCTCGATCGCGATCATGGCGCCGACGCCGCGCACCTCGCCGATGATGTCGTACTTCTGCTGCAGCTTCTCGAGCGCCGGCTTGAGCGCGTTCTCGATGCGGCGGGCCTGGGCCAGGAGGTCGTTGCGTTCGATGGTCTCGAAGACGGCGATCGCGGCCGCCGCGGCGACGGGGTTGCCACCGAAGGTTCCGCCGAGGCCGCCCGGCTGGGCGGAATCCATGATCTCGGCGCGACCGGTGACCGCGGCCAGCGGAAGCCCGCCGGCGATGCCCTTGGCGCTGAGCACCATGTCGGGGACGACACCGAAGTGCTCGCTGGCGTAGAGGGCGCCGGTGCGCGCCATCCCGCTCTGGATCTCGTCGGCGATGAAGACGACGCCGTTCGCCGTGCACCAGTCCTGGAGCGCTGCGAGGTATCCCTCGGCGGGGACGATGAAGCCGCCCTCGCCCTGGATCGGCTCTGCGACGAGGCAGGCCAGATCGGAGGCGCCGACGACCTTTTCGAGGTAGGCGATGGTGCGTGCCGCAGCCTCAGCGCCGCTGAGTCCATCGCGGTACGGGTAGGAGTTCGGCGCGTGGTAGACGTCGCCGGCGAACGGGCCGAAGCCGGTCGCGTAGGGCATGGCCTTGTAGTTCATGGCCATCGTGAGGTTGGTGCGCCCGTGGTAGGCGTGGTCGAGTACCGCGACAGCGCGGCGACCGGTGAACTTGCGGGCGATCTTGACGCCGTTCTCGACGGCCTCGGCACCGGAGTTCACGAGCACGGTCTTCTTGGCGTGATCGCCGGGGGTGTGCTGAGCGAGCAGCTCGGCGACCCGGACGTACTCCTCGTAGGGCGTGATGGTGAAGAGCGTGTGGATGACGTCCTGCAGCTGACCGGCCGCGGCCTCGACGACCGCGGCTTCCGTGTGTCCGACGGTCGTCACGCCGATGCCCGCGCCGAAGTCGACGAACTGGTTGCCGTCCACATCCACCAGGATCGCGCCGTTGGCTCGCGCGATGTACACGGGCAGAGCCGAGGAGACGCCGGTCGGCACGACGGCCAGGCGACGTTGGTGCAGCTCCTGCGACTTGGGGCCGGGGATGGCGGTGACGATACGGCGTTCTTGTGGAACGGAGTAGACGGGCGCGGGGGTGCTCACGGTGTCAGTCATGGTGAATCGAGTCTAGCCGCGGTGCGAGAATCGAAGCATGAAGCTCGAGCACGCGTATGCGATCGACCTGCAGTGGACCGGCAACCGGGGCACGGGCACCAGCGGCTACAAGGAGTACGGCCGCGACCATGTGGTCAGTGCGCCGGACAAGCATCCGATCGAGGGTTCCGCCGACCGGGTCTTCTTCGGCGACCGGGAGCGTTGGAACCCCGAGGAACTGCTGCTCGCCGCACTGTCGCAGTGCCATCTGCTCAGCTACCTGGCCGAGGCCGCGGCGGCGGGCGTCGTCGTCGTGGGCTACACGGACGCGGCGACCGGCACGATGGTCCAGACAGGCAATGGCGGCGGGCACTTCACCGAGGTGACGCTGCGCCCGCGCGTCACGATCGCCGATCCGGCTCAGGCCGAACTGGCCGCGTCGCTGCACGGACCGGCCTCCGAGAAGTGCTTCATCGCTGCGAGCGTCAACTTCCCCGTCCACCATGCCCCGGAGCTGCTGACACTCGCGTGACGTGCAGGCCCGGCTGAGGGCTACAACCGCTCGGGCCGGAACGCGCGCTTCATCCGCTCCACGGTGTTCGCCGGCGGGGTCTCGTTGTACGAGCCCGCCAGTTCTTGGCCCGTGAGCCCGTGGATGGCCGTCATGATCGCGTCCGTCGCCTGACGGCGGGCCCGTCCCGACTCGGCGGGACCGAAGCGGGAGACATCGATCGGCTCGCCGAAGGTCACGGTGATGCGGTGCGGCTTGGGGAATTTCGCCCCGACCGGCTGCATCTGATCGGTCCCGACGAGACCGACGGGCACGACGACGGCTCCCGTCGTGAGGGCCAGCCAGCCCACCCCGGTGCGGCCCTTGTACAGACGTCCGTCCAGCGAGCGGGTGCCCTCCGGGTACACCGCGAACGCCGCGCCCGTGTCGATGATCTTGCGCGACTGGTCGAGCGCCTCCTGAGCTGCTGCGCCGGCGCCGCGCTTGACGCCGACCGCGCCGATGGCGGTGAAGAAGTCGCGGGAGACGCGTCCCTTCAGTCCGGTGCCCTCGAAGTAGCTCGACTTGGCCAGGAATTGCACCCGCCGCGGCGCCGTCATCGGGATGACCACCGAGTCGATGAACGACAGGTGGTTGCTGGCCAGGATGACCTTCCCGTGCTTCGGGACGTTGCGCTTACCGATGACCCGCGGCCGGTAGACCAGCTTGAGCAGCGGAGCCATGAGAACGCGACCGAGGAAGTACAGCGCGCCGGGCTTCTTCACCTCGGCGGCATCTTCCTCAGGCTCGGCGACGCTCACCATACGAGGGTAGGCGGCCTCGTATGCTCGATCGGGCATACGGGGTCAGGGCTTCAGCGGGGTGCCCTGCCGGCATCCGAATCCGCCGGTGTAGATCATGCAGCCGTCGACGAAGCCGGTGTAGCGCACTGCCAAGGGCGAGCCGAACCAGGCGCTGTAGAGCCGGGAGAAGTTGAGGTTACCGAAGGCCGAGCATCCATCGCCCGGGCCTTTCGGTGACTTCAGGGTCGCCTCGTTGGGCTGGTAGGGCGTGTAGTTGTACAGGTTCGCGGTCGCCTGGTTGAGGATCGTCACCGTGCTCGCCCCGCAGGCCGCCTCCGGATGGTACTGGATGGTGTTGCCGCCCACCTTGTACCGCCAGTCACCGGGGTGGACGGTGTACTCGCGGAACTGCCACGCAGCCCGGTACACCTGGTTGAAGAACCCGAAGTAGCGGGTGTCGCACGCTGCCGTATCCGGGCAGGCGTAGCCGGTGGCCTTCTGATAGCCCGAAGCGCTGGGCGCCGTGAGGAGGGATTGCTCCTTCTGCAACAGCACCAGCAGCACGCGCGGGCTGACCGTGCACGCCTTCGCGACGCGGGCGATGATGCTGCTGGCCCGCTCGTTCTTTCGCGCGGGCAGGGCCGTGCAGCGCTGCTCCGACGCCGGCTGCGCGGGAGAGTTCATCCGGAAGTCGGCGAGGCACGGCGAGTCGTCCTGCGGATGGCACGACCGGTCGTCGAGGAAGCCCTGGATCTGTCCGGCCGTCATCGCATCCGGGTTGAAGAAGCTGTCATCGCTGATGATGTAACCCGGGTAGAACGGCGTCGGGGACTCGGCGACCGCAGCCGCGGGCATCAGCGTGAGACCGGCAGCGACGGCGGAGACCGCGGCGACCAGGCGCAGACGGGGGAGCCGCAGGCGGGGAAGCCGCACCGGAGGTTCCTAGCGGGAGGTCTTCAGGATGTCGACCACGAACACCATCGTGTCGGTGGCCTTGATGTCACCCGATCCGGCGGAGCCGTAGCCATCGGCAGGCGGCACGATCGCGATGACCTGCGAGCCGACCTTCTGGCCCTCCAGCGCCTTCTTGAAGCCGGCGACGACGCCGGTCGTCTGGAACGATGCCGGAGCACCGCGGGTCCAGCTCGCGTCGAACACCTCGCCGTTCCGCCAGAGCACGCCCTTGTACTGCACCGTCACGGTGTCGCCGGGCTGCACGGTCTCGCCGTCGCCCTGCTTGAGCACCGCGACCTTGGTCTCGGTCGGCGGGTCGGCCTTGGGGATGGTGATGGTGGGCTCACCGGTCTTGGCGTTCAGCTTCACGGTCGGGAAGCCCGCGGTGGGGGCGACCGACTTACCGTTGGCGCGGGTCGGCGGGAGGTCGACGACGTCCGCCACGAACACGACGCTGTCCTTGGCGGTGAGGCTCAGCTTGGAGAGGTCCTGGTTGCCGAACGCATCCTTCGCCGGAGCGGTGAGGACCACGCGCGAGCCGACCGGAAGGCACTCGACCGCGCGGACCAGGCCGGGAACGTACGCGGTGTCGTTGACCTGGATGGTCGCGGCCGCGGAGCCGTCGAAGCCCTGCGCCGCCGTGAGCTCCTTGCCGGTGGTCCCGTTGTAGGCGGCGAGCGCGATATCGACGCTCGAGCCGCCCTTGGCCTCGGCGCCCTTGCCCTTGATGAGCACGGTGCGCTCCACATCGGTGGTCTTGAGAGGGGCGTCGATCGTCACCTTCGGGGTGGCCCGGTAGTCGCCGGTCACCTTCACCGATTTGGACGTCGCGCCGGACTTCACGTTCTGGCAGGCGTTCGCGGCGGGTGTCGAGGTGGACGACGGCTCGGCGGAGCTGCACGCCGCGAGCCCGGCGACGAGGAGGGCCGCGGTCGCGGACGCGGTCAGGGCCTTGAGAGAGGTACGCACGATCGACCATCCTGCCCTATCCGCCTTCGTCGAACCTGACAGCCGGTCATGGGTGCGCTGAATGCCGCCGCTTACGATGGAAGGCATGACCCGCGAATTCTCCGTGCCCCAGTCCCGTCACCTCGTCACCGAGCTGCCCGGCCCGCGTTCGGTCGAGCTGCAGCAGCGGCGCGTCGCCGCGGTGAGCCGCGGAGCGGGAACGCTCGCGAACATCTACATGGAGTCCGGCTCCGGCGCGATCCTGGTGGATGTCGACGGCAACCGCCTGATCGACCTCGGCTGCGGCATCGGCGTCACCACGATCGGTCACGCCCACCCGGCCGTTGCCGCCGCGGCCGCCGAGCAGGCGTCGAAACTCACCCACACCCTCTTCACCGTGACTCCGTACGAGAACTACGTCGCGGTGGCCGAGAAGCTCGCCGAGATCACCCCCGGCGACTTCGAGAAGCACAGCATCCTGGTCAACACGGGTGCGGAGGCGGTGGAGAACGCCGTAAAGATCGCGCGGAAGTACACCGGTCGCCGCGCCATCGCGACCCTCGACCACGCCTTCCACGGCCGGACCAACCTCACCATGGCCATGACCTACCGCCCCTGGCCAGAGCGCGCAGGCATGGGCCCGTTCCCCGGCGAGATCTACAGCCTGCCGATCAGCTACCCGTTCCGCGACCCGGAGGGCATGACGGGCGAAGAAGCGGCGGAGCGCACGATCGACTACATCCGCACCCACATCGGCGCCACGGAGCTGGCCGCTCTGTTCGTCGAGCCGATCCAGGGCGACGGCGGAATCATCATCCCGGCACCCGGCTACTTCGCGCGCCTGGCCGAGTTCTGCGCCGAGAACGGCATCGTGTTCGTCGCCGATGAGATCCAGGCCGGCATCGGCCGGACGGGCACCTGGTACTCGATCGAGCACCACGGAGTCGTCCCGGACCTCGTCACCAGCGCGAAGGGCATCGCCGGCGGGTTCCCGCTCGCAGCGGTCACGGGCCGCGCCGAGATCATGGATGCCGTCCAGCCGGGCGGAATCGGCGGCACCTTCGGCGGCAACCCCGTCTCGACCGCCGCGGCCCTCGCGGTGTTCCAGGCGTTCGAGGACGAAGACCTCCTCACCGAGGCGCGCCGTGTCGAGAAGGCGCTGTGGGCGCGGATCGGCGACTGGGCGGACCGGTTCCCCGTCGTCGGCGAGGTGCGCGGCAAGGGCGCGATGTTCGGGATCGAGCTGGTCAAGCCGGGCACGAAGACCCCCAACCCGGAGGCTCTGCAGTCGGTGATCGCTCACGCCACCCGCAACGGCGTCATCCCGCTAGACGCGGGCAGTTGGGACAGCGTCCTGCGCCTGCTGCCGTCCGTCATCATCAGCGAGGAGCTCATCGACGACGCGGCCACGGTGCTCGAGGAGGCGCTCGGCCGTCTCGGCTGACCGCGGGCGCCTCGCCTGGCGGTGCGAGCCGGTCGGCGTCCGGGACGCCGGGAAACGGAGGAGTTTGCGCCCCATCCGCCCGTCGAGTCCTCCGTTTCCCGCGATTCGCCAGCGTGTGGATCGCCGACTCCTCCGTTTTCGACGGGGTGACGCGTGCGATGGCGAGAACCGCCCGTCACACCGTGGGCATGGTGGCATCCGCGAGCCTGCCGTCGATGACGGTGACGAGGCGGTCGAGTGCGTCGCTGTGGATGAGGTCATGCGTGACGAGCATGGTCGCGGTGCGCTGTTCATGCGTTAGTCGAGCGATGAGGTCCATGATCTCCGCCCCCCGCTCCTGGTCCAGAGCGCTGGTGGGTTCGTCGACGAGCAGGACGGAGGGGTCGTTCACCAGGGCGCGAGCGATCGACACGCGTTGCCGCTGACCGCCTGAGAGCTGGGCGGGACGCTTCCCCCGATGCGTGGCGAGGCCGACGGCATCCAGCAACTCATCGGCGCGAGCGCGCACAGCCTCGCGACGGCGGTGTCCGCCGCCGAGCTCGGCCATGACGAGCAGCTGCTCCCGAGCGGTGAGCGAGGGCACGAGGTTGGACTGCTGGAACACGATGCCGATCTCATTCCGGCGCAGCGCGGTTGCCTGGTTCGGAGTGAGGGCGGATGCGTCGACGTCGTTGATCCAGACGTGTCCTGAGTCGGGCCGGATCAGGGTAGCGGCGACGGCGAGGAGCGATGACTTCCCGGAGCCGGACGGTCCGGTGATGCCGGTGACGACCCCTGCCGGCGCGCTCAATGACACCCGGTCGACTGCGGTGATGCGGGATTCGCCGTCGGGGAAGGTGAGGGTTACGTCGTCAAGGGTGATCATCGGTTGCTCCCGAGGGCTGTGAGGGGGTCGGCTTTGGTGACGGTACGGAGTGCGACGGCAGCGCCGGCGAGTCCGAGCACAGCCATCACGGCCGCTGGAAGGAGTGTGGTGAGGGGGCTGAGCAGGAAGGGCAGGACACTGCCGGCGAGCGCACCGAGACCCGAGACGAGGCCGATGCCGACGCCGATCCCGATGACGAGAACGACGAGCGCCTGACCGAGCGCGTCGAGGATCAACGACCCGTTGGATGCGCCGAGGGCCTTCAGCACGGCGATGTCTCCGGCGCGCTGCATGGTCCACACGGTGAAGAACGCTCCGACCACGAGCGCGGAGACACCGAAGAGCATGACGATCATGAGCCCGAGGGACCCGACTTCTGATTTGAAGGTGTCGAGTGCGGTGAGACTGGTCAGCGGCGGCACGGCCCACGTGTCGGTCTGGTTCGCTGCGATGTCCCAATCGGGGGATCCGGACACGGCGAGCACGGTGGCCTCGCCGTTGCCGCCGAGCCGGTGGTCGGCCTCCGCCCAGGCGTTCGGTGAGAGCGCGACGACGGGAGTGTGGCTGTACCAGGCGTCACCGCCGATGCTGGCCACCCGGTAGTTGACACCGGTGATCGTGATGACGTCGCCGACGGATACGTCCAAGTCGACGGCCGCTCCCGAGGACAGTCCGACCGTGTCGTCAGTAGCCGGAGCCAGGTCGCCGATCAATGATTTCGGTTGGTCCTCGGGGACACCGAACAAGGCGACGGCGACCGCCGGCCGGTCGTTCCCGGGCACGGCCGCACGCCCCTGGACGATCCCGACCGGAGTGACCGCATCCACGCCGGAGGTGTTCCGCCACGAGGACACAGTCTCCTCATCGATCGTCGACTCCGAGAAGGATGGCTGCCCGTTCGGGGGCTGCTGGAGCACGAGGCGGTCTCCGGGGAGACCGAGCACGGCGGACACGTTCTGCGCGGCGAGACCGCCGGTCAAACCCGCCAGGAACCCGACGAGGAGGGTGATCAGCGCCACGACGGATCCGATGAGCACGAACCTGCCACGGGCGAATCGGAGGTCGCGCCAAGCGACGAGCACGATGGTTCCTTCCCGACACCAGAGACTCTCCCTGCCGTCGTCATCAGCCTCGCGGTCGTGCGTCCGATTGCCATCGGCGGGAGGTTGACTCCTCGGATCCAACTTCTGATTGATTCCCTGCGCAGCGTGCTGCCGTACGCTGCTAAGGACATGGCACACAGCACCCTCACGCCCGTGTTCGTCGGGCTTCGCACCGGACTGCATGTGCTCTTCGCCGCGCTCCTCACGCTCGTCGTCGTCCGGGTTCTCGTCGTCGGCGATGACACGATGTGGGTCGCGCTCGCCCTCGCATCCGCGTTCGCGGTGCTCTACGTGCTCGGCGCCACCGTGCGGAAACGACGCAGCGCGGCAGCCCGGCTGGTGTGGATCATCGCGCTGACAGCCGTATGGGTGGCGCTCCTCGTCGTGGTGCCGGAAGCGGCGTACCTGGTGTTCCCGCTGTTCTTCCTCTACCTGCACGTCCTGCCTGGAGCCGGCGGACCCGTGGCCGTGATCGCAGCGACCGTGATCGCGGTGGTCGCCCTCGGGTTGCACGGCGGCTTCACGGTCGGCGGTGTGATCGGGCCACTCGTCGGTGCCGGCGTCGCGCTGCTCATCGGCCTCGGCTATCGGGCGATCGCCCGCGAAGCGGCCGAGCGGGAGCAGCTCGTCGCCGAGCTGCTCGCCACCCGCGACCGGCTCGCCGCGACCGAACGCCAACAGGGCGTCCTCACCGAACGCTCTCGCCTGGCACGGGAGATCCACGACACCGTCGCGCAAGGACTGTCCAGCATCCAGATGCTGCTCCACGCAGCCGAGGCCGCGGACGGCGACCGACCGGGCCTGGAACACATCCGCCTCGCCCGCTCCACTGCAGCCGACGGACTCGCAGACACGCGCCGCTTCATCCGCGAACTCGCGCCGCCTTCGCTTGACGCCGGCCTCGCCGCCGCACTGCAACGTCTCAGCGGGCAATGGCGCAGGGAGGGACTGCGCATCGATGTCGGCGTCATGCCGACGGACGCCCACCTGCCGATGGACGTCCAGACCGCTCTGCTGCGGATAGCCCAAGGTGCGGTGGCGAACGTCGTCCAGCACGCCGACGCGACCACGGTCGACATCAGCCTCACCGTCACCGAAACGCATGCGACGCTGACGGTGCACGACGATGGTGTCGGATTCGATCCGGCGCTGGTCGGCAGGCAGGCCGGAACATCCGACTCCTTCGGCCTCCGGGCGATGGCCGAACGGGTCGACCAGCTCGGCGGCCGGCTCGACATCGTCAGCGCGCTCGGTGATGGTGCCACCATCACCGCGACGGTGGAGCTGGACCGCTCATGATCCGCGTCGTCATCGCCGACGACCATCCCGTCGTCCGTGCCGGCCTCCGCGCCCTCCTCGCCACCGCTGACGACATCGACGTCGTGGGGGAGGCAGCGACACCGGACGAAGCCGTCGTGCTCGCCGCGACCATGAACCCGGACCTCGTGCTCATGGACCTTCAGTTCGGCCAGGACCGCACCGGGGCCGACGCCACACGGCAGATCCGGTCGGCGAAGGCCGCGCCCTACGTTCTCGTACTCACCAACTACGACAGCGACGGCGACATCCTCAGCGCGGTCGAGGCAGGCGCCAGCGGCTACCTGCTGAAGGATGCGCCACCGGACGAACTGCTCATCGCCGTTCGCGCCGCCGCAACCGGTGAGAGCGCCCTCGCTCCAGCGGTTGCGGGTCGCCTGATGGCGCGCATGCGTGCCCCGCATGTCAGCCTGTCGGCCCGAGAGATCGAAGTCCTCGGGCTCGTCGCCGACGGCGCGTCGAACGCCGATGTGGCAACGCGACTGCACATTACCGATGCCACCGTGAAGTCGCACCTCGTTCACGTGTTCTCCAAGCTCGGCGTGAACTCCCGCACTGCAGCGGTGTCCGAGGCCAGGGCTCTCGGCGTCCTCCGCTGATCCGCCCCACCGGTCAGCCCAGGGGGCCGTGCGTACGATGGGCTCGTGCGCAGAGTCATCATCCTCGGGTCCACCGGTTCCATCGGAACGCAGGCGCTCGACGTCGTCGCGAAGAACCCCGATCGCTTCCGCGTCGTCGGCCTGAGCGCCGGCCACAACGCCGACGAGCTCGCCGCGCAAGCCGAACGCTTCGGTGTGGTCGACACCGCCCTCGGAGCGGACGATTCCGAGCTCCTGGTGCGGTCGGTCGAGGCGGATGTGGTGCTCAACGGCATCACTGGCTCTGTCGGTCTCGGCCCGACGCTGGCGGCGCTCGAGAGCGGAGCGATGCTGGCGCTGGCGAACAAGGAATCGCTGATCGTCGGCGGCGCGCTGGTCAAGCGTGCGGCAGCGCCCGGCCAGATCGTGCCGGTCGACTCCGAGCACTCCGCGATCGCGCAGGCGCTCCGCTCGGGTGCAACGTCGGAGGTGCGACGCCTCGTCCTCACCGCGTCCGGCGGACCGTTCCGGGGGCGCACGCGCGAGTCGCTCCAGGATGTGACACCGCAGCAGGCGCTGGCCCATCCCACCTGGGACATGGGCCTCGTGGTCACCACGAATTCGTCCACCCTCGTCAACAAGGGGCTCGAGGTCATCGAGGCGCACCTGCTGTTCGACGTTCCGTACGACCGGATCGACGTCACGGTGCACCCGCAGTCCGTCATCCACTCGATGGTCGAGTTCGTCGACGGCTCGACAATTGCGCAAGCCTCTCCACCGGACATGCGTCTGCCGATCTCGCTCGGTCTCGGCTGGCCGGACCGCGTCCCGGATGTCGGCGCCCCCCTCGACTGGTCGAAGGCCCACACGTGGACCTTCGAGCCGCTCGACGGCGACGCGTTCCCTGCCGTCGCCCTCGCCAAGCGAGTCGGTCTGGCGGCCGGGACGTACCCGGCGGTCTTCAACGCGGCGAACGAGCAGGCGGTGGCCGCGTTCCATGCCGGTGCGATCGGCTACCTGGACATCCTCGGGACGGTCGAGCGGGTCGTCGACGCGCATGTGCCGGCGGGCGAGCTGACGCGCGAGTCTCTGGCCGAGGCGGAGCGCTGGGCCCGGGCGAAGGCCGACGCGCTCATCGCCGCCCGCTGACAGCCGGTGCATAGGGTTCATCCGGCCGCTTCGCGGCCTGTTCTAAGGCGTCCACGGCTACTCTGAAGCCGTGGAATCCGTGCTCCTGTTCGTCCTCGGCGTCGTCATCATCCTGATCGGCGTCGCCCTGTCGATCGCGCTGCACGAGATCGGCCACCTCGTTCCGGCCAAGCTTTTCGGCGTCAAGGTGACGCAGTACATGATCGGCTTCGGCAAGACGCTGTTCTCCTTCCGGCGGGGCGAGACCGAATACGGCGTGAAGGCCATTCCGCTCGGCGGTTATATCTCGATGATCGGGATGTTCCCGCCCGGCAAGGAGGGCGGCCGCGGGCGCAACGCGACCACCGGTTTCATGCAGCAGATGGCGCAGGACGCGCGCACCGCGAGCTCCGAGACCGTCGCCGTCGGCGAGGAGGACCGGACCTTCTACCGGCTGCCCGTGTGGAAGCGGATCGTCATCATGTTCGGCGGACCGTTCATGAACCTCCTCATCGGCGTGCTGCTGTTCGGCGTGCTCCTCATGGGCTTCGGCACGCCGCAGAGCTCGACCACGGTCGCGACCGTCAGCCAGTGCGTGCTTCCCGCGGGTAGCACGGTCCAGAAGTGCCCGACGGATGCAACGCAGGGCCCGGCTGCCGCCGCCGGCCTGAAGCCGGGCGACTCGATCGTCAGCATCGACGGCACCACGATCACGAGCTGGGCTCAGTCCACCGCGATCATCCGGCAGTCGGCCGGGCAGACCCTCACCGTGGTGCTCAGCCGCAATGGCGAGCAGCGCACGGTCCAGCTGACTCCGGTGATCAACAAGGTCGCGAAGACCGACGCCAACGGGGCGGTCGTCAAGAACGCCGCCGGCGGCGTCGAGACGCTGACGGTCGGATTCGTCGGCATCGGCCCGGTGGCGAAGCTGGTTCCGCAGCCGGCCACGGCCGTCCTTCCGGCGGTCGGCGCGCAGACCGGAGCGGTCTTCAACGTGTTCCTCCACCTTCCGCAGCGGATGGTCGATGTCTGGAACGCCGCCTTCGGCTCGGCCGAGCGCGACCCCAACGGCCCCATCAGCGTGGTCGGGATCGGCCGCGCCGCTGGTGAACTGACGGCGCTGGACGGCGTCCCGGTCGTCGACAAGGTGTACACGATGATCGGGATGCTGGCGTCCCTGAATATCGCGCTGTTCGTCTTCAACCTCGTTCCGCTGCTGCCGCTCGACGGCGGGCATATCGCCGGCGCGCTCTGGGAGGGCCTGCGGCGCACCGTCGCGAAGGTCTTCCGCCGACGCGATCCGGGACCCGTGGACATGGCGAAGCTCATGCCGCTCACCTTCGCGGTCGTGATAGTGCTCGGCGGGATGAGCGTGCTGCTGATGTACGCGGACATCGTCAAGCCGGTCAACCTGTTCGGCTAGTGCACGTCCGACCGGCCTTCGGCGCGCACCCAGCCGCCTCCCACGCAGCCGCGTAGGATTGATCTCGTGGCAGCAATCAATCTGGGGATGCCCAAGGTCCCCGAAACCCTCGCCCCCCGTCGCAAGTCTCGCCAGATCCGTGTGGGAAAGGTGCTGGTCGGCGGCGACGCCCCCGTCAGCGTCCAGTCGATGACCACGACGCCGACCACCAACATCAACGCCACGCTCCAGCAGATCGCAGAACTCACGGCGTCCGGCTGCGACATCGTGCGTGTCGCCGTCCCGAGCCGTGATGACGCCGAGGTGCTGCCGATCATCGCGAAGAAGAGCCAGATCCCGGTGATCGCGGACATCCACTTCCAGCCGAACTACGTGTACGCGGCCATCGACGCGGGATGCGCGGCCGTTCGCGTGAACCCGGGCAACATCCGCAAGTTCGACGACCAGGTCGGCGAGATCGCGCGGCGAGCCAAGGCCGCCGACGTGTCCCTCCGCATCGGCGTGAACGCGGGCTCGCTCGACCGTCGCATCCTGGAGAAGTACGGCAAGGCCACCCCGGAGGCACTCGTCGAGTCGGCCGTCTGGGAGGCGAGCCTGTTCGAGGAGCACGATTTCCACGACTTCAAGATCTCGGTCAAGCACAACGACCCGATCGTCATGGTGAAGGCGTACCGGATGCTCGCCGAGCGCGGCGACTGGCCGCTCCACCTCGGCGTCACCGAGGCCGGTCCGGCCTTCCAGGGCACCATCAAGTCGGCCACCGCGTTCGGCATCCTGCTCGGCGAGGGCATCGGCGACACGATCCGCGTCTCGCTCTCGGCTCCTCCCGCGGAGGAGGTCAAGGTCGGACTCCAGATCCTGCAGTCGCTGAACCTCCGCGAGCGCAAGCTGGAAATCGTCTCCTGCCCGAGCTGCGGCCGCGCCCAGGTGGACGTCTACTCGCTGGCCGACAGCGTCACCGAGGGTCTGCAGGGCATGAGCGTCCCGCTGCGCGTAGCCGTCATGGGCTGCGTCGTGAACGGTCCGGGGGAGGCCCGCGAGGCCGACCTCGGCGTCGCCAGCGGAAACGGCAAGGGTCAGATCTTCGTCAAGGGTGAGGTCATCAAGACGGTCCCGGAGTCGGAGATCGTCGCAACCCTGATCGCCGAGGCGAACCGCCTGGCGGAGGAGATGGGCGACACGACGTCCGGCGAGCCGTCGGTCACCGTCGGCGCTCACTGAGCGTCGGCTCCCTCGGCTGCCTCGGCTGCGGGCGCTATGTAGCCGCCGACCGGGTTGCTTCGTTTCAGTCTGCCCCGGTCAGCCGGTGACGGGCTCGAACGTGACCCGGCCGGTCGCGATGTCGGCCGCCGTCACGCGGAGCCGCACCCGGTCACCCGGGGCGACGCCGTCCGCGCGCGGCGCCGATGCACTCACGGCAGGGTCGTCGAGCTGCACCAGCACCGTTCCGTTGCGGACGGCGAGTACCGTCGCATCCAGCTCCGTGCCGATCCGCGAGCTGAGCAGAGCAGCCTCGACCCGGTCCACGGCCCCGGCCTCGACCTGTGCCGCGAGCCGCGATGACAGTCCCATGATCGACGGCAGCTCGCCGAGCGAGTCCCGCGCCCAGGAGGGGACGGGCCGTCCGGCGCAGAGCGCTTCGCAGATGACGAGCGCCCAGCGGTCGGCGAGCCGGCGGAGCGGTGCGGTGACGTGCGCATACGGGGCGGCGATCGCGGCCTGCTGCGGGTCGGCGGGAGCCTCACCGTCCATCACCACGTAGCCGGCACCGCGGAACAGTGCCGTCGCGCCCTGCAGGACGGCGGCGGCACGCGGGTGCGCCGGGTCGAGGGTGCGCAGGTACTCGCCGTACGGCATCCCTTCGGCCCACGGCAGTCCGAGTGCGATGGTCTGCGCCCGGAACGCGGCGAATGCCTCCTCGTTCGGTGCGGGCATGGTGCGCAGGATGCCGACCCGCGCCTCCAGCATCAGAGCCGCAGCCGCCATCCCGGTCAGCAGCGAGAGCTGAGCGTTCCACTCCTCGACAGGCAGAGGGGCGCGACGCTGGAGAGCATACGTGCCGTCCCGGACGACCACCTCCTCGTCGGGGGTGTTCAGGCTGGCGCCCCCGCGCTGTCGTTCGCAGGCGATCCGGGCGACTCCGATCTCGCGCAGCAACGCCAGTTCGGGCGGTGCGCTGCCGTCCTCGATCGCAGCGTGGGCCTCGTCGTACGCCCACTGGCGGCGCGAACGGATGCGCGCGCGCGACACCCGTGCCGAGGTCTCGTGGCCGTCGGCACCGAGCTCGATGTCCCAGACGAAAGCGCCACGAACGACCCCGGGCAGGAGCGATCCGACGTCCTCGCCGATCGGGGCGGGGTGCAGCGGGACGCGGCCGTCTGGCGCGTAGATCGTCTGGCCGCGGCGCCGCGCCTCCGCATCCACCGCGCCGCCGGGGGCGACGAGGGTGGGCACATCGGCGATTGCGTAGCGGACCCGGAAACCGTCCGTGGTGCGCGACAGGTGCATCGCCTGGTCGAGGTCGGTGGAGCCGGCGGGGTCGATGGTGAGGAACGGCACATCGGTGAGGTCGGCCTCGGGAAGCGGATGGCGGGTGGCCACAGCGGCCGCTTCGGCCTCCACATCGGCGGGGAAGCCGTCCGGGACCTTCAACTCACGGCGGAGGGCCGACAGCGAGGCGGCCAGGGGCGCTGCGGCGGGGGAGTCGAAGACGCGGGTCCGGCGGTCGGGCATGCCGCCCACCCTAGCCCTGGCTCGCGTTCCCGTCCCCAGCGGGTGGATCGCGTCGGTTCTCCCCAGATGTCCGGCTCGCGCGGTCACCCCGCCCCGGCCCCTTAACATGGAACGGTGCCTACTCGCTTGAGCAACTACTTCCTCCGCACCCTCCGCGAAGACCCCTCCGATGCCGAGGTCACCAGCCATCGGCTGCTGGTCCGCGCCGGTTACATCCGCCGTCAGGCGCCAGGGATCTTCGCGTGGCTGCCACTGGGTCTGCGCGTGAAAGAGAAGATCGAGCGGATCATCCGCGAGGAGATGGCCGCGGCTGGGGCGCACGAGGTGCATTTCCCCGCACTGCTGCCGCGCGAGCCCTACGAAGTGACGGGTCGCTGGGAGGAGTACGGCGACGGCCTGTTCCGACTGCACGACCGCAAGGGCGCTGACTACCTCCTCGCTCCGACGCACGAAGAGGTCTTCACGCTGCTCGTCAAAGACCTGTACTCGTCCTACAAAGACCTGCCGCTGACGATCTTCCAGATCCAGGACAAGTACCGCGACGAGGCGCGGCCCCGCGCCGGCCTCCTTCGCGGCCGCGAGTTCACGATGAAGGACGCCTACTCGTTCGATTACACCGACGAGGGGCTCGACGCGAGCTACATGGCGCAACGCGACGCGTACGAGCGCATCTTCACGCGTCTCGGCCTGTCGTACGTCATCGTGCAGGCCGACGCCGGTGCCATGGGCGGCTCCCGGTCGGAGGAGTTCCTGCACCCCACGCCGGTCGGAGAAGATACCTTCGTCCGCTCACCCGGCGGCTACGCGGCGAACGTGGAGGCGTTCACGACGACGGCCCCGCCCGCGCGCTCGTACGAGAAGCTGACGCCGCAGGAGGTGCTCGACACTCCGGGATCGCCGACGATCCAATCCCTCATCGAGGTCGCGAACGAGAAGCACCCGCGTCCGGACGGCCGCCCCTGGACCGCCGCCGACACGCTGAAGAACGTCGTACTCGCACTGACGCAGCTCGACGGCACCCGTGAGCTCGTCGTCGTCGGACTGCCCGGCGACCGCGAGGTCGACATGAAGCGCGCCGAGGTGGCCTTCGCGCCGGCCGAGGTCGATGCGGCGACTGACGACGACTTCCGGAAGCACCCGGGCCTCGTGAAGGGCTACATCGGCCCGTGGTCGCCCCAGGGCGCCGTGCTCGGCGAGAAGTCGGCCACCGGCATCCGCTATGTGGTCGACCCTCGCGTGGTCGACGGTTCAGGATGGATCACCGGCGCCAACATCGAGGGCAAGCACGTCTTCGGCCTGGTCGCCGGCCGCGACTTCGCCTGGGACGGCGTCGTCGAGACCGCGGAGGTCAAGCCCGGCGATGCTGCACCGGACGGCTCAGGTCCTGTCGAGCTCGCCCGCGGCATGGAGATCGGTCACGTCTTCCAGCTGGGTCGCAAGTACGCCGACGCGCTCGGTCTCAAGGTGCTCGACGAGAACGGCAAGCTCGTCACGGTCACCATGGGCTCGTACGGCATCGGTGTGACACGCATCCTCGCGATCATCGCCGAGGAGAACAATGACGACCGCGGACTGGTCTGGCCCGAATCCGTCGCGCCGTTCGACGTGCACGTGGTGGCCGCTGGCCGCGACGCCATCGCATACGACGTCGCGGAGGAGATCGTGGCGCAGCTCGAGGATGCACGCCTCGACGTGCTCTACGACGACCGTCCAAAGGTGTCTCCCGGCGTGAAATTCGGCGACGCCGAACTGATCGGCGTGCCGCGTGTGCTCGTGGTCGGCCGTGGCGCCGCCGAGGGCGAGGTCGAGCTGTGGAACCGGCGCACCGGCGACCGGCGGACGCTGCCCATCGCGCAGGCGGTCGCCGAGCTGACCGCCTAGCGGGCGCGGCGAGATCCTCAGACCGTCGAGGCGTCGTCGCCGGCGATCTCGACGTGGATGCGACGCATGTCCTCCACGAGCGATCCGATGAGCACCCAGTGGCGCGGGTCGGGCGTCGCGACGGTCAGCGGGGCGGTGAGCACCGGCACGCCCGCCGTCTCTGTGCCCGGCTCGACGACCGGCTGATCCGGGTCACGCGCGAGCAGCCGCAGGTCGTGAGCGGCGCGGTGCAGTTCGTCGGCGATCGCGTGGATGGTCGGCTCGGCGGCAAGACTGTCGTCGTAGTGGTCGTGGTACGCCCGCGTCATGCCGAGCGTCCGGTTGATCAGTGGTCGCAGGCTGTCGAACAGGCGCTGGTCGTGCGCGAGGTACACACGGTGCTTCCGCTGTCGCGGGTTCAGCGACAGGCTGTCGTCGGCCGCAGTCAGAGCTGACTGCGCTTTGGCCTCCATCGGCCGCAGGAGGCGCGCCTCGATGAGCAGCGCATCCAACTCGGCCCGGGTGTGCACCGTCCTGAGCGCGTCGGCGAGCCGGTCCAGGGTGGAGGCGATCTCGTTTCCCAGGGCGAGCACCGACTCCCGTGCCGGACCCGTCAGCACGGGTGGGACGATCGCGACGTTGACGACCACACCGACGGCCGCACCGAGGATGGTCTCGATGATCCGGGCGAGCGCGTACTGCGGATCGGACGCGCCGATGGCGAGGACGAGCATCGCCGTGATCGGCACCTGGTTCGCCGTCCCGGGCGTCAACCGGAGTGCCCAGGCGAGCAGCACCGACACGACCACCGCGAGCAGCACGATCCAGCTGTTCGTCCCGAACGCCAAACCGATCAGGTAGGCGACCACCACGCCGCCGATCACTCCGAGCGATCGCTCGATCGCTCGTCCCACCGACTGGTTCACACTCGGTTGCACCACGAGAAGCGCGGCGATCGTGGCGAAGATCGGCAGCTCTCCGTGCACGAAGAAACTTGCCAGCCCCCAGGCGGCGATCATCGCGACTGCGGTCTTCACCACCTGCAGGAAGGGTGCCCTGGTGCTCGTGCGGATGGTGGCGGGGAGCGCGATGCCGGCCGGGAGCCGGCGGCGGGTCGAGCTGCTGCGTGCCACCCCTCCACGCTACCCGGCGTAGCGGCTGTACGCCTTCGCGGCCCTCTGCAGACGCGTCAGCCGCGTGTCGGTCAGTGAGGCGAACGGGAGCGGGACCACGTTCGAGCCGTCCCGGCGCCAGGTGCCCACGATGCGTCCGCCCGCGACGATGATCGGCTGGAAGATGCCGTTGTTTCCGGGCACGATCAGCTCCGCGTGCTCGTCATCGAGGATGGGTGAGCGGTCCTGGTAGCCCAGCAGGTACTCGTCGAAGCCGGGCAGCAGGTGCACCGCGTCCTTCTCGCTGCGAGTCGCGGGTGACGCCGCGCCGCGGTCCGCGAGCTCGCGCGTGACGAGGTACTCGACGCCATCCGACTCGAGGGTCGTGACCGTGTCGCCGAGCACGCCCAGCGCGGTCTTCGCGCCGGCCACAGTGCCTTTCGTCCACCACACGAAATCGCGCACGGTCGCCGGACCGTGGCCGGCCAGGTAGCGCAGCAGGAACTGCGCGACGGCCTCGTCCGGTTCGAGAGCTGCGGGAGCGGGTGCCCATTCGTCGAGCAGCACGAGCGCCTGGGCCGGATTGCCGTTACCCGAGCGGACGACGGGCCCCCAGCACAGCAGGCCGGTCTGCGCGAGGAAGTAGATGAGGTGGTAGCCGCGCTGGCCGGTGGTCGCGATTCCGGCCGACTCCCACAGCTCCATCGCTTCGGTTCGGCTGAGGCTCCGGCCACCCGTCAGAGCGGCGGTGACGACGTCTGCGGCTCGGGCGAAGTCGGCGGCCTCGAGTCCCAGCTGCTGCTGTCGTCGCCCGAGACCGGCCACCATGCGGTCCATCGTGACCGACAGCATCCAGCGCAGGTCCTCCGGCGGGACGAAGTGGAGCGTCCCGCGCATCGGCCACGAGCGAATGATGCGGCCGGCATCGAGATCCGCCAGCACGTCGGACTGCGTTGCGCCGGTGGTGCGGAGGGCGAGAGCCCAGCATCCCGCCGCGAAGTCTTGGCCCTGCACGGCGAGCAGCCGGCGCGCCACAGCGGCGGGGTCCGGTTCGCGCGGGCCGTCGATCGCCTGCGCCAGGCGACGCAAGCGGAGCAGGTCGGCACGGCTGGCGCGGGTCGTTCGGCTGGCGGGCATGGGTCCAGCCTGCCAGTGACGGCCGACACGCGGCGAACGGCGCCGAACAGCGCTGACCGACGGTGACCGGCGCTGACCCGTCAGAGCAAGCCGAGCTCCGTCAACTGCTCGCTGAGTCCGGCGCCGTCCGGTGCGTACACCCACGGCGTCCCGGACAGCTCACTGTGCTTCTCGGCCTTGGAGCGGCCACCGGCGAGCACCGCCTCGCCGCTCGACAGCTGTCGGATGGCGACCGCCGACACTTTCTCCGGGTGCGCCACGGTGAACTCGCCGTAGAGGTCTTCGTCGTGCTGGCCGTCGTCGCCGATCAGCAGCCACTTCACGCCGGGGAACTCCTCGGACAGCCGTTCGAGGCTGGTGCGCTTGTGCTCCCGCCCGCTGCGGAACAGCCGGTCGTGCGTCGGTCCCCAGTCGGTGAGCAGCAGCGGCCCCGCAGGGAACAGGTTGCGTGAGAGGAAGCGCGTCAGTGTCGGCGCGACGTTCCAGGCTCCGGTGGAGAGGTAGACGACCGGTGTCCCGGGATGCGCGGATGCGAGACGCTCCAGCAGCACCGACATCCCGGGGGTGGGCACGCGGGCGTGCTCGTCGAGGACGAACGTGTTCCAGGCGGCCAGGAGCGGGCGGGGGAGCGCGGTGACCATGACGGTGTCGTCGACGTCGGAGATGACGCCGAAGGTCGCCGCCGGGTCGATGATGAACACCGGCGCTTCGAAGACGCGCGTCGAATCGGCCGTGGTGAGGCGGACGGTGTGCCGCCCCGGAGTGAGCCGAGCTGGGATGACCGTGTCGATGACGCCGCCGCGATCCGTCGTCACCGTGTGCCGCTCGCCCTCGATCTCGACCGTGACCGTCGTTCCGGCCAGCGGAACACTGACGAACGACCGCCAGCCGCGGACAGACTCTTCGCGTCGGCGATGCAGCCGCTCGGCCCGGCTGCCCGGTCGGGGATCCTTCGCGAGCACGACGCGGCCCAGGATGCGCACCCAGGTGGGCGCACCGTAGCCGGTGTACGGCACAACGGTGGCGAGGAAGCCCCGCTTGCGGGCGCGGCGCGCGCGGAACTCGTGGAACGCATCTTCGATGCGGGCTGCGCGGTGCATGATCGGCTCGGAGACCGCGCCGCGGCGGCTGACGGAGTCGCCGGAAACCTTCTCTGGGCGCGATTCGGGGGAGAGCATCTGGTCCATTTTCTCATGGAGTGAACGTTCATACGAATGCATCCCCCAGATCTGGGGGACATTTCTGCGGCGCGTCACAGGTCAATCCCCAGCGGAAGTGAGGTTTCCACGAATATGATTCCGTCAGTGCGACGGTTATCCGTCGCCGGGCTGGGGACCCGCAACACCGCCTTAATCGACCGAAAGAAGGAGTCGCCCTCGTGCCCATCAACGATCTGGTGGCCGGACAGAGCCCCGTCGGAGCACCCCTCGTGCGCACGGAGCCGATCCAGGAGCGCAGCGCCGCCCGCATCGACGCGCTGCTCGACGCCGCCGCCGAAGTGGTCGACGAGATCGGCTTCGACCGGCTCACCACCGCGATGGTGGCTGAGCGAGCCGGCGCATCCATCGGCACCGTCTACCGCTACTTCCCCGATCGCATCGTGCTGCTCCAGGCTCTGCGCGACCGGGCCCTCCTCCGCTACCGCCACTCCGTCGTCGCCGCCATCCACGCGCAGGCGCCTGAGCACTGGTGGAACGCAGTGGAGGCCGCCATCGACGCGTTCGTCGACATGTTCCGCACCGAGCGCGGTTTCCGCATCATCCGGTTCGCCGACGCCGAGCGTGCCGGTGCCCCCGAGGACGAGGTGGTCCGCGACGCCGGTTTCGCGCAGCAGTTCGCCCGCATCCTCTCCGACGAGTACGGCCTGCCTGCGGGGGAGGACTTGGCGTTCCGGCTCGAGGTCGTCGTCGAGATCATGGACTCGCTGATCAACCGGGCCTTCGTTGAGGACCCGAACGGCGACGAGCGTTACATCGCCGAGGCGCGGACCGTGGCGCGTGAGTACCTCGAGCGACGATTCGACCGCAAAGGCTGAATTCCGGGAATGTCGGTGGTCGGTGGCAGGTTGGCATCCATACGGCTGAGTGCTCCGAACAGAGTGCGAACGCCGCCGGACGGCCACGACACCGAATGAAGGGGGGCCGGCATGCGACCGACCCTGAACGTCACGATTCGACGCATTTCGTTGCCAAATCGGCCAATCGCTGTTTGGCTGAGAGAGATGGCTGACTCAGTCCCCGCACCTTCTCGCGACGACCGCCGCGCAGCGACCCGTTCGACGGGAGCGGTGTCGTGATCGAGTTCCGCGACGTCACCAAGCGGTTCCCCGACGGCACGCTGGCCGTCGACGACTTCTCCCTCGTGATCCCGTCGCGCAAGATCACCGTGCTCGTCGGCTCGTCCGGCAGCGGCAAGACGACCATCCTGCGCATGATCAATCGCATGGTCGACCCGACCTCCGGGCACATCGAGATCGACGGAGAAGATGTGCTGGCGCTGAAGCCCGTGGCGTTGCGGCGCTCGATCGGCTACGTGATGCAGAACTCCGGGCTGCTGCCGCACCGCAAGGTCGTAGACAACATCGCGACCGTGCCGCTGCTCAAGGGCGCGAAGAAGAAGGATGCGCGCGAGCGCGCCCTCGAGCTGATGGACACCGTCGGTCTTGAACGTTCGCTGGCCGATCGCTACCCCAGCCAGCTCTCCGGCGGGCAGCAGCAGCGCGTCGGCGTCGCCCGCGGTCTCGCGGTCGATCCCAACATCCTCCTGATGGACGAGCCGTTCGGCGCGGTCGACCCGATCGTGCGCGACGACCTGCAGAACGAGCTGCTGCACCTGCAGCGCGATCTCGACAAGACGGTGGTCTTCGTGACCCACGACATCGACGAAGCCTTCAAGCTCGGCGACCAGGTGGTCATCTTCCGGAAGGGCGGCATCGTCGCGCAGAAGGGCACGCCGGCCGAGATCCTGGCCGACCCCGCCGACGAATTCGTCGCCTCCTTCGTGGGCGCCGATCGTGGACGCCGTGCCCTGCACGTCGAGGAGACCCCCTCCGGCTCGGTGCTGGTCGACAGCGACGGGCGTGCCGCCGGTGTGCTCACCGACTCGCCGCGCGGCGTCGCCGGTTCCTCTGAAGCAAAGGCCGTGACCGTTTCGGTCGCGGGTGCTCCGGCGCAGGGTGAGGACGCGTCGTGAGTTTTCTATGGTCGAATCTCGGCCAGGTCTGGAATCTCACGGTCTCCCACGTGTGGCTGGCGGCGCTCCCCATCGTCATCGGTTTCGTGGTGTCGCTGCCGATCGGTTGGGTGGCGAACCGCTACCGGCTGAGTCGCGGCGTGCTCCTGACGATCGGCGGCATCCTGTACGCCATCCCGTCGCTGCCCCTGTTCTTCGCGATGCCCGCCCTGATCGGGACCCAGATCCTCTCGCCGGTCAACGTGGTCGTCGCCCTGAGCATCTACGCGGTCGCGCTGATGGTGCGCACGGTGGCGGATGCGCTGGCCTCCGTGCCGGGGGACGTGAAGCAGTCGGCGACAGCGATCGGTTTCTCCGGGTGGCGCCGGTTCTGGTCGGTCGAATTGCCGCTCGCCGGGCCGGTGCTCCTCGCCGGACTGCGCGTGGTCTCCGTGAGCACCGTCAGCCTGGTGAGCGTCGGCGCCCTGCTCGGAGTGGCGAACCTCGGCCAGTTGTTCACCGACGGCCTCAACCGCTCGTACACCGAGGAAGTGGCGGTGGGCATCATCCTGATCATGATCGTGGCGCTGGTCTTCGATCTGATCCTGGTCGGGCTGGGGCGCCTGCTGCTTCCGTGGGCGCGCGCCGACCGGCGCTCCGGCCGATTGAGCCGCCGCGCGGCGATGAGGGCGGTGACCGGCGCATGACCGACATCCTCGCCGCCTTCGGCTGGATCTTCGACCCGGTGAACTGGTCCGGTCCGAATGGCATCCCGATCCGTCTGGGCGAGCACATCGTCTACTCTCTGCTGACGCTGCTGCTGGCGGCGATCATCGCGTTGCCGATCGGATTCGCCATCGGCCACTCCGGGCGGTTCCGCGGGCTGGCGGTGGGAGTCTCCGGAGCGCTGCGCGCGCTCCCGACGCTGGGCCTGGTCGTGTATCTGGCCTTGATCACGACGAACCTGACGATCGTCCCGCCGCTGATCGCGCTGACCATCCTGGCTATCCCGCCGATCCTGGCCGGAGCCTACTCCGGGCTCGAGTCCGTCGACCGCGCGCCGATCGACGCGGCGCGTGCCATCGGGATGACGGGCTGGCAGGTGTTCGCCAAGGTGGAGCTGCCGCTCGCCCTGCCGCTGGTGATCGGCGGCATCCGCTCCGGCGCTTTGCAGGTGATCGCCACCTGGACGGTCGCCGCCATCCTGCCGGTCGGCGGTCTCGGACGGTTCCTGTTCGACGGCATCGCCGTGCAGAACTACCCCGAAATGCTCGGAGGCTCGATCATCGTCGTCGCGCTGGCGCTCGTGTCCGACGGCCTGTTCGCGATCACCCAGCGCCTCGTCGTCCCTCGCGGCGTGCTCGCCGGGCGCGTCCGCGACACCAGCGAGGGCGATGGCCGCCGCAGCGGTCGGACCGCTCCGGTCGAGAGCGCCCCCACTACCTGACCCGTTTTCCACTCCACGCACACCGAGAATCCCGTCACAGCGGGAAAACCCAAGAGAAGAGAAATCATGTTCGCATCGAAGAAGAGCCGCATCGCGGCCGGCGTGCTCGCCGCTGGGGCGCTCGTCGCTCTCAGTGCCTGCTCGTCCAGTGGTGGCGCATTCAGCAGCGATAAGGCGTCCTCATCCTCCGACACCGTCACGGTCGGCTCGGCCGCGTTCGGTGAGTCCGAGATCCTCATGCAGATCTACGGCCAGGCTCTTGCGGCCAACGGTGTCAAGGTGGCCTACAAGCCGAGCATCGGTCAGCGCGACGTCTACCTCAAGGCGCTGCAGGACGGCTCCATCGACCTGATTCCCGAGTACAGCGGCAACCTGCTCCAGTTCTACGACAAGAGCAGCACCGCGACCTCCAGCGAGGACGTCTTCACCGCGCTCGGCAAGGCCCTCCCCAAGGGCTACGAGGTGCTCGACCAGTCGGAGGCGCAGGACGCCGACTCGTACAACGTCACCAAGGAGTTCTCCGAGAAGTGGGGCGTCACGAGCCTCGACGACCTCAAGAAGGTGACCGACCCGCTGACCGTGGGGGCCAACCCCGAGTTCGCGACCCGGCCCTACGGCATCCCGGGCCTGAAGTCGGCGTACGGCGTCACTGCGACGCTGAAGCCGATCAGCGACTCGGGCGGCCCGCTGACCGTCGCGGCGCTGAAGAACGGCGACGTACAGCTCGCCGACATCTACACGACGACCCCGGCCATCAAGGACAACGGCTTCGTCACCCTGAAGGACCCGAAGAACCTGATCGCGGCACAGAACATCGTGCCCCTGATCAACAGCTCCAAGGCGTCCGACAAGGTCAAGAGCGTGCTCGACAAGGTCTCCAAGGAGCTGACCACGTCTGACCTGATCGACCTGAACGGCGAGAACCAGGGCGACACCAAGGCTCAGCCCGACGCGCTCGCCAAGAAGTGGCTGCAGGACCACCCCATCAAGTAGGGCGACTACTCGGTTTCACTCAGCGGCGGCTCGGATTCCCGGGCCGCCGCTTCCCTGTGCCGACCTTCCCTGTGCCGACCTTCCCGCTTGCCGAGGACCTTCGACATCTCGAGCAGGACCGTCGTGAGATTTGCGCCAATTCGCGGTTCTGACGCCGGCAGAACCGCGAATTGGCGCAAATCGCCGCGGAGGACGGGGGCGGAGGACGGGGCAGCGGCGAGCGTCAGCTCAGCAGCACCACGAGCGGCGGCACCACGACCAGGACCACCGTGGCGGTGACGACCGCGGCCCGCAGCACCGGGCCGACACGTCGGCCGCCGGGAACGAGCCGCTCCTCGCGGGCGAGGAGGGCTGCGCGGCGCTGCTCGGGCGTTCGGCGGTCCTTCGGGGCGCCCAGCGCGGCACCCGCGGGTCCGGTCTCGTCGACGAGGCGGATCGCCTCGGCGAGCACGGCATCGCCGGACGTCTTACGCGCCGTGTCGTCCGCCAGCATCTCCAGCAGCAACGCCACGGCGTCCTGCGCCCGCGTGGCGATCGGGAACCACGGCAGGGAGCGCTTCCAGGAGCGGAACGCGTCCAGCAGCAGGTGGTGCTTCTGCCGCAGGTGCGCGCGCTCGTGGGCGACCACGGCATCCAGCTGGGCGGGCGAGAGCAGCTCGATCATGCCCTCCGACAGCACCGTCACGCTGCGGGCGCCGGGCAGGCAGTACGCGGCGGGCGCGGGATGGTCGATGACGCGGGTGCTCGGGGTGTCCGGCAGGGGAGAGGAGAGCAGCCGCAGCAACTCCATGTGCCGGTGACGCTGGTTGCGGCTGCGCACGGACGTGAGCGCCAGGTTCAGGATGAGGTGAGCGGCGAGCAGGATCGCGGCGCTGAGCAGGAATGCGTTCAGGAGGCTGGCCGCCGGGGGCAACGGCCCGTGGAACAGTGAGGCGGCGGCGCCCTGGATTCGGGTCCACAGGTCGTCGCCGAAGGGGATCAGCCCGGCCAGTAGCAGCGAGCCGATCATCGAGATGCCTCCGGCGAGCGCGATGGACTGCCACAGCGCGACGGCGAGGACGGGCGCGGCGGCCGGCCATTTCGCACGCGCCAGCAGCAGGGGTACGGGCCACGCCAGGGCGATCGCGAGCACGCCGAGGGCGATCGCCCCGGCGAGCGGTGCGATCGGGTCGGTGCTCACACGCTGCGCGCGTCGAGCAGGCGGCGCAGCACCTCGGCCTCGGACTCGTCGACCGAGCCGACGAAGTAGGCCAGCGCCTCGGTGCGGTCCGAGGAGGACTCCAGCACCTCGCGCATGAGGTCGGCGACGTGCCCGGCCCGGGTGAGGGCGGCGTAGTAGAGGTGCGGGCGGGCATCCCGGTCACGGCCGACGAAGCCTTTGGACTCGAGCCGGGAGAGCACGGTGAGGACGGTCGTCAACGCCGGTGTCTTTCCGCCGGCGCGCGCAGCGGCTAGTTTGTCGCGCAATTCGCCCGCGGTGATGGGAGCGTCGCCGTCCCACAATGCGTCCATCACCGCACGTTCGAGCTCTCCCAGATTGGCCACGGTTCCAGGGTAGCGCGAACAGGCTGGGAATGTTCTACACTCTGTAGAAGTTGAATTCTACGAAGCGTAGAACACTGTCGGAGGAATGACGTGAACGAACTGCTCGACCCGCTCCTGCTGTCACGCTGGCAGTTCGGGCTGACCACGATCTACCACTTCCTGTTCGTGCCACTCACCATCGGCATGGTCACCTGTACCGCCATCTTCCAGACGGCCTGGTACCGCACGGGCAAGGCGCACTACCTGCAGCTGACCCACTTCTTCGGGAAGATCTTCCTCATCAACTTCGCCATGGGCGTGGTGACGGGCATCGTGCAGGAGTTCCAGTTCGGGATGAACTGGTCCGACTACTCCCGATTCGTCGGCGACATCTTCGGTGCTCCGCTCGCACTGGAGGGACTCCTCGCGTTCTTCCTCGAGGCGACGTTCATCGGCCTCTGGATCTTCGGCTGGGACCGCCTGCCCAAGCGACTGCACCTCGCCACCATCTGGGTGGTCTCGGTGGGCAGCATCCTCTCGGCGTACTTCATCCTCGCCGCCAACGCCTTCATGCAGAATCCGGTCGGCTATCACCTGAATCAGGCGAAGGGGCGTGCGGAGCTCACCGACCTGTGGGCGGTGCTGACCAACAAGGTGGCCCTGGCCGCGTTCCCGCACACCATCTTCGGTTGCTTCATGGTCTCCGCCGGCCTCATCATCGCGGTCGCCGCGTGGCATCTGTATCGCAACCGCCACCTGGACACGATGCGCCCGGCACTCCGGTTCGGGCTGTGGCTGATGGTCGGGGCGGGCATCGGAACCGTGCTCTCCGGCGACCAGCTGGGGCTGGCGATGGTCGAGACGCAGCCCATGAAGATGGCGGCAGCGGAAGCACTGTACAAGACGTCGACGGGAGCGGATGCCTCGTTCTCGATCTTCACCCT
Source organism: Leifsonia sp. RAF41 (assembly GCF_052114085.1). Taxonomy (NCBI): domain Bacteria; kingdom Bacillati; phylum Actinomycetota; class Actinomycetes; order Micrococcales; family Microbacteriaceae; genus Leifsonia; species Leifsonia sp. RAF41. The sequence continues at coordinate 1,643,091 of NZ_JBFREB010000001.1, forward strand.
CGGAACGCCGGACGGCGTGCACGAGCTGTTCAGCATCCGCATCCCCTATCTGCTGTCGTTCCTCTCCACCCATACGCTCACCGGCACGGTCGAGGGCATCAACGACCTGCAGGCGCAGTACACCCAGCTGTACGGACCGGGCGACTACACGCCGGTCATCTGGATCACGTACTGGGCGTTCCGGTGGATGATCGGGCTCGGCTCCCTGCACATCCTGATCGCGGTGGTCGGACTGTGGCTGACCCGCAAGGGCCGGGCGCCGGCCCGACCCTGGGTATGGCGGATCGCGATCTGGGCGATGCCCCTCTCGCTCCTGGCGATGATCGTCGGCTGGATCTTCACCGAGATGGGCCGGCAGCCGTGGATCGTGTTCAGCCTGATGAAGACAGCGGATGGGGTGTCGCCGGGTACCAGCGGGCTGGAAGTGCTGATCTCGCTCGTCGCCTTCACCGCCATCTACGGAACGCTCGCGGTGGTCGAATTCAAGCTGATCAAGCGCGCGGCGCAGAAGGGCCCGGAGGACGCGTCGAAGCACCTCGACGACGCGGGCGAGCCCATCCCCGTCACAACGGTCTACTAGAAGGAGCACGACAATGGATCTCGCAGTTCTCTGGTTCGGAATCGTCGCCTTCTTCTTCGTCGGCTACTTCGTGCTCGACGGGTTCGACTTCGGGGTCGGAATGGCCCTGCCGTTCCTCGGCCGCGACGACGTCGACCGCCGAGTGATGATCAACACCATCGGCCCGGTCTGGGACCTGAACGAGACGTGGGTCATCGTCGCCGGCGCCGCGCTCTTCGCCGCGTTCCCCGAGTGGTACGCAACCCTGTTCAGCGGGTTCTACCTGGCGCTGCTGCTGATCCTGCTGGCGCTGATCCTCCGCGGCGTCTCGTTCGAGTACCGGCATCAGCGGGCGGGCGCCCGGTGGAAGAAGTGGTTCGACGGGATGATCGTGGTCGGCTCGGCCGTTCCCGCGTTCCTCTGGGGCGTCGCCTTCGCGAACATCGTGCAGGGCGTGGCGCTGGATGCGAACCACGATTACACCGGCACCCTGTTCGACCTGCTCAACGGCTACGCGCTGCTCGGCGGTCTGACGACGCTGCTGCTGTTCTTCACCCACGGGGTCGTCTTCGTCTCGCTCAAGACCGACGGCGAGCTGCGCCGCCGTGCGAGGAGGCTCGCGGCCCGGTCGGGCGCGCTCGCGATCGTCGTGGCCGCCTCGTTCCTCGGCTGGACGGCGCTCTCGCACTTCTCTCCGGTGTTCCTGGCGCTGGCGATCTTCGCGGCGGTGGCGCTGCTCGCATCCTGGATCGCCAACCTGCGGGGAGCGGAAGGGTGGTCGTTCGCGTTCATGGCTGCCACCATCGCGCTTGCCGTGGTGTCGCTGTTCGCTGCGCTCTTCCCGAACGTGATGCCGTCGTCGCCGAACCCGGAGAACGGTCTGACGATCGCGAACGCGTCGAGCTCGCCGCTGACCCTGACGATCATGACCTGGGTCGCGGCGTTCTCCCTGCCGCTCATTCTGGTCTACCAGGGCTGGACCTACTGGGTGTTCCGCAAGCGCGTGACCCGCGATCACATCCCAGAGGACGCCCACGATGCCGCATCGTCCGGCGAGGCGCCCGGCGACCCTCAGCGCCCTGTGACGGCCTGACATGCGGCCGCTCGACCCCCGCCTGCTCCGCTACGCGGCGGCGACGCGCGGCACCCTCGTCGCCGGTGCGGCGCTCGCGCTGCTGCAGACGGCCTCCATCGTCGCCTTCGCCTGGCTGGTCACCGACCTGATCGTGCGAGCGATCGCGGGGGAGTCGCTCGCGGCGCTGAGCGGGACCCTCGCGCTGCTCGCTCTGGTGGTCGTGCTGCGGGCCGTGCTGATGTGGGCCGTCGAGGCCGTGGCGGCACGCGGCGGGGCGCGGGTGGTCGGCCAGCTTCGCGAGCGGCTGGTCGCATCCATCGGTCGGCTGGGCCCGGGATGGGTCTCGCACCGAAGCGCGGCGGACGTGACGCTGGTGGCCGGGCACGGGATGGACGCGCTCGACGGCTACTTCGCCAAGTACCTTCCTCAGCTGATCGGGACGGCGGTCGCGATGCCGCTGCTCGTGCTGACGATCGGGTGGCGGGATCTGACCAGCGGGATCATCCTGGCGGTCACCCTGCCGCTCGTTCCGGTGTTCATGGTGCTCGTCGGCTGGGCCACGCAGGAGGCGCAGAAGCGCCAGTGGCGTGCCCTCTCCGCCCTGTCGAGTGGCTTCCTCGACGTGGTCGCCGGCCTCGCCACCCTCAAGCTGTTCGGGCGGCAGCACCGGCAGGAGACCCGGATCCGGCAGGTGAGCGACCAGTACCGCGTGCACACCATGCGGGTGCTCCGGATGTCGTTCCTCTCCGGCTTCGTGCTGGAGCTGGCTGCGAGCCTGTCGGTGGCGGTCATCGCGGTCACGATCGGGCTGCGCCTGCTGAGTGGCTCGCTCGACCTCTCGGTGGGGCTCTTCGTGCTGCTGCTCGCCCCGGAGGCGTTCCTCCCGCTGCGCAATGTCGGCGCTGCGTATCACGCGGCCGCGGAGGGCATCGAGGCGGCGGCGAACGCGTTCGCGATCATCGAGGCGGCGGGGGAAGCGCCCGCGGTGAGCGCGGTCACACCCTCTGCGGCGTCCGCCGGGCTGGCGTTCGCCGACGTGTCCGTGAGCTATGACGGACGCGCGGTGGTGGATGGTTTCAGCGCCTCTGTGCCGCCCGGGACCTTCGCGGTGTTGCAGGCGCCGAGCGGAGCGGGGAAGTCGAGCGTCATCGCCGCCATGCTCGGATTCGCGCCGGCGGAGGGACGCATCCAGGCCGGCGGACGCACCGACCCGGCTGGGCGTCGGGACGCCGTCGCCTGGTCGGGACAGCGTCCGGGACTGCTCGCGGGCACGATCGCCGAGAACGTCGCGCTCGGAGAACCAGCCGATCCGGATCGCGTCGCGGCGGCCCTGCGCGACGCGGCGGCGGGCGACGTGGATCCCGACCTGCTGCTCGGACCGGGAGGCACCGGTCTGTCGGGTGGTCAGGCGCAACGCGTGGCCGTCGCGCGGGCGCTGTACCGACTGCGCTCCCGCGGTTGCGCGGCGCTCGTCCTCGACGAGCCGACCTCGGCGCTCGACGCGGCCACCGAGCGGGAACTGCTGCGATCGCTGCGGCGGGTGGCGGACGGGGGCACGGCTGTGCTCGTCGTGAGTCACCGCCAGGCGGTCGCCGAGGCGGCCGACCTCGTTCTGACCCTGCCAGGGCTGGGCGAGGGCAGCCGGGGGACAGCCGCCGTCGCGATGGAGGAGGTGTCCGGTGTCCGTTGACACGCTTGGTCGAGTCGGTGCCCCCGATGTCGCGATCCCGGCCGAGAAGGCTGACCCGGCCGAGGTGCGTCGCATCCTCCGACTGGCCGTTCCCCCGGCGCGCCGGCTGTGGACCGCCATCGCCTTCGGCGTGCTGAGCGGCGGGAGTGCCGTCGCGCTGCTCGGGGTGTCGGCCTGGCTCATCACCCGCGCGTCGGAACAGCCGGCGATGCTGTACCTGTCGATGGCTGTCGTCGGCGTGCGGGCGTTCGCGCTCGGCAGGGCCTTCTTCCGCTACCTGGAGCGGCTCGCCGGTCATGACGCGGCGTTCCGCCAGCTCGGTACGGTGCGCTCCAGGCTGTACACCCGGCTGGAGCCGCTTGCGCCGGACGGTCTGCGCGGGGTCCGGTCCGGCGACCTCCTGGCTCGGCTCGCCGACGACGTCGACGAGCTGCAGAATCTGTCCCTGCGGGTCATCCAGCCCGCCGTCAGTGCCGGGATCGTCGTCATGGCGAGCGTCGTGGCAGCGTTCCTGGTGCTCCCCGCCGCAGGTGTCGCGCTCCTCGCGACGCTGATCGCGGCGCTCGTCGCCGGAGCGCTCGTCGACCGCTGGGCGTCGGGCGCCGCCGAGCGACGGATCGCGCCCCTGCGCGCCGAAGTGAACGATGCCCTGCACGATCTCGTCAGCAACCTCGATGTGCTCACGGCGTACGGCGCCCTTCCCGCCGCTCAGGACCGGGTGAGCCGGGCGAGCGCGCGGCTGACGGCGGCCGTCCGCGCCCGCGCGGCCGGGCTCGGACTCACGGCAGGCGCGGTGTCGCTGCTCGCAGGCGCCGCCACGGCCGCGGCGCTGGCGGCAGGCATCCCGGCGCTCGGCGACCGCGTGCTCGACGGCCCGGGGCTGGCCGTCATCGCGCTGCTGCCGCTGGCGGTGTTCGAGGTGTTCGGGGCGGTCCCCCTCGCGTTCGGCGCCTGGCGTCGGGTGCACGCGAGCGCCGAGCGCATCGCCTCCACCGCGCCCGTGCGGGTTCCGGCCGGAGTCCCGGTGGATGCTGCCAGCGCGTCCCGGATCCCGGCGAGCGGGGTTCCGGAGGTGCGACTGGAGCGCGTTTCGGCGCACTGGCCGGGCGAGGCTGGTGCCGTCCTGTCCGACATCACGCTTCGGCTGCAGCCGGGGGAGCGTGTGCTGCTCACCGGACCGACGGGAGCGGGCAAGACCGCGCTCGCGCACGTCCTGACACGCCTGCTCGACCACTCCGGCGCGTACCGCCTCGACGGCGTGGAGACGCGAGAGCTTCGTCAGGACGATGTACGGAGCGTCGTCGGATTGGTCGAGCAGCGACCGTACCTCTTCGACTCCGACCTGCGTCAGAACCTTCTCTTCGCCCGCGAAACGGCCACCGACGACGAGCTCCTCGACGTGCTGGAGCGGGTCGGGCTCCGGGACTGGGCGGTCTCGCGCGGGGGTCTGTCGGCGCCGGTGGGTGAGCGTGGGGCACTCGTCTCCGGCGGCCAGGCCCAGCGCATCGCACTCGCCCGTGCTCTGCTGGCCGGTTTTCCCGTGCTCGTGGTGGACGAGCCGACGGCGAACGTCGATGCGACCGCCGGTGACGCTCTCGTGCGAGACGTGCTGGAGACCGCCGCGGAGGATGGCCGCACCGTGCTGCTGATCTCGCACAGCGACGTTCCCGCCGGCCTCGTGGACCGGGTGCTGCGCCTCGAGCACGGCCGCCTCACCCCGTGAGGTGCTGTTCGTGACGGACCATCGCGCGCCATACTGACCGCATGAGCGACAGGGCAGTGGGGCAGCCGACCGAGGACAGCGCATTCGTGCGCTTCCTGAAACGGAAGTGGCTCGCCATCCTGCTGGTGCTGCTGCTGGTCGTCATCGCCGTGCAGAACGGTGTCGCGAACGATCAGGCCACCATCTTCGTGTTCTGGGGGCAGGTGCAGTTGCCGACCTGGCTCCTGATCGTTGTCGTGTTCCTCATCGGCGCGATAACCGGCTGGGTACTGGCGCGTAACAGAGCGGCGCGCAAGGAGCGCCGGGCGCGCCGCTGACCGCCTCACGGATCGGTTCGTTCCTCTAGCTTGTCTAGGTTTGGTACCCCTACACTGTGGCCATCGTCCGGTTCACCCGGCACCGGCGGGCGTTCAGCGGCGACCCGTCAGCGAGCCGCATCCGCTGACGTCACACGAGATAGGTGACATGATGACCGATGGTTCGAAGGGCGAAGCGACGGTCGTGCTGGTGCACGGTGCGTTCGCAGATGCCGGCAGCTGGGCGGCGTTGACCGAGGTCCTGCAGGCGGAAGGCGTGCGGGTGCTGGCCCCGGCCGTACCGCTGCGTGGTCTGCTCTCGGATTCGGCGTACCTCCGGAGCGTGGTCGCGCAGATCGACGGCCCGGTTCTCCTCGTCGGGCACTCGTACGGCGGCGCCGTCATCACGAACGCCGCTACCGGGGCCGGCAACGTGAAGGGTCTGGTGTTCGTCTCCGGGTTCGCGCCCGAGGAGGGGCAGACGCTGGGAGAAGTGGAGGGCACGTCCCGGGACAGTGCGCTCGCGCCCGCCCTCGTCCAGAAGATGTACCCGACGGGAAACGGAGACGAGACCGCGGTCGAGTTGTTCGTCAACGAACGGGACTTCCCGCGGGTCTTCGCCGGCGACCTCTCCGACACCCAGGGAGCCGTCCTGGGCTCTGCGCAACGGCCGGTCGCTGCCGCGGCTTTCGACGAGAAGTCGGGAGCGCCGGCCTGGAAAGGCTTGCCATCGTGGGCGGTCGTCGCGACGGGGGACAAGGCCGCCGGCTCGGACGTGCTCCTCGCAATGGCTCGCAACGCGGGCGCTGACCTCACCGAACTCGAGGGCTCGCACCTCATCATGATCTCCCAGCCGCAGAGGGTCGCCGACGTCATCCTCCGCGCGCTCCAGACGGTGGCGTGATGGCAGGTACACCGGACGGGCAGCAGGACGACCTCGCAGGCACTCTGAAACGCACCGAGGTCCAGCGCGCGGACTCGTCCATCGCCGGCCGAGTCATCGTGCAGGTTCTCACTGAGATCCCCGAGGGCGTGGAATCCGGCTGGCACACGCATCCCGGTGAGGAGGTCGGCTACATCATGGCAGGCACAGTCGAGATGCGCATCCGGGATCGGGACACCCTCCTCCTGCACACCGGCGACGGGTTCCTGATCCCGCCGGACACGCCGCACAACGCGCGCGATCTGGGGCCAGGGACGGGGCGGATGCTGTCCACCTACATCGTCAGTCCCGACAGGCCGTTGGCCAGCTTCACGGACGGGTGAGTCGGAGGAGCCGTTACGCGGTCGCTAGGGCAGCGGCCGCGTCAGAGCGGCGAAGCGGGCCCGCCAGGCCTCTGTGCGGGCCGGATCCTGCGCCAGCGCCGGGCCGTCGACCCACGCCGTGACCGCCCGGATGCCGTGCAGCGCGTTCACGGCCCACAGCGCCGTGCCGTCGAGCTGGGCGGGACGGACCTCCTCCTCCTCGACGGGCGTGCCGAGGGCCGCAGCGATCCCGCGTACCGTCCGCGCAGCGACGCTGTCGACCCGGGGGAGCGAGAACGGGGGAGCGAAGAGCGTGTCGCCGCGCCACCAGAGCAGCGCGGTCGTCGCGCCGTCGGACACCCGGCCCTGGTCGAGGATCACCGCCTCCTGGGCACCGTGGCGCTGAGCGCGCTGGCGGAGCGCGCTGAGCCGGTCGATGTCGGGTCCCTTGAGGTACGGAAGCTGCCGAGGGTCGCCATCCGCGGTGGCCACGACGAGGGTCGCCGTCAGCTCGGGAGCCGGCCGAAGCCGGAACCGCAGGCGCACTGCGTCCCGCGCCCGGACGAGTTCGAACCGTGGGAACCATTCGCCGTCCCGGGGGAGGGACGCGATCCCGGCCTCCCAGAACCTGTCCAGGTCGGAGCTCGTGTACCCCTGTTCGCGCGACGCCTCGGCGAATCGCGCCCCGTGCAGCCGGAGAGCAAGCGCGCGGCCGTCGCGAACGAGGAAGGAGTCGGCCGCCAGCAGCTCCGTCTCGACCAGCTCGCAGTCGTCACGCACGCGCAGTTCGCCGTCCGCCCAGTCGGCGAGGGTGTTCAAGGGCTCGGTACTGCGTGCATCCACTCGCCTAGGCTAGTCGGGTGGCCCTCCCGCTCCGCGTGCTCCGGCTCGACACCTGGGTCGACCCGGCGGACGCGTTCGTGACCCTGTTCGGCGGCGTCGTGGAGGACGCCGTCTGGCTGGACGGCGGGTCGGACACGGTATCCGGGCGCAGCTTCATCGGGACCGGTCGGGTCACGGCGACGTCGTCCGTCGCCGACGGCACGGTCTCCGTCGGCGAATCGACCCGCAGCGGCGGCATCCTCGACGCCGTGCGGCGCGACCTCGCCACCCGGGCGCACCCCGAGCCCTCCGGCTACCCGGTGGGATGGTGGGGTCGCCTCGGGTACGAGGCGGGAGCTGCGGAGGCCGGAGCGCCCGTCGCGGCGACGAGCATGGCCGATGCCGCGCTGCTGCTGGTGGATCGTATGGTCGCCTTCGATCACGAAACCCGCACGGTGACCGTCGTTGCGCCCGATGACGCCGACGGCGAGGCGTGGACCTCCGCCACAGCGCGCGCCCTGACGAGTTCGTCGGGAGCCGCGCGGGTCTACCAGCTCGCCCATCCCATCCCCGATACCAGGGTCTCCTGGCGCCACGACGACGCGGAGTACCTCGCGGCCATCGTCGCCTGCCAGGACTCCATCCGCGCCGGCGACGCCTACCAGCTGTGCCTGACCAACACCGCGCGGGGCCGCACCGACGCCGATCCGCTCGCCGTGCACTTGCGGCTGCGACAGGCGAGCCCCGCTCCCCACGCCGGATACCTGCGCATCGCGGGAGAGGTACTGGTGAGTTCGTCGCCCGAGGAGTTCCTGCGCGTGGGGGCCGACGGGCGCGTCCGCACCCGGCCGATCAAGGGCACCCGACCCCGGGGGGCGACGGTCGCGGCCGACGTCGAGCTGCGGGCGGAACTGGAGGCGAGCGAGAAGGAGCGCGCCGAGAACGTCATGATCGTCGACCTCATGCGCAACGACCTGGGCCGCGTGTGCAAGGTCGGCTCCGTCGAGGTCAGCCACCTGCTCGCCGTGGAGAGCTACGCGCAGGTGCACCAGCTGGTGTCGACGGTCGAGGGGATGCTGTCGCCGGGGCTCGGCGCGGTGGATGCGGTGGCGGCGTGCTTCCCGGCCGGCTCGATGACCGGTGCGCCGAAGCTGAGCGCGATGCACATCCTGAACCGGCTGGAAGGCGGACCGCGCGGCGCATTCGCCGGATGCTTCGGGTACCTCGGGCTCGACGGCACCGCCGATCTCGCGATGGTGATTCGCAGCATCCACTTCGCCGGTGGTGTGGCGACCGTCGGCGCGGGCGGCGGGATCACAGCGCTATCGATGCCCGAGGAGGAGCTCGAGGAGGTGCGGGTGAAGGCGGCAGCGATGCTCGCGGCAGCCGGGCTCGTCGCCTCCGCACCTCCGGTCGCAGGCCCGGTCACGCCCGCGGCGAACTGACGCCCCTGCTGGGAACGGTCTGGACGACTCCGACGTTTAGTACTCTGGAGACCCGGGCTCCTCGCCCGGACCTCTTCCGTGCCGTCAGGATCCCGACGCGGCACGACGGAACCGAGATTGAGAGTCACGTGGCACACGAGCACCCGCAGGATGACCGCGCACACGACGAGCGCGCGCAGTACGACTTCACCGCGATCCAGGACAAGTGGCTCCCGCGCTGGGACGAGCTGCGACCCTTCGCCACGGACGACGCAGCGGACAAGCGGCCGCGCAAGTACATCCTCGACATGTTCCCGTACCCCTCGGGCGACCTGCACATGGGTCACGCCGAGGCGTACGCCCTGGGCGACGTCATCGCCCGGTACTGGCGTCAGCAGGGTTTCAACGTGCTGCACCCCATCGGCTGGGACTCGTTCGGCCTGCCCGCCGAGAACGCCGCCATCAAGCGGGGGCTCGACCCGGCCGGCTGGACGAACGACAACATCGCGCAGCAGAAGGCCAGCATGCGCCGCTACGCGCCCAGCTTCGACTGGGACCGGGTGCTGCAGACCAGCGACCCGTCCTACTACCGCTGGAACCAGTGGCTGTTCCTGAAGCTGTACGAGAAGGGCCTGGCGTACCGCAAGGCGAGCCAGGTCAACTGGTGTCCCTTCGACCAGACCGTGCTGGCGAACGAGCAGGTCGTCAACGGCCGCTGCGAGCGTTGCGACAACCTGGTGACCAAGAAGAAGCTGACCCAGTGGTACTTCCGCATCACCGACTACGCGGACCGCCTGCTGGATGACCTGAATCAGCTGGAGGGCGCCTGGCCGTCCAAGGTCATCTCCATGCAACGCAACTGGATCGGGCGTTCGACCGGTGCCGACGTCACCTTCGCGATCGAGGGACGCGACGAGCCGGTGACCGTTTACACGACCCGTCCCGACACCCTGTACGGCGTGACCTTCATGGTGGTCGCGCCCGACTCCGACCTGGCCGCCGAGCTGGTCGAGGGCGCCCGTCCGGAGGTCCGGAAGCGCTTCGACGACTACCTCGCCGTCGTTCGGGGCACAACCGAGATGGACCGTCTGAGCAGTGAGCGCGAGAAGACCGGCGTCTTCCTGGAGCGGCACGCCATCAACCCGCTGACCGGCGAGAAGCTGCCGATCTGGGTGGCGGACTACGTGCTGGCCGACTACGGCCACGGCGCGATCATGGCCGTGCCCGCGCACGACCAGCGCGACCTCGACTTCGCGCGCGCGTTCGACCTGCCCGTGCGCGTGGTCGTCGACACGACGCAGCCGGTGACCGGCGCCATCCCGGTGATCCACACGCACCCGGAGACCGGTGAGCCGATCCTGCCGGAGGAGGCAGCGCTCGAGAACCCGTCGGAGACCGGCGTCGCCCTGACCGGGGAAGGCCGTCTGGTCAACTCGGGCCCGTTCGACGGGCTGAGCAAGTCGAACGCGATCCGCCGCGTCACCGAGGCGCTGCAGGGATCCCACCTGGGAGCGCCGGCGAAGAACTTCCGACTGCGCGACTGGCTGATCTCGCGCCAGCGGTACTGGGGCACGCCCATCCCGATCATCCACTGCGAGCAGTGCGGCGAGGTGCCGGTGCCGGAGTCGGAGCTGCCCGTGCTGCTGCCGCCGGCGGAGGGCCTGGACCTGCAGCCGAAGGGCACCAGCCCGCTGGGCGCGGCGACCGACTGGGTCAACGTCTCCTGCCCGAACTGCGGTGGGCCCGCCCAGCGCGACACGGACACGATGGACACCTTCGTCGACAGCTCCTGGTACTTCCTGCGCTTCCTGTCCCCGAAGGACGACAGCCAGGCGTTCGACCCGCGTGAGGCGGAGAAGTGGGCGCCCGTCGACCAGTACGTCGGCGGCGTGACGCACGCCATCCTGCACCTGCTGTACGCGCGCTTCATCACCAAGGTGCTGTTCGACCTGGGGTACATCAGCTTCACGGAGCCGTTCACGGCGCTGCTGAACCAGGGCCTGGTGCTCATGGACGGCTCGGCGATGTCGAAGTCGCGCGGCAACCTGGTCAAGCTGTCCGAGCAGCTCGACGAGCACGGTGTCGATGCGGTGCGGCTGACCATGGCGTTCGCCGGTCCTCCGGAGGACGACATCGACTGGGCGGACGTCTCCCCGTCGGGGTCCGCGAAGTTCCTGGCGCGCGCCTGGCGGATCGCGGACGACGTGACCAGCGCTCCCGACGTGGTGTGGAAGACGGGTGATGCGGCGCTGCGGCGCGTCACGCATCGTTTCCTGGCGGACGCACCAGGCCTGGTGGAGTCGTTCAAGTTCAACGTCGTCGTGGCGCGGCTGATGGAGCTGGTCAACGCGACGCGCAAGACGATCGACACCGGTGCCGGCCCCGCGGACGCCGCGGTGCGCGAGGCGGCCGAGGTCATCGCCATGGCCCTGAACCTCTTCGCGCCCTACACGGCCGAGGAGATGTGGAGCAAGCTCGGCTATGAGCCGTCCGTCGCGCTGGCGCAGTGGCGTAAGCCCGACCCCACGTTGCTGATCGAGGAGTCGGTCACCGCCGTCGTGCAGGTGGACGGCAAGGTCCGCGACCGGCTCGAGGTCTCGCCGAAGATCGGCTCCGACGAGCTGGAGGCTCTGGCGCGTCAGTCGGAGGCCGTGGTCCGGTCGGTCGGAGACCGCGAGGTCGTCAACGTGATCGTGCGCGCACCGCGACTGGTCAACATCGCGACCAAGCCGCGCGGCTGAGTATGCAGTGCGAGGGCGTCGGGTTGTCGTGCACAACCCGGCGCCTTCGGCGTCTCTCCACGGGTTTGGTCGGCGTCGGGTGAGGGTCGCCGTCGTTTCCTAGCGTGAAGGGATGCGACACCGAGCCGATCCCTCCGCTCCGGGCGTGCCCGGGGAGGGTGCGCGGGATACGCGTGCGTCGGGTGCGGGTGCGGGTGCGGGTTCGAGTGCGTTCGAGCTGGGTGAGGCCGACCGCTTCGAGGAGGTGGCGGATCGCCGAGGCGGACGCCTCCGCGTGGGCGTGGGCGCGGCCGTCGTTCTCCTGATCGCCGCTGCGGTGGTCGCCGTCCTCGTGTCGGCGACGGCGCAAGGCGGGACCAGCTTCACCCTTCCGTCCGGTACCGCGACGCCGTTCGGGCCGCCCGCGTCGACCAGCGTGTCGACCGGCGGCCTCCTCGTGCATGTCACCGGGGCGGTTCGGAAACCCGGTCTCGTGTCGCTGTCTGCAGGCTCGCGCGTCGTGGATGCCGTGGCAGCGGCGGGCGGGCTGACGGATGACGCCGATGCCGCCGGGGTGAACCTGGCGCGACCTGTCGCAGACGGGGAGCAGCTGGTCGTCCCGCGCGTGGGCGAGGTTCCGGCGGCAGCCGGGACGGGGGCTGCTGCCGGGACGGGAGGTGGCGGTGCGGCAACGGGTGCCGTGGTGAACCTCAATACCGCGACGCAAGCCGAACTCGAGACGCTGCCCCGGATCGGCCCGGCCCTCGCCCAGCGCATCCTCGACTGGCGGCAGGCGAACGGGCGCTTCGCTCAGCCTGCGGACCTGCTCAAGGTGACCGGGATCGCGCAGAAACTGTTCGACGGCCTCAAGGACCGGGTGGTGGTCTGATGCCCGATCTTCGCCTGGCCCTTCCGGCGGTCGCGTTATGGGTCGCGTGTGCGGTGCTGATCGGAATGCCCGCCCCGGCCGGTGTCGTGGCCGTGGTGGCGGGAGCGATGGCTGCCGGTACGGCGTCGGTAGCGGCCGGGGCGGCGCGAGGAGAGCACTCGAGGGGACGAGCTTCGGTGACGCGCTTGCGTTTCCTCCCGCTGGTGGCGACGCTGCTGGGTGCGACCGCCCTCGGTTCGGCGGTGGTGGCCATCGACGCACCCGGTCGCGTGAGCGAGGCTCTGGACCGGGCGGCCCGCGAGACGGACTCGGTGGAGGTGCTGATCCGCGTCGAGCGCACCCCCAACCGGATGGCGGCGACCGGCTTCGGGGGCGGGGCACGATGGACGGTGCGTGGTCGGACGGTCGGCGGTGAGGCGGAGATTCCGGTCTCCCTGCAGTTCGGGGCGGACGTGGCCACGGCGCGCACCTTCGCTGTCGGGACGGTCCTGCGTGCGACCGGGCAGTCGCTCGTCGAGGATGCCGGTGAAGCGACCAGCTACACGATCCGCACGTCGGGTGAAGACGTGCCGTCTATCGTGCAACCGCCGCCACCGTGGCTCGCGTGGGCCGCCGCCGCGCGGACGGTGTTCGCTCTGGCCGCGGGCGAGACACCCGGCGACGGGGGCGCCCTCCTTCCCGGGCTGGCCATCGGCGACGAGACGTCCGTTTCGCCGGAGCTCGACGAGGCGATGACCGCATCCTCGCTCAGCCACCTCACCGCCGTCTCCGGCGCGAACTGTGCGCTGGTCATCGGGCTCGTGTTCCTCGTCGCCCGCGCTGTTGGTCTTGGCCGGCGGACGCGGATCGTGGTCGCCGGCCTCGCCCTGCTGGCGTTCGTCGCGCTGGTCGGACCGGGCCCGAGCGTCATCCGTGCCGCCGCGATGGCAGCCGTCCTGCTGATCGGTCTGGCACGAGGGCGCCCGGCGGACGGGATCCCGGCGCTGTCCCTGGCGATGGTGCTGCTGCTCGTTCACGATCCGTGGCTCGCACGGGACTACGGTTTCGCCCTCTCGATCCTTGCCACCGCTGGGCTCCTCGTGCTGGCCGGTCCACTCAGCGGCCTGCTCGCACGGTGGATGCCGCGGTCGCTCGCGTTGGCGATCGCCGTGCCGACGGCTGCCCAGGTGGCCTGCCAACCGGTGCTGGTCCTCCTGTCGCCGACACTTCCGCTGTTCGGCATCCCGGCCAACCTGCTCGCGGAACCGGCGGCACCCGTGGCCACTGTGCTCGGGTGCCTCGCCTGTGCGGTGCTTCCGTGGGCGCCCGCGCTGGGCCAGCTGATCGTCGGGCTCGCCTGGGTGCCCTCCGCCTGGATCGCTCAGGTGGCGACATTCACCAGCGACCTGCCAGGCGTCGCTCTTCCGTGGGCCGATGGTGTGCTGGGGGTGCTGCTCAGCGCCGGTGTGCTCGCTGCTGTCGCCGCGCTCGTCCTTGCGCGCAGTGCGCCTCGCATCGTGTCCGCTGTGGCAGTCCTGGCGCTGTGCGCGGGCGCCCTCGTCTACGTCGGTGTCTGGGGTGGGAGCACGATCGGCCGTGCGCTCGCCATCCCGGGCGACTGGCAGGTGGCCGCGTGCGACGTGGGGCAGGGGGACGGGGTCCTCCTGCGCGACGGAGACACGGTCGCGATGATCGACGTGGGGAGGAAACCCGCTCCCGCGACCGCTTGCCTCGACCGATTAGGCGTCTCCGAACTCGACCTGCTGGTTCTCACGCACTTCGACGCCGACCATGTCGGCGGCATCAGCGGGGTGGCGGCCCGGGCGAAACGTGCGATCGTCCAGCGGCCTGTCCGCGACGCCGATCAGCGCACGCTGGCCGTGCTCGCCGCCTCGGGTGTTCCCGTCGAGCAGGGGCATGCCGGCCTCTGCGGACGGATCGGCGCGATCGACTGGCGACTGCTCTGGCCCCCCGCACCCGTCACGGGCGAATCATCGGACAGCGACACCGGAAACGCCGGGAGCCTCACCCTCGAGGCGGAAGGCCACGGTATGCGATCGATCTTCCTCGGCGACCTGGGGGAGGAGGCACAGGGTGCCCTGCTCGCCACAGGCAGCGTGCGCCCGGTGGACGTGGTCAAGGTGGCCCACCACGGTTCCGCCGACCAGAGCCCAGCGCTCTACGGTGCACTCAGCGCCCCGTTGGGCCTCGTCTCGGTCGGCGTGCGCAACGGCTACGGTCATCCCACTGCCCGGGCCCTCCGGATGCTGGCGGAAAGCGGCACCGCGGTCGCTCGGACCGACCAGGAAGGGATGCTGCTCGTTTCGCCCGGATCGCCCGGCGTCAGACTGTGGAGCGAGCGGAACGCGGCAAGCGATGACAGTGGTCGCCCGTATCCTGGACAGGTGGGTTCCGGTGACCGCCGACCCGCACTCGAACGAGGAGGCACGTGGCGACCCGAGGCGGCAGTAGAGGCGGAGCGGGCAAGACGCGCGCCGTCGCAAGCGCGATCCCGCAGCTCCCGTGGAGCCAGATCCGAGCGGCACCCGTCGTGCTCGTCACCGGGCCGGAAGGCTTCCTCGCCGACCGGGCGGTGCGCTCCTTGCGCGACTCCCTCAAGGCGGATGATCCCAGCCTCGAGATCAGCGACCTGCACGCGGGCGACTACGCGCCGGGAGAGCTGCTCACCCTCGCGAGCCCCTCCCTGTTCGGGGAACCGCGGCTCATCCGCGTCGAGGCGGTCGAGAAGTGCAACGACGCGTTCCTTGCCGACATGCTCGACTACCTGAACGCACCGGCTGACGAGACGGTCGTCACCCTCCGGCATGCTGGTGGCGTGCGCGGCAAGAAGCTGCTCGACGCGATTCGTGCCGGCACCGGTGGCGGCGTGGAAGTAGTGTGCCAGGAGCTGAAGAAGGACGCCGAGAAGTACGACTTCGCGCAGGCGGAGTTCGCGGCGGCCGGACGCAAGGTCACCCCCGGAGCGCTGCGCGCCATCACGTCCGCGTTCTCCGACGACCTCGCCGAACTCGCCGCGGCCTGCCAGCAGCTGCTGTCCGATTCGGCCGAGCAGATCACCGAAGCGACCGTCGACAAGTACTACAGCGGGCGCGTCGAGACGAACGCCTTCCAGGTCGCCGATGCGGCGATCGCCGGCCGGCACGGGGAAGCC
This sequence comes from Leifsonia sp. RAF41, assembly GCF_052114085.1. NCBI lineage: Bacteria > Bacillati > Actinomycetota > Actinomycetes > Micrococcales > Microbacteriaceae > Leifsonia > Leifsonia sp. RAF41. The sequence continues at coordinate 1,658,685 of NZ_JBFREB010000001.1, forward strand.
CTGGTCACGATGCGGCACGCGCTCGCGTCCGGCGCCGATCCTGTCCCCATGGTGGCCGCGTTCGCGAGCAAGATCCGCACGATGGCCAAGATCTCCGGCACACGGGGCGGCTCCGGCCAGCTCGCCCAGCGGTTCGGTCTGGCGCCGTGGCAGGTCGACCGTGCGCGTCGCGACCTGCAGGGGTGGACCGAAGACGGGCTCGGCCGCTGCATCGAACTCCTCGCGGAGACCGACGCGAACGTCAAGGGCGGAGGCCGCGACCCGGTGTTCGCGCTGGAGCGGATGATCCGCGTCATCAGCGCCCGCGGACGCGACTGACCCGGAAACGTTCCGCACATGCAGCGAGCCCCCGTCCGGACCGAAGTCCTGGAGCGGGGGCTCGCTAGCGGCGCGGGGCAGGGCCCGCGGTCGGTCGTCGCTTAGAGCGCGGCGACCTGCTTGGCGATTGCCGACTTGCGGTTCGCCGCCTGGTTCTTGTGGATGACGCCCTTGCTGGCCGCCTTGTCGATCTTCTTCGCGGCGGTACGCAGCGCCGCGCTCGCCTTGTCCTTGTCGCCGGCCACGACAGCCTCGCGGGTGGCGCGGATGGCGGTCTTGAGCTCGCTCTTGACGGCCTTGTTGCGCTCCTGCGCCTTCTTGTTGGTGCCGTTGCGCTTGATCTGCGACTTGATGTTTGCCACGAGTGGTCACTTTCGTTGTTGTGAATTAGGGATGTGCCGCTCAGCGGAGAGGGCGCCTTGCGGCGTTTCGTGCGGACACATCCACACGCAAGCCAACAAACAACTCTACCAGCGTGGCCCGCATCTCGCCAAAATCACCGGATCGGCCGACGGAGCCCGCCGATCCGGGTGGTGTTCACACGCGCGCGGGGGCGTACGAGCCGACGAGCAGCTCCTCGAGCAGGGTCACACCGTTCGGCTCCCAGCCGAGGTCGATACGCGCCTTCGTCCCGCGAGCCTGCTGGTCCAGCAGCAGGGCATCCGCCAGACCCTCGCCCAGCCGAGAGCGCGTCACGTCGAGCGATTCCGCCGCGACGCCGCCCGCGATTCCGGCGGCCTGGGCCGCGGCTTCCCCCAGCTCGCGCACCGTCGGGTTCTGACCGCCCGCACCGATGTAGGTCGATCCGGCCGTTCCGTTCTCCAGCGCGAGCACGTACAGGGCGGCGAGGTCGTCCACGTGAACGGTCGCCCAGTGCTGCGACCCGTCGCCGATCAGACGCAGCGAGGGCACCGTGCCGGAGTCGCGGGGCGCGTCCACGATCACGTTCGGGAGGCCCTTGCCGTATCCGTAGACGATCGACGGGACGACGACCGTTCCGCGCACGTCGGAGGCAGCGCGTACCAGCGCCTCGGCGTCACCGCGCCACGCCGTCAACGCCGGCGGGTCCACCGGGGAGTCTTCGGCGATGTCGTCGTTGGAACCGTACGTCCAGATGCCTCCGGTGTGGACGAACGGCTTGCCCGAACCGGCGAGACCCGCCAGCACCGCGGGAACCAGGACGGCGTCCACGTCCTTTCCCGAGGCCAGGTGGATGACGCCGTCGCTCTGGCGCGAAGCCTGCTCCACGAGGCGGCCGTCCGCCGCGTCGCCGATGAGCGCTGTGGCGCCGGCGGCTTCGACAGCGGCCGCCTTGTCGGCGTCCCGGACCAGCGCGGTGACGGAGTGGCCGTCGTCGAGAAGGCGGGGGAGGACGGAGGATCCGATGAAACCGGTCGCGCCGGTCAGGAGGATGTTCATATCCGTCCACAACGCGTGTGATCCCCAGGCATTCCCCAGATCGCCTACTTCGCTGAACGGCGGACCCGACGCGCGTAGGCTCGATCCATGACTTCCACCACCATCGCCATCGTCAACGGTTACGTCGTGCCGGTCTCTCAGGAGCCCATCGAGAACGGGGTCGTCGTCGTCAGGGACGGCGTCATCGAGGCGGTCGGTGCCGCGGGCGATGTGCGCGTGCCGGACGGGGTCCCAGTGATCGACGCGGCGGGCAAGTGGGTGCTGCCCGGCTTCATCGAATCGCACGGTCACGTCGGCATCCACGAGGAGGCGAACGGGCCCGCGGGCGACGACACGAACGAGATGACGACGCCCAACACGGCAGCGGTTCGCGCGATCGACGCCATCAACATCGACGACGAAGGCTTCCGCGACGCGCTCTCGGGGGGCGTCACATCGGTCGTCGTGAAGCCAGGGTCCGGCAACCCGATCGGCGGTCAGACGGTCGCGATCAAGACCTGGGGAGGCCGGATCATCGACGAGCAGGTGATCCATGAGGCCGTGAGCGTCAAGTCCGCTCTCGGCGAGAACCCGAAGCGGGTCTACGGCGGCAAGAACCAGACTCCCAGCACTCGGCTGGGAGTCGCCATGATCATCCGCGAGGCGTTCGTCGCCGCACAGAACTACCGCACGCAACGCGACAACGCCGAGCTCGAGGGCAAGCCGTTCGACCGAGATCTGTCCAAAGAGACTCTGGTGCGCGTGCTCGACGGCGAACTCGCCTGGGACCAGCACACCCACCGCCACGACGACATCGCCACGGCCCTGCGCCTGGCCGACGAGTTCGGCTACCGGCTGGTCGTCAACCATGGCACCGAGGCACACAAGATCGCCGATGTGCTCGCCGAGCGCGACATCCCGGTGATCTTCGGGCCGATGTTCACCTCACGATCCAAGGTCGAGCTGCGTGACCGCGCCATCGCCAACCTTGCTGTCCTCGCCCAGGCCGGGGTCCGGGTCGCCATCACCACCGACCACCCGGTGGTCCCGATCAACTTCCTCATCTACCAGGCAGCCCTCGCGGTCAAAGACGGCCTGCCTCGCCAGACCGCGCTTGAGGCGCTCACCGTCAACCCGGCAGCGTTCCTGCGCCTCGACGACAGGGTCGGCTCGCTCACTCCCGGCCTCGACGGCGATGTCGTCGTGTGGTCCGGCGATCCCCTCGACGTGAACTCCCGTGCGGAGCGCGTGTTCATCGGCGGCGCCGAGGTGTACAGCTGGGAAGACGGCCAGGGTCGCGTTGTGGAGCGCAGCGAGCGCTTCGCCTGACCCCTCCCGGGGCTGACCCGAGCCCGCGCGCCCGGCGCCCGGGCGTTCATGGAAGAATGGCCGAACGATGTCACCACGAGCTCTTCAGGCCCTCGAGCCCGCCGCGACGGACCCGGCCTCCCTCCGTAACTTCTGCATCATCGCGCATATCGACCACGGAAAGTCGACCCTGGCCGACCGCATGCTGCAGATCACCGGCGTGGTCTCCGACCGGGACATGCGGGCGCAGTACCTCGATCGCATGGACATCGAGCGCGAGCGTGGCATCACCATCAAGAGCCAGGCCGTGCGGATGCCGTGGGCGATCGAGGGGCAGACGTTCGCCCTCAACATGATCGACACTCCCGGGCACGTCGACTTCACCTATGAGGTCTCCCGCTCCCTCGCCGCGTGCGAGGGAGCCATCCTGCTGGTGGACGCGGCCCAGGGCATCGAAGCGCAGACGCTGGCCAACCTCTACCTGGCGCTCGAGAACGACCTCACGATCATCCCGGTGCTCAACAAGATCGACCTGCCCGCGGCAGACCCGGACAAGTACGCTGCCGAGCTCGCCAGCCTCATCGGCGGGCGTCCGGAAGACGTCCTGCGCGTCTCGGGCAAGACGGGCATGGGCGTCGAGGCGCTGCTCGACCGCGTCGTCGCCGAGATCCCCGCGCCGGTCGGCGTCGCCGACGCTCCCGCCCGCGCCATGATCTTCGACTCCGTCTACGACAGCTACCGCGGCGTCGTCACCTACGTCCGTATGGTCGACGGCACCCTGCGCCCGCGCGAGCGGGTCCAGATGATGTCCACCAAGGCGACCCACGAGATCCTCGAGATCGGCGTCTCCTCGCCCGAGCCGACCCCGTCGAAGGGTCTCGGCGTCGGAGAGGTCGGCTACCTGATCACCGGCGTGAAAGACGTGCGCCAGTCGAAGGTCGGCGACACGATCACCTCGGCGGCGAAGTCCGCGACCGTTGCCCTCCCGGGCTACACCGAGCCCAAGCCGATGGTCTTCTCCGGCCTGTACCCGCTCGACGGCAGCGACTACCCGGAGCTGCGCGAAGCGCTCGACAAGCTCAAGCTGTCGGATGCGGCCCTCGTCTACGAGCCCGAGACCTCGGTCGCACTCGGCTTCGGCTTCCGCTGCGGCTTCCTCGGCCTCCTGCACCTCGAGATCATCACCGAGCGGCTCTCGCGGGAGTTCGACCTCGACCTCATCACGACCGCGCCCAGCGTGATCTACGAGGTGACGACGGAGGACAAGAAGACGATCACCGTCACGAACCCGAGCGAGTACCCCACCGGCAAGATCGAGAAGGTGGAGGAACCGGTCGTCAAGGCGGCCATCCTCGCCCCGAAGGACTACGTCGGCGTGATCATGGAACTCTGCCAGGGCCGCCGTGGCACCCTGCTCGGCATGGAGTACCTCGGCGAGGACCGCGTCGAGATCCGCTACACGATGCCGCTCGGCGAGATCGTCTTCGACTTCTTCGACCAACTCAAGTCGAAGACCGCCGGCTATGCCTCGCTCGACTACGAGCCCTTCGGCGAGCAGGAATCCGACCTGGTGAAGGTCGACATCCTGCTGCAGGGCGAGGCGGTCGATGCGTTCAGCGCGATCGTCCACCGCGACAAGGCCTACGCCTACGGCACCATGATGGCCTCCCGCCTGCGGGAGCTGATTCCGCGTCAGCAGTTCGAGGTGCCCATCCAGGCGGCCATCGGCGCGCGCATCATCGCCCGCGAGAACATCCGCGCGATGCGGAAGGACGTTCTCGCCAAGTGTTACGGCGGCGACATCACCCGCAAGCGCAAGCTCCTGGAGAAGCAGAAGGAGGGCAAGAAGCGCATGAAGATGGTCGGCCGCGTCGAGGTCCCCCAGGAGGCGTTCATCGCCGCGCTCTCCGGCGACACGGAGAAAAAAGAGAAGAAGTAGTCACCCGCGCCGGTACGTGTTCACCAGAACACCCGACGCCAGCCGCCGGGACTCCGCGAGCGCGAGCCGCGCCTGCGGGAACCCGTCCGGGAACAGCTTCTTGCCCGTCCCGAGCAGCAGCGGGTAGACGCACAACCGGTACTCGTCGATGAGGCCGCTGCCAGCGAGTGTGCGCACCAGCTCCGTGCTGCCCCAGATGCGGATCTCGCCGTCGATCTCCTCGCGGAGCCGCTTCACCTCCTCCGGCACATCCGGGCCGAGCAGGAAGGAGTTCTTCCAGGCGAGCTCAGTCCGCGTCCGCGAGGCGACAAACTTCGGGACTCGGTTGTAGCGCCGGGTCAGCTCACCCTCCAGCCCGGGCGCGTCCTCATCCCAGACGCCCCACGCCCGCGCCCAGATATCGTAGGTCTTCCGCCCCAGCAGCAGCGCGGTCGTCCGGCTCTCCCAGTCCATGACGAGCTCGCCAGCGGCCCCGTCGTCATGCCTGGCGTCGTAGTCCATCGCCCAGCCGCCCAGCTCGAACCCTCCCTCACGGTCCTCGTCGGGGCCGCCTCCACCCTGCACCACACCGTCGAGACTGATGAAAGCCTGCACCACGATCGCGCCCATCGTCGGACCCCTTCCGTTCCGACGAGTACACCACTCCCGTGGGACCGAGGGGAGGCCCGTTTCGCGAACCCCCGCGCCATGGCGGAAGATGAATACATGCGCCGTTCCAGCTTCACCGACCAACCCGTCACGTACGGGGCGGTCGGCGCCACCCAGGCGGCGGATCTGCTCTACTACCCGCCGAAGGGCTACAAGCCGTTGGAGCGGAGCATCCGGCTCGGCAGCGGAGACGAGCGATTCGACACCGCGGCAACCGCGCTGATGGCCTGGGGCGTGCAGAAGGGCAGCGGCATCCTGGTCACGGATGTGCGCGAAGGCACCGGCGTCCAGTACGAGGGAGTCGAGTTCGGTCCCGACGGCACCCCGATGCGGATGCGCGAGAACCGGCCGGAGGAGGACGTCTTCGCCGACGACGGCACGCCCTTCGTCCGCAACGGGATGACCGCCCTCCTGAAGATCCCGTTCGGACCGTTCCGCGTCTCGGCGCCCATCCGCGTCGTGTACGTCGTCGACGAGCCGCACCGCCGCGGCTTCGCCTACGGGACGCTGCACGGGCACCCGGAGAGCGGCGAGGAGCTGTTCCTGGTCGAACGGCGCGACGACGGCACGGTCTGGTTCATCCTGCGGGCACTGTCCCGGCCGTCCAACGCGTTCTACCGGATCGTCGCGCCCATCCTGTCCGCCGTGCAACGCCGCTACACCGCGAAGTACCTGCGCGCCCTCCACCCGGCCAGCTCCGCCTGATGCCGAGCATCCTGCCCCTCGGAGACCCCGCGCCCGCCGACGGCCTGCTGCCGGCGACGGCGGCCGATGCCGCGGACAGCCGTGATTTCGGCGTCTACCTGCACGTCCCGTTCTGCCGGGTCCGTTGCGGGTATTGCGACTTCAACACCTACACGGCGACAGAGCTGCGCGGGGTGTCCCAGTCCGACTACGCCGGCCATGCGGTGCGTGAAGTGGAGTTCGCGGCCGATGCTCTGCGCGCGAGCGGGGTGGCCGATCGGCCGGTGTCGACGGTCTTCTTCGGTGGCGGGACACCGACGCTGCTGCCTCCGGGGGACCTCGCCTCGATGCTGGGCGCCGTCCGCGACGCCTGGGGTCTGGCCGACGGCGCCGAGGTGACGACCGAGGCCAACCCGGATTCGGTGGATGCGGACGACCTGCGCCGCCTGGCGGATGCCGGCTTCACCCGGGTGTCGTTCGGGATGCAGTCCGCAGTCCCGCACGTACTGGAGACGCTGGAGCGCACCCACGACCCCGCGCGCGTCCCGCTCGTCGTCGGCTGGGCGCGGGAAGCCGGCCTGCAGGTCAGCCTCGACCTGATCTACGGCACCCCGGGGGAGTCGCTCGAGGACTGGTCGCAGAGCCTCGACACCGCGCTCGCGTGCCGGCCCGATCACCTCTCTGCATACGCACTCATCGTCGAGGCGGGTACGAAGCTCGCCCGCCAGATCCGGTCCGGTCAGGTGCCGGAGCCCGACGACGATCTCGAGGCCGACATGTACGAGCTGGCCGACCAGCGGCTGGCCGACGCTGGATACGACTGGTACGAGGTCAGCAACTGGGCGACGGATGCGGCCCATCGGTCCCGTCACAACCTCGCCTACTGGTTGGGGCACGACTGGTGGGGGATCGGCCCCGGCGCGCACAGCCACGTGGGCGGCGTGCGCTGGTGGAACGTGAAGCATCCGGCCGCCTACGCCCAGCGCGTGCTCGCCGGCGAGTCGCCGGCGGCGGGACGCGAGACACTCGACGCGGAGACGCGGCACGTCGAACGCGTGCTGCTGCTCAGCCGCATCCGCGAGGGCGTCGGGACGACCGAGCTCACCGACGCCGGCCGCCACGAAGTCCCCGCGCTCATCGCCGACGGCCTCGTAGACGGACGAGCCGCCCTCCGCGGGTCGATCGTGCTGACCCTGCGGGGGCGGCTCCTGGCCGACGCGGTGGTGCGTCGGCTACTGGCGGACGAAGCCGCCTAGCGGATCCGGCGACCCGGCCGAGATCGTCGCTCAGCTGACGAAGCGGATCGCGATCGGGTACGTGTAGTACTCGCCCTGGTTGGCCTTCACCGCTGCGATGATGCTGAACACGATGTCGAGCACCCACGCGGCGATGACGATGAAGATGCCGACGACGACGATCGACAGGATGCCGCCCACGACGTAGGCGATGAAGATCGTGATCTGGAAGTTCAGCGCCGTCGCGGTGTGGGCGCGGACGAACGGCCCGCGGTCCTTCAGCACCAGGTAGCCGATGAGCGCGGGGATCCAGCTGAACAGGATTCCGCCGACCTGGACGAGGGTGGCCCAGAGCTTCTCGTCGGCCGGACTCAGCTGCGGCGCCGAGCCCCCGTACGGCTGCTGGGGCGGAGGGGGCGGTGGTGTCGCGGACATGGTGCGGTTCTCCTCTGTGTCTGACAGGAGTGAGGGTGGACGTGGACGGCCCCAGCCTAGGGCGCGGAGCCCGAGTCTGAAAAGAGCCTGAACGCCAGGGTTACTTGATGAAGCGGAAATTGACCGGGTAGCGGTATGTTCCTCCGCTGTTCACGCGGACGAAGCCGAGGATCGAGAACACCAGGTTGACGATGTACAGCGCCCAGGGGATCAGCAGCCCGAAGAGCAGGTAGCCGATGCCGTAGGTGAAGCTCCCGATGATGATCCCGATGATCTGCGACGCCACCCACGCGATGATCCAGGTGATCTGCCAGTTGAGGGCTTCCTTGGCCTCCTGGTCGGTGAGCCGTCCGCGGTCCTTGAAGACGAGCCAGATGATGAGGGAGGGCAGGATCCACAGGATTCCGCCGAGGTGGGCGAACGATGCCCACTGCTTGTCCTGCGCGGCGTCGAGCGGCGCCGCGGCGGCGTACGGCTGCTGCGGCGGGACGTTGCCGGGCTGCTGCGGCGGGACGCCTCCGGCAGGGTCGGAGGGCTGGTTCGGGTCTGTCATCGGCGGAACCCTTTCATGATCGGTTGCGAGCGTGTCGAACCGTTGCACATAAGGTACTGCCGCCGTGTCACAGGCAGCAATCATCCTGGTCGCGTTTCCTCGCGGTAGGATTGGCACTCAGGAACAGCGAGTGCTAATCGGTCGGCGGGAGGCGGGAATGGTTTCAGAGCGCAGCCTCGAGGTGCTTCGTGTGATCGTCCAGGACTACGTGGCGTCGCGCGAGCCGGTCGGGTCGAAGAGCATCGTCGAGCGGCACTCCTTCGGCGTGTCGGCGGCGACCATCCGCAACGACATGGCGCTGCTGGAGGAGGAGGAGCTGATCGCGGCTCCGCACACCTCGTCGGGCCGTGTCCCCACCGACAAGGGCTACCGCCTGTTCGTGGACCACCTCGCAGAGATGCGGCCGCTCACGCCCGCGCAGCGGACGGCGATCGAGACGTTCCTCGGTCACTCGGTCGACCTCGACGACGTCCTGTCGCGCACGGTCCGTCTGCTGTCCCAGCTCACGAACCAGGTGGCGCTCGTCCAGTACCCCTCGGTCGCGCGTTCGCGCATCCGTCACATCGAGCTGGTGGCCCTGTCACCGCGGCGGCTGCTCAGCGTCCTGATCACGGACTCCGGTGCCGTGGAACAACGCGTGATCGAGTTGTCGGCCGAGTTGAATGACGAAGACGTCGCCGAGATCCGCGGCGCCATCAACGGCGCGGCTGCCGGGCTCACCCTCGCCGAGGCGACGGCGCGGCTGCGCGACCTTCCCGGTGCCCTCACCGAGCGCACGCGCGTCCTCGTCGAGCCGGTCGCGGGCGCACTGCTCGACCAGATCGCCGCCAATCGGCAGGAGAAGCTGGTCATGGCCGGAGCGGCCAACCTGGTGCGCACCGAACTCGACTTCCCGGGGACCATCACCCCGGTGCTCGAAGCGATCGAGGAGCAAGTGGTGCTGCTCCGTCTGTTCGACGAGATGGCGACCGACCAGCACGGCGTCGCGGTGAGCATCGGCCGCGAGAACGCCGGTTCGGGTCTGACGGAAGCATCCATCCTCGCCAGCGGTTACAGTGCGGCAGGATCGGATGTGGCTCGCCTGGGCCTGCTCGGACCGCTCCGCATGGACTACTCAAGCAACATGGCGGCCGTCCGCGCCGTCGCCCGATACCTCTCCCGGTTGCTCGGCGAGCAGTAACGCCGCCACCGCATCCATTTGACAGCACGCGATAGAGAAGAAGAAGGAACAGCCCACGTGGCCGACCACTACGAAGTCCTGGGCGTCGAGCGCGACGCCAGCCCCGACGAGATCAAGAAGGCGTACCGCCGGCTCGCACGGGAACTCCACCCGGATGTGAACCCGAGCGCAGAGGCGCAGGAACGGTTCAAGCTCGTCACGCACGCGTACGACGTCCTCAGCGATCCGCAGCAGCGCCAGCAGTACGACCTGGGCGGTTCGGGAGGCTTCGGCGGAGGCGCGGGCGGGGCAGACTTCGCCGGATTCAGCGACATCTTCGAGACCTTCTTCGGCGGGGGCGGGGGAGCGACCCGCGGACCACGGTCACGCCGTGAGCGCGGTCAGGATGCGTTGCTCCGCGTCGAGGTGGACCTCGACGAGGTGATCTTCGGCACGCACCGCGACCTGGAGGTCGACACGGCCGTCGTCTGCGAGACCTGCAACGGATCCTGCTGCCAGCCGGGCACCCAGCCCGTCACCTGCGACATCTGCCACGGCACCGGGAGCATCCAGCGCTCGGTCCGCTCGCTGCTCGGCAACGTCATGACCTCGAGCCCCTGCGGCACGTGCCGCGGCTACGGCACCGTCATCGCCACGCCGTGCGTCACGTGCCAGGGCCAGGGCCGCGTGCGCGCCCGGCGCTCGGTGCCGGTCGACATCCCCGCGGGCGTCGACACCGGCCTCCGCCTCCAGATGCCGGGCAGCGGCGAGGCCGGCCCCGCCGGTGGCCCCAATGGCGACCTCTATCTCGAGATCAAGGTCAAGCACCACGAGATCTTCAGCCGCGACGGTGACGACCTGCTCTGCACCCTGGAACTGTCGATGACGGATGCGATCCTCGGCACGACCGCGACGGTGAAGGCGCTCGACGGCGACATCCGCCTGGAGCTGAAGCCCGGCACGCAGTCAGCCGACATCATCAGCGTGAAGGATCGCGGGATCACCCACCTGCGGGGCTCCGGCCGTGGCGACCTGAGGGTCGGCATCCAGGTGGTCACACCGACGAAGCTCGACCACAAAGAGAAGGACCTGATCAAGAAGTTCGCGGCAGCCCACAAGGCGCCCGAACCGTCGCTGGCACGGTTCCAGCAGGGGCTGTTCGCGAAGCTGCGCGACCGGTTCCTCAACCTCTAGGCAAGCCGGATGGCGTCCCTCTACCTGCGCGAGGACCTCGACGACGTCGAGGTCGGCGCCCGCCTGTCGCTGACCGGCGCCGAGGCGAAGCATGCGGCGACCGTCAACCGGACGCGTCCCGGCGAGTCCGTTCTGATCGGAAACGGCCGCGGGCTGGTGGCGTCGGGCGAGGTGCTCGTCGCGACCAACGCGGAGCTGACCATCGACGTGGATGCCGTGTCGCGCGTTCCGCGGGCGACGCCCGCGATCACGCTCGTGCAGGCGCTCGCCAAAGGCGACCGCGACGAGCTTGCCATCCAGGCGGCGACCGAGCTGGGCGTGGATGCGGTGGTGCCGTGGGCGGCATCCCGTTCGGTCTCCCGGTGGGAGGGCGCCAAGGTCGCGAAGGGCCGCGAGCGCTGGGCGGCCATCGTGCGGGAGGCAGCCAAGCAGTCCATCCGCGCGTGGACGCCCGCGGTCGGCGAGCTGTCGACGACGAAGCAGGTCGCGGCGCTGGCGTCCGGCGCTCGGGTGCTCGTACTGGAGCCGGATGCGGACGCGCCGCTGACGGCGGTCCGTCCGGACGGACGGGACCTCGTGCTCGTCGTCGGCCCCGAGGGCGGCATCGCCCCGCAGGAGCTCGCGGCGTTCCGGGAGGCCGGCGCCGAGCTGGTCCGCCTCGGCGAGACGGTGCTCCGCACCTCGACCGCCGGTCCCGCCGCCCTCGCCGTCCTCAACGCGGCGCTGGGGCGCTGGTGACCCAGCCGCGTTGTCAGCGGGCGCGAATAGGATAGAGATATGGCAGAGACGGAGCGTTCGATCTTTTCCCGCATCATTGCGGGCGAGATCCCGGCTGACGTGGTGTACGACTCGGAGCGGCTGATCGCCTTCCGCGACATCGCACCGAAGGCGCCGGTGCACCTCCTCGTCGTGCCCAAGACGGAGGAGTACCGCGATGTCGCGGAACTCGCCGCCGGCGACCCGGAGCTGCTGGCCGAGCTCGTCGCCACCGCGAAGCACCTGGCCGAAGAGCACTCGGACGGCGACTTCCGCCTCATCTTCAACACCGGCGCGGGTGCGGGCCAGACCGTGTTCCACGTCCACGCACACGTTATGAGCGCCAATGACCGTGGTCACAGCCTCCAGGAAGGAACTCTTGACCAACTCTGAACCGACTCCGGGCTCTGCGAACCCGGGAGAACAGCAGGCGGGCGCCGAAGCGCGCCTGAGCGTCGACGGCATCCAGATGGTGCGTCTGCTCGGACCCCAGGACCGCCTCCTCACCACACTCGAGCGGCAGTATCCGCTCGTCAGCGTGCACGTGCGCGGCAACGACATCACCCTGTCCGGTGACCCGACGCAGGTCGCGGCCGCACAGCGACTCGTGGAGGAGCTGCTCGAGATGGTCCGCAACGGTCAAGACCTCTCGCCGGCCGAAGTGACCAGCTCGGCACGGATGCTCGACACCGACCTGAACCTGAGCCCGTCGGATGTGCTCGGCCAAGCCATCCTGACCGCGCGGGGCAAGAGCATCCGGCCCAAGACCCTGGGCCAGAGCCAGTACGTCGACGCGATCGACCACAATACGATCGTGTTCGGGATCGGCCCGGCCGGTACGGGAAAGACCTACCTCGCGATGGCGAAGGCCGTGCAGGCGCTGCAGCGCAAAGAGGTCAACCGGATCATCCTGACCCGCCCCGCCGTTGAGGCGGGCGAGCGCCTCGGCTACCTGCCCGGCACGCTCACCGACAAGATCGACCCGTACCTCCGCCCGCTGTACGACGCGCTCAACGAGATGATGGATCCGGAGCTCGTCCCCAAGCTGCTCGCCGCGGGCACCATCGAGGTCGCGCCGCTCGCCTACATGCGCGGCCGCACCCTGAACGACTCGTTCATCGTGCTCGACGAGGCGCAGAACACGACGCCCGAGCAGATGAAGATGTTCCTGACGCGCCTCGGCTTCAATTCGAAGATGGTCGTCACCGGCGATATCACCCAGGTCGACCTTCCGAACGCCGCCAGCGGACTCCGTCTGGTGACGCGCGTGCTGAACGACATCGACGACATCCACTTCGCCCGCCTCACCAGCGAAGACGTCGTGCGGCACAGCCTGGTCGGACGGATCGTCGACGCCTACACCGACTACGACGCGCGCCAGCAGGCCCGGCACTACGAGCGGGAGCAGGCGGCCGAGTTCGCCAACCGCGCCGAACGCCGCGGCGGGAGCCCGCGCGACCACCTCCCCAAGCGCCGATAGAACGACACGGAAGCGACGATAGGGCCGCAGTGAGCATCGAGATCAACAACGAGTCGACCATCGAGGTCGACGAGGCCGCCCTCCAGCGGCTGGCGACGTACGCGTTCGACATCCTGCACGTGCACCCGGACGCCGAGCTGGCGATCGTGCTCGTCGACGAGGCCGCGATGGAGCAGCTCCACGTGCAGTGGATGGACGAGCCCGGTCCGACGGACGTGCTCAGCTTCCCCATGGACGAGCTGCGGCCGGGAACCGAAGAGGAGCCGTCTCCGGCGGGCCTTCTCGGCGACGTCGTGCTGTGCCCGCAGGTCGCCCAGGTGCAGGCGGAGACCGCCGGGCACACCCTCATGGACGAGCTGTTGCTGCTGACGACGCACGGCATCCTGCACCTCCTCGGCTTCGACCACGCGGAGCCGGCGGAGGAGCGCGAGATGTTCGCGATCCAGCGCGACATCCTCGTCGGCTTCGCCCGCTACGACCGACAGCGCTAGGACTCGCGATGCTGCAGGCGCTGTTCTTCATCGTCGCGTTCCTGCTGGTTGCCTTCGGCGGCCTGATGGCCGCCGTCGACTCCGCCCTCGCGGTGCAGTCGCGCGGCGACATCGCCGATCTGGCGGAGACGTCGCGCGCGAGGAACTCCCTCCGGGCGATCGCGGAGGACCCGGGCGCGTACCTGAACGCCGTCAGCTTCACCCGGCTGCTCGCGGAGACGACCGCGGCCGTGCTGGTGACTCTGGCGTTCGAGCAGATCTTCGAGGAGTGGTGGGTCTCGCTCATCCTCGCGGCCATCATCATGACGGCCGTCTCGTTCGTGCTCGTCGGAGTGAGTCCGCGAAGCGTCGGCCGGGCGAACTCCACGGTCCTGCTCCGGGTCGCTGCGCCCATCGTCCGCTTCGTGCGGGTGGTCCTCGGCCCCATCCCCGGCGGCCTGGTCGCGCTCGGCAACCGCGTGACTCCGTCGCGCGCCCGGTCGGCGCCGGTCACCAGTGAGGAGCAGCTGCTCAGCATCGTCGACGAGGCCACCGAGTTCGACGTGCTCGAAGAGGACGACCGGGAGCTCATCCACTCGATCTTCGAGTTCAACGAGACCGTGGTGCGCGAGGTGATGATCCCGCGCACCGACATGATCACCGTCGACGCCACGGCCGGACTCGGCACGGCGATGGGCTTGTTCTTCTCGACCGGGGTGTCCCGCATGCCCGTCATCGACGGCGGCGACCCGGACGATGTCGTCGGCATCCTCTACCTGAGGGATACGGCCAAGCTCAGCTTCGAACGCCCGCTCGGCGCCGACGATCTGACGGTCCGCGACCTGGCGCGCCCGGCCCTGTTCGTACCCGAATCGCAGAAGGCCGACGCCCTACTGGCGCAGATGCAGCGCGAGTCCAACCACCTGGCGATGGTGGTGGACGAATACGGCGGCATCGCGGGTCTGGTGACGCTGGAGGACCTCATCGAGGAGCTCGTCGGTGACATCTCGGACGAGTACGACCACGAGGTCGCGCTCATCCAGCCGCTCGGCGAGGGCCGCTATCGCATGGCGACCCGCCTGCCGATCGACGACCTGGCCGAGCTGTTCGACATCGAGATCGAGGAGGAGGACGTCGACAGCGTCGGCGGCCTCGTCACCAAGGCGCTCGGCAGGCTTCCCGAGGTCGGCTCGACCGTCAAGGTGCACGGACTGCAGTTCACCGTCGACCGCATCGAGGGCCGTCACAAGCACGTCGCCTCCGTGCTGGTCGAACGGGATGTCGCGCTGCTTCCCCAACCCGACGGCGACAGCGTGCCGATGCCCAAAGACGAGGACCGCCCCGACTTCCACGGTCGTCGCGGCGACCACCGCCACACCGCACAGGAGAGCAGATCGTGACCGAGTACCATGCAGGATTCGCCTCGTTCGTCGGCCGACCCAATGTCGGGAAGTCGACGCTCACCAACGCCCTCGTCGGCGAGAAGGTAGCGATCACCAGCTCCAAACCGCAGACGACCCGCCGCGCGATCCGAGGAATCGTGCATCAGAAGGACGGCCAGCTGATCCTGGTCGACACGCCGGGCATCCACCGCCCGCGCACCCTGCTCGGGGAGCGTTTGAACAGCCTGGTCCAGTCGACGCTCGGCGATGTGGATGTGATCGGCTTCTGCATCCCCGCCGATGAGAAGATCGGCCCGGGCGACCGGTTCATCAACGAGCAGCTCGACGAGTACCCGCGGGCGAAGAAGGTCGCGATCGTGACCAAGGTCGATACCACCGGCAAAGCGCAAGTCGCCGAGCAACTGCTCGCGGTATCGGCGCTGCGGGAGTGGGAAGCGATCGTTCCGGTGTCGGCGACCAGCAACATCCAGCTGGACACGCTGACCTCGGAGCTGATGCGGCTGCTGCCGGCGTCCCCGGCGCCGCTGTACCCGGAGGAAGCGATCACCGACGAGGGCCTCGAGGACCGCATCTCGGAGCTGATCCGAGAGGCCGTGCTCGAAGGCGTCGAGGATGAGCTGCCGCACTCGCTCGCGGTGACGATCGACGACATCATCGAGCGCGACGACAAGGACCTCGTCGAGGTGTACGCCAACCTGTTCGTCGAGCGCGACAGCCAGAAGGCCATTGTGATCGGCAAGGGCGGGAGCCGCATCCGCGACGTCGGAGCGACCGCCCGGAAGCCGATCGAGGAGCTGCTCGGGCGGCACGTCTTCCTCTCGATCCGGGTGAAGGTCGCGAAGGACTGGCAGCGCGACCCGAAGCAACTGGGGCGGCTCGGGTTCTGATCCGGCGCTGTGTGAGCGGCCCTACATCCCGAGGATGATTCCGGCCGCTCGGTGCGACCCGGGGGCAGCCCGGACCGTACGGTAGAGGCATGCCCTTCCGCCGTCGACTCCTGAGCGCGCTCGCGCCGCACCGCTGGGTGCTGGAGCCCGCGCTGGCGGTGGCGCTGTTCGCGGCGTGGTTCGTCACGGGGCTGCCGTTCGGCGTAGCCGCCGCCCTGGCGGTCGTCTTCTACTGCGCCGCTGTCGCGGTCTCGCGCATCCTGCCGGGGGTCGCGCTCGGACTGGTCTGGGTCGCGGCGGTGCTGGAGTTGACCGAGCAGGAGTCCTACGGCGGAGCGTTCCGCGCGATCGCGGCGATCGCTGTGGTGGTCGCGCTGGTCGGGGTGGCCGCCCACGGCGGGCGCGTGCTGCGCTGGCTGGACTTCGCCTCCGCGATCCTTCTCGCGCCGGCGCTCGCGTACCTGTTCACCGTGCGCGGCGATCTCAAGTTCCCGCAGTTCGGCCCGGTCATCGGCGGGTACTACACCAGCCAGGGTGTCGGGTTCGTCCTGATGAGCCTGCTGCTCGCGGTGATCTTCGTGGCGGCGTGGCTCCTCGGCTTCCTCGTTGCCCGGCAGCGGGCGGCCCAGGCCGCCGGCTCAGGTGTCGCACCGGATCCCGGCCGCGTGATCGGCGGACAGGGCCCGTCCGTCCTGGTCTGGCTCGCCTCCAGCGGGGGAGCGGAGGTCACCGAGGACGACGCCGACCGGGCCCAGCTCGTGCGGCGACTGACGCGGACGCAGCTGACCGCCGACATCATCGGCGCCGTCGCCTTCCTGGTCTTCTGCCTGATCGTCGGCGAACAGGACCGCGGGGCATTCGTGGTGCTGACCGCCTACGCCGTCGCCGTCGCCTTGCGCCGCATGTCTCCGGCGGTCGCGCTGTCGATCGCCTGGCTCGCGGCCGTGCTGCAGATGACGACCGGCCACAGCATCCTGGTGAGCGACCTCGGCGTTCTGATCGTGCTCTATGCGACGGCGGCCTACGGCGACCGCGTCGTCCGCGCCGCCGGGCTCATCTCGGCCGGGATCGGCGCGTTCGTCGCGGCCCTCTACCTGACGGTGACCGCCGCCGTCGCGCAGGGCTACTACAACCTGCTGTCGAGCGCGATCGCGAGTGTCGCGCTCCAGTTCGCCTTCCTGTTCGTGGTGAGCGTGACCGTTCTCGGGCTGTCGTGGGTGCTCGGCCTCCTGGTGCGCACGTGGCGGAATGCACGCATCGCACGCCGGGCGCGCGACGCGGCCGAACTCGATCGCGACCGCGCCGTCGAGGACGTCGTGGTCGAGCAGGAGCGCACCCGGATCGCCCGCGACATGCACGACGTGGTCGCGCACTCCCTCGCGGTGGTGATCGCGCAGGCGGACGGCGCCCGCTATGCCCGGCACACCGATCCGGACGCGGTGGATGAGGCCCTGGCGACCATCGCGTCCACCGCCCGTTCCGCCCTGGGCGATGTGCGCGTGCTCCTCGCCGAACTGCGGCAGTCGCATCCCGCCGATTCCGCTCGTGCACCGGGGGCTCACGACGGGCCCCAGCCGTCGCTGGCCGATCTGGACCAGACCGTCGAGCACATCCGCTCAGCCGGGCTGGCCGTCACCCTCGAACGCAGCGGTGCGGTCGAAGGCCTTGGCTCCGCACAGCAGCTCGCCGCTTTCCGCATCGTGCAGGAGGCGCTGACCAATGCGCTCCGGCACGGGGACACCAGCCGACCAGCGAGCGTCGTGCTGGCCGAAACCCCGGCCGACCTGGGCGCCGACCGCGGCCCCGGCCTCGTCATCACCGTGAGGAACACCATGAGAGACACCACCGCAGAGCCCACCGCGACCGGTGCGCTGCCGAGGATCGGACACGGACTGCCCGGGATGCGCGAGCGCGCGTCCCTCGCCGGCGGGTCGCTCACGGCGGGGCTGGACGACGGCGAGTTCGTCGTGACCGCGTTCCTCCCGGGAGCGGCGGCGTGAGCGGCGCTGCCACCGGCACCCGCATCCGGGTGCTGCTGGTCGACGACCAGCCGTTGTTCCGTGCGGGCGTTCGGATGCTGTTGAGCTCGCAGGAGGACCTCGAGTTCGCCGGGGAGGCGGGCAACGGCCAGGAGGGCGTGCGGTTGGCCGCCGAGTCGCGGCCGGACGTCGTGCTCATGGACATCCGGATGCCGGTCATGGACGGGATCGCCGCGACCAGCGCGATCATCGCCGATGCCGAACGCGCCGGTCGCACACCGCCGCGCATCGTCGTCCTGACGACGTTCGACCTCGACGAGGCGGCCGCCCGGGCCATCCGCGGGGGAGCGAGCGGCTTCGTGCTGAAGGATGCGGAGCCGGAATTCCTACTCGCGGCGATCCGCACGGTCCACGCCGGCAGCGCGGTCATCGCCGCCGGGGCGACGCGAGAACTGTTCGAGTACTTCTCCTCCGCTCAGCCGGTCCGGCCCGAGCCGGCCGAATTCACCTCCCTCACCTCACGCGAGCGGGAGATCTTCGTGCTCGCCGCCCGGGGACTCAGCAACGCCGAAATCGCGGGCTCCGAGTTCCTCAGCGAGGCGACCGTGAAGACGCACATCTCGCGCATCCTCGCCAAACTCGGACTGCGCGACCGGGTGCAGATGGTCGTCTACGCGTTCGAGCACGGACTGACCGCCGCCGAATAGCCCTTCCGTTCGAAGGAGAATGCGTCCGAAATCTCCTTCGGTTAGCAGTTGTGCAGGAGATTCGCACGTGGGGCCGCCGAACCTCCTGGCGGCCGGGACGTCGGGGTCATCCTCAGGGAGGACACAGGATCGGCCCGCCGCCCGATCCGGAGCGCGTCGCCCGCTCCTAGCGTGGGGGATATGGAGTTCACTCTCACCGAATTAGTGGCGCGCGTCGAAGCGGCCACGAAGACCTACGGCCACGGCGCTGGGCGTGTCAGCGCGCTCGACGACGTCACCATCGGCATCCCGGCCGGCCGGTTCACCGCCATCATGGGCCCGAGCGGCTCGGGCAAGTCCACGCTGATGCATGTGATGGCGGGTCTCGATTCGGTCACCAGCGGACGCGTCTTCCTCGGGGACACCGAGATCACGCACTTGCGGGATGCCGACCTGACGCTGTTGCGCCGCCGCCGCGTGGGGTTCGTCTTCCAGTCCTTCAACCTGGTGCCGACCCTGGATGTGCGGGGCAACATCCTGCTCCCCTTCGAGCTGGACGGGCGCCGGGCGACGCGGGAGCAGTCCGAGTGGATCGACCACCTCATCGACACGCTCGGCCTGCGCGACCGCCTCACGCACCGGCCGCACGAGCTGTCCGGCGGCCAGCAGCAGCGCGCCGCGATCGTGCGCGCGCTGGCGACGCGCCCGGACCTGGTCTTCGCCGACGAGCCGACCGGGAACCTGGACTCCCGCACCGGCCGCGAGGTGCTGACCGTGCTGCAGGATGCCGCGCGAACCTTCGGCCAGAGCATCGCGATGGTCACCCACGATCCGATCGCCGCGAGCTACGCCGACCACATCGTCTTCCTGGCCGACGGCCGCGTCGTCGCCGAGCGGCCGCAATCCACGGCCGAGGAGATCTCGTCGTTCATGCTCGGAATGGAGGCCCACGCGTGAGCCGTCCCTTCTCCGCGTTCCGGGCGAACGCCCGTGACCACCGCGCGGGCATCCTCGTCGCCGCCCTCAGCGCGGCGTTCGGTGTCGCACTGGTCGGCGGGGTGAACATCCTGGGCGCCTACATCGGCGCGTCGCAGGTGGGGGAGCGCGGCAGCGTGAGGCTCGCCCTCGCGATCGTCGCCGGAATCTTCTTCGTGGTGGCCGTGTACGTCGGGGCGATCGTCACGACCAACACCTTCTCGACGGTGATCGCCGGTCGCACGCGTACGATCGCGCTGCTCCGGCTGATCGGGTCGAGCGCTCGCGCTCAGCGCCGTTCGGTCGCGGCAGAGGGCCTGGCCGTCGGGCTGATCGGCGGGGTGATCGGCGGCGCAGTCGCCGCCGTGCTCGCGTTGGCGGCCGCGCGTGTGTTCGTGGCGACGGGGATGCTGCCGGATGCGTCCTATCCGGTGCTGACACCGTCCATGGTCGGCCCGGTCGTGGTCGTCGTGCTCACCACCTGGCTGGCGTCGTGGATCGGCAGCCGCCGCGTCCTCTCGGTGACGCCGGTGCAGGCGCTCGGCGCGGCAGAGGAGCGTCCGGCGCGGGTCGTCCGAAGCCGCAGTCGCCTCACCGTCTCGCTGGTCCTGATCGTTGGCGGCGGCGCCGTGCTGACCTTGGGGCTGCTGCTCGGTCTCCACGTGCTCGCCCCGCTGAGCGCGTTCTTCGCCAGGATCTCGCCCTACGGTGTGCTCGTCGCCATGGCGGGAGGCATCCTCTCGTTCACCGGGGTGGTGCTGGCAGCGCCGTTCTTCCTGCCGACGGTTCTCCGTGGTGTCGGGCTGCTGTTCGGTCGCGGCGCTGCGGGGCGCCTGGCGGCCGCGAACGCGGTGCGGAACCCTGAGCGCAGCTCGCGCACGGCAATCGGCCTGGTGATCGGCGTGACGCTGATTACGATGTTCGTCGTCGCCGCGTCCACCTGGCTGGAGCTGATTCGGGATGCGTCCGCGCGGGAACCGGGCCTGTATGACGGCGTTTCGGAGATCATCGGCGGGGTCCTGGCCGTGTTCACCGTGCTCGTCGGGTTCTCCGCCGTCATCGCCGCCTGCGGTGTGGTCAACACCCTGTCGCTGAGCGTCCTGCAGCGACGACGTGAGCTGGGCCTGTTGCGCGCGCTGGGATTCAGCGCCGCGCAGGTGCGGCGGATGATTCTGGCCGAGAGCGCGCAGTTGACCGTTGCCTCGGTGTTGACGGGTCTCGTCCTCGGCACCCTGTACGGCTGGATCGGCGCGCAGTCGTTGCTCGGCGGGATTCCAGGAGGCGCATTGCTCGCTCCCGTCCTGCCGTGGCCGTTCCTGGTCGCGATCGTGCTGGCCGCAGCGGCACTAGCGGTCGCCGCGGCGCTGGCGCCGACCCGTCGCGCCACCCGGCTCTCGCCGGTGGAGGCGCTGGCGGTCGAGTGACCGGCGCTGGAAGTTTCCTGAACTCTCACGGAGCCTCAGCTATCGACGAACTGAGCACTGAATAATGAAGGGTCCGCCGCCGAGCGCACCGATCCTGACCGCATCCGAGAGGAACCTCCCCTGAACTGGCTCCTGACCCTGAGGATCGACAAGCCGCCGTTCCTCATCGCGCTCGATGTCGTAGCCGCCGCCCTCGCGCTGTACCTGCTCGTCCGTCCCACGTGGAAGCGGACGCTCGCAGGACTCATCACGGCCCTTCTCGGTGGGTTCGCCGGATGGTTCCTGGTGTGGCTGCTGACCGACGTGCTCGACCTGTTCGGTGTCGCACTCACGCCGGTGACCACGCTGTGGACGGCCCTGGGCTTCGGCGGGGTCAGCCTCGCAGTAGCCAATCTGTTCCGTTCCCGCTGGTGGCGAAAGCTCATCGCCGCGGTCAGCATCCCCGTCTTCCTCGCTGCCGCCTTCTGCGGGATCAACGCCGACTTCGGCGCGTACCGGAACCTCAACGACGCGATCGGCGTCGTCCCGTATAAGGCGCTCCAGCTGCACTCGGAGCGCGGAGAGGTGGTCGGCGGCACCGACTGGCGCGCGACCGCCGAGGCGCCCGCGGGTGACCCTCCTGCCGACTCTCTCGCCGTCCCTGCCCATGGTGAGGTCGGGACGGTCCGGATCCCCGCGACCGTCTCGCGTTTCCCCGCGCGCGAGGCCGTCGTCTATCTCCCGCCCATCGCGCTCACCGCGAATCCGCCCGCACTCCCGGTGCTCTACGCGCTCTCCGGACAGCCTGGCGCACCTGCCGACATGTTCACCGCAGCGGGCATCGCCGGCGCGATGGATGCGTTCGCGGCCAAGCACGGCGGCTACGCCCCGATCGTGGTCGCGCCCGATCAGCTCGGAGGCCCTGGCCGCAACCCGATGTGCGTCGACTCCCGGGACTACGGCAACTCGGCGACGTATCTTCTGACGGATGTGCGCAACTGGGCTCGATCCCACCTCCGCGTGAGCGACGACCCGGCAGGATGGGGCGTGTTCGGCTACTCGCAGGGCGCGACCTGCGCCGTGCAGTTCGCCAGCGCGCGTCCCGACATCTTCGGTTCGGCGCTGGCCTCGTCGAGTGAGCTGGGACCGACACTGGGGAATGAGGCGCTGACGATCAGCACGGGATTCGGGGGGTCGAAGGCCGCATACGAGCGCGCGCAACCGGCCGCGCAGCTGAAGGCGCACACGCCGTACGCGGACTCGGTGATGGTCCTCGGCGCCGGGGCGAACGACGCGAAGTACTCGGGGTTCGCGCGCCGGCTGTACGACGAGGCCAAGCGGGCGGGGGTGCACGCCGAGCTCCTCAGCTCGCCGGGCACGGCGCATGACTGGAAGACCGTCCGCTACGTCCTCGCGCACGGCTTCCCGGCGATCGCGGAGCAGTTCGGACTCGGCTTGTGAGCCCGAAGGCACTGATCCGCCGAACCGGTCGGCTCATCGCGCAGCACCCGTTCACGACCGCGGTGACCCTCCTCATCCTGGTGCTGGCGCTGGCGACCGGCCCGATCCGCGGTCCGCATCGCCCGCTGCGGGGCTGGCTCGGTGCGGGCGCGGTGCAACTGCTCGACGGCCACTGGTGGTCGCCATTCACGGCCGTGCTCTTCACGGACGACCTGCTCGAGCTGATCGTGGTCCTCATCCTCACGGTCGCGCTCGTGGGCGCCTCAGAACGGCTGATGGGCACCTGGCGCACTGCTCTCGCCTTCTTCGGGACAGCCGTCGTCGGCGTCGTCGTCGGGGCAACGGTGCAGGTGCTCGCCAACGACATCGGCGAACTCTGGGCGCGCAATGTGCACGGCCTCCTCGTCCTCGACGTCTTCACCGCCATCGGGGGCACGATCATGACGGCGAGCGCGTTCGCCGGCACGCTGTGGCGACGCCGCATCCGTGTGATCACCCTGCTGGTGGCGATCATGTACCTCTTGTACTCGGGCCTGCCGTCCGACCTCTACCGCCTGCTCGCGGTGCTCACCGGACTGGCCCTCGGGCCGCTGCTGCGCCAGCGCAAGATCGTCGGGGACTGGCTGCGCAGCTCCCACCACGAGGTCCGGGTGCTCCTCGCCTCGGCCGTGACGATCACGGCGCTCGGACCGGTGATCGGCCTGCTCGGTTCGACCCGCTACGGGATGCTGTCGCCGGTCGGCCTGCTGTTCAGCAACGAGGCCCCGAGCGCGTCGTCCGTCATCGAGCGCTGCCAGGCGTTCGCGGTGACCCGGGAGTGCATCCGCGACCTGACCCTGGAGCGCATCAACGGGCTCGGTCCCGTTCTCCTCTCCGTGCTGCCCCTCCTGCTCCTGCTGGTGGCGGCGTACGGGCTGCTCCGCGGGCGCCGCTTCGCGGTGTGGCTCGCGGTCGCAGTGAACGGGCTGCTCGCGCTCCTCTCCGCGCTGTATTACGGCATTCTGCCCGTCGCCTCAGCACGGCCGGTCGTCTCGATGCGCTACTGGGAGATCACGGCGATCCTCGCGCTCTCGACGCTGGTGCCGCTGGCCATGGCGATCCTGCTGGTCGTCTTCCGGAGGCACTTCACCGTCATGCCGTCGGCGCGTGCCGTTCGCCGTTACGTGGTGCTCGTCCTCGCAACGGGTCTCGGCCTCATCGGGGTCTACGTGCTGGTCGGCTGGCTGCAAAAAGATACCGGCTTCACCCGGCCGATCGACCTCAGCGACCTCCTGGCCGATGTGCTCGAACGCTTCGTCCCCGTCAGCTTCCTCCGACGTGAGCCGGCCCAATACCTGCCGACGACCCCGCTCGCCACGATCGTCTATCACAACATCGGAACGGTGTTCTGGCTGGTCGCCATCGTTGCGGCGGTGCCTGCGGTGCTCGGCCGCGGGCTGCGCAGGCGCGGCACCGGGGAGTCGGCCCACGTCCGCGAGCTACTGCACCGCGGAGGGGGGGATGCGATCTCGTTCATGGCGACCTGGCCGGGCAACTCCTACTGGTTCGACCCGGTCGGCGGAGGGGCCATCGCGTACCGCGTGGAGGGGCGCGTCGCCCTGACGACGGGCGGACCGTTCGGCGCGCCGACCCCACACGACGGCGCGATCCAGGGTTTCGCACGGTTCTGCGACGACAACGGGTGGATCCCCGTGTTCTACAGCGTCGAGTCCCGCTACGCCGGGCTCTTCGAGCGCCTCGGCTGGTCCACGATGACCGTCGCCGAGGAGACAGTGATCCGGCCGCAGCTGTGGGCGACGACGGGCAAGAAATGGCAGGACGTCCGCTCCTCCATCAACCGCGCCCAGCGCGCCGGGATCCGAGCCGACTGGACCACCTACGCCGGGCTCTCACTCACCGCGGCCGTGCAGCTCTCCGACATCTCGGAGCAGTGGGTGGCCGAGAAGGACCTGCCCGAGATGGGCTTCACCCTCGGTGGCCTGGATGAGCTCCGCGACCCCGAGGTGCGGCTCATGCTGGCCGTCAACGAAAGCGACGGCCCCGAGCACGGCCGCATCGAGGCGGTCACCAGCTGGCTGCCGACCTACCGCAACGGCATCGTCGTCGGCTGGACACTCGACTTCATGCGCCGCCGGCCCGACAGCATCAACGGGGTCATGGAGTTTCTCATCGCCGAAGCCGCGACGCGGATGAAGGAGGACGGCATCGAGTTCATGTCGCTCTCCGCCGCCCCGCTCGCGCACACCGCGGCGCCGGGCGCCGGCGACAGGGACACGATGGATCGGGTGCTCGGCTATCTGAGCTCGTCGCTCGAACCGGTCTACGGCTTCCGCTCGCTGCTGAAGTTCAAGCAGAAGTTCCAGCCCGAGCTGCACCCGCTGATCATGGCCTACCCGGACCCGGTGGCGCTGCCCGCGATCGGCATCGCACTGGTCCGCGCGTACCTCCCGGAGCTCTCGGTGCGCCAGGCGGCGACGTTCGTGAGGGGGCGGTCGTGACCTCGGTCGCAGGCTCCCTCGGCGCTGGGGTCGCGGCATCGCTCCGCGCTGCTCTGAGCTCCACCGCGCGTGGTACCCTCGATGCTGTGTACGGTCTGCTCCTCCTTAGCTGCCGCGACGAGTCCTAATCTCGGGCCTCACTCGTCGCGGAGTTCGCCGTCGGCTCTCCCCAGCACACGAGTGAAGGATTCGAGAAGACCATGAAGAACGCACAGGCGCCGAGCGCCATGCCGATCCACAAGTACCGGCCGTTCCACGAGCAGATCCGCGTCGATCTGCCGGACCGCACCTGGCCGTCCACCCGCATCACGGAGGCGCCGCGCTGGTGCGCCGTCGATCTGCGCGACGGCAACCAGGCCCTCATCGACCCGATGAGCCCCGAGCGCAAGCGCATCATGTTCGACCTGCTGGTCCGGATGGGCTACAAGGAGATCGAGGTCGGCTTCCCGTCGGCCAGCCAGACCGATTTCGACTTCGTCCGCAGCCTGATCGAAGAGGGTGCGATCCCCGACGACGTGACCATCCAGGTCCTGACCCAGGCGCGCGAGCACCTGATCAAGCGCACCTACGAGTCGCTGGTCGGCGCCAAGCAGGCGATCGTGCACCTCTACAACTCGACCAGCATCCTGCAGCGCGAAGTGGTGTTCCGCACCGACCAGCAGGGCATCGTCGACATCGCCCTGGCCGGTGCCCGGCTGTGCCGCCGGTTCGAGGAGATGGTGCCCGGCACGACGATCTACTACGAGTACTCGCCCGAGAGCTACACCGGCACCGAGCTGGAGTTCGCAGCCGACATCTGCAACCAGGTGCTGGACATCTTCGAGCCGACGCCCGAGCGCAAGGTGATCATCAACCTCCCGGCCACGGTCGAGATGGCGACGCCGAACGTCTACGCCGACTCGATCGAGTGGATGTCGCGCCACCTGAACCACCGCGAGAATGTCATCCTCTCGCTGCACCCGCACAACGACCGCGGCACGGCCGTCGCCGCCGCAGAGCTCGGCTACATGGCCGGCGCCGACCGCATCGAGGGCTGCCTGTTCGGCAACGGCGAGCGCACCGGCAACGTCGACCTGGTGACGCTGGGCATCAACCTGTTCACGCAGGGGATCGACCCGCAGATCGACTTCAGCGACATCGACCAGATCAAGCGCACGGTCGAGCACTGCAACCAGCTGCCGGTCGGCGAGCGCAGCCCGTGGGGCGGCGACCTGGTGTTCACCGCGTTCAGCGGATCCCACCAGGACGCCATCAAGAAGGGCTTCGAGGCGATGGAGGTCCGCGCCGAGCGCGAGGGCGTGTCCGTCGACGACCTGGTCTGGGCAGTGCCGTACCTGCCGGTCGACCCGAAGGACCTGGGACGCAGTTACGAGGCGGTCATCCGCGTCAACTCGCAGTCCGGCAAGGGGGGTGTGGCGTACCTGCTGAAGAGCGATCACTCGCTCGACCTGCCGCGGAAGCTCCAGATCGAGTTCTCCGGCGTCGTCCAGGCGAAGACGGACCAGGAGGGCGGCGAGGTCACCAGCGAGCAGATCTGGGAGGTCTTCCAGGACGAGTACCTGCCCGCTCCCACCTCCGACCCGGATGCCAAGTGGGGCCGGTTCGAGCTGGGCAGCACCACGACCGCGAACGAGACCGGCGAGCACGTCGTCCTCACGGTGACGCTGCGCGACGGGGACACCGTCTCGAAGGCCACGGGTGAAGGCAACGGCCCGATCGCGGCGCTCTTCGACATCCTGCACCAGCACGGCGTCGACGCTCACCTGTACGACTACTCGCAGCACACCCTGTCCGCGAGCGAGTCGGCCCTGGCTGCCGCTTACATCGAGTTGGATGTGGACGGCCAGCGCCGCTGGGGCGTCGGCATCGACGCGGACACGACCACGGCATCCTTCAAGGCGGTCGTCTCGGCGGTCAACCGCGCGGTCCGCACCGCGCAGCCGGCTCCGGAGCTCGTCTCCGCCTGACGGGCTGTCCCGTTCCGCGAAAACGGAGGTGGTCACGACTCGCTCGGGTCGTGACCACCTCCGTTTCCTATTCGCCCTTGTCGATGCGATAGCGCGGGATGGTGCCTGTATCCGTGCGTTCGGTGATGCTGTCGTCACTTCGCGCGGGCGGACGCAGCCGCGGCCAGCGCATCCGGGGGAGCCGGCCCAGCTCGCGCTGCTCCGGCAGGCTCCAGCCGAAGCGGACGGCGAGCAGCCGGATCGCCAGCGTCACCACGACGCAGACAATCGCGGCGGGGATGATCGGCACGCCCAGGCCCACCATCACCACCAGCACGATGGTGCCGGCGCCGGCCGCGACCGCGTATAGCGAGCCGACGTGCATGACCGCGATGGGCAGGTTCAGCAGCAGGTCGCGCAGGATGCCGCCCCCGACCGCCGAGACCACGCCCACGAAGACGGCAGGCACCTCCGGCAGGCCGAGCGCGAGCGCCTTCGTCGCCCCGATCGCGCCGAACAGCCCGATCGTCAGCGCATCGAGGAAGGTGATGATCGGGTCGAGCCGGCGGAACAGCCGGATCAGCAGCATCCCGAGCAGTGCGGCGACGATGGTGCTGGGCAGGTACCAGTTCGACTGCAGCGCCACCGGCGTGACGTTGAGCAGGATGTCGCGCAGCAGACCGCCACCCACGCCGGTGGCGACACCGATGATCGCGATGCCGAGCAGGTCGAGGCGGCGGTCGCGGAAACCGGAGGCGAACATCGCGCCCTGGAGACTGCCCACGCCCACGGCGATGAGGTCGCCCCAGAGGGGGATGGCCAGGGCGGTGGTGCTCACCTCCCATATGTACCATGCGCGGTGGAGCGCAAGGCGCCGACGGCGCGACGGCCGCGCATCCGCCTCGTTGTCAGCCGCAGGCGCGATACTGGAGTGTGCCCACCTATCGTGATGAAGCCGTCGTGCTCCGGACCCACAAGCTGGGCGAGGCCGACCGTATCGTCACCATGCTCAGCCGCCAGCACGGCAAGATCCGCGCGGTGGCGAAGGGCGTGCGGCGCACCGCCTCGCGTTTCGGGTCGCGGCTGGAGCCGTTCATGGTCGCCGACGTCCAGCTGTACGAGGGCCGCAGCCTCGACATCGTCACCCAGGCCGAGACGCTCGGCGCGTACGGTGCTCTGATCGCCGACGACTACGCCAGCTACACCGCCGCGAACGCGATGGTCGAGACGGCGGACCGGCTGACGGATGCTGAGGCGTCCCTGCAGCAGTACCTCCTGCTCGTCGGAGCGCTGCGGTCGCTGTCCCGGCACGAGCACGGCCCCGGGCTGACCCTCGACTCGTACCTGCTCCGCGCGCTGTCCCTCGCGGGATGGGCTCCCAGCTTCCAGGACTGCTCGCGGTGCGGTGCCCCGGGTCCTCACACGTCCGTCGTCGTCCAGCTCGGCGGGGTCGTGTGCGACGACTGCGCCCCCCAGGGCGCGCCGCGGGTCGACGCCGACACGATCGCCCTGCTCGGTGCGCTGCTGAGCGGAGACTGGGATGAGGCAGAAGCGGCACCCGAGACGACCCGCAATCGGGCGAACGGCGTGGTCGCGGCGTACACACAGTGGCACCTGGAGCGCGGGCTGCGTTCATTGCAGCACGTGCAGCACGACCGAGTAGATGGCAGCGCCAGCGCCGACCGCACCGATCAGAAGGCGAGTGGATGAGCCCCAAGGCCTACACGCACAAGGATGCGGTCGAGTACCGCCCCCTCGACTGGACCGGGGTGTACCCGCCCGCCTTTCCGAAGGGGAGCGTCCCATCGCACGTCGCCATCGTCATGGACGGCAACGGACGCTGGGCCAACCGGCAGGGCCTCACGCGCATCGAGGGCCATCGCGCCGGAGAGGCCGCCCTGCTGGATGTGGTGGCCGGCGCCATCCAGGCGGGCGTCAAGCACCTCAGCGTGTACGCGTTCTCCACCGAGAACTGGAAGCGCTCGCCCGACGAAG
Organism: Leifsonia sp. RAF41; assembly: GCF_052114085.1. NCBI lineage: Bacteria > Bacillati > Actinomycetota > Actinomycetes > Micrococcales > Microbacteriaceae > Leifsonia > Leifsonia sp. RAF41. Next base: position 1,687,495 of record NZ_JBFREB010000001.1, read on the forward strand.
TGCGCTTTCTGATGGGCTTCAACCGCGAGGTGCTGCATCGCCGCCGCGACCAGCTGAACGAGTGGGGTGTGCGCGTCCGCTGGGCGGGCCGGAAGCCGCGGCTGTGGTCCTCGGTCATCAAGGAGCTGCAGTACGCCGAGCAGCTCACGGCCGGCAACGACGTGCTGACGCTGACCATGTGCGTGAATTATGGCGGCCGTACCGAGATCGCTGACGCGGTGCGCTCCATTGCGGACGACGTGGCCGCCGGTCGGTTGAAGCCGTCCGCGGTGAGCGAGAAGACCATCCAACGTCACCTCTACCTCCCGGACATGCCCGACGTGGACCTGTTCGTGCGCAGCTCGGGCGAGCAGCGGACCAGCAACTTCCTGCTCTGGCAGAGCGCCTACGCCGAGATGGTGTTCCTGGACACGCTCTGGCCGGACTTCAGCCGGAAGGACCTGTGGGATGCGGTAGACCTCTACCTGCGGCGTAGTCGGAGATTCGGGGGAGCGGTGGATGCGCCTACGGCCGGTTCCGCAGCGGAGTAGGTATCGCGGGATAGGTGCCACGGAATAAGTGCAGCGCTGCAGCATGTTGCCCCTGGTGTGAGCGAACCCATCAAGATCGACATCTGGTCCGACATCGCGTGCCCGTGGTGCTACATCGGTAAGCGCAAGTTCGAGGCCGGCAGCGGCCTGTTCGCCGGGGCCGGTGACGGCCGTGGCGTCGAGGTCGAGTACCACTCGTTCGAGCTGTCGCCCGACACCCCGGTCGACTTCGAGGGCAGCGAGGTCGACTTCCTGGCCGGCCACAAGGGTATGCCCGCGGGCCAGGTCGAGCAGATGCTGGAGCGCGTCACCGGTATCGCGTCGTCGGTCGGACTTGACTACGACTTCGACACCCTCAAGCACACCAATACGGTCAAGGCGCACGAGCTGCTGCACTTCGCGAAGGCGCACGGCAAGCAGCTGGAGTTGGCGGAGCGCCTGTTCCGCGCCTACTTCGTGGAGGGCCGCCACGTCGGCCGCAGCGCCGACCTGGCCGACCTGGCCGCCGAGGTCGGCCTCGACCGCGCGGAGGCGCTCGAGGCTCTCGAGTCGTCGCAATACCTGCCTGCGGTGCGGGCCGACCAGCAGACGGCCGGCGAGTACGGAATCAACGGAGTCCCCTTCTTCGTGATCGACGGCAGGTACGGCGTCTCCGGTGCCCAGGACGCGCAGACGTTCGCCCAGGTCTTGGAGCAGGTCTGGACCGAGCGCACCGCGGTGACCGCGTGACCGCCCCGGAGGCGTCGGCGGCGCCGGCGGCGCCCGCCCCGCGCCCCACGCTCATCCGACTCGGCGCCCCCGCCGCCGTCTGCGACGGCGACACCTGCGCCCTCCCGTGATCTGGTTGACACAACACGCCGCCGTACCTGCGGTCGCGGCGGCGCGTTGCGTCAGCTAGACGGAGAATGCAAGCCGGATCCTTCGGACGGCCTCCGCCGCGTCAGATGCGAGGTGCGTGCTGTTGATGCGCACCACCTTCCATCCGAGCGACTGAATCTTCCAAAGACGGTCGACGTCCAGGTGATATTGGCGAGCATCGGTCCTGTGATGGTCGCCGTCGTACTCGATCACGACGCGCGCCTGAGGGTAAACGAGGTCACCGTGCGCCACTACCTCGCCTTCGCCGGTGAGGATCTGGTAGTTCACGAGCGGCTCCGGTAAGCCGGCGCGGATGATGGCGAGACGGAGGATCGTCTCCAACGGCGAATCCGTACGCGACCGGACCTGAGCCAACGCGCGACGTAAGCGCGGCACCCCCGGCCGACCCGGACCCGCGTTCACTGCTGCTGCGAGCTCATTCACGGTGGCCAACGGGGACTTGCGGCGGACCAGCGCATCGCCGTAAACGACCAACGCGCCTTCGTCGAGCGTTGAAGCGAGTTGGCACCACGATTCGACGGGTGTGACAACCGGAAGACCGTGCACGAACACCACATCGCCATCCCCTAAGTGCGCCTGGTGGCCTCTGACCCCCCGATGACGCGGAGCACGTGTCGGCGCCCGCGCCGACACGTGAAGGTCGTCGTTCCGCAGCACGTCGCGAGGTAGCGGCAACCCGTGCAGCTGAGCCGCGGTCACGTGGCTGAACACCATTCGACTGGACATGGCAGGCAGGAAGGCACGACATCGACTCACGACGTCGTCGGGGCTCTGGGTGGCGCGTACACCGTGATGCGGCGCCACCAGATCGGACCGGCGAAGTCGCGAACGGGAGGCCCCCGCCTGCTGTGCTGCGGAGGTGGTGAAATGCGTCCCGAGCCCGATCTCTTGCATCGCGACAGGCTGTCACGCTTCCGCAATCGGCGCCTGCGGTTATCCACAGGCCACGACGTGGTTGACGCAACGCGTCGTCCCATCGCCATGGCAGACGGCGTGTTGTGTCAACTAGGTCGCTACTCGGGGTCGGTGATATCGGCGACGGTGGCGCCGTAGGCGGCGATGACCGCGTCAGCCGACACGAAGAGAGAGTAGCCGTGCTCGCCAGCGCCCATGGCGATGGTGCGGCCGGGGATCGTCGCGTCCGCGATGACCGGCCACGCGGTCGTGCTCCCGAACGGCGTGATGGTGCCGCGCTCGTAACCGGTCGCGGCGAGGGCGACCGATGCGTCCGGCAGCTGCAGCTTGTTCACGCCGAGTATCGAGCGCAGTTTCGGCCAGGCGATCTTGCGTCCACCGGGGACGAGCGCGAAGACGAACGTATCGTCGCTCCGCTTGACGACCAGCGTCTTGACGATGTCCGAGGGCTGGAGCCCGAGCAGCTCCGCCGCCTCCGCGAGGCTCCGCGCGGCAGGCCGCTCGACGATGCGGATGTCGATGTCGCGCGCCTCCGCATCCGCCGTCACACGCTCACGACCGGGGCGCAGTTCTCCACCGTCGGGGGAGTAGTCCACAGATTCCGGGCTCTCGGCCATAGCTCAGCACGCTTTCTGGGAGAATCGAGTGAGATGTCTACCACTGCAACGATAAGCCACGCCCCCCAGCTGACCATCGGTCCGCTGGCGCTCGACGTGCCCGTGGTCCTCGCGCCGATGGCCGGGATCACCAATACCGCGTTCCGGCGGCTGTGTCGCGAGTTCGGCGCGGGCCTCTACGTGAGCGAGATGATCACGTCGCGCGCCCTCGTCGAGCGCACCCCCGAGTCACTGCGGCTCATCACGCACCACGAGTCGGAGACCCCGCGCTCCATCCAGCTGTACGGCGTCGATCCGGTGACGGTCCGCGAAGCGGTGACCATGCTGGTCGCGGAAGACCGGGCCGACCACATCGACCTCAACTTCGGCTGCCCGGTGCCGAAGGTGACGCGTAAAGGCGGCGGGGCAGCGCTCCCCTGGAAGCTGGGGTTGTTCCGCGAGATCATCGAGGGGGCTGTCGAGGCCGCGGGCGACATCCCGCTCACCATCAAGATGCGCAAGGGCATCGACGGCGACCACCTGACCTACCTCGAAGCCGGGCGCATCGCAGAAGGCGCCGGCGTCGCCTCCATGGCACTGCACGCCCGCACGGCCGCGGAGTTCTATTCGGGTCACGCCGACTGGTCGGCCATCGCGAAGCTCAAAGAGACGATCACCTCCACTCCTGTGCTCGGCAACGGCGACATCTGGTCGGCGGCCGATGCGCTCCGGATGATGGATGAGACCGGCTGCGACGGCGTCGTGGTGGGCCGCGGCTGCCTCGGGCGGCCGTGGCTGTTCGGCGACCTGGCCGCCGCGTTCCGTGCCAGGGCGGGCGAGATCAGCACAGCCGAGGCGGAGGCCGCCCAAGCGCACCCGACGCTCGGGCAGGTCGCACAGACGTTCCGACGGCACGCCGAACTCCTCGTCGAGTTCTTCGACAGCGAGGAGCGCGGCTGTCGCGACATCCGCAAGCACGTCGCCTGGTATTTCAAGGGATACCCGGTCGGAGGCGACCTGCGCGCCGGCCTGGCGACCGTCGACACTCTTCAGCACCTCGACGACCTGCTCGCCACCCTCGACTGGGACCAGGAGTATCCGGGCGAGGCCGCGGAGGGCCAGCGGGGTCGCGCGGGGTCCCCGAAGCGCCCCGCCCTGCCCGACGGCTGGCTGCAGAGCCGCGAGCTCGACGGCGTCCAGCGCGCTGAGGTCTCCGAGGCGGAGGTGCACAACAGTGGCGGATGACATCGCGGCGAGCACGCGCAACGATGCGAGCAGGCACGATCACGGCCCACGCGACGAGTCGACCCCCGACTACAGCGAGCACGATCGCGAGCGCTGGCTGCCGGAACACCACTCGAACCGGCGCAGCGACTTCGCGCGCGACCGCGCCCGCCTGCTGCATTCGAGCGCGCTCCGCCGCCTGGCGGCGAAGACGCAGGTGCTCAGTCCGACGGCCGGGCTCGACTTCGCCCGCAACCGCCTGACGCACTCGCTTGAGGTTGCGCAGGTCGGCCGCGAGCTCGCGAACAGCCTGGGGCTCGACCCCGACATCGTCGACACCGCGTGCCTCGCCCACGACATCGGGCACCCTCCCTTCGGTCACAACGGCGAACGCGCGCTCAACTCCTGGGCGGATGACATCGGGGGCTTCGAAGGCAATGCGCAGACCCTTCGCCTGCTCAGCCGGATCGAGCCGAAGGTGTTCGGCCGTGACGGGCGCCCCTACGGCCTCAACCTCACCCGGGCGAGCCTCGACGCGAGCTGCAAGTACCCGTGGCCGGCGTCCTCCTCGATCCCCGACCCCAGCGGCCGCGCCAAGTTCGGCTTCTACGACGACGACCACGCCGTGTTCGAGTGGATGCGCGCCGGCGCGCCCGAACGGCAGCGCTCCATCGAGGCGCAGGTCATGGATCTCTCCGACGACATCGCCTACTCGGTTCACGACTTCGAAGACGCCGTGGTCAACGGCTACATCGACGTCGCTGCGCTCGGCAGTAGGGTCGATCACGAAGACCTCGTCGAGTCCATGCACGAGTGGGTGGGCGGAGAGGTCAGCCACCAGCAACTGATCGAGGCCTTCGACCGGCTCGACAGCATGGATATCTGGCTCGACGGTTGGGATGGCTCCCGCCGCTCGCAGGCGCGGCTGAAGAACCTCACCAGCCAGCTGATCGGGCGCTTCGCGCACGCGGCCGTGCATGCGACGAAGGAGTCGGCGGAGCGGACCGACCTGATCCGCTTCGGCGCCGACGTCGTCGTTCCGCTCGGCATCCGGGCCGAGATCGCCGTGCTCAAGGGCATCGTCGCCACCTTCGTCATGTCGAAGAACACGCGTCAGCCGATCTACGCGCAGCAGCGGCAGATCCTCACGACCCTCGCCGACCTGCTGTACCAGCGCGGGCCGGCCGAGCTCGACCCGGGGTTCGCCGAAGACTGGCGCGACGCCGGAACCGACCGGGAACGGCGGCGCGTGGTCGTCGACCAGGTGGCCAGCCTCACCGACCAGTCGGCCCTCAGCTGGTACGAACGACTCGTCCAGCACTGATGAACGGCGACGAGCGGATGCGCGCACAACCGGGCTTGAATACCGGGGCGCTGTGCAGAATGCTGGAGACCAGGCCCCCGGGAGGAAACCAATGAGCAGCGCACTACCGCCGTCGGACGACGACCGCCCAGCAGAGGGCGCGTCGACCGAGGCGATCCCGGCAACGCCGGAGACTCCCCGCCGCGCGCCGCGCGCTTCCGCCGGAACCGAGTCCGCATCGACGGCTCAGACGGCAGGCGGTGCGAAGGCCGCAACCGGTGCGAAGCCGGCAACGGGTGCGAAGTCGGCCGCCGCTGCGGCGCCCGCTGCTGGCGCGAAGCCCGCCGGCGCGAAGCCCGCCGCCGCGAAGCCGGCCGCCGCTAAGCCTGCCGCCAAGAAGCCGTCGACGCCGCGCACCAGACGCACGACCGTCAGGCCCGCCGCGATCGCTCCCGAGGGCGAGGCGCCCGACATCATGGACGCCACGCTCGGAGCCCGTCAACCGCTCGCGGGCGCATCCACGCAATCCGCAGCCGCCGCAGTTCCTGCGGCCGGGGCCGCGGCCGCTGCCGCTGCCGTCTCCGGCGACACGTCGTCCTCCCCGGCCGAGCCGCTCGAGGAGACCGACACCGCAGCGACGAAGCGTCTGCCCACCGCCGCCGAGGTGTACGCGGGCGCGTCGGCCGCCACACCGGAGCAGCCCCCAGTGGATGCGACTGCAAGCGAGACGCTCGGCACCGTCGAGGCGGCGAGCACGTCATCCGCCCCGGCGACCCCCGACGCTACGACCGTCGAGACGGAGCGCCTCGCCGGCGCTGCGTCGGTCACCGGCTCCGACCTCCCGGCCTCTGCAACGGCAGAGCACGCTGACGCCCCTTCCGCGTCTGCCGACGGCACCTCCGCCGACGCAGGCGCGTACCAGGCGTCGCACGGACGCACGGTGAACGAGCTCGCCGACCGGCTCGACGATTCCCGGTTCTTCTCGTCGCTGTTCGACTTCAGCTTCACGAACTACGTCACCCGCAAGCTCGCTGGGCCCGTCTACGTCGTCGGTCTCGTGCTCATCGGCCTCGGGATCGTGGTGGGTTTCGCGAACTCGCTGACGTCCGCGATCGCCACGCACGCCCCGATCGGTGCGTTCGTCTTCCTCTTCGGTGTGCTGATCACGCTCGTGGGCGCGATGCTCTCCGTGCTGCTCCTCCGGGTCGGCATCGAGGTCTTCTGCGCCATCATCGAGATCGCGCAGAACACGCGACGGAGGCGCCCGCCGGGGGAGTGACTCAGTCCGCCCGGAGTCCTATCGGGTGGATCGGGGATGAGCGTCGGTCCGGCTCACTAGAATCGAGAGCATGGCAGGCCGGATTCGACAAAGCGACATCGAAGAGGTCAAGGCCCGTACCAACATCGGCGACATCGTCGGCGACTACGTCAGCTTGAAGACGGGCGGCGTCGGTGCGCTCAAGGGGCTCTGCCCGTTCCACGACGAAAAGAGCCCCAGCTTCTACGTCCGTCCGGGCGTCGGCCGCTACCACTGCTTCGGCTGCGGCGAGGGCGGCGACGTCTACGAGTTCCTGCTCAAGATGGACCACGTCACGTTCACGGACGCAGTGGAACGGCTCGCAGCCCGCATCGGCTATCAGCTGCACTACGAAGAGGGCGGCGGCGGACCGTCAGACGGCTCCAGCAACCGTGCGCGCCTGTTGGCGGCGAACTCCGCGGCGGAGGAGTTCTTCCGCGACCGCCTGTCCGCGCCTGACGCCGAACCGGGCCGCCGCTTCCTGGGGGATCGCGGGTTCGACTCCGCGTCGGCCTCGCATTTCGGTGTCGGCTTCGCCCCCAAGAGCTGGGACGAGCTCACCAAGCACCTCCGCAGCAAGGGGTTCACGCAGGAGGAGCTGGCCACCGCGGGCCTCGTGTCGCAGGGCGACCGCGGCGTCTACGACCGGTTCCGCGGTCGCCTGATCTGGCCGATCCGCGATGTCACGGGACAGACCATCGGCTTCGGTGCGCGCCGGCTGCTGGACGACGACAAGGGCCCGAAGTACCTCAACACCCCCGAGACCCCGGTCTACAAGAAGGCCCAGGTGCTGTACGGGCTCGACCTCGCCAAACGCGACATCTCGCGCCAGGACCAGGTGGTCGTCGTCGAGGGCTACACCGACGTCATGGCGTGCCACCTGGCCGGGATCACGACGGCCGTCGCCACCTGCGGAACCTCGTTCGGAGTCGACCACATCAAGGTGATCCGCCGGGTGATGGGCGACGACTCCAGCCAAGGGTCCGTCATCTTCACCTTCGACCCGGATGCGGCGGGCCAGAAGGCAGCCACCCGCGCGTTCGGCGAAGAGCAGCGATTCTCGGCCCAGACGTACGTCGCGGTCGGTCCGGACGGCCTCGACCCCTGCGACCTGCGACTCTCCAAGGGCGACGACGCCGTCCGTCGCATGATCGATGGCCGCAAGCCCATGTTCGAGTTCATGATCCGCCAGGTGGTGGAGCGTTTCGACCTCGACTCCGTGGAGGGCCGCACCGCCGCCCTGCGTGCAGGAGCACCGATCGTGGCGACGATCCGCGATCCGGCCTCGCAGAACGGCTACACGCGCGAACTCGCCCGGCTCTCCGGCGCGGACCTGCAGGACACGATCCGCGCCGTCCGCGCGGCACAACGCAGCACAGGCTCTCGCGACGGGCGGAACGCTGGACGGGAGAACGGAGACCCGCGCAACCGGAACGCGAGCGCACCGGACGGCGCCCCCGAACCGCAGCGTCTTCCGCAGGCCGACCTCACCGACCCGACGCAGCGCACCGAGCGCGAGAGCCTGATGGTCCTCCTGCAGCTCCCCGGCGAGGTGGGCGCCGAACGCGCCGCCCGCGCCGTGCAGGTGCCGTTCGTCAATCCGACGCACGCGGTCGTCCGCGACGCCATCGCCAGTCAGCTCGCGACCATGTCGGCGCCCGGATGGGTGGATCGCGTCCTCACCGAGGTGCCGCAGGCGTACGCGCAGACCGTGAACGCCCTCGCCGTCGCTGCGCTGCCTCAGGGCGGTGACCCCGGACGCTACGCGCGATCGATCGTGGACGGGCTGATCGACCGTGACCTCTTGCGCGAGAAGGCCGAACTGACGTCACGGCTGGGCCGGACGGAAGATCCGGAGGTGCGCCGCCAGATCTCCTTCGCCATGGTCGCGATCGAGACCGAACGACGCCGCCTCCGCGGCGAATAGCGCGACACGGCCGACTGCGGATTCCATCGCCCTGCGCAACGACAAGCGCTCTTTTGTTGCGCCTGTGTAAAGATCGCGGCCGGATCCGCATCAGAATGCGTGTTCCATGAGCATTCCGTGCTAGGAAGTTCTCACGCGAATGGCGATCACGCATGTCTGCGGCGACGTTCACGCGCATCCCACACCAGGAAGAGGTACTCGGATATGACATCCGCACACAACGGCGGTCGGCGCATACTCGCCGTCTCCGCCGCTTTCGCGGCCGCGGCGCTGGTGCTCGCCGGCTGCTCGGGTAGCAACAACGGCTCCGGCGGCGGCGGCGCGATCACGGTCGGCACCACCGACAAGATCACGTCCATCGACCCGGCCGGCTCGTACGACAACGGCTCGTTCGCCGTCATGAACCAGGTCTACCCGTTCCTCCTGAACACCCCTTACGGGAGCCCGGACGTCAAGCCGGACATCGCCGAGAGCGCCGACTACACGTCGCCGACCGAGTACACGGTGAAGCTCAAGCCGGGCCTCAAGTTCGCCAACGGCCACGACCTCACCTCGTCTGATGTGAAGTTCACCTTCGACCGCCAGATCAAGATTAACGACCCCAACGGTCCTGCGTCGTTGCTGGCGAACCTCGACAGTGTGTCCGCCCCGGACAAGACCACCGTCGTCTTCAAGCTCAAGGTCCCGAACGACCAGACCTTCCCGCAGGTGCTCTCCAGCCCGGCCGGCCCGATCGTCGACGAGCAGGTCTTCTCGGCAGACAAGGTCACCGCCGACAACACCATCGTGAAGGGTCACGCGTTCGCCGGACAGTACGACATCACGTCGTACGACTTCAACAACCTGATCGCGTACAAGGCGTTCGACGGCTACAAGGGCATCCTCGGCAAGCCGGCCACCGCCAAGGTCAACGTCAAGTACTACGCGGAGTCGTCGAACCTGAAGCTCGACATCCAGAAGAACGCCATCGACGTCGCCTACCGCAGCCTGTCGGCGACCGACATCTCAAGCCTCGAAGGCAACAACAAGGTCAAGGTCGTGAAGGGACCGGGCGGCGAGACCCGCTACATCGTCTTCAACTTCAACACCCAGCCCTTCGGCGCCACCACGCCAGAGGCAGACCCGAAGAAGGCTCTCGCGGTGCGTCAGGCGGCAGCCGACCTCGTCGACCGCGCGGCCATCGCCGACCAGGTCTACAAGGGCACCTACACCCCGCTGTACTCGTTCGTTCCGGACGGTCTGACCGGCGCCACCACGGTGCTGAAGGACCTGTACGGCGACGGCAACGGCGGTCCGAGCCTGGACAAGGCGAAGGCGGCTCTGCAGGCGGCCGGGGTCACCACCCCGGTGGCGCTGAACCTCCAGTACAACCCGGACCACTACGGTCCGTCCTCCGGTGACGAGTACGCGCTCGTGAAGGAGCAGCTGGAGAACGGCGGCCTGTTCAAGGTCAACCTGCAGTCGACCGAGTGGGTCCAGTACTCGAAGGACCGCACCGCGGACGTCTACCCGGCCTACCAGCTGGGCTGGTTCCCGGACTACTCCGACGCCGACAACTACCTGTCGCCGTTCTTCATCAAGGACAACTTCCTGGCGAACCACTACGACAACGCCGAGGTCCAGGACCTCATCGCGAAGCAGGCGGGCACGACCGACAAGGACGCGCGCACCAAGCTGATCGAGGAGATCCAGGCCAAGGTGGGCGCCGACCTGAGCACCCTGCCGCTGCTGCAGGGCTCGCAGATCGCGATCGTGGGCAAGAACGTCTCCGGCGCCGACAAGACGCTCGACGCCTCGTTCAAGTTCCGTTACGCGGCGCTTTCGAAGTAACCTCGGCGACGAGCAACACGCTCTGAGCCGTACCGGGGGGTGGCTCGCTCACGCGGCGAGCCACCCCTTTTCCACGAACCACCACGATTGGCTTCCATGACAGCGACTGTCAGCACCGCGGGCGCGGGGACCGCCCCCGGTCCCGAGCGGACGAAGGCGAAGCGACGGTCGGGAGGCGGCCTGGGCCGCTACCTGATCATCCGCGCCTTCCTCATCATCCCCACAATCTTCATCCTGGTCACCGTCGTCTTCTTCCTGATGCGGTCGACGGGTGACCCGATCACCGCTTCCCTCGGCGGAAAGCTCCCGCCGGCGCAGCTGCACGAGCGCATCGCACAGGCCGGCTTCGACCGCCCGCTCCTCGTGCAGTACTTCGAGTACCTCGGACAGCTGCTGCGCGGCGACTTCGGAACCACGTTCTCCGACCACCAGCCGGTCACCCAGGTGCTCATCCACTACGGCGCGGCGACTCTCGAGCTGGCCTTCTACGCCCTCATCGTCGCCTTCATCGTGGGCATCCCGCTCGGGATGGTCGCGGGCTACTTCCGCGACAAGGGGCAGGATGCGACTCTCCGCATCTTCGCGATCCTCTGCTACGCCACACCGGTCTTCTTCGCCGGAATGGTGCTGAAGCTGGTCTTCTCCATCTGGCTGGGCTGGCTCCCCGTCGCCGGCCGCGCTTCCACGAGCTCGGAGCTCGAACTCCAGACGCTCGAGAACAAGACCGGCATCTACCTGATCGACGCCTTCCAGACCGGTGACCCGGCTGTGATCAGCGACGTGCTCACGCACGCCATCCTCCCGGCCATCACGCTGGGGTTGCTGACCGCCGGCATCTTCCTGCGCCTGGTCCGGACGAACGTGATCGGGACGCTGTCCACCGACTACGTGGATGCGGCGCGCTCGCGCGGCGTCAGCGAGTTCCGCCTGGTGCGCAAGCACGCGTACCGCCCGGCGCTCATCCCGATCATCACGGTGATCGGCCTGCAGATCGCCCTGCTCCTCGGCGGCGCCGTGCTGACCGAGACGACCTTCGAGTGGAAGGGCCTCGGCTTCCAGCTGGTGCACTACGTCCAGGCCCGCGACTTCGTCGCCGTGCAGGGCATGGTGGTTCTCCTCGCGGTCATCGTCACGCTGACGAACTTCGTGGTGGACGTCATCGCCGCGCTCATCGACCCGAGGGTGAGGTACTGACATGACCCGGACGGAAACCACTCAGACGGTCCCTGCACAGAAGAAGCGCAGGCTCCGCGACCGGCTCCCGGTCGTCCACCAGCTGCGACAGAGCGTCGGTCTCCAGCGCGGGATGCTGGTCACCGGACTCATCCTGACCGTGCTGTTCATCCTGGTGGCCATCTTTGCGCCACTCATCGCCCCGTACGGGTTCGCCCAGCTCCGCGATGCGCAGGGGTCGTTCGGCGCGCAGCAGCCGCCGAGTCCCGAGCACATCTGGGGCACCACCTCCGGCGGCTACGACGTGTTCTCGCGCGTCATCTGGGGAACCCAGACCGCCATCCTGGTGATCATCGTCGCGGTCGTCTTCTCGATCTTCATCGGCGTTCTGCTGGGACTGGTCTCCGGCTACTTCGGCGGCTGGCTCGACCGCGTCCTCGTGGTCGTCTGCGACGCGATCTATGCGTTCCCGTCGCTGCTGCTGGCCATCGTGATCGCGATCGCGATCAGCGGCGGTCAGTCCAGCCTCTGGGGCGGCATCCTCGCGGCGGCGATCTCGATTACCGTCGTCTACATCCCGCAGTACTTCCGGGTCATCCGGTCCGAGGTCGTGCGGATCAAGAACGAGGCGTACGTCGAGGCGGCGAAGGTCATCGGCGCCAAGAGCAGCCGGATCCTGTTCCGTCACGTCTACCGCAATTCCACCCGCACACTGCCGCTGATCTTCACGCTGAACTCGTCGGAGGCCATCCTGACGCTCGCGGCGCTGGGCTTCCTCGGCTTCGGCATCGAGCCGACGGCCGCAGCCGAGTGGGGCTACGACCTGAACAAGGCCCTGGATGACGTCACGAGCGGCATCTGGTGGACCTCGATCTACCCGGGCCTCGCCATCGTGCTGGTGGTGCTCGGCATCACCCTGGTCGGCGAGAGCCTCAACGACCTGGCCGACCCGCGTCTGCGCGGGCGCCGGCGCGCCGCGGTCGCGTCCGGTGAAGTCGCCGAGACCTCAGTCGTCCCCGGTGGTCCGCTGACTGCGGGTCCGGGCGGACTGGACGGACTGGAGAGCGGCGAGACGTTCGACGAGCACGGAATCGAGGTCAGGCCATGAGCGATGTCGTACAGATCAAGAACCTGTCGGTGTCTTTCGCAACCGACGCCGGCGCCGTGAAGGCGGTCGACGACGTCTCGCTGCAGGTGTCGCCGGGGGAGGTCCTGGCGATCGTCGGCGAGTCCGGCTCGGGAAAGACGGTGACCGCGAAGACCATCCTCGGGCTGCTGCCGGAGACTGCGACCGCGGCCGGTGCCGTGATCCTCCGCAGCCGGGACGGCGCGAGCGAGGCGGACATCGTCCGTCTCAGCAAGCGTCAGCTGCGGGCGGTGCGCGGGACGGACGTGGCGATGGTGTTCCAGGAGCCGTCCACGGCGCTGAACCCCGTCTACACGGTCGGCTGGCAGATCGCGGAGGGCCTGCGCGCCCACTCGAAGATGTCGAAGAAGGAGGCGCGGGCGAAGGCGATCGAGATCCTCGACCGTGTCGGCATCCCGGAACCGGAGCTGCGGGTGAAGTACTACCCGCATCAGTTCTCGGGCGGCCAGAAGCAGCGCATCGTCATCGCGATGGCGCTGGTGCTGAACCCGGGCCTGATCGTCGCCGACGAGCCCACGACGGCGCTGGATGTGACGGTGCAGGCCGAGATCCTCGACCTGCTGCGCCGCTGCCGCGACGAGTTCGGCGCGGCCATCGTGCTCATCACCCACAACATGGGCGTGGTGGCCGATCTGGCCGACAGGGTCGCAGTCATGTACCAGGGCAAGCTGGTGGAGCAGGCGGATGTGAAGACGCTGTTCGCGTCGCCGCAGGCCGAGTACACGCAGCAGCTCCTGGCCGCGGTGCCGAAGATCGGTCAGGGACTCGTCGCCACCCAGGACCGCGCCATCGCGCGTGCCGAGCGGCCCGAGCAGGCGCCCGTCGTCCAGGCGCGCGACCTGCGCATCCAGTACCCGGGCCGGTTGGGCCGCCCTGGGTTCATGGCGGTCGACGGTGTCTCGTTCGAGATCCGTCCGGGCGAGGTGCTCGGCCTGGTGGGCGAGTCCGGTTCCGGCAAGACGACCATCGGGCGGGCCATCGCGGGACTCAACCGGGTCACCGGCGGTTCGCTGGAGGTGCTCGGCCAGGAGATGAACGGCGTGCGGGAGCGTCAGTTCCGCAAGGTGCGCGGGGACATCGGGTTCGTGTTCCAGGATCCGGCGTCGAGCTTCAACCCGCTGCTCAGCATTGCCGACTGCGTCGCGGAGCCGCTGGTGGTGCATGGACGCGCATCGTCGGCCGCCGACGCGCGACACCGCGTCGACGAGCTCCTGGAAGCGGTGCAGTTACCCCGCGCCTACGGTGACCGGTTCCCGCACGAGCTCTCCGGCGGCCAGCGCCAGCGCGCCAGCCTCGCGCGGGCCCTCGCGCTCGAGCCGCGCCTCCTGATCGCCGACGAGCCGACCTCGGCCCTCGACGTCTCGGTGCAGGCGCGCGTGCTGGAGCTCTTCGCGGACTTGCAGAAGGAGTTCGGCTTCGCGTCGCTGTTCATCAGCCACGACCTCGCCGTCGTCGACCTGCTCGCCGACCGGATCGCGGTGCTGCACCGCGGCCGCCTGGTGGAGGAGGGCACCGGCGCCGAGGTGCTGGGCAACCCCCAGGAGGCCTACACGCAGCGACTGCTCGCCTCCCTTCCGGTGCCGGATCCGATCGAACAGGCCGACCGGCGGAAGGAACTGCACCGCTTGCAGACGGAGACCGCATAGGGTCGAAGGTGTGAGTTCCGAGCCCGCCATCGTCGTCAGCGACCTGTCCGTCGAATATCCCGCGCGGGGCCCCAGCGCGTCGTGCGTGGCCCTGCGCGGGGTGAGTTTCCGCCTCGAACACGGGCAGGTGCTCGGGGTCCTCGGCGAAACCGGCTCGGGCAAGAGCACCCTCGCGCAGGTGCTGGCGGGGCACGTCCTCGCGCCGCGTGCCTCCGATCCGGGTCCGCGGATCAGCGGCGGCGAGGCGTCGGTTCTGGGTCACCGCCTCCGGAAGGCGCGCAAGCGCGACCTGGCGGAGGTGACGTTCCACGTCGGCTACCTGCCGCAGGAGGCGGCCGCGACCCTGGAGCCGTCGCTCTCGGTGCAGGACAACGTGACCCTGCCGATCTTCGAGCGCGATGAGCACTACCCGCGGCGGGCGGCGGGGGAGCGGGCGGCGACCATGCTGGACACGGTCCACCTCCCGCTCAGCGTGCTGAACAAGTACCCGTACGAGTTGAGCTCCGGCCAGCGGCAGCGCGTCGCGCTCGCCCGGGCGCTGGTGCTCGGCCCCAGCATCCTGATCGCCGACGAACCGACGGCCGGGATCGATGCGACCGTGCGGGATGCGGTGATCGACCTGCTCGCGCAGCTGCGCTCGCACCCCGACTTCTCCGCCGTCGTGGTGAGTCACGACCTCGCCGTGCTGCGGCGCGCGACCGACACCTCTCTCGTGCTGCAGGGCGGCCGGCCGGTCGGCTTCGGCCCGATCGAGGAGGTGCTTGCCGACCCGACGCACCCCTACGTCGCCGGCTTGGCCCGTGCGCTGAAGCCGCCGCAGCCGCGGACCGAACGGCGCCCGCAGCGGGCGGCCACCCGACGGGCGACCAAGGACAACGGATGAGCGGAGACACAGTGGGTTCGGAGCAGAGGACAGAGAGCTCGGCGCCAAGGCACCGCGCTGTGATGGCGGACGAGGTCACGGCGGTTCCCGCTGACCGGCGCCCAGAGGCTGGGCCGATCGCGGTCCTCCCGCAAGCGGAGCAGCAGTTCGTCGACGCTGTCGAAGCGGCGGGCGGCACGGTCGAGCCGCTGTCCGACCGGACGCGCGGCGTGGTGTGGTTGTCGAACAAGGATGCCGCGTCGTTCCCGGCCGTGCTGGAGGCGCATCCTGCCATCGGCTGGGTGCAGCTGCCATTCGCCGGGGTCGACGCGTTCGCGGACATCCTGGCGTCGGAGAGCCGACCAGGCCTCGTCTGGACCAGCGCGAAGGGGGCATACGCCCAGCCGGTCGCCGAGCACGCGCTGGTGCTGAGCCTGGCCCTGCTCCGGGTGCTGCCGACGCGGCTGCGCGCCCGATCGTGGGCGACCGAGCCCGAGGGTCGCTCGCTGTACGGCCTCGACGTCGTCATCGTCGGCGCCGGCGGCATCGCACTGGAGCTGATGCGCTTGCTCGAGCCGTTCGGTGCGCGGGTCACGATCGTCCGCCGGTCCGACGCACCGGTGCCCGGCGCATCCCGGACCGTCAGCTCGGCCGAGCTCCGGGAGGTGCTGCCGTCTGCCGACCTGGTCGTCGTGGCGGCCGCCCTGACCGGCGGAACCCGCAAGCTCTTCGGCGCCCCGGAGTTCGCCGCGATGAAGCAGACGGCCTACCTGGTCAACATCGCGCGCGGCGGCCTCGTCGACACGGATGCGCTCCTCGCGGCCCTGCGGAGCGGCGAGATCGCGGGTGCGGGACTCGACGTCACCGATCCGGAGCCGCTGCCGGACGGCCACCCGCTCTGGGAGGAACCCGCCGTCATCATCACTCCGCATCAGGCCGATACGCCCGAAATGACGGCGCCACTGCTCGCCGAGCGCATCCGACTCAACGTGCAGGCGTTCCTCGACGACGGGCGATTCGTGGGGGTCGTCGACACCGAGGCGGGGTACTGACACTCGACGCGCGCGGGATCGTGGCCCGATTTCCGGAGCGGCCGCGAACCTTGCTAGAGTGGCTTCGCTGATCAAGCATTCCTCGATAGCTCAATTGGCAGAGCAGCCGGCTGTTAACCGGCAGGTTCTTGGTTCGAGTCCAAGTCGGGGAGCACATCCGGAACCCCCGGCCTTCTACGGAAGGCCGGGGGTTTCCGTGTTTGCAGGCGCGCGTGTCGGCCTGTGTCCCGCCTACTGCCAGCCGGGCTGGACGAGGCCCGTCTCGTAGGCGAGGACCACGAGGTGCACGCGATCGCGCGCATCCAACTTGCTCATGATGCGCGAGACGTGCGTCTTGGCGGTCAGCGGGCTCAGGTAGAGCCGTTCGCCGATCTCGGTGTTCGTCAGTCCGTGAGCCACCAGAGCGAGCACCTCGCGCTCGCGCTCGGTGAGCTGCTCCAGGCGGGCGGTGTCCGGCGCGGGGCGCAGGCCGCCCGACACGCGCTCGATGAGGCGGCGGGTGACGCCGGGGGAGAGCAGGGCGTCTCCGGCGGCCACGACGCGGACCGCGCGGATCAGCTCGACGGGTTCGGTGTCCTTCACCAGGAACCCGCTCGCCCCGGCGAGGATCGCCTGGGCGACGTACTCGTCGAGCTCGAACGTGGTCACGATCACGATGCGCGTCCCGGCCAGGGCGGGATCGGCCACGATCTCGCCGGTGGCCCACAGGCCGTCGCCGTCCGGCATCCGGATGTCCATGAGCACGACATCGGGATGGGTGCGGCCGGCGATGTCCACCGCCTCACGCCCGGTGCTCGCCTCGCCGACGATCTCGACGTCGTCCTCCGCTTCGAGCAGCGCACGGAAACCCGCCCGGACCAGGTGCTGATCGTCGGCGAGCAGGACCCGGATCATGGTTCCTCCGCGGTCGCGGGAGCAGGGGGCACAGTCGAAGGGATGCGCGCCTCCACGAACAGACCGCCGCCGTCGGGCGTCTGCGCCTCGAAACGGCCGCCGAGCAGTTCGGCGCGCTCGCGCATCCCGAGCATGCCCCTGCCGGTCGTTCGGGATTCCGCGTCGGCCGGCAGTCCGCGGCCGTCGTCCTGGACGGTGAGCACGTACCAGCCGTCGCCTTCGGAGAGGCGGATCGTCACGCTGGTCGCCTGGGCGTGGCGTCCGACGTTCGTGAGCGACTCCTGGACGATGCGGTAGAGCGCCAGCTGCGCCGCGGCGGACGGTGTCGACATCAGGTCGTTCTCGTACGTGATACCGAGTCCTGCCTTGCGGTAGGTCTCCACGAGGACGGGGATGCGCGCGAGGTCCGGCTCGGGGGAGCGGGCGGCGTACCCGTCGGGGCCCCGCAGGAACCCGAGCACGCCGCGGACCTCCTCCAACGCCTGGCCGCTCGTCATCTTGATCGCCTCCAGGCTTTCGCGGGCCTTCTCCGGCCGGGAGTCGAACAAGTGGAGTCCGACCCCTGCCTGAACACTGATCTGCGACAGCGAGTGCGCGAGCACGTCGTGCAGTTCGCGTGCGATGCGCAACCGCTCGGCTTCGGCGGCCGCCTCACGTCGGGCGGCGATCGTGCGTGCGACTTCCCGGTAGCGCTCACCCCGGTTGCGCAACGCCTCCCCGACACCGACGAGCAGGCACAACACGAGCGCGATGATGAGCGGCCGGATCATGGCCGCAGGCTGGGAGCGGATGAGATAGGCGGCGACGGGCCCGACCACCGCGAATCCGGCGAGCGTCCACCAGACCCAGACCCGGGCTCCGCGGACCACAGCGCTCACCACGGCGATCGCGAGGGGAACGGCGGAGAAGGGCGGCCCCGTCGTCACCGCGATCGCCGGCGCGCACAAAGCGGCCACCACCGCGACGGTGATGCCGGGATGACTCCGCGCGGCGAGCAGAACAAATGATGCCGCGAATGCAAGAAGGGTGAACCCGAGAGCGACCGGGTCGTATGTCGCATCCCGGGCGGCGATGACCAGGCCCGGCAACTGCAAGAGGGCTGCGACGATCACGGCGAACCAGCGCGCGCCGTGCGGGCGGCCGCGCCCGGACCACGACGGGCCCGACCACGACGGGCCGGACCACGGTGGGCGGGGCCACGATCCCGTCTCGGGGGTGGGGCCCGCGCTTATTCCTTCAGCGCCGGCGCCACGCGTGCTGTCGGTTCGCCCCGGGCGCGCGCCCGAGCCGTTGTCGGCGGGCGTGTTCCAGGGCATCTCCTCATGCTAATCAGGGCACACGGCCGGGACGTCCGCCGAGGGGCGTCTCGGGGCTACTCCCCGGGGAGTACCCGGCGGCCACCCGGGCGACTCACGGGTTGTGCTCGGCGTCGAAACCACCGTCGTCACGCGGAGCCTGGTCGAAGAGGTGACCGAAGGTGGGGCCGCCGAACGCCGTGAGGCCGGCCTCGCGCTCCAGCGACGCTCGGTCCTCCGCCTGGTCGTTCTCGTACTGGCTCAGCGGGTCGTCCGGATCGCCGTCGTCGTTGTCGTTGCGGGCGTCGTGGCGTCCGTCATCCTGCTCCATGCGGGAATCGTACGTCCGGCGGGCGGTGTACCGACAGGGGGCGCTTGGCGTCGACGAAGAACGAAGGAGAATCGGGCTGAAATCCCCTTCGATTGGCAGTCCGGCAGGAGATTCAGGCGACCAGACGTTGATTCTCCCGCGATGGGTGACTGCGGTCGGGCCGACTCGGGAGTCAGTGGCGCGACGGCGTGTGCTCCCGCCGGAGTAGGCGGGAACGCTCCCGGTGGCGGATTCGCGGGAGCGGCGGGCGGACGAGGCTGGCAGCACCGTCCGCGACTGGCGCGGACCGCTCACCGATTGGACACATCATGCTCAGCTCACTGGCCACCGCCGTCACGACGGCGCCCTGCTACGTCGGGTACGGGCCGCCGTTCGTCGGCTGGTGGTGGATCTTCATCCCGATCTTCTGGATCCTCGTCTTCGTGCTGATCTTCGGCTTCGCCGGACGACGGTGGCGTCGCGCCGCCATGGCTCGCGGGGGCTACAACGGCTGGGGCCCGAACGCCGGCACACGCTCGGCGGAGCAGACGCTGGCGCAGCGGTACGCCAACGGCGACATCGACGAGCAGGAGTACCGAGCACGCCTGGAGGTGCTGCGGGCCAACCGCGACACGGCCTGAGTCAGCCGCCGTGGCGCCCATCCCGTCACAGTTGTGCACAGCGGCCGCCGCTCTCCACAGCGGCGGCCGCGCCGCGATTCGGCCCCGCGCCGCCCGGTAGTATCGACCGGGCCGCGCGGCGCGTGCGGCAGGAAGGACGGAAGATGGACGTCATCGCCCCAGTGGCCGCCGTGGTGGCCCTGGTCGCCGCGCTGGTCTTCCTCGGCCTGTGGCTCGCGGAGCGCACCCGCCGCATCCGCCTGCGCGACACCCGCCAGGAGTCGGAGTGGGACCGCATCGACCGCGAACTCGACCTGGCCGAGCAGGCCGGGCGGTTCCGAATCATCGGCGACCTGGGCGACGTCGCGATCCAGTCCGTCTCGCGGCTCGTGTCGCACGCGGAGGGGGTCCGCTTCGCGGCCGACGCCGATCCGGCCGCCGCCGTCCGCTCCGTCGGCGTACTCGAGACGACCGCACGCGATGCCCTCGGCGATCTGCGCCGTCTCCAGGCTGTCGCGCGCGAGGCGCAGGACGCGTCCCTCCCGCAGCCGAGCCTCCATTCCGCCCGCGATCTGTTCCGCGTGCTCCGGGATGCGGGGCTCGCCGTCACGTTCACCGAGAACGGCGACCGCTTCGAACTCCGGCAGGGCGCAGAACTCGCGGTCTTCCGCATCCTGCAGACGAGCCTGGAGAACGCACTCAAGCACGGCGGACCGGGCACAAACGCGTCCGTCGCTTTCTCATGGACGGCCGACGGTCTCCAGGTCAGTGTGGAAGACGACGGTATCCGCGCGGCGGCGCGCCGCCTCGGCCTCGACCGCGACGGCGTGGATCAGGCGACCGCCTACACGATCGCCGACGACGTCCGTGCGCTCACCGAGCATTACGAGGGCGCAGGCATCATCGAGATGCGCGAGCGCGCGGTCCTGTTCGGCGGCACGGTGAACGCGCAGACCGTCCCCGGCGTCGGGTTCACCCTGTCAGCCGTATTCCCGGCCCTGCGGCACCACAACGGCGTGCACGGCGTCGACCTGCGCCGGTGACCGCCAGCGAGCCGCGTGGGCGGCCCTGCTGCGGCTTCAGTCCTCCAGGTGGTCGCGCCCGGGCAGCCAGCTGAGCCCCGGGACACCCCAGCTGTTCTTGCGCTGCACCTTCTGCGCGGCCTTCCCGAAGGGATGCGTCAGCCGGTCCACGTAGATCACGCCGTCGAGGTGGTCGTACTCGTGCTGGAAGATGCGCGCCAGCCAGCCGTCGGCGTGTACCTCGTACTTCTCGCCGTCGAGGTCGGTGGCCTCCAGGATGACGCGTTCGGCGCGGCGAAGCGGGAATCGCTCGCCGGGGAACGACAGGCATCCCTCGGACTCGTTGTCCTCGTCGAGTTCGTCCACCGTCAGCGGGCTCTGCCACAGCGTCGGGTTGATCGCGACGCCGCGGTGCTGCACCTCGTCGTCATCCGTCCAGCCGTACACGAAGAGACGCAGCGGCACGCCGACCTGCGGCCCGGCGAGTCCAACTCCCGGTGCCTCGTCCATCGTCTCGAACATGTCTGCCACGAGCGTCCGCAGTTCGTCATCGATCTCTTCGATGGGGCGTGCGGGGGAGTGCAGCACGGGGTCACCGGAGATCCGGATGGGGAGGACGGCCATTCAGCAAGACTATCCGGATCATTCCCGGTAGGGTCGTGGGGTGGGTACGGAACTGATGGACGCTTTCGACCTCTCGTATCAGCCCAGCCAGCTCCTGGGCATCCCGGTCGCGCTCGTCGGTGCGTGCTTCCTGTCTGTCGGCGCGCAGCTGCAGCATCACGGCGTCACCAAGGTGGAGGCCACGGCAGGCCACGCCGAGAGCGGACTGAGCTTCCGCCAGCTGGGTCTGCTGCTCGCCCGCCCGTCCTGGGTAATCGGGACGCTGCTCCTCGGCCTCGCCATCGTCTTCCAGCTGGTCAGCCTGAAGCTGTCGCCGATCATTCTGGTGCAGCCGCTCGGCGTGGTCGGGCTCGTGATCACGAGCATCCTGAACGCGCGCGTCAGCGGGGTGAAGCTGAATCACCAGTCGGTGATCGCTGTGACGCTGTGCGTCAGCGGTGTCGGGGCCTTCGTGCTGCTGGCCGCGGTGTTCGCACGCGACCTTCCGGTGACGACGCGGGCCCTTGTCGTCATCCTGATCATCCTGGCGGTGGTGCTGATCGCCTTCGGAGTGCTGTTCGCGTTCCTGCGACACAGGTTCAAGGCGATCATGTACATCGTCGGTGCCGGCGTCCTCTACGGGTTCGTAGCAACGCTCGCCAAGGTCGCGATCGAGCGCATCTCGCTCCAGGAGTGGGACTGGCTCCTGGTCGCCTGCATCGTGGCACTCCTGCTCGCTGCCGTGCTGGGCGCCTACTTCGTGCAGAACGCCTACTCGTCAGGCCCGCCGGATCTCGTCATCGCTGGACTCACGGTCATCGACCCGCTGGTCGCCGTGACCATCGGCATCGTGGTGCTCGACGAGGCGGCCGGTGCGCCCTGGTGGGCGATGGTCGGCTTCGCGCTGACCGGTTTGGTGGCCATATTCGGTGTGTTCCAGCTCGCGAAGTACCACCCGCAGTCGTCCACGGACGCGCCGGTGGCCGACCGCATTGCGGACGTCGCCGGGGAAAGCCGCCTAGACTAGGCCGTTGAATCGACCGGGCGCATCCACAGCCCGGACCGCGAACGCCGTCGCCGGATCCACCAGCCGACGACCACGACCGTAGGGAACGAACCACGTGCCTGATACGAGCGGACCGCATCCCACCCCGCCCGCCCCGGCAGCCCAGAAGCCGCTGACCATCGTCATGGGATGCGACACGTTCGCGCCCGATGTCAATGGTGCCGCCCGCTTCGCCGAGCGTCTCGCCGCCGGCCTTTCGGAGCGCGGCCATGACGTCCACATCGTCGCCCCCGCCGCGAGCCGCAAGCACGGCACCTGGGTGGAGGAGCACGAGGGCAGCAAGATGACGGCCCACCGCCTCCGCAGTTGGCGCTGGTACCCGCACGACTGGCTGCGTTTCGCCCTCCCCTGGACGAGCAAGGCGAACGCACGACGGATTCTGGATTCTGTCCAACCGGACGTCGTGCACTTCCAGTCCCACATCGTGATCGGCCGGGGTCTCGCGGCCGAGGCGCAGAAGCGCGGCATCCGCATCGTCGCCACGAACCACGTGATGCCCGAGAACATCGTCGAGTTCACGCTGCTTCCGAAGTTCCTCCGGAAGACCTTCGTGCGGTTGGCGTGGGCCGACGCGCGCAAGAGCTTCGACCGTGCGGAGTCGATCACCACGCCCACCCGGAAGGCAGCCGAATTCCTGGTGTCCGCGATCGGCGACCGCGGCATCCACGCGGTCTCCTGCGGCATCGATGCGCACAACTACACGCCGGACTTCTCTCCGCGCACAGGCAACACCATCCTCTTCGTCGGCCGGATCACGGGCGAGAAGCACATCGACGTGCTCCTCAACGCCGTCAAACTGCTGCCCGAGAGCCTGGACGCGCGCCTCCAGATCGTCGGCGGCGGCGACCAGTTCAAGAACCTCCAGGCCATGGCGGAGAACCTGGGCATCGCCGACCGGGTGCAGTTCCTCGGCTACGTGAGCGACGAGGAACTCCGCCAGGCGTACACGCGGGCGACGGTCTTCGCCATGCCGTCGATCGCCGAGCTGCAGTCGATCGCGACCATGGAAGCGATGTCCTCCGGCCTGCCGGTCGTAGCCGCTGACGCGATGGCTCTCCCGCACCTGGTGCACGACGGCGAGAACGGCCACCTGTTCCGCCCCGGCGACGCGCAGGACCTCGCGGACAAACTGGAGAGCGTCCTCACGCTGCCCCAGGACGAACTCGACACGCTCAAGCGCGGATCGCTCCGCATCGTCGCCGCGCACGACATCCAGACCACGATCAGCACCTTCGAAAGCCTGTATCGTGGTGAGCCGGTGGCCGACCCGGTGACGGACGCGGCCCCCAGCGTGCCCGCTCCGGAGTGACCGGATAAGCGCACGATCGGGGCGGTAGCTCAGCTGGTCAGAGCAGGGAACTCATAATCCCACAACCGTCGCCTGAGAATGCAGCATTTGCAGGGGTGGGCGGGTCAAGTGGTATCTACGGTGGTACCTTCGCGTTTGGCTAGTAACCCAGGGATTTTCCGTTCCACTCTTGAGACGCGTCGTCGCTCGATAATCCGCAGATCCGGTATGTTCGAAGTGGTCTAAAGCCGTGTCGGCGCTCGTGTCGACTCGGGGCGGTAGCTCAGCTGGTTAGAGCCCCCGACTCATAATCGGGTAGTCACGGGTTCAAGTCCCGTCCGCCCTACTCAAGTCACTGCAAAGGTCCGTCCGAGGCGCTGCGTGGCGACACTCCTTTCGATGCGGCACGAAAACGCGTGCTTTCAGTAGTGTTCCTACTACGCATTCGAAAGGAGCCCGTCTTGCTGCCACACGAATCGCGACTGCAACGGCTCTCTGAAATGCTCGCGCGGGACATCGGGCTGCTAAAGGAGGGCGTATCAATCGAATCTGCGCTCGGTCGCAGCATCGATGACGCTATGGATCAGGCGATCGCAGATCGGCTGTCCCTTGCCGACGACTTCCTAACCATGGCGGATCGTCTGCGACGTTCCCGTTCGGATTTAGCGCGTGCAGCTGTGGCTCGCTACTACTACGCCATGTACCACGCCTTCCGCGCGGTCGCCTATCAGGCGGGACGGGGGGACGACCATCAGGAACACTCAAAGCTTCCCGGTTTCATACCTCGCGACTTTCCAGATCAAGCCAATGCATCCAATGCACTGAAAGACGCCCGCCTAGTCCGGAACGAGGCAGACTACGACCCGTATCCGAGTTCGTCGTCGTATTTCAGGGCGTACGCCAAGTTAGTAGCGCCCACCGCGGCTGACTATGTATCAAAGGCGCGCTCGTACGTTCGATCGAAGGGAAACCCACACGCATGACGACTAGCACGGATCCAGCGAGCGCCGTCCGTGATGCGTTCTTCAAGGCCGGGGTGGAGACCATACAAGTCGACGTAAAGCCGTATCCGGATGAGGTCAATCTTGTCGCTTACGTGAACGACCTGGACTTCGCTCGCGCTCTCGAGGCCTCTTCGGACATCGAGCGTGGGATCCAGGTCGACGGCGGCCCCGTGCGCTTCCTAATTGTGCGAAAAGCGGACGCCGGAAACACAAGGTCCACCTCAGCGCCGGCGAAAGTATCGGGAGTTCAGGATCAGAAAGTTGCTGATCTCGTCCGGTTGCTGAGCGCGAAGTCCAGGGTTTCCAGCGCTGAGCCCAGCTTGGTGTACGTGCCCGACGCACGTGCGAGTCTCTCAACTATCGCAGCGGGCAGGCATCACTTGGTTTTCGGCCGTCGGGGAGCAGGCAAGTCGGCCCTGCTCATGGAGGCGCGGCGCGGGGTAGAGAGCGAAGGGGCATTGGTGTCGTGGACGAATATCCAAACTCTGCGTCGCGAGAGCCCTCAACGAGTCTTCCTGTACGTCTTGAACGACGTCTTGACCGCGCTGATTAGTGGGCGAAAGAGTGTGTCGCCGACGTCGCGCCTCTCCCTCGCGCTCTCGGAGATCCTGGAGAAGGTTGAGGACTTGCTGGGGCTAGCCGAAACCGAACTTCGGGATGCCGAGAGGCTCGTGCCACGCGTGCAGCGCGCCATCGTTCAGTATCTCGAGGTCGAGGACGTCCGGCTGTTCGTATTCGTTGATGATTTCTACTACGTATCCCGCGATTCACAGCCGCTAATCCTGGACATGCTGCACGGCAGCATTCGCGATTCCAAGGTTTGGCTCAAAATCGCCTCGATCCGCCACCTCACCAACTGGTGGCAGGCCTCCCCGCCAACGGGCTTGCAAAGTGGACAAGACGCCGATCTCATCGACCTTGACGTCACCCTGCAAAATCCGCAGCGAGCCAGCGCCTTCCTGGAGGGCATATTGAGTGCTTACGCTCGCCAGGTCGGGATACCGGCTCTCTCACGAGTCTTCAGCCGGCCGGCGCTGGATCGCCTCGTGCTGGCCTCTGGCGCTGTCCCTCGGGATTACATGGTCTTGGCCGTGAGCGCGATTGGAAGGGCGGTCCGTCGGCCGAACGCCAAGTTCGCCGGCGTCCAGGACGTCAACCAGGCGGCAGGTGACGCGGCGAGCGCAAAAATCCAAGAGCTCGAAGAGGACATGGCGGCCAACAGTGGGGTGGCGCAACGGACTCTTGAGACTCTAGATCTCGTCCGGCGGTTCTGCCTGGATGAGCAAGCCTTCACCTACTTCCTTGTGGGCTACCGCGACAAGGAAAAGAACGTCGGCCCATACAGTCTGCTGACGGACCTAATGGACGTGCGCCTCATTCACCTCGTGGATGCGGGAGTTTCAGATCCAAATCAAGCGGGCGCGCGCTTTGAGGCCTACATGCTGGACCTCAGCCAATTCTCGGGTTCCCGACTCAAGCAGCGGATCAGCGTCCTAGATTTCGAAGACGGACTGTTCGTCGCAAAGCAGACTCGCGGCGATGTGGAGCCCGTGCGGGGAACGACGTCGAGGGAGCTCATCGGGATCCTGCGTAAGGCACCAGTTCTTGAACTGGGCACGCTCGTCTGACTTCGCCGCGCCCACCGCAACCTCGCCCCTCACGATCGGGTCTCGCCGAGTCGTACCTATAACGCTCTAGTGGTACCCAACATGCGTGGCAGAAGCCGACAGCTTTCTTCCTTTCGAGCAGTCCCGAGTCCGCAGGAGGGCGGGTGACTCACAGGGCTGTGGTGGTACCTACGTTGCTCCCGGCGGATCCCAGAAGTTCCGCGGATTTCCGGGGCAACTGCGCCGTTAGTGAGGGATTAACTCGACACTCATAATCGCTCGGTCACGGGTTCAAGTCCGGCCCGCCCTACTTCGCATCGTTAGGATTCGGCCATGACTAGAGCGTCCTGGTGGAATGTCGTGTTCGGCTTGGCCGGGCTCGTGGCGCTGGCGCTGGCCTATCTCCTGTGGGTGGCTACTCCCGACTTCCCGATCGTCCCGTTCCTGGGAGGCGCTCTCGGCGGCGCGTTCATCGGCGCATCGCTCACCGGGCTCGTGCTGACGAGAGGGGCGGCCGAGCGGAAGCCGATACCGAGCCACGCAGCCGGCATCGCCGAGATCGACAGGCAGTTGCTCGGCATCCGCCAGGCCATTTCGGGGACCGAGGCCGCTATCGGCGTCGCGGAGGCGGACGTCCTAGATGCGCACTCGCCGCAATGGCGGATGCAGTCTCAAGGGACGTACAAGCAGGGCGTGGCCCAGTTGGAGCACTTTCGGGAGCAGGAGCGTGCGGCCGTTGCGGAGCGGGCGAAGGTAGCAGCGATGACCGACAGGCAATGGCGCGCCTACGTCCGGAAGTCGCGTCGGTAGCGCCGATACAACGACGAAACGGCCCCGGCCGCCGTCCGGGGTCCCGTGGGTACTTTTCTGGTGGTACCCGACTTCGCGTCGGTGGTGCCTATCCGGAGTCGCAAGGATCTGAGCCGACATGCCGTATGGCGCACTAGGCGTCCTGGATATCTTGCTCGCGATCGACCGATCAGTGGTACCTACAGTGGTACCTACGTTGGGAGTTGCATGCAGTTGCTGGGAACGTCACAGCGCCGGCGATCTCTAGAAATTCCGCGGAATTCCGCGGAAGTCCCGCCGTGAGTGGAGGATTAGCCCGAGACTCATAATTCCTCGGTCACGGGTTCAAGTCCCGTCCGCCCTACTTTATAGATGGTGCCGCAAGCAGCGACCCGATAACACTTCAATCCCCTAGCTATTCCGCGTCGCAGGGGTACCGTAACGCGTCATGAATACAACTGGATGGATCATCCTGATCGTCGTCGTGGTCGTCATCATCGTGATCGCCATCATCGCGTTGACCGTCGGCCGCAACCGTAAGCGCGAGGCCGACCGTCGCCGTGCTGAAGAGATGCGGCAGTCCGCGGCTCAGACCCAACTGGATGCGCGTGAGCGCGAGGCGAAGGCCGCCCGCGCCGCCGCCGACGCCAAGCAGGCTGAGGTCGACGCGGCGCGCCTGCGTCAGGAGGCTCAGGAGCGCGAGTCGGCTGCGGCCTCGGCCCGTACCGAGTCGGAAGAGGCGATGCGCAAGGCCGACCGTGTCGACCCCGACGTGCGCACCGACCGCCAGGGCAACCGGGTCGACGACGGAACCCGTCGTGACGCGGACACCCATGATGCCGCTGCGGCCGGTACCGCTGGCACCGCCGCGCCCGAGGCGACCGCAGCTCCGGTGGACGACACCACTCCTCACACCGCTCGTCACGAGGCACCCCGCTTCGACGACGGAAGCGACCGCTCGGCTCGCTGAGCTGTAGCACCCACTTCGACGGCGAGCGCCGACGCCGGCCCGACGGCCTGTCGGCGCTCGCTCTTTCCCTGAGGTTCGGCGGGCTAGCATCGATTCGTCGGTACCGAGGGACGGAGGATGGATGCCCGCCTTCGTCGTCGTGCCTCACGCCTCCGCAGGCTCGGGCGTCGTCGCCCGTCTGTCGGAAAGCGATCGCGCGCGCTTGACCTCGCTCGACGGGGATGTCCTCGCACGGCAACGTTTCCTCGCCGGTCGTGCGGCCCTGTTCGCCGCGGCGGATCGTCTCGGCGAGCGGGACATCCGGATCGACGCGCGGTGCCCGGACTGCGGGCTGGCGCACGGCCGCCCGCTCGCGCTGGGTGGTGGGTCACCCGTCCACCTGGCTCTCTCGCATGCTGCCGGCTCTGCGTTCGCGGTGGCGGCGCGCCGTCCCGTCGGGATCGACGCCGAACCCGTGTCGGGGTCTGCCGACAGGCACGCGGCGATCGACTCACTCGCGCCCGGGCGCGGCAACGCCCTCCGACGGTGGACGGCGATCGAGGCGGTACTCAAGGCCGACGGCGGCGGACTGCGCCTGTCGCCGGACGCCGTTCGCATCGGACCCCGCAGCGCGCACCTGCACGGCGTCCGCTACCACCTCGCGACGGCCCGCGCGGTCGCGTGCGTCGTCACGGTCGCCGAACGCAGACCCTGACCCCGCGAGGTGCGCCTTGTGGTCGCTATTCGGCGCGAATAACAGCATCTACTCACCTCTCACGGGCGGAGGCGCCTGGGAAGGCCGGACGTGAGGCGGACGGGAGCGGGCGAAGTCACGCCGTGAGGGACGGCAGGCGCGCCTGGCGCAGCCAGGCGTCGAAGAACCTGTCGAGCGGCTCGTCCGCATACCGCGCCGCGAGCGACTCGAAGTCGGCGCTGGTGACCGTGCCGAAGCGGTGCACACGCGTCCACTCGCGGAGGAGGTCGAAGAACCGCTCGTCGCCGAGCCGCAGGCGCAGCGCGTGCAGGAGGCAGGCGCCCCGCTTGTAGACGCGGTCGTCGAACATGGAGTCCGGCCCGGGGTCGCCGAGCAGCAGATCCTTGGATGCGAGGAGCAGACCCGCGTGATGCACCCGCGCGTGCGCGTTGGCGCTCAGGCCTCCGGACGCCTCCGACCACAGCCATTCGGCGTAGCAGGCGAACCCTTCGTTCAGCCAGATGTCGCCCCACACGGAGAGGCCGACGCTGTTGCCGAACCACTGGTGTGCGAGTTCGTGGGCGATCAGCCGCTCCGAACCGCCCCGACCGTCGACGTGCGTGGAACCGAACGTCGCCATCCCTTGCGCCTCGAGCGGGATCTCCAGCGGGTCCGCGGTCACGACCACCGAGTACGACGGGAACGGGTACGGCCCGAACAGCCGCTGAAAGCACTCCAGCATCCGGCCGACCGGCTCGAAGTCGTGGAGCACCCGGGTCTGCAGCGCGGGCGGGTATGCCACGGCCCATTCGACGCCGTCCGAGTACCGCCGTTCGACGATGTACCGGCCGATCTGGACGGCCACCAGGTAGGTGGCGGTCGGCTCCTCGCGGTCGAACGTCCACGAGCCGCGGCCACCGACGACGCTGTGCCCGGTCGGCTCCCCGGTGGCGAGCACGGTGTACGCCTGCTCGGTAGTGATGCGGAGGCGGTAGGCGGCCTTGTCCGACGGCCGGTCGTTGCAGGGGAACCAGCTGGGCGCCCCGGACGGCTGTGACGCGACGATGACCCCGTCGGTCAGTTCCTCCCAGCCGAGCGTTCCCCACCGGGTGCGGCGCGGCACCGGCGAGCCGTCGTAGGCGACCTCGACGGTGAATTCGCTCCCGGCGGGCAGAGGGGCAGGAGGCACGATCCGCAGGTGCGTCGGTGTCTGGGTGAAGCGGACCCGTTTCTGCCCGTCGACCCGGACGCGCTTGGCCTTCAGGTGCACCAGGTCGAGAACGATCGCGGACAGCCGGACGGACGCGCGCCCGCGGATCACCGCCGTCGCATCCAACCGGTTCGTCGCCACCCGGTAGTTCAGGTCGAGGTCGTAGCTGAGGACGGAGAAGTCCGGGGTTCCGGACCGGGGCAGATACGCGTGCCGTGCCGGGTCCGTCATCCGCCGACCCGTGCCCGGTACTCGCGCACGACCACTTCGCGCCACGGTCCGATCGGGTTGCCGCTCCAGCGGCTGCCGGCCGGCACCGTCTCGCCGCGCATCACCAGGGACGCCGGTCCCACGGTGGCCTCGGCGCCGATGTCGGCGGCGGGCAGGATGACGCTGTGCGGGCCGAGCGTGCCGCCCCGCTCGATCGTGACCTGGTCCATGCTCATGATTCGATCATGGAACAGGTGGGTCTGCACAACGCAGCCCCGATTGACGGTGGATGCGTCGCCCAGCGTGACCAGATCCGCCTCCGGGAGCCAGTAGCTGTCGATCCAGACGCCGGTGCCGATGCGCGCCCCCAGGCTGCGCAGCCACCAGGCCAGCGCCGGCGTGCCTGAGGCGGCCCAGGCGAACCACGGCGCGGCGACCATCTCGGTGAACGTGTCGGAGACCTCGCTGCGCCAGATGAACGACGACCAGAGCGGATGCTCGCCCGCGCGCAGCCTCCCGAGCAGCGCCCACTTGGCGGCGGTGCTCACGGCCGCTGCGACCGCGCCCGCGACAAGCAGGACCGGACTGCCCAGCACGACCGCCCAGACGGGGCCCCACGCCGTCTCGATGGCGCCGAGGGCGATCACGACGCCCAGGCCGATCGCGCACGTGACGAACACGGGCACGATGCGCAGCAGCTCCCACGCGGTGCGGGCCACGCGGAGCGCGGTCGGAGGCTCGAAGGTGCGCGAGAGGTCCGCATCCTGCACCTGGCGCCGGAGCCGGACCGGGGGAGAGCCCAGCCACGACGAGCCCGCCTTCGCTTTGCGCGGCGCGAACGAGAGCACCGCCACCAGACCGTCGCGCGGGACCCGATTGCCGGCGCCCGCCATTCCCGAGTTGCCCAGGAACGCGCGTGCCCCGATGTCGACGTTCGCGATGCGGACGTAGCCGCCGCCCAGCTCGTACGACGCGACGAGCGTGTCGTCGGCGAGGAAGGCACCGTCCCGGATGCGGGTCATGCGGGGGAGGAGCAGCACGGTCGAGGCCTCGACGTCCTTCCCGACCTGGGCCCCCAGCATCCGGAGCCAGACGGGAGTGAACAGGCTCGAGTACAGGGGGAACAGGATGGTGCGGGCGAGATCGAGGAGCCGCTCGGTCGACCAGGACTGCCACCCGACGCGGCTGCGCACCGGGTAGACGCCCTCGCGCATCCCGATGCCGAGCAGGCGGACGAACACGACGACGAGTGTTGCGAGGACGACGCCGGCGGCGAGAGTGCCGGGGATGAGGCCGGCCGCAGCCCGCGCGACCACGTCACCCCAGCTGTCCGCACCCCGGACGAAGGCCGCGACGACGCCCGCACCGACGGCGAGGGAGACCACCGGAACCAGCGAGACGACCAGCGACGCCACGGCGTACGCCGCGACCCAGCGGGTGCGCCGCGGCGGGCGCTCCGCCGGCCACCAGTCGTGGGCGCGGCCGACCCGGACCGCGGGGGAGCCCGACCAGTTCTGCTGCGCCGGCACCCGGCCGAACACCGCCGACCCCGGCGCGACCGTCGCGTTCCGTCCGATCTTCGTCCCCGGCATGAGGGAACTCCGCGCGCCGACGGAGCTGCCCGCGCCGATCCGGATCTCGCCGATGCGCACCACATCTCCGTCGATCCAGTAACCGGCCAGGTCGACCTCCGGCTCGATGGACGCACCGGCACCGATGCGCAGCATGCCGGTCACCGGGGGCAGCGTGTGCAGATCGACTCCGCGGTCGATCGTCGCGCCGAGCGCGCGGGCGTAGTACAGGATCCATGGCGCGCCGGCGAGGCTCGCGGCGCCCACCTGATGAGCGACCTGCTCGGCGAGCCACAACCGCAGGTGCACGCCCCCGCCGCGGGGATGGTCGCCCGCCTTCACCCCGAGGAGGAGGAGCCGGGCGGCGACGACGGCGATCGCCATCCGGCCCCACGGCGTCACGAAGACGAGGAGGCCGACCACCAACCAGACGGGATCGACCGCAGGCAGTACGTCGAAACCGCCGAGGGGACGGAGGAGAAGGGAGGCCGTGAGCAGGTAGAGCAGCCAGCGGATGCCGCCCAGGATGAAGAGCGGCACACCGAGTACGGTCTGCAGCGCTCGCATTCGGAACGGTGTGGGCGGGACCACATGGGTGG
Organism: Leifsonia sp. RAF41; assembly: GCF_052114085.1. NCBI lineage: Bacteria > Bacillati > Actinomycetota > Actinomycetes > Micrococcales > Microbacteriaceae > Leifsonia > Leifsonia sp. RAF41. The sequence continues at coordinate 1,719,607 of NZ_JBFREB010000001.1, forward strand.
ATGCGGCGGACGACGACGGCGAGCTCTCGGCCAGAGTCTGCGTGAGAGCGCCGAACCGGGGCGTCGCGTAGATGTCGGCCACTGTGATGTCGGGATGCCGCCGGCGGATCAGCGAGACCAGCTGAGCGGCCGCGAGAGAGCCGCCGCCGAGGTCGAAGAAGTTGTCGTCGGGACCCGAGACCGGCAGCCCGAGAACGTTGCGCCAGTCCTCTGCCAGGCCCTGCGCGACGGGATCGTCCGTCACGGCTCCCTCGCCGCTCGCGGCATCCTCCAGCGGCCAGGGGAGGGCCGCCTTGTCGACCTTGCCCGAGGTGCGCACCGGAAGCTCGTCCACGACGGCGAGGAGCGGCACAAGGGCAGCGGGGAGAGTCTTGCGCAGGTGCGCCAGGGACGCCGCGCGATCGAAGGCGTCAAGATCGGGGATCGCCAGGTAGCCCACGAGCACGTCGTTGCCGGCGGCCGACCGGCGTACCGCCGCGGCTGCGCCGGAGACACCGGGCAGAGCCTGGAGGGCGGCCTCCACCTCGCCGAGTTCGATCCGCCGCCCGCCGAGCTTCACCTGGTCGTCCGTGCGGCCCAGGTAGAACAGTCCCTCCGGGTCGAAGCGGACGAGGTCTCCGCTCCGGTATGCGCGCTCCCAGCCGAGCGTGGGCATGGGCGCGTACTTCTCCGCGTCCTTCGCCGGGTCGAGGTAGCGGGCGAGGCCCACGCCGCCGATGACCAACTCGCCGCTCTCGCCGTCGGCGACAGGGTGGCCCGCCGCGTCAACGACCGCGAGGTCCCAGCCGTCGAGTGGCAGCCCGATCCGGACGGGTTCGCCGATCGAGAGCCGGGCCGCGCACGCGACCACCGTGGCCTCCGTCGGCCCGTAGGTGTTCCACACCTCGCGGCCCGGTACGGCGAGACGGCTCACCAGTTCGGGCGGGCACGCCTCGCCGCCGAAGATGAGCAGGCGGACGTTGTCCAGCGCATCCACCGGCCACAGCGCGGCCAGGGTGGGCACGGTGGAGACGACGGTGATGCGGCGGGCGGAGAGCCACGGCCCGAGGTCCATTCCCGTGCGGACCAGGGAACGCGGGGCCGGCACGAGACACGCGCCGTGGGCCCAGGCGAGCCACATCTCCTCGCATGAGGCGTCGAAGGCGACGGAGAGACCGGCCAGGACCCGATCCTGGGGTCCGATCGGCTCGTCCTGCAGGAAGAGGCGCGTCTCGGCATCCACGAACGCGGCGGCCGAGCGGTGCCGCACGGCGACGCCCTTCGGCGTTCCGGTGGAACCGGACGTGAAGATGATCCACGCGTCGTCCTCCGGCGCGGGAGGCTCGACGACGAACACGGCGGCGGTGCTGGGATGCGGCGCCTCCGCCGTGAAGACCGGGCGCGCCCCCTGCTCATCGCGCAGCAGCAGCCCGCGATCGGTCAGGACGCCCCGGACCGCTGCCTCGCCGAAGACGAGCTCCGCGCGCTCTTCCGGGTCGTCGGCATCCACCGGCACGTACGCCGCACCCGCCGCGAGCACGCTCAGGATGGCCAGGTACAGCTCCCGGGATCCGGACGACATCCGTACCCCGACGCTGTCTCCGCGGCGGATTCCGCTCTCACGCAGGCGGGCGGCCCCGGCGCCGGCGCGGGCGAGCAGTTCGCGGTAGCTCAGGGCACCCGCCGCATCCTCCAGGGCCGACGCATCAGGATATCGCCGGGCGGACTCGCTCAGGATGTCGATCAGCGTCCGGGCCGCCGGCGCCGCGTCGCCGCGCAGCAGCAGCCCCGGGGGCGTTGTCGGGGCCGGCTGCGGGTCGGGCGCCGCCTGCCGAGCGGAGGGCTGCGATTCTGTGGCGTCGGGCACGACGGCACGCTACGGGCGGCGGGTTAAGCGCCGGTGAACGGCGACCGTGGCGGCCCCGTCAGCCCTCGCCGAGCGCGTGGAGCAACTGGGCCTTGTTCATGCGGGAGTACCCCTGGATTCCGCGACCCTTCGCCCGATCCCGAAGCTCCCGGAAGGTGGGGATGCCGGTGTCGGATGCCGGAGCGGCGACGTGCTCCGCGACGGACTTCGCCGACACCCGCGCATCATCCGCCGTCTTGTTCGCACGCCGGACCGCCTTCTTGGCGTCCTTCGCGGCCTGCGCCAGCCGGTCGTGGAGGTCCTCGGCCTGCCGCTTGGTCTTCTTGTCGAGTTTCTTGACCGCCTTCTCCGCGTCGCCGACCGCGACGCGTGCGGTGTCCAGCGCGTGCTCGGCGGCCTTCTCGGCCTTGCTCTTCGCCACGGTTGCCTCCTTGCGGGTCACGCCCTCGTGGGCCCAACCATACGGGCGCGGGACGCTGTGCGCGCTAGTGGATTTTCGCGTCCTCCGCGAGGCGCGCGAGCAGCGCGTCCAGAATGGGCCGCTGCGCCTTCGTCAGCTTCAGCCGCGCCTGCTCGACCGGGAACCACCGGGCGTCATCCACCTCAGGGAACTCCTGCATCCGGCCCGAACGCGGCGGCCACTCGAGTGGGAAGGTATTGCTGCGGATCGCCTCGGGCTCGAACTCGCTCTCCGCGGCGAATACGACGATCGTCTTGCCCGACCCGCGGAACTCGCCCAGGGGGCGGTAGTCGGCGTCGGGCGCCGGCGTGCCGATCTCCTCGGCGAACTCCCGCCGGGCCGCAGCGAGTTCGTCACCGAGGTCGGTCTCCTCCACGATCCCTTTCGGCACCGACCAGGCTGCTTCGTCCTTCCGGGCCCAGAACGGTCCGCCCATGTGGGCGATCCACACCTCCACGTCGGTACGACGGCGGTAGAGGAGCAGGGCGGCACTGCGCACGGTCATGAGGACAGCCTCCCACTAGACGTCGCCGCGTGACTGCGCGTCGGGATGCGGCCCTCCGCCCGACTAACGTGGAGGTGTGGACTCGGGTGACGCGTGGGTGGAAGGGCCGGACGGCCAGCGGTTCTGGGGTCGGTTCGGCGCCGCGGGGCTGCTCGTGCACGACCTGCGGCGCGGTGTGCTGCTGCAGCACCGAGCCGACTGGAGCCACTTCGGCGGCACCTGGGGTCTGCCCGGTGGAGCGCGTCACGGGGGCGAGAGTGCGGTCGACGGCGCCCTGCGCGAGGCCGCCGAAGAGGCCGCGGTGCCTCCCGACGCCGTGCAGGTGCTCTTCGAGAGCGTTCTGGATCTCGGCTTCTGGTCCTACACGACGGTCGTCGCCCAGGCCGTGCGGTCGTTCGAGGCGCGCATGGCCGACGTCGAGAGCATCGAGCTGCGCTGGGTGCCGGTCGACGAGGTCGTCGCCCTACCGCTGCACCCCGGCTTCGCCGGGTCGTGGCCCGCCCTGCGCGCCCGCCTCACCGCCCTCTCCGACTGACGCCGGGAGAGGGGCGACCGGTCGTCGGGTCAGGATACGAGGCGCGGCCAGAGCAGCGAGCTGGGGACGTCGTCGCAGCCGTCCGGCAGGCCGGTGTACGACGCCGCCCCGGGGTACGGCGCGGCGCCGGGGTAGGCGGGCGCGCCGGGATAGCCCGGCGACCCGCGGTACGCGTGGGTGCTCTGAGTGAACAGCCGGTCGCCGCGGATCGTGCCGAGGTAGTTCCCGTCGGGGGTGACGGCATCGTCATCGCTCCACGGGAACCAGCCGATCCAGTCGCCATCCGGATTGAACAGATCCCGGGACCTCGGTTCGGTCCGGAACGCTATCCACACTCCCTGACTGTCATGCAGGTATACGGTCATCGTCGATCATGCCTTTCGGGTCGGCATCGTCGTTGAATGAATTATCCTCACGTCGGCCCGTACGTGCAAGCGACGCGCCGGTGTCGGCGGACGCCACGAGAATGGGTGGATGCACATCCTCCTCGAGCGCGACGTCCGCGGCAGCGCCCGCGTGACGTGGCTCGACACGTCGGCGGACGTGCGAGAGGACGCGGGCGAGGAACGTTCATCGGTCGTGGAGATCGCTCGCTTGCCCGCCCTCGTGGCGGCGGAGGAGGGCCGCCAGGATCGCCCGCGCTGGGTCTGGGACGACACCCGCCTCTGGTACCCGGCCCTTCTGGCTGCCGGCGTGCGCGTCGAACGTTGCATCGATCTGAGGTTGTGCCACGCCATTCTGCGCAACTCCACACTGGCGGCCGGCTCGGCTCTCGCGGCCGCCGCCCCCGGGCCCTGGGATGCGATCGCCGATCCTGTGGAGGAGACCCCCGCGGTCCACACGACCCTCTTCGACCTCGACGAGCCGGTGCCGGATGCCGGATCGGCCGTCCGCTCCGCCCGCACCGAATTCGCGGCACAGGAAGACGCGGTGGCCGGCAGCACCGATCCGCGACGGCTCCGCCTCCTTCTCGCCGCCGAGTCCGCTGGGGCGCTGGTCGGCGTCGAACTGCAGCACGCCGGCCTCCCGTACAGCGTTCAGCGTCACGACGAGCTGCTGACGGCGCTGCTCGGTTCCCGCCCGGCACACGGCCGCCCGACCATCCTGGAGGAGCTCTCGCGCGACATCCGCTCGCACCTCGACGCGCCGGAGCTCAATCCGGACAGCCCGCCCGACCTCCTCAAAGCCCTGCAGCGCGCGGGAGTGATGGCGACCTCCACCCGATCGTGGGAACTGCGCCGCCTCGAGCATCCCGTCATCGAGCCGCTGCTGCGGTACAAGAAGCTCTCCCGGCTGCTCATGGCCAACGGATGGACGTGGCTCGACGCATGGGTTCGCGACGGGAGGTTCCGTCCCGACTACGTACCGGGTGGCGTGGTCACCGGCCGCTGGGCCACCCGTGGCGGCGGCGCACTGCAGTTGCCCAAGCAGGTGCGCGGCGCTGTCGTCGCCGATCCGGGCTGGAAACTCGTGGTCGCGGATGCGGCCCAACTGGAGCCGCGTGTGCTCACGGGGCTGGCGGGCGACCAGGCGATGGCGGCGGCTGGACGCGGGAAAGACCTCTATGAAGGCATCGTGGCATCGGGGGCCGTCGAAGAGCGCGCCCAGGCCAAGGTCGCGATGCTGGGCGCCATGTACGGCGCGACGACGGGGGAGAGCGGCCGGTTGATGCCGCGCCTCACCCGCGCCTTCCCCCGGGCGATCCGGCTGGTCGAGGATGCCGCGCGCGCCGGGGAGCGCGGCGAGAAGGTGACGTCCCGGTTGGGGCGCAGTTCCCCGCTCCCCGGGCCCGCCTGGGCCAGTACGCAGTCGGCGGCGTCGGCGGCCGACTCGACGGACGCGGATGAGCGCCGGGCTCGCAGTCAGGCGCGCGACTGGGGCCGCTTCACCCGCAACTTCGTCGTTCAGGCCAGCGCGGCGGAGTGGGCGCTCTGCTGGATGGCGGAGTTGCGCAACCGGCTGACGGCGCTCGCTCCCGACGCCGCGCTCGTGGAGGCGCCGCATCTCGTGTACTTCCTCCACGATGAGGTGATCGTCCACACCCCGGCACTGCTGGCGGAGGAGGTCGCCGCGGCCGTGCGCGCGTCCGCCGAGCAGGCCGGTCGTCTGCTCTTCGGGGGTTTCCCGGTCGAGTTCCCGGTGACCGCGGCGATCGTCGACAGCTACGCGGAAGCCAAATGATGCACCGAGCGGAATGCCCGAGTGTCGGAGTTGGTTGTCACGGGAGACCTGACCGAGGATGGACACCATGACCGACACCGCCACCGCCCGCGACGACGCCAACAGGACCGACCCGGACGCCGTGCTCGCCCGCTATCGCGCCCGCCGCGAGCAGGCCGTCACCGCGCCCCAGGGGAACCTCGCGCTGGTGAACACGCAGTGGATCACCGGCGACCCGGAGTCGGAGCAGCCGATCTGGGGCGTTCCCGGCCTGTGGTCACCGCTGCCGAAGGGCGAGTCGGGCCTCAAGGTGACTGCGTCCGCGGCCGACAACATCGTCGTCGACGACGTTCTCGTCGACGGTTCCGCGATCGTCCGTGGAAAGAACGACCCCAACCCGAGCGCGATCCGCTTCAGCGACACGCAGACCGGTTTCGTCATCGCCAGCGAGGACGGCGACTACGCCCTGCGAGTCTGGGACGCGAACTCCGAGGCGATCCAGGAGTTCGGATCCATCGACGCCTTCCCGTTCAACCGCGACTGGATCATCACGGCCTCGTTCAGCCCGATCGAGGGCGGCAAGACGATCGGCTTCGAGCACCTGAAGGATGACGGCGCGACCCGCGACATGGTCATCCCGGGCGAGATCACCTTCACGAAGGACGGCGTCGACTACAACCTGGCCGCCTTCAAGGCCGGGCGCGCGCTGCAGCTCGTGTTCGCTGACACGACGAACGGTGACAACACCTACTCCGTCGGCCGGTTCCTGTTCGTGGTGCCGAACGAGGACGGGACGGTCACGCTCGACTTCAACCTGGCCGTGCTCCCGCCGTGCGCGTTCAGCTACAACTTCAACTGCCCGCTGCCTCCGGCGCAGAACCGCTTTGCGGTCCCGATCGAGGCGGGCGAGAAGAACGTCCTGAACAAGCAGGGCGAGCTGCTTCACTAGCGCTCTCGCCACCGGCGCCGACGCGCCCCACCGAAATCGAAGGAACCTCCGCCGAGTTCCGGTGGACGCTCCGCCGTTCCCCGTCGCGCACGGCGTGTCCGCTACTCGGCGGGAGCGGCGGCGGACGCCGTCTCAGCGGACGGCCGGCGCCCGCGACGCGGACGCTCGGGGGAGCGCTGCTGGACCAGGGCCGTGGGATGCGCGGCCAGCGTCGCGGCCACCTCGTCCAGCCACTCGATGGCAGCTCTCGCGCCGAGCTCGGCCGCGCGGTTCGCCGCGAGGAGCGCCCGAGAGTCCGCCTCGTGCGAGAGGTAGCGGATGCGTTCCGCGTACGCCTCGCGGTAGCCGTCGACGATCGTCAGCGCATCCACCCCGCTGAGCGACGCGGCGATCAGGACCTGGTCCTGCATCTCATCCCAGTCGGGCCGTCCGTCTGCGGGGCCGTCGGTCAGCCAGACGCCGGCGGCGAGACGTCCGGTGTCGGTCAGGGCGTACAGCGGCAGCCCGTCGTCGGTGGCACCGGCGGAGGCGACGAGGCCCTGGTCGGTCATTCGATCGAGGGTGGAATACACCTGCCCGGGGTTGAGCTGCCGACGGTGGGCCGCACGGCAGAGGAACTCGCTCTGGAGCTGCGAGCCGTAGGCGGGACCCTGCGTCAGCAGAGCCAGGAAACCATTCTGCACCGACATACTCGGTATGCTATTCCGCTTCGGCGTTCGCTGGGCGAGTGAATCGCCGAATCACAATCTTGTAACTACCCGCGGTTCTCAGGCATAATCGTGGCAACGCGCATCAGCGCAACCAATTTCATACGCCGAAGCACTCCATCCCGTTCCTGGTCGTAGGGGAAGACGCACCAACGAACGGAGGAGAACCATGTCGGCACACGCAGCTCGAGGGGTGCTCTACGTGCACTCCTCTCCCGGCGCGCTCAGCCCCCACATCGAGTGGGCGGCCGGACGCGCGCTCGGGCGAGCAGTCAACTTCACCTGGGAACCACAGCCCGTGCTGAAGGGCGCCCAGAGGACCGAGTTCTTCTGGGACGGCCCCCCGGGAACCGGAGCGCGCCTCGCATCCGCCCTGCGCGGGTGGGAGCACTTGCGCTACGAAGTCACCGAGGACGCCGGGCACGGCACCGACGGTGGCCGGTGGATGCACACGCCCGACCTCGGCATCTTCTTCGCGCAGGTCGACACCGCCGGCAACATGGTCGTGCCGGAGGACCGTATCCGCTACGCCATGGAGATCGCCGGCGCCAACGCGACAGAGCTGCACCGCGAACTCCGGCTGGCCCTGGGGCAGGCGTGGGATGACGAGCTCGAGCCGTTCCGTCACGCCCACGACGACACGTCGGTCATCTGGCTCCACAACGTCGGCTGACTGCGGTGTCTCGTAACGACTCCGCCTGCGCGCACCGCCGCAGTCGTCCCCAGACAGCGCACTCGCACTGACCTCCCGCGGCGGGCCCGGCTCCGGCCGCCCGCCCGCGGTGACACGCAGAAGGCCCCGATCCGAGGACCGGGGCCTTCTGCAGTGCCTACAGGGCTCAGTAGCTCCGGAACGCGGCGACGGCGTTGTGCCCGCCGAAGCCGAACGAGTTGCTGATCACCAGCTGCGCACCGTCGCCGAGCGGCTGGGGTTCACCCTTCACCTGCAGCGGGATCGCCGGATCCATCTCGGTGATGTTGATCGTCGGCGGGGCCTGACGGTCGCGGATCGCGAGGATGCTGAACACGGCCTCCAGCGCACCGGTGCCGCCCAGGAGGTGGCCTGTCGACGCCTTGGTCGCCGACACGGGGATGCTGTGGATGCGGTCGCCGAACACCTCGCGCAGCGCCACGTACTCCGAGGGGTCGCCGACCGGCGTGCTCGTCGCGTGGGCATTGATGTGGGTCACGTCGTCCGGCGACGCACCCGCCTGCGCCAGCGCGCGGTTCACGGCGCGGCTGGCACCGCGTCCCTCGGGGTCGTTGGCGGTGATGTGGTACGAGTCGGCCGTCACGCCGCCGCCGGCGAGCTCCGCGTAGATGCGGGCGCCGCGGGCGAGCGCGTGCTCCTCGGTCTCGAGCACGAGGCTGGCCGCACCCTCGCCCATGACGAAGCCGTCGCGGTCGACACTGTAAGGGCGCGACGCGTGAGCGGGGTCGTCGTTGCGGCGGGACAGCGCCTGCATCGATGAGAACGAGGCGACGGTGATCGGGTGGATGGCGGACTCGGTGCCGCCCGCGATCACCACGTCGGCGTAGCCCGCCTGCAAGTGGTCGTAGGCGTTGACGATGGACTCGGTGCTCGACGCGCATGCGGAGGCGACCGTGCGGGCGAACGCCCGGGCCTCGAAGTGCATGGACACGGCTGCAGCAGCCGCATTCGGCATGAGCATGGGGACGGTCATCGGCAGCACGCGGCGGGGACCGCGCTCACGCAGGGTGTCCCAGGCGTCGAGCAGCGTCCAGACGCCGCCGATACCGGTGGCGAAGTCGACGCCGAGCCGCTCGGGGGCGACATCCGGCCGTCCGGCGTCCTCCCATGCCTCCATAGCGGAGATGAGCGCGAACTGGCTCGACGGGTCGAGGCGCTTCGCGACCGGTCGTTCGAGCACTTCCTCCGGACGCACCTTGGCCTCGGCGGCGAAGGTGACGGGGAGCTCGTACTTGGCGACCCACTCGTGTTCGAGGGTGCGGGTGCCGGAGACTCCGGCGAGCAGGCCCGCCCAGCTCTCCGGGGCGGTGCCACCGAGGGGCGAGGTCGCGCCCATACCGGTGACGACGATCTTTTTGGTCATAACGGCAACTCTCTAGAGAAACGACGGCGGCGTACTCATCGCATGCCCGCCGCGCACGGGCGGCGACTCAGGGCCGCCGCCCATGCGGAAGATTCTTGGGCTTAGCGCTAGGCGTCCTGCGCCTTGACGATGAACTCGACCGCGTCTCCGACGGTCTTGAGGTTCTTGACTTCCTCGTCCGGGATCTTGACGTCGAACTTGTCCTCGGCGTTGACCACGATGGTCATCATCGAGATGGAGTCGATGTCGAGGTCATCGGTGAACGACTTGTCCAGCTCGACCGTGTCGGTCGCGATGCCGGTCTCGTCGTTGATGAGCTCAGCCAGGCCGGCAAGAACTTCTTCGGTGGACAATGCCATGGTGTTTTCTCCTTGAGGGGGTGTCGTTTTTGACCGTGGAACAGTCTAGGGCAGCACGACGACCTGCGCGCCGAAGACCAGACCGGCACCGAAGCCGATCTGCAGCGCCAGGCCGCCGCTGAGCTCCGGGTTCTCCTGGAGCAGGCGGTGGGTCGCGAGGGGGATGGAGGCGGCGGACGTGTTGCCGGTCGTCTCGATGTCACGGGCGATTGCGACGGTGTCGGGCAGCTTCAGCTGCTTGGCGAACTCGTCGACGATCCGCATGTTCGCCTGGTGCGGGATGAACGCGGCGAGCTGGTCGGGGGTGACCCCGGCCTCGTCGAGAGCCTGCTTGGCGACCTTCGCCATCTCCCACACGGCCCAGCGGAAGACGGTCTGGCCCTCCTGGCGGAGGGTCGGCCACGGCGCGCCCTCGTCGCGGTACTCGATGAGCGTGTTGCCCATCCCGACCGCGTCGGCCTTGGAGCCGTCGGAGCCCCAGACGGTCTTGGCGATGCCGGGGTAGTCGCTCGGGCCGATCACGACGGCGCCTGCGCCGTCGCCGAGCAGGAACGAGATGGTGCGGTCGGTGGGGTCGACGATGTCCGAGAGCTTCTCGGCGCCGACGACGAGCGCGTAGTGGGCGGCACCGGTGCGGATCAGCGCATCCGCCTGGGCGATGCCGTACGCGTAGCCGGCGCACGCAGCGTTCATGTCGTACGCCGCGGCGGGGTTGGCCCCGACGCGGTCGGCCAGTACCGCTGCGATGGACGGCGTCTGCTGGACATTGGACACGGTGGCGACGATGACGGCGTCGATCAGCTTCGGGTCGACGCCCGACTTCTCGATCGCCTCCTTCGACGCCTCGGTGGCGAGGTCGACGGCCAGGATGGAGCGGCTGGCCCGTGTGCGGGTGATGATGCCGGTGCGCTGGCGGATCCACTCGTCGGAGGAGTTGATCGGGCCGACGAGGTCGTCGTTCGGGACGACGAGATCGCCGCGGGCCGCTCCGATGGAGAGGATGCGCGTGTACTGCGGGCCGTGGGACTGCTGAAGGGTGGGGTGAGTCATCGGGGAGCTCCTTGGGGGCCTACGCGGCCTGGTCGATGAGGTCGAAGGCGGCAGGCAGGTCGTCCGGCGTCTTGATGGCGACGGTCGGGACGCCCTTGAGGCCGCGCTTGGCGAGGCCGACGAGGGCACCGGCGGGCGCGACCTCGATCAGACCGGTGATCCCGGCCTCCTGGAACGCCGCCATGTCGAGGTCCCAGCGCACCGGCGAGGAGACCTGGCCGACGAGCAGCCGGAGGAACTCTGCGCCGTCGGTGATCTCGGAGCCGTCCTTGTTCGTCCACAGCCGCAGTGTCGGGTCGCTGGTGCTGAGGGTGCCGGCGAACGCCTCGAGGGCGGGAACGGCCGGCGCCATGTAGCGGGTGTGGAACGCACCGGCGACCTGCAAGGGGATCACCCGGGCGCGGGCCGGCGGGTTCTCGCCCAGCTGGGCCAGCGCATCCAGAGCCCCGGCCACCACGATCTGACCGCCGCCGTTGTAGTTGGCGGGGGAGAGGCCGAGCTCGTCGAGACGGCTCAGCAGCTCGGACTCGTCGGCTCCGATCACGGCGCTCATCCCGGTCTGCACCTCTGCGGCTGCGCGAGCCATGGCGGCACCGCGCTCGCGCACGAAGGCGACGGCGTCCGTCTCGCTGAGGACGCCCGCACCCGCGGCGGCGGTCAGCTCGCCGACCGAATGGCCGGCGATGCCGCCGACGCGGTCACGGCGCCCGTCGGCGAACAGCGCCGAGAGGGTGAGCAGTCCCGCCGACACGATGAGTGGCTGGGCCACTGCGGTGTCGCGGATGGTGTCCGCGTCGCTCACGGTGCCGTGCGCGACGAGGTCGATGCCGACGGCGTCGGAGATGCCGGTCAGCTGATCGCGGAACGAGGACTCAGCGAGCCAGGGAGTAAGGAACCCGGGGGTCTGGGATCCCTGTCCCGGGCACACGATGACGATCACGGTATCCAGTCTGCCAATCTTCCGCGGGGCGGATGTGTCGGTTGGGTACGAAGTATTCGAAGATGCTTTGTGGTTGTCTACAACTCAGCCGCCGCGCCGGGGCGAATCCGGCTCGTTGATCGAGCCCACGATGAGGGCTGCCTGCAGGATGAGGGCCTCGCGAGCGCCTGTCGCATCCCACCCGATCACCTCGGAGACCCGCTTGAGGCGGTAGCGCACGGTGTTGGGATGCACGAAGAGCTCGCGGGCGGTCGCCTCCAGCGACCGGCCGTTGTCGAGGTAGCACCACAGCGTCGTCAGCAGCTCGGTGGAGTGCGCCTGCAGCGGGCGGTAGATACGGCTGATCAGCGTCGCGCGCGCCAGTCCGTCGCCCGCGAGAGCCCGCTCTGGCAGCAGGTCGTCGGCGTGCACCGGGCGTGGGCAGTTGCGCCAGGCCTTCGCCACCGCGAAACCGGCCAGGGCCGCCTTGGCGCTCTTGGACGCATCCACCAGGCTCGGCACCTCGTGACCGAGCACCAGGTGGCCGGCTCCGAAGCCCGGCTCCAGGTGTTGTGCGATCTCGAGAAAGGACACGACCGGCATCGGTCCGATCGCGTCATCCGGCGCGCTGTTGCTCGGGAACGCCCGGCCGATGACGAGGACCAGCCTGCTGCCCTGCACGCCGATCAGCACATCCGCGGACATGTGCCGGGCGGTTCGACGCACCTGGTCGACGTCGAGCATCTTCGGCGCGGTGCCGACCAGGACGCTGACCTCGCCGTGACCGTGCCAGCCGAGGGCGGCGATGCGGCTGGGCAGTTCGTCGTCGTACTCGCCGGTCAGGATGCTGTCGACGACCAGGGCTTCCAGGCGCGCGTCCCACAACCCGCGCGCCTCGGCGGCACGCGCGTAGACATCGGCGGCGGCGAAAGCGATCTCGCGGGAATACAGGAGGATGGCCTCGCGCAGGTCTTCTCCGCCCGCGCTCTTCACGCGCTCTTCGACCACCTCCACGGTGATCTTGATCAGCTGGAGGGTCTGCTGGAGGCTGACGCTGCGGAGCAGTTCGCGCGGGGCGGCGCCGAACACGTCGGCAGCGATCCACGGCGTCGAGCGGGGGTCGTCGTACCAGGAGATGAACGACGAGATGCCCGCCTGGGCCACCAGGCCGACGGCGCTGCGTCGGCCCGGCGGCATGTCGCGGTACCAGGGGAGGGTGTCTTCGAGCCTCTTGAGCGTGGTCGTCGCCAGCTCACCCGAGATCTTGCGCAGCCACGCGAGCGTCTCGGGCTTGGTCCTCTCTACCGGGCGGCCGGCCACGGGGCGGTTACGCCTCGCCGCCCGCCGAGCCGGTCGTGCCGGCGTTGACGTCGTGCAGCAGGTACTTCTCGATCGCCCAGGCCGGTGCGTTGGGGTCGACCTTGCCCTGCTCGGCGAGCAGCTCCAGCGTCCGAACCACCATCGACGGTCCGTCGATCTTGAAGAACCGGCGGGCGGCGGGACGGGTGTCCGAGAAGCCGAAGCTGTCGGCTCCGAGCGTCGCGTACTGACCGGGCACGAACTGACGGATCATGTCCGGCACGGCGTGCGAGTAGTCGGTGACCGCAACGAAGGGGCCGTCGGCGCTCTCCAGCTTGCGGGTGACGTACGGGACCTGCTTCTCCTGCTGCGGGTAGAGGAAGTTGTGCTCCTCCGCCGCCAGGCCGTCGCGGCGCAGCTCGCCCCACGAGGTGACGCTCCACACATCGGCGGAGACACCCCAGTCCTGCTGGAGCAGGTGCTGAGCCTCCAGAGCCCACGGCACGGAGACGCCGGACGCGAGCAGCTGGGCCTTCGGGCCCTCGCCCTCTCCGGCGCGCAGCCGGTAGAGGCCGCGGACGATGCCGTCCACATCCACGCCCTCGGGCTCAGCCGGCTGGACGAGCGGCTCGTTGTACACCGTGAGGTAGTACATGACGTTCGGGTCGGGGTGGTTGCCGCCGTACATCCGCTCGAGGCCCGCGCGGACGATGTGGCCGATCTCGTAGCCGTATGCGGGGTCGTACTGAACGACCGCCGGGTTCGTCGACGCGAGGATCGGAGAGTGACCGTCCGCGTGCTGCAGGCCCTCACCGGTCAACGTGGTGCGACCGGCGGTGGCGCCGATGAGGAAGCCGCGCGCCATCTGGTCACCGGCCGCCCACAGGGCGTCGCCCGTGCGCTGGAAGCCGAACATCGAGTAGAAGACGTAGACCGGGATGAGCGGCTCGCCCTGGGTCGAGTACGACGTGCCGACGTTGGTGAACGCGGCCAGCGCGCCCGCCTCGTTGATGCCGACGTGGATGATCTGACCCTGCGGGCTCTCCTTGTACGCCAGGAGCTGCTCGCGGTCGACCGAGGTGTAGTTCTGGCCGTTCGGGTTGTAGATCTTGGCGTTCGGGAAGAACGCGTCCATGCCGAAGGTTCGCGCCTCGTCCGGGATGATCGGGACGATGCGGTGGCCGAAGTCCTTCGAGCGCAGGAGGTCTTTCAGCAGGCGGACGAACGCCATGGTGGTGGCGATCTCCTGCGTGCCGGAGCCCTTCTTCGAGATCGCGTACGCGGAGTCCTCTGGCAGGTTGAGCTGCGTGTACTTCGCGCGGCGCTCCGGCACGTAGCCGCCGAGAGCGCGGCGACGGTCGTGCAGGTACTGGATCGCCTCGTCGTCGGGTCCCGGGTTGAAGTACGGCGGGAGGTAGGGGTTCTCCTCGAGCTGCCCATCCGTGATCGGGATGCGCATGGCGTCGCGGAACGCCTTGAGGTTGTCGAGCGTCATCTTCTTCATCTGGTGGGTCGCGTTGCGGCCCTCGAAGGACGGGCCGAGGCCGTATCCCTTGATCGTCTTGGCGATGATGACGGTGGGCTGACCCTTGTGCTCGACGGCCGCCTTGAACGCCGCGTACACCTTGCGGTAGTCGTGGCCGCCGCGCTTGAGACCCCAGACCTGGTCGTCCGAGTAGTCCTTGACGAGCTCGAGGGTGCGCGGGTCGCGACCGAAGAAGTTCTCGCGCACGTAGGCGCCGTTCTCGGTCTTGTACGTCTGGTAGTCGCCGTCCGGCGTCTGGTTCATGAGGTTGACGAGCGCGCCGTCGTTGTCGCGGGCGAGCAGGTCGTCCCACTCGCGGCCCCAGATGACCTTGATGACGTTCCAGCCGGCGCCCCGGAAGTAGCTCTCCAGCTCCTGGATGATCTTGCCGTTGCCGCGGACCGGGCCGTCGAGGCGCTGCAGGTTCGCGTTGACGACGAAGGTGAGGTTGTCGAGCTTCTCGTTGGCCGCGACCTGGAGCTGGCCGCGCGACTCCACCTCATCCATCTCGCCATCGCCGAGGAACGCCCAGACGTGCTGGTCGCTCGCGTCCTTGATGCCACGGTTGGTGAGGTACTTGTTGAGCTGCGCCTGGTAGATCGCGTTGATCGGGCCGAGGCCCATCGACACGGTCGGGAACTGCCAGAACTCCGGCATGAGCCGCGGGTGCGGGTAGCTGGAGAGCCCGCCGCCGGCGTGCGACTTCTCCTGACGGAAGCCGTCGAGCTGGTCGGCGCTCAGCCGGCCCTCGAGGAACGCACGGGCGTACGGGCCGGGGGAGGCGTGGCCCTGGAAGAAGACCTGGTCGCCGCCGCCCGGGTGGTCCTGGCCGCGGAAGAAGTGGTTGAAGCCGATCTCGTAGAGCGTGGCGCTGGAGGCGTAGCTGGAGAGGTGGCCGCCGACCGCGATGCCGGGACGCTGCGCGCGGTGCACCATGACGGCCGCGTTCCAGCGGATCCAGGCGCGGTAACGGCGCTCGATCTCCTCGTCGCCCGGGAACTCGGGCTCGTTATCCGGGGAGATGGTGTTGATGTAGTCCGTGGTCGGCACCATCGGGACGCCGACATGCAGGTCCTTTGAGCGCTTCAGCAGGCTGAGCATGATCTCGCGCGCCCGCTCGTGGCCATGGGCCGCAACCAGTTGGTCGAGGGATTCCTGCCACTCGGCGGTCTCCTCCGGGTCCGAATCGATGTTGTTCACCGAGTACGGGTCCTGGTCGTTTACAGTCACCCTCGACCTCTTTCTTGTGTCGGATGGATCGTGGACGTGCCTCTGGGCTGTCGGTTCTCGACAAGCGCGGACACCATCCTTCAGCCTAGCCGCACTCCGGAGGAGTCGTTGACCTTCACTTGGCACTCCGAGCGCAGAGGTCTAGGCTCAGTCCTCGTGCCCGCCGGTGTGCCGCGCGACGCGGGCGTGAAAGGACGACACCATGGCCCTCGAGAACGACACGCTCGCCCCCGACTTCGAACTGCTGAACCAGTACGGCGAGACGGTGCGACTCAGTGACTTCCGTGGCCGCAAGGCCGTGGCGATCGTGTTCTTCCCGCTGGCGTTCTCCGGCACCTGCACCGGTGAGCTGTGCGCTCTCCGCGATAACCTCGGCCTGTTCGAGGACCACAGGGTCGAGCTGCTGGGCGTCTCGGTCGACTCCAAGTACACGCTTCGCGCCTGGGCAGAGCAGGAGGGCTACACCTTCTCGCTGCTGGCCGATTTCTGGCCGCATGGCGACATCGCCAAGGAGTACGGCGTCTTCCTGCCCGAGAAGGGGTTCGCGAACCGTGCGACCTTCCTCGTGGACGAGCGCGGCATCATCCGAGCCTCCTTCATCACCGCGCCGGGAGAGGCCCGCTCGATCGAGACGTACCGCGCCGCGCTCGACCGCCTGCCCGCGCACGTCTGACCGGTTCCACTAGGCTGGTCGACATCCCGGGCCTTTAGCTCAGCTGGTAGAGCGCCACGTTTACACCGTGGATGTCGTCGGTTCGATCCCGGCAGGGCCCACCGCAATTCGGGCATGCGCGAAGAGCCATGCAATGATCGATCGACATGACTGAGCAACGCACCAGGACTCTGCGGATCGTCGCCTACTGTCTGGCCCCGTTGGCTCTGCTCGTCGCCCTTCTCTCGTGGAGCGTGTCTTCGCCGGTCGCCTCGAGCGCTGACGAAGACTTCCACCTCACCAGCGCATGGTGCGGCGACGGACTCCGCGACGGTCTCTGCGAGGCGGGGTCCGACGCGGACCACCGGCGGGTGCCCGAGCAGTTGCTCCAGGCGAATCGGTGCTTCGACGGCCACCCGGAGCAGCCCGCCTCGTGCCCAGCGATACCGTCATCCGTCCTCGCCGACACCGACCGCGGCAACTTCGACGGCTCGTATCCGCCCGTGTTCTACGCCGCCATGGGGATGTTCGCGAGCCCGAACATCTCGGTCTCCGTGATCGCGATGCGGGCTTTCAACTCGCTGCTGTACGTCGCGATGATGTCGGCGTTGCTCCTTCTGCTTCCGCGTGCCCGCCGCGGGCTCATGGTGTGGGCGTCGCTGGTCACGATCGTGCCGTTCGGGATGTTCCTGATCGCCAGCATCAACCCCAGCGGCTGGGGAGTCCTCTCCGCCACGACCCTGTGGCTCGCGCTGCTGGGGTACTTCGAGACGGAGAGCCGGGGCCGCCGGATCGGACTCGCGGCGCTCGCACTGCTCGCCACCGTCATCGGCGCCGGGTCGCGAGCCGACTCGGCCGCGTACGCGGTGGTGGCAATCGTGCTGGTCGGCGTGCTCACGGTCAAACGCACGCGCGCCTTCCTCAGGCTCGCGGTCTTCCCGATCGTGCTGGTAGCGATCGCGGGTGCGAGCTACCTCACCTCCGGGCAGACGCGGGCCGTCAACCCGGTGGGGGAGAACATCTCCAGCCCGCTCGGCAACGTGCCGCAGAGCTTCATCGACCTGCTGTGGAACAACCTGATCCGCCTGCCCGACCTCTGGGCCGGCGCGTTCGGGGCCCCGGTGAATGGACGCGCGCTGTGGCTCGGCGCGACGGCGCCCGGTCTGGTGTGGTTCCCCGTGGCGCTCGCATTCGGCGGCGTCGTATTCCTCGGCCTCCGACGCCTCAACCTGAGGAAGGGCCTCGGCATGGCGATGATCGTCGCCCTGCTGGTGCTGCTGCCGATGCTGTGGTTGATGCGCGACCACATCCTGGTCGGGCAGCAGGTGCAGCCGCGCTACCTGTACCCGCTGCTCATCATCCTCGCCGGCGTGAGCCTTCTGGGCTTCCACACGGCGAGCGCCGGGCTCGGTCGCGTGCACATGGTGCTGGTCGCCACGGCCGTCTTCCTGGGCAACCTCTCGATCCAGTGGCTCACCATCCGCCGGTTCACCACGGGGCTCGACGAGTTCTGGCCCAACCTCGACAAGAACATCGAGTGGTGGTGGGGGCTGCCCTTCGGGCCGATGCCGCTGTGGATCGTCGGCACCCTCGCGTTCGCGACCGTCTGCGCGCTGGCCGTGCTGTTCGGGTGGCGTGCCAGCGACCCGCTGGAGATCGACGAACGGCCCGCGATCCGCCTGTGATCGCGGCGGTCAGTCCCGCGCGAGCAATGCGAAGAGCGCATCCATCGTCGCCGGCATGTCGACCGTCTGGTCTTGCAGCCACTGCAACTGGAGACCGTCGGACACGGCCTGAACGATTCGTGCCAGCGTCTCGGGGTCGACGCGATCGGTGAGCTCGTCGCCCTGCTGCTGGCGAGCGAACGACCGGGCGAACATCTCCCGGAGGAGCGCGCTCCGCTCCACGAAGTACGCGTGGGCGGGATGCTCGGTGTCGCCGGCCTCCACCGCCAGCCGGGAGAACAGCTGGACCAGTCCCGGGACTTCGGCGTTGTGCCGGACGATACCGACGAATCCATCGCGCAGCCGATCGGGGCTCGGATCCTGGTCGACGTCGCCGAACCGGCGGGAGTCGACCTCGTCGCGCTTGCGGATGATGGCCGTGAAGAGTTCGTCCTTGCTGTCGAAGTAGTGCAGGAGGCCGGCCTGGCTGAGGCCGACCGCGTCGGCCAGCTCTTTGACCGAGGCTCCTCGGTATCCCTCGCGGGCGATCACCTCGAGCGCGCGCTCCAGGATCTCCTCCCGCTTAGCCACGCCCTTCGCGTACGCTCCTCGCTGTGCCATGCCCCGAGGATAAACCGAACGTCGCTTGATTTCCGAAAACCGAGTGACGTAAGGTTTTGCCACCATCCACGGTGGATGGCGAGAGGACCCCCTTCGACAATGACGTCAGACACCTCCGTCCCGACCGGCGATCGCGCCGCCGAATCGGTGACCCCCATCACCACGAATACGTTCGTCGGCACCGCCTCCGGCAACGACGACCCGCCCGCGCCGATCCGGGGGCTTCGCCGCCTGATGGTGTGGATCATCCCCGCCAACCTGGGCATCTACATGATCTGGGGCGCTCTGCCGGGCATCCTGCTGCCACAGCAGATCACCGTGCTCTTCGGCCAGAAGGACCATGTCGCAAACCTGGCGATCGTCGCGACCATCGGCGCCTTCGCCGCCATGGTGGTGCAGCCGATCGCTGGGCGGATCTCCGACCGCACGCGATCGCGCTTCGGGCGTCGGGCGCCATTGATCCTGATCGGCTCACTCGCCGGCGGCCTCTCCCTGATCGGTCTGGCTTTCGCCGACTCGCTCGTCGGCGTGATCATCGCCTGGACGCTGGTGCAGGTCGGCTACAACATCGCGCAGGGTCCGCTGACGGCGGTGATGCCGGATCGCGTGCCGGTGAAGCGTCGCGGCACGTTCGCTGCGTTGTCCGGGATCGGGCTCATGGTGGGCGCACTCGGCGGCTCGATCGTCGGCGCGATGTTCTTCAACAGCATCACGGTCGGCTACGTGTTCTTCGCGGTGTTCTCCCTGGTGGTCCTCACCCTGTTCGTGGTGATGAACCCTGACTACTCGAGCAAGAACCTGCAACGCGAGCCGTTCACGGTGCTCGACTTCCTCAAGACCTTCTGGGTGAACCCGGTCGCTCATCCCGACTTCTTCTGGGCCTTCACCGGCCGCCTGCTGCTGTACACCGGCTACTTCGCTGTGACGGGGTATCAACTCTTCCTGCTCAGCGACTACTTCCACGTCGCCCACCCGGAGCAGGTCATACCGCTGCTCGGACTGCTGAGCCTGGTCGGCATCATCGTCTCGACCGTGATCGCCGGTCCGCTCTCCGACCGCGTCGGCCGCCGCAAGCCGTTCGTCTTCGCCTCGGCGGCCGTCGTCAGCCTCGCCTTCCTTCTGCCCTGGCTGTGGCCGGACCTGACCTCGTGGATCATCATGACCGTCGTGGCAGGTTTCGGGTTCGGGATGTTCCAGGCTGTCGACACCGCGCTGATGAGCGAGGTACTACCGTCGGCGAGGTCGTTCGCGAAGGACCTCGGGGTCGTCAACATCGCCGCGACCCTGCCGCAGACGCTCGCTCCGGGCGTCGCCGGCGTCATCATCCTCGCCTTCGGCTACGGCGCGCTCTTCCCTGTGGCCATCGTGCTCGGCATCCTGGGAGCCCTGGCCGTGTGGCCGATCAAGGCGACCCGCTGACCTCTCGACTTCCACTCACGACGTCCACTCACGTCTTCCACGAAAGGAATCACATGACCGACTCCACCACGACGACGGTCCGCGCCGCCCTGTCTGGCCTCTCCGTCGAAGAGAAGGCATCACTGACCAGCGGCGAGAGCTTCTGGCGCACCAAAGCCGTCGGCGACATCCCCTCCGTCATGCTCACGGACGGGCCGCACGGCCTGCGCAAGCAGCGGGAGGGTGGCGACCACTTGGGGATCGGCGACAGCGTCCCTGCGACGTGCTTCCCGCCGGCCGTCGCGCTCGGGTCGTCCTGGGATGTCGAGCTTGCCGAGCGCGTCGGAGCCGCTCTCGGCGTCGAGTCGTCAATCGAGGACGTGGCCGTCCTGCTCGGCCCTGGCATCAACATCAAGCGCTCCCCGCTCTGCGGCCGCAACTTCGAGTACCTCAGTGAGGACCCGATCGTCTCGGGCGTGCTCGGCACCGCACTGGTGCGGGGCATCCAGTCGCAGGGCGTCGGCGCATCGCTGAAGCACTTCGCCGCCAACAACCAGGAGGGCGACCGGATGCGCTCCTCCTCCGACGTGGACGAGCGGCCGTTGCGCGAGCTCTACCTGCGTGGATTCCAACGGGTCGTGGAGGACGCGCAGCCGCACACGGTCATGTGCTCCTACAACCGCATCAACGGGGTGTTCGCGTCTGAGAACCCGTGGCTCCTGACGGACGTGCTCCGTACGGAGTGGGGCTTCGAAGGCCTGGTCGTCTCGGACTGGGGCGCCGTCAACGACCGCGTGGCCGCGCTCCGGGCGGGGCTCGACCTCGAGATGCCGGGCAGCGGCGGCCAGACCGACGCCCAGGTGGCCGCTGCGGTCGCCGACGGCACCCTGGACGAAGCGGTGCTGAACGCGTCGGCACAGCGCAACGCGGACCTCGCCGTTCGCTGGGCAGCGACTCCACGGGCCGAGGGCCCGCTCGATGTGGACGCCCACCATGGTCTGGCACGGGAGGCCGCCGCACGGTCGATCGTGCTGCTGAAGAATGACGCTCCGGAGGGTGCGGCCGGGTCGATCCTTCCTCTCCGGCCGGACCAGTCCATCGCCGTGATCGGAGCTTTCGCCGAGAAGCCGCGGTACCAGGGCGCGGGCTCGTCGATGATCCGGCCGACGCGGTTGGATGATGCGCTCACATCGATCCGCGCGGCCGCCGGCGATGTGGTCTTCGCCCGGGGGTTCTCGGTCGCCATCGACGTGTCGTCGGAGGAGACGGCCCGCCTGCGAGACGAGGCGGTCTCGACGGCGTCCTCCGCCGACGTCGCCGTCGTCTTCGCAGGGCTGCCGGCGCGCCTGGAGTCGGAGGGCTACGACCGCGAAGACATCGACCTCCCGGCCGATCAGCTGGCTCTCATCGATGCGGTGGTCGCAGCGAACCCGCGCACCGTGGTCGTGCTGTCGAACGGCGGAGTGGTCGCGCTGCCGTTCGCCGACGCGGTCCCCGCGATCGTCGAAGCCTGGCTGCTGGGCCAGGCGGGCGGATCCGCGACGTCCGACGTGCTGTTCGGCGCCGTCAACCCGTCGGGCAAGCTGACGGAGACCATCCCGCGCCGGCTGGAGGACACCCCTGCCTTCTTGAACTTCGGAGGCGAGGAGGGGCACGTCCGCTACGGCGAAGGGCTGTTCGTGGGGTACCGCTGGTACGACGCCCGCCGGATGGACGTGGCGTACCCGTTCGGGCACGGCCTGTCTTACACGACGTTCGGCTACGGCGACGCTGCAGCGACGACGACGTTCGGCGATGTCGAGGTGCGTGTGACCGTCACCAATACGGGCGACCGCGACGGGCACGAGATCGTGCAGGTCTACACGTCCCTTCCCGGATCGACCGTGCAGCGCGCGCCGCGGGAACTCAAGGGCTTCGCGTCGGTCGCGCTCGCGGCCGGCGAGTCGCGAGAGGTGACGATCCTGGTCCGTCGCGCCGATCTCGCCTACTGGGACGTCCGGGCGCAGCGGTGGGTCGTCGAGGGCGGCGACTACATGGTCGAGGTGGGCGCGTCCAGTCGCGACCTGCGTACGACCGCGACCGTGGCCGTCACCGGTGACGAGGTGCGGCTCCCGCTCACGCGCGAGTCGTCACTGGCGGAGGTGATGGCGCATCCCGTCGCCGGTCCCATGGTGCAGGCGGCTCTAGCCGGAATGGCGCAGATGATGGAGGGTGCGTCGGCGATCATGCCGGAGGGCGTGTCGATGGACAAGATGATGGGCTCGTTCCCGATCGGCCGCATCGGCATGATGGCCGGCGGCCAGGTCACGCCGGAGATGATCGACGGACTGATCGCGGCTGCCAACGCCCCCCAGCAGTAAGGCGCACCGAGTGGTCCCGACACGCCGCGTGGGCCCATCCCGCCACGGCGTGTCGGGACCACTCGTCGCGCTAGCCTGACCGCATGCCCGAGGGACCGTACCGCTGGTTCGTGTACGCCGAGCTGGCGCTGGCCGCTGTGACGTTCGTCGCGTTGCTCTTCATCGTGGCTCCGTACGGCGGCCGTCATGGGCGCGGTGGCTGGGGCCCGACCGTACCCGCCCGGGTCGGCTGGGTCGTGATGGAGGCGCCCGCGTCCATCCTCTTCGTCGTCTTCTACCTGCTCGGCACGCATCGGTTCGAGCCGGTCCCGCTGCTGTTCCTCGCGCTGTGGCTGGTGCACTACGTCTATCGGGCGTTCGTCTACCCGTTTCTCATGCGGTCGGGGTCGAGGATGCCGGTGCTGGTGATGACCCTGGCGATCGTCTTCAACCTCCTCAACGCATGGGTCAACGCGCGCTGGATCTCGGAGTACGGGACATACCCGGTCGCCTGGCTGGGGGATCCCCGGTTCTGGATCGGGCTGGCGCTGTTCGCACTCGGCCTCACCCTCAATGTGCGGTCGGACCGGACACTGCGTCGACTCCGCGGGGACGGATCGGGCGGGTACCGGATCCCGCAGGGCGGCGGCTTCCGGTACGTGTCGAGCCCGAACTACCTCGGCGAGATGGTCGAGTGGACGGGTTGGGCGATCGCCACCTGGTCGCTGGCGGGAACGGCGTTCGCGCTGTACACGGTGGCCAACCTGGCGCCGCGGGCGATCTCCAACCACCGCTGGTACCGCGACACCTTCGCCGACTATCCGCCGGAGCGGCGGGCGCTGATCCCTTTCGTGCTCTGAGGATGGCATCCACCTCCCCGCGATGACGGTGGTCGTGCCTACGCTGTCGTTCGAGAGAAGGGATGGCGTGTGCCGGAGAGCGTCGAGCAGTGGTGGTCGCGCCGCCAGTGGTCGAAGGGCGAGGCGGTTCCCTACCCGGTCGGCCGCTACCGGAGCGACTGGGAGCGCTACCCGGTGCTGGTGCGGCAGTATCACCCGGACCTGAATCACGGGATCACGCTGACGCAGGTGCCGCCCGCGGCCGACGTCTACCTGGTGTGGGAGTGCGACTCCGGCCACCGTTTCGTCGCGACGCCGGGCGAGCAGCGTGCACGCCCTGGTGGTACGCGACGACGTTCGGTGTGGTGCCCGCAGTGCGCGGAAGCGGCGGCTCCCCGGCCGGTTCGCGCTCCGGAGCCGGAGGCGGGGATGCATCAATGCGGTCACGCGCGCGACCCGCGTCGCATCGAAGCCGACCCGAACGATGACCGCTGCTACCTCTGCCGACGGCTCGACCGCGAGACCATGACGCGCGAGCAACTGGTGAGCATGGCGGCGCCGGGATCGCGCGTGGCAGTGTCGACCGAGAACGGTACGGCCGGAAAATACTCGTGGCAGTGCGAAGCCGGCCATCCCTCGTTCCAGACGAGTATCGAGCACATCCTGGGCGGCAGGCGGTGTCCGATCTGCCGGCACGCCCGCGGCGGTGCCGACCAGGTCGATGTGGGGGAGGCATTCGTCAGCCGCTGGGCGCCCGTCCCGGCGTCGGCCGCGGAACCCGAGTTGAAGCGCCGGCTGGCCCAGCGGCTCGACGTCGACCTCGGCATGAACGCGGTTCGGGTCGCGAAGCCCTTCCACGCGCACCTCGAAGTGTGGCCCGACATTCTGGTGCCCGAGCTGAAGGTCGCGATCGAGTACGACACGACCGGGCGGCACGGCCTCGAGCACGTCGGGCCGCGGGAGGAGTCGGACCGGCGCAAAGACCGGCTGCTCCGAGCGGCGGGGTGGGAAGTGGTCCGCGTCCGGGCGGGAAAGCTCCAGCCGATCGGCCCCTACGACGTCGCAGCGGGCGGGATCACGGACGCCCTGGTGGAGCGCATCCTGGCGCGGCTGGGGGAGATCCGCGGGGAGCTGTTCGTCGCCGCCTATCGCCGCTGATCGCACCGCTCGCTACGCTGGGCGGCAAACGGCCAGACACCCAGCTCTCACGAGGAGGACACCATGCCGTCGATCCTGAACCCGTACCTCAACTTCCGCGCTTCGGCGCGCGAGGCGATGGACTTCTACCAGTCCGTGTTCGGCGGGGAGGTGCAGCGCAGCACGTTCGCCGAGTTCCAGATGGCACAAGACCCGGCCGACAACGACCTGATCATGCACTCGCAATTGACCAGCCCCAGCGGCTTCACCATCATGGCCGCAGACGTTCCCGCGCACATGGACCTCAACGAGGGCTCCAACATCTCGATCTCGCTGAGCGGCGACGACGAGTCGGAGCTCACCGGCTACTACGAGAAGCTGATCGAGGGAGGCAACGTGATCGAGCCGCTCGCGAAGGCTCCGTGGGGCGACAGCTTCGGCATGGCGGTCGACCGATTCGGTGTGCAGTGGCTCGTGAATATCGCGGGCGCACCGCAGGAGGCGGCGGGCTGATGGCGGAACCGGCCGGCGACGATCCCGCCGTCGGACCGGTGATCGTCGGGCTCCACCGCGGTCAGTCGCAGGCCGTGCTCCTCGAAGCCGCGCAGCTGGCCGCGGAGCTCGGGCGACCGCTGCTCTGCGCCTACGTCTCGGAGGACAGTTACCTCACCGAATGGGACAAGCCCGACACGGTCGCCGGCGAATCCCTGCACCCCAGCGAGGTCGGCGCGGGGGAGCGGGACGCCGTCCTTGCGCTCACGGCGGCGATCGACGCAGCGCTGAACGACATCGATACGCCGCCGGAGTCGTGGTCGCTCCGGCTTCTGGCGGGCGATCCGGCGAAGGCGCTCGGGCGGCTGGCCGGCGAGACGGACGCCCGGCTCATCGTCGTCGGGACGCATCGCCGAGGCTTCTCGAACACGGTGGAGAACTGGCTCGCGGGTTCGGTAAGTGCACGGCTGACCCACGACCAGTGGCGACCGGTCGTCGTCGTCCCCGTGACCGCGAAGGGGCAGTCGACGCCCACCCTGGCCTGAACGCCCGTGTGCCGCGCTTCGTCGCTGCGTAGTTCAGCCGCGCAGTTCGGTGAGGGCCGCCTCGAACGACCGGAAGTACGTGCGGTGCCCCGGCTTGCCGATCTGCGTCACCTCGAACATCCCGTCGAGCTGCAGGATGAAGCCCACCACGGGAGGCGCACCGAGCTCGGCGACCCGGGCGTCACTGACCCGCCACTCCCGGTCCGAGATCTCCGACACCTCCAGTCCCTGCCGGAGGAAGCTCTCGTGCGTCTTCATAGCTCAATGAAAGTGGACGCTCCCGTCTACCGACAGGCCTTGACAGCGGGTTCTCGTGAGTGTGGGCAGGCGCACGAGATCCTGTATTCCCGCGAGGCACCGCCGCGAGTTAGGGTTCAGCCGTCCGCATCCGGGACGTCGAGGAGGTCGTCATGTGCCGTTGGCTTGCATACTCGGGGGAGCCGCTCCGGCCATCCGAACTGATCCTGGACACCCAGCACTCGCTGGTGGCCATGTCACTCAACTCGCCGCTCGGCGCCGAGACCGTGAACGGCGACGGGTTCGGCTTCGGCTGGTATCCCGAAGACAAGAGCCACGGCAACACTCCCGCTCTCTTCCACAGCATCGAGCCTGCCTGGCACGACGAGAACCTGCGCGAGCTGACCAGCTCGATCGCCAGCCCACTGTTCTTCGGGCACGTCCGCGCCGCGGCCGGGCCGCCCATCCAGCAGTCCAACTGCCATCCGTTCCGGCATGAGAACTGGCTGTTCATGCACAACGGCTTCCTGGACGGCTTCCTGGAGATGAAGCGCGACCTGGTGCTCGCCATCGACCCGTCGCTGTTCCCGCTGATCCACGGTACGACGGACACCGAGGTGCTGTTCTACCTGGCGATCACACTCGGGCTGCAGGACGACCCGATCGCCGGCCTCGGGCGGGCGATCCGCATGGTGGAGTCGGTCGGCGAGAGCAAGGGCATCCACTTCCCGATGCAAGGTACTGTCGCCGTGTCCGACGGGAACACCCTGTGGGCTTTCCGGTACTCCACGTCGCTCAAGAGCCGGAGCCTGTACCACTCGGCGGCGATCCCGGAGCTGCGCGAGCTGTACCCGGACGCCGCACGGCTGAACGTCTTCGGCGAGAAGGCCAAGGTCGTCGTCTCTGAGCCCCTGACCGACCTGCCCGGTGCGTTCGTCGAGCTCCCGGAGTCGACCGTGGCGGTGCTCGACGACTCCGGGTTTCACCACGAACCGTTCCTGGAGCGGACGGCGGCCTGAGGCGCCGCCCGCTCCGGGCGGTCAGTCGCCGTCCTGGACCCGGCGGAGGAAGGCGTCGACGTGCGTGCGGAGGGCGTCGATCCGGTGCTGCCGCGCGGCCTCGACGTCGAATCCGACGTAGGCCGTGGGCGGGCGCTTCCGGACGTTCGCCGAGCACTCGAACTCGGCGCAGACCAGCGTGCCGAGCGTGTTGCCGTTGCGTCCGGCCTTTCCGGCGCGCTTCGCGATGAAGAAGACCACATCGTTGGGCAGGTGCACGTCTTCGCACCAGGAGCATTGCGGACGGGAGCGGATGCGGCCGTCGGCCTGCCGCAGGAGCACGCCGACCGGCGATCCATCGACCTCGGCGACGACGTACCCGACGGCGGGCTGCCTGCGGTCGCGCCAGCCGAGGTAGTCGAGGTCGTCCCAGCGCAGCTGCGCCAGGTCGGGGAGGGTGAGCTCCTTGCGCTCGCGCTGCGACGCGTTGACGAAGGAGGATCTGAGCTGTTGCTCGGTAAGGGGAAGCATGGAGAACGCCTGACTGTCGTGAATCGGTCGTGAGCGGACGAGTCGTCCGCGGAACCGCCGCCGGGCACGCCGGATCGACGGGGGAGCGCGCCCGAGGGCGCGCGGGATCACCGAGAAGGGGACAGCGCTATCTCGCGCCGGCGCTGAGCGCGCCGACGACCTCCAGACGCCCGGCTTCCGCGAGCGCGGCGGGCTGCGAGATGAGCGGATTCACGAATCCACTCTAACCCGGCGCGGCGAATCCACCGGTGCGGGTGTCGGCGGTCCCAGGCAGACTGGCTGGCAACCGAGAGGGGAACGTCATGACCGGAACACCGACACCTGTCGACCCGCCCCAGCTTTACCGAAGCCCGGCCTTCGCCCAGGGCATGATCCTGCCGGAGGGTCCCGTGCTGTTCATCGGCGGTCAGAACGGGGTGGATGCGGAAGGCGCGCTGCTCGAAGGGCTCCGGCAGCAGACCGAGCAGGCGTTACGCAATCTGCTCGCGGTGCTCGCCGAGGCGGGCAGCGGGCCGGAGCACGTGGTGAAGCTGAACATCTATCTCGCACCGGGCATCGACCCGACGGACGGCTACGCCGCGACGCGGACGGTGTGGGGTGATCAGCGGACCTCGGTGACCGTGCTCGCGGTCGCCCCGGCACGCCCGGGCGCCCTGGTCGAGATCGACGCCGTGGCCGCTGTGCCCCGCTGACGGCGCCTACTCGTCGCGGGCGTCCGGAGCGTCGAACTCGGTGAGCTCCTCGACGACGGCTTCACCTTCGTCGCCGGTGTCGTCGCGGCCGCCGTCGTCGGCCGCCTCGTCTCCCGAGGGACCCGTGTGAAACGCGCCCGTACCCTCGTCGAGCGTGCCCTCGCCGTCGGGGTAGCCCGCGTCGTCCGGGTACTCGCTCCCGCGCGTCCCATCCGCCCCGACTTCTTCTGAATCGGCCATCTCGCTCCTCCTTGGATCCGTTCTGGAAATCATCCACCGGGGACGCCGGTCAGAACAGCCCCGATCGACGCGTGCACTAGGGTCAAGTGGTGGTGGAAAGTGGAGTGGTGCCCGACGAATCGGAGCGCCGCAGGCTCGAGGAGTGCGTCACAGAGCCGATCCGGACCCCGGGCCGAATCCAGTCGTTCGGGATGCTCCTCGTCGTCGACGTGGCGACGTACACGATCGTGACCGTCAGCGAGAACGCCGCTCCATGGCTCGGGCAGTCGGTCTCCGTCCTCGCCAGCCCGACGCTCGAGTGGAGCGTCACCGCAGAGACCCACGGCGCCCCGATCCGGGTAGAGGTCGGCGACGAGACCTTCGACGCGGTCACGCACAGCCTCGGTGACCGCGTTCTCATAGAGCTGGAGCCCACGGGCGGAACCCCGGACCTTCCGACCGCCTCGGTCGTCGGCGCGATCCGCTCGCTCGGGATGCTGGCCGGAGCCGATGAGCTGCGGCAGGCTGTCGCCGAGGAGGTCAAACGCATCAGCGGTTTCGACCGGGTCATGGTGTACCGCTTCTTCGAAGACGGACACGGCGAGGTCGCGGGCGAAGCGTCCGAGCCCGATATGGAGGCGTACCGCGGCCTGCACTTCCCGGCCTCCGACATCCCGCAGCAGGCGCGGTCGCTGTACCTGACCAAGCTCTCGCGGCAGATCGTCAGCACCGAGGACGAAGGAACTCCGCTCCTCTCCGTCCACGAGTCCGCGCCGCTGGATCTGAGCAGCGCAGAGCTGCGCGCCGTCTCACCGCACCATTTGCAGTTCATGCGGAACATGGGCCAGGCCTCGACCGTGTCCTTCTCGATGATCCAGGACGATCGGCTCATCGGCATGATCACCTGTGCACACCGCACCGAACGGCGCATGCCGATCCTGCTGCGTCGCGCGCTGGAGGTGCTGACGACGCAGGTGACCCTTCAGCTGGCGGCACTCGAGTCGATCGCTCAGCTGCGCCGTGATCTGGCCGTCCGGGAGCAGCGGGCCGCCGTGCTCGCGGGCATCCCGTCGTCCGACGATCCGCTGCTGACGCTCGCGGAGAACGGGCTGGAGCTCTGCCGGCTGGTCGGTGCGGACGGCGCCATTCTGGCGATCGACGGCGTAAGCCGTAGCGTCGGATCCGTCCCGCTCACCGATCGCAGCCTGCTGCTCTCGGCCGCCGGGATCGAGCCGCTCAGCTCGCAGGAACTCGGCCGCACGCATCCTGCACTCGCCGTGCTGATGCCCGGGTTCGCCGGCCTGATGGTCGTGCCGGTCGGCGCCCACGGGGTCCTGCTGTTCTTCCGGCACGAAGTCACGCGGGTCATCCGCTGGCTGGGCGACCAGACGGCGGCCAACCGCGACACGGCGCTCTCGCCGCGTCGTTCGTTCTCGGAGTGGCGCCAGAGCGTCGGGGGCTCGTCGCTGCCCTGGGGATCGACCGCGGGGGAGGCGCGCGAGCTGGGCCGCGATCTCGCGCGAGCGCTCGACCGGCGCCGCGAGGCGCACCTCGCGCAGCTGGCACTCGTCGATCACCTCACCGGCCTGCACAACCGTCGGTCGTTCGAGCACCTGCTCGAGAAGTCCGTCACCGAGGTCGAGGGTGGCGTGCTGCTGTTCCTCGACCTGGACGGCTTCAAGGCCATCAACGATCGCCACGGGCACGAGACCGGGGATGCGGTGCTGCGCGTCATCGCCGAGCGGCTCACCCGGGGCAGTCGGGTGACGGACGTCATCTCGCGGCTGGCCGGTGATGAGTTCGTCGTGCTCAGCGCGGGCGCCACCCCGGAGGACGGCGAGCGGTTCGCCGCCCGTCTGGTCCAGGAGATCGCCCAGCCGATCGATACGGCTCGTGGCCCGATGAGCGTCACCGCCTCGTGTGGCATCATCCCGATCGAGCCGGGCCTGACTGCGAAGCAACTCCTCTCGGCGGCCGACGCCGCGATGTACCGCGCCAAGAACACGGGACGCAACCGGGTCTCGCGCTGAGGGCCGCCGCACATTCGGCACGAATGTCACTATTAGTGCCTCCGAAAACGACATTCGGCACGAATCTCCCGTGGTCAGCGCCGACGACATTCGGCACGAATGTCACTTATGGCGGCTCCAGAGGCGACATTCGGCACGAATCTCGACGGTGGTGGCGACTAGTGTCGCGGGCATGCCCGACCCGCAGCATTTCGACCGGCACGCCGACCTCTACGATCGCGCCCGGCCGCCGTACCCTGACGCGCTCGGGAAGAGGCTCGCCGAGCTCGGGCTTCTTGTCGCCAGCCACCGGGCGGTCGACCTGGGCGCGGGCACCGGGCAGGCCACGGGCATCCTGGTCGACGCGGGGATGGACGTGACCGCGGTCGAGCCCGGGCCGGCTCTCGCGGCCAGACTCCGTGAGCGATTCCCCGACGTCCACGTCGTGCGGGATACCGCCGAGGCCGTAAAGCTGCCGCCCGCATCGTTTAACCTGGCAACGGCTGCGACGGCGGTGCACTGGTTCGACCTGGATGTGGTGCTGCCCAAGCTGCACACGGCCCTCGTGCCCGGTGGTCGGCTGGCGGTGTGGCGCAACGCCTACGGCGACCGGTCCGTGCCCGTGACGCCGTTCCGCGACCGCATCGGTCAAATCGTCGCTCGTCGCGGTGCACCGCCGCGGCGGCTCCCGGACGAAGCGGACACCTCCCGCTGGGCCACGCTGCTTCAGGCCGGCGGCTACTTCGAGCCAGTGCACCTAGAGGACTTCCACTGGAGCATCGAGCTCGACGAGGATGCGGTGCGCGGCCTCTTCACCACTTTCAGCGACTGGTCGGTCGCAGAAGCTGAGCAGGCGGCCGAGGCCGCTCGCGACCTCGGTGGCACCGTGACCGAGCACTACCTCACGCCGCTCATCGTGCTCGCCCGCACCGACTGACCCGACGCCGCCGCCATCCGCGCGAGCACAGGTGTCGATCCTGCGGCTTTCCGTTCGACGTCTGGTCAGGAGATGATCCTCGACAACAGGAGGCAGTGCACGATGAGCGAATACATGATCCTGATCCAGGGCGACCCGAAGCGCTGGGAGACGATGACGGACGACGAGAGAGCGGAGATCGACACCGCACACGGCGAATTCCGCCGGCGGGCCGGCGACGCGATCCGGGCCTCCGGCGAGTTGCAGGGCCCGGAAACAGCGGTGACCGTCCGGCGCGGAGACAGCGGCGAACCGGTCACCGTGGACGGACCGTTCACCGAAGCGAAGGAGGTCGTCGGCGGCTTCTACCTGCTCGACGTCCCCGATGTGGAGGCAGCGGTCGCGCTCGCCTCGGTGCTGGCCGAGACCCGGCACGACCACAGCGGAGTCCAGGTGCAACCGCTGGTGGATCACTCCGCGGGGTGAGTGGTTCCCCCGGGATGCCGTTCCGTTCGCGTCGGGTTGAGACGTTTTCGCTTACGAAGTCGTTTCCACGTCTGGTTCGGCATCCCCGGGCCAGGACAACGCTAAGGGAAGCAAACCCAGGTCCTCAATTTCGGGGACAGAAACCGTCAACAGTTGACGGGGAGGCTGCGCGCGCACCATGGTCGGTGATGTGCTGACAGAGTCAGCGACGCACGATCGGGGGATGACATGGCAGTGACGGGCATCGGCGGGCTGTTCTTCCGCAGTCGCGACCCGGAGGCGCGGGCGGCCTGGTATCGGGAGCACCTCGGAATCGACGCCGGCCAGGACGCGGTGTGGACGCAGGCGTCCGGCATGACCGTATTCGCGCCGTTTCCGGCAGATTCCGACTACTTCGCCGCCGACCAGCCGTTCATGCTGAATCTGCGGATCAGCGGTCTGGACGCGCTGGTGGCCTCGCTCGAATCCGCAGGCATCCCGGTCGAGCGGCGTCCCGAGTGGGAGGGGGAGTACGGGCGATTCGCGCGCATCCACGATCTGGAGGGGCTCCCCATCGAGCTGTGGGAGCCGGCCGGCTGAGCGCCGCACTCGCTGATCCCGGGGTACGGCAGAGCCCGCCTCCGCAGGGAGACGGGCGCCGTTGGTGCATGTTCAGTTGAACTTGCGGCGGTACTTGGCGATCGCGAACGCGTAGGCGACGATCAGGATG
Source organism: Leifsonia sp. RAF41 (assembly GCF_052114085.1). Lineage (NCBI taxonomy): Bacteria > Bacillati > Actinomycetota > Actinomycetes > Micrococcales > Microbacteriaceae > Leifsonia > Leifsonia sp. RAF41. Next base: position 1,751,710 of record NZ_JBFREB010000001.1, read on the forward strand.
CCGACCAGCCAGGCGAGGGCGACCCAGATGTCCGTGCCGACCGGCTGCCCGGCGAAGAGTGCCCGGATGGTGTCCACGATGGAGGTGACCGGCTGATTCTCCGCGAACCAGGCGACCGGTGCGGGCATGGAGTCCGTCGGCACGAATGCGGAGCTGATGAACGGCAGGAAGATGAGCGGGTAGCTGAACGCACTCGCCCCATCCACTGTCTTCGCCGAGAGGCCGGCGATGACAGCGATCCAGGTCAGCGCGAGCGTGAACAGGATCAGGATGCCCGCGACGGCGAGCCACACCGCAACCGATGCTCCGGTGCGGAAGCCCATGATCAGTGCGACGCCGATGACCAGCGCGACGGAGACGACGTTCGCCACCAGCGAGGTGAGGACGTGCGCCCACAGCACCGACGACCGGGCGATCGGCATCGACTGGAAGCGCTCGAAGATGCCGCCCTGCAGGTCCAGGAACAGCCGGTACGAGGTGTACGCGATGCCGGAGGCGATGGTGATGAGGAGGATGCCGGGAAGCATGTAGTCGATGTACGACTCGTTCGACCCGAGCTGGATGGCCCCGCCGAGCACGTACACGAAGAGCAGCATCAGGGCGATCGGGGTGACCGCCGTGGTGATGATCGTGTCGGGACTGCGGAGGATGTGGCGGAGCGACCGGCCCGTGAGGGTACGCGTGTCGCTCAGGACGTAGGTGCTCATCGGAGTTCCCTTTCTGTCTCTGCGCTGGTGTCGTCGTCGCCGACGAGGGCGAGGAAGACCTCTTCGAGGGTGGGCTGCTTCTCCACATACTCGACCGTGGCCGTCGGAAGGAGCTTCTTCAGTTCGGCGAGGGTGCCGTTCTGGATGATGGTCCCCTTGTGCAGGATCGCGATCCGGTCGGCCAGCTGCTCCGCCTCGTCGAGGTACTGCGTGGTGAGCAGGACGGTCGTCCCGGTGCGGGCCAACTCCTTCACCGTGTCCCAGACCTCGATGCGCGCCTGGGGGTCGAGGCCGGTGGTCGGCTCGTCCAGGAAGATGACCGGCGGGTCGCCGATCAGGCTCATCGCGATGTCGAGCCGGCGACGCATCCCTCCCGAGTAGGTGCCCGCTTTGCGCGCACCCGCGTCGCTGAGCGAGAAGCGGGCGAGCATCCGGTCCGCGATCTCACCGGGGTTCTTCAGATGCCGCAACTTGGCGACCAGGATGAGGTTCTCCCGCCCGGTCAGCACCTCGTCGACCGCCGCGAACTGGCCGGTCAGGCTCAGCGAGCTGCGCACCTCCGCCTGAGAGGTCGACACGTCGTAGCCGTGCACGCTCGCGCTGCCGCCGTCGGCCTTGAGCAAGGTCGAGAGGATGCGGACGAGCGTGGTCTTGCCGGCCCCGTTGGAGCCGAGCAGGGCGAAGATCGTGCCGGGGGCGACGTCGAAGTCGACACCGCGCAGCACCTCCAGGTCCTTGAAGGACTTCGTGATGCCCTGCACCCGGATGGCCGGGTCGAGAGTGGTGGTGGTGGTCATGATTTCCGTCCCTTCCCTTCGTCGTCGACGGCAGAGTCGATCGCCTTCGAGAGGCGCTCACGTTCTTTGTCGATCCAGCGCTTTCCGCTGTAGGCCTCGGCGAACGAGTCGGCGAACTCGACCGGGTCGTCTCCGGTGATGTCGCGGATTGGTGTTCCATCTGCTGCGGCGCGCTCCCATAGGTCGACCAAGTCGCCGAGCATCGTGACGAGCACGTCGCCGTTCACAACTCCGCCCTGGTACATGAGGTATCGGTGGCAAGCCTTGGCCGAACTCCGGTAGGGCTCGGGCAGAGCATCCATGCGTGCCATGTCCTGCCGGTACTGCTTCTTCTGCTCGAGCGACCCGGTGAGGGCCTCGATCCACTTCGCTGCCATGATCAGTCGTTCCCTTCGCTGTTGCTGGTTGCGGTGCTGCTTCCGTTGCTGTCGTGGAGTTGTTCGATCCGCTCGGAGAGGAAGCCCCACGTCTTCCAGAACTCCGTGAGCTGCTCGCGACCCTGGTCGTTGAGCCGGTAGACCTTGCGCGGCGGCCCCTTCTCGGACGGCACCTTGGTGACGTCGACGAAGCCCCGCTGCTCGATCCGGACCAGGAGCGCGTACACCGTGCCCTCGACGAGGTCGGTGAAGCCCTGGTCGCGCAGCCGCGTGGTGATCTCGTATCCGTACGCCGGACGGCCGGCGAGGATCGCCAGAACCATTCCTTCGAGAGTGCCCTTCAGCATCTCGGTCATCTGGTTGCCCATCGGGTCACCTCCTACTCAGTGATGTTGACTACCAGTACAAAGTAACACTGAGTACCGGTACTTAGCAACACCGAATACAAAGAATTCTGCAGGCCGATTTCGACCGTCCCGGGGGAGGGCTCAGCTGCGCTGATCGAGGTGCCGACGGGTCAGCTCGGCCATCTCCTCATCGCTCAGCTCGTCGAGACGCTTGCCCTCGCGGCGATCCAGCCGCATCCATCGAACGAAGAGCAGCACCAGCACCGGCACGTCGGCGACCTCGGCGATGAACCAGAGGAAGTCACCGGACAGGTGCTGATCGTGGAGCGGAGACGGGAACCACAGCGGCAGCCGCCCGAGAATCACAGGGGCGTGGTCGAGGATGCCGTCGTTCAGCCGCAGGAGCAGCCCAGGGATCGCATCGAGGAGCAGTTCGACGAACGCGAGCAGGAACTCCACGGTGATGAAGAAGGCGGTGCGGACCACCGAGTGCGCTGCGATCGGCAGCACCAGCAGCAGGCCGCACAGCGGCGTCAGCACGGAGATCGACCACTCGGAGGCGGGGGAGTCGCGCAGGATCGCGGACACCGGCGTGAGGAACACGAGGAAGACCACGCAGCCGAACGCCGGCGCGAAGATCGCGTTGCCGAACACCCGTGCCGGCCAGGAACGGGTGGCCCGGTCGACACGACGGCGACCGTCAGGCCCCAGGGCGACGCGGGCCAGCGCGACAGGGCGTCCGAGGCTGACCAGGGCCGGGACGACGAAGAGCAGCAGGGCGATGCGCGTCGTGAACGCCCAGCGGAGCTCGGTGCTCTCGGCTCCCAGGAATCCGAAAGAGACGACGGCGTACGACCCCAGGCCGAGCCCCAGGTAGGCGAGGGTGAGCCGGCGCGGCCAGTGGTGACCCCGCGACCGCAGCCGGAGGACACCCCCGAGGTAAACCGTGGCTGCGAGGACGAGCAGCGCGGCGGCGAAGGGGTCGAAGGACCACGTGTTGAGGAACACGGACAGTGGCGGCGTGATCAGCTCCTGTCGAGGTGATGGTCGGCGCGCTCATTCTTCTCGTCCGATGCTGTGACCAGCCTGGAGCCACCCGCGCGGGCCGGGTGCACGCGCCTATGATCGGCGCATGCTGGTGGTGGGTTCGATTGTGATCCGTGTCGACGACATCTCGTCGCAGCGCGCTTTCTGGTCGGCTGCGCTCGACTATGTGGCGCGCGAGCCGGCCGACACCGACTTCGTCCTGCTGCATCCGCGCGACGGGGAGGGGCCGAACGTCTCACTCGATGCCGCCCGCTCCGAACGGGTGCTGCCGCCTCGCATCCACCTCGATCTCTACGCCGAGGACCAGGCTGTGGAGGTTCGCAGGCTCACCGCTCTCGGCGCGCGGGAGGTCCACTGGGACCGGCGACCGGAGGATGCGGACTACGTCATCATGGAGGACCCGGAAGGCAACCGCTTCTGCGTCATCGATGCGACGGACTGGGGAGGCTGGTCGCGGATCCGTCGGGGTCGCCCATAGGCTTCGGGACGGCTCGGCGGAGTCGGCGTCCCGCCGGCACGCCACTGACTACGCGGATGCGCGCGTGTGCAGGCGTGCGCCTTCCGCGTTGAACAGGCACAGCACCTCGAGCACCCCCGGTCCGGGATTGGCGAAGCCGTGCGGAACAAGCGTGTCGAACTCGGCGGCCTCGCCGGCTTCTAGGACGAGATCGTCGGCCGCGAGAAGCAGCCGCATGCGGCCGGAGATCACGTAGATCCAGTCCCAGCCCGGGTGTACCCACTGGGGGATGGGCTTGTCGGGGGTCGCCGGGAGCACCTGTTTGAACGCCTCCCACGACCCCGCGCCCCCGGAGAGAGGGACCGTGACCACACCGTCCCGGACCCGGGGGCGGGGATGGATGCGCGGGTCGCCCAGCGCCGGCGCACCCACCAGGTCGTCCAAGGGCAGGTGATAGAGCCGTGCCAGCGGGAGGAGCAGTTCCAGTTGCGCCCGGCGCGCGCCCGACTCCAGCCGGGACAGCGTGCTGATCGAAATTCCGGTGGCGTCGCTGACCGCGCTGAGGGTCAGTTTGCGCGATTCCCGGATGGCGCGAAGTCTCGGACCGATTCCCGCCAGTTCTTCGTCGATCGCCATCGCGCCTCCTCTTTGTCGTTTCAGCAAACCATGTTGTCATTTCAGGCGCGTCAGCACCAGCATGGCCCTATGGAGATCATCGCTGAGACGGATCGGGCCGACGTCGTCATCATCGGGGGCGGCCCCGCGGGTCTCAGTGCCGCTCTCTCGCTCGGCCGTGCACGCCGGCGTGTCGTCGTGGTGGACGGCGGCCGACCACGAAACGCCCCCGCCCCGCACATGCACGGCGTCTTGGGGCACGACGGCCTTCCCCCTCTGGAGTTGCTCGAGAAGGGGCGCCGGGAGGTGGTCGGCTACGGCGTTCGCATCGTCCCGGGAACCGCCACCCTCGCCCGCGTCGTGGACGGCGGCGTCGAGATCGACACGACAGCCGGTACCCTCAGGGCTCGCCGACTCGTCGTCGCGACCGGACTCGCAGATGAGCTGCCCGACAACCCCGGATTGCGGGAGCAGTGGGGGAGGGGCGCCGTGGTCTGCCCGTACTGCGACGGATGGGAGCATCGCGACGATGTGATCGGCGTCATCGCGACTTCGCCGGAAAGCGTCCGGCAGGCGCAGCTCCTCCGGCAGTGGTCGGATCGCGTGGTCTACTTCCCGAACGCCATCGGTGAACCCGACCCTGAGGCGGCGGACGCGCTGGTGCGACGAGGCATCCGCATCGAGCACGGCACGGTTGCGGCAGTGCAGATCGTCGAGGACGAAGTGACCGGAGTGGAGGTAGACGGGCACACGGTTCCCGTCGACGTCATCTTCACCGGGCCGACGTTGCGGCCGAACGACGCGCTCCTTCGTTCGCTCGGGGCGACCTCATCCGATGGTCCGAACGGATCGTGGGTCGACATCGATGCCGACGGCCGTACCTCGGTACCGGGAGTGTGGGCGGTCGGCAACGTCGTCGACCTGCGGGCGAACGTCTCCGTCTCCCTCGGGCTCGGCGCCCTGATCGCCGGCGCGGTGAACGCCGACCTCGTCCTTGCGGACATCGCCGCGGCCCCGGCGGTTCAGTAGGCGCCGTCTCCTCGCGGATACGCTGGGCGATGCCTTACGCGGGGGAGTCGCCGTTGTACTCGGCGTCGGTGATGTGCTCGAGCCAGGTGGTGGTCGTCGCCGGGTCGTCGGCGCTTTCGAGCATGGCGATGTGCTCCATGAAGCATCCCGGCGCTGCGGCGTGCCAGTGTTCCTCGCCGGGCGGCGTGTAGAGCGTCTCACCGGCGTGGACCTCGATGATGGTTCCGTCGCGACCGCCGAACCGGGCGACGCCCTGGGTGACGCGCAGATACTGGCCGCGGGCGTGGGAGTGCCAGGCTGTGCGGGCACCCGGGGCGAAGCGGACTGTGGCGACGGTCATCCGCTGGTCGGCTTCGTGGGGGAGTGCGATGGGGTCCAGCCAGACGCCTCCGGCGAACTGCTCGGGCGGATTCTTGGTGGTGGGGGTGCTCGGTTCGATGTTCATGCGTTCTCCTTGCGTGTTTCGGAAGCGAGTTCGGTTGCCGCCCAGCTGGCGAGCAGGCGCAGGCCGTCCTCTGACGGCGTCCCGGGGTCGGCGCTGTACGCGGTGAGGGTGAGGCCGGGTTCATTGGGCATCACCAGCGCGTCGAATGCCAGGTGCAGTTCACCGATCACCGGGTGGCGGAAGTCCTTGTGGCCTCCACGGTGCAGCCGAACATCGTGTTGAGCCCACCGCGCACGGAAGGCGTCGGAGCGCGTCGACAGTTCCCCGACGAGGTCCGTGAGGGCCTTGTTGAAGGGGTCGCGCCCGGCTTCGGTTCGGAGGATCGCGACGGCTGTGTCGGCGGCCGTGTCCCAGTCCGGGTAGAGGTTGTGCGAGCGCGGGTCGAGGAACTGGAATCGGGCCAGGTTCATCGGGCGGGGGGCGCCCCCGTAAGCCTCGGAGTACAGGGCGCGTCCGAGATCGTTGATCGCCAGCACATCCAGTCGACCGTTCCGGACGAACGCCGGAACGCCGACCATCGAATCCAGCAGGCGCTGAATGCTCGCGCTGACCGCGACGGCCGGCTTCCGACGAGGACGCGCCGCCGGGGAGGCGGCGCGGGCGAGATCCTGCAGGTGATCGCGTTCGGCTTCATCGAGGTGCAGAGCGCGATCGAGCGACTCCAGCACGCTTTCGGACACGCCTGCGAGCGAGCCGCGTTCCAGCTTCGTGTAGTACTCGACCGAGACGCCGGCGAGCAGGGCGACCTCCTCACGCCGCAGCCCCGGTACGCGCCGGGATCCGCCGAAGAAGGGCAGCCCGGCCTGCTCGGGGGTGAGTCTGGCCCGGCGCGAGGCGAGGAACTCGCGGACCTCGGTGCGGTTGTCCATGTGCACCACGCTACGTCCGCATCCCGAACGCAGGGAGTCTCTCTCAGTACCCGTATCAGCAGCGTCTCTCACCCGAGCGTAAGGAGGGCTTCGATGGAGGCATGACTGATTGGACACCCGAGGAGCACAACACGACAACCGGCTGGACAGGGGGACAGCGCGCGTTCGGAGACTTCGCGCCCGCGCTCGTCCATTACACCGATCGAGTGCTCTTCGACGAGGTGTGGGAGCGGACCGAGCTCTCCAAGCGCGATCGCAGCCTCATCACCGTCGCTGCTCTCCTGGTCGGCGGGAACACCGAGCAGCTCGACTTCCACCTCGCGTTCGCCCAGCAGAACGGTGCGACCGAGGAGGAGCTCATCGAGGCGATCACGCACCTCGCCTTCTACGCCGGCTGGCCCAAGGCCATGTCGGCCATGACCGTGGCGAAGAAGCTGTTCGCGCCCGGCACGAACCAGGAGTGAGGATCTCAGCGATCAGGGCCGGAAACTGCGAACCAATCCGGTCAGATCCCTGATCCACTCGCGTGACGTCATGATCTCACCGACGAATGCGCTCGCTTCCGAGATGCCTCCCGTGTTGAACCACTTCTTGATGCTGTAGGTGGCCGGAGGGAGCTTGCTCGACTTCTTGGCGAACAGATCGGAGAAGGACTTCACGCAGGCGCTGTCCGTCTTCGCGGTGCTCAGCCAGCTGGCCGCCACATCCACCGCATCATCGTTGCTGTCGACACGGAGGGCGTTCCGCGTCGTCACGCCGGCTTCGGTGCAGTTCCAGAGAAAAGTGCGCGTTCGGGATGCGTACCCGGTCGTGGCGATTCGTTTCGCATACTGCTTACCCAGCTTGACGATCGTGTCGGCTTGCTGCTTGTACAGCAGCCAGCTGGAGGTGATCAGGGGCGTCGCGACGCCCCACGCGAGCGTGTCGAGTGAAGCAATCGACACGCGCTCGCCCGGGGCGACGATCCAATCGTTCCCCGCGATCCCTGCTTCGATCGCAAAGGTCGAGAACAGGGGAGCGATGCCCGTCGGTTCGTGATAGATCGAATTGTTCTCGGGGACATACGCGGTCTGAATGCGGTCCTTGAATGCCCAGACGACCGGCGACTCATTCGTGAAGGTGAACTGGAAATGCCCGGGTTCCTGGGGTCCCCAGTCACAGAGCACGAGGTCTTCGTTGTACTCGGCTTCGAGGTCGGTCTCCGAGTAGGTGCCGATCCTCGTGGTGTCGTCGGGGCAGCTATGAACACCCGTATGCGGTTGGAGCCCCGGCTGCGCTGCAGCAGACCGGGGTGTTGCGATCGCGCAGCCGGTCGTCACGAGCGCGATTGAGAGTGCAAGCGCTGCAATCCGTCTCATGAGAGTCCCTCCGCCGATGCCTCGACACGAACGCCCCCAACGCCCTTGTGCCAATCATGAGATTTCCTTGTCTTTCCCGGCTAGAGGGAAGGGCGCAGGGTCGATGACCCTGCGCCCTTCGTTTCGGGTGCTACTCAGCCTTGGCGGGCCTTCATCCGCGGGTTCTTCTTGTTGATGATGAACGTGCGGCCCCGGCGGCGCACCACCTGAGCGCCGGGCATCGACTTGAGCGAGCTCAATGAGTTGCGTACCTTCATGACGGACCTCCCTTGTTGAAATCTATTCTCAATAACAAGGGAGGGTCGCCGTTTATTCTCCTGGCGGGTGACTACCCCGAATGTCGCCAGCCAAGCGTCGTCATCAGGCCGTAGCTAGTGCCGCCTTCACCGTAAGACCCGAGCTGATTGCTCGATATTCTGTGTGCATGTCGAATGTCTCGCACCTGCTGCGGTATGACGGTCAAGAGTTTCCGCTCACGGCCGAGGATCACCGCCGCCTCCGGAGGGTTTACGAAACCGGGCTAGCTGTCAGTGGTGTCCTGTTCGACTTTGTACCTGCCGGCTCAACGCACTCGGTGACGATTGCCGTCGGCAGCGGTGCCGCATTCGTCCTGACAGAGGTCGACGACGTCACTGAGCCTGCGACATCGGCTGGCGGCTTCTGACTGCGGTATTCAGTCCTCCGCGACCCGGGCAGAAGGCGAGCACGGGCGAGTGGAGGGCCGGTCATCGTCGGCGATCACTCGTAAGCCAGATAGGTGCCGGCGTGCGTCGGCTTGGTGATCCGGAAGCGCAGCTGCAGGTTCGAACGCTCGAAAAGCCCCACCTGCTGGGCGACCTGCTCATTCGTCACGAAGAGATGCCGACCGAGATTGGCGTCCCGAGCAAGCCACGCTCGGAGCGCATCCAGCAATCGCTCGTCGAGGCCGTCGGACAGACGGGACGTGCGCACCCAGAAGCTCACGAGAGCGCGGTAGCTCTGCCACTCGTTCGCATCGACGGGCGTGATCCGCGCATCCGCGTAGTGGCGCGCGTCGGGCGGCAAGATGTAGACGCATCCCAGACAGTCGGACTCATCCGGGTTCATCAGCGTGTAGGTGAACGCGCGTCGTTCTGCATGCCGCTGTTCCAGCATCTCGACGTCAGCGAGGTCGTCCTCCACAGTGAAATCGTCTGCCGGCCAACCTGTCTGCTCCCACGGACGCAGATACTCCTTGCTCGCCATCACGGCGGCGTAATCCAACGCGACGTCGGCCGCCATGATCGGCCGCAGGATGAACTCGTCCGTCACCAGCCGGTCCGGTATGTCGGTGGAGCCCAGGTGAGTGAAGAGCATCGGAATCCTTCCGATCCGCGAGGACGATGATCTCGGCGTGCGCCACCCTATCGTGAGCGCCCCACAGGTTTCAGCGTTCTGCCCAAGTGTGGCGGATCGGTGGTGTGGGCGTACGGATCGATACCCTGCGGTGACCGTTCCGAGCGCATGCCGGCGCAGGGGCGGCATCGGAGACCTCCTGCGCTGCGTTCGGGTTGACCCAGGGGTGTGGTCGCGGGCCACGGTCGCGCTTACGGTCTTCTTCCATGACGAACCTCATTGAGAGACTGACTGACTCCGTGCCCGCCTGGGGCGCGCGACTCACTTACGGCGAAAAGACCACGCTCGACGGGCACGACATCGTCCCCGTCGCGATCGTCGCCTTCGGCTTCGGCGGCGGCGAGGGGTCTGGCGAGGATCCGGACGGTACCGGACGTGGCGAGGGGAGCGGCGGCGGTGGCGGCGGCTATGCGATACCGATCGGCGCCTACATCGGTGGGCCCCATGGGCCGAGGTTCCGCCCGAATCCGGTCGCGGTGATCATCGCCGCGGCTCCGCTGGTGACCGCGGCCGGACTGGCGCTGGCGCGGCTGATGCGGTCCAGCTGATCTACGCAGCGCCGTTCTCAGCCGTGGTGGACGGTATGGCGATCGAACAAGGCGAGCTCTGCTTCATCCGGTCTCTCGAACCTGCGAATCGATTGTTCGAGTCGGGAACGGGAACGGGAATCCGCCGCCATCCGGTTCAGTACCGACGAATGGATGGCGCCCGGGTCGTCTCGCCGGAGCCAGGGAGCCCGCAGAAGAGTATGAGCACCGGCCGTCCTGCCGTGTCGTTCGCGACGTTCACAATCCGTCCAGAATCCCGATTCGCCGATTGCCTCTGGGACACGGCAGTTGGTGACTCGCGCACCTGCCGCACGTGATCCGCATCGTACCCGTGGCACTTGGCACCGGAACCGATCGATTTCTTCGCCGATCCGTACGACGTCAGATGGCCCGCTTCTGACGCGCGGACTCCTAGGTGACGCGCAGGGTCCGCTGGATCGCATCAATCGTGCTCTTGGTATCGACATGCAGGTGGGCTCGCATGCCCAGCTCCTGCGCGGCTGCGATGTTCTCAGTAACGTCGTCGATGAAGAAGACGTTGCTTGGTTGCGTGCTCATCTGACCGAGCGCGATCTCAAACGCCAACGGATTTGGCTTGGTGACACCGATCTCGTGGCTGTAGCAGATGGGGTCGAACAGTTCAGAGAACCGATAACGACGCTCCTCCTCTTCGCGCGCACCGTCGCCGGAGTTGGAAAGGATGGCGAGACCGACGCGCCCGCGGAGTGTCGACAAGAACACGATCGTCCCGGTGTGAACGACCGGGTGACAGGTTTGCCGCTCCTCTCTTTCACACTTGCAGAGGTCGCGCTCAACTCTGAAGGGCTGACTTTCGCCTGAACGCCGTGGCTTACGACGTCGCTGTTGGCCCATTGGTTGGTGCGGTGGCGAGGACGGAGGGTGGGAGTACTTCGTTTGCTTGGAGGATTTCCACTCCAAGGAGGTGACCGTCGGTGTCGAAGTCGAGGATGATCTCGCCGCGGTCGCCGGGGGTCATGATCGAGTGGATTTGGGTGGTGGCGGCCCCGTCCGGGATGGGGTCGAGGACGCTGATGTAGGCGGCGTTGGCTTCGGGGTCGTAGGTGATCTTCATGGTCAGCCCTTCGTCGCGGTGATGATGTTGCCCGTCTTGTTATCAACGATGACGCGGATACGGCTCGCGCCCTTGCCCTGTGTGAAAACCGAGGTGCCTTTGTTCCCAGCGGTCTTCGCGCCATTCTGAACGACTTGCTTGATCATGGCTTGGCTGATGCCACGTGCGGCAGCCTGGGTGAGGACGTGCCGGGTCAGGTGAGCGACGACAAACAGGGCCGGGATCCAGAACGGGTCAGCGACGACGGGGTACACGGTCGCCGACGTGGGGCGCAGGTGCTGGGTGATCGTGTTGCCGTCGATGCTGAAGTACGTATCCACCGGTGAACCGGTCGCATCCACTGCCCAGGGAGGCGCGATCGTAGAGGTCAAGTTGCCGTCGGCGTCACGGAGCGCGACACCGCCGTCCTCCAGCCCGATCAGGTCCACGGTCGGTCCGAACGTGAATGGGAATTCGCCTGAGGCGGCGGCTGATTCCAGGTGGATCAACGCCCGATAAGCCCCGCCGCCGGCGTCCTGCACAGAGGTCGTAAAGCTCGGGCCGTAGGTGGTACCCACCATTAGGTCCCCGTTGGGCCGATGCGCCGTGGCGCTCCCAGGAAGGGTCAGCGCGGCGGTGTGTGCTGCCGACAGTTCAACGACACCGTTGACCACCTCGACACGGGGGCGCCCCAGCGGGGGCTCCGAAACGCTTGCCGGAACCGAGCTGAGCGCTTGGCGGAGATCCTGGGTGACCTCGTTCGTGCTGGGGACCGGCGTAAATGCTGTCGCGGTGACAGTGAGGGTGGTGGCGATGGCGATCGCGGTGAAAAGCCTCATTGATCGTCTCTTTCTCACAGGAACGGGGTGATGTTTCAATGCTCCAGTATTCTGTGAGCCTTCACATCATCCGCGGGAGTGATCCGACACGACCCTAAGTATGGCGGGGAGAGACGACTGCGTCGGGTGCGTCTGCTTGGTCTGCGAGCGCCAGGGGAGGTGGGGACCGGTACTGGGTGGTCAGAGCAGTTAGCCGAGGCTTTGCAGCGCAGATGACATAATGTGCATTATCAGCGATCGGATCTACGTAACCTGTCGATGCCGTGGGCGTCGTGTTGCCGCTGAGCGCTGAGGCGAGGAAGCGGTTCCGAGACGTACGATGAAGAGGTGTCCGTGACTGGCGAGACGACAACGACGCGCCTGACCGCGCGCGGCGCGATGACCCGCGAGCGGATCGTCACTGCCGCGGCCGATCTGATGTATGTCCGGGGCGTCGGAGCGACCACTCTCGACGACGTGCTCGAGGCCAGTGGCGTCAGCAAGTCACAGCTATACCGCCACTTCGCAAACAAGGATGAAATCGTCCGAGCTGTCATCCAGCTCATGGGCCAGCGGGTGATCGAGCGTGAACAGAATGCGCTCGGTCGCGTCTCCACCATCGCGGGACTCCGCCGCTGGCGGGACGCTCTGGTGAAGAACAACGCGCTCCGTCACGGGGCCTATGGCTGCGCGCTCGGCTCGTTCGCTTCGGAGGTAGCCGACCATGACGTCGTGGCGCGGCAGATGCTCCTGTCGCTGTTCGCCGAGTGGAAGGATCTTCTGGCCGGGGCGATCCGCCGGCTGCAGGAGCACGGAGCCCTTCCGCGTGAAGCGCCCATCGACGAGCTTGCGACAGGCCTGCTCGGCGCTCTCCAGGGCGGCTACGTCTTGGCGCAGACTGCCCGAGACGTGACGCCCATGGCGACCTCGATCGACATGGCGCTCAGACATATCGAGAGCCTGTCGACCTCCTGAGCAGCTCCGCCCGACCACGGAAGAATGGGACTTTCGAGTCCAGAGTTTGACGCGAATCGGAGCGCCTGTCGCGCGAATATCACTGACCGTGATGGCGCATCCAACTGGACTTTCTAGTCCTGTTCATGATTACCATGTTCCATAATTCGACCATGTGGTCGAACCTGGAAGTGCGCGACCCTCCTCGCGGTCGGCAATGCAAGGAGATGCCCATGAAGGCGATAGCGGTGACCGATCAGGCTCAAGGACCAGCCGGAATGAAGCTCACGGAGCGGCCCGAGCCGAAGCCCGCCATCAACGACGTGATCGTCGAGGTGCATGCGGCCGCGTACGTGCCCACCGAGATCGACTGGCCGTCCACCTGGGCCGACCGCGCGGGCCGCGGCAGGACGCCGGCGATCCCGGGTCACGATGTCGCCGGCGTGGTGAGCGCGCTGGGTTATGGCACGACTGGCCCCACGGTCGGCCAGCGGGTCTTCGGCATCACGGACTGGCACCGCGACGGCACGCTCGCCGAATACGTGGCCGTCGAGTCCCGCAACCTCGCGCCGCTGCCTGGCGATGTGGAATTCACTGTCGGTGCGAGCCTTCCGATCTCCGGCCTCACCGCATGGCAAGGTCTGTTCCAGCACGGCCGACTCCGCTCGGGACAGACGGTGCTCGCCCATGGCGCAGCCGGCGCCGTCGGCACCATGGTGACGCAGCTCGCACGAGAGGCCGGCGCTCACGTCATCGGTACCGGGCGCGCCGCCGACCGTGGGAAGGCACTGGACTACGGGGCGCACGAGTTCGTCGACCTCGACAACGAGCCCCTCGAGGACGTCGGCCAGGTCGACCTGGTGTTCGACGTCATCGGTGGCGCAATCCAGGAGAGGTCTGCCGCCCTCATCCGGGCGGGTGGGACCCTTGTCACCGTGACCGGTCTGGGAAATGTGCGGCCGGTCGAGGGACTCTCCGTCGACTTCGTCGTCGAGTCCGTGCCGTCCCAGCTCACCGAGATCGTCGAGCGGGTTCGGGATGGCCGGCTTCGCACGAACATCGACGAGGTGGCAACGCTCGAGAACGCTGTCGCAGCTCTGAACCCGTCGCGGCGGCGGAACGGCAAGACCGTCATCAGCATCCACTCCTGAGATCACCGTCGACCCCATTGAGGAACCACCATGAGCAGCGCAGACTTCGAGTACCCCGATGAAGCCGGATACCCCGACGGCGTCGGGACACTCACCCAGGACCAGGTCGTTCTCATCGACGAGCTGCAGGACGACCACTCCCCCACGATCCCTTTCTTCGTCTCCCGCAACGAACCGATTTCCACCTATGAAGCGATCTCCGGGGACACCGTGATCGGCGGCCTGACCTACGACGTCGCCGCACAGGATCGCGTGGTCCTGGTCGCTGCAGCTGTGTTCCCCGAATACCGCGGGCAAGGCGTCGCCACGGAGCTGATCCGCCAGGTCCTCGACGACGTGCGCAGCCGCGGCAACACGGTCACGATCCTGTGCCCCATCGTCTGGGCCTTCATCGACCGCAGTCCCGAGTACCGCGATCTGATCGACCCGAAGCTCCCCGGCCTCCGGAAAGCCCGCCGAGAGAACGAGCCCATTAACCACAGACAACCGCGCAACGGCAGGTGAATCACATGAATTCCAGAAAGCACAAGGAACCGCAGCACTTCCCGGTGATGGACGGCGCTCAACCAGCCCCGCGAGAGGACCAGATCGCAGGCATCGTCCAACGCGTGTGGGCCGACTCCCGCGTCTATCACCAGGATGTGGAGACGCTGCTCCGCGAGTGGCTCACCACCGACCAGTGCATCGTGAGCGAGGCTGAGTTCACGATGCTGCTGACCAAAGCGCGGGGCGAATTCGATCGCATCGCGACACCGGACAGCTCCGGCGCTCCGGTGTGCCCAGCGCATTCGCTCGTCGCCTGCGTCTACTGGGACGTACAAGAACTCGAGCGACGATCGTAGGTGCGGGATCCCAGACGCACGTGAGTTGGATCTCATTGTCTTGCGGCCGATATCCGCACTGTCGTAGGTTGCCTGCATCTGATGCAGGCTTCTTCGATGTGAGGGTGCGATGCCGGAATCTGACCCCCACCCCAGCTCCGCTCGCACGTGGCCTTCCGAGCTTCGCGAAATCATCGCGGTGTTCGTGCTCTCGGCCACCGCGATCCTCACCGCATGGTGCGGCTTCGAATCGTCGAAGTGGAGCGGCGAAATGTCGATCGAATTCAGCGAGGCATCGTCCGCCCGGATCCAATCCCTGAATGCATCCAACGACGCTCGAGAGGCGCGATCGATCGACCTGACGGTCTACGCGCAATGGATCGACGCCCGCGCCACAGGCGATGAAGCCCTTGCTGGCTACATCGAGGGCCGCTTCACGCCGGCGTTCAGGGTGGCCTTCGATAACTGGGAGCGAACCGGCGAGGCACTGCCATCACCGTTCGCGGAACCCAGCTACGTACCAAATGGGCAGGTGGAATCCGAGGATCTTGCGACGAGGGCGACCACGACCTTCGACGCCGCACTTCACAGCAACCAGCGCGGAGACAACTACGCACTGCTCACGGTCCTGTTCGCTCTGGTCCTCTTCTTCAGCGCGATGTCCAGCCGCAACCGCTTCCCCTGGGTCGACTGGTTCCTCCTCGGCCTTGCAATCGTGATCGCCATCATCGGGACGATCATCCTGGCGCACTACCCGGTTCTGATCTGACCCACCCCCAGCCCACTGTGGTCGAGTGGACGGGATCATCCGAAGGAAGGATGATTGATGTCAGAGGGATGCGGTATATCTATAGATATGTTTACACCACAGGAATTGACCGCCCCCTCACACCCGACGCACCAGAGCACGACCCGGACTGGCCCTCCGCTTGGGAGGCGACGGTCACCGAGGTGGAGGGTGCCAGCACTTGCGGCCGGCGCGGTTATCGTGGGGGCGCTCCTCCCGGTCACTGGTGGTGGTCAGGCGCATGCGTTGGACCTCAGCGGGCCCGTGTACTCGTGGACTGCGCAAGGGGTCGTCAAGGCTTTCGCGGACGGCACGAAGACTGTCGTGACGCCACCGTTGGCCCAGTCTCCACTCGCGGTGGACTACAACCAGAACGTGTACGCCATCCAGGGCTCTGACCTGTGGAAGTACCCCTCGCGGGGCGGAAGCGAGAAGATCTCCACCGGGCTTGCCGGCGACCGAGGGGGCATCGCCCTCGATCTTGAGGGCAACATCTACGTTGCAGATGGCTGGAAGAAGCGCGTCCAAAAGATCACCCGAGAAGGGGCCCAGTCTACGGTCGCCACCTATCGGGACGTACAGGACGCCATCGCTGTTACCCCGGCCGGCGACATCTTCACGGTCAACTACGACACGGGCGCCGTCACCAAGACCACCGCGACGGGGGCGCAGTCGGCCGTCCCGCTTCCAGACGGAGGAGTGGCTCGAGGAATTGCCGCCGATCTGGACGGCAACATCTACGTTGGCGACCGCGCACACTTCAGAATCTCGAAGATCGTTCCCTCAGGCGTCGTCTCCACCCTCTCGCAGGTGTCGCCGACCGCCGACCTTCTCGGCGTCACCGTAGACATTCACAGAACCGTGTATGTGGCAGACGAGGGGAAGAAGCAGATCATCGAGATCGCCCCCGATAGCAGCACCCGCGCGCTGCCTGGCCTGTGGGAGGGCACGAACCGAATTGCCACTGTCACCGCCACGTGGAACGCACTGTCGGTCGTGTCGCTGAAGAACATCACCTCTGGCCATTACGTGACGGCAGAAAACGGCGGCGCGAGCACGCTGGTGGCGAACCGCACGGCAATAGGGCCCTGGGAGAAATTCACGCTCATCTTCAACGAGGACAACACGGTCAGTCTGAAATCCTGGGCCAACGGCAGGTACGTGACTGCGGACAACGCCGGCGCCAACACATTGATCGCCAACCGCAGCACCATCGGAACCGCTGAGAAGTTCACACTCACGTGGAACAGCGACGGCACCCACAGTCTCCGATCGGTACTCAACGGGCGCTACGTGAAATCCCCGGGTATCGGCGAGCTGACCGCGAACGGCACCACCACAGGGAGCGACACGAAATTCGCACTGACCTGGCACTAGAAAGGAATGAACGAGATGGCCGACATGCAGGTCGGACACTCTGAAGCAGGCTCCTGACACCGGAGCCTCCCGGCGCTAATGTCAGCAGCAACCGCCACGTCGGCGGCCGCCACTGCGAAGGGATGAAGCAATGAGCGCCAATGACCCCACCGACCCGATGCTGCACGAGTTCTCTCTGGATGCCCGTCACATGACGCGTTCCGCCATCAACGCCGTCCGAACGGCGTTGGGTATCAGCGGCGCCGTCGGACTGATCCTCGGGGTCGTGTTGCTGTTCTGGCCCGAGAAGACGATCGCCGTGCTGGCGATCTTCCTCGGGATCTACTTCCTCGTCGCCGGCGTGCTGCGTCTCGGCGTCGGAATCTTCAGCCGCGGAATGAGCGGAGGCTCGCGAGCACTCAACATCATTCTCGGAGTACTGCTGATTTTCGTGGGCGTCCTCGCGCTGAAGAACGTCTCCACCGCGGCCGTCACCCTGGTGATCTTCGCCGTCGCCTTCATCGGCGTCGGCTGGATCATCGAGGGCGTCATGGCCCTCGCCGAGTCTGGGCGGTCCGCGTCGTCCGGCTGGTCGATCGCCTTCGGCATCCTCAGCATCCTGGCCGGAATCGTCGTCCTGGTGCTGCCTGTGTCGTCGGCAGCGTTCCTGCTGCTGTTCGCCGCGATCGCTCTGATCGTGCTCGGCATCATCGGAATCGTCCGCGCCTTCACATTCGGGCGGGACATCCTCAAGGCGACCGACACCGCACCGGCCGCGCCGCGAGTCGCGTAAGTCGACAGGAAACGGAGGGGGTCCGGCCTGCATCAGGCCGGGCCTCCTCCGTTTCCTGTGATGTCCGGGCGGGTCGACCCCCAGCTCCTCCGTTTCCCCCACGCGCGCGCAAACGGAGGAGAACGCTCAGCACACCCGACTCACCGCGGAATACGGAGGCGCTCCTTGCCCACCCGCGGCGGACTTCCTCCGTTTCCCTGCGGAGTCAGCGACGGTTGCTGCGGCTGGGCAGGTGGTCGGCGCACCAGTCCAGGATGATGTCGAATCGCTCCCGACGGTGACGTGGGCGCCCGCTGCGGCTCAGTTCGTGGTCCTCCCCCGGGAAGATCACCAGTTCCGTCTCGACCCCCCGGCGCTTCAGCGCGGTGTAGTACCGCTCCGCCTGGCCCAACGGGCAGCGCAAGTCAGCCGACGAGTGGAGAACGAGCGTCGGCGTCCGCACCTGGTCGACGACCGCCTGCGGGCTCTGCGACCGCATCAGTTCCGGATCTGTTCCCGTGTACTCGTCGCCGAAGAAACTACCGATGTCGCTGGTGCCGACGAACGCCTCCGGGTCCAGAAACCCGCGCTCCACGATCGCGGCCGCGAAACGGTGGTCGTGCGCGATCGTCCACGCGGTCAGGTAGCCCCCGTAGGAGCCTCCCATGATTCCGACCCGTTCTCCGTCGAGTCCGGGGACCTGCTCGATCGCGCCCTCGAGGAAGTCGAGGACATCGTCCAGATCGACGGTTCCCATCCGCTGACGGATGACGCGACCGTGCTGCTGCCCGTAGCCCGCCGAGCCGCGCGGATTCGACATGACGACCGCGTAGCCGGCTGCGGCGTACACCTGCGCCTCGTCGAACAACGCGCCGGTGTAGGCGGCGAAGGGGCCCCCGTGGATGTTGAGGAGCACTGGATGAGGTCCTTCGCCGTCCGGCGCGACCACCCAGCCATGAATCGGGTAGCCGTCGCGGCCGGTGACCGTCAGCTCGGTCGGCGCGAGGACGCCCTTCGCCCGCAGCGGTGCGGACAGGTCGGTCAGCCGGTGCAGACCCTCCCCATCGACCAGCGCGACATCGCCGGTGGTGCGGGCGTCGGCGAAGGTGACGACGATCGTGTCGCCTGCGACGCCGGCGCCACCGACGACGGTCTGGTCGTCGGTCAGGCGACGGCTCTCCCCCGCGGCGTTCACCTCGGTGAGCACCAGCGCCCCGCGGCTCCGGTCGTGCACCAGAACCGCGTCGTCGCGGTATGCCGTGATGACCGACTCGGTGAAGTCGACCGTCTCGGGATCGCTCAGTCGTCGCGGTGCATCACCGTCGACGTCGATGGCGAAGAGGGCCGTGTTGCGACCGACGAAGTCCCTGCCGCTCTCCCCCACGTCCTGTGCGGTGAAGAACAGGACGCCGTTGTTCGCGAATTGGGCGTCGACGACGCTGTACGAGCCGTGGGGCCCCGTCAGATCGCGGGCGTCTCCGCCCTCCACCGCAACACTGAACACGTTGGAGCGCAGGTCGACATCGCGGCTGGCGTGACGTGCCGAGACGAAGGCGATCCGCTTGCCGTCGGGTGAGAACGAGATCGAGCCGTCATCCCACGGCCCGTCCGTCAGCTGTCGGGGTTCTGCGACAGCCGCTCCCCCGTCCGTGGTGCCGTCGGGCAGCGGAACGGGAACGGGCGACGGCACCGACCATACGTCGGGCGCCGCGACGACGAAGACATGCGCGCGCCGGTCGATCGTGTAGCCGAGTCCGTTCGCCTGATATTTCAGCGTGTCGATCCGGCGCGAAGGCTCCCCGTTCGGGTCGATGCCCTCGACCGTGCCGTAGCGTCCTTGCTCGGGTTCTCGGCTCACGAAGGCGAGCGTCCGGCCGTCGGGTGACCACGTGAATTCGGTCACGCCGAGCGTGCGGTCGGTCACTGCGACGGGCTCTCCCCCGGCTGCGTCGACGACGAACAGCTGCGGCGGACGCTTCGGCTCGGCTCGCAGGAAGGCGAGAAGACGGCCGTCCGGCGAGAACCGCGGGGCCGTGTCGCGGAACCCGCGCGTGAACAGCTTCGGGGCGGCGTGCCCGCTCAGCGGGATGGTCCACAGCTGACCGACGGTCGCGTCGGCGGAGAGAGACGGGTGCGTCACCGCGACGACGGCGCGACCGCCACCCGGATGGACCGTCGGCGTCGAGACGCCGACCAGCAGATCGAGGTCGGCGGCCCTCACTCGGTGATCTCGGATTCGACGACCGGGGTGAAACTCGACACGTCGCCCACGAGGCGCGTGTGATCGGCGGGGATCGGGTCGACCACCGCCGCGGCGACCTCGGCGGCGAACTCGCTCACGTTGTAGAGTCGGCCTGCGGCCTCCTTGCGCGCGTCGATCGCACCCGGGTTGAGACGGTTCAGAAGAGTGGCCGTGATCGTGCCCTCGATCATGTCGCCGGACACGACGACGAACTCGACGCCCTTCTCCTTCAGCGTCGGCAGGAGGGCCCGCAGGGCATCCTCGCCGGCTCGCTTGCTCAGGGCGACGGCCTCGTACTCGGGCATCGTCGGCGTGGTCTGGATGAAGTGGGCCTGGTGGCTCGTGACGAAGACCACACGGGAACCGGCTCCGAGCAGTGGGAGCGCCGCCGTCAGGACGTTCACCTGCGCGTCGCGGTTGAGCTGCATGGCGTAGTCCTCCGCCATACCCGACTCCATGCCTCCCGAGGCGTTCAGCACCAGGATGTCGAGACCGCCCCAGGCATCGGCGACCGTCTGGAACATCCCGGCGACCGAGGCGGAGTCGGTCAGGTCGGCACCGACGGCGATGGCCGTTCCGCCCTTCTCGACGATGGAGTCGACGAGCTTGACCGCTCGCGCCTCCTTGTTGCGGTAGTTGATGACGACGCTCGCTCCTGCGTCGGCAAGGTACTGCGCGGTGTCGGCTCCGATGCCGCGCGACGAGCCGGTCACGAGGGCGCGTCTGCCCGTCAGCGAACCAGCGGAAAGGGGGTTGGCCACGAAAACTCCTCGGCGTCGATGTCTAGCATCCTGAGACTACCAAGTGGGTCGGACGCGGCGTCGGCGGCGACTGTTATGGTCGTATCAAAGCAGTGAAAGGGGGACGTCATGGACATCACGTCCTTCGCCTGGATCGTCTGGCTTGTCCTCATCCTCGTCTTCGTGATCATCGAGATGCTGTCGTTCGACTTCGTTTTCCTGATGATCGCCATCGGGAGCCTCGGCGGCCTCCTCTCGGGCCTTTTCGGGGCGCCGTGGTGGCTCCAGATCCTCATTGCGGCCATCGTCTCCGTCCTTCTGATCTTCTTCATCCGGCCCCCGCTGCTGCACGCGCTCAAGCGCGGCGGCGACCCGGCCAAGAGCAACGTCGACCGGCTGATCGGGATGGGCGGCATCGTCGTCTCCACTGTCACGCGCAACGCGGGGCTGGTGAAGCTGCAGGCCGGGGAGACCTGGACAGCACGGCTCGCTGCCCCCGACTCCTCTCCGCCGGAATTGGTGCCGGGCGAACATGTAGTCGTCATCTCGATCGAGGGAGCCACCGCCGTCGTGGCGCCGGCGCCGGTCGCCACAGGAACCGACGGACTGACCGAGAGGATCGCCCCATGAACGATGTCACCCAACTCGTTGTGACCATCGTCGTCAGCGTGGTCATTCTGATCGTCGCGATCTTCGTGCTGGTCACGTTGTTCCGCGCCATCCGGATCATTCCGCAGGCGCGGGCCGGCGTAGTCGAGCGGCTGGGCAAGTACCACAAGACGCTGCTGCCGGGCCTGAACGTGGTCGTGCCGTTCATCGACAAGGTGCGACCGCTGATCGACCTGCGCGAGCAGGTCGTGTCCTTCCCACCGCAGCCGGTGATCACCGAAGACAACCTGGTGGTCTCCATCGACACCGTCGTGTACTTCCAGGTGACGGATGCGCGCGCAGCCACGTACGAGATCGCCAACTACCTGGGTGCTGTCGAGCAGTTGACCACCACGACTCTCCGCAACGTGGTCGGCGGCCTGAACCTCGAAGCCGCCCTGACCAGCCGAGACAACATCAACGGCCAGCTGCGGCTCGTCCTCGACGACGCGACCGGCAAGTGGGGCATTCGCGTCTCCCGGGTGGAGCTCAAGGCGATCGACCCGCCCGCGTCCATCCAGGACTCGATGGAGAAGCAGATGCGCGCCGAGCGGGATCGCCGCGCTGTCATCCTCACCGCCGAGGGAAACAAGCAGTCCGAGATCCTGAACGCGGAGGGCAGGCGGCAGGCCGCCATCCTCAGCGCCGAGGGAGACGCGAAGGCAGCGGTGCTCCGAGCCGAGGGTGAAGCGAAGGCGATCACCACGGTGTTCGAGGCCATCCACGAGGGCAACCCGGACAACCTGCTGCTCGCCTACCAGTACCTGCAGACTCTGCCGAAGCTGGCTGAGGGGCCGGCGAACAAGCTGTGGATCATCCCGAGCGAGTTGACCGAAGCACTGAAGGGCATCGGAACGGCATTCGCTCCGGGAGGTGCGGCTGCTGTCGCTGCCGCCGGGCCGACTGCTCCGACACCGCCCGCACCTCCGACCACGACGTGAGCTTCCTCGACGGACGGCCGCCTCGCGTCATCGCGCATCGCGGCCTGGCCCTCGACGTGCCCGAGAACACCCTGCTGGCGTTCGCCCGCGCCTTGTCCGCGCGCGCGACGCACCTCGAGACGGACATCCACGCCTCCGCGGACGGTGTCGCCGTCATCGCGCACGACCCGACACTGTCCCGAGTCGCCGGTCGCGAGGTGCCGATCGGTCAGCTGACCATGTCGGAGCTTCGCCGCATCGAGCTGGGTCACGGTCAGGGATTCTGCACCCTGGCGGAGGCCCTCGACACGTTCCCGGATGCCCGGTTCAACATCGACGTGAAGGATGCGCAAGCCGCCGCGCCCGCCGTTGACGCCATCCGCGCCGCCCGAGCCGTCGACCGTGTGCTGATCACCAGCTTCGCGCCTGCGCGGCGTCGGGCCGTGACCGACGAGCTCCCGGGCGTCGCCACTTCCCCAGCCGTCTCCGAGTTCCTCCCGGTCCTCACCGGCGCGAAGCTGGGCCTCAGACCGCTGCTCAAACGCTCGCTCCGCGGCTTCGCCGCCGTCCAGATCCCCGAGCGCCGCGGCCCGCTGCAGCTGGTCACCCGGCGGACGGTCGAGCGCATCCATGCGGCCGGAGCCGAAGTGCACGTGTGGACCGTCAACGATCCGGGCGACATGGTGCGTCTCCTCGACCTCGGCGTCGACGGCATCGTCACGGACCGCTGCGATGTGCTGCGCCGGGTGGTCGACGCGCGTCATTGAGGCACCCACAGACACCGGCTGGGGAACGGCGACTCTGAGAGGGCACTGGGAGAAACGCGCTCCCGGAAAGAGAATCCCCAGCTTGACGGTTTATAACTGTGAGGATTCGCGCGCACTAGAGGAGACCACACAATGGCAGATCGCAGCTTGCGCGGCATGAGACTCGGCGCCCAAAGCTTACAAAGCGAAGAAGGCGTCGTCTACTCTCCGCGCTCCCGTTACACATACCTATGCACCGTTTGCGGCCAGGAGTCCGAGGTCGTGTTCTCGGCCGAGGCCGACGCCCCCGACACGTGGGAGTGCAAGCACTGCGGGCACGAGGCTCGCCTGCTCGTGGATGACATCCCCGTCGAGGTCGACCACTCCGACGCGAAGGTCCCGCGCAGCCACTGGGACATGCTGCTCGAGCGCCGCACCCGCGCCGAGCTCGAGGAGCTCCTCGAGGAGCGCCTTCAGTACCTGCGGGCCCGTCGCGGCACCAGCGAGCGCAAGCACAGCGCCTGATTCGGGCGCACCCGAGGCCGTTCTCACCGTCGAGGTGAGGACGGCCTTCTCATGTCCAGGGGCCGATGGATGGTCGGCGCCGGGGAGCGACGCGCGGTGGAGGCGACCAGCAGCCCGAACAGGCCGAGACCCGCGAGCAGGAACTCGATCCCCCGGCTGAGCAGAGTCGCGGGCGTCGTTGTCGTCCCGAGCGGCACATCCGCGACCATGTGGCCCGGCTTGAACGGAGCGATCGAGCTGATGGTGCGGCCGTCCGGGCCCACGACCTGACTGCTGCCGACCGTCGAGATGTTGACGAGCGCCCGCCCCGATTCGATCGCGCGAAGCCGCGCGATGGCCAGCTGCTGCTGGTTCTCGTCCGTCTCCCCGAAGTCGGCGTTGTTCGTCTGCGCGAGGATCACCTGCGCTCCCCCGCGCATCATGTCGGTCAGCAGCTGGTCGTCGACGATGTCGAAGCAGATGGAGATGCCGGCCCGCACACCGCCGATGTCGAAGACGTTGTCGCGCGTCCCCGGGGTGTAATCGCGCCCGATCAGGTCGATCAGATCCGGGGCGAACGGCCGCCAGAAGGCACGGTCGGGCACATACTCGCCGAATGGCACGGGATGCTTCTTGTCGTAGTAATCGACGGCGCCCTTCCCCGCCTCCCACTGCAAGGACGTGTTGAACAGCTTGTCGTCGCGCTGGGTGATCGTTCCGATCACGAACGGCGCCCCGAATTTGCGGCTGAGCGCATCCAGGATCGCCGCGTTGTCCGGATCACGGGTCGGGTCGGGCAGTGCGGACCCTTCCGGCCACACCACCATGTCGACCTTCTTCGCGCCGGTGACCTGGGCCGACGGGATGCGCAGCGTCTCGGCGACCTGGCTCTCGAACACGGCTCCGGGAGGCGCATTGTCGAAGTAGCCCGCCGGCCCGTTGCCCTGTACCGCGGCGATGCGGGTCGTGCCGTCGGTCGTCGCCGGCCAGGCCGGGATTGCGAACACCAGCGCGACGGCGATGCCCGCGAGCAGCGCGCGCGCGTCGGTGCGGACGTCCAACGCGCCGGGCAGCTCGACCAGGAGGGCCACCAGCCAGACCATGACGAAGCTCAGACCCGAGATCCCCAGCCAGGCCACCAGCGGCGCGAGCGGGCTGGTCGACTGCGACTCGGCGACCCGTCCCCACGAGAAGCCGCCGTACGGCCAGGTGCCGGTCACGAACTCGCGCAGCACCCACAAGCCGGCGACGATGACCGGGAGCAGCCCGAGCCGGCCGAGCGTGGTGGGAAACGCCCGCGGCACCCAGCGGTACGCGAGGGTGATCAGGATGCCACCCACACCCCAGAACAGGGACTCCAGGGTCGCAAGTGCGATCCACGGCACCGGGCCCAGGTAGAGCGCCGTCCAGGCGATGTGGACGAGGTAGAACGACTCCCCCGCGATGAAGCCGACCAGGAATGCCGAACCGGTGCTTCGGCCGCGCTGCGCGAGGAGCACCATGGCGATGCCGAGGAACGTGAGCGGCCACCAGTCCAGCGCCGGGAACCCGGCGTCGAGGACCGGCCCGGCGCCGACGGCCAGCACCACCGCGAGCCAGAGCGGAAGCGGGGCTCGCGGGACGATCTGCACGAGTGAAGAGCCTATGTCATCCAGCCCGGTGAAACCTGCCGCTCAGGCCGCCGACTCACGCCGCCGACTCACGCCGCCGACTCACGCCACTGATGAGTAGGCGACGATTCCCCGGCGGATCGACTCGAGCGCCTGCCGCGCGACGCGCCCGACGTTCCCTTGTGCGACGAGCGACAGCTGATCGAGGAGGTCGATCGTCTGCTTGGCCCACCGGACGAAGTCTCCAGCCGCCATGTCCGCCTCCGACAGCACCGCATCGAGGCCCGAACCGCGCGACCACATCCACATTGCCAGCGCGATGGTCGTCGACGGGGGCTCGCTGCCAGGCAGGCGGTTGTCCTGCTCCAGGTCGTCCAGCTTGCTCCAGAGCTCGACCGTCCGCTCCAGGGCGGGCCGGAACGCCCCGCGCGGCAGGGTGCGCTCGCTGGCAAGTCCGTCGTCCCGACGGGGCTCGAACACCAGAGCGCACGCCATCGCGGCGAGTCCGGGGGCGTCGAGGTCCTTCCAGACGTTGCGGCGCAGGCACTCGGCGACCAGCAGATCCCGCTCGCCGTAGATGCGCTTGAGCGTGCGTCCATGGACCGTCAACGCAACCTCGCCGTCCTCCTCCTGGAGGTAGCCCAACTCCAGCAGGACGTCGGACACCCGGTCGAACACCTTCGCGACCGCGCCGGTCCGCGACTGGATCTGCGACCGCAGCTTGTCGGTGTCGCGCTTCAGCTTCCACCAGCGCTCCGCCCAGCGGGCGTGCTGCTCGCGTTCGGTGCAGCGGTGGCAGGGGTGGTCCTTCATCCGTTTGCGGAGCGCCGCGAGCTGCCGCTGGCGCTTCTCGCGGTCGCTGCTGGAGGACGACTCGATCCGGGAGCCCCTGCGCTCGAGGTCGGTCAGCTCGCGCCGGATGCCGAAGTACTCCCGGAAGTCACCCAGGTGGCAGGTCATCGCCTCCTCGTAACCGGCGAGCGACTGCTCCTGCTGGAGCGCCTTGCGCGCCAGGTCGACCACCGCGTGGTCGGCCTGGAACTGCGCGAACGACGACTCCAGGATCTCCCGCGTCCTGGGCCTCCCGAACTGGTCGATCAGGTTCACGGCCATGTTGTAGGTCGGGCGGAAGCTGGAGTTCAGCGGATAACTGCGCCGGGAGGCGAGCGACGCGACGGACTGCGGGTCGAGGCCGTCCTCCCACTGGATGACGGAATGGCCCTCGACGTCGATGCCGCGACGGCCGGCGCGACCGGTCAGCTGCGTGTACTCCCCCGGGGTAATCGGGACACGCGCTTCGCCGTTGAATTTCTCCAGCTTCTCGAGCACGACCGTTCGCGCGGGCATGTTGATTCCCAGCGCGAGCGTCTCGGTCGCGAAGACCGCCTTTACGAGCTTACGGCGGAACAACTCCTCGACGACCTCCTTGAAGGCCGGCAACATTCCCGCGTGGTGCGCGGCGACACCGCGCTCCAGTCCCTCCAGCCACTCCCAGTAGCCGAGCACGGCGAGGTCCTCATCCAGGAGTGTGCGGCAGCGATCCTCCACGATCTCGCGGATCTCGTCGCGCTCGTGCTGTTCGGTCAGCCGCACGCCGGCGCGCAGCACCTGCTTGACCGCCGCGTCGCACCCGTTCCGGCTGAAGATGAAGAAGATGGCGGGGAGCAGATTGCGGTCGTTCAGCAACCCGACGAGGTCTGCCCGGTTCATCCGGTACCCGTCGGGACGACCGCCCTTGGAGTGGTAGCGGCCCACGTCCCGCATCTGCCGGCTGCTGAGCACCCGGCCGCCGTAGCGGGCCATCTGCACCAGCTCAGGATTCACTCTGTTCGTCGCGGCCAGGCCCGACGAGTCGAACAGGTCGATCAGTTTCGAGCGCATCAGGATGTGCTGCTCCAGCGGCACCGGACGCTCCTCCGACACCACGACCTCCGTGTCCCCGCGCACCGCCTGCAGCCAGTCGCCGAACTCCTCGGCGTTGGACACGGTGGCACTGAGGGACACCATCCGCACCTCCGACGGCAGGTGGATGATGACCTCCTCCCACACGGCCCCCCGGAACCGGTCGGCGAGGTAGTGCACCTCGTCCATGACGACGTACGCGAGGTCGGTAAGCAGGTCCGAGTCGGCGTACAGCATGTTGCGCAGCACTTCGGTCGTCATGACGACGATCCGGGCGCGCGAGTTGATGTTGGTGTCGCCGGTCAGCAGACCGACGGACTCCGGCCCGTACGCGTCGACGAACTCCTGGAACTTCTGGTTGCTCAGGGCCTTCATCGGCGTTGTGTAGAAGACCTTCGCGTTGGCTTCCCGCATCGCCAGGAACACCGCGAACTCGGCGACGATGGTCTTGCCCGCACCCGTCGGGGCGGCGACCAGGACGCTGCTTCCGCGTTCCAGGGAGGCGCACGCCTCGCGCTGGAACGGATCGAGGTCGAAGCGGAGTCCCTCACGAAAGGTCTCGAGCAGGGGCTGGCGGGCCCGGTCGCGCGAGGCGGCGAACCGCTCCGCCGGCGAGAGCGTCTGATCGGTCACCTGTCCAGCCTATGCCCGCTCGGCGACCGTAAGCCGGGACCGGAGCTCCGACCGGCGCCTGGTGCCGCTACGCGGCGAGCTCGGCCTCCAGCCGGTTCGCCACTTTGACGGCGCGGCGGTCGTGCAGCCAGGCGACCCCGTAGGCGGCGAAATACAGCGCCACCATCGGGATCGCCAGCAGGAACATCGAGAGCACGTCGGCCGCGGGGGTCGCGATCGCCGTGAACAGGGCGATCAGGATGAGCGCCCAGCGCCACGAGGCGATGATCGACTTCGCGCTCAGAACACCCACGAAATTGAGCAGCACGAGGAAGACCGGAAGAACGAACGCGATACCGACCGCAAGGACGAGCTTGAGGATGAAGTCGAAGTACGTCTTCGCACCGATGATCGCCGAATCGGCCTCCGGGGCGAAGCTCGTCAGCAGGCTGACGATGTGCGGAACGAGCAGCCAGCCGGTCACTCCCCCAGCGATGAATAGCGGGACGGCCGTGAAGAAGAAGCCGAACCCGTACTTCAGCTCCTTGCGCGTCATGGCGGGAACGAAGAAGGCCCAGATCTGGTACAGCCAGATGGGGCTGGAGATGATCGCCCCGATGGTGATCGCCACCTGCATCTTGAGGTCGAAGGCGCCGGTGATGCTGTCGTAGTTCAGCATCGCCTCACGGCCCTGCTGCTTCGCGATGTCGGTGATCGGACCGCGCATCGCGTTCATCACGTAGTCGCTCAGGAACCACCCGACGACGGCGCCACCGAAGAGGGCCAGCGCCGAACGGAAGAGGCGTTTGCGAAGCTCGATGAAGTGCTCGGCGAGCGTCATCCGTCCTTCGCGGGTCTTGCCTCGCTTGGTGGAGGCCACCGGACTAGGACTTCGGCTTGGATTCGGTCGAGGGGTCGACCGGAGCCGGCGGCACGGGAGCCGGGGCAACTGGAGCCTGCGCTACGGGAGCCGGGGCGGGTGCGCTGGGCGCGACGGTGTTCTGAACCGTACCGTCGGCGGCCGGGTCGGCCTTGTCGCCCTTGCCGTCCTTCTTCAGCTCGTCGACCTCACCCTTGAAGATCCGCATGGACTGGCCGATGCTCTTAGCGAGTCCGGGAAGCTTCGGCGCACCGAAAAGCAGCAGGATCACGGCGAGGATGATGAGCAGATGCCATCCGGTCAGTCCTGCGAACATGAGATCAGGTCCTTCTCAAAAGGTGGGCGAAGCGGTTGGGAACCGTTGCCGGGTCCACATCGACCAGTAGTCTACCGCGCCTGACCCGCGCATCCCTGCGAGCTTGCCGGGCGTACGCGCGAGCGGTAAGCAGGTCGTAGCGTTCGGCGCGCAGTTCTTCGGCATCCTTGAGCACGGCCGGCTCGAAGCGTTCGTGCAGTTCGTCGGACCGGCGGGACAGCACCTCCGCCTTCTCCATCAGCGCAGCGGCCTCGCGCCCGGCCGCGACGACCTTGCGGAACAGCCACCAGGCGAAGAAGCCGAGCATGCCGAGGAGACCGAGCACGAGCACGGTCCAGATCAGCAGCCACGACCACCAGGGCACGTGCCCAGCCTAGCGCTGAACGTTCTGGCTGCCGGTGTACCGCTCGGCACCGGCACGCGCCCAGCCGGCGACCACCTGACGTGCCTCGGGCGGGTCGAGCACCGTGAGCACGCCGGAAAGCCCCGCGACCAGCCGCTTGAGGCCGTGGAAGTGGGCGACACGGACGCTCGTGCGGATGACGCCTCCCCGGTCCTCGCGCTCGGCACCTTCGGGGATGTAGTCCTCGATGAGGCGGATCGCGGACGCGGACACATCCACGGTCACCAGCTGATCTTCGTCGGTGCCGGTGAACAGCGTCTCGGGGAGCTTCACGTCGCCCGGCCGGTAGGTGATCGACTCCTGCGTCGCGACCAGGTCGTCGATGCGATCCAGCCGGAACGTGCGGATGGCCGTACGCAGGTGGTCCCAACCGCGCAGATACCAGTCCTGATCGACCGACTCGATCCGCAACGGGTCGACGCGGCGGCGCTCGTGTTCTCCGCGCGAGCTCAGGTAGTCGAACTCCACCTGCACACCGGCGATGACGGCGTCGCGGATGGTCGCCAGGACCTCGTCGGTCTCGGATCGAGCCACCGCGAGCTGACTCGGGGCGGCGGATGCGCCGCGCGCCAACTTGGCCATCAGCGAGCCGATCGCATCCCGGTCGGCATTCTCGGGCAGGGCCGTCAGGTATTGCAGGCCCGCGATCAGTGCTGCCGCTTCGCGCGCCGAGAAGCGCGGCGAGTCGTCGATCGCCACCTGGTGGGTGAGGACGATCTGGTCGTTCTCCTCGAAGTCGTCCCAGGCGATGTCGAAAAGATCGCCGGGCTGGTACGCGTTCGTCTCGCCGGGGATGCCGGAGACAGCGATCAGGCGCACCGCGTCGCGCAGCTGCTCCTGCTCGACGCCGAAGTGCTCGGCGGCCTCGGCGACGCTGACCCGGTCGCGGTCCATCAGGTACGGCACGAGAGCAAGCAGGAACGCGAGCTTGTCCTGCGCCTGCATCGGCTTGCGGCGCTCAGCCATGCGCACTCTCCCCCGCGGTGTCCGGTGTGCCGCCGTGCCCGGCGACGACCGCTTCGAGTCGTTGCAGCACCTGGTCGCGCAGCTCCTGCGGCGCGAGCACCAGGACCTCCGGGCCGAACGAGGCCAGCTGGTCCGCGAGGATGTTGCTGTCGGAGAAGTTCACGGTCAGGCGCATCGGCTGCCCTTCGGCGCCGACGGGAACGGCATCGCCGTAACGTTTTCCGAGCCGAGTGGCCGCATCCGTGCCGGCCGTCACCTCGATCTCGGCGACGTTCGACTCCCAGATCCGCTCCAGCTCGAGGAGCGCTCGATCGGCGAACGCCTCGCCGCCGACGCGATACTGCTCCGGGTCGAACACCCGTGCGGTCAGCTTCACGGGACCGACGACGCGGGACAGCAGGAACGTACGCGACCCGTTCGCCTCCTGGTCGATGCCCTGCAGGTGCCAGCGACCCTGGTGCTGCACCAGCGCGAGTGGAGCGACGGTGCGCTGCCGCGAGGCGCTCTCACCCGGCTTGAGGTACGGGAACTGGACCACGACGTGCCGCTCGAGCGCCTGGCTGAACGGCTCGAAAGCGGTCTCGCGCACCCGCAGCCGGGGAGCGTAGCCGACCACCGGATCGTCCGCCTCGACGCCGAGCGACCGCAGCTTCATGAGGGCGCGACGCGACTCCCCCGACAACGAGCCTTCGCGCCACACCGCGGCGGCCAGGCCCAGCAGCGTGAGCTCCTCCGGCGAGAAGACCACGTCGGCGGGCAGGTCGTATGCGCCTTTCGGAATGCGGTAGCGGAGCAGCTGATTGTTGCCGGATGCTTCCGGTGCCTCGACCGTCTCCAGCGGAACCCCGAGCTCACGGATGTCGTCTTTGTCGCGCTCGAACTGGCGCTCCAGGCTGCTGTTGTCACCGTGCGCCTCGTACCGCTGGCGGTATCCCTGCACGGTCGACAGGATCTCGCTCTTGGTCAGGCCGTTCTCGGTGGCGAGCAGCGCCAGCACGAGGCTGAACAGACGCTCCTCGACCGGGACGCGCGCGGGCGAGGACGAGGAACGGGACACCCGTCCATCCTAGTGCGCGGGCTAGCGGATCCCCAGGATGTCGACGACCCACGCGGCCGCGGGAACCTGGCCCTCGGTAGGCGCCTCGATGACGACCTGCGAGCCGACCTGCTTGCCGACGAGCTGGCCGAGGACGGCCTGAGGGAGCGCCTGGTTCAGCTGGCTCTGACCGGTGCCGATGGACACGAGGTCGGGCGAGCCGGACTGCCAGCTGGAGAAGACGATGTTCTTATTGTCCCAGCCCACTGCGGTGTACTGCAGGATCGCCAGCGAGTCCTTCTTGACCGTGGCGCCGTCGCCCGCCTTGAGCTGCTCCGTGCGCAACGACTTCGGAGTCGAGCCGGACGACGGGATGGTGATGCCGGGCTGGCCGGTCGGTGCGAGCACCACGGTCGGGAACCCGGACGCGGACGGCCGGACGGCGCCGTTCGCCTTCGCCAGGTAGGCCTTCAGGATGTCGACCACGATCACTCCGGAGCTGGTCGCACCGGAACCGCCCGCGTCCTTCGGGGAGATCACGACGGCGACGCGCGAGCCGACAGGAGCGCACTGGAGCCCCTTGCTCAGCGCCGCGTTGCCGGCACCGAGCGCTAGCGGGTACGTGTCGCCGCTGCCGTAGGAGGTCTGCTGCACCGCGCCGGTCGCACCGTCCAGGATCGTGTACTGGATCTCGACGACCTGGCCCTGGTGCACCTGCTCGCCGGTGCCCTCGGTGATGATGGTGCGCTCGGACTTCTTCGTGTCGAGCGGCGTCGGCACCGTGATCTTCGGCTTGGCACCGATCTTGCCCGTGGCCTCCACCAGCTGCGACGCCGAACCCGATGGGAGCGCCGTGCCGCAGTCTGCGTTCGGATTCGTGGAGCATCCGGTCAGGGCCACGGCCACCAGGGCGGAGGCTCCGATGACGGCGGCTGCACGACCGAGCACGGTCGCTCGGGTGCGGGCGGTTGCGCGGCGGACTGCTCCAGGCACGGGTCCTCTTTCGGTGCGTTCGGTGGGGGCGCGGGACAGCCGTCGTCGACGCGCGGTGTCCCGGTGACTCATGCTAGCCGACGCTCGGAGCGTCCTCGTCCGTGTCCAGCGGAGCATCAGCGTCCTCATCGGAACCACGCGACTTCGCCAGATCGGCGCTCGCGGTGGCTTCGCGCATGCGCTTGCGGAGACTCTTCGGGCTGGACTGCCGCTCGCCGAGCGCGCCGGGTGTCCATGCCTCGACGTCCGCATCGGAATAGTCGGACTTGGAGGGACGCCGTTTGAGCTCCGGCAGGACCGTCCCGGGCGCGAGCCGCCGGGCCGTGATCAGGAAGCCGGTGTGCGCGATCATCCGGTGATCGGGTCGCACCGCCAGCCCCTCGACGTGCCAGCCGCGCACCATGGTCTCGTTCGACTGCGGGTGAGTGAAGTCTCCGGAGGCGCGGATCGCCTCCGCGACGCGCGACAGCTGCGTGACAGTGGCGACGTAGCAGATGACGACTCCGCCGGGCTTGAGTGCCTGGGTGACCACATCCAGCGTCTCCCACGGGGCCAGCATGTCGAGTACGACCCGGTCGACCGTCCCCGGTTCGACGGCGGCGGGCAGGGCATCCTGCAGGTCGCCGACGGTCAGCGTCCAGTTCTCAGGGTCGGCCCCGAGGAAGGTGGCCCCGTTGGCGCGGGCGACCTCGGCGAACTCCTCACGCCGCTCGAACGACAGCAGCTGCCCCTCCGGACCGATGGCGCGCAGCAGCCAGAGCGACAGGGCGCCGGAGCCGACGCCCGCCTCGACCACGGTCGCGCCCGGGAAGATGTCCGCCAGGGCGAGGATCTGCGCCGCATCCTTCGGGTAGACGATCGCCGCACCGCGCGGCATCGACATGACGAAGTCGGTCAGAAGCGGGCGAAGCGCCAGGTGTTCGACACCGGCATTGTTGCTGACGACCGAGCCGTCCGGGAGACCGATGATCGCGTCGTGCTCCAGGACGCCGCGGTGGCTGTGGAACAGCTTGCCGGGCTCCAGGGTGATGGTGTTCATGCGGCCCTTCGGACCCGTCAGTTGCACGCGATCGCCCGCGCGGAACGGGCCGGAGCTGCGTCGCGTCTCGTTCATCGTCCGACCGCCTCTCGGCGGGCGCGGGCCACCGCGACGACGTCGTCGGCGGTCCGGCCTTCCAGCGACCCCCACAGGGTGTGCGCATCCGACTCGGGCAACGGCACGATGTGAGGGACACCGATCGTCGCGGCGCCCGAGGCGACCGCCGACGACAGGCCGACCAGGGAGTCCTCGATGGCGACGGTGTCCGCCGCGTCCACACCGAGCAGGCGAGCAGCTCGCAAGTACGGCTCGGGTGCGGGCTTCGGCTCATCCACCTCGTCGCCGCTCACGATGACGTCGAACGCGTCGAAGGGGATGTGCCCGACGATCTGCTCCGCCATCCGGCGCACCGACATGGTCACCAGGGCGGTGGGGATGCCGCGCTGCCGCAGCGACTCCAGCAGTTCACGGGCGCCGGGCCGCCATGGCACGCCATCCTGGTCGAGCTTCTGCTGCACGCGGTCGGTCAGCCACTGCACGATCTCGTCAGCGTCCAGGTCGACACCGCGCGAACGCAGGATCTCTGCCGAGTTCCACAGGCCCAGCCCGACGAGCAGCAGACCGTCGTCGTGGGTCCAGGTGCCGCCGAAGGAGCCGACGAGCTCCTGCTCGGAGGCCATCCAGTACGGCTCCGTGTCGACAAGGGTGCCGTCCATATCCCACAGGACGGCAGCGGGGAGCCCGGCCGCATCCTGTTCGATGGGGGCCTGTTCGCTGCGGGGGGAAGACGCGGTCACAACGGGCAAGTCTATCGGCAGAGGCACGGGCCTATCCTTGAGGGATGGCGCTCCGACCGGTCGCCGGGAAGGACGAGGGACGACTTCGTGACTGACGGACAGAACATCCTCGGCGGCCGCATCCTCGTGGTTGCGTTCGAAGGCTGGAACGACGCGGGCGAAGCGGCCAGCGGTGCGGTGAAGACGCTCAAGGAACAGCTCGAGGTGGTCCCCATCGCGGAGGTCGACCCTGAGCTCTACTTCGACTTCCAGTTCAACCGGCCCGTGGTGACCGACGATGATGGGCGCCGCCGCCTGATCTGGCCGTCCGCGGCTGTATACGGCCCCTCCCTGCCCGGGCGTGTCCCCGAAGACCTCGCCGGTGACGCCGAGCTGACCGTCACGGGCGACAATGCGGGGAACATCTTCCTGCTGCTCGGCACCGAACCGTCCCGCAGCTGGCGTAGTTTCACCGCCGAGGTCATGGATGTGGCCCTCGCCGCCGACATCGGCGCAGTCGTCTTCCTCGGCGCCATGCTCGCCGACGTTCCGCACACGCGCCCGATCTCGGTCTTCGCGTCCAGCGACAACGCCGCGGTCCGGGCCGAGCTCGGCGTCGAGCGCTCCAACTACGAGGGGCCGGTCGGGATCCTCAGCGCGCTCGCCGAAGGGGCGGAGGACGTGGGCATCCCGACCATCATGATCTGGGCGTCGGTCCCCCACTACGTGCACAACGCGCCCAGCCCGAAGGCGGTGCTGGCGCTGATCGACAAGCTGGAAGAACTGGTCGACGTGACGATCCCGCGCGGGACGCTCGTCGATGAGGCGGCCGCCTGGGAGGCGGGCATCGACGCGCTCGCGGCGGACGACGAAGAGATGGCGTCGTACATCCAGCAGCTGGAGCAGGCGCGGGACACCGTCGATTCCCCCGAGGCGAGCGGCGAGGCGATCGCGCAGGAGTTCGAGCGCTACCTCCGCCGCCGGGGCGACGGACGCGATGGTGGCACAGCGGGCCGCGCGCCCGACGACCCGCGCCGCGGCTGACCGCGCCGCGCGCCTGGCCGGCTCCAGAGATTCGTGCCGAATGTGCGCTTCGGCGACGGCATAACGACAATTCGTGCCGAATGTGCGCTGTCGCGACGGCAGAACGACGATTCGTGCCAAATCGCGGTTGTGGCGACGCCGCGATTTGCGCCAAATCATGGTTGTGGCGGGCGCATAACCGCGATTTGCGCCAAATCCCGCGACCGTAGCGGCCGGATCAGGCCTGCAGGACGCCGGTGGCGAGCAGGACCATCAGCAGTGCGCCGAGCGCGATGCGGTAGATGACGAACGGCAGGAAGCTGCGGCGCGAGATGTAACCCATGAAGAGCGCGATGACCAGCAGTCCCACCACGAAGGCGACGACGGTCGCTGCGGCCGTCTCTACCGGGCCGAAGACCTCGGGCGTGCAGGTGCCGGCGCTTGCGAGCGCCTGCGTGCACGGCTCCTTGACGGCCTTGTACAGCTGGTAGAAGCCGCTGCCGAAGACCGCGGGGAGCGCCAGGAGGAACGAGTAGCGCGCGGCGGCACGGCGCTGGTAGCCCATGAACAGCCCTGCGGTGATGGTGCCGCCCGAGCGCGAGACACCCGGGATCAGCGCCAGCGCCTGCGCGAAGCCGAAGATGATGCCATCCACCCACGAGAGCTCCCGCAGGCGCTTGGTCTTGGCCCCGACCCAGTCGGCGATCCCGAGCAGGATGCCGAAGACGATGAGCGTCGTGGCGACGATCCAGAGCGAACGGAACGTCGTCTCGATCTGGTTCTGGAAGAACAGGCCGAGCACCACGATCGGAATGCTGCCCAGGATGACGAGCCATCCCATCCGTGCGTCCGGGTCGTTCCGTGGGATGCGGCCGAACAGCGCGCGGAACCACTGCGCGACGATCCGTACGATGTCGCGCCAGAAGTACAGCAGCACCGCTGCTTCCGTGCCGAGCTGGATGATCGCGGTGAAGCGGGCGCCGGGGTCGGCGCCGGTCCCGAGCAGCTCCCCGACGATTCGGATGTGGGCCGACGACGAGATCGGGAGGAACTCGGTGAGCCCCTGGACGAGGCCGAGGATCAGAGCGTTGATGAAGTCCATACGGTGATGAGGTTCCCGGGGTCAGTAGGAGCGCAGAAGGTCGCGGAGCACGGTCCTTCCGAACACTAGCGCGTCGAGGGGCACCCGCTCATCCACTCCGTGGAACATACCGGGGAAGTCGAGATCCGCGGGCAGGCGCAACGGCGCGAAGCCGTATCCGGTGATCCCGAGCTTGCTCAGCGCCTTGTTGTCGGTGCCGCCCGAGAGGAGGTACGGCAGCACGGGCGCCTCCGGGTCGTGCCGCTGCAGCGTGCCCGTGATGGCATCGACGAGGCCACCGCCGAACTCGGCCTCGAGGCCGATGTCGCGGTGCATGACCTGGATCTCCACGTCGTCGCCGATCAGCTCCCGGACCCGGGCGAGCACCGCATCCTCTTCGCCGGGCAGCGTGCGGATGTCGATCAACGCCTCCGCCGTATCCGGGATGACGTTGTGCTTGTAACCCGCCTCGAGAACGGTCGGGTTGGTGGTGGTGCGCAGTGTGGCGAGGATGAAACCGGCCGCCGTGCCGGTGCGGATGACGACCTCGTCCGGGCCGATGCGCTGCGGGTCGACGTCGAGGAGCCGGCCGAGTTCGCCGATCAGGCGCATCGTCGTCGCGGTGAGCTGGAGCGGCCACTCCTCGCGACCGATCGTGACGACGGCCTCAGCCAGCTTGGTAATCGCGTTGTCGCGGATGAGTCGCGAGCCGTGAGCAGCGCGTCCGCGGGCGATCAGCTTGATCCAGACCAGCGACTTCTCGCCGGTCTGCAGCAGGTAGGCGCGCCGACCGGCCAGGTCGATGGAGTAGCCGCCGACTTCGCTGATCGCCTCGGTCGCTCCCGCGAACAGCTCCGGGTGGTTGTCGACGAGGTGGTGCGAACCGCGACGGCCGCCGTCCTCCTCGTCGGCGAAGAAGGCCACGACCAGGTCGCGTGCCGGACGCTCCCCCGCGTTCAGGATGTCGCCGACCGCGGTCAGGATCATCGCATCCATGTTCTTCATGTCGACGGCACCGCGACCCCAGAGCAGGCCGTCCTTGATTTCGCCGCCGAAGGGGTCGACCGTCCAGTTGCGGGGGTCGGCGGGCACCACATCCAGGTGACCGTGAACGACGAGCGCCGGCTTGCTCGGGTCGGCGCCCTCGACGCGCGAGACGACGCTCACGCGGCCGGGATCCGACTCGAAGACCTGCGGCCTCAGCCCCAGTTCGGCGAGCTTCGCCTCCACGTACTCTGCGGCGTCGGCTTCGCCGTTCGACCGCCCCTCACCGTAGTTCGTGGTGTCGAAGCGGATCAGATCGCGGGCGATGACCGCGGTCTCGTCGAGGCCGACGGTCTCGTCAGGAGTGGACGCGGGGGTGCGGAGTTCGTCGGTCATCCCTGTACGCTACCGGGCCTCGAATGGCCGCGCGCCGCCACGCCCGGGGTTCCGTTCGAGGTGATCCCGCTCGGAGAATCCATGCTAGGGTTTTTCTTCGGCAGCCGGAGAAGTCCGGAGGCCGCACACCTGAGTCCGGGTGGCGGAAATGGCAGACGCGCTAGCTTGAGGTGCTAGTGCCCGTATAGGGCGTGGGGGTTCAAGTCCCCCCTCGGACACAGAACGAAAAGGCCCCGGTCGGCGACCGGGGCCTTTTGCTGTGCCAGGCGGTCTGTACACGCTCGGGCTCGGCCGTCCGGCGGCGGGGATATGGTGTCGCCATGCCCGAGAAGAAGCGATCCTCGTCGAGCCTGTTCACGGTCGTGCTCGCCTTCGTCGCCAACATCCTGGTCGCGCTCGCGAAGACCGTCGCCGCGGTGATCACCGGTTCAGCGTCCCTGGTCGCCGAAGCGGCGCACTCGTGGGCCGACGCGGGCAACGAGATCTTCCTGATCCAGGCGGAACGCTCGGCCGCGAAGCCACGCGACGCATCCCATCCCGGGGGCTACGGCCGCGATGCGTACGTCTGGAGCCTGTTCGCGGCGGTGGGTCTGTTCACCGCGGGAGCGGTCGTCTCGATCATGCACGGCGTCTCCGCGCTGAACTCCCAGGAGGAGGAGACCGAGTACCTCATCGGCTACCTCGTGCTGGCGGCGGCCTTCGTCTTCGAAGGCATCTCGTTCTTCCAGTCGTACCGTCCGGCACGAGAAGGCTTCGTCGACCGGCACGGGAACCCTGGAGCACGTGTTCAGCACCTCGAACCCGACCCTGCGAGCGGTCTTCGCCGAGGACTCGGCGGCGCTCGTCGGGCTGGTGATCGCCTTCCTCGGTCTGCTGCTGCACGAGCTGACGGGCAATGCGTTCTGGGATGCGCTGGGCTCCATCCTGATCGGCGTGCTGCTGGCCATCGTGGCCGTCGTACTCATCGAGCGGAATCGGCGGTTCCTCCTGGGCGAGCCCGGGTCTGATCGCGCCTGGCAGATCGTCCTGACGACGCTGCTGCGGCATCCCGAGGTCGAGCGGGTGACGTACCTGCACATCGAGTACGTCGGTCCGGAGCGGTTCTACCTGGTGGCCGCGGTGGATCTGAGGGGCGACGACCCCGAGTCGGATGTCGCGGCCGATCTTCAGGACATCGAGGAGCAGCTCGAGCAGTCGCCATGGGTGACGGAGGCGGTGCTCACCCTGTCGCGACCGGGGGCGGAGGCGCTGGTGCCGGCGACCACAAGCGGTGACTGACGCCGCGCGTTCCAGATTGCGGCCATAGCGGACACTATGCGACCGCATCCTCGCCACAATTGAAGCATGGCAAGCACCGGCTCCCGAGCACTCCAACTCCTCTCGCTGCTCCAGACCCACCGCTACTGGCCCGGTCAGGAGCTCGCACAGCAACTGGGGGTCTCGCCGCGCACGCTGCGGCGCGACGTCGAGCGCCTGCGCGACCTCGGCTATCCCGTGGATGCGACCCGCGGCGTGGCGGGCGGCTACCAGCTGGCGGCGGGCGCGTCCCTCCCCCCGCTCGTCGTCGACGACGACGAGGCCGTCGCGCTCGCGGTCGGCCTGCGGACCGCGGCCCAGAGCGGCATCGCGGGGATCGACGAGGCCTCCGTCCGCGCCCTCGCCAAGGTGGTGCAGGTGATGCCGCCACGTCTGCGCCGCCGCGTCGACGCGCTGCGGATGACGACGCTCTCCACCAGCCTCGGACCGTCGCCCATCGCGGACGCGGGTGTTCTCACCGCCCTCGCTCAGGCCTGCCGGGACGAGGAGAGGATCGAATTCGCCTACGTCGCACGGGACGGGCAGGCATCCACGCGCGCGGTGGAGCCCCACCGCCTCGTCTCCATCGAGCGGCGCTGGTACCTGGTCGCGTACGACCTGACCCGATTCGACTGGCGCAGCTTCCGGCTCGACCGCATCGCCGAACCGCGCCCCACCGGCACCCGGTTCCGCCCGCGCGCGCTGCCCGCGGAAGACGCCGCCGAGTACGTGCGCGAATCCCTCCACAGCATCGTCGAGCCGATGGTGGTGGACGCAACGGTCGAGGCGCCGTACGACCGCGTCGTCGAGGTGCTGGGACGCTGGTGCACGGTCGAGGCCAACGGCGACGGGACCAGCGCCGTCCACATCACCGCGGAAAGCGCGGAGTGGGCACTGTTCGGTCTGGCCGCGGTGGATGCGCCCTTCCGGATCGTCGGACCGGAAGAGGCGGTGCTGGCCGCGGCGGACTGGGGCGAGCGCTTCACCCGGTCGGCGGCCGCGCTGACAATGGACGGCGGAGCGAGCACCTCAGCGGCGAGCGCTGCAGCGGGCGGCTCGGAAGGAAATGCGTCCCGCCCCCGTTAAACTCGAAGAGATGACGACCGCAGCCCGCACCCCGACCCCCTCCGACATCAAGAGGTGGCGTCGCTACCTCGCCGACGAGCGGGCTGAGGCTTCGGTGTACCGCGACCTCGCCAGCCGCCGGCAGGGCGAGGAGCGAGAGATCCTCCTCGCGCTCGCCGAGGCGGAGGGCCGTCATGAACAGCACTGGGTCGACCTGCTCGGGGAGAGCGAGGGCCGGCCGCTCCGCGGCGACGTCCGCACCCGGATGCTCGGTTGGCTGGCCCGCCGGTTCGGCTCCGTCTTCGTGCTCGCGCTCGCGCAGCGAGCGGAGGCCCGCTCGCCGTACGCCGAAGACAGCGACGCGACCCCGCAGATGGCGGCGGACGAGCAGGTGCACGAGGAGGTCGTGCGCGCTCTCGCCGCGCGCGGGCGGCAACGCCTCTCTGGAACGTTCCGCGCGGCCGTGTTCGGCGCCAACGACGGCCTGGTCAGCAACCTGGCGCTCGTCCTGGGCGTGAGCGCCAGTGGCGTCGCAAGCCACGTCGTGCTGCTCACCGGCATCTCCGGGCTGTTGGCGGGAGCCCTTTCCATGGGTGCGGGCGAGTACGTCTCGGTGCGGTCGCAGCGCGAGTTGCTCGAAGCCTCCTCCCCCAATCCGGAGACCGGATCCGCCCTCCCTCACCTCGACGTGGATGCGAATGAGCTGACGCTGGTCTACCGGGCGCGTGGGATGTCGCCCGAGGAAGCAGCCGAGCACGCCCGCGAAGTGCTCTCCCAACTGCAGGCGGTGACCTCGCCCATCCCGATCGCACCCACTGCCTCGGACGGGTCGGACGACGAGCACGAAGCGATCGGCACCGGGTGGAATGCCGCGCTGTCGAGCTTCTGCTTCTTCGCGTCGGGGGCGTTGATCCCGATCCTGCCGTTCCTCTTCGGCATGACCGGGACACCGGCGATCATCGTCGCTGCCGTGCTGGTCGGCATCGTTCTGCTGGGGACCGGAGCCGTCGTCGGGCTGCTCTCCGGAGCTTCGCCGCTCAAGCGGGCCGTCCGTCAGCTGCTCATCGGCTATGGGGCTGCCGCGGCGACGTACCTGCTCGGCCTGCTGTTCGGCGCGACGATCGGCTGACGCGCCCTCATCTGCGCCGGCTGGGACCCGATCCGTACGCGATCGCGCCGACCAGCGGGATCAGCAGGAACCAGAGCCAGCTGTACTGGTAGCCCCACGCCATCCCCGTGACGAAGAACAGGATGAGCGACACGAACGGGATGACCGACACGATGAGCAGGCCCCAACGGCTGGACGGCTCGCGGCTGCCTCCGCCCCAACCGGCGCTGGTGCCAGTGTCATACGGCTGCTGGGCGTATGGCGGCTGCGGGTAGGACTGCTGCGGGTACTGGGGGCCTGGCGCGGGTTGCCCGGGTGCCTGTTGCGCCGGCCCTGATTGCGCGGGGTGCCCGCCGAAGTGCGAGGGGTCGAGGCGCAGGCCGCCCGGGAGGTCGGCGAACAGTGGCGTGAGGTCGCCGCGAGTGACCGCTGACCGCGCCGCGATGATGCGCGTCTGCAACTCATCGTCGGTCAGCCTCCCCTCGCCGGCATGGGACTGCAGTGCCGCGACGGCACGCTCCCGTTCGTCGTTGCTGAGGCGCAGCGAAGCGCCGGACGGATCCGCGATGTCGGCCATGCCGTCAGTATGCCAGGAGGGTGCGTCCGTGGTGGAGGGGACGTCCGCGTCTCCGACCGCCTGCTTTGCTGTGGTTGCCTGCATAGGACGCAGCCTGCCGTCACAGCGCGGCTTCCGTCCTCGTCCTCATATTGGGGTCTTCGTACCCCATCCCGCACAGCCCGAGGGCACGAGAGAGGAAGCCGGTCATGGCACGTCGTTCCACATCCCGGACCGTCGGACGACGACGTTGGGGCATCGTCACGGTGCTGGCCTGCCTCGCGGTGGGCTCAGCGACGGCCGCCCTGATCCTGCCGCAGTATTACTCGAACGCGGCGGACACCGCGGTGTCGACGTTCTACAAGACTGCCGTCAATCTCACGAACGGCTCGACGGCGGCCTCCGCCGACGCACCGGGCGGCGCCGTGACGGGCACCGCCAAGCCGGGCGACACGCTGAAATGGACGCTCAGCTATGAGAACAAAGCCAACGACGACGCAGCGCTCTCGGTGCTCGACTTCCTCGCGAACGCCGGAACCTATGTCCCCGGCTCGCTGGAGTTGCCACCGAACCCCAACCCCGCGGGCACACTGAGCCCGCAATACTCGACCGACGACGCAACGGACTGGAAGCCGGGTACTCCCCCGGCCACCGTGACCGGGGTGGGACTCAGCGGAACGCTGGTACCGCGAGGCAAGCAGCAGCGTTCTCTGCCATTCACCGCCGCGCCGACGGTCAATCTCGCCACGACCGGAGGGGATGCGTTCAACGCTGTCGTCCACAACGGACTCGTCTACGCCATCTATCACCACAGCGGGGGCCGAATCGTGTTCTGCGCACAGTTCAACGGTGCGACGTGTCCCGGCTGGCCGACCGACAGCAATGTACAGCAGTGGTCGGCGGCGATCGGGACACCGATCGGGACAGGGACCTCTTTCGCGGGTGTCACCGCGTCGGCGAACGGCACCTGGATCTCAGGAGACCGGATGTACTGGTACGCCGGTCCTTCGGACGCGACCAGCGCTGGGTTGGCCTGTC
This sequence comes from Leifsonia sp. RAF41, assembly GCF_052114085.1. Classification (NCBI taxonomy): domain Bacteria; kingdom Bacillati; phylum Actinomycetota; class Actinomycetes; order Micrococcales; family Microbacteriaceae; genus Leifsonia; species Leifsonia sp. RAF41. The sequence continues at coordinate 1,794,291 of NZ_JBFREB010000001.1, forward strand.
TCGACCTGTCCACCGTGACACCGACGAGTTGCGGCTACCTCCCGCGGTCGGGACCGGTGGTGAGCAACTCGTTCTCGGCCCAGATCGGCGGCATGGGCCTGCCGGCATCGGATGGAAACTTCTACAGTGCCTCGGTCAGCAACGGATCGGCCTCCCTCACGTGCCTGACCCCTGACGGCGAGCTCTGTGCAGGCGTCGGCACCCTCATGTCGGGCGTCACCAGCGCCAACGTGCTCAGCGCGGCCCCGTTCGGCGACTACGTGTTCATCACGGTCCAGCAGACGGCCACCACGCCATGGAGCACCTATTGCTACAACGTGAAGACCGGTCTGTGCCCGGGACTGTGGCCGCGGCCGAGTTCGCCTGCTGCGTTTCCCGGCGGCACCCCGTTCGTGCCCGTGCTTTCGGCGGCCGGCGTGCTGACCGGCGTGTGCACGGTCACGAACGGTGGAGGCACCTCCTCCTCCTGCTGGGATCTCTCGGGGGTGTCCCTGTCGACCAATCCGTATGCCGGCACGGGGGCGAACTTCACTGCGGGCTACGGCTCGCCCGGCAGCCCGTATGTCACCGGCACGAAGGTCTACGTGTCGAACGGTGACCAGGTCATGTGCCGCGACTTTGCCACCTACTCGGGTTCGGGAGCGGTGCCGTCGTGCGTCGGCTTCAACAACGTCCCCAACGCGAAGAACTACACGGTCATGCCGGTCACCGAACTGGGACCCGACTGCCTGGTCGCCACCGCCGACTCCGGTCAGATCCGGTTCTTCAGCGCGCGCACCGGCGGGGGTTGCACGAACTCCGTTCCCCAGACCGTCGCGGTCACCCCCGCGGCGTACTACTGCGGCAGCGGGGCCGAATCGTTCCGTGGATGGGACACGCTCACGCTTCCGGGGATCGCCTCGGCGGCCTACTCGAGCGCACTCATCACCATCCGCGATCAGAACGGTGCGGTGCTCGCCGGCTACGACAACATACGGATGGCGGCCGGAGCGGAGCTGAGTCTCGCGTCCATCCCGTCGGCGGTGACCTCCCTGACGGCCACCGTGACATTGATCGACGTCACGAATGCAGCGGTTGCGGCGCACGCACAGATCTCCGTCAGCTGGAAGGGCGACCCCTTGCAGCTGTGCTTCCAGACCGTCGTGCCGCCGCGCGCCTGCGATGCGGCCCCGACAGGGCTGTGGAACCAGGCGTGGTCGATCCTGAACTCGGCGACAGGCACCGACGGTCCAGGAGGGAATGGGACGGGGCCGGTGATCTTCGCCGTGCAGGCGGACGATTCCCAGTGCTCGCTGGCCGTCGCGAAGACCTCTCCGCAACAATCGGTTCGGCCGGGCGAGAGAGCGGCCTTCGAAATCACCGTTCGCAATACGGGCTCGCAGGCCTATGACCGGGCAGCGTTCACCGACGACCTGACCGACGTTCTCGCCGAGGCGACGTACAACGGCGACCATGCGGCATCCACAGGCTCGGTCTCCTATGCCCGTCCAGTCCTCTCCTGGTCAGGGGCCCTCGCGCCGGGTGCGTCGGCGACGATCACCTACTCGGCCACGGTCATCAGCCCCGACCTCGGAGACCACCGGCTCGAGAACACCGTCGTCTCACCGACGCGCGGCAACAACTGTCCTCCCGACACACACGATCCGGCGTGCACCGTCGCCGTGGAGGTCCTGGTCGCCGACCTGGTGTGGCGCAAGGTCGACGCGACCGGGGCGAGCAATCTGCTCGCCGGCGCCGCCTGGACCGTGACGCCGGTCGATGACGCAGGGCGACCGACGGCGCCGGACATCGTCGTGCCGGATTGCAGCGAAGAGTCAGCTGCGCTCTGCACCGGGCCTGACAGAGATCCGATGGGCGGGCTGTTCCAGCTGACGGGATTCGGGCCGGGGACATATCACCTGGTCGAGACCCGGGCGCCCGTGGGCTTCGTACTCGATCCGAGGCCGATCCCCGTCACCATCACAGCGGGCACGTTGACGGTAACGCTCCCCGACGTCGTCAATAAGCAACTGCCGGTGCCGGTCATCCCCCTGACCGGCGGCCTCGGCTCCGACCTGCTGACGTACTCGGGCGCAGGGGTGCTGGCGGTGGTCGGGAGTCTCGCCCTGTGGCAGGTCGTCAGACGCTTCCGCTCCGCAACCTGAGTCCGCAGCGCGGGTGCGGTGTCGGCCGTGCACGGTTACACTCGACTCGAACATATGTTCGATAGGCGAGGTGAGTAGCATGACCGAGATCAATGAGGCGGTCGCCGTGTGGACGACCGACGAGGGAATCCCCACGAGGCTGGTGTGGCGATCCACCCGCTACCGGGTCTCCGACACCCCGACCGTCTGGGCGGAGATCTGCACGTGGTGGCGGCCGTTCGGCGAGCATCGGTACACCGTCGGGAGCCTTCCCCGAGAGATCGGCGGCTGGCGGTTCCAGGGAACGGATGAAGACGGCGTCGCCCACGTGTTCGACGTCCGCCACGACGCAATCGACCGGTCCTGGCAGCTGGTGCGGGTGTTCGACTGAGCTCCTGCGGGTCCGGCTGAGCGGTCCGGTTTGGCGTCGAGCGCAGCGTGGCTCCCTCGCCTGCCGGGTCGGGTCGCATAGCCTCCATCGAGTGATGGACGACCGCTACGGAACGGATGTGCTGGCCGGCGACTGGAAGAACGCCGGGCGCAAGCCCGTCCCGACAGTGGAAGCGGTGAGAGATCTGGTGGTCGAAGATGCCGCCACCGGGTTCTGCGGCGCCGTGAGCCGACTCGAAGCGCAGACCATCGAGCTGGAGGACTACTTCGGCAAGAAGCGCGTGTTCCCCCTGACCGGCTCCTTCCTCATCGACGGCGAGCCGGTACGGCTCGTCGCGCCGTCGCGCGCGCCGTCCGGCCCGTCCCGGACGGCGTCCGGGTCGTTCGCGGTCGACGGCCAGAAGGCCCGTGTCGCCCGGGCCAGCCGCATCTTCGTGGAGGGCAGGCACGACGCCGAACTCGTCGAACGCGTCTGGGGCGACGACCTGCGCGTCGAGGGCGTCGTCGTCAAGTACCTGGAGGGTGTCGACGACCTGGACGCGATCGTGAAGGAGTTCCGCCCCGACCGCGACCGGCGGATCGGCGTACTGGTCGACCACCTCGTCCCGAACTCCAAAGAGAGCCGGATCGCGGATCAGGTGGCGCGCGGCCCCTACGGCGCGCACGTCCTCGTGGTCGGGCATCCGTTCGTCGATATCTGGCAGGCGGTGAAGCCCGCTCGCGTCGGACTCTCGGAATGGCCGACGATCCCGCGGTCGGTGCCGTGGAAGCACGGCATTTGCGCTGCGCTCGGACTGCCGCACGCGTCCCAGGCCGACATCGCCCGCGCCTGGAAGCGCATCCTCGGTCAGGTGCGGTCGTACTCCGACCTGGAGCCGGAGCTTCTCGGCCGCGTCGAGCAGCTGATCGACTTCGTCACCGAGCCCTGACGGCCAGGCAAGCCTGACCGGATCCGGGCTCGGCGCAGCCCTGATTGTCGGGGCCTGGAGGAGTCTCGGCGAAGAAGGGCCCAGTTCTCCTCCGTTCCCTACGTTCTGCCCCTCCCTGCGGCCGAATCTCCTCCGTTTCGGGTGGGTGAGGAGGCGTCGGGAAACGGGAGGAGTCACGGTCCGGCGTGCGTGCGATCGCCATGAAGGGAGGAGGCGCGGCGCCGGAGGGGACGGGTTGTCCTCCGTTTTCGACGCCGGAGACCGGACGCTGTCGGACCCGCGGCGTACACTTCCGAACATCTCCGCCTAGGCACGAACGCTCCAAAATACATTTGCGAGTTTCGAACATGTGTTCGAAAATAGGAGGGTGTCACTCGCAGCCCAGCACCTCAGCGAACCGGTCGTCGACCGGGCGCAGGTGCACGAGCTGCAGACCCGCATCCGCCAGATGCAGGCCACCAAGCTCGAGAGCCGGACGCTGCAGACGCATCCCGCGCTCTCCCTGCTGCTTCCCGGCGGCGCGCTCAAGGCCGGCGCGGCCTACTCGGTGCGGGGGTCGACCACACTGCTGATGGCCATGCTGGCCGGCCCGAGCGCAGCCGGCGCGTGGTGCGGGGTGGTCGGGATGCCCGACTTCGGAGCCGAGGCGGCCGGGCGATTCGGCATCGACCTGGAGAGGTTGGTGCTTGTGCCGCATCCCGGCGACGACTGGCTGACCGTGACCGCTGCCATCGTCGACGTGCTCAGCGTGGTCGTGGTCGCGCCGCCGTCCCGCGCCAGAGACGGCGACGTCGCCCGCCTCAGCGCCCGGCTGCGGCAGCGCGAGTCGACCCTCATCGTCGCGGGCGACTGGCCCCAGGTGGAGGCGACCCTGACGGTCGCGCGCAGCGGTTGGGACGGGCTCGGCGCCGGCAACGGCTACCTCTCGTCACGCCGGGTGACGGTGGAGTCCGCGCCACGCGGCGGCGCCGGACCGCGGCGCACCGCCGACCTGTGGCTGCCTGCGGTGGATGAGAGCTTCCGCGCGTCCGCTCCCACCCGCCTCGAGGCGGTGAGCTGATGCGCGACGCAGCCGCCCGCACCACCCCGCGACATTCGTGCCGAATGTCGCTTTTCGCCCCGGGAAACGGGACATTCGGCACGAATGTGGGCACCCATACCACAGGGGCACGACGATGAGCAGGAACACCGCGCACCAGCCCGCCGTCACCCGCACGATCGTGCTGTGGTGCCCCGACTGGCCGGTGATCGCTGCCCGGCAGGCGCTCGACCTCGCCGCCGACCTGCCGTTGGCGCTGGTCGAGAAGGGCCTCGTGTTCGCCTGCTCTGACGCTGCGCGCGCCGACGGCGTGAAGCGCGGGCTGCGGATGCGCGAGGCGCAGGCGCGCTGCCCGCAGCTGGAGGTGATCACGTACGACCCCGTGCTGGATGCGCGCGCTTTCGAGCCGGTGCTCGCCGCCATCGAGGAGATCACGCCCGGCGTGCAGCCGGTGCGGCCCGGCACCTGCGTGCTGCGGGCACGCGGCCCCGCTCGCTACTACGGCGGCGAGGAGGAGGCGGCCGCCGAGCTGCTGCGCTGCCTGGAGGGACTGGGCCTGCCGGACGCGCGGGTCGGCATCGCCGACGGACCGTTCGCGGCCGAGCAGGCCGCCCGTTCCACCGGCCGTTCCCGCGTGCGCGTCATCCCGGCCGGCGACTCCCCCGCGTTCCTGGCGCCCCTGACGGTGGCCCAGCTGGGTCTCGCCGACCTGACCCCGCTGCTGCGCCGCCTCGGCCTGCACACCCTCGGCGACATCGCCGCGCTCTCCCGCGTCGACATGCGGGAGCGGTTCGGCGAGAGGGGCGAGCACGCGCACACCCTCGCCAGCGGGCTCGACGGCGCCGCAGTGGTGCCGCGCACCCCACCGAAGCAGCTCGACCGCGCCATCGAGTTCGAGCCTCCCCTCGACCGGGTCGACCAGGTGACGTTCGCCGTCCGCGGCACGGCCGAGCAGTTCGTGGCCGCCCTGACCAAGGCCGGGCTCGTGTGCACGTCGCTGCGGATCGAGGTGACCGACGAATCCGGCCGCGTCGGCGAGCGCACCTGGCTGCACCCGCGGCTGTTCTCGGCCCCGGATGTGGTGGACCGCGTGCGCTGGCAGCTGCAGGGCGCAGGCTCGATCGACTCGGGCCTGGCGTCGCCGATCGCCCGCGTCGTGCTGGAGCCCGCCGCGGTCGACGACATCGGCCACCACGAGGACGGCCTGTGGGGCGGCGGGGCCGATGAGCGCATCCACCACGGCCTCACCCGCGTGCAGAGCATGCTCGGGCACGACGCCGTGCTCACCGCGACGATCGCGGGTGGGAGGGCACCCGCCGAGCGGCAGGTGCTGGTGCCGTGGGGCGACCGTCCGGTGGGGGTCGCCCGCGCCGACCGCCCGTGGCCCGGGTCCCTGCCCGCCCCTGCGCCGTCGACCGTGTTCGAGGTGCCGCGTCCCGTCGCCGTGCTGACCGAGGAGGGCACCCCGGTCGAGGTGACCGACCGCGGTGACGTGACGGCGCCGATCGTCCGCTTCTCCCCCACCGGTCAGACACGGGATGCGCGCCCGGTGGGGTCGTGGGCGGGCCCGTGGCCGGTGCGGGAGCGGTGGTGGGATGCGTCCCTCTCCCGCGCGCTGTTCCGTTTCCAGCTGGTCGACGCTGACGGGACGGCGTGGCTGCTCGCACTCGCCGGCACCGGCTGGTTCGCCGAGGCCCGCTATGACTGACCCCGGTCCCACCCCATCGCTTCCTCGCTTAATCCGCCGGATGGGGTCGAAACAGCGGATTAATCGAGGAACCGATGGTGGGGCGAGGGAGGTGAGTGAGCGTGGGGTTTGATAATCCGCCGATTCCGTGGGCCGAGTTCGAGCGGAAGCTGTCGGGGCGGCGGACGGCGCAGCCGACTGACGAGCGGCCATCGTCGCGCAAGCGGCAGAAGTACGTGCCGGCGCCCATCCCGGACACCCCGGCCGATGCCGTCCCGTACGCTGAGCTCCACGCGCACAGCAACTTCAGCTTCCTTGACGGCGCCTCCTCCCCGGAGGAGCTGCTGGAGGAGGCCACCCGGCTGAACCTGCACGCGCTCGCGCTCACCGACCACGATGGGCTCTACGGCGTCGTCCACCTGGCCGAGGCCGCGGAGGCGTACGACCGGGTGAAGACCGTGTTCGGCGCCGAGCTGTCTCTCTCGCTCAGCAAGCCGCAGAACGGCGAGCCCGATCCGGAGGGCAGCCACCTCGTGCTGCTCGCCCGCCGCCAGGAGGGCTACCACCGTCTCGCCGCGGCGATCACCGCCGGGCAGCTCGCCGGCGAAGAGAAGGGCCGCCCACTGTACCGCCTCGACGAGCTGTCCGAGCAGGCGGGCGGCGAGTGGATGGTGCTGACCGGCTGCCGGAAGGGCGAGGTCCGCCGAGCCCTCACGGAGCACGGCGAGCGGGCCGCAGAGCGCGAGGTCGCCCGGCTGACCGAGCTGTTCGGCCACGACAACGTGCTCGTCGAGCTGATCGATCAGGGCGCGCCGCGCGACTCCACCGAGAACGACATCCTGACCCGGATCGCCGGCAGGCTGGGACTTCCGACGGTCGCGACCAACAACGTCCACTACGCGAGCCCGGCGCAGTACCCGCTCGCGACCGCGGTCTCAGCCGTGCGCGCCCGGCGCAGCCTGGACGAGCTCGACGGCTGGCTGCCCGCCTCCGGGGCCGCCCACCTGCGCAGCGGCGCCGAGATGGCCCGCCGCTTCGCCCGCTACCCGGGCGCCGTCGAGCGCACGGTCGAGATCGCCGACGACCTCGCCTTCCGTCTCCGCAGCGCCCGGCCGCGGCTGCCCCGGCAGGACGTCCCGGAAGGGCATACGCCGATGAGCTGGCTGCGCGAGCTGACCTGGCGGGGAGCTGCCGAACGCTACCCCGACCTCGACCGCAACCCGGCCAAGCGGGAGCGCATCGAACGCGAACTGGATGTCATCGAGGCGAAGGACTTCCCCGGCTACTTCCTCATCGTCCACGACATCGTGCGTTTCGCCCGCAGCCAGGGCATCCTCTGCCAGGGCCGCGGCTCGGCGGCGAACTCGGCGGTCGTCTACCTGCTGGGCATCACCGCGGTCGACTCGATCAAGTACAACCTGCCGTTCGAGCGGTTCCTCTCCAGCATGCGCGAGGAGGAACCCGACATCGACGTCGACTTCGACTCCGACCGGCGCGAGGAGGTCATCCAGTACGTCTACCGCAAGTACGGCCGGCACAACGCCGCACAGGTCGCCAACGTCATCACCTACCGGCCGAAGAACGCAGTGCGCGACATGGCGAAGGCGCTCGGCTACTCCACCGGCCAGCAGGATGCCTGGAGCAAGCAGATCGACTCATGGGGTTCCGTGCAGACCAGCGACGAGAACGACATCCCGGACGACGTGGTCGGGCTCGCGGAGCAGGTGCTGAAGTTCCCGCGGCACCTGGGCATCCACTCGGGCGGGATGGTGCTGACCGACCGGCCCGTCGGCGAGGTGTGCCCGATCGAGCACGCCCGCATGGACGGCCGCACGGTGCTGCAGTGGGACAAGGACGACTGCGCGTGGATGGGACTGGTCAAGTTCGACCTGCTGGGTCTCGGGATGCTGTCGGCCCTCGACTACTCGATGCGCACCATCGAGGCGTCGCTCGGCGAGAAGTGGACGCTGGAGACCATCCCGAAAGAGGAGGCTGGCGTGTACGACATGCTCTGCCGGGCCGACTCGATCGGCGTGTTCCAGGTGGAGAGCCGCGCCCAGATCGGCACGCTGCCGCGCCTCCAGCCGCGCAGCTTCTACGACCTGGTGATCGAGATCGCGCTCATCCGGCCCGGCCCCATCCAGGGCGGTGCTGTGCACCCGTACATCCGCCGCAAGACCGGCAAGGAGAAGGTCACCTACCTGCACCCGGCCCTGGTGCCGGTGCTGGAGCGGACGATGGGCGTTCCGCTCTTCCAGGAGCAGCTGATGCAGATGGCGGTCGCGGTCGGCGACTGCACCGCGGAGGACGCCGACCAGCTGCGCCGGGCGATGGGCTCCAAGCGCGGGGTGGAGAAGATCGACGCGCTGAAGGCGAAGCTGTACGAGGGGATGGCGCACAACGGCATCACCGGCGACGATGCCGACGCGATCTACGGGAAGATCGAGGCGTTCGCCAGCTTCGGTTTCGCCGAGAGCCACGCGATCAGCTTCGCGCTGCTCGTGTACGTCAGCTCGTGGATGAAGCTGCACTACCCTGGCGCGTTCCTGGCCGGGCTGCTGCGCGCTCAGCCGATGGGCTTCTACTCGCCGCGGACGCTCACCGCCGACGCTCGGCGGCACGGCGTCGTGGTGCAGCGGCCGCACATCCAGCGGTCGGGTGTGTTCCCACTGCTGGAGCCGCTGGACGACTCCGGCCCGAATGAGGCGCAGGGCCCCACCGGCTCGGACCCGTGCAGGGAGGCGGACCAGCCTCCCATCGCCCCGTTCGACCCCGCGGTCCCCCTCGACTTCACCGCGCACCGGCGGGACGCCGCCCACGCCGTGCGGCTGGGACTCGCGGGCGTCACCTCCATCGGAGAGAAGCTGGCCGAGAAGATCGTCGCCGAGCGGGAAGCGTACGGCCCGTACCGGAACCTGGGCGACCTCGCCCGTCGCACCGGGCTCAACACCGCGCAGCTGGAGGCGCTCGCCGCCGCAGGCGCATTCGAGGGCTTCGACCTGAGCAGGCGGCAGGCGATCTGGGAGGCGGGCAACGCCGCGCAGGAGCGGCCCGAGTTCCTGGCGGGCACCGCGATCACCGTGCAGCCGCCACTCCTGCCGATGCTCTCCCCCGCCGAGCAGCTGGCCAGCGACCTGTGGTCGACCGGGATCTCGACCGACGACCATCCCATCCGCTTCCTCCGTCCGGCCCTTGCGGCGCGCGGAGTGCACCCGGCGGACACGCTCGCGGCTGGGGAGTCGGGGCGGCGCATCGAGGTCGGCGGCGTGGTCACGCACCGGCAGCGGCCGGCGACGGCGGCCGGGGTGACCTTCCTCAACATCGAGGACGAGACCGGGATGGTCAACGTGGTGTGCCCGGTCGGCGTGTGGAACCGCTACCGGCGTGTGGCGCGGCAGGCTCCGGCGATGATCGTCCGCGGCATCCTGGAACGCAGCGAGGAGGGTGTGGTCAACATCGTCGCCGACAAGCTCGAGGCGCTCGACACCGGCATCCGAACGGTCTCGCGCGACTTCCGCTGACGCACCCTCGCCCCCGCGCCACATTCGTCACGAATTGTCGCTTTCGCGGCGCCAAAGCGACAATTCGTGACGAATGTTCCCCTCGGTCAGTCGTCTTCGAATCGCAGGTGGCGCACGCTGCGACCGTTGCGACGCACCAGACGCAGCGCCTCCACGCCGATCCGGATGTGCCGCTCGACGAAGTCGCGCGTCACCCCGCGGTCGCTCTCCGCCGTCTTCACACCCTCCGGAGTCATCGGCTGGTCCGAGACGAGCAGCAGCGCGCCGCTCGGGATGCGATTGGCGAAGCCGGCCGCGAACACCGTCGCCGTCTCCATGTCCACCGCCATGCACCGGGTCCGTCTCAGGTACTCCTTGAACGTCTCATCGTGTTCCCACACCCGACGGTTGGTCGTATAGACCGTTCCGGTCCAGTAGTCGTGCTTGAAGTCGCGGATGGTGGACGACACCGCCCGCTGCAACTGGAACGCGGGAAGCGCGGGCACCTCCGGCGGCAGATAGTCGTTCGAGGTGCCCTCTCCGCGGATCGCCGCGATCGGGAGCACCAGGTCGCCGAGCTGGCTCTTGCGCTTTACCCCGCCGCATTTGCCCAGGAACAGCGCCGCCTTCGGCGACACCGCGGAGAGCAGGTCCATGATCGTCGCTGCGTTGGGGCTCCCCATCCCGAAGTCGACCATGGTGATGCCGTCCGCGGTCGCGTTCGGCATCGACCGGTCGAGTCCGCGCACCTCCGTGCCGTACCACTCGGCGAACCGCTCCACGTAGTCGCCGAAATTGGTGAGCAGGATGTGGTCGCCGAACTCCTCGAGCGGCGTCCCGGTGTAGCGGGGCAGCCAGTCGTGGACGATCGCCGCCTTGTCCCGGAGGGCCGCCGGGGGCACCGCTGCCGCGGCCGTGTCGACCGTGTTCTCCGCATCCACCATGTCCCGAATCCTTCCGCTGCTGTCCGCGTGGCCGTCAGCCCGCGACCGTCGTTCCGAGCAGCGAGCCGACCAGGAACGTGGCCGCCAGGGCCAGCGCGCCGCCCACCACCACTCGTACCATGGCACGGCCGCGCGAGCTGCCCCCGATCCACGCGGCAACGTAGCCGGTGACCGCCAGTGCGAACAGCACGGCCACAAAGGTGACCGGAATCCGGAGCGTCGGCGGAAGCAGGATGGTGAGCATCGGCAGCACCGCACCGCACGTGAACGCGACCGCCGAGGCCAGTGCGGCATGCCAGGGGCTGACCACGTCGTCCTGGTCGATGCCGAGTTCGGCGGACAGGTGCGCGGCCAGAGCGTCGTGCTCGGTCAACTCGACCGCGACCTGGCGCGCCGTCGCAGGTGAGAGTCCCCGGGCTTCGTACAGGCCGGTCAGCTCGTCGAGCTCCTCCTCGGGCATCTCGGCGAGCTCCCGCCGCTCCTTGGCGATGAGCGACCGCTCGCTGTCGCGCTGGCTGCTCACCGAGACGTACTCTCCGAGCGCCATCGAGATCGCACCGCCGACCAGGGCGGCGAGCCCGGCGGTGACGATCGCCGGGATGGAGCTGGTCGCACCGGCGACACCGACGACCACCGCCGCAACCGAGACGATGCCGTCGTTCGCGCCCAGGACGCCGGCTCGCAACCAGTTGAGCCGCTGCGCCAGCCCGGCACGATGCGGCTCATCCGCATGCTGCTCCGGTACCGCGCCCGCGTTTCCCGTCATGTCGCTCATGCGCCCAGCCTAGGAACCGCAGCCCTCGCGCGCCACGAAGGTACGGCGACCCTAAGCGAGCGTCGGCCGGACGCTCCCGTCGATCGCCTAGTGCGGCCCGAGCCGCTTCCGCAGGAAGTCGATGCGCGCCTGCAGCTGGGTGACACTCGCTTGGGCGACCGCCGGTCCCCCACACACCCGCCGGAGTTCGGCGTGGATCAGGCCGTGCGCCTCACCGGAGTTCTTCGAGTAGAGCCCGACCAGGCTGTTGAGCAGCTGTCGCTGCTCCTTGAGCGTCCGGTGCAGCGGGGCCGGTGGGTGCCCCTCCGCCGCGGCCGGCCGCGACGAGTGACGGCGCGCCTGACGCTGCTGGCGCTGCAGGAGCAGTTCGTGCACCTGGTCGGGTTCGAGGATGCCGGGCAGGCCGATGAAGTCCTGCTCCTCGTCCGTGCCGGGCACCGCGAAACCGCCGAACTCCTTGCCGTCGTAGAGCACGCGATCGAAGTTGGCTTCCGACCCGAGCGCCTCGAACGCGAATTCCTCAGTCAGCGCCTCCGACGCACGCTCTTCGCGGTTCGCCTCCGCGACCATCGCATCCTCTGGATTCCACAGGTCGCCCTCGGCGTTCTCGTCGGTGACCCGATCGAGGGCGTGGTCGCGCTCCAGTTCCATCGCGTTGGCGAGCGCCATCAGCATCGGCACGTTCGGAAGGAACACCGAGGCCGTCTCGCCCCGGCGCCGGGCCCGCACGAAACGGCCGATCGCCTGCGCGAAGAACAGCGGTGTGGATGCACTGGTCGCGTACACGCCGACCGCGAGGCGGGGAGCATCGACGCCTTCCGACACCATCCGCACGGCGACCATCCACCGCGACTCGCTCTTCGCGAACGCCTCGATCCGGTCGCTCGCCTCCTTCTCGTCGGAGAGCACGACGGTGACCGGTTCGCCGCTGATCTGGTGCAGCAGGTCGGCGTAGGCGCGAGCGGTGTAGTGGTCGGTCGCGATCACGAGCCCGCCGGCGTCCGGGATGGAGTTGCGCACCTCGGTCAGTCGACGGTCGGCGGCCGACAGCACCGCCGGGATCCACTCGCCGCGTGGGTCGAGGGCGGTGCGCCACGCCTGCGACGTGATGTCTTTCGTGTTGCCTTCGCCGAGCCGCGCCTCCATCTCGTCGCCCGTCTTGGTGCGCCAGCGCATGTGACCGGCGTAGACCATGAAGATCACCGGGCGGACGACGCCGTCCTCCAGCGCCCGGCCGTAGCCGTAGTTGTAGTCGGTGAGCGACGTGCGGATGCCCTGCTTGTCGGGCAGGTAGGTCACGAACGGGATGGGTGCGGTGTCCGACCGGAACGGCGTACCCGTCAGCGACAGCCGGCGCGTTGCGCGCTCGAACGCATCCCGGATGCCGTCGCCCCAGCTGAGCGCATCGCCGCCGTGGTGCACCTCGTCGAGGATGACCAGCGTCTTGTGCGACTCGGTGATGTCTTTGTGGAGGGAGGGGCGCATCGCGACCTGCGCGTAGGTGACGGCGGCGCCGCGGTAGTGGCGGGCGTAGCGTCCGTCCGAGTTCTTGAAGTCGGGGTCGAGGTGGAGGCCGACGCGCGAGGCGGCCTCGGCCCACTGCCGCTTCAGGTGCTCGGTCGGGGCGACAACGGTGACGCGCTCGACGATGCGGCGCGAGAGGAGCTCGGTGGCGAGGCGCAGCGCGAAGGTGGTCTTGCCGGCGCCCGGGGTCGCCGCTGCGAGGAAGTCGCGCGGCTCATGGACGAAGTACGCGTCGAGCGCCTCCGCCTGCCAGGCGCGCAGCTTGCCGGCGGTCCCCCACGCCGCGCGCTCGGGGAAGGACGGCGACAGGTGCTCCGCCGCGAAGCTTCCGGCGTGCACGCCAGGCCGCTCATCGGTTTCATCCGGCTCGGGTATTGCTGTCGTCTCCACTTGGATCAAATCTACCCGAGCCCACCGACACCACCATCCGATGCAGAATGGAGCAATGGCTGAAGCACGGCATCCCTGGTCCCGCTATGTCGCCCTCGGCGATTCGTTCACCGAAGGCATCGGCGACCCGGAGGCCCGCAGCCCCGGCGGACACCGCGGGTGGGCGGACCGGGTGGCGGAGGTCCTCAGTCGGCAGACCGAAGACTTCGCGTACGCCAACCTGGCCGTGCGCGGCAAGCTGATCAAGCAGATCCTGGACGAGCAGGTGGATGCGGCGGTCGCCCTGCGCCCCGACCTGATCACGATCGCCGCGGGCGGCAACGACGTGATCCGGCCCGGCACCGATCCCGACGTGATCGCGGAACTCTTCGACCAGGCGGTGTCGCGCTTGAGTGTCGACGGTGCCACGGTCGTGGTCTTCACCGGAGCGGATGTCGGCTTCTCGCCGGTCTTCCGTGGGATCCGCGGCAAGGTCGCGATCTACAACGAGAACATCCGGAAGGTCGCGGCGCGCTACGACTGCATCGTCGCCGACCAGTGGGCGCTGACCGACATCCAGGACCAGCGGATGTGGGCGCCCGACCGCCTCCATCTCGCCCCTCTCGGACACCACACGGTCGCGCGGATGGTGCTCGCCGCGCTCAACGTCGAGAACGACCTGCAGCCGATGGAGCCCGAGCCGCTGCCGCCGCGGACCTGGCGCGGCGCGCGCGCCGAAGACCTCTCGTGGGCGCGCGAGTACCTCGTCCCGTGGGTCGTCCGCCGCATCCGGCACCAGTCGTCCGGCGACCACGTCACGGCCAAGCGCCCCGAAGCCGGCCCGTTCCTCCCCGGCGGCGCCTGACCACTGCGTGCCGAGGCCGCTACGTGCCCAGGCCGCCCGGGTGCGCGAGGCGCCAGCCGAAGCCGGGGTCCGGCACGTCCTTCGCCAGCGCGAGTGGCACCGTTGCGGTCTTGCCGTTCAGCGTGAACGTGCCCTGGCCGAGGATGTCGCCGGTGAATCCGGACGACAGCGGACGTGTCTGCAGGTCTACCTGGATCGGCGTGTCCGACCACACCACGAACGACTTCGTCTCCGTCGCGATCAGTGTGGATGCGGCACCCCACGCGGTCGTGTAGGTGCCGAACACCTGACCCTTCTCAACCGGCGTCACCTGGTGGAACCCGCCCTGCACGCTGCTGAGGAGCGCCTTGACCCCGGCCCACATGTCGTCGTGCGTCGGCGCGCCGAGCACCACGCCGATCACCCGCACCTTCGTCGTCCCGACCGGCACCTGCGCCGAGAACAGCAGGCAGTTGCCGGCCTCGTCCGTGTTGCCGGTCTTGATGCCGTCCATCCCCTCGAAGCCGAGGAGGGTGTTGGTGTTGTCCTGCGATCCGGCGCCCGGAAGGTTCGCGTTCTTCTGCGACACGATCGACGACAGCGCCGGGGAGGCGAGCACCAGCTTGCCGATCCCGATCAAGTCCTTCGTCGTGCTCACGTTGCCGGGGTCGAGTCCGTCGGGCGTGACGAGCTTCGTCCCCGTGAAACCCTTCTGTGCGAGCCAACCGTTCGCCGCCTTCTCGAAGGCCGCGGTGGAGCCGTACGCCCAGTTGGCGAGCGAGATCGCATAGTTGTTGGCCGACGGGAGCAGCATCGCCTCCAGCGCCTGCTTCTCGGTCATCGAGGTGCCCGCGACGACCGGCGCCCACGACCCTCCGGCCCCGATGACCTGGTTCCAGATGTCGACATCCTTCTGCGTGAACGAGATGGTCGGACCCTGCTCGTCGCCATTCAGCGGCTTCTTCTCGAGCACCACCAGTGCGGTGATCGTCTTGGTGATGCTCGCGATGGGCACGCTGGCGTCGCTGCCGTGCGATGCCGCCGCTCCGGGATAGTCGGGCGCGACGATCGCGGACGAACCGTACCCGGGCCACGCCAGCTGCACCGCCGGCTGCGTCAGCGTCTTGTCGTGCGCCGTCACCGCGGCCGTCGCAGGAACGGGCGCCACGAGCGAGCCGACGACGTACACGAAGGCCACCAGAATCGCGGTCAGCAGGCTGAAGACGACGATCCGCCGGCGGCGGTACACCTTCCGTGAAACACGGCGCGGCGGATCGGTCGAGACTTGCTGGGGCACCCTCGGATTTTACCCGGGCCTACCGATGCGACGGCTGAGAACGCGCGCGCAGCGCCCACAATGCCACCGCCGACGCGGACGCGACATTGAGCGAGTCGACGCCGTGCAGCATCGGGATGGTGACCACCGTGTCCGCGGCCGCCAGCGCTCGCCTGCTCAAACCGTCGCCCTCCGCCCCGAACACCATCGCGACGCGCTGCGGGGGGTCGGCCGCATAGTCGTCGAGCGTGACCGCGTCGTCCGCGAGGGCCAGGGCCGCGATGTCGAAACCGGCGTCGTGCAGCAGCGGCACCGCCGCATCCCACTCGGGCAGCCGGGTCCACGGCACCTGCAGCACCGTGCCCATGCTCACGCGCACACTCCGCCGGTACAGCGGGTCGGCGCAGCGCGGCGTCACCAGCACGGCGTCCGCCCCGAGACCGGCGACCGCGCGGAAGATCGCGCCGACGTTCGTGTGGTCGACGATGTCCTCCAGCACGACGACGCGCCGCGCATCCCGCAGCAGGTCGGCGGGTTCGGGCAGCTCGGGCCGGTGCATCGCCGCCAGGGCCCCGCGGTGCAGGTGGTAGCCGGTGAGGCGTTCGAGCACGGCGGAGTCCCCGACGAAGACCGGCACGTCAGGGTACGGCTCGAGCAGCGGTTCGATGTCGGGAAGCCACTGCTCCTGCAGCAGAACGGACCGCGGCCGGTGCCCCGCCGCGAGCGCCCGCGTGATCACCTTCGTCGACTCCGCGATGTACAGACCGCCCTCCGGCTCGGTGACGCGACGCAGAGCCACGTCGGTCAGGCGCGAGTAGTCGGCGAGGCCGTCGGCCTCCAGATCATGGATGCGGTGCAGGAGCATGGCCTCAACATTGCCAGGCCGACGAAACAAATCGGAAAACTGCGGTGTTTAGACTTCAGAGGGATCTGGAGGTGGATGTGACCACTCTGACGACCGCGCTGCCGGCGGAACTCGCACGCGGCATCGACCAGACCGTGGAGCTGCTCTCCGGGCGCCGTTTCGCGGTGCTGACGGGGGCCGGGGTCTCCACCGATTCCGGCATCCCCGACTACCGGGGCGAGGGCGCGCCCAAGCGCACGCCGATGACCTTCCAGCAGTTCCTGGCCGACGACCGCTTCCGCAAGCGGTACTGGGCGGGCAGCCACCTCGGCTACCGGCGCTTCGCCGCCGCTCACCCGAACGACGGGCACCGCGCTCTGGTTCAGCTGGAGGCGTCCGGGGTCGCGAACGGCGTGATCACCCAGAACGTCGACGGCCTGCACAAGGAGGCCGGATCCCGGCGCGTCGTCGACCTGCACGGCGCGATGGATCGGGTGCTATGCCTGGTCTGCGGCCAGATCTTCGCACGCGAGGCGATCACGGCGCGCATCGACGCCGCGAACCCGTGGCTCGACACCGAGGGCGCAGTCGAGATCGCGCCCGACGGCGACGCGATCGTGTCCGACATCGACGCCTTCATCGTTCCGGACTGCACCGTCTGCGGCGGACGCCTGAAGCCTGACGTCGTGTTCTTCGGCGAGTTCGTGCCCGCCGAGAAGTACCGCGAGGCGAGCGCGCTGGTGCGGTCCGCCGACGCGCTGATCATCGCGGGCTCGTCGCTGGCGGTCAACTCCGGCATCCGGCTGCTGGAGGAGGCGCGCCGCCGCCGCCTGCCCGTCGTCATCGTCAACCGCGGCCAGACCAAGGGCGACGGCCGCGCGACCATTAAGCTGGATGGCGGGACGACGGAGACACTGGTCGAGCTGGCCAAGCGGCTGAGCTGACCGGCGGCCGTTCGATCCGGCCTCACCGCGTCCCGCAGCGAAAGGACGCGCGTGACCCTCATCTCCCTCGTTCGGCACGGACAGACCGACTGGAACCTCTCCAAGCGCATCCAGGGCTCCAGCGACATCCCGCTCAACGACACCGGGCGCGCCCAGGCCGAGACGACCGGCCGTGCGCTCGCGGGCGGACAGTTCGACGCGATCTACGCGAGCCCGCTGTCCCGTGCGGTGGAGACGGCGCGCATCATCGCCGAACACGTCGGCCTCGGCGACCCCGACCGCCTGCCCGCAGTGGCCGAGCGCAATTACGGCGAGGCGGAGGGGATGACCGGCGCACAGATCCTCGCCCGCTGGCCGGAAGGGACGCCCGTCCCCGGTCGCGAGAGCCGCGAGCAGGTCGTCGCGCGTGCGCTGCCGGTGCTGCGCGAACTCGGCGAGCAGCATCCCGGCGAGAACATCATCGTGGTGAGCCACGGCGGCGTCATCTCGTCGCTGGTCCGTCACGTCACCGACCACGCACTGCCGGGGCCGGGCGAACTCATCCCGAACGGCTCAGTGCACCGCTTCATCTACGACGACGGCGCCCTGACACTCGACCGCTTCAACCTGGGCCCCGAGGACCGCGACCTCTTCACCGCCTCCGTCATGTGACGGGTTCGAACCCGTGATCGAGTGGTCCCGACATGCCGTCTCGCCGCGACGAGGACGGCACGTTGGGACCATCAGATCGCTGAATTGGCGCCCCAGGCGGGTCAGCGGCGGCGCGACTCCGTCGCCGTGAGGACGGCGAGCAGCCGGGCCGCGGAGTTCGCCCAGGTGTAGCGCTGGGCCTGGGCGCGGCCCGCGGCCGAGCGCGCCGCCCACACACCGTCCTCCTCGAGCTGACGTACGCGGGCCGCGACCTCGTCGGCGGAGTCGGGCGCGAAGTACAGCGCCGCCTCCCCACCGATCTCGCGGAAGATGGGGATGTCGCTGGCGAGCACCGGCGTCCCGACCGTCATGGCCTCCAGAAGCGGAATGCCGAAGCCTTCGTCGTGCGAGGCGGACGCGAACGCCGTCGCCGCTGCCAGCGTCTCCGCGTACTCCTCGTCGCTCGCTCCGTTGTGGAACACCAGTCGCGCACCCGGCGCCAGCTCGCTCAGCCGTCGCCGCTCCGCATCGGACACCCGGCTCATCAGGTGCAGCGTGTAGTCGGGCAGCAGCGCGACCGCCCGCACCAGCGTGTCCACGTTCTTGTAGGGCATGAAGGAGCCCATGTAGACGAGGCTCTTGGTCTCGGGCGTCGTGCGCTCTGCGCGGCCCGGCGCGAGCGCCGGCATGTCTGCGGCATTCGGAACCACGGACACCGGCCGCTTGGTCAGCCGATGCTCCGCGATGAGGCCCTTGGTGGTCTCCGAGACCGTGACGACGGCGTCGGAGCGGTTGAGCAGCATCCGCTGCGGCCACCAGGCCAGGTGGTAGAGCCGCCACAGCCCGCGCACGAACGCCGGTAGGTCGCGCGGCGGTGTCGGATGCCGGTAGTAGATGAGGTCGTGGACGGTGAGCACGAGCCGGTATTTGCGACCGAAGCCGCCCATCGTCTGCATGGGCGTGAAGACGATGTCCGGGTTCAGCTTGTTGACCGTGCGCGCGACCCACGGCTCCCGGGCGGAGGTCGGAGAAGGGATGAGTTCCCACGGCAGATCGGGAAGGAGCTCCAACTGCCTGTGGTCACTGATCAGCATGGTGACGGGGTGCAGCTCGGCGAGGGCGGTGACGAGGCCGGCGGTGTAGCGGCTGATGCCGTCGTGGCGCCCGATGCGCGTGTAGCGGCAGTCGAAGAGGACCCTCACGCGTCCGCTCCCTCTGCCAGGAAGCGACGGATGGCGTCGGCGGCCGTCACCGGCGTCTCGTAGTGGATGAGGTGCCCGACATCGGGGATGACGACGAGCTCCGCCTGCGGGAACAGCGTCTGCAACCGGTACTCGGCCGCAATCGGTGTGATGTCGTCTTTGTCGGCCGCAACCAGCAGCGTCCGCTCCGGGATGCGCGCCGCGTACTCGCTCACATCGTGCGACACGGAGGCGCGGAATGCCTCCAGCACCACCCGTCGGTCACTGAAAGCCGAGAAGTAGCGGTCGTGCTCGTCGTGGATCCAGCGGCGCAGGGACGCATCCCTCGTCTTCGCCATGGCCATGCTCATGACTCTGACGATCACCCGATTGCGCAGCAGGGCGAACCCCAGTCGCTCGGGAAGCGCGGCAGCCAGCCAGTAGTAGAAGATCGCCAGCCGCGTGAAGACGCCGCGCGGGCCCTCCAGCGCCGGCTGCCCGATGGGATTGACCAGCACGACGGCATCCGGCCGCGCCCCGGCGCCCGATCGCCCAGCGCCCGATCCTTCCGCCAGCGAACCGGCGACGACGATCGATCCGAACGAGTGCCCGAGCAGGATCACGCGACCCCCGGCCGGCAGGTCGAGACCGGCGACGAACTCCCCCAGCCAACGGCCGTAACCGTCGATGTCGTGGGGTGCCTCCGTCATCGGAGTGGACTCGCCGAACCCCGGCAGGTCGGGCGACACCATCCGTAGGCCGCCGAGCTGCGCGACGACCGGCTCCAGGCCGTGGTGATCGCCCCGGAAACCGTGCACGAGCACCAGCGTGGTGGCCGAATCCGGGTCGCCGTAGTCCCAGAACCGGGTGGTCGAACCGAGGATGCTCAGGGCCCCCTCGCGCACAGCGACCCGCTCGAGAGCGGCTGCGTAGGGTGAGGTGACAGACATCGCCTGTAAGTCTAAGCGGCGCGCCCGGAAGAGGACTGGACAGGCCACGGTGCGCACGCCCTAGACTCGGCTGAGTGCAATCGCTTGCACACCCTGTGAACGCGTCCCATCCCCCGCCTTTCGCTGTCGCCACAAGGAGAACCGTGAGTTTCACCGCGCCCATCACGCTGCCCGGTCTCGCCCTCGACCGGCAGTGGTACCGCCGGTCGGTCTTCTACGAGGTCATGGTGCGGTCCTTCGTCGACAGCAACGGCGACGGCTCGGGCGACATCGCCGGGCTCACCTCCAAGCTCGACTACCTGCAGTGGCTCGGGATCGACGCGCTCTGGCTGCCCCCGTTCTTCCAGTCCCCGCTGCGCGACGGCGGCTACGACGTCTCCGACTTCACGGCGATCCTGCCGGAGTTCGGAACGATCGACGAGTTCCGCGAGCTGGTGACCAAGGCGCACGAACGCAACATGCGCATCATCATCGACCTGCCGATCAACCACACCTCCGACCAGCACGAGTGGTTCCAGCAGTCGCGGTCCGACCCCGACGGCCCGTACGGCGACTTCTACGTGTGGAACGACACGGACGACAAGTGGCCGGACATCCGCGTCATCTTCGTCGACACGGAAGACTCCAACTGGGCCTTCGACGAGGCGCGTCGGCAGTTCTACTTCCACCGCTTCTTCTCGCACCAGCCGGACCTCAACTTCGAGAACCCGGCCGTGCACGAGGCGATGTACGACATGATCCGGTTCTGGCTCGACCTCGGCGTCGACGGGTTCCGGTTGGATGCCATCCCCTACCTCTACGAATCCGACGAGGGCAACGGCGAGGGCGAGCCGAAGACCCACGAGTTCATCATCAAGCTGCGCGAGTGGGTCGACCGGGAGTACCCGGGCCGCATCATGATCGCCGAGGCGAACCAGTGGCCCCGCGAGGTCGCAGCCTTCTTCGGCAGCGAGGACGAGCCGGAGTGCCACATGGCCTTCGACTTCCCCGTCATGCCGCGAATCTTCTACGCGCTGCGTTCGCAGCAGGCCGGCGAGCTGGTCCGTGTGCTCTCGGAGACCACCGATGTGCCGGAGGGTTCGGCGTGGGGTGTCTTCCTCCGCAACCACGACGAGCTGACGCTCGAGATGGTGAGCGAGGAGTATCGGCAGGCGATGTACGGCTGGTACGCGTACGACCCGCGGATGCGCGCCAACATCGGCATCCGGCGCCGGCTCGCGCCACTGCTCGACAACTCCCGCGCCGAACTGGAGCTCGCGCACGCGCTGCTCTTCTCGCTGCCGGGCAGCCCCTTCCTCTACTACGGCGACGAGATCGGGATGGGTGACAACATCTGGCTGCCCGACCGCGACAGCTCCCGCACGCCGATGCAGTGGACGCCGGACCGCAACGCGGGTTTCTCCAGCGCCGACCCGGGCAAGCTCTACCTGCCGGTCGTGCAGTCGCTGGTTTTCCACTACAACCAGGTGAACGTGGAGGCGCAGCTCGCGCAGTCCCGCTCGCTGCTGCACTGGGTCCGCAACGTCATCCACGTGCGCAAGGCGCATCCCGTGTTCGGACTCGGCGACATCCGCGTGCTCCCGACCGACCACGAGTCGGTACTGGCCTTCGTGCGCACCTATGCGGGCAGCGGCACCCACTTCGGCGACCAGCCGGAGGACGTGCTGTGCGTGTTCTCGTTCGCGCACAATCCCGTGTCCGTCACGCTCGAAGCTCCGGAGTTCGCCGGGCGCGCGCTGTACGACCTGTTCGGCGGGGCGGAGTTCCCGACCGTCGCGGAGGACGGCCGGTTCACCCTGACGCTCGGCACGCAGAACTTCTACTGGCTGCACATCGAGCCGCGCCGCGACTGAGTCGCCCCTGTCCCGCCCCTGTCCCGCCCCTCCCGCCGAGTGGTGACATCATGTCGCCACTCGACCGGGATTAGACCACCTACTCACCACTCGGCGTGCCGTCCGGGGTGATGACGGTGGTCGTGCTTAGCGTGGGGACATGAGCACCTGGCATCACCGTCTCGGCGTCTTCGATCTCGAGACCACCGGTATCGACGTCGAATCGGCCAGGATCGTCACCGCCCACGTCGGCCTCCTCGACGAGACCGGCGAGGTGCTCCACCGCCGCGACTGGATCGTCGACCCCGGTGTGGAGATCCCGGCGGAGGCCACGGCCGTCCATGGCATCACCACCGAGAACGCCCGCGAGTTCGGGATGGACCCCGCACGTGCGGTCGCGGCGATCGTCGCGCAGCTGCGCAGCCTGTTCGACCGCGGCATCCCGGTCGTCGCGTACAACGCCCCCTACGACTTCACCCTGCTCGACCGGGAGGCCCATCGCTACTCGGTCGCGCCGCTCGTCTCCCCCGGCCCGATCATCGACCCGCTGGTGATCGACAAAGCCGTTGACAAGTTCCGCCGCGGAAAGCGGACCCTGACCGTGACGGCATCTCACTACGGCGTTGACCTGCTCGCGGCGCACGACGCCGGAGCCGACGCGATCGCCGCGGGCCGGGTCGCCCAGGCGCTCGCGCGCATCCACACCGACGCCTTGGCGCTGGAGGCGGCCGAGCTGCACCTGCGGCAGGTCGACTGGTGCCGGGAGCAGGCTGCGGACTTCCAGGAGTACATGCGGCGCGAGCGCGACCCGCAGTTCACCACCTCCGGCGCGTGGCCGCTGCGCTGACGGCTGACGTTACTCATCCCTCTACCTGGGGGCTACTCGTGCGTCGGCTCCGACCGCTATCGTCTGCCACATGAGCGACTCCAATCTGAACCCGCAGCCCCTCCCGCCGCAGCAGCAGCCCCAGTACTCCCAGCCCTACGGCGCCCCCGCGCAGCCCGGCTGGAACACGATGGCCATCGTCGCGTTCATCGCGACCTTCTTCATCAGCATCGTCGGCATCATCCTCGGCTTCATCGCCCTGTCGCAGATCAAGCGCACCGGCGAACAGGGCCGCGGCCTCGCTCTGGCCGCGATCATCATCGGCTTCGTGGCCCTGATCCTCGGCATCGTCGTCACGATCATCGTCGTCGTCGCGGCCGCCAACTCGGCCGTCTACTACCAGGGCTCCTGACCGCTGCCGCCATCGAAGGAGATCGGGCGTCGAATCTCCTTCGATGGGCAGTCCCGCAGGAGATTCGGCCGCAGAACTTCCGAATCTCCTTCGAGCCTGAGCCAGACAACGACGAAGGCCCCCGTCCGGTGGACGGGGGCCTTCGTGCGAGTATCGGAGACTCGGCGAGCTTTACTTGCCGAACGCCTTGTAGCGCGAGTTGAACTTCTCGACGCGGCCGGCCGAGTCCATGATGCGCTGCTTGCCCGTGTAGAACGGGTGCGACTCGGACGAGATCTCGACGTCGATCACCGGGTAGGTGTTGCCGTCTTCCCACTCGATGGTCTTGCTGCTCGAGACCGTGGAGCGGGTGAGGAACGTCGCACCCGAGGCCAGGTCGCGGAAAACCACCGGGGCGTAGTCGGGGTGGATGCCAGTCTTCATCAGGACTTCCTTGTTGCGTGTCGTATTCGGTCGTGTCCGCGCCGGTCGGCGTGAGGACGGAAAGCTTTCGGCCCGGCGGGGCCAGCTATCGAGTTTAGCAGATGGCCGGGCGCGTCGCGGTCATTCGTTGCTGGTGGCGCGCGCCGTGTACCGGCCGTCGGTCTCGCTGAGCTCGACCTCGATGCCGAACGTCTCGCTGAGGTTCTCGCTGGTGAGCACCTCGGCAATCGGTCCGTGGGCGGCGATCTGCCCATCCTTCAGCAGCAGCGCGCGGTTGAAGCCCTGCGGGATCTCCTCCACGTGGTGCGTCACCATGACGATGGCGGGAGACTTCGGGTCTCGCGCGTAGCCGCCGAGGAGCTTCACGAGCTCCTCACGCCCACCCAGGTCGAGGCTGGCGGCGGGCTCGTCCAGGAGCAGGATCTCGGGGTCGGTCATGACCGAGCGGGCGATCTGGACGCGCTTCTGCTCGCCGTCGGAGAGGCTGCCGAAGCTGCGCTCGGCCAGGTGCTCGAGGTGCCACTCGGAGAGCACGCGACGCGCGCGACGCTCGTCGATCTCCTCGTACAGCTCGTTCCAGCGGCCGGTCACGGCGTACGCGGCCGTCATCACGACGTCTAGCACGCGCTCGTTGCGCGGGATGCGCCGGGCCAGCGCGCTCGAAGCGAAGCCGAGCAGCGGCCTCAGCTCCGCCAGGTCGGTGTGGCCGACCGACTCGCCGAGCACGAGCGCCTCGCCGGAGCTGGGGTGCATCGCGGCGGCCGCGATCTGCAGGAGCGTCGTCTTTCCGGCGCCGTTCCGGCCCAGGATGACCCACCGCTCGTCCGACTCGACCGTCCAGTCGATTCCCTGGAGGACGGGGTTGCCGTCCCGCACAACGGACACGTCGGAAAGTCGGAGAACGCTGTCGGCCATGTCTTCCAGCCTACCTGCGCCGAGCGGCGATCAGTGACGGTTGGCCAGTGAGCGGTACACGTCCCGCGTCTGCTCCGCGATCGTCGTCCAGCTGAACGACGTCTCGGCGCGTTCACGCCCGACCCGGCCCATTTCGGCTGCTCGCCCGGGGTCGCTGACGACCTCGATGAGCGCCGCCGCCAGGTCGTCCACGAACTGCTCCGGGTCGATCGGCGTGCCCGTGCCGTCCTGCAACTGCTGGATGGGCACGAGCCGGCCGGTGACGCCGTCCACGATGACCTCGGGGATGCCGCCGGTCGCAGTGCCGACCACCGGAAGCCCGCAGGCCATCGCCTCCAGGTTGACGATGCCGAGCGGCTCGTAGATCGACGGGCAGACGAACACGGTGGACGCGGTGAGCGCGATCCGCAGCTCGTCGTTCGGGAGGAGGCGGTCGATCCAGACCACTCCGTCCCGCTCGCTCTGCAGCTGCTCGACCAGGCCGGTGACCTCCGCGAGGATCTCGGGAGTGTCGGGCGCCCCCGCGCACAGGATGATCTGCACCTCCGGGGGCAGCTGCCGAACGGCGCGCAGGAGGTACGGCAGACCCTTCTGCCGGGTGATCCGGCCGACGAAGATGACGGCAGGGCGGTCCGGGTCGATTCCGAGCGCACGCGCGCGGTCGTCATCGCGCAGCGGCTGCCAGCGGTCGAGGTCGATGCCGTTGTAGATCGTGACGACCTTGGTCGGGTCGAGGGCCGGGTAGGAGGCCAGGATGTCGCGCCGCATCCCCTCGCTGACGGCGATGACCGTGTCGGCGGACTCGAACGCGGTTTTCTCGATCCAGCTGGACACTCGGTAGCCGCCACCCAGCTGCTCGGCCTTCCAGGGTCGCAGCGGCTCGAGGCTGTGCGCGGTGACGACGTGCGGGACGCCGTGCAGCAGCTTCGCCAGGTGGCCG
Organism: Leifsonia sp. RAF41; assembly: GCF_052114085.1. Lineage (NCBI taxonomy): Bacteria > Bacillati > Actinomycetota > Actinomycetes > Micrococcales > Microbacteriaceae > Leifsonia > Leifsonia sp. RAF41. The sequence goes on from NZ_JBFREB010000001.1 coordinate 1,819,588, forward strand.
GCTCCGTTCGCATACCAGGTGTGCGAGTGGACGACGTCCGCTCCCCCGCAGTCCTGCGCCATCTGCAGGTCGACGCCGAGCGTGGCGAGCGCGCCGTTCGCGTCGGCGAGCTCCGCCGGGACGCGGTACGACGCGGTATCCGGCTCGTCGCGCGGCTCGCCGAAGGCGCGCACGATCACCTCGGTGTCGGCCCGGAGGGCTCGCACCAGTTCGGTCACGTGCACCCCGGCTCCGCCGTAGATGGCCGGCGGGTACTCCCGGGTCAGTAGGTCGACGCGCATGACCGAAACGCTAGTACAGGCATCACTTCGCCTCTACTGTTAGGGGCATGGCACCAGGTAAGAAGATCTTCGGCATCGTCCTCGCGGGCGGAGAGGGAAAGCGGCTGATGCCGTTGACGGCGGACCGGGCGAAGCCCGCCGTCCCGTTCGGCGGGCAGTACCGCCTCATCGACTTCGCCCTGTCGAACCTGATCAACTCGCAGCTGCGCCAGATCGTCGTACTCACCCAGTACAAGTCGCACAGCCTCGACCGCCACGTCTCGCAGACCTGGCGTCTCGACGGCATCACGAACTCCTACATCGCCTCCGTGCCCGCCCAGCAGCGCCTCGGAAAGCGCTGGTTCAGCGGGTCGGCGGACGCCATCCTGCAGAGCCTCAACCTGCTGCGCGACGAGAAGCCGGACATCGTGGTCGTCGTCGGCGCCGACCACGTCTACCGGATGGACTTCGGTCAGATGATCCAGGCCCACATCGACTCCGGGGCGCCTGCCACGGTGGCAGCGATCCGCCAGCCCATCGGGCTCGCCGACCAGTTCGGTGTCATCGAGGTCGAGGCCGAGCGGCCCACCCGCATCGACGCCTTCCGCGAGAAGCCGACCGACCCGATCGGCCTGCCCGACTCGCCGAACGAGGTGCTCGCCTCCATGGGCAACTACGTCTTCGACGCCGACGCCCTGATCGACGCGGTGGTGCGCGACGGCGACAAGCCCGACTCCAACCACGACATGGGCGGCGACATCATCCCCGACTTCGTGGCGCGCGGCGAAGCAGCCGTGTACGACTTCAGCAACAACGATGTGCCCGGCTCGACCGACCGCGATCGGTACTACTGGCGGGATGTCGGAACGATCGACTCGTTCTTCGAGGCTCACCAGGACCTCATCTCCGCGCTGCCGGTCTTCAACCTGTACAACAACCGGTGGCCGATCTTCAGCCAGGTGGTCAACTCGCCGCCCGCCAAGATCGTGCGGGACGGGCGCGGCGCGCTCGGCACGACCATCGACTCCATCGTCTCGCTCGGCTCCGTCATCTCGGGCGCGCACCTCGAGCGCAGCGTGCTCGGGCCGTGGGCGAAGGTCGACTCGGGCGCGAAGGTGATCGACTCGGTCGTCTTCGAGCGCGCGATCATCGAGCCGAACGCGTTCGTCGGCCGCGCCATCCTGGACAAGGATGTGGTGGTCGCGGAGGGCGCTCAGATCGGCGTCGACCCGGAGCGCGACCGGGCGCGCGGGTTCACCGTGACCGAGTCGGGGATCACCGTGGTCGGCAAGGGCGTGCACGTCGTTCCATGAGCGGCCCGGCCAGCAGAACAGCGTCCGTCCTCGTCGTCCTCGACGCCGACTCCACCCTGCTCCAGGACGAGGTCATCGAGCTGCTCGCCGAGGAGGCGGGCTCGCGTACCGAGGTCGCCGAGATCACCGAGCGTGCGATGCGCGGCGAGCTCGACTTCGAGCGGAGCCTGCGTGAGCGCGTCCGCACTCTGAAGGGTCTGCCGGCGTCGGTGTTCCAGCACGTCGGCGAGCGGATCCGGGTGACCGACGGTGTGCCGGAACTGATCGCGGGGGTTCAGGCAGCCGGCGGAGTCGTCGGCGTCGTCTCCGGCGGCTTCCACGAGCTCCTCGATCCGATCGGCGAACGGCTCGGACTCGATCACTGGCGCGCGAACCGCCTGGTGGTGCGGGATGGAGTGCTCACCGGCGAGGTCGACGGCCCGGTGATCGACGCCGCAGCGAAGGCGCAGGCCCTGCTGTTCTGGGCCGCGGCCGCCGGTGTCCACCTGCGGCAGACCGTCGCGATCGGCGACGGCGCGAACGACCTGCGGATGATGGCCGAGGCCGGTCTCGCGATCGCCTTCAATGCCAAGCCGAAGGTGCGCGACGAGGCCGACCTGGTCATCGACCACCCTGACCTCTCGCAGGTCCTCCCCCTGCTCGGCCTCCGCGGCTGACCTCCACGCCAGAGGGATGGGGCTAGTGGCCCATCCCGAGGCCGCCGTCGACCGGGATGACCGCGCCGGAGATGTAGCCCGCGTCGTCGCCCGCGATCCAGGTGACGACCTTCGCGACCTCGGTCGGGGACGCGAAGCGGCCGGCCGGGATGCTCTTCTTGTACTCGGCCTGCTGCGCCTCCGGCAGCGCGGCCGTCATGTCGGTCTCGATGAAGCCGGGCGCGACGACGTTCGCCGTGATGCCGCGGGCGCCGAGCTCCCTCGTGATTGAGCGGGCCATGCCGACCAGCCCCGCCTTCGACGACGCGTAGTTGACCTGACCGGCGCCACCGAACAGGCCCACGACGCTCGAGATCAGGACGATCCGCCCGAAACGGGCCTTCAGCATCCCCTTGTTGGCCCGCTTCACCACGCGGAAAGCGCCGCCGAGATTCGTTGCGACGACCGAATCGAACTCTTCGTCCGTCATCCGCATGAGCAGTGTGTCCTTGGTGATGCCGGCGTTCGCGACCACGACCTCCACCGGGCCGAGCTTCTCCTCGACCTCGGCGAACGCGGCGTCGACGGAGGCGGCGTCGGTCACGTCCGCGCGCACCGTCAGCGACCCCGCGGGACCCTCTCCGGAGCGCGCGGTGACGGCGACCCGGTGGCCTTGCGCCACGAACTCTTCGGCGATGGCGTAGCCGATCCCCCGGTTGCCCCCGGTGACGAGAACGGTGCGTGGCGTGGTCATGCGCTTCCCTTCGAACAGCTTTCTTCGGATTCGACCCGAACGGGGTCGCGCCTCAGTTTATGGACGTACGCTGGACTCAACGAACATGAAGAAGCCCTCAGCGCCATCCATCACGAGTCTCCCTCTCTCGCCCGATGAGGAGCGACGGCACCGGATGATCAAGTATTCGGTGGCCATGGGCGTTCGCGTGCTCTGTCTGATCCTGGCGGTCATCGTGCCGGGCTGGTGGGCAGCCGTCCCGCTGATCGCGGCCATCTTCCTGCCGTACTTCGCCGTCGTGGTCGCCAATGTCTCGGTCGAGCAGGGTCGAGGCGACGTCCAGCGTCCAGGCAGTATCGTTCCTATGGCGCCCCCGCCCCCGGGGCCGCGTGAGGACGACCGGGAGGGCCAGTGATCGGGATGGGCGAGCCGGCGCCGCTGACCTGCTCGCGCGCGGGCTGCCGGGAGACGGCATCGTGGCGGATCGAGTGGCGCAACCCGCGCATCCACTCGGAGGACCGAGTGAAGGTCTGGCTGGCCTGTGACGAGCACGAGGAGTTCCTCCGCGAATTCCTGGCGGCGCGCGACTTCCCGCTCCGTGTGGTGTCGACTGCCGAGCCGGATGCCGAGCCGAACGACGCGAGGACGATCGCGTGACCGACTCGAAGACCGCCGGCTGGCGGTTCGCCTTCTCGCGCCGCTGGCTCGGCTACCTCGCCTTCGCGATCGTGTTCGCGATCGCCTGCGCGTTCCTCTCCAACTGGCAGCTGGCCCGCAGTAAAGAGGCGGCCGCGGCGAACGCTCTGGTGACGCAGAACTTCGACTCCCAGCCGGTCGCCCTGGCCGACGAACTGCCGACGCTCGGCTCGTACTCGCCGAAACAGGAGTGGACGCGCGTGACGGTCACCGGCACGTACGAGCGCGACCAGCAGTTGATGGCCCGCAACCGCCCGTTCAACGGGAACCCCGGGTTCGAGGTATTGACGCCACTGCGCACAGCCGACGGCTCGCTCTTCATCATCGACCGGGGATGGGTCCCCACCGGCAACACCACGGACGCACCCGATCACGTGCCTGCTGCCCCGGCGGGCACCGTGACCGTGGTCGCACGACTCAAGGGCAGCGAGCCCGCCATTGCGGGACGCTCGGCGACCGGCGACCAGGTGGGAACCATCCAACTCTCGGTCGTCAAGCAGAAGCTGGACGGCGCCGACGTGTACACGGGCGCCTACGGGCTGCTCGACACCGAAGACCCGGCGCCGGCGACCGCCCCGACTCCCACCGTCACGTCTCCCCCGTCGCAGGACGAGGGGCTGCACTGGTCGTACATGATTCAGTGGATCATTTTCGCGCTGATCGGCTTCTTCGGTCTCGGATACGCGCTGATCACCGAGTACCGCAAGCTCAACTCCCACGACCCTGCCGAGCAGGCGCGGGCCGCCGAACGAGACCGTCGCCGGCGAGCCAAACGGACCGACTCCGACGTCGAGGACGAACTGCTCGACGCCACCCGCTGACCGCGAGTGCGCGCCCCGCGCAGCACGCGTGCTAGTGTTCTGCCGATCGTGTTCGACCGTCAGGAGGTGAGACCCATGTACGCAGCATCATCAGTGGGCGCTCCCTGCAGTCCACGATCGCGCGGCTGAGGTAGTCGCCACCGGGAGCGCCGAGACGGCATCGCACGAAAGGCGACTCCCATGAACACAACATCTTCTTCTCCCCTGCCCTTTTCCGTCCCCGCGACGCGGGATCGGGCGCTCGTCCTCGGCGGCGGCGGTTCGACCGGCAACGCGTGGCTCATCGGTGTCATCGCCGGTCTCTCTGACGCCGGGGTCGACCTGACGACAGCCGACCTCACGATCGGAACGTCGGCCGGTTCGACGGCGGCAGCGCAGATCGCCGGCGACGACGTGGCCGACCTGTACGGCGCGGCGCTCACCGCTCCCACCCCGCGGCAGAGCGCACCCGTCGCATCCGTCGGCCGACCGGCGCCAGCCCGACCGGTGGTGAGCGGCCTCGACCGTCTCGTCGCCCTGGTCGCTTCGTCGGCGGATGCCGATGACTACCGGCGTCGGCTGTGCGCGTCCGCGCTCGAGTTGGATGCAGAATCCGACGGATCCTGGTCGGCCCAGTGGGCCGCCACCGTGGCCGCGCGGCTGTCCCGTCAGGAGTGGCCGGACCAGCGGATTGTCATCACCGCCGTCGACGCCCGGACCACCGAGCCGGTCCTGTTCGACCGCAACAGCGGGGTGAAGCTCGCGGACGCCATCGCCGCGAGCTGCTCCAGTGGCCTGCCCTACCGGATCGGGGATGCACGGTACCTCGACGGCGGGTTCCGATCGAGCGCCGAGAACGCCGACCTCGCCGGGGGCTACGCCCGTGTGGTCGTGCTGGCCCCCTTCGGCGGCAGGTCATTGGCACCAGAAGGATGGGGCACACACCTGGCCGCACAGGTCGATGCGCTCCGGGCAGGCGGAAGCCGTGTTGAGACGGTCTTCCCCGATGCCGACGCCGAGCACCTGTTCGGTCCGAACGCAATGAACCCGTCGCTCCGGCCCGCCGCCGCCCGCGCCGGCTACGCCCAGGCTCCATCCCTGGCGCCGCGCCTCGCCCCCTTCTGGAGCTGACACCTCACCACCGAGTCCGCGAAGACTGCACGTTTCACGCAGGTGATCCGTCAGTCTTCGCGGACTCGACGGTGGGTGTCAGGCCAGGGAGATGAGGTCGAGGTAGTCGGGGTTCCAGTGGTCCTCGACGCCGTCGGGGAGGATGAGGACGCGCTCGGGATTGAGCGCCTCGACCGCGCCCTCGTCGTGGCTGACCAGCACGACGGCGCCTTCGTAGTGCGCGAGCGCATCCAGGATCTCTTCTCGGCTCGCCGGGTCGAGGTTGTTTGTGGGTTCGTCGAGCAGGAGGACGTTGGCGCCCGAGACGACGATCATCGCCAGCGCGAGTCGCGTCTTCTCGCCACCAGACAGGACTCCCGCCGGTTTGTGCGCGTCATCACCGATGAAGAGGAAGGAGCCGAGCACCTTGCGCGCTTCCATCTCAGTCAGCGACGGCGACGACGACACCATGTTCTGCAGCACGCTGCGCTCGACGTCGATGGTCTCGTGCTCCTGCGCGTAGTACCCGATACGAAGGCCGTGGCCCGGCTCCACCTGCCCGGTGTCGGGTCGGTCGACGCCGGCGAGCATCCGGAGCAACGTGGTCTTGCCTGCGCCGTTCAGCCCGAGCACGACCACCTTCGAGCCGCGGTCGATCGCGAGGTCGACAGCCGTGAAGATCTCCAGTGAGCCGTAGCTCTTCGAGAGGTCGCTCGCCTGCAGCGGCGTGCGGCCGCACGCGGCCGGGGTCGGGAAGCGCAGCTTCGCCACGCGGTCGACCTGGCGCACGTCGTCCAGCCCGGCGAGCAGCTTCTCGGCACGCGCCACCATCTGGTGTGCGGCCGCCGCCTTGCTCGCCTTGGCGCCGAACCGGGCCGCCTGCAGCTGGAGCGCACCCGCCTTCTTCTCGGCGTTCGCGCGCTCCTTCTTGCGGCGTTCCTCGTCGGCGGCGCGCTGGCGCAGGTAATGCTTCCAGCCCATGTTGTAGATGTCGATGGACTGGCGGTTCGCGTCCAGGTAGAAAACCCGGTTGACCGTCTCCCCGACGAGTTGGACATCGTGCGAGATGACGATGAAGCCGCCGGTGTAGTTCTTGAGGAAGTCGCGCAGCCAGATCACCGAGTCCGCGTCGAGGTGGTTGGTCGGCTCGTCGAGGATCATCGTGCGGGCATCGGAGAACAGGATGCGCGCCAACTCGATGCGACGGCGCTGGCCGCCCGAGAGGGTCTTCAGCGGCTGGTCGAGGATGCGATCGGGCAGGTTCAGGTTGGACGCGATCGATGCCGCCTCCGCCTCCGCCGCGTACCCGCCGAGCAGGTGGAAGCGCTCCTCCAGCCGGCCGTACGTCTTCATCGCCGCCTCGGACACAGCGGTGTCCGTACTCGCCATGTCGTGCGTCGCCTGCTGCATCCCGAGCACGATCGAGCCGAGTCCCCGGGCGTCGAGGATGCGCGTGCGCGCCAGGTCGTCGAGGTTTCCGGACCGTGGGTCCTGCGGCAGATAGCCGAGCTCACCCGAGCGGTCGACGGTGCCCGCATTCGGCAGGAGGTCGCCGGCGAGCACCTTCGTCAGGGTGGTCTTGCCCGCGCCGTTGCGCCCGACCAGTCCGATCTTGTCGCCGTCGGCGACGCGGAAGCTCACGTCCTCCATCAGGAGGCGCGCGCCTACGCGCAGTTCAAGGCCGTGCACGGCAAGCACTGTGAATCCGTTCGTTCAGAAGCCATCCCCTCCTCGATTAATCCGGCGACACACCAAGCGAGCGCGGATCAACCGAGGAAGGGATGGCTGGGGTAAAAGTAAGTCAGATGGCGAAGCCGAGGGCGCGCATCATGTCGCGGCCGTCGTCGGTGATCCGCTCGGGACCCCACGGCGGCATCCACACCCAGTTGATGCGGAACGCTTCGACGATGCCGTCCAGGCTCTCGGCGGTCTGCTCTTCGAGCACGTCCGTGAGCGGGCAGCCGGCGCTGGTCAGCGTCATCGAGATGATGAGCGCGTTGTTCTCGTCGTCCCAGGCCAGATCGTAGATGAGACCGAGGTCGACGACGTTGATCCCGAGTTCGGGATCCATGACGTCTTTCAGCGCCTCCTCGACCTGGTCGAAGAGCGCGGGGCTCAGCGTGGCGGGCATAGTCCGATTCTACCTCTCAGGCCTCGGCCAGTTCGGCGGCGGATGCCGAGGCGGGCTCGGGGGCGTCGACGTAACGGTCGTAGCCCTCTTCCTCCAGGCGGTCGGCGAGCTCGGGACCGCCCTGCTCCGCCACCCGGCCGGCGACGAAGACGTGCACGAAGTCCGGCTTGATGTAACGGAGGATGCGCGTGTAGTGCGTGATCAGGAGGATGCCGAGACCGGTGTTCGCCTTGGCGCGGTTCACACCCTCCGACACGACCTTCAGCGCATCCACGTCGAGTCCGGAATCGGTCTCGTCGAGCACCGCGAACTTCGGCTTGAGCAGTTCGAGCTGGAGAATCTCGTTGCGCTTCTTCTCGCCACCCGAGAAACCCTCGTTGACGTTGCGCTCTGCGAAGGAGGAGTCCATCCGCAGCGCGTTCATCGACTCGCGCACATCCTTGACCCAGGTGCGGATGGACGGCGCCTGTCCCTCGATCGCGGTCTTGGCGGTGCGGAGGAAGTTTGTGTTGGTGACACCGGGGATCTCGACCGGGTACTGCATGGCCAGGAAGAGGCCGGCGCGGGCGCGCTGGTCGACGGTCATGGCGAGGACGTCCTCGCCGTCGAGCGTGATGGTGCCCTGGGTGACCGTGTACTTCGGGTGGCCGGCGATCGTGTAGGCGAGGGTGGACTTGCCGGAGCCGTTGGGGCCCATGATCGCGTGGATCTCACCCTCGTTGATGGTGAGGTCGACGCCGTTCAGGATGGGCTTGGTGCCCTGGTCCGTCTCGACGGTGACGTGGAGGTCGCGGATCTCGAGGACTGACATGGTTACTTGGTCTCTTTCGGAACGCTGGGGTCGATGTAGACGTCTCCGTCGATGATCTCGACGCTGAAGACGGGGACCGGCTCGTAAGCCGGGAGGTTGAGGGGCTTGCCGGTGACCAGCGAGAACTGGGAGCCGTGCGCCCAGCACTCGAGGGTCTCGTCCTCGACGAAGCCCTCCGACAGCGAGATCTCGCCGTGCGTGCAGGTGTCGCCGATGGCGTGGACGGTGCCCGCGGAGTCTCGGACGACCGCAATGGGGACGCCGTCGAGCACCACGCGCGTGGCCTGGTTCTCGACGAGTTCCGCGACTGCGGCGACGCGCTGACCCGCCATCAGTTCTCGGCCCCGGCGGCGGGTGCGGCCGGCGCCGCGACGGACGTCGAATCGAGCTCGTCTTCGATCTTGGCCTGCAGGCGCTCCTGGAGCGCCGGCGAACCGATCTGCTGGACGATCTCGGAGAGGAAGCCGCGCACGACCAGGCGGCGCGCCTCGTCTTCCGTGATGCCACGGGACTGCAGGTAGAAGAGCTGCTCGTCGTCGAACCGCCCGGTCGCGCTCGCGTGACCCGCGCCGACGATGTCGCCGGTCTCGATCTCGAGGTTCGGGACGGAGTCGGCGCGCGCGCCGTCGGTGAGGACGAGGTTGCGGTTCTGCTCGTAGGTGTCGGTGGCCACGGCCGCCGGTCCGATCAGCACGTCGCCGATCCACACCGTCCGGGCGCCCGCGCCCTGCAGCGCACCCTTGTAGGTGACGCGGCTGCGGGTCTCGGGGCCGTCGTGGTGGACGTACACCTGCTGCTCGAGGTGCTGCGTCGCGTCGGCGAAGTAGGCGCCGAGAAGTTCGGCATCCGACCGGGCGCCGGCGAGGTGCGCCGACGGGTTCAGCCGGACGACCCCGCCACCGAGGGTGACGGCGACGTGCTTGAGGCGAGCGCCCTCTGCCAGCTCGGCGAAGTGGGCTGCGAGGTGCAGGGCGTCGTCGTCCCACTCCTGGAGGGAGACCACCGTGAGGTCTGCATCCTTCCCGAGCAGGAACTCGACGTTCTCGGTCAGGTGGGCGGCGCCGGTGTTCTGCAGGATGAGCGTCGCGGTCGCTCCCGGAGCCACCTCGACGATCGTGTGCGCAGCGCGCGGCGCGCTGCCGAGACCGGACCGCGTCAGGGTGATCTCGCGGTGGTCACCGCTGAGGTCCGCACTGATGCTGATCAGGAGCGCCTGCTCGAACGCCGTCCAGGCGTTGGCGGATGCGCGGTCCTCCGGCTTGCCGGCGGATCCGATTCGCGAGTCACCGCGACCGACCCACAGGGTCGAGAACCCTGTGGCCGTTGTCGCGTCGTAGACGTACGGGGAGCCGTCGAGGTCGCCGGCGATCAGCTCCTGGATGCGCGCGATCGGCGTGTACTTCCACATCGGCTCGCGCCCGGTGACAGCCGGGAACGCGGAGACGTCGGTCGACGTGAACCGTTCGGCACGGGACTGCACCGGGACGGGCGCGCGCATGTGGGTAGGAGCCGCCGAGGCCTCCGGAATCTGAGGGGTCGGCGTCTGCTGGGTCTGCGTCATCCGACGGAGCCTTCCATGCCCATCTCGATGAGCTTGTTGAGTTCGAGTGCGTACTCCATCGGGAGTTCCCGGGCGATCGGCTCGATGAAGCCGCGGACGATCATCGCCATCGCCTCGTCTTCCGGCATGCCGCGGGACATCAGGTAGAAGAGCTGCTCCTCGCTGACGCGCGACACGGTGGCCTCGTGCCCGAGCTGGACGTCGTCCACCCGGATGTCGATGGCCGGGTATGTGTCGGAGCGGGAGATCGTGTCGACCAGCAGCGCGTCGCAGCGCACGGTGTTCGCCGAGTGATGCGCATTCGTGTCCATCCGCACCTCGCCGCGGTAGCCGGCCCGGCCGCCGCCGCGTGCGATCGACTTGGAGACGATCGACGACTGCGTGTACGGCGCCATGTGGATCATCTTGGCGCCGGCGTCCTGGTGCTGGCCGGGGCCCGCGAAGGCGACGGACAGGGTCTCGCCCTTGGCGTGCTCCCCCATCAGGTAGATCGACGGGTACTTCATCGTCACCTTGGAGCCGATGTTGCCGTCGATCCACTCCATCGTCGCGCCCTCGGCCGCGGTCGCCCGCTTGGTGACGAGGTTGTAGACGTTGTTGGACCAGTTCTGGATGGTCGTGTAGCGCACACGGGCGTTCTTCTTGACGATGATCTCGACCACCGCGGAGTGCAGCGAGTCGGACTTGTAGATCGGCGCCGTGCAGCCCTCGATGTAGTGGACGTAGCTGTCCTCGTCGGCGATGATCAGCGTCCGCTCGAACTGGCCCATGTTCTCCGTGTTGATACGGAAGTAGGCCTGCAGCGGGATCTCGACGTGGACGCCCTTCGGGACGTACACGAACGATCCGCCCGACCAGACGGCCGTGTTCAGCGCCGCGAACTTGTTGTCGCCCGCCGGGATCACCGTTCCGAAGTACTCCTGGAAGATCTCGGGGTACTCGCGGAGCGCGGTGTCGGTGTCGAGGAAGATGACGCCCTGCTCCTCGAGGTCTTCGCGGATCTGGTGGTAAACGACCTCGGACTCGTACTGGGCTGCAACACCCGCGACAAGACGCTGACGCTCCGCCTCCGGGATGCCCAGCTTCTCGTAGGTGTTGCGAATGTCTTCGGGGAGGTCTTCCCAGCTCTGCGCCTGCTTCTCGGTGGAGCGGACGAAGTACTTGATGTTGTCGAAGTCGATCTCCGACAGGTCGGCACCCCACGTCGGCATCGGCTTCCGCTCGAACAGCTGGAGAGCCTTCAGGCGGCGCTGAAGCATCCAATCGGGCTCGTTCTTGAGCCCGGAGATGTCTTTCACCACCTGGGGCGAGAGACCACGACGCGCGGACGCGCCTGCGGCATCGGAATCCGCCCAGCCGAACTCATACTGCCCCAATGAGGCGAGCTCGGGCCGATCGATCAGGATGTCTGACATATCTACCTCGTTTCCTTCCACTCGTAACCGGATATCAGTCCGGCCCATTCCCCTCAGCTGCGCACGGCTGGTGCCGGTCGCTTCGAGCTTCGTGGTTGTACGAGTGGCAGTGTGTGTATGAACAGTCTGTGCCTGAACACAGCATGTACCAACACGCGCGTACCTAAACTGATCGAGGACACGGGCCACAATGCCTCGGCCACGGACGGAGAAACCGGCCGCCGGCACGCGCACGATGGCGCGTTCTTCGAACCCACCAATTCTACAGGTGCGGCGCGGTAAAAGTAGAGGCGCGGCTGCGCGTTGCCCGAGTATCCGCATCCCGACACCGGTTCAGCACCGAGGAAGACCGAGACCATGAAGCGCATCATCGCCTGGCTGCCCGACCACGTGGACGGGCGAACGCGCGTCGTGGCGTGGATCTACCTGGCCGCGCAAGTGCTCCTCGTGGCGACCGGCGGAGCGGTCCGCCTCACCTCCAGCGGCCTCGGCTGCCCCACCTGGCCGAAGTGCACGGCCGATTCGCTCGTCAACACGCCCGAGATGGGCATCCACGGGGTAATCGAGTTCGGCAACCGGGTGCTCGGCGGCGTCCTGGCGATCCTGGCGATCATCGCCTTCCTCCAGGTCGTCAAGCTGTATCGCACACGTCGCGATCTGTTCTGGCTCGCCCTCGTCGCTGGGCTCGGCGTCCCCTTCCAGGCGATCCTCGGCGGTATCACCGTGCTGACCGGACTCACCTGGTGGGTGGTCGGGATGCACTTCGTGACGTCGATCGCGCTGGTCGCGATCACCACGTCCTACCTGGTGCGCGTCTACGCGGTCCCCGGTCCGCGCTTTCGTGCGGTTCCGGGATGGTTCGCCGCGGTGGCCTGGGTCACCAGCGTCGTCGTCCTGGTCACCATCGTCGTGGGCATCGTCACGACCGGAGCAGGACCGCACGCGGGCGACGCGAAGACTCCGCGGAGCGGGCTGAATCCGGAGATCCTTCAGCACGTGCACGCGATCCCGGCCTACGTCACCTTCGCGCTGACGCTCGTGCTCGTCGTCGGGTCGTTCCGCTACCGCACCACCACCCCGGTGCATCGCTTCACGCAGTACCTGCTCGCTGTCGAGCTGCTGCAGATCGCGGTGGGTCTCTTCCAGGCGAACACCGGCCTGCCGGGCATCCTGGTCGGTGTGCACATGACCCTCGCCGCACTCCTCGCGGCCTGCATGACCGCGATCCTGCTGTCGCTCACCGCGCCGGTCGAGCGATTCGAACCCCTCGCGGACGCGGCCTCAGACGTCGTCGCGGCGTAGCGTCCCGACCCGCGCCTCGCGCTGTATGCCGTGCAGCTCGACGATCGTGCGGATGCCCTCGTCGAACCCGAAACCGGCCGCCACGGCGAGCCGTCTGCTCGACTCGTTCCCGGGTACGTACTCCCAGTTCAGTTGCTCGAAACCCAGTCCTGCCGGGGCGAGGGCGTGGTGGGATACGGCCACGAGCGCTTCGCGCATGTAACCGTTGCCGCGCGCCCAGGGCCCCGACCAGCATCCCAGCGATGCGGAGCCCGCACGGTCGTCACGCCGCACCTCCAGCGCGCCGAGCAGCCGGCCGCCGTCTCGCAGGTGCAGCGCCCAGACGGTATATCTCTTGCTGGCGATCCCGTGAGGGCAGTACGCCCGGACGAAGAATTCGGCGCTCTCACGCGTATAGGGGGACGGCAACGGCACCCAGGCCTGCGTCTCGGCGTCCTGGCAGGCCTCCAGCACATCCGGGATGTCGTCGTCCGTCGGTCGATCGAGGACAAGGCGAGCGGTCGCAAGGTGCGTAGTCAGCAACGGTGCCGTCATGCGCACATGTTAGGGGCGACCGGGCCCGCACGGCACGCATCTTGTGCCGAAAAAACGATCAGAACGGGAGCAGCGGGTCGATCGCGACGGCGAGGAAGATCAGCGTCAGGTAGGCGATCGAGCCGTGGAACACGCGCATCGGCGACACGGCCTCGTGCCGGATGGCGAGGTTGTAGAGGCGGTGCGATTCGTAGATGAACCAGCCGCCCGCCACCAGCGAGACCGCGATGTAGAGCAGACCCATATGGGCGACCGGGATCAGCAGCAGCGAGCAGGCGACCATCGCCCATGCGTACAGGATCACCTGCAGGCCGACGACGGCCCGGCCCCGCACCACCGCGAGCATCGGGACGCCCGCCTCCTGGTAGTCGGAACGGTACTTCATCGACAGCGGCCAGTAGTGCGGCGGCGTCCAGAGGAAGATGATCCCGAACAGGATGAACGGAGCCCAGTCGAGCGACCCTGTCACGGCCGCCCAGCCGATCAGCACCGGCATGCAGCCGGCGACGCCGCCCCAGACGATGTTCTGCGGGGTGCGGCGCTTGAGGATGAGTGTGTAGAAGACGACGTACAGCAGGATGGCCGCGACCGACAGGGCGGCGGCGAGCCAGTTCGTGAAGAATCCTAGGACCAGCACCGACGCGACGCCCAGCGCCCAGGCGAAGACGAGCGCCTCGCGGTCGGAGAGCTCGCCCGTCACGAGCGGACGATTCTTCGTGCGGCGCATCACCCGGTCGATGTCGCGGTCGATGTAGCAGTTGAACGCGCCGGCGGACCCCGCGCTCATGTAGCCGCCGATGACGGTGGCGAGCACCAGCCAGAGATTGGGGATGCCGTTCGCCGCGAGGATCATCGTCGGGACCGTGGTCACGAGCAGCAATTCGACGACGCGCGGCTTGGTGAGGGCGAAGTACGCCCTCGCCTTGCGTGCGAAGCCGATGCGGCCCGGTTCGACACGGCTCTCTACAGCGACGTCCATTGCTCCTCGTGTGGTGTCGGCGGATGGGTGCGAAAAGCCCCGGCTGAAGTCTACGTCACGTAGAGGCGCGGCCGGGCGGCTACCCCGTGTCCGCCTGAAGCACAACCATCTGGGGGAACACCCCACGTTTCGTGCGTGTTACCTATACTTGAAATGCTCGCCAGCCGAAGCCCTGTCGGGGCCCGGCGCCGATGACGTCCACGGCGCGCACTACCTCAACCGGTGCGGGTTACCACAGACGACCCTCACCATTTCTACGAAGGGTCAGTTTTCACGTGGCAGCACTGCAGTGGGATCCCATTGACAACAAGGCAGTAGACACGGCTCGCATCCTCGCGGCCGATGCGGTGGAGAAGGTGGGCAACGGGCATCCCGGCACCGCTATGAGCCTCGCCCCCGCCGCGTACCTGCTCTTCCAGAAGGTGATGCGCCGCGACCCGCGCGACCAGCACTGGCTCGGACGCGACCGGTTCGTCCTCTCGGCTGGCCACTCGTCGCTGACCCAGTACATCCAGCTCTATCTGGGCGGCTACGGTCTCGAACTCGACGACCTGAAGGCGCTCCGCACGTGGGGCTCCCTCACCCCCGGCCACCCCGAGTACGGACACACCGACGGCGTGGAGATCACCACCGGACCTCTCGGTCAGGGCATCTCCTCCGCCGTCGGTTTTGCATATGCCCAGCGTTTCGAGCGCGGGCTGTTCGACCCCGACACCGCCCCCGGCGCCAGCCCGTTCGACCACCACGTGTACGTCATCGCGTCCGACGGCGACCTGGAGGAGGGCGTCAGCTCGGAGGCCTCCTCTCTCGCCGGCCACCAGGAGCTCGGCAACCTGATCGCGATCTACGACAGCAACCAGATCTCGATCGAGGACGACACCGACATCGCCTTCACGGAGGACGTCAAGGCGCGCTACGAGGCGTACCACTGGCATGTGCAGGTCGTCGACTGGAAGAAGACCGGCGTCTATGAAGAGGACGTGCAGGAGCTTCACCAGGCGATCGTGAACGCCCAGGAGGTCACCGACAAGCCGTCGCTGATCATCCTCAAGACGATCATCGGCTGGCCGTCGCCGAAGAAGCAGAACACCGGCAAGATCCACGGATCCGCCCTCGGTGCGGACGAGCTTCGCGCCGTCAAGGAGGTGCTCGGCTTCGATCCCGAGCAGACCTTCGAGGTCGCCGACGAGGTCCTCGCGCACACCCGCAAGGCCGTCGAGCGCGGTGCCGAAGAGCACGCCGAGTGGCAGAAGGGCTTCGACGCCTGGGCCAAGGCGAACCCCGAGCGCAAGCAGCTGCTCGACCGTCTGCTCTCGGGCGAGGCTCCCGACATCGAGAGCGCCCTGCCGGTCTTCGAGCCGGGCAAGGACGTCTCCACCCGCGCCGCGAGCGGCAAGGTGCTCAACGCGATCGCCCCCGTCATGCCTGAGCTGTGGGGCGGTTCCGCCGACCTCGCCGAGTCGAACAACACCACCATCGAGAGCGCTGCGTCGTTCGTGCCGAGCGAGCGCTCGACCCACGAGTGGACCGGCAACCCCTACGGTCGCGTTCTGCACTTCGGCATCCGCGAGCACGCCATGGCCGCGATCATCAATGGCATCGTGCTCCACGGCCCGACCCGCCCGTTCGGCGGCACGTTCCTGATCTTCAGCGACTACCAGCGACCGTCCCTCCGCCTGTCGGCGCTCATGGACATCCCGTCGATCTTCGTCTGGACGCACGACTCCGTCGCCCTCGGTGAGGACGGCCCGACGCACCAGCCGATCGAGCAGCTCTCCACGCTGCGCGCCATCCCGAACTTCGCGGTCGTCCGCCCGGGTGACGCCAACGAGGTCGCGTGGGCCTGGAAGACCATCCTGGAGCGCCGGAAGGGACCGGCCGGAATCGCACTGACCCGCCAGAACATCCCGGTGTTCGAGCGTGGCGAGGGCGACGCCGAGGGCGACACGCTCGCGTCGGCGAAGAACGTCGCCAAGGGCGCGTACATCCTGGCCGAGGCGCCCGGCGGCACGCCGGACGTGATCTTCATCGCGACCGGCTCCGAGGTGCAGATCGCGCTCGAGGCCCGCGAGGTACTCCGCGGCGAGGGCGTCAACGCCCGCGTCGTGTCCGCCCCGAGCCTGGAGTGGTTCGCCGAGCAGTCCGCCGAGTACCAGGAGCACGTGCTCCCCTCCGAGATCAAGGCTCGCGTCTCCATCGAGGCCGGCCTTGCGCTCGCCTGGGACAAGATCGTCGGCGACCACGGCCGCAGCGTTTCGATCGAGCACTTCGGAGCGTCGGCCGACTACAAGACGCTGTTCCGCGAGTTCGGGATGACCACCGAGCACGCCGTGTCCGCCGCGAAAGAATCGCTCGCGTCGCTTTGAGCGCGGGCACCAGAGGAGAAAACGAAATGACTGACACCACTTCCACCACCCAGACCCCGACGGCCGCTCTGTCCGCCGCCGGTGTCAGCATCTGGCTGGACGACCTCTCGCGTGAGCGCATCAACAGCGGTGGCCTGCAGAAGCTGATCGCCGAGAAGAACGTGGTCGGCGTGACCACGAACCCGACGATCTTCGCCGCGGCCCTCGCCAAGGGTGAGGCGTACGACGAGCAGGTCCGCCAGCTCGCCGCCGCCGGCGCCAGCGTCGACGAGGCGATCTTCGAGATCACGACCGACGACGTCGCCAACGCGAGCGACATCTTCCACGAGGTGTACGAGCGCTCGAACGGGGTCGACGGCCGCGTCTCCATCGAGGTGGAGCCGGGCCTCGCCCACGACGCCGCAGCGACGGTCGAGACCGCCAAGAAGCTGAGGGCGAAGGTCGACAAGGCCAACGTCATGATCAAGATCCCCGCGACCGTCGAGGGTATCGACGCCATCGCCGACACCATCGCGGAAGGCATCAGCGTCAACGTGACCCTGATCTTCAGCCTCGACCGCTACCGCCAGGTCATCGACGCCTACCTGACCGGCCTCGAGCGGGCCCAGAAGGCCGGCATCGACCTCTCCGGCATCCAGTCGGTCGCGTCGTTCTTCGTGTCCCGCGTCGACACCGAGGTGGACAAGCAGCTGTCGGCTCTCGGCACGGACGAGGCCGAGGCGCTCAAGAGCAAGGCCGGCATCGCCAACGCCCGCCTCGCCTACCAGGTGTACGAGCAGGAGTTCGCCACCGACCGGGCCAAGCGCCTCGTCGCGGCAGGAGCCAACGAGCAGCGCCCGCTGTGGGCGTCCACCGGCGTCAAGGACCCGAGCCTCTCCGACACGCTCTACGTCGAGGCCCTCGTCGCTCCGAACACGGTGAACACCATGCCGGAGAAGACGCTCGACGCGACCTTCGACCACGGCAGCATCACCGGTGACACCGTCACCGGCAGCTACGCCGAGTCGCAGGATGTCCTCGACAAGCTGGCCGGTCTCGGCATCAGCTACGACGAGGTCACCGAGACCCTCGAGCGCGAGGGTGTCGACAAGTTCAACGTGTCGTGGGGCGAGCTCGTCGAGACCGTGAAGAACGCTCTCGAGGGGGCGTCCAAGTGACGTTCCGTATCCACGTGACCGGTGCGGCGGCCGAGGCCGTCCGCACCGTGGTCCCGCAGCTCGTCGCCGACAAGGTGGCGTCCGGCATCACGGCACAGGATCCCGCGCTCTGGGGCCCGGCCGCCGAGCCCGAGGCCAGCAAGCGACTCGGCTGGACCGAAGCGGTCGCCATCTCGCGGCCCCTGGTCGCCGAGATCGACGCGCTCCGCGGCGAACTGCACGCCAAGGGAATCAACCACATCGTGCTGGGTGGCATGGGCGGCTCGTCGCTCGCGCCAGAGGTCATCACGCGCACGGCCGAGGCCGAGCTGACCGTGCTCGACTCCACCGACCCGGGTCAGGTGCTTGCCGCGCTGCGCGACCGGCTGGAGGCCACCGCGGTGGTCATCTCGTCCAAGTCGGGCTCGACGCTCGAGACGGACAGCCAGCGCCGCGTGTACGAGAAGTGGTTCCAGGATGCGGGCATCGACCCGCGCGAGCGCATCGTGGTCGTCACCGACCCCGGCTCGCCGCTGGACCAGTCCGCCCGTGAGGCCGGCTACCACGTCTTCAATGCCGACCCCAACGTCGGAGGCCGCTACTCGGCGCTGACCGCGTTCGGCCTGGTGCCGTCCGGTCTCGCCGGCGTGAACATCTCCGAACTGCTCGACGAGGCGGAGGCGACGCTGATCGAGCTCGCCGTGGACAACGCGCAGAACCCGGGCCTCGTGCTGGGCGCCGCGATTGCCGGCACCACCCCGCTCAAGGACAAGCTGGGCATCGTCTCGGACGGCACTCACATCGTCGGGTTCGCGGACTGGGCGGAGCAGCTGATCGCCGAGTCCACCGGCAAGGAGGGCACCGGCCTGCTCCCGGTCGTGCTCGACAAGCTGGCGCCGGAGCTCGAGTCGAAGCCCGCCGACCTGCAGGTCGTGCGCCTCGTCGCGAACGCGGAAGCCCACCACCTGTTCCCGGCCGACCGGCACGAGGGCGAGATTCTCGTCTCCGGCAGCCTGGGCGCGCAGCTGATCGTGTGGGAGTACGCCGTGGCCGTCGCCGGTCGCCTCCTCGGCATCAACCCGTTCGACCAGCCCGACGTGGAGGCCGCGAAGGTCGCCGCTCGTTCGCTGCTGGACAACCGGCCCGAGCCCGTCACCCCGGCATTCACAGCGGGGGGCATCGAGGTGCGGACCACCGGTTCGTTCCTGGGATCGGCGACCACGCTCGACGCCGCGGTGGATGCGCTGCTCGCGCAGCTCGGCCCGGACGGCTACGTGGCGGTTCAGGCGTACGTCAACCGCATCGCCCTCCCCCAGCTCGCGGGCATCCGCGACCTGCTGGCGGCGAAGGCGAACCGCCCGGTCACGTTCGGCTGGGGTCCGCGCTTCCTGCACTCGACGGGCCAGTTCCACAAGGGCGGCCCCGCAGTCGGCGTGTTCCTTCAGATCACGGCCGCCGCGTCCGAGGACCTCGAAATCCCCGGTCGTCCCTTCACTTTCGGGCAGCTCATCCAAGCCCAGGCCGCCGGCGACGCCAGCGTCCTCGGTGACCACGGCCGCCCGGTGCTGACTCTGACGCTCACGAACCCCGAGGCGGATGTCGTCTCGCTGTTCGAGGCCGTCAACTGAGTCCGATTAAGGAGATCAGTCACTTGTCACCGGTGGATATCACCCCGGAGTTCAATCCGCTGCGGTTGCCCTCCGACCGCCGTCTCAATCGCATCGCGGGGCCCAGCAGCCTCATCATCTTCGGAGTGACAGGCGACCTGTCTCGTAAGAAGCTGATGCCCGCGGTGTACGACCTCGCGAACCGCGGCCTCCTGCCGCCCGGGTTCTCCCTCGTCGGGTTCGCCCGACGTGACTGGGAGGACCAGGACTTCGAAAAGGTCGTCTATGACGCGGTCAAGCAGTACGCCCGCACGCCGTTCGACGACGACGTGTGGCAGCAGCTGGCGCAAGGCATCCGCTTCGTGCCGGGAGAGTTCGACGACGACGAGGCGTTCCAGCGTCTCAAGCAGACCGTCGAAGAGCTGGACGTCGCACGCGGCACCATGGGAAACCACGCGTTCTACCTGTCCATCCCGCCGAAGGCCTTCCCGATCGTCACGGAGCAGCTGAAGCGCTCCGGCCTGGCCGACCAGTCCGGTGAGGGCTGGCGTCGAGTCGTCATCGAGAAGCCGTTCGGGCACGACCTGCAGTCGGCGCGCGAGTTGAACGCCGTCGTCGAGACGGTGTTCCCGCCGGACTCGGTGTTCCGCATCGACCACTACCTCGGCAAAGAGACGGTCCAGAACATCCTGGCGCTGCGCTTCGCGAACGAGCTGTACGAGCCGATCTGGAACGCCAACTACGTCGACCACGTGCAGATCACCATGGCGGAAGACATCGGAGTGGGCGGCCGAGCCGGCTACTACGACGGCATCGGCGCAGCGCGCGACGTCATCCAGAACCACCTGCTGCAGCTCCTCGCGCTCACCGCGATGGAGGAGCCCATCTCGTTCAACGCCGCGGACCTGCGTGCGGAGAAAGAGAAGGTGCTCGCGGCCGTACGTCTGCCCAAGGACCTCGCCACCTCCACCGCCCGCGGCCAGTACGGCAGCGGGTGGCAGGGCGGCGAGAAGGTGGTCGGGTTCCTCGAGGAGGACGGGATGAATCCCCAGTCCACCACCGAGACCTACGCGGCCATCAAGCTGGAGATCGGCACCCGGCGTTGGGCCGGAGTGCCGTTCTACCTGCGGGCGGGCAAGCGCCTCGGTCGCCGCGTCACCGAGATCGCGGTCGTCTTCAAGCGCGCTCCGCAGCAGCTCTTCGCGGAGTCGCAGACCAGTGCCCTCGGCCAGAACGCGCTCGTCATCCGCGTGCAGCCCGACGAGGGCGTGACCATCCGCTTCGGCTCGAAGGTCCCCGGCGCCGGCATGCAGGTGCGCGACGTCAGCATGGACTTCGGTTACGGCCACGCCTTTACCGAGGCGAGCCCCGAGGCCTATGAGCGACTCATCCTGGATGTGCTGCTCGGCGACCCGCCGCTGTTCCCCCGCCACGAGGAGGTCGAGCTCTCCTGGAAGATCCTCGACCCGATCGAGGACTTCTGGGCCACGCAAGGCCAGCCCGAGCAGTACCGCCCCGGCACCTGGGGCCCGAAGTCAGCCGACGAGCTCCTCGCCCGTGACGGCCGCGTTTGGAGGCGTCCATGATCGTCGATCTTCCCGCGACGACCGTCAGCAACATTTCGAAGGCGCTCGTCAAGATCCGTGAGGAGGGCGGCGCCGTGGCCCTGGGCCGCGTCCTGACCCTCATCATCGCCACCCACCTCGGGCAGGAGGAGGAGGCCATCGAGGCCGCCAACGACGCCTCCCGCGAGCACCCCATGCGCGTCATCGTGGTCTCGACCGACGACGACGGCGTTCACAAGGGCGACGAGGCGCGTCTCGACGCCCAGATCCGTGTCGGCGGCGACGCCGGGGCCAGCGAGGTCATCGTGCTCCGCGCCTACGGCGAGACCGCGAGCGACGAGGAGGGACTGGTCACCGGCCTGCTCCTCCCCGATGCCCCGGTCGTGGTCTGGTGGCCGGGGATCGCACCCGAGAAGGCATCCACCTCCCCCCTGGGCCGTATTGCGACCCGCCGGATCACGGATGCGTCGGCGCAGCCGAATCCCCAGGACTTCCTGTTCCACCTGGGGCAGACGTACGCCCCAGGCGACACGGACTTCGCTTGGACCCGGCTCACCCTGTGGCGGGCCCAGCTCGCTGCGGTCCTCGACCAGCCTCCGTACGAGCCCATCACGGGCGTCGACGTGGCCGGTGCAGCAGACTCCCCCTCCACGCTGCTCCTCGCCGCGTGGCTGCGTCTGCAGCTGCAGGTGCCGGTGAAGTACGACCTCGCCTCGCGCGCGATCGGCTCCGGCGGCATCCACGGCGTCAAAATGGAGCGTGCGTCCGGCGTGATCGAGCTCGCGCGCGAGGTCCCCAACGTGGCGCGACTGTCGCAGCCGGGGCAGCCCACGCACGATCTCTCGCTGCCACGCCGCAGCCTGCGCGATTGCCTCGCGGAGGAACTGCGTAGGCTGGACCCGGACGACCTCTACGGTGAGGTCATCACGAAGGGTCTCGCACTGTTGGAGACCTCTGACGAAGGAGCAGGCGCCAGGGCATGACGAATGAACGGCGGGTACTCGTTCACCCGGACAAAGAGGCTCTGACGGCGTCGGTGGCCGCGCGTTTCCTCACCAAGACGATCGACATCCTCGACGACCTCGGCCGCGCGAACATCGCGCTGACCGGGGGGACGATGGGCATCGCGGTGCTGGAGGCGGTCAACGCCTCCCCCGCCCGCGACACCATCGACTGGTCGAAGGTGCACTTCTGGTGGGGCGACGAGCGGTTCGTGGCGCGCGACGACCCCGACCGCAACGAGCGCCAGGCCCGCGAGGCCCTGCTGGACCACATCGCAGTGCCGCCGGAGAACGTGCATCCCTTCCCCTCGTCGGACGAGATCCCGGACATCGACGAGGCGGCCCGCGTATACGCGGCCGAGCTCGAGGCGTTCGGTACTGACGGCCTGCCCATCCCGAAGTTCGACATCATGTTCCTCGGGGTCGGACCGGACGGCCACATCGCGTCGCTGTTCCCCGATCGGCCGGGCATCCGGGAGACCGAGCTCGCCGTGATCGCGGAGCGCGAGTCGCCGAAGCCGCCGCCGCAGAGGCTCAGCCTGACCCGTCCGGTGATCAACTCCTCGGACCGCATCTGGCTGGTGCTCTCCGGCACCGACAAGGCCAGCGCCCTCGGCCTCGCGCTCGCGGGCGCGAGCTACACGGAGGTACCGGTGGCGGGAGCCAAGGGCCGGAAGCGCACGGTGTTCTTCGTCGATAAGGATGCCGCCGTCGACGTACCCGAGAACCTCATCGCTCCGTCGTACTGACCCGCTCGATTGCGGGTGTCTCTGCGGTCGTTCGTCACGTCTGCGCCTGCGCGCCGCGCAGCAGACGTGACGAACGACCGCAGTCGCGTATCGGCTGCCGCTGGGGGTCAGCCCGCGTCGCTGGCGCGGAGGCGGTCGCGCAGCAGCGTCAGCCTGGCGCGAGGCGCGCCCGTCAATGGGCCGCGGCTGCGGAGCGTGCGGCGGCCGTGCCCCGCCGAGGCGATGCGGCGGTCGAAAGCGTGCGTCAGGAGGTGCAGGTAGAACGCAAGGAGCCTGTCTGCCTCGTCGCGCAGCTCCGCGTCGCTGCCGTCGAGCTCGAGCTCGTCGACCCAGCGCTGGAGATCCGCGAACGACACTCGCAGGCGGAGAGCGCGCCGCGCATCCGCTGCTGTCGTCACGTCGATGTCATCGCAGCGTGCAAGGAGGTCGTCGGCCTTCTCAGCGGCGGTGACGGACTCCTCCAGCAACGCCACCAGGCTCAGCCGGCTCACCTCGTCGCCGAGAGCGCGCGGCGTGTCGGCCCGGTCGTCCCGTGATCCGCGCATCCCCACCTCCTGGCCTGACACGCAGTGTAGCCGCCCAAGCCGCCGGAGATTTGTGCCAAATCGCCGCTACTGCGGCGCTAGAACCTCGATTTGCGCCAAATCGCGGCTTGGCGTGGGCGAAACACGGATGCGGCGCATCGCGAGCCCTTGTGGGCGCAACGACGAAAAAGGCCGCCCACCCGAGGGGTGGACGGCCTCCGTGAGGTGACGGCTAGTTCGTGGTGGGGCGACCGCGGCGGGCGCGCAGCTGGTTGAGGGCGTCTTCGAGCAGCTGCTCGGCCTCTTCCTCGCTGCGGCGCTCCTTCACGTACGCGAGGTGCGTCTTGTACGGCTCGGCCTTTGCCACCGACGGCGGGTTCTCTTTGTCGCGGCCAGCCGGGAGCCCGGTCGACGGCGAATCGATGACGTCTGGGATCTCCTCCTCGGGGAGGTTCGCCGCGAAGTAGCGGACGGTCTCATTGCCGAGGGCGTCCCAGTATGAGACGGCGATGCGCTCCGCGTGGAAACCGCGGTCCTGCTCGCCCATGGGGCCCGCGCCGACGCGCGAGCCACGGATTGCACTGCCTCCGGAAGCCATGCTGTTCTCCTTCTACAGTGACGCGCTTACGCGCTGAACTTGGTGATCAGGCCGAGCACCACGATGCAGGTGATCCAGATGAGACCCAGGATGACCGTGATTCGGTTGAGGTTGCGCTCGGCAACGCCTGATGCACCGAGGTTCGAGGTGACACCGCCGCCGAACATGTCGGAGAGGCCGCCACCGCGGCCCTTGTGCAGGAGGATGAGCAGCGTCAGCAGGAGGCTGGTGATGCCCAGCAGCACCTGCAGGACGACCTGGAGAATGAGCACAGGGAACCTTTCGGGAAAGCGTCCGGGCCGAGCCCGGGGAAAGCCAACGGCCAGTATACCGTGTGATACCGGTCAGAGCCCGACGTGCTTCTGATAACGGACGATCGCGGCGAACTCGGCCACGTCGAGGCTCGCGCCGCCGACCAGTGCGCCGTCGACATTCGGCTCGCGCATGAAGCCAGCGATGTTCCCCGACTTCACCGATCCGCCGTAGAGGATGCGCGTCTTCGCCGCGACGTCCTCTCCCAGGAGCTCGACGATCACCGCGCGCAGCGCCGCGCAGACCTGCTCGGCCTGCTCGGGAGTCGCCGCCTGGCCGGATCCGATGGCCCAGACCGGCTCGTACGCCACGACGAAGTCGGCTGCGGAGTCGACCTTCGCCAGTGCGGCGCGCAGCTGGGCGACCGGGACGGCACTCGCCCCGTGCACTTCCAGGTCTTCCGCCGTCTCGCCGACGCAGATGATCGGTGCGATGTTGTGCTTCAGGGCGGCCGCGACCTTTCCTGCCACCTGCTCGTCGGTCTCGGCGTGCAGCGTACGCCGCTCCGAGTGGCCGATGATCACGTAGCGCGACTCCAGCGCCTCCAGGAAGGCCGCCGAGATCTCGCCCGTGTAGGCGCCGGACTCGTGCTCGGAGACATCCTGTCCGCCGAAGGCGAGCGGGAGCTTGTCGGCCGAGATCAGCGTCTGCACGCTGCGCAGGTCGGTGAACGGCGGAAAGACCGCCACCTCGACCGCAGAGAAGTCGTGGCTCGCGTCCTTCAGCGTCCACGCCAGCTTCTGCACGAACGCAATGGCCTGGAGGTGGTCCAGGTTCACCTTCCAGTTGCCGGCGATGAGCGGAACGCGCCGCACCGAGGGGCTCACTGCTGCCATCCGAGGACCTCCAGTCCGGGGAGTCGCTTACCCTCGAGGAACTCGAGGCTGGCGCCTCCGCCCGTCGAGATGTGACCGAATTGGTCGTCGCGGAAGCCGAGGGCGCGGACCGCTGCGGCCGAGTCGCCGCCGCCGACGACGCTCAGACCGTCGACCTCCGTCAATGCCTGGGCGACCGCCTTGGTGCCGGCCGCGAACGGCGCGAGCTCGAAGACACCCATGGGACCGTTCCAGAACACCGTCCGCGAGTTGCGCACGTACTCGGAGAACAGCTCGGCCGTCTCGGGACCGATGTCGAGCCCCAGGCCCTTGTCTCCCCAGTCGGTGTCCTCGATGGCATCGATCGGGCGCACGGCGTGCTCCGCGTCGGCGCCGAACTTCGACGCCACCACGACGTCGCGTGGCAGCACGATCTCGACGCCCAGCTCTTCGGCCTTCGCCAGGTAGCCCTTCACGGTGTCGATCTGGTCGGACTCCAGCAGGCTCGAGCCCACCTTCAACCCCTGCGCCGCGAGGAACGTGAACAGCATCCCGCCGCCGATGAGGAGCGAGTTCACCTTGGGCAGCAGGTGGCCGATCACGCCGAGCTTGTCGGAGACCTTGGAGCCGCCGAGGACGACCGCGTACGGCCGCTCGGGGTTCTCGGTCAGCCGGTCGAGTACCTCGAGCTCGGCCTGGATGAGCGTGCCCGCCGCGCTCGGCAGCAGCTGCGCGAGCTCGTAGACACTGGCTTGCTTCCGGTGCACGACGCCGAAGCCGTCGGACACGAACGCGTCGCCGAAGGCGGCGAGCTTCTCGGCGAACGCCTTGCGCTCGGTTTCGTCCTTCGCGGTCTCCCCCGGGTTGAACCGGAGGTTCTCGAGCAGGGCGACGTCACCGTTCTTCAGACCGTCGACGGCATCTTTCGCGCCGCGGCCGACCGTGTCGCGGGCGAAGGTCACCGGCTTGCCCAGCAGCTCGGAGAGCCGCTGGGCAACCGGCGCCAAGCTGTACTTCGCGTCGGGCGCGCCGTCAGGGCGCCCGAGGTGGGAGATCACGACCACCTTCGCGCCCTGATTGATCAGGGCGTTCAGGGTGGGAATCGACGCTCGCACGCGACCGTCGTCCGTGATCTTCGTGCCCTCGAGGGGCACGTTCAGATCACAGCGGACGACGACACGCTGTCCGGCGAGCGAACCGAGTGAGTCGAGAGTGCGGAGCGTCACGTCGGTTCCCTGTCGTTAGAGGCGCTCGGCCACGTACTCGGTCAGGTCGACCAGGCGGTTGGAGTAGCCCCACTCGTTGTCGTACCAGCTCGAGAGCTTGACCTGGTCGCCGAGGACGCGCAGCAGACCCGAGTCGAAGATCGACGAGTGCGGGTCGGACACGATGTCGCTGGAGACGATCTCGTCCTCCGTGTACTTCAGGATCCCCTTGAGGGGACCCTCGGCGGCCTTCTTGTACGCGGCCTTGACCTCGTCGATCGTGACCGGGCGCGAAGCGGTGACCGTCAGGTCGGTGATGGAACCGGTGGGCACCGGGACGCGGAGGGCGAAGCCGTCGAGCTTGCCCTTCAGTTCCGGGAGGACCAGGCCGATGGCCTTCGCGGCACCGGTGGAGGTCGGCACGATGTTGATCGCGGCGGCGCGGGCGCGGCGGAGGTCGGAGTGCGGGCCGTCCTGCAGGTTCTGGTCGGCGGTGTATGCGTGGACCGTGGTCATCAGACCGCGCTCGATGCCGAACTCGTCGTTGAAGACCTTCGCGAGCGGCGCGAGGCAGTTCGTGGTGCAGGACGCGTTGGAGATGATGTTGTGTGACGCCGGGTCGTACAGGTGCTCGTTGACACCCATCACGAAGGTGGCGTCTTCACCGGTGGCCGGAGCGGAGATGATGACCTTCTTGGCGCCCGCCTCGATGTGCTTGCGCGCGTCGTCGGCCTTGGTGAAGCGGCCGGTCGACTCGATGACGACGTCGACGCCGAGGTCGCCCCAACCGAGGTTGGCGGGGTCGCGCTCGGCGAGGACCTTGATCGGCTTTCCGTTGACGACGATGTTGTCTCCGTCGAGCTCGACGGTGGCATCCAGACGGCCCGTGATGGAGTCGTACTTGAGCAGGTGCGCGAGCGTCTTGTTGTCGGTGAGGTCGTTCACCGCGACGATCTCGAGGTCGCTGCCCTTCGCGAGGGCGGCGCGCAGGTAGTTACGACCAATGCGACCGAACCCGTTGATTCCGATCTTTACGGACACAGATGTCTCCAGTTACTCGATGGGCGCCGCACGGCGCACTTTGTTGGTGGTTGTTGCGGACGTCGGCGTCCCGGGAGGCTCCCTCCCGGGACGCCATCCTGGTTACGACAGTAGCAGGAGACCCGCGGTCTTCTCGCGAGTGCGGACGAAGCGGTCGTTGACGTCGGACCAGTTGGTGATGTTCCAGAACGCCTTGACGTAGTCGGCCTTCACGTTGACGTAGTCGAGGTAGAAGGCGTGCTCCCACATGTCGAGCATGAGCAGCGGGACGGTCGCAGCGGCGAGGTTGCCCTGGTGGTCGTAGAGCTGCTCGATGATGAGCTTCTGGCCCAGCGAATCCCAGGCCAGGATCGACCAGCCGGAGCCCTGGATGCCGAGTGCCGACGCCGTGAAGTGCGCGCGGAACTTGTCGAACGAGCCGAAGAAC
This sequence comes from Leifsonia sp. RAF41, assembly GCF_052114085.1. Lineage (NCBI taxonomy): Bacteria > Bacillati > Actinomycetota > Actinomycetes > Micrococcales > Microbacteriaceae > Leifsonia > Leifsonia sp. RAF41. The sequence continues at coordinate 1,847,214 of NZ_JBFREB010000001.1, forward strand.
TCGTCGATCGCGGCCGCCAACTCGCCGACCGGCTTGTCGCCGCCGTCCGGAGACAGGTTGTTCCAGAACACGGTGTGGTTGACGTGGCCGGCGAGGTTGAACGCCAGGTCCTTCTCCAGCTTGTTGACGTAGGTCAGGTCGTCGGCGTCGCGGGCCTCCGCGAGCTTCGCGAGCGCCGTGTTGGCGCCGTCGACGTACGTCTTGTGGTGCTTGTCGTGGTGCAGCTCCATGATCCGGCCGCTGATGTTCGGCTCGAGAGCCGAGTAGTCGTACGGAAGGTCCGGCAGCGTGTAGTCAGCCATTACTCATCTCCACTGTTGTTGTTGTTCGACCTTAGAAAAACTACACCTCGTCCAGATCTGCGGGGAGGTTCGCATCCGTCCCCGGGATCCCCAGGTCGCTCGCGCGCTTGTCGGCCATCGCGAGGAGGCGGCGGATCCGGCCGGCGACCGCATCCTTGGTCATCGGCGGGTCTGCGTGGTGCCCCAGCTCGTCCAAGCTGGCGTCACGGTGCGCGAGGCGCAGCTCGCCCGCGTACTGCAGGTGCTTGGGAACGTCGGGGCCGAGGATCTCCAGCGCGCGCTGCACGCGGGAGCACGCGGCGACGGCCGCCTGAGCCGAGCGACGCAGGTTCGCGTCGTCGAAATTGACGAGGCGGTTGGCGTTGGCGCGCACCTCGCGGCGCTGGCGCAACTCCTCCCAGTTCTTGACCGTCTCGACGGCGCCCATCGCGACGAGCATCGCGCTGATCGCCTCGCCGTCGCGGATGACCACCCGGTGGACGCCGCGGACCTCCCGCGCCTTCGCGGCGATGCCCAGCCGGCCGGCAGCGCCGACCAGCGCCATGGCGGCCTCGTTGCCCGGGCAGGTGACCTCGAGAGCTGCAGAGCGGCCCGGGTCGGTGAGCGAGCCGTGCGCGAGGAACGCGCCGCGCCATACGGCGGCCAGCTCGTCGCGGGAGCCGGTGGTCAGGCGGTTCGGGAGGCCGCGGATCGGCCGGCGGCGCGCATCCAGCAACCCCGTCTGGCGCGCGAGCGTCTCGCCGCCGTCGAGCACCCGCACCAGGTACTGGCTGGTGCGGCGGAGGCCGGATGCCGAGATCACGGATACATCGCTGCGGACGCCGTAGAGCTCGGCCAGGTCTTTGCGCACCCGACGCGCGAGCTCGGGGGTGTCCAGCTCGCTCTCCACCGCGATCCGCCCGCCGATGAGGTGCAGGCCGCCCGAGAACCGGAGGATCGTGGCCAGTTCTGCCGCGCGGACCGTGGTCTTGCTGACCTCGACCTTCGTGAGCTCGTCCTTGACGTCGGAGGTGAGAGCCAATCGGATTCCTTACTGTCTCATGGCGGGGATGGTGCCGTGGATGGATGGGCCGGGATCATTCACGGCCGAGGTCGCGGTGTTTGGTGTTCACCGCCAGACCCGGGAAACTGCGCAACCGTGCCGCGAGCTCTTCCGCAATCGCGACGGACCGGTGCTTTCCGCCAGTGCAGCCTATCGCGATCAGAGCGTGTCGTTTGTTCTCGCGCTGGTAGCCCGCCATGATCGGGCGGAGCGCAGAGACGTATCCGCGGATGAACTCTTCGGCGCCGTTCTGCTCGAGCACGAAGTCGCGGACGACCTCGTCGAGGCCGGTGTGCGGCCGCAGCTCGGGGTTCCAGAACGGGTTCGGAAGGAACCGCGCATCGGCCACCATGTCGGCGTCGGCGGGCAGCCCGTACTTGAATCCGAAGCTCATGACGGTGACCTGCACGTCGGCCGCATCCTCAGCGGCGAAAGTGTCGGTGATGTTGGTGGCCAACTGGTGGATATTGAGGTCGGAGGTGTCGACGATGATGTCGGCGGCCTCCCGGATCTCGCGCAGGCGGGTCCGCTCGGCGGAGATCCCGTCGAGGATGGTGCCGTCGCCCTGCAGCGGGTGCGGGCGGCGCACCTGCTCGAAGCGGCGCACGAGCACCGCATCCGACGCCTCCAGGAACAGCACGCGCACCTTGGTGCCCTCGCGGAGGCTCAGGATCATCTCGCGCAGGTCAGCGAAGAAGTTGCGTCCGCGGACGTCCACGACGGCGGCGATGCGCGGCAGCCCCGACTCCGCGCGGTTGGCGAGTTCGACCAGGGGGCGCAACATCTGCGGCGGGAGGTTGTCGACCACGTACCAGTCGAGGTCCTCGAGCGCGTTGGCGACCGTCGAGCGGCCGGCGCCCGACATCCCGGTGACGATGAGTACTTCTTGCTGCTGCTGGGCGTCTGCGACTGTGTCGCCGTCGGTGGCCATGGACCGGTCTCCTCCGCTGCCTGGTGTGTCTCCAGCCTAGCGACTGGTGGCCGCCGCTTGACCGTCTTCGGCACGCACATCCGCGCGGTCGCCGTCGCCACGACCGGTCTCGGCCAGCCGCTCGAACACGGCGGTGGCGGTCCTGATGCCGACTCCGCGCACCTCCGCGATCTGCTCCGGGGTCGCCTTGCGTAGTTGCGCCACCGACCCGAAGTGCTTCAGCAGCTCCTTGACGCGCGACGGCCCGAGACCCGGGATCTCGCCCAGCACCGTGCCGATGTCGCGCTTGCGGCGCGCCCGCTGGTAGGTGATCGCGAACCGGTGCGCCTCGTCGCGGAGGCGCTGGATGAGGAACAGCGCGTCACTGTTGCGCGGCAGGATGACCGGGAAATCGGAGTCGGGGAGCCAGATCTCCTCCAGGCGCTTGGCGATGCCGGCGAGTTGGATGCCTGTCACGCCCGACTCGTCGAGGGCCCGCTTGGCTGCGGCGACCTGAGGCTGTCCGCCGTCCACGATGAGCAGGTTCGGCGGGTACGAGAACTTGCGTCGCCGTCGCTCGGCGGCCTCCTCGACCACCTCGTCGGCCCCGGCCGCGCCCTCCGCGTCAAGCGCGGTGTCCTCGTCCACCTGATCGGACTGCCCCGCCTCGTCTGCGGAGTCGGCCGCGTCGGCCGCCCCGGCCGGGACGGGCGCATCCTTCAGGTAGGCCAGCCGTCGCGAGATGACCTGGTAGATCGACTCGGTGTCGTCCGTGGACTCGGGGATGCTGAAGCGGCGGTACTGGTCCTTGCGCGGCAGGCCGTCCTCGAACACGACCATCGAGGCGACGATGTTCGTGCCGCTGAGGTGCGAGACGTCGTAGCACTCCATCCGAAGCGGAGCATCGTCCATTCCGAGGGCGTCCTGGATGTCGTTGAGCGCCTTCGAACGCGCCACGAAGTCGGAGCTCCGCCGGGTCTTGTAGAGGATGAGCGCGTTCTTCGCGTTCATCGCGACCGTCTGCGCCAGGGCGGCCTTCTCGCCGCGCTGCGCGGTCTTCAGCTCGACACGGCCGGTGTGCCGGCCGCGCGCAGCCGACGGGTCGGGGGTCTCCCGGCGGCGCTGCGTGAGCCACTGCTCCAGCTCGGCCGTGTCCTCCGGAAGCTCGGGGACGATGATCTCCCGCGGCGGTGCGTCCGGTCCGTCGTACGCGTTCTGGACGACGGTCTCCACCAGCTCGCCGAGGTCGACGTCGAGCTCCTTGTCGACCACCCAGCTGCGGACACCGCGGACGCGACCGCCGCGCACGATGAACTGGGTCACCGCTGCGGCGAGCTCGTCGTGCGCGATGCCGAAGACGTCGGCGTCCACGCTGTCGGTCAGCACGACCGCACTCTTGCCGAGGACGCCCTCGAGCGCCTGGATGGCATCCCGGTGCCGAGCGGCGGACTCGTAGTCCATGGTGCTCGCGGCCTGCTTCATCTTGTCGTTGAGATCGCGCAGGTAGCCGCTGTCGTTTCCCGCCATGAAGGAGGCGAAGTCGATCGCCAGCGATTTGTGGTCCTCCGGCGTGATCCGGCCGACGCACGGCGCCGCACACTTGCCAATGTCACCGAGCAGGCAGGGACGGCCGGTCAGCTCGGCGCGACGGTACACGCCGTCCGAGCAGCTTCGCATCGGGAAGGCCTTCAGCATGAGATCGACCGTCTCGCGGATCGCCCAGACCTTCGTGTACGGCCCGAAGTACCGCGCGTCCTTGATGTTGCGGTTGCGGGTGATCATCACGCGCGGGACGCGGTCGCCGAGCGTGACCGCGAGATACGGGTAGGTCTTGTCGTCGCGGAACTTGACGTTGAACGGCGGGTTGAACTCCTTGATCCAGGTGTACTCGAGCTGGAGGGCCTCGAACTCGGTGCCCACCACGGTCCACTCGACGCTCGACGCGGTCGTGACCATGCGCCGGGTGCGCTCGTGGAGACTGCGCAGCGGCTGGAAGTAGTTGCTCAGCCGCGCACGGAGGTTCTTGGCCTTGCCCACGTAGAGCACGCGCCGGTTCTTGTCACGGAACCGGTACACGCCTGGCTGCGTCGGGATCTCGCCGGCCTTCGGCCGGTAGCTGACGGTGTCTGCCACGGTGCGCCTTACGCGGCGCCCCGGGCGGACTCGCCCTGCAGGATCTCCTTGAGGAAGAAGCCCGTGTGGCTGCCTGGCGCCTCGGCCACCCGCTCCGGCGTCCCGGTCGCGACGATCTCGCCGCCGCCGGAGCCGCCCTCCGGCCCCATGTCGATGATCCAGTCGGCCGACTTGATGACGTCGAGGTTGTGCTCGATGACGATGACGGTGTTGCCCTTGTCGAGCAGGCCGTTCAGCACCAGGAGGAGCTTGCGGACGTCTTCGAAGTGCAGACCTGTCGTCGGCTCGTCGAGCACGTACACGCTGCGTCCGTTGGAGCGGCGCTGGAGCTCGGTCGCAAGCTTCACGCGCTGCGCCTCACCACCGGAGAGCGTCGTGGCGCTCTGCCCGAGGCGGACGTAGCCGAGGCCCACGTCGACCAGGGTCTGCAGGAACCGGTGGATGGCCGAGATCGGGCGGAAGAACTCCGCCGCCTCGCTGATCGGCATGTCGAGCACCTCGGCGATGTTCTTGCCCTTGTAGTGCACGGAGAGCGTGTCGCGGTTGTACCGCGCTCCCCCGCACACCTCGCACGCGACGTACACGTCGGGCAGGAAGTTCATCTCGATCTTGATCGTGCCGTCACCCGAGCACGCCTCGCAGCGTCCGCCCTTCACGTTGAAGCTGAACCGACCGGGCAGATACCCGCGGACCTTGGCTTCCGGGGTCTCCGCGAACAGGGTCCGGATGCGGTCGAAGACGCCGGTGTAGGTCGCCGGGTTGGATCGCGGGGTACGGCCGATCGGCGCCTGGTCGACGTGCACGACTTTGTCGAGGTTCTCGAGCCCGGTCACCGTGCGGTGCTTACCTGGCACCTTGCGGGCGCCGTTGAGCTTGTTGGCCATCACCCGATACAGGATGTCGTTCACGAGCGAGGACTTGCCGGATCCGGACACACCGGTGACGGCGACGAACGTGCCGAGCGGGAAGTCGACCGTCACCTTCTTCAGGTTGTTGGCCTCCGCATCCACCACCCGGATCATCCGCTTCTTGTCGATCTTGCGACGCTTCGCGGGGGTCGGGATCTCGCGTCTTCCGGCCAGGTAGTCGCCGGTCAGCGAGTCGGTGTTCTTCAGCAGCTGGTCGTAGGAGCCCGAATGGACGACGTGTCCGCCGTTGACGCCGGCTCCGGGACCGATGTCGACCACCCAGTCGGCCGTCCGGATCGTGTCTTCGTCGTGCTCGACGACGATCAGTGTGTTGCCCAGGTCGCGCAGGGCCACGAGGGTGTCGATCAGGCGGCGGTTGTCGCGCTGGTGCAGACCGATGCTCGGCTCGTCGAGCACGTAGAGCACTCCGGTCAGACCGGAGCCGATCTGGGTCGCCAGCCGGATGCGCTGGGCCTCACCACCGGACAGCGTGCCGGCGGCGCGCGCGAGGTCGAGGTAGCTCAAGCCCACCTGGATGAGGAAGTCGAGGCGGACCTTGATCTCGCGCAGCACCTGCGCGCCGATCTTCTGCTCGCGCTCGGTCAGGTGCAGCTTCTCCATGAATGCGCGCGCGTCGCTCAGACTCAGGAGGGAGGCGTCGGCGATGCTCGCGCCGTGCACGAGCACCGCGAGCACCTCGGGCTTGAGACGCTTGCCACCGCAGACCGGGCACGGGACCTCGCGGAGGTACTCGGACCAGCGCGCGCGCTGCGTGTCGGTCTCGGCCTGGAGGTACTGACGCTCGATGTAGGGAACGACGCCCTCGAAGCCGGATGTGTAGGACATCTCGCGGCCGTAGCGGTTCTTCCACTTGACCTTGACCTCGAAGTTGTCGCCGTGCAGGACGGCGTCCTTCACGTTGTCCGGGAGCTTGCCCCACGGCGTCTTCAGCGAGAACTTCAGGTCGCGCGCGAGGCCGTCGAGCAGCTTCTCGTAATAGTTGAAGAGACCCTTGCCCTGGGTGGTCCACGGCACGATGACACCCTCGGAGATGCTCAGGGAGTCGTCACCCAGCAGCAGGTCGTCGTCGACCGACATGCGTGTGCCGAGTCCTGAGCACTCGGGGCAGGCGCCGAAGGGAGCGTTGAACGAGAACGTCCGCGGCTCGATCTCGGTGAGCTGGATGGGGTGGCCGTTGGGGCAGGACAGTTTCTCGCTGAAGTTCTGCCACGCGGCTGCGCCCTCGCGGTCGACGTAGTTGATCTGAACGAGGCCATCCGTGAGGCGGAGAGCGGTCTCGAGCGAGTCGGTGAGTCGGCCGAGGATGTCGGGGCCGGCGACGAGGCGGTCGACGACGACCGAGATGTCGTGCTTGACCTGCTTCTTCAGCGTGGGCGGGTCGGACAGCTGCACCTGCTCGCCGTCGACCAGCGCACGGGAGTAGCCGCTCGCGGCCAGCTCCTTGAAGAGGTCGACGAACTCGCCCTTCTTCTGCGAGACGACCGGGCTGACCACCATGTACCGGGTGCCCGCCTCCAGCTCCATCAGCTGATCGGCGATCTGCTGGACGGTCTGGCGCTGGATGCGCTCACCGCAGATCGGGCAGTGCGGCACGCCGATGCGCGCCCACAGCAGACGCATGTAGTCGTAGATCTCGGTGATCGTTCCCACCGTCGAACGCGGGTTGCGGTTGGTCGACTTCTGGTCGATGGACACCGCCGGGCTCAGACCCTCGATGAAGTCGACATCCGGCCGGTCCACCTGGCCGAGGAACTGCCGAGCGTAGGCGGACAGGGACTCGACGTAGCGGCGCTGCCCCTCCGCGAAGATCGTGTCGAACGCGAGCGACGACTTGCCCGATCCGGACAGACCCGTGAAGACCACCATCGAGTCGCGCGGGATCTCGAGGTCGACGTTGTGGAGGTTGTGCACGCGCGCCCCGCGCACACTCAGGTGCGACCCCGTCACTCTGCTGATGTTGCCGGTGATGTCGCCGGTCTCCCCGTGCATTCGATCGTTGTTCACTCGCCCGCTGCTCACTCGCTCTATTCTCCGCCATCCATGCTGTGATTTCGGGGGCTGTTCGCCCACCGCGCACCGCGCCCGAGACCTCGAACGTGTGTTCGATTCTAGCGGGTCGGACGCAGGCACCCCCTGCACGCGCGAGTCTAGGCGCGACCACCGACATTCGTACCGGGGCAGCCGGAAAGCGTCGGTCAGCGAGGCGAGGTCAGCGCCGCGGTCGGCGCAGCAGCGGGGGAACGAGCATCCCGACAATCCCCGCAAGCGCCAGCCCGGACACGATGGCTAGCGCCGGGAGGGACGGACGACCGGCGGGCAGCAGAACGGCGACTGCGACAACCTGCACGGGCACCTGGATCGCCACGAAACGGCGCAGCGTCGGCAGGAGCACGGCCGGTTGAAGACGGGCTGTCGGGGGCACGGCGAGCATCCACGCGCCGACCAGATGCAGCGCGTGCACCCCCGCGATGAGTGCGAGGAGGCGCGCGGTCAGGATGCCCGGCTCCACCAGCGACGACAGCACCAGCACGCCCATCAGCACCCACGCGGTCAGCCAGCGCGGCCGCCACACCGCGACCCCGACCAGGAGGCTCGCGATCACCGTCCACGGTCCCTGCGGCAGCCCGACGAGCAGCAGCGGGAACGCGATCGCGGCGAACAGGACGCGGAGCGACCAGCCGGGCACGGTCCTGGTGCCGATATCGGGGCCAGCGGAGCCGTCGCCCACGCTCATCGCCGGCGCCTCCCCGCCGTCAGTGCGCGCAGCCCCGCCTCGCGCGCCACCGGGTCCTCCCACGGCAGGAGTTCCACCCCACCGCCCTGCAACTGCTGGAGGCGGAGTCTGCGCTCGAGCTCGATCGTGCGCAACGCCAGCCGTTCGCGGGCCGTCAGGTCGCGCGCGTCCCGCGCCGGCAGCACATCGACGGCGATGACGCGGTGGCCTGCTGCGCGCCACGTCAGGGCGAGGGTGGACGGTTGGTCGTCGAGGAACGTCGACAGCACGTAGACGATCGCCCCCGGCGACAGTCGCGGGGAGCGGACGCGCTGGAACGTCGTTCCGGTGGCCGACGTCAGCTCGATCTCCCGCAGCACCCGCTCGCGGTGCCGCGCACCGGCGCGGGGCGGCAGCACCCGGCGCGACTCCCCCAGATCGTCGAAACCGACGCGATCGCCCGCCGCTGCGTACGCGCCCGCCAGCGACGACGCCGCCTCGCGCGCCACGTCCAGCGACGAGATCGCGGGGCGCGGGTGGGCCTTGGGCCAGTCCGCGACGATCCCGCTGACGTCGTCTCGGGCATCCACCACCAGATGCACCGCCGCGTCGGAGGTGGCCGTGGTGCGGCGCACGTACAACTCCCCCGCCCGCCCGGCCCGTGCGGTCGCCCGCCAGTCGATGCGCCGCAGCCGGTCGCCGGGATGGAACAGATCGATATCGCGGAACTCGCCGCCATCACCGGCCCGAGTCGAGATGTGCTGCCCGGTCAAGCCGAGCAGGCGTGCCGGGAGCGGCAGGCTGCGGACGGGCATGCGGCGCGGTCGCACGACGCGTTCGACCGACGCGTCTTCACCGGGAGTGCCGACCCAGGCGGCGTCCGCGCCGATCGCGCGCGCAGCGACGGCCGCGACGCGCTGTCGGCCCGAATGCACGACCGGCACCTCGCCGGTCGTCTCGGCGGCGGTGCGCGGGGTCAGGACCGCATCCACCGGCGCGGAGCCGCCCAACTCGAGCCGCAGTTGCAGGGCATCGGAGTGCTGGGTTACGGCGGAATGGATGCTGACCGCCAGCGCGGTCGTGCCGTCAGCGGCAGGATGGGCTGCTCCTTCGGAGGTCACGGAGGTGTCCACGATGATCCCGTCGGGGTCCGCGGGTTGAGGGTCCGCCGTTCCGGCTGTCCTTCGCGGTCGCCGGTCCCACCCCAGCGCCGCCGCCAGCAACAGGGGCGCGCCCACGAGCGCGGGCTCGACGCGCGTCATCACGAACGCGGCGACCACGGCGACGATCCCCACCACCACGGCGCCCGCGAGGGCCGGGCTGGCGATCCAGCCGGTCGCGGTCTCCGTTCGCGTGTGGTCGGTCCGAGTGCGGGCCGCCGGCGCATCGGCGACGGGCGTGTGCTCGGTCATCGGCCACTGCTCCCGCCGCTCATCGGCCGGCGGCCTCCGCGCGCTGCGCGGCGCCGACAGCAGGGGGACCCGCGACCGTGTTGAGCACCTCCCACACCACCTGCTCGGCCCGAACGCCGCTGGTCCAGGCCTGCACGGTCAGCGTCAGGCGGTGGGCGAGCACCGGCACGGCGACCGACTTCACGTCGTCCGGAATCACGAAATCCCGTCCATCCAGCACCGCCAGCGCACGCGCGACCAGCAGGAGTCCCTGCGACCCACGCGGCGACGCGCCCACCTCGACCGACCGATGGTGGCGCGTCGCGGCGGCCAGGCGCACGCAGTACTCGACGATGTCCGGGTCGACATCGACCACTTCGACTCCCGCCTGCATGGCCGCAAGCGTCGGCGCGTCGATCACCGGCTCGACCGTCGCCACCTCGTGACGGCGCGCCACGCGGGCGAGCAGGACGCGGGACTCCCCTTCCTCGTCGGGGTAGCCGACGCTCAGCCGGACCATGAACCGGTCGAGCTGGGCCTCCGGCAGCGCATAGGTGCCCTCCGACTCGATGGGGTTCGCCGTCGCCACGACGTGGAAAGGCGACGGGAGCGGGAAGCTGCGGCCCTCGACCGACACCTGCCCCTCCGCCATCGCCTCCAGAAGGGCCGACTGCGTCTTCGGCGAGGTCCGGTTGATCTCGTCCGCAAGAAAGAGGCCGGTGAAGACGGGTCCCGGACGGAACTCGAAATCCGCGGCGCTCGGCACGTAGACGAACGAGCCGGTGATGTCGGACGGGAGCAGGTCGGGCGTGCACTGCAGCCGTCGGAAATCGAGGCCGACCGCGGCCGCGATGCTCCGCGCCGCGAGGGTCTTGCCGAGACCAGGGACGTCCTCGAACAGGACATGGCCGCCGGCGAGGATGGTGGCGAACGCGATGCGGAGCGGTTCGCGCATCCCGACGACGACGCTGCTCACCCGTTCGAGGACGTCAGCGCCGAGGCGTGCGACGTCGGGGATCGCGAGAGGCGGGGCGGACCGGGTGGTCGGGGTGGTCGGGTCAGCGGGCACGGGGCGGCTCCTGGTCGGTCGGGGCGGGTGCGGATCGTCTGGATGCGGATGCTGCGGGTGGTGCAGGCGCCGGGGGCGGGGACGACGCTGGCGCGGGCGACGCGGGATCGAGGGCCTCCAGCCGGGCGAGCGCGGCAGCCACCGCGGCGGTGCGCGGCGGGGCCACTCCCGAGCCGCGACGGAGCAGCCGCAACGCTTCCGCCCCGAGCAGCCGTTCGAGCTCCTGGTCGGACGCGCGATCCTCCAGGTCGAGCCCTCGCAACGACAGTGCGCGTTCGGCCACCAAGCGGAGCCGGCGGACCCCCTCCGGTGACGCGCGGCCACCCCGGGCACCGAGAGACCACCCCAGTTGGGACAGGTCGCGCCGGGCGCCGAGCCGGGGTTGCGGGGCGGGAACCGCCCAGGTGATATCGGCCGCCTCGCCCAGCGCGGAGAGGCAGGCGGCGAACGCGAAGGTTGCCGCGCCGAGGCCGATCGCGTGCGCCGCATCCATGCCCAGGTACCAGGCGGCGAAGCCGAGCGCGATCCCGAGCGCCGCGCTGAGGATGAGTCTCCGCAGCATCCGCGGGGGCAAGCGGCGCCTCACGGCCGGGCTCCGAAGCGGTCTGCGGACGTCGACGGTCGGCTGCGCGGCGGCTCTGCGCCCCAGGATGCGCGCAGCGCTTCGACCGCACCGCGCGCATTCTTCACGTCGTCCGGTGTCACGACCGCGCTGCTGAAGCGCGCACGGAGGTAGAGGGCGAGGAAGCGCTGGGCCGCGTCACGGTCGGCCGCGACGCGGGCGACGACACGCGTCGCGAACTCGGCGGGAGTCTCCGCCGGGAGCCGCCGGACGCCGGAGTCGGCCGCGCCCTCCTCCAACCCGACCCAGGCGCGCTCGATCGCGTCGCGAGGCTCCCGGGTTTCGGAGAGCTCGGCCGAGGCGCGGTCCAGCCCACGGCGCACATGCTCCGGCTCCGGCTCGTTCGCCGTGTCCTGGGGTGCCTCGGAGACCTCCGCCGAGGAGACGTCGATGAGGGGCGGCAGCTCGGGTCGGGGTGCCGGGCGACGTCGTAACCGCCACAGCAGCGCGAGCGCGATGACGATGGCGAGCACGGTGAGGGCGACCAGTACCCAGGACAGGTCGATCCGGATCTGCTGGACGTCCTGCTGGGGCGCAGGACTCCCGCTCACCGGTGGCTGCGGCCGGCCGGTGAGCGCCGGTCCTTGTGGGAGGAGCACCCGCGGTCCCGTGAACTCGGGAGCCCCCTGGAAGGCGACAGCGATCACCGCGACGCCCACCAGCACGGCGCACACCGCGAGGGTCCAGCGCCACCGTCCCGTCGTCCTCGCTGCCACCCTGCCACCGTAGCCCGCTCGCGCTCGCCGCGGGACGCACCCACGGGCGCGCGGCGAAGTCAGCCCAGGTGCCCGGCCTTATCCATCTGCCGCAGGTCGCGCTTGAGGTCGGACAACTCGTCGCGCAGCCGCGCTGCGAGCTCGAACTTCAATTCGCCCGCCGCCGCCAGCATCTGCTGATTGAGGTCGGCGATGAGCCCTTCGAGTTCGGCTGCGCCCTGGGCCGCGATTCCTCCGTTGCGCAGGTTCGGGGTCGGACTCTTGCGCTTCTGGTCTCGCCCGGCAAGCATCCGTGCCGTGTCGGCCTCTTCGCGCGCCAGGATGTCCGTGATGTCGGCGATGCGCTTGCGCAGCGGCTGTGGATCGATGCCGTTGACTCGGTTGTATTCGATCTGCCGGTCCCGCCGGCGCTCGGTCTCTTCGATCGCGTTCTTCATCGAGTCGGTGAGCACATCGGCGTACATGTGCACCTGACCCGAGACGTTTCGCGCCGCACGACCGATCGTCTGGACGAGAGAGGTGGACGACCGCAGGAAGCCTTCCTTATCGGCGTCGAGGATGGCGACCAGCGACACCTCCGGAAGGTCGAGTCCTTCACGCAGCAGGTTGATGCCGACCAGCACGTCGTAGACGCCGGCGCGGAGTTCGGTGAGCAGTTCGACGCGTCGAAGGGTGTCGACGTCGGAGTGCAGGTAGCGCACCCGGACCCCGGCCTCCCCGAGGAAGTCGGTGAGCTCTTCCGCCATCTTCTTGGTCAGGGTCGTGACCAGCACGCGCTCGTCGCGCTCCACCCGGAGACGGATCTCCTCCAGGAGGTCGTCGATCTGGCCCTTCGTCGGCTTGACGACGATCTCAGGGTCGACCAGACCGGTCGGTCGGATGATCTGCTCGACGACGCCGTCCGCGATGCCGAGCTCATACTTGCCCGGGGTGGCGGACAGGTACACGGTCTGACCGACGCGGTCCTTGAACTCGTTCCACTTCAGCGGGCGGTTGTCGAGCGCACTCGGGAGGCGGAAGCCGTGCTCCACCAGCGTCCGCTTGCGCGACGCGTCACCCTCGTACATGGCGCCGATCTGGGGCACGGTGACGTGCGACTCGTCGATCACGACGAGGAAGTCGTCAGCGAAATAGTCGAGCAGGCAGTGCGGAGCTTCACCCGGCCTGCGGCCGTCGATGTGGCGCGAGTAGTTCTCGATGCCCGAGCAGAAGCCGATCTGCTCCATCATCTCCAGATCGAACTGAGTCCGCATGCGGAGTCGCTGAGCCTCGAGGAGCTTGCCTTCGCGCTCGAGTTCCTGCAGCCGCTCGCCCAGTTCCTCCTGGATCGTGCCGATGGCCCGCTGGATCGTGGCCGGGCTCGCGGCGTAGTGCGTCGCCGGGAACACGGACACCGCGTCCATCTTGCTGATCACGTCTCCGGTCAGCGGGTGCAGCGAGTACAGCGCCTCGATCTCGTCGCCGAACAGCTCGATCCGGATCGCGTGCTCTTCGTAGACCGGGATGATCTCGATCGTGTCGCCACGCACGCGGAACTTGCCGCGCGAGAAGTCGACGTCGTTGCGCTCGTACTGCATGTTGACGAACCGGCGGATCAGCGCATCGCGCCCGACGCTCTGGCCGACCTGCAGCGCGACCATCGCCTCCAGGTACTCTTCTGCAGCGCCGAGACCGTAGATGCACGACACGGTCGACACGACGATGACGTCACGCCGACTCAGCAGCGAGTTCGTCGTCGAGTGGCGGAGCCGCTCGACCTCCGCGTTGATCGAGGAGTCCTTCTCGATGAACGTGTCCGTCTGCGGGACGTATGCCTCGGGCTGGTAGTAGTCGTAGTACGAGACGAAGTACTCGACCGCGTTGTTCGGCATGAGCTCGCGGAACTCGTTCGCCAGCTGGGCTGCCAGCGTCTTGTTGTGGGCGAGAACCAGCGTCGGACGCTGCACCTGCTCGATCAGCCACGCCGTCGTCGCCGACTTGCCGGTGCCCGTCGCGCCCAACAGCACGACATCGGTCTCGCCGGCGTTGATGCGACCGGCGAGCTCGGCGATCGCCTGCGGCTGATCACCGCTGGGCGAGTACTCGCTGACGACCTCGAAGGGACGGACGGAGCGCGTGGGAAGCATGCCTCCAGTCTAGGAAGGACCACCGACACTGCGTTCGGCTCTCGCTCACAGCGGAACCGATTCCGGGGCCGGGCCGCGCGCTTGAGATCGGAAACGGAGGACGCCTGCCCGTCAACGTCGTGAAACGCCGCGATCGGAGGACTTTCCGCTCTTCGAAAGCGGGTCTCCTCCCGTTCGCGCAGCGGAAGGTGGCGCGTCAGGAACGCCCGGTGAGCTCGGTCCAGAGCGCGTCGACCTGTTCGAGGGTGTGCGAGAGCGTTCCTCCGGTCTCGATCACCACGTCGGCGACGGCCAGCCGTTCGTCGTCGGACGCCTGCGAGCGGATCCGGCGCTCGGCCTCCCCCGCGTCCATGCCGCGGAGCGTGACCAGCCGCTGGATGCGCGTGGCTGCGTCAGCGTGAGCGACCACGACCCGGTCGAACGGGTACTCGTTGGCCGACTCGACGAGCAGCGGCACGTCGTAGATCACGATCGCGTCCGGGTCGGCTGCGCCGGCGGCCTCGAAGCGGGCGGTCGAGGCGGCCAGCACGGCCGGGTGAGTGATTCCGTTCAGCGCCTGCAGCGCCTCGGGGTCGCCGAAGACGATCGCCCCGAGGGCCGGCCGGTTCAGGGAGCCGTCGGCTGCGATCACCCCTTCACCGAAGCGCTGCGCGATCTCCGCCAGCGCCGGAGTGCCCGGCTCGACGACCTCGCGGGCGATGCGGTCGGCGTCCACAACGACGGCCCCGTTGGAGGCGAGGCGGGAGGCGATGGTCGATTTTCCGGAGGCGATCCCGCCGGTGAGTCCGATCAGCTGCACCCGCCAAGACTACCCGCGGCGGGTCCGGGAACGACGAAACGGCCGGCCCCGAAGGGCCGGCCGTTTCTGACATCAGATGCTCAGTTGTTAGAGCTGAGCTTCTCGCGCAGAGCCGCGAGCGACTCGTCGTCGGCGAGGGTTCCGGCGTTGGCCGACTCGGACGAGAAGGTGGACGAGCCGGTGTCGGCAGCGGCCTCTTCGAGGCCCTTGGCGACCTGGCGCTTGTGCGCCTCCCAGCGCGCCTGAGCGGCAGCGTACTGCTGCTCCCACTCCTCGCGCTGCGACTCGAAGCCTTCCTTCCACTCGTTGGTCTCCGCGTCGAAGCCCTCCGGGTACTTGTAGTTGCCCTGGTCGTCGTACTCGGTGACCATGCCGTAGAGCGCCGGGTCGAACTCGGTGCCCTCGGGGTCGACGCCCTCGTTCGCCTGCTTCAGCGACAGCGAGATGCGGCGGCGCTCCAGGTCGATGTCGATGACCTTGACGAACACCTCGTCGCCCACCGAGACGACCTGCTCGGCCAGCTCGACGTGCTTGCCGGACAGCTCGGAGATGTGCACGAGGCCCTCGATGCCGTCCGCGACGCGGACGAACGCACCGAACGGAACCAGCTTGGTGACCTTGCCCGGTGCGACCTGACCGATCGCGTGGGTGCGGGCGAAGACCTGCCACGGGTCCTCCTGCGTCGCCTTCAGCGACAGCGAGACGCGCTCGCGGTCGAGGTCGACCTCGAGGATCTCGACGGTGACCTCCTGGCCCACCTCGACGACCTCGGAGGCGTGCTCGATGTGCTTCCAGGACAGCTCCGACACGTGGACGAGACCGTCGACGCCGCCGAGGTCGACGAACGCACCGAAGTTGACGATCGACGAGACGACGCCCTTGCGGACCTGGCCCTTGTGCAGGTTGTTGAGGAACGTGGTGCGGGACTCCGACTGGGTCTGCTCCAGCAGCGCGCGGCGGGAGAGCACCACGTTGTTGCGGTTCTTGTCGAGCTCGAGGATCTTGGCCTCGATCTCCTGACCCAGGTACGGGGTGAGGTCGCGGACACGGCGCAGCTCGATGAGCGAAGCCGGCAGGAAGCCGCGCAGGCCGATGTCGACGATCAGGCCGCCCTTGACGACCTCGATGACCGTACCGGTGACGACGCCGTCGGCCTCCTTGATCTTCTCCACGTCACCCCACGCACGCTCGTACTGCGCACGCTTCTTGGACAGGATGAGACGACCCTCTTTGTCCTCCTTCTGGAGAACGAGGGCCTCGACGGTGTCGCCGACCTCGACGACCTCGGTGGGGTCGACGTCGTGCTTGATGGAAAGTTCGCGCGAGGGGATGACACCCTCGGTCTTGTAACCGACGTCGAGGAGGACCTCGTCGCGGTCGATCTTGACGACGGTGCCTTCGATCAGGTCTCCGTCGTTGAAGAACTTCAGCGTCTTTTCGACCGCGGCAAGAAAGTCTTCAGCAGATCCGATGTCGTTGACGGCGACCTGCTTGGGTGCCTTGTCGGTCGTTGCGGTTGTCATGTAGTGGGTGCTCCGTAATGGACAGGATTCAGGCCGGTCGCGATGATGATGTGTAGTTTTCCGCGAACGGCAGGCGGATAGAGGTGTCACAGAAGTGACGTTCTAGTTTACCGGGCTGCGGACGCGTGCAGCAAGTCGCGGCCGGCGAGGATGTCACGCAGTGCGGGTTCCAGTTCGGGATAGGCGAACGAGTACCCCGCTTCGAGCAGCCGTTCGGGCACCACCCACCTGCTCTTCAGCACCAATTCGGTCTCCGTGCGGATCGCGGCCGAGCCGATCTCGAGCATCCAGCGGTGCGCCGGGAGGCCGATCCGCACGCCGAGCAGCCGTCGTAGCGTCGCCATGAGCGTGCGGTTGTCGGTGGGATGCGGAGCCGCGAGATTGACGGGGCCGTCGAGTTCCGCGCGCTCACGGAGGAATTCGATCGCTCCGAGGACGTCGGCGATGTGCACCCAACTGAACCGCTGACTCCCTCCGCGCGCACGGAACTCGTGAAAGGTGCCGGCGTTGCGGCGCGCCGTCGTCGCGAACCATCGGCCGTCCACCTGTGGACCGCCGAGTCCGAAGCGGACCAGGTTGACCAGCGGGGTGAGCGCGCTGCCGTCACCGAGCACGATGGCCATGCGCAGGGCGACCCGCCGGGTGGCGGGCAGCTCGCCTTCCAAGAGCTCCCGCTCCCACGCCTTGGCCACCTCGACGGAGAAGCCGGTGCCGAGCTCGCCGGTGGACTCCGTCATCGGCCGGTCCTCGGCGTGCCGGTAGATCGTCGCCGTTGAAGCGTTGAACCAGACCGGCGGCGGTGCATCGCTCGTGGCGATCGCCTCCCGTACCGCTCTCGTGGTCGCCAGCCGTGACCGGAAGATCTCGGCACGGTTGGCGTCGCCGTAACGGCAGTTCACACTCTTTCCGGCGAGGTTGATCACCGCGGCCGAGCCGGAGACCGCCGCGCGCAGACCGGCTGCGTCATCCCAGCGGACGTCGGGCCCGCTGCGCCCCACTAGCACGACCTCCGCGCCGGCGGCCCGGTAGTGCTGCTCCAGGTACCGGCCGACGAACCCGGACGCCCCGGTGATCACGATGCGCTCGCTCACGGCGACTGCTCTCCCTCTTCTGCGATCCGATAGTGGAACCGCCCTCGATACTGGTAGACCCTGCCGATGACGGGCGCGGCCACGGTGATGGATACCGACTGGACTTCTGCGGTGTCGTCCCAGCGTTCGGTGAGCACCACCACCGGAGCGAGCGGACGCGGGACACGGACCCGCCGCCCGCCGAGGACGAGCCAGACCGCGGTCGACCGGAGGCGCAGCCCGCCATCGCGCACAGTCGCGGCGAAGCGGGCCTCCGTGCGGACGGGCCGACCGAGCCGGTCGAGCAGCGCCCCGTCCGAGACACCGATCTCGTCGATCATGGCCTCCCGTCGGTTGCGGAGCTCGAACACGCGGACTGCCGCCACCGCCGGCGACCCGTCAGCGGTCGTCAGCGGCTGGTTCTCCACCGTGAACGGCACCGCCCGCTCCCACACGGGGAACATCACGTGCGCCCGCGCGAAGATCGCCAGTACCGGCCACAACCACCGCCGCGGAGTGCCGACCGTATCGAACACGCCGCTCCCCCGGCCGATCGCGCCGGCCGGGATCGCGTCGAAGTACGCCCGCAGTCGCGGGTGGAGCTCATCGAACGCCGCGCCCAGCACGGCGCGATACGGGGAGGTCACCGCTGGTGAAGGTGCGCCGCTCAGTCGAGCAGCGCCGCCTTCAGCGTGTCGAGGCCGACGCCTCCGATGTCGAGCGCCTTCTTGTGGAACGCCTTGATGTCGAACGAAGCACCCTCGCGGCGGGCGTACTCGTCGCGCAGCTGCTCCCAGATGCGCTGACCGATCTTGTACGACGGCGCCTGGCCCGGCCACCCGAGATAGCGGTTCACCTCGAAGCGCACGAACGGGTCGTTCATGTTGACGTTTTCGCGGAGGAACGGGAACGCGTCCTCCCCGGTCCAGGGGCGCGATGCGTCGGGAAGCGGCTTTTCGAGGTGCACACCGATGTCGAGCACCACGCGAGCAGCGCGCATCCGCTGGCCGTCGAGCATTCCGAGCCGGTCGGCCGGGTCGTCGAGGTAGCCGAGCTGCTCCATGAGGCGCTCGGCGTACAGCGCCCAGCCCTCGGCGTGGCCGGACGTGCCCGCGATGCGGCGCCACGAGTTGAGCTGCGCCTTGTTGTACGTCGCTTGCGCGATCTGCAGGTGGTGGCCCGGAACGCCCTCGTGATACACGGTCGTCAGTTCACGCCAGGTGTCGAACTCGGTGACGCCTTCCGGAACGCTCCACCACATGCGGCCCGCACGAGCGAAGTCGTCGCTGGGGCCGGTGTAGTAGATGCCGCCCTCCTGGGTGGGGGCGATCATGCATTCGAGGCGGCGGATCTCGGCCGGGATGTCGAAGTGCGACTTACCGAGCTCCTCGATTGCGCGGTCGCTCGTCTCTTGCATCCAGCGCTGCAGGGCGTCGGTGCCATGCAGCTTGCGGCTCGCGTCGCCGTCGAGGAACGCGATCGCTTCGTGAACGCTCGCACCCGGCTTGATCTCGTTCGCGATCGACTCCTGCTCGGAGCGCATCCGCGCCAACTCCTCGATGCCCCACTCGTAGGTCTCGTCGAGGTCGACGGTGGCCCCGAGGAATCCGCGCGAAGCGAGAGCGTAGAGCTCGCGCCCCACCGCGTCCTTCTCGGGAGCGTGCGGGGCGAGCTCGTTCTCGAAGAAGTCGGCGAGCGTCGCATAGGCCTGGGCGGACTCCTGAGCCCCCGCGGCCAGGTCGGCCTTCAGAGACTCGGGCAGCTCGCCGTTGAGCGGCTTCGCATCGGCGGTGAAGCCGAAGAAGAATCCGGTGTCGGCGACCTGCTTGCGGGCCTGCGCGAGCACCTCGCGCACCTGGCGGATCGCCGGGACGTTGCCGGCCTGGATGCCGCTGCGCAGCGTCTCGATGTAGCCGTCCATCGCAGCGGGCAGGTTGTGGAGGCGCTTGGCGACGTTGGCCCAGTCGTCTTCGGTGTCGGTCGGGACCAGGTCGAAGATGTCGCGCAGCTCTTGCGCCGGCGAGGCGATGACGTTGAGGTCGCGCTGGGCGAAGCCTGCCTCGTGCTTCTCGATCGTGAGCTGCAGCTCGCGCGCCAGGTCCATCTGGGTGATGCGGTCGATCTCGTCGACCGACTCGGCCGCCTGGATGCGGGCGAGCGTCTCCTTCACCTTCGCGATGGCGTGCTCGGCGCCCGCCGGTGAGTAGTCGGCGTACTCGCCCTCGCGGCCGGGACGCCCGAGCCACACGTGGAATTCCGGGTACAGCTCGAGCTGGGTGTCTACCCACTCCTCGGCGATCGTGTCGACCGGGGTGGGTTCGCGCTTCTGATCGTTGGTCATGATTCGACCCTATCGACGACGGCCGCCGCAGGGCACGACAAAATCCGACCTGTGGATAAGTCGTGTCAGTGCGCCGCGGCGTCCCAGTTCGCGCCGCGACCGACCTGGACATCGAGGGGCACCTGCAGGTCGACGGCTCCGGTCATCCGCGTGCGGACGATGGCCTCGAGAGCGTCCCATTCGCCGGTCGCGACCTCGAAGATGAGTTCGTCGTGCACCTGCAGCAGCATCCGCGACTCGAGGCGCTGATCGATGATGTCGCCGGCGATCCCCAGCATGGCGACCTTCATGATGTCGGCCGCCGATCCCTGGATGGGCGCGTTCAGCGCCTGGCGTTCGGCGTTCTCGCGCAGGACGCGGTTGGTCGATGTCAGGTCGGCGAACGGCCTCCTTCGCCCGAAGATCGTCTCGGTGAACCCGTCGACGCGGGCCTGCTCGACGACGTTGCGCAGGTAGTCGCGCACCGCGCCGAACCGCTCGAAGTAGTCCGTCATCAGCTGCCGGGCCTCGGACGTTTCGATCCGGAGCTGTTTGGAGAGTCCGAACGCGCTGAGCCCGTAGGCGAGACCGTACGACATCGCCTTCACCTTGGTGCGCATCGCGGAGGTCACCTCGGCCGGCGAAACGCCGAACACGCGCGAACCGACGAAGCGGTGCAGGTCTTCTCCCGCATTGAACGCCTCGATCAGGCCGGGATCTCCGGACAGGTGCGCCATGATCCGCATCTCGATCTGCGAGTAGTCCGCCGTGAGCAGCGTCTCGAAACCGCCGCCCTGCGTGAAGGCGGAGCGGATCTCGCGCCCCTCCTCCGTCCGGATCGGGATGTTCTGCAGGTTCGGGTCGTTCGACGAGATGCGGCCGGTGCTGGTGCCCGTCTGGTCGTACGTCGTGTGGATGCGTCCATCGCTCTCGACCGACCGCTCCAGCGTCTCCACGATCTGCTTGAGCTTCGTGGCGTCGCGGTGCTGCAGCAGGAGCCCGAGGAACGGATGCGGATTCTTTTCCTGCAGGTCGGCCAGCGAACCGGCGTCGGTCGAGTACCCGGTCTTCGTGGCGCGGGTCTTCGGCATCCCGAGCTCTTCGAAGAGCACCTGCTGCAACTGCTTGGGGGAACCGAGGTTGATCTCGTGACCGATCTGCGCGTACGCCTGTGCGGCGAAGTCGTTGGCCTTGTCGGTGAGCTGACCGCGCAGGCGCGCCAGCACCTCGGAGTCGATGGAGACGCCGCTCAGCTCCATCTCGGCCAGCACGGCGACGAGCGGCAGCTCGATGTCGTCGAGAACGGCACGCGTGCCCTCATCGAGCGCGATCATCTGACCCTCGGCGACGCGACGAATGAACCAGGCCTCGGTGGCGGGGCTCACGGCGTCATTGATCGGGACCAGCTGGTTGGGATCGGAGACCGGGAGGGTCTCCCCCAGTACTTCGTAGACCTGCTCGGCGAGCGATTGCGGTGCAGCGCCCGGCTTCACCAGCCAGGAGGCGATGCGCGTGTCGAAGGCCAGGCCGTCGACCACGAAACCCGCTCGGCTGAGGGACTTGAACTGCGGCTTCGCGTGGAAGAAGTACTTGGGCGCGCTGCTCGCGAGCCACGTCTCCAGCGCTTCGTAGTCTTTGCGGCCGGCGGTCCACGGGACGTAGACGCTGTCGTCGGCGACAGCCAGTCCGAATCCACTGATGCCCGCCGGGCCGACCTCCACTTGCACCGCGACCGCCGTGCCCCCGGCGGAGGCTTTCGACAGCCAGTTCTCGAGCTCTTCGTCGACCATCGTGCGGACGGCCGGAGCGCTGACCGCTCCGGCGTCGCCCACCTGCGTCGCCGCGGCGACGCCGTCGAGCATCCCCTCTTCTGCCGCCGTCTTCATCAGACGGTCGAGGAGGGTCTTGAACTGCAGCCGGGCGAAGATGTCGCGCACTGCGCCCTCGTTCAGCGGCTTGCGCTCGAGGTCGGCCGGCCCGACCGGCAGCTCCACGTCGTCGAGCAGCTGATTGAGTCGACGGTTGCGGAGCGCGTTCTCCTTCTGGTCGCGCAGGTTCTGCCCCACGACACCTTTGATCTCGTCGGCGTGCGCCACGATGTTCTCGACCGTGCCGTACTGCTGCACCCACTTGACGGCCGTCTTCTCGCCGACCTTGTCGATACCGATCAGGTTGTCGCTGGTCTCGCCGACGAGGGCGGCGATCTCGGGGTACTCATGCGGCTCGATGCCGTACTTCTCGCGCACGGCCGCCGGGTCGTACACCTTGAGCTCGGAGACGCCGCGAACGTTGGGGTAGAGCAGTGTCACGTCATCGTTGACGAGCTGGATGGTGTCGCGGTCCCCCGAGACGATGAGCACCTTGAAGCCCTGCTCGGCGCCCTGACGCGCCAGCGTGGCGAGGATGTCGTCGGCCTCGTAGTCCTCCTTCGCGATCGTCGTCACGTTCATCGCGTGCAGGGCCTCTTCGAGGAGCGGGACCTGGCCGGCGAACTCCGACGGCGTCTCTCCGCGGGTGCCCTTGTACTCCGGGTACTCGCGCGTGCGGAAGGAGTAACGGGAGATGTCGAACGCGACAGCGAGGTGGGTCGGCTTCTGCTGCTGCAGGAGGTTGATGAACATGGCGATGAAGCCATGGATCGCGTTGGTGTGCTGCCCCTCGCGGTTCACAAAGCTGTCGACGGGGAGAGCGTAGAAGGCCCGAAATGCCAGCGAATGGCCGTCGATGATCAGGAGGGTAGGCTTTTCGGAGTCTGACACCAGGACAGCCTACAAGGGGCCGGTGACAGTCCAGACGACCGTCAGGAGAGGCCGAGGATGACCGACGACGCGCTCGCGTACGTGCAGCAGAGGGGACTCGGCCGACTGGCCGAGAAGATGGGCATCGAGATGCTCGAATTCAGCGTGGAACGCGCCGTGGCGCGCATGCCGGTCGATGGCAACACGCAGCCCGCGGACCTCCTGCACGGGGGCGCCTACGTGGTGCTGGGCGAGTCCCTCGGCTCGATGTCGGCCAACCTGTACGCCGGCGAAGGCCGCCTCGCGGTCGGCATCGAGATCAACGCGTCGCACACCCGCTCGGCGACCAGTGGATACGTCACCGGCGTCTGCACGCCCATCCACCTCGGGCGCACGCTGACCACCCACGAGATCGCCGTCACGGACGACCGCGGTCGCCGCTGCTCCACCATCCGGATCACGAACCTGATCAAGGAGCTGTAGCGCCGCGGGCGCCGGGGCTACTTCTTCGGCGCGAGCTGCTCGATGATCGCCTGGGCGACGTCGTGCATGGTGAGGCGGCGGTCCATCGACGCCTTCTGGATCCAGCGGAACGCCTCCGGCTCCGACAGGCCCATCTTCTCGTTCAGGAGGCCCTTGGCGCGGTCGACCAGTTTGCGGGTCTCGAAGCGCTGAACCATGTCGCCGACCTCAGCTTCGAGGGCGATGATCTGGGCGTACCGCGCGAGGGCGATCTCGATGGCGGGCAGCAGGTCGTTCGGCGTGAACGGCTTGACGACGTATGCCAGGGCGCCGGCCTCTGTCGCGCGCTCGACGAGCTCCTTCTGGCTGAACGCGGTCAGGAGCACGACGGGCGCGATGTGGTCCTTCGACAGGCGCTCTGCGGCGGAGATGCCGTCCAGCTGCGGCATCTTGACGTCCATGATGACCAGGTCGGGACGCAGCTCGGTTGCGAGCGCGACGGCGGTTTCGCCGTCGCCGGCCTCACCGACGACCTCGAACCCGTTGTCGCGCAGGGTCTCGACGATGTCAAGGCGGATGAGGGACTCATCCTCGGCCACGACGACGCGGCGAGGTGCGGTGGGGGTCGGTTCCTGGTCAGTCACGCACAAAAGCCTACGGTATTGTTCAGGTGTTGTTGTGCGCCGCCGTGGCGGAATGGCAGACGCGGAGCACTCAAAATGCTTTGTCCGGAAGGGCGTGTGGGTTCGAGTCCCACCGGCGGCACGACGATCAGACGCGCACTCAGATGCGCGCACCGACGACGGTTGCGGCGAAGCGGCGGGCGCGCACGGCCAGCCCGGCGATCCTCTCCTCGACGATCAGGTCCGCGTCGAAGCCGACGTACGACGCCGGCGGCGTCCGCCGCACGTTGGCGCTGCACTCGAAGGCGCCGCACACCAATGTCCCGACCGTGTCGCCATTGCGGCCAGCCTGGCCCGCGCGCCGCGCCGACCAGAACCAGACGTCGTTGGTGAGATGCACATCCTGACACCAGCCGCACATGGTGGGGGCGTGCGACCGCATCGACGCCTCCGACGCACGGAGCGCGACGCCCACCGGCCCGTCCTCGGTGGGCACGACGATGTAGCCGCGCTGCGGCAGACGAGGGTCGCGCCAGCCGAGGTACTCGCGACGGGCCCAGTCCACCTCGTGCAGGCCGGGCGGCAACGGCAGCTCTTCGGCTTCGCTGCGGGAGCAGTTGACGAACGAGTCGCGGATCTGCTGCGGGCTCAGGATCTCCATGCGCACCTCCTGCTTCCCATGCTCGCACAGGATTCGCGGCTCACCGCTTGACCCTGCCCCTGTGGTCAGGGCTTAACGTGCTCGCATGACCACGATCGAGAGCGTCACGGACGCCAGCTTCCAGGAGGATGTGCTCGCGGCACCGGGCACCACCATCGTCGAGTTCTGGGCGGAGTGGTGCGGTCCCTGCCGGGCGCTGTCGCCGATTCTGCAGCAACTGCAGGAGGAGCACAGCGACCGCATCCGCATCGTCAAGATCAACGCCGACGAGAACATGCAGACCACCGTCGCCTACAAGGCGCTCGCGCTGCCGGTGATGAAGGTGTTCCGGGACGGGGAGGTTGTGAAGACGATCATCGGCGCCAAGCCGAAGCCCGCGATGGAACTGGAGCTCGCGCCGTTCCTCTGAGCGGGTGACGAGCGCCTCCGCCCTCAGGTGAGGTGGTCGAACGCGCCGCTCACCCAGCCGATGTACCGCTCGGCGGACCGCAGGACCGCACCGCGCGCATCCTCGAGCACGACGTTGCCGAGGTTGCCGTACATCCGGTCGAAGGGACGGTCGCAGACGGCGTCGGCGACGCGCCGCACCACGGCCGCGGAGAGCGGGATGTCGTTCGGGAAGCTGCGCTGGAACGTCACCCACCTCTGGGACGGGCCGGGGAACACCGTGTCGCCGCTGAGAACGACACCTCGATCCCAGTGCACGACCGCACTACCCGGGAAGTGCCCGCCGATGGTGCGCAGGGTCACCCCCGGCAGCACCTCCGTCTCGCCGATCCAGGATTCGATGGCCGGGTCCTCGCGCTGCACCCAGTGCCGGTCGGCGGCGTTGACGAGCACCGGCGGGTCGCCGAGCATCCGCGACCAGGTAACCTGCGCACCGAACATGTGCGGGTGACTGGTCGCGATGACGGCGGCGCCGCCCAGGTCTTGCACGGCCGTCGCGGCGGCCTCGTCGACGTACCCGGTCGGGTCCCACAGCAGGTTGCCGTCCGGCGTGCGCAGCAGGATGCTCTGCTGGCCGATACCGACCCGCGGCTCGCTGCGCAGGCCGTAGAGGTCCGGCTCCAGCTCCGTCACGACGACCCGCTCCCCCTGGCGCTGGAGGCGCTGCAAGGTGGTCCACTCCTGACCGGTCGACGGCACATACTGGCGCTCGTCCTCGCAGATCGGGCAGGATGCGGGTGGATGCTCACCCTCGAGCCCGACGACCGCCGTCGTCTCCACCGCACATGTCGCACACAGCCACTCCGCCACACCCGGACTCTAGCGCGGCGGAATAGGCTGCGACGAGGACCGATTGGAGTGGATGTGAAACGCATCGGGTTCCTCAGCTTCGGGCACTATCAGCCCATCCCCGGCTCCGTGTCGCGCACCGCGGCCGACGCCCTCACCCATACCATCGAGCTGGCCGTGGCGGCGGAGGAGCTCGGAGCGGACGGCGCGTTCGTCCGCGTCCACCACTTCGCGCCGCAGCTGGCATCCCCGTTCCCGCTGCTCGCAGCGATCGGCGCCCGCACGAGCCGCATCGACATCGGCACCGCCGTGATCGACATGCGCTACGAGAATCCGCTGTACATGGCAGAGGATGCGGCGGTGGCGGACCTGATCAGCGGCGGCCGGCTGCAGCTCGGCGTGAGCCGCGGATCACCCGAGACGGCGCTGCGCGGCTCGGAGTCGTTCGGCTACGTTCCGGCCGAGGGCGAGACGGATGCCGACATGGCCCGGCGCCACACCGAGCTGTTCCGCGCGGCCATCTCCGGCGCAGGCGTAGCGGAGGCGAATCCGGCGATGACCGGCGGCCAGCGCGGCGCCCTCGCCATCGAACCCCAGTCCCCCGGCCTGGACGACCGGATTTGGTGGGGAGCCGGGACTCGCGCGACCGCCGTCTGGGCGGCCGAGCAGGGGATGAACCTCATGAGTTCGACCCTGCTGACAGAGGACACCGGCATTCCGTTCTCCGACCTGCAGGCCGAGCAGCTGCAGCAGTACCGCGAGGCCTGGGCCGCCGCCGGCTGGGAGCGCGAGCCGCGCGTGTCGGTGAGCCGCAGCATCCTGCCGATCACCACCGACCTCGACCGCCGCTACTTCGGCGCGTCCGCGCTCGCCGAACGACACGACCAGGTCGGCCACCTGGACGGCGGACTGGCCCGCTTCGGCAAGAGCTACGTGGGCGATCCCGAGCAGATCGTCGAGGAGTTGCGCGAGGATGCGGCGGTCGCCGACGCGGACACCCTCCTGGTGACCGTGCCGAACCAACTGGGGGTCGACTACAACGCGCACCTCCTGGAGACGATCGTCACGCAGATCGCCCCCGCACTCGGGTGGCGCGAATAGCGCACACTGCGGGCATATGTACCCCGAACGAGGCGTAGACGCACCAGCGAGGACTGGGATGATGGGGGAACCGCACACCCGAATCTGCGGTGACCGTACTGTTCCGCGTTCGAAGGGTGTGCCATGCGAGCTCCGCGTCTCCGCTCCGCTGTCGCTGCGTCGGCGCTCGCCCTGGCAATCGGCGGGTCGGCGCTCGTCGCCAGCGCGCCGGCAGCGGCCGTGACCGCGCGGACCGACGGCGGTGCGCCGACCTCCGCGATCACCGGCATGTGGGCGTGGGGCAATCCGATCGATCCGGCGGTGGATGCGCGCGGCCAGGGGCAGCCGCAGTTCGAGCCGCAGGCGCTCGCCGACTTCGCCGCGGCGCACAAGCTGCGCACCGTGTTCCTCTCGGTGCCGTGGGCGGCCGACGAGGGTCCGTTCTCCGGCTGGCTGACCGACGCCGTCGCGGCGCTGCACGCGGCCGGCGTCACCAAGGTCGCGGCGCTCGGCGGGGACGCCGCCTGGGCCGACGACCCCTCGCTCGCGGCCGCCTGGACGACCGCCGCCCTCCGCGCCGCGCCCTTCGACGCGATCCAATTCGACGTGGAGCCGTGGGTGGTCTCATCCGACGCCGAGCTTCCCGCCGTGGTCACCAAGCTGCAGACGATGTACGACCGCGCGAAGACGGCGGCCGGAACCGTACCGATCGGTGCGGACCTGCCCTGGTGGCTCGCCGCCAAGCCGCAGGCCGGCGGCGGAACCGCCTTCGACGCCCTCCTCCCCCGGCTGAAGTCGGTCGCCATCGTCGCGTTCAGCGACCACGCGGCCGGATCCGACGGGATCGTCGCGCTCGCAAAACAGGCGGCGACAGCGGCCGCGGCGAAGCGCATCCCGTTCACCATCGGCGTCGAGACGGACACCCCGGAGGTCGCAGGCGGCCCGGCGGCGACGTTCGGCGACGACACGGCCGCGCTGCTCGAGACGGAGACGGCGAAGGTCCGCACCCAGCTGTCCTCCCTCCGCGGCTACGGCGGGGTGACCGTCGAGCACCTGCTCAGCTGGCAGGACCTCCTCGCCCGCCCGTAGCCCGCGCGCTCAGCGCCCGTCCGCTGCCGCTTCCAGCGCGGCGATGTCGAGCTTCCGCATCCCGAGCATCGCCTGGTTCGCCCGCCCGGCGCGTTCTCGGTCCGGGTCGGCCTGCAGTTCGAGCAGCCGGCGCGGCACGATCTGCCAGCTGACCCCCCAGCGATCCTTCAGCCACCCGCACATGCTCTCCTCGCCGCCGTCGGACGTGAGGGCGTCCCAGAGGCGATCGACCTCGGCCTGGTCGTCGCAGACCACAGAGAGGGAGAACGCCTCGGTGAACCCGCCGGCCGGGCCGGTGTTCATCGCCTGGTACTCGACCCCGGCAAGGGTGAACCGCAGCACCACCAGCCCGTTCGGCATCCCCTCCCCGAAACGCTGGACGTCGAGGATTCGCGAGTCCGGGATGAGGGACGTGTACAGCTCCGCTGCCTCCTCCACGCCGCTCTCGAACCACAGGAACGTGCTGACCTTCTGCATGGGATCCCCCTCCGGACGCCGTCGTCGATGCCGCCATGGTAGCCGCGGCGGGCGTTCGGCGGGCAGCTCCGGGCGGAGTAGCGTTGCCTCCGTGTCGAGCACCGCATTCTCCAGTTACATCGCCATCGGGGACAGTTTCACGGAGGGCGTCGGCGACGATCTGCCCGACGGGCGCGTGCGGGGCTGGGCCGACTTCGTGGCGCTCGGGATGGCCGCGGCCTTCGACGGCCCGTTCCGCTACGCCAATCTGGCGGTCCGCGGCCGCAAGCTCGGACCGATCGTCGCGGAGCAGGTCGACCCGGCCATCGCGCAGCGCCCCGACCTGGTGAGCCTGAACGGCGGCGGCAACGACATCATGCGCCCGCGCGTCTCGATCGAGGGCGTGGCGACGACCCTGATGGATGCGGCGGACCGCGTGGTCGCATCCGGCAGCCACATGCTGCTGCTGAGCGGTGCGAACCCGAGTGCGCACCTCCCCCTCGGCGGCCTGGTCCGCCGCCGCGGGGAGGAGCTGGCGGTCGCCGTCCGTGCGATGCTGCCGCGCGACGGCATCACGTTCGTGGACAACTGGGCCGACGAGGGCCTCGAAGACATCCGCTACTGGTCGGAGGACCGTCTCCACCTCGGCCCGCTCGGCCATGCCCGCGTCGCGAGCAACGTGCTGACCGCTCTCGGCATCCCGGTGCCCGCGGAGTGGGGTGTTGAGGAGGTCGCCGCCGCGCCCCCGGGCGAGAAGACGCGACGGACCGCCGACTACTACCGCCGTTACGTGCTGCCGTGGGTGGGACGCCGACTGACCGGGCGCTCCTCGGGTGACCACCGGGCCGCGAAGATCGCCGAGCTGACGGTAGTCGACCCCGAGGGCGCTCACCCGCTCTAGGCCGCCTTCACCCGGCGCGCCGAGCGCCCTGACGGTGGTGCGCCCTAGGGTCGCAGCGTGCCTACTCTCGACGACGTGCGCCGGACCGCCGTGCGGCTGCCCGGCAGCGTCGAGCGCGCGACGACCGGCGGCGCAGCGTGGTTCGTCCGCGGAAAGCCATACGCATGGGAGTGCCATCCGTGGCCGAGTATCCCCGAGGACATGCGGGAGATCATCGCGGCCGAGCTGGTGGTCGGAGTGAAGGTCGCCGACCGGCTGGATGCCCTCGCCCTCATCGAAATGGCGCCAACGGTGTTCCTGCGCACTACGACGCACTGGGGAGAGCCGAAGGTCGCGTTCCGCATGGCCGGCATCGACGACGACCACCTCGCCGAGCTGGTGACGGAGGCATGGCGGGTACAAGCCCCGAAGTATCTGCGGCGCGCGTTCGACGACTCCAGCGAGGGATCGGTCGGCTAGCATTCGAGGATGACGAAAGCGGCTCCGATCGACGACGTGGCCATCGGTGGTGAGTCCATCCGCCTCGGACAGTTCCTGAAGTTCGCTGGGCTCCTCGACTCCGGCGGAGACGTGAAAGAGGCCATCATCGACGGTTTCGTCGCCGTGAACGGCGAGGTCGACCGTCGACGCGGGCGGCAGCTCCAACTCGGCGACATCGTCAGCTTCGACGGGCGCAGGCTGCGGGTCTGCGCATGACGGCGCCAACAGAGTCCGGGAAGGCTGAGGTCGTCGCCGTGAGCAAGGACGGCGACCATCGGTTCAGCAAGTCGGTGGTGGACGAGGTCGTCCTCGTCGAGGGCTGGGGTGTCGACGGTGACGCGCACGCCGGAACGACCGTCCAGCACCGCTCCCGCGTCGCCCGGGATCCGTCGCAGCCGAACCTGCGTCAGGTGCACCTCATCCACTCGGAGCTGTTCGCCGAGGTCGCCGAAGTTGGCTTCCGGGTTCAGCCGGGGCAGCTGGGCGAGAACGTGACGACCCTCGGGATCGACCTCCTCAGCCTGCCGACAGGAGCCCTGCTGCATCTCGGCGACGACGCGTGCGTGCGTGTCACCGGTTTGCGGAACCCGTGCCAGCAGATCAACGGTTTCGAGCCGGGCCTCCTACGGGAGGTGCTCGGCCGCGCAGAGGACGGCTCCGTCGAGCGCAAGGGCGGTGTCATGGCCGTCGTCGTCACGGGGGGAACCGTCCGTGGAGGGGACAGGATTCGCGTCGAATTGCCGACGGGCCAGAAGCAGCCCCTCGCCCCGGTGTGAGCCATGCCCGCTGCGCACCGTCCGGGCCTTCGGGTCGGCGCCGGGCTCACGATCCCCGAGTCTGAGCTGTCGTGGCGTTTCTCGCGGTCATCGGGTCCGGGTGGGCAAGGTGTGAACACTGCCGACTCTCGGGCGGAGCTCGTGTGGGATGTGGCAGGCTCCGCCGTTCTCACGCCGCTTCAGCGCGAGCGCATCCTCGAGTGTCTGAGCGGCCGCCTTGTCGACGGGTCGCTGACGATCGCGGCATCGGAACACCGGGCGCAATTGCGCAACAGGGAGGCAGCGCGTGCCCGCCTGGCCGAGATGGTGGCCGAAGCCCTCCGGCCGCCGGCACCGTCGCGCCGGCCCACGAAGCCGAGCCGCGGGGCCGAGCAACGGCGTCTGGAAGCGAAGAAGCGACGCACCGACGTCAAGCGGCTGCGTCGCCCTCCCCACGACTGACCGGCGGTCGAAGTGCCGGTGTCAGACGCGACGGCTTCCGGTGAGCATCCGCACGAGGAACACGATCACAGCGAGGACGAGCAGCACGATTCCCACCCAGAGCAGGAAGTTCAGGGACGAGACGAAGCCTCCCGTGAGCAGGAGGATGATGGCGATCACAGCGACGATGATCAGAAGAATATTCATGAGCGGACTCTCTTTCCGGTGAATGGGATGTTGGCTCCAGGCAACCACCGGCGGGGGCGGGTCGCCTCACCCCTAGGGGTGTAATGTGACGGCATGTCGGCGGCCTCCCCACCAGCCACCAAGCCCTTCACGATCGCGCTCGTGGACGACTATGACGTCGTCCTCCTCGGCTTGGCGCACATGTTCGACGACTACCACGACCGGCTGGTCGTAGCCGAAATCGACGCGAACGCCCCGCTCGACGAGACGATCGATGTCGTCCTCTACGACGCCTTCGCTCAACCGGAGTCCAGTCACGAGCAGATCGGCGAACTCGTGAAGAATCCGCGAGCGCGCCATGTGGTGGTGTACACCTGGAATTTCCATCCCGAGCTGATCGAGAGCGCCCGACGTCAAGGGGTGCACGGGTACCTGTCGAAGACCCTGACGGCCCCGGAGCTGGTTGCCGCCCTCGAAGCGGTGCATGCGGGTGAGCTCGTGGTGAGCGAGTCCCCCGCACGCGCGCGCAGCGCACAGGGACTCGATTGGCCCGGCAAGCAGGAAGGGATCACCGATCGGGAGTCGGAGATCCTCGCGTTGATCACGCAAGGCAAGAGCAACGCGGCGGTTGCCGAGCTCACGTATCTCAGTCCCAACACGGTCAAGTCGCACATTCGCAGCGTCTACCGCAAGATCGGAGCCGAAAGCCGCTCCCAGGCCGTTCTCTGGGGAGTCGACCACGGTTTCACCCCGGATCACCGCCGGATCGAGCGCTGGGTGGATGCCCCCTGACCGAGCGCGACGAGCTATCGGGGCACGCGCCGCTGCAGAGAGGCGATGATCTGCTGCACGCCGAGTGTCGTGAGCCGTGCGGGATCGGCGAGCACTTCTAGCCTCACGATGCGGTCGTCTTCGATCTCGAACGCCATGATCGAGGCCACATGCTGGTTGATCACCGCCGCGACGCCGGGCCTGCCGTCAATCAGGATCGGTGTCGAATGGGCGGCGAGGCGTCCGGACAACACAGCTTGCTGGGCGATGGATGCTGCCCCTTCGACGACCTGGACGGAGGTGCCGTAGTCGGCGTGCAGGACGGCGCCATCGTCGAGGAGGGAAAGGAGCGCGTCGATGTTCCCGTCTTGAGCGGCAGCGAGCCAGGCGTCGACGATCCGCCGCCCGCGATCGCGATTCGGTCGGGCCGGCTCCTGCGCGCCGCGGACGCGCCGCCGCGCGCGTGAAGCCAGTTGCCGCGCGGCTGCAGGCGAGCGCTCCAGCACCACTGCGATCTCGTCGAATGGCTGACCGAAGACGTCTCGCAGCACGAACGCAATTCGCTCCGCGGGGCTGAGGGTCTCCAAGACGATGAGAAGGGCGACGCTCACCCGGTCGGTTCGGGCGGTGATCTCCGCAGGGTCGACCCCGCGGGCGACCGGTTCGTCTCGCCACGGCTCGACCTGCCACGAGTGCTCGCGAGTCCGGCGCGGAGCTCGCAACATGTCGAGACTCACCCGTGAGACGACCGTGGTGAGCCACGCCTCCAGCTGCTCGATTCCGGCGGAATCCGCGCGTTGCAGCCGAAGCCAGGTCTCTTGTACTGCGTCATCCGCATCGGCCGTCGAGCCGAGCAGCCGGTTCGCGATGGCACGAAGCCGTGGACGCTCGATCTCGAAACGCCGGGCAAGACTTCCTTGATCGGTCATGTCACATCCCCTCGGTCTCACTCGTCATGATCCTGACGAGGGAGCTTCCCCCGTTGTGACAGAACAGGAAACAACCATGAATGCACCTCTGCTCGTGACCGGTGGAACCGGCACCATCGGAAGTCGTGTGGTGCCGAGGCTGCGCGAGGCGGGCCGCGACCTGCGGATCCTCACGCGTCACCCGCGCGGGAATGAGCCAGGAATTGAGCATGTCGAAGGAGATACCGTCTCCGGCCGCGGCCTGCGGGAGGCGCTCGACGGTGTGGATGTTGTCCTGCACCTGGCCGGCGGGGCGAAGGGTGATGACATCGCGTCCCGCAATCTCGGCGGTGCAGCGAAGGATGCCGGCGTTCGCCACCTCATCCTCATCTCCGTGGTCGGCGCGGACCAGATGCCCATAGGCTACTTCCGCGCCAAGGCTGCGGCCGAGAGGACCATCGCCGAATCGGGTGTGCCCTGGACGGTGCTCCGTGCGGCGCAACTGCACGAGTTCGTCCTTCCCGTCGTGCGAAGGCTGACCAGGCTTCCCCTGCTCCCGGTTCCCAGCGGCGTGCGCTTCGAGCCGGTCCACGTGGACGAGGTGGCGGCCCGGCTTGCTGACCTCGCCCTGCACGACCCGGCAGGTCGCGTCGCCGACATCGCGGGACCTGAGGTGCTCGACATCCGGCAGCTTGCCGACGCGTACGTGGAAGGCACCGACGGCCATCCCAGGCACGGCCTTCCGATCCGTATCCCAGGGGCGATCGGACGCGCCTACCGCGCCGGGCACAATCTCGCGGCCGAACCCGTGCAGCGCGGTCAACGCAGCTGGTACGAGTTCGTCAACGCTCCGCCGGCGAGCATGCGGGTAGCCGCGATAGCCGACCGCGGGGCACACTGAGCGTAGCCGGGTGCGGATCAAACGTTGGGAGCTCAATCGTGACTAATCACACCTACAGAGTGATCGAGATCGTGGGCACGTCGCCGGACGGGACCGATGCAGCGATACGCAACGGGATCGAGCGCGCGGCGATGAC
Source organism: Leifsonia sp. RAF41 (assembly GCF_052114085.1). Classification (NCBI taxonomy): domain Bacteria; kingdom Bacillati; phylum Actinomycetota; class Actinomycetes; order Micrococcales; family Microbacteriaceae; genus Leifsonia; species Leifsonia sp. RAF41. The sequence continues at coordinate 1,880,703 of NZ_JBFREB010000001.1, forward strand.
GATCCGCGAAATCGACTGGTTCGAAGTGACCGACACCCGGGGCGAGGTGGAGGGCGGACGAGTCGCGCACTTCCAAGTCACCCTCAAGGTGGGATTCCGGCTCGAACAGCCCTCCGGTTGACCCGCCCGGCGAACGTCAGTCGTTGTCGCCGCCGGTGGTGTCGATCCGCGTCGTCCGCTCGCCGCCGCCCCACTTCCACTCGGCGACCTCGGGGATGTCCTCTCCGTGTTCGCGTGTGTACTGGCGGGCGCGCAGCCGCGCATCCTGCATCTCCTGACGGAGCCCTGCCTCGCGGGACGCCAACCCGGGCACCCGGTCGATCACGTCGATGACCAGGTGGTACCGGTCGAGGTCGTTGAGCATGACCATGTCGAACGGCGTGGTCGTCGTGCCCTCCTCCTTGTAGCCGCGCACGTGCAGGTTGTCGTGGCCGTGCCGGCGATAAGTCAGCCGGTGGATCAGCCAGGGATAGCCGTGATACGCGAAGATGACCGGCTTGTCGGTGGTGAACAGGGAGTCGTACTCCCGGTCGTTCAGGCCGTGCGGGTGCTCGCGGGCGTCCTGCAGACGCATCAGGTCGACGACGTTGACCACCCGCACCTTCAGGTCGGGCAGACGGCGGCGCAGGATGTCCGCGGCCGCCAGGGTTTCCAGCGTGGGGATGTCGCCCGCGCAGCCGAGCACGACATCCGGCTCCTCCCCCTCTACTTCGGTGCCTGCCCACGGGAAGATGCCGATGCCGCGGGTGCAGTGCGCGACGGCATCCTCCATGTTCAGCCACTGCGGTGACGGCTGCTTGCCCGCGACGACCACGTTGACGTAGTCCACCGACTTCAGGCAGTGGTCGTAGGTCGAGAGGAGGGTATTCGCGTCGAACGGGAGGTAGACGCGCACGACGTCGGCCTTCTTGTTGACGACGTGGTCGATGAAGCCCGGGTCCTGGTGGGAGGCGCCGTTGTGGTCCTGCCGCCACACGTGCGAGCTGAGCAGGTAGTTGAGCGAGGAGACGGGACGACGCCACGACACCTCACCGGACGACTTCAGCCACTTGGCGTGCTGGTTGAACATCGAGTCGACGATGTGGATGAACGCCTCGTACGACGTGAAGACGCCGTGGCGTCCGGTCAGCAGGTACCCCTCCAGCCAGCCCTGGCACTGGTGCTCGCTCAGCACCTCCATCGCCCGGCCGCGCGGTGCGAGGTGGTTGTCCGAGTCGATGGGCAGGTACTCGGCGTTCCACTGCTTGCCGGTCACGTCGTAGACCGGCTGCAACCGGTTGGACGCGAGCTCGTCGGGAGCGAACAGCCGGAAGTCGTGCGGGTTGGCGACCATCACATCCCGGAACCACTCGCCGAGCACGCGGGTCGCCTCGGCGACCGTGTCGCCGGGCTTGGACACGTCGACGGCGTAGTCGCGGAAGTCCGGCAGCCGCAGGTCGCGGCGCAGCAGCCCGCCGTTCGCGACCGGATTGGCGCTCATCCGCCGCTCCCCCTCCGGTGCGAGCGCGGTGACGAGCTCGACCGGGCGCCCTTGCTCGTCGAACAGCTCCTCGGGCCGGTAGGAGAGCATCCAGTTCTCGAGCAGCCGGGTGTGCGCCTCGGTGTCGCGCGCGTTCCCGAGCGGCACCTGGTGGGCGCGCCAGTTGTTCTCGGTCGGGTGGCCGTCGATTTCAGCCGGGCACGTCCATCCCTTCGGCGTGCGCAGGATGAGCATCGGCCAGGAGGGACGCCCGTCCAGTTCGCCTGCGCGCGCGGCGCGTTTGATCTCCGCGATCCGGTCGAGGATCACGTCGAGCGTCGCCGCCATCCGCTTGTGTACCTCACGCGGGTCTTCACCGTCGAAGCCGCCCGAGACGAGGTAGGGCTCGTGTCCGTAGCCGCGCATGAGGTCGAGGAGCTCGGACTCCGGGATGCGCGCGAGCACGGTCGGGTTGGCGATCTTGTAGCCGTTGAGATGCAGGATCGGCAGCACCACGCCGTCCTGCTCGGCGTTCACGAACTTGTTCGAGTGCCAGGCTGTCGCGAGCGGTCCGGTCTCCGCTTCGCCGTCGCCGACCACCGCCGCGACGAGCAGGTCCGGGTTGTCGAAGGCCGCGCCGTACGCGTGCGACAGCGCGTAACCGAGTTCGCCGCCCTCGTGGATCGAGCCGGGCGTCTGCGGCGCCGCATGGCTCGGAATGCCGCCGGGGAAGGAGAACTGCCGGAAAAGGCGGCGCATGCCGTCTTCGCTCTGGTCGATGGCGCTGTAGACCTCGCTGTACGTGCCGTCGAGGTACGCGCTCGCGACGACGCCGGGGCCGCCGTGTCCGGGACCGGCGACGAACAGGGTGTCCAGGTCCCGCTCGCGGATCGCGCGGTTGAGGTGCGCGTAGATGAAGTTGAGGCCCGGCGTGGTTCCCCAATGGCCCAGCAGCCGGGGCTTGATGTCGTCGCGCGACAGCGGCCGCCGGAGCAGCGGATTGTCGAGCAGGTAGATCTGTCCGACCGAGAGGTAGTTGGCCGCGCGCCACCAGGCGTCCAGCCGGTCGAGCATCTCCTCGCTCAGGTCCTGTCCGCTGGACGCGGTGGTCGTGTCGGTCATCCTGCTCCCTCCGGTCGCCCCTGGCTGCGCGCGGTCGCGTCCGGGTGCCGGGTGGCTTGTCGGGCAAGCCTACGGCCGGTCCGCTCCGAAGAACAGGAGTGGAATTGACGATCGTCGAGACAGGTGCCGGGAGGGTGGCCGTGCGCCGAACGGCGGGTGAATCCGGCGGGCGCGCCGCCGTCGCGACCGTCCTTCTGCACGGAGCTGCGGGGTCGTGGACGACCTGGGCTCCACTGATCGAGGCAGCGGAGGCGGAACGCGGGGCGCCGATCGCGGACCTGGTGGTGCCCGATCTGCCGGGCTGGGGCGACTCCCCCGCCGATCCCTCTCTGCTGGACGCCGGAGTGCTGGCGGATGCGGTGGCGACCGTCGCGCGCGCCCTCGGCTACCAGCGGTGGCGGCTGGTCGGACACTCCCTCGGCGGCTTTGTCGCGCTGGAACTGGCCGCCCGTGAGCCGGACGCGACCGAGTCGGTCACCCTCGTCTCGGCGACCGCCTTCGGTGGGCGGGCCGACACGGTGAGCGGTCTGCGCTTGTTCGCGGCGTACGCACCGCTGATGCTCCTGGATGTCGGGATGCGCGTGCTCGCCGCGCTCGGGCCGCTCGGGCCGCGGGTCGTACGTGTGCTGGACCGCGGCGGTCTGCTGGCGCATCTGGTGGCTCCCCTGTTCGCGCGGCGCGTGCCGGGAATCGCTCACGAGCTGGCCCGGGATGTGCGGCCCGCGGCGTTCGTGCAGGCGGTCGCGATCGCCCGGCACTACCCGGCCGCCGGGCGCTGGGGACGCATCCGCTGTCCGGTCGTGGCGATCCGCGGGGACCGGGATGTGTTCGTCCCGCCGTCCGACGATCTGCGGCTGGCGTCGGTGATCCGCGGGCTCCGGACCGTGGTCTTGCCCGCCACCGGGCACTTCGCGCATGTCGAGCATCCGTCGCTCGTCGCGCGCCTGTGCCTGGGCGCTGGGCCGGTCGGCGCTTGGCCGGTGTCGGAGGTGCGCGCTAGCGTCGTCCCATGAGCGACACAGTGGTCCGCCCGGTCGACGATGCCGTGTGGGGCGACCTCGAGACGGTGTTCCGCACCCCCGGTGACCCGGCAGGGTGCTGGTGCCAATGGTTCCGGGTGCCCCGCTCGGGATTCGAGAAGCTCTCGGTCGGCGACCGGAGCGAGCGGCTGCACGATCAAGTGCGCGACGGCTCCCCCGGCGTCATCGCATGGGTCGACGGCGAGCCCGCGGGGTGGGCGGCAGTGGAGCCGTACACGGCCTACCCGAATCTGGCGCGCTCGCCGATCACCAAGCGGATCGAGGGAGACCCGGCCGACCCGTGGGCGGTGACGTGCTTCGTCGTGCGGACCGAGTTCCGGCGTCAGGGCGTGGCCCGCTCCCTCCTCGACGGGGCCATCGAGCTCGCCCGCGCGCGGGGCGCCGAGGTGCTCGAGGGCTATCCCGTCGATCCAGAGATGCGGCCGACGATCTCCACGGCTGAGCGGTACCACGGCACGGTCTCGCTGTTCCGCGACGGCGGCTTCGAGGTGGTGCGGCGCCCGAGTGCGATCCGCGCCATCATGCGCCGCACGGTCTGACGGATCATCCCCCGGCGGCCCGGTAGGCTCGACCGGTGAGCTCCACCCGTCGCGACCGCCTCGTCGGCGCGAGCACCCAGGTCGCGACGGAAGTCAGCATCAACTTCGGCTCCTCGGTGGCCGGCCTCCTCATCCCCGTCGTCGGGTCGATCGTGGTGGTCGCCGCCCGGCAGGTGGTCACGGCCGCCGCAGTGCTGCCGTTCTACCGTCCGAAGCGCGCCGAGCTGACCTGGCGGCGGCTCTGGCCGGCCCTGGCGCTCGGGGTCGTGTTGGCGGCGATGAACCTCAGCTTCTACGAGGCGGTCGGGCGACTCGGGCTCGGCATCGCCGCGACGATCGAATTCCTGGGCCCGTTCGCTCTGGCGCTGGTCGGCTCCCGTCGGTTGCTGGATGCGGGATGCGCTGTCGCCGCCGCGGCAGGAGTGTTCCTGCTGACCGCGACGGAAGGCGCCATCGACCCGCTCGGCGTGGTACTCGCCCTCACCGCCGCAGCGGCCTGGGCCGCATACATCCTGCTGACCCGCCAGGTCGCGACGCGACTCCCGGGCCTCGAAGGTCTCAGCGTGGCAAGCGTCGTGTCCACCGTGCTCACCGTGCCGCTCGCCCTGATCGTCGTCGACTACAGCCGGCTCGACCTGCGCATCCTGCTCATGCTGCTGGCGCTCGGCGTCTTGTCGTCGGCGGTGCCCTACAGTCTCGACACGTTCATCCTGCGCCGGCTCACCGCGCGCCTGTACGCCGTCATCACGAGCTTCGGACCGGTGATCGCGACCGTGTTCGGGGTGATCGTGCTCGGCGAGCACTTCTCGCTCGTCCAGCTGGTCGGCATTCTGGTCGTCTGCGCCGCGGCAGGGCTCACCATCGCGACGCAGCGGGACACGCCCCGTTCGGACCTGGAGCAGACCGCCGAAGCAGTCCCCTGATCCGCGCGATCAGGACAGGATGTCCTTCGTCGTGAACCGGCCGATTGCGAGTGCGCCGAAGACCGCGACGTAACCGAGCTGCAGCAGCGCGTTGTCGCCGAACGAGTCCCACGAGATCGGGTCGCGGAGGAAGTCCCCGAACCCCAGCCAGTAGTGGCTGAACAGCCAGGGGTGCAGGCCCTCCAGCTGCGGGAGCTGATCCAGCACCTGCGAGAAGACGGCGAGCACGGCGGTTGCCGCCATCGCGCCCACCGGGACGTCGGTCAGCGTCGACAGGAACAGCCCGATCGCGCACAGCCCGAGCAGCGACACCACGATGTACAGGGCGATCAGGAGCAGCCGCAGGTACGCATCCCCGAGGCTCACCTGAATGCCCGACAGCAGCGTCACCGGTCCGATGGGGAACAGCAGCATCCCGATCAGCGCGCCGGCAAGACCGACGACGAGCGCCGCCGCGACGCAGAACACGGCGCAGCCGGCGTACTTCACGGCGAGCAGGCGGAACCGGCCGGCCGGAGCGATCACCAGGTAGCGGAGCGTCCCGTGACTCGCCTCCCCCGCGATCGTGTCGCCGGCCACCACGCCGATCGTCAGCGGCAGGAACAGCGGAACGCACACGACCAGGGCGGTGAACGCGACGAACAGGCCGTTGCTGCTGATCTCGCTGAGGAAGGCCGGCCCGCGGGAGCTCCCGCCGGTGATCCGCACCGCGACGGCGATCAGGATGGGCACAGCGGCCAGTGCCGCGAGCATCGCCCAGGTGCGCCACCGGCGGAACATCACGGAGATCTCGGAGCCGAGCAACGCCCAGCCCCCGGACGGCCGCTCGCGCCGTGCGGTGACGGCTGCCTGGGCTGTGGGCGGCGCCTCGGTGAGTTCACTGCTCGACATCGAAGCCCTCCCCGGTGAGCTCGACGAACCGCTCCTCGAGACTGGATGCCCGCACAGCGAAACCACGCAGCCGGACGCCGTCGCCCACCAACGCCGCCGCCAGCTGCTCGGCGGCAGGGGCGGAGTCGGACAGCGACGCCTCGACGCCGGACGGCGCCGCCTCCGCGTGCAACCCGAAGCGAGCGAGCACGGACATCGCAAGGGGCGCGTCCGGCGTCTCCACCACAACACGCGGGCCGGAGCCACGCCGGAGCTCGTCCAGCGACCCCTGCGCCACCAGCCTGCCGGTACGCATGATCGCAGCGTGCGTGCAGACCTGCTCGATCTCGGCGAGCAGGTGGCTGGAGACGAACACCGTCGTCCCCTCGTCGGCCAGGGACCGGACGAGCGTCCGCACCTCGCGGGTGCCCTGGGGGTCGAGTCCGTTGGTGGGTTCGTCGAGCACGAGCAAGTCCCGGTCGGTGAGCAGCGCCCCGGCGATGCCGAGCCGCTGCTTCATCCCGAGCGAATAGGCCCGCACGTGCTTGCCGGCGGCATGGGAGAGGCCGACCCGTTCGAGGGCGGCCTCGACGCGCGCCTTTCGTGTTGCGCCGGGCGCGTACCGATCAGCGGTGTCCCGACGCATCAGGTTCGCGGTGCCGGACAGATACGGCGCGAAAGCGGGACCTTCCACGAGGGCCCCGACGCGCGGGAGCACGCGCGCGCCACGGTCGGGCATCGCCTCGCCGAGCACCTGGATCGAGCCCGCAGACGGTGAGACCAAGCCCAGCAGCATCCGGATCGTCGTCGTCTTGCCTGAGCCGTTCGGCCCGAGGAACCCGAATACCGAGCCCCGCGGAACGTGCAGGTCGAGGCCATCGACGACCGCCCGCGACCGGAAGCGCTTGGTGAGACCGCCGGTCGCGATGGCCGCGTCGGTCACTGTCCGGCTGCGTTCGCCGCCGCCTGCAGCGCGGAGACGGGAACGGACCCCGCCAGCACCCGGCCGTCGGAGGTGATCAGCACAGAGATCAGCGACGAGCTCAGCGCCCGGCCCCCATCGACCGGCTGGGTCAGCTGGGCGAACAGCGGATCGTCGGCGACCGCCGCGGGCGCGGAGCCCGCGGGGAGCGCGACGACGGTCGCCCATCCCTCGCCCGTCACGGTCGGTCGCGGATGCGTCCCCGTGGCGTGCGCCGGCTTGCCGCCGGTCGGCAGCTTCTGCTCGTCGACCGTCGCGCCCTTCGGCGGAGTGAACGAGAAGACCGAGTCGTCCGGCTTCTGGTCGCTGAACTGGGTGAACCCGGCCTCGAACGCGGGAGCGCTCGCCCCGCGCGCCGTGATGGCGACCTTCAGCGGGATGCCGGTCTTCCCGTCGACCGCGATCGACACGTGGCCGACCAGCGTCTCGTCGGCCTTCGGCGTGAGCACCAGGTCGTAGGCGTCGCGGCCGGCGACGGACACGCTGTCACCGAGCGTCACGCTCGTGGTGGGGTCGACCGCGTCGAGGAAGCGCTTCGCAAGCTGCGAGGGCGTCAAAGAGGTCGCATCCGGAGTCGGCGCCGCCTCATCGTGCGCAGGGAGGGTCGCATGCGACACCTTCTTGCCCGACGACTGGTAGAGCCACAGATCCGAGCCGTTGCGGATCGCGTCCCGTTCGGCCAGTCTGTCGAGCACCTGGACACGCACCTGCGTGGGGCCGTCGACCCACACCTTCGCGGTGTGGTCGGCGAGGGCCAGCTCTAGCATGTCGGCTGCGCTCGCGTCCTGCGAGCCGGAAGAGGTGGAGGGGAGGCTCGGGAGGCCGAGCTCCGAGCTCTGCTCGACGGTGCCAGAGAACGACCGGGTATCGCTGGCGGCAACCAGGCGCAGCACATCGGCGGGCGACTTCACGGGCAGGTCTGCGGCGCCCGCGGCCAGTGGCGTCACGATCGCAGCGGCAGCGATGGCTGCCGGGATCACGACGGCCGGCGCCCAGCGCATCCAACGGTGTTCCATAGCCTGAGGATACGCGCGAGCCACCCCATCCGACCCTCCGGATTCCATGGGAGAACCGGAGTTCATCCCGTGGTCGTACGCCGCGTCATACCGTCGGCGTACAGACGCCACCGGGCGCGGCTCCCGCGCCCGTCCCGACGGAAACGGAGGACTTTGCACTGGACACGCCAGACACGCGGAGGGAAGGGAGGGGATCAGGCCGAACCAGAGCCGAATGTCCTCCGTTTTCGCGGCGTGGGGGCACCGGCGACCCGAACCTGAGGAACGGGGACCGGGGACCGGGGACCCGAGGCCGGGTACGAAAAAGGGCCCCGCACGAAGCGGGGCCCTTCCGGGTGCTACAGGACGTCGCCGACCCGGTGCACGCGGATGTCGTTCGTGGTCCCGGGGATTCCGGGAGGGGAACCGGAAATGATGATCACCTTGTCGCCGTCGACGGCACGGCCGGTCGACTTGAGGGCCTCATCCACCTGCGCGACCATCTGGTCGGTGTGGGTGACACGGCCGACGACGAACGACTCGACGCCCCAGAACAGCGACATGCGACGGCGGACCGACTCCTCCGGCGTGAAGGCCAGGATCGGGATCCGGCTGCGCAGGCGCGCCATGCGGCGGGCGGACTCGCCCGACTCGGTGAACACGCAGAGGAACTTGGCCTCGACGAAGTCGGCCACCTCGACGGCGGCCAGCGTGATCGCACCGGACTGCGTGCGCGGGCGGGTGCCGAGCGGCAGGATGCGCTCCAGACCGTGCTCCTCAGTAGAGGTCACGATCTTCGCCATGGTCTGCACCGTGACGGTCGGGTACTCGCCGACGCTGGTCTCGCCCGAGAGCATGACCGCGTCCGCGCCGTCGAGCACCGCGTTCGCGACGTCGGAGGTCTCTGCGCGGGTCGGGACCGGGCTGGAGATCATCGACTCGAGCATCTGGGTGGCGACGATCACGGGCTTCGCCGCCCGGCGGGCCAGCTCGACCGCGCGCTTCTGCACGATCGGGACAGCCTCCAGCGGCAGCTCCACACCCAGGTCGCCACGGGCGACCATGATGGCGTCGAACGCCTCGATGATCTCCTCCAGCGCGTCGACCGCCTGCGGCTTCTCGATCTTCGCGACGACGGGCACCTTGCGGCCCTCCTCCGCCATGATCTCGTGCACGCGCTCGATGTCGGCGGCATTCCGCACGAACGACAGCGCGATCAGGTCGGCACCGAGCTTCAGACCCCAGCGGAGGTCCGCCTCGTCCTTCTCGGACAAGGCGGGCACGTTGACGGCGACGCCCGGCAGGTTGATGCCCTTGTTGTTGGACACCGGCCCCGCGACGATCACCTCGGTCGTGACGACCTGGCCATCGACCGAGACCACGCGGACGCGGACCTTGCCGTCGTCGATCAGCAGGAAGTCGCCCGCCTTGACGTCGTTCGGGAGGCCCTTGAACGTCGTCGAGGAGATCTCCTTGGTGCCGATGATGTCTTCGGTGGTGATCTTGAAGATGTCGCCTTCGGCGAGCTCGTAGGGACCGGCCTCGAACTTGCCGAGGCGGATCTTGGGGCCCTGGAGGTCGACGAGAACGGCGACCGGCTTCCCGGCGTCGTCGGCGGCCTTGCGCACGTTGGCGTAGACCCCCTCGTGCACCTCGTAGCTGCCGTGGCTGAGATTCATCCGCGCCACGTCAACGCCCGCGTCGATGATCGCGCGGATGTTGTCGTAGCTGGAAGTCGCCGGCCCGAGGGTCGCGACGATTTTCGCCCTTCTCATACTGTCTGTTCGCTCCGTGATTCTGCGCCGTGTGCGCGTGGTTTCGTGGTGGGCGCCCGGTCGTGCGGGCATCTCCTCGTTCAGACGAGGATGCCGCGGTCGGTGGGACGGATCGGAGACGGCAACTGCGTCTCCCCTTCAAGATACCGGTCAACGGCGGCCGCCGCTGCCCGGCCCTCCGCGATCGCCCAGACGATGAGCGACTGACCGCGGCCTGCGTCGCCGGCGACGAACACGCCCTCGTTGGAGGTCTGGTAGTCGCTGTCGCGCACGACGTTGCCCCGCTGGTCGAACGGGAGGCCGAGCTGAGTGGAGATGTCCTCCTGCTCCGGACCGGTGAAACCGAGCGCCAGGAGCACCAGGTCTGCCGGGATCTCCCGCTCGGTTCCGGCCTTCGGCACCCGGCGTCCATCGAGGTACTCGGTCTCGGCCACGCGCAGGGCGCGGACCTCGCCGAACTCGTTGGCGAGGAACTCGACGGTGGACGCCAGGAATTCGCGCTTGCCGCCCTCCTCGTGGGCCGAGGAGACCTCGAACAGCGTCGGGGTCATCGGCCACGGCTGGTGCCCAGGACGCTCCGTCGGCGGCTGGGTGCCGATGGCGAGGTTGGTGACGCTCGCAGCGCCCTGGCGGTGGGCGGTGCCGATGCAGTCCGCGCCGGTGTCGCCACCGCCGAGGACGACGACGTGCTTGCCGTCCGCGGTGATCTGGGCGGCGATCTGGTCGCCGGCGCCCGCCTTGTTCTGCTGCACCAGGTACTCCATGGCGTAGTGCACGCCGGAGAGCTCGCGGCCGGGGATGGGCAGGTCGCGCGGCACCAGCGCGCCGGTCGCGACGACGACCGCGTCGTACCGAGCGCGCAGGTCGTCCCACGTGATGTCGACGCCGATGTTGACGCCCGCGCGGAAGCGGGTGCCCTCGGCCATCATCTGGTTGAGGCGCGCCTCGAGGTGCTTCTTCTCCATCTTGAAGTCGGGGATGCCGTAGCGGAGCAGGCCGCCGATCCGGTCGTCGCGCTCGTACACGGCGACGGTGTGGCCCGCGCGGGTGAGCTGCTGTGCGGCGGCGAGGCCGGCGGGGCCCGAGCCGACGACGGCGACCGTCTTACCGGTGAGGCGCTCCGGCGGGTGCGGCTGCACCCAGCCGTTCTGCCACGCCTGGTCGATGATCGAAACCTCGACCTGCTTGATCGTCACGGCCGGCTGGTTGATGCCGAGCACGCACGACGACTCGCAGGGGGCCGGGCAGAGGCGGCCGGTGAACTCGGGGAAGTTGTTGGTCGCGTGCAGACGATCGATCGCCTGGCGGCCCTCCCCGCGCCACATCAGGTCGTTCCATTCCGGAATCAGGTTGCCCAGAGGGCAGCCGGAGTGGCAGAACGGCACGCCGCAGTCCATGCAGCGGCCGGCCTGCCGGCGCAGCTGCGCCGGGTCGCCCGCTTCGTAGACCTCTTTCCAGTCCATCAGGCGGACGGAGACGGGACGGCGCTTCGGCAGCTCCCGCTCGGTCGTCTTCAAGAAACCCTTCGGGTCAGCCACCGGTCACCTCCAAGATACGGTTCCACACAATGTCGCCGTCGGGGTCGAGACCTTCGTCCACGGCCTCTTGGCGCATCTGCTGCACTGCGGCGTAGTCCCGCGGCAGCACCTTCACGAACTTCCCGACGGTCACGTCGAAGTCCTCCAGCATGCGCTCCGCGAGGGTCGAGCCGGTCTCGACGGCGTGCTGTTCGAGCAGGTCGCGGACGATCTCGATGTCCGCACTGCCGAGGGGCAGGAGTTCCAGCTCTCCGCTGGCCAGCGACTCCCGGTTCACCCTCTCCTGCTTGAGGTCGTACACGTACGCCGTTCCGCCCGACATGCCCGCGCCGAGGTTCCGGCCCGTGCCACCGAGGATGACAGCCAGGCCGCCGGTCATGTACTCGAGCGCGTGGTCGCCCACGCCCTCGACGACCGCGGTCGCACCCGAGTTCCGGACCAGGAAGCGCTCCCCCACGATGCCGCGGATGAACATGCTGCCCTGGGTGGCGCCGTACCCGATCACGTTGCCCGCGATCACGTTGTCCTCGGCCGGGAACACGCTGTCGCGCGGCGGCCGGACGACGATCTGTCCACCCGAGAGCCCCTTGCCGACGTAGTCGTTGGAGTCGCCCTCGAGCCGCAGCGTGATGCCGGACGGGAGAAAGGCTCCCAGCGACTGGCCGGCCGACCCGATCAGCGTGATGTCGATCGACCCGGCGGGGAGGCCGTTCTCTCCGTGACGGACGGTCACCTCGTGCCCCAGCATGGTGCCGACGGCGCGCTCGGTGTTGCGGATCGGGAGGCTCAGCTCCAGGGGCCTGCCGCCGGCGAGCACGTCCTGCGCCGCCTCGATCAGCTGCACGTCGAAATGCTGCTCGAGCTCGTGGTCCTGCTTGCGCCCGTTACGCCGGGGCGCCTCCGGACCGAACGCCGGACCGTGCAGGATGGGCGCCAGGTCGAGCCCGGACGCCTTCCAGTGGTCGATCGCGCGGTCCACATCGAGCAGTTCGGCGTGGCCGATCGCCTCCTCGAGCGTCCGGAAGCCGAGGGCTGCGAGGTACTCGCGCACCTCCTCCGCGATGAACTCGAAGAAGTTGACGACGAACTCCGGCTTTCCGGCGAACCGCGCCCGAAGCTCCGGGTTCTGCGTCGCGACGCCGACCGGGCAGGTGTCGAGGTGGCAGACACGCATCATGACGCAGCCCGAGACCACCAGCGGAGCGGTGGCGAAGCCGAACTCCTCCGCGCCGAGCAGCGCACCGACGATGACGTCGCGGCCGGTCTTCAACTGCCCGTCGACCTGAACGACGACGCGCTCGCGCATCCCATTCAGCATCAGCGTCTGCTGCGTCTCGGCGAGGCCCAGCTCCCACGGCGTTCCCGCATGCTTGAGCGAGTTCACCGGGGACGCTCCCGTGCCGCCGTCATGGCCGGAGACCAGGATGACGTCGGCCAGCGCTTTCGCCGTGCCCGCCGCGACCGCGCCGATGCCCGACTCGGAGACGAGCTTGACGTGGATGCGGGCGCCGGGATTGGCGCGCTTCAGGTCGAAGATCAGCTGCTTGAGGTCTTCGATCGAGTAGATGTCGTGGTGCGGCGGCGGCGAGATGAGGCCGACTCCCGCGGTGGCGTGCCGGGTGCGGGCGACCCACGGGTACACCTTGGTGGGCGGCAGCTGACCGCCCTCGCCGGGCTTCGCACCCTGGGCGAGCTTGATCTGGATGTCGTCGGCGTGCGTCAGGTACATCGACGTGACGCCGAACCGGCCGGAGGCGACCTGCTTGATCGCGCTGCGGCGCTCCGGGTCGAGCAGGCGGTCGAGGTCTTCGCCGCCCTCACCGGTGTTCGACTTGGCGCCGAGCCGGTTCATGGCGATGGCGAGGGTCTCGTGCGCCTCCTGGGAGATGGAGCCGTAGCTCATCGCACCGGTCGAGAACCGCTTGACGATGGACGAGACGGACTCGACCTCGTCGATCGGCACCGCCGGACGCGCACCCTCCTTGAGGGCGAACATCCCGCGCAGTGTCATCAGCGACTCGGCCTGGTCGTCGACGAGCTTCGTGTACTCGCGGAAGACGTCGTACCGCCGCGTGCGCGTGGCGTGCTGCAGGCGGAACACCGTCTCGGGGTTGAACAGGTGCGGCGAGCCGTCGCGGCGCCACTGGTACTCGCCGCCGGTCGCGAGGCGCTCGTGCGCCAGGGCAGCACCCTCCGACGGGTAGGCGCTCTCGTGGCGCGCCAGGTTCTCGGCCGCGATGACGTCGATCCCGACGCCGCCGAGCTTCGTCGTGGTGCCCGTGAAGTACTGGTTCACGAACTCCTGGCTGAGGCCGACCGCCTCGAACGCCTGCGCTCCCGCGTAGGACGAGACCGTCGAGATGCCCATCTTGGACATGATCTTCAGCACGCCCTTGCCGAGCGCCTTGATGACGTTCTTGACGGCCTTCTCGGGCGTCACGCCGGTGATCATTCCGCTGCGGACGAGTTCTTCGCAGGTCTCCATCGCCAGGTACGGGTTGATCGCCGAGGCGCCGTAGCCGATGAGCAGCGCGACGTGGTGCACCTCGCGGACGTCGCCGGCCTCCACGATCAGACCGACCTTCATGCGGGTCTCGGAGCGGATGAGGTGGTGGTGCACAGCGGCCAGCATCAGCAGCGATGGGATGGGCGCGAGGTCCTTCGTGGAGTCGCGGTCGCTGAGCACGATGAACTGGGCGCCCGCGGCGATGGCCGCGTCGACCTCGTCGCACATCTCCGCGAGCCGGCGCTCTAGCGCATCGGGCCCGGCGTCGGAACGGTACAGTCCGCGAACGGTCGTGGTGAGCGTGCTGCCGATTCGCGGGTCGATGTGCTGGATTTTCGCGAGCTCGTCGTTGTCGATCACCGGGAAGTCGAGCACGACCTGCTTGGCGTGTTCGGGACCGGCGTCGAGCAGGTTCCGCTCCGGGCCCAGACCCAGCTTGAGCGAGGTGACGACCTCCTCGCGGATCGAGTCGAGCGGCGGGTTGGTGACCTGCGCGAACTGCTGCGTGAAGTAGTCGAAGAGCAGGCGCGGGCGCTCGGAGAGCACCGCGACCGGCGTGTCCGATCCCATCGCACCGAGCGGCTCCGCGCCCGTGGTGGCCATCGGCTTCAGGAGGATGCGGACCTCCTCCTCGGTGTACCCGAACGTCCGCTGCCGGCGCACGATCGACGCCGGGGTGTGGACGATGTGCTCGCGCTCCGGGAGGTCCTTCAGGTTGATGCGGCCCGCATCCAGCCACTCGTCGTAGGGCGCGGCGGAGGCGAGCTCCGACTTGATCTCCTCGTCCTCGATGAGGCGGCCGGCCACCGTGTCGACGAGGAACATGCGGCCCGGGCGGAGGCGGCCCTTACGGACGACGCGGCTCGGGTCGATGTCGAGCACGCCGATCTCCGACGCGAGCACGACGAGTCCGTCGTTCGTGACGACGTAGCGGCCCGGACGGAGCCCGTTGCGGTCGAGCGTCGCGCCGACGAGGGAACCGTCGGTGAAGACGATCGCGGCGGGGCCGTCCCACGGCTCCATGAGCATCGAGTGGTACTCGTAGAACGCGCGGCGGACCGGGTCGATCTCGGTCTGGTTCTCCCACGCCTCCGGAACCATCATCATGACGGCGTGCGGGAGGGGGCGTCCACTCAGCGAGATCAGCTCGACCACCTCGTCGAACGAGGCGGAGTCGGAGGCGCCGGGCGTCACCACGGGCAGGATCGGGCTCAGGTCGCCGAGCAGCTCGCTCTCGAGCTGCGACTGGCGTGCGCGCATCCAGTTCCGGTTGCCCTGAACGGTGTTGATCTCGCCGTTGTGCGCGATCATGCGGAATGGCTGGGCGAGCGGCCAGGACGGGAAGGTGTTCGTGGAGTAGCGGGAGTGGACGAGCGCCAGCTTCGACACGAAGCGCTCATCGGAGAGGTCGGGGTAGAACGGCTCCAGCTGGAGGGTCGTCACCATCCCCTTGTAGACGAGCGTTCGGCTCGACAGGGACGAGAAGTACAGGTCGAGCTCGCGCTCGGCCCGCTTGCGCAGGAAGAACGTCTGCCGGTCGATGGCGATCCCGGAAGCCGGCTCACCGTCGTCGTCGACCCGAGTCGACGCGACGAACAGCTGCTCGATGACCGGCATCGCCTGGCGCGCCAGGGTGCCGAGCTCATCCGGACGGACCGGGACCGGACGCCAGCCGAGGACGGTCAGCTCGTGCTCGGCCGCGATCGTCTCCAGTGCAGCCTTGATCTCGGCCCGGTCGTCTTCGCTGCTCGGCAGGAACGCGTTACCGACCGCGTACCGTCCGGCCACGGGCAGCTCGAAACCGGCGACGGCGCGCAGGAACGCGTCCGGGACCTGGGTGATGATCCCGGCACCGTCGCCCGTTCCGGCGTCGGAGCCGATCGCGCCGCGGTGCTCCAGGTGACGCAGCGCCTCGAGCGCGGCGTCGATGATGTCGTGCCCGGCGGTGCCGCGGAGCGTCGCGACCATGGCGAGGCCACAGGCGTCCTTCTCGTGGGCAGGGTCGTACAGGCCCTGCGGGCCAGGCACGGTCCCGAAGCGGGAATGGGGAGGCGTGAGCGCCATCTGTCGACCGTCCTCACAGTGTCGTGGATGTGGGGATGTTGGGTGCGGGGACGCCTTCGGCCCGATGCTGGGAGGGTTCCGCCGCTCGCCTGGTCCGGGTGCGGCCAGGCTCTTCGTGCGGTCAGGTGCGTGGGATCGCCTCGACGGTTCTTACTTCAGACCGTCGGGAATCATCCGTTCGTGGGGCTTGTGGCCTTGGCTGAAGCGGACCCGGCAGGCACACCGTCTGCGTCGGCGGTGTCCTCATCCTCCAGGTCCGTGTCGTCAGAGTCTACCTCAGCATCCGGACGGACCCATTCACGACCCGGACGGTACGGGCTGGGCTCGAGGCCGGGGTGCCGGCGGGACTGCACAAAGAAGATCACGAGCCCGAGCACGATGGCGACGAAGGCCGCCCAGACGTTGGTCGGAATGCCCAGGAAGGAGAACTCGCTCGGGTCGATGCGGATCGACTCCAGGTAGGAGCGGCCGATGCCGTACCAGATCAGGTACAGGGCGAAGAGCTTGCCCCACTGCAGGCGGAACTTGCGTTCGATCAGGACGAGCAGCACCACGCCGATGACGTTCCAGATGATCTCGTACAGGAACAGCGGCTGGAACAGCGTGCCGTCAGGCAGGCCGACCGGGATGGCCTTGTTGCCGGAGTCGATCTGAAGCCCCCACGGGAGGTCGGTCGGCAGGCCGAACAGCTCCTGGTTGAACCAGTTGCCGAGGCGGCCGACCGCCTGTGCGAAGAGGAGAGCCGGTGCGAGGGCGTCCGCAAAGGTCCAGAACCGGATCCCGGTCCACCGGCAGCCGATCCAGGCGCCGACGGCGCCACCGAGCAGCGAGCCGAAAATCGCGTTGCCGCCCTCCCAGATCGCGAAGACCTTCCACGGGTCGGCGCCCGGGTAGAAGTAGTCCCCCGGGTGGGTGAACACGTGGTAGAGCCGCGCGCCGACGATGCCGAGGACCACGACCGGAATCAGGATGTCGAGCACCACGCCGGGCTCGGCGCCGCGCTTCGTCAGGCGCCGCGACGTCCAGATGGCGGCGATGACGATCCCGATGAGGATCATGATCGCGTACGTCTGGATGCGCCAGTGCAACCCGAAGATGTCGATCGGGATCTGCTGCCACTCCGGCCCGGGGCTGGGAATGCTGGCGTACCAGCTGCTCATGGTCAGGGTCACCCGAGGACTCTCTTTCGATCAGGTTGGGGATGCACACGACTCGTCGCGCGCCACATCAGTTTAGGACGCCGTCAGGGGCGGATCGTGCCGCGAGCCAGGGAAGCGGCGACGCGACCGGCTTCGGCGACGCCGCCGTCGCCCAGCGCCTTGACGAGGGCGGAGCCGACGATGGCGCCGTCCGCGTACTCCAGCACCTCGGCCACCTGGGCCGCCGAGGAGATTCCGAGCCCGACGCAGGCGCTCGTGGCGCCCGCCTCGCGCAGCCGGCCGACGAGCGTGCGCGCCGCCGCATCCACATCCGTCCGGGCGCCGGTGATGCCCATGGTCGACACCGCGTAGACGAAGCCGCGGCTCGCGTCGACGGCCTGCTTGAGCCGTGCGTCTGTCGAGCTCGGGGCGGCGAGGAACACGCGGTCAAGTCCGGCACGGTCGGAGGCGGCGAGCCAGTCGGCGCCCTCGTCCGGGATGAGGTCGGGCGTGATCAGGCCGGCTCCCCCGGCCTCCACCAGGTCGTCGGCGAATCGGTCGACCCCGTACTGCAGCACCGGGTTCCAGTACGTCATCACCAGCACCGGGATGTCGACCCGCGCCGTGATCTCGCGGACCGCCGTGAAGCCGTCGCGCAGGCGGAAGCCGGCGCTCAGCGCCTGCTGCGTCGCCGCCTGGATGACCGTGCCATCCATCACCGGGTCGGAGTACGGGAGGCCGAGCTCGATGACGTCGACACCGTTCTCGGCCAGCGCGACCGCTGCGTCCACACTGGTGCGGAGGTCGGGGAAACCGGCGGGCAGGTACCCGATCAGTGCGCCCGCGGACTCCGCGTTGCGGCGGGCGATCGTGTCCGCGACCCGGCTCTCCACGACCGCGCTCACGACTGCACCGCGTCCGGGTCGAGGAGCTCGAAGTAGCGGCCCGCCGTCTCCATGTCTTTGTCGCCACGACCGCTGAGATTCACCAGGATGGTGCTCTCAGGCCCGAGCTGCCGGCCGAGCACCAGGGCGCCGGCCAGGGCGTGCGACGACTCGATGGCCGGGATGATGCCCTCGGTGCGGCTGAGGAGGCGCAGCGCCTCCATGGCATCGGCGTCGGAGACCGGCAGGTACTCGGCGCGGCCGATCTTCGCCAGCCAGGCGTGCTCCGGGCCCACGCCCGGGTAGTCGAGGCCGGCCGAGATGGAGTGCGACTCGATGGTCTGGCCGTCCTCATCCTGCAGCAGCATGGACCGGGCGCCGTGCAGCACGCCGGGGCGGCCCTTCGTGATCGTTGCCGCGTGCCGCGGGGTGTCCGCGCCTTCGCCGCCGGCCTCGTACCCGACCAAGCGCACGTCTTCGTCGTCGAGGAACGCGTGGAAGATGCCCATGGCGTTCGAACCGCCGCCGACGCACGCGACGACCGCGTCCGGGAGGCGACCGGTCAGCGCGAGCACCTGCTCGCGCGCCTCCTCGCCGATGATCTTCTGCAGGTCGCGGACCATTGCGGGGAAAGGATGCGGCCCGGCGACGGTCCCGAAGATGTAGTTGGTGTGCTCGACGTTGGTGACCCAGTCGCGCATCGCGTCATTGATCGCGTCCTTCAGCGTGCGCGAGCCGGTCTTGACCGCGACCACCTCGGCGCCCAGGAGACGCATCCGCGCCACATTCAGCGCCTGGCGCTCGGTGTCGACCTCGCCCATGTAGATGGTGCACTCAAGGCCGAAGAGCGCGGCGGCGGTCGCCGTGGCGACGCCGTGCTGGCCCGCTCCGGTCTCGGCGATGACGCGCGTCTTGCCGATGCGCTTGGTGAGGATGGCCTGGCCGAGCACGTTGTTGATCTTGTGGGAGCCGGTGTGGTTCAGGTCTTCGCGCTTCAGGATGATGCGCGCACCGCCCGCGTGCTCGGCGAAGCGCGGCACCTCCGTGATGATCGACGGACGGCCGGTGTAACTGCGGTGCAGCTCATCCAACTCGGCATGGAACGCGGGGTCGGCCTTCGCCTCCTCCCACGCCGCCGACAGCTCGTCGAGCGCTGCGACCAGCGACTCGGGGACGAAGCGCCCGCCGAAGTCGCCGAAGTACGGACCCTGCTCAGTGCGGAGGGACATCAGACTCCCAGGAACTCTCCGAGCGTCGCGACGGGGTCGCTCGTGACGAGCGCCTCGCCGACGAGCACCACATCGGCGCCCGCCGCCCGGTAGTGCGCAACGTCGTCTGCCGTCTTCACGGCGGACTCGGCTACGCGGATGACGCCGGACGGGATGCGGACGGCCAGACGGCCGAACAGATCCTGATCCAGCTCGAACGTTGTGAGGTCGCGGGCGTTCACGCCCACGAGCCCCGCGCCGGTGTCGAGCGCGCGGCTCAGCTCGTCCGCCGAGTGCGCCTCCACCAGCGAGGTCATGCCGAGCTGAGTGATCAGCTCGTGCAGTTCGACCAGACGCTGCTGGTCGAGCGCCGCGACGATCAGCAGTACCAGGTCGGCGCCCGCGGCGCGGGCCTCGAACACCTGGTACGGATCGGTGACGAACTCTTTGCGCAGGACCGGGATCGACACGGCGTCGCGGACGGCCTCGAGGTCGGCGAGCGAACCGTGGAACCGCCGCTCCTCGGTCAGCACGCTGATCGCGCTGGCCCCGCCGGTCTCGTACGAGACGGCGAGTGCGGCCGGATCCGGGATGGCGGCGAGCGACCCGCGCGACGGGCTCGCGCGCTTCACCTCGGCGATGATCTTGACGCGGTCCGCCGGGGCGAGAGCCGCCAGGGCGTCGAGCGCGGCAGGACGGGCGAGAGCCTCCGCCTCCACCTGGGCGAGCGGACGCTCGGTGCGCCGCCGGTCAGCGTCTTCGAGCGCGCCGGCGACGAGGTCGGCGAGCACGGATCAGTGGCCCTTCGGGGTGTACTTCGTGCCGCCCACTCCGTAGCCGATGCGCTTCATGATCCCGCCGACGATCAGGCCGATGATCGCGAGTCCCGCTGCCGCCCAGACGATGATCGGGGCGTCGTAGAAGAACGCGACCGCGCCGATGGTGAACGCGACCAGCATGATGATCACGGCGGTCCAGGCCGCCGGCGAGTGACCGTGGCCGGGCTCCGTCGAACCGTGCTCGACTGACTCGCTGCTCATGGGACTCCTGCACGTCGGGTGCGCGCCGGGCGGCGCGCACGGGGGATGGAACGGGACCAGTCTAGTGGCTCACCGCGTCGGGTCGTCGCCCCGGGTGAGCTCGTCCCAGCTGTCGATCGCCGTGTCGCGGTCGAGGGTTGAAGTGCCGTCGGGCGTGTCGTCGGCGGTCTCGTCGGCCGCGGCATCCGCGGGCACCGCGCCCTCCTCGGACGCTTCGGCGACGACCTCCTCGGCCGGGCGTCCATCCTCTCCGGCGAACCGCGTCTGGTACTTGCGCGAGGGCCCCGGCCACAGCCGGGAGAACACCACGGCGGCCGCGGCGGCGAGGATGATCAGTGCACCGGCGACCATCGCGAGCCACGGCCAGAGTTGGGTTTCCACCGAGTGCACGAGGTGCCGGATGGACGCGTTCCCGGCAACACCCGTCGCCGTCGTGATCGCGGAAGCCGATGCCCGCACCGCGTCCGAGACGGCCGTGATGGCCGAGATCAGCACCGACACGCCGAGCAACACGCCCAGCAGAGCCAGCACGATCCGGAACACCGGGCCGGCAATCGCCAGGGCCGCCGTGAGCGCCAGGCCCGCCAGCGCGAGTGCGGTCAGCGCGGGCGCCGCCACGGAGCCCGCGACCTCGATGGTGCTCGAATGGTTGGCCGTGTCGGACAGACGGATGGTGAACCAGGTCTGCGTCGCCGCGAGCAGCACGAGTCCGCTCCCCACGACGAGGAGCAGCATGGTGAGGTACTTGGCGCGCCGGCCGACGCCGGGATCAGTCGCCATGGACTCGCCTCATCGCGTTCGCGACGGCCACCGCCCGCAGCGGGGCGGCCGCCTTGTTCTGCGACTCCTGGAACTCACTCTCGGGGACGGAGTCCGCCACCAGTCCCCCGCCCGCCTGCACGCGAGCGACCCCGTCCATGATCGTGGCGGTCCGGATAGCGATGGCGAGGTCCGCATCCCCGGCGAAGTCGAAGTAGCCGATCACGCCGCCGTACACGCCGCGCTGCGCGGGCTCCAGCTCGTCGATGATGCGCAGAGCCATCGGCTTCGGCGCCCCCGAGAGCGTGCCGGCCGGGAAGGTCGCCCGGAAGACGTCGATCGCCGTCGCCTGCGGCTGAAGGTCGCCCTCGACGGACGACACGATGTGCATGATGTGGCTGAACCGCTCGATCCGCATGAACTCCGTCACCTCGACGGAACCGGCCTCGCACACCTTGAGCAGGTCGTTCCGGGCCAGGTCGACGAGCATGAGGTGCTCGGCGCGCTCCTTGTCGTCGGCGAGCAGCGAGGCCTCCAGGTCGAGGTCCTCCTCCGGGGTGGCGCCGCGGGGGCGCGAACCGGCGATGGGATGCGTGAACGCGCGTCCCTCCTGCACCTTCACCAGCGCCTCGGGCGAGGAGCCCACGATGTGGTACGGCTCGCCGGCGGGCTTCTCCAGCGACAGGAGGTACATGTACGGGCTCGGATTCAGCGCGCGCAGGACGCGGTAGACGTCCAAGGCGGGCGCGGTGCATTCCAGCTCGAAGCGCTGCGAGATGACCACCTGGAAGATGTCGCCCTCGACGATCCGCTGCTTGGCGGTGACGACCGACGCCAGGAAGTCCTCACGGAGCGTCCGCGACTCCGGCTCGGCGGGCGTTCCGAGATCGACGTCCTCCAGCCAGGCCTCCGAGGGCTGCGCGAGTTCGCGCTGCATGCGGTCGAGGCGCTTCTGGGCATCCGCCCACAGGGCATCCCCGTCATCCGTGCCGTCGGCCAGTGCGTTGGCCACCAGCTTCACGGTGCCGGAGCGGTGGTCGACGACGACGAGGTCGGCGACGAACGCGAGCGCCTGCCCGGGCACGTCGTAGTCGGCCGGCGGCGCATCGGGCAGCCGCTCGATCTGGCGGATCGCCTCCCAGCCGATGAAGCCGACCAGGCCACCTGTCAGTGGGGGGAGGCCCGGGATACGCGGCGTCTGCCACCGCGCGTGCAGTGCGGCGAGGGCATCCAGCGGGCGCTGGGATGCGGCGGTGCCGAGCGCGCGCTCCGCCGGCAGTCCGTAGTCGAGCCAGCGCACCTCCTCCCCGGCCTGCGTGAGCACGCCGAAGGAGGCCGCGCCGACGAACGAGAACCGCGACCAGATGCCGCCCTGCTCCGCCGACTCCAGCAGGAAGGTGCCCGGGCGACCGGCGGCGAGCTTGCGGTAGATGCCGACCGGGGTCTCGCCATCGGCGAAGAGCTCCCGGACGACGGGCACGACCCGGTGATCCGCGACGAGGGCGTCGAAGCTCGCACGCGTCGTCGTCGCAGCCGTCGTGTCGATCCTCGAAACGCCCACGCTCACAGGTCGGCCGCCTCGATCTCAGGACTCGCGCCGACGGACGGCTCCAGCACATCCGCGTCGAAGCAGGTGCGGGTGCCCGTGTGGCACGCCGCGCCGATCTGGTCGACGGTCACCAGCAAGGTGTCGCCGTCGCAGTCGAGCGCTGCGCCCTTCACATACTGCACGTGGCCGGACGTGTCGCCCTTCCGCCAGTACTCCTTGCGCGAGCGGGACCAGAAGGTGACCCGGCCCTCGCTCATCGTGCGACGGAAGGCCTCCGCGTCCATCCAGCCCATCATGAGCACCTCGCGGGTGTCCCACTGCTGGATGATCGCCGGCACCAGCCCGGCGTCGGTGAAGCGGATGCGCTCCAGCACCGCAGCGGTCGACGTCGGGTTCATCGCGTTCCCTGTGTTCGTCGCGCTCATCGGCGGACCTCCATCCCGGCCGCGGCCAGTTCGTCCTTCACCTGATCGATCGTGAGCTGCCCCTGGTGGAACACGCTCGCGGCGAGGACGGCATCCGCCCCCGCCTGGATCGCGGGCACGAAGTCCTCCACCCGGCCGGCACCGCCCGACGCGATCACCGGGACGGTGCTCAACGCGCGCATTGCACGGATGAGCTCCAGGTCGAAGCCCTCCTTGGTGCCGTCGGCGTCGATGGAGTTGACGAGCAGTTCACCGGCACCCAGCTCGATCGCCCGCGTCGCCCACTCCAGCGCGTCCAGGTCGGTCTCGGTGCGACCGCCGTGGGTGGTGACGACGAACCCGGACGGCGTCGCCGCCGACCGCTTCACGTCCAGCGACAGCACGAGCACCTGGGCGCCGAAGCGGCCCGCGATCTCGGCGATCAGCTCCGGTCGTGCGATGGCGGCCGAGTTGACGCCCACCTTGTCGGCTCCGTGGCCGAGAAGCTTGGCCACATCCTCCGGGCTCCGCACGCCGCCGCCGACGGTAAGCGGGATGAAGACCTGCTCTGCCGTCGCGCGCACCACGTCGTAGGTGGTCGCCCGGTCGTCCACGGTGGCGGTCACGTCGAGGAAGGTCAGCTCGTCCGCGCCCTGCTCGAAGTAGCGCGCGGCCAGCTCGACCGGGTCGCCCTGATCGCGCAGGTTCTGGAAGTTGACGCCCTTCACGACCCGGCCGGCGGCCACATCGAGGCAGGGGATCACCCGGACGGAGACGCTCATCAGATCCGCGCCGCGTGGATCGAGGTGACCAGGATGGCACGGGCGCCCAGCTCGTACAGGTCGTCCATGATGTGGTTGGTCTGCTCGCGCTTGATCATCACGCGGACGGCCACCCAGTCGGGCTCGCCCAGCGGCGACACCGTCGGCGACTCGACACCGGGCGTGAGCGCGACGGCCTTCTCGAGCAGCGCGACGGGGAGGTTGTAGTCGATCAGTACGTACTGGCGCGCGACCATGACGCCCTGCAGGCGGCGGACCAGCGTGTCCACTCCGGAGGCCGGCGACGATGACGAGATGAGCACGGCCTCCGACTCGAGGATCACCGGCCCGAAGATCTCCAAGCCCTGCTTGCGCAGCGTCGACCCGGTCTCGACCACGTCGGCGACCGCATCGGCCACGCCCAGCCGGACGGCCGACTCCACCGCGCCGTCGAGCTTGATGAGGGACGTGCTCACGCCGTGCTCGCCGAGGAACGCTCCGACGAGACCCGGGTAGCTCGTGGCGACCCGCTTGCCCTCGAGGTCGGCGAGTTCGTTGAACACACCGGCCGGGCCCGCGAACCGGAACGTCGACGCGGCGAAGTCGAGGGCGTCGATCTCGGCCGCCGGCGAGCCGGAGTCGAGGAGCAGGTCACGGCCGGTGATACCGACATCGAGCGCGCCGGAACCGACGTAGGTCGCGATGTCGCGCGGGCGCAGATAGAAGAACTCGACGCCGTTGCGGGCGTCTGTGACGATCAGTTCCTTCGGGTCGCGACGGCCGAAATACCCGGCCTCGTGCAGCATCTGCGCCGCGGTCTCGGAGAGGGAACCTTTGTTGGGGACGGCGATCTTCAGCATCGAGAAGTCTTTCGTGTGATCGGACGAGTGGATGGCCTCGTTACGTGACAAGGCTGGGCCATCACAGATGTCGGTACACGTCGGCCGGCGTCAGCCCCTTGGCCAGCAGGAGGACCTGCAGGTGATAGAGCAGCTGGGAGGCCTCCTCGGCCAGCGCCTCGTCGGACTCGTACTCGGCGGCCATCCAGACCTCGGCGGCCTCTTCGACGATCTTCTTGCCGATGGCGTGCACGCCCGCGTCGAGCTCGCGGACCGTGCCGGAACCCTCAGGTCGGGTACGGGCCTTCTCGTCGAGTTCGGCGAAGAGGTCGTCGAAGGTTTTCACCGTTCTAGCGTAGCGGTGACTTCAGTGCACGTGCGCCGAGGCGGCGTCGCGGAGGGACGCGATGCGCTCCGCCGGCTCACCGCGGAACACGCTCGAACCGGCAACGAACGTGTCCGCGCCGGCGGCGGCCGCCGTGACGATCGTCTCCTCGGTCACTCCGCCGTCGACCTGCAGCCAGACATCGAGCCCGCGGGCCTCCACCGCCTCCCGCAGCGACTGCAGTTTGGACATCATCCCGGGCATGAACGACTGACCGCCGAAGCCCGGCTCCACCGTCATCACGAGCACCTGGTCGAACTCCTCGAGCACGGCGAGGTACGGCTCGACGGAGGTTCCCGGCTTCACGGCGATACCGGCCCGCGCCCCGATCGCCCGCAGGCGGCGGGCGAGCGAGATCGGGTCGTGCGCCGCTTCGACGTGGAAGGTCACCGAGTACGCGCCGAGCTCTGCGTAACCCAGGGCCCAGCGGTCCGGGTCGTCGATCATCAGGTGCACGTCCAGCGGCACCGGGCTCACATCCTGGATCCGCCCCACCATCTGCGGACCGAAGGTCAGATTGGGGACGAAGTGGTTGTCCATGACGTCCACGTGCACCAGGTCGGCGGTCGCGATCCGCTGCAGCTCGCTCTGCATGTTGACGAAGTCGGCCGCCAGGATGCTCGGGTTGATGCGCACGTGTCCCATGCCCCCAGCCTAGGCGGACCGCTTGCGGAGCAGCGCGATGAACATGGCGTCGGTGAGGTGCCGGTGCGGCCACAACTGGACGGTCGCCGGGTCGCCGGCGAGGTCGAGGCGCTCGGTCACGAAGCCCTGGACAACGGTGGCCGTCTCCTCCTGCTCCAGCACGTCGGCATGCCGCTCCAGCGCATCCGCCACGATCCCGCGCGTCTCCGCGACGTGCGGCGAGCAGGTGACGTAGGCGAGAAGCCCGCCGGGCTTCAGCGCGCGGATGGCCGAGTCGAGCAGCCCGGCCTGGAGGGTCGTGAGCTCGCTGACGTCGCGTGGCGTCTTGCGCCAGCGGGCCTCTGGCCGGCGACGCAGCGCACCGAGACCGGTGCAGGGCGCGTCCAGCAGGATGCGGTCGAACGCCTCGGGATGCTCGTCGCCGACCGTCAGTCCGTCCAGCTCCCAGACGGGCACGTCCAGCGGTACAGGGGCGAGCGCACGACGCACGAGTTCGGCACGTGCCGGGATGAGTTCGTTCGCCACCAGGGCGGCGCCGCCCGCCAGGGCCTCCGCGGCAAGCAGCGCCGCCTTGCCGCCCGGTCCCGCGCACAGGTCGAGCCAGCGCTCCCCTGGCACGACCGGCTGGGCACGCGTCAGCGCCAGAGCCGCCAGCTGGGATCCCTCGTCCTGCACCCGGATGCGGCCGCCCGACTCCTCCACCAGGCCGTGCGGGTCTCCCCCGCCGACGGTGAAACCGGGAGGCGAGAACCGGTCCGGATTCGCGTCCTCCGGCGCGTCGACCAGACCGGGCAATGCGATCAGGTTGACGCGCGGGGCGGTGTTGTCCGCCTCCAGCAGTGCCTCGAGCTCGTCCACGCGTCCCTCGGCGTCCAGCGATCGCCGGAACGCGCGGATCACCCAGACGGGATGCGAGTACAGCGCAGCGAGACGGTCGTCCTCATTCTTCGCACGGGCGGCGACCTCCTCCCGCCACTCGTCCGGGGTGTGGCGACCGATCTCTCTCAGCACACCGTTGACGAAACCGGTGCCCGAGCGGCTGCCGACCGTGCGGGCGAGGCCGACGGACTCGTTCACCGCCGCGTGCGGGGCGACGCGCGTGGCGAGGAGCTGGTGGGCCCCCAGACGGAGCACGTCCAGCAGCGGAGGGTCGATCCTGTCGACGGAGCGCCCGGCGGCGATCGCGATGACACGGTCGTAGTAGCCTTGCATCCGCAGCGTGCCGTAGGTGAGCTCGGTCGCGAGGGCGGCGTCGGCCGGCGACAGCGCCGCACGGGCGATGCGGGTCGGCAGGAGCAGGTTCGCATAGGCGTCGGACTCGCTGACGGCCTGGAGGACGTCGAGCGCGACCCGCCGCGCGGGCTGGACCGGGGTCTGCGGCGGCTGATTCGAGCGCTTCTGGTGGCCCGGGTGTCCGGACGGGCCGCGGCGGGGCGAGCTCATGACAGCACCACCCCGGCGTCACCGGCGGCCTGCGCCGCGCCGCGTAGCCAGTCGGCAGCGGACATCGCGCGCTTCCCGGCGGGCTGAACGGTCACGAGTTCGAGCGGGTCGGTGCCGGTGCCGACCAGGACGCGGCCATTGCGGGCCTCCACGGCTCCCGGCTCCAGTGGGGTATCGCCGTCGGTGCGGCGCGCAGCATGGATCTTGAACCGCTCGGCGCCGAACAGGGCGAAGGCCCCGGGCTCCGGGGTGACGCCGCGGAGGCGCGCGTACACCCGGTCGGCGGGCTCAGTGAGGTCGAGCCGGGCATCGTCGATCGTCAGTTTGGGCGCGAGGGTGACCTCGCCCTGCTGGGGGCTCGCCACCGCGGTGCCCGCAGCCAGCGCATCCGCCGTATCGGCGAGCAGGGTCGCGCCGTCGATCGAAAGTGCTGCGAGCAGCTCGCCCGCGGTCTCGTCGGGGCCGATCGGATGCCGCAGCTCGGTATAGACGGCGCCCGCGTCCAGCTCCGGGACCAGGTGGAACACGGCGGCGCCCGTCTCGGTATCGCCCGCGATGACGGCGTGCTGCACGGGTGCGGCCCCCCGCCAGCGCGGAAGGAGCGAGAAGTGCAGGTTGACCCATCCCAGGCGCGGCAGCGACAGCAGCGGCTCGCGCACCAGACCGCCGTAGGCGACGACCACGCCGAGGTCGGGCGCGAGTGCCCGGATGCGCTCGGTCACGTCGTCGCCCAGGCGGTTCGCCTTGATGACCGGAAGACCGAGACGGTCGGCGGCCTCGGCGACCGGGGACGGCGTGATGACGCGCTTCCGGCCGAGCGGCGCATCCTCACGGGTGACGACGGCGACCACCTCGTGACGGGCCGCGACGGCCTCCAGCGACGGGATGGCGACGGCCGGGGTGCCGGCGAAGACGATGCGCATGGGGAAGGTTCTTTCGGTTGGGACGACCATCCAGCCTACTCCGCGCGGTCTGACGATCGTGCCCGCTCATCGACTGGTCCCGAATTGGCGTTATGCCGGGCACGAAACGGCGTGTCGGGACCAGTCGATGCGTCAGAGGATCTCGGGGTCGTCGAAGCGGACGCGCAGCGTCGGCGCCGGCCGGTACCCCGCCTTGCCGGCCGGCGCGCGGCGGCGGCGGGTCGCGTTCTTGACGACGACGGCGCGGACGTCCGCCGCGACCTCCGTGCCGTGCGCGTACTCGAACCGCAGCACGGCCCGAACCAGGTCCGGTCCGGAGCGAGCGGCCGCACGATCGTTCTCGACCGGCGCGGGACCGAGTACATCGATCAGGAGGGAGCGATCCACCGCCTCCAGCACCTCCGTCACCGTCGCCTCGGTGCCGGTCACCGACGCCAACCGGACGGCGGGAGGGAAGCGCAACTCGCGCCGGTCGACCAGCTCCTCGTGCGCGAACTCGACCACCCGCCCGGTTGCGAAGTCCCGCGCGAGCGGTCCGGACACGCCGACCAGCACGGTCGGTGCGCCGGGAGCGGCGAGAGCGGCGGCGCTCTGCCACCAGCGGAGGCAGTCCTCGGCCACGTGCAGGCTCTCGCGCGCCAGCATCCGCTCGCCGTCGAGGAGCAGGACCGCCTGGTAGCCGCCCTCGGCGATCGGCTCGGCACCGCGGGTCGCGACGACCAGGGCCGGAGCGGCGCCGATGCGCTGGACGGGGTGGTCGCCGTCGGCGAGGATCACCCGGGTTCCGGGGAACGCGCGCCCCAGTTCCTCCGCCGTCCTCCCTGAGCCCACCGTCACCATGCGGAAGGTGCGGTGCTCGCAGTGCTCGCACTGCCAGTCCGTGGCGAGACGCCCGCAGACGGTGCATGAGGGCGGCGCGCCCGCCCGCGTCTGGTGCAGGGGGCCCTTGCAGTGGGTGCAGCGTGCCGCCTGACCGCACTTCGCGCAGGCGATCACCGGTGCGTACCCTGGCCGGGCGACCTGCACGAGCACGGGTCCGCGCGGGCGGCCGCTGTCGCCGTTCAGGGCCTCCCGGGCCGCGCGCCAGGCCGTCGAAGGGATGCGCGCGGCGCGGGCCATCGGCTCCTGCGCCTGCTGGTTGGCGGTCAGGATGACCTTCGCCGTGAGCGCACGCTCCGGCCCGATGTCGCGCAGCCAGCCGAGTTCGACCAGGCGTTGCGCCTCCACGCTCCGGATGTTGCCGCTCAGGACGAGCGCGCACCCTTCGAGCTCCTGCCGGACCAGCGCCGCATCGCGGGTGTGCACGTACGGGCTGAGCGGCTCGGCATGGAGCGGGTCGCTGTCCTCCCAGACGACGAGCAGGCCCAGCCGCTCGGCCGGCGCGTAGACGACGGACCGGTTGCCGATCAGGATGCGCGGACCGGACAGCGCCTCCAGGAAGCCGCGGTAGCGGTCGGTATTGGCCTGCCCGGCGTCGGCGCGAACCACGGCCTCGGGCGGCGCGAATGCCGCGAGGGCCGCCGCGAGCTGCTCCAAATCGCGGTGGTCCGGAACCGCGACGATGGCCGTTCGCCCGCCCCGCCAGCAGTCTGCGGCCAGCGCCGCCACGGTCACCGCCCACTCCCCGACCCAGGTTCCGTCGGGCAGCGGAACGAGCCGCGGGATCGCGCGCAGGGCGATCCGCTCGTTCGCGGCCACCGCATCCTGCAGCACCCGGCCCTCGTACCCGCGCACCACACCCACCCCGACGTGCGACTTCTGCTCGCCACTCGGCGCCGATTCCGACGACGACTCACCGCTCGGTGCAGCTGCGGAAGCGTCGGCGCGCGCCGCAAGCCAGGCCTTCTCGACGCGGACCATACGGCCGGGCACCGCGAGGCGCAGGATGTCGCTCGCCGTCCCCGCGCTCCGGTCGGCCAGACGCCGAGCCAGGCGCCAGACCCCGGGGGTCAGGACCCGCGCGGGCGACACCACCGTCTCCAGTGGACTCAGCGTGCCCTCGAAACCGCCGTCGGGCTCTCCGACTTCGACGATGTACCCGTCGGCGACGCGGCCGGCGGAGCGCAGCGGCACGCGTACGCGCACACCGGGCAGGGCGTCAGCGGAGAGCTCCTCGGGAATCGCGTAGTCGAAGAGGTGGTCGAGCTGCGGAAGCGGCGAGTCGATGACCACCCGGGCGACCCGTGCGGCCGCCGCCACCGCTAGATCCCCGCGGCCGAGCGCAAGTCGTCGACGCGGTCGAGCCGCTCCCAGGTGAACTCCGGCAGCTCACGTCCGAAGTGGCCGTAGGTCGCGGTCCGCGCGTAGATCGGGCGCAGCAGGTCGAGGTCGCGGATGATCGCCGCTGGACGCAGGTCGAACACATCGCGGATCGCGCCGATGATGCGCTCCTCCGGCACCTTCGCCGTGCCGAACGTCTCCACGTAGAGCCCGACCGGCGCGGCTTTGCCGATCGCGTAGGCGATCTGGACTTCGAGCCGGTCTGCGAGCCCCGCCGCGACGGCGTTCTTGGCGACCCAGCGCATGGCGTACGCGGCCGAACGGTCGACCTTCGACGGGTCCTTGCCCGAGAAGGCGCCGCCGCCGTGACGGGACGCGCCGCCGTAGGTGTCGACGATGATCTTGCGGCCGGTCAGACCGGCGTCACCCTTCGGCCCGCCGATCTCGAACCGTCCGGTCGGGTTGATGAGCGTGCGCACGTGCGAAGTCTCGAGCCCCGCGCCGTGGAGGACGGGATTGATGACCTCCTCCACGATCTCCGCCTGCAGCTGCTCGTTGGAGACCTCCGGCGCGTGCTGCGTCGAGAGCACCACCGTCTGCACCGACTTGGGAACGGCGCCCTCATAGCCGATGGTGACCTGCGTCTTGCCGTCCGGTCGCAGATAGTCGAGCGTGTCGTCCTTGCGGACCTCGGCGAGACGCTCGGCCAGCCGGTGCGCGAGCCAGATCGGCAGCGGCATGTACTGCGGGGTCTCGGTGGTCGCGTAGCCGAACATGATGCCCTGGTCGCCGGCACCCTGACGATCGAGGTCGTCGATGCTCTGCTCCGCGCGCGTTTCGAGAGCGTTGTCGACGCCCTGCGCGATGTCGGGCGACTGGGCGCCGATCGACACGGAGACGCCGCACTGGGTGCCGTCGAAGCTCACGTCGGACGAGTCGTAGCCGATCTCGACGAGCTTGTTGCGGACGAGCGCCGGGATCTCCACGTAACCCTTCGAGGTGACCTCGCCTGCGACGTGCACCAGGCCCGTCGTGACGAGCGTCTCCACCGCGGCGCGGCTGTGCGGGTCGACGGTGAGGAGCGCATCGAGGATGCTGTCGGAGATCTGGTCGCAGATCTTGTCCGGGTGCCCTTCGGTGACGGACTCGGACGTGAAGAGACGCAGATCTGCCATGGTTCTCCCTGGGTGGTGGATGTTACCTCGCTCGCAGGCTCCCTCGGCGCTGGGGTCGCGGAACCGCTTCGCGCTTCCCCAAGCTCCACCGCGTCTGTTATGCGATGACGTCGAGGATACGGTCGGCCACCGACAGCTTGCTGCCCGAGGCCTCCATCACTATATCGCCGCCCTTTCGCAGGACCACGACCTCATTGCTCTCCGTTGCGAAGCCCTGCGACCAGCCGACCTGATTCAGGACCAGGAAGTCGCTGCCCTTCTTCTGCAGCTTGGCGCGGCCCAGCTCGATGAGCGCCTGGGGGTCCGGTTCGGTCTCGGCGGCGAAGCCGACGACGACCTGCCCGTCGCGCTTGCGGGCGGCGAGGCCGGCGAGGATGTCGGGATTGGCGACCAGCTCGAGGGTCAAGGTGTCGCCCTGCTCGGACTTCTTGATCTTCGCGTCGCGCGTCTCGGCGGGCCGGTAGTCGGCGACGGCCGCGGTCATCACCACGATGTCTGCCGCACGAGCGGCCTCCTCGACCGCCTCCTGGAGCTCCAGCGCGGTCTGCACTTCGATGACCTCAACGCCTTCCGGCGGCTCCACCTCAAGGTGGGCGGCGACCAGCACGACGTCGGCCCCCCGGGCCTGCGCGGCGCTGGCGATGGCGACGCCCTGGCGGCCGCTGGAGCGGTTCCCCAGGAACCGCACCGGATCGAGCGGCTCGCGCGTGCCTCCTGCCGTCACGACCACGCGCTTGCCGACCAGGTCGATGCCGCCCCGAGGACGGCGCGCGGCCTCGTTGGCACGGCGCCGCTCGGAGAGCACGACCACGTCGTTGGCGGCGGCTCCGGATTCGGCGGGCAGCGCGCGGGGCGCTGGAGCCTCGACCGCGCGCGGCGACGCCCCGGCGGCACGCAAGGCCGCACGAACGATGACCTCGGGCTCCTCCATCCGCCCGGGACCGGAGTCTGCGCCGGTCAGCTGGCCGCTGGCAGGGCCGATGACGGTCACGCCGCGGCTGCGGAGGGTCGCGATGTTCGCCACGGTCGCCGCGTTGCGCCACATCTCGGTGTGCATGGCCGGTGCGATGACCAGCGGTGCCGTGGAGGCGAGGACCGTGTTGCCGAGCAGATCGTCGGCGATGCCGGCGGCGAGCTTGGCGATCGTGTTGGCGGTCGCCGGCGCGATCACGATCAGGTCGGCGGACTGACCGATCGCCACGTGCCGCACCTCGGCGACGCCCTCGTAGAGGTCCGTCGCCACCGGGTTGCGGCTGATCGCCTCCAGCGTCGGCCGCCCCACGAATCGGAGGGCGGCCTCGGTGGCGACCACGTGCACCGAGTGACCCTCGAGGACCAGCGCCCGGATGACCCCAACGGCCTTATACGCAGCGATGCCGCCGGTCACTCCGACGACGATGGTCAATCGTGGGCTCAACGGCGGCACCTCTCCTCGGCCGGGGCGCTGCCCGGCTGCGGTCGTCTGCGGCTCTACTGCTGCGTGATCGGGATGCTGCCTACTCGGCGGCGATCGGCTTCACGACGAGCTTGTCCTCGTTGATCTCGTGCAGCGCGACCGAGAGCGGCTTGTCGTCGACGGAGGAGTCGACCAGCGGGCCGACGTTGTCGAACAGGCTGCCCTCGTGCAGGTCGGCGTAGTAGTCGTTGATCTGGCGGGCCCGCTTGGAGGCGAAGATCACGAGCGCGTACTTCGACTCGACGCGCGACAGGAGCTCGTCGATGGGCGGGTCGATGATGCCTTTGTTGTTGGTTGCCATGCGGGCTGCTCCTTGCTCTGGGCGATCGGGCGCGGTGCCCCGATCAACGGCCGCTTCACGCGACCGGGGACGGTGGGCGCGCCGGTGAGGGCGCGGAGAGAAGGCTCACGGACGCGACGGCGCCGCGCGGACCTTCATCAAGTCTACGACCTCGCGCGCCGCCTCTGCGACGTCGTGGTTGACGACCTTGTAGTCGAACTCGTCCTGAGCGGCCAATTCGACCTTCGCTGTCTCGAGTCTGCGCTGCTGCTCCGCCGCCTCTTCCGTGCCGCGGCCGATCAGCCGCCGGACCAGTTCCTCCCACGTCGGCGGGAGCAGGAAGATGAGCCGCGCCTCCGGCATCGACGCCCGCACCTGACGCGCGCCCTGCAGGTCGATCTCGAGCAGGACGCTGCGGCCGGCGGCCAGCGCCTTCTCGATGGGCGCGCGCGGCGTGCCGTAACGGTAGGCGTTGTGGACGGTGGCGTGCTCCAGCAGTTCGCCCTCGACGATCATCCGGTCGAACTCGGCGTCGTCGACGAAGTAGTAGTTGACGCCGTCGACCTCGCCGGGCCGCGGCTTGCGAGTGGTCGCAGAGACCGACAACAGCACGTCCGGGTAGTTCTCGCGGATGTACGTGGACACCGTGCCTTTGCCGACCGCGGTCGGTCCCGCGAGCACGACGAGGCGGTTGCGCTGGCGGGCGCTGCGGTTCTCCCGCTCGATCAGGAACTGGCGCAGGCGCAGCCGCTGGTGACGGCCGAGGCCGCCGAGCCGCTTCGCGGGAGAGATGGAGAGCCGGTCGAGCGCATCCTGCATCTTCGTCGCCCCGATGGCCGGGACGCTGAGCAGGAACTCGGTCACGCGCAGCCGTCCCTCCACACCGTCGGGATCGGCGGTGGCGTGGTCGAGGACGGTCAGGGGCGAGACCTCGCGCGAGGCGATGGACGCCTTCACGGCGGCACGCGCCCGGCGTGCGGCGACGGCGGCCTGCGATGCGGCCTGACGGTCGACGTCGGGAGGCGCGGGGCGACTGGCTGCGGGGCGATTGGACTCGGCGCGAGCTTCGGAACGCAGGGACTTGGAAGCATCAGACATGCGCGGCGCGCACCTCCTCGGCACGACGCGCCACGGCATCCCCGAGACCGCGCGGGCCCGCACTGAGCAGCCCACGGGACTCGCTCACGATGACGCCGCCCGCCAGCGAGCCGAACAGGCGCGAGGCGTCCTCCACCCGCGCGCCCTGGTGCCCGAAGCCGGGCGCGAGCACCGGCAGTCCGGGCATCCGCTCCCCCGCTGTCGTCACGTCGATCCCGTAGTCGGCCAGCTCGACGGTCGCGCCGAGCACCAGCCCGATCGACCCGAACGGGCGAGACCCCGTCTGCTCCTGGTTGAACGAATGCACGTCTTCGATGATCGCACGTGCGACGGACTGTCCCGCTCGCGGCCCCGTCTGCACGATGGCCTGCTGCACGGCGGCCGCTTCCGGATTGGAGGTCGCGGCCAGCACGAAGATGCCCTTGCCGGCGCGCTCCGCCAGCTCCATCGCATCGGCGAGCGAACCGACGCCCTGATAGGCCGCCGCCGTCATCGCGTCCGCCTCCAGGGGCGACCCCGGCGTCAGCCACGCTTCCGCGTACGCCGTCACACTGGTGCCGATGTCGCCGCGCTTCGCGTCCGCGATCACCAGCAGACCGGCCGCGCGTGCGGCCGCGAGCACCTCCTCCAGCGCGGCGTACCCGGCCGCGCCGAAGCGTTCGAAGAAGGCGACCTGCGGCTTGACGATCCCGGCACGGACGGCCACGGCCTCCACCACGGTCAGCCCGAAGGAGCGCAAGCCGTCGGCCGAGGCGGGCAGCCCCCACGCCTCCAGGAGGTGGGCGTGGGGGTCGATACCGACGCAGAGCCGGCCGCCCTCGGCGAAGACGCGCGCGAGCCGGTCGCCGAACGTCATGCTCTGGCGGCCCGGTCCAGCGCGTACTCCTGCAGTGATTTGACGTCGAAGCCCTCACGGATCGCGTCCAGGGACGCGACCGCGGCGCTGAGCTCCGCGATGGTCGTGAACAACGGCTTGTCCCCCGCTACGGCCGCCGCGCGGATCTCGTACCCGTCCGCGCGCGACGAACCCCCGCTCGGGGTGTTGATCACCACATCCACCTCCGACCGCGTGATCATGTCGACGATCGAGTCGCCGCCGCTCTCCTGGGCTTCGCTGTGCTTACGCACGATGCGGGCCGCGATGCCGTTGCGGTTGAGCACCTCGGCGGTGCCCTCAGTCGCGACGATCCCGAAGCCGAGCTGGTGGAGGCGGAGCACCGGCAGCACGACGGCGCGCTTGTCGCGGTCGGAGACCGACACGAACACGGTCCCTTCCAGCGGCATGCCACCGTAGGCAGCGGACTGGCTCTTCGCGAACGCGGTCGGGAAGTCCTTGTCGATGCCCATCACCTCGCCCGTCGAGCGCATCTCCGGGCCGAGCACCGAGTCCACCACGGTGCCCTCAGCGGTGCGGAACCGCTTGAACGGCAGCACGGCCTCCTTCACGGCGACCGGTGAGTCCATCGGGATGCGCGAGCCGTCCTCGTCGGGCAGCAGCCCCTCGGCGATCAGGCTCTCGATGGTCTCGCCGACCATGATCCGCGACGCCGCCTTCGCCAGTGGGATGCCGAGCGCCTTGGACACGAACGGCACGGTCCGCGACGCGCGCGGGTTCGCCTCCAGGACGTAGAGCACACCCGCGGCGACCGCGAACTGCACGTTCAGCAGGCCGCGCACGCCGATCCCCTCGGCGATCTTGAGTGTCGCCTCGCGCACGCGATCGATCTCACGACGGCCGAGCGTGATCGGCGGGAGGGTGCACGACGAGTCGCCGGAGTGGACGCCCGCCTCCTCGATGTGCTCCATCACGCCGCCGATGTAGAGCCGCTCGCCGTCGTACAGCGCGTCGACGTCGATCTCGATCGCGTCGTCGAGGAACCGGTCCACCAGCAGTGGATGCGACGGGCCGACGATCCCCTGACCGGCCACGCGCTCGAAATAGTCGGCGAGGGAGGCGGTGTCGTACACGATCTCCATCCCGCGACCGCCGAGGACGAAGCTCGGGCGCACCAGCACCGGGTAGCCGATCTGCTCGGCAGCGTGGGCGGCCGACGGGTAGTCGACGGCGGTGCCGTTGCGGGGGGCCACCAGGCCGGCGGCGTCGAGGATGCCCGAGAACAGCCCACGCTCCTCCGCCAGGTCGATCGCCTCCGGGGTCGTGCCGAGGATCGGGACGCCCGCGGCCTCCAATCCCTTGGCGAGCCCGAGTGCGGTCTGGCCGCCGAGCTGCACGACCACGCCGACCAGTTCGCCGGACTGCGATTCCGCGTGGATGACCTCCAGCACGTCCTCCAGCGTCAGCGGCTCGAAGTAGAGCCGGTCGCTGGTGTCGTAGTCCGTCGACACGGTCTCCGGGTTGCAGTTGATCATGATCGTCTCGAACCCGGCGTCGTGCAGCGCGAACGACGCGTGCACGCACGAGTAGTCGAACTCGACACCTTGCCCGATGCGGTTCGGCCCGGAGCCCAGGATGACGACCTTGCGCTTGTCGCTCGGCTCCACCTCGGTCTCCAGGTCGTAGCTGGAGTAGTGGTACGGCGTGAGCGCCGGGAACTCGCCCGCGCACGTGTCGACCGTCTTGTAGACCGGGCGCACACCGAGGATGTGGCGCACCTCGCGCACGTCCGCCTCCCCGAATCCGCGCAGCTCGCCGATCTGGGCGTCGGAGAAGCCGTGGTCCTTGGCGAAGCGCAACGTCTCGGTGTCGAGCGTCGGCGCATCCCGGAGCTGTTCGGCCACCTCGTTGATGAGGACGATCTGGTCGATGAACCAGGGATCGATCTTGGTCGCTTCGAATACCTGCTCCGCCGTCGCGCCCAGGCGGAGCGCCTGCTGCACGTCGACGATACGGCCGTCGGTCGGCGTCGAGATGGAGGCGAGCAGCTCATCCACGGTGCGTGCCTGAGCGCCCCAGTGGAACGACGATCCGCGCTTCTCGAGCGAGCGCAGCGCCTTCTGCAGTGCGCTGGTGAACGAACGGCCGATCGCCATCGCCTCGCCGACGGACTTCATGGTCGTCGTCAGGGTCGGGTCGGCGGCCGGGAACTTCTCGAACGCGAACCGCGGCACCTTCACGACGATGTAGTCGAGCGTCGGCTCGAAGCTCGCCGGAGTCACCTTGGTGATGTCGTTCGGGATCTCGTCCAGGCGGTAGCCGATGGCCAGCTTCGCCGCGATCTTGGCGATCGGGAAGCCGGTCGCCTTCGAGGCGAGCGCCGACGAGCGGGAGACACGCGGGTTCATCTCGATGACGATGATCCGGCCGTTCTCCGGGTTCACCGCGAACTGGATGTTGCAGCCGCCGGTGTCGACGCCGACGGCACGGATGATGTCGATGCCGATGTCGCGCATCCGCTGGTACTCGCGGTCGGTCAGCGTCAGGGCCGGAGCGACCGTGATCGAGTCGCCCGTGTGCACACCGACCGGGTCGACGTTCTCGATCGAGCAGACGACGACCGTGTTGTCGGCCGTGTCGCGCATGAGCTCGAGCTCGTACTCCTTCCAGCCGAGGATGGACTCCTCCAGGAGCACCTCGCTGGTCGGGCTCTGGTGGATACCGTCGCCGACGATCCGGCGCAGCTGCTCCGGCGTGTAAGCGAAGCCCGATCCGAGGCCGCCCATGGTGAACGACGGCCGGACGACGAGCGGGTAGCCGAGGTCTTCGGCGAACTCGAGGGCCTCATCCACCGTGTGCGCGATGTGGGAGCGCGCCACCTCGGCGCCGGCCTCGATGACCAGCTCTTTGAAGATCTGGCGGTCCTCACCCTTCTGGATGGCCTCGAACTTGGCGCCGATCAGCTCGACACCGTACTTCTCGAGGATGCCGTGCTCGTGCAACTGCATGGCCGCGTTGAGCGCGGTCTGGCCGCCCAGGGTCGGCAGAATGGCGTCCGGCTTCTCCTTGGCGATGATCGTCTCGATGACCTGCCACGTGATCGGCTCGACATAAGTCGCGTCGGCGAAGTCGGGGTCGGTCATGATCGTCGCCGGGTTCGAGTTGACGAGGATGACGCGCACGCCCTCCGCCTTCAGCACGCGGCAGGCCTGGGTGCCGGAGTAGTCGAACTCGACCGCCTGGCCGATGACGATCGGCCCGGAGCCGATGACGAGGACGGAGTTGATGTCGTCGCGTTTGGGCATCAGGCGTTCTCCTGGCTCTCAGGGGCGGACTGCCCCGCGTGCTGTTCCCTGATCATGTCCAGGAACCGGTCGAAGAGGTA
Source organism: Leifsonia sp. RAF41 (assembly GCF_052114085.1). Taxonomy (NCBI): domain Bacteria; kingdom Bacillati; phylum Actinomycetota; class Actinomycetes; order Micrococcales; family Microbacteriaceae; genus Leifsonia; species Leifsonia sp. RAF41. The sequence goes on from NZ_JBFREB010000001.1 coordinate 1,918,944, forward strand.
GTTGGCGTCGTGCGGGCCGGCCGCTGCCTCGGGGTGGTACTGCACGCTGAATGCGTTCAGGTCGAGGCAGTTCAGCCCCTCGACGACGTCGTCGTTGAGCGAGAAGTGGCTCACCTCGACGCGGCCGAAACCGGCCGGCGAGTCGAACGTCGTGTCGATCGGCGCCTTCACCGCGAAGCCGTGGTTCTGCGCGGTGATCTCCACCCGGCCGGTGCGCTTGTCGAGCACCGGCTGGTTGATCCCGCGGTGACCGAACGGCAGCTTGTAGGTGTCGAGGCCCAGAGCGCGGCCGAGCAGCTGGTTGCCGAAGCAGATGCCGAAGTACGGCAGACCGGCCCGCAGCGTCTCCTGCAGCAGCGCGACGTGCTTGTCGGAGGCCTGCGGGTCACCGGGGCCGTTCGAGAAGAACAGCGCCGAGACATTCAGCCCGAGCACATCCTGCGCGGACACCTGCTGCGGGAGCACGTGCACGTCGAGGCCGCGCCCGGCCAGGTTCTCGAGAGTCGACTTCTTCACGCCGAGGTCGAGGACCGCGACGGAGCCGACCTTCTCGCCGACGGCCGGGACCGTGTACGGCTCGACCGTGGACACCTCGGCCGACAGGTTGCGGCCCGTCATCTTCGCGCCGGTCTGCACCAGCTCCAGCTGCTCGCTGTCGCTCAGGTCGAAGTCGTCGCCTGAGAAGATCCCCGAGCGCATCGCACCCGCGGACCGGATGTGACGGGTCACGGCGCGCGTATCGATGCCGCTGATCCCGACAACGCCCTGAGACACGAGGTCGTCGTCGAGGCTGCGCTGCGCGCGGAAGTTGGACACGACGCGGCTGGGCTCGCGGACCACGTAGCCGGCGACCCAGATCTGTCGCGACTCCATGTCCTCGTCGTTCGTGCCGGTGTTGCCGATGTGCGGCGCCGTCTGCAGGACGATCTGCCCCGCGTACGACGGGTCGGTCAGGGTCTCCTGGTAGCCGGTCATGCCGGTCGCGAAGACGGCCTCACCGAGGGTGCGTCCGCGCGCGCCGTAGGCCCGGCCGACGTACCGTTTTCCGTCTTCGAGGACGAGCACGGCTGGTTCTGCTGCGAGCACGTCACACCTCCTTGTCGTTCGGGCGGGACGGGCCCGCCTCATCCGGGGCATCCGCCCGCGGGACGATCTGTTCGATGGCCGCGGCGAGCTGCGCGCGGCCGGCCGGGTCGACGACCCGGAAGTAGCTGTCGGCGGCCGTGCCGCCGCTGGTGGTCCACCCCAGTCGGAGCAGGCCGTCGCGCTCGACCGCACGGTCGATCGCGACGCTGGCCGTGCCGATGCTGGATACGACCGCCGCCGGCACGAACACCGGCGGCTCGCCGGTCACCGCGAGGGCGACGCCCTCCGGCCGGACGGTCACGGTGGCCGAACCGCGATAGGCGAGACCCGGCAGCGCGAGGCGCTCCAGATGCTGACCGGCCTTCGTCGTGGCGACGTAGAGCACCTCCGCCTCGGCGGTCGGCGCGCTCAGCGTTCCGGGGGTGGAGTAGCCGCCGCCGGACGCCCTGTCGCGCTGAACGCGACGGCGCCAGCCGACGATCGCGAGGGCGAGCACGACGATGACGATCGCCAGGATGCCCAGGGTGGGGAGCAGCTTATCCACGCGCGCCCACCTCCTCGGCCGCAAGCACGGCGCCGTCGAGGACGGTCGGCCGGCCCTGGTGGAAGGTCGCGATGACGCGGCCCGGCAGGGTCAGCCCCAGGTACGGCGAGTTCACGCCCTTCCCGGCGAGGTCCGTCGTCGCGAACGTGCGGGACGCGGTCGGGTCGTAGAGGAAGAGATTCGCGGGAGCACCCGCCGCCAACGGACCGCCATGGCCGTCCAGGCGACCGATGCGGGCCGGGGTCGCCGAAAGCACGCGGGCGACATCCGCCCAGCCGAGCATCCCGTTCTCCACGACACTCGCGTGCACGACGGACAGTGCCGACTCGAGCCCGACCATACCGAACGCGGCGGCGTCCCACTCGCAGTCCTTCGACTCCACGGGATGCGGCGCGTGGTCGGTCGCGACGATGTCGATCGTGCCGTCCGCGAGTCCGGCACGGAGCGCCTCCACGTCTTCGCGGCTGCGCAGCGGCGGGTTGACCTTGTAGCGCGCGTCGTAGCCGGTCGCCAGCTCTTCGGTGAGAGCCAAGTGATGCGGCGTGACTTCGGCGGTGACGTCGATGCCGCGGGCCTTCGCCCACCGGATCACATCGACACTGCCGGCGGTCGAGACGTGGCAGACGTGCAGGCGCGAGCCGACATGCTCGGCGAGGAGTACATCCCTGGCGATGATCGACTCCTCGGCGACGGCCGGCCATCCGGTCAGTCCGAGCTCGCCGGAGAGCGCGCCCTCGTTCATCTGCGCGCCCTGCGTCAGCCTCGGCTCCTGCGCGTGCTGGGCGATCACGCCGTCGAACGCCTTCACATACTCCAGCGCGCGACGCATGAGCAGCGGATCGGAGACGCACTTGCCGTCATCCGAGAAGACGCGGACGCGGGCACGGGACTGCGCCATCGCGCCCAGCTCGGCCAGCCGCTCGCCTTCGAGGCCGACGGTGACGGCGCCGATCGGGCGGACGGTCGCGTAACCGGCGGCCTCCCCCAGGCTCAGCACCTGCTCGACCACTCCGGCGGTGTCGGCCACCGGCGAGGTGTTCGCCATGGCGAACACCGCCGTGAATCCACCCGCCGCGGCGGCCCGCGTTCCGGTCAGGACCGTCTCGCTCTGCTCGAAGCCGGGCTCCCTCAGGTGCGTGTGGAGGTCGACAAGGCCGGGAAGCGCGAGCAGCCCGTCCGCGTCGATCACCGTCGCGCCGGCGGCACTCAGGCCCGAGCCCACTTCGGCGATCCGGCCGCCGTCGACCAGCAGGTCGGCTCGGGAGCCGTCGGCGAGCGTCGCGCCGCCGATCAGGAATCTGTCCACACTCACCTCACACCACCTGGCCGTACACCTGCTCGGGACCGCTACCCGACAGCAGCAGGTACAGGGCCGCCATCCGCACGGAGACGCCGTTCGCGACCTGCTCCCGGACCGTCGAGCGCGGGGAGTCCGCGGCCGCGGCCGAGATCTCCAGCCCGCGGTTCATCGGTCCAGGGTGCATCACAATGCTATCGGCCCGAAGCCGCCCCAGCCGTTCCTCGTCGAGCCCCCAGCGGCGCGCATATTCGCGCGTGGTCGGGAAGAACGCTGCGTTCATCCGCTCCGCCTGGATGCGCAGCATCATCACGACGTCCGGCCCGGCGGCGATCGCGTCGTCGAGGTCGTAGCCGACCTCGACAGGCCAGCCGGACACATCCACCGGCAGCAGCGTCGGAGGCGCGACCAGTGTGACGTGCGCGCCCAGGGTGCGCAGCAGCCAGACATTGGAGCGGGCCACCCGGGAGTGCAGGATGTCGCCGACGATCGCGACACCGACCCCGTCGAGGTCTCTGCCGCGGGAGGCCGTGCCATGGAGGCGACGACGCATCGTGAACGCGTCCAGCAGCGCCTGCGTCGGGTGCTCGTGGGTGCCGTCGCCGGCGTTGAGGATGCCCGCGTCGATCCATCCACTCGCCGCGAGGGTGTGCGGGGCGCCGGACGAGCCATGACGGATGACCACCGCGTCCGCGCCCATCGCTTGCAGGGTCTGGGCCGTGTCCTTCAGGCTCTCGCCCTTGGAGACGCTGGAGCCCTTGGCGGAGAAGTTGATGACGTCGGCCGAGAGGCGCTTGGCGGCCGCCTCGAACGAGATGCGGGTGCGGGTCGAATCCTCGAAGAACAGGTTCACCACCGTCTTGCCGCGCAGCGTCGGGAGCTTCTTGACCTCGCGCCCCTGCACGTCCGCCATGTCCTCGGCGACGTCGAGCAGACGGATGGCCTCGTCGCGCGGGAGGTCGCGGGTCGAGAGCAGGTGCCTCATGCGGTCTCACCCCCGGTCGCCTCGTCGTCGGCGGCCCCGGGCTCGTCGATGGTCACCGACTCCTCGCCATCGACCTCGTTCAGCCGGACGAAGATGCGCTCGGACGCCGCCGACGGCAGGTTCTTGCCCACGAAGTCCGCCCGGATGGGTAGCTCACGGTGGCCTCGGTCGACCAGCACCGCGAGGCGGACGGCGCGCGGACGGCCGAGGTCGCTGAGGGCGTCGAGCGCGGCCCGGATGGTGCGGCCCGAGAAGAGCACGTCATCGACCAGCACGACCGTCTTGCCGTCGATCGGGCCCGGCAGAGAAGTTGGTTGCGGGGTGCGGGTGGGATGCCGCGACAGGTCGTCCCGGTACATGGTCACGTCGAGTGCGCCGACGATCTCGGTCGGCGACGCGACCGCCGCCGGTTCGATGCGCTGGATGTTCTCGGCGATCCGCCGCGCGAGCACGACGCCGCGGGTCGGGATCCCGAGGATCACCAGGTCGTCCGTTCCCCGGTTGGACTCCAGGATCTCGTGGGAGATCCGAGTCAACGCCCGGGCTATGTCAGCCTGCTGCAGCACGGTTCGCGCTGTCATGCCGACCTCCTTCCCCGCCTCACAGGACGGCTATTAAAGGATGTCTACCTTGTTCCCACCCTACCAGCACGCCCTCCCCCGCTCGCGCTCTCACAAGTCAGTTGTCGGCGAGGAACGCCGTGAACGCCTTCTTGTCGGTCACGCCGCCGGGATACTGCTTGCCGTTGACGAGCACGGTCGGCGTGCCCTTGATCGTGTCGAGGGCCTTCTTGCCATCGACCTCGATCGGGCCCTTCTGCGAGTTTGCCGTGTTGGCCTGCGCCCACGCCTGGTACGGGCCGCTGTCGGACAGGCAGGAGGAGATGTCGCCGGCACCCGCATCGGCCGCACGCTTCGCGAGTTCCTTGTCGGTGAGGCCGGAGGAGTTCTCCTCAGGCTGGTCCGTGAACAGCGCCTGATAGAACGGCAGAACAGCGTTCTCATCCGTCACAGCAACGCAGGTCAGGGCAGCGGCCGCGCGCGTCGAGTACCCCGTGCCATTGGAGGCGGCGTCGAGGAAGGTGAGCGGGTGCAGTCGCAGAGTGATCGATCCGTCGTCCACCGCTCCCGCGAGGGTCGCACCGTTCGTCTGCTCGAACGCACCGCACACCGGGCACATCGCGTCGAACCAGATGTCGACCTTCTTCGCGCCGTCGCCGACAGTGATGAAGCCCCCGTCGAAGTCCACGGCGCCGTCCGTCCCTTTCGGTGGCGCATCCGTCGCCACGGGGACATTCGATGCTCCGCCCAGCAGCGAACACGCCGCCACGCCGGTCACCACGCCGATGGCCAGGACGAGCGCAGCCGCGGCCCGGCGGAGCCGCCCGCTCACGCGGTCCTGCTCTGCGCGATCTTGGCGAGCAGCCCGTTCACGAAACCAGCGGAGTCGTCGGTCGAGAGCACCGTCGCGGCCTCGACCGCCTCGGAGATCGCGACGCCCTCCGGCACCTCGTCGTTGAACAGCACCTCCCAGACGCCGATGCGCAGGATGGCGCGGTCGACGGCGGGCATGCGCGTGAGCGTCCACCCCTGGGCGTACGTCTCGATCTGCTCGTCGATCTCGTCCTGGTGTTCGATGACACCGTCGAGGATCTCGCGGGCGTAGAGCCAGGAGGCCTCACGCGACGGCTGCGTCGCTGCGCGTTCCGCCTCGGTCGCGAGCGCCTGACGGAGCGGCGTCTGCCGCAGGTCGGCGCTGTACAGCACGTCGAGCGCGCGCTTGCGCGCCTTCGTCCGAGCGCTCATCTAGTTGACGCGGCCGAGGTAGTCGCCCGTGCGGGTGTCGACCTTGACCTTGGTGCCGGTCTCGAGGAACAGCGGGACCTGGATCTGGTAGCCGGTCTCGACGGTCGCCGGCTTCGTGCCGCCCGTGGAGCGGTCGCCCTGCAGGCCCGGCTCGGTGTACGTGATCTCGAGCACGACGGAGGCCGGGAGCTCGACGTACAGCGGCGATCCCTCGTGGAGCGCGACCGTGACGTTCTGGTTCTCGAGCATGAAGTTGGCGGCATCGCCGACGACAGCGCCCGGAATCGTGATCTGGTCGTAGTCGGACGTGTCCATGAAGACGAAGTCCGCGCCGTCCTGGTACAGGTACTGGTAGTCGCGGCGGTCCACGTTGGTGATCTCGATCTTGGCGCCCGCGTTGTACGTACGGTCGACGGTCTTCCCCGTCGTGACGTTCTTGAGCTTCGTGCGGACGAACGCGCCGCCCTTGCCCGGCTTGACGTGCTGGAACTCGATCACGCTCCAGAGCTGCCCGTCGATGCTGAGGACGACGCCGTTTCTGATGTCAGCGGTTGAGGCCAAGAGGATGTTCCGTTCGTTCGGTGGGAAGATTCAGGTGGTCGCCGCGCTCCCTCAGGGGCGGCCCACGACGGGGCGCGCGCAGCGGCCCCACAAGATTCTAGACGTCAGCGCCCGTTTCGGCGAATGAACGCCAGGGCCAGCCGGTATGACTCGAAGCCGAACCCGGCGATGACGCCGGTCGCCACCGCGCTGATGACACTGGTGTGCCGGAACTCCTCGCGGGCGTGCGGATTCGACAGGTGCACCTCGATCACGGTGCCCCCGGCCTTCGTGACGAGGGAGACCGCATCCCGCAGCGCGAAGCTGTAATGCGTCCAGGCGCCGGCGTTCAGGATGACGGGGGCACCCGAGTCCGCGGCCTCGTGCAGCCAGCCGAGCAGCTCGCCCTCGTCGTCGGTCTGCCGGAGGTCGATGGCGTCGCCCTCGGCGTCTTCTTGCAGCAGCGCGCGGAGGTCGTCGAGCGTTCCCGAGCCGTAGACGTCGGGCTCGCGCGTGCCGAGTCTGCCCAGGTTCGGGCCGTTGAGAACGAGAATGCCCGTCGTGGTCATGAACCCACCTCCTGGTATGCGGCGAACAGCAAGCTCTGGTCCGGGCCGGCCAGCACGGTCGGGCGGCCCACATCGTCGAGCACGATGAAGCGCAGCATACTGCCCCGCGTCTTCTTGTCGCGCTGCATGGTCGCGAGCAGCGTCTGCCAGCGGCCGAGTGGATACGACACCGGCAGGGTGAGCGACTCCAGGATGCGGCGGTGCCGGTCCACGGCGTCGTCACCGAGGCGGCCGCTCAGGCGCGCCAGCTCGGCGGCGAACACCATCCCGACGGAGACCGCCGCGCCGTGCCGCCACTGGTAGCGTTCGGCGTGTTCGATCGCGTGGCCGAGCGTGTGACCGTAATTGAGGATCTCGCGCAGGCCCTGCTCCGTGAAGTCCTCCCCGACGACCCGTGCCTTGATGCCGATGGACAGTTCGACGAGTCTGCGGAACTCCGGCGACTCCGGGTCGGTCGCCCGCTCGACGTCCGCTTCCAGGGTGTCCAGGATCTCCGGCTCCGCGATGAAGCCGTACTTGACGACCTCGGCGAAGCCGGCGAGCAACTCATTGCGCGGGAGCGACGTGAGCGTGTCCAGGTCGCAGATCACGGCGGCAGGGGCGTAGAAGGCGCCGACCAGGTTCTTGCCCTCTGCCGTGTTGATGCCGGTCTTGCCGCCGACCGCCGCATCCACCATCCCCAGCAGCGTCGTCGGAACCTGGATGAGCTTCACACCGCGCAGCCAGGTGGCCGCAACGAAACCCGCGAGGTCGGTGACCGCTCCCCCGCCGAAGCCGATGACAGCGTCGGAGCGGGAGAAGTCGGCCTGGCCCATGATCTGCCAGAGGAACGAGGCGACCTCGACGCGCTTGGCGGCCTCCGCATCCGGAATCTCCGCCAGCAGCACCTCGTACCGGTCGACCAGCGATTCGCGCAGTTCGGCTGCCGCCGCGCCCAACGTCGGCGGGTGCACGACCAGGACCTTCCGGACTCCGGTGCCGAGGAAGGGGGCGAGGTCGTAGCGCAGCCCACGCCCCACCAGGACGGGGTAGGGCTCCGTTCCCGAGACGACGATCTCGGTGGGTGCGTCGGTCATGCGTGTCCTTCTTTCTCCGCGCCGGTGACCCAGGCGGCGATCTCCGCCACGATGGTGTCGATCGGCCGGGACGACGTGTCGGCGGTGTAGTCGGCGAGCGAGCGGTAGAGGTCGCTGCGCGACGCGACCAGTCGTTTCCACGACTCCAGGTCCGTCACCAGCGGACGCTTGCCGTTGGTGATGCGCTGGGCGATGGCCTCCGGGCGGACGGTGAGCAGCACCACCCGTGCTTCAGCGAGGTCGGCCTGAGTCTCCGGATCGAGCACGGCTCCGCCGCCGAGTGAGATGACGCCGGGCTCGCGGAGCGCCTGCGCCACCGCGGCGCGCTCGAGTTCGCGGAAGTACGGCTCGCCGTGGGCGGAGAAGATCTCGGGGATCGGCCCGTGCGCCGCGACCACGACGGCGTCGGTGTCGACGAACGGCAGACGGAGCCGTTTCGCGAGCTTCTTTCCGACCCGTGACTTGCCCGCGGCCGGCGGACCGATGAGCGCGATGGTGTCCCGCGAGGTCACGGCGCTCAGGCGTACGGAGCGCTCGTGCGCTCCGTCGTGAGGTTCTGCGGGATGCTGTCGAGGTAGCCGCGGAGGTTGCGTGCCGTCTCGGTGACGGAGTCGCCGCCGAACTTCTCGAGCACCGCGTTCGCCAGCACGAGGGCGACCATGGCCTCGGCGACCACGCCCGCAGCCGGGACGGCACAGACGTCGGACCGCTGGTGGTGCGCCGGCGCGGCCTCGCTGGTGGACACATCCACCGTGCGCAGCGCGTGCGGGATGGTCGCGATCGGCTTCATGCCGGCACGGACACGGAGCACGCCACCGGTGCTCATCCCGCCTTCCGTGCCGCCCGCCTTGTCGCTGGTGCGGACGATCGTGCCGTCCTCGGCCAGCAGCTCGTCATGCGCCTGCGAACCGCGACGGGTGGTGGTCAGGAACCCGTCGCCGATCTCGACACCCTTGATCGCCTGGATGCCCATGAGGGCGGCGGCGAGCTGCGCGTCGAGCTTGCGGTCCCAGTGCACGTGCGAGCCGAGTCCCGGCGGGAGGCCGTACGCGAGCACCTCGACGACGCCGCCGAGCGTGTCGCCGTCCTTGTGGGCGGCGTCCACCTCCTCGACCATCCGCTCGGAGGTCGCGGGGTCGAAGCAGCGCAGCGGGTCGGCGTCGAGCGTGTCGACGTCGGACGGGCGCGGCAGCGGCGCGTCCTCCGGCACCCGGACAGGGCCGATCGCGAGCGTGTGACTGACCAGGGTGACGCCGAGCTCGTTCAGGAACGCCTTGGCGATCGCGCCCAGGGCGACGCGGGCGGCCGTCTCGCGGGCGCTGGCGCGCTCCAGGACGGGACGGGCTTCGTCGAAACCGTACTTCTGCATCCCGACCAGGTCGGCGTGCCCGGGACGCGGACGCGTCAGCGGGGCGCCCCGACCGGAATCGAGGATGGCCGGGTCGACAGGCTCGGGGCTCATCACATCCACCCACTTGGGCCACTCGGTGTTGCCGACGCGCAGGGCGATCGGGCTGCCGAGGCTGAAGCCGTGGCGCACACCGCCGGAGATGTCCAGCGCGTCCTGCTCGAACTTCATACGCGCGCCCCGGCCGTAGCCGAGCTTGCGGCGCGCCAGGTCGCCGCGGATGGCGTCGAGAGACACCGGGACCCCGGCGGGAAGACCCTCCAGGACGGCGATGAGTTCGGGGCCGTGGGATTCCCCGGCGGTGAGCCAACGAAGCATGCTTCGATTCTGGCACAATGCGCTGAAGCTACCCGCCCGGTCAGTCCTCCAGCGGGGCGCCCTGCTCGTCGATGCCGACCGCGTCCAGCATGGCCGCGAGAACCTCCGCCTCGTCCTGCAGCGGCTGGAGCGGGTCGCCCGAGACGAAGATCCGGACCTGCAGCAGCGCCTGGTGCGCCAGCATGGCGAGACCCGACACGACGCGGCCGCCCACCGACTCCCACTGGCGCGCCAGCGGAGTCGGCCAGGGCTCGTAGGCCACATCGAACAGCAGGGACCGGCGGCGGGTGGAGTCGGTGTACACGGCTTCCGTGATCGTGCCGCCCGGCAGGGTGCTGAGGACGACATCGGGGACGTCGAGCGAACGGTCCGCCTGCGAGAACGGACGGACCCGCACCCGGAGGCCGAGCTCGTTGGCGAGCGGGTCGATCCACTCGCTGCGGGCGAGGTCGCGGACGTGCACGTCCACGCGCTCGGCGCCGAGCTCGGCGGCAGCCACCAGAGCCGACGCGGCCGTCGCTCCCCCGCCGAGGATGTGCACGTAGCGCGCGCCGTCGAGTCCGGCGGCGTGCAGGGCGCGGACGATCCCGGCGACATCGGTGTTGAAGCCCCGGAGGTTCTCGCCGTCGAGCAGGACGGTGTTCGCACCTCCGGTCTGACCGGCGATGCGGTCCGTCTCCGCGAGGAGTGGAAGGACGGCCTTCTTCAGCGGCATCGTCAGGGAGAGGCCGCGCCATTCAGGCCCGAGACCCTCGATGAAGTCCGGAAGCCCCTCCTCGGTGACGTCGACGGCCTCGTAGGACCAGTCGAGGCCCAGAGCGTCATAAGCGGCGCGGTGGAGCTCCGGAGACCGGGAATGTCCGATCGGCGAGCCCAGCACCGCGAGGCGGCGGCCGGGAGCTTTGGGCTTGCGCGGCTTCGCCGGCGTCTTGGCTGCAGCCTTGGCCGGGGCGGGCTTGGTCGCGACCGCGGCGTCCGCCTCGGGTTCGGCTTCGTCCTCCGGCTCTTCGCGCTCGGCGGCCTCCTCCGCCTCAGCGACGGCAGCCTCCTCGGCCTGCGCCTGGCGCTCCGCCTCGACGAGCTGCGCGATCCCGGCCTCCGCCGAGGCTTCCGACAGACCGTCCTCGACGGCCGCCTCGCCGTCCACGACCTCGTCCGTCTCCGGCACCGCGTCGTCCTCGAGCACGATCGGCTCGGCCGCATCCTCATCGCGCGCACGCTTGCTGGAGTCACTCATAGCCGGGGTTGTCCTTCATCCACTGCTGCCATTTCTCCACTGCGGCGTCATGCTCGGCCTGAGTGGTGGAGAAGATCGTCTCGCCCGTCTGGAGGTTCCACGTCACGAAGTACATCCACGTGCCGTCGGCGGGATGCTGCACCGCGTTGATCGCCAGGTCGCCCGGGTTCGAGATCGGCCCGACCGGCAGCCCCGGGTGAACGTACGTGTTGTACAGGTTGGCCGGGTCCGCCCTCTCGGCGTCCGTCGTCGTCACCCTGTCCGTGTGGCCCGTGCCGTAGGCGACCGTCGCGTCGGACTGGAGGTCCCAGCCTTGCGCTATCCGGTTCAGGAACACCCGTGCCACCTTGGGGTAGTCGTCCTTGAGGCCGGCCTCTCGCTGCACGACCGACGCCAGTACGACGGTGTTCCACCGGTTCGCGGGCGCGACACCCGCCTCGTCCAGCGACTGGAACATCCGGTCGACCATGGTCTTGATCGCCTGCTGCGCCGTTGTGCCGGGAGCGAAGGTGTACGTCGCCGGGAAGAGGAAGCCCTCCAACGACTTGGCCTCGGGCGGCAGGCCGTAGGCCGCGGGGTTCGCGGAGGCGGCCTGGAGGTCGGCCAGCGGGATCTTGGTCGAGTCCGCGACCGTCTGCAGAATGTCTTTCTCCGCCGTCCCCTCGGGGATGACGGCCGTGTTCTCGACCCGGGAACTGGAATCCTGCAGCGCGGCCAGTGCCGCTGCGGCGCTCATCTGCTTGGCGAGTTTGAACACCCCGGGCTGGAACTGCGCCTCGGGCTTCTGCCGCAGCAGGAGGGAGTAGAAGGCGTCGGACGTCTTCACCACGCCGGCCTTCGCCAGGTTGTCCGAGATCGTCGAGCCATCGTCTCCGGACTTGATCGTGAACATGACCTCGCCCGTGCCGCTGCCCTTGTAGTCGTTCTCGGGCGGGAACAGCGCATTCTGCACCTTGGCGATCTGGGGCTGGAAGATGGCGTACGCGCCACCGGCCATGCCGCCCAGGATGCCGAGGATCACGATCGTGACGATCAGGCGTTTGATCCACCGCCGCTTCTTCTTCGGCGGCTCGTCATGCGACAGGTAGTTCTGCTGCCGCCACGCGAGCGGATGCCCGTCCTGAGCGGTCTCGTCTTCGGTGTCCTCGAGCACTCCGAACACAGTACGCGCAGGATGGTCGTGGTGCGAGGACGTGTGCTCGTCGGCCCCGTGACGGGCCGCCACACCGACCGGCTGCGGCTCTTCGACCTGCGAAATCGGACCGGTGATGACCGCATCGAAATCGAGGCCGGCGAGGGCGGCGCGGTCGGCCGACGATTCCATGGTCGGCGTCGGAGAGGAGATCGGGGCTCCGTCGTGGATCGGCTCGGGAGCGAGAGACGGGTTGTCGGGTGCCGTCTGCACTTCGCGCTCCTGCGCCTCACGAGCCTGCGCCTCGCGGGCCGCGCGGGCCTCCCGCCTGGTCATCGGCGGACGCTCGTCACCCGGGGTCGCGTCCGGTGCGGGTGCCTGCTCGGGCGCCGGCGGACGGTTCACGGCCGGGAAAACGGGCGGCTCCGGCCGCTCCTGGGGGTTCTGAGACAAGCTACTGTCCAATGCTCGTTTCGACGGTGTCACCCGGCGGACGGCCTGTGGCCCGTTCCGCGTCGAGGGCGTGCTGCAAAATTATCGTGGCCGCGACCTGATCCACCACCGGACGCGCCTTCTTCGTGTTCCTGCCCGACGCGCGTAGCGCCTGGGTCGCCGACACTGTCGACAGGCGCTCGTCGACCAGACGGACAGGAACGCCGGCTTCGGCGGCCAGCGCCTCGGCGAAACCGATCGCGTCCGCCGTGGAGGCGGTGTGCGCGCCGGAGAGCGCCAGCGGTAACCCGACGATAACCTCGAAGGCTCCGAGTTCCCCGACGATCTCCGTGATCCGGCGCCGATCCGCAGCATCTTTGGAGCGGGCGACCGTCTCCACCGGGGTGGCCAGCATCCCGTGGAGGTCGGACCGGCTCACACCGATCCTCACCTTCCCGACGTCGACGCCGATCCGGACCCCGTTGCGCACGCGGTGCTATCCGATCGCCGACACGACCGCGCTCAACGCCGCCGGGATCGCGTCCGCGTCCGTGCCGCCGCCCTGAGCCAGGTCGGCCTTTCCGCCGCCACCGCCACCGAGCACACCGGCCGCCGACTTGGCGAGCGCGCCCGCGTTGACGCCTGCGTCACGTGCCGCCTGGTTGGTCGCGACGATGACGACCGGCTTTCCGCCGGCCCGAGCAGCCAGGGCGACCGTCGCCGCATCCGACCCGAGCCGCTCGCGCACCGTGGTGACCAGCAGGCGCAGGTCGTCCGCCGTGTTGAGCGAGCCGGCATCCTCCGCCACGACCATCACGGAGCCGCGACGCGTCGCCGACTGCACGAGCCCCGGCACCTTGTCGAGCACTGCGCGTGCCTCGAACGCCTGGATGCGCTTCTCGGCCGCCTTGAGGTTCGCCATCAGGTCGGCGATCTTCTCCGGGAGCTGTTCGCGCGGCGTCTTGAGCGAGCCCGACAGCTGCGACACGATGGTCCGCTCCACCGCGAGGTCCTTGAACGCCTCCAAGCCGACCAGCGACTCGACGCGGCGGTTCGTGGAACCGACCGACGACTCGCTGACCAGGTTGATCATCCCGATCTCGGAGCTCGTCGAGACGTGGGTGCCCGCGCAGAGTTCGCGCGACCAGGGGCCGCCGATGTCGACGACGCGCACGACGTCTCCGTACTTCTCCCCGAACAGGGCCATGGCGCCGAGAGACTTGGCCTCGGCCAGCGGCAGCTCGCGCGTGGTGACTTCGAGGTTCTGCCGGATGGCGCTGTTCGAGATCTCCTCGATCTCGCTGCGCGTCTCGGCGGAGAGCGCCTGGTTCCACGAGAAGTCGAGCCGCAAGTAGCCGGCCTTGTTGTACGAGCCGGACTGGTGCGCGTTCGAGCCGAGCACCTGACGCAGCGCCGCGTGGATGATGTGGGTGCCGGAGTGCGCCTGCCGCGCACCGCGGCGGTAATCCGCGTCCACCAGGCTCGTTGCGGGTGCGCCCACGCCGACCTCGCCGTTGCGGACCAGGACCTTGTGGCTGATCAGGCCCTTGACGGGCTTCTGCACGTCGAGCACTTCGAGCTCGTAGCCGGGGCCGACGATCGTTCCGGCGTCCGCATCCTGACCGCCGGACTCCGCGTACAGCGCGGTGGCGCCGAGGATGATCTCCGCGACCTGACCCTCGCGCGCCCGGTCGACCGAGCGACCGTCGACGATGAGCCCGAGCACGCTCGACTCCGTCTCCAGCTCCGTGTAGCCCGTGAAGACCGTCTCACCGAGCGAGCGGAAGGCGCTGTAGACCGACAGGTCGGCCAAGGCGGTCTTCTTCGCCTTCGCGTCCGCCTTGGCGCGCGAGCGCTGGTCGGACATCAGCTTGTCGAACGCGGTGCGGTCGACGGTCAGGCCCGCCTCCTCCGCCATCTCCAGCGTGAGGTCGATCGGGAAGCCGTAGGTGTCGTGCAGCAGGAACGCGGTGTCGCCGGCCAGCTGCTTGCGGCCCTCCTTCTGCGTCGTCGCGACGGCGGTGTCGAGGATGCTCGTGCCCGCGGCGAGCGTGCGCAGGAACGTCTCCTCCTCTGCATACGCCAGCTGCGAGATCCGATCGAACTCGGTCCCGACCTCCGGGTACGCCGCCTTCATGGCGTCGCGCGAGGCCGGGAACAGCTCCGGGAACGTCGCCGTCTCGACACCGAGCAGGCGCATCGCGCGCACCGTGCGGCGCATCAGGCGGCGCAGCACGTAACCGCGGCCCTCGTTCGACGGCGTCACGCCATCGGCCATCAGCATCAGGGCGCTGCGGACGTGGTCGGCGACCACCCGGAGCCGCACGTCGTCCTCGTGCGCCTCGTTGCCGTACGGCTTGCCGGCGAGCTCGGCAGCGCGGTCGAGCACCGGCCGCACCTGGTCGATCTCGTACATGTTGTCGACGCCCTGCTTGATGAACGCGACGCGCTCGAGCCCCAGGCCGGTGTCGATGTTCTTCTTCGGCAGGTCGCCGAGGATGTCGAAGTCTTTCTTGCCGTCACCCTCGCCGCGGAGGTACTGCATGAAGACGAGGTTCCAGATCTCGACATAGCGGTCGTCGTCCGTCGCCGGGCCGCCGTCGATGCCGTAGGCGGGGCCGCGGTCGAAGAAGATCTCCGAGCAGGGTCCGGCAGGACCCGGCTGGCCGGTCGACCAGTAGTTGGTGTCCTTGCCGAGGTCCTGGATGCGCTCGGGCGGGAGGGTGGAGACGCGCTGCCAGATCTCGCGCGCTTCGTCGTCCTCCTCGTAGACCGTGACCCACAGATCCTTCGGGTCGAAGCCCAGGCCGCCCTCGTCCTCCGACGTGGTCAGCAGATCCCACGCGAACGTGATGGCCTGCTCCTTGAAGTAGTCGCCGAACGAGAAATTGCCGGCCATCTGGAAGAACGTGCCGTGGCGGGGCGTCTTTCCGACCTCGTCGATGTCGAGCGTCCGGATGCACTTCTGCACACTCGTCGCACGCGGGAACGGCGCGGGGACGACGCCGGTCAGATACGGGACGAACGGCACCATTCCGGCGACCGTGAACAGCAGCGACGGGTCGTCGCTGACCAGGGAGGCGGAGGGGACGACGGTGTGACCGCGCTGCGCGAAGAAGTCGAGCCAGCGGCGGTGGATTTCAGCAGTCTGCATGGTTTCCGGTCGATCGGGTCTGGGTGAGGAGGACGGGGCGTCAGTCGCCCTGAATGGCCGAACGGATCTCGGCCTCGCGCTGCCGGTAGCCGTCGGAGATGGCCTCGCCGAAATCGCGCGCCTTCTGGTCCATGTTGGTGAAGAATTCGCGACCTTTTTTGGTCTCGTTGACCTGGTGGGCGACGGTGAAGCCGATGGCGACACCGATGAGCAGCCACAGGAAACTCTTCATGCTGATCCTCCCTCTCTGGACGACGCCACGCGCGGGCGCGCGGCGCACGAGAATCAAGTCTAGTGGGAGTCGCCGCGCCTGCTCCGGGAAGAGGCGGAGTCACGCGAGGCGAACCCGCCTGCCGCCTTGAAGGCCGCACGCGCGGCCGCGCTGAATCCGGCCAGCTTGATCAGCGGACCGCCGACCGTCGCGGCGAAGAGGGCGACCAGCGAGGAGACGTTGCCCGTCACATCCGCGACGTTCTTCGTGATCACGTCGACCCGGGCGAGCTGCTTGTTCGTCTCCTGCAGCGTCGTCGCGGTCTCGTCGAGGATCGGCGTGATGCCGTCGCTCGCCTCCTTGATCGCGTCACGCGTCGAGTCGAGCACGCGCCCCAGCTTGAGCAGCGGGATGGCGATGAAGCCGACGAGGACCGCGAACACGACGGCCGCGATCAACCCTGCGATGTCTCCACCGGACATGTGGGCTCCTTCCATTCCGCCACGGGCATACCGGTCAAGCGTAGCCGTATGCGCGGGTCTCGGGAACGGACGGCGGAACGAGGAACGGGGCCGCGGCATGATGCCGCGACCCCGTTCCGGGAGTGAAGACGCTGAGCCTTAGCGGGCCGCGTAGTACTCGACGACCAGCTGGACCTCGCAGGTCACGGGGACCTCGGCACGCTTCGGGCGGCGAACGAGGCGCGCCTGGAGCTTGTCGATCTCGACCTCGAGGTAGCCCGGGGTCTTCGGGAGGACGTCGAGGTGGCCACCGGCGGCCGCGACCTGGAAGGGCTCGGTGCCCTCGGAGCGGGCCTTGACGTGGATGAGCTGACCCGGCTTGACGCGGAACGACGGGCGGTCGACGAGCTGGCCGTCCACGAGGATGTGGCGGTGCACGACGAACTGACGGGCCTGCGTGATGGTGCGGGCGAAGCCGGCACGGAGCACGAGGGCGTCGAGACGCATCTCGAGGAGCTCGACCAGGTTCTCACCGGTCAGGCCCTTGGTGCGGCGGGCCTCTTCGAAGGCGATCTTGATCTGCTTCTCGCGGATGCCGTACTGGGCACGCAGGCGCTGCTTCTCGCGAAGACGCACCGCGTAGTCGGAGTCGGCCTTGCGCTTGGTGCGGCCGTGCTCACCCGGAGCGTAGGGGCGCTTCTCCATGTAGCGCGCCGCCTTCGGGGTGAGCGGGATGCCCAGGGCCCGCGACTCGCGGGTCTTGCTGCGGGAACGTGAAGACACGGTTTCCTTTCGGTTTCTCTCTGAAGTATGTGGACGCGGGCGCACGCGCGTCTAATGACGCATCGCCCGCAGAGAGAGGGATTGTCGCCAGGGACGCCCGGCTACAGGGCCAGTCCCGTCGAAGATGTGAACGTGGCAGCCGCACCCCGGACACACTTCTAGGCGGATCAATAATAGCAGAGGACGATCAGCGTCCGCGCACGATGCGGCGCAGCTTCGCGAGCCGCGCGGAGACGTCCCGTTCATTGCCGTGCTCCGTCGGTGTGTAGTAGGTCGTACCGTCGAGTTCGTCGGGCAGGTACTGCTGTTCGAGGACCCCGAGCGCGTCGTCGTGCGGGTATTTGTAGCCCTTGCCGTGTCCCAGCCGCTTCGCGCCCGAATAGTGCGCGTCGCGCAGGTGCTTCGGCACGCGGCCGATCTTGCCGGCGCGCACGTCGGCGATCGCCGCATCCAACGCCATGTACGCCGCGTTCGACTTGGGAGCGGTCGCCAGGTGCACGACGGCCTGAGCGAGAGGGATGCGACCCTCGGGCATCCCGATCATCTGCACGGCGTCGGCGGCGGCGATCGCGATCACGAGCGCCTGCGGGTCGGCCATCCCGATGTCTTCCGACGCCAGCACGATGATGCGCCGGGCGATGAAGCGCGGGTCCTCCCCCGCCTCGATCATGCGGGCGAGATAGTGCAGCGAGGCGTCGACGTCGGAGCCCCTGACAGACTTGATGAAGGCGCTGATCACGTCGTAGTGCTCGTCGCCGTTGCGGTCGTAGCGCAGGAGCGCTCGGTCGACGGCCTGCGCGACCAGCTCGACCGTGATCACCGGCTTCTTCTTGGAGGTGGCCGGCGTCGACGACGCGGCGGTGACCGAAGCGGCCTCGAGCGCCGTCAGCGCACGCCGTGCGTCGCCCGACGCCAGGCGGACCAGGGCGGCACGAGCCTCCGGGTCGAGCGTGTACTGACCGCCGAGTCCGCGCTCGTCGCTCACCGCGCGATCGACGACGACACCGAGGTCGTCGTCGTTGAGCGTCTCCAGCGTCAGCAGCAGGCTGCGCGAGAGCAGAGGCGAGATGACCGAGAACGACGGATTCTCGGTGGTCGCGGCCACAAGGATGACCCAGCCGTTTTCAACGCCCGGAAGCAGAGCATCCTGCTGCGCCTTGGTGAAACGGTGGATCTCATCGAGGAAGAGGACTGTCGAGACACCGTACAGATCGCGCGTCGAGAGCGCCTCGTCCATCACCAGCCGGACATCTTTCACGCCGGCGGTCACCGCCGACAGCTCGACGAAGCGCCGCCCCGAGGAGTGCGCGATCGCCTGTGCGAGGGTCGTCTTGCCCGTGCCGGGAGGGCCCCAGAGGATGACGGAGACGGAACCGGACTGCCCCTCTTTGTCGGAGGCGAGGGCGACGAGCGGCGAGCCGGGCTTCAGGAGGTGACGCTGACCGGCGACCTCGTCGAGCGACTTCGGGCGCATGCGCACCGCGAGCGGAGTCGCTCCCGTCCGGAGCCCAGGTTGCACGTCGACCACTCGTCAAGAGTAGTCGCGACCTCTGACACTCCTGCCCGGGACGCTCATCGTCGGGAAAGGCCGGGTTTGTCCTCCATAGGCGCGGCGGATAAGGTTCTCCATGATCCAGCGGGCGAGGCCTCGCGGACTTCCCCCGTACGGACCGCCGGAGGACTTGAGTTGGCACCGAAGCAGAACGACCGCGAAGCGCGACAGGCCCGCGAGCGGCTCCGCGCCTACCAGGCGCGACAGACCGTCCACGAGCACAAGGTCAAGCGACGCAAGCGTGACAACTGGGTGGCCGGAATCGCCGCCATCGTCATCGTCGCACTGGCCGTGGGCACGCAGCTCCTCTACTTCTCCGCCGGACCGGGGCTCGCCAAGGCATCCGGGTCGCCCTCGCCGACGCCCAGCGCGACGGCGTCCGCCGGCGCCGTACCGCCGAAGACACTCGCCGAGGGCCGCACCTGGACGGGAACGATGACGATCAACGGCATCCCGCTCGGTGTCTCCCTCGATGGTGCCGCCGCCCCGCAGGCCGTCTCGTCCACCGTGTCCCTCGTGCAGAAGAAGTTCTACGACGGGCTCACCTGCCACCGCCTCACGAACGGCGGCTTCTACGTGCTGCAGTGCGGCGACCCCGAGGGCACCGGCAGCGGCGGCCCCGGCTACGAGTACGGCCCGATCGAGAACGCCCCGACCGACAACGTCTACAAGGCGGGAACGATCGCCATGGCGCGGCAGAGCAACAACGCGAGCAGCCAGGGCAGCCAGTTCTTCATCGTCTACGACGACACGACCATCCCGGCCGATCAGGCGGGCGGCTACACGGTCATCGGGCACGTGACCTCCGGCCTCGACGAGCTCAAGAAGCAGGTCACCGACAAGGGTGTCCAGGGTGGCTCGACCGACGGCAAGCCGGCCGTCGCCACCACGATCGAGACCTTCACCCTGCAGTGACCGCGGCACGTGCAATAGGCTGATTCCCACGTGGGGCGGCATCCCGCCCGCATCGCGCAGCAGCAAGGTGAGGCTCTTGGCTACTTCTGAACAGCACCCCTGGGGACGTGTCGACGACACCGGGACCGTGTACGTCCGCGAGGGCGACAGCGAACGCGTCGTCGGCGAATACCCCGACGGCTCGGCCGAAGAGGCGCTCGCCTACTTCACGCGCAAGTACACCGACCTTGCCGGCCAGGTGGGCCTGCTCGAGCAGCGGGCGCGCCGCGGCGCTCCCGCCGCGGATATCGCGAAGTCCGTCGCCAACCTGCGCAAGGCCGTCGACGGCGCCAATGCCGTCGGCGATCTCGCCTCCCTTCTGGCGCGACTGGATGCGCTGGGCGGCACGGTCGAAGAACTGACCGAGCAGCAGACCGCCGAGGCGAAAGCTGCGGTGGACGCTGCGATCGCCGAGCGCACGACCATCGTCGAGCAGGCCGAGGCACTGGCCGCGCAAGACCCTGCCCGCACCCAGTGGAAGACGACGAGCACAGAGCTGGACGCTCTCTTCGCCCGCTGGCAGGCGCACCAGCACGACGGCCCGCGCCTCCCCAAGAACGAAGCCAACGAGCTCTGGAAGCGGTTCCGCGCCGCCCGCGCGACCATCGAGCACAACCGCAAGGCGTTCTTCGCGGAGCTCGACACGCAGCACCGCGACGTCCGCAACCGCAAGAACGCGCTCATCGAAGAGGCCGAGAAGCTTATTCCCCTCGGCGCCGACGGAGTGCCGGAGTACCGCCGTCTGCTCGACCAGTGGAAGGCTGCTGGCCGCGCCGGCAAGAAGAACGACGACGCCCTGTGGGCCCGCTTCAAGGCGGCCGGCGACGCCATCTACTCCGCCAAGGCCGAAGTGGATGCGCGCGACAGCGTCGAGTACGACGCCAATCTCCAGGCCAAGCTCGCCCTTCTCGACGAGGCGGAGCCGCTGCTCAAGGCGACCGACCGCGAGACCGCTCGTGCTCAGCTGCTGTCCATCCAGGAGAGGTGGGATCAGATCGGTCGCGTTCCGCGCGAGCAGGTCCGCCCGATCGAAGACCGCCTCCGTCGGATCGAGACTGCGGTTCGCCGGCTCGATGAGGAGCACTGGGAGAAGAACAACCCAGAGAAGAAGGCGCGCTCGGAGGGTCTGGCCAGCCAGCTCAACGCGGCGATCGCCAAGCTCGAGCACGAGCTGGCAGAAGCGCAGGCATCCGGCGACAGCTCGAAGGTGAAGGCGGCCCAGGAGGCGCTCGACGCCCGCAAAGTCTGGTTGGACGCGCTCGGTTGAGTCGGCTCGGCTGATCCGTCCACAGCTGCGCTGAGCGACGGGTTCTCCCCCGGTTCCGTCGCGCCGGACCGCCCGGAGGCACGCTCGGCGATGCTGGAGGCATGACCTCGGTATCCGCGCCCCTGCTCGACGCGAGCGTGCTCCCCATGGTGGAGCTGCTCGCCCTCTGTCTCGACGGCCACCTGTACCGCGTCGGCGATGCCTTCGCGACGGCGGAAACGCCTGATGGGCCCGAATTGCGCGCGCACGCGTTCGCTCTTTCCGCGCCCACGTGGACCGTCGCCGACCGCGGCTCCGCTGCGTGGATCCATGGCACGCGGTCATCCCCGCCGCCGATCCCCCAGGTGTGCGTGCCGTCGAAACGCCGAGGCCGGGTCTCGTCCCCCATGATCGACGCGTGCCACCGCACCCTCGAGGCAGACGACTCGGTCGTGCTGGGGCCCACGCGGGTGACGACGCCTCTCCGAACCGCTGTCGACCTGATCAGCGTGCCCGGTGCGTTCGACGCCTGCCACGCGCTGGAGGTGCGTCATCTGCTCGCGCTCGCGGACGTCACCCCGGCGGAGTTCGACGACCACCTGCGGGCGAGCCGCCGGAAGGGGTGCGCGCTGGCGCGGAGCCGCGTGCCGACGGTCGCTCGCGCGACACTGCCGAGCGCCGGGGTCAGCCTCCGCTGACGCGGTAGACGTCGTAGACGCCGTCGATACGGCGCACGGCGTTGAGAACCCGGTCGAGGTGGGTGGTGTCGCCCATCTCGAACACGAAGCGGCTCAGTGCCAGTCGGTCGTTCGACGTTGTGACGGTTGCAGAGAGGATGTTCACATGGTGCTCGGACAGCACACGCGTGACGTCGCTGAGGAGGCCCGAGCGGTCGAGCGCCTCGACCTGGATCTGCACCAGGAAGATGCTCTTCGAGCTCGGCGCCCACTCGACGTCGATCATCCGCTCGGGTTCCTGCAGCAGCGACTGCACGTTGTGGCAGTTCGCCTGGTGCACGGAGACGCCCTGCCCCCGAGTGATGAAGCCGACGATCGGGTCACCGGGAACCGGCGTGCAGCACTTGGCGAGCTTGACCAGGATGTCTGGCGCACCGCGCACGAGGACGCCGGAGTCGCTGTTGCGCAGCTGCCGACGCCCCTTGACCGGGATCTCCAGCTCGCTGTCCGACTCGACTTCGGTCTGCAGCGACGCGACGATCTTCTCGATCATCGACTGGGTCGAGACATGTCCCTCGCCGATCGCTGCGTAGAGCGCCGACACATCGGGGTACTTGAGCGACGACGCGACTTCGCCCAGGGCATCCTGCGTCATCAGCTTCTGCAGCGGCAGGTTCTGCTTGCGCATCGCGCGGGCGATCGCATCCTTGCCCTGCTCGATCGCCTCGTCGCGGCGCTCCTTGGTGAACCACTGGCGGATCTTGTTCCGCGCGCGGGGGCTCTTGACGAAGTTCAGCCAGTCCTGGCTGGGGCCGGAGTCCGGGTTCTTCGATGTGAAGATCTCAACGACGTCGCCCGTGTTGAGGCTGCTCTCGAGAGGGACCAGCCGCCCGTTGACCTTCGCGCCCATGGTGCGGTGGCCGACCTCGGTGTGGACCGCGTACGCGAAGTCGACCGGCGTCGCGCCCGCGGGGAGGCCGATGACCCGCCCCTTCGGGGTGAAGACGTAGACCTCTTTCGCGCCGATCTCGAAGCGCAGCGAGTCGAGGAACTCGCTCGGGTCGGCGGTCTCGGCCTGCCAGTCCGAAATGTGCGCGAGCCAGGCGAGGTCCGTGTCGTTCTTTCCTGGGCCACCCGCGCTCTTGCCGGTGGTCTGCTCCTTGTACTTCCAGTGCGCGGCGACACCGAACTCCGCCCGCTGGTGCATCTCCTCGGTACGGATCTGAATCTCGACCGGGCGCCCTTGCGGGCCGATGACGGTGGTGTGGAGCGACTGGTACAGGTTGAACTTCGGGGTCGCGATGTAGTCCTTGAAGCGACCAGGCATCGGAGTCCAGCGCGCATGGATCTGCCCGAGCACCGCATAACAGTCGCGCACGGTGTTCACGAGTACGCGGATACCCACCAGGTCATAGATGTCGTCGAACTCACGACCGCGCACGACCATCTTCTGATAGATCGAGTAATACTGCTTCGGCCGGCCGACGACCTTGCCGCGGATCTTCGCCGACTTCAGGTCGTCGTTGATCGCGTCGATGACCTGCTGCACCAGCCGCTCGCGCTCGGGTGTGCGCTGCTTCACGAGGCTTTCGATCTCGGCGTACAGCTTCGGGTAGAGCACCGCGAACGACAGGTCTTCGAGCTCCCACTTGATCGCCTGGATTCCGAGGCGATGTGCGAGCGGAGCGTAGATCTCGAGCGTCTCCGTCGCCTTGCGGGTCGCCGAAGCGGCCGGCACGAAGCCCCATGTCCGAGCGTTGTGCAGGCGGTCGGCCAGCTTGATGATCAGGACACGGATGTCTTTCGACATCGCCACGATCATCTTGCGCACGGTCTCGGCCTGGGCACTGTCGCCGTACTTGACCTTGTCGAGCTTGGTCACGCCGTCGACGAGCATGGCGATCTCGTCGCCGAACTGGTCGCGCAGCTCGTCGAGGGTGTACTCGGTGTCCTCGACTGTGTCGTGCAGCAGCGCTGCGGCAATCGTCTTGGCACCGATGCCGAGGTCCGCGATGATCTGCGCGACGGCGACCGGATGCGTGATGTACGGCTCACCCGAGCGGCGCTTCTGACCGCGGTGAGCTCGCTCGGCGACCGTGTAAGCCCGCTCGATCAGGGAGAGGTCGGCCTTCGGATGGTGCATGCGCACCGTGCGCATCAGTGTCTCGACGGCGCCCGAGGGCTGGGCCCGCGAGAAGATGCGCGGCACCAGACGGCGCAGGGAAGCGCTCTGCGATGTCGTCGTATCAACCATTCGCGCGCCTCCTGTCGTCCATTATGGCCGCTTTCGGCCACCCCTCTGTCACGGTCAACGCCGCTCGGGCTCGACGATCGCTCCTGGCGTACCGTCGTCCCGTTCGACGGGAGACCCTTCCGCCTGCCACGCGCCCATTCCGCCCGCGACGTTGGCCGCCGGGTAGTTCGCCTCGTTGAGAGCGTCTGTCGCCGTTCGCGATCGGGCGCCGCTGCGGCAGACCACGAGGATCTGCCGGTCCTCGGGCAGCTCGTGCTGGCGCGCCCCGAGCTCGCCGAGCGGGATGTGATGGGCGGCCGGCGCATGGCCGGCCTCCCACTCGTAGGCCTCGCGGACATCGAGCAGCCAGGCCGAGCCGGCATCGGTCAGCTCGCGCGCGAGCGCGGCGGACACCTCGTCCTCGGCCAGGAAACCGGTGGATGCGGAGGCGTCGGTCATCCGGTTCGACTACTCCGCGGCCGTGGCGACGGCATCGGTCTTGATCGTGGCCTTGGGCCGGATCGAGCGGACCTTCTGGTCGTGCTTGCGGATCGCCGCCTCGCCCTCGCGGAACTGCGAGTACATCGGAGCCGCCAGGAAGATCGTCGAATACGTACCGACGATGATGCCGATCAGCAGTGCGAGCGAGATGTCGCGCAGCGTCGCGGCGCCGAGAGCGTAGGCACCGATGAAGAGGATGGACGCGACAGGCAGCACGGCAACGACGGCCGTGTTGATCGACCGCACGAGGGTCTGGTTGACCGCCAGGTTCACCGACTCCGCGAAAGTCCGCCGCGTGAGCTCCAGCTCTTCCTTGGTGTTCTCCCGCACCTTGTCGAACACCACGACGGTGTCGTACAGCGAGTAGCCGAGGATCGTCAGGAAGCCGATCATGGTCGCAGGCGAGACCTCGAACCCGACCAGCGCGTAGACGCCCGCCGTGATGATGAGGTCGTGGAACAGCGACACGATCGCGGCCGCCGACATCTTCCACGTCCGGAAGTACAGCGCCATCGCGATGAACGCGAGCAGGAGGAAGACCACTAGGCCCTGGATGGACTGCTGGGTCACGTCCGCACCCCACGACGGCCCGATGAACGTCGCCGAGACCTCCGACGGGTCTACGCCGTACGCCTTCGCCAGGGCTTCGGAGACGTCGTGCGTCTGCGACTCGGACAGCTGGTCGGTCTGCACGCGAACCGCGTTGTTACCGACCACGCTCACGTGCGAGACAGCGCTCGGCACGACACTGGTGACCGCGGCCTGGGCCTTGTCGGTGTCCGTACTGGACACCTCGCTCACCTGGAACTGCGAACCACCGCGGAACTCGATGGAGAAGTTGAACCCTCCCTTGATGACCGGGACGAGGATCGAGAGCACCACCATGACGGCGGCGATCGAGTACCAGATCTTGCGTCGGCCGACGAAGTCGATCGAGCGCGCCCCGGTGTAGAGGTCGTTACCGAATTTCACGAGACGGCTGGCCATCAGGAATCCTTCCCCTCGGTCGAACGATCCGAGGACGTCGAGGCGCCGGCGAGCTCTGCCGCCTTGCGCTCGGCGATCGTCTGGCGGCGTGCCGCTTCCTTGCTGCTGCGGGCGGCCGTGCCGGCGCCGACGGGGACCGTCGGAGCCCGGAACTTCGCCGCACCGCGGTACACCGCGCCGAGCGCCTCCGGGTCGAGCCCGGACAGCGGGTGGCCGGAGCTGAAGAACTTCGTGCGCGCCAGCAGCTGCAGCGTCGGGTGGGTGAACAGCAGCACCACGATGACGTCGATGATCGTCGTGAGCCCCAGGGTGAACGCGAACCCGCGGACGTTGGCTGCCGCGAGGACGTACAGCACGACTGCGGCCAGGAGGTTGGTCGCCTTCGACGCGTAGATGGTGCGGCGTGCGCGGCCCCACCCGGCTTCGACGGCGGACTCGAGACCACGGCCGTCGCGCAGTTCGTCTCGTATTCGTTCGAAGTAGACGATGAACGAGTCGGCCGTGAAGCCGATCGCGACGATCAGGCCCGCGACACCGGCGAGCGAGAGCCGGTAGTCGTAGTGCCACGACAGGAGGGAGATCGTCAGCCAGGTCAGCACACCGGCCACCACGAGGGAGGTCATCGTGACGAGGCCGAGCAGGCGGTACTGGAAGAAGGTGTAGATGCCGACCAGGATGAGGCCGATGAGCCCCGCGATCAGACCGCTGAGCAGCTGAGCGGTTCCGAGCGTGGCCGAGATCGTGTCCTGGCTCTGCACCTTGAAGCTGAACGGCAGCGCGCCGAACTTCAGCTGATCGGCCAGCGCCTTCGACGTGGTCTCGGTGAAGTTACCCGTGATCTGCGGCTTGCCGTCGGTGATCGCCGCCTGCGTCGTGGGCGCCGAGATGACCTTGCCGTCGAGCACGATGGCGAACTGGTTCTGCGAGCCCTGCAGGGCGACCAGGCGCGTGGTGACGTCGGAGAACGCCTTGGTGCCCGCGTCGTTGAAGACGATGTTCACGGCCCACTGGCCGGTGGTCACGCCCTGCGAGCTCTGCACCAGCCCCGCGCTGGCGTCCTTGATGTCTTGACCCTTGACCTCGACCGGCCCGAGCAGGTACTTGACCTGGTTCTGGTCGTCACAGGTGATGAGGGGCTGATCGGTCGGAGCCGAACTCGAGGTCTTGTTCGCGTTCGCCTTGCAGTCGTAGGCGTCGAACTCCGCCTGCAGCTTCGGAGTGACCCACGCGAGGTCGCTGCCGTTCGTCGGCTTGGTGGACGGCGTGGACTGCAGACCGGGAGCCGGGGTCGGAGCCGGAGTGGACTTACCGTCCGCTCCGACGACCTCGTTGGTCGGACCGCCGGCGACGAGTACCGGGCGGAAGTCGAGACGCGCGCTCGACTTGACGCGGTCGAGTGTCGCCTGGTCCGGCTTGCCGGGCAGCGAGACGACGATGTTTCGCGAGCCCTCGGTCGAGATCTGCGCCTCGGAGACGCCGGACGCGTCGATGCGCTGGCGGATGATCGACACCGCCTGGTCGAGCTGCTCCTGCTGCACCGACTGACCGTTCTCCACCTGCGGCGAGAGGATGATCTGGGTGCCGCCCTCGAGGTCGAGGGCGAGCTTGGGCAGCCAGGTCGCGTTGGAGAACAGGACGCCCGCGGTGAGGGTGCCGAGCAGCACCACCACGAGGACGCCGAGCCACGTCAGCGAACGCCAGGCTTTCTTGACCGGGGTCGACTTTGCCACCTAGGTACTCAGCTTTCTACGAGTGCTCCGGCGCCTCTCGGGCACCGGAGCACAGGAAAATGTGTCAGTCGTCGTTCTGTGAGCGCTTCTTCGACGAGTCATCGAGCCGCTCGCCGTACTCGGGCTGCGCTGCATCGGAGTCGGCGGGGATCGCGTGATCCTCGTTCAGTTCGACGGCAGGTCCGGCGACGACGTCGCCGTCGGTCTCGGTGGGCTCGGCGACCGTGGGTTCGACCACGCGGGCGAGGACCTGACGGTGCACCTTGACGACGTGGCCCGGGCTGGTCTCGATGAGGGCGGTGTTGTCGCTCTCGTCGACGGAGAGGAGGGTTCCGTAGAGACCGAAGTTGGTCATGACCTCAGCCCCCGGCACCATCTTCGAGCGGGTCTCGTCCTGGTCCCGACGCCGCTTGCGGCTGTTCCGGAACATGAAGAAGACGAGGGCCGCCAGAATGACGACCATCACGATGGTCAACGGGTCAAAGGCCATGGGGAGTTGCCGAACCTTTCAATGGGGGGCAAGGGGTTGGCCGAACGGCCAGCTTGGATTATATGTCATCCACCAGCGTCGGAGGCTGGGAGGAATCCAGCTTCCGGCTGGGGATCCCCAGGTGCCGCCATGCGGCGGCCGTCGCCATGCGCCCGCGCGGCGTGCGCGTGAGCAATCCGATGCGCACCAGGAACGGCTCGACGACCGACTCGATCGTCTCCGCTTCTTCGCCGACGGACACTGCAAGGGTGTTGAGACCCACCGGTCCCCCGTCGAAGCGCTCGAGGATGATCTGCAGCACGGCACGGTCGAGTCGGTCGAGGCCGAGCGCGTCGACGTCGTACAGCTCGAGGGCGGCGCGCACCGCGGCCACGTCCGCTCGTCCGCCGTGCACGAGCGCATAGTCGCGCACCCGGCGCAGCAGGCGGTTCGCGATGCGCGGGGTACCGCGGCAGCGTCCGGCGATCTCGGCCAGCGCCTCCCGGTCGACCTCGAAATCGAGCATGGTCGCGGCCCGCGTCAGCACCTGCGTGAGCTCGGCCTCGTCGTAGAACTCCAGGTGGGCGGTGAAACCGAAGCGGTCGCGCAGTGGATTGGGCAGCAGCCCCGAACGCGTCGTCGCGCCCACCAGCGTGAAGGGTGCCAGGTCGAGCGGGATCGACGTGG
This sequence comes from Leifsonia sp. RAF41, assembly GCF_052114085.1. Classification (NCBI taxonomy): domain Bacteria; kingdom Bacillati; phylum Actinomycetota; class Actinomycetes; order Micrococcales; family Microbacteriaceae; genus Leifsonia; species Leifsonia sp. RAF41. Next base: position 1,947,018 of record NZ_JBFREB010000001.1, read on the forward strand.
CGCCCGCTCCCTTGCCGACCATGATGTCGATGCGGAAGTCTTCCATCGCGAGGTACAGCATCTCCTCCGCGGACCGCGCCATGCGGTGGATCTCGTCGATGAACAGCACCTCGCCGGGCGTGAGGGACGACAGGAGCGCCGCGAGGTCGCCCGCGTGCTGGATCGCCGGTCCGCTCGACAGCCGGAGCGGCCGCTCGCTCTCGTGCGCGACGATCATCGCGAGCGTCGTCTTCCCGAGCCCGGGAGGGCCGGCGAGCAGGATGTGGTCGGCTGTCCGCTCCTGCATCCGCGCCGCGGTCAGCAAGAGCTGCAGCTGGCCGCGGACCTTCGACTGCCCGACGAACTCCGCGAGGCTCCGCGGACGCAGGGCGCCCTCGAAAGCGAGCTCGGACTCCGACTCGAGCTCGGGGGTGGTCAGGTCGTCATCGCTCACCGCGTCACCTGCGCAGGCCCGAGGCGCGCGAGGGTCAGCCGCAGCAGCGTCTGGACACTGTCGCGCTCCGTCTCGGCGGTGTCAGCGATCACGTCGGCGATGGCCTCGGACGCAGTGCGCTCCTGCCAGCCGAGCCCGACGAGCGCCACCAGCACGCTGTCGGCGACCGAGGACGGCTTCCCCGCGGTCTGGGCGACGGGCGCAGGGCGCCGCACTGCGGCGAGCTTGCCGGTCAGGGACACGACGATGAGCTTGGCCGTTTTCGGCCCGATTCCGGACACTTTCCGGAACGGCGCGTCGTCGTCAGCGGCGACGGCGCCCGCGATGTCATCCGGCGACAGCACGGAGAGCACACCGATCGCCGACTTCGGCCCGACGCCCGAGACGCCGGTGAGCAGGTCGAACACCTCCAGCTGCTCGCGGTCGGAGAACCCGAACAGCTGAAGCGCATCTTCACGGACGATCAACGCGGTGTAGAGGAACGCCTCGTCTCCGACGCGGAGGGAAAGCACGTGGTCGGGCGTGAGCTGCACGGCGAAGCCGACGCCGCCCACCTCGATGACGGCGGTGCCGCCGCTCGCCGAGAGCACGGTACCGCGGAGGGAGGAGATCACTGTGCCAGCCTACGGGGAGCCGCCGACGCCCGACCGGAGCGCTCCGCGGCGCGCCACGCCGCCTGCGCCGGCGTGAGCGCCGTGCCGCTCGCGCCGCCGGCGTCCGCCGCGACCGGGCCGCCACGCCACGCGTGGCAGATCGCGATGGCCAGGGCGTCTGCCGCGTCGGCCGGCTTCGGCACCTCGGCGAGCCCGAGGATGCGGGCGACCATGACCTGCACCTGCTTCTTGTCGGCGGAGCCGTATCCCGTGACCGCGGCCTTCACCTCGCTCGGGGTGTGCAGCCCGACGGGCAGACCGCGCTTCGCTGCGGAATGCAGAGCGACGCCGCTCACCTGGGCCGTCCCCATGACGGTGCGGAGATTGTGCTGCGCGAAGACGCGCTCGATCGCGACGACCGCGGGGCGGTGCAGCTCGAGCAGTTCCTCGATTCCGTTGCCGACGGCGAGGAGGCGTTCCTCGAGGGGCATACCGGGAGGCGTCCGGATCACGGTGACGTCGACGAGGGTCGCTCGGCGGTCGGGACGCACATCCACGATCCCCACGCCGCAGCGCGTCAGACCCGGGTCGATGCCGAGCACCCGGATCGTCACGGTCGCGTCCTACTCGTCGTCGTCGTCGAGCTGCGCCTGCACCTCGGGGCTGATGTCGAGGTTCGTGTAGACGTTCTGCACGTCGTCCGAGTCTTCGAGCGCGTCGATCAGGCGGAAGACCTTGCGGGCGACCTCGGCGTCGGCGTCGACGTTGACCGTGGCGACGAACTCCGCGTCGGCCGAGTCGTAGTCGATTCCGGCCTCCTGCAGCGCGGTGCGCGCGGCGACGAGGTCGGAGGCCTCGGTCAGCACCTCGAAGCTCTCACCGCGGTCGGTCACATCTTCGGCGCCGGCGTCGAGCACGGCGGCGAGCACGGTGTCCTCATCCACCCCGTCGGCGTGCGGGACCAGGATGACGCCCTTGCGGTGGAAGTTGTAGGCGACGCTACCCGGGTCGGCCATGGTGCCGCCGTTGCGCGTCATGGCCGTGCGGACCTCGGCCGCCGCGCGGTTCTTGTTCTCGGTGAGGCACTCGATCAGCAGGGCGACACCGCCCGGACCGTAGCCCTCGTACATGATCGTCGTGTAGTCGATCGACTCACCGGTGAGGCCGGCACCGCGCTTGATCGCGCGGTCGATGTTGTCGTTCGGGACGGAGGTCTTCTTGGCCTTCTGCACCGCATCGACGAGCGTCGGGTTGCCGGACATGTCGGCGCCGCCGGTCTTCGCCGCGACCTCGATGTTCTTGATGAGCTTGGCGAAGGACTTCGCGCGGCGGGAGTCGATGACCGCCTTCTTGTGCTTGGTCGTCGCCCACTTGGAATGCCCGGACACTGGTGCTCCCTCGGATTACGTTTCGAACCTGACCATAGTAATGCCTCGGCTCCGCGTGATCCGGTCTGCGGAACGGGTCAGCGCGCCGCCAGCGCGCGATGCACGGACGAGACGGCGCTGGCGCCCTCGCCGACGGCGGCCGCGATGCGTTTCATCGACCCGTGCCGAACATCCCCCGCGGCGAACACCCCGGGGATGCTCGTCTCGTACGGGAACGGTCGCCGAACGTCGTCCTCCCCGGCAGGCACGTCGACGTCGGTCAGCAGGAAGCCGCTCGCGTCGACGGCGACGCCGGTCAGCCAGTCGGCCTGCGGTTGCGCCCCGACGAAGCAGAACAGCGCGGCCGCGGGCACGACCGTCTCGACGCCGGAGGAAGCGAGGGTGACCCCGTCCAGCTGCGTATCCCCGTGCAGCGCCGTCACATCGGAGGAGGTGTGGACGCGGATGCGCGCGTGCGACGTCACCCGCTCGACCAGGTACGCCGACATCTTGGCCTCGATGGCCGGGCCGCGGACGACGAGGCTCACTTCGCTCCCGAGCCCCGCCAGGTACAGCGCGGCCTGTCCGGCCGAGTTGGCGCCCCCGACCACCACGGCGGGTCGCCGGTCGACGGCTCGCGCCTCCAAATCGGTGGTGGCGAAGAAGATGCTGCCGCCTTCGAAGTCCGCCCAGCGGTCGAGCGGCAGGCGACGGTAGCGTGCACCGGTCGCGATCACCACCGCCCGGGCAATCAGGTCGTCGCCTTCGGCGAGCCGGAGTCTGAGCCCGTCCGCGGTGCGCGTCAGTTCGCTGATCTGGGTCGGCGCCGACACCCGAACCCCGAACTTGAGCGCTTGGACAAGCCCGAGCTCGGTCAGTTCGGCCCCGGAGACGCCGGCCGGAAAGCCCAGATAGTTCTCGATCCGGGAGCTCGCCGCCGCCTGGCCCCCCGGAGCCAGGGCATCCACCACCAGGGTCGACAGCCCCTCGGAGGCGCCGTAGATGCCCGCCGCCAGGCCCGCGGGCCCCGCCCCGACCACGACCAGGTCGAAACGATCCCCATCGCGGTACCGGTAGGCGAGGCCGACCGCCTCCGCGAGAGCCAGGGGCGTTGCGGAGGGCAACGCCGTGCCCCGCGTGATCACCAGGGGGAGGTCGCCCTCGCCGTGACCAGTGCTCTCGAGGAGCCGGCGGCCGGCTTCGGTGGAGGCGTCAATCCAGCGGTGCGGCAACTCCATCCGCGCCGCGTACCGGCGGAGGGCGAGCGATGCGCCCGACGCCTCGTCGCCGACGATCTCCACGGCCCTGTCGGCAGCGGCCATCAACAGGCGGCGGCGAGCTCGGAACGCGTCGAGCAGAGCCTCCGACAGGGCACCGTCGGTCGCCATCACCTGCTTGAAGGCGGCGTTCGGGATGCGGCGCACCCGCCCGGCTTCGGTCATCACCGCCGTCAGCAGCGACCGCTGACCGCTCAGCATGCTCATCTCGCCCAGGAACTCCCCCGCATGCCATTGCGCCACCGTCCGCGCGGGCGAATCGGACGTCGCCTCGCGGATGATGTCGACCTGTCCGGACTCCATGACGAAGAAGTCGAGGTGCTCGTCGCCCGCCTGGAACAGCACGTCGCCCTCGGCCCGCTCCTCGGAGTTACCCAGCGCGAGCAGCCGGTCGAGTTCGTCCCGCTCCAGGACGGGGTTGGCGGCGGTGCCGACGGGGACACGGAACGGCGGGCGCTCAGCCACGCGGAATCCGGGACGAGGATGCGGCGGCGGCCTGGGCGACAAGGGTCACGCCGCGATCATAGGGGGCAACACACGCGGTGCACCATGGCGGTCAGCCCGCGGCGCGCACCTTGGCGAGGAAGTACTCGTGGAACCGCGTGTCGCCGGTGATCTCGGGATGGAACGACGTGCCGAGCAGGTTGCCCTGCTCCACCGCCACCACGCGCCCGTCTGCCACCTGTGCGAGCGGGGTAGCCCCGCCACCCACCTCTTCGACGATGGGCGCGCGGATGAACACCGCGTGCATGGGCGCGTCGCCGACCGCCGGGATGTGAAGGTCGGTCTCGAACGAGTCCAGCTGCGAGCCGAACGCATTGCGCCGCACCGCCACATCCAGACCGCCCAGGGTCTGCTGCCCGGCGATGCCGTCGATGATGCGGTCGGCGAGCATGATCAGGCCGGCGCACGTGCCGTAGACCGGCAGCCCGCCGGCGATGGCCGCCCGCAACGGCTCGGCCAGCCCGAACGATCGGGACAGCTTGTCCATGACGCTCGACTCGCCACCCGGGATGACCAGGCCGCCGATCTCCTCCAACTCGGCCGGACGGCGCACCGGAACAGCGTCGGTGCCCAGCCCCCGCAGGACCGCGAGGTGCTCGCGGAAGTCGCCCTGCAGGGCGAGGACGCCGACCTTCTGTGCCCTACCAGCCACGCTCGGCCAGGCGGTGCGGCGCCGGGAGGTCTGACACGTTGATGCCGACCATCGCCTCGCCGAGACCGCGCGACACCTCAGCGATGACCGACGGGTCGTCGTAGAAGGTGGTGGCCTTCACGATCGCGGCCGCACGCTGCTCCGGGTTGCCGGACTTGAAAATGCCCGAGCCGACGAACACGCCGTCGGAACCCAGCTGCATCATCATCGCCGCGTCAGCCGGAGTGGCGACGCCGCCCGCGGTGAACAGCACCACCGGGAGCTTGCCGGTGTCGGCGATCTCGCGGACCAGCTCGTACGGCGCCTGCAGCTCCTTGGCGGCGACGTACAGTTCGTCCTTGGCCATCGAACGCAGGGAGTTGATCTCCGACGTGATCGTGCGGATGTGCTTGGTCGCCTCGGAGACGTCGCCGGTGCCGGCCTCGCCTTTGGAACGGATCATCGCGGCGCCCTCGGTGATGCGACGGAGCGCCTCGCCGAGGTTGGTGGCGCCGCAGACGAAGGGGACAGTGAAGTTCCACTTGTCGATGTGGTTCACGTAGTCGGCGGGCGACAGCACCTCGGACTCGTCGATGTAGTCGACATCCAGCGCCTGCAGCACCTGCGCTTCGACGAAGTGGCCGATGCGGGCCTTCGCCATGACGGGGATCGAGACTTCGGCGATGATCGCCTCGATGAGGTCGGGGTCGCTCATGCGGGCGACACCGCCCTGCGAGCGGATGTCGGCGGGAACGCGCTCGAGCGCCATCACGGCGACGGCGCCGGCGTCTTCGGCGATGCGGGCCTGCTGGGGCGTGACGACGTCCATGATGACGCCGCCCTTCAGCATTTCGGCGAGCCCGCGCTTGACGCGGCTCGATCCGATCGCGGTGCCCTGTTCGCTGTCAGTCATGATCGCCCTCTCGTGCAGTACAAAGATTGTTTTGGCCTATGCCGAACGATAGCATCCTGGTCCGCTGTCGATAGACTCGCAGGCGTCGGGAGGGACATGGACCACACCATCACGGGCGCCACCGCGTCCGAGATCGCCGCGAGCGTACGCGCACTGCATGAGCGCGGCGCGCTCCGCACCGGCGACCCCCTTCCTCCGGTGCGCGAACTCGCCGCCCAGCTCGGCGTGAACCGGAACACCGCCGTCGCCGCCTACCGCCTGCTCGCCCAGGCCGGGGTCGTCACGGCCCGCGGCCGTGCCGGGACCGTCGTCGCCGGCCTCGCCGCGGTCGCGCAGGAGGGCTACGCCGCCGACAGCGTGCTGCGCGACATCGGTACCGGCAATCCCGACCCCGGCCGCATCCCGGACCTGACCACGGCACTGGCCGGAGCGATCGGGCGCCCGGTGCTCTACGGCGAGCCGGTGATCGACCCGGCGCTCGAAGAACGTGCCCTCGCCTGGGTCGGCGACGACCTCCCCGACCGCCCGATCCGCATCACGGTGACGAACGGAGCGGTGGATGCGGTCGAGCGGCTGCTCGCGCAAGCCCTGCTTCGCGACGATGCGGTCGCGCTGGAGGACCCGTGCTTCCTCGCGAGCATCCACACCGTGCGGCTGGGCGGCTACCGAGCCATCCCGGTGGCGGTGGATGCGGAGGGCATGACCGTCGAGGGCTTGCGCGCCGCGCTCGACGCCGGCGTCCGCGCCATCATCTGCACGCCGCGCGCCCAGAATCCGACCGGAGCCACGCTGTCCCCCGCCCGGGCCGCCGCCCTGCGCGCAGTGCTCGCCGATCATCCGTATGTGCTGGTCATCGAGGACGACCACTTCTCGATGCTCTCGCAGCGCCCCTACGAGACGCTCATCGGCCCGGACCACCGCCGCTACGCCCTCGTCCGGTCGGTGTCGAAGTCACTCGGGCCGGACATGTGTCTCGCGGTCGCCGCCACGGACCCGGAGACCGCCGAGCGGCTCTCATTCCGGCTCAGTCCGGGCACGACGTGGGTGAGCCACATCCTGCAGCGCCTCGTGCTGGCGCAGCTCACGGACGATGCGGCGCTGCGTGAGGTCGCCGCTGCCGGACGCCACTACGCCGAGCGCAACCGCGCCTTCGCGGCGCGGCTGACCGAGCGCGGGCTCCCGACGGAGGCAGGCGACGGCCTCAACCTCTGGGTCGACCTGCGAGTCGAGGCGAAGGTTGTCGCCGACCGGCTGACGCGACGCGGCTGGCTCGCCCGCACCGGCGACGAGTTCGTGCTGGGCGAGCATCCATCCGCCTCCCACCATCTGCGGCTGACCGTCCACGATCTCACCGAGGACGAGACGGAACGACTCCTCGACGATCTGGCCGACGCCGCGAAGTGACCGCCGATCGAGGTGAGAGGATCGGGGGATGAAGATCCTCTCGATCCAGTCCGCGGTCGCCTACGGTCACGTCGGCAACTCCGCCGCCGTCTTCCCGCTCCAGCGCATCGGCGTCGAGGTGCTCCCCGTCTACACGGTGAACTTCTCCAACCACACCGGCTACGGCGCCTGGCGCGGTCCCCTGATCTCGCCCGACGACGTCCGCGACGTCATCACCGGCATCGAAGAGCGCGGTGTGCTCGGTCAGGTGGATGCGGTCCTCTCCGGCTACCAGGGCGGTGAGGGCATCGGCGACGTCATCATCGACGCCGTCGCGCGGGTGAAGGCCGCCAACCCGGACGCCGTCTACGCCTGCGACCCGGTGATGGGCAACGCGAAGTCCGGCTGCTTCGTCGCGCCCGCCATCCCGGTGCTGCTGCGCGAGCGCGTGGTGCCGGTCGCCGACATCATCACGCCGAACCAGTTCGAGCTCGGCTTCCTGACCGAGACCTCCCCGGACACCCTCGAGTCCACGCTGGAGTCGGTGGATGCGGCTCGCGCGATGGGTCCGCGGACGGTTCTCGTGACCAGTGTCGAGCGTCCCGATGCGCCGGCCGACACGATCGAGATGCTGGCCGTCGACGACGCCGGCGCGTGGATCGTCCAGACCCCGCGGCTCCCGATGAAGGCCAACGGCTCGGGAGACGTCACGGCTGCGCTGTTCACCGCGCACTACGTCCGAACCGGGGATGCCGAGCTCGCGCTTCGCAAGACGGTGTCGAGCGTGTTCGACCTCCTCACCCGCACGCTCGAGTCCGGCGAGCGGGAGCTGCAGCTCGTCGAGTCGCAGGAGTCGTACGCGCACCCGCGCGAGCAGTTCCCCGTGCGTCAGGTCCGCTGAGGGCCTCCCGCCCGCAAACGACTGCGCCCTTTCGGAACGTCTGCGGTGCGGCGCCGAGGCGCAATTGTTCCGTGAGGCAGCAGACACCACTGGTGGGCTTGGCGGTCGGGTCAGGCGTCCTGAGGCCAGGCGTTGGCGATCGTCTCGCGGACGTCGCCCAGCAGCTGCGGCAGCGCCTTCGTCCTGGCGATGATCGGGAAGAAGTTCGCATCCTGGGCCCAGCGCGGGACGATGTGCTGGTGCAGGTGCGCCGCGATTCCGGCGCCGGCGACGACCCCCTGATTCATGCCGATGTTGAACCCGTCGTTCTTCGACACCTCGCGGATGACGCGCATCGCCGTCTGGGTGATGCTGCCGATCTCGGCGACCTCCTCCGGCGTCGCCTCGTCGTATAGGGCGATGTGACGATACGGGCAGACCAGCAGGTGACCGCTGTTGTACGGGAACAGGTTGAGCAGCGCGTACGCGTGCTCCCCGCGCGCGACGATCAGCGCATCCTCGTCGCTCAGAGTCGGGGCGATGCAAAACGGGCAGTCGTCTTTGTTGGGCTGCTGTCCGTTCTGGATGTAGACCATCCGGTGCGGAGTCCAGAGGCGCTGGAACTCATCCGGGACGCCCACCAGGTAGGACGGGTCGTCGACGCGGACGGGCTCACCCGCGTCGGACGCCCCGTCGTGCGAACCCAGGTTCAGTCGTGCCATGCCGTATTGACCAACTCGTGCGCGCGGATGCTCTCGACGATCCGTTCGATCGCGTCGTCGACCGTCACTCCGTTGCTCTGTGTGCCGTCGCGGAAGCGGAAGCTGACCGTGCCGGCCGAGGCATCCTCTTCGCCCACGATCAGCTGGAACGGTACTTTGGCCTTCGTGTGGGTGCGGATCTTCTTCTGCATGCGGTCGTCCGAGTGGTCGACCTCCGCGCGAACGCCGCGGGCGCGCAGACGCGAGATCACGTCGTCGAGGAACGGCGCGTACTGGTCGGCGACCGGGATACCGACCACCTGGACCGGCGACAGCCACACCGGGAACGCCCCCGCGTAGTGCTCCAGCAGGATCGCGAAGAACCGCTCGATAGAACCGAGCAGTGCGCGGTGGATCATCGCAGGCTGTTTGCGTGTGCCGTCGGCCGCGTTGTACTCCAGCTCGAACAGCTCCGGCTGGTTGAAGTCCAGCTGGACCGTCGACAGCTGCCAGGTGCGCCCGATGGCGTCGCGGGCCTGCACCGAGATCTTCGGGCCGTAGAACGCGGCGCCGCCCGGATCATCCACGAGCTCCAGCCCGGACTCCACTGCGACTTGGCGAAGGGTCTCGGTGGCGGTCTCCCAGCTCTCGTCGCTTCCGACGTACTTGTCCGGGTCCTTGGTCGACAGCTCCAGGTAGAAGTCGGTCAGGCCGTAGCCGCGCAGCGTCTCGAGGACGAACTCGAGCTGCCGGGTGACCTCGTCCTTGATCTGCTCCTCGGTGACGTAGATGTGCGCGTCGTCCTGGGTCAGGCCGCGCACGCGGGTCAGACCGGCGAGCGTGCCCGACTTCTCGTACCGGTACACGGTCCCGAATTCTGCAAGGCGAAGCGGGAGTTCGCGGTAGCTGCGTCCGCGCGCCCGGTAGATCAGGTTGTGCATCGGGCAGTTCATCGGCTTGAGGTAGTAGTCCTGCCCCTGCCGGGTGATGTTGCCGTCAGCGTCCTGCTCCTCATCGAGGTGCATGGGCGGGAACATGCCCTCCTTGTACCAGTTGAGGTGCTGACTGGTCTCGAAGAGGTGCGCCTTGGTGATGTGCGGGGTGTTGACGAGCTCGTAGTCGTTCGCGATGAGGCGCTCGCGCATGTAGTTCTCGATCTCGTTGCGGATGATTCCGCCCTTGGGGTGGAACACCGCCAGTCCCGAGCCAATCTCCTCCGGGAAGGAGAAGAGGTCCATCTCCGCGCCGAGCTTGCGGTGGTCGCGCTTGGCGGCCTCCTCCATGCGCGTCTGGTAGGCGCGCAGTTCGTCCTTACTCGGCCACGCGGTGCCGTAGATGCGCTGCAGCTGCTTGTTCTTCTCGTTGCCGCGCCAGTACGCCGCAGCGACGCGGGTGAGGGCCCAGCCGTTGCCGATCATGCGAGTGTTCGGCAGGTGGGGACCGCGGCAGAGGTCTTTCCAGACGGTCTCGCCCGTCTTCGGGTCGACGTTGTCGTAGATGGTCAGCTCGCCCGACCCGACCTCGACGCTCTCACTCTCGTCGAACGCGGCGGTGTCGCCGTGCTGGACGCCGCCCTTCAGGCCGATCAGCTCCAGCTTGTACGGCTCGCCCGCGAGCTCGGCGCGCGCCTCGTCGTCGGTGACGACCCGGCGGACGAACCGCTGGCCCGCTCGCTCGATGCGCGACATCTCTTTCTCGAGCGCCTTCAGATCTTCCGGAGTGAAGGAGTCGAGCACATCGAAGTCGTAGTAGAAGCCGTCGGTGATCGGCGGCCCGATGCCCAGCTTCGCCTCGGGGTTCACCGCCTGCACCGCCTGTGCGAGCACGTGCGCGGTGGAGTGGCGCAGGATGCTGAGGCCGTCGGGCGAGTCGATGGTGACCGGTTCCACGGTGTCCGTGGTCGTGACGGTCGTCGCGAGGTCCTTCAGCTCGCCGTTGACGCGCATCGCGACAACGGAACGGTCGGTGAAGAGCTCGAAGCCGTCGGCCACCTGTCCACTCCTTATTTCGTGGGTCGTCAGAGAACCCTCCAACTCTAGTCGGGTGCGCGGGACGGCCTCGCTTCGCTGTGCGAACACCCACCACCGGCCTCCCCCGCACGGGGGATGCTGGCGCGTTCATAGGACATGCAAAGGTCAAAGAGACCTCACCCGAAAGGTTCGCTCATGCGTCTCTGGATTCCCCTGTCCGCTGCCCTCGCCACTGTCGGCGCGCTTCTGGCAGGGCCTGTACTGCCGGCCGCCCCGGCCGCTGCAGCGGTGACCGCTGTCGCACCCGGCGACAGCACCACCGCATCCGCGGTGCTGGACGCCCTGACGGTTTCCGCCGACCAGACGGCGACCTACGACCGCTCCCTGTTCGAGCACTGGATCGACGCCGACAGCGATGGCTGCGACACCCGGTCGGAGGTCCTTCAAGAGGAGTCCGCCGTCCCCGTCGCATTCGGGAACGGCTGCACCGTCTCCACCGGCCAGTGGACGTCGTGGTACGACGGCGCCACGTGGACCAACGCCTCCGACGTGGACATCGACCACTTCGTCCCGCTGGCCGAGACCTGGCGATCCGGAGCCGCGACGTGGACAGCGGACCAGCGTCGCGACTACGCCAACGATCTCGGATACGACCTGACCTTGGTGGCTGTGACCGACAACGTCAACCAGTCGAAGAGCGACGACGACGTGGCGCACTGGCTCCCGCCGCTTGCTTCGGCTCACTGCCAGTACGCGGTGGACTGGGTGCTCGTGAAGTTCCGTTGGAACCTGACCGTCGACCCGACCGAGCGCGCATCCCTGGACGGGCTGCTCGGGGGCTCCTGCGGCGCGACGGTGGTCACCGCCCCACAGAAGGGCACGGCATCCGCGCCGACACCCTCGGGACTGGCCGTCAGCCGGATCGCCGGATCCGACCGGTATCAGGTAGCCGTCAATGTCTCGAAGAACTTCCCGACCGGCGTCCCCGTCGTCTACATCGCCAAGGGCACCGACTACCCGGACGCGCTGGCCGCTGGCCCGGCGGCAGCAAAGGCGGGCGGCCCGGTGCTGCTCGTCACGCCGACAGCTGTCCCGACCGCCGTCGAACAGGAGTTGCAGCGGTTGCAGCCGCAGAAGATCGTCGTCGTGGGCGGAACCGCATCCGTGCAGCCCGCCGTCTACAACCGCCTCGGGACGTTCGCGCCGGAGATCACCCGGGTCGACGGCGGCGACCGCTATGCGGTGTCACGAGCCCTCGTGCAGTACGCCTTCGGTGAGTCCGGAGCCTCGCGGGTGTACGTGACGACCGGCGCCAACTACCCGGACGCCCTCTCCGCGAGCCCTGCGGCGGGAACCCGCGGCGGCGCCGTGCTTCAGGTGCCCGGGGCTGCGGCGACTCTCGACCCCGCCGCGGCCGATCTCATCCGGTCGCTTCACCCGGATGACATCGCGATCGCCGGCGGTCCCAACTCGGTGTCCGCGGGTGTCGAGCAGGCGCTCAACGGGCTGGGCGCTCCGGGCGGAGTCCTCCGTCTCGCAGGAACAGACCGGTTCGAGGCGTCGCAGACGATCAACCACGACACCTTCCCCGCCGCCAACCAGGTGTTCGTCGCGACCGGGCTGAACTTCCCCGACGCGCTGGCCGGTGGCGCCTTCGCGGCGCGCGTGCACGCCCCGCTGTACGTGGTGCCGGGGACGTGCGTGCCGCAGTCGACGCTCGCTGACATCAAGGCACTGAATCCGGCGCAACTGACCATCCTCGGCGGGCCGAACTCGGTGAGCGCAGCCGTGGAGTCCCTGACGCCCTGCATCACCCCGCTGAGCGGCTCACTTAACCCGTCCTGCTCCCCCAGCCAGACGACGCTGAGCGCCTACAACCCAAACCCATTCCCCGTCGTCGTCTCCGTGGATGTGGATGGCAGCAGCAACCGCACCTTCAGCGTCCCGGCAGGATCGACGAACTCGGCGATCCTGAACCCCGGCGAAGACACGACGCACACCTTCGCGCTGCGCACCGTTCAGGATGGACGTGTGTTCTTCGCGCAGGCGTACAAGACGAACTGCGTGTCGGACGCCCCGCCACCGCCTCCTGCGCCGGTCCCGCCGGCGAACCCGGGCGACACGGTCGACTGCAAGGACTTCCCCAACTGGGCGCTCGCGCAATGGTGGTTCGAGCACTACTTCCCGTACTACGGCGACGTCGCGCGCCTCGATGGAAACCACGATGGAATTGCTTGCGAGAGTCTCCCCGGAGCGCCCTAACGGGGAGAGCTTGGTGACGTGCCCCTCACCGCGCGGCGAGGACCGCTTCGGCGAGCCACAGATACGACTGCCGCGAGTCGGGAAGTTCGATGGAGTCTTCGCCGTAGACCTGGAACGCGATATCGACGAGTTGCTGCGGATCGTCGATGCCGATGTGACGTGCCAGCACACGGAGGTCGTGCAGGTCTTGCTCCCGAGCCGCAGCGAGCTTCATTGCAATGAGTTGCTCGGCCGATGCGACGATGATCTGGAAGTCTTCGCCGTCCGGAGAAGGCGGATCAACGCGCAGCCACGATGCTCCCCTGGAGTTGACCCAGTCGACCTCAAGGCCGTGCTCCTGTGCCAGCTCGGCGATCACCTCGTCGACTTCGGGCCTCGGCAGGTAGACGGCGTCGACGTCCGCGGTCACTCTGATGGACGGATCGTCAGGGAAGCGCAGAGCCATGGCGGCGCCGCCAATGATGCGGATGTGGCCTTGCACGCCCCGCGCACGGAGCCGGCGTGCCAACTCGTCGAGCAGCGCACGGAGCTTTGCGGGATCGAGTTGCAGCCGCGGAGCCCGGCTCACGAACGTGTCAACGATCGCGCGTCGATGAAGATGTTGAGATCTCTCAATTCGGGAGGTGTCGACGTCTTAGCGCGCTCGCGGAGCGGCTCGAACTGAGAGACGAACCAGGGTCGGGACAGCTTTCGAGGTGTCGCCCAGGCAGGTTTTTCCTTGACCGGGATGGCCTGTCCGTAAAGCGCCGCGAAGAGGGTCTCCCATTTGCGATCCTTGATCACCGATTGGCGCGCCAGCTCGCGTTCTCCGAATTCGTCGCCACTCTCCCTCACGACTTGCGCGGCGCGGGTGAGCACTCGGAAGGCGTACGCCTCGCTGCCGGAGTCGAGCGCCGCGTTGATCTCGTCGGTCACTGCTTCAGCCCCATAGCGTGCGAGCGGGTGCTCTTCGACGACCGAGTACACGAAATGACCACCCATCGCTGCCAGAGCGCGCTCGAGTGACTCCACGCGGATGGTCCCTTCCCGCTCCGACTTCTCCAGTTGCGATATCGCTCCCTGAGTCACACCCAATCGCTGGGCAAGGGCGGCACCCGATATCCCGAGCCGCTGTCGGGTGGCCTGGATGAGATTGGGCATGCATAAAGTTTAGCTAAAGCTAATTATGTGCACAACCGGCTTCGAAGAGCCGCATCACGCGATTCAGTGGGAACGCCGTCCTTCCGACCCACGGGCAACGTATCCACCGATCGATGACGGTCTCAGGCCGAATGGTTGATCCGATGAGCGTTGCCGCTCGCGACGCTGGACGCATGACAGAAACGTCCATTCCCGCAGCGGTCCGCGCACGTGCCGACTCGGAACGCCACATCGCCCTCCGTCCCATCCTGATCCTCCTCACCGCATTCGTCGTGGTCAGCGCTGCGATGGAGGCGGTGCTCGTCATCCAGACCGCGACGGGAACCCCCGTGGGCATTGCGATCTGGATCCGCTGCTCGCTCGTGCTGGCGAGCTCGATTATCCTGCTCCTGATCGCCGGCAGCGCCGCCCGGGGCTCCCGCCCCTCACTAGTGCGCCTCCGGATCATCAGTCCGATCGTCGTCGCCGCGGTGGTGGTCATCGTCGCCATTCCCGGCTTCCTGCCCGATTGGGTGCGGATCGAGCAGGCCGTCTGCGGCGCTCTGGTCCTGCCGGTGGCGATTCTGGTCAACCTTCCGCACATCCGCTCGCACTTCCCGAAGGACGCGTAAGGTCTGCATATGGTCGATCCGCGGTGGCGGACTGTACTCACGGTCACGCCCTACCTGGTGCTGGCGGCTCTGGCCGCGTTCGCGATCGCCACGCGCTGGGGCGACCAGCCTCGGCTGGTCTCAGAGCTTGCGCTCTGCGTCGGCTACGGCGCATGGGTGGTCGTGTTCCGGGATCTTCGGTTCCCGTGGTATCGCCGTCCTGCCGCGATTGCGGTGCTGATGACCGGTGTCGTCGTGATCAACCTGGTGCTCGTTCAACTCGACAGCTGGTTCGCTTTCCTCACGATCGCGACGTTCTCGATGGCCTACTCGCTCGTGCGCTGGCCATGGGAGCTCCTGGCAGTCGCGGCCACCGCTGCGGTCGCCGGTCTTGCCCAGGCGTCGAGTTTCGGGCTCGATGCGGCCGGATTCGGTGGCCGGGCGATCGTGGTGGCGCTCAACATCGTCGTCATGTGCGGCCTCTCCTGGGGGCTCCGACTCACGCGCAGACAATCGGATCGGGCTGCGACCGAGGCCGAGCGATCCCGGCTGGCCCGCGAGATCCACGACACGCTGGCCCAGGGTTTCGCTGGAATCGTGACGCAACTCCAGGCCGCCGAACATGCCCCGGACGAGAAGACACGAGCGCGGCATTCGGACGCCGCCCTCACCCTCGCCCGTGAGGGGCTGGCAGAGGCACGGCGTTCCGTGCAGGCCTTGCGCCCCGTCGCCCTTGATGCGGCCGCGCTTCCCGAAGCGGTCGCGGCGACGGCGCGGCGCTGGTCGGACCGCACGGGCATTCCGGTCGACGTACGGATCGGGGATGCGACCGACGCGCTCCCGACAGAGGTCGAGGTCGCACTTCTGCGCACCGCCCAGGAGGCACTCGCCAACATCGAACGCCACGCGCATGCCCGCACGGTCACCCTCACCCTCCGGCAGAACGACCGTTGTGCGCGCCTGGAAGTCCGCGACGACGGTCGCGGCTTCCGACCCGACGCGCCGCCAGCGTCCTTCTCCGCCGGCGGCTACGGGCTCATCGCCATGCGCGAACGGATCGAAGCGCTCGCCGGCCACGTGGTGATCGTGTCCGGCCCAGGGCAGGGCACGTCCGTCGTGGCCGAGGTGCCCGGATGAGCCCCGTGCGGCTCCTCGTGGTCGACGATCACCCGGTGGTCCGGGATGGGATCGTCGGCATGGTCGCCTCCGACCCGGACATCGAGGTGGTTGGTGAGGCGCGGGACGGCGGCGAGGCCGTTGGCCTCGCTCGGGCACTCCTGCCGGACGTCGTTCTGATGGATCTCCGCATGCCCGGAATCGACGGCGTGAGCGCGATCCGGGAACTTCGGCGCCTGGGGTCGCCAAGCCGGGTCGTCGTGCTGACGACCTACGATGCGGACGCCGACGTTTTACCGGCGATCGAAGCCGGCGCGACCGGTTACCTGCTGAAAGACGCGCCGCGCGACGAACTGGTGCGCGCCGTGCACGCGGCCGCCAAGGGGCACAGCGCGCTGGCGACTTCGGTCGCCTCGCGGCTCGTCGACCGAGTGCGCGCTCCGGAGACGGCGCTGCTGAGCCCGCGCGAGCTCCAGGTCCTCGCCCTCGTGGCAGAGGGCACGACAAACCGCGAGGCTAGTGCCCGGCTGCACGTGAGCGAGGCCACGATAAAGACACACCTGCTGAACGTCTATTCGAAACTCGGTGTGGCCGACCGCGCGGCCGCGGTCGCCGAGGGTTTCCGTCGGGGACTCCTCGGCGAAGCCCCTTCACCGCGGGGCCGATGACGGAACCCGCGACCCGGGACGATCGCCTTCGACCAGGCCGGAAACGCAAAAACCCCCGGAACTCCGGGGGTTTCATGGTGGGCGGGTGTGTGTGGTGCGGCATCGGGTCGGTGACGGTCCCCCGGTACGTGGAGGCGTGGACGGCGCACAAGATCGCCCCGGGCAGCATGGGCGGCACCGGCCCCGACGGACTGAACGTGCACCTGTGCCCGGCGTGCCATCTCGCGCACAGCGACCCGTTCCCATCCGACTGCGGACCACTGGCTGGCGCGCTGCTCGCGTACGTCCCTCCGACCGCCGGTTGCGCGGTGGCGGCACCGCGGACCCAGAACTGCGCGGGGTATGCGGATGGGTAGTGACCGGGGCTGCTCAGCCGAACGCCGAGCCGTGGACGCACGTCGATCTCGACGGGCTCCGGCGGCTCCTCGACAAGCACGACTGGTAGTGAGGCTGGTCTATGCCAGTGCCGTCAGAGCGAACTGAACCCGTCCGTGAATCAGAGTCCGGAGGGTGTCGGCAGTTGCAGAGGGCACCGGCTCGTCGAACCCAACGGTCTGATCCGGGTTGAGCCAGGTCTCCACCATCCAGCCTGCCTGGTAGACGTTTCGTGCCACCATGCGCTCGATCGCGATCGAGTATTGGCGCGCGTACGTGAAGGGGACGAACGCTAAGTCGAGTGGAAAATTATGCGACTTGGGGGTGTTCCTGCGGACTGGTTCGCAATCTCGGTTGAAGGTCATCCCCCACGCGGCCCAAACACCGAGTTTCCCGAACGCCTCACTGATTTCTTGCACCGCAAGTGCGTCGTGGGCGCTGCCGATCGCCTCCTCGATGCGATTGTTCGCGTTGTTGCTGGGGCTCTTCTCCTGTGACTTGAGCTCGACTACCCCGACGAGGTGGCCCTTATGTATGGCCACTACGTCCCAATTCTTCGAACGGCGATAGTAGCCGGGGATCACTCTGTCGAGCGTGACCTCTGACTCTTCCAGACCCGCATCGATGAACATCTGCCGCACGAACGCCGCGATGCTCTGCATGTGGCGCGCATTCCGCGCATTCGCGCCGCTATTACCAAGGCCGGCTGCGTCAAGCCGTGCCGACGACGCACCGCGTTCGGCCCACCAGTTGACCAGCAATGGTTCAATGTCGCTGCTACTCGGCATTCAGGATCTCCCTGTCAACTAGCTCGTAATCGCGCACGTCAATGCCGTACGCCTTCCCGGCGGCAAGCGTAGCTGCATCGACATCGCGTGCCCGGAATGCCGCTCGGAGGCTCTCGGCGACTGGTCCCGCGAGATCTTCCTGCCTTGGGACGCGGATTCGCTTCAGGTACTGCGCTTGGAACCGCAATGTCCCGCCGCGCATCCGCACGCAATAGGCCTCGATGAACGCTTGCGCGATGCGCGAAAGAAGAATGCCCCCAAGCACTTCCATGTCCCAGGTGTCAGAAACGACGTAGTACAGGTTGTGGTGCGGGTAGTATCCACCCGGCTCGAGCACGGGATGGATCGTCGCCTTCATGTCTTGGAGCAGGAGCTTCGGCCTGTCAGCGAGGCCGGGATACGCCTTGTCGATGGTCCGATACCAGGTGGCCGGCGATCGCATTGCGATGTGTCGTTTCCGAAGAGCCGGGTGACCTTCCAGATATGCAGCGAGGCGCGGGTAGTCCGCCAGAGACACGAGGGACCCGTCATCGTGCCATGGATTGACGAGATAGTTCCCCTGCCAGTCGAAGGTCCCTGACATGAGGTCTCTTCGCATCGCAAGGGGCATCATACGGTCGGATTCGGCGACCGAAGAATCCTTCGTTACATAGACCTTGTCCGCGCCTGTTGCGATCCCGATTGAGACTCGTGTCTGAGTTGCATCCGGGTCATGCAACGGGGGGAAACGCTCGTTCAGCAGCTCGATGAGAGAGAGACGCGCAGGGGAACCCGTAGGCCACAACTCGCTGCCCTCGAACCAGTGTGGGAGACGATGTGCCGATACCCCATCCGCACTGAACTCATCGTTCGCTTCCGCTGTTGCCCAGGTCACAAGTGCGGCAGCGGCCTGGGGTCCAAAAACGCTTGTCGTGTCAGCCGCGATCGCCTTGCCCTGTGGGCGATTTGAGATGACAGTGATCGCAGGATAGGCGGACACCTCGGCCTCGAATGCGTCCACATCGTGCATTGACCAGACGTGGTCGACGGAATACCGCGCGGCTACGAGCCGTCTAAGCTCAGCGCCGTACTGGTTGCGCATCCACCTATCTGCACAAATGAAACCTACTTTTCCGCCCGGAGTAAGCATGGCCAGCGAGCGCTCAAAGAATCCAACGTAGATGTCGCCTCGACCTCGCATCGTGGTCCACGACGCTCGGTAGGCCGCTGCCGTATCTGCAGACAGATCGTCATAGCGGATGTACGGCGGGTTGCCCACGACTACATCTGCCGCTCGCGCATCCACCTCGTCGAGAAGAAAGTCAGCGTGTCGAACCCACGACGAGGACAGTCGGACCGCGTCGGCTGAATCTACTCCCGCGGCCTCCAAGATCTGCTCGCACATCTGACGACTCACGATGACGTGCTGCTCCTGCAAATCGTATGCACGGATCGCATCATCTAATTCTTCTAGCCGTCGTCCGTGCTCGCGAGCGCTTGCGACGAGGCGTTCTACGGCCGGACCGAGGAACGCTCCCGACCCGCACGACGGTTCCAGCAGCCTGAGGCTGACAAGGTCGGCATCGGCGCGATATCCCACAAGGTCGAGCAGCGTCTCCACTACCCAGCTACGAGTAAAGATCTCGCCGTAATTGACCGGAACAATCTGTTCTAAGAGCACCATGCAACCTTACGAGCGACGTCCGACACGGGTGCACATGACACCCTCGCGGGTGCACGCATGCGTCCGAAATGGCTCGCAGGTGGCACGCGGTCTGGTTGAAGATCAACTCAAACGCAAAAACCCCCGGATGACCGAGAGTTCTCTTTGGTGGGCGATACTGGGATCGACTTAGTACGGGAGATGCCGCCGCAGCCGCGAGATCTCGGCGCTTCCCCCGCTATTCCGCGGATCTCGGCGCGCTAAGCTGAGTCACGAGTGGACACGATATCCCACGAGTCGCCGCTATCCCCGACCGTTTCAGGGCGCTCGTCTATCTCGCGGCCGAAGCTGGACTCCGCTATGGCGAGGCGACGGATCTGCGTCGCTCCGATCTCGTCGTCGAAGATGGGCGCGTGCGCGTCACCGTCTCGCACGCCGTCACGCGCACGGCTGACGGCTTCGTGAGCGGCCCGACGAAGAGCGAGGCGTGCGTGCGCTCGATCCACGTCTATGGCGACGCTGCCGACGCGATCGTGCGCCATCTCGACGCCCACGTAACCCGCTTCGGCGACCCGCTACTCTTCCCCGCGTCGGATGGTGTGTCGCATCTGTCGCAATCGACCTTCCACACGCCGACGTGGAACGACTCCCGGACGGCCGCGGGACGCCCGGACATGCCCTTTCACGCTCTCAGGCACTACGCGGGCACCCGATACGCCCGGCACGGCGCCACGCTCGCCGAAACGATGAGTCGCCTCGGGCACTCGTCGATGACCGTCGCCATGCGCTATCAACACGCGACCGACCGCGACGCCGAGATCGCCGCCCGCATGGCGAAGCGAGACGCGTCGGCGTAGCTCGCTAGGCTCGCGCCGTGGATCTTCGCGCATGGCTCGTCGTCGCAACAATCGCCGGCTTCCTGATTACCCTTGGGGGGCTCGTCGCCGCATGGGTCAGCGCTCGCCGCGAGTACGCGGACGCACAGCGGCGGATAGACAAGATGAAGGAACTCGGCGAGGCCGAGAAGGCTGAGAACGACGCGATAGCGGCGGATCCGAGCCATCCGCGACGGGCAGTACCTGCTGATCAGCGGAATGCCGAGTGGACGGCAAAGTTCACCGAGCATGATCTCGTGCGCGCGTCCTGGGGCAACCTTTCGTTCATTGCCGCGTACGAGTCTCGCCGGCTACTGGGGGTAGTGCTCAAGTCGACAGGCCGCGAGTTTGTCGTCGCGGCCTTCGGTCTGCTCATTTCGACTGCGGCGAGCGTCGGATCGCTGTTTCTAACGTCCTAAGTGCCGCGATCCCGTTAAGCTGAGCACGCCCCCCGAAAGGCTTTGAGAGGGGTGCCCTATGGGCAGAGAGAGCGAGCTCATCGCGATTCGCGTTCTACGTGAGCAGGGATGGGCGTATGGCGCGTGGCGTCAGCGCTTGAGCTATCGGGAGATGGCTCGCCGGTCGAAGCTTGCCGCTGACGACGGCGGCCTCGGCTATGGCTTGAGCGAGCACCTGATCAAGCAACGGCTCGACGGCTACCGCGAGCGCATGCGGCCGTATCTGGAGGCGAACGCCGTGACGGCGCGAGAGCGACAGATCGCCGAGCTCGACGAGCTCTCCCGCCTGGCTCAAGCTGCACTCGCGAAGGCTGCGGCCGGCTGACGGATCGACAAAGACGCTGCGCGACTCATGCTCGACGTTCACGCCCGCGAGGCGCGCCTTCTCGGGCTCGACGCCCCGACGACCGTCGTGGCCGATGTGCGGACGCACGACGCGCTCAACGAAGAGCTCGACGCGATGCTCGCGAGGATCACGGCCGGGCGTAGCTAACCCACCCCTCGAAACCGCGCCGCTAGGCTCGCGGCATGGTGGATATCGTCAGCGTCGTCAATGCGGTCGTCGAGTGGCTCAAGGGCCTCGCTGTCGCCTTGGCGCCATACGCGAACGTCATCGCGGCGTTCGCGGCGGTCGTCACAGCCATCATTGCCGTGATCGCGCTTGGGAGCACCGCGAACGATAGCCGTGAACGGAGCCGTCCGCTCGTGTTCGCAATGTTCCGACAAGCCGAACACAGCGACACCTCATTCGAGCTTGTTGTGCGGAACTACGGGGCGTCCGCCGCGCGGGAGTTGTCCGTCACATTCGATCCACCGCTTAGCGCGGAAGATCGTCAAGAAACGCGGACGGATTTCGTGGCGCGGCGTTATGACCGAACGATCCCCCTCTTGCCTCCCGGTAGTGAGCTTTCCAACACATGGTGGGGCGGCAGGGTTGCGGCGGGCGGAAACGAGCTCGTGAATGGATTGAATACTCCTGACGAAGTCACTGTCAGCGTCCGCTACAAAGGCAATCGCATTCGCTACTACTCCGACCAATTCGCGCTATCCGCTGACACGATGAAGCTGACGACTTACTCGGTGTCGAGCACGTCAATGCGCGGAAGGATGAAGACGATCGCGGAATCGCTTACGTCGCTCGCAACTCAGACGAAGGGCATCAACGGCCTGATCTACGACATCGGTCGGCGTCTGGTGCCCGATGATGAAGAAGACGACCCCGCGAACATGTAGCTTGCGAGCCTTCTTCGCCCACTTCTTGCGATCCTGCTCGCCGATCTCGGCGCGGAAGATAAGCGCTTCGACGATCTCGTCGTGGTCGGGGAGCACGCGCGGCGGTATCTGACCGATGCGGAAGGGCGGCGGTCGGGATCATCGTCGCTGCGCCGTCGACCAGATCGAGCAAATCGCCATAGTACTTGAGCGCGCGCTCGATCGTTAGCTCTGTGAGGTCGCGCGCCCTGCAACGTTTACGAGAGCCGCCCGAGCTTGAAAAGGAGGTCCGCGAGCTCGCTCTCGGCAGCCCCGACGAACCGCAAGTGCTCACGTGCGAAGTGCTCGTCGCGCGCGACCCGGGCACGCCATCGCCCGGCCTCGGCGGCGAGATACGCGAGCGGGGAAGGTCCGCACGCGCTTGTCGGCGGCGGTCGTGCGCGGCTTATTCCAGCGCGCCCGGGCAACCTCGGCGAAGTGCGCTGAGCGCTCGGGACCGGATGCAGGGATCGGACTCATCGATCGGCCCTCGCGACTGTGAGCGGGCGACCGGCGGACGCGAGCGACGCGGCGTCGATGCGGATGAGACGCGGGCCGATGCGTACGGCCTTGAGGGTGCCGTCAGAGATGCCACGGCGGATTGTCTTCGTTGAGACGCCCAGACGAGCGGCGGGTTCGTCTATCGAGACGAGAGGTTCGGAGCGAGTGTCCATTTGTCAGCCCTACAGATTCCGTTGGATCCGACCGCCCCCGCGGTGCGGCGGGCGGACTAGCTGACGAGTGAAGATTAACATGCATCCCGCTCGTCGATACAACTACGGGATGCGGCGTGTCGGATCGAGTCCTTTACGACGTTGCGCCGTAACGATCATGACGCGTGCCGAACGTCACTTGTTCCGTGTTCCGGGCTAAAGACCCGGAAACATCGGGAACAGATTGTGACCCTGTTCCGGGAACATGGCGGGAACGTTCCGGGAACAGATAGAGAGTGAAGACTGGGCGTCGTCGCGAGCTACACGCATCGGCGCATACCTCGCGCACAAGCCGGTCACGTCGCGAGGGGGGGCGTCGGCGACCGCCGTCGCAAGCGGTCGCTCTCCCACGACCGTCGCCCGGGCATGAGAAAACCCCGGCGGACCGGGGCTATTTCTGTGGGCGATACTGGGATCGAACCAGTGACCTCTTCCGTGTCAGGGAAGCGCGCTACCGCTGCGCCAATCGCCCGAGCCTGAACGCGAAGCTCAGGATCGAGGTGGATACGGGATTCGAACCCGTGTATACGGCTTTGCAGGCCGCTGCCTCGCCTCTCGGCCAATCCACCGAACGCCACAACACGGAAAACCGTACCGTACCTGAGAGACCCGATCCGAAGACCGGGCCGACTCGAGCGGATGACGAGACTCGAACTCGCGACCCTCACCTTGGCAAGGTGATGCGCTACCAACTGCGCTACATCCGCATTTCGTTCCGCAGTTTCCTGCGGCACTTGAAAGACTCTAGCCGATCCATACGCGCAAGACAAAACCGATGACGCCTGTCGGGTGTGTCGGTCGACGGGGTCGCGTCGATGTGCGTCGCGGGCCCGGAGTCGGCTAGTATCGAATCTCGCAAGCACGAGGGCGATTGGCGCAGTTGGTAGCGCGCTTCCTTCACACGGAAGAGGTCATCAGTTCGAGTCTGGTATCGCCCACCCCAGAGAAACCCCCGGTTATCCGGGGGTTTTTTGTATGACTAGAGGATCTGCGGGTCCAGGTTCAGGATCGCGTCCTCGTAGAGGTTGCCCTGCTGGTCGAACGCGCCGCTGCCCGGGTTCAGCCACAGCAGGTCCTGCAGTGTGATCCCGAATCGCTCCGCAACATTCGCCGGCAGGTCGCCGTGTCCGACTCGGTAGCTCTTGGGCGCGCCGGAGGGTGTGTTCGCGGTCACCATGCCGCCGGCGAGCGGTCGTGCTCCCCCGTCCGCGGGGCGGACGTTCGTCTGCCGGGCGGGAACCGACCAGTGGACCGTGTTGACGGCCAGAACTTTGGCAGGGCCGAGCTCGACCGGCACACCGTCGGCGCTCGCAACGGACGAGTAGGTGACGAGGGCGACCAGGTACGAAGGCGCGGTTCCGATGTTCGCCGACGAGGGGGCGGTCGCTGAGCTGGTCGGGCCGCCGAGCGGGTGGTCGCCGACACCGTGATCAGTGAGGCCGTCTCCGACCCGAGGAGGGATGTCGATGAGCGTCGCCGACACGGGGACCGGAGCCGTGTTCGTGAAGCCGGAGTACTCAGCGGAGTAGGTGTCGTCCCCGTTCGACACCATCCGGTAGTGGAAGTGGATGCTGCCCTTCGGTGAGGCGACGGCGCCCTCCGCGACGACCGTCCCCGCCGGCACGGGTGTGATGAAGGGCGCAGGCGGCGGTGGCGAGCTCGGCGACGGCGACGGCGACGGAGGCTGCGACGCGCTTCCAGCACCGGACGGTGAGGGCGTCGGAGTTGCGCGGACGGTGGGGCTCGCCGTCGGCGTCTGTGAGTGACGCTCCGCGGTCGCTGCGGTCGGGACGCACCCGGCGAGAACCGCCACGACGGCCGCCGCCGCGACGACCGCGGCCGAGACGCTCCTCGCGGTCGTCACGGCCGTCCTTCTCGAATCAGTGAGCCGGTGACGACGGATTCTGCGGGCACCGGACCATCATGCTGCCAAGTCGGTGAGAAAACCAACGGTTTTTCCGAAGAATCCTTTCACGCGCCCGACACGAGCTCGTCAGCGCCACCCGTACCGGCCGGCGAGCGCCGCGCGCACCGCGCCGAAGCGCCGTGAGTCGAGTGCGGCCGCCTCGCGGCGCATTCCCGACTGCTGCACCCGGAACACCCGATCGAGCCGCGCGAAGCTGGGGCGGTGCCGGCCGTCCCAGTCCCCCGAGCCGATCGGCAAGTATTCCGGGCGTCCGGGGTGCTCCTGACTGGTCAGCGCGACCGCGAGCACGGAGCCGGACGGCTCGGTGGCGACGACGAGCACCGGGCGGTCCTTGCCCCGGCCGTCCGCCTCCTGGTAGGGCACCCAGGTCCAGACGATCTCGCCCGGGTCGGCGTTGCCGCCGAGGTTCGGGTTGTAGGAGGTGCGGATGCGTCCGAGCGCGCGCGGGTCGACCTCCACAGTCGCCCCGGCGCCGGCGCGTCCGGGCTCAGTGGGCGGAGCCGGCGTCCGAGGCGCTCGGGATGGCGCCGGCGCTCGGGACGCCGTCCGCGTCCCGGACGGGCGGAACAGCGCGGTCAGTGCGGACAGGACGCTTCTCACGGAGGCCACGATCGGCACCATAGCGGATGCGCGTCAGCCCCATCGTGAAGCGCAGGGCGAGGGCGAGCAGCAGCGATACCGTCGTCGCGTACAGCAGTACAGCCATACCGGCGACGCCCTGTGCGATGAAGAGGTCGAAATTGCCGCTGTCGATCATACCGCTCCCGCTGGCGAACAGCCCCGGGAACAGGAGACCGACCAGACCGCCGACGATCGTGACGACGCAGAGAGTGAGCGACGGCCCGAACCGGGCTCGCGCCGCCAGGTCGACCATCGTGGCGCACGCGAGCGCGGACAACGCGCCGGCCAGCATCGCCCAGCCGAGGGTGAGGACACCGGAGGCCGCGGTCACCGCGACGAGGCCCGCGAAGGCTCCCCACAGCGCGCTGCTCAGGGTCGGGCGGCGCAGGAGAACCGCATCCACCAGCATCCACATCAGCACGCCCGCAGCCGATGCGACGAAGGCGCCGACCGCCATCAGCGGAGCGTAGCTGTCGAGCGCCCCCTCGGAGCCGACCACCAGCCCGAGCCAGCCGACCCACAGTGACGCCCCGCCGAACGCCACCAGTCCCGGACGGCTCGGCCGCGTCGGCTGGTGCTCGCCGCGACCGCAGGCGAGGAGAACGCCGACCGCGCTCCCGCCGGCGGCGACCACCACCAGCGCCCCCCCGAAGTCGACGACCTGGAGCGCGCCCGACGCCCACCCGTCGTCCAGCGAGAACACGCCGTATGCCACCGGGGAGACGACCAGGACCAGCCAGACGATCGAGAACACGATCCAGGCGCGCAGAGTCAGTCGCGAGGCGACCGCCACCGCGACGACGGCGGTGCACAGCACGAGGACGGCGATCAGGTAGCCGGCTCGGGCTGCAGGATACGGCGACGCGCCGGCCGGATCGGTCCCGCCGAGCGACGCCAGACTCGGGTCGGGCGTTCCGATCAGGTGCGGAACGAGTGGAGCACCCGCGATCATCCCGTACACGCCGAGCACGGCCAGGAGGACGGTGACGGCGGTGCCGAGCAGGACGAAGCGGAACGCGCGCGCGGCGCGGGCGCGGCCCGCGAGACCGCCTGCGAAGAGGGCCAGCCCCACAGCGGCCAGGAGCACCAGCGCGCCGCAGAAGAACAGCAGCAGCGCATCCACTTGGTCCGGAGTCGCCTGCACCATGGTGCTCGCTCGCCCTGGAATCACCCATTCACCCTAGCGATGCTCGTGCCGGACGACCGCCTCGTACGACAGAACGGGGCGCCGCCCGCAGGCGACGCCCCGTCCCGGGTCGGGAGTCGGAGTCCGATCAGACCGTCTCGAGAGCGTAACCCTCTTCGCCGTGCACCACGGTGTCGACGCCGGCCAGCTCGTCCTCGTTCTTGATGCGGAATCCCATCGTCTTCTGGATGGCCCAGCCGATGACGTACGCCAGGACGAAGGAGTAGATCAGCACGGAGAAGGCGCCCAGCGCCTGCACTCCGAGCTGCTGGAAGCTGCCGCCGTACAGCAGGCTCGAGAACGGCTTCGAGGCGTCGCCGTCCACGTGGGTGAAGCCGAAGAAGCCGATCCACAGCGTTCCGATGATGCCGCCGACGAGGTGGATGCCGACCACGTCGAGCGAGTCGTCGAAGCCGAGGCGGAACTTCAGGTCGATGGCGATGGCGCAGACCGCACCGGCGACCAGGCCGAGGACGATCGCCCAGCCGGGGGTGAGGATGTTACAGGCCGGGGTGATCGCGACGAGGCCGGCGACGGCTCCGGATGCAGCGCCGATGGAGGTGGGCTTGCCGTCCTTGATCTTCTCGACGACCAGCCAGCCGATCGTCGCGGCAGCGGGAGCAGCGAGCGTGTTGACCCAGGCGAGGGCGGCCACGCCATCCACTGCGGCCTCGGAGCCGGCGTTGAAGCCGAACCAGCCGAACCACAGGAGAGCGGCGCCGAGCAGCGTCAGCGGCACGTTGTGCGGCTTGTTCATGCCCTTCTGGAAGCCGACGCGCTTGCCGAGCACGAGCGCCAGCGCCAGGCCTGCGGCACCGGCGTTGATGTGGACGGCCGTACCACCGGCGAAGTCGTTCACGTGCAGCCCGGCGACGATCCAGCCCTGGGACAGGTTGAAGACCCAGAAAGCGACCGGGAAGTAGACGACGGTGACCCAGATTCCGGCGAACACCATCCACGAGCTGAACTTGGCGCGGTCGGCGATCGCACCCGAGATCAGGGCGACGGTGATGATCGCGAAGGTGGCCTGGAAGCCCGCGAACGCGAGGCCGCCGAGGTCAGGGGTGATGCCGTCCTTGCCCATGAGGCTGGAGAGGAACCAGTCCGGAGTACCGAGGAGACCCGGGATGGACGGCTTGCCGAACGAGAGACCGTAGCCGTAGAGCACCCAGAGGACGCCGACCAGGGCCATCGCTCCGAAGCTCATCATCATCATGCTGATGACGCTCTTGGCCCGGACCATGCCGCCGTAGAAGAAGGCGACACCGGGAGTCATCAGCAGGACCAGGGCTGCGGCGACCAGGAGCCAGAGGGCGTTGACCGTCCCTGCCTCCGCGTATTCCGCTGCTGTGTGGAGCACCATGCGAATTGTCTACCTCTCTGTGCTGTGCCCCGCGGGTGACGCGTCCCGATCCGGGTGGGGGGCGCTTTCGGGGTGCAGCCAGTCTGAGACGGAGAGGTTTCGGCAGAGGGTTGCTCGTGTTTCGCGAGTGTTACGCATCCCCACGGCGTGTAAACACTGTGTTTCGGGATGCTCCCGATCTGCTCGGGAGTCGCCGCGGAAATGTCAGGCGGCGAGCTTCTGGCGAACCTGCCGCTTGGCGCGGCCGAGCAGGGCGGACATTCCGCGGAGGCGCAGCGGCGAGACGGCCTGCGCCAGCCCGAGGGTCTGCGGGTAGTCGTCGGGCACGGCCAGCACCTGGTCGGCGGTGAGTCCGGCGAGTCCCTGGACGAGGATGGACGCGAAGCCGCGCGTCGTCGGCGCCTCGCGCGGCGCGGTGGCGAACAGGTGCACGACGCTCTGCGCATCCACCTCGACGAAGATGAAGACCGGCGCCTGGCACTCCTCCACCCGCTCCAGCAGGTCGGGGTGGTCGCGGTAGCGCTCGGGCAGCTCCGGCAACTCGTCGGCGAACTCGAGCAGCAGCTGGAGACGGTCGTTCTGCTCCAGCGCCTGGAAGTCGTCGCGGATCTCGGCGAGCGCGCCCGTCAGTTCGGTCATCATCTCTTAAGGCTACGTCGATTTGGATGCGCGCCGAACGCCGTGCACCGAGCTCTCAGCGCTCGGGGCTCAGCACCGAGCTCTCAGCGCTCGGGAACCGCGCCCGGCTCTGCGCCGGTCGCGATCGGGACGCGCACGGCGGAGCCCCACTCCGTCCAGGAGCCGTCGTAGTTCTTCACGTTCTCGAAGCCCAGCAGGTGAGTGAGGACGAACCAGGTGTGGCTGGAGCGCTCGCCGATCCGGCAGTAAGCGATGACCTCGTCGCCCGGCTTGAGCCCTGCGCCCTCGAGATAGACCTGCTCGAGTTCGGCGCGGCGCTTGAAGGTCGCATCCGGTGCAGCCGCCTTCGCCCACGGCACCGACTGGGCCGACGGGATGTGCCCGGCGCGCAGGGCGCCCTCGGTCGGGTAGCCCGGGATCTCGGTCCGCTCCCCGCTGTACTCCTCCGGCGAGCGCACATCGATCAGGGGCTGGCCGAAGTGGGCGAGCACATCGTCCTTGAACGCACGGACCACCGTGTCGTCGCGCTCGACCACCGGGTACTCGGCCGGCGTGACGGTCGCCGCCTCGCGGGTGAGTTCGCGTCCCTCGGCGATCCACTTGTCGCGCCCGCCGTCGAGCAGGCGCACATCCTCATGGCCGAACAGGGTGAACACCCAGAGGGCGTAGGCGGCCCACCAGTTGTTCTTGTCGCCGTAGATGACAACCGTGGTGTCGCGGGCGATGCCCTTCGAGCCGAGGAGCTCGGCGAAGCGCTCGCTGCTCACGTAGTCGCGGACGACGGGGTCATTGAGGTCGGTGTGCCAGTCGATCTTGACCGAACCGGGGATGTGCCCGGTCTCGTACAGCAGCACGTCCTCATCCGATTCCACCACCACGAGTCCCGGTTCGCCGAGGTGTTCGGCGAGCCAGTCCGTGCTCACCAGGCGCTCGGGATGCGCGTAGCCGGCGAACTCGGGCGACGGGTCGGTCTCGATGGTCATGCTGATGTGCCTCCAGGCGTTGTTCGGGGGTCCGTCCAGGGATTCCGCGCGGGTCGCGGGCTAGGCTGGGAGGCCTGCGACTGCTGCGAACCTACGTCCAGCGTAGGCGGCCGCGAACCGCAGCAGTAAGACTTCGACACAAAGGTGCACACCCCGCCATGACCCTCGAGCAGACCGGCGCCCTTCCCCGCCTCGCCGACCGTTCGCCCCAGATCACCGGCGCCGAGATCGCCGCCAGCCTGGTGCCCCCGTCTCAGTTCGAGCACGCGACCTTCGACTCCTACCGGCCCGATCACGACTACCCCTCGCAGGCGGAGGCGGTCTCGCTGCTGAAGCTGTTCGCGAAGACGTGGGAGCCGCAGCGTCCGGTCGGTCTGTTCAGCCGCAGCCGCAAGAAGGTGGAGGCGATGAAGCCGGGCGTCTACCTCGACGGCGGCTTCGGCGTGGGCAAGACGCACCTCCTGGCCGCCCTCTGGCATGAAGCGCCGGGCCCGAAGTACTTCGGCACCTTCATCGAGTACACGGCGCTGGTCGGTGCGCTCGGCTACGCGGGCGCCGTCGACCTGCTGCGCGGGTCAACCCTGATCTGCATCGACGAATTCGAGCTGGACGACCCGGGCGACACCATGATGATGACCCGGATGCTCGGCGAGCTCGTCGCCTCAGGCACCCGCATCGCCGCGACCAGCAACACCCCGCCGAACGCGCTCGGAGAGGGCCGTTTCGCGGCGAGCGACTTCCTGCGCGAGATCCAGTCGCTGTCCGCCAACTTCGAGACCATCCGGATCGACGGGCTGGACTACCGCCGCCGCGACACCACCGGCAGCGCGATCACGGTCGAGCCGGAAGCGTACGAGCGCATCGTCGCGACGATGTCCGGGCGCGGGGAGACGGTGACGAGCGACGGGTTCCAGGACCTGATCGCCCATCTGGCGACCGTGCATCCCTCGCGCTACATCAAGATGCTCGACGGCGTGGATGTGATCGGCCTCACCGGTGTGGAGGTGCTGCACGACCAGATGGCCGCGCTGCGGCTGGTCGCGTTCATCGACCGCGTCTACGACGCCGAGATCCCGGTCGTGCAGACCGGGGTGCCGCTGAGCGACGTCTTCGACGACGAGATGCTCGGCGGCGGCTACCGCAAGAAGTACCTGCGCTCCACCTCGCGCATGATCGCGCTCACCGCGGGCGAACTGCCGCCCCACGACGAGTAGCGGCTGCGGCGGCTGCGCCCGTTCAGGCGGCCGGATCTCCGACGGAGGCGTCGGCATCCGTTGGAGCGGCGGCCGGGATGTGCTCGGACAGCCACCCCGCGATCGCGGCCGTCCACTTGGCCTCGTCGTAGTTCCACAGCTTCGTGTGGAGGGCGACGTCGAACGACACGAGGGTGACGATGTCGCTCCGCGCCGCGGCGAGCGCACGGGAACCGGTCGACGGCACGAAGCCGTCGTCGTCGCTGTGCAGGATGAGCATGGGCAGGCTGAGCTCGGAGGCGCGAGCGACGAAGTCCATGCTGCGCAGGTCGATCGGGGCGCCCTGGCCGGTGAGCGGGCCGCTCCACTCCGCTTCGATGAGGCGCATCGCTGCCCGCGTCATCACATCCGGCAGCCGGAGCAGGTTGCCCTGGTATTCGAGGGTGTCGACCCAGTCGATGACGGGCGACTCCAGCACGATGCCGGTCACGTGCTCGAGCACGCGGGACCGGGTGATGGTCTGCAGCACGACCGCGCCGCCCATGGACCATCCCATCAGGACGATCGAGCGGGCACCGTGTGCCACCGCGTACTCGATCGCCGCCTCGATGTCGCGCCACTCCGTCCCGCCCAGTCCGTAGCGGCGGTCGACGCTCTCGGGGGCGTCGCCGTCGTTGCGGTACGAGGCGAGCAGGCAGGTGAAGCCGGAGTCGTGGTAGGTGCGGACGGCCCGCAGCCCCTCCTGCCGGGAGGCGCCCCAGCCATGCACCTGGATCACCCAGCGCCCCGGCTCCGCGTCGTCGGGTGCAGGGAAGATCCACGCGGGAGTCTCCCCGAGGTCGGTCTCGATCTCGACACTCGTCACCGGGAGCCCGATTTCGGCGGGCTGCAGATAGTAGTAGCCGCTGATCCGCGCACGTCCGGTCCGTAATTCTCCGAACTCGACGCGCTCCAGCTCGCGCGTGACCGTACCGTCGCCGCGCTCGATCAGTCCGCCGACCTTGGCGAAGCTGGTCTCGCTCCCCCACCACAGGCCGAAGCGGCCGGGCATCGAGGCGTCCGGCGTCGCCCGCAGTGTGACGGTGCCGAGCTCCTCGTCGAAGGAGTGGATGGTCTGGTTCTGCGGCCGACGCCGCACCGGGGTGATGACCGTGCGCGCCACGCGCGTGGTCAGCCACGCGGCACACGCCGCGACCGCCAGCACCAGTCCCCCGGCGACGACCCCCGCCGTGCCGAGTACCTTGCCGAACGCCGATCCCGTGCCGTTCTCCGCCATAGTGGCAGCGTACCGGCGGCCGCCCGAGCGCGCCCTCAGGACATCCTCAGGCGGCGTGCCTTACTGCCAGGACCCGGCAAAGGCTTCTAATGTTCGAAGCGTGCCGACACCGACATCCCCACCGCAGCATCCGGCGGAGTTCGCCACGGCGCTGCAGTCCATTCGAGCCGCAGTGTCGCGTCCGGAGCTCGTGATCGAGGAGATCCCCGCGCCCGCGCAGCTCGCGCCGTACTCCGTCGCGCTCGCGGCCGACGTGCGGCCGGCACGGCACGGGAGCGATTCGGACCTCGGGACCGGGCGCTTCATCCTGCTCTACGACCCCGACGAGCCCGAGGCATGGGGTGGCCCGTTCCGCATCGTCTGCTTCGCTCAGGCGCCGCTCGAGACCGACATCGGGCTCGACCCGTTCCTCGCCGACGTGGCGTGGTCGTGGCTGGTGGATGCGCTGGATGCGCGCCACGCGCGCTACACCGCCGCGAGCGGCACGGCCACCAAGATCATCTCGACCGGCTTCGGCGAGCTGGCCGCGCAGGGCGACGGCTCGCAGATCGAGCTGCGCGCATCCTGGAGTCCCCTCGAGTCGGACGTCTCGGCGCACGTCGAGGGCTGGGGCGAGCTGCTCTGCATGCTCGCCGGGCTGCCGCCGACCGGCGAGGGGGTCAGCCTGCTGAGCGCCCGGTCGACTTCGCCTCGAAGGACACCGCGTGGCTGAACACACCGTCATCGACACGCGCGCCGGCTATCTGGCGGCTGTCGACCGCATCGCCGCAGGCACCGGACCCATCGCGGTGGACGCGGAGCGGGCCAGCGGCTTCCGATATTCACAGCGCGCCTACCTCATCCAGGTGTTCCGCCGCGGGTCGGGGACGTTCCTGTTCGACCCGCCGGCGGTCGGACGCTTCGACGAGCTGGACGCGGCCATCCACGACGACGAGTGGGTGCTGCACGCGGCCACCCAAGACCTCACCTGCCTGCGCGAGGTCGGACTCGACCCCTCGATCATCTTCGACACCGAACTGGCGGCACGGCTGCTCGGGTTGCCGCGCGTCGGCCTCGGAACGGTCGTCGAGGAGCTGCTCGGCATCCACCTGGCGAAGGAGCACAGCGCGGCCGACTGGTCGACGCGTCCCCTCCCCGAACCCTGGCTGAACTACGCGGCGCTCGACGTCGAGCTGCTGCCG
Source organism: Leifsonia sp. RAF41 (assembly GCF_052114085.1). Lineage (NCBI taxonomy): Bacteria > Bacillati > Actinomycetota > Actinomycetes > Micrococcales > Microbacteriaceae > Leifsonia > Leifsonia sp. RAF41. The sequence goes on from NZ_JBFREB010000001.1 coordinate 1,979,917, forward strand.
GACCTGCGGGACGCGATCGCCGCACTGCTCGACGAGGCGGGCAAGCTGGACATCGCGCGGCAGGAGTTCGCCGACGAGCTGGTCCGCGAGCTGACTCCTGTCCGCACTGAACCGTGGCGGCGGCTCTCCGGCGTCCACTCGATCCGCGGACTGCGCAACCTCGCCGTGGCCCGCGAGCTGTGGCTGAGCCGGGATGCGCTCGCACGCGAGACCGACACGGCACCCGGCCGCCTGGTGCCCGACGCGTCCCTCACCGCCGCCGCGAAGGCCATGCCGGACAGCAAGCGCGCCCTTGCGGCCATGCGGGAGTTCACCGGCCGTGCCAGTCGCACCGAGATCGATCGCTGGTGGGCCGCCATCGAGGCCGGTCGTGAGACCTCCGACCTGCCCGTGCTGCGCGGGAACGGCGACAGCCTCCCGCCGCCCCGTGCGTGGTCGGACCGGAATCCGGAAGCCGACGCGCGACTGAAAGCAGCGCGGACGGCGCTGACCGCGGTCTCGGAGGAGCGCTCCATCCCCCTGGAGAACCTCCTCACGCCCGACACCCTGCGCCGTGTCGCCTGGAATCCGCCCACGGAGATCACGCCCGCGTCGATCGGCGAAGCGCTTTCCGAGCACGGCGCCCGGCCGTGGCAGGTTGCCGCTACCTCACAGGTGATCGCCCAGGCCTTTGTGGAAAGTACCCAAAGCGACGACGAGGGGTCCGAGCCCGCTTCGTAGGAAGGATCAAACGATTCTGTTCGTGCACAGCGGTGTACCTAGGATCGTTTCCGACCTTGATTTGGGAGGCATTGTGGCCGAGAAGAACGAAGTCGTGTTCGTCGACGGAGTCCGCACTCCGTTCGGACGAGCCGGCGAAAAAGGGCAGTACTGGAACACTCGCGCGGACGACCTCGTCGTGAAGGCGATGATCGGACTGCTCGAGCGCAATCCCGAGGTGCCGAAGGACCGCATCGACGATGTCGCCATCGCCGCCACCACCCAGCAGGGCGACCAGGGCCTGACCCTCGGCCGCACCGCCGCGCTCCTCGCGGGCCTGCCGAAGTCGGTCCCCGGGTTCGCCATCGACCGCATGTGCGCCGGCGCCATGACCAGCGTCACCACGCTCGGCTCGGGAGTCGCGTTCGGCGCATACGACCTCGTCATCGCCGGCGGCGTCGAGCACATGGGCCGCCACCCGATGGGCTTCGGCGCCGACCCGAACCCGCGCTTCCTCTCCGAGAAGATGGTGGCCGAGGACGCCCTGAACATGGGCATGACGGCCGAACGCATCCACGACCGGTTCCCCGCGCTCACCAAGGAGCGCTCGGACCGCTTCGCGATGCGCAGCCAGCACAAACTGGCCGCCGCTTACGAGGCGGGCAAGATCCAGCCGGATCTGGTGCCGGTCGCGATCCGCTCCGAGTCCGGCTGGGGCCTCGCCTCGCAGGACGAGGGGATGCGCCCGCAGACCACCATGGAGGGCCTCGCCACGCTGAAGACGCCGTTCCGTCCGCACGGGCGCGTCACCGCGGGCAACTCGTCCCCGCTCACCGACGGCGCCACCGCATCCCTCCTCGCGTCGCACGACGCGGTGAAGGAGCTCGGCCTCACGCCGAAGATGCGGATGGTGAGCTTCGCGTTCGCCGGCGTCGAGCCGGAGATCATGGGCCTCGGCCCTGTCCCGTCCACGGAGAAGGCGCTGCGCAAGGCCGGCCTGACCATCGACGACATCGGGCTGTTCGAGCTGAACGAGGCGTTCGCCATCCAGGTGCTCTCGTTCCTCGACCACTTCGGGATCGCCGACGAGGACCCGCGGGTCAACCAGTGGGGCGGCGCGATCGCGATGGGTCACCCGCTCGCAGCGAGCGGCGTGCGGCTGATGATCCAGCTGGCCGCCCAGTTCGCCGAGCACCCCGAGGTGCGGTACGGCATCACCGCGATGTGCGTCGGCCTCGGCCAGGGCGGCACCGTGATCTGGGAGAACCCCAACTACGACAAGCGCGCTGCGCGGAAGGGCTGAGTCACCCGTGACGGATTACAGCAAGATCGATTTCAGCCCACTCGAGGTCGTCGCCGGCGACGAGGTGGTCACCCACGCGTTCGTGAAGGATGTGCCTCTGCCGAGCGGCAAGACCATCGCCCTCGTGACGCTCGACAACGGCCGCGACCACACCCGCCCGAACACCCTGGGCCCCGCCACCCTGCTGGAGCTCGGCCGCGTGTTCGACGAGCTCACCGAGCGCGCGGGTCGCGGTGAGATCGACGCGGTCGCCGTCACCGGCAAGCCGTTCATCCTCGCCGCGGGAGCCGATCTCAGCCGGGTGAGCGACATCCCGAGCGTCGAGGTGGCGAAGCTGCTCCCCCAGCTGGGCCACTACGTCCTCGGCAAGCAGGCTACCTTCGGCGTCCCGTCGTTCGTGTTCACGAACGGCCTGGCGCTCGGCGGCGGCGTGGAGATCGGCCTCAACGCCGACTACCGCACGATCGACCGCAACACGGCCGCTTTCGCCCTGCCCGAGGTCTTCCTCGGCCTCATCCCCGGCTGGGGCGGAGCGACGATCCTGCCCAACCTCATCGGCATCGAGAACGCGCTCAAGGTCATCGTCGAGAACCCGCTCAAGCAGAACCGCATGCTGAAAGCCCAGGAGGTGTTCGACCTCGGGATCGCGGACGCGATCTTCGACTCGGCGAACTTCCTCGAGGACTCGCTTAAGTGGGCCGACCAGGTCCTCACCGGTGCCGTGGTCGTGAAGCGACCGAACGAGCCGGGCAAGATCGAGCGGATGGTCAAGTGGGACGCGGCCATCGGCATCGCCCGCAAGATGCTGGAGTCCCGCATCGGCACCGTGCCGAAGTCGCCGTACAAGGCGCTCGACCTGCTGAAGGCAGCCAAGGCCAACGACCGCGCTGCCGGTTTCGAGCTCGAGGACGACGCGCTCGCGGAACTCATCGCGGGCGACCAGTTCCAGGCGAGCATCTACGCGTTCAACCTGGTGCAGAAGCGCGCCAAGCGCCCGGCCGGCGCCCCCGACAAGAAGCTGGCGAAGAAGGTCACCAAGATCGGCGTCATCGGTGCCGGTTACATGGCCAGCCAGTTCGCCCTGCTGTTCGTGCGCCGCCTCCGGGTGCCGGTGGTCATCACCGACCTCGATCAGGCGCACGTCGACAAGGGTGTCGCGTACATCCACGACGAGATCGGAAAGCTTCAGGAGAAGGACCGCATCTCCCCCGACGAGGCGAACCGGCTGCGCGCGCTGGTCACCGGCACCACCGACAAAGCCGACTTCGCGGACTGCGACTGGGTCATCGAAGCCGTCTTCGAGGAACTCGGTGTGAAGCAGGACGTGTTCGAGCAGGTCGAGCAGTTCATCTCGGACGAGGCCGTGCTGGCGACCAACACCTCCTCCCTTTCGGTGGAGCAGATCGGCGCCAAGCTGAAGCACCCGGAGCGCCTGGTGGGCTTCCACTTCTTCACCCCGGTCGCCGTCATGCCGCTCATCGAGGTGGTCAACACCCCGCAGACCGACGAGGCGACCCTCTCCACCGCAATGGTGACCGCGGCCGCCCTCAAGAAGAACGCGGTCATCACCGCCGACACCCCCGGATTCGTCGTCAACCGTGTGCTGGCGAAGATCCTCGGGGACGCGATGCACGCGGTGGACGACGGCACCCCGTTCGAGGTCGTCGACGAGGCCATCGCGCCGCTCGGCCTCCCGATGGCACCGTCCGCTCTGCTCGACCTGGTCGGGCTGAAGGTCGGCGCACACGTGCTCGACACCCACCACGCGGCGTTCCCTGACCGCTTCTACCGCTCCGAGAACCTCCACAAGCTGGCCGAGTACGGCACGCTTCTGGAGAAGGACGCCAAGGGCCGGGTGAAGGGCCTCGACAAGGGCGCGGCGAAGATCGTCTCCGGAGGCAAGAACCCCTGGACGAAGGAGCAGATCCTCCGCACGCTGGAGGACGGCCTGGCCGATGAGATCCACCGCATGCTGGTGGACGACCACGTCGTGGAGGCGCCAGAGGACATCGACCTCTGCATGATCCTCGGCGCCGGCTTCCCCTTCCAGATGGGCGGCATCACGCCGTACCTCGACCGTGTGGGGGCATCCGACCGCGTGTTCGGCGACACGTTCCACCACCCGCTGGTCCGGGGCGTCGCGTAGCGCGCACCGACCGTTCATCGAGAAGGCCCGCCCCGGTTCACCGGGGCGGGCCTTCGTCATGATCGCGGCTGGCTCTCGTCTGAGTAGTTGAGGCCTGTTGCCTCCGGATCGATGACATCGACCTCTCCGGTCTACCGGGTGGAGGACGCTAGCAGTCAACGACGCTCAACGATGATCGAGAGCGGAAATAATGAGATTACGAGAACGTGTCGGGATGGGAACGGTAATCGCGTTCGCTGCGAGTCTGTCTCTAACGGGCGCTGGCCCGGCTAGCGCTGCCAGCCAAGATTCAGAAGCCTTGACCGCAGTCGAAAGTGCGGCTCCGTCAGCAGTTGCCGCAGCGGCCAACGTCGTGACGAGGGATGCCGGTGTCCACGCGATCGACGCCAATGTCGCCGGAACGAACGTCACAGTACCCGTCGATCCAGCTGCAGGGATCGTGCTGGGGACTGGAACGCAGGCCGTTTCCGTAGGGCTGCCTTTCGCGTCACATGCGGACGACGCCGCAAGGCAGAAGGCTGGAGTGGTTTCCTACGACAACAACAACGGTTCCGCCACTGTTCCAGTCGTCCTGAACGATGGCACGCTGCAGATCAACACCGTCATATCCGACGCTTCCGCGCCGAAACGCTATGACTATCCTCTCAACGTTCCTCGCGGCCAGCTCCTTCGGCTGACGGCAAACGGAGCGGCGATCGTTACGGACGATGACGGCAACATCAGCGCGATTGTGGCCGTCCCCTGGGCTAAGGATGCCAACGGTCGTGCGGTGTCGACGCACTTCGAGGTCAGCGGCAACACTTTGACTCAAGTGGTCGACTTCACGGCCGCCACGGCTTTCCCCGTGGTCGCCGACCCATCCGTTACCTGGTTGTGGTGGGGGCGGACAATCAAATACAGCACGTCCGAGACCAGGCAGGTCGCGAACTTCGCGGGTACCGCTCAAATGTTCTCGTACCTCTGCATCGTGGGTGGTCTTGCCGGCGCCGCATGCACCACCGCCGCGAATCTGGGTTTTCAGATCGTCAAAAACGCCGCAGTGAACGCATTGCGAGCAGGACGCTGTTTGCAGCTCAACATCCCCCACGTAGGACCGGGACTCCTCTATGACGTCAAGTGCTGAGAACCCGAAGTCTTCGCTGTACAACCTCGTGGCGGACTTCTTCGTATCGGTCTTGGTAGGCGGCGCGATGGCCGCGGTGCTCGTGATGATCGACGCCTCATCGAGAGCTGTCCTCGCTACGGCGCTGGGTGGCCCCGGGGTGTACTTCCTCGGGCAGCGCTTTCGTCGGTTTCGATCGCACAAGCGATCCTCGGCGACCGCTGATCCCCGCTCCTGAAAGGTACGAGAAGGCCCGTCCCGGTTCACCGGGGCGGGCCTTCTGGTCGTATCGTGGCGAGTGTCGGGGACGTAACGAGGAGGAACGCATGGAGAAGATCACGCTGGGGACCGAGAAGCTCGAGGTGTCGCGCCTCGGGCTCGGCTGCATGGGGATGTCGGCCTTCTACACCGGGGCGGGCGCCGACGAGGCGGGATCCATCCGCACCATCCACCGGGCCATCGACCTGGGCGTGACGTTCTTCGACACGGCCGAGATCTACGGTCCCTACACGAACGAGGAGCTGCTGGCGAAAGCCCTGGCGGACGGACGCCGCGAACGCGTCGTCGTCGCGACGAAGTTCGGGACCATCCTGCACCGCCAGAACGACGAGCGCGGCCTCGACGGCTCGCCCGAGAACATCCGTCTGTCGGTCGAGGGCTCCCTCCGACGTCTGCAGACCGACTACATCGACCTCTACTACCAGCACCGGATGGACCCGGGCACGCCGATCGAGGAGACCGTCGGCGCCCTCAAGGAGCTCATCAACGAGGGCAAGGTGCGTCACTACGGGCTCTCCGAGGCGGCGCCGGAGACGATCAAGCGGGCGAACGACGTTCATCCGGTCACGGCCGTGCAGACCGAGTACTCGCTGTGGACGCGCGACCCCGAGTCCGCTGTGCTGCCGACCGTGCGCGAGCTCGGCATCGGTTTCGTGCCCTACTCGCCGCTGGGCCGCGGCTTCCTCACCGGCACGATCCGATCACTCGACGAGTTGTCCGAGGACGACTTCCGCCGCTTCAACCCGCGATTCGCCGGCGACAACCTGGAGGCGAACATCCGCATCGTGGAGCAGGTGGATGCGGTGGCGCGCGAGGCCGGCGCGAAGCCCGGGCAGGTGGCCCTGGCGTGGCTGCTATCGAAGGGCGACGACATCGCGCCCATCCCCGGCACCACGAAGGTCGAGAACCTGGAGCAGAACGTTGCGGCAGCCGACCTCGACCTCAGCCCCGAGCAGCTGGCACGCCTCGACGCGGTGGCCGCGGCGGTCGGCGACCGTTACGCCGACATGACCCCGCTCAACCGCTGACCCTCGGCGGCTCGCGGCTGCGCGACTAGTGAGTTGATGCTCGAATTCCGGTCGAGTGGTGACGTCATGTCACCACTCGACGGGACGGGACGGGACAGGTTAGGCGCGGCGCTTCTTGGCGCGGGACTCCCCGTCGGCCGGCGTGTCGTCGGCCGTCGCGTCGTCCGGGAGAGGACGCGCGATCGGGACCCGGCTGCCCAACACTTGAGCGACGAGGTCGCGAGCGATCTTCTGCGGGGTGAGCCCGGCGTCCTCCAGGATCTGCTCGCGCGACGCGTGGTCGATGAACGCGTCGGGCAGGCCCAGTTCGTCCACGGCGGTGTCGATGCCGGCTTCGCGCAGGTCCTGACGGACGCGCGTGCCGATCCCGCCGACCCGGATGCCGTCCTCGATGGTCACCACGATGCGGTGCTCCGTGGCCAGCGAGAGGATGCTCTTCGGCACGGGGACGACCCACCGCGGGTCGACGACGGTCGCGCCGATTCCCTGCGCGGCAAGGCGGTCGGCGACCTTCAGGCCCAGGTCGGCCATGGGTCCCACAGTGACGAGCAGGACGTCCTTGCGGTCGCCCTCGCGCAGCACGTCCACACCGTCGTCCAGGCGGCGCACGGCGTCGATGTCCGGCTGAACGGATCCCTTCGGGAAACGCAGCACGGTCGGGGCGTCCTCGACCGTCACGGCCTCCCCCAGCTCCTCGCGGAACCGGGTGCCGTCGCGTGGCGCGGCCAAGCGGATGTTCGGGACCACCTGCAGGATGGCGAGGTCCCAGATCCCGTGATGGCTGGGGCCGTCCGGGCCGGTCACTCCTGCGCGGTCGAGCACGAAGGTGACGCCCGCCTTGTGGAGGCCCACATCCATCAGCACCTGGTCGAAGGCGCGATTCATGAAGGTGGCATAGATGGCGACGACCGGATGCAGGCCGCCGTAGGCGAGGCCGGCCGCGCTGGTCGCGGCGTGCTGCTCGGCGATGCCGACGTCGTGAACACGGTCCGGGAAGCGCTCAGCGAACTTATGCAGCCCGGTCGGGCGCAGCATCGCGGCGGTGATGCCGACGATCTTCGGGTTCTTCTCGGCCAGCCGGACGATCTCGTCGGCGAACACATCCGTCCACGCTGGCTTGCTGGACCCGGCCATCGGCTCGCCGGTCTCGGGGTCGATCTGGCCGACCGAGTGGAACTGGTCGGCCGCGTCACGCAGGGCCGGCTCGTAGCCTCGCCCCTTCTGGGTGATCGTGTGGACGATGACCGGCGCGCCGTAGTTCTTCGCCTGCCGGAGGGCCTCCTCCATCGCCTCGATGTCGTGCCCGTGGATCGGGCCGATGTACTTGATGTCGAGGTTCGAGTAGAGCGCCTCGTTGTTGGAGAAGCGGCTCAGGAAGCCGTGCAGGCCGCCGCGCACCCCGCGGTAGAACGACCGGCCGGGTGTGCCGAGCTTGTCGAACGCGCGCTGCGAGGTCAGGTACAGGCTGCGGTAGCTCTTCCGGGTCCGCACCGTGTTGAGGAAGCGCGCCATGCCGCCGATGGTCGGGGCGTACGAGCGCCCGTTGTCGTTGACGACGATGATGAGCTTCCTGTTGTTGTCGTCGGAGATGTTGTTGAGCGCCTCCCACGTCATGCCGCCGGTCAGGGCACCGTCGCCCACCATCGCGATCACGTGGCGGTCCGTCTGCCCAGTCAGCTGGAAGGCGCGCGAGATCCCGTCCGCCCACGACAGCGACGACGAGGCGTGCGAGCTCTCGACGATGTCGTGCTCCGACTCGGAGCGCTGCGGGTAGCCCGCCATGCCGCCGCGCTGGCGCAGCTGCGAGAAGTCCTGCCGGCCGGTCAGCAGCTTGTGCACGTACGACTGGTGGCCGGTATCGAAGACGATGGCGTCCCGCGGGGAGTCGAAGACCCGGTGGATGGCGATGGTCGTCTCGACCACGCCGAGGTTCGGGCCCAGGTGCCCGCCCGTCTTCGACACGTTGGCGACCAGGAACGCACGGACCTCGGCGGCGAGTTGGACGAGCTCTCCGTCCGTCAGCCGGTCGAGGTCGCGTGGACCGTGGATGGTCTCGAGGATGCCCATGGATTCGAGTCTAGGCTCGCGGATATCAAGAGAGGCTCGGAACGTTCCCATTCCGAGCCTCTCGTGACATGCGACTGCTTAGACGAGGCTCCGCAGCACGTACTGCAGGATGCCGCCGTTGCGGTAGTAGTCGGCCTCACCGGGGGTGTCGATCCGGACGACCGCGTCGAACTCGACCGTCTGCTTGCCCTCGGGCGAGTGCTCGCTGGGCGATGCGATGACGTGCACCGTCTTCGGCGTGGTGCCTTCGTTGAGCGCCTCGAGACCGGTGATCGAGAAGACCTCGGTGCCGTCGAGCCCAAGAGAGTCCGCGGACTCCCCAGCCGGGAACTGCAGCGGGACGACGCCCATGCCGATCAGGTTCGAGCGGTGGATGCGCTCGAAGCTCTCGGTGATGACCGCGCGGACGCCGAGGAGGCTGGTGCCCTTCGCCGCCCAGTCGCGTGACGAGCCCGAGCCGTACTCCTTGCCACCGAGGATGACGAGCGGGGTGCCCTGCGCCTGGTACTTCTGCGACGCATCGTAGATGAAGGCCTGCGGGGCGTCGGGCTGGGTGAAGTCGCGGGTGTAGCCGCCCTCGACGCCGTTGCCGTCGTTGAACGAGCTGAGCAGCTGGTTCTTGAGGCGGATGTTCGCGAACGTCCCGCGGATCATGACCTCGTGGTTGCCACGGCGCGAGCCGTAGGAGTTGAAGTCCTTGCGGTCGATCCCGTGCTCGGTCAGGTACTGGCCGGCGGGGCTCTCCGCCTTGATCGAGCCGGCGGGCGAGATGTGGTCGGTGGTCACCGAGTCGCCCAGCTTGGCAAGCGCGCGTGCGTCGACGATGTCGCTGACCGGGGTGGTGTCGAGCGTCATGCCCTCGAAGTACGGAGGCTTCCGCACGTAGGTCGACTTCTCGTCCCACTCGAAGATCGAGCCGGTCGGGGTCGGAAGCGACTTCCAGCGCTCGTCGCCCTCGAAGACAGACGCGTACTGGTGGACGAACATCCCCTCATTGATCGAGGAGTCGATCGTCTCCTGCACCTCGGCGGCGTCCGGCCAGATGTCCTTGAGGAAGACGTCGTTGCCCTCGCTGTCGGTCCCCAGCGGGTCGACCTCGAAGTCGAAGTTCATCGAGCCGGCGAGAGCGTAGGCGATGACCAGCGGCGGGCTCGCCAGGTAGTTCATCTTCACGTCGGGGTTGATGCGGCCCTCGAAGTTGCGGTTGCCCGAGAGCACCGCGGTGACGGCGAGGTCGTTGTCGTTGACCGCCTGCGAGATCTCGTCGATCAGCGGACCAGAGTTGCCGATGCAGGTGGTGCAGCCGTAGCCGACCGTGTAGAAGCCGAGCGCCTCGAGGTCTTGGGTGAGGCCCGCCTTCTCGTAGTAGTCGGTGACGACCTTCGATCCCGGAGCCAGCGTGGTCTTCACCCACGGCTTGGCCTTCAGGCCCTTCTTGGCCGCGTTCCGGGCCAGGAGGCCCGCCGCGAGCATCACCGAAGGGTTCGACGTGTTCGTGCACGACGTGATCGCCGCGATCGCGACGGCGCCATGGTCGAGGACGAACTTCTCGCCGCTCTCCGCCAGGGTCACCGGCGTGGGGCTGGAAGCCGTCTTCGGCGCGTGGCTGTGGTGCGAGTGCACGTGGGTGTTGCGGTCGTCCTCCGGCTGGAGCTCGCCCGGGTCGGACGCCGGGAAGGACTCGGAGATGGTCAGGTCGACCAGGTCGTGCGAGATGTCGGCGTAGTCGACGAGGTCCTTCTCGAACTGCTGCTTGGCGTGGTCGAGCTCGATGCGGTCCTGGGGACGCTTCGGGCCGGCGATCGACGGGACGACGGTCGACAGGTCGAGTTCGAGGTACTCGCTGAACACCGGCTCGACCGACGGGTCGTGCCACAGGCTCTGGGCCTTGGAGTACTCCTCGACCAGCTGGACCTGCTCCTCGCTACGACCGGTGAGGCGCAGGTAGTCGAGGGTGACGTCGTCGATCGGGAACATGGCTGCGGTCGAGCCGAACTCGGGGCTCATGTTGCCGATGGTGGCGCGGTTCGCGAGCGGGACCTGGGCGACGCCGGCTCCGTAGAACTCGACGAACTTGCCGACGACGCCGTGCTTGCGCAGGATCTGCGTAATGGTGAGGACGACATCCGTCGCGGTCACACCGGTGGGGATGGCGCCGGTCAGCTTGAAGCCGACGACCTTGGGGATGAGCATGGAGACCGGCTGGCCGAGCATGGCCGCCTCGGCCTCGATGCCGCCGACGCCCCAGCCCAGCACGCCGAGGCCGTTGACCATGGTGGTGTGCGAGTCGGTGCCGACGCAGGTGTCCGGGTAGGCGAGCAGCTCGCCGTCGATCTCGCGGGTCATGGTGACACGCGCCAGGTACTCGATGTTGACCTGGTGAACGATGCCGGTGCCCGGCGGGACGACCTTGAAGTCGTCGAACGCGGTCTGGCCCCAGCGCAGGAACTGGTAGCGCTCACCGTTGCGCTCGTACTCGATGTCGGTGTTGCGCTCGAGCGCATCCGGCTGGCCGAACAGGTCGGCGATGACGGAGTGGTCGATGACCATCTCGGCCGGGGCGAGCGGGTTGATCTTCTTGGGGTCGCCGCCGAGAGCGGACACCGCCTCGCGCATCGTGGCGAGGTCGACGATGCAGGGGACGCCGGTGAAGTCCTGCATGATCACGCGGGCAGGCGTGAACTGGATCTCCGTGTTCGGCTCGGACGCCGGGTCCCAGCTGCCGAGTGCGCGGATGTGGTCGGCGGTGATGTTGGCGCCGTCCTCCGTGCGGAGCAGGTTCTCGAGCAGCACCTTGAGGCTGAACGGGAGCCGCTCGTACCCCTCCACGGTGTCGATCCCGAAGATCGTGTAGTCGCGCGATCCGACCGTCAGGGTCTTCTTCGCGCCGAAGCTGCCGTGCCCCGAATTCTCCGTAGCCGTCACAATGCCCTCTCCTTCGTTGGCAGGCGATGTTCACGCACGCCTCGTCCATCTTCGTCGTCCGTCGAAGCGCCTTTCCAGCAAGGTAAGCCTAAATCGCCGGTGCGGGAAAGTATCTTGACGTCGAGATAAATCTATCACGCTCAGAGCCGGTCGAACACCAGCGCGCGGCGCTTGGCGAAGCGGTAGAACACTTCGACCCCGACAGCGCCAACCGCGCCGACGGCCACACCCCAGGCGAGCGCTGCGTCGAACTGCACATGCATCTCGAAGAACGACGCGGTGAACGGGATGACGCACACCAGAACGAACGCTGCAGCGACCGCAGCCAACAGCAGCCAGCGCACCCCGGTCAGCGGCCTCGTGAGCACGCACAGGATCCAGAGGGAGACGCAGAACAGCGCGACCGTGGTGACGCTGCGCGCTTCGTGCAACGGGAGGCTGCGATAGAGCGGCGCGTAGGCGACGATCGCGGTGACGCCCGCGATCAGGCCGGTCGGCACCGAGTACTTGAGCACACGGCCGAGCACCCCGGGCGTGTAGATGCGCTTGTTGGGCGCCAGGGCGAGGAAGAACGAGGGGATGCCGATGGCGAGAGTCGAGACGAGCGTCAGCTGGCGCGGGAGGAACGGGAACGGCCACAGCAGCACCGCACTGACCAGGGCGAGCAGGATGCCGTAGGTCGTCTTGGCCAGGAAGATGTTGGAGACGCGCTCCACGTTGGCGATCACGCGCCGTCCGGAGGCGAGCACATCGGGCAACCGATCGAACCGGTCGTCGAGCAGGACGACACGGGAAACCGCCTTGGTCGCGGCGGTGCCCGATCCCATCGCTATGCCGAGGTCGGCGTCTTTCACGGCCATGGCATCGTTGACGCCGTCGCCGGTCATCGCGACGGTCCGCCCCCGCTCTTTGAGCAGTCGGACCGCTGCACGCTTCTGATCCGGGCTGACCCGCCCGAGGACCCCAGCAGTCTCCAGCGCTCCCGCGAGCTCCTCATCGGTAGTCAGGGTGGACGCATCGATGGTCTCCCCCTCCAACTGCAGTTCCCGGGCCATGGCCGCGACGGTGACCGGGTTGTCGCCCGACATCACGACCACCCGCACCGCCTGCTCGCGGAAGTAGCGGAGGGTGTCGCGCGCCTCCGGCCGCAGGGTCTCGGCCAGCAGCACCAGCAGCGCCGGCTCGACGCGCGTGCCGGCGAGCGGAACGTGCACCCCCTCGGGCAACGGATCGACAGCCCGCGCCAGCGCAAGGGTGCGAAGACCCGTCGCTGCGAGTTCGGTCGCCCGCGACAGGGCGTCGGGATGCGCCGCCAGCACGCGCTCCGGCGCGCCCAGGACCCAGGAACTCTCGTCGCCGTCGACAGTCATGGCGAGGGCGCTGTACTTCGTCGCCGAACTGAACGGGATGCGCCGCGTCACGCGGAACCGGTCGCTGCGGAACCGCGAGCCGAGGATGCCGGACGTCGCGTTGCCCGCTTCGTCCGATCCGAACGCGGCGAGCGCGATCTCCGCGAGTTCCGCCCGAGCACCGGCGCCGTCTTCCGAACCGACCCACTCGGTGTCGTGCAGCGAGAGCTCGCCGGTGGTGAGGGTCCCGGTCTTGTCCAGGCACAGCACGTCGACCCGTGCGAGCACTTCGACGGCGGCGAGCTCCTGCACCAGCACCTTCCTTGTGGCGAGCTGGATGGCGGCAACGCCGAAAGCCAGGCTCGTCAGCAGCACGAGCCCTTCGGGGATCATGCCGACGACCGCCGCGACAGCATCGAGAAGCGCCCGCCGCCAACGGTCGTCGACGAAAATCTCGGTGAACCCGCCGTAGGTCAGCACGCGGCCGACGAGGGTGATGAGGATGAGCGGCCCGAGCACCCAGGACAGATAAACGAGGATGCGGTTGGTCGCCTCCCGCAACTCGGATCGGACGAGCGAGTGCTTGCGGATCTCGCTGGTGAGCCGACTCGCGTAGGAGTCTGCCCCCACGGCCGTCACCGTCGCCAGGCCGGTGCCCGTCACCACATGCGAGCCGGAGAGCAGCGGCGCACCGTCGTCTTTGAACATCGGATCGGACTCGCCGGTCAGCATCGACTCGTCGAGGGAGAGGCCTGTGCTCTCCACCACGACCGCATCGGCGGGCACCTGGTCTCCGGGACGCAGCACGAGCAGGTCGTCGAGCACCACGTCTTCGAGCGCCACCGTCACGACTTCGCCGCCGCGCCGCACACGGCTGTGCGGGGCCGCCAGCAGCGCCGCCCGGTCGAGCACGCGCTTGGCGCGATACTCCTGCACGATGCCGATCAGCGCGTTGACGATGACGATCCCGAAGAAGAAGCCGTCCCGCAGGTCGCCGAGGAGGAGGACCGCGATGAAGCACACGGTGAGGATGCCGTTGAACAGCGTGAAGATGTTCTCGCGCAGGATGTCGCCCACCGAGCGCGAGCTGGGCTGCGTCTGGGTGTTGACCCGGCCGCCCTCGACGCGTTCGGCTACTTGGGCGGGCGTGAGCCCCTCGCGTGTCCCCGCCTCCAGCATCCGTCCCCCTCCGTCGCCGTGAGCTCGATGTGCTTCTACTTGTGAGACGCGGTTCGAGGCTCGTTCGTGACGGGCTTCTGGGGAAATTGTCCCTTCACCACGAACCACGTCACTAGCAGCAGCGGCGCGTACAGCGGCACGCCCATCAGCAGCTTGGTGAGTGCCAGGGCGCTCGTCGCGGCATCTGTGTGCGCCAGGTAGAGCGGCACTTGGACCACCAGTCGTGCGGCGAACAGCAGGAACCAGAAGAAGGTCAGCGCCTGCATGACGCGGAATTTCCGCTTGTCGCGGCGCCAGGCGACGCCGTCGCCCATCAGGTACCCCGCGGCCAGTCCGATGACCGGCCAGCGCACGAGCATCGAGATGAGGATGCCCGCCGCGTATGCGGCGTTCGTCCAGATACCGAGGAGGAAGTTGTCCTCCCCGCGGCCCGTGATGAGCGCCAGAATGGCCGAGATGCCCACACCGATGAGACCGGCCAGTGCCTGCGTGACCGGTGTCTTGCCGATGATGCGCGCGACCGTGAAGACGATGGCCACTGCCACCGAGCACCCGATCGAGAGCGGGACGTTCTGCGTGAACGTGAAGAGGACGAGGAAGACGAGGCCGGGGAGGATCGTCTCGCACAGTCCTCGGACACCGCCGAGGGCGCCGAGCAGGGCGGCGCCGGTGGACGTCTCGGTCTCGGCCAGCTGGCCCAGACCCGAGCGGCGGGCTGCCGCTGCAATGCTCTCGCCGAGACCGGGTGCCGGCACGCCGTCGGCCGTGCGCGCAGCGGAATCGGCTTCTGGGGCGGCGTCACCCGCGGGTGCGCCGGCGCCCGGCTGGGGCTCCGGGCGGTCCTGATCGGTCATGCGCGCGCCTTAAAGAGAGGAGTAGTCGTTCTCGTTGCCCACCGTTGGAGCGGCCGGCATCCGCAGCGGAATGAGGTCGCGCGGCGGCATCGGCACCGAACCGCGAACGACGACGATGCTGCGGAAGAGGTCTTCGACGAGCGCCGCGGCCTCCGGCTGTACCGCCGCGTCTCCCGCGATCACACCGCGGAGGAACCAGCGCGGCCCGTCGACTCCCACGAAACGCGCGACGCGCGTTTCGACCGCACCGCCCTGCGGGGCAGCCACGGGGATCTCGGCGACGAGTTCCGGTCCGAAAGCGCCGTCGCGCTCCGTCACGCGGCCGCCCTGGCGCTGGATCTGGTCGGTGATCTGGTCTCGGATCTCGTGCCACAGCCCGCTCGACCGGGGAGCGGCGAACGGCTGCACCTGAAGGGTCGAGTTCGCGTAGTCGAGGCCGACGGCGACGACGCGCTGCGACTCCTCCTCGACCTCCAGCCGCAGGTGGAGGCCTTCGCGCGGCAGGATCTTCACTCCACCCAGATCGACGTACGGCCGGACCGGGTTAGCCTCGCTCTCGTCGAGCGGACCCTCCGTCTCGCGGTCCTCCGGCGCAGACTTGTCGAACTCGATGTCGTCGCCCTGCGGTTCGAGCTCGGCGCCCTCCTCGGATCCGCGAGGGGTGTCGCTGATGTCGCTCACGCGTGTTCTCCTGCCTCGGTGACGGTGTACCCGGACGAGCCGAAGCCCGCTGTGCCGCGGTGGCTGTCCGGGAGGGTGTCGACGGGGATGAACCGGGCTCGCGTGACCGGCATGACGATCAGCTGGGCGATCCGGTCGCCGACGGCGATATCGTACGGCATCGACCTGTCGGTATTGAGGAGGGTGACCTTGATCTCGCCGCGGTAGCCCGCGTCCACAGTGCCCGGCGCATTCACGATGGTGATGCCGTGGCGCATGGCCAGCCCGCTGCGCGGGACCACGAACGCGGCATACCCGTCGGGCAGGGCGATCGAGACACCGGTCGGCATTGTGAACCGCTCCCCGGGCCCGAGGACCACGGCCTCGGCGGCGCTCAGGTCGGCCCCGGCGTCGCCCGGGTGCGCGTATGCGGGAGGGGACGAGGCGATGATCGGGACATCGACGGTATCGGTCACGTGTCGAGGGTAGTGCAGAAGTCTGATCGAATAGGGGTCATGGACCTGTACCGAGAGCGGCTGTGGGCGACGCCCTGGCTGTTCATCTCCACACTGCTCGTCATCCCCGCGATCATGCTCGTCTTCGCACCGATCAACCTCACCGTCGGGGTGCTTCTGGCGATCGTCGTGTACGTCGCGTGGGCCGTCTTCCTGGTCACGACGGCGCCCGTCATCCGCGTGACGGAGGACGAGCTGGTGGCCGGGCATGCGCGCATCCCATTGCCCCTAGTCGGCGACCCGACCGCGTACCTGGGAGAGGATGCGACGCTCGAGCGCGGCCGCCTGCTCGACGCGCGCGCGTGGCTGCTCATCCGCGGCTGGATCAAACCGGTCGTGAAGGTGCCACTGCTCGACCAGGACGACCCGGCACCCTACTGGCTGCTCTCAACAAGAAACCCGGACCGATTGGTCCGGGTTCTCGGTGAGGCTCGACGTTCTGCGTGACCTAAGCGGCGCACTCCACGCAGATCGGCCCGAGCTTGGTGTCGTGGTCGATCTGGGAGCGGTGCTTCACCAGGAAGCAGTTCACGCAGGTGAACTCATCAGCCTGGGGAGGGAGCACCACGACGTCGAGGTCGAGGTCTGAGAGGTCGGCGCCAGGGAGCTCATAACCCCCGGGATTATCCGCGTCCTCAACGTCGACGACACCCGACATCTTGTCCGGGACACGCTCCTTGAGGGCCTCGATCGACTCGGAGTCGTCCTCGGTCTTCCGCGGTGCGTCGTAATCCGTTGCCATGCCCATCCACTTCTCGTACGTAACGGCCGATTCTCGCAATCGGCGGCCATAGTTTGCATCAATCGCTCCCGAATAGCAAAACCACCCAGGAGCCTCTCAGCGATTGCTTGGTGTGCAACTTCCGGCACGCCCGTCGTATTCCCCGGAATGCCTTCCTGCGCGTGGCATCCTGAGGCGGTACGAACGAGCTCGGAAGGCAATCCACATGCAGGATTTGAAGGTCATCGGGGTCGAGAACGGTGCACTCGTCGCCGTCGGCGACGACGGTGAGCGTTTCCGCATCGCCGTCGACGAAGCGTTGCAGTCGAAAGTGCGGCAGGTGCGTCAGGAGACGCCGGCCGACGCCCCCAAACTCTCACCGCGCGAAGTCCAGGCGCACATCCGTTCCGGGATGTCCGCGGAGGACGTCGCGGCGGTCACCGGCGCGCCGCTGGAGTACGTCCAGCGGTTCGAAGGGCCGATCCTCGCGGAGCGCGAGCACATCGTGGCGAGTGCGCTGAGCGTGCCCGTGCACACCACCGACGCTGTGGATCCGCTGGTCGAGGGTGAGACGTTCGGCACGGTCATCCGCGACCGGCTGGCATCCCTCGGTGTGGCGGGCGAGCGCTGGGCGAGCTGGAAGGACAGCGAGACGGGCTGGATCGTCAAGCTCGAGTTCGTCGCGGACACGATCGACCACGACGCCCGTTGGTCCTACGATGCCCGCAAGCACTCCCTCGCGCCCCTCAACTCGGAGGCGACCACGCTCTCCCAGGCCGGCGAACTCCGCGGCGGAGCGCTGATCCCGCGGCTGCGTGCGGTACTGCCGCACGAAGGAGAGCCGGACACGTCGCGCTTCGACAGCGGAGCCTTCACCTTCCCCGCGCCCTCGGTCGACCTCCTCGGACCGGAGATCACCACGCCGATCGAGCCGTTGCCGCAGGGACGCGCACCTGGCGCGAACAATTCGATCGCGGTCTCGGCCATCAAACGGGCCGACGACGGCGCGCCGCGCGACCTGCACCAGACCGCCGACCTGCTGGAGGCACTGCGCCGCCGTCGCGGCGAACGCGAGGCCGCTACATACGAGGACCGCACCACCGTTCCGGAGCGGCCCGTCCCGGCGGAGCACCCGGTGACCCCGCCCCAGGCCTCGACGCCCGCGAACCTCACTCCGGCGCCGTCCGCGCCGTCGCCGTTCCGGGTGATCGACGAGCGTCCTCCGGTCGCGGAGCAGCCGTCGCTTCCGCTGGATGTGCCGGCCCCGCCCGCTCCCCCGGCCTCGTCGTCGAACGACTCGGGACCGCAGCCGTCGACACGACGTAAGGGCCGAGCGTCCATGCCGAGCTGGGACGAGATCGTCTTCGGCGCGCGCACGGACGACGATCTGGCGTAGCCGGCGTCCCGCACGTGGCGGGGTTCAGCCGGCCGCGCCGAATCGGAGAAGGGGTACCCGCGTCTCCTCGGGCGTGAGCGAACCGTGCTGGCCGATCATGTTGCGGCCGGTGCCCTGCGGGTCGCGACCGTCGTAGTACGCGATGCGCTTGCGGGCGGCGACGAGCACGTCCCCGATCCGTGGCGCGACCGCAGCGTCGACCGAGGGTCCGAACCAGCCGGCGTCGATCGCCTCGCCCTGTGTGGCCACCCAAGAGCGGTCGCCCTCGGCGGTGCGCCAACGCTCGGCGACACCGGTCGCGGCCGCTGCGCTTCCGGCCGCTTCGGGGTCGAGATAGAGATGCAGCACCCGCGGCTCCCCCGCGACCGCGGCCACACCGTCGAGCAGTTCGGGAGCGGTGTCGTACAGGATGTGGCCGCTCTCGGGCACATCCACCACGCCATGATCGGCGGTGAGCAGGGCACCGCGTCCCGGTCCCAACCGACGGGCGAAGGATGCGACCAGGGCATCCACCGTCTCGAGCGCGGCTGTCCAGTCCGCGGACTCCCACCCGCGCGCATGCGCGAGCTGATCGAGCTCGGCGACGTACAGGTAGGTGAGTCCGGGCCCGGCACCGGCCACGATCTCCGCGGCTGCGTCGAATCGCTCGCTCAGCGACTGCACGCCTATGAATTCCGCGCCGCGAAGCACCGCCGCGGTGAAGCCGGAGCCCTCGAACTTCGGCAGGCCGATGGCACGGGCACGGACGCCCTGCTCGGCCGCGGTCTCGAATACGGTGCGGGATCGCTGCCAGGTGGCGGGATCCATCCGCGCGTCCCAGCCGGAGAGCTGGTTGGTGAGGCGACCGGCATCGTCGCGCACCCGATAGCCGACGAGTCCGTGCTCGCCGGGCGTCGTCCCGGTGGTGAGGGTGGCCAGCGCGGCTGCCGTCGTCGTCGGGAAGCCCGCGTCGATCGTCGTCGCCTTGCCGAGCAGCGGCGCGAGCGTCCGCGCATGTCCGGAACGCGCCCGCAATGCCGCAGCGCCCAGGCCGTCCACCACGATGACGACCACGTGCTCCAGCTTCGGCAGCCCGAGCTCGTTCGGCGCACCGGTCAGGGCGGCCAGCGAACTCGGCAGAACCGTGGCGAGGCTCGCTCGGGTGGTGAACGCGGCCGGTAGCATGGGTGGCATCCGGCCCAGTCTGGCACAGCACTCACGCGGCCGGCCGAGCCGCCCCACGCTCGCCCGATCCTCCGCTCGACCCGAGCCCCACTGCACAGAATGCACCAATGACACCAGCAGACGACCAGCCCGCCGGAACGACGGAACGCATCGAAGACGTCGACGTCACCACCGAGATGCAGGGCTCGTTCCTCGAATACGCCTACTCGGTGATCTACTCGCGCGCCCTCCCGGACGCCCGCGACGGCCTGAAGCCGGTGCAGCGCCGCATCCTGTACATGATGACCGAGATGGGCCTGCGCCCCGACCGCGGCCACGTCAAGTCGGCGCGCGTCACGGGCGAGGTGATGGGAAAGCTGCACCCGCACGGCGACAGCGCCATCTACGACGCGCTGGTCCGAATGGCGCAGGACTTCACGCTCCGCGTGCCGCTGGTCGACGGGCACGGCAACTTCGGCTCCCTCGACGACGGCCCCGCCGCCGCCCGCTACACGGAGGCTCGCCTCGCCGCCGCGGCCCTGGCGATAACGGAGGATCTCGACGAGGACGTCGTCGACTTCGTCCCCAACTACGACAACCAGCTCATGCAGCCGGATGTGCTGCCCGCAGCCTTCCCCAACCTCCTGGTGAACGGCGCGAGCGGCATCGCGGTCGGCATGGCGACCAACATGGCGCCGCACAACCTCATCGAGGTCGTCGGCGCCGCCCGCCACCTGCTCGAGAACCCGGAGGCGACCCTCGACGACCTGATGGCGTACGTGCCCGGTCCCGACCTCCCCAGCGGCGGTACCATCGCCGGGCTGGCCGGCGTGCGCGATGCGTACGCGACCGGCCGCGGCAGCTTCCGGATGCGCGCCAAGGTCGCGGTGGAGTCGGTGACGGCCCGTAAGAGCGGGCTCGTCGTCACTGAGCTCCCGTACGGCGTCGGCCCCGAGAAGGTGATCGAGAAGATCAAGGACGGCGTCAACGCCAAGAAGCTGAACGGAATCTCCGACGTCACCGACCTCTCCGACCGCCAGCACGGCCTGCGTCTCGTCATCGGGATCAAGACCGGATTCAGCCCGGACGCGGTGCTCGAGCTGCTCTACCGGCACACCCCGCTGGAGGAGGGCTTCGCGATCAACAACGTCGCCCTCGTCGCCGGCGGCCCGCAGACGCTCGGCCTGCGCGACCTGCTGCAGGTCTACCTCGACCACCGCATCAGCGTGGTCACCCGACGGTCGCAGTTCCGCCTGGCGCGACGCAAGGAACGACTGCACCTCGTCGAAGGCCTGCTCGTCGCCATCCTGGACATCGACGAGGTCATCCAGGTCATCCGCACCTCCGACGACACGGAGCAGGCGCGCGGCCGGCTGATGCAGGTCTTCGACCTGAGCACGCTGCAGGCCGACTACATCCTGGAGCTGCGGCTGCGGCGACTGACCAAGTTCAGCCGCATCGAGCTCGAGACCGAGCGCGACCAGCTGCGGGCGGAGATCGAGGAGCTGGAGGCGCTGCTGGCGTCGCGCCAGCGCATCCACGACACGGTGTCGGACGAATTGGAGCGGGTAGCCACCACCTTCGGGACCCCGCGCCGCACCCTCCTCACCGAGGCGAAGCCGTCCATCGCCGGAACGTCGCGCAGCAAGGCCGCGGGCGTGCAGCTCGAGGTCGCCGACGTGCCGACGCGCGTCTACCTCTCGACGACGGGGCGGATCCTGCGTGTGGACGCGGTCCCCGGCGCCGACGGCTCCGAGGGCGGACTCGATCGCATCCAGCCGCCGGTCCGGCGCAGCAAGCATGACGCGATCCTGTCCCAGCTGGACACGACCAGTCGCAGCGAGATCGGTGCAGTGACGAACCGGGGGCGGCTGATCCGCTTCTCCCCCGTCGACCTCCCCGGTGTGCCGGCCAACTCCATCCAACTCGGCGCGGGCGTCCGGGTCGGCGACTACCTGGCTCTCGCCGACAAGAAGGAACGCATCCTGGCCTTGGCCTCCCTCGACTCCGATCGCACGATCGCGCTCGGGACGAAGCAGGGCGTCGTGAAGCGCGTGACCGCGGGCGACTGGGCCAACAAGCCCGAGTTCGAGGTCATCTCGCTCAAGCCGGGCGACGAGGTCGTCGGGGCTACGACGGTGACGGATGAGGACGAACTGGTCTTCATCGCCAGCGACGCACAGCTGCTGCGGTTCGCGGCCTCCAGCGTTCGCCCGCAGGGGCGCGCGGCGGGCGGCATGGCAGGAATCAACCTCGGCGCGGACGCGCGCGTGGTCTATTTCGGGAGCATCGCCGCCGCCGACGCGGAGGAGGCTGTCGTCGCCACCATCGCCGCCAGCGACGCCACGCTGCCGGGCGCAGACCCGGGCACGGCCAAGGTGAGCGACTACGCCGAATACCCGGCCAAGGGCCGGGCGACCGGAGGCGTGCGGGCCCAGCGGTTTCTCAAGGGCGAGAGCGAACTCGTGCTCGCGTGGGCGGGCCGAGGTCCGGCGCTGGCCGTCGCGCCCGACGGCGCCGCCCGGACGTTGCCCGAAGGCGGCTCCCGCCGCGACGGCTCCGGCACACCCCTCGACACGGTCGTCGGCTCGATCGGCCGCCGCGTCGGCTGACCCGCTGCATCTGAAACGGAGGACGTTCGCGCGACGCGGGCTACGGCTTCCTCCGTTTCCCGCGGATCCGGGACGGTTCCATCCACTTCTCCTCCGTTTCCCGTGCTGCGGGAAACGGAGGATCTTCCGGCCGACACGCCGCCTGCCCTCGTGAAACGGAGGCACCCGTGGACCGGCTCAGGACGAGCTCCTCCGTTTTCAGGAGGGACGCGGACAGCAGCCCGCGAAGCTCAGGTCAGGCGTCGATGCGGGCCCGGCTCAGGTCGTCGGCGCCGGCGATGATGAACTCCTTGCGCGGCGCGACGTCGTTGCCCATGAGCAGCTCGAAGACGCGGTTGGCAGCCTCGGCGTCGGGGACGCGCACCCGGCGCAGCGTGCGGTGGGCACGATCCATCGTGGTGGTCGCCAGCTGGTCCGCATCCATCTCACCGAGACCCTTGTAGCGCTGGATCGGCTCCTGGTACCGCTTGCCGCGCTTCTTCAGGTCGGCGAGCACGGCCTGCAGCTCGGCCTCCGAGTAGGTGTAGATGGTCTCGTTCGGCTTGGACCCCGGGTTGACCGCGACGACGCGATGCAGCGGTGGCACCGCGGCGAACACGCGACCCTCCTCGATCATCGGCCGCATGTACCGGAAGAAGAGGGTGAGGAGCAGCGTCCGGATGTGCGCGCCGTCGACATCCGCGTCGGACATGATGATGACCTTGCCGTAGCGGGCCGTCGACAGGTCGAAGCTGCGGCCGGAGCCCGCGCCGATGACCTGGATGATGGCCGCGCACTCGGCGTTGGACAGCATGTCCGAGACGGATGCCTTCTGAACGTTCAGGATCTTGCCACGGATGGGCAGCAGCGCCTGATACTCGCTGTCGCGGGCGCGCCGGGCGGTGCCGAGCGCCGAGTCGCCCTCGACGATGAACAGTTCGCTGTTGGCGACGTCGTTGGATCGGCAGTCGACCAGCTTTGCGGGGAGGGATGAGGTCTCCAGCGCGTTCTTGCGGCGCTGCGTCTCCTTGTGGGCGCGCGCGGAGATCCGCGACTTCATCTCGGCGACGACCTTGTCGAGCACGAGGGCCGACTGCGTCTTGTCGTCGCGCTTGGACGAACCGAAGCGCTCCGCCATCGCTTTCTGCACCACATTGGCGACGATCGCCCGCACGGCCGGCGTTCCGAGGATCTCCTTCGTCTGGCCCTCGAATTGCGGCTCGGGGAGGCGCACGGTGAGAACGGCGGTGAGGCCCGCCATGACGTCGTCCTTCTCGAGCTTGTCGTTCCCCGCCTTGAGGCGGCGTGCGTTCTGCTCGACCTGCTGCCGCAGGAACTTGAGCATCCCCTGGTCGAACCCGGCCTGGTGGCTGCCGCCCTTCGGCGTTGCGATGATGTTGACGAAGCTGCGCATCACGGTGTCGTAGCCCGTGCCCCAGCGCAGCGCGATGTCGACCTCGCAGTCGCGCTTCAGTTCGGTCGGTACCATCGCGCCCGAATCGGAGAGCACCGGCACGGTCTCGGTGAAGTGTCCGGCACCGGTGAGACGCCAGGTCTCGGTGATCGGGCTGTCGGGTGCGAGGAAGTCGACGAATTCCGAGATCCCGCCCTCGTAGCGGAAGGTCGTGAGCCCGCTCGGCTCGGCGCCGTCCGCTGCCGGGCGCTTGTCGTCGATCGAGATCGAGATCCCGGGCACCAGAAAAGCGGTCTGGCGGGCGCGGCCGACGAGGTCGGACGTGGAGAACTCCGCACCCTTGGTGAAGATCTGCCGGTCGGCCCAGTAGCGGATGCGCGTGCCGGTGACACCCTTGCGCACCTTGCCGACGACTCTCAGCTCACTGCCGCTGACGAAGGGCGTGAAGGTGCTGTCCGGGCTCGGTACTCCGGCCTTGTCGTCGAAGATCCCGGGCTCACCGCGGTGGAAGGACATCGCCCACGTCTTGCCGTCGCGATCGACCTCGACGTCGAGTCGCTCGGAGAGCGCATTGACCACCGACGCGCCGACGCCGTGCAGGCCGCCGGATGCGGCGTACGATCCGCTGCCGAACTTGCCGCCGGCGTGGAGCTTGGTGAACACGACCTCGACACCCGACAGGCCGGTCTTCGGCTCGATGTCGACCGGGATCCCGCGTGCGCTGTCGCGCACCTCGACACTGTCGTCGGCGTGCAGGATGACGTCGATCGCATCGCCGTGCCCGGCGAGGGCCTCATCCACCGAGTTGTCGATGATCTCCCAGAGGCAGTGCATGAGCCCGCGGGAGTCCGTGGAGCCGATGTACATGCCCGGTCGCTTGCGGACGGCCTCGAGCCCCTCGAGCACCGAGAGGTGCCTGGCCGAATAGTCCGAACTCGCCACGGGCGCTCCTTGCAGGATCGATGGCGCCCAGCAGGCGCATGCTCACTCTCAAGCGTAAGCGCCGGATGCCGGACCCTACGCCACCGACACCCTGGCTCCCGGAGGCTACGCGTTGAGCGAAATAGCAGCCAACACGCGCCTCGTTGCCGAGTATCCGTGGTTCTATAGACGTACCGAGTTCACCGGTTGCGACGGAAGGAGCATCACATGTCGACACTTACCTCGGAGAACGGGGCCGTTGACGAGCTCGCATCAGGGCCGCAACTGACTGCTGCGGACCGTTGCGACAGCTGCGGGGCACAGGCTTACATCAGGGTCGTCGTGAATAACGGCGAGCTGCTGTTCTGCGCCCACCACGGCAAGAAGCACCAGGAGAAGCTCTCGCAGATCGCCCACAGCTGGCACGACGAGACCGCTCGCCTGTTCGAAGACCAGCGCGCCTGACCCGGGCCGCGTCGCGAAGCGCGAGCTGACCGAGACGAGCTGATCTGAGCATGGTGAAGAGGACGGGTGTGCGCCGACGCGTCCACATCGATCTCGACGCCATTCGCTCGACGGCGGCATCAGCCGCTTCCGTGCTCCCCGACTGCACCGCCGATCTCCGCGCCGACGCGTACGGACACGGGCTCATCCCCGTGGCTCGTGCGCTGACGGATGCGGGGGTCGGCGGTTTTCTCGTCTCCCGGGTGGAGGATGCGGTCAGCATCGCTGACGAAGGCCTCCCCGTGCGCCTCGCGGTCGTCGACAATGCGTCGTCCATCGAGGAGAACGGCTATCTGGGACCGGAGCTCTTCGGTCTCGACCCCACGCATCCGACCGCTCCGGCGATGCGCCTGGAAGGCGAGGTCGTCTCCGTCAGGCGGGTCCCAGCCGACCGCGGCGTGTCATACGGCTACACCTACCGCACCTCGCGGCCGAGCACGCTGGTGCTCGTCGCGCTCGGCTACGCCGACGGCATCCTTCGCGTCGCGTCCAACAAGGCTCCGGTCAGGGTCGGGGACACCACCGGCCGCATCACCGGCCGCATAGCGATGGACCAGTTCGTCGTCGACATCGGCGACGACTCCGCCGCGCCCGGCGACTCCGTGGTCCTCTTCGGCGAC
Organism: Leifsonia sp. RAF41; assembly: GCF_052114085.1. Taxonomy (NCBI): domain Bacteria; kingdom Bacillati; phylum Actinomycetota; class Actinomycetes; order Micrococcales; family Microbacteriaceae; genus Leifsonia; species Leifsonia sp. RAF41. The sequence continues at coordinate 2,005,333 of NZ_JBFREB010000001.1, forward strand.
CCCGCGCTCGGCGAGCCGACCGTTCTCGATTGGGCGGACGCCCTCGGCGTCGCGGCGCCGGTCATCACCAGCCGGCTCGGCCGCCGCATCGAGAGGACATACACGTGATGAGGACGCCCGCATGACCATCGTGGACGCCGTCGCTGAGCCTCTCCCCCGCGCCGTCATCGACCTGGGCACGCTGCGGCACAACGTCGCCCATCTGACCCGGCTCATCGCCCCGGCGCAGACCATGCTGGCCGTCAAGGCCGACGCCTACGGCCACGGACTCATCCCGGTCGCCGAGGCGGGACTGGCCGCGGGAGCGACCTCCCTGGCCGTACTCGAAATCCCGGCCGGCCTGGTACTGCGGCATGCCGGCGTGACCGTACCGATCCTCGCCTGGCTGCACGGCCAGGCGACGGACTGGCGTGCCGGAATCGAGTCTGACATCGAGCTCGGCGTCTCCGCCGTCTGGCAGCTGGAGGCGATCGCCGCCGCAGGCGCCGACCGTCCGGCGATCGTGCACCTGAAAGTCGACACCGGCCTCAGCCGCAACGGCGCTACCCGTGAGGAGTGGCCGGGACTCGTGCAGGCAGCGCTCGAGCTCGAAGAACGCGGTGTCGTCCGCATCCGCGCCGCCTGGTCGCATCTCGCCGACGCGTCCATCGCCGACGACGAAGCAGCCCTGGCGGAGTTCCGGGACGCGGTCGCCGAAGCGGAGGCGCTCGGCGCGCAGTTCGAGGCCCTGCACCTCGCCGCGAGTTCAGCGGGCATCCGGATGCCGGAGGCGCGGTTCTCGTTCGTGCGGTTCGGGATCGCTGCCTACGGTTTCTCCCCCTTCGACGACTCGACCGGCGCCGAACTCGGCCTCATCCCGGCGATGCGGCTGGAGGCTCCCGTCACCGAGGTGCACGTTGGCGGGACCACGCAGGTGCGGCTCGCTATCGGCTGGGCAGACGGCGTGCCGACGCTCGGGATCGCCAAGACGTCCATCCAACTGAACGGCCGGCGCTGCCCGGTGATCGCGGTGGAGGCGGACACGATGCTGGTGGACGCGGGGGCGCACCGCGTCGAGGTCGGCGACACGGCCATCCTGTTCGGACCCGGCACCGACGGCGAACCGACCGCCGAAAAGTATGCCGACTGGGCCGAGACGATCGCAGACGAGATGGTCACCGGCGTCGCCGCGCGCGTCCCCCGCGTCTACGTGAACTGACCGAGCGCGACGCGGCACTGCGGCGGAACTAGAGCGAGACGCCCAGTCGGTCGGCGATCGCGCGACGCGCGTTCAGGGCGTAGCGGTCGACCCGCTCCGTCTGGGGAATCGGCGGCACCTCGCCGCGGAGGGCCGCGCTCAGCAGCCGGTCGGCCAGCGCCGGGTTCATCGGAAGCACGGGACCGTGCAGGTGCGTGCCGATCGACGAGCCGACGACCACGCCCTCGGTACCGTCGCCGTTGCCCGTCCCGCTGGCGACACGACCCAGGGGCTCGGCGCCGTCGAGCACCGTGCGCGCCGAATGGTTCTCGAATCCGGCCACCGAGGAACCGTCCGCGAGCCGCACGACGATCTCGCCGACGTGACGCTTGGCCCCCAGTGCAGCCCGGGTCGGGAACACGCCCGCTCCGGCAAGGAGGTCGCCTTCCGGCGTCTCGAGTCCTGTGCCCAGCAGCTGCCACCCACCCGCGATCGCGAGGAAGGGCACGCCGGCATCCCGCCACTCCCGCAGGCGTGGCGCGATACGGAGCACGTCGTCGTGGACGGCGCGCTGGCCCGAGAGCGGGCCGGAACCGATGTGCACGATGTCGACGCTCTTGGGCAGTTCGGCACCGCTCGCGTGAGCGACGACCTCGACGTCGACTCCCCGCCAGCGAGCACGCTCGGCCAGGGCGAGCACGTTGCCGGCGTCGCCGTTGATCCCGAGCTCGGCGGGGTACAGATGCAGTACGCGCAGGACGGTCATCGCTCGCCGCCCTCCAGGTCGAGGAAGCCCAGCTGCTTCCGGATGAGCATCATCTGCTCGTAGTTCACGATCATCGTCTTGGTGCCGCGCGTCGGCTTCGGGAGGGCCAGAAACGCCTGCAGCGCGGGCTTCAGCTCGGGGAGCACCTGATCCACCTCGATGCCCGCATACGCGAACCGGGTTGCGAACTGCCACGCCTTGGTCCCGGAGACCACGTCGACGTGCGTCAGCTTCGACAGGTCGATGTCGTACACCCAGGAGGGATCGGGCGTGCCCTCGTCGACGGCCACGAAGACCTGCTCGGGCGATTCGCTCAGATAGTCGAGGTTGAGCTGGAGGCTCGGCGGGTTCTTCATCATGATGATCTCGACGTCCTCATCCCCGACTCGCAGCGTCTCGCCGCGGCCGTAGACCGTCCGGAGGGCCGCCATTGCTGCGACCACGCCGTTCGGCTGGAAGCGGTCGCCGAGGAGCCGGCGGGCCATCGCGGTCGCTCCTGCCGCATCCACCGCGTAGTGGAGTCCCCTGGCGGGAAGGCCGATGCGGACGCTCTCGCCGCCGATCGTGAGCTGCGCACTCTGAACTTCGAGCTTGCTGACGAACACCGACGGGATCGGGAGGCTGCCTGTGGCGACGCCCGACAGGTCTTTGACGTTCGCAAGACCGTTCGGGGACGCCTCGATGAGGGAGGGAGCCACGGCGAAGGTGGTCACGTCGCGGCCCTGCGCCGTCAGCTCCGCGCCGACGCGGGCGAGACTGTCGTCGTCGGCGTTCACCACGACGAACTCGGACGATCCTTCGGCGATCGAGCGCAGCATCCCGATCACCCGGGTCGGCTCGAAGAAGCGGTTCAGCTGGTCGATCTGCACGTTGAGCAGCAGCGACCCGCGCGGCTTGAGCACCCGCGCCAGGTCGACGCCGTACGCCTCATCTACCTCGATCACGCCGACGTCGCCGCGAACGAAGCCGTCCAGGGGCACGTCGGCGAGCAGAGCGGAGGCGATGCCCTGCGGCAGGTTGCCGCCGGACGGGTTGGTGAACACATCCAGGCCGTGCTCGCGCAGGATCGCCGTGAGCATGTTCGTCGTCGTGGACTTGCCGTTCGAGCCGGACACGAACACGACGCCGAGCGGAAGCCGGCTGACCGCGCGCTCAAGGAACTTCGGAGCGATCGCCAGCGCGACACGGCCGGGGACCGCGGAGCCGCCTCCCCGCAAGCGCAGAAGCCAGCGGGCGAGGCGGCCGGCGATGACCGCCAGTCGGTAGCGCACCGATTTACTCGAGGTAGTCGCGCAGCGACTGCGAACGCGAGGGGTGACGCAGCTTCGCCATCGTCTTCGACTCGATCTGCCGGATGCGCTCGCGCGTCACGCCGAACGTGTCACCGATCTGGTCGAGGGTCTTCGGCATCCCGTCGCCGAGGCCGAACCGCATGCGGATCACGCCCGCCTCGCGCTCCGACAGGGAGTCGAGCAGGCTCTCCAGCTGCTTCTGCAGCATGGTGAAGCCCACGGCGTCGGCCGGAACGACCGCCTCGGTGTCTTCGATCAGGTCGCCGAACTCACTGTCGCCATCCTCACCCAGCGGGGTGTGGAGCGAGATGGGCTCGCGGCCGTACTTCTGGACCTCGATGACCTTCTCCGGAGTCATGTCGAGTTCCTTCGACAGCTCCTCGGGGGTGGGCTCGCGACCCAGATCCTGCAGCATCTGGCGCTGCACCCGGGCCAGCTTGTTGATGACCTCGACCATGTGGACCGGGATGCGGATGGTCCGCGCCTGGTCGGCCATCGCACGCGTGATCGCCTGACGGATCCACCAGGTGGCGTAGGTGGAGAACTTGAAGCCCTTCGTGTAGTCGAACTTCTCGACGGCACGGATCAGGCCCAGGTTGCCCTCCTGGATCAGGTCGAGGAACTGCATCCCTCGACCGGTGTAACGCTTGGCGAGGCTGACGACGAGTCGCAGGTTGGCGCCCAGCAGGTGGCTCTTCGCACGCTGACCGTCGCGGGCGACCCACTTGAGCTCGCGCTCCAGCTCCTTGGTGAGGTTCGGGATGTTCGCGAGCTTGTCCTCGGCGAAGAGTCCGGCCTCGATCCGCATGGCGAGCTCGACCTCTTCGGCCGCGTTCAGCAGGGGGACCTTACCGATCTGCTTCAGGTAGTCCTTGACCGGGTCCGCCGTCGCTCCGGTGATGGTGCTGGAGTAGACGGGGATGTCGTCGTCCTCGTCGACCGCGCGCAGCACGAGCGCGTCGGTCGGCAGGGGCAGGTCTCCGATGGGAGCGGCGACCGCGGGCGTCTTGCCCTCGGTGTCGCCGTCGGAGTCTTCGGTCTCGTCCGACTCGGTGTCGTCCGTCGCCTCGGCCTCCTCGGTGACCTCTTCAGCCTCGATCTCGACCTCGGCGTCGTCGTCGACCTCCGCGTCGTCATCGTCCGCAGCGCGACCCTTGCCCTTGGCGGAGGTCTGCTTCTTCGCAGCCGCCGTCGGCTTCTTCGCGGCCGCCTGGGCCGGGGCCTTCGCCGTCGTCGTCTTCTTCGCTGCCGCCTTCTTTACTGCGGGCTTCGTCGTCTCGTCCGCGGCGACGGTCGTGGTCTCGTCGACCTCGACCTCCGCTTCGCGGGTCTTCGTTGCTGCACGGGTTGCCATGTGAACACCTTTCATACCAAGCAGAGGGGCCGGGATCCTGACGGCCGAGCCTGGCTCAGGGTTGCGTGCGGACACTACTAAGACCCAAGTCAAGTCCTGGTGGTGGCGTCGGGCATCGTCTAATGCTCCGACCCAGGGACATGAAAGGGTCTAATCACCAATTATTGCACGTTCCCGGTCAGCCCCCGACCACGTTCGGCCATTCGGATCCGGATCCGCGTCGTCGCCCTCCGCGCCCATTACAGCGCTTCGTGACCGCGGCGCCTCCTCCACGCTCCGACAAGTGCAACCCACAACGGGGCCACTTCTATTCCCTCTTCCTCCTGCAGACGGCGGCGCGTGCGGCGGCGCGAGCGGATGAGGAACCCGACGCCGATGCCGACGATCACATATTGGATGGCGAACGCCCAGCGGAAGTGGTCCAACTGGTAGAGCTCGGCGTCGCCGCCCCCGCCGTGCGCTTGCAGATCGAGGGAGACACCGATCAGGAACATCATCACGAAGCTCGCCAGGAACCCGCCCACGTTCACGATGCCGTTCGCCGACCCGAGGCTGTGCAGCGGGTTGAAGGTGCGCGCGAAGTCGAACCCGATCAGCGATCCCGGACCGCCGATGCCGATCGCCGCGATGAGGACGATCACCGTCCAGAGCGGGGGCGTGCCCGGCCAGAGCAGCACGAGCGACCACGCCAGCGCCATGAGGGCGACGATGCCCAGCACCAGGTTGCTGCGCCGCAACGGGAAACGGGCGGTCAGGATGCCGAGGATCGGACCGGAGATGAGACCGGCCCCGACCAGCACGGTGAGCAGCGCCGACGCCTCCGCCGGTTCGATTCCCAGGGCGAAGACGAGGAACGGGATGCCCCACATCAGGCTGAAGACGGTGCCGGACGACTGGGTCACGAAGTGCGACCAGAAGCCGAGCTGGGTGCCCGGGCGGCCCAGGCTGATCCGCAGCTGGCGCAGCGAGTCCGACCACGTCGCCGGCCGCGGGCCCTCGGTCGCACCGACCGGCCGGTCGGAGACGGCCACCGCGATCCCGATCAGGGCGACCACCGACAGGGCGGCGGCGGACAGGAAGGCGACGGTCCACCCCGACAGGTGCAGGAGGAGCGCGAACGGGATGGCCGACAGCACCTGCCCGAGCTGACCGACGTTGCCGATCCACTGCGACAGCTGGGGCACGATGCGCCCGCGGAACCAGGAGTTCACCAGTCGCATCAGCGAGGTGAAGACGGTCGCATCCCCGGCCCCGACCAGGATGCGGCCGACGATCGCGATAGTGATGGTCGGCGCGAATGCCACAGCCACCTGCCCGACCACCATCAACGCCGTCCCCACGAGCATGAGCACGCGGGAGCCGATGCGGTCGATGAGGACGCCGACGGGGACCTGCATGCCGGCATAGACGATCAGCTGGAGGACCGCCAGCGACGAGAGAACCGACGCCGAGACGTGGAAGCGATCGGTCGCCGCGACTCCCGCGACTCCGATCGTCGTGCGCTGCATGACCGCGATCAGGTAGGCGAAGACGCCGATCCCGTAGACGACCCAGGAGCGACGTGAATTCACCGAACGATCCTACGCCTGGCTATGCACCCCGACTGGCCGACGGCTCGCGCGGTATGCGCTCAGCGGTCGCCGCGCCCGTTCTCCTCGTCGCCGTGACGGCGGAAGGCCAGGAAGTTCTCCAGTTCGGCAGCGATCTCATCGGCGGTCGGAAGCTCGCCGTCGCTGTCGGTCAGCGGCGAGCGCAGCTGCGTGTCCTCCATGTAGGAGTCGTGACGCTCCTCCAGGGTGCCGACCAGCCGGCCCAGCTCGGTGTTCCCGGCGACCTGCTCGTCGATGTTGGCGATGAAGTCGCGGTCCTCCTGACGCAGCCGGTCGGTCGGGAAGATCAGACCCGTCGCCGCGCTGATCGAATCGAGAGCGGCGACCGCCGCAGCCGGGTACTCGGTGTCGGCGAGGTAGTGCGGGATCAGCAGGATGAATCCCGCGATCGGGTATGACAGCTGCTGCAGCCGGTACTCCAGCAGGTGCAGTGCGTTCGCGGGGACCTGCGTGTTCGGCTTCCAGATGGACATGGAGTCGATCAGTTCCTGCCGGTTGCCGCTCACGGTCACGCCGATCGGGCGCGTGTGGGGCACTGGCATGGGGATGGAGTGGACCCAGGTGATGCTCTTCACCTTGTACTGCTCGATCAAGCCGAGCACAGCCTCCGTGAACGCCTCCCAGCGGAAGTCGGGCTCGAATCCCGAGAGGAGGAGGAAGGGCTGGCGCAGCTCGTCGTACGCCAGGTACAGCTTCAGAGTGGCCGGCTGGTAGTCGGTCAGGTGGTCCTGATCGAAGTAGATGATCGGTCTGCGCGCGCGGTAGTCGAGCAGGATGTCGGCATCGAAGGTGGCGACCACCTCGCTGTCGAGCGTTCCGAGCAGGTAGGTGCCGAGCTGGCTCACGCCCGAACCGGCGTCGGCGAAGCCGGTCAGGCCCGCGACCAGGGGAAGCCCCTCCGGCACCGGGAGTGCCGGATTGAGCTCGAACAGTTGGCGGGGGTCACGCATGATTCAACTCTAGAGCGGACCTCGCCGGACGACGCCGGTCGACGGCGGCCAGCGGCAACGCCCACAGCGAACAGCCGCGTTAGGGTCGAGATATGACCCTTCCCACGCTGACCGTGACCGATTCCACCACTCCTGCGACCTCCCCCGACGTCCTGGTGGTCGCCGCGCGGGTCGCACGAGACGGCATCAGCGTGCTCTCCGGTTCTCGCACGGACGAGCTTGCGCGGCAGCTGCGCGACGTCGGGTTCGCGGGCGGCAAGGACGAGCTGGTGCGGCTTCCCGGGCAGGGCGACGGACCCGCACTGGCGGTGATCGGCCTGCCGGAGGGCGGCGAGGACGCCCTGCGGTACGCCGCGGGCAGCGCGGTGCGCCAACTCGCGGGTACGGCGGCTGTCGCGCTGGACCTGCCCGCCGACAGCGGCTCGCTGCTCGGTGCGGTGCTCGAAGGGGCTGCGCTCGGCGCGTACGCCTTCACGGAGTACCGCGAGAAGAGTCGCGCCGCGGCCAAGGACCCGGTCGGCTCGATCGAGGTGCTCGGCGCGGCCTCGGACGACGATACCGACGCTCTGGTCGCGCGGGCGAACGCGGTGGCGGAGGCGGCCTCGCTGGTGAAGGACCTGGTCAACATGCCGCCGCTCGACCTCTACCCCGAGACGTTCGCCGAGCGCGCGATCGCCGCCTCCTCCGACCTGCCCGTCACGGTGACCGTGTGGGATGAGGAGAAGCTCGCGGCCGACGGCTTCGGCGGCATCCTGGGCGTCGGGCAGGGCTCCACCCGCCCGCCGCGCCTGGTGAAGGTGACGTACGCACCGGAGGGGGCCGCGCGCCACCTGGCGCTGGTCGGGAAGGGCATCACGTTCGATTCGGGCGGCCTGTCGCTCAAGCCCGCCACCGGGATGGTCGGCATGAAGTACGACATGACAGGCGCAGCGACGGTGCTCGCCGTCGCGCTCGCAGCTGCGCGCCTTGCGCTGCCCGTGCGCGTCACGGCGTGGCTCTGCCTGGCCGAGAACATGCCGTCCGGCTCGGCCATCCGCCCCAACGACGTGCTCCGCATCCGCGGAGGGCGCACCGTCGAGGTGCTCAACACCGACGCCGAGGGCCGGCTCGTCCTCGCCGACGGCCTCGTCGCGGCCAGCGAGGAGCAGCCGGACGCGATCGTCGACGTGGCGACGCTGACCGGCGCCGCCATGGTGGCGCTGGGCACGCGGTACGCCGCGGTCATGGGGTCGGACGCCCTGGTGGACGAGGTGCTCACCGCCGCCAAGGAGACCGGCGAGCTGCTCTGGCCGATGCCCCTGCCGGGCGAGCTGCGCGCCACCATCAACTCCGACGTCGCGGACATCGCGAACGCGAACCCGGGGAACACCGCGGGTGGCGCCCTGCTGGCCGGTGTCTTCCTGCAGGAGTTCGTCGGTCGCACCGGCGAAGAGGACGACGCGCCGCGCATCCCCTGGGCGCACCTCGACATCGCCGGCCCGGCCAAGAGCCCGGCCGCGCCGTACGGGTTCACCGGGAAGGGACCGTCCGCCGTCAGCGTAAGGGCGCTCATCCGCCTGGCCGAGACCATTTCCGGGAAGTAGTAGGGTCGTATGGGCGGAAAAAACCGCCCATCAACATGTCTCCCGGAGCGATCCCCATCAGTGATCCCCCTCTGGGCGGCTTCGTGTCACAAGATCCTGATGCGCGAGGGAGTAACTGGGTGTCTGAGCAGAACTTTGACGTTGTGGTGCTCGGCGGTGGGAGCGGAGGCTACGCAGCAGCGCTGCGTGCGGCCGAGCTCGGCTTCACCGTCGGCATGATCGAGAAGGACAAGGTCGGCGGCACCTGCCTGCACCGCGGCTGCGTCCCGACGAAGGCGCTGCTCCACGCGGCTGAGATCGCCGACTACTCGCGCGAATCCTCCAAGTACGGCATCCTCACGGAGCTGCAGGGCGTCGACATCAACGGCGTGACCCAGTACCGCCAGGGCATCGTCGCCAAGAAGTACAAGGGCCTGCAGGGCCTGGTCAAGGCGCGCGGCATCACCGTCATCGAGGGCGAGGGCCGTCTGGTCTCCCCCACGACCGTTCAGGTCGGCGAGGACAAGATCGTCGGCAAGAACGTCATCCTCGCCACCGGCTCCTACTCGCGCTCCCTCCCGGGTCTCGAGATCGGCGGCCGCGTGATCACCAGCGAGCAGGCACTCGAGCTCGACTTCGTGCCGAAGAAGGTCGCCGTCCTCGGCGGCGGTGTCATCGGCGTGGAGTTCGCCAGCGTCTGGAAGTCGTTCGGCTCCGACGTCACCATCATCGAGGCGCTCCCCCACCTGGTCCCGAACGAGGACGAGTCGATCAGCAAGTCGCTGGAGCGCGCATTCCGCCGCCGCGGCATCGACTACCGTCTGGGCATCCGCTTCCAGGGCGTCACCCAGGACGAGAACGGCGTGGTCGTCACCCTCGAGAACGGTGACACCGTCGAGGCCGACCTGCTGCTCGTCGCCGTCGGTCGTGGCCCGCTGACCCAGGGGCTCGGCTTCGACGAGGTCGGTGTGACCATGGACCGCGGCTTCGTCATCACCGACGAGCGTCTGCACACCAACGTCCCCGGCGTCTACGCCGTCGGCGACATCGTCCCCGGCCTGCAGCTCGCGCACCGCGGCTTCCAGCAGGGCATCTTCGTGGCAGAGGAGATCGCGGGCCTGAACCCGATCATCGTCCCCGACGTCAACATCCCGAAGGTCACCTACTGCGACCCCGAGGTCGCGTCGGTCGGCCTGACCGAGGCAAAGGCCGCCGAGAAGTACGGCGCCGACAGCGTCTCGAGCTACGACTACAGCCTCGCGGGCAACGCGCGCAGCGAGATCATCGGCACCAACGGAAGCGTGAAGGTCGTCCGCCTGAACGACGGTCCCGTGCTCGGCGTGCACATGATCGGCGCTCGGGTGGGAGAGCTGATCGGCGAGGCGCAGCTGGTCGTCAACTGGGAGGCATACCCGGAAGACATCGCGCCGCTGGTGCACGCGCACCCGACGCAGAACGAGTCCCTCGGCGAGGCGTTCCTGTACCTCGCGGGCAAGCCGCTGCACACGCTCTAAGACCACGAGGCGGGTCCGCCGTGCGCGGACCCGCCTGCAATAAGCTACTGAACGATCAGGTTTTGAAGGAGAGAAGCTCATGAGCGAATCCGTCAGCCTCCCGGCGCTCGGAGAGAGCGTCACGGAAGGCACGGTCACCCGCTGGCTGAAGAATGTTGGCGACCGTGTCGAGGTGGACGAGCCCTTGCTCGAAGTCTCGACCGACAAAGTCGACACCGAGATCCCGTCGCCGGTCGCCGGCGTCATCGAGGCGATCCTGGTGCAGGAGGACGAGACCGTCGAGGTGGGCACGGCGCTCGTGACCATCGGCGACGGGTCCGGTGCAGGTGCCGAGGCGCCTGCCGCGCCCGCGGCGGAGGCTGCGCCGGCTGAGGCTGCTCCGGCTCAGGAGGCTGCACCGGCTCAGGAAGCTGCACCGGCTCAGGAGGCTGCTCCGGCTCAGGAGGCTCCCGTTCAGGAGGCTGCACCGGCCCAGGCCGCCCCCGCTCAGGAGGCTGCACCGGCTCAGGCCGCCCCGCAGGCACCTGCCGCGCCGGCACAGGCTGCCCCGGCACAGGAGACCCCCGCCCCCCAGGCTGCTGCGCCCACCCAGGCTGCCGCGCCCGCGCAGGCGGCTCCGGCCGCGCCGGCTCCCGCTGCGGCGGCCCCCGCTGCCCCTGCTTCATCGGGCGGCGCTCACGCCGGCAACGCTGGGTACGTCACCCCGATCGTCCGCAAGCTTGCGAACGAGCAGGGCGTCGACCTGTCGACCGTTACGGGCACCGGCGTCGGTGGACGCATCCGCAAGGAGGACATCCTCCAGGCGGCGGCCCCGGCCGCTTCCGCGCCGGGCGCTCCCGCCGCTGCGGCACCGGCCCCCGAGGTCTCGCCGCTCCGCGGCACGACGCAGCCGATGTCGCGTCTTCGCAAGGTGGTCGCCGAGCGCGCCGTCGTGTCGATGCAGTCGACCGCCCAGCTCACCAGCGTGGTCGAGGTCGATGTCACCAAGGTGGCCGCGTTCCGCGACCGAGTGAAGGGCGACTTCGTCGCGAAGACGGGCGTGAAGCTGTCCTTCCTGCCGTTCTTCGCGCTCGCTGCCGCCGAGGCCCTGAAGACCTACCCGGTCATCAACGCCACGGTCGACGGTGACAGCATCGTCTACCCGGACCACGAGAACATCTCGATCGCCGTGGACACCGAGCGCGGCCTGCTCACCCCCGTGGTGCGCAACGCGTCCGAGCTCAACCTGGTCGACCTCGCCAAGCAGATCGCGGACCTTGCCGGCCGCACGCGCGACAACCGGCTCAAGCCGGACGAGCTCGCCGGTGGCACGTTCACGCTGACGAACACGGGTTCGCGCGGTGCGCTGTTCGACACCCCGCTCGTCTTCCTCCCGCAGGTCGCGATCCTCGGAACCGGCATCGTCACCAAGAAGCCGGTCGTCGTTTCGGCTGACGGCTCCGACTCCATCGCGATCCGCTCGACGGTGTACCTGGCGCTCTCCTACGATCACCGCATCGTGGACGGCGCCGACGCGGCCCGCTTCCTCGTCGCGGTCAAGAACCGTCTCGAGGGCGGCAACTTCGAGGGCAACCTCGGTCTCTAGACCGTCGCGGGAACACCGCCCGCAGTCGTCAACCGGCCCCGCTCCTGACCAGCAGCGGGGCCGGTTCGCTGTGCGGGCTCCGTACGGTTTCTGCGTTCTCCGCGGAGGAGACAACGCGAAACGGAGGCCTCGCGCCTTCCAGCGGGTCCGAACCTCCTCCGTTTCCTGCACATCACGGGGGCCGCTGCCCGCATCTCCTCCGTTTCCGGCCTGCCCGAAACCGGGAGTCAGCGATGCGGCACTCCGCGGCCGGTGACCAGTGGAGTTCCCGCGACCCGGTATCGGTGCCGCGTCAGGGGAACACCGCCCGTAGCCGCCACCCCGAATCGCTCTCCACCAGGAGAAACGAGGCGTGCTCGCTGTGCGGGGTGCGGGCCGGATCCGGCACGACTCCGATCAGTGCCGCGTCGCCCCATCGCTCGACGAGGCTCAATGCCGCGCCCCCGTAGTCGCGTGCCTCGGCCGCTCCCGTCGATTTCAGCGCCTGCGTCTCCTGCGCGATGAAGGCCGGCTCACCATCGAGGACCGTCGACAAGCACTCGGCAGCGGTCGGCCGGGCGGTGAAGCAGGCATGCCGCGCCTCCAGGAGGGAACCGGCCGCCACCACAGGGTCGTCTGCCTGCGTTCCCACCGCGGCATCCGGACCGGTACCAGGCGTACCGGCGGCCGGGGGTTTCGTGGGAGGCGCGGGAGGGGATGACGGAATCGGGCCGTCGACCGCCCGCACCGACGGCCACGGCGACGGCGTCGCCGACGACCTCTGCGGCGCAACCGCGCCTCCTCCGCTCGCCACACCCGCCGCCGGACTGCCCCCCATTGACCTGTCGCCGGCCCGATCGGCTGCCGTCGCGCTGTCGGCGGGGGCGGCCGGCACGAGCGCTACAACGGCCAATGCCGCCGCCAGCGGCACCAGACCGGCGATCACCACGGCTGGTCGCCGCCGAAGCCACACACCCAGCCGACGGCCGACGACTCGAGCCGGCTCACCATCCAAAAAGGCCATCGCCGCAGCAACGGAAGCGGCAGCGCGCCCCTTCACTCGTCCCACCGACGCGCGCCCGGCACGGCTGGGGGCAGCGCCGCCGGTTGCATCCGAGGTGCGCCGCCAGGTACTCGGCGACAGCCAAACCGCCCCTGGGCGATTCTCGACGGGCGGCTTGAGCGGCTGTCCGCCTGCAGCGCTCAGGGCGACCGGCTCCGGTGAGGCCACCGCGAGCACCGCCTCCTCCAGCGCACGCCACGTTCCCCGTCGTAGTCCCGCTTCAATCGCGGAGAGCAACCGCATCCCGGAACCGTCCGTCACCGTGAGACACACCCGGTGCGCGAGCGAGTAGAACGCGCCGGCGTCGGCTACGGCCGCCTCCGGCTCCCAGGACACCGTCGCATCCAGCGCATCGAGCGCCGGGCAGCCGTCGGTCGCGAACACCACACCCGAAGCCGACAAGTCAGGGCGCGCCCAACCGCTCGCGTGGAGCGCCGCGACACCCGCAGCCACCCCCAGGAGGATGGTCGAAGCCTCCCCGCCGCGCAACCCGCCCTGCCGCAGCAGGAGTGTGTCGAGTCCGATCGGCGCATGTTGCAGGAGCACGGCATCCCATTCCCGCTGCCGCACGCGCCGTGGGGGAAGCTCGCGCACCACTCCGACCACATGCTCGGTGGCAGCGTCGCGTCGGACGCGTGCGTCTCTCGGCGGATCCGCGCCGAGCCGCTCGCGCACCCGCAGTGTGCATAGCCCGGGTAACCCGGTCCCCGAGACCACAGCCCGCACTTCGCCCGGCGCACCGCCGTCGCCCGGCCGCACGTCGCCGAGTTCGAGCAGCTTCCATCCTTCGGCATCGGCGTGGAACCGCGCCGCGCGCCGGAGATCGGTAGAAGTCGGAACGAGGGAGCGAGCGAAGCGCGACGTACGGGTCATGCACCCCATTCCAGACGACAGTGCGATCGCGCGCGGCGCCTCCGACAGATCTGTGCAGAACCGGCCAGTGGCCCCACCTGTGAGCACGAACGCGGTCTCGCATAGACTGGCGCTGTGACCACGTATGACGTCACGGGGCTAAGCGCCAACTCCGTGCCGTATCTCGAGGCCCTTCAACAGCAGCGTGCCCTGCACGCCGCCGTCGTCGCAGGCCGGGCGCCCGATACCGTCATCCTCCTCGAGCACCCGCCGGTGTACACCGCGGGCAAGCGAACCGACCCCGACGAACGTCCGACCGACGGAACCCCCGTCGTCGACGTCGACCGGGGCGGCAAGATCACCTGGCACGGGCCGGGGCAGCTCGTCGGGTACCCGATCCTCCGCCTCCACGACCCCATCGACGTCGTCGGCTACGTCCGCGCGCTCGAACGGGTGCTCATCGACGTCCTCGCCCGGTTGGGCATCACCGGTGAGCAGATCGAGGGTCGTTCGGGCGTGTGGATGCGTCCCGCGCACAACCCGGGGGCCCGGACCGACGAGAAGATCGCCGCCATCGGCATCCGTGTCGCAGAGGGCGTCACCATGCATGGCTTCGCGCTGAACTGCTCCAACAGTCTCGACGCGTACGAGAGGATCGTCGCCTGCGGCATCCGCGACGCCGGAGTGACCACGATCTCCCGCGTTCTCGGCCGCACGGTGACTCCTCAGGATGTGGCGCCGCTCGTGATGGACGCGTTCGACCTGGAGTTCACCACTGCCGAGGCCGTCGCGTGAGCGCCGTACCCGAGGGGCGCCGGATGCTGCGCCTCGAGGTCCGCAACGCCCAGACCCCCATCGAGCGCAAGCCCGAGTGGATCAAGACGAAGGCGAAGATGGGTCCCGAGTACCGCCAGCTGCAGAGCCTGGTGAAGTCGGAGGAGCTGCACACGGTCTGTCAGGAGGCCGGCTGCCCGAACATCTACGAGTGCTGGGAGGACCGGGAGGCGACGTTCCTCATCGGCGGTTCGCAGTGCACTCGTCGCTGCGACTTCTGCCAGATCGACACCGGCAAGCCCGCGGACTTCGACCGCGACGAGCCGCGGCGGGTCGCGGAGTCCGTCCAGCGGATGGGTCTCCGCTACGCCACCGTCACCGGTGTCGCGCGCGACGACCTGCCCGACGAGGGATCCTGGCTGTACGCGGAGACGATCCGCGAGATCCACCGCCAGTCCCCCGGAACCGGTGTCGAGATCCTCGTGCCCGACTTCTCCGGCAACCCGGCCCATCTCGGCGAGGTCTTCTCGGCAGCTCCCGAGGTGTTCGCGCACAACGTCGAGACGGTTCCCCGCATCTTCAAGCGGATCCGGCCGGCCTTCCGCTACGAACGGTCTCTCGACGTCCTGACGCAGGGACGCGCGGCGGGGCTGATCACCAAGTCCAACCTCATCCTCGGGATGGGCGAGGAGCGTCACGAGGTGAGCACGGCCCTCCGGGACCTCCACGACGCGGGCACCGACATCATCACCATCACGCAGTATCTGCGGCCGAGTCCCCGTCACCTTCCCGTTGCGCGCTGGGTGCATCCTGACGAGTTCGTGGAGTTGAAGCAGGAGGCGGAGGAGATCGGCTTCCTCGGCGTCCTCGCCGGCCCACTGGTCCGCTCGTCGTACCGCGCGGGGCGGCTGTGGGCACAGTCGATGCAGGCGAAAGGTCGCCCTGTCCCGGACGAACTCCAGCACCTCGCGGACGCGTCGCTCGGTTTCGCGCAGGCCGTCTCCTGAGGGCCCTCCCCCCGTAGCGAACGGGTCGTCTGGAACGCTGCAGAGCCGGTATCCTTGGACCTATGGCAAAGGACAAGTCCACCAAGGAGCCCGGCCGTCTGAAGCAGATGTGGCAGGTGTTCCAGATGACCCGCCGGTACGACAACCGCGCGGTGCTCTACATCGCCCTCGGGGCTGTCCTTCCGATCATCGTCGGCGTCGTCGTCGCCGTGTTCTTCTCGGGCGGCAACGTCTTCACGATGGTGCTGTGGATCCTCGCGGGCGTGCTCGCCGGTGTCCTGATCGCACTGATCATCCTGGGCCGACGCGCCGAGCGTGCCGCCTACTCGCAGATCGAGGGCCAGCCTGGCGCGGTCGGGGCCGTTCTTCGGTCGTCGCTGAAGCGCAGCTGGCGCGGCTCCGAGATGCCCGTGGCCGTCAACGGCAAGACGCAGGATGCGGTCTACCGGGCGACCGGCCGCGGCGGCGTCGTCCTCATCAGTGAGGGCCCTGTGACGCGGACCAAGCGCATGGTCGACGAGGAGCGCCGCAAGGTGAACCGCATCCTCCCGAACGTGCCCGTGACCGTGATCTCCGTCGGGCCGGATGCCAACTCGGTCGCGCTGCACAAGGTCCCGCGCACCCTCGCGAGGATCAAGCCGACACTGACCAAGGCCGAGGTGCTGGCAATCAGCAACCGGCTCCAGTCGATCGAGAACCAGATGCCGATCCCGAAGGGCATCGACCCGATGAAGGTTCGCGCGCAGCGCGCCCGCTGACCCTGGTTCGGCGCCCGTCAGGCGCGGATGAGAACGGTCCCGGCGATCTTGTCGTGGAAGCCGCGCTGGTCCGAGTCCCAGACGAGCGCGGGGATCGCGATGCACAGGAGCAGCGTGCGGACGACGGGACGCCAGATCCCGACCCAGCCGCCGCGGACCGCGACCACGCGCATCCCGAAGATGCGGTGCCCGAGGCTCCCGCCGATGGTCGGGACGAAGACGATCTGCAGGAGGGCGAAGATGCCGATCGTCGCCCACGAGTCGTAGCGGAAGAACGCAAACGACAGGAACGACGCGATCGCCCAGTCCACCACGATCGCTCCGATGCGGCGACCTACCCGACCCACCGAGCGCGGACCCGTCTCGGGAAGACCGAGACGCTCCCCCGGGTAGCGACTGGGGGCGACGTTCGCGGGACGGTTGGCGGGGTTCTGCGGCACGCGCCGAGTCTACCGAGCGCGACCGAACCCATCCTGAGCACGCCCATCCCCGGCCCGGGTACGCGTAACATGCTCGAAACATTTGCGTCACCCCCGGGAAACGGCCTCCCCGTACGGTTGACCCGTGGACTGCACGCGCAGTCCCTCACCCGCACAAAGCCATTTGGGAGTCGTCCGCATGTTCCGTGATTCTTCCGAGGTGCTCAAGTTCATCAAGGACACCGACGTCAAGTTCCTTGATATCCGCTTCACCGACCTGCCCGGTGTGCAGCAGCACTTCAACATCCCCGCCGCGACCGTCGACGAGGAGTTCTTCTCCGTCGGCCAGCTCTTCGACGGCTCCTCGATCCGCGGATTCGCGTCGATCCACGAGTCCGACATGCAGCTCATCCCGGATGTGTCGACGGCCTACGTCGACCCCTTCCGCGCCGAGCGCACGCTCATCATGGTGTTCGACATCTACAACCCGCGGAACGGCGAGATCTACGCCAAGGACCCGCGCCAGGTGGCCAAGAAGGCCGAGAAGTACCTCGCGTCGACGGGCATCGCCGACACCGCGTACTTCGCTCCGGAGGCGGAGTTCTACATCTTCGACGACGTGCGCTACGAGGTGAAGCAGAACTCCAGCTTCTACTCCGTCGACTCGGAGGAGGGCGCCTGGAACTCCGGCCGCGTCGAAGAGGGCGGCAACCTCGCGAACAAGACCCCCTACAAGGGCGGCTACTTCCCCGTCAGCCCCGTCGACAAGCAGGCCGACCTGCGCGACGACATCTCGCTCAAGCTGATCGACGCCGGTCTCATCCTGGAGCGCGCGCACCACGAGGTGGGCACCGGCGGCCAGGCCGAGATCAACTACCGCTTCGACACGATGGTCCACGCGGCGGACGACATCCTCAAGTTCAAGTACATCGTCAAGAACACGGCGAACGAGTGGGGCAAGACGGCGACGTTCATGCCGAAGCCGCTGTTCGGCGACAACGGCTCGGGCATGCACACCCACCAGTCGCTGTGGAGCGACGGCAAGCCGCTCTTCTACGACGAGGCCGGCTACGGCGGCCTTTCGGACGTTGCGCGCTGGTACATCGGCGGCCTGCTGAAGCACGCCCCCGCCGTCCTCGCCTTCACGAACCCGACGGTGAACTCGTTCCACCGCCTGGTCCCCGGCTTCGAGGCCCCGGTCAACCTGGTCTACTCGGCCGGTAACCGATCCGCGTCGATCCGCATCCCGATCACGGGCAGCAACCCGAAGGCGAAGCGCATCGAGTTCCGTGCGCCCGACGCCTCCGGCAACCCGTACCTCGCCTTCGCCGCCCAGCTGATGGCCGGCCTCGATGGCATCAAGAACCGCATCGAGCCGCACGAGCCGGTCGACAAGGACCTGTACGAGCTTCCCCCGGAGGAGGCCAAGAACATCCCGCAGGTTCCGGCGTCGCTCGGCGAGGCCCTCGACGCGCTCGAGGCCGACCACGACTTCCTCCTCGCCGGCGGCGTGTTCAGCGCTGAGCTCATCGAGACCTGGATCGAGTACAAGCGCGAGAAGGAGATCAAGCCGCTCGCACAGCGTCCGCACCCCTTCGAGTACGAGCTGTACTACGGGGTCTGATCGCCAGACGCACCGCAGAGGGGCCGCTTTCCGTTCGGAAGGCGGCCCCTTTTGCCGTCTACCGCCTCATTCCCGAAAAAAGATTCCGGAGCCATGTCGACCTCCGCTCGTGCCGTTCGACACGAAGATAGGAGGGTGCGAGGAACGCACCCGGAACGTTGAGGGAGACACCCATGAAGTACATGCTGATCATGCGCTCGAACGATGCTGCCAAGCAGGCCTACGAGGGGATGGACTTCAACGAAGTCATCACCAAGATGGGCCAGTACAACGAGCAGCTCATCAACGCCGGCGTACTGCTGGCCGGCGACGGCCTCGCGGATGACGTCGAGACCACCGGTTTCGTCGTCGACTTCTCGACCACGCCGCCCGCGATCACCGATGGCCCCTACGGAGAGACGCACGAGTTGTTCAACGGGTTCTGGATTCTCGAGGTGAGCTCCAAGGAGGAGGCCGCCGAGTGGGCGAGCCGCTGCCCGCTGACGCCGGGGTCCAAGCTGGAGGTGCGCCGGGTCACCGATGAGAGCGACTTCGCCGCGTTCGCCGACAACGAGTACATCCAGAAGGAGGCCGAGTGGCGCGCAGCCGCCGAGAAGGCGTGACGGTCGCCGCAGGAGGGGACGCAGTCCGGTGAACGGGATCCCGGCCCGGGTCGACGCCGTCTGGCGCATCGATGGCGCGCGCGTCGTGGCGACGCTCGCCAAGATGACCGGCGACGTCGGCCTGGCTGAGGATCTCGCGCAGGAAGCGCTCGTGGAGGCGTTGCGGCAGTGGCCGAGGGATGGCGTTCCGGACAACCCTGGCGGCTGGCTGACCGCGGTCGCCAAGCGGCGCGCGATCGACCAGTGGCGCCGACGGGACCGACTCGATGACCGCTACCGTGCGATAGCAGCCACGCTCGAGGAGTCGACGGACGCCGACTGGGAGCCGATCGACGACGACGTCCTCCGGCTCGTCTTCACCGCATGCCACCCCGTCCTCTCGCGTGAGGCGCAGGTCGCGCTGACTCTGCGCATCGTCGCCGGGCTCAGCACGGAGGAGATCGCGCGGATGTACTTCGTGCCTGTCGCGACGGTACAGCAGCGGATCGTCCGCGCGAAGAAGACGATCGCGGCCGCGCGCATCCCTTTCGCCTCGCCGGAGCCCTCCGAATGGAAGGAGCGCCTCGCGGGCGTTCTCGCGGTCGTCTACCTGGTGTTCACCGAGGGATACGCGGCGACGACCGGGTCCGAATGGATGCGCACCGACCTGGCCAACGAAGCGCTGCGGCTCGGCCGGATGGTTGCGGCGCTCCTCCCGCGAGAGCCTGAAGCGCACGGCCTGGTCGCGCTCATGGAGTTGCAGGCGGCCCGCTTCGCCGCCCGCACGCATCCCGATGGCGCCCCTATCCTGCTCGCCGATCAGGACCGCACCCGGTGGGACCGCTCGCAGATCGTGCGCGGTCGGGCCGCACTCGCGCGGGCGGACGCTCTCGGACGGGGGCGCGGTCCGTACGCTCTGCAGGCGGCGATTGCGGAGTGCCACGCCATCGCGCCGACGGTAGAGGACACCGACTGGGACCGCATCGTCGTCCTCTACGAGGCGCTCGGACGCATCGCGCCGAGCCCGGTGGCCGAGCTGAACCGGGCGGCCGCCGTGTCGATGGCGACCGGTCCGGCCAGCGCGCTGCGGATCACGGACGAACTGGCCGCACAGGGCGCACTCCGAGGCTCGCACCTGCTCCCGAGCGTGCGCGGCGAGCTGCTGGCGCGCCTCGGACGGACGGAGGAGGCCGTCTCTGAGCTCACGACGGCCGCCGCGCTGGTCGCGAACGACCGTCAGCGGCAGGTGCTGCTGGACAAGGCCGCCAGACTTCGCGAGGGGTGAGGGCCGCGCTGGACGTTTACATGGCGGCGCTAGGATCACGTTCGTGTGGTCAATCGCTTAAGCATCGGTAGCGGCCCCACTGGTCAGCCGGCCTGCAGCGGCCGGATCTCGTCGAAGTCGGAGGCGTGCAAAGCGAGTGCCCGCTCGAGGTCGTAGTGCGCCTGGAGGTTCAGCCAGAACTCTGCTGTCGTCCCGAACGCCCGCGAGAACCGCAGCGCGGTGTCCGGCGTGATGGCCCTCTTGCCCGCAACGATGTCGCCGATGCGCTGGGCAGGCACGTGCACCGCCTTGGCGAGGGCGTACTTGGTGAGGCCAAGGGGCCGCATGAACTCCTCGTGTAGTACCTCGCCAGGTGTGATGAAGTCATTCATGGCGCCCTCCTCGGTGGTGCGTATCGTCAATACGGTTCAGTGGTAGTCGACGATCTCTACATCCGCAGGACCCCCTGGAGTCCAGATGAAGCAGATGCGGAACTGGTCATTGATGCGGATGCTGAACTGGCCGCTTCTGTCACCGCTGAGCTTCTCCAATCGGTTGCCTGGTGGCACTCGGCAGTCGTTGAGATCGGCGGCCGCATTCAGCATGGTGAGTTTCCGTCGTGCGATCCGTCTGAGGTCGGGACCGAACCGCCTCACGGCGATCCCCTGCCAGATCGCCTCGGTGTCGCGGTCGGCGAAAGAGTGGAGCATATGCGATAATAACGCGTGGCGTGATTAACGTCAAACGTTACTAAAGCGCACTGCGAATCGCCGACGATCCGGGCCGGGGATCAGTCGGCCGGGATGAGGGCGAAGTTCGCCCCCGGTTGCGAGATGCCCCGGGAGAAGGCAGCGAGCGAGTCGGAGCGGGAGTCGATGCGCCAGTCGTTCGTCGAGCGCTCCCCGCCGACGTAGCTCGTGATCGCGAGACTGAACCAGCTGAACCCGATGATGTCCGCGTTCTTCGGGTCGGCGAAGCCGTCGAAGAAGCCCTTCACCCAGGCCGGCTTGTGGCCGTCGGTCTCCGAGGCACCAACCTCGGCGAGCAGGATGGGCTTGGAGGTGAGAGCGCGCAGCTGGGCCAGGCTGGAGTCGTAGGTGTACGAGAAGGTGAAATCGTTGCCGGCGCGCCACGGTGGCCGCAGGTACCCCGAGAGCCCGACCCAGTCGACGTAGGCGTCACCCGGGTAGTAGCCGGCCAGAAACTCCTGGGTCGCGTGCGACGGCGGTTGCATGTTGTTGATGATGTTCGGCGCCCACGTCCAGATGACGAGGTTGTTCGCGCCCTCCTGCTGGAAGATGTCGTGCACGTGGCGCCACATCTTCACATAATCGCCCACGTTGTTGCCGTTGATGGGCTTGTTGCTGCCGTTCCGTTCCGACCAGGGGTACCAGGTTCCGTTCATCTCGTGGTCGAGGCGGATTGCGACCGGCAGCCCGGTCGCGATGATGTCCTTCGCGTACTGGTGCAGGTAGGCGTCGAAGCCGCCGCCGATGATGGTGGGCAGCGAGTACTCCGGCGCCGAGTTGGAGTTGTTCCCGGCGGCGATGGGACGCGACTCCCAGGTGAGCAGCGGCAGTCGGTCCTGCTGCCAGGCCCTGGTGACCGCACTGGCCCGGAAGTTCTCATCCCACCCGCTGAAGTAGCCGACGACGTTCGGCTGCACGCCGACCTTCTTCGAGGTGGCGTCGAACGTCGCCCAGTTGAATGGCGCCTGCTCCGTGTACATCCCGAAGTAGCGCTTCTCCGGGTGGAGGAGGCTGTCGCGCGTCGGCGCGGTGATCGCCGCGGGCTGCGTGCCGGGGGAACCGCCGCCGGGCGAGGGATGAGTACTTCCGGCCGACGAGCCCGCGCCGCCGGACCCGGATAGTCCGCCGCCGGTCCCCTGCGCCTTCAGTTGCGCGATCTCCCCCTGCGCCGCCGCCAGCTGCTGTTGGGCGGCGGCGAGCTCTTTGACGTGCGCGGCCGCAGCCGTCGCTGCTGCGGCGGCCTGGCTTTTCAGCTTGGTGTTCTGCGCGGATACCGTGCCCCTGGTCGCGGTCAGCTGACGCTTCAGCAGGATGTTCTGCGTAGCCAGGGGGTTCGTTGCGGCGATGACGCTGTCCGCCACGCGTCGCACGGGGTTCTCCGGCGTCGACCAGACGAACCAGGACACGGCGATGAGGCAGGCGGTCAGGGCAGCTGCGGCGACCGCGGTGATACGGGCGTTGGTTCTGCTGCGGGCCCAGAATCGGGGTGCGCGGGTCGACATGAGTGACCTCCAGGTCGGGAGGGGGCACATCCACATCGTCGGGGACCGGGTGGCCCCAGTGTGGGGGTCACTGAGGAGGGTTGCAACGGTTCCGGTCCGGAATTTACCTGCCTGAAACGCCGAGGTCGTGCCCGCGGCACCCGCTCAACCGGTCGGCACGGGGCGTTGCGGCGGGCCGTAGAACCCGCGCTCGAAAACCTGTCGGGCGCGCCGCGTCACCGCCAGGTAGTCCTCCTCCAGGCGTGAAGCCGAGCCGGGCGGGTACTCCATCAGCCGTGCGACGCCGTCGAGCGCGACACGGTCGGAAGGCAGGACGTCGGCGGTCTTGTCCGTCCAGAGCGTCATCGCCGAGCGGGTGCGGGAGGCGAAGATCCAGGCCTCGCGCAGCCGCGCCGCGTCCTCGTCGGCGACGAAGCCATGCTCGGCTGCCGCAGCCAGGGCGTCCAGAGTGGATGGGGTGCGCAGCCCGGGCACGTCGGCCGCGTGCTGGAGCTGGATCAGCTGCACAAACCACTCCACGTCGCTCAGCGAGCCACGGCCCAGCTTGAGGTGACGGGACGGGTCGGCGCCCTGCGGCAGGCGCTCGTTCTCGACTCGGGCCTTGATGCGCTTGACCTCCCGGATCTGCTGCTCGCCGATATCGTGCGGGTAGCGCACCTCGTCGGCGAGCTCCTCGAAGTCGGCGAGGAGTGCCGCGTCCCCAGCGATGCCGCGGGCCCGCAGCAGCGCCTGCGCCTCCCACGTGAGCGACCAGCGCCGGTAGTAGGCGCGGTACGACTCGAGCGAGCGGACGGGCGGACCGTTCTTGCCCTCCGGGCGCAGGCCGATGTCCAGATCGAGCGGGAGGCGGTTGTCCTCCGTCAGTCGGTTCAGCTCGGAGACGATCGCCAGGGCGCTGCGGTTCGCGGCCTCCTGATCCGCCGCGAGCGGGCGGAACACGTACATCACGTCCGCATCGGAGCCGAACCCCAGCTCTCTCCCGCCGAAGCGCCCCATCCCGATCACCGCGAACTCCAGCTGGTCGGCGTCGCCGCGAGCCGACCGGATCGCCTGAAGGACGCCGCCGATGATGTTCTCGCTGACGTCGCTCAACCCGTGCGCGAGCTGCTCGATCGTGGCGAAGCCCAGGATGCCGGAGATCGCGAGCCGGAGGATTTCTCGTCGGCGCATGGCGCGCAGCGCGGCGGCCGCCGTGTCCACCGACTCGTGGCGCGCCAGGATCGCGGCGGTCTCGTCCCGCAGCAGCGCCGCCGGTCGTGGCCGCAGCTCGTCCTCGGACTCGAGCCACGCCGCCGACTCGGGGATGCGACCCAGCAGCTCCCCGGCGAACCGTGATCCCGACAGCACGCGCGTGAGACGCTCGGCGGCGCCGCTGGAGTCGCGGAGCATCCGGAGGTACCAGTGGGTGCCGCCGAGCTCCTCGCTCAGCCGGCGGAAGGTCAGCAGCCCGTAATCCGGGTCGGGGCCGTCCGCGAACCACTGCAGCATGACGGGGAGCAGGTGCCGCTGGATGGTCGCGCGGCGCGAGACGCCGGATGTCAGCGCACCGATGTGGGCGAGAGCACCGCGGGGGTCGCGGAAGCCGATCGCTGCAAGTCGGGCCTCGGCCTGCACACTGGTCAGGCCGACTCCCCCGGCGAGGCGGGCATCCTCGGTGGACGTGGCCGCGACGGCGCTGAGCAGAGGGCGATAGAACAGCCGCTCGTGCAGCCCGCGCACGCGGTGCTTGATCTCGTTCCAGGTGACCAGCAGCTGGTCGGCGTTGGGCGCAAGCCCCGTGGCGCGGGCGAGGATGCGGACGTCCGCTTCGTCGCGGGGCATCAGGTGTGTACGCGTGAGGCGTCGCAGCTGCAGGCGATGCTCCATGAGGCGCAGGGAGCGGTAGTCGTGGGAGAAGGCCGCGGACTCCTCCCGGCCGATGTATCCCTGCGCCGCCAGAGCATCCAGGGCGGAGAGGGTGTCACGCTGGCGCACCTGCTCGTCGATCTGCCCGTGGACGAGTTGCAGCAGCTGGACGGTGAACTCGACGTCGCGCAGTCCGCCCGGACCGAGCTTCAGCTGGTAGTGCACCTCATCGTCCGGGATGTTGTCGGTCACGCGGACGCGCATCCGCTGCACCGACTCGACGAAGTTCTCGCGGGATGCGCTGCTCCAGACTTTGGGAGCGAGGGCGTCGACATAGCGCTGCCCCAGTCCGTGGTCTCCGGCGAGGGGGCGCGCCTTGAGCAGGGCCTGGAACTCCCATCCCTTCGCCCAGCGGTCGTAGTACGCGACGTGCGACTCGAGCGTGCGGACGAGGGCGCCGTCCTTGCCCTCCGGTCGCAGGTTGGGGTCGACCTCCCACAGCCCCGGCTCGACCGCGGGCTCGTAGATCCCGCGCATCGTCAGCATCGCGAGCCGGGTCCCGATGTCGACGGCGCGGCCCGGCTCGAGACCCGCGCTCTCGACACCCTCCGTGACGAAGATCACGTCGACGTCGCTGAGGTAGTTGAGCTCGCGCGCGCCCGCCTTACCCATGCCGATCACCGCGAAGGGCGTGGCACGCACCTGTTCCTCGGGGTAGCGGCCCGGCCCTGCGCCCATCGTCATGCGTCGTGCGACGGCGAGGGATGCCTCCAGTGCCGCCGCCGCCAGGTCGCTGAGCGCGGCGGCCACCGCGTCGAAGCCGGCGACGGGATCAGGTTGCTCGAGGTCGACGCTCGCGAGCTGCACGAGGCGGCGGCGGTAGCGGATCCGCAGAGCGGTCCATGCGGTTTCCTCGGCGTCGGCGGCGACGCCGTCGGTCGCGCCGACCGCGTCGAGGAGATCCGCGCGCAACTCGTCCGCCGACGGGAGGCCGCCGACCGGCCGGGCCAACGCATCCAGCTGGTCCGGCTGCCGGAGGAAGAACTCGGCGACGCCCTCCGATGCCCCGATCACGCGGAACAGCCGCCGCGCGTCCTCCTCGGTCCGGAACGACTCCGCTGCCTGTGCAGGCGCGTGTCGCACCAAGCGGAGGGCCCAAGCGAGGGCCGTGTCGGGGTCGGCGGCCACGGAGATGGCGCTCGTCAGCTGCTCGGGAGCCAGGCCGGTCAGGTCGGCGAGTTCATCGAGCTCCGCCCGGACAGAGCTCAGCCCCACGAACCCGGCACGCGCCAGGGCCGTGAGGGAGAGCTGCTGCCGGGTCACGACGAAGCGGTCAGAGGATCTCGAGGTTGGTGCGCAATTCGTACGGGGTGACCTGCGCCCGGTACTCCGCCCATTCACGGCGCTTGTTGAGGAGCACGTAGTTGAACGCCTGCTCCCCCAGCGTCTCGGCGACGAGCTCGGAATCCTCCATCAGCGAGATGGCGTGATCGAGGCTTGCCGGCAGCTGGTTGTAGCCGAGCGCGCGGCGCTCCCCGTCGGAGAGAGCCCAGACGTTGTCCTCCGCCTCCGGCGGCAGCTCGTACTGCCCCTCGATGCCCTTGAGCCCGGCCGCGAGCAGCAGAGAGAAGGCGAGGTACGGGTTGGCGGCGGAGTCCATCGCGCGGTACTCGACGCGCGAGCTCTGGCCCTTGTTCGGCTTGTACAGCGGAACGCGGACCAGTGCGGAGCGGTTGTTGTGCCCCCAGCTGACGAAGCTGGGCGCCTCGTCACCGCCCCAGAGGCGCTTGTAGGAGTTCACGAACTGGTTGGTGACCGCGGTGATCTCCGGCGCGTGGCGCAGCAGGCCCGCGATGAACTGGCGGCCGATCTTCGACAGCTGGTACTGGGCGCCCGCCTCGAAGAAGGCGTTGGTGTCGCCCTCGAACAGCGACATGTGGGTGTGCATCCCGGATCCCGGGTGCCCGGAGAGCGGCTTCGGCATGAATGTCGCGTAGACGCCCTGCTCGATGGCGACCTCTTTGATGACCGTGCGGAACGTCATGATGTTGTCCGCCGTGGTCAGAGCGTCCGCATACCGCAGGTCGATCTCGTTCTGCCCCGGGCCCGCCTCGTGGTGGCTGAACTCGACCGAGATCCCGAGGTCTTCCAGCATGCGCACGGAGCGGCGGCGGAAGTCGTGTGCGGTGCCGCCGGGCACGTTGTCGAAGTAGCCGGCCGAGTCCACGGGATCCGGGCCGTCCTCGCCGAACGACGACGACTTCAGCAGGTAGAACTCGATCTCGGGATGCGTGTAGAAGGTGAAGCCGCGGTCAGCGGCCTTCTCGAGCGTCCGCTTCAGCACGTTGCGGGGGTCGGACACCGCGGGCTGGCCGTCGGGCGTCGTGATGTCGCAGAACATGCGGGCGGTCGGGTCGATCTCGCCTCGCCACGGCAGGATCTGGAACGTGGTCGCATCCGGCAGCGCGAGGAGGTCGGACTCGTAGTTGCGCGTCAGGCCTTCGATGGCGGAGCCGTCGAAGCCGAGCCCCTCGCTGAAGGCCCCTTCGACCTCGGCCGGAGCGATGGCGACGGACTTGAGCGTGCCCACCACGTCGGTGAACCACAGCCTCACGAACTTGACGCCACGCTCCTCGATCGTGCGAAGAACGAAGTCGCGCTGCTTGTCCATCCTGCCCCTTTCCTCGGCCGGTTCCAGACTAGTGGGACAGCGGCGGTGGCATGACGACTCGGACAGCAGACTCCTGTTGCATCTCATCGAGGCGGGCGAGCAGCGCATCCGCGAGGAGCGCGCGCAACAGATCGACGAGCGCCGCGCCGAGTTGGAGCGCATGAGCGCTCGATACGCAGGCATGTTCACCGAGAGCCTCGCTTCGATCCGCGAAGGTTGGCCCGAGTGACCCTCGCCGTGGACGCAGGGGTCCTGATCGCAATTCTTGATCCTTGGGATATCCACCACGCAGCGGCGACTGAAGTATTCGCCGTGGGAACCCGGTATCTGGTGCACCCGGTCAACGTGGCCCAAGCCCTCATCAATCCGGAACGGGAGGGCCACGCCCTCGAGGCGTTCGAGGACCTTCGCCGCTTCGGCGTCACGCTGACGACGCTCGGCCCCAACGAACCACTGATCCTCGCGCGCATCCGAGCCGAACATGGCCTCCGCATGCCCGACGCATGCGCCCTCGCTGTAGCGGTGGGCAACGACATCCCTCTGGTCACGTTCGACACGCAACTCGCTTCGGCCGCGTCGGAACGGGGACTCCTCGAGCCAGTGCCCGTCTGAGTCCGGACTTCCGCTCCGTCACTAGACTGACCGCATGAGCGAGCAGTCACCGGTGCCCTCCGTCCACCCCACCACCTCGTCGATGCAGGCGCTGAAGCGGGTGCGCACTCGCCACTTCCAGGCGGCGAAGGAAGAGGGGGCGCCGTTCACAGGACTGACCAGCTACGACATGCTGACCGCGCAGATCTTCGACGAGGCCGGGATCGACTTCCTGCTCGTCGGCGACTCGGCCGGAAACAACGTGCTCGGCTACGACACGACCCTGCCGGTGACGGTCGACGACCTCATCCCGCTGACGCGCGCGGTCGCTAAGGCGGTCAAGCGCGCCTTCGTCGTGGCGGACATGCCGTTCGGTTCGTACGAGACCGGGCCGCTGGAGGCGCTCCACACAGCAGTGCGGTTCATGAAGGAGACCGGCGCCCACGCGGTGAAGCTCGAAGGCGGACGGCGCAGCGCCGAGCAGATCCGGCGCATCGTGGATGCGGGCATCCCCGTCATGGCGCACATCGGCTTCACGCCGCAGAGTGAGCACGGCCTCGGCGGGCACCTCGTGCAGGGGCGCGGGGACAGCGTCGAGGAGCTGCTCGCCGACGCCCACGCGGTCGAGGAGGCCGGTGCGTTCGCGGTCGTGCTCGAGATGGTGCCGGCCGAGGCCGCGAAGCGGGTCACCGCCGAGCTCCGCATCCCGACCGTCGGGGTCGGCGCAGGTCCGCACGTCGACGGGCAGCTGCTGGTGTGGACGGACTGGGCCGGGTTCACGACCGGGCGCATCCCTCGCTTCGTCAAGCAGTACGCCGACCTCAAGACGGTGCTGTCGGATGCCGCGCGCGCCTACAAGGCGGACGTGCAGGAGGGGTCGTTCCCGACCCAGGAGCACAGCTTCTAGCGGTTGTCCTCGGCGTCCTCTTCCGCCCACTTGGCCGAGTTCTCGCGGAGCTTCTCCAGCGCGTGCTCGGCCTCCTCGCGGGTGTCGAACGGGCCGACGCGGTTCGGCGCAGGAGACAGGAAGCCCTGCTCGACCTCGCCGGTCTTCATGTTGTACCAGTACTTGTGCTCGGCGTCCTGCTTGATGCCGTACTCGTCGCTCGTCATAGAGTTGATCGTATGCCCAAGGATTCCACCGGTCACCTCATCCCGGGCCGCGTCAGCGCGATGCGCCCGGTCCCCAGCCGCATCCCGCGACCGGAGTACGTGGGCCGCCCGGGACCGGCGCCGTACACGCGGGGCGACGTCTACACCCCCGACGAGGTGGAGCTGATCCGCGAGTCGGGGCGGATCGCCGCGCAGGCGATCGCGTTGGTCGGCGAGGCGGTGCGACCGGGCGTGACGACCGAGGAGCTCGACATCATCGGGCACGGGTTCCTGCTCGCGCACGACGCGTATCCCTCCACGCTCGGCTACCGCGGCTACACCAAGTCGATCTGCAGCTCGGTCAACGAGGTGGTGTGCCACGGCATCCCGGACGACACGGTGATCGAGGACGGCGACATCGTCAACATCGACATCACGGCGTACAAGAACGGCTTCCACGGGGACAGCAACCAGACCTTCATCGCGGGTACGGCCTCGGCGGAGGTCACGCAGCTCGTCGACCGCACCCGCGAGGCGCTGAACCGTGGCATCAAGGCGGTCGCGCCGGGACGCCAGGTCAACGTCATCGGGCGTGCGATCGAGTCGTACGCCAAGCGCTTCGGCTACGGCGTGGTCCGCGACTTCACCGGGCATGGTGTCGGGGCGGCTTTCCACTCGGGGCTGATCATCCCGCACTACGACGCGGCGCCCAGCCACGACGACGTGATGGAGCCCGGGATGGTGTTCACCATCGAGCCGATGCTCACCCTCGGTACGCACGAGTGGGAGATGTGGCCGGACGATTGGACGGTCGTCACGCGGGATCGCAGTGTCACGGCCCAGTTCGAGCACACGCTGGTCGTGACCGAGCGCGGGGCGGAGATCCTCACCCTCCCCTGACCTCCTCCAATGCGCGGTAGATTCGTGTCATGACTTCGCAGAATCACGCGATCGGCATCGACATCGGCGGTACGGGGATCAAGGGAGGGCTGGTCGACCTGACGACCGGTGAGCTGGTCAGCGACCGGGTCAAGCTCCCCACTCCGGACGGGGGCAAGCCCGACGACATCGTGGAGACCACCAAGGAGATCGTCGACCAGCTGGCGAAGGCGGAGCCGGACGCGCCGGTGGGCGTCTGCTTCCCGGCGATCGTCAGCCACGGCGTGACGCTCTCCGCGGCGAACGTGGCCAAGGACTGGATCGGGCTCCACGCCGAGAACCTGTTCGAGAAGGCGCTCGGTCGCGACATCCACTTCGTCAATGACGCGGACGCTGCCGGCTACGCCGAGACCCGCTTCGGTGCGGCGAAGGGCAAGGACGGCCTGGTCATCATGACGACACTCGGCACGGGGATCGGCTCAGCCCTCATCTACGACGGCATCCTCATCCCGAACGCCGAGCTCGGCCACCTCGAGGTCGACGGGCACGACGCCGAGTCGCGTGCCGCGTACTCCGCCAAGGAGCGCGAAGACCTCAGTTGGGAGAAGTGGGCCAAGCGGTTGCAGAAGTACTACTCGACCGTCGAGTTCCTGTTCACTCCCGACCTCTTCATCGTCGGCGGTGGAGTGTCGAAGAATTACCAGGAGTTCCTCCCGCTGCTGAAGCTGAAGACGCCGATCGTTCCGGCGGTGCACCGCAACAACGCGGGCATCCTGGGCGCGGCAGCCCTCGCGGTCCGCGGCGAGCGCCGTGACGCCGGGCACCGTGGTCGCAGCGGCGAGGTCGGCACACCGGACGACGCACTCACCCCCGCCGGCGCCGCTCCGGGCGCCTGACGCGGCGCGTCTGGACCGATAGCAGAGGGCGGACGCATGCCTCGTGGTCACCTCAGGGTGATGCTCGGCGCCGCCCCCGGCGTCGGGAAGACGTACGCGATGCTCGAAGAGGGCAGACGGCTGAGAGCGCTCGGCACGGATGTGGTGGTCGCGGTCGCAGAGACGCACGGCCGCGCCGCCACGGCCGCGATGCTCGACGGGCTGGAGGTCATCCCCCGCGCGGTGACCGAGCACCGGGGTGTCACCCTGGACGAACTCGACCTGGATGCCGTGCTGCGGCGCTCCCCACAGGTCGCGCTGGTTGACGAGCTCGCGCACACCAACGCTCCCGGTTCGCGCAACGAGAAGCGGTGGCAGGATGTGGACGCCATGCTCGCCGCCGGGATCGACGTCATGTCGACGGTCAACATCCAGCACATCGAGTCGCTCGGCGACGTGGTGCAGCAGATCACCGGCGTGCAACAGCGCGAGACGATCCCCGACGCGGTCCTCCGACGTGCGGACCAGATCGAGGTGGTCGATCTGGCCCCGCAGGCGCTGCGCGACCGGCTCGCCGACGGCGTCGTCTACCCGGCAGCGCGCATCGACGCCGCTCTGTCGAACTACTTCCGGTTGGGCAACCTGACCGCCCTGCGCGAACTGGCCCTGCTCTGGCTGGCCGACGAGGTGGACAGTGCGCTGCAGCGGTACCGCGCCGAACATGGGATCGCGGGAACCTGGGAGGCGCGCGAACGGGTCGTGGTGGCGCTCACCGGTGGCCCGGAGGGCGAAACGCTGCTGCGGCGCGGCGCCCGGATCGCTGCGCGGAGTGGCGGCGGCGAGCTGCTGGCGGTGCACGTCACCAGCCCGGACGGCCTCCGCGAGGCGGCTCCCGGCGCCCTGGCCGCCCAGCGAGCGCTGGTCGAGCAGCTCGGCGGCAGCTACCACCAGGTCGTCGGCGACGACATTCCGCGCGCACTGGTGGAGTTCGCTCGCGGCGAGAACGCGACCCAGCTCGTCATCGGGGTGTCCCGGCGCAGCCGGCTGGCGGCCCTCCTCACCGGGCCGGGGATCGGAGCGACGGTCATCCGCGCATCCGGCGACATCGACGTCCACATCGTCTCGCATGCCCGGGCCGGCGGCCGCTTCTCGCTGCCGCGGCCCCGCGGCGGACTCACCGTGCGCCGCCGGGTGTACGGATTCGCCCTCGCGCTGGTCGGCGGCCCCCTGCTGACGCTGGTACTGGCGAACACGCGCTCCCCGGAGTCGATGACGGCGGACGTGCTCGGTTACCAGCTGCTCACCGTGGTGGTCGCACTCGTCGGCGGCATCTGGCCGGCCCTGTTCGCCGCGCTGCTGTCCGGGCTCACGCTCGACTACTTCTTCGTCGAGCCGCTGTACACGATCACGGTCGGCGAGCCCCTGCACCTGATCGCGCTCATCCTCTACGTGGTTATCGCCGCCCTGGTGAGCCTGGTCGTCGACCTCGCCGCCCGACGGTCACGCGAGGCACGGCGGGCCGCAGCGGAGGCGGAGCTGCTGGCGACCGTCGCCGGCGGTGTCATCCGCGGCGAGGATTCGGTGCACGCGCTCGTGGCGCGCACCCGGGAGGCGTTCGGATTGAGCGCGGTGCGACTGTGGTCCGTCGACGGCGACGAGCTGCTCGCGGCCGACGGGGAGCCGGCGGAAGCGGAGTCGGCGGAAGCAGAGTCTGCGGAAGCGGAGGAATCACGCACCGAGCGGCTCCCGGTGGGGACGCGAGCCGTGCTGGAACTCGCGGGCCGCGATCTGGAGGCAGGCGATCGCAGGCTTCTGGCCGCCATCGTGGCGCAACTCGACGC
Source organism: Leifsonia sp. RAF41 (assembly GCF_052114085.1). Classification (NCBI taxonomy): domain Bacteria; kingdom Bacillati; phylum Actinomycetota; class Actinomycetes; order Micrococcales; family Microbacteriaceae; genus Leifsonia; species Leifsonia sp. RAF41. The sequence goes on from NZ_JBFREB010000001.1 coordinate 2,037,509, forward strand.
TGCGCTGGAGCACCGCGACCTCGCCGCCACCGCATCCGAGCTGGGCCCACTCGCGGAGGCCGACCGCGTGCGAACAGCACTGCTCGCCGCGGTCGGGCATGACCTCCGCAGGCCGCTCGCCGCAGCCACGGCCGCCGTCACCACCCTGCGTCAGCCCGATCTCCGACTCGATGCCGACGATCGGGAAGCACTGCTGGAAACTGCGGAGGACAGCCTCAACGGGCTGGCCGGCCTCGTCACCGCTCTGCTCGACGCGAGCAGGATCCAGGCCGGAGTCCTCGCCGTGTCGCTGAATTCGACCGAGCTCGACGACGTCATCCTTCCCGCCCTCGACGAATTGGGGATCGGCCCTGCCGACGTCGAACTGGACCTGCCGGAGAACGTGTCGTCGGTCCTCGCGGACGGCGTCCTGCTGCAACGTGTCGTGGTCAACCTGCTGGGAAACGCGCTCCGTTTCAGCCCAGCGGGCACGCGTCCCGCGCTCGCGGCCAGCGAGTTCGCCGGCACTGTGCAGCTGCGGGTGATCGACCACGGCCCCGGCATCCCGATCGAGCGCAGGGAGGCCGTCTTCGCGCCGTTCCAGCGGCTCGGCGACACCGACAACGAGAGCGGGATCGGCCTCGGCCTCGCTCTCTCGAAAGGGTTCGTGGAGGGCATGGGCGGCTCGCTCGAAGCCGAGGACACCCCGGGCGGCGGCCTCACCATGGTGATCGCGCTCCCCGCATCCGGAGAGGACGTCGCATGAAGGTGCTGATCGCCGACGACGACGCGCAGATCCTTCGCGCGCTGCGCATCCTGCTGACGGCTCGGGGATACGAGGTGCTGACCGCGCGCACCGGCGCGGAGGCCGTGACTCAGGCGGTCGAACACCACCCCGACCTCGTCATGCTCGACCTCGGGATGCCGGAGCTCGACGGCATCGAGGTGATCGAGGGGTTGCGGGGCTGGACCAGCGTCCCGATCCTCGTCGTCTCCGGCCGCACCGGCTCCGGCGACAAGGTGGACGCACTCGACGCCGGCGCGGACGACTACGTGACCAAGCCGTTCGCCGCCGACGAGCTCCTCGCCCGCATCCGCGCGCTGACCCGTCGTCAGCAGGCAGTCGCGGATGAGCCGGTCGTCGCCTTCGGCGACGTGACGGTCGACCTGGCGGCGCGCCAGGTCACCCGGAAGGTCGGGGAGCGCACCGAAACCGTGCGGCTGACCCCCACGGAGTGGACGATCCTCGAGGTGCTGCTGCGCAACCCCAACCGCCTGGTGACCCGGCAGGCGGTCCTCACGCAGGTCTGGGGTCCCCAGTACACCAGCGACACCGGGTACCTGCGGCTCTACCTCGCGCAACTGCGCAAGAAGCTGGAGCCGGAACCCTCGCGGCCGCGGTACCTGCTCACCGAGCCCGGGATGGGATACCGCTTCTCGCCGGACCCCGCCTGAGCGAGGCGTCGATCGATACGCGAAGGGAATGGGCCGGCTGATACGCCGGGTTCTGTCGCGGTGCGTGCACCGCGGACGGCCATCTATCTCGGGACGACGTTACCGCCGCCCTCCAGCGGTCTACCCGGGGACGAGACGAGCAGCCTCATGGTCCCCTGTCCGACCTTGCTCCGGGCGAGGTTTACCCAGCCGGCCGGGTCACCCCGGCCGCTGGTGGTCTCTTACACCACCGTTTCACCCTTACCGCGGGCGTGAGCCCACGGCGGTCTACTTTCTGTTGCACTTTCTCGCGGGTTGCCCCGGGTGGGTGTTACCCACCGCCCTGCTCTGCGGAGCCCGGACGTTCCTCGGCGGCCCGCTGACGCGGACCGACGCGACCGTCTTGCCGACCCATTCCGGGCTCAACCCTAGCGCAGGCGCCCCCGGTGCGGATCAGAGGCCGGAGTCTTCTCCACGGACGAGGATCGCACTGCTGTCCGGGCACAGCACGACGTCGTCGGGCGCCGCTCGACGGATGTCGGAGAGGTCGGACTCGGTCAGCTTCACGTTGGAGCCGAGGGACACCCCGCGGACCAGCGCCGCGGCCCCGAGACCGTAACGGGCACGCTGCCGTTCGTACAGCTCCACCAGGTCGGCCGGGAGCGCATCGGCGATCGTGGCACGGTCGGCCGCCACCGCCTTGCGCTGCACCTCGACCTTGCCGCCCTCGTCGGCGCGCTGCGCCTCCAGGGCTTCGACCCGGCTGTTCAGTCCCGCGCGCTCCGCCTCCACGGCCGCGAGCGTCTCCTCGAGACCCTCCACGCGTTCCATGACGGTCAACTCGATCTCTTCGAGGTCGTCTTTGCGCTTGGCGAGCGAGGCGAGTTCGGCCTCGAGCGCCTGGACGTCTTTCACGGAGGAGGTCTGCTGCACGCGGTCGCTGTCGCGCTTCACGCGCGCCTCGACGATCTCGACGTCGGACTCCACCCGCTTCAGCTCGGCGCGGGCGTCCTCCAGCTCACCGGTGGCGGCGATCCACCGGGCGCGCAAGGCGTCGACCTCCGGTTGCAGTTTCGCCAGCTCTGCCGCCTGCGGGAGGTTCTTGAGGGCGTGCGCGAGCTGCGCCAGGCGGGTATCGGCGGCCTGAAGGCGTAGGAGTTCGTTCTGGTCGGCGGGACTGGCTTTCACGATGCGGTGCTTCCTTCGTGCGGGGTGGTCATTGCAGGATGGCGAAATCCCAGGGGTCGGTGCGCAGCTCGCTCACGACGACCTCGGTGCCGGGGAGGGCCGCGCGCAGCTGCTCAGCCGCGGTGTCGAGCCACAACCACTCACTGGCCCAGTGCGACACGTCGAGGAGGGCGGGGCCACCACCGAGGGTGGCCTGTTCTCGCGCCTCGGATGCCGGATGATGCCGGAGGTCGGCGGTGATGTACACGTCGGCTCCGCGGACGGCCTCATTGCTGAGCAGGGAGTCGCCAGCGCCACCGCAGACGGCGACGCGGGTCACCGGCTGGTGGTAATCGCCCGCCGCGCGGACACCGCCGGCGGTGGCGGGGAGGATGTCGGCGAGCGCGCGGGCCAGCAGCCCGAGAGTCGTGGGCTGAGGGAGATCGCCGACCCGGCCGATCCCCGTGACGCCGTCTGACGACGGCGCGATGGGACGGGTGTTGCGCAGGCCGAGCCGGGCGGCCAGCACGTCGCTGGTGCCGTCGGCGACGACGTCGGCCGTGGTGTGGGCGGCGTACAGGGCGACCCCGCCCCGGATCAACCGTGCGAGCAGGGCGCCCTTGTAGCGGTCTTCCGCGATGCTCGTCACCCCGCGCAGGAGGAGCGGATGGTGCGCGATGAGCAGGTCTGCGCGGAGCTCGACCGCTTCGTCGACGGTGGCGGCCACCGCATCCACCGCGAGCAGGATGCGCCCGACCTCGGCCGCCGGATCGCCTGTGACGAGACCCGGCGCATCCCAGCTCTCGGCACCCGCGAGGGGCCAGAGCTGCTCCACGGTGTCGCGGACGGAGGCGAGAGTTTTCGGCACGTCGATCAGCCTACGGGATGGGTCTCGGCCGAGGACCGACGGAATCGGTTCTGTGGACGGCGGTCAGGCTGTGGACAACTCCCGATCCGCCGCCAGCTCCTGTCGGCGGACGGCGGGAGCCGCCGAGACCAGCACGCCGAACAGACCGATCACGAGCGCGATCACGACTCCGATGTTGCTCGTGCCGATGCCGGCCTGCGGATCGATGCCCACCCAGCGGAAGAGATACCCCTCCCACTGCAGCCAGGGCAGCCGTGAGCTGATGGTCCCCCATCCCACCACGGTGCCGGCCACGAGCAGCGCGAGATTCGTCCAGCGCCAATCCGGGTACACACCGCCACGCGTCAGCAGCGACTGCTGGTGGAGGCGCCGCGTCCGCAGCATCATCTCGCCCGAGAAGACGCCCACCCAGGCGGCCACCGGCACGGACAGCGCCGTCGGAACGCCCCGGATCACCGCGGACAGATCGGTCACGCTCGCCGCCAGCACCCCGCCCGCGATCGCGACCGCCACACCTGCCGCGAGGGTGCTCCACCGCCGCCCGAGCCGCACACCGAGGGCGTCGATCGTGAAACCGGTCGAGTAGAGCGTCAGCACGAGAGCGCTGACGAGCGACAACCCGACGGCGAGCAGGAGCGGAACCGGATACCAGCCGGGCAGCCCGAGATCGACGAGAGCGGCGACGGGATCCTGGGCCAGCTCTCCCGCCAGCTCTGGGTTGGATGCCGCCAGCAGGCCGCCGTACGAGACCAGAATGAACGGCGGCACCGCCGCACCGAACGTCGCCCACAGCATCGCGGCGCCGCCCGACGAGAGCGGTTGCTGGTAGCGCGCCACCTCCGAACTGCTCATCGCCCAGGCCAGCCCGACGTAGCTGAACACCAGCACGGCGCCGGTGACGACGTGGGTCCAGATGGCGTCAGGGGCGACGAGAGCACTCGTCACATCCACATGCCGCCAGGTCGCCATCACCATCAGCACTATCAGGACGGCGGACGCGATGGTGAGCACCAGCTGCACCCGCGCGACCAGCGCATAGCCGACGAACGCGATGGCGGCGGCCACGACGATGGTCGCGGCGAGCGCGACCGATGTCGCGCCGACCGCGTTGCCGGGCCACTGCTCCCCTTCGGTGAGCGAACCGGCCGCCGACCCCGCCAGCCAGAGGAGCACCGCGCCCCAGAACAGCTTCACGACGAGGGCGAGGACGGTCGGGATGACATTCCCCCGCAATCCGAAGAACGCGCGCGACGCGACCAGGGTGGGCTGACCACTCCACTTGCCCGCCAGGGTGCCGACTCCGAGTGGAAGGAACGACAGCGCTACTCCGACGAGCGTCGCCACCAGAAGCTGCCGCAGGCTGAGGCCCAGGACGAACAGGGTGGCGCCGACGCCGACGCTGATGAGGGATGAGGTGCCCGCGAACCAGAGCCAGAACATCCGCGAGGCGCGACCCACCCGGCGCTCCAGGGGTGCGGGCTCGAGGTCGGCCGACTCGGGCGCGAAGATGCTCCGGCGGACGTGGCGACCGCCGAGGGGTTCGCGGGCGTCGGAGGGCGGCGCGGGCGCGGGCGGAGTGGATTGCGGGATGGACGTCTTCGCGGGGTCGTCGGCGGCGCGAGGCGGGTCGGCGGCCGGAGATTCTCTTTCGGTTACCGACTCCGCGTGCGGCGGGGTCTCCAGGGCGACGACGGGGAGCAGAGGTACGGGTTCGGAGTCGCGTGGAGCCAGCTCCGGCGGCACCAGGCCGAGGGGCTCCGCCCGGGCGACGGGCTGGAACGTGGGCGGCTCCACCGGCTCCGGCTCCGGCTCTGCGACCGGTTCCGCTCGCTGGATCGGGATCGCCGCGGTCGCCACCCACGGACTGAACGTCGGTTCGGGCCCGGTTTGCTCGCGCCTGACCGGCAGGTCGTCGAAGCTGATCAACCCGGTCGACGGCTCGCCCCTGCCGTCCCCGTCGTCGTCGTCCGCATCCTGTGCTTCCCCCTCCCCGGACGCGTGTTCCGTCACGGGATCCCGCTGGACGACGATCGGAATGGCGGACGTGATCCGTGCCACCTCCTCCTCCAGCGCGCTGGCGAGCTCGTCATCGCTGTGCCGGTCATCGCTGTGCCGGTCATCGCTGTGCCGCTCACCGCTGTGCCGCTCGCGCGCTGCCCCGTCCATGACGCCAGACTACGACGCGCCGCACCCCCGGGTGGAGAGGCGACCTGCCCGGCGAAGTACCATCGGAACGTGAGCCAGATTCCCACCCCGTACGAGGACCTACTGCGCGACGTTCTGGCGAACGGCACGCATAAATCCGACCGCACCGGGACCGGCACGCGCAGCGTCTTCGGCCGCCAGCTGCGGTTCGACCTCGCGGACGGCTTCCCGCTCATCACGACGAAGCGCGTCCATTTCAAGTCGATCGCCTATGAGCTGCTGTGGTTCCTCCGCGGCGAGAGCAACGTCGGCTGGCTGCGCGACAACGGCGTGACCATCTGGGACGAATGGGCCGATCAGGATGGGGAACTCGGCCCGGTCTACGGCGTGCAGTGGCGCTCCTGGCCGACGCCGGATGGGCGCCACATCGATCAGATCCAACAGGTCATCGACACTCTGCGCACCGACCCGGACTCCCGCCGCATCATCGTCTCGGCCTGGAACGTCGCCGAGATCCCCGACATGGCCCTCGCGCCGTGCCACGCGTTCTTCCAGTTCTACGTCGCCGACGGCAAGCTCTCGTGCCAGCTGTACCAGCGCAGCGCCGACATGTTCCTCGGCGTCCCGTTCAATATCGCGAGCTACGCGCTCCTGACGCTCATGGTCGCCCAGCAAGTGGGCCTCGAACCGGGCGAGTTCGTCTGGACCGGCGGCGATGTCCACATCTACGACAACCACGTGGAGCAGGTCACGGAACAGCTCACGCGCGACCCCTTCCCCGCGCCGACGCTGCGTTTCGCCCGCACGCCGGACAGCATCTTCGACTACCGCTTCGAGGACTTCGTCGTCGAGGACTACCAGCACCATCCCGCGATCCGCGCCGCCGTCGCCGTATGACGCTCGCGCTCATCTGGGCGCAGGCCCACGACCGCGTCATCGGGGCGGACGGCGTGATGCCGTGGCACCTGACAGAGGATCTCCGCCACTTCCGCGCGTTGACCGGGAACGATCCGGTGATCATGGGGCGTCGCACCTGGGAATCGCTCCCTCAGCGCTACCGTCCCCTTCCGGGACGCGAGAACGTGGTGGTCACCCGCCAGCAGGACTGGGAAGCCCCCGGCGCGACCGTCGTGCATTCTGTCGACGACGCTCGAGCGGCAGCAGGTGACACCTCCATCGTCTGGGTGATCGGCGGCGCCGAGCTCTACGGCCAGACTCTGCCGATCGCCGACCGGCTGGAGGTCACGGAGATCGACCTCGCCGTCGAAGGCGACGCGCAGGCGCCCGACCCCGGCCCCGGCTGGAGCATCGACGCCGGTGAATGGCGCACTGCCGCCAACGGCCTGCGCTACCGCTTCCTCACCTACACCCGCTGACCGCCCCGGCATTCCGACCTCAGCGCCCTCAGCCGAGGCCGGCCACCAGGTTCACCGTCGCCGCGACGATGACCGTCCCGAAGAGGTACGACAGCAGCACGTGGTGCAGGATCGAGCGGCGGATGTACGAGCTGGAGATGTCCGTGTCCGACACCTGGAACGTCATCCCGAGCGTGAACGACAGGTAGGCGAAGTCGCTGTACTGCGGCAGCTCCTTCTGGTTGAAGTCGATCCCGCCTCCGGAACGGTAGAACAGCCGGGCATAGCGCAGCGCGTACAGGGTGTGCACCAGCGTCCACGACAAAGCCACCGACACGACGGCGAGCAGAGCGACGCCCAGCTGCTTCCCGCCGCTGAGGTGCTTGGCGTCGACGAGGATGTAGACCACGGCCACCACGCTGGCGGCAGCGGCGAGGATGAGGATGAGATCGGCCGTGCGACGTCCCGGATCCTCCAGGGTCGCGTGGCTCTTGGTCGACTCGCCGTCCAGGCGCCAGACCGCGCCCCACACCCAGGTGACGTAGACCAGACAGGCCGCCGCCCATCCCGCGATGATCGCGTAATGCCAGGCGTTGAGGATGCCGACCCCCACACCGACGACCAGGCCTGCGGCGAGCGCCGTCGACATCTTGATGCGGGTGCGCCCGCGGCGGCGCTTCAGTTCGTCGGTCACACTTCGGATGTTCGCACACGTCGGCCGAGCGGCCCGGCCAGCACGCCGGTACGATCGATGACGTGACGTCCGCTACCGTTTCGCCCTCGCCCCTGGCCGACCTCGACACCGCCGCGCTCCGTGAGGCGCACTCCGCGTTCGCGCGCGCTTACGACGAGCTGAAGGCCGCCGGCCTGAAGCTCGACCTGACGCGGGGCAAGCCGTCCGCCGAGCAGCTGGATCTGTCGAACGACCTGCTGCACCTGCCGGACGGCCGCTTCCGCGACGCGGCAGGCACCGACCTCCGCAACTACGGCGGAGCGACCGGACTGCCGGAGCTGCGGGCGATCTTCTCGGACGCGTTGCGCGTCCCGGTCGACCAGCTCCTCGCGCTCGGCAACTCCAGCCTCACGCTGATGCACGACACCATCGCGTTCGCGCTGCTGCAGGGCGTCCCGGGCGGCGAGTTGCCGTGGAGCAGCACAGGCATCTCGTTCCTCGCGCCGGTTCCCGGCTATGACCGTCACTTCACGATCGCGGAGCGGTTCGGCATCAGGCTCATCCCGGTGCCCACGGACAAGAACGGCCCGGACATCGAGGCCGTGGCCTCCCTGCTCGAAACCGACGACAGCATCCGCGGGATGTTCTGCGTCCCCGTGTACTCGAACCCGACCGGCGCGGTCTACTCCGAGGAGGTGGTGCGCGCCCTCGTCTCGCTGCCCGCTGCCCCCGACTTCCGCCTGATCTGGGACAACGCGTACGCGGTCCACCACCTGACGGACGAGCGCCCCGAGCCGTTCGACGTGCTCGCGCTGGCCGCCGAGGCCGGCAACCCCGACCGTCCGCTGGTCTTCGCCTCCACCTCGAAGGTCACCTACCCGGGGTCCGGCGTCTCGTTCTTCGGTGCCTCACCCGCGAACGTCGAGTGGATGCTGCACCAGCTCTCCGCCCAGAGCATCGGTCCGGACAAACTCAACCAGCTCCGCCACGTCGAACTGCTGAAGGACGCGGACGGCCTCGCCGCCCACATGGAGAAGCACCGCGCCATCCTGGAGCCGAAATTCGCCGCGGTGGATGCCGCCTTCACCGAGCGCCTCCGGCCGTGGGGCGCCGGGTCGTGGGCGCTGCCCGCCGGGGGATACTTCGTCAGCCTCGACGTCGCCGACGGCGCGGCGAAGCGCGCCGTGCAGCTCGCGAAGGAGGCCGGGATCGCGGTCACGCCCGCCGGAGCCACCTTCCCGTACGGCGACGACCCGCGCGACGCGAACATCCGCATCGCGCCGACCTTCCCGCCGCTGGGTGAGTTGACGACGGCGCTCGACGGACTGTGCACGGCGATCCTGCTCGCCTCGGCCGAGGCCCTGCTCGCCGACCGGGACTGACCGTGGGCGGCTGGGTCGTCCGCGCGAGCACCGAGGACGACTGGAAGGCGTACCGCGCCCTCCGGTTCGAGATGCTCGAGGACGCGCCGATCGCTTTTCTTGAGACGCTGGAGCAGGCCCGCCGGCACCCCGACGAGCACTGGCAGCGGCGCGCATCCAACGTGAACCGCAGCACCCGACTGTTCGCGGCGGTGGCGGAGAATGGACGCTGGCTGGGCAGCATGGGCGGGTTCCAGTCCGCCACGTCCCACGACCCCTACCTCGTCGGCGTCTACGTGACGCCCGCCTGGCGCGGCCGCGACCGGGGGGTGACGGATGCCCTCCTCGACGCGGTCATCGACTGGGCCCAGGGACGCAGCGATCGGCTCCTGCTCGAGGTGCACGAGGACAACGAGCCGGCCATCCGCTCGTACCTGCGCCGTGGCTTCGTCTTCACGGGACGGACGCAGCCGTATCCGCTGGACCGCACGGCGAACGAGCGGGAGATGGCGCTCCCGCTTGCCGCCGGCCGCCCCCGCACCGAGGAACGCTTTCGGAGCTTCTAGGCGCGCTCCGACACGAACCGGTCAGACCTCGCCGAAGCCGGTGTCGACCAGGTCGGCGAGCGCATCGACCGCAGCTCGACCGTCGGCGTCCTCGGACGCGATCCGGGCGGTCGAACCGGCGGTCAGGCCGAGCGACATGATGCCCAGGAGGCTCTTGGCGTCCTTTCCGTTGACCGTCACCTTCACCGGGAACGTGTTCGCCAGCTTGACGAACTCGGCCGCTGGGCGCGCGTGCAGGCCCTCGGGGTTGCGGACCAGCACCTCGCGCTCGTAGGGGCCGCCCGCGGGCGCCGTCTGCGGCTCAGCGGGGGCTTGCTCTCTCCCGCCCGCCCACGCATCCACCGCGCCCCGCGCCGCCGCGGCCACCGCGTCGAGCGGACTCCCGGACTCGGCGGCGACCGCGGCGGCCACGCCGCCTTCGACGAACGGCACGTCGACCACGCGGACGCGGCTGCGCTGCTCCTCGTCCAGCATGTCGAGCACGGTCTCGGCGGTCAGCAGGGCGGACCCGAGGTCGCTGACGACCACGACTCCGTCGCCGCTGTCCGCTTCCGCGACGCCGGACATGACCTTCGTGAAGCTGGTCCCGATCCCCTCGTCATCGGTGCCGCCCGCGGCGACCAAGCGGACGGAGCCCGCCATCTGACCGGCGAGCTCCACCATCCCCGCCGCGATCTGCGGACTGTGCGAGACGAAGACGATCCCGACCTTCCCGCTCATCCGGCCGCTCCGGCTGCCGCGCGCAACAGCAGGGCGGTCGACTGCGCACCCGGGTCGCGGTGCCCGGCCGACCGCTCGCCGAGGTAGCTCGCGCGGCCCTTCCTCGCCACCAGGGGCTCAGTCGCCTGAGCGCCCTTCTCCGCGGCGTCCGCCGCGGCGGCCAGGATGTCCGAGGCCGAGGCCCCGGACTCCTGGGCCGTGCGCGCCGCGTCCACCGCAGGCGTCCACGCGTCGATCATCGTCTTGTCGCCGGACTCGGCCTTGCCGCGGGACACGATGCCGTCGCGGGCGGCCGCCAGGACTGCCACGAGCGTCTTCTCGTCGATCGCGGGAGCGTCGCCCACGGGATCCGCCGCCTTGAGGAACGCCGTCCCGTACAGCGGACCGGACGCTCCGCCGACCGTCGAGATCAGGGTCATGGCGATCGAGCGCAGGGCCGCGTTCGGGGTCGCGTCGTCGGGGAGCTTCTCCAGCGCCGCGACGGACGCACGCATCCCGCGGTCCATGTTCTCGCCGTGGTCGCCGTCGCCGATCTCGCGATCGAGCGTGTTCAGCTCGTGCTTGTGCTCGCCGATGGAATCCGCGGCCGCGGAGATCCACTCCACCACCCAGTTCGTGTCCAGCGTCATCGACGCCTCCTCCTCTTCGTCGGTTCCGGTTCTCTACAGTCCCCAGCGCAGCGCGGCGGTGTGGACGGGCGCATCCCACAGCTGAGTGAACTCGTCGTCCAGCTTCAGGACCGTGATGGATGCGCCCTGCATCTCCAGCGAGGTGACGTAGTTGCCCACCAGCGACCGGCTCAGCGTGATGCCGCGCTCGTCCAGGATTTCGGCGGCGCGCCGGAACAGGATGTAGAGCTCCGACAGCGGGGTTCCGCCCATCCCATTGACGAACAGGAGCACCGGCGAACCGTCGAACGACAAGTCGGTGAGGATCGCGTCCATCATCCGGTCGACCAGACGGTCGGCGGGCTCCAGCTTGATCCGCTCACGTCCCGGCTCGCCGTGGATGCCGACTCCGAATTCGATCTCGTCCTCCGGCAGCACGAAGCCGGGCTCGCCGGCATGCGGCACGGTGCCGTCGGTCAGCGCCAGGCCGATGGAGCGGACGTTGGCGTTCACCCTCTCGGCGATGGCCGTGACGGCGTCCAGGTCGTCACCGCGGTCCGCGGCGGCGCCCGCGATCTTCTCGACCAGGACGGTTCCGGCGACGCCGCGGCGACCCGCGGTGTAGAGGGAGTCCTGGACCGCGACATCGTCGTTGATCACGACCGAGCGCACGGAGATGCCCTCGGCGCCGACCAGATCGGCCGCGGTTTCGAAATTGAGCACGTCGCCCGTGTAGTTCTTGACGATGTGGAGCACGCCGGCGCCGCCGTCAGCGGCCTTGGTGGCCTCGACGATCGGCATGGGAGTCGGCGAGGTGAACACTTCGCCCGGCACAGCCGCGTCCAGCATCCCCTTTCCGACGAAACCGGCGTGGAGGGGCTCGTGGCCGCTGCCACCGCCGCTGACCAAGCCGACCTTGCCCTTCACCGGGCCGTCGGCTCGTGCGACGAACTTCGGATCCTGCGACACACGGACGATGTCCGCGTGAGCCCTGCCGAACCCCGCGAGGGACTCGGTCACGACGTCGGGTACGTCGTTGATGAGCTTCTTCATCGAAACCCTTCCTTCCACGTGCAGTGGAGCATCCACTGCTGTCAGTGCGTCGCCGCCACCCACTGGTCGAGCTTCGCGGCCGCGGCCCCGGAGTCGATCGCCTGGGCAGCGACCGCCATTTGCGAACGGAAACGATCCAGGATGGACACCTGGACCCTCGACGGGTCGGACGCGAGCTCGTAGGACACGAGCCCGGCTGCCGCGTTGAGCAGGACGATGTCGCGCACGGGGCCTTCTTCTCCCGCGAGCACGGCACGCACGACCGCCGCGTTGTACGCGGCGTCCTTCCCGAGCAGGTCGTCGATCCGTGCGCGGGGGATGCCCAGATCGCGCGGATCGATGTCGTGCTCGGTGACGAGGCCCCGGGAGACCTCCCAGACGTGGCTGTGACCGGTGGTCGACAGCTCGTCGAGCCCGTCGTCTCCGCGGAAGACCAGCGCGGTCGCGCCACGGGTCTGGAACACGCCGACGATGAGCGGGATGCGGTCGAGCGTCGCCACTCCGACCGCGGACGCCTCGGGGCGCGCCGGGTTGCACAGCGGTCCGAGGTAGTTGAAGACGGTGGGGACGCCGAGCTGGGCGCGCACCGGACCGGCATTGGCGAAGCCGGGGTGGAACGCGCTCGCGAAGGCGAAGGTGATGCCCGCGACATGCAGCACTTCGGCGACGCGGTCGGCCGACAGGGTCAGGTCGATTCCGAGCGCGGCCAGCACATCCGACGACCCCGACGAGGAGCTCGCCGCACGGTTGCCGTGCTTGATGACCGGGACCCCGGCAGCTGCGGCCACGATCGAGGCGGTGGTGGACACGTTCACGGTGCCGAACCGGTCGCCGCCCGTGCCGACGATGTCGAGGGCCATCGGGTCCACCCGCAGCGGAATGGCGTGGTCGAGGATGGCGTCGCGGAAGCCGACGATCTCATCGACGGTCTCGCCCTTCGCACGCAACGCGATGAGGAATGCGGCCAGCTGGGCGTCGGTCGCTTCGCCGCTCATCACCTGGTCCATGGCCCACGCCGCGTCCGCCACGCTCAGGTGCTCTCCGGCGAGGAGAGCCGTCAGCACGGACGACCAGGACTGCGTGAGGACCATGAAGCGATCCTATCGGCGGGCGACACGCCACGGCGATACCGGCCGATGAGCCCGAAATGAGGCTGTCCTAACCAGAAATCAGGCCGATTCAAGCCCCATGGGTGGGAAAACCATGGCTTCTTTTCAGCCATAATGGGTTACGTGACGAGCACCTCAATTTCTCCTGCCACGAGTGCGCCGGCGATCAACCGGCCCAACGTCGTGGCCGTCGGCACGATCGTCTGGCTCGGCTCCGAGGTGATGTTCTTCGCGGGTCTCTTCGCGATCTACTTCACTCTCAAGTCGACGTCCCCCGATCTGTGGGCCGCGGAGACCCAGCACTTGAACATCCCGTACGCGGCGACGAACACGCTGATCCTGGTGCTCAGCTCCGTCACCTGCCAGTTCGGCGTCTTCGCCGCCGAGCGCATGCAGCCCCGTCGTGCGGGCGGCGTCGCCCAGTTCTGGCGCTGGGGCATGGTCGAGTGGTTCACGCTCACCTACCTCATGGGCGCGATCTTCGTCTCCGGCCAGGTGCTCGAGTACGCGACGCTCGTCTCCGAGGGCATCTCCCTCAGCTCCAACGCTTACGGCTCGGCGTTCTACCTGACGACCGGCTTCCACGCCCTGCACGTCACGGGCGGCCTCATCGCCTTCCTCCTCGTCATCGGCCGCGCCTTCGCGGTCAAGATCTTCGGCCACAAGGAGGCGACCAGCGCCATCGTCGTCTCGTACTACTGGCACTTCGTCGACGTCGTGTGGATCGGACTGTTCGCGGTCATCTACATCATCCGATAAGGAAACAGGAGCGTTCTTCACCCCATGCGTCCGAAAAACCGCAGCACGGCCAAGCCGGCCCCTCGAGCCAAGGCCTCTCGCAAGGCCGGCCGTCGTCACCCGCTGGCCACCGTCGCGCTCCTCGCGATCGGTCTGGGGCTGACCGGCGGCGCCTACGCCGCGTTCACCACCACCACCGCGTCCGCCGACGAGCCACAGGTCGCCGCTGCCAGCCAGAGCACGGTCGACGAGGGCAAGAAGCTCTTCCAGGCCAACTGCGCCACGTGCCACGGCCTCAGCGCGCAGGGCAGCTCCGTCGCCCCGAGCCTCATCGGCGTCGGCGCAGCCGCCGTCGACTTCCAGGTGGGCACCGGCCGTATGCCGATGCAGATGCAGGGTCCTCAGGCCCAGGAGAAGCCGGTCCAGTTCACCGACGACCAGGTGAAGGCGCTGGCCGACTACGTCGCGTCGCTGGCACCGGGGCCGTCCATCCCCGAGCAGAAGTACCTCGCAGGAAAGGGCGACGCCGCCCACGGAGCCGAGTTGTTCCGCATCAACTGCGCCATGTGCCACAACGTGGCGGGTGCCGGCGGCGCTCTCACCGAGGGCAAGTACGCCCCGCCGCTCACCGGCGTCAGCGCTCAGCACATCTACGAGGCCATGGTGACCGGTCCGCAGAACATGCCCGTGTTCAACGACCTCAACATCACGCCGCAGGGCAAGGCCGACATCATCACGTACCTGAAATACATCCAGAACAACCCGTCCCCGGGCGGTATCGAGCTCGGCTCGCTCGGCCCGGTGGCCGAGGGTCTCTTCCTCTGGATCTTCGGTCTCGGCGCCATCGTCGCCCTGACCGTGTGGATCACGGCGAAGTCCAACTAGGCGCACGGCCCAACCACCGGCACACAGGCACGAACACAGCGTAAGAAGGAGAACAATGGCACAGGACGAGAACGGTGGTCACGAGCTGACGCCCGCCCGTTCGCCTGAGGAGCACCGGACCGGAGACCCCGGGACCGCGGTGGTCATCCGCGATGCGGTCGAGAACCCCGGGTTCCCGCCGCACCGCCCGCGCGTCACCGACCTCGACCCGCGGAAGGAACGGCGCGCCGAGCGCGTCGTCTACACGCTGTTCTACCTGTCGATCGTGGGCTCGGTGTGGGCGGTCGCCGCCTACCTGGCGTTCCCGATCGTCGACGGCGATCCCGGCTCGGTGCGTTTGAACAACCTGTTCATCGGAATCGGCAGCACGCTCGCGCTCCTCGCCATCGGTATCGGCGCCGTCCACTGGGGCAAGGCGCTCATGCACGAGAAGGAGGGCGTAGACCTCCGGCACCCCGTGCGCGGCAGCGAGGGCACGACCGAGCGGGCCGCGGAGATCTTCCGCCAGGCCGACGAGGAGTCGGGCTTCAGCCGCCGCACGCTGGTGCGCAACAGTCTCATCGGTGCGCTGATCGCCTTCCCGCTCCCCGCGGTCATCCTGTTCCGCGGCTTCGCTCCCCAGAACGAAGACCCGGTGGAGCTGCTCGCCAACACCATGTGGGCCAAGAACGTGCGCCTGACCCGCGACCCAACCGGTACGCCCATCAAGGCCTCCGACGTCACCCTCGGCAGCGCGTTCCACGTCATCCCCGAGGGCCTCAACGAGGCCGACAACATGCTTGAGGAGAAGGCCAAGGCGGCCGTGCTCCTCATGCGCCTCAAGCCCGAGGACCTGCACGTGTCCAAGGGCCGTGAGAACTGGAACTACGACGGCATCGTCGCCTACTCCAAGATCTGCACGCACGTCGGGTGCCCGGTGGCGCTCTACGAGCAGCAGACGCACCACCTGCTCTGCCCGTGCCACCAGTCGCAGTTCGACATCACGCACGAAGCGCAGGTCATCTTCGGACCGGCGAAGCGGCCCCTGCCGCAGCTGCCGATCACCGTTGACGCCGATGGCTACCTGGTCGCCCGCAGCGACTTCCACGAGCCCGTCGGCCCAAGTTTCTGGGAGCGCCATTGAGCACCACGACCGCCGCACCACCAGCGGCACAGACGACGGCTTCGAAGGGCGGGTTCACGGCAGCAGCCGCGAACTACCTCGAAGACCGCACCAGCATCTCGGGCGCCGTCAAGGAGTTCGGCAGGAAGATCTTCCCCGATCACTGGTCCTTCCTCCTCGGCGAGGTCGCGCTCTACAGCTTCATCGTGATCCTGCTGTCGGGAACCTTCCTCACGTTCTTCTTCCAGGCCTCCATGGCGGAGGTCGTCTACAACGGCTCGTACGTGCCCCTCAAGGGCATCGAGATGTCGTCGGCGATGCAGTCCACGCTCAACATCTCGTTCGAGATCCGCGGCGGCCTGCTCGTGCGTCAGATCCACCACTGGGCGGCTCTGCTGTTCGTGGCCGCGATCGGCCTGCACATGCTTCGCATCTTCTTCACCGGCGCGTTCCGCAAGCCGCGTGAGCTGAACTGGGTGATCGGCTTCGTGCTGTTCATCCTCGCGATGGCCGAGGGCTTCACGGGATACTCGCTGCCGGACGACCTGCTCTCGGGCAACGGCCTCCGCATCATCGACGGCCTCATCAAGGGCCTGCCGGTGGTCGGCACCTGGATCTCCTTCCTCCTCTTCGGCGGCGAGTTCCCGGGAACCGCGATCGTCGGACGCCTCTACACGCTGCACATCCTGCTGCTGCCGGCGCTCGTCGTCGCGTTCATCGCGCTGCACCTGATGTTCGTGGTCATCCACAAGCACACGCAGTACGCGGCTCCGGGGCGCACGCAGGGCAACGTCGTCGGGTACCCGGTGCTGCCGGTGTACGCGGCCAAGGCCGGCGGCTTCTTCTTCATCGTGTTCGGTGTCGTGGCGCTCATGGCGTCGCTGTTCACCATCAACCCGATCTGGAACTACGGTCCGTACGACCCCTCCCCCGTCTCCGCCGGCACCCAGCCGGACTGGTACATCGGGTTCGCGGACGGCGCGCTGCGTCTCGTGCCGCCGGGCTGGGAGTTCGTCTGGCTGGACCGCACCTGGTCGTTCAACATCATCGTCCCGGTCGCGATCCTCGGGGTCTTCATCGTGACGGTCATGTTCTACCCGTTCCTTGAGGCCTGGATCACCGGCGACAAGCGCGAGCACCACATCCTGGACCGCCCGCGCAATGCCGCAGCCCGCACCGCGGTGGGTGCAGCCGGCGTCACGTTCTACGCGGTCTTCTGGGCCGCGGCGAGCTCGGACATCATCGCGACGCACTTTAAGCTGACGATGGAGGGCGTGATCCACACCCTCCAGGCGCTGCTCTTCATCGGCCCGCTCATCGCGTACGTCGTCACGAAGCGCGTCTGCCTTGCTCTGCAGAAGAAGGACCGCTCGATCGCCCTGCACGGGTACGAGAGCGGCCGCATCGTGAAGCTGCCCGGCGGCGAGTACATCGAGGTGCACGAGCAGCTGAGCGACTACGAGCGCTGGCGCCTGGTCTCGTTCGAGTCGTACGAGCCGCTGATGCTCCGCCCGAACCGTCGCGGCAAGATCACGGCGGCCAACCGGGTGCGCGCGGGGCTGTCCCGCTGGTTCTTCGAGGACCGCCTGGTCCCGCCGAACCGTGGCGAGCTCGAGTCCGGTCACGACCACCACTGAGGCCCGACCTCGCGACAAGCGCCGGTGCGAACATTCGCGCCGGCGCTTTCGCGTATCCACCATCCGCTGCTCGTCGCTCCCGTTTAGCTGAGGCCTCCCGCCATGCCCCTCGACCTCCCCCGGCTCGCTGCCTGGCTGCGCTGTCCCGTCTGCTCCGCCGACCTGGAGCCGTTCGCACCGCTGACACTCGCGTGCGCCAACGGACATCGCCACGACGTCAACAAGCGCGGCTTCGTCTCGCTCCTGGGCGGAGGCACGAAGCACCTCGGCGACACCGCCGACATGCTGGATGCGCGCGAACTGGTGCTGGAAAGCGGCGCCTACTCCCCCATCGCCACCGCGGTCGCGTCCGCTGCCCGTGGCGACCGCATCCTCGACGCGGGCGCAGGCACCGGCTACTACCTGCGCGCCGCTCTCGGAGCCGCCGGTGCGTCCCTGGGCCTCGCCATGGATCTGTCACCGCAAGCGGTGACGCGCGCCGTGCGGTCGTCCCAGCGGGTCGACGGGCTGGTCGCGGACACCTGGCGCCCGCTCCCTGCACGATCGGGAACAGCGGATACGATTCTCGACGTCTTCGCGCCGCGTAACCTGCCGGAGTTCCACCGCGTCCTCAGCCCGCACGGCGAGCTCGTCGTGGTCGTGCCGCGCGCCGACCACCTCGGCTCGCTGCGGGCGGGCGGGGCGATGCTCGACATCCCGTCCGACAAGGCGGACGACGTGATCAGCACCTCGGAGCCCCTGTACGCCCTCCACAGCCGAGAATCGGTCGCGTACGACTTACCGCTCACGCCCGACCTTCGCGACGCCCTCGTGGGCATGGGCCCGTCGGCGCGCCATGCGGCCGCCGACCGCCTACAGTCGGCTGGACCGGACGAAACCCGCGTCTCCGTTGACGTCCTCCGCCTCACGCGCCGCTGACGCGGCCGCGTCCGCTACACACGCTTGCCGCCGGGCATCGACTGGTCCCGACATGCCGCTTGGAAAGCGTCAGAACGGCATGTTGGGACCACCGGATGCAGCGAAGTGCCGACGGTCGAACACCACCGCCGGCCAGACGGCAAGAGGGCCGCCTCCCCGGGGGAAGCGGCCCTCTCGCGTGGGTGATGCGGGTGGGTCAGCGGGCGAAGTAGCCGCGGTAGTACTCGTAGACCCAGCCGACGATACAGACGAGGCTGAACGCGACGCCGATGAAGCAGATCCAGATGCCCACGGCGAGGCCGAGGATGACCAGACCGGCGCCGAGCGCCAGAGCGAACGGCCACCAGCTCCACGGGCTGAAGTGGCCGAGCTCGGCGTCACCGTCGTCGATGTTGGCGTCGAGGCGGTCCTCCGGCAGCTCGCCGCCCTGAGCCGAGTGCGATCGGCCCACGTAGAAGGCGATGAACGCGGAGAGGACGGCTGCGAGGAGCATACCGACCGTCCCCACCCACTCCACGTTGCGGTGGAACTCGTCGAGCAGGTTCCACAGCGTGTAGACGACGGCCGAGAGGACGAAGAAGGCCGAGAGGATCCAGAACAGGATGGCATTGGCGCGCATGGTTACTTCACCTCGTCCTTTGCGACATCGTGCACGGGGGCGTCGGGGGCGTCCTTCGCCGGACCCACACCGATCGGGATGCCCGCCTCGGGGTGGTTCAGGTCGAACGCCGGGGACTCGGAACGGATGCGCGGGATCGACGTGAAGTTGTGCCGCGGTGGCGGGCAGCTGGTCGCCCACTCGAGCGAACGGCCGTAGCCCCAGGGGTCGTTCACGGTGACCTTCGGCGCGTTCCGCGCGGTCAGATAGACGTTGACGAAGAACGGGATCATCGAGATCGCAAGGATGCCCGCGCCGATCGACGAGACCTGGTTCATCCAGGTGAACCCGTCGGACGGCAGGTAGGTCGCGTACCGACGCGGCATGCCCACCACACCGAGCCAGTGCTGGATCAGGAATGTCGTATGGAAACCGATGAACAGCAGCCAGAAGTGCCACTTGCCCAGCCGGTCGTTGAGCATCTTGCCGGTCCACTTGGGCCACCAGAAGTAGAACCCGGCGAACATCGCGAAGACGACGGTGCCGAACACCACGTAGTGGAAGTGCGCGACGACGAAGTAGGTGTCGGACACGTGGAAGTCGAGCGGCGGCGACGCCAGGATCACGCCGGTCAGGCCACCGAAGGTGAACGTGATCAGGAAGCCGATGGACCACAGCATCGGCGACTCGAACGTGAGCGACCCGCGCCACATCGTTCCGACCCAGTTGAAGATCTTCACACCGGTCGGGACCGCGATCAGCATCGTCATGAGCGAGAACCACGGCAGCAGCACCGAACCGGTGACGTACATGTGGTGGGCCCACACGGTGACCGACAGGGCGGCGATCGAGATGGTCGCGTAGATCAGCGTCTTGTACCCGAAGATCGGCTTCCGGCTGAAGACCGGGAAGATCTCGGACACGATGCCGAAGAACGGCAGCGCGATGATGTAGACCTCCGGATGCCCGAAGAACCAGAACAGATGCTGCCAGAGCAGGGCTCCGCCGTTTGCGGCGTCATAGATGTGAGCGTCGAAGACGCGGTCGGCGGCGAGGGCGAACAGAGCGGCCGCGAGGACCGGGAAGGCCATCAGCACGAGGATCGAGGTCACCAGGGTGTTCCAGGTGAAGATCGGCATGCGGAACATGGTCATGCCCGGAGCGCGCATAGTGATGATCGTCGTGATGAAGTTCACGCCACCGAGGATGGTGCCGAAGCCCGAGAGCCCGAGGCCCAGCACCCAGAGGTTGCCGCCGATTCCCGGTGAGAACGTCGTGCTCGAGAGGGGGGCGTAGGCGAACCACCCGAACGAGGCGGCGCCCTGCGGGGTGAGGAAGCCGGCGACCGCGATCAGCGAACCGAACGAGTAGAACCAGTAAGCCAGTGCGTTGAGTCGCGGGAAGGCGACGTCAGGCGCACCGATCTGCAGCGGCATGAGCACGTTGGCGAAGCCCGCGAACAGCGGCGTCGCGAACATGAGCAGCATGATCGTGCCGTGCATCGTGAAGAGCTGGTTGTACTGCTCCTTCGTCGCCACGATGTTGAGGCCCGGCTCGAACAGCTGAGCGCGAATGATCAGCGCCATCACGCCGCCGATCAGGAAGTAGATGAAGGACGAGATCAGGTACATGTACCCGATCGTCTTGTGGTCCGTCGACGTGATGTAGTTCACGAGGATGTTGCCCTTGCGCTCCACACCGTTCGCGGTGAGGAACGTTGGCGTGGGCTTGGGGGCGGTGGTCGCTCCCGGCGCCGGTGCTGTCGTCGTCATCAGTGCGTCCTACTCGTTGCCGCCCTGGGGGCCCGAAGGGGCGCCCCTTCCCGGCAGGTTCTGGTTGCGGTCGTACTCGGAGCCCAGCTGGCCCTCGTATCCCTGGTCCTTGAGGCTCTGGATGTGGGCGTCGTACTCGTCCTGCGACACGATCTTCACGTTGAAGAGCATCGCCGAGTGGTACTCGCCGCAGAGTTCGGCGCACTTGCCCACGAAGGTGCCGGTGCGGGACGTCGTCTCGAAGTAGAGGTAGTTGGTCTTGCCCGGGATGACGTCTTTCTTGTAGAGCATCGCCGGCACCCAGAAGGAGTGGATCACATCGCGCGAATCGAGCTGGATGGTGATCTTCTTGTTCTCGGGCAGGTACAGGGTCGGGACCTTGCCCTCCTGGACCGAGCCGGGGGTGGCGCTGTTGTCATCCGGCTGGACCTGGACTCCCGGGTCGTAGACGTTGTCGGTCACGTAATTGAAGTCCCACGCCCACTGCTTCGCGTAGACCTGGATCTTGAGGTCGGGGTTGGCGTACGGCTTCTCGATCGCGGCCTGGTCACGCGCGGTGAAGGCGAAGAATCCGAGCACGAGGATGAGCGGCACGATCGTGTAGAAGATCTCGATCGGCATGTTGTAACGCAGCTGCACCGGGAGGCCGGTCTGGCCCTTCCGGCGGCGGTAGACGATGACCGCCCACAGGATCAGACCCCACACGACGATGCCGACGATGAGGAGGACGATCCAGCTGGTCACCCACAGGCCGCTGATGCGCTCGGTGTGGTTCGTGACGGGCGGCTCGCCCTCGACGAAGCCCGGGAGGAATCCGTGCAGCTGGGCCTGAGTGCAGCCCGCGAGAGCTACGACGAGCGCCGCGGCAATCGGGATGGCAGCCCATCGGAGACGGCGATTGTGACGCACCGGTGACCTTTCGAGTGACTACTGGGACAGTTCACATGTAACTGTATGTGGCTGTCTCCACCCTACTCCGACTGACACCCTGATCCGAACAAAAGAGCCGCCCCACGAGGGGGCGGCTCCATGTCGAATCGTGTGCTATATGGCTCAGTGGAACGAGTCTCCGCAGGCGCACGAACCGGTCGCGTTGGGGTTGTCGATCGTGAAGCCCTGCTTCTGGATGGTGTCCTCGAAGTCGATGGACGCACCGTCGAGATACGGGACGCTCATCTTGTCGACGATGACCTCGACGCCGTCGAAATCGACCGTCGCGTCGCCATCGAGCATGCGCTCGTCGAAGTACAGCTGGTAGATCAGACCGGAGCATCCACCGGGCTGGACGGCGACGCGCAGACGCAGGTCGTCGCGGCCCTCCTGCTCGAGCAGGCTCCTGACCTTGGACGCCGCGGTGTCGGTCAGGCCGACTCCGTGAGCCTTGGTCGCGGTCAGCGTTGTGTCGGTCATGGGTCTCCTTACGAAGATGTTTCGGACTTCGAAACGAAATCTGGATCGATTGTACGTCTCTCAGACGAGAATTCGCTCAGTGTGCACCGCGCGCGTTCAGCCGCGCAAGCAGCAGCGCTTCGGAGAGGACCGCGCGCTTGAAGACGCCGAGGTGCAGCGATTCGTTGGGGCTGTGCGCGCGCGTGTCGGGGTCCTCCACGCCGGTGACGAGGATCTGCGCCTCCGGGAACTCGCGCACCAGGTCGGCGATGAACGGGATGGACCCGCCGATGCCCGTCTCGACCGCCTCCGTGCCCCACGCGTCGGTCATGGCGCGCTTGGCCTCGGTGGCCGCCCAGCCGGCGGTGTCGACCAAGAACGGGTCGCCGAGGTCGACGTCGTCGATCGCGACGTGCGCGCCGAACGGGGCATGCGCCCGCAGGTGCCGTTCGAGCGCCTCGTACGCTTCGCGCGCGGGCTGCCCGGGGGCGACGCGCGAGCTGATGCGGACGGCGACGCTCGGCAGCAGGGTGTTGGACGCGTTGGCGACCGTCGGCGCGTCGATTCCGGTGACCGTGATGGTCGGCTGGGACCACATCCGGGACAGGATCGGGCCCGTCCCGACGCTGGTGACGCCGTCGAGGAACGCGGCATCTTCGGCCAGCTGCTTCTCGCTGAACGCGGGCGGCTCCTCGGCGGCCGTGTACGAGGTCAGGCCCTCCACCGCGACCGCTCCGTTCTCGTCGTGCAGGGTGGCGAGCAGCTTCACCAGAGCGAGCATCGCATCCGGGGCGGCGCCCCCGTACATGCCCGAGTGGGAGGCGTGCTCGAGCGTCGAGACGGTGAGGCGGAACGTCACGTTGCCGCGCAGCGAAACGGTGAGGGCTGGGGTGTTCACGTCGACGTTGTCGGAGTCGGCGACGACGATCACGTCGGCGGCCAGCGCCTCCGTGTTCTGCTCCAGGAAGTTCGCGAACGACCGCGAGCCGAACTCCTCCTCACCTTCGATGAACACCGCGAGACCCAGTTCGAGGTCGTCCCCGAACGTCTCGCGCAGCGCCCGCACGCTGGCGACGTGCGCCATCACGCCCGCCTTGTCGTCCGCGGCGCCGCGGCCATACAGGCGGTCGCCGCGCACGGTCGGCTCGAACGGCGGCGTGTTCCAACCGGCGTCGTCGCCCTGCGGCTGCACGTCGTGGTGCGCGTACAGGAGGACGGTGGGGCGGCCATTGCGGGCGGCGCGTGTGGCGAGGACGGCGGGCTGACCCAGGGTGTCGCCGGAGCCGATGGGCGCCTGCTTGATCTCCACGGAGTCGAACGCGCCGGTGTCGGTCAGCAGGGCGGCGACGGCCTCGGCGCTCCGACGGACGTTTGCCGGGTCGAAAGCCGACCAGGACACCGAGGGGATGCGGACGAGCTGAGAGAGGTCGGCGACGGCGGACGGCAGCCCCGCCTCGACCGCGGTACGCACCTTCTGCTCGGCGCCCTCCGCTGCGGAAGCCTCGGCTTCCGAGGAACTGGACGGAACAGGGGTCTGCTGGCTGTCTGTCATACGGGTAATCTTAAACGGACCCCCGATCGAAGGCACGAAGTTGGCAAAGCGACAGAACCCGTCCGAGGCGGAGACGCCCGCGGCGGAGACCCCCGAAGAGACGGCCGCCCGGCTGAAGCAGGGCAAGGGCGCTCCGACGCCCTCGCGCCGCGAGCAGGAGGCTGCCCGCAAGCGTCCCCTGGTGCCGACCGACCGCAAGGAGGCGGCCCGCAACGCCCGCGCCAAGCAGTCCGAGGCGCGCGAGAAGGCGCGCATCGGCATGGCCGCCGGCGATGACCGCTATCTGACCGCGCGTGACCGTGGCCCGCAGCGGCGCTGGGTCCGCGATTATGTGGACGCCCGCTTCTCGATCGGCGAGTTCCTCATCCCCGTCATGCTGATCGTCATCATCCTGACGTTCCTGCCGTGGCCGGCCATGCAGGTGTACGGCCTGTTCGCGCTGTGGGGCTTCTTCGCCATCGCCGTGATCGACTGCGTGGTGCTTGGCTTCCTCATCCAGCGCCGCATCGGCGCGAAGTTCGGCACGACGAAGGTCGAGCGCGGTCTGCGCTGGTACGGCGCGATGCGCGCGCTGCAGCTGCGCGTCATGCGCCTCCCGAAGCCGCAGGTCAAGCGCGGCCAGTTCCCGAGCTGACGTGACGATCGTCGCGGCAGCGGACGGCTCCGCCCTCGGTAACCCCGGCCCGGCCGGCTGGGCCTGGTACGTGGACGACGAGCACTGGTCCGCCGGTGGATGGCCGCACGGCACGAACAATCAGGGCGAGCTCATGGCCGTCATCGACCTCCTGGAGGCGACGGCGCACCTGGGTGAAGACCTGCACATCTTCTGCGACAGCCAGTACGTGATCAACGCGGTGACCAAGTGGATGCCGGGCTGGAAGCGCAAAGGCTGGCGCAAGGCCGACGGCGCCCCGGTCCTCAACCGTGAGCTGCTCGAGCGGCTCGATCGCGCCCTGCAGGGTCGGGGCTACCGCTTCGAGTGGGTGAAGGGCCACGCCGGGCATGACCTCAACGAGGCCGCCGACGATCGCGCCCGCGCCGCCGCGACCGCGTATCAGAACGGCGACGCCATCCCGATCGGTCCCGGATGGCCCGACGGCCCGGCTGCTGCTGGAGTGACCGCGCCCGCTGAAGCCGACACCCCCGCAAGCCCCCGCGTCGCCGAGCCGGCCCCCGAGCTCGCGGTCGCGACGGCTGCCTCCCCCTCCGACGCCCCGCTCGAGTTCGACCTCTTCGACGCCCTCCCGCCCGAGGAGACGGACGAAGAGGTGGTCGCGCGCCTCGAACGCGAACTGCTGGAACCGTCCATCCGTTCGGATGCGTCCCGACTGGCGGAGCTGCTGCATCCGTCCTTCGAGGAGATCGGCCGCTCGGGTCGGCTGTGGGGCCGCGACGCCCTGGTCTCCGAGCTCGCGGTCGACGAAGCGCCCACGGCAGGTATCGAGGTGCTCGGCGTCGACCGCGTCGCCGGAGACGCGCTTCTCCTCACCGCCCGGACGATGGATGCGCGCGGCGCGACCCTGCGCAGCTCGCTCTGGGTGCGCAGTTCAGGACGCTGGCGCCTACGCTTCCACCAGGGCACGCCGGAGGCGTAGCAGCCCGCGGTTGATCTGCCGCGCCCACAGCGGGCCGCGGTAGAGGAATGCCGTGTAGCCCTGCACCAGCGTGGCTCCCGCATCCAGTCGCTCCTGGACGTCCTCCGCGGTCTCGACGCCGCCGACCGAGATGACGCACAGGTCGGCCGGCACGACGGCGCGGATGAGCCGCAGCACCTCGAGCGAGCGCGCGGCGAGCGGAGCACCGCTGAGTCCGCCGGCCCCGGCCGCTTCGACCACGGACGCGTCGGTCGACAGCCCGTCGCGGGAGATGGTGGTGTTGGTGGCGATGATGCCGGCCAGTTCGAGCTCGACCGCCAGACGCGCGATCCGCTCGACCTGCTCATCCGTCAGGTCGGGAGCGATCTTCACCAGCAGCGGGACGGTTCCCGCCACGTCCTTCACCGCGGCCAGCAGCGGCGAGAGGAGTTCGAGCTCCTGGAGCCCCCGCAGGCCCGGCGTGTTCGGCGAGCTGACATTCACGACGAGGTAGTCGGCGACCGGAGCGAGAGCGCGGGCACTCGTCAGATAGTCGGCGGTCGCGTCCTCGACGGCGACGACGCGCGACTTGCCGATGTTGACCCCGAGCACGGGACGCCGCGTGGCACGGCGCACGCGCAGCAGCCGGTTCGCGGCGGCACCCGCGCCGTGGTTGTTGAAGCCCATCCGGTTGATGACCGCGCGGTCGGGAACGAGACGGAACAGCCGCGGCTTGTCGTTGCCGGGCTGTGCGAGGGCGGTGATCGTACCGACCTCGACGTGACCGAAGCCGAGCGCGCCCAAGCCCAGCACCGCCTCTCCGTCCTTGTCGAAACCGGCCGCGACGCCGAAAGGAGAGTCGAAGCGGAGCCCCAGCGCGTTCACCGC
Organism: Leifsonia sp. RAF41; assembly: GCF_052114085.1. NCBI lineage: Bacteria > Bacillati > Actinomycetota > Actinomycetes > Micrococcales > Microbacteriaceae > Leifsonia > Leifsonia sp. RAF41. The sequence goes on from NZ_JBFREB010000001.1 coordinate 2,063,600, forward strand.
GAGCGACGGGTCGGGCGCGGTGAAGCGGCGCGCGAGGCCGCCGAGACCCACGGCCGGGAGGGCACGGATCACCACGAACGCCAGGTGATGGGCCCGCTCAGGGTCGAGACGGGAGAGGACGAGGTCGAAGAGTACGCGATACATGCTGGTTGGAGAATACCGCGCGCTGGAGCTCAGAGCAGCGCGAAGCGGCCCTACAACAGAGGTTCGCCAGAACTCACTTCGCCGCGACCGGCTCGGGGTGGTGCGCCAGGCGTAGCGATCGGATCGCCGACTCGAAGTCGTCGAGCGAGTCGAAGGCCTGGTAGACACTCGCGAAGCGCAGGTACGCGACCTCATCGAGTTCTCGCAGCTCCGGCAGGATCGCCAAGCCGATGTCGTTCGCCTCGATCTGCGACGCTCCGGTCGACCGGATGGTCTCTTCGACCTTCCCCGCCAGCACGGCCAGGTCGGAGTCGGTGACCGGGCGGCCCTGGCACGCCTTGCGGACACCGAGCACGATCTTCTCGCGGCTGAACGGTTCCGCCACGCCGCTGCGCTTGATCACGCTGAGGCTGGCCGTCTCGGTCGTCGAGAAACGGCGACCGCACTCCGGGCACTGCCGACGACGCCGGATGGAGAGCCCGTCGTCACTGGTCCGCGAGTCGATGACGCGGGAGTCCGGGTGGCGGCAGAAAGGGCAGAACATGCTGCGATTCTATCGCTCAGCGAGTGCGGAACCGCTGAGTGACCGCTTCTCCGTGGGCCGGGAGGTCCTCCGCGGTGGAGAGGGCCACGATCCGGTCAGCCACCTCCTGCAGAGCATCCCGGTCGTAGCGCACGACCTGTTGCGGCCGGAGGAACGAGTAGGCGCCGAGCCCCGGCGAGAAACGCGCCTGGCCACCGGTCGGGAGGACGTGATTCGACCCGGCGAGGTAGTCGCCGAGACTGACCGGGGAGGTCGGCCCCAGGAAGATGGCGCCGGCGTTGTGGATGGACGCGAGCAGCCCATCCGGATCGGCTGTCTGCAGCTCGAGGTGCTCCGGCCCGTAGGCGTCACTGAACGCGGCTGCCGCGGCCAGGTCGTCGACCAGGACAATGGCGGACTGCGGACCGCCGAGCGCCGTACGCACGCGCTCGGCGTGCTTCGTCACCGCCGCCAGTCGATCCAATTCTGCGACGACCCGCTCGGCGAACGCCGGGCTGTCCGTGACCAGGAGGGAGGCGGCGGCCTCGTCGTGCTCGGCCTGGCTGATGAGGTCGGCCGCGACGTAGCCCGCGTCCGCCGAATCGTCGGCGATGACGAGGATCTCGGTGGTCCCGGCCTCCGAGTCGATCCCGGTCTGGCCGCGCACCACGCGCTTGGCGGCCGCGACGTAGATGTTTCCGGGACCGGTGATGACCTGCACGGGGTCCAGGCCCAGCTCCTCGACGCCGTACGCGAGAGCACCGATCGCGCCGGCACCTCCCATCGCGTACACCTCGTCGATGCCGAGGAGCCCCGCGGCGCCCAGGATGACGGGGTGGACCGCTCCCCCGAACTCGCGTTGCGGCGGGCTGACGAGTGCGACCGACGCGACGCCGGCGACCTGTGCCGGCACCGCATTCATGACGACGCTCGACGGGTAGACGGCCTTGCCGCCCGGCACGTAGAGGCCGGCGCGCTCGACCGGCTCCCAGCGCTGCACGATGGTCGCACCCGGGCGAATGGTGGTCTCGGCCGCAGGCGGGACCTGCGCGGCCGTCGCCTCGCGCACGCGAGCGATCGCCTCCTCCAGCGCTTCGCGCACCTCGGCGGGCAGCGCCGAAACGGCGGCGTCGATGTCGGCGGTCGGCACGCGCAGGGAGGCGGGGGCGCCGCCGTCGAACCGCACCGCCTGCTCGCGGAGCGCCGCAACGCCGCGTTCGCGGACGTCGGAGATGAGGTCGGCCGCCACGGACATCGCCACCTGCACATCGACGACAGGACGGGGCACGAGGCGCTGGAAGGCGGCCCGGGTAGGCTGGACGCCGCGGAGGTCGATGGTCTGGATCATGGCCCGTCAAGCCTATCCGCTGGAGATCTTCTCTCCGTGAATGGCCTACCGGAATGACTGACGCAGAGCCGAGCTTGTAACCACAGTATGAACAGCGCATCCCCCGACCCCACCGACGGCCCGGTCACCGACGCCACTCCCGACCTCGCAGCGTTCCGGCAGACGTTCCGCCGCCACGCGGCCGGGGTCGCGGTCGTGACCGCGCAGCGTCCGGACGGAACCCCCGTGGGATTCACTGCCACGTCTCTGGCGTCACTGGCGGCCGTGCCGCCGCTCGCGACGTTCAACATGGCACTGTCGGCCTCCAGCTGGCCGGCGATCGCCGAGACCGAGCGGGTCGTCATCCACACGCTCGGGGTGCGCAACCGCGCTGTCGCGCAGATCCTCTCGGGCGACAACCAGCAGCGCTTCGTCGGCGACCACTGGTACCGCGGCCCGCACGGGCTCCCGGTGATCAAGGACACGACGGCGTGGATGGTCGGCCGCATCCTGGAGCGCGTGCAGGTGCACAACAGCGCGCTCGTCGTGGTGCAGATCGAGCAGGGCGCCCTCGGCGAGGACGACGCTCCGCTCGTCTACCACGAGCGCACGTACTGGCGCCCCGGGACCGCCGTCTGAACCCCGAACTCTGAGCTCGGCTCAGACCAGGCAGTTGGGGCCGAGGAGGCCCTTCAGTTCTCCGTAGAGGTCGGCACTCACCGTGACCGGCTTCGGCACCTCGAACACCCGCGCCACCTGGCCCTTCACCAGGCGCAGCCGCACCTCGCTCTCACCGGGATGGCGCGCCAGCACCTCGCTGAGGGACGTCACCGTATCGGTCGTCGCCCGCTGGTCCGGCATGGTGATGAGGAGCGGTCCGGTGTCGTTCGCCTGCCCGAGATCGGGAGTCATCAGCGAGAAGGCGTGCAGGTTCATGCCGTCGTCCCGGAGGCTCACGCGCCCCCGGACCACGACGATCGCGTCGCTCTGAAGGGCGTGCGAGTACTCCTGGTACGCCTTGCCCATGAACATGACGGTCAGCTCACCGCCGAAGTCTTCGACCTGGATCATGCCGTACTGGTTGCCGGAGGCCTTGGCCACGCGGTGCTGGACGCTGGTCACGAGGCCCGCGATGGTGACCGTCTCGCCGTCCTGGATGTTCTCCGAACCGACCAGCTCGGCGATGCCGGTGCTGGCCAGCTTCGCCAGCGGAAGTTCGAGCCCGGCGAGCGGATGGTCGGAGACGTAAAGCCCGAGCATGTCGCGCTCGAACGCCAGCTTGTCCCGCTTCGCCCACTCCGGTCGCGTCGGGATGTGGTGCTGAGCCTGACCCGGCTCGTCCGCGCCCCAGAGGCTGTCGAAGTCGAAACCGACATCGCCGTTGGCCTCGTTGCGCTTGATCTTGACCGCCGACTCCACCGCATCCTCGTGCACCTCGACGAGGGCGCGGCGGGTGTGGCCGAGCGAGTCGAACGCACCGGCCTTGATCAGCGACTCGACCGTGCGCTTGTTCGCCGCGTGGATGGGGACCTTGTTCAGGAAGTCGTGGAACGACTCGAACCGCCCCTTGCTCTCACGCGCCTCGCGGACGCCCTCGACGACGTTCGCGCCGACATTGCGCACCGCGCCCATGCCGAAGCGGATGTCCGACCCGACGGCGGCGAAGTAGAGGTTCGACTCGTTGACGTCGGGAGCGAGCACCTTGATGCCCATTCGGCGGCACTCGTTCAGGTACAGAGCCATCTTGTCTTTGGAGTCGCCGACGCTCGTCAGCAGCGCCGCCATGTACTCCGCCGGGTAGTGCGCCTTCAGATAGGCGGTCCAGTACGAGATCACCCCGTACGCGGCGGAGTGGGCTTTGTTGAACGCGTAGTCGGAGAACGGGAGCAGGATCTCCCACAGCTTGTTGACGGCGTCCATCGAGTAGCCGTTGGCCTGCATCCCCTGCGAGAAGCCCTCGAACTGCTTGTCGAGCTCCGACTTCTTCTTCTTGCCCATCGCGCGGCGCAGGATGTCTGCTTGGCCGAGCGAGAATCCGGCGACCTTCTGCGCGATCGCCATGACCTGCTCCTGATAGATGATCAGGCCATAACTGGTGGAGAGGATCTCGGCGAGCGGCTCGGCGAGCTCCGGGTGGATGGGCGTGATCGGCTGGAGGCCGTTCTTGCGGAGCGCGTAGTTGGTGTGCGAGTTCGCGCCCATGGGGCCGGGCCGGTACAGCGCGATGAGCGCCGAGATGTCCTCGAAGTTGTCCGGCTTCATCAGCCGCAGCAGCGACCGCATGGGGCCGCCGTCGAGCTGGAAGACGCCCAGCGTGTCACCGCGCGACAGGAGCTCGTAGGCGGGCCGATCGTCGAGCTCGAGGTCTTCGAGCACCAGGTTCTGACCCCGGTTGTCGCGGATGTTGTCGAGCGCGTCGTTGATGATGGTGAGGTTGCGGAGCCCCAGGAAGTCCATCTTGATGAGCCCGAGGGACTCGCAGGCCGGGTAGTCGAACTGCGTGACGATCTGGCCGTCCTGCTCCCGCTTCATGATCGGGATGATGTCGATCAGCGGGTCGGACGACATGATGACGCCGGCGGCGTGCACACCCCACTGGCGCTTCAGGTTCTCGAGGCCGAGCGCTGTGTCGAAGACCGTCTTGGCCTCCGGGTCGCTCTCGACGACCGCCCGGATGTCGACGGCCTCCTTGTACCGGGGATGGTCCTTGTCGAAGATCCCGGTCAGCGGGATGTCCTTGCCCATGACGGGCGGGGGCATCGCCTTCGTGAGCTTCTCGCCCATCCCGAACGGGAAGCCGAGGACGCGGGAGGAGTCTTTCAGCGCCTGCTTGGCCTTGATCGTGCCGTACGTGACGATCTGGGCGACCCGCTCCTCGCCGTACTTCTCGGTCACGTACTTGATGACCTCGCCACGGCGGCGGTCGTCGAAGTCGACGTCGAAGTCGGGCATGGAGACGCGGTCGGGGTTCAGGAAGCGCTCGAAGATGAGGCCGTGCTGGAGCGGGTCGAGGTCGGTGATCCGCATCGCGTAGGCGGCCATCGAGCCCGCGCCGGAGCCGCGGCCCGGACCGACCCGGATGCCGTTGTTCTTGGACCAGTTGATGAAGTCGGCGACGACGAGGAAGTAGCCGGGGAAGCCCATCTGCGAGATCACGCCGATCTCGTAGTCGGCCTGCTTGCGCACCTCCGGGGTGATGCCCTCCGGGTAGCGCTCCTGAAGACCCTTCTCGATCTCCTTGACGAACCAGGTCTGCTCGGTCTCGTTCTCGGGCACCGGGAAGCGCGGCATGTAGTTGGCGGCAGTGTCGAACTGCACGTCGCAGCGCTCCGCGATGGCGAGCGTGTTGTCGCAGGCATCGGGATAGTCGCGGAACAGTTGCCGCATCTGCTCGGGAGTCTTGAGGTAGAACTCGTCTGCGTCGAACTTGAACCGGTTGGGGTCGTCGAGCGTGGATCCGGACTGCACGCACAGCAGGGCGGCGTGGCTCTTGGCGTCTTCGGCGTGCGTGTAGTGCAGGTCGTTGGTCGCGACCAGCGGCAGGCCCAGATCTTTCGCGAGCCGGATCAGGTCGGACATGATGCGTCGCTCGATGCCGAGTCCGTGGTCCATGATCTCGGCGAAGAAGTTCTCCTTGCCGAAGATGTCGCGGTAGTCAGCGGCTGCGGCGCGGGCCGCCTCGTACTGGCCGAGACGGAGGCGCGTCTGGACCTCGCCGGACGGGCATCCGGTGGTCGCGATGATGCCCTTCGCGTAGGTGCTCAGGATCTCGCGGTCCATGCGCGGCTTGAAGTAGTACCCCTCCCGCGACGCGATCGACGACAGGCGGAAGAGGTTCTGCATGCCCTCGGTCGTGGCCGCGAGCAGCGTCATGTGCGTGTACGCGCCGGAGCCGGAGACGTCGTCGCCCCCGCCGTCGCCCCAGCGGATGCGGGTCTTGTCCGTCCGGTGCGTGCCCGGCGTGAGGTACGCCTCCGTTCCGATGATCGGCTTGATGCCGGCATCGGTCGCGGTGCGCCAGAAGTCGAACGCACCGAACATGTTGCCGTGGTCGGTGATCGCGACGCCGGGCATTCCCTGCGCGGCAGCCGCTTCGACCAGCGGTTTCACGCGCGCGGCCCCGTCGAGCATGGAGTACTCGCTGTGGACGTGGAGGTGGACGAAAGAGTCGCTCATGACCCCTTCAGCCTAAAGCCCACTGCCGACGTTCGAGGCCCGACTCTCGGGGTGCCTGTGGGAAACGGAGGAGGTCGCCCGCGACACGCCGTGAGGTCGTGGGGAAGGGAGGAGAGGGTGCGACGAGCGGGACCGAATTCCTCCGTTTTCGACGCCGGGGCACGACGACGGGCTAGGCCTCTCGGAGGATGTCGAGGGCGTTCTGCAGGTCGGCCGGGTAGGTCGTCGTGAAGGTGACCCACTCCCCCGTGGCCGGGTGGTCGAAGGACAGCTGGACGGCGTGCAGCCACTGCCGCGTGAGCCCGAGCTTGGCGCTCAGGGTGGGATCTGCGCCGTACATGGCGTCGCCGACGCACGGGTGCCGCTGTGCGGCCATGTGGACCCGGATCTGGTGGGTGCGTCCCGTTTCCAGGTGCACCTCCAGGAGGCTCGCGGACGGGAAGGCTTCGATCGTCTCGTAATGGGTGACGGACGGCTTGCCGCCCGCGACCACCGCGAACTTCCAGTCCGAGCGCGGATGCCGGCCGATCGGAGCATCGATGGTCCCGGTGAGCGGGTCCGGGTGGCCCTGCACGACCGCGTGGTAGATCTTCTCGACCGTGCGGTCGTGGAACGCGCGCTTCAGCACGGTGTACGCGCGCTCCGACTTTGCGACGACCATGAGACCGCTGGTGCCGGCGTCGAGCCGGTGCACGATGCCCGCGCGCTCGGCGGCCCCGGAGGTGGAGATACGGAAGCCGGCGGCAGCCAGCGCGCCCAGCACGGTGGGGCCCTCCCACCCGACGGAGGGGTGCGCCGCGACGCCGACCGGCTTGTCGATCACGACGATGTCATCGTCGTCGTGAACGATGGTCAGCTCGGGAACGGCGATGGGGACGATCTCGACGTCCGACTTCGGCTGCCACGAGACCTCGAGCCAGGAGCCGGCGCCCAGACGGTCGGACTTGCCCGCCTCACGCCCGTCGACGGTGACACCACCCGCCTCCGCGATCTCGGCGGCGAAGCTGCGTGAGAAGCCCAGGAGCTTGGCGAGCCCGGCGTCGACCCGCGAGCCGTCGAGCCCGTCCGGGATCGGGAAGCTGCGCGACTCCATCTAGCTCTGCGGCTTGTCGTGCTGATCGGCTGCCGGCTGATCGGCTGCCGGCTGGTCGGCGACGTTCGCGTCGTCCACTGCGACGTCCTCCTCGTCCGCCCCGTGCCGGCCGTCCAGGCCGATCCCGCGGAGCGTGAGGATGAGGAACAGCACCATGCTGGACACGATCGCCACGTCGGCCAGGTTGAAGATGGCCGGAAGGAGCGGGATCTGCAGGAAGTCGACCACATGACCGACGCCGAAGCCCGGCGCGCGGAACAGTCGGTCCGTCAGGTTGCCCAGCAGTCCGCCGAGGAGCAGACCGAACAGCACCGCCCAGGCCGTCGAGCGGATGCGCGGGGCGTACCAGATCACGAAGCCGAGGACACCGACTCCGACGATGGAGAAGATCCAGGTGGAGCCGCTCCCGATGGAGAAGGCTGCACCCGCGTTCTTGACGAAATGGAACTGAAGCAACTGGCCGAGGACTTCGAGCTGCTGGCCCTCATACAGGTTAGAGACGACCAAGACCTTGGCGACCTGATCGATGAGGTACACGCACAGCGCGACCACCGCCAGGACCGCCAAGGCCTTGATGCTGACCTTGGGGCGGGAGGGACTAGCCTCCAAAACCGGGGAAGACCGGGGGCTGGCCCTGGTTGTTCGACTCGTCGGAGGCACCGGCGGAAACCGGGGCGGGGACAGAGTTGCCTGCGCTCACCGGGGCGGCGGAGCGGCCTGCGGCGCCACCCTGGACGGGTGCGTCGAGGTCGCGCAGCTGGCTCTCGATGTACGTCTTGAGGCCCTTGCGGTAGTCACGCTCGAACGTGCGCAGCTCGTCGATGCGGCGCTCGAGGCCGGTGCGCTCGGAGTCGAGCGCGCTGATCTGCGCACGCTGCTTCGACTCGGCCTCGGCGACGATGCGGGCGGCGGTGGCGTGCCCCTCGGCGATGAGCTGGTCACGCTTCTCCACGCCCTCGCGCACGTGCTCCTCGTGGAGGCGACGGGCGAGCTGGAGCAGGTTGTTGGTGGCGTTGGGGTCGTTCGCGTCGTCAGCCGGCGCCTGGTAGGCGGCGGGAGCGGCCTGCGCCTGCTGATCGGCCTGCTGCTTGGCCTGTGCGGCCTCCTGCTGGGCCTGGGCGAGGCGCTGCTTGAGCTCCTCGTTCTCGCGCTGGAGGCGCTCGGCCTCGGCGTTGTCGCCCTGCGCGGCAGCTGCCGCGACCGGGGCGCCGCCCTGGCCCGCGCTGCGCTGCAGCTCGGCGATCCGCGAGTCGGCGGCCACGAGGCGCTGCTTGAGCTCGTCGTTCTCCTGAGTCAGGCGACGCAGCTCGACGACGACCTCATCGAGGAAGTCGTCGACTTCGTCCTGGTCGTAGCCCTCGCGGAACTTCGTCGGCTGGAACCGCTTGTTGACTACATCTTCCGGAGTCAGCGCCATGGCAAGCCACCTTAGATCGTGAAATTGGAACTCGAACGCGTGCAGGCCAACGCTAGCAAAGCGAGCGTCGGTCGCGCACGCCGCCGCACCTCGGCGCGTCGGCTCGTCAACGATACAACGACGCATCCCGCCGGACGGTGAACGACGCTCAGCGGAATCCCAGCGTCACGTACAAGCCGATGATGACGACGAGCATCGTCAGGCTCCAACCGAAGTCGATCGCGACCGGACCCATCGAGACCCGCGGAATGATGCGGCGGAAGAACCGGATGGGCGGATCGGTGACCACGTACGTCGACTCCGCGAGCACGAGACCGAAGCCGCGCGGTCGCCACTGCCGCGCGAACACGCGCACCAGATCCAGCACGAAACGGGCCCACAGCACGAAGAAATAGATCAGGAGCCCGTAATAGAGGACGGTCGCGAGGATGGAGACGACAAGCACTCCCCCAGTATGGACGAAAGCGCACCGGCTCCCCGCTCCATCACAGTGGATGCTGAGGGGACCCGGTGCGCTTCGAGCGTCGAGTGGCCGGCGGTCAGGCCTGGGCGAAGAAGGAGGCGTCGACCTCCGCGTCCTGCCCGCCGTGCTCGCCGGAGACGACGACGTGGCTGGGCGAGAGCAGGAACACCTTCGGGGTGACCCGCTCGATCTTGCCGTAGAGGCCCTGCGAGAGGCCGCTGGCGAAGTCGATGAGGCGGCGGGCGTCGCCCTCGCTCATCTGCGAGAGGTTGATGATCACCGGGATGCCCTCGCGGAACGACTCGGCGATCGCCTGGGCGTCGCGGTACTGGCGGGGGTGGACCGTGAGGATCTCGTTCATTTCCTGTACCGATGCATTCCGTGCGGTTGATGACGTCTTGCGCAGCGGTGTGACCGGAGCGCGGCCGGGCGCGGGGGCGACCGGTGCGGGGTGGGGGACGGCCTGGACGGGCGACGCGGCCGGCGTGTGGACGGGTGCCTCGCGGCGGGGCTGGTGCTGGACCTGCTCCTGCTGCTCCTCGTACTCCAGCTCCTCGTCGGCGAGGCCCAGGTAGACCATCGTCTTCTTCAGCGGGTTGGCCATGGTTCCTCCGTACAGACCTGCGCGTCGACGCTCGCCACGCGTTTCGAACTCTTGTTTCGAGATTAACGAAGCTCCGGCCGATTCCCGGTAATGGCGGTCCCGATCCGAAGGTGTGTCGCGCCTGCCGCGATCGCTTCGCGGTAGTCCTGCGACATCCCGGCGGAGATGAAGCGCGCGTCGGGGGCGATCGAGCGGACGCGGTCCGAGGCGATCCTGACGCGTTCGAAGGCGCGCGCGGGCTCTTCGCCGAGAGGCGCGACGGCCATCACGCCCAGGAGCCGCAAGCCGGGCGTCGAGAGGACGTGCTCCACCAGCGGCTCGAGGTCGTGGTCGGTGACGCCACCGCGGCCGGGATCGTCGGTGAGGTTGAGCTGCACGAACGCGTCGACGGAGTTCTCATCGGAGGCCAGCGCATCCACGAGCGACACACGGTCGATCGAGTGGATCACGGAGGCGTACCGCCGCGCCTGCCGCGCCTTCTTGCTCTGCAGCTGGCCGACGAAGTGCCAGGTCAGGTCGAGGTCGGCGAGTTCGGCCGCCTTCTCCTGGGCCTCCTGGTGACGGTTCTCCCCCACGTCGGTGACGCCGAGCTGCGCGAGCTCGCGCACCAGCGACACGGGATGGAACTTCGTCACGACGATGGTCGTGAGCTCCTCGGGCGAACGGCCCGCGGCCCGGGCGGCGCCGGCGACGCCTTCCCGGACCGCGGCGAGCCGCTCGGCCAGCCCGTTACTTGAGGAAGTCGGGGATGTCGAGGTCGTCATTCTCGTCGTCGAACGCCGGGTCCTTCTGCGGGGCCGCCTCGGCGACTGGGCTCTCGCCGGTCTGCCAGGTCGAGGTCTCCGGAGCGGGGATCTCGCCCGCTTCAACCTCGGCCGAGGAGGCGATCTGGGACTGCTCGGAGCCGGCCTCGACGAAGCTCGCGCGTCGCGAGTCCGCCGTCACCGGACGCGAGTTCGGCTCGCCGCCGTCGAAGCCGGCCGCGATCACGGTCACGCGCACCTCGTCGCCGAGCGTGTCGTCGATGACCGCACCGAAGATGATGTTGGCCTCCGGGTGCACCGCCTCCTGCACCAGGCGCGCAGCGTCGTTGATCTCGAAGATGCCGAGGTTCGATCCGCCCTGGATGGAGAGCAGCACGCCGTGCGCACCGTCGATGGATGCCTCCAGCAGCGGTGAGGCGACCGCCAGCTCCGCGGCCTTGATGGCACGGTCGGCGCCCCGCGAGGAGCCGATGCCCATGAGCGCGGAGCCCGCGCCCTGCATGACCGACTTGACGTCGGCGAAGTCGAGGTTGATCAGTCCCGGGGTCGTGATCAGGTCGGTGATGCCCTGGACACCGGCGAGGAGCACCTGGTCGGCGGTGGAGAACGCCTCCAGCATGCTGATGCCGCGGTCGCTGATCTCCAGCAACCGGTCGTTCGGGACGACGATGAGGGTGTCGACCTCTTCCTTCAGGCGCTGGACGCCGGACTCGGCCTGCTGCTGGCGGCGCTTGCCTTCGAAGGAGAACGGCTTGGTGACGACACCGATGGTGAGCGCCCCGATCGACTTGGCGATCCGCGCGACGACGGGTGCGCCGCCGGTGCCGGTGCCGCCGCCCTCGCCCGCGGTCACGAAGACCATGTCGGCGCCCGCGAGCGCCTCCTCGATCTCTTCAGCGTGGTCTTCGGCAGCGCGTCGACCGACCTCGGGGTCGGCCCCGGCGCCGAGGCCGCGAGTGATCTCCCGGCCGACGTCGAGCTTGACGTCGGCGTCGCTCATCAGCAGCGCCTGCGCGTCCGTGTTGATGGCGATGAACTCGACGCCGCGGAGGCCGAGTTCGATCATGCGGTTCACGGCGTTGACGCCGCCTCCGCCGATGCCGACGACCTTGATCACGGCGAGGTAGTTCTGTTGTGCTGTCACGTCCGGCCTCCACGGGAACCTTCAACCTCAAGTTGAGGCTTAAAGTCTTGCTGAGTATGCAATTCTTGATTCGACGTTAGGTGCGCATGCGCCCGGCTCCTGGAACCGGACAGGCGTGTCGGAAAAGTCCCGCCGATTCGGGGCCTAACCCGTCGTCACACTGTGCGGCGAGGACACGTCGTAGCGGGATGAACCCGCCGCGCTTTTCAGCAGTGCCGCGAGGTCCGCCGCCTTCAGCGACGAGTCCTCCGCACTCCCCCACACCACCGTTGCGCGGCTTCCCCGGAGGGTGAAGCTCACGTCGTCCTTCGTCTTCGCCGAGATGGTGTCGACCTGCGCCAGCACGTCGGCGGGCAGCGCGCTCAGCACGTTGGCCGCTGCCGCGAACCCGGAGTCCGCGTCCACGTCGGCCGCACCGCCGCCGGCCGCGATCAGGGGGAAGCCGTCCGGCCGCTTCTCGCTGCTCGCGATCGGGACCTTGGCGGCATCCACCAGGGTGAACGCGCTGCCGCGCTGGATGACGCCCACCGGCTGCCGCTCCACCACGCGGACGACGATCGAGTCGGGCGGGTGACTCTCCACCGTGTAGCTGCGGATCAGCGGGAAGGCCGCCAGATCGCTCGAGATGCCGGCCTGGTCGAGCAGCGGCAGCGGGGTCCCGAGCTGGTCGGAGAGCTTCTTCTCGACAGCGGCCGCATCCAGCCGGGATGTGCCGGTCACCTGGATGTGCTTCAGCGCGAGCAGGGGCGAGAATGCCACGAGCACGACGGCCAGCACCAGAGCCGCGACGACTGCCAGAGCGCCCAGCCACGCGTAGCGCCGGCGGCGTGACCGCTTGGTGAACCGCCGCACCTCTCCGCGTTCCAGGCGCTTCCGCTCCCGCCGGGCGGCGCGCAGCGCCTTGTCGATCTCGCGGTTGCTCGGCAGCCGCGAGTAGGGCGACGTGCCGGTCCGCGCTGCGTCGCCCGGTATCCGGGTCCCGGCCGGCGTCTCCGGCATCTGCACGGGGATCGGCGCCGTCACCGTTCCGACGGCGCGCGCGGACTCGCGTGCCGCCGACTCTGCTCCGCCGGGATCAGCGCGCGACGACGACCCCGTCGGCGCGGCAGCCGGCGGAGGACCGGCCGGCGCGGCCGACCGGTCGAAACCCTGGGGACGCTTCACCGAGTGCCCTCGTCACTCCGCCGCCGCTGCGGACGCCTCGGCGCCCTCCGGGTGCTCCCGGCGCAGCGCGTCGAGCAGCTGCGGCACGATGCGATAGACATCGCCGCAGCCGAGGGTGATGACGTAGTCGCCCTCGCGCGCGATCTGCGCCGTGTGATCGGCCGCCTTCTGCCAGTCGGCGATGAACGCGACGTGCTCGGGATGCTCGAAGCGGTCGGCCACGAGGGCGCCGGTGACGCCGGGCTCCGGGTCTTCGCGGGCTCCGTACACGTCGAGCACCACTGTCTCGTCGGCGTACTGCTCCAGCGTCTCGGCGAACTCCTTCGCGAACAGACGCGTGCGGCTGTACAGGTGGGGCTGGTGCACGGCGATGATGCGCCCATCGCCCACCACGGTGCGCGCGGCGGACAGAGCGGCGGCGACCTCGGTCGGGTGGTGGGCGTAGTCGTCGTACACGCTCACGCCGTTGACGGTCCCGTGCAACTCGAAGCGGCGCTCGGTACCACCGAACTCGGCGATGGCAGCAAGTGCCGCGGCCGGGTCGAAGCCGAGGCCGGTCAGCACGGCGAACGCACCGCCCGCGTTGATGGCGTTGTGGCGGCCGGGCACGCGCAGCCGGGCGGTGTAATCTGCGCCCTGGTAGCGGACAGCGAAGGCGACCGGACCGTCGGTGACGATCGAGTGGACGCGCACCTCCGCATCCTCTGCCTCGCCGAACGTGATGATGCGCTTCTCCGGCGCCTGCTCGCGCAACCTGTTGGTGACGTGCACCGCCCCGGCGTCGTCGGAGGACACGACGACGAACTCGTCGGACTCGCGGGCGAACGTGACGAACGCATCCTCGAACGCCTCCAGCGAGCCGTAGTGGTCGAGGTGATCCGGGTCGACGTTGGTGATGAGGGCGACGGCCGTGTCGTACAGCAGGAACGAGCCGTCGGACTCGTCGGCCTCCACCACGAACAGGTCGCCGCTGCCGGTCTGCGAGCTCTTGCCGAGGGAGGCGATCACGCCGCCGTTGACGAAGCTCGGGTCTTCGCCGAGGCCCAGGAGACCGGTGATGATCATGCCGGTGGACGTGGTCTTGCCGTGAGCTCCGGCCACCGCGACCAGGCGCGAGCGGTTGATCAGCCAGGCGAGGGCCTGCGAGCGGTGCAACACCGGCATCCCCTTCGAGAGGGCGAGCTGGTACTCCGGGTTGTCCTGCCACAGGGCGCCGGTGACGACCAACGTGTCGGCGTCTCCGACATTGGCCGCGTCGTGCCCGATCGCGATGGTCGCGCCGAGGCCGCGCAGCGTGTCGATGTTCGCCGAGTGCCGGACGTCGGAGCCGGTCACGGGGTAGCCGGCCTCCAGGAACAGGCGGGCGATGCCGCTCATCCCGGAGCCGCCGATGCCGACGAAGTGGAGCTTTCCGAGCTCCTCCGGGAGGGCGAGGGACAGGTCGGGCTTGATCGTCACGGGTGCAGCTTTCGGTTACGCGAGAAGGTCTCCATCAAGTATGAGGCTACGCGGCGAACGTCCGGATCAGCCGAGGGCGCTCCGCACGAGCGCGACCATGCGGTCGGAGCCGTCGCGGACTCCCGCGGACGCCGCCCGGCGGCCCATGTCGTCCACAGCGGCGCGGTCGGACAGCAACGGCAGGAGGGATGCATCCACCCACGACGGATCGAAGGCTGCGTCGTCGACGAGCAGTCCTCCCCCGGCACGGATCACGCCCGCGGCGTTGTAGCGCTGCTCGCCGTTGCCGATCGGGAACGGCACGTACACCGCGGGCAGCCCCAGCGCGGCGAATTCGCTCACGGTGGCGGCGCCGGCTCGGGCGACGGAGAAGTCGGCGATGGCGAGAGCGAGGTCCATCCGGTCGCAGTAGTCGAGCAGACGGTAGCCGTCGATGCCCGGGTCGGAGAGCTCGCCTCGACCGCCCTGGATGTGCAGCACCTGCCAGCCCGCCGCGGTCAGTTCCGCGGCGCGCGCCGCGATCGTCTCGTTGATCCGGCGCGCGCCGAGCGAGCCTCCCGTGACCAGCAGCGTCGGCCGGTCGGCGGCCAGGCCGAACTCGGCAGCAGCTTCGGGCCGCGCGGCAGCCCGGTCGAGCTCCTCGATCTCCACACGCAGCGGCATGCCGACGAAGGTGGCGTGCGGCAGCGGCGTCCCCTCGAAGGCGACACCGACCCACGGCGTGTACCGCGCCCCCAGCCGGTTCGCGAGCCCCGGGCGGGCGTTCGCCTCGTGCAGCACGAGCGGTACGCCCTCCTTGCGGGCGGCCGAGTACGCGGGCGCCGCGGCATAGCCGCCGAAGCCCACCACGGCGTCGATCCCGCGCGTGCGGACCAGGTCGCGCACCGTCTGGATCGAGCGCCGGTACTCGCCCGGGAACCGCAGCGCGGCCCCGTTCGGGCGGCGCGGGAACGGAAGCTTCGGGATGGTCGCCAGCTCATAGCCGCGCTGGGGCACGAGCCGTGCCTCCAGCCCCTCCGCGGTACCGAGCACGAGCACCTCGGCGTCCACGTCGTCACGACGAAGACGGTCGGCGACGGCGAGCAACGGATTGACGTGGCCGGCGGTCCCCCCACCGGCCAGCAGGTACCGCGTCACCGGCGTGCACCCGCCCGGGCGATCTCCGGCGCGGCCAGCGACTCTCGATGGGACTGCCGCGCGAACGAGAGCACGATTCCGATGGCGATCATGGAACTGATCATCGCAGTCCCTCCCGCAGAGATCAGTGGGAGCGGGACGCCGAGCACCGGGATGACGCCCAGCACCACCGCGATGTTGACGAACGCCTGCCCGATCAGCCAGACCATGATCGCGGCCGTGGTGACCCGGGCGAAGGGGTCGGTCGACGAGTGGATGATGCGCAGGAAGACGACCGCCAACATGACGAACAGGAGGAGCACGACGATCGCGCCGATCAGCCCGAGTTCCTCGCCGATGATGGCGAAGATGAAGTCGGTGTCGGCGGCGGGCAGCCACGACCACTTGGAGTGCGAGTTGCCGAGGCCGACGCCGAACACCCCGCCGGACGCGAGCGCGTAGAAGCCGTTGTCGATCTGCCAGTTGACGTCGGGGTTGGCCGCGCTCGCCCCGCCGAACAGGGCCGCGATACGACCGAGCCTGCTGGCGCTGGAGATCGCGACGAAGAACGCCATCACGCCGACCACGACCACCCCGGTGACGAGGAAGCGCATTCGCACCCCGGCGAAGAAGAGGGCGCCCAGAATCAGCGCCGCCATGATCATGGTCGTGCCCAGGTCGCCGCCGAGCAGCACCAGGGCGACAGCGCCGCCTGCGATCGGCACGACGGGGATCGCCACGTGCTTCCACTGGTCGAGGACGTCGCGCTTCCGCGCGAGGACGACGCCCAGCCAGACCACCAGGGCGAGCTTGATCGCCTCCGACGGCTGCACCGTGAGCGAGCCGATCTTCAGCCAGTTGCGGTTGCCGCCGATCTCCATTCCGAGCGGGGTGAGCAGCACCAGGACCTGCAGGAAGCAGGCGGCGGCGAGCAAGAACCAGATCGACTTCTTCCAGAACCCGCGCGGGATGCGCGACACCACGAACATCAGCGGCAGGCCGACGAGGGTGTAAGCCCCCTGCGACCAGAAGCGGGAGAAGAAGTTGTCGCTGTCGTTGTGCGACTCCACCGCCGACGACGACAGCACCATCACGAGCCCGAAGACGACCATGAACAGCGTGACGCCGAGCAGCAGGAAGTAGTTGGCCGACTCGGAGGTCATCGAACGGCCCAGCTGGATGCGCGTGGTCAGCGCGCTCAGGCGGTTCTGCAGGGCGGCACGAGACTCCGCGGGCTCGTCCGCGGGCGGACGATCAGTCCTGCTGCGGGTCGGGATGCGGGGCGGATTCGTCGTCATCCGCCTCACCTCCCAAGTACTCGTGGACGGCCGTCTGGAAACGGCGGCCGCGTTCTGCGTAGTCGGCGAACTGGTCCATCGACGCCGCCGCCGGAGCCAGCAGCACGGTGTCGCCCTCGCGGGCGAGACCGCCGGCCAGCCGCACCGCCGTCGGCATGACCTGATCAGTCTCGTCGGCGACGACCTCCAGCACGGGAAGCTCGGGCGCGTGTCGCCGGAATGCCGCGAGCAGCGCCTCCCGGTCCACCCCGATCAGCACGGCACCGCGGAGGCGGCCGATGTGCTTGCCGACGAGGGCATCCACATCCACCCCCTTGAGCAGCCCGCCCACCAGCCAGACGACCGAGGGGTAGGCGCGGAGCGAGGCGTCTGCCGCGTGGGGGTTGGTCGCCTTGGAGTCATCCACCCAGTTCACGCCCGCCTGTGCGCGCACCAGCTCGATGCGGTGGGCATCCAGCCGGAAGGCGGTGAGCACATCCCGGATCACCTGCGGGGCGACGCCGTACGAGCGCGCGAGGGCGCTGGCGGCCAGGATGTTGGCGACGACGTGCGGCGCATCGAGCCCGGCTTCGTGCAGCTCGTCGAGCGTGGTCAGCTCGATCGCCGAGTTCGCGCGGTCCTCCAGGAAGGCGCGGTCGCACAGGATGCCGTCCACTATCCCGAAGTCGCTCGGGCCGGGAACGCCCAGACCGAAGCCGATGGCGCGGGCGCCCTCGATGACCTCGGCCTCCTCGACCATGCGGAGGGTGTTGTCGTCCGCCTTGTTGTAGACGCAGGCGACCTGCGCGTTGTCGTACACCTTCGCCTTGGCCGCGATGTACGCCTCCAGCGAGCCGTGCCAGTCGAGGTGGTCGTCGGCGATGTTCAGGCACGCGGCGGAGAACGGAGAGAGCTGGCCGCCTGCGTTCCGGTTGACCCAGTGCAGCTGGTAGCTGGAGAGTTCCACGACCAGCACATCGAAGCCTTCGGGGTCGCGGATGGCGTCGAGCACCGGCACACCGATGTTGCCGCACGGAGCGACGCGGTTGCCGCCGGCGAGGATCATCGTCGCGGTCAGCTGCACCGTGGTGGTCTTGCCGTTGGTGCCGGTGACGCAGATCCAGTCGGCCGGGCCATCGGCGCCGTCCGGCCGTGCGACCTTGTCGCGCAGGCGCCACGCCAACTCGATGTCGCCCCAGACCGCGGTGCCGCGTTCCTGCGCCCAGAGCAGCAGAGGGTGGTCCCAGTGGAAGCCGGGCGAGGCGATCACGAGCTCGGGATCGAATGCTGCGAGACGCTCGGGCGGAGTGGAAAGGTCGGCCTGCTCGATCAGGTCGGCGCCGATCACCTCCAGCAGCATCCGCCGCTCCTCGTCCGCTTTCGCGGCGACGACGACCACCTCCGCGCCCAGCTCGGCCAGCGTGTCGGCGACCGAGAAGCCCGTGACGCCGAGGCCGTACACGGCCACCCGCAGCCCGCTCCAGTCGGCGTGCCAGCTCGTCAGCCCGGCGAGGCGCTCCTGCAGCGCGGTCACGTGGCCAGCCACTCCAGGTAGAAGGAGCCGACGCCCGCGGCGACCAGCAGCCCGCCGATGATCCAGAAGCGCACGACGACCGTCACCTCGGCCCATCCCTTCAGTTCGAAGTGATGGTGGATGGGACTCATCAGGAAGATGCGTCTGCCGTGCGTGAGTTTGAAGTACGCCCGCTGCACGATCACCGACCCGGCCTCGATGACGAAGATGCCGCCGACCAGGACGAGCAGCAGCTCGGTCCGGCTCAGGATGGCGAGGGCCGCGACAGCGCCGCCGAGCGCGAGCGAACCGGTGTCGCCGAGGAAGATCTGGGCGGGAGAGGTGTTCCACCAGAGGAAGCCGACCACGGCGCCGACGATCGCCGTCGCGACGATGGCCAGGTCGAACGGGTCGCGCACGTCGTAGCACTTGGCCACGTTCTCGGCGCTCAGCTTGAGGCTCGAGCACGACTGGATGTTCTGCCAGAACCCGATGATGATGTACGCGCCGATGGCGAGGATCGACGCTCCGGAGGCGAGCCCGTCCAGGCCGTCGGTCACGTTGACGCCGTTGGAGGTCGCGGCGACCAGGAAGTTGATCCAGATCAGGTAGAGGCCGTATCCGACCAGCACACCGATCACGCCGAACTTCGTGATCGATCCGAAGTCGATGGCGGGCAGGTCGCGGATGAGCGAGACGCTCATGGTCGCCGGCGTGTAGCCGTTGCCGTTCGGGAACCGGATCGCCAGGAAAGCCCAGACGGAGGCCACGATCACCTGGCCCGCCACCTTCGCCCAGCCGGTCAGGCCGAGACTCCGCTCCCGCCGCGTCTTCAGGAAGTCGTCGATGAAGCCGACGACGCCGAGCCCGACCATCAGGAACAGCACGAGCAGCGCGGAGACGCTCGTCCCGTCTCCGGTCAGCAGCAGCGCGGTGAAGTAGCCGAACAGCGTGCCCAGGATGACGACGATGCCGCCCATGGTGGCCGTGCCGCGCTTGGCGTGGTGGCTCTGCGGTCCGTCGTCGCGGATGAACTGCCCCCACTGCAGTCGCCGGAACAGCCGGATGAACAGCGGGGTCAGGAACAGCGTGAACGCCATCGACAGCGCACCGGAGGTCAGCAGTGCTTTCACGAGAAGGATTCTCCCAGTCGGTCGCCCAGGAAGCGCAGCCCGGCCGAGTTCGACGACTTCACGAGCACGGTGTCGCCGGGGCGCAGGGCACCCTGCAGGTGCTCGAACGCGGCGTCCTGCGTCTCGAAGTAGAGGGATTCGCCGTCCCAGGAGCCCTCGTTGATCGCCGTGATGTGCATGCGGCGGGCCTCGGGTCCCACGATCACGAGCTCGTCGATGCCGAGACGAACGGCGAGCAGCCCGATGCGGTCGTGCTCCTCGCCCGAGAACTCCCCGAGCTCGCTCATCTCGCCGAGAACGGCGATCGTGCGGCTCCCGGGTTCCCTGATCTGCGCGAGCGTCTTGAGGGCCGCCGCCATGGAGTCCGGGCTCGCGTTGTACGCGTCGTTGATGACGGTGACCTCGTCGTTGCCGAGGACCTCCATCCGCCAGCGCTCGGCCGTTTTCACGGTCTGCAGGGCGGACACGATGGTGTCGATGTCCACGTCGAGGACATGCGCGGACGCCGCGGCGGCCAGCGCGTTCATGACGTGATGCTCGCCGAGCACCTGGAACCGGACCGGGCGCGACTGCGTCTGCGACCCCTGCCCGTCGCTTCCGTCGCGCGGCGGCAGGTGGAGCGTGAACGAGGTGCCGCGGCGGTCGGAGACCACGTCGGTGGCACGGACGTCGGCGCGCTCGTCGAGGCCGAACCACAGCACGCGGGCGGCGGTCTTGTCCGCCATCGTCACCACGCGCGGGTCGTCCAGGTTGAGCACCGCGACATCCGACTCCAGCAGGTCGGTGACCATCTCGGTCTTCGCCTGCAGCGTCTTCTCGATGCCGCCGAACTCGCCCGCGTGGGCAAGTCCGACCTTGAGCACCACGCCGACATCCGGTCGCGCCATCCGCACCAGGCGGGCGATCTCGCCGATGCCGCTGGCGCCCATCTCGGCGACGAGGAACTGCGTCTCCTCGGTCACCTGCAGCATGGTCACCGGCGCACCGACCTCGTTGTTGAAGGAGGCGCGGGGCGCGATGGTCGGGCCGACCTGCTCGAGCACGGCACGCAGCAGATTCTTGGTGGTCGTCTTGCCGTTGGAGCCCGTGATTCCGACGATCTTCAGCCGCCCGAGGGCGCGCACACGAGCGATGACCTCGGTTGCCAGATCGCCGAGCGCGACCACGGTGTCCTCGACCAGCAGCTGCGGCACCGCGAGGTCGAGGGGATGGTCGACCACGACGAGCGCGGCCCCCGCCTCCACGGCCTGCGGGGCGAACAGGTGACCGTCGGTGGCCTCGCCGGGCTTCGCGAAGAAGATGGTGCCGGGGACGACCTCCCGCGAGTCGGTGGTGGACAGCCCGGACACGGCGGTCTCGGGCGTGGCGCCGGTTCCGTCGAGGAGCAGCGTTCCGCGCGTGGCGGCCGCGACCTCGGCAAGGGTGAGGGCGATCATCAGAGCCACCCGGCCTCTCGCAACGCGAGGCGCACGTCTTCCCGGGCGGAGTACGGCAGGCGCTGGCCGGCGACCTCCTGGTAGTCCTCGTGTCCGGGGCCGGCGTAGAGGACGACGTCACCCTCGCCCGCCAGGGACAGCGCGGTGCGGAAGGCTGCGCGCGGGTCCGGGACCTCGTACAGCTCCAGCTCCGGTACGGCGGCGCGTGCGCCCTCCAGAAGCGCGGCCCGGATGGTGGCCGGGTCCTCCCAGCGCGGGTGGAAGTCGGTGATGACCACGGCATCCGAGCCGCGGGCCGCGATCGCACCCATATCGGTGCGCTTGGTGGTGTCCCGATCGCCGTCGGCGCCGAACACCATCACGATGCGCCCGTCGGTCACCTTGCGTAGCGCGCTCAGCATCGAGAGGAAGGCATCCGGGCTGTGACCGTAGTCGATGAAGACGACCGGGCCGCGGTCACCGGAGAGGCGCTCAGCGCGTCCGGGGATGTAGGCGTCGATGCCGCCGTCGCGCTCCAAGGCCGCACCGATCGCGTCCAGGTCGTAGCCCGACTCCACCAGCATGACGATCGCGAGGGCCGCGTTCGCGGCGTTGTAGGCGCCGAGGAGCGGGATGCTCGTCTCGAGCCGACGACCGTCGGGGCCTTCCAGCGCGAACGAGGTCTGCTCCAGCGACTCCTCGAGCACGGTCAGCATCCACTCGGCATCGGTGCCGGGAGAGCTGGTGAGCGTGGCGACCGGGATGCGCGACTGCTCGACGAGCTGCCTCCCCCAGTCGGAGTCGACGGTGACGACACCGCGGCGGGCGCGGTCGGGCTGGAACAGCTCCAGCTTCGCTGCGAAGTAGTCGTCCATCGCCGCGTAGTCGTCCAGGTGGTCGTGGCTCAGGTTGGTGAACCCGACGACGTCGAAGACGATCCCGTCGACGCGGTGACGGCTGAGAGCCTGCGCGGACACCTCGATTGCGGCGGCGCGGACACCCTCCTCGCGCATGCGCGCCAGCAGGGCGTGCAGCTCGCTCGCCTCCGGCGTCGTGAGCTTGCTCGTGATCACCGTGTCGCCGATGCGGCGCTCGGCAGTCGAGCTCAGCCCCGAGACGACGCCCAGCTGGCCGAGGATGGCGTTGAGCAGGTACACGACGCTGGTCTTGCCGTTGGTGCCCGTGACGCCGAACAGGGTGGCCGAATTCTCGTCGGTGCGGTAGATCCAGGCGGAGACGGCGCCGAGCGCGGCGCGGGGGTCCGGAGTGACGATGACCGGCAGCCCGGAGTCGGCCGCGAGCGTCGCGCCCTCCTCGTCGGTGAGCACGGCGACCGCTCCCGCCTCGGCGGCGGCAGCGGAATAGCTCGCACCGTGGGAGTTTCGACCGGGAACGCCGACGTACAGATCGCCGGGCTCGACGGCGGAGCTCGCCAGCGCAGCGCCGGTCACCTCGACGCCGTCGAGGTCGCCGCGGCAATCCAGCCCGAACTCCGCGACCAGCTGGGCGAGCGGGCGGGCGACGGGATGCTCAGGGCGCAGAGAGGAGGGCGCCGGTCCTGTCACGAGGCTCACTTTCCGTAGACGGGTTTCAGTAGTAGGGGGGATAGTCGGCCGGGCTCGACGTCGAGGGCTTCACCCGGTAGGTCTTCAGCACCTGACTCATGATCGTGTGGAACAGTGGAGCGGCGGCAGCCGACGAAGTAATGGTAGTCGGGAACCCGAGGTTGACCGAAACGACGTACTGCGGGTCGTCCACCGGAGCGACGCCCATCACGGAGACGTAGTACGAGGGCAGATAGCCGCCCTTCCCGTCCGGCTGCTGGGCGGTTCCGGTCTTCGCGGCGATGCGGTAGCCGGGGATCTGAAGCTGCTTCTTGAGCTCGCCGCTGGTCACGATCGACTCCATCATCCCGAGCGTCGTACCGGCGGCCGTCGCCGAGACGACCTGAGTCGGCTTGCCGCTCGGGATGTCCGTGACGGAGCCGTCCGGGTGCTCGCAGCCCTCCACGATCGACAGCGGGATGCGCGTGCCGCCGTTCGCCAGAGCCTGGTACGCATCCACCATCTGCAACTGGGTCGCCGAGACGCCCTGGCCGAACATGGTGGCGTACTTGGTCTGGTCGTCCCAGTCCTTCACGGGGTTCAGGAGGCCGTCGGATTGCCCGGGGTAGGGCAGGCCGGACGGCTCGCCGATCCCGAACTTCTGGAGGTAGTCGTAGCGGGTCTGGTCGGTGAGGGCGCGTCCGAGCTGCGACATACCGGTGTTGGACGACATCATGAGCACACCGGTGAGGGTCAGCCGCAGAGGCGCGTGATATCCGGAGTCGTGCAGGTCGGCGCCGTTGCCCGATTGCCAGGAGTAGGGCGCGACGACCTGCGACGTCGGGGACGCCTTCCCCTGGTCGACGAGCATCGCCGCGGTGAGCGCCTTGAACGTCGAGCCGGGCTCGTACGGGGTCGTGAACGGCTTCAGACCCCAATCGGACGGGTCGGACGCACCGATGTTGTTGGGGTCGAGCGGCGGCCATTGGGCGATCGCCTTGATCTTGCCCGTCTTGGCCTCCGCCACCGTGACGAAGCCGAACTTCGACCCGGTCGCACTGACCTGCTGGGCCAGGGTCTGCTCGGAGAACCACTGCAGGTCGCCGTCGAGCGTCAGCTTGAGCGTGCCGCCGTCCTTCGCCTGCTTCTGGACGACGGTGCTGCCCGGAATGGCGACGCCGTCGGCTCCGCGCTGGTAAGTCTCCTCGCCGTCCACCCCGGCCAGACAGCCGTTCTCGCTCTCCTCCAGGCCCGCCTTGCCGCCCTCGGAGAGGAAGCCGAGCAGGCTGCCGGCGACCGCACCGTTCGGGTAGCTGCGCGCCTGCTTCTTTGTGAAGGTGAGCCAGGGATATGGGAGCTTGTCGAGCTTGTCGAAGGCGGCAACATCCATCCCCGACTTGATGAGGACGTACTTCGACTTCGGATTGTCCTTGAGTGCGCCGTCGAGCAGCGCCACGACGGCGTCGCCGCCCTGGCCGGTGACGGCGCCGATCTTCGCTGCAGCCTCGACCATCTTGTCTCGGCCGCCGGCGACGGCGTCCGACGGGGAGGCAGCGGCCGTGTAGGTGTAGATCGTGGTCGCCATGACCGTGCCGTCGGCGTCCACGATGTCGCCGCGGTTGCCCAGCAGCGGGCTGGACACCTCTTTGGCCTTCACCGACTCGCGTTGCAGGTCGTCTGCGCGGACCACCTGGATGTCGACGAGTTTGGCGCCCAGGATCGCGACGGTCGCGGCGACTGCGAGAACCGTCACGGCGGTCCTCCGCCGCAGCATCTTCTTGGCTACCATGCCCGCGCCCGTTCCGTCGTCAGTGCGTCACCGGGGTCGGCAACGCTCCCTGCAACGGTACGGTCGGCGCGGTCGTGGGCGCGGAAGCCGCACCCGCGCTTGCGGAATTCCCAGATTGCGCCGTCTTCGCGGCAGCCGCGGCGGCAGCCGCAGCGGCCGCCTGCTGCTGCGTCTGCGTGACCAGCGGGACACCCGCGAGCAAGGCGTTCGGCACCAGGTTGCCCTGGGTTCCCGTCACCGTTCCGGCCGCCCCGTTGGCGGGCAGCGGAGCGCCGAGCACAGCGCCGTCCGATAGACGCAGGTAGGCGGGACTGCTGTTGCTGACCATCCCGAGCGCGTTGGCGTTCGCCGCCAGGTTCTGCGGCGATGACACCCGGTTGAGGTCTTCCGAGACGGCCTGGTAGGACCGCTGGAGTTGCGTCTGCTGCGCCTGCAGGGAGTTCAGTTGGTAGGCGCCCTGCGAGATCCCGATGCTCAGGAGGAGCTGGGCCACCACGATCGCGAGGAGCGCGCCGACGGAGATCGCCGCGTACAGCGCCCGCGGGCGCGCCCGGCGCTGCGACCGGGTCGGCACGACTTCGAGGTGCGTCCGCTTCGGCTCCTCGACCGGCGCCGGGAGTGCACCGCCGCTCCAGAACGCGGCGGGGCGCCTGCGGTTCGGCGCCGCAACGGCTGCTGCCAGGTTGGTGCTCATGGGCGCCTCCTCGTCTGATCGGTGGTGGTGGCGGTCTTGTTGCCGGTGTTCGCGGGACGCACCCGCTCGGCCGCCCGCAGGCGCACCGGAGTGGCCCGCGGGTTCGCGGCCTTCTCGTCGTCGTCCGCGAGCTCGGCGCCGCGGATCAGAAGCTTCAGTTCGGGCCGGTGCTCCGGCAGCTCCACCGGCAGCCCGGCCGGGGCGCTCGACGTGGATCGCGCCTGGAGTTCGCGCTTCACGATGCGGTCCTCGAGCGACTGGTACGCCTCGACGACGATCCGGCCGCCCACGTTGAGCGCGTCGATCGCCGCGGGGATGGCGCGCTGCAGTACAGCGAGCTCCTGGTTCACCTCGATGCGGAGGGCCTGGAAGACCCGCTTCGCCGGGTGCCCCTGGCGCTGCACCGCGACCGGGGTCGCCTTGGTGATGAGGTCGACGAGCTGACCGGAGCGCGTCAGCGGCTCCTGCTCGCGCGCCTCCACGATCCGCGACGCGTAGCGGCCGGCGAGCTTCTCCTCGCCGTATTCGCGGAAGATGCGGCGGAGGTCGGCCTCGGAGTACTCGGCGAGCACCGTCTCGGCGGTCAGCTCACTGGTGGAGTCCATCCGCATGTCGAGGGGGGCGTCCTTCGAGTACGAGAACCCGCGCTCGACGCGGTCGAGCTGCAGAGACGAGACGCCCAGGTCGAACAGCACGCCGTCGACCGTCTCGAACCCGAGGCCCTCCACTGCCTCGCGGATACCGTCGTAGACCGTGTGCACGAGGTGCACGCGGTCGCCGAAGCGCTCCAGGCGCTCCCCCGCGATCGCCAGCGCCTCCGGGTCGCGGTCGAGGCCGACCAGTGTGGCCTCCGGGAACCGCTCCAGGATGCCGGCGGAATGACCGCCCATCCCGAGCGTGGCGTCGACGAAGACAGCGCCCGGCCGAAGCAGGGCGGGGCCCAGCAATTCGATGCAGCGCTCGAGAAGGACCGGAGTGTGGATGCGGGAGTTGTCGTCGGCCATAACTGTTCGGGACCGGCCGCCGCCCCTGGTTCCGGATCCCCATCCATTCCGACCTGACACCGGGGAAGTGGTGTCAGGGCGTATGGCTGGGAGTCCGGCGTCAGGGACTCAGCGGCTCAGAAGAGTCCCGGGATCACCTCCTCCTCCGTGTTCGCGAATGCGGCTTCCTGCTCGGTCAGGTAGGTCTCCCAGGCGCTGGCGTCCCAGATCTCCGCGCGGCTGCCCGCGCCGATCACGACCAGGTCGCGATCCAGTCCCGCGTAGGACCGGAGCGCGGCGGGGACGGTCACGCGATTCTGCTTGTCCGGGACCTCGGCGCTCGCCCCCGAGAGGAAGACGCGCAGATAGTCACGGGCTTGCTTGCTCGTCACCGGCGCCTGGCGGATCTTCTCGTGCAGCGCTTCGAACTCGCGCTGCGAGAAGACGTAGACGCAGTGCTCTTGGCCGCGGGTCAGGACGAGCCCGGACGCGAGCTCGTCCCGGAACTTGGCCGGAAGGATGATGCGCCCCTTCTCGTCGAGCTTCGGGGCATGCGTACCGAGGAACATCGGCTGCCACCCCCACTCTCCGGCCCAGGTTGCGGTGTGCCTCCACTTTACTCCACTCTCATCCACAATGTCGCGCAATCGACCGCTATTGCCCCGAAATGGGTACGTTCACCCCCGAGATCACGCCGATCTCACGGGTGGAGGAAAATGGAGTACCGGGGAAGCCAGGAAGGCAAGAAAAAAGGGCCGATCCGAAGATCGGCCCTACGTCTGAGTGCTGGTGGAGCGGAGTGGAGGCTAGCTCTCGCCGCCGTCGTTACGCTTCTCCCAGCGGTCGTTCATGCGGTCCATGAAGCCGGACTTGCCGCCACGGACCTTCGCGCCCTTCTGATCCGGAGCGCCCGGCTCGACGGCGACGCGCTTGCCCGGTGCGATCGCGACGAGAACACCGACGAACATCACCACGAAGCCCAGGATGCCCACAAGCGGCTGCTGGAAATAGACGCCGACCACGAGCACGCCGACGCCGACGACGGCGAGCAAGATGCCGAGGACGATCGACCGGTATGCCGGCCGTGCCCGCTTCCCGCCGACCTTTGCGACGAAGTCTGCATCGTTCTGATAGAGACTGCGTTCCATCTCTTCGAGGAGGCGCTGCTCATGTTCCGAAAGCGGCATCCGATTCCCCCTCTTTCTGGCGGGTTCGAGGCTTGGTGAGCCTGATTCTAGCCTCGCCGGTCTGGCTAGGCTAGGCGTGTGTCAGAAAGCATCCGATTCGTCGACCTCATCCAGTCAAGAATCGATGGATTCTTCGATGCACGTGCGTCCATTCTCGTCTCCATCGCTGACGAGCTCGCTCCCGTCGCAGGGTTCTCAAGGGATTTTCTCAGCGGCGGCAAGCGCTTCCGAGCATTGTTCTGCTTCTGGGGCTGGCAAGCCGTGCGCACGTCGGACGAGTCCTTCGACGACGACCCCGATGCCGGCGCCGTCACTGCGGGCGGACCGCTCGACGCCGTGATCTCGGTGGCCAGCGCTCTGGAGCTCTTCCACGCGGCCGCGCTCGTCCACGACGACCTCATCGACAACTCCGACACCCGCCGCGGCGCCCCTGCAGCGCACAAGCGGTTCGAGAGTCTGCACGAGGAAGAGGGATGGGGTGGTTCGGGAGCGTCGTTCGGCACGGGAGCCGCCACGCTGCTCGGCGATCTGCTCCTCATCTTGAGCGACGAGCTGTTCGACGAGGGCCTCAGCCAGCTGGTCAGCGCCGCCGCCCGGCGCGCCGCCCGGGCCGAGTTCAACCGGATGCGACTGGACGTGACCGCCGGCCAGTATCTCGACATCTTCGAGGAGATCGGCTGGGCCGGCCGTCCGGACGCGGACCAGCTCGCGCGCGCCGAACGCGTCATCGTCTACAAGTCGGCCAAGTACTCGATCGAGTCGCCCTTGCTCATCGGGGCAAGCCTCGCCGGGGCGACCGTGGGCCAGCTCCAGTCGCTGCGCGACTTCGGCCTCCCCCTGGGGATCGCCTACCAGCTGCGGGACGACCTGCTCGGTGTGTTCGGCGACGCGGAGGTCACCGGGAAGCCGAGCGGCGACGACCTGCGCGAGGGCAAGCGGACCGTCCTCATCGCGCTCACGCGCCAAGCCATCCCGTCGGGAGCCCGCGCAGCGCTCGACGAGCTGCTGGGCGACCCGGAGCTCACGCCCGAGCAGATCCGCACGATGCAGCTGACCATCCGGGAATCCGGCGCGGTCGAGACGGTGGAGAAGATGATCGCGGACAACGTTCAGCGCGCGATCGCCGCCCTCGAGGCCGCGCCGCTCGGAACAGCGGCCAAGGCGCAGCTCCGCGACCTCGCGATCACCGTCACGCGCAGGAGCGCCTGACCCCGTTCGGGCCCGACGGCGGCACTCGCCGCGGAAGAGTCAGGCCAGGGCCTGGGCCACGCGGCGGACCTCCGCCTTGCGGCCGGCGCGGAGCGCCTCGATCGGCGACGTCCGCAGGCTCTCCTCTTCGGCGAGCAGCCAATCCACCGCCTCGTCCTCGGTGAAGCCGTCATCCGCGAGGACGATCAGCGTTCCGCGCAGTTCACTCAGCGGCTCGCCGTCTCGCACGAACGCCGCGGGGACCTTCAGGACCCCATCGATGCGCTTAGCCGCGAGGTGGCGGTCCTCGATGAGACGGCGGACCCGGCTCACGCTCAGGCCCAACTGCTCGACGAGGTCGGGGACGGTCAACCATTCGGTGGTCTGGACGTTCTCGGTCACACCTCCAGCGTGCCACGCCAGACGGCAGGACGCACATTCGCTCAATTGTTACGATCAGGTAAACTCATTTCACACGCGTCACTTCTGTTGACTCCCATATCCATCTGTGCCAGCGTGGGGACTCGTCGTGTCACTCAAACAGGGGGGTCGTATGGCTCTGGCAGACACCGGCAGAATCCGGGGCGCGTTCGGCACCGTCCCTATCGCCATCGCGAGTTCGCTGGCGATGACCCTCAACCTGGTTTCGCCTGCCCAGGCGGCGCCGAGCGAGGACCACGCCACCGACCATGCGGGCGACACCGGCGAAGTGACCGCGCTCGACCGCGCCACCGTCACCAGCACGATCCGGCAGGGTGCCGATGTCTCCCCCGCGCAGACCAGCGTTGCGGCGGCACCCGCCACCTACCGCGTCCAGTCCGGAGACACGATCTCGGGGATCGCCGCGCGATTCGGCCTCTCCACCGCCGCCGTCCTCGCCATGAACGGGCTGAGCTGGAAAAGCCTCATCTTTCCGGGCCAGGTGCTCGCGCTGGCCGGCCCGGCAGCCGCACCCAGGGCGGCTGCGCCCGCCCCGGCCGCTCCCGCCGCTCCGGCGCCCGCTCCTGCTCCTGCCGGGCCGACGACGACGTACACGGTCGCCCGCGGCGACACGATCAGCGGCATCGCCGGCCGGTTCGGGGTGACCACGCGCGCCGTCCTCGCGGCGAACGGCCTCAGCTCCTCGAGCCTGATCTTCCCCGGGCAGAAGGTGCGCATCCCGGGCATGACGACGGCCGCCCTGAACACGCCCGCGGCGCCGGCTCCGGTCGCTGCTGCACCGGTCGTCGCTCCCGCTCCGTTGCCCACTGCCTCTCCCGGCCGGGTCGTCGCCCTCAGCGACGACATGCGCGCCAACGCCCAGCTCATCATCCGGATCGGCCGCCAGCACGGCGTCCCGGATCAGGGCATCGTCGTCGCGCTCGCGGCCGCGGCCCAAGAGTCCGGCCTCCGCAATGTCCGCTACGGTGACCGCGACTCGCTCGGGCTGTTCCAGCAGCGGCCCAGCACCGGCTGGGGCACCCCGGAGCAGGTGCTCGACCCCACCCGCGCCACTCTCGCTTTCTACGGCGGAGCCGCCAACCCGAACAAGGGACACACGCGCGGCCTGCTCGACATCCCCGGCTGGAGCTCGCTGAGCGTCACCCAGGCCGCCCAGGCGGTGCAGATCTCCGCCTTCCCCGACGCCTACGCCAAGTGGGAGACGTCGGCGCGGGCCTGGCTCGCCCAGCTCGGGTGAACCCGAAGGTCACAGCCGGGTCACGGCCCTGGCGTCCACCGGTGTTTTGCAGGGTTCCCGCACCCGTCGTTCCCTAGACTCGATCCGTGACCACGAGCCAGACTGACCCGATGATCGGCCGTCTCATCGACGGCCGCTATCAGGTGCGCTCGCGGATCGCCCGCGGCGGCATGGCCACGGTCTACCTGGCGACCGACCTGCGTCTCGAGCGACGCGTCGCCATCAAGATCATGCACGGCCACCTGGCCGACGATTCGACGTTCAAGAGCCGTTTCGTGCAGGAGGCCCGCTCGGCCGCGCGCCTCGCGCATCCCAACGTGGTCAACGTCTTCGACCAGGGTCAAGACTCCGACATGGCCTACCTGGTGATGGAGTACCTGCCGGGCATCACCCTGCGCGACCTGCTGAAGGACTACGGCAAACTCACGCCCGAGCAGACCATCGACATCATGGAGGCGGTACTCTCCGGGCTGGCCGCCGCGCACAAGGCGGGCATCGTTCACCGCGACCTGAAGCCCGAGAACGTGCTGCTGGCCGACGATGGCCGCATCAAGATCGGCGACTTCGGCCTCGCCCGCGCGGCGTCCGCGAACACCGCCACCGGGCAGGCCCTGCTCGGCACCATCGCCTACCTCTCCCCCGAGCTCGTCACGCGCGGGGTCGCCGACGCCCGCAGCGACATCTACGCGCTCGGGATCATGATGTACGAGATGCTCACCGGCGAGCAGCCCTTCCAGGGTGAACAGCCGATGCAGATCGCCTACCAGCACGCCAACGACGCGGTGCCCGCACCGAGCGCGAAGAACCCGGCCGTGCCCGCCGAACTCGACGAGCTCGTGCTGTGGGCGACCGAGAAAGACCCCGAGCGGCGCCCGCGCGACGCGCGCGAGATGCTCGACCGGCTTCTGGAGGCGGAGAAGTCGCTCCGAGGCGAGGCCGTGCTGCAACCGACCATGGTGCTGCCCCCGGCGCTCGACGTGGATGCCGGCGACACCCAGATCATCAACCCGGCCATCCGCCAGCAGATGGCATCCAGCACACCCGCTGCTACGGCGACCCTCACCCAGGCGGCGGCCAAGCGCCGGTCGAAGGGCTGGTGGCTGTTCGCGCTCGTCATCCTGCTCGCCGGCCTGGCGGGAGGCACCGGCTGGTACTTCGGCGCCGGGCCCGGCTCACTGGTCACCGTGCCGAACGTCGTGAACACGGCCCCGGATGCCGCAACCGCGCAACTGCAGAAGCTCGGCTTCAAGGCGGCCCAGGCGCCCGAATACAGCACCACCGTCGCGAAGGGTTTGGTGTCCAGCACCGACCCCGGCGCCGGAGTGCCCGCGGGGCAGGGCAGCACGGTGACCCTGCGCGTGTCGCAGGGACCGAAGCCCGTCGACATCCCTCCCCTCGCCGGTCAGAACGTCGACGCCGCCAAGAAGGCGATCACCGACGCGGGCGCGAAGGTCGGCGACGTGGCGCAGCAGTTCGACGCCAAGGTGCCCGCGAATACAGTCCTCTCCGCGACCCGCGCTGACAACGGGGCGGACATCTCGGGCGGCGGCTCCTACTTCGAAGCAGCCGCGGTCAACCTCGTCGTCTCGGCGGGCGCCATCCCGGATGTGGCCGGCAAGTCGGTCGAGGACGCCTCTGCCGCCCTCAGCAAGGTCGGACTACTGACCTCGGCCGGCCCCGAAAGCTTCAGCGACACGGTCGCCGACGGCGACGTCATCTCCGCGCAACCGCAGCACCAGCCGGTGCGCCCGGGCGACACCCTCCTCCTCGAGACGTCGAAGGGCCCGGAGCCGGTGACGGTACCGGAGGTGGTGGGGAAGACGTGGGACGTCGCGAAGAAGGCGCTGACCGACGCCGGCTTCAAGCTCAAGTACAGCGCTATCGCGGACGTGGCGCCCCCGGCGTTCGTCGTCTCGAAGGTCACCCCCGGCTCCGGCACCCAGCAGCCCAAGGGCTCGACGATCACGGTCAACTTCGCCGGCTTCTAAGCCGGCGAAGCACCGCGAAGCCCTTCGCGAACCGGAGGAGTTCTGCGCCGCCTAGGGCGTGAACTCCTCCCGTTCACGCGAAAGCAGGCCGCGGCGACGCCCTTCTCCTCCGTTTCGTGCGCGTCGAAGACGGAGGAGTTTCCGGCGCAACGGGCCGCAAACACCGGAATGGAGGAGTCCCGGCCGCCGGGCGACCGGGACTCCTCCACTCACGCGGTCAGTCGACGCGCGCGGCGGAGAGCTCCTCGGCGACCAGGAAGGCCAGCTCCAGCGACTGCTGGTGGTTGAGGCGCGGGTCGCAGAGCGATTCGTATCGCGTCGCCAGCGTCGCCTCGTCGATGTGCTCCGAACCGCCCAGGCATTCGGTCACGTCGTCGCCCGTGAGCTCGACGTGGATGCCGCCCGGGTTCGTGCCGGCCGCACGGTGCGCCTCGAAGAACCCCTTCACCTCGTCGACGATGTCGTCGAAGCGCCGGGTCTTGTAGCCGTTCGGCGTGGTGAGACCGTTGCCGTGCATCGGGTCCGTGACCCACAGCGGCTTCGCGTCGGACCGCTTGATGGCCTCGAGCAGGGGAGGCAGCGCATCCCGGATCTTGCCCGCGCCCATCCGGGTGATGAACGTCAGACGGCCGGGCTCGCGCTCGGGGTCGAGCTTGTCGATGAGGCGCAGCATGTCGTCGCGCGAGGTCGACGGGCCCAGCTTCACGCCGATCGGGTTGCGCACTCGGGACAGGAAGTCGACGTGCGCGCCGTCGAGTTCGCGCGTCCGCTCGCCGATCCAGACGAAGTGCGCCGAGGTGTTGTACGGTGTGCCCGTGCGGGAGTCGATGCGCGTCATCGGGCGCTCGTAGTCCATCAGGAGCGCTTCGTGGCTGGAGTAGAACTCCACGCGCGTCAACTCGTCGAAGTCGGCTCCGGCCGCCTCCATGAACCGGATGGCGCGGTCGATCTCGCGCGCGAGACCCTCGTAACGCTGGTTCGCCGGGTTGGCCGCGAAGCCCCTGTTCCAGCTGTGCACCTGGCGCAGGTCGGCGAAGCCACCCTGGGTGAAGGCGCGGATGAGGTTCAGAGTGGATGCGGCGGTGTGGTACCCCTGCACCAGACGCCGGGGGTCGGCCTTCCGCGACTCGGGCGTGAAGTCGTAGCCGTTGACGATGTCGCCGCGGTACGCCGGGAGGGTGACGCCGTTGCGCGTCTCGGTATCGCTGGAGCGCGGCTTGGCGAACTGGCCGGCCATGCGACCCATCTTGATGACCGGCACCGAAGCGCCGTACGTCAGCACGACCGCCATCTGCAGCACGGTCTTGACCCGGTTGCGGATCGCGTCGGCCGTCGCACCGGCGAACGTCTCGGCGCAGTCGCCGCCCTGAAGCAGGAAGGCCTCTCCGGACGCGGCGCGCGCCAGGCGCGTGCGCAGCTGATCGACCTCACCGGCGAACACCAGCGGAGGCAGTCCGGCGATCTCGGCGGACGCGGCGGCCGCCGCCTCCTGGTCCGCCCACTGCGGCTGCTGCTTGATGGGGAGGGTGCGCCAATACTCCAGGCCCTCGATCACGGACTCGTCTGGTCGCACGACGGGCTCTGTGGTCTGTAGCACTGGTCTTCCGCTCACTCGAGATGGCTTGGGGATATCCGAGCCTATCGCGAATGGCCGTGAGGCCGTCCTACTGTGACAGCGTCGCCCGTTTCTCCTTGACCGTGGTGGCGTACACGTCGACGTACTCCTGCTCACCCAGCCGCTGCAGTTCGTACATGATCTCGTCGGTGACGGACCGCAGGATGAAACGGTCGCCCTCCATCCCGTCGAACCGGGAGAAGTCGAGCGGCTTGCCGACGATGATCCCGATGCGGCCGATCTTCGGCAGCCGTCGGCCGATCGGCATGACCTTGGCTGTGTCCACCATCGCGACGGGGACGACCGGGACCCCGGCTTCCAGGATCATCCGCGCCACACCCGTCCGGCCGCGGTACAGCTTGCCGTCAGGGCTGCGCGTGCCCTCCGGGTAGATGCCCAGGATCTTGCCCCGCGCCAACACGGCGAGCCCGGTGTTGAGGGAGGCCTCGGACGCCTTGCCGCCGGAGCGGTCGATGGGCAGCTGGCCGGTCGCATTCATGAAGGCCTTCGTCGCCCAGCCGCGGAGTCCCCGGCGCGTGAAGTAGTCGCTCTTCGCCAGGAAGGAGACGCGGCGGTCCACTTCGATCGGCAGGAAGACCGAGTCGATGAACGAGAGGTGGTTGCTCGCCAGGATGGCGGCGCCCTCGGCGGGGATGTTCTCGAGGCCGACGACCCACGGCCGGAAGATGGCGCGCAGCAGCGGGCCCACGACCACGTACTTCATCAGCCAGTAGAACATCGCGTTGAAGCCTATCCCCCGCAGACCCCTAGAGCGAGGAGGCGTGGAGGCGCGCCAGGTCGGCCGCACCGACGACCCCGGCGTCGTTCACGAGTTCGGCGATCGCGAACTCCGGCTCGGGGTGGAACCCGCGCGCAGGCAGGTTCTCCAGGTACGCCTGGCGGATCGGCTCGAGCAGGAGCTCTCCGGCCTGGGCGACGCCGCCGCCGAACACGAACAGCTGCGGGTCGAGGATGGCGCCGAGGCTGGCGCAGGCCTGGCCCAGCCAGTCCCCGAGCTGGCGCAGGGCGGCGAGTGCGCCGGGATCGCCCGCGGTGATCAGGGCGCTGATGTCGTGCCCGCCGAGCACGCCGGTGCGTGCGCGAACATCCGCCAGGGCCTGCCCAATGCCGCCGGCGTCGGCGAGCTCGTTCGCCATGCGCTGCAGCGCGCGTCCGGATCCGTACTGCTCGATGCAGCCGTGCGCTCCGCAGCCGCAGGGCAGCCCGCCGGGCACCACGCGCATGTGGCCGATCTCGGCTCCCGCGCCGAATCCGCCGCGGAACAGCCGGTCGTTGCTGACGATGGCGCCGCCGACCCCGGTGCCGATGGTGAGGACGACCATGTCGGAGACCAGGCGCCCGGCGCCGTACCGGAACTCGGCCCACCCTGCTGCGTTGGCGTCGTTCTCGATGAGGACGGGGAGGTCGATCCGCTTCTCGAGCTTCTCGCGGAACGGCTCGTGCCTCCAACTGATGTTGGGCGCGTAGTAGACGGTGGACTGCGCCGCGTCGATGAATCCGGCGGCGGCGACTCCCGCGCCCGCGATCTCCTCGGGGCCATCGGACAAGCGCTCGATCATGGCGACGACCGCGTTCTCGATCTCCACCGGCCGGCTCGCGTCGGTGGGCACGCGGTCTTCGCGCACGATCGTGCCGAGCTCGTCGACCACGGCTCCCGCGATCTTGGTCCCACCGATGTCGATGCCGATCGCGTGCACGTGTGGCCTTCCTGGGCTCGGGTGGGAGTGCGGCCCGGGCCGGGTCTCAGGGACCCCCGCCGGGACCATCTAGAGTGTAATCAACCGATTCGGCCGAAAGCCATTCGGCCGTACGCCCGCCCGCCCGGTATCGAGGGAGCTACCGTGAAAGAGTTCGACACCCCCGCCATCGTCCCGGCCGACCCGGACGCCAACGCCACCGATCTGCTGGTGGACCGTGTGGCCCTGACCCCCGATGCGCCCCTGTTCAGCCTGCCCGACGGCGCGGGATGGAAGGACGTCACGGCGGCCGAATTCCACCGCCAGGTCATCGCACTTGCGAAGGGTCTCGTCGCTGCGGGCATCCAGCCGGGCGACAAGATCGGGCTCATGTCGAAGACCCGTTACGAGTGGACGCTGATCGACTTCGCCACCTGGTTCGCCGGTGCCGTGCTCGTGCCGATCTATGAGACCTCTTCGCCCACGCAGGTGCAGTGGAACATGTCCGACTCTGGCGCGATCGCGGTGTTCCTGGAGACCGCCGAGATGTACGCGCGGTTCGACGAGGTCCACCCGGAGCTCCCCCTCATCGGCACGGTCTGGCAGCTCCACCTCGGCGACCTGGACAAGCTCGCGGCGGCGGGACGCGATGTGCCCGACGAGGAGATCGAGCGGCGCCGCCGGATCGCCAAGGGCTCCGACATCGGCACGCTCATCTACACGTCGGGATCCACCGGGCGGCCCAAGGGATGCGTCCTCACCCACTCCAACTTCGTGGAGCTCTCGCGCAACTCGGCCGAAGCCCTGAAGGATGTGGTGCAGCAGCCGGGTGGCGCATCCACTCTGCTCTTCATCACCGCAGCGCACGTATTCGCGCGGTTCATCTCGGTGCTGAGCGTCACCGGCGGGGTGAAGGTGGGTCATCAGGCGGACACCAAGCAGCTGCTCCCGGCGCTCGCCAGCTTCAAGCCGACCTTCCTGCTCGCCGTTCCCCGCGTGTTCGAGAAGGTCTACAACTCGGCCGAGCAGAAGGCGGAAAGCGGCGGACGCGGCAAGATCTTCCGTGCCGCCGCCGAGGTCGCGGTCGAGCACTCGAAGGCGGTCGAGGCCGGCTCCGTGCCGTTCGGTCTGAAGCTCAAGTTCGCCCTGTACGACCGGCTCGTGTACTCGAAGCTGCGGGCGGCGATGGGCGGTCGCGTGAAGTTCGCCGTCTCCGGCTCGGCGCCGCTCGGATCGCACCTGGGCCACTTCTACCACAGCCTCGGCATCAAGATCCTCGAGGGGTACGGCCTGACCGAGACGACCGCTCCGGCCACGGTGAACCGTCCGGATACGTTCCGCATCGGCAGCGTCGGTCCCGCCCTGCCGGGCGTCGACCTCCGGCTCGCGGAGGACGGCGAGATTCAGGTGCGCGGGATCAACATCTTCAAGGAGTACTGGCAGAACCCGGAGGCGACGGCTGCGGCGTTCGAGGACGGCTGGTTCCGCACCGGCGACCTCGGCTCGTTCGACGCGGACGGATTCCTCACCATCACCGGGCGCAAGAAGGAGATCATCGTCACGGCCGGCGGCAAGAACGTCTCCCCCGCCGCGCTGGAGGACCCGGTCCGCGCCAATCCGCTGGTGTCCCAGGTGATCGTGGTCGGCGACCAGCGTCCGTTCATCTCCGCCCTCGTCACCCTCGACACCGAGATGCTGCCGACCTGGCTCGCCAACAACGGCGAGGACAAGGACATGACCCTCGCGGAAGCCTCGGTCAATCCGGCCGTGCACGCCGAGATCCAGCGCGCGATCGATCACGCGAACGCGGGTGTGTCGCGCGCGGAGAGCATCCGCAAGTTCGTCGTGCTCGCGACGGACCTGAGCGAGGCGAGCGGTCACCTGACGCCGAAGCTGAGCATCAAGCGCAACGTCATCCTGGCCGACTTCGCCGACGTGATCGACGGCATCTACAGCGACAACCCGAGCACGCAGGGCTTCTCGCTCGCCCACTGATCCGAGTCATGATTCGTGCCGAATTGTCGTTTTGGCCTCGCCGAAAGCGACATTCGGCACGAATCTGTTGAGGCGCCCGAGGAAGGCGACGCGGTCGACGAAGAGGTCGGAGGCTGTGACTCTCATGACCCGCCACCCCTCGCCTTCGAAGAGCTCGCGGCGCTCAATGTCTGTGGCCCACTGTCGTCGATCCACCCGATGGCCGTCTCCCTCGTACTCGAACGCGATCCGTCGGGCGGGGATGGCGAGATCGGGGTGCAGGGTCAACCGGCCATCAGCGACACTCACCGGGCTATTCACCTCGATACCGTTCAGACCGCGCTCTTCCAAGACAAGCCGCAGCAGGCTCTCGGGACGGGAATCGGCGCCGAAACGGATGCGCGGGAGCGCCCACGAGCGGGCTCGAGCTCCCTTCGTTCGGCAGAGCTCTTCTGACAGCGTCGCGAGTTCATCGAGGTCGACGAGGGGCGCCCGCTTGCGTGCCCCGAGCAAATAGTCGCCGGCGGCGACGAGATCCTCCCTACCGATCACGCCGGAGAGCTGGCACCAGACGATGGCTGGCGAGCAGACAGGGAACCCATCCACCACTTCGCCCGTCACCTTTCCGAGGCTGTGCCCGATCACGCCACGAGCACGAGGGGGCGACCGCGGGAATTCGACGGAGACGTGCAGACGTGCATCGGGGAGCGACCCCGGGAGTGGGATGCGGAGCAGTTCGGCCGCGGTCTGGTGGCTGAACAGAGCGCCGTCGGGAAGGAGCGGGAGATACGCCTTGCACAGTTCGGAAACGGTGCGAGGGGCGGTGGCGACGTGGATGCCGTGAAACGGATGGTGCAGGTCGCGGGCCCGCAAGCGTCGGTATGCCACCGCTGACCGACGGGCGTGGTCGGGGGTGAAGGGCACGGAAACCAGTGATGCTGGGAGGGATCGAGGCGTTCGCATCCGCTATTGTCACCGCGTCGGAATCGCCCCCAACAGCGGCTCCCGCAATCTGTGGACAGCCGCTCTTATCCACAGCATCTCGCCCGACAAGATTCCGCACGAATGGACGTTATGGCGGCGTCACAAGCGACATTCGGCACGAATCGACGTTATGGCGGCGTCACAAGCGACATTCGGCACGAATCTACGACGATCAGACCTCGTCGCGCCAGCTGTGCTCGGGGGCGTAGCCGAGGATGCGGCGAGCTTTGTCGATCGAGAGGAGCGTGTCGTTCGTGCCGAGTTCGCGTTTGAGCGGCACGCCGGGGAAGACCTCCGCGACGAGTTCGGCGTTGGGCCGGCTCATCACCGTGTCGGCCGCGGCGATGATGAAGCGGTCGAAGCCGGTCGTGTCCCACTCCAGGGCGCGGCGGATGGCCTGCGCGCCGTCTCGTGCGTCGATGTAGCCCCACAGGTTCCACTTGCGGGCACGGGCGTCGTCGTCGAAGGCCGGGAAGGCCGCGTAGTCTTCCGGGTCCATCACGTTGGAGAAGCGCAGCGCAACGATCTTCAGCGCGGGATCCCAGCGGACCAGCTCGATCGCCATCTGCTCCTCGAGGTGCTTCACCAGCGAGTAAGTGCTCTCCGGGCGGGCCGGGTAGTCCTCGTCCACGGGGATGTACGGCGGCGGCACGTCGAACGGCAGTCCCAGCACCGTCTCGCTGGATGCGTAGACGACATTGCGGATTCCGGCGCGGCGGGCGGCCTGGAACACGTTGTAGGTGACGCGGATGTTGTTGTGGAACGTCGCCACGTCGCTCAGGATGCCCGGAGCGGGGATCGCGGCGAGGTGCACGATCGCGTCGAAGCCGTCGTGCTGGTCGTTCACCCCGAAGATGGCGTCGACCGTCTGACCGTAGTCGGTCAGGTCGACCCGCACGAACCCTGGCCCGCGCTCCCCCGTCGCATCGAGGGAGACGACCTCGTCCCCCGCCTTCCGCAGCTCCCGCACCACGGTGCGTCCGAGCTTGCCCGATCCTCCTGTGACCGCAATACGCATACGGTCATCCTAGGCGCGCGGTGTCAGAACCAGTCCGACTCGCGCACCTGGCGCATCGCCTCGCGGCGCGTTTCCTTGTCGAGACGGTCGAGGTACAGCTTGCCGTCGAGGTGGTCGGTCTCGTGCTGCAGTGCCTGTGCGAGCACACCGGTACCCGACACCTCGATCGCGTTCCCCTCCAGGTCGATACCGGTCACCCGGGCGAACGGATAGCGCAGCGTCTTGAACCACAGGCCCGGGACGGACAGGCAGCCCTCGTCCACCAACTCCGGCTCGCCCGACACCTCGGCGAGCATCGGATTGATCACGTAACCGATCTCGCCGTCGACGTTGTAGCTGAAGGCGCGCTCGTTGACGCCGATCTGGGGAGCTGCGACCCCGGCGCGACCCGGAGGGAGGACGCTGTCCACGAGGTCCTCGACGAGCCCGCGGACTCCCTCGTCGATGTCCCCGATCGGGTCGGATGGGGTCTTCAGTACGGGATCGCCGAACAGGCGGATCTGACGTTCGGTCACGGGCACTCCTCGAGAGAACGGCGGGGACGGGCGGGGCGGCTCAGTCGCGCTCGGCCGGGAGGCCCTCGACGACGAGAGCGGCCAGGGTCCGGGCGGACAGGCGGGTCAGCGGCTTGAGGTCCTTCCACGACACCACCGAGCCTGCGGCGAGCTGCGGGTCGTACGGGACACGCACGATCTCGCGGACGCGCGAACGGAAGTGCGCCTCGATCTCCTCGAGCTTGACGAGGTTGGTCGCGTGCGTCGCCGTGTTGAGCGCGACGACGGCGTTGCGGACGAGCTCGCCGTAGCCGTTCGCTTCCAGCCACGTCAGCGTCTCGGAGGCCAGCCGGGCCTCATCGACGCTGCCGCCGGAGACGATGACCAGCGAATCGGCGCGCTGCAGGGTGGCGCGCATCACCGAGTGGACGATTCCGGTGCCGCAGTCTGTCAGCACGATCGAGTAGAACCGGGCGGACAGATCGGCGACGACGTTGTAGTCGTTCTCGTCGAACGCCTCCGAGAGCATCGGGTCGGTGTCCGAGGCGAGGATGTCCAGGCGCGTCTCGTCGCGCGACACGAGTGCCGAGAAGTCGGTGAACCCGCCGATGCTCGCCGCCTTGTGCACGACGTCCCGCACCGTGGACCGCGTCTGCCGCGGCACCCGCTCGGAGAGCGTCCCGCGGTCCGGGTTGGCGTCGATCGCGATGATGCGGTCCTCGCGGGCCGAGGCCAGCGCCATCCCGAGCAGCGTGGTGACTGTGGTCTTGCCGACGCCTCCCTTGCGGGTGAGCACGGGGACGAAGCGGGCACCGCCCTCGAAGTGCTTCTGGATGCGGTGGTCCAGCTCTTTGCGCGCGCGGACCTTGGCGGAGTCGCCGAGGTTCACGGTACGGAAGGTGACGTTGTAGACGAAGCGCTGCCACGGGCCTTCGGGGCCGGGGCGCGTCTTGCGGTTGACCTCGAGCAGGCGGTCGGCGGTCAGCATCGCGGCCGGCTCCGGCTGCAGGGAGGACTCCCCCCGCAGGCGGTCGCGGCGGGAGCCGGCGAACGGCTCGCTCGGCGGCAGGGGCGGCGCGTCGTCTGCGGAGATCGCGGCGAGACCCGCAGGCGCCTCCGGCGGGGTGGCGGCCAGTCGGGATGCGACGATGGCGACCGACATCGTGGTCGGCTCACTGGGCGACGCGACGAAGCCCGGGTCGACGGGGACGTCGTCGATCGCGACGGCGGCCTCGTCCTCGGGGATCTCGCGTGCGGGCACCGGAGGCAGGTCGACGTCGATGCTGAGCGTCGAGTCGACGTCCAGCGACGGCAGCGGCTCGAAGGCAGGCGACGGCGTCAGCTCGTCGTCGGCCGGCACGAGGTCGCGGGGCGGACGCGCCTCCGGGGTGTCGGCGTCAGGACCTTCTGCCACGTCGAACGTTCTCCTTCGTCTGGAGCGGTGACCCGCTCTGGGCCCCGCGACTCGCCATTGTAGGCCGTTGCGCCCCACGAGGGACGCGACGGCCGGGCTCAGGCCCCGTCTCAGGCGGGCTGGATCACCACGATGAGGTCGCCGGCGTCCACCTGCTGCGTCTTCGGGATGGCGAGCCGCTCGACCGTCCCGGCCACCGGAGCGGTGATCGCGGCCTCCATCTTCATGGCCTCGATGGACGCGACGGCCTGACCGGCGGCGATGGTGTCGCCGACGCCGACCTGCAGCGTGACGACGCCCGAGAACGGTGCCGCGACATGCCCCGGCTTGGCGGAGTCCGCCTTCTCGGCGGCCTTCGACTCGACGGTGATGCTGCGGTCGCGCACGAACACCGGCCGCAATTGGCCGTTGAGCGTGGTCATCACGGTCCGCATCCCCTTCTCGTCCGCCTCGCCGATCGCCTCCAGGCCGATGTAGAGGCGCACCCCGCGGCTGAACTCGATGACGTGCTCGCTGCCCTGCTGCAGGCCGTACAGGTAATCGAGGGAGTCCACCACCGAGAGGTCGCCGAACAGCTCGCGCATCTGCTCGTAGATGCGCGTCGGCGCCGGGAACAGCAGCCGGTTCAGGGTGGCGCGGCGCTCCTCGCTGGAGCCCTCGAGGGCCGACGCGTCGTCGGCCGAGAGGTCCTCGACGCCGATCTTGACCGTCTTCCCGGCCAGGACCTTCGTGCGGAACGGCTCCGGCCATCCACCCGGGAGCTCACCGAGCTCGCCCGCCATGAAGCCAACGACGGAGTCGGGGATGTCGTAGTTCTGCGGGTTCTCGGCGAAGTCGTCGGGGTCGGCCTTGACCGCCGCGAGGTGCAGCGCCAGGTCGCCGACCACCTTCGAGGAGGGCGTCACCTTCGGGATGCGGCCCAGGATGCGGTTCGCCGCCGCATACATGTCTTCCACCAGCTCGAAGTCCTCGGCGAGCCCCAGTGCCTTCGCCTGCTGGCGGAGGTTGGAGAGCTGACCGCCCGGGATCTCGTGCTTGTAGACACGGCCGGTGGGGCCGGGCAGACCCGACTCGAACGGCCGGTACACCTGGCGCACGGCCTCCCAGTACGGCTCGAGGTCCTCGACAGCCGTCAGCGAGATGCCGGTGTCACGCTCGGTGTGCGCGAGAGCGGCCACCAGAGCGGAGGCGCTCGGCTGGCTCGTCGTTCCCGCCATCGGCGCGCTCGCCACATCCACCGCATCCGCACCGGCCCGGGATGCCGCGAGCAGCGTGGCGAGCTGGCCGCCCGGGGTGTCGTGGGTGTGCACGTGGACCGGCAGGTCGAAGCGCTCACGGAACGCCGCGACGAGCTTCTCGGCGGCGGACGGACGCAGCAGGCCCGCCATGTCCTTGATCGCCAGGATGTGCGCGCCGGAGTCGACGATCTGTTCGGCGAGACGCAGGTAGTAGTCGAGCGTGTACAGGTCTTCGGCGGGATCGAGCAGGTCGCCGGTGTAGCAGACGGCGACCTCGGCGATCGCCGAGCCGGTCGACAGCACCGACTCGATGGCCGGGCGCATCTGCGAGACGTCGTTGAGGGCGTCGAAGATGCGGAAAATGTCCACCCCGGTCGCCGCCGCCTCGCGCACGAAGGCGTCGGTCACCTGGGTCGGGTACGGCGTGTAGCCGACGGTGTTGCGGCCGCGGAGCAGCATCTGGATGTTGATGTTCGGCAGCGCCTCGCGCAGCGTCGCCAGGCGCTCCCACGGGTCCTCGCCGAGGAAGCGGAGTGCGACGTCGTAGGTCGCGCCTCCCCAGGCTTCGACGGAGAGCAGTTCGGGCGTCATCCGCGCGACATAGGGTGCGACCGCGACCAGGTCGCGGGTGCGGACGCGCGTGGCGAGGAGCGACTGGTGCGCGTCGCGGAACGTGGTCTCGGTGACCGCCAGCGCCTTCTGGGCACGCAGTGCCTCGGCGAAGCCCTTCGGGCCCAGCTCGAGCAGCCGCTGCCGTGACCCGGCAGGGGCCGGCGCGCTGAGGTCGATCTTCGGCAGCTTCTCCGTGGGGTGGGCCGTCTCCGGGTGTGCGCCGTTCGGCTGGTTGACGGTCACGTCGGCGAGCCAGTTGAGCACCTTCGTGCCGCGGTCCTTCGAGGCGCGGCCCTTGAACAGCTCCGGCCGCTCCTCGATGAACGAGGTGGAGACGTTGCCGGCGATGAAGTCCGGGTCCTCCATCACGGCCTGGAGGAAGGGGATGTTCGTGGCGACGCCGCGGACGCGGAACTCGGCCAGCGCGCGACGGGCCCGCAGCACGGCGGCGGGGAAGTCGCGGCCGCGGGTGATGAGCTTCGCCAGCATGGAGTCGAAGTGCGGGCTGATCTGCGCGCCCGGGTTGATCGTTCCACCGTCGAGGCGGATCCCCGCGCCGCCCGGGGAGCGGTACGTGGTGATCTTGCCGGTGTCCGGCCGGAAGCCGGCCGTCGGGTCCTCCGTGGTGATGCGGCACTGCAGGGCGGCACCGCGCATCTGGACCGTGTCCTGGCTGAGGCCGAGGTCGGCGAGCGTCTCCCCCGCCGCGATCCGGATCTGCGACTGCACGAGGTCGACGTCGGTGATCTCCTCGGTGACCGTGTGCTCGACCTGGATGCGCGGGTTCATCTCGATGAAGACGTGCTGGCCGGCGCGCTCGCCCGCCGTGTCGAGCAGGAACTCCACCGTTCCGGCGTTCTCGTAGTTGATCGAGCGGGCGAAGGCGATGGCATCGCGGTACAGCGCCTGCCGGATGTCGTCGGACAGGTTCGGGG
Organism: Leifsonia sp. RAF41; assembly: GCF_052114085.1. NCBI lineage: Bacteria > Bacillati > Actinomycetota > Actinomycetes > Micrococcales > Microbacteriaceae > Leifsonia > Leifsonia sp. RAF41. The sequence goes on from NZ_JBFREB010000001.1 coordinate 2,107,363, forward strand.
CCGGCGCGATCTCGACCACCTTCTGGTGGCGGCGCTGCACCGAGCAGTCGCGCTCGAACAGGTGCATGGTGTCGCCGGTGGAGTCGGCGAGGATCTGGACCTCGATGTGGCGCGGCCGCAGAACGGCCTGCTCCAGGAACATCGTGGCGTCGCCGAACGCGCTGTCCGCCTCGCGCATGGCCTCTTCGAGGGCGGCACGCAGCTCGCCCTTGCTGTTCACGCGGCGCATGCCGCGGCCACCGCCACCGGCGACCGCCTTGGCGAAGATCGGGAACCCGATGTCGTCGGCGCCGGCGATGAGTTCGTCGATGTCGCGCGAAGGCGGAGTGGACTTGAGCACCGGGACGCCCGCGGCGATCGCGTGCTCCTTCGCGGTCACCTTGTTGCCGGCCATCTCGAGGACCTCGGCGCGCGGGCCGATGAACGCAATACCGGCCGCGCGGGCGGCGTCGGCGAGTTCGGGGTTCTCGGACAGGAACCCGTATCCCGGGTAGATCGCGTCGGCACCGGACTCCTGGGCGACGCGGATGATCTCCTGCACGTCCAGGTAGGCGCGGACGGGGTGACCCGGCTCACCGATCTGGTACGCCTCGTCGGCCTTCAGGCGGTGCATCGAGTTCCGGTCTTCGTACGGGAACACGGCGACCGTGCGGGCGCCGAGCTCGTACGCGGCCCGGAAAGCCCGGATGGCGATTTCACCGCGGTTGGCAACGAGGATCTTTCGGAACATGGGGACCTTTCGAGCAGGGGTCGACACCACACAGCAAACGGTTAGGTTCTCTAAGACTAGTAAAGGTAACGTGGCTGTCGTGCACGTACTCAGCGTTAGCTCCCTCAAGGGTGGTGTCGGAAAGACGACGGTGACGCTCGGACTGGCGTCAGCGGCGTTTGCGAAGGGCCTTCGCACGCTGGTCGTGGATCTCGACCCGCAGTCGGATGTCTCCACCGGCATGGATATCCAGGTCGCCGGACACCTCAATGTCGCCGATGTCCTCGCCTCCCCCAAGGAGAAGATCGTGCGCGCGGCGATCGCCCCGTCCGGCTGGACGAAGGGCCGCTCGGGCACCATCGACGTCATGATCGGGAGCCCGTCGGCCATCAACTTCGACGGCCCGCACCCGAGCATCCGCGACATCTGGAAGCTCGAGGAGGCGCTCGCCAACGTCGAGCACGACTACGAACTCGTGCTGATCGACTGCGCGCCTTCGCTCAACGCGCTCACTCGCACGGCTTGGGCCGCGAGCGACCGCGTCGCCGTGGTGACCGAGCCCGGCCTATTCTCCGTCGCGGCCGCCGACCGTGCCCTGCGCGCGATCGAGGAGATCCGCCGCGGTCTCTCGCCGCGCCTCCAGCCCCTCGGCATCATCGTGAACCGTGCCCGCGTCCAGTCGCTCGAGCACCAGTTCCGGATCAAGGAGCTGCGCGACATGTTCGGACCGCTCGTGCTGTCGCCGCAGCTGCCCGAGCGCACCTCCCTGCAGCAGGCCCAGGGCGCGGCGAAGCCGCTGCACGTGTGGCCCGGTGAGAGCGCCCAGGAGATGGCGCACAACTTCGACATGCTGCTGGAGCGCGTGCTCCGGACGGCGCGCCTCGGCGAGTACGCGACCGCTCCCTGACGTCGCCGCTGAGGGTGCGTGCTGCACTGGCGCGCCCTGTCGGCGTGCGGTCAGCGCGCGATTTGGCGCAAATCGCGGTTATGCGACCGCGATAACCGCGATTTGGCGCAAATCTCTGCCTCGACGACCGTCGCGGCCCCCGCGAAATCCCGATTCGTCACGAATCGTGCCGCCTTCAGCGCCGTCGAGGGAGGGCGAGGCGCGATTTGGCGCAAATCGTGGGAAAGGGAACCGCATAACCGCGAATTGGCGCAAATCTGCGGGACGGACCGGGCAGGCGGAGGGAAGCGGAGACCGTCAGGCGCGCCTAGACCGCGCGGAAGGGCTAGAGGCTGGGGGCGCTCAGGAGGCGCGCGTGCGCGAAGCGCGTCGGGCGGCCAGCTCGTCCATGGCGTCCGTCTGGGTGTCCAGTTCGACGAGGCTCGTCTCCACCTCGCGCAGCACCTTGCCGACCGCGATTCCGAAGACGCCCTGACCGCGGCTGACGAGGTCGATCACCTCGTCGTTGGAGGTGCACAGGTAGACGCTCGCGCCGTCGCTCATCAGCGTGGTCTGAGCGAGGTCGCTGACGCCCGACTCCCGCAGCTGGTTGACCGCCGTGCGGATCTGCTGGAGCGAGATACCGGTGTCGAGCAGGCGTTTCACGAGCTTGAGGACGAGGATGTCGCGGAAGCCGTACAGGCGCTGGGAGCCGGAACCGGCGGCGCCGCGGACGGTCGGCTCGACCAGCCCGGTGCGCGCCCAGTAGTCGAGCTGGCGGTACGAGATGCCGGCCGCGCGGGCGGCGACCGCGCCGCGGTAACCGTTCACGTCGTCCATCTCGGGGAGGCCGTCCGTGAACAGGAGCCCCAGGTCGTAGCGGGAGGCGCCGTCGTCACGACTCAGTTCGCTCATCAAGATCGCCTCTCACCCGGGTAGTGAATCTCGCGTCGCATCCGCGTCGCTTCATCCACGGTACCCATGCGGCGGTCGCCCGGCAACGACATCCGTCGTTTCGGTGTCGGCGTGTCGAGCTCCGGCGCCGCGCTCACGGGCGGAGTCGGGAGATGGACGAGCGAATGATGCTGCCACGGACCACGTCGAGCTGCGCCGCGATCTCGCGGGCGAGCTCGGCCGTGCGTGCCTTGCTGCTCACGTCGTTGCGCCGCGCGATCGGGACCAGGGCGGTCTCGATCAGGCCGATCTCGCGCTCGGCGGCCGCGCGGAACCCGCGGAGGTGCCGGGGCTCGATGCCGCTGCGCCGCAGCTCGGCGAGTGCGCGCAGCACGGTGAGTGCCTCGTCCCCGTACACATCGGAGGCGACGATGAGGGATGCGCTGACGGCGTCCTGCAGGAGCTCGGCGTCGGCGCCGGCCTCGCGCAGGAGCTCGTCCCGGCGGTAGCGCCGAGCGCCGCCGAGGATGGAGCCGGCCGGAGCGGCGCCAGGGAACACGGGGTCGAGCCCTGCGTCGAGCTCGGCGAAGTACTTCTTGATCACCTTGAGCGGGAGGTAGTGGTCGCGCTGCATCGCGAGCACCGCTCGCAGCCGATCGACGTCGGCGGATGCGAACTTGCGGTAGCCGGAGGCTGTGCGGGAGGGGGACACCAACCCGCGCTCCTCGAGGAAGCGCAGCTTCGACGACGACAGGTCGGGGAACTCTGGACTCAGCCGCCCGAGTACCTGGCCGATGCTGAGCAGGGCCGGAGCGTCACCGGCGGCCCGCTGGGCCGGCCGGGCCACTAGCCGTTCGCCGCTGCGGCGAGGTCGTGGCGCGAGGCGTAGAACGTCAGCCGGAACTTCCCGATCTGGACCTCGGCGGAGTCGGCGAGCAGGGCGCTCTCGATCCGCACACCGTCGTAGTACGTGCCGTTCAATGAGCCCAGATCGCGGACCTCGAACGAGGTGCCGCGGCGCGTGAACTCCGCGTGACGGCGCGACACCGTCACGTCGTCCAGGAAGATGTCGGCGTTCGGGTGGCGGCCAGCGGTCGTCACGTCGGCGTCGAGGAGGAACCGCGCGCCCGAGTTGGGCCCGCGACGCACGATGAGCAGCGCCGAACCGGACGGGAGGGCCGCGATGGCCTCCAGCTCCTCGGGCGAGACCTCGCCCGACGGGTACATCTTCGAGACGAAGTCCTCGCCGAAACGCGCGGTCGTGTCCTCGTTGCTCGCGGGGTCGCGCAGGGGGCCCCGGGCGGCGTCGTCGGCTTCACCGGCCGCAGCGTTGGGGTTAATGTCTTCAGGCACCGTCTACCTCCTTGCCGTCCAGCGTATCCGATGGAGCGCCCCTGTCATCGGCCGGACGGCGGATGACCCGTGCCGTCTCCCGGATGTACACGATTCCCGCCCACCAGTAGAGGAACGCACCCCACAAGGCGAACGCCCATCCGAGCGGCAGCGATACGGGTGCGAGCGGCGTGAACGCCTCCCCGAGCATCAACAGGGGAAGCGCCCAGAAGAGGCAGAAAGTGGCCACTTTCCCGAGGTGGTGCACGGGGAGCGGGCCGAAGCCGTGGTTCGCGAGGATGATGCCGAGGACGGCGAGCATCACATCCCGCGCCACGATCACGATGAAGAGCCACCAGGGGATCACTTCGCGCCAGCAGAGCCCGATCAGGGCGGCGAAGATGTAGAGGCGGTCGGCGGCCGGATCGAGCAGCTGACCGAGGCGGGACTCCTGACGGAGGCGCCGGGCGAGCCAGCCGTCGAGGAAGTCCGTCGCGCTGGCGAACACCAGCACCAACAGAGCGGGGCCGTCTTCGCCGGTGATGACGAGCCAGAGGAAGACCGGGACGAGCGCGAGCCGGAAGAAGCTCAGGACGTTCGGGATCGTCCAGACCCGCGAACTCACGACGGCGCTGTCTCCTTCCACACCTCTGAGTCTAGTGAGGACGCGGCGTCCAGCCCGCGAGCCGGTCGCGCAGCCCCATCGCGTCGTAGGGCGCCCGCACCTTCACATCGTTGTCGAAGTAGGCGTAGACGTCCATTCCGCGTTCAAGCCAGCCGCCGAGCTCCGCCGCCCACCGGTCCAGCGACTCGTCGGTGTAGCCGCTCGTGTACAGTTCCTCGTCGCCGTGCAGTCGTACATACGCGAACTCGGCCGTCAACTCCCGGATGACCGGGTAGCGGCCCGCGGTGTCGGCCAGCACGATCGCGACATCGTGGGTACGGGCGAGCTCGGTGAAGGCGGGGACGTCGAAGGATGCGTGCCGCACCTCGACCGCGTGACGCAACGGCCGGTCGGCGTCGGCCGCGGTGTGGGTGCGGTCCTCGTCGAGCGTCGTCTCGCCCGCCAGCGCGGAGGCCTCGGTCGTGGTGCGGGGCAGCATGCCGAGGAACGCATCCACCGACTCCGCATCGAACTGCAGGGTCGGCGGTAGCTGCCACAGCAGCGGACCGAGCTTCGGCCCCAGGGCGAGGACGCCGGAGGCGAAGAAGTTGGCGAGCGCCGGGCGCGCATTTCTCAGCCGCAGGATGTGCGTGATGTACCGGCCGCCCTTGACGCTGAACACGAACCCGTCGGGGGTGTGCTCCGCCCAGGTGCGGTAGCTGGATGGGCGCTGCAGCGAGTAGAAGCTGCCGTTGATCTCGATCGAGTCCAACCGCTCGGAGGCGTACTCCAGTTCCAGCCGGTGCTGCAGCTTCGGAGGGTAGAAGACGCCGCGCCAGGGTGCGTAGGTCCATCCCGAGATCCCGATGCGCGCGAGCGCCATCAGCGGCCCCGGAGGTGGTCGAGCATCCGCCGCTCCCGCTTGGTCGGGCGTCCGGCGCCGCGCTCCCGGGTGACTGTCGCCGGCGTCTCCGTGCGCGGCGCGGGCGGAGGTGTGCGGTCTTCGAAGCAGTCGGCGGCGACGGCCGCGCTGACGCGCTTCACGATCAGGCGGCGGGCGATGTAGATGTGCTCCGTGCCGCCCGCGAAGGCGCGCACCTCATCCCCCACCTTCACCGGCTGCGCGGGCTTCGCACGGTCGCCGTTGACCTTCAGATGGCCGGCCTTGCACGCGTCGGACGCGGCCGAGCGCGTCTTGAACAGCCGCACCGCCCACGCCCAGGAGTCGACGCGCACGCTGGACGGCCCCTGCTGCGGGACGCTGCGCGACGGGTCGGATCCGGTCACGTCAGCCCACCGGGAGCGGCTGCTGCTCGTCGGCGAGCGACGCCTTCCACTTCACCAGGCTGCGCACCGTGCGGCTGCGGTCGCCGGCGAGCTTCTCCATGACGTCGGTGGGCACGAAGTAGTTGACGGCCACCCAGCCGCGCACCGTCTCCGACCGGTCGTCGGCGAGCATCCGGAGAATGTCGCACGGGGTCGCCTCGTTCTTCGCGACGCAGCCGCGCACGCCCTCGTCGGGGTCCTTGGCGAGAGCCAGGAAGAGGTCCTCCGGGGTGTTGTAGCTGCTCGCAACGGCCTCCCGGATCTTCGGGTTCGGGTCGGTCGCCAACAATCGCAACCGGCGGACCTTGCTCTCCGTCACCTCGGGCGCCGGGTGCAGTGCGGCTGCTTCTTCGGCGGTGAGCATGGCCGGCCGGTGGCTCCGCATCGCCTGACGCTGAGCGGGGGTGTTGAACCGGATGCACGACATATTCCCACCGTAGCCCGGGTTACCGTGATTGCATGGAAACTCTCCTCGCGCGGCTCGACCGCATCGCGGGAGGCCGTCACGCCGCGTATACCGTGCCCGAGGACGGTCGCACCCATCCCCGGACGCGCCGGGCGTTCACCGTCATCACCTGGCTTCTGGCCGCCGAGCTCGTCATCGGGCTTTCCGCGGTCGTGGTCGCGGTCGTCCTGACCCGTGACGGCGTCGTCGTGGCGTTCCCGGTGTGGATGCGCTCGGTGATCGTGCTCGGCATGACGGCGACACTCTTCTACTTCGCCTGGCGCGCGCAGAGGGGCTACTACTGGGCGTACTCGCGCCTCCGGCTGTTCGCGAAGATCTTCCCGGTGGTCACGCTGGTGATCGCCGCGATCCCCGGGCTGTACCCGCTGTGGATGGTGACCGAGCAGATCGTGTTCAGCCTCATCCTGATCGGCGTCGCCGACTACTTGGACTCCGACCATATGCGGGCCGTGTTCCCGCGGCCTGGGAACCACGGCACCACGGGTGACGTGCGGGTCTGATACTCGGCGTACTCCGGGTAGCGGGCGCGGGAGATGCTCTCCGTGAACACGGTGGACCCGATGAACAGCCCGGTCAGGAGCAGCGGGCCGAGGACGGTCCACTGCAGGAGCGAGCCCGCGGCCACACAGCCGAACAGGAACACCACCCACCACTGCGCCTGCTCGAAGAAGAAGTTGGGGTGCCGGGAGAAGCGGAACAGCCCGGACTGCAGGAACTTCGGCGAGGGCTGACGGCCCGCTGCGGTCTCCTGCTTCTTCCACTCGTGGAAGCGCCACTGCTGCTGGTCGGCGATCGTCTCGCCCGTCAGGAAGGCCAGGAACACCGCCGCCAGGATGATGTCCAGCGCGTTGAGCGGTGTCCGGTGCTGGTAGGCCGTCCAGGCGGGCAGCGTTATCAGGAGCAGCAGGACATTCTGGTAGATGACGATGAAGAACAGGTTGAAGAGCTGGAACGCCCCGGCGCCCATCCGCCCGCGGAGCACCTCCCACCGGTAGTCCTCGCCGCCCGGAGCGTAGCCGCCCTTGCGCGCGAAGTTGAAGGTGAGCCGCGCGCCCCACAGAGTGACCAGAACGGCGATGAGATCGAGCCGTGCGTCCGCGAGGCCGGCGGCACCGGCGAACACCCAGATGTAGACGACGGGGACGATCGACCAGATGCGGTCGACCCAGGAGTGCTCCTTCGTGACGAGGGAGAGCACCCAGGTGCCCAGACACGCGACGACCAGGATCCACAGGCAGATGATGAACGGCTCCACGACCACATCCTAGGTCTGAGCCGGATCGTCTGCCTCCTGTGCGTCTTCTGTGTCGCACTCGAACTCCGCCCAGGACGCGCCTAACGTGTGGGCGTGTCGAATTCCGGGTCGCGGACTTTCCGTGCGGTACTCCTCCGCGGTGACGGGGAGCCGCCGTACGCGCTGACGCTGCTCGCCGAGGTGGACGTGCCGCCGAGCCGCGTCCGCGTGCCGGCGGAGTTCGAGGGCACGTCAGCGTTCGAGGTCTTCGAGCTGGCCGACGACCGGGGCTGGCCGGTCGAGGCGACCTACCAGCTCGTGGCGACCATCCCGCGCTCGACTGCCGACCTGCCGGTCGACGAGACCATCACGTGGGATCTGGACGACCTCGACAGCGACGACGAGCCGCTCGCCTGAGCGAGCCCTCAGTCTTGCAGGACCGACAGCACGTTGCCTGCCGGGTCGCGGAACCACGCGATGTCCGGGCCCCGGTCGACCGATCGGCCCCGCAGCACACCCTTCTCGTCCGTCGGCAGCTGCGGATCGTCGTAGATGGCGGTGACCACGCCCTTCGCGTTCAGCTCGTCGACAGCCGCATCGATGTCGTCGACGACGAGATTCAGAATGGTGAACGTCGCGGGCGTGTGGTCCTCCTTCGGGTAGATGAACACGTGACCGCCGGCGGGCAGTTCGAGGTCGAGATTGCCCATGGGGCCGTCCGAGATGCGCAAGCCGAGCGTCTCGCCGTAGAAGGCTTTCGCCGCGGGGATGTCGTCGACGCTGAAGCCGCTGAAGATTTCGAGTGGGGTGACCATGGCGTCCACTCTGCTCGCGTTGCGCGCCCGGTGTCTAGAGCGTCGCCACCCTGCGGAGAACATCGGCTCAGACGAACCGCACGGCTTCCTGCAACCGCGTCCGCAGCTCGAACGCGCGATCGACGCTCTCACGCCCGGCGGCGTTCGCCCCATCGCGGAGGACGCGCGGCAGGAGCGACCGGCGCACCACCATTGCACCCGTGAGCCGGCCACGGCGGACCACGTCGAACGGGACGTCCAGGTCGTTGTCCGGCACGACCACGATCAGACCGGTGAACCGCACCCCCGCCTGACGGCCGAAGCTCTTCGACGCGTGGTACAGATCGCGGAAGGGTTCCTCATCCGGTCCGATGCCGGCACCGACGATCTCGCCCTTGGCCAGCTTGACGGCACCGCCCCAATCGGCGGAGCGGATCGCGAACAGTCCGGCCGGCCCGAGCACGATGTGGTCGAGCTTCGCGTCGGTCGAGGGATGCACGGCCACGTCGTTCCAGATCGTGAAGCCGATGCCGAGCCCGGTGACGGCACGGGCCGTCGCCTCCTCGGCGAGCGCCTCCGCCAGCAGCTGACGGATCTCGCGCGGGGCGGAGCGGACGAGCGCAGGGTCGTACGGGTCGCGGTCGTCCGTGCCCCGGCCCATCCACTCGCGCATCAGGCCGAGGAACCGCTCGCGCGACCGGCCGCCGGGATGCCCGTAGCTGCGCGCGCGGACCGACGCGCCGCCCGGACCCGGGCGCGAGGTGTGAAAGGTGGCGCTGAAGCCGCCGCCCGCCGAGTCGCCGGCGACGGCATCGACCGTGATGCTCTCGCCGCGGTCGTAGCGCGCTCGGTCATCAGGCTCGCCGATCAGTTCCCACGCGTGCTGCACGGCCTGGAACGCCGCTGCGGTGCCGCCGGTGTCGGGATGCGTCTCCCGCAGCAGTCGCCGATAGGCGCGCCGCAGTTCGTCCGTGCTCACATCGGGGCGGACGCCGAGCACCTCGTAGGGGGTGGGCGAGGCCGGTGAGTCGCTCATCGCTTGGCTGAAGCTTTCGGGTCTGGTGGGCGGTCGAGGATTCGACGATAGCGCGCGGATCCGCAAAATCGCCGAATTCGCATTGCGGCCGGAAACTGACCGGATGCGGTCGTAGCGTGGAGTCAATCGAACAGGAAGGCACTCATCATGGCCATCAGCGACTGGCGCGTCGAGCTCATCATCCTCCCCGTCACCGACGTCGATCGGGCGAAGGCGTTCTATGTCGACAGCCTCGGCTGGAACGCCGACATGGATCAGCGCGTCTCCCCCACCCTGCGGTTCGTGCAGGTGACGCCTCCCGGTTCTGCGTGCTCGATCGCGTTCGGCGAGAGCCTCACCGACATGACGCCTGGCACGATGAAGGGCCTGCAGATCGTGGTACCGAACGCGGACGAGGCGCTGGCGCACCTCGCCGAGCAGGGCATCGAGGCCACCGGGGTGAACGACCTGGCGTGGGGCCGCTTCGTCGACTTCACCGACCCGGACGGGAACGCCTGGACGCTCCAGGAACTCCCGAAGCGGGAGGCGAACTGACCTACCGGACCGCCGCCCAGAGGATGAGCAGGAGCGTCACCAGGAAGCCGCAGGCGTAGTTGATCCACAAGAAGCGCCGCCAGCCGCGGTTGGCGGCGCTCGCCCCCGCGTCGGTGACCGACCAGAACGGGGCCGCCGTCGCGATGTACGGGAGGGCGAGCACGGCTGCGAGCGGTCCCGGCCACGGCGTCAGCAGCATCGCCGCCCCGGCGAGCGCCCACGCCGCGATGGCGACCCGGACGGTGGCGGCTGCGCCGATGGCGGTGGCGATGGAGGCGATCCCCGCCTCGCGGTCGGGCACCACATCCTGAACCGCTCCGAACGCGTGGCTGCCGATCCCCCACAGGAAGAACGCGAGCAGCACCAGCCAGAGCCCGGGCGTGAACACCGCTCCGGCGAGCACGAGGCCGTACAAGGCCGGACTCACGAAGTGGACGCTGGATGTGACCGAGTCGAGGAAGGGGACCTCTTTGAACCGCAGCCCTTTCGCCGAGTAGGCCACGACCGCGAACAGCGAGAACGCGAGCACCAGCCACGACAACGGCGAGCCGACGATCACGAGGTAGACCACGAACGGGACCGTCGAGACCACGGCGGCCACGAGCGTGCGGCGATGTGCCGAGCGGTCCAGGAGCGCGCCCTCAGCTCCGCCCTTCCTCGGGTTGCGGAGGTCGGACTCGTAGTCGAAGACGTCGTTGATCCCGTACATCGCCAGGTTGTACGGGATGAGGAAGAACACTGTCCCGACGACGAAGGTGAGGTCGATGCGGCCGGTCGTGAGCAGATAGGCGGCGGCGAACGGGAAGGCGGTGTTGATCCAGCTCAGCGGACGCGAGACCAGCACCAGCTGCCGGAACGGAGCCGGGACCACGGCGGTCACGCCCGCGTCCCCCGGCGGCGCGTGAGCAGCCACAGGGCCGGGAGCAGCACCAGCGCTGCGAGCGGATAGCTGAAGTCTTCGAGCGGCACGAGAACCAGCTTGGCACCGGTGATGTGCGCGTCGGCGTAGGTCATGAATCCCGCGACGATCATGAGGTTGTCGAACACCGCCGTCAGCACCAGCACCACCAGAGCGGCGAGCAGCGTGGGAGCCCACCAGCGACGGACCAGCCGGGCGCGGTCGGGCGCCAGGATGAGGGCGACCGCGAGTACGACGACGGCCACGGCCAGGAAGACGAGGCTGAGCAGCGCGTACGTCATCCGTCGCTCCCGTGCCCGCGCGCGCCGCTCCCCCGGCGATCGAGCACCGCACGGCCGCCGAACAGCACCACGAGGGTCAGATAGCAGAGGAAGAGGAGGAAGAACACCTCCTCGAGCGGGAACTCGGGCGCCAGCACGATGCCGGTCATGAACCGGGAACCACCGCGAGCGAAGACCCCCAGGACGATGCCCGCGGCATCCCAGACCAGAAAGAACACCAGCCCCAGCGCGAGCACGATCGTCGCGCGCCGCGCATCCCTCCAGAACACCAGCCGGAACCGGGCGTCGAGCAGCACCATCGCCCCCAGCGCGACCAGCAGGCACGCCAGGTAGACGATGCTCACGACACGCGCTCCGCCTGCGGGGCCGGGAGGGGTTCGGGAAGCGGGCCCGCGCTTCCGTCACCACGGAGGCGCTTCACCACGAGTTCGGCGCTGATCAGGCACATCGGCAGGCCGATGCCGGGGATCGTGGAGGATCCGGCGTAGAGCAGACCGTCGCCTTTCTTGGACGCGTTCCCCGGGCGGAAGAACGCGCTCTGCCGCAGGATGTGGGCCGCTCCGAGTGCGCCGCCCCGCCACGCGTTCAGGTCGGTGGCGAAGTCCTCGGGCCCGACGGTGCGGCGAACGACGACGCGATCCGCGAGGTCCGGGATGCCGGCCCACGCGGAGATCTGGGCGATGGCCGCATCGGCCGCGCGCTCGATCGCCCGGTCACCCGCTCCGTCGACCCCTCCGGCGCCGAGCGAGACGTCGGCCGGCACGGGGATCAGCACGAACAGGTTCTCGTGGTTGTCCGGCGCCACGTTCGGGTCGGTCTCGCTCGGCATGCAGACGTAGAGCGACGCCGGGTCCGGGATGCCGGGGTCCGGCCCGTAGATGGTCTGGAAGTTCGCCTCCCAGTCCGTGGTGAAGAACAGGTTGTGGTGGGTCAGCTGCGGCAGCCGCCCGCGCACGCCGAGCATCGCGAGAACGACGCCCGGACCCGGGTCGCGGCGGTCCCAGACCTTCTCGGGGTGCGTGCGGAGCGACTCCGGGAGCAAGGCAGTCTCAGTGTGGTGGAGGTCGGCCGCCGAGACCACGATGTCGGCGTCCACGATGTGCAGACGGCCCGCCGCATCCCGGTACTCCACGCCGGCCGCGTGCGGTCGTCGCGAGCCGTCCGCGGTGCGGATCGCGGTGACGCGCGCGCCCGTGACCAGGTGCGCGCCGGCACCGGCCGCCAGGGAGGCGATCCGGTCGATCAACTCGGCGAAGCCGCCGAGCGGGTAGCGGACGCCGTCGTCCAGGTCGAGGTGGCTCATCAGGTGGTACATGCTGGGCGCCCGGTCGGGCGAGGTCCCGAGGAACACCGCCGGGTAGCCGAGGATCTGCCGCAGCCGGTTGTCGGAGACGAAGCCGGCGACGTACCGGTCGAGGGGTTGCAACAGCAGCCGGGCGAGGCGCGGCAGATGACGGATCAGGTCGGGCGCGAGCAACGGCCGGAGGTCGGCGAAGGTGCTGTACAGGAAGCGGTCCACCGCCATCCGGTAGGTCTCGGCGGCACCCGCGAGGTAGCGGTCGAGCGCGGCCGCGGCGCCCGGCTCCTCGTGCTCGAACATGGCCCGGTTGCCGGCGCCGTCGGCGCGCACGTCGAGCGGAGGCCGCCCGTCCTCCGAGAACACGCGGTAGCCGGGGTCCAGCGTCACCAGGTCGAGCTGCTCCTGCGTTGAGGTGCCCATCAGCCGGAAGAAGTGGTCGAAGACCTCCGGCATCAGGTACCACGACGGGCCGGTGTCGAAGCGGAAGCCGTCGTGCTGCCACGAGCCCGCACGGCCGCCGAGCGTCTGCTTCTGCTCCAACAGCGTGACCGCGTAGCCCTCGCGTGCGAGCAGTGCCGCCGTCGCGAGACCGGCGATGCCCCCGCCGATGACGGCGACGCGCCGGCCGGTCATGGCTTCTGCTCCGGGCGTGCCGCCGACGCGGGGACGATGGAGGCGGTGCGCCCCGCCGCCGCGCCGCGGGGAACAGCGGACACCACCGTGGCACGCGCGAGGATGCCGAGCTTCACCCGCGTCGGGACACTGACGCGCCGGCTCAACAGCTCGGTCGCGGGCGTCTCCCGGATCCGGTCGCTCAACTCGGCGAACAGCCCGTGGGCCGCGGTGATGGCGCGGCGGCAGTTGTCCGGCAGGTCCGGGATGGCATCGGCGGCCGCGCCGAGGTCGCAGTCGATGTCGACGACCAGGGCGAGCTTCTGCCGCTCGGTGAGGTGGGTCGGGTCGATCCCAGGGAAGTAGCTGCGGCCGAGTTCCGTCCAGTCGACGGCGAGGTCGCGCAGGAAGTTGATCTTCTGGAAGGCGGAGCCCAGCCTCCGCGCCCCCGCCTCGAGGCGCCGGCGCGTGTCGGCGTCGACCGGCGAGTCGGCGAGGAAGACCTTCAGGCACATCAGCCCGATCACCTCGGCCGAGCCGTACACGTAGTCCCGCAGCTCATCGGCCGAGAAGTCGACGGGGCTCAGATCCCGGCGCATGGAGCTGAAGAAGGGACGCGTCAGCTCGACCCCGATGCCAGCTGTACGCGCGGTCACCGCGAACGAGTGCACGACGACGTTGGCGCTGTAGCCGGTGCGCATGGCGCGCTCGGTGTCCGCCTCCAGGGCATCGAGGAGTTCACGCTGGTCGGGGAGGCTCAGACCCGCTTCGGCTGCTGCGCCATCGACGATCTCATCGGCGATGCGGACCAGGGCGTAGACGTCCTCCACCTGCGGGCGGACGCGCTGCCCGAGCAGGCGGGTCGCCATCCCGAACGACGTCGAGTAGGCGTGGATGATGGTGGCTGCGCCGGCATGCGCGGCACCGGTGTAGGTGGCGAGGTCGGTCGGCGGTGTGCCGATGGGGGCCTCCGGTGCGCGTGTCATGCGATCCTCCCGATACACGAGCGTGCCACGTCGGACAGCGGTTCCGATAGGGCCGACGGGATGGACGGGCTGTCGAGCAGGGCGATCGCACGCTCGACATGCTGGGCGAGGAGTCGCTCGACGAAGCGCCGGGCGCCGCACTCCTCGAGCACCTCGGCCAGCCGGGCCGCCTCGTGCAGCGAGAGGTCGCCGCAGCCGAGGGAGGGCACGACGTCTTCCCAGAGGGCGGTGCCGCGGGCATAGGCGATCAGGGAGGTCTCCTTGCCCTGCCGCAGGTCGCTCACGATGCTCTTGCCGGTGACGTCCTCACTGCCGAACACCCCGAGGAGGTCGTCTCCGAGCTGGAACGCGATGCCGACGAGCCGGCCGTACTCGGCCAGGGTGGTGAGCACGTCCTCACCGCCTCCCGCCAGGAGCGCGCCGGTCATCAGCGGGCCGGACACGGAGTAGGCGGCGGTCTTGTGCTCGGTCATCGCCAGGACGTCTTCGAGCGCGGGGGTGTCGGGCCCGAGCCGTTCGGCGAGCGCGACATCCGCCAGTTCCCCGGCTGCCGTGACGAAGACGCCGTGGTCGAGGATCTCGAGGAGGCGCTCGCGCGTCCACTCGTCCACCGGCACGCGGGCCAGCGTCGAGGAGGCGGCGTGGAGCAGCAGGTCGCCGGCGAGGATTGCGCCCGCCTCCCCCCAGCGCCGGCCGCGTCCGCTGTCGGCCCCGCGGGACAGGGCGTCGGCGGAGAATGCGCCCGCGACGTTCGGCCGGCCGCGGCGAACGGTGTCGCCGTCGATGACGTCGTCGTGGAGCAGGAAGGCGGTGTGCAGGAGCTCGTACGCGACCGCAGCGGTGAAGGCGGCGTCGTGGTCGGTTCCGCCCAGCCCGCGGTAGGCGGTCAGGACGAAACGCGGACGGATGCGCTTCCCGCCCTCGGCGGCATCGCGTGCGCTCTCCCAGAGCCGCCGGTACGACGGGCCGAAGGCGGAGGCCGCCGAGATCCGGTCGGCGAAGTACCCGTTCAGGCGGGCGTCGACCGCGGCGAGGTCGGGCTCGAGGTCGTTCGTGCGACGGGCAGCGCTGCCGGAGCCGTGCTCGACAGGATTCCGTGTCTCGGAGTGCAGTTGCGTCATACCGGCGCTCCCTTGTCTAGCTTGGGTAGCAAATAACCTAGCACGCATCTTACGAATGGGAATAGGATGTCGGCATGACTTCGGCTCGAGACGACGCGCGACGCAACGCGCGCCGGATCTCAGAGTCCCTCACCGATCCCCGGATCATCGATCCGCGGCAGGAACTGGTCCGCCACGACGACCTCAGCGAAGACGAACTGACACAGATCGTCCGGCTCCTCGGCGCGATGCGCGAGTGGCGTGAGGCCGACCAGCGGCTCAGCTTCGAATCCCGCACGCACATGAAGCTCAACGAGACCGACATGCGCGCTCTGCGGTACATCATCGCCTCGATGAACGCGGACGTGCCGGTCACCGCCGGCGCACTGTCAGACCACCTCCACATCTCCACCGCCTCCACCACCAAGCTGCTGGACCGGCTGGAGCGGGCCGGGCACGTCGTCCGCCGACCGCATCCCACCGACCGCCGCGCGGTGACGGTCGAGATCACCCCGGAGACCCATCGCGAAGTGCGGCGGACCATGGGACTGCAGCACGCGCGCCGGTTCGAGGTGGTCCGGGCGCTCAGCCCCAATGACCGCGACACCGTCACGCGGTTCCTCCAGGAGCTCAGCGCGACGACGCTGGCCGCGGTTCCGATGCCTGGCGGCCATCCTGACCCTCAAGAGGTCGCGCCAGCTGACTAGCCGCCTTCGGGTGCTCGGCCTCGTACACGATGCGGTTCGCCATCCCGTTGAAGATCACGCCATGGAACGGCAGGATCGCGAACCAGTACAGCCGTCCCGACAGCCCGCGCGGGAAGAACACGGCGCGCTGACGGTACTCGGATCCGCCGCCGTCGCGCGGACGAACGGCGAGTTCGAGCCACGCCCGGCCGGGGACGAGCATCTCAGCGCGGAGCCGCAGACTCCTCCCCCGCTCGATCCGCTCGACACGCCACCAGTCGAGAGCGTCGCCGGTGTTCAGGCGGTCGGCGTCACGCCGGCCGCGGCGGAGCCCGACCCCGCCGACGAGCTTGTCAGCCCAGCCGCGCAGCGCCCACGCGAGCGGGAACGAGTACCAGCCGCGCTCGCCCCCGATCCCCTCCACCACGCGCCACAGCATCTCCGGATCGGCCGACGAGTCGCGCTCGCGCAGATCGGTGTAG
This sequence comes from Leifsonia sp. RAF41, assembly GCF_052114085.1. Taxonomy (NCBI): domain Bacteria; kingdom Bacillati; phylum Actinomycetota; class Actinomycetes; order Micrococcales; family Microbacteriaceae; genus Leifsonia; species Leifsonia sp. RAF41. The sequence goes on from NZ_JBFREB010000001.1 coordinate 2,123,544, forward strand.
ACGGTGTGGCCCGACCACTCCGGGTCGCTCGGGAGCGGATCGCTCGGCGCTCCCGCGACGGACGCGTCCTGCCAACTCGTCTCCACCTCGCCCGACCGCTCGCGGGCCAGCGCTAGCCGCACCGAGCGGCGGTACCCGGTCAGCCCCTCAGGAGGCGGCGGGATCACGGCGTCGATATCGTGGTCGCGCATCACGCAGTCGTACTGCAGCGACTCGATGATCGGCACCGCCAGGCTGCGCGGGATGGGCGTCACCAGGTTCACCCACTGCGACGCGAGCCACGGAGTGAACACGGGGAGCGAAGCGATGGGACGCTGCGGCAGCCCGGCTTCGAGGGCGTACGCGTTCATCATCTGCCCGTAGCGCAGGATGTCGGGGCCGCCGATATCGAAGGCGCGCGACACGTCGGCGGGGAGGTCCGCCGCAGCGAGCAGGTAGTGCAGCACGTCCCGGATCGCGATCGGCTGGATGCGGTTCCGCACCCAGCGCGGCGCTGGCATGTACGGCAGCACCTCGGTGAGGTGGCGGATCATCTCGAACGACGCGGACCCCGAGCCGATCACGACGCCGGCCTGCAGTACGACGGTGGGCACGCCGGACTCGAGCAGGATGCGCCCGACCGCGACCCGGGAGCGCAGGTGGCGGGAGAGCTCGCCGTCGGGATGGAGCGCCCCCAGGTAGACGATGCGGCCGACGCCGGCCGCACGCGCCGCCGACGCGACCGTGCGCGCCGCCGCCGACTCCTCCTCGTCGAAGTCCCCGCGCGCCCGCATGGAGTGCACGAGGTAGTAGACGACGTCCACATCCACCATCGCCTGCTCCACCGCCGCGGAGTCGTGGAGGTCGCCCTCCACCACCTCCACTTGGGCTGCCCAGGGCACGTCGGTCAGCTTCTGCGGAGAACGCACGAGCACGCGGACGGCGTGCCCGCGCGCCAGCAGTCGTGGGACCAGACGGCCTCCGATGTAGCCGGTGGCTCCGGTGACCAGGATGCGCGAGGGGCTCATGGCGCTGAGCGTACGCCCGCATCCGCAGTCCGGATGTTCGGCGTCCGATGTTCGCCGAACGAACGTCGGTCTAAGGTTCCCCGTTCGTCATGTATTTTTTTCAGATGGGCAAGCTCATCTACGGCGGGACCACCGAGATCGGTTTCGAGGACCGCGTCCTGGCGCACCTGCAGATCGTGATCGGGCTGAAGCTCCGCCGCAAGGAAGGTTTCTTCTTCTCGTGGCGCGACGAGCAGAGCGTCGGAGATGGGCGCAGCGCGATCTGGATCGACCCGGCCATCCCGCTGCTGTTCCGCTACAGCGGAGGCCGCGGGCCCCGCATCAACAAGGCCTGGCTCGAACAGCTGACGCTGTCGTCGAACAGCGCGCAAGGGCTGCAGCTGACCGAGGAGATCGGCGCGCTCGGCGCCGACGAGGTCGACGCAGACGCCCCTCCCGGCCGCTGACGGCGACAGACGCACTGCACCCACGTCGGCAACCGAGTGCCGCAACGGGAAAGACCCCGCGCCTGATCGGTACGGGGTTTTCCGTGTCGGTACGAGCCGGGCTCAGCGCAGGTACTCGAGCAGCTCCGGGCAGCGCAGGCGCTTCAGGCTGCGGGTCTCGAGCTGACGGACGCGCTCGCGCGTGATCCCGTACACCTCGCCGACCTCATCCAGCGTCATCGGCTTCTGTCCGTCGAGCCCGAAGCGCATCCGCACCACCTTGGCATCGCGCGGCGGGAGCTCACGGAGGCGGTCCTCCAGGTCGCGGTGACGGAACTCCATCTCCACGGCCTCCGGCGGGCCTGGGAAGTCGTCGTCCTCGATCAGGTCGCCCAGCTCGGCGCCCTCGTTCTCACCGACCGGCACGGCCAGGGAGACGGTCTCCGAGTCGCTCATCTGCAGCTTGTGCACCTCGGCCGGGAGCAGGTTCGACGCCTCCGCCATCTCCTCCAGCGTGGGCGTGCGGCCCAGCTCGCCGCCGAGGTCGCGGCGGATGCGGTCCAGCTTGTCGATCTTCTCCACGGTGTGCACCGGGATGCGGATCAGGCGTGCCGTGTCGGCGATGCCGCGCAGGATCGACTGGCGGATCCACCAGGTCGCGTACGTGGAGAACTTGTTGCCGGTGCGGTAGTCGAACTTCTCGACCGCACGCACCAGGCCGAGGTTGCCCTCCTGGATAAGGTCCATGACGGGGAGGCCGCGACCGGCATAACGCTTCGCGATGCTCACCACGAGGCGCAGGTTCGCCTCGATGAAGCGCTCGAAGGCGCGCTTGCCGTCATCGGCGAGGTACTGGAGTTCGCGCTTCTCGCGCGGGGTGAGGCCGGGACGGATGGCGAGCCGCTCACCGGCGAGCACTCCCACCTCGATCCGCTTGGCCAAGGAGACTTCCTCGTCGGCGGTCAGAAGCCGTGTCCGGCCGATCGAGTTGAGGTAGTCGCGTACCGGGTCGCTGGTCACTTCGAGAGTCGTCATCGTGTCATCCCATTCAGCCCGCATGTTCGGCAGGCAGCCATCGTTGGTGCTCTCAGTTCGGGTGTCTCCCGACCCGTTTTCCGGGTCTGAAGTCATTAGCAACGATAAGCAATGCACCCCTCCCGCCAACAAGGGGTTGACACTTGCGCACTACGTAAGCTAGTCGCTGGTCAATGCGCACAGTGAGCCGTTTGTCAAGGCTCTGACGGGGTACGCACAGCGCCCCTATATTCATTCGGGTGAGTGCGCAGACCTCCTCAGAAAAGCGTGCGGTGTCGCTGAAGACGATCCACACCACCATCCCCGCGCGGATGGACCGCCTCCCCTGGTCGAAGTTCCACTGGCTCGTCGTCGTCGGACTGGGCACGGTGTGGATCCTCGACGGGCTCGAGGTGACCATCGTCGGTGCCATCGGAAGTCGGCTGACCGAGCCGGACAGCGGCCTCGGGCTGACCACCGCTCAAGTCGGTCTCGCCGCCGCCATCTATGTGGCCGGCGCCTGTACTGGCGCCCTCGTCTTCGGCTACCTGACCGACCGGTTCGGCCGCAAGAAGCTGTTCATCCTGACCCTCGGCCTCTACCTGGTGGCCACGGTCCTGACCGCGTTCTCCTTCACGCCGTGGATGTTCTTCCTGTTCCGCTTCTTCACCGGCGCCGGCATCGGCGGCGAATACGCGGCCATCAACTCGGCGATCGACGAACTGATCCCGGCGCGCCGTCGGGGACTCGTCGACCTGGCGATCAACGGCTCCTACTGGCTCGGGACCGCCTTCGGCGCGGTGCTGACCGTCTTCCTGCTGAACACGGCGATCTTCCCGGCCAATATCGGCTGGCGCATCGCGTTCGGCCTCGGCGCCGTGCTGGGGCTCGTCATCCTGCTCGTCCGTCGCAACGTGCCCGAGTCGCCGCGCTGGATGTTCATCCACGGCCGCGACGAGGAGGCCGAGACCCTCGTCGGCACGATCGAGCACGATATCGAGGACGAGACCCACGAGCAGCTGGCGGACGTGCCGGATGACAAGGGAATCACGATCCACCAGCGCCGGTCGACCGGCTTCGGGGAGATCGTCCGCACCGCTGTCACGCGGTACCCGAAGCGCTTCGTACTCGGGTTGTCGCTCTTCATCGGCCAGGCGTTCCTCTACAACGCCGTCTTCTTCACCTATTCGCTGGTGCTGACGAAGCTGCTGCACGTGCCGGACGATGTCGCGCCGTGGGCGCTCGTCCCCATCGCGGTGGGCAACTTCCTCGGTCCGCTGCTGCTCGGCCGCCTGTTCGACACGGTCGGTCGTCGCTTCATGATCACGCTGTCGTACGTGGGCAGCGGTGTGCTCCTGGTCGGGACCGCCATCATGTTCGACGCGGGGATCCTCGACGCCTTCTGGCTGACGGCGTGCTGGATGGTCGTCTTCTTCTTCGCCTCGGCCGGAGCGAGCAGCGCGTACCTGACGGTCAGCGAGATCTTCCCGATGGAGACCCGCGCGATGTCGATCGCGTTCTTCTACGCGATCGGCACCGCGATCGGTGGCATCACGGGGCCGATCCTGTTCGGTCGCCTGATCGAGGACGGCAGCCACGCGGTCGCGATCGGCTACTACATCGGCGCCGGCCTCATGATCGCCGCGGGGCTCGTGGAGTTGTTCCTCGGGATCGACGCCGAGGGCAAGTCGCTCGAGGACATCGCGGCGCCGCTCTCGTCGGAGACTCCCGCCCAGCGTCCGTCGCGCTGAGACGCCGGGCCGTCCGGCCGTCGATCAGTTGAGCAGCTCCAGGAGGGCGGGCTCGGGGGCGCGGCCGCCGGAGACGTCGATGACCTCGCCGTTGCGATAGCGGTCGAAGATGCGCGGGTCGATGTAGCTGTTGCGCGCGATCGTCGGCGTGTTGCCGAGCGCCGCGGCCGCCTCGTTCACGGCGGCGCTGACGCGCTTCTTCCGCTGCGCGTCGGAACCCGCCACGCCGAGTTCGGCGAGCGCCTCGGCCGCCACGATGGTGCCGTGCAGGGTCCGGAAGTCCTTCGCCGTGAACTCGCCGCGCGTCTGCCGGCGGATGTACTCGTTGAGGGAGGCGGGACGGATGGTGTGCCACGTGCCGTCCTTCCACGACAGCAGCCGCGACCGCTGGCCGCGCAACGCCTGGATCTGCCGCAGCAGTTCAGCGAGGTCGGTGTCGGTGATGGTGCTCGTCCACTTCTGAGCGGACTTGGCCGGGAAGGTCAGCGTGATGTCGTCGCCGTCGATGTTCGCGTGCCGGCACAGCAGCGTGGTGAGCCCGCGGCTGCCGTTGGCGTGCAGGTACTCCTCGCTGCCGATCCGGACACTGCCCAGGTCGATGATGCGGAAGGCCGCGGCCAGGATGCGATCCCGGCTGAAGCCCTCCTCACGCAGGTCCATGGTCACCTTGCGGCGGGCGGAGGGCAGCGTCTCGGCGAGTTGAGCGGCGCGCTCGAATTTGAGGCGATCCTGGTTCAGCCTCCACGAGTCGTGATAACGGTACTGGCGCCGCCCGGCCTGGTCGGTGCCGACGGCCTGGATGTGCCCGCGGGCGTCGGGCGAGATCCACACGTCCTGCCAGGCCGGCGGGAGCACGAGCGAGCGGATGCGTTCCAGCTCGCGTTCGTCGACGATCCGATTGCCCGCCTCGTCTTCGTAGACGGGGCCCTTGTCGGTCATGGTCCGGTGGTAGCCGGGGCCGGACGGGTTGCTGCGCTTCAGGCGCGTCACGCGGGCTTCTTCGCGGACTTCTTGGCCGGGGCCTTCTTCTCCGATGAGGCGGATGACGCGGACTTCGAGGACTTCGAGGACTTCGAGGACGACGAGGACTTCGACGACCGGCTGCGCTCGACGCTGCGCTGCAGCGCCTCCATCAGGTCGATCACCTCGCCGCCGCCCTTCTTCTCCTCCTCCTCGCCGAAGGTGGCCGCCGTGTCCACGCTCTCGCCCTGTTCCAGCTTCGCGTCGATGAGCCTGCGCAGCTCCTCCTGGTACTCGTCGGTGAACTTCTCGGGCTCGAAGTCTCCGGCGAAGCTCTCCATCAGCGCGCTGGAGAGCTGCAGCTCCCGGTCGGTGATCTTCGGGACCTGGTCGAGCGACGGGAACTCGGCGGCGCGGATCTCGTCGTGCCACAGCAACGTCTGCAGCACGAGCACGTTGCCGCGCACCCGCAGGGCGGCCAGGCGGGTCTTCTGGCGGAGGGCGAACTCCACGATCGCGGTGCGCTCCTCGTCCTCCAGCGTCTTGCGCAGCAGCGCGTATGCCTTGAGCGACTTGGAGTCGGGCTCCAGGTAGTAGCTGCGGTCGAACATCAGCGGGTCGAGCTGGTCGTTAGGCACGAACTCGACCACGTCGATCTCGCGGCTGCGCTCCGACGGGAGCGATGCGAGGTCCTCCGGAGTCAGGATGACCGTGCGCTCACCGTCGTCGTACGCCTTCGCGATGTGCTCGTACGGGATCACCTTGCCGTCGATCTCGCAGCGCCGCTGATAGCGGATGCGTCCGCCGTCCTCGTCGTGCACCTGGTGCAGGGAGACGTCGTGATCCTCGGTCGCGCTGTACACCTTCACCGGCACGTTCACGAGACCGAAGGTGATAGCGCCCGTCCAAATGGCCCTCATGCGTCCATCGTGTCCGGGGATCAGCGCATTTTCAAGGAGTGATCAGGGAATGCACCGGTACGGCGCCTCTGGCGTACGGTGTGCCTATGGCCGCCCAGGACACCGAGGTCGTCGACATCGACGGCCACCGCCTCAAGCTGAGCAACCTCGACAAGGTCATGTACCCGGAGACCGGGACGACCAAAGCCGACATCTTCGGCTACTACAACGCCGTCGCCGACGCGATGATCCCGCACGTCCGCGACCGGATCGCCACCCGGAAGCGCTGGGTGCACGGCGTGGGGACTCCCGACGACCCGGCCCAGGTGTTCTTCCAGAAGGACTTGGACCCCCGATCCACCCCCGACTGGGTGCGACAGGTCGCGATCGAGCACTCGTCGGGCACGAAGAGCTACCCGCTGGTCAACGACCGGGCGACGCTGATCTGGCTGGCGCAGATCGCATCGCTGGAGATCCACGTCCCGCAGTGGCGGGTCGGACCGGACGGCGAGCGCCGCAACCCCGACCGGCTTGTGCTCGACCTCGACCCCGGGGAGGGCGTCACGCTGACGGATTGCGCGGACGTCGCCCGGCTGGCGCGGGCCATTCTGACCGACATGGGACTGCATCCGCTGCCGGTGACCTCGGGCTCCAAGGGCATCCACCTCTACGCGGCACTGGACGGCACGCAGACCAGCGAGCGGATCTCGGCGGTCGCGCACGAACTGGCGCGGGCGCTGGAGGCCGACCATCCCGACCTCGTGGTGAGCGACATGAAGAAAGCGCTGCGGACGGGCAAGGTACTCGTCGACTGGAGTCAGAACAACGGCTCGAAGACGACCATCGCGCCGTACTCGCTCCGCGGGCGCTTCGAGCCGACGGTCGCCGCTCCCCGGACGTGGGAGGAGCTGGAATCCTCGAATCTCCGACACCTCGACTACCGGGAGGTGATGGATCGGCTGAAACAGCAGGGCGACCCGTTGGCGGAGCTGTCGGCCGGTCACGGCGGAACGGTCGCGAGTCCGTCGGCCGAACCCGACCGGCTGACCACGTACCGGTCCATGCGGGACGCTGAGAAGACGCCGGAGCCGGTGCCCGCCGAACGGCCGAGCGCTCGCGAGGGACGGTCGTTCGTCATCCAGGAGCACCATGCGCGACGGCTGCACTGGGACTTCCGGCTGGAGAACGACGGTGTGCTGGTCAGCTGGGCGCTGCCGAAGGGGACGCCCACCGACACGAAGCAGAATCACCTGGCCGTGCACACCGAGGACCACCCGCTCGAATACGGCGGCTTCGCCGGCGATATCCCGCACGGCGAGTACGGCGGCGGGCACGTCGACATCTGGGACCACGGCGACTACGAGCTGGAAAAATGGCGCGACGACGAAGTGATCGCGACGCTGCACGGCCAGCCCGACGGCGGGCTCGGCGGTGTGCCGCAGAAGTTCGCGCTCATCCGCACGGCGCGGGGCGGAGATGAGAAGAACTGGCTCATCCACCGCATGAAGACGGAGGGCGACGAGGATGCGGTCGCGCCGGCCGAGTCGCCTGCACCGAAGTCCGCCGCGCGCACATCCCGTACCCCGGGGCCGCCGATCACGGACGCACCGGTCTCCCCCATGCTGGCCACGCTGGGCTCGCAGGCGGAGATCTCGGACGAGGACGAGTGGGCCTTCGAGATGAAATGGGACGGCATCCGCGCCGTCGCCGAGGTGCGCGGCGGACGGCTGCGACTCACCACGCGCAACGGGAACGACGTCACGGTGACCTACCCGGACCTCGCGGGACTCGTCGACCTCACCGGCGACCACGACCTCGTCCTGGACGGGGAGATCGTGACGCTCAACCCCCAGGGCCGGCCGGACTTCGGACTGCTGCAGACCCGTATGGGCTTGACGCGCCCGGGGGACGTGCAGGCCGCGCTGAAGCGTGCGCCCGCGCACTACATGGTGTTCGACGTGCTCGAGGTGGACGGGACGAAGCACACCCGCGACCCGTACGACCAGCGGCGTGCGCTGCTCTTCGAGTTGCTGCGGCCCGGACGGAACGACGCCGTGCAGGTGCCCCCCGCGTTCGACGGCGACCTGGAGCACGCGGTCGCCTCCAGCAAGCAGCTCGGTCTCGAAGGCGTCATGGCCAAACGGCGGGACAGCACTTACGCGAGCGGGCGCCGCTCCCGCTCGTGGATCAAGATCAAGCACCACCTCGCACAGGAGGTCGTCATCGCCGGCTGGACGCCGGGCAACGGCCGGCGCGCCGACACGATCGGCGCGCTGCTGCTCGGCATCCCCGACGGGAACACCCTCCGCTACGTCGGCAAGGTGGGCACCGGGTTCAGCGACCGTGCGCTCGACGACCTCGCCGCGAAGCTCGGAGAGCTGGAGCAGAAGGCCAAGACGATGGAGGGCGTGCCCTCAGCGGATGCGCGCGGGGCGCACTGGGTGCGACCCGACCTGGTCGGCGAGGTCGAGTTCGCCGAGTGGACCGGCCCCGGGCGCCTCCGGCAGCCCTCCTGGCGGGGCCTGCGCCCCGACAAGCGCCCCGACGAGGTCGTCCGCGAGTCCTGACCCGCATCCCCGCCCGCCGAAGTGTGTCAGGGGGTGGGGGCGAGCGCGTCGTAGCGGCGGAAGGAACGCTGGACGCGGACGACGACGGCGACGAGCACCACGATGAGGAGGCCGCCGAGGAGCGGCGGGAACCAGAGCGCGCCGGTGAGCGCCAGCACACCGATGTACAGGTCGCCGAGACGAGGACCACCGGTGACCACGACCGTGAACACGCCTTGCAACCGGCCGCGCATCACATCCGGAGCGGACGCCTGCAGGATCGTCATCCGGAAGATGGAGCTGACGTTGTCGGCGGCTCCGGAAGCGGCGAGCATCAGCGTCGCGACGAGCAGCGCCGGCAGGTTCGCCTGGGCGAGGGACGCTCCTCCTCCCGCTGTCCCGGTGAACGCGACGACTGCGAGCACGATCCCGAAGCCGAGGATGCTGGCGCCGTAGACCAGGATCGCCCGCTCCACCGCGCGGCCCTGCCAGCGCACACTGCCGAGACGGCCGGAGAAGACGCTGGACGCCAGAGTTCCGACGGCGCCCGCAGCGGTGAGGATGCCGACGGTGATCGGGCCGCCGCCGATCAGGAGGGCCCCGACCGCAGGGAAGAGCGCGCGCGGCTGTCCGAACGTCATCGCGATCACATCCAGGACGAACGTCATGCTGAGGTTCGGGGCCGTCCGCAGGAAACGCAGCCCTTCGAGCACGGACGCGAGTCCCGCGCCCGTGCGCTCACCTTCCGGCACGATCGACGGCAGCGTGAAAATGCCGAGGAACGCCGCCGTGAAGAGCACCGCATCCACCGTGTACGTCCACGGGATGCCGACGGTCGCGACCAGCAGGCCGGCCAACGCCGGGCCGACGGTGACCATTACGCCCATGCTGATGCCGCCGAGAGCGCTGGCGGCCGGAAGCAGGCTCGCCGGGAGCAGGCGCGGCGTGATGGCCTGACGGGTCGCGCCGATCATGACGCCCGCGACGGCGTTGATCGTCGTGATCAGGTAGAGCGGCCACACGACCGGAATGTGCATCCAGGCCAGCAGGGCGAGCGCGGCGGTCGACGACCAGGCGACGACCGCCGTGACGAGCGCGACCGTGCGGCGGTCGAAGGCATCGGCCAGCACACCGCCGTAGAGCCCGAAGACGATCATCGGCACGAGGGCGAACAGCGCCACGAGCGCAACGGCCAGCGTCGAGTGCGTGAGGTCGAAGATGTGCAGGCCCACCGCGACGATGGTCATCTGCGAGCCGATGCCGGAGATCGCACCGCCCAGCCAGAGGCGGGCGAAAGCGGGCGACTCGCGCAGCGGCGAGAGGTCGACGAAGTGTCGGCGGTGCGGGAGGGTTGCTGCTGCTTCGGTCGCCGGAGCGCCGGCCTCGACCGGAGCGGTGGGGTCGGCGGTGCGGTCCGCCGGGTCCCCGCTCAGAACCGCGGCTGCTTGCTGAGGCGAACCGCGGCGGTGGAGTAGACCACGCCCGCGAGCATGATCGTCACCGTGATCGACTGGAGCAGCACCTGGAAGAACGGAGCGAAGGGCGTGACCGAGACCCAGAGCCAGAGGATGGCGCCGATCAGCGTGATCACGTAGCTGAAGGTGCGGCGGGCGTAGAGCGCGTTGAGCGACACCACCGTGGCCGCGACGGTCACCTGGAAGAGCGGCAGGAAGGAGTCGGCGTTGCCGGTCCAGGTCGCGACGAGACTCCAGATTCCGATGACCACGGACACCAGCACCACGAGGGTGGCGAGGAGGTTGCCGAGGGCGCTCGGCAGGGTGGTGGCCAGGCTGCGGACGAGCGTTCCGTGCTCGTCGCTGCCGACGGCCTCGCGGTCCTGCTCGTTGGGCTGGGAGATGACGTGCGTGCTCACGACGTCGATCCTACCGCCCGCTGGGATGCTCCGCAGGCGTCGGCGTAGATTGGCGGACATGGCCTCGCCCCGTCGCAGCGCGCGCTCGCGCATCCCCCTCCCCGCCCGCATCAAACGGGCGGATGCCCGCGTCGCGTCGCGCATCAACGCACGGACGACGGGTGCGGTTTCGGACGGCTTCTGGCGCGGTCTGACGCTCGCGGCCAACCACGGCAAGCTGTGGTTCGCCGCGGCCGCGGTGCTGCTGGCGCTGGGGCGCCCGCGAGCTGCGGCCCGCGGGCTCGCCTCACTGGGGCTCGCCAGCCTGGTCGCCAATCTCGTCGGCAAGCGGCTGGTCGGCGGCGACCGCCCGGCTCTCACATCCATCCCGATCGCCCGACGCCTCGAGCGCTCCCCCACGTCGCCGTCGTTCCCCTCCGGTCACACGGCGAGCGCCGCGGCGTTCGCCACCGGCGTCGCCCTGGAGTGGCCGGCGGCGGGCGCAGCCTTGGCGCCGCTCGCCGCCGGGGTGGGCTACTCCCGACTGCACACCGGCGCGCACTGGTTGTCCGATGTCGCCGGGGGCGCGGCCATCGGTGCCGGCGCCGCGCTGGCGCTCAAGGCGGTCACGCCCGCGGTGAAGCCGATCGTGCGCCGCGATCCTCCGACCGCTCGCATGCTCGACCTTCCGGCCACGGGGACGGGCGAGGGAGTGTTCATCGTGGTCAACCCCGGTTCGGGACGCGGGCTCGGGCGGCCGGAACCCGGACCGCTGCTCCGCGAGCGCCTGCCGCAGGCGCGCATCCACGAGCTCGCCGAGGGTGATCACGTCGGCGAGGTGATCGCGGGCCAGCTCGACGGGGACGCACCACCTCGCGTGCTGGGGGTGTACGGCGGCGACGGAACGGTCGCAGCGGTGGCGCAGCAGGCACGGAAGGCGGGTCTGCCGCTCCTGGTCTTTCCGGGCGGCACGTTCAACCACTTCGCGAAGGCCGCTCTGCTCGACACCGTCGATGCGACCCTCGACGCCCTGGCGGCCGGGAGCGGGCGCGAGGTGGACGTGGCCGATCTGGCGTTCGCCGACGGCACGGAGTTCACGGTGCTCAACACCGCCTCCGTCGGGCTCTACCCGGCGTTCGTCGAAGAGCGCGAGAGGCACGAGAAGCGACTGGGAAAGCCGATCGCTGCTCTGATCGCGGCGATCCGTGTCGTCCGCCGCGGAAACCCGCTTCGAGTGGAGATCGACGGCACGAGGCGCGAGGTCTGGTCGGTGTTCGTCGGCGTCGACCGGTATTACCCGGTCGCGGTGGCGCCGATCGAGCGCCGGCGGCTCGACGACCACCTGCTGGATGTGCGCATCCTGTTCGCCGGGGGCCGCCCCCGGACACGCGGCGCAGTCGCGCTGGCCTTCGGCGGGCGGACGGATGCGCTCGTCGCGCGGCTGCCGTTCCTTCAGGGGCCGCCAGCCCTCGAAGCGCGGACGGTCGAGGACATCACGATCACGGCCGTCGGCCACGACGATCCCGGCTTCGCCCACGACGGCGAGGCGTCGACGGAGACGCCCGGCGAGCCGAAGACGCTCACCTTACGCGTGCGCCCTGCCAGCCTGCGCGTCTACTCGCCGCGCGCCTGACCCACGCCGCCTGATCGGGGCGGGGGTCAGCCGCGGGCGGGCAGCGGGACGGGCGCGGCGGGGCCGACGTAGCGGGCGGAGGGACGGACGATCTTCCCTTCGGCCGCCTGCTCCAGGATGTGCGCCGTCCAGCCGACGACGCGAGCGGCCGCGAAGGTGGGCGTGAACATCGACCGGGGGATGCCGCACTGCTCCATGACCACGCCGGCGAAGAACTCCACGTTGGTGTGCAGCTCGCGGCCCGGTTTCAGCTGTGCCAGAAGCTCGGGGACCCTCCGCTCCACCTCCAGCGCGAATTCGACCCGAGGGCCACCGAACGCCGCCGCATACTCCCGGAGCATCCGCGATCGCGGGTCTTCCGTCCGATACACCGCATGCCCGAAGCCCATGACACGGCCGCCATCCGCGACCGTGCCGCGCACCCACTCGTCGATGCGGTCGGGCGTGCCGATCTCATCCAAGGCGTCGAGCGCACGGCTGGGCGCACCGCCATGCAGCGGCCCCGCCAGCGCGCCGAGCGCTCCCCCGACCGCGGAGGCCAGGTCGGCCCCGGTGGACGCGATGACCCGCGCGGTGAACGTCGAGGCGTTGAAGCCGTGGTCGATCGCGGCCGTCATGTAGGCGCTGAGGGCGCGCTCCTCCTGCGCGGTCGGCTCGCGGCCGGTCACCTGGAACAGGTAGGCGGCGACGTGTCCGAGCTCGTCGCGCGGCTGCACGGGCTCGCGGCCCTCGGACAGTGCGTGCAGGTGGGCGAGCAGCACGGGCGTGACCGCGGCCACGCGGATCGCGTCGGCCGTGCGCGCGTCGCCGTCCTCGTCGTACAGCGGCCGGGAACCGTCGGAGGCGGCCACCGCGGCGAGCGCCATGCGCAGGCCGGCCAACGGGTCCGCCCCCGCAGTGAGCCGGGCGATCGCCGGGAGCAGTTCACGGACCGGGTCCGGGATGCTGCGACCGCCGACGATGCGGGCCTGGAAGGCAGCCAGCTCATCGGCCGAGGGCAGGGTCCCGAAGAGCAGCAGGTGCCACGCCTCCTCGAAGGTCCGTTCGCGGGCGAGGTCGACCGCCGAGTACTGCCGGTAGTGGTAAAAACCCTCGTGCCCGCGCACGTCGCCCAGCTCCGTCCGCGCCGCAACGACGTTCGTCAGGCCGCGCGGGACGTCGATGAGGGTGTCATCCATCCTGTCCATACCGGTAGTGTGAACTGGATACAAGACATCGTCAACGTTGATCGGATCAACATGGATGCGCTCCCCCGCCTCACCGCCGAGCAGACGGCCGACCGGCTCGGCGTCAAGCTGGAGACCCTCTACGCCTATGTCGCCCGCGGCCGTCTCAGCCGCCAGCGGACGGCGGACGGGTCGAGCTTCGACCCCCTCGAGATCGAACGTTTCGCGGCGACACGCCGCCGCCGTCCCGCGCACGATTCGGGACACTCGGAGGGGCGCCCGCTCATGGTGATCGAGACGCGGTTCGCGCTGATCGAAGACGGCGAACTGTCCTATCGCGGCCGACCCGTCGACGAACTGATCGGGGAACCGTTCGAGACGGTCGCCCACTGGGCCCTCACAGGCGAGTGGGACGCCTCGGCGCGATTCGATCCGGGGGCGGGGCTCGAGTCTGCGCGCATCGCCGCGGCCGCCCTCCCTGCCGCGGCCGGTGACCGGGATCGTCAACTGGTCGCCGCGACCGCCCTCGCCGCAGCCGACCCGTTGCGCGCATCCCTCGACCCCGCGGTTGTCGCGTCGGCGGCGGAACGGCTGGTCGCCGGGATGGTGGAAGTCCTGCCGACGAGCGCATCGCGCGACGGCTCCGACGGCTCCGCCGGCTCGCTGGCGCGGCGCCTTCTCGAGAGGTTGCGGCCCACGGGCAGCGAGGACACCGTCGCCGCCGACACCGCCCTCCTCAACGCAGCACTCGTCCTGCTGCTCGACCACGACATGGCCGTGTCGACGCTGGCGGCACGCGCTGCAGCCTCCGCCCGGGCAACGCCCTACGGCGTCGTGATCTCCGGCCTGGGAGCTCTGGACTCGTCGCTGCACGGCAATGCGAGCCGCGCCGCGCACCGTCTGCTGGAGCGCGTCGCCGACGGCACCGACCCTGCGCGCGCGATCGCCGATGCGGTGGTCACCACGCACGGGCCGGTGCCGGGCTTCGGTCAGCCCCTCTACCCCGAAGGCGACCCGCGGGCGCGTCTCCTGCTCGGGATGCTGTCCGCCGAGCCGCGACACGAACGGGCGACCGCAGCCGTGGACGCCGTGGCACAGGTGATTCGCGACCGCACGGGCGCGCATCCCAACGTCGACCTCGCGCTGGGCGCCCTCACCCTGGCGCTGGGGATGCGCGACGACGCGGGCGAGGTGGTCTTCGCGACCGCTCGCACCGTCGGCTGGATGGTGCACGCCCTGGACGAGTACGCGCAGCCGCCGCTGCGGCTCCGGCCGGTCGGCCGCTACGTCGGCCCCTGACGCCGGCCGCATCGCCGCCCGCACCGACTGGTCGTTCGCGGCCGTGCGACTAGCGCCGCAGAGCCTTGCGCGCCAGCCAGTTGCCGAGGAATTGCGCGGCCTGCACCAGCACCACGATCGTGATCACCGCGATCCAGGTGACGGCCCAGTTGTAACGCTGGTAGCCGTACGAGATCGCGAAGTCACCGAGACCGCCGCCGCCGATACTGCCCGCGATCGCCGAGAGATCCACGATCGCCACGAAGATGAACGTGTAGCCCAGGATGAGCGGGCCGAGCGCCTCCGGGATGAGCAGTGTCGTGATGATCCGCCACGGGCTCGACCCCATCGCCCGCGCCGCCTCGATGACGCCCGGTTCGATGGTGACGAGGTTCTGCTCCACGATCCGTGAGATGCCGAACGTCGCGGCGATCGTCATCGGGAAGATGGCCGCCGGCGTGCCGAGGAACGTGCCAAGCACCAGCTGCGTGAGCGGTGCGATCGCCGTCATGAAGATGATGAAAGGGATGGGCCGGATGAAGTTCACGACCACGTTCAGCACGGTGAAGAGCGTGCGGTTCTCGAGCAGCCCGCCCCGCCGCGTCGTGTAGAGCAGCACGCCCAGCGCGAGCCCGAGCACGCCTCCGAGCACGAGGGTGGCGACGACCATCCAGAGCGTCTGGCCGATGGACTCCACGTAGACCGGCCACAGCGTCGACCAGTCGGTCATGCGGCCACCTCCTCGACCTCGGTGACCGTTCGCAGTTCGGCGACGAGCGCATCCACGTCGGCAGGCTCACCCAGCAGCTCCAATGTCAGACTGCCGAACGAGCGGCCCTGCAACGCGGAGATGCCGCCGTAGACGATCTCGAAGCGGACGTTGTGTCGACCGACCGCGTCCGACAGAACCGATCCGAGCCGCCCGTCGTCGTGGATGCGCGCCGAGACGATCCGCCCCGCGTGCTTGCCGCGGAGCCGCTCGATGTCCGCCTCCCCCGGCTGGTTGCGCAGGACCGTTCACACGAAGCGCTGCGCGGTCGACGTCTGTGGGGCGGAGAACACCTCGAAGATGCTTCCCGACTCGATCACGCGGCCGGCATCCAGCACCGCGACGCGGTCGGCGATCGACCGGACGACCTCCATCTCGTGCGTGATGACGACGATGGTGACGCCGAGCTCCTGGTTGACCCGCTTCAGCAGCGCGAGCACGTCGGAGGTGGTCTCCGGGTCGAGCGCGCTGGTCGCCTCGTCGGCCAGGAGGATGTCCGGGTTCGTCGCCAGAGCCCGGGCGATTCCGACGCGTTGCTTCTGCCCACCGGACAGCTGGTCGGGGTAGCTCCACGCCTTCTCCGTGAGCCCGACGAAGGCGAGCAGCTCCGCGACGCGGGCCTTGCGCTTGTCGGCCGGCCAGCCCGCCACCTTCAGCGGGTAGGCGATGTTTCCGAACACGGTGCGGGAGCGGAACAGGTTGAACTGCTGGAAGATCATGCCGATCCCCGCGCGGATGCCCCGCAGCTCGCGCTCTTTCAGGGTGGTCAGGTCGCGCCCGTTCACGATTACCGACCCGGAGCTGGGATGCTCGAGCGCGTTGATGAGCCGCACGAGAGTGCTTTTTCCGGCGCCGGAGTAGCCGATGATGCCGAAGATCTCGCCGCGCCCGATCGCGAGGTCCAGCCGGTCGACGGCCGGAACCGCGGCGTCACCGGAGCCGAAGCTCTTGGTGACGCCGCGGAACTCGATGATCGGAGCCGCGCTGTCGCGTTCAGGCACTACTGAGCCGCCTGGATGGTCTTCTTCAGGCCGTCGAGGATGCCGATCAGGTCCGACTCGCTGCGGTCCACGATCACCGCGGTGTTCTTCGACTCCGCGAGTACCGCGTCCGTCACGGCCTTGGTGTGGTACAGCTTGGCGATCTTCAGGTAGGTCTTGTTGTCCTTGTCCTTCTCCCGGGCGACGAACGCGTTGATGTACGGTTCGGCGGTCTCCGACTTCGGGTCGTCCTGGAACAGAGCCGACTTCGGGTCGATGCCCGCGGTGAGCGCGTAGTTGTTGTTGACGATCGCGCCGTCGGCCGAGCTCAGCGCCGGCGCGGTCTGCGCGGCATCCACCGGGATGACCGTGACCTTCGACGCGGACGCGTCGATGTCCGCCGGGGTCGCCAGGGTGCTGCCGCCGCTCTTCAGCTTGAGGAGGCCCGCCTTCTGCAGCACGAGCAGCGCGCGTGCCTGGTTGGTCGGGTCGTTCGGGATGGCGATCTTTCCGCCCTGGGGGATGTCATCGATGTTCGTGTACTTCGTCGAGTACAGCGGCAGTGGGACGACGAGGGTCGATCCGATCGGCACCAGGTTCTGCTTGGCCTGCACGTCGTAGTTGGCCAGGAACTGCAGGTGCTGGAACAGGTTCAGGTCCAGCTGGCCGTCGGCGAGGGCCGGGTTTGCCTGCGTGTAGTCGCGGAAGTTGACCGTCTGGATGTCGATGCCCTCCTTCGCGGCCGCTTTCTTCAGCACCGCCCAGTACGGAGAGGATGCCTCGGTGGTGCCGATCTTCACGGTGACGGTCTTGGCCGACGCGGAGCCCGATCCCGTCAGGTTCACCACGACGAGCACGACGGCGACGATGACCGCCACGACGGCGATGCCGATGCCGACGAACAGGCCGGTTCGGGAACGCTTCGGCTTCTCCGGAAGGACGGGGGCGGGAGGGGTGGCATCGGACATGGCTGTGCCTCTCTTGTGAAGGGGTGGGGGTGTTGCCGGCGACGGTTGGCGGCAGTTCGAGCCTCCCGTGCCGCGCTTCGGCGGTCAAAACGTCTTGCGAAATGTGACGGTGGGACCGACCCCTCGCGTTCATCCGGGCACCCTTACGGTCGCCGGTGCCCACGCGTAAGGTGAGTCGCGTCAGCATGCCCACGAACCAACTGGGTGCCCACGAACGAACTGGGTGCCCATGAACGAACGGGAGACCGGATGAGCGACATCAACGACGACGACATCACCACCGACGCGGTCGGCGGCGCCGAAGGCCCCGCGGACGGCGGGGCGAACCCCGGCGGCCACGACGGCGGGGCGGACGGCTCGGCCGGCTCCGGCGGGTCAGGCGAAGGCACCGCAGACGGCGGCGCCAAAGCGGGCGGCCACGACGGCGGGGCGGACGGCTCGGCCGGCTCCGGCGGATCGGGCGAAGGCACCGCGGACGGCGGCGCCAACGCGGGCGGCCACGACGGCGGAGCCGACGGGTCCGCTTGATGACGACGGACGAGCGCGGGCCGGGCGACCGGCCCGCGCTTTCGCGTTGCGTGCCGGTCGACCGCGAGCGCTTCGCAGCCGAGTACTGGGGCCGGCGGCCGCTGTTTACTCGTGCGGCCGAACTGGGCGGTGACTTCGCCGATCTGTTCAGCCTCGACGCGGTGGACGAGCTCGTCTCGTCGCGTGCACTGCGCACGCCGTTCGTGCGCATGGCGAAGGAGGGGGCGGTCCTCCCGGTGTCGCGGTTCACGGGGCCGGGCGGCTTCGGAGCGGAGGTGGGCGATCAGCTCGACTCGGCCAAGGTGATGACCGAGTTCGGGAACGGCGCAACGCTGGTGCTGCAGGGGCTGCACCGCACGTGGCCGGCCGTCGCGGAGTTCTCGCGGCGGCTCTCGGCCGAGCTGGGGCACCCGGCGCAGGTGAACGCGTACATCACGCCGGCCTCCTCCCGCGGGTTCGACCCCCATTACGACGTCCACGATGTCTTCGTGCTGCAGATCGCGGGCGAGAAGCATTGGCGCATCCACGAACCGGTGCACGTGGACCCTCTGCGCGACCAGCCGTGGAATGACCACCGCGAGGCGGTCGCCGCCCGGGGGGAACAGGAACCGGCGATCGACGAGACGTTCCGTCCCGGCGACGTGCTGTACCTGCCGCGTGGGTGGATCCACTCCGCCGAAGCGCTGGGCGGCGTGTCCGTGCACCTCACGGTCGGCGTTGCGGCGTACACCCGGCACGACGTGGTGCGCGAGGCGGTCGCGCGGGCCGCGGATATCGCCGAACTCCGCGCGTCCCTTCCCGTCGGTTTCGATCCCGGAGACCCCGCGGCCGTGGCACCGGTCGTGGACGAGACCCTTGCTGCGCTGATCGAGGCGCTTTCGGATCCTTCCGCCCGGTCGGCGGTGGCGGATGCCGTGGCGGAGCGGCTGCGCCGCCGGCAGCGTTCGGACTCGCCCCCTGCGCCGGTGCGGCCACTGGCCACCATCGTCGCGGCGGATGCGCTGGCGGCAGGCACGGTCGTCGTCGCGCGGCGGGAGCTGCGGGCGGACGTGACGGTCGAGGTCGAAACGGTGACCGTGCGGCTGCCCGGCAAGACGGTCGCGCTGCCGATCGCCGCGCGGGCCGCCGTGGAGCGATTGCTCGACGGGCGGCCCACGGCCGTCGGCGAGTTGCCGCTCGACGAACGGTCGGCGGTGGTGGTGGCGCGGCGGCTCCTGCGCGAGGGCGTGGTCGTCCTGGCGGCAGAGGCCCGTGGGGGCGGACCCACGTCGGAGAGTGCTGAAGACATCGACTTCGCTGATCCTTCTGGTGTCTCGTCGGACGGCGAGCGCAGCGCGACGGCCGACTTCGGAACCGCGACGGCCACGTGACGGACACCCTCCTTCCCGACTGGATGCCGTGCAGCGACCGGGCGGTGGATCGTGGCGACCCGCTGCCGGGGACGGCCGGCTTCGGCGAGCGCTGGTTGCTCGTCGAGGTGGAGAGCGGTTGGGGGCGTCATGCGTTCTTCGACTCCGCTCTCGATCCTGCCCTGGGCGCGCGGATCGTCGCCCGGGCGGAGGAGGCCGGCATCCGCCCGCTGGCGATCCGCCGCACCCGGTTGCGCGCACCGCTCCGGCGCGAGCAGACGGCGTGGAAGTGGGCGCTGGTCGACTGCCGACCCGGTCGCGAGAGCATCCGCTGGGGCCAGGTCGCTAGCCCGGCCGACCTGCTCGCGTTGCCGCTCGACGGCTCGGCCGGCGAACCGAGCGAAGCGCCCATCTACGCGGTGTGCACCCACGCTCGCCACGACCAGTGCTGCGCCGTGCGCGGACGGCCGGTCGTCGAGACGCTGGCCGCCGCCCATCCCGAACTCACCTGGGAGTGCTCCCACCTCGGCGGTGACCGGTTCGCCGCCACGATGATCGTGTTCCCCCAGGGGCTGCTCTACGGGCGGGTGTCCGCCGACCAAGCGGCGACGGTCGTCGCGCGCCACGCGGAGGGACGCATCGTGCCCGACCTGCTACGCGGCCGGACGTCGCTCACGACGGTCGCGCAGGCCGCTGAGGCGTTCGCCCGGGCCGAGACCGGTGACGATCGGATCGACGCGTTCCGCGTGCTCGGCGAGCATCCACATCCGCACGGCTGGACCGTCGAGCTGCAGCACGGAAGCGACCAGCTGGCGGTCGAGGTCGGCGAACGCCTTTCGGAACCGCTGCTCAGCACGTGTGCCGCCACCATCGCGCATCCGGTGCGCGAGTTCGTTCCGGTGTCGGTCGCGCGGAGCTGATCCCGCGTGAGGTGATCGCCCTGGAGCTGGCCGCCCTGGAGCTGATCGCGCGGTCTGCTCAGGCGCTCTGCGTCGCGGGTGCGGTCTGCAGGATCCGCACCATGTTGCCGGACGGATCGCGGAAGGCGCAATCGCGTGGACCCCACGGCTGGTCGATGGGCTCCTGGAGCACCTCGGCGCCGGACGCGCGTACCCGTTCGAACGCCGTGTCGAGGTCGTCCGTGCGGAAGACGATCGGGCTCATGGCCCCCTTCACGACGAGCTCTTCGAGGGCGTCGCCGTCGGCGCGGGAGCGGCCCGCGTGCGGGTCGCTGAGGACGACGGCGGCGCTCTCATCGCCGGCAACCCCGAGGGTGACCCAGCGGTGGTCGCCGGACGTGACGTCTTGGATGACGTCGAGCCCGAGAGCGTCGCGGTAGAAGGCGAGGGATTCCTCGGGGTCGAGGACGGTGATCTGCGAGTACTGGAGTGAAATGGTCATGAGTCGACTCTAGGAATCGCGGTCGGACGGCGCTTCTCCGAAACTGCTTTTGTGGAGAACCCGGTTCGAGCGCCGGCGGTGGACGAGATGCGGACGGTCAGCTGCGGGAGCGGACCGGCCGGGTGCGTTGCTTCGCGATGCAGTCCGGCATCGCGCGTACCGCCTCATGCTCGCGCGCGCGGTACTCGGTGGGAGTCATCCCGACGACCTGGGTGAACGTGGAACTGAACGAGCCGAGCGACGTACAGCCGACGGCCATGCAGGCGTCGGTGACACTCATGCCCCCGCGCAGCAAAGTCATGGCACGCTCGATACGTCGCGTCATCAGGTAGCTGTAGGGCGTCTCGCCGTACGCCGCGCGGAAGCGGCGGGAGAAGTGCGCGGGCGACATGTAGGCGTGGGCGGCCATCGTCGGGACGTCGAGCGGCTTGGCGTAGTCGCGGTCGATCAGGTCCCGGGCACGGCGCAGGTGCGCCAGCGTCTGCAGTTCCTCCGGTGACACGCGTCGAGCGTAACACCGGCGGTCCTGCGGCTCACAGCACCGGAACGGCCGCCGCCTCGTCGACGTTCTCGACGAGCCGGATGAACGCGCTCAACTCCCCCACTCCCGCCGGGGTCGTGGGGAGGAACTCGGTCAATTCCGGCGAGTGCACGAGATAGGCCGCCCACTTCGCGCGCGAGATGGCCACATTGAGCCGGTTCTTCATGAGCAGGAAGGACATGCCTCGCGGCACGTCGATCGCGGACGAGGCCGCAAGACTCACGATCGAGATCGCTGCCTCCTGCCCCTGGAACTTGTCGACGGTACCCACTCGCACCCCGCGATACCCTGCGGCGTCGAGGAGCGCCCGGACTTCGGCGAGTTGCGCGTTGTACGGCGTGACGACGATGATGTCGCTTTCGCCGAGCGGTTCGTCGTCGCGGCCGGCGGTCGCGTCGCTCCAGGAGCGCCCGATGAGGTCGCGGACGAGGTCGACGACGGTTTCGGCCTCTTCGGGCGATGCCGTCGAGTTGCCGACGTGGAGCACCGGGACGGGATGGACGCCCGGCTCGACCCCGCGCAGCTCGCGCTCGGAGGCGCCCTCGTGGGCACGGAGCTTCCCCTCGTACGACAGCCTCGAGACCGACGTCGCGAGAGCGGGATGCATCCGCCGCGTCTCGGCGAGGAAGTACCCGAGTTCTGGGGGCAGCACGTCGTGCCCGTCGCTGACCCAGCCGAGGGCGGACCCGTCGACCGGTTCGGGATGCCGTCCCTGACTCACCTGCGGCAGCTGCTGAGGATCGCCGAGGAGCAGCACGTTCTCGGCGGCCACTCCGACGGCGATGGTCGAAGCCAGAGAGAACTGTCCTGCCTCGTCCACGACCAGCAGGTCGAGACTGCCGCGTGGGACACGGGCCGGGTTCGCGAAGTCCCAGGCGGTGCCACCGAGGACGAAACCGTGCCCTTCGTTGATGGCCGCGAACTCCAGGTGACCGTTCGCCGGCAGCGGTGTGAAGCGGTGCTGCCCCTCCTGGTCACCGGATGGTCGCGCTGCATCGGACGCGACGGCGTCGGTTCGCCCTCCCCCGCTGGGCACTTTCCCGACCACGACCGAATCGAGTCCTGCGTCGACGACCCGATCGAGTAGGTTCTCCACCACGGCGTGCGATTGCGCGACGACGCCGACCTTCCAGCCGTGCTCCGAAACGAGGCGTGCGATGACGTGCGCCCCGAGATAGGACTTGCCCGTGCCGGGTGGCCCCTGCACGGCGAGATACGAGTGGTCGAGGTCGAGCAGGCTCGCCACAACGGCGTCGAGTCTGCCGGTGCCGTCACCGCCGGTCCGGTCGCCGCCGACCCCGCCACCTCCCGCGTCACCGACGCTCGGGGTGGGATCGGCCACGAGCATGCCCGACCGTGTTCGTGGCGGCGTTCGCCGCAGCAGATCGATCGTGCCATCGACCGGCCATGTCTCGTGATGGCGGGCGATCAGCAGCGCCGTTCCCCACTCCCGGATCGCTTCCGCCAGTCTCCGTGAGTCGGGTGGCGCGGCCGGCGTCACTGCGCTCGGGAGATCGCTGTACGTCGGAACCTCGGGCGGGAGCGTCTCGCGCACCACGATCGATCCGTCGTCGCGGGCGTCGATGATGGACACGGTCCGCGCCGTTCGGGCTCCCGGTTGCGCTCGCGACTGACGGAAAGGCCCGGGGTACTCGTAGAGCAGGTACGGACCGCTGCGCTCGCTGACCCGCACGGCGCTTCCCGCGCCCCACTGGCCGGTCAGCAGCAGTTCCCGTCGCTCGACACGCTGTCCTTCGTCGAGGTACCAGTCGCGCAGGACCACCGCCGTCTCGACGGCCAGCACGTCCCGCGCTTCTGCCCACTCCTCGATCGGCTGGATCAGTCGCGCGAAGTGGGACTGCCAGAAGCTCTTCTGTTCGCGACGATGGAAGTCGATCGCGGCCGCGGCGAGCGCCATCGCCTCCCGGTCGCTCGAACGATGCGGGTCGAGCGGATCGCCGGCGAACGCCAGCAGCCCCGCACGCAGTGGCGACTCGTCGGGAGCAACCTCCGCCTCCTCAGGCGGCGCCGCGCCGATGGGAATGCCGCTCTCGGCCGCGCGGGCGAGAAGCCAATCGCGCAAACGGAGAGTGGAGACGCAGTCATAGCGGTTGTACGAGCCGATGTCGTCGAGCAGCGCCTGGGCCTCGTCGAGCCGACCGAGAGCGAGCAGGTCGCGCGCGTTCGCGTATTCGGTGATGGAGTCGGCGCCGTTCGTCACGTCGCTCTCGCGCAGTTCATCACCCATGTACAGCGGCTCGAGCTTCTTAATGGAGTACGACCGCGACCCGACGCGCACGGCCTTGCGCACGAGCGGGTAGAGGTCGACCATGACGTTCTCGCGCAGCAGCCCGTCGACCTCCTCTTCACCGACGCCGTGCCGGGCGGCCATTGCGAGCAGGTGCGTCTGCTCGTAGGCGGCGTAGTGGTAGATGTGCATGCCGGGATACTGCCGCCGCCGGTCGCGCACGTAGGCGAGGAACGCCTCCAGAGCCACACGCTCTGCCGCGAAGTCATGCGCCCAGAACGCCGTGAACCGTTCCTCCTGGTCGACGAGGCCGAAGAGGTAATCGAGATTCCAGCGCTCCCCCGCACCCTCGGTGTAGAGCGGGTCGCCCTCGAAGTCGAAGAAGATGTCGCCGGGGTCGGGCTTCGGCAGCACCGCGAGGACCGGCGCGTTGAAGACGCGCACCGGCGGCGGGCTGCCTGGCGCGGCCTCTAGCTGGAGACGGGCCTGCTCACGCAAGCCGTCGAGCGTCCCCTCCGGGATGCCGTCGACCGGCCCGGTGGACGCCGCGAGCGCGTCGATCGTCCCCAGCCCCGCCGCCAGGAGATGCTCCCGCTGCGTCACGCGCATGCCCGCGACCAGCAGCACGTCACGTGTCGCCTGTACCTCGGCGTCGCAGGTGTCGCATCGTCCGTCGACCGTGAACCGCGGATCTCCCCAGGCGACCGGCCCTGCATCGGCGACATGCTCGCCGATGATCGAGAGCAGTCGCGCCCGCCTTTTCCGGTACACCGGTTCGATGTCGTGCAGCGAGTGCTCGCTGAGCGAGCCGTCTCCCAAGAGCAGCTCGACGGTCTCGTCGACGTCGACGCCCATCCGCCGCAGCTGCTCCGCATACGCTGCAAGCTGCAGCAGCGCTGTCACCCGCGCACTGCGGGCGAGTTTCGAGTCTTGCACCCGGTACCGGCCGTTTGGCAGTCGCACCACGAAGTCGGCGAACCCGACGAACGCTCCGTCGAAGAAGGTGGCCTGGAAGACGACCTCCGCCCCTCGCGCGAATGCCTCCGACGTGCGCCGCACGGCCTCGGCCAGCGACTCCGCCGTCAGCTTCTCGGGTCGCTCGATCTCGGCCACGCCCGCACCGAACTGCTCGCGGTAGCGCTCCAGGATGCGGTGCTCATGCTCATCGCCCATGCGCGCCGAGCGCACGTACATCGGGTCTTCGATCTCTTCCGTCTTCTCCAGACGGCCGAGCTTCACGTCGAGCGTGCGCAGGAAGGCGAACTCGCACTTGGACGCCTCCGTGAGGTCGCTGGCGCTCGTGACGATGACTCCATCGAGTAGGAACACGGCGACCTCCTTTCATCCCAGTCCTGTGAGACTATCGGCGACCACCGACAGGGATACGCCGTCCACAGACCGAGCCGAGCCGCGGAACAGGCGGCCCGGCTGTGGACGATTTCAGGCCTTCGCTGCGGCCTTCATCGCGCGCTTGTGCTCGCGCACCCGCGCCAGAGAGTCGGCGTCGACGATGTCGGCCACCGACCGATATCCGGGCGTGCCGTAGTCTCCTGCGGCCGCTGCCCAGCCGGGTGCCTGCAGACCCCTCTGCTTGCCGAGCAGCGCCAGGAAGATCTTCGCCTTCTGCTCGCCGAATCCCGGCAGCGCCTTGAGCCGCCGCAAGATCTCGGCGCCATCAGGATCGCCCTGCGTCCAGATCGCGGCGGTGTCGCCGCCCCAGTCCGACACGATCGCGGCCGCCAGCGCCTGCACCCGCCCCGCCATCGACCCGGGGAATCGGTGCACAGCGGGCGTCTGCTTCATGATCTCGGCGAGCTTCTCCGGGTCGAGTGCCGCGACCGTCGCCGGGTCCAGGGCGCCAAGACGGTCGCGCAGCTTGGCCGGGCCGGCGAACGCGGTCTCCATCGGGATCTGCTGGTCGAGCAGCATCCCGGTCAGCAATGCGAACGGCGATTCGTCGAGCAGGGCATCTGCGGCGGCGTCGCCGGTGATGTTGAGGGGCATGACCTCAGCCTGCCACCAGCAGGAGGACGCCCGCCACTGCGGACAGCAGCGCCAGGAGCAGAGCAACACCGAGCAGGACGCCGTGCACGATGAGGAACGGGGTCGCGCGGCCCGCGGCATCCCGCGCTCGCTGATCGTTTCGCACGCGCGCGAAGAAGCGGGGCCACGCGAAGACGTTGAAGACGGCATTCAGAAAAAGCACGATGGCGGCGAAAACGGTCATGGTGCGTCCAGCCTAAGCGGCAGGGCGGCGCTCGCTCGGCGCGAGCGCTCAGTCGGCGGATGCGACCAACTGCACCCGTAGCGAGTCGACCCGGGTCGCGATCACGTCATCCGCGGCCCAGCGCTGGGCAAGCCGGGTGAGGATGGCGTCCAGCTCCTCCTGCGTGAGCCCGGCCGCGAGCGACAGCCGGACGACGAGCTCCTCGCCGGCCAGCCGGCTGAGCGGGTCGCCCGCGAGCAACGCGACCTCGTGGACTCCCAGTTCGGGTGCGATGGAGGCACGGAACGCCTCGGTCACAGCGGGGTCGCGATCGCTGGGGACCCACGGTGTGCCTTGCGCGACGGCCCAGACAGCGGGACGCCTCAGGACGAACTCGGTTTCGGAGGTCGGGTCCAGCACGATCAGCTCGGTACCCTCCGACGCCGCTGCCAGCGCCGCCCGGCGGCCCTCCGCGGGCACCGGCCGGGCGGCCGGGTTCCACGCCTGCATCGCGGTCACGGACGAGAACACGGGCTGCGCCGTCCGTCCGTCGGGACCGGCGACGGTCACGATCGACAGTTCCTGCGTCTTGTCCACGAGCATGCCGGCGTCGTTCGCCCCCTCCTCGCCCAGCTCGGCGACGAGCGGGATGAGAAGGCGCGAGCCGCGGAGCGCATCCACGACCGACTCAGCGCCGGTCTCACCCGCGCGGAACGCTGCGAGCGCACCGAGCAACGCCGGAGGGGCCGAGCCGTCGTCGTCGCCGAACGGATTGTCGTCGAACTCCCTGCCCTCCCAGGCCTGACCAGCGGAGTCGGCGAGGGAGGCGGCGAATCCGGCCAGCCGCGCGGCACCCTCCCGACTCGGCACGGCGGGGCCGTCGCCCGCACTGGTGCGCGCAGCGTCGGACGCCCCACTCACCTCGGAGTGTCCGGCATCCGGGCCCGTCGGCGGCCGGTCAGCGTCCGGCGACATCCAGCGCCTCGGGCAGTGTGAACGCTCCGGCGTAGAGCGCCTTTCCGACGATGGCACCCTCGAGCCCGAGCGGTACGAGCTCGCGCAACGCGGCGATGTCGTCGAGGTTCGAGATGCCGCCGGAGGCGACGACGGGACGCTCGGTCCGGTCGAGCACCTGCCGCAGCAGGTCCAGGTTCGGGCCGCGCAACGTGCCGTCCTTGGTCACATCGGTGACGACGTAGCGGGCGCAGCCGGCGTCCTCGAGCCGGTCGAGGACCTCCCACAGGTCGCCGCCCTCCCGCGTCCAGCCGCGCGCCGCGAGCGTGGTGCCGCGCACGTCCAGCCCGACGGCGACGGCCTCGCCGTAGTTGCTGATCGCGCTGGCCGCCCACTCCGGATTCTCCAGCGCAGCGGTGCCCAGATTGACACGGGTCGCACCGGCCTCCAACGCGTGCTCGAGAGACGCGTCGTCCCGGATGCCGCCGGAGAGTTCGATGCTGACGCCGTGGACCTGGCGGATGACCCGCTTCAGCAGCGAGCGGTTCTCGCCGCGGCCGAACGCCGCGTCCAGGTCGACCAGATGGATCCACTCGGCGCCGGCCTCCGCCCACTCCGCGGCGGCATCCACCGGGTCGCCGTAGCTGGTCTCGCTGCCCGCCTCGCCCTGCGTCAGGCGCACCGCCTTGCCGTCGGCCACATCCACCGCGGGAAGGAGGACGAGCGGGGGCGTGCTGATGAAGTCGGTCATGTGATTCCTCGGGTCGTTCCGCGGCGAGCGTGCGGATGTGGCGGCGTTTGGATGTGCGTGGGGGGCGGCGAGCCGCCTGCTACAGCGAGCGGACCCAGTTGCGCAGCAGCCGGATGCCCGCGCTGCCGGACTTCTCAGGGTGGAACTGCGTCGCGCTGAGCGGACCGTTCTCGACGGCCGCGACGAACGGCACGCCGTGGTCGGCCCAGGTGACCTTCGGCTTGGGGAACGGCCCCTCCGGGTGCAAGGTCCAGTCCTGGGCGGCGTACGAGTGGACGAAGTAGAAACGCTCGTCCCGGAGACCGTCGAACAGCATCGAATCCTCCGGCGCGCGCACCGTGTTCCAGCCCATGTGCGGCACGACGTCGGCACGGATGAGGTCGACCGTGCCCGGCCACTCCCCCAGGCCCTCCGTCTCGAGGCCGTGCTCGACGCCCCGGTCGAACATGATCTGCATTCCCACGCAGATGCCGAGTACGGGGCGACCTCCGGCAAGGCGGCGGTCGATGACCTCGTCGCCGTGGGATGCGCGCAGCGCCTCCGCGACGGCGGTGAACGCACCGACACCCGGCACGAGCAGGCCATCGGCCTCTTGGGCCCGCTTGCGGTTGCCGGTCAGCTCGACGTCTGCACCGGCCGCTTCGAGGGCTTTGACCGCCGAGTGGACGTTGCCCGTCCCGTAGTCGAAGACGACGACATCCGGCCTGCGTCCGTCGGTCACAGCGCTCCCTTGGTCGACGGGATGCCGCTGATCAGTGGGTCGAGGGCTTTGGCCTGGCGGAACGCGCGCGCGAAGGCCTTGAACTCGGCTTCCGCGATGTGGTGGGGGTCGCGTCCGCCCACGACGGTGATGTGCGTCGTGATGCGCGCGTTGAAGGTGATGGCCTCGAAGACGTGGCGCACCATCGAGCCGGTGAAGTGACCGCCGATCAGGTGCAGCTCGAAGCCGGCGGGCTCGCCGGTGTGCACGAGGTACGGGCGCCCGGAGATGTCGACGACCGCCTGCACCAGGGCCTCGTCGAGGGGGACGAGCGCGTCGCCGTAGCGCGAGATGCCGACCTTGTCGCCGAGCGCCTCGGCGATCGCCTGCCCGAGGACGATGCCCACGTCTTCGACCGTGTGGTGCACGTCGATGTCGGTGTCTCCGCTGGCGCGGATCCGCAGATCGGTCAGCGAGTGCTTGGCGAACGCGGTGAGCAGGTGGTCGAAGAAGGGGACGCTGGTCTGGATGTCGGATGTGCCGGTGCCGTCGAGGTCGAGGCTCAACTCGATGCTCGACTCACTCGTTGCCCGCGAGACCGAGGCGGCGCGATTCGTCATGTGTCCGAGTCTACCGGGGCGGTCTCGGACCGCTCCGGGGCCTCGTCATCCCCGGTCACGCTCGACCGGGCTCCGCGGACCGGGCGGCCCAGCGCAGCGAGACTCTCGAGGAACGCAGTGGTCTCCGTCTCGGTTCCTGCCGTGACCCGGAGGTGGTGCGGGATGCCCACATCGCGGATGAGGATGCCGCGCTGGGCGAGTGCTTCGAACGTCGCGTGGGGGTCGTCGACTCCGCCGAACAGGACGAAGTTGCTCCCGCTGCGGTGCGGCATGTAGCCGAGACGCGCGAGTTCGGCGACCAGCCGGTCGCGCTGCACGCGGATCTCACCGACCGTCGCCAGCATCTCATCGGAGTGGGCGAGGGCGCCCAGGGCGGCGGCCTGCGTCAGGGCGGAAAGGTGGTACGGGAGGCGGACCAGGCGCAGCGCATCGGTGACCGCCGGGTCGGCGGCCAGGTAGCCGACGCGCGCGCCGGCGAAGGCGAACGCTTTGCTCATGGTGCGGGAGATCAGAAGTCGTGGGCGCCCCGGCAGCAGGGTGAGCGCGGAGGGCGTCCCCGCGGGAAGGAACTCGGCGTACGCCTCGTCCACGACCACGATTCCGCGAGCGGCGTCGTACGCCGCCTCGATGGTGTCCAGGTCGAGCGGTGTGCCGGTCGGATTGTTGGGCGAGCACAGGATCACGATGTCCGGGTCGAGTTCACGGATCTGCGCGGCCGCCGTTTCCGGTGACAGTTCGTAGTCGGCGTCCCGGGTGCCGGCCAGGTAGGCCGTGCCCGTGCCCGAAGCGAGCAGGGGGTACATGGAGTAGGTGGGCGCAAAGCCCAGCAGAGAGCGACCGGGACCTCCGAAGGCCTGGAGGATGTGCTGGAGCACCTCGTTCGACCCGTTCGCCGCCCAGATGTCGTCCGCCGTAAGGCCGTGCCCAAGGTACCTCGCGAAGGCCTCCCGCAATTCGGTGAACTCGCGGTCGGGGTATCGGTTGACTCCCCCGACGGCTGCGGCGACTCGGGCGACGATGTCGGACGCGACGTCCTCCGGCACCGGATGCGTGTTCTCGTTCACATTGAGCGCGACGGGCACCGGACGCTGCGGTGCACCGTACGGGGAACGACCGCGGAGGTCGTCTCGGATCGGCAGCTCGGAGAGGGAAGTCACCGTTCAATCGTAGTCACGCGACGCAGCCCGAAATCCGGTCAGGACGAAGAACGAAAACGCCGCCCTTACCGCGCGTACTTGGTCGGCACCGCGAGCTGCTGGCCCGGCGAGACCACCGCCGACTCCAGCCCGTTCAGCGACACCATGTCGGCGATCACATCGCGCGGGTCGGCGTTGGGCGCGACGCGCTCCGCCACCGACCACAGCGAGTCGCCGGACTCGACGGAGACGTACTGGAAGCTGACGTGGGCCTGCTCGCCGCTGGCGATGGCGCCGCCGCCGTTCAGCGCGAAGACGAGTGCACCGATCACGAGCGGCATGGCGACCAGCGCAGACAACACCGCGCGGCCGCGTCGGGTGAGACGCAGGCGGACGCGTGCTCCCTCGGGCAGTGGCGGGACCGCGCGAAGGGCGGGAACCGACTCGCTCATCAGTACTGCACTCATGGCCGTGACCTCCTCAGACTCGCGGGTGCGAAGCTGTGTTCCGAATGTATCTTCGAATGTCTGAATCCGCAAGGCGCCCGAAGACGAGGAATTTGCCGATGAAGTTCGCGACACACTCGAACACATGTTTGTCTTCCCTTCCCGACGCGGATACAGTTTCGACTGTCTGAGGACATCAGATCAGGTACCACCGACATTCCTGCCGGAGAGCATCGCGAGAGCGACCCGGTGGACGGCCCAGGCCAGGAGAGGACGCCCGTGTCGAACGAGAACCAGGCCCGCGGAGGCACTCGCCGCCGTAAGAACCTGAGCGACAAGCAGTTGGCGATCCTGGACTTCATCCAGCGCTCGGTGAGCCAGCGCGGCTATCCGCCGAGCATGCGCGAGATCGGCGACGCGGTGGGGCTCTCCTCCCTCTCCTCCGTGACCCACCAGCTCAACCAGCTCGAGCTGAGCGGCTACCTGCGCCGCGACCCGAACCGTCCACGCGCGCTCGAGATCCTGATCGATCTGCCCTCGACCTCGCAGACGCCCGACTACGAGAACCAGACGCCGGTCGGCGACGCGGCGATGGTCCCCCTGGTCGGCCGCATCGCGGCCGGAATTCCGATCACCGCCGAGCAGCAGGTCGACGAGGTGTTCCCCCTCCCCCGCCAGCTGGTGGGCAACGGCGAGCTCTTCATGCTCAAGGTGGTCGGCGAGTCGATGATCGACGCCGCCATCTGCGACGGCGACTGGGTCGTCATCCGGGCGCAGAACACGGCGGAGAACGGCGACATCGTCGCGGCGATGCTCGACGAGGAGGCGACGGTCAAGGTCTTCCGTCAGCGCGACGGCCACACCTGGCTGCTGCCGCGCAACTCGAACTTCGAGCCGATCCTGGGCGACTTCGCGCAGGTTCTCGGCAAGGTCGTGGCCGTCCTCCGCGCCGTCTGACTTCCCGCACCCCTCGCGTCGCCCTGGCCGATTCGTCCTGAATTGTCGGTATCGCCCCCGCTTTCCGGCAATTCGTGACGAATCGTGGGTCATGGTCCGCCAGGCGCGCGGCAGCTCAGGCCCAGCCGAGCTCCTGGAGTCGCTGATCGCTCAGCCCGAAGTAGTGGCCGATCTCGTGCACCAGGGTCACGCGGACGCGCGCCCGCAGCTCGTCCTCGGTGGCCGCCGACGCTTCCAGGTTGTTCCGGTACAGCGTGATGCGGTCCGGTAGCTCCCCGAACCCGTACACACCCCGCCGGGTCAGCGGGCGACCGCTGTACAGTCCGAACAGACGCGGGCGCGCACCGGCCGGCTGATCCTCGATCAGGATGGCCACGTTCTCGAGCGGCCCGACCATGTCGTCCGGCAGAGCGTCGAAGATGTCGCCGACCATCCGCTCGAACTCGTCGTCCGCCATTCTCACCATGAACTCAACCGCACCATGCGCTCATCCTCACACGACGGCGCACACGGCACCGGCCCCGGTTCGCTGTGCGCGTACCGGGGCCGGTGGCGGTGTGAGCCCGCTCGCGAGGGTCAGGCCGTGACGGCCGCCCGCTCGCGGACGCCGCGCGTCGCCTCGATGATGTTGCGGAGCGACGCGACCGTCTCGTCGTAGCCGCGGGTCTTGAGCCCGCAGTCGGGGTTCACCCAGAGCTGGCGGCCCGGAATGGCGCTCAGCGCGGTCTCCAACAGCTCGGTCACTTCGGCGACCGACGGCACGCGCGGCGAGTGGATGTCGTAGACGCCCGGTCCGATGCCGTGTTCGAAGCCGGAGCGCTGGATGTCGTGGACGACCTCCATCCGGCTGCGCGCGGCCTCGATGCTGGTCACGTCGGCATCCAGGTTGCGGATCGCGTCGATCACCACACCGAACTCCGAGTAGCAGAGGTGCGTGTGGATCTGCGTCCGGTCGGCGACTCCGGACGTTGCCAGCCGGAACGAACCGACCGACCACTCCAGGTAGTCGTCCTGCGCCGCCTTCTTGAGCGGCAGCAACTCCCGCAACGCCGGCTCGTCGACCTGCACGACGCGGATTCCGGCCTCTTCCAGGTCGGCGATCTCGTCGCGCAGAGCCAGCGCCACCTGGCGCGCGGTCTCGCCGAGGGGCTGGTCGTCGCGGACGAAGGACCACGCCAGGATGGTGACCGGGCCGGTCAGCATCCCCTTCACGGGCTTGTCGGTGAGGCTCTGCGTGTACGACGACCAGTCGACCGTGATCGGTGCCGGACGCGACACGTCGCCCCAGAGGATGGACGGGCGGGTACAGCGCGAACCGTACGACTGGACCCAGCCGTTCTGTGTGACCGCGAAGCCGTCGAGGTTCTCGGCGAAGTACTGCACCATGTCGTTGCGCTCGGGCTCGCCGTGCACGATGACGTCGATCCCGATCTCCTCCTGGAGGTCGACGACGCGCTTGATCTCCTCGCGCATCCGCCCCAGGTACTCCGCCTCGGTGATCAGGCCCTTCGCCAGCTGCGCCCGCGAGCGCCGGATGTCGGCGGTCTGCGGGAAGGATCCGATCGTGGTGGTGGGGAGGAAGGGGAGGCCGAGCGACTCCTGCTGTGCGGCCAGCCGCCTGTCGTAGTCGCCGCGGCGGAAGTCCGCGCGGGTCAGGGCCGCCTCACGCTCGCGGACCGCCGGGACGCGCACACCGGGAGCCGAGGCGCGGTCGGCGAGCGCGGCTGTCGCTGCGCTCAGGTCGCCCTGGATCGCCTCGTGGCCGTCGACGATCCCGCGGGCGAGCACCGCCACCTGCGCGACCTTCTGGTCCGCGAAAGCGAGCCAGGTCTTCAGGCGCGCGTCGAGGTCCGGCTCGTCCTCGACGTCGTGCGGGACGTGCAGCAGCGAGGTGGACGTCGACACCGCGACGTCGGGGCTGAGCGACAGGAGCTGGGTCAGCGTCCCGAAGGCCGCCTCCAGGTCGCCGCGCCAGATGTTGTGGCCGTCGATGACGCCGCCCACGATGGTTTTCTGCGACAGAGCGGACGCGGTGGCCGCGTCGAGCCCGGACGGCACGGAGCCACGCACGAGGTCGAGCGAGAGGGCCTCGATCGGGGTGGCCGCGAGAGGCACGAGGGCATCGTCGAGGCTGCCGTACGGGGCCGCGACGAAGATCGCGGGCCGATCGGTCGCCGCGCCGAGCTCGTCGTACGCGGTGCGCACCGCCGCGAGCACCGCATCCCGGGGCTCGTCGATGCTCTCGCTGACCAGTGCCGGCTCGTCCAGCTGCACCCACGGTGCGCCTGCGGCGGCGAGCCGAGCCAACAGTTCGCGGTACACCGGGAGCAGGTCGGCCAGACGCGACAGCGGACGGAAGCCCTCCGGGGCGTCGTCGCTCGCCTTGCTCAGCAGGAGGAAGGTCACCGGTCCGACGACGACCGGACGCGTGACGAAACCGGCGGCGCGGGCCTCCTCGAATTCGCGCACGATGCGGTCGGACGCCAGGCGGAAGTCCGTCTCCGGGCCGATCTCCGGCACCAGGTAGTGGTAGTTGGAGTCGAACCACTTCGTCATCTCCAGCGGCGGGTTGTCCCCCTCGCCCCGGGCGATCGTGAAGTAGCCGGTCAGATCGACCGAGCCGTCGGCTCCGGTGAGCGCGGCGAAACGCGAGGGCACAGCGCCCACGGTGACCGCCGCATCCAACACCTGGTCGTAGTAGCTGAAACTCTCCGGGATGGACGCGTCGGTGCGGCCGAGGCCGAGCGACGCGAGACGCTCACGCGTGGCGGCACGGAGTTCCGCAGCCGTGGCCTCCAGTTCGTCCGCGGTGATGCTGCCGGCCCAGAACGCCTCGACGGCCTTCTTGAGCTCGCGGCGGCGGCCGATGCGCGGGTAGCCGATGATGGTGCCGGCGGGGAACGCCGTACGCGCGGTGGTGTCGGTCATGCTGGTTCCTTCTGGGTGGTGGGGCGGTCGCGGTCACCGGCCGGCAGGGCGCCGATCCGGTCCAGCACAGAGAGAACGGCCTCGTGCTGGTTGAACGTGTACAGGTGGAGGCCGGGCGCGCCGCCCTCGAGCAGGCGCTGGGCGAGCCGGGCGGCCCAGGCGATTCCGATCTCGCGCCGACCCTCGTCGGTCGGCTCGACCTCCAGCTCGATGGCGAGGTCGCTCGGCAGGTCTTCGCCGCTCAGCTCCAGCATCCGCTTGAGGCGCGCCGGGCTGGTGACGGGCATGATGCCGGGCAGGATGGGGAACCCCACCCCGGCCTCCGCCGCGCGCTGGGTGAAGTGGAGGTAGTCCTCCGCGTGGAAGAACAGCTGCGTGATGCCCAGGTTGGCCCCGGCGGCCTGCTTGGCGAGGAGGGCGTCGATGTCCTGCGACACGGAGCGCGACGACGGGTGACCGTTCGGGAAGGCCGCAACGGCGATCTGCACATGCTCGCGGTGCTCCAGCACGGCCTGGGCGTGCAGCTCGGGGACGGTCAGCTCGCCGTACGGCACGCGCTCGGCCTGCACGCGGTGGATGAGCTGCACGAGTTCCGCGGTCGTACGGATGTCGCCGATCGGATCGTCCCCTTCCGGCAGGTCCGCCGGCGGATCGCCCCGAACAGCGAGGAAGCGGCGCACGCCCGCATCCAGGAACTCCCGGATCAACCGGTTCACTTCCTCGTGGGACGACCCGACGCAGGTCAGGTGCGCCATCGGGCTCACGTCGGTGTGCTCCAGGATGTAGCGGAGCACCTCCAAGGAGGCCGTACGGGAAGAGCCGCCGGCTCCGAACGTCACCGAGATGAAGTCGGGGCGCACCGCCGCCAGACGGTCGATCGTCGCCGGGAGCGCGGCAGCCGCACGCTCGGTGCGCGGCGGATACAGCTCGAAGGAGTACCGGGTCTCGGTACAGCTCATGGGATCCTCGGATGGTCGGACAGCGGCACGGGACACCCCGCCTGATGCACGCGGCACAGGTGGGTTTCACGGGCGGGTGCCGGGCTCGGCTGTCGCACCACCTCGGCGGATCGCCCGCTTCGGTTGAGAGGCAATCTAGCAACGCAGAAGGCCGGACGGAATCGTCTGCGTCATCCTTCGACACAGTCGTTCCGTCCGGCCTCCCGGATCGGTGCTCTCGACGAACGGCGGATCAGGCCGTCGGCGCCACCTCGAACGGCTCGAACGCCGCATGGTATTCGGGCATGATCTTCGCGGTAACGCGCGTCCCGTCCTCCACATAGTCGGTCGAGATCACCCGGCCACGCTCGTGCAGGGCCGAGATGAGGTCACCGCGGTCGTACGGCACCACGAGTTCGACCTCGAGGGACGGATCCGGCAGCAGGCGCGCAATGGCGGCCAGCACCTCGTCGATGCCCTCGCCTGTGCGGGCGGAGGCGAAGATGGCGCCCGGCTCCAGGCCGCGCAGCACCAGCCGGTCGTCCGCGGGGATCAGGTCGGCCTTGTTGAAGACCACGATCTCCGGGATGTCGCGCGCACCGACCTCGCCGATGACGTCGCGGACCGTCGCCAGCTGCGAAGCCGGGTCCGGGTGCGAACCGTCGACCACGTGGACGATGACGTCGGAATCGGCGACCTCCTCCAAGGTGGAGCGAAAGGCCTCCACGAGCTGATGCGGCAGATTGCGCACGAAGCCCACCGTGTCGGCCAGCGTGTACAACCGGCCGTCGGCCGTCACACTCCGGCGGACGGTCGCATCCAGAGTCGCGAACAGCGCGTTCTCGACCAGCACACCGGCCTTCGTCACCCGGTTCAGCAGGCTCGACTTGCCGGCGTTGGTGTAGCCGGCGATCGCCACGGACGGCACCGAGTTGCGGTTGCGGTTGGCGCGTTTCGCTTCGCGCGCGGGCTTGAACCCCGCGATCTGCTTGCGCAGGCGGGCCATGCGGGTGTGGATGCGGCGGCGGTCCAGCTCGATCTTCGTCTCACCGGGACCACGCGAACCCATGCCGGCGCCTGCGCCACCCACCTGGCCACCGGCCTGGCGGGACATCGACTCGCCCCAGCCGCGGAGACGCGGCAGCAGGTACTCGAGCTGTGCGAGCTCGACCTGCGCCTTGCCCTCACGGCTCTTGGCGTGCTGGCTGAAGATGTCGAGGATCACCGCGGTGCGGTCGATCACCTTCACCTTCACCACGTCCTCCAGCGCACGGCGCTGGCTCGGCGCGAGCTCGGTGTCGGCGATGACGGTGTCGGCGCCGAGCGCCGCCACGAGGCCGGCCAGTTCCTCCGCCTTGCCGCGGCCGAGGTAGGTGCTGGCGTCGGGATGCGGTCGCCGCTGCAGCAGGCCGTCGAGCACGGCTGCGCCGGCCGTCTCAGCGAGTGCCGCCAGCTCGCGCATCGAGTTCTCCGCGTCCTGCAGCGAACCCTGCGAGTAGACGCCGATCAGTACGACGTTCTCGAGCCGCAGCTGCCGGTACTCGACCTCGGTGACGTCTTGCAGTTCGGTCGACAGCCCGGAAACGCGGCGCAGCGCGGCGCGCTCCTCACGGTCGAACTGCTCGCCGTCGTGCGAGCCTCCGTCGGTGCCCTCCGCCTGCAGCGCCTGGGCGCGTGAGGCGGTGCTGCCGCCGAAGAGCGTCACCGACGCGCGGTTCTGCTGGGTTGCGAGCACGCGTGCGACCACGTCGTCGGCGTCGTTGTCGCGGGTGTCGTGTTCGCGGGTATCAGTCTTATCAGTCATTCAGTTCCCCTGATCTGGGTTAACCCTAGTTTGTTCGTGTCCTGTACGGTCGAGTTCATGGCCAGCGGAGATCACTACTTTTCCCCGGCACCGGAGAGCGAAGTGAACCTGCGGCCGTTCACCGCACGCCTGGCGGGCCAGACGTACGAACTGGTGACGGCCAACGGGATCTTCAGCCCCGAGCGCATCGACATGGGTACGAGAGTGCTGCTCGACCACGTCCCTTCAGCGCCGCCCGGAGGGAATCTCCTCGACCTGGGCTGCGGCTGGGGACCGCTGGCTCTCACACTTGCTCTCGAATCCCCTCATGCGACGGTCTGGGCCGTCGACGTCAACAACCGAGCGTTGGATGTGGTGCGCCGGAACGCGCAGAAACTCGGTCTCACCAATGTAAACCCGGTGACCCCCGATAATGTTCCCGCGGACGTGCAATTTACGACGATCTGGTCGAACCCGCCCATCCGTGTCGGCAAGAACGAGCTGCACGGCATCTTGGAGCAGTGGCTGCCCCGGCTGGAGCCGGGATCGGACGCGTGGCTGGTCGTGCAGCGCAACCTCGGGAGCGACTCCCTGCACCGCTGGATCCAGGCGACCCTCCCGGAACTGACGACGACCCGCGTGGGCACCTCCAAGGGCTACCGCGTGCTGCGCGCCCGCGCCCACGACTGACCGGCCCACACCTGCCCAGCAGACAGGGTCAGGCGAGGTCGAGCGTGCCCGTGAAGACGAGTTCGGCGGGGCCGGAGAGGCCGACGTGCTCGCCGTCCTCCGTCGGGAACATGCGGACGCCGACCGTGCCGCCGGGCACATCCACGCGCCACTGGTTCGGTGCGCCCTCGCCCGCCCAGTAACGGACCGCCAGCGCAGCCGCCGCTGCACCGGTGCCGCAGGAGAGCGTCTCGCCGCTCCCGCGCTCGTGCACGCGCATCCGGATGCGGCCAACGCCGTCCTTGATCAGTGGCTCGTGCGGCACGACGAACTCGACGTTCGCCCCGTGCTCGGGCGCGGGCTCGAGGTGAGGGATGTACGTGAGGTCGGCCGCATCCAGCTCGGAGTCGTCGGCGACCGCGACCACCACGTGCGGGTTGCCCATGTCGATTCCGAGGCCCGGACGGGCGATGGGGAGCTCTTTGGCGCGTACGAGCGGCTCACCGCCGGCGAGGCCCCAGCGACCGAGGTCGACCTGGAAGCCGTTCGTGCTGCGCTGCACGTCGCGCACCCCGGAACGCGTGCCGATGCTCAGCGTCCCGCCCTCGGGCAGCTCGGCAAGCCCGGTCTCCAGCAGGTAGCGGACGTACACGCGGATCCCGTTCCCGCACATCTCGGCGGCCGACCCGTCGGCGTTGTAGTAGTCCATGAACCAGGTGGCGGCGTCGTCCTCTGCGAGCGCGGCCTCCCCCTCGGGCAGGTGAGCCGAACGCACGGCGCGGATCACGCCGTCGGCGCCCACACCGAAGTGCCGATCGCAGATCTCCGCGATCTGGGTGGCGCTGAGCGGCAGCAAGCCCTCCGGGTCGGAGTACAGCACGAAGTCGTTGCCGGTGCCCTGACCCTTGGTGAAGTGGATGGTCGCCATGCCCCCAGCCTACCGATCCGGGCCGGACGCTTCGCCCGCCAGAGCAAGGGCGGAATCCACCAGCTCCTCGTCGTCGTAGTCGAGCCAGTGGATGCCCGGGTAGCGCTTGAACCAGCTGACCTGCCGTCGGGCATAGCGCCGCGTCAGCTGCTGCGTCTGGGCGATCGCATCCTCGCGGCCGAGTTCGCCCCGGAGCTCGGCGAGGGCCTGCGCGTAACCGATGGCGCGCCGCGCGGTGACACCCCGGTCGATGCCGTTCGGGATGAGGTCGGTCACCTCGGCGAGCAAGCCGTCCGCCCACATCCGCTCCACTCGCGCATCGAGCCGCGCGACGAGTTCGTCCCGCGGGGCTGCCAGCCCGATGACGACAGTCGGCTCGTGCCACAGCGACGGTTCGTCGGGCAGCGCACCCGTCACCGAGGTTCCAGTGAGCTCGGCGACCTCCAGGGCGCGGACGATGCGGCGCCCGTTGCGGGAGCCGATGCGCCGGGCCGCCTCGGGGTCGAGGCCGGCAAGACGCTGGAACAGCATCCCCGGCCCGTGCTCGGTCAGCTCCGCTTCGAGGCGCGCTCGGAGCTCCGGGTCCGTGCCGGGGAAGCGGAGGTCGAACAGGACGCTGGAGACGTACAGTCCGGAGCCCCCGACGAGGATGGGCGTGGCACCGCGGTCGAGGATGTCTGCGATCGTCTCACGGGCGGCGGGCTGATAGCGGGCGACGGTCGCCTCGTCGGTGACGTCGAGCACATCGAAGAGGTGGTGCGGGATGCCACGCCACTCGGCCGGGCGGATCTTGGCGGTGCCGATGTCCATTCCGCGGTACTGCTGCATGGCGTCGGCGTTGACGACTTCGGCGGACCGGCCGCGGTCGCGAAGTGCTTCGGCGAGAGCCAGCGAGAGGTCGGTCTTGCCCGTTCCGGTCGGACCGACGATGGCGATGAGGGGCGGCGCGGCGGGCGGAGCGGGGGCGGGCGTCGCGGGGGCGGGCGTCGCGTCGGCGGGCGTCGCGTCGGCGGGCGTCGCGTCGGCGGGCGTCGCGCTCAGCGCAGTCCGTCCGTCGGGTCGTAGATCGGCATGGTGCCGACACCCGGCGAGGTGAGCGGTTCGCGGGTGCGGAGGGTCGGCAGCCCGAGGGACACACGCCCGGCCGCGGCCTGCGTCGCTCCGGAGGACCCGTCGTGGGACGGGACGGCGCAGGAGTCGGCCTCGGCGCGGTCCCACGCCTCCCCCGCTCGTGTCCGGCGGATTCGCAGGGGCGCGCCGTCGGACGCGTCGGCGATCAGGTAGTGGGGCGCCACCTGGGACACGCGA
Source organism: Leifsonia sp. RAF41 (assembly GCF_052114085.1). Lineage (NCBI taxonomy): Bacteria > Bacillati > Actinomycetota > Actinomycetes > Micrococcales > Microbacteriaceae > Leifsonia > Leifsonia sp. RAF41. Next base: position 2,163,183 of record NZ_JBFREB010000001.1, read on the forward strand.
ACGGTCACGACGTCGCCCGGACGCGGCATCTCAGAACCCGCGGCGACCTCGAAGTGGACGAGGCGGCTGTCGCGGGCGCGACCGCTGAGGCGGTGGGTGTCCGCATCCTTCCGGCCTTCGCCGTTGGCGACCAGCAGTTCGACCTCACGGCCGACCATTCGTTGGTTCTCCTCGAAGGAGATCCGCTCCTGGAGGGCGGTGAGGCGCTCGTAGCGGTTCTGAACGATCTCCTTGGGCACCTGGTCCGGCATCGTCGCCGCGGGTGTTCCCGGCCGGATCGAGTACTGGAAGGTGAACGCGGACGCGAAACGCGCCGCTTCGACGACCCGGAGCGTCTCCTGGAAGTCTTCCTCAGTCTCCCCGGGGAAGCCGACGATGATGTCGGTGCTGATGGCCGCGTCCGGAAGCTTGGCCCGAACCCGGTCGAGGATGCCGAGGAATTTCTCCGAGCGGTACGAACGCCGCATCGAGCGCAGGATGCGGTCGGATCCGGACTGCAGCGGCATGTGCAGCTGGGGCATCACGTTCGGAGTCTCCGCCATGGCGTCGATCACATCGTCGGTGAACGCCGCCGGGTGCGGGCTGGTGAAGCGGATGCGCTCGAGGCCTTCGATCTGACCGGCCGCGCGGAGCAACTTGCTGAACGCCTGCCGGTCGCCGAACTCGACGCCGTACGAGTTGACGTTCTGCCCGAGGAGCGTGACCTCGATGGCGCCGTCGTCGACGAGCGCCTGGATCTCCGCGAGGATGTCGCCGGGCCGGCGGTCTTTCTCCTTGCCGCGGAGCGAAGGAACGATACAGAACGTGCACGTGTTGTTGCAGCCGACCGAGATGGAGACCCAGCCGGAGTAGGACGAGTCGCGCTTGGTGGGCAGCGTCGACGGGAACGTCTCGAGCGACTCGAGGATCTCGATCTCCGCAGCGTCGTTGTGACGGGCGCGTTCGAGCAGGCTGGGCAGGGCGCCCATGTTGTGGGTTCCGAAGACCACATCCACCCAGGGGGCCTTCTCGAGGATGACGTTCTTGTCTTTCTGGGCGAGGCAACCGCCGACGGCGATCTGCATCCCCTCGTGGCGTCGCTTGACGCTGGCCAGGTGGCCGAGGTTGCCATAGAGCTTGTTGTCGGCGTTCTCGCGCACAGCGCAGGTGTTGATGACGACGATGTCGGCCTCTTCACCGTTTGCGGGGACGTATCCGGCAGCTTCGAGGGACCCGCTGAGCCGCTCGGAGTCGTGGACGTTCATCTGGCAGCCGAACGTCCGCACCTCGTACGTGCGCGCCCGTCCGTCGGCGCGGACCGCCGCCTCGGAGGGGTCGATGACGCTGCGCTGTTCCAGGATGCTCATAATGGCGACAAGTCTACGTTTCTCCTCCGCCGCGCGACGACACCCGCAGACGGCTCGGGCGCACGGCGCCCCTACTGGAAGGCGTCCCTATTGGAAGCGGACGCCGGATCCGCCGCGCGATCGTCGCCCGGCGAAGGCGGTGTCCATCGCCTGGCGAACGACATCGGACGCGTAACCCTTGCGGGAGAGGAACCCGTGCAGCCGACGCCGTGCCGTCTCGTCGTCGTACGACGACAGTTGACCCATCCGTTTGACGGCGAGTTCCGTCGCGCGCTCGAGCTCGTCGTCGTCACCGATGTCGGACAATGCGGTCTCGATCAGGACGGGGTCGATGTGCCGGCGCTTGAGCTCCTGCTCGATCGCTGTTCGGCCGAGACCCTTGCGGCTGTGCTGCGTGAACGCGAGCGTGGTGGCAAGGGACGCATCGTCGATCACGCCCATCGCCTCCAGCCGATCGAGCTCGGGACCGTACACCTCGGCGTCGATCTCGCGCTTGGTCAGGAGCTGTTCGAGCTCCCATCGCGACATTCCGCGCCGCGCCAGCTGGCGGATGGCCAGGCCGGTGGTCTTGCGGGTCTGCCGGATGGTTTCTTCGTCGGGCTGCTCGTCGCCAGCGCGAACCGACCCGGCCGGCGGCACGGCCTCCGCCCCCCAGGTGTTGTTCCAGCCGCCCTCGGCGGTCGCGCCGGCGGGCCGCTCGCTACCGGGCAACGCGACGACCGGACGCGCAGCCGACCCGCGGGATGGGTGGTCGTCACTACCGCGTCCACGCGCGGGGGTCGCACGTCGGAGCGGTGTCACGGGAGCGAGGCGCTCCCCCGCGACTGCACCACCGGGCGACGACTCCCCCGCGCCGGAGCTCTCGCCCGGGGTTGCACCGCTCGCGTCGCCCTCTGGCGACGACGGGAATCTCACCACCACGCGGAACTCCTTCGGGAGGCGACGGGCACGGTCACGCGCCCTTGCGAGCCTTCAGCTTGTCTTCGATCGATCCGACGTTGGACGGCTCCTCGGCCACCGCATTCGGGTCGGCCACGATGCCGAGCTTGATCTTGATCTTCTGCTCGATTTCGGCGGCGACGTCCGGGTTCGCGATCAGGAAGTTACGCGAGTTCTCCTTACCCTGACCGAGCTGGTCGCCCTCGTAGGTGTACCAGGCACCCGACTTCTTGACGATCGCGTGCTCCACACCGAAGTCGAGCAGGCTGCCCTCGCGGGAGATGCCGACGCCATACAGGATGTCGAACTCGGCCTGCTTGAAGGGCGGAGCCATCTTGTTCTTGACGACCTTGACGCGCGTACGGTTACCGACCGCGTCCGTGCCGTCTTTCAGGGTCTCGATACGACGGATGTCGAGGCGGACAGACGCATAGAACTTGAGCGCCTTACCACCGGCAGTCGTCTCGGGGCTGCCGAAGAACACACCGATCTTCTCTCGCAGCTGGTTGATGAAGATCATCGTGGTGTTGGTCTGGCTGAGCCCACCGGTGAGCTTCCGGAGCGCCTGGGACATGAGGCGCGCCTGCAGACCGACGTGCGAATCGCCCATCTCGCCCTCGATCTCGGCACGCGGCACGAGCGCCGCAACCGAGTCGATGACGATGAGGTCGATGGACCCGCTTCGTACGAGCATGTCGGCGATCTCGAGCGCCTGCTCACCGGTGTCGGGCTGCGACACCAGGAGGGCGTCGATGTCGACGCCGAGTTTGCGGGCGTACTCGGGGTCGAGCGCGTGCTCGGCGTCGACGAACGCGGCGATACCGCCGGCGCGCTGCGCGTTGGCGATCGCGTGCAGAGTCAGCGTGGTCTTACCCGACGACTCCGGGCCGTAGATCTCGACGATGCGGCCGCGCGGAAGACCGCCGATGCCGAGTGCCACGTCGAGTGCGATCGAGCCGGTGGGGACGACCTCGACGGGGGCGCGCTCGTCGCTGCCCAGTCGCATGACCGAGCCCTTGCCGAACTGGCGATCGATCTGCGCGAGCGCGGTCTCGAGCGCCTTTTCGCGGTCTGCGGGTGATGGCATGTGCGTTCTCCTTCGTGGGCTTCGGTACGGTTCGACTCTAGGAGGGACGTCCGACACTCGAAGCACAGGACGCGCGATCTGTGGACAACCGGTTTTCGACTGCCGTTGTGAAGAAGTGTAGCCAGTTCCGAACATATCTTCGAGAGTTCGAAACCGGCGTGTCGCGCACCGCGATCAGCGCTGAGGCGCCGGCTTCCCGGCGCCGTACCAGCGCGATGCGGGAACGCCGGTCTCGCGGCAGAGCGCGATCCAGACCTCGCGCGGGGCCAGCCCCGCCGCGATGGCCTCGTTCGCGGTGCGTCCGCCGAGTTCGGCGAGGACGAGGTCGGTCAGCAGTGTCTGACCGTACGAGCTGCCGAACTCATCCGAGACGGCGCGCTGGAACTCGCTGAGCTTCATGGATCCTTATTTCCGGAGAACAGGTGAGGAGGAAAACAAAGGACGCCCCGCGAACCGCGGGGCGTCCTCAAGAGTATTCGGAATCAGCGGGCGACCAGGTCCGAGTCCATCGCGGCGACGAACTCGTCCGGGATCGTGTCCGGAATCACCGGCTCAAGACCCTCGAGAACCGCGATGCGGTCACCGACCTCGCGCATGATGACCGACACCGGCGTCTCGAGAGCGTCTGCCACGGAGGCGAGGATCTCGCTCGACGCCTCTTTCTGACCGCGCTCGACCTCGCTGAGGTAGCCGAGCGCCACGCTGGCCTTGCTCGCGACCTGGCGGAGCGTACGACCCTTCTGCAGGCGGAAGTCCCTGAGCACGTCGCCAATTTCCTGACGTACAAGAATCATTCGGAGCCTCCCTCTCTTACCCTGCCGACGTATCGATGGGATACGAATGTACCGCATCCCTGTGTTCCACGATATCGAGGGCCACTGGGCTTTTCTTGTGAATGCAGCAGGTGTAACCAGACTGAAACACCCCGTATTCCCGCGGTAACGCGGGATCTTCACCCAAGCGTTATGCCGAGCTCGGATGCGAGTGCTCGAACAGCCTCGGCAACTGTTCGGCGACGGATGTCGTCGCGGTCGCCGGACAGCCCCAGCTCCACGGCGCGTGTGCCGTTCGCCGACGAGACGCCCACGTAAACCGTGCCGACCGGTCGCCCGCCCTGCGGGTCCGGTCCGGCCACGCCGGTCGTGGAGACACCGATATCCGCCGGCCGGCCATCGACGGCCAGCCGCTTACGCACTCCGTCGGCCAGCTGCCGGGCGACCTCCGGGTGTACCGGCCCATCGGCGGCCAGGAGGTCCGCATCCACCCCGAGCAGTGCGTGCTTCAACTCCGTCGCGTAGACGACGGCCCCTCCGAGCACAACGGCGGAGGCGCCCGGAACGCTGGTGAGCTCGGCCGTGAGCAGGCCGCCGGTGAGGGACTCGGCGACGGCGATCGTCAGACGCCTCTCGATGAGCTCGTGCACGACGGCGACCGTCGGCGACGTCTCAGGCAAGGGCACGCTTCGCCCTCCGCCCCTTCCACGCCTGCCAGAGGTAGTCGATGCCGGTCCACACGGTGAGGATGACGGCAGCGGTCATCAGGATGCCGTTCACCCAGAAGATCCAGTCGCCCAGTACGGTCCAGAGGGGCACCAGCGCGAACGAGATGGCCACCGACTGCACGATGGTCTTGATCTTGCCTCCGCGTGAGGCGGCGATGACGCCTTGCCGGATGACGACGAAGCGGTAGACAGTGATGCCGATCTCGCGCACGAGGATGACGATCGTCACCCACCAGGGCAACTCGCCCAGGATAGACAGGGCGATGAGCGCGCCACCGGTGAGCACCTTGTCGGCGATGGGGTCGAGCAGCTTCCCGAGGTCGGTGACCTGCCCGTTCCGTCGTGCCAGTGCGCCGTCGACGCCATCCGTCGCGATCGCCAGGATGAACAGCGCGGCGGCCGCCCAGCGGAGCCAGCCGTCGTCACCGGCGTCGGCGAGCAGCATCCAGACGAAGAGAGGAGCGAGCAGGATGCGTACGACCGTGATCGCGTTGGGCAGGTTCCAGTTGCCCACGCGCTTCGCTCCGCCGTCCGCCGCAGTGGGCGGCGGCGTGTCCGTGGGTGGGGGCGTGTCCGACACCGACATCGCGGTCTTCACTCCCTGTCGGTCAGCTGCCAGGCGTCCTCGTCCGAGTCGCCCTCGACCTCAGGATAGCCCGCCGTCATCGCAGCGACGGGGTCGGCGCCGTAGCGGTCCGCATCGTCGGACGGAGCCGCCTCCGCGGGCGGAACGACCGCTGCAGCGCTCGCGGGTGCGGCAGGCGGCGCAGCAGCGGCGGCAGACGGCGGCTCCTCGCCCCGCAGCCGCGCGATGACCTGGGGCAGCTGCTCGGCCGTCACGAGAACGTCGCGCGCCTTCGAGCCTTCTGACGGACCAACGATTTCTCGCGATTCGAGCAGATCCATCAGGCGGCCGGCCTTGGCGAATCCGACGCGCAGCTTGCGCTGAAGCATCGAGGTCGACCCGAACTGCGACGACACGACAAGCTCTGCGGCCGCGAGCAGCAGCTCGAGGTCGTCTCCGATGTCCGAGTCGATCTGCTTGCGCTCGGCGCCCACCGTGACGTCCTGCCGGTATTCCGGCCGCGCCTGGCGCGTCACGTGCTCGACGACCTTCTGGATCTCGTCCTCGTTCACCCACGCACCCTGCACTCGCACGGCCTTGGACGCACCCATCGGCAGGAAGAGACCGTCGCCCTGGCCGATGAGCTTGTCGGCGCCGGGCTGGTCGAGGATGACGCGGGAGTCCGTCACGCTGGTGACAGCGAACGCGAGCCGCGAGGGGACGTTCGCCTTGATCAGACCGGTTACGACATCGACCGACGGACGCTGCGTCGCGAGTACCAGGTGGATGCCGGATGCGCGGGCCAGCTGCGTGATGCGGACGATCGAGTCTTCGACATCGCGCGGAGCGACCATCATCAGGTCCGCGAGCTCGTCCACCACCACGAGGAGGTAGGGGTAGGGCTTGAGCTTCCGCTCGCTCCCCTCGGGAAGGACGATCTCGTTGTTCACCACGGCGCGGTTGAAGTCGTCGATGTGGCGGAAGCCGAAGCTCGCCAGATCGTCGTACCGCATGTCCATCTCCTTCACGACCCACTGCAAGGCTTCAGCGGCCTTCTTCGGGTTCGTGATGATCGGGGTGATCAGGTGCGGGACACCGCCGTAGATCGTGAGCTCCACGCGCTTCGGGTCGATGAGCACCATCCGTACTTCCGACGGCTTGGCGCGCATGAGGAGGCTCGTGATCATCGAGTTGACGAAGCTCGACTTGCCCGAACCGGTGGAACCGGCGACCAGGAGGTGGGGCATCTTCGCCAGGTTGGCGACCACGAAACCGCCGCCGACGTCTTTGCCGACGCCGATGGTCATGGGGTGGGTGCTCTTGACCGCGGCGGGAGAGCGCAGGATGTCGCCCAGGGAGACGATCTCGCGGTCGGAGTTGGGGATCTCGACGCCGATGGCGCTCTTGCCGGGGATCGGCGAGAGGATGCGGACCTCGTTGCTCGCGACCGCGTACGACAGGTTCTTGCTGAGCGCGGTGACGCGCTCCACCTTGACGCCGGGGCCCAGCTCGATCTCGTACTGGGTGACGGTTGGGCCGCGCGAGTAGCCGGTGACCTTGGCGTCGACGCCGAATTGCGTGAGCACCTCGGTGATGGCGGCGACGATCTCGTCATTGGCGCCCGAACGCGTCTTGGCCGGCGTGCCCGCGGAGAGCATGGAGGCCGACGGCAGGTTGTACGGCGCTGTCGGCTGCGGGAGCGCCGGGGGCTCCGCTTCGTCTTCATCGAAGTCGGCCGCGCCGGCCTGGAAGCCGGGGAGCACGGCGCCCGCTCCCGGGATGCCGCCCAGAGGCGGCAGGGGTGCGACAGCGGTCGGTGGCTGCTCGCCGGTGAACCGCTGCAGGGCGTCCTCCGCGTGCGCGAGCTCGCTGAGCACCTCGGTGTTGTAGTGGTCGCTCGCCGGATCGGGTTCAAGAGCCGTGTCGAACTCGCCCTTACCCCGCTGGGGCTTTCCGAAGACCTCGGTGAGGCCGTCGACCGGCGTGGCGTCGTACTCCGGGTCTTCTTCGCGCTGCGACTTGTTGCGGCGCCACCACGGCAGGTTCGTCTCGGTCTCGGGCTCGTCGTCGATGCCGTCGAGCTCGAGCTGCTTGGACTTGGCCTCCTTCGCCGCTTCTTTCGCCTCGAGACGTTCGTCTTCCGTCGGAAGCTGCGCACCGAAGAGGTAGGCGTAGAGCTCGCGGATGCGCTCCGGCAGTTTGTTCGGCGGCGTCTTCGTGATGATGAAGAGACTCAGAATGAGCAGCAGGATGATCACTGCCCCAGCGCCGTAGGGCGTGATCACGAGAGAAAGCGGAGCGGCGATCAGCCAGCCGAGGACACCGCCGGCCTGCGCGAGCGCGATCATCCCGTCGCTCGGTGACGGGTGCGGGCTGAACAGGTGGCACAGACCCGAGACCATCAGCAGCAGGATGCTGAGACCGATGCCGATCCGGGTGTTGTCGTGCACCGAGCTCGGATGGCGGAACAGCCAGGCCGCGAACAGCACCATGACGACCGGGAGTGCGAACGCGACGCGGCCGAACAGACCACCGAACGTCCACGCGTCGAGGGTGCGCGCGACCTGGTCGTTGATCAGGAACCACTCGACGACCGCCCCGGCGACGGCGAGGAGCACCAGGAAGAACGGGAAACCGTCGCGCCGCTCCTCTTTGCTCAGCTTCTCGGGCCCGAGCGCACGGAAGGCTGCGCCGGTGAGGTGCGCCAGACCCATCCAGGCACGGATGAGCGGGCTGGGACCCGCGTCCGCAGCCGGGTAGGCGACCGTCTTCTGCTGCGCGGTCTTCGACGCCGGCTTGCGCGCGGTCGACCCGCCGCGACCGGAGTTCCGGGCGCCGGCATTCGACTTGGTGCTCGTGGCCATGGGCACAACCGTACGTCGTGCCCCCGTCATCCCGCGGTTCCCGCGCCTGACATGTGGAAAATCCGGCGGGTCAGCGAACGGTGCGCACCATGGTGTCGGCGTCGTCCCGCGATGTGACGGTGACGAAACCCTCGCTCACGTAGAGCCCGTGGGCGAAATTGCCGCGCTGGACACTCAGGCTGAGCCGGGCGTGCCCTCGGGCTGCCGCCACTCCTCCGATTTCGCGCAGGAGCGCTCGGCCGGCTCCTCGCGCCCGCCACTGCGGATAGACGCCCAGTGTGAGCTCCGGCACGCCGGCCGCGACGAAGCCGCGGCCGGGGGCGTTCGCGGGGAACAGCCGCGCCCAGCACGCTCCGACCGGAACACCCCGGGCGTCTTCGGCCACGCAGCCGAAGTCGCCGGGTCGACGCCAGCCGACGACATACCGCGCCACCGCGTGGTCGTCGAGCACGGTCATCCGGGAGCGGGAGCGCACAGGATTCCAGTTCGCCGCCTCCACCAGCATGTCGGCGAGCACGCGTGCGTCCTCGCCGATCGCTGGGCGGATGCGGAACTGCTCCATGCAGGAACGCTACCCGCCCCGGTGTTTCCGGGGGGTAACGATCCGGGCCCTACGCCTCGATGACGAGCGGGACGATCATCGGCCGGCGGCGGTAGCTGGTGTTCACCCAGCGTCCGACGGTGCGGCGGACGACCTGCGACAGCGCGTGCGAGTCGCGGACGCCGTTGTGAGCCGCCTCCGCGAGGGCGGCGGCGATCTTCGGCTTCACGGCGTCGAAGACCGCGTCGTCCTCGGCGAAGCCGCGGGCGTGCACCTCCGGGCCCGTGACGATCCGGCCGCTGGCGGCCTCCACCACGACGATGATCGAGATGAAGCCCTCTTCGCCGAGGATGCGCCGGTCTTTGAGGTCGGCGTCGGTGATCTCGCCGACACTGGAGCCGTCGACGTACACGAAGCCGAGGTCGAGCTGGCCGACGACACGGGCGACGCCGTCGCGCAGGTCGATGACCGTGCCATCCTCCGCGAGGATGGTGTTCTTCTCGGGCACGCCGGTGTCCATGGCGAGACGCGCGTTCGCGACCAGGTGCCGGTACTCGCCGTGCACCGGCATGACGTTCTTCGGCTTCAGGATGTTGTAGCAGTAGAGCAGTTCGCCGGCCGCCGCGTGGCCCGAGACGTGCACCTTGGCGTTGCCCTTGTGGACGACGTTGGCGCCGAGCTTGGTGAGCCCGTCGATGACGCGGTACACCGCGTTCTCGTTGCCCGGGATAAGGCTCGAAGCGAGGATGACCGTGTCGCCGGGGCCGACCTCGATCTGGTGGTCCATGTTCGCCATGCGCGCGAGGACGGCCATCGGCTCGCCCTGGGACCCTGTCGACATGTAGACGATCTGGTCATCGGGCAGGTCTGCGGCCTTCTTGTAGTCGATCAGCACGCCCTCCGGAACCTTGAGGTACCCGAGCTCCGCGGCGATCGTCATGTTGCGCACCATCGAACGACCCAGCAGAGCGACCCGGCGACCGTTGGCGGCTGCGGCGTCGAGTACCTGCTGCACCCGGTGGACGTGACTGGAGAAGCTGGCGACGATCACGCGGCGGGGCGCGCGAGCGATGACGGAGTCGAGCACCGGGCCGATGGAGCGCTCCAGCGGCGTGAAACCGGGAACGTCCGCGTTCGTCGAGTCGGCGAGGAACAGGTCGACACCCTTCTCGCCGAGCCGCGCGAAGGCGCGCAGGTCGGTGAGGCGGTCGTCGAGCGGCAGCTGGTCCATCTTGAAGTCGCCCGTGTGGAGCACGACGCCGGCCGGAGTGGTGATCGCGACGGCGAGCGCATCCGGGATGGAGTGGTTGACGGCGACGAACTCGAGCGAGAACGGCCCCAGCTGCTCGACCTGGCCCTCCTTGACGGTCAGCGAGTACGGCTGGATGCGGTGCTCCTTGAGCTTCGCCTCCACCAGGGCCAGCGTCAGGCCGGAGCCGATCAGGGGGATGTCACGCCGCAGCTTGAGCAGGTAGGGCACTGCGCCGATGTGGTCCTCGTGACCGTGCGTGAGGACGACACCCACGACGTCGTCCAGCCGGTCGCGAACCGGTGCGAAGTCGGGGAGGATGAGGTCGACTCCGGGCTGGTCCTGCTCGGGGAAGAGCACGCCGCAGTCGACGATGAGGAGCTTGCCCTCGTACTCGAAGACCGTCATGTTGCGGCCGATCTCGCCGAGACCGCCGGTGGGGATGACGCGGAGCGTTCCGGGTTCGAGCACAGGTGGCTGGGAAACGGGGTTGGGCATGTGCCCTCCTCTTTCTATCTTTCGTGTGCGGGGCTTCTCGCGCCCGCGGATGTCTTCGGCCGCCGCTTCGGGCGGCCCGTCAGCGTGTGGTCCCGGCGATCTTCGGGAGCGCTCCGCCCGCGGCCGCGTTGCGGTCGGGGCGGAAGTTGGAGAAGTCGACGCCCGGGATGTCTTTCACCAGATCGAGCTCGTCCTCGATCTGGGCAGCCTCCCACTCCTCCGGCCCGACGAGCGGCAGGCGCACGCGCGGGCTGGAGATGCGGCCGAGGCCGTGAAGGATGTACTTCGCGGCGACGGTGCCGGGCACGTGCGTCATCACCGCGCGCACCAACGGCTCGAGCTTCATGTGGGCGGCGGTCGCCGTGGCCAGGTCGCCCGCGTTCACCGCATCCACGATCTGTCGGTACGGCCTGGCCGCGACGTTCGCCGTGACTCCGATCAGGCCGCTTGCCCCGATCGCGAGGTGAGGCAGCACGTTCGCGTCGTCGCCCGAGAAGTACATCAGGTCGGTCTGGTTGAGCACGCGGCTGACCTCGCTGAAGTCGCCCTTCGCATCTTTGATCGCGAGAACGTTGGGGTGCTTCGCGATCCGCAGGATGGTCTCGTACGTGATGGGCACGCCGGTGCGGCCCGGGATGTCGTACAGGATGACCGGAAGATCGGTCGAGTCGGCGATCATCCGGAAATGGGTCAGGATGCCCGCCTGCGTCGGCTTGTTGTAGTACGGAGTGACGACCATCACACCGTCGGCGCCCGCCTTCTCGCTCTGCTTGTAGAGCTGGATGGCGTGCGCGGTCTCGTTCGACCCGCCGCCGGTGATGATCTTGGCGCGCCCGTCGGCGACCGACTTGCCGACCTCGACGAGACGGAGCTTCTCGTGGTCGGTCAGGGTCGACGTCTCGCCGGTGGTACCGGTGACAACGATGCCGTCAGCACCCGCCTGAATGACGTCGTCGATGTGCTTCTCGACCGCCGCCCAGTCCACTTCGCCGTCGGCGGTGAACGGGGTGACCAGGGCGACGAGCACCTGGCCGAACGGGTTCGCGGAGGATGGCATGCAACCAGGCTATCGGGTCGTCGTCACGCGGTGTCACATTCGCTGCGCTGTGCACAACACCGGGCGTAGCGTCGCGCCTGTGAACGGATTCGCAGCGCTCGGCATCCTTCTCGGTCTGGTCGCCGTCGCCACAGCAGTGGGCCTGGCCTGGCGCGCCACGACGGGTCGCGTCCGAGCCATTCGCGGCGACGACGTGGTCCAGGCGGCGGATGTCGGGGCCGAGGCGTTCGGCGGACGGGCGACGCTGCTCCAGTTCTCGACCGAGTTCTGTGCGCCCTGCCGGTCGACCGCCCGAGTGCTCGGAGCACTCGCGGACAGCCTCGGCGGGGTCAGCCACGTGGAGGTCGACCTCACGGACCGTCCGGCGCTGGCAGACCGGTTCCACATCCTCCAGACGCCCACGACCCTCGTGCTGGACGGCAACGGCACCGTTCGGGCCCGGATCGGCGGTGCCGCCCGAGCGGACGACGTCCGCACCACCCTCCACCACATCCTCGGGAGCGACCATGTCTCAGCCTGATCCGACCACAGCCGCCCGTGGCATCGACCCGCGGTCCCCGCGTTTCGGCGCAGGCATCACGGCGCTGCTCCTCCTCGTCGACCTCTTCCTCTCGCTGATCGGAGCCACGGCCGCGGCCGCGATCCTGCTGCTCGCGATCGCCCTTCTGTTCGCCTGGGGCGCGTTCGCGGGCGTGCAGCGGCATCCCTACGGCGCCCTCTATCGAGCGGTCGTCCGCCCGCAGCTGAAGGCTCCGGCGGAGCTCGAGGATCCGGCGCCGCCGACGTTCGCACAGGCCGTCGGACTGTTCGTGACGGGCCTCGGGCTCGTTCTCTTCCTCGTCGGCCTGCCCGCCGCGCTCCCCGTGGCAGCCGCCCTCGCGTTTGTGGCGGCCTTCCTGAATTCGGTCTTCGGTTACTGCCTCGGCTGCCAGCTCTACCTGCTTCTGGTCCGGGCGCGGGTGATCCGCCACCGCGCGGCAGCCTGATCCGCCACGGGAAAGCTGCCCAGCCCGTCGCCAGCCGGGAATCCGCCGAGCAGCGGGTGACGGTGTCGGAGCCCGTCAGTAGTGTGGGTCGGGCCCGGCCGCGCACGGCGGCGGCGCGTCCCCGAGGAGGCCTCCATGGCAGTCACCAGCGAATCCACCACCGTCTGGAACGGCGATCTCACGAGCGGTTCCGGGACGGTCACGCTCGACTCCTCGCACGCCGCCGAGCTCGCCGTCAACTGGAAGGCGCGGTCGCAGGGCGGCGCAGAGGTCACCACGCCGGAGGAATTGCTCGGCGCCGCGCACGCCGCCTGCTTCTCGATGGCGTTCTCCAATGTCCTCGCCCAGTTCGGCAACGCACCCGAGAGCATCCAGACCACCGCGGCCGTCACCTTCGACCCCGCACAGGGCATCACCGGCAGCCACTTGCGGGTCAGCGCAACGGTCCCCGGGCTGTCGGAGGACGACTTCCAGCGTCTCGCGGATGAGGCGAAGCGCACCTGCCCCGTCTCGCGCGCACTGATCGGCATCCCGATCACGCTCGACGCCGCACTGGTCTGAGCGGCGGCGTACCGACATGAGGGTGCTCCTGGCCGGCGCCTCCGGGATGATCGGCAGTGAGCTGCGAAGCCAGCTGGCCGCCGCCGGACACGACACCCGGCGTTTGGTGCGGCGCGAGCCGGCCGCGCCGGACGAGTTCTTGTGGAACCCCGCGGAACGGTCCGTGGCCGTCGACCTGTTCGAGTGGGCCGACGGCGTCATCAACCTGTCCGGATCCTCGCTGCAGCATCTGCCGTGGACCCGCGCCACCAAGCGCCGCATCCTGTCGTCGCGGCTTCAGGCCACCGGCACTCTCGCCGAGGGGATGCGTCGCGCCGATCAGCCGCCGGCGGTGTTCGTCAGCGGTTCCGCCGTCGGTTACTACGGCGACCGGCCGGGACAGCAGCTGACGGAGGCGGCCGGCAAGGGCACCGGGTTCCTCGCGGATGTCGTCGACTCCTGGGAGGCGGCCGCCCGCCTGGCGCCCTCCGCTACGCGCGTGGTGCTCGCACGCACGGGCGTCGTGATCGGCCGCGGGGGCGCTCTCACTCCGCTGCTCCCGCTCGCGAAGGCGGGGCTGGCCGGTCCCCTGGGGTCCGGACGCCAGCACTGGGCGTGGATCAGCCTCCACGACGAAGCAGCAGCGCTCATCCACCTGCTCGGGTCGACCCTCGACGGTCCGGTGAACCTCGCTGGCCCGACCCCCGCCACGGCGGGCGAGCTGGTCAAGGCGCTCACCCAGGCCGTGCGTCGGCCCTACTTCCTGCCTGTGCCCCGTTTCGCGATCGAGCTGGCGATGCAGGATGCGGGACGCGAGCTGCTGCTCGCCGACCAGCTGGTTGTGCCTCAGAAACTGCTGGACGACGGTTTCGAGTTCCGCGACCGCACGATCCAGGATGCGATGGACCGGCTGATGGAGGTACGCGCGGCTTAGCCCGCCGGCTGCCCGCCGGACTTCGCCCCGGCCCGCTCCAGCCGGATCGCCTGACGGAGCGCTTCGCGCGCCCGGCGTCGATCCCCTGAGGCGTCGTACGCGAGCCCCAGTCGGAACCACGCGCGCCAGCTCTCGGGCGCAGCCTCCACTTCGGCGCGGTACTGCGGGAACTGCTCGTCCGCCGCATCCCGCAACGGCCGTCCACTGGCCCGCATCGGGAGGTCCTCCACCGGCAGGTTCCCCTCGGCGTCCAGCTGCCGCACCAGCCGCTCGGTGCGTGCACCGAACAGCAGCTCTCGGCCGATCGCCCAGGCGGCGATCACCGGGAGCACGAAGAGGGCGATGCCCATGACGATCCCCACGGGTTGGCCGGTTGCGATCAGCAGCACGGCGCGCTGTGTCACCAGCACCAGGTAGACCAGCAGCAGCAGGGCCATGAAGATGGCAGCCAGGCGGTTCCTCATCGTGTGCGCTCGCTCACCGGGTCAGGTCGGTGCCGTCGTTGCCGGCGTCCCGCACCGTCCGCCGGGGCGGCTCGCCGTTCGGCTCCGCGATCCCGAGATCGATCAGCTTGTCGAGGCCCACGGTCACACCGACCGCGGAGGCGGCGGCGCGCAGAGCGAGCATGATGCCCACTTCGTACGCCTCCGGCCCGATGGTGTCGTGGCGGATGATGAGCTGCTCCCCCGCACCGCCGAAGATCACTTGCTGCTGTGCGGAGACGCCGCGCATCCGGAGACTGTGGATGGGCACGCTCGCGACCTGCTGCCCGCGGGCGCGCTGGTCGGAGTGCGGTGCCTCCACTGGGCCCTTCGCCGCGCGCGCGGCGCCGATCAGCTCGGCGGTGCGCACGGCCGTCCCCGATGGGGAGTCCACCTTGCCTGCGCCGTGCGTCTCGATGATCTCGATGGAGTCGAAGAAGCGGGCCGCCACCGATGCGAAGGCGGTGCCCAGCGCGGAGCCGAGCGAGAAGTTGGGGATGACCACCGCTCCACGGCCCTCGTGCTGTGCCACGCGTCGCTCCAGGTCGAGGATGCGATCCGCCGACCATCCGGACGTCCCGACCAGCACGTTGAGCCCATTGTCGACCGCGAAGGCGACGATCAGCGGACTCACCTGCGGCAGCGTCATGTCGACCAGCACGTCGGCGCCCAGCATGTCTTCGAGCGGCGAGTGGGAATCGAGCTGCGCCACCAGCTCCAGGTCGTCCGCCTGCTCGATGAGGCGGACCGCCACGCTTCCCAGTTTTCCGGTCGCCCCGGCGACAGCCACGCGAATGCTCACCCGCCCAGCCTACCTGCGGCGCCGCCGTGATCCTCCGGGCTACTCCGGTTCCCCCAGGGCTACTCCGGTTCACCCGGGGCTACGCTGGGGCGATGGTGTCTTTCGCAGACGTCGCCGTCACCGACGCGACCGCCCACCGGATGCTGTCCGACTATTTCGCGGAGCGCGCCGAGACCTTCCCCTCCGCGCAGGGCGCATACCGCACTGCGTTTCCCGACCCCGGCCAGTTCGTCGCGCCCAGCGGCGTCTTCCTCCTCGCCTACGACGACGGCGTCGAGGTGGGGTGCGGCGGAGTCCGGGAGCTGCGCGTCCCGCTCACGGACACCGGTGACGACAGCCCTGTTGTGCGCTACGAGATCAAGCACCTCTGGGTCTCGCCGTCACGCCGCGGCAGCGGTTACGGCCGCGCCATCCTGGCGGAACTGGAGTTGCGCGCTCGCGGATTCGGGGCGACCGAGGTCGTCCTCGACACCAACGAGAGCCTGGAAGCGGCGGGCCGTCTGTACCGCTCCCACGGCTACGAGAGCATCCAGCCGTACAACGACAACCCCAACGCGACCGACTGGTTCCGCAAGCCGCTCCAGCCTCTCGCCTGAGCGCTCGGGGCCCGCGACCTAGACCGGCTGGAGTTCGGGGAGGCCGGTGCGCAGCTCGACCGGCAGGTGGCCGAGGTCGTTGTGCACGACCAGCACGGGAGGCTTCGCGCTCCGCACCCGGATGATCGTCAGGCCGCAGTTGGCCTGGTTGAGTCCCAGCCAGCGCCAGTCCGGAGCGTCGAAGACGTGCCGCACGAACCATCCGATCACGAAGTTGTGGGTGACCAGCAGGTCGTGCCGGTCCCCCATCGCCGGGGTCAGGAACTCGTGGACGGCGTCGTCCATCTGCGCGTGCCCGGCCTCGATCTCCGCCGCCGTCACCGGGCCGAAGAACGACTCGAACGCCTTCGGCATGTCCGGAGTCGGGCCCGATGGGATGCAGTCGAACAGCAGGCTCGACGGCTGCGGATCCAGCGACGGCATGCGCTCGGCCATGATCGCCGCGGTCTCGGTCGCGCGATTCAGTGGCGAGTGGTACATCGACGTGAACGGGATGCCGCTCAGGCGCTCCGCGATCAGTTGCGCCTGGCGCTTCCCGCGCGGCGAGAGCGGGCCGTCCGGCATCCCGTGCTCGGCGTCCTGCTGCTCGCCGTGACGCACCAGGTAGATGTAATGGGGCACGAAGGTGGACCTTTCGGTGGTGGAGCGGAGGGGGCGGATCAGGGAGCGAGACCGGCGAACATGTCGTCGGTGACGCTCCCCACCGCAGCGACAGAGATCGGCCGGCCCGCCAGGTCGGCGGCGAGGTCGCGCACATCGTCAACGGTGACGAGGTGCAGGCGGCGGAGGCTCTCATCCAAGTCGGCGAACTCTCCCAGGGTGATCTCCGCCCGGCCGAGGCGTGACATGCGGGTGTCCGAGTCCTCCAGCGCCAGGGCGGCGCCGCCGGAGAGCTGGCCGACAGCGCGGCGCAGCTCGTCGGCGCTCACGCCTCCCGACGCCAGCCGCCGCAGCTCGTCCAGCATCAGCTCGGCGACCTGCCGCGCCTTCGCCGGCGCGCATCCCGCATAGAGGCCGAACACTCCGGCGTCCGAGTAGGAGCCGGAGAAGGAGTACACCGCATAGGCGAGGCCCCGGCGCTCGCGGACCTCCTGGAACAGGCGGCTCGACATCCCGCCGCCCAGGATGGAGTTGAGGACGCTCATCGTCGTCCGGCGCTCGTCGGTCGCGACGATCCCGGGCATCCCGATGAAAAGGTTGGCCTGCTCGGTGGGGCGCTGGACCGTCACGATCGCGTTCCCGCGCTCGATGTCCGCGACGGTGCCGGCCCGACGCTCGACGGGCTTGGCGGCGAGGGTCAGGTCCCAGCCGGCGGCGACGAGCGAGCGCTCGACACCGGCGACGAGCAGGTCATGGTCGACTGCGCCGGCCGCGGTGACCACCAGGTCCTGGGGCCGGTAGTTCGCCCGATAGTGTTCCCACACGCCGTCACGGGTGGCGGCGCGAATCGTGTCCGGGCGGCCGCCGATCGGACGACCGAGGGGATGTGCGCCGAGTACGGCCTGGAACATCCGCTCGCTCGCCACATCGCCGGGATCGTCCTCCGCCATCGACAGCTCTTCGAGGATGACGCCGCGCTCGTTCTCGAACTCGGAAGGATCGAGAACCGACGAGGTCAGCATGTCGCCGAGGACCTCGACCGCCATGGCGAGGTCGCGATCCTGCACCTTGGCGTAGTAGCAGGTGTACTCCTTGGCGGTCATCGCGTTGTGCTCGCCGCCGACCGAGTCGAAAGACACCGCGATGTCGAGCGCGGTGCGCGTCCGGGTCCCCTTGAAGAGCAGGTGCTCCAGGAAGTGCGTCGACCCGAGCGAGCCGGGGTGGCCCGGCTTCCCGTCGCTTTCGTCGCGGGATCCGACCGCGACCCAGTAGCCGAGCGTGGCACTGCGCGCGCCGGGAACCTGCTCGCTGAGGATGCGGACACCGCTCGGAAGGATCGTCCGGCGGACCAGCGCTTCGCCGGAAGCGGCGAAGGTGAGGTCGGCCACACCGAGCGGGAGGTCGACTGCGCTGTTCATCCCCTCCACCCTACGCCAGGCGGCCACGAAAGCCCGTGTTCCATAAAACGAGGACAAACAGACTCGTCTGTCTACTGCTATACTGCTCGGAGTAGAAGCCGGAGGCGGTCCCTCGCCTCCCCAGCAGAAGGAGTCGTGCCGGATGGTCGTAAGTGCCCGAGCGACCATCCGGCCACCCGCGCCGTCGAAGATCAAGATCCTCGCAACAGCGGACGCGCTCTTCTACCAGGAGGGCATCCACACCGTCGGCGTCGACCGCATCATCGCCGGAGCGCGCGTCACGAAGGCCACCTTCTACAAGCACTACCGGTCGAAAGACCTGCTCATCATCGCGTACGTGGAAGGCCGCGACCGCCAGGTCCGCGACTGGTTCGCCGAGCAGGAGGCCACCTTCGACGACCCGCGCCTGATCGCCCGAGCGCTCGTGGATGCGATCAACGAGGACGCGGTGAATCCCGACTTCCACGGCGACCCGTTCATCAACGCGGCAGCCCAGTTCTCGGACGAGAACGACCCCGTGCGCGTGGCCGT
Source organism: Leifsonia sp. RAF41 (assembly GCF_052114085.1). NCBI lineage: Bacteria > Bacillati > Actinomycetota > Actinomycetes > Micrococcales > Microbacteriaceae > Leifsonia > Leifsonia sp. RAF41. The sequence goes on from NZ_JBFREB010000001.1 coordinate 2,181,719, forward strand.
GACGGCGCACCGCGACTGGTACGCGGACCACATCGAGGAGCTGTTCCGCCGGATCGGTCACCCGCGCCCGGGCGACGCGGCCGACGACCTCATCCTGGCCCGCGACGGCGCGCTCGCCGGCGGGTACGTGGGAGACCCCATCGCGGCGGGCGCGGCCCTGCATCGCGCGCTCGAGCGCATCCTCGCCGAGGCGTAGCCCCCCGTCGCGCGCGCTCGCGCTGCGTCCTCGCGCTGCGTCCTCGCGAACGAGGCGGGCGCGAGCGACTGGTCCCAACATGCCGTTGCGCGGCAGTCAGAACGGCATTTCGGGACCATCGGATGCGGCTCCGCCGCGCGAAGCAGGTGGCGCGAGCGGCTACTCGGAGACGCGGTCGAGGTCGAGCATCTGCGCGCGGGTCAGGCGGATGCCCGCTGCCGCCATGAGCGCATCGACCTGGTCGGGGCGGCTGGCGCTCGCGACCGGCGCGACGATGGTGCGCTTCGCCAGCAGCCACGCGAGGGCGATGCTCGCCGGCGCCACCCGGTGCTCCGTGGCGATGCGGTCCAGCACGGCCAGCACCCGCTGCCCGCGCCGGTTCACGTACGCGGACGCCCGGATGCTGCGCGCGCCGGCGGTGAGGTCGCTCTTGGAGCGGTACTTGCCGGTGAGGAAGCCGTTGGCCAAGGCGTAGTACGGCATGACCGCCAGCCCCTGCGCGGCCGCGACGATGCGGGGCGCGCTCTCGAACTCGGTGCGGTGCATGAGGTTGTACTGGTTCTGGATGGCGACGAACTTTGGCAGCCCGGACGAGGCCAGGATGCGCGCCTCGATCAGACGGTCCGCGCTGAAGTTGGATGCGGCCAGGTAGCGCACCTTGCCGCTCTCGATGAGCCACTCGGCGGTCGCCAGGCTGTCTTCGAGCGGCGTCTCGGGGTCGTCGTCGTGGAAGTACAGCACGTCGATGTAGTCGGTCTTCAGGCGCTCGAGCGACGCCTCGACGGCGCGAACGATACTGACCGCGCCGAGCCCGGGGTTCTCGTGGTGACGCCCGATCTTCGTGCCGACGACAACGCGGTCGCGGTTGCCGCGCTCGCGCATCCACGTTCCGATGAGCACCTCGCTGCGGCCGCCGACGTAGCTGTCCGCGGTGTCGATGAAGTTGCCGCCGAGTTCGGTGAAGCGGTCGAGGATGGCGAGGGAGGTGTCGCCGTCGGCCGTCCACCCGAAAACACTCGCGCCGAGCGAGAGCGGGTACACGGCCAGGTCGCTCTCGCCGATGCGGCGCGGCGCGATGATGGACAGCGGACCGGTGCTCGCGATGGACGGGTCGATGTCGACGACGCCGGTGGGAGGCTCCGCCGTGCCAGCGCGGGCGAGCTCGCGCGCGGGGGCGCCGGGACGCTCGGTCGTGCGTGCGGGAGCGGCAGCCGAAACCGCCGTCGCGGCAGCCGCTTGGCGAGCGGAGTCGTGGGTTCGGAGACCCACCGTCTCAAGCAGGCGCAGGGGAAGTGACTGTGGCATTTCTCCCCCTCCCCGGGCTCTGTCTCGACGCGTTCCGTCGCGCGTCATTCGCACCGGAGCCGGTACCCTCGAATCGTTTCGAGAACCTTCAACTACCGAGCGAATACTTGAAGATTACGGCATGCCTCCGACACCAACGGGACGAAACGGGTGAACCCCGGCGGAATCCTAGGTCACAGTTTCATCACGAACGGCGGAGCACCGCACGAGCGTGCGCGAGCACCGGTCCGTCGATCATCCGTCCGGCGTGTCGGAACACCCCGCCACCCGCGTTCTCCGCCGCCGCCAGCAGCTCGCGAGCCGCCTCGACCTCTGCCGGATCGGGCCGGTAAGCCGCTCGGATCGTCTCCACCTGACCCGGGTGGATGCACGCCGTCGCGGCGAATCCGACCGCGACCGCATCCTCAGCCTCGGCGGCCAGGCCGTCGAGGTCGGCGATGTCCAGATGGACGGTGTCGATCGCGTGCACCCCGGCCGCCCCGGCGGCCAGCAGCACCGCCGACCGGGCGAACCGGGCGACATCGCGATAGCGGCCGTCGGCGAACCGGCTGGAGGTGCCGCCCAGCGAGGCGACCAGGTCCTCCGCGCCCCACATCAGCGCGAGCACACCCGGAGCTCGCGCCAGCTCCGGCGCCGCCAGCACGCCGGCGGCCGTCTCGCAGAGCGCGATCACGTCGTAGTCGGAGAGACCCGCGACGTCGGCCGCGCTCTCCGCCTTCGGGAGCATCGCCGCGCGGTAGGGGGTCGCGGCGAGCGCCGAGAGGTCGGCGTCATGATCGTCGCTGCCGGCGGGGTTCACCCGGACGATGACCCGGGCAGGATCGAGGTCGGACACGACCAGCGCCTCCCGGGCGGCCGATCGCCGTGCGGGGTCGACGGCATCCTCCAGGTCGAGGATGACCGCATCCGCCCGCTCCAACGCTTTCGCGAATCGTTCCGGCCGATCGGCCGGGCAGAACAGCAGCGCCGGCCCCCACGGGAACGCTTTGTCGGCGCTCTCCCTCACAGGATGCCGTCCGGCGCGGTCGCGCCCGGGTCCAGTGCGTCCGCGTCGGGTTCCCCGGCCTCTCCCCCGCCGAGTCCGAGCGGCGACGCATCCCGGCACCACACCATGACCTGGCGGGTGGCGGTCGCGACGACGACGCCGTCCTGGTTGCGACCGGTGTGTTCGAGTGTGACGATGCCCTGCCCGGGCCGGGAGGCGGAGAGCCGCTTGGCGAGCACGACGGTCTCCGAATAGAGCGTGTCGCCGTGGTGCAGCGGATGCGGGAAGGCCACCTCGCTGAAGCCCAGGTTCGCGACGATCGTGCCCTGAGTGAGTTGCGTCACGGAGGCGCCGACGATGGTGGCGAGCGTGAACATCGAGTTCACCAGCCGCTCACCGAAGGGCTGCCGCGCCGACCAGGCCGCATCCAGGTGCAGCGCCTGCGTGTTCATCGTGAGCGTCGTGAAGAAGACGTTGTCGGCCTCCGTCACGGTGCGCCCCGGCCGATGCAGGTAGCGCGTCTCCGGCTCGAACTCCTCGTAATACAGCCCGCGCTGCTCGATCTCCCTCACGACGCCGCCTCCATCTCGACCGCGAGCGGTGCGCCGGTCGCGGCGACCACCTCATCCACGGTGACACCGGGCGCGGTCTCGCGCAGCACCAGCCCATCGGCGGTGACGTCGATGACGGCGAGGTCGGTGATGATGCGGTCGACGCATCCCGTGCCGGTGAGCGGCAGGGTGCACGTGGCGAGGATCTTCGGCCGGCCCTCCTTGTCGACGTGGTCCATCATGACGATCAGTCGTTTGGCGCCGAAGACGAGATCCATCGCTCCGCCCATCCCCTTCACCATCTTGCCGGGGATCATCCAGTTGGCGAGGTCGCCGGTCTCCGACACCTCCATCGCGCCGAGCACGGCCAGGTCGACGTGGCCGCCGCGCACCATCCCGAACGACAGAGACGAGTCGAAGAAGGCGGCGCCGCGGTTCACGGTGACGGTCTCCTTGCCCGCGTTGATGAGGTCGGGGTCGACCGCGTCGTCCGCCGGGTAGGGGCCGACGCCGAGCACCCCGTTCTCGGAGTGGAGGATCACCTCGACTCCCTCGGGGATGTAGTTCGGGATGAGCGTGGGCATACCGATCCCGAGGTTGACGTACTGGCCGTTCTCCAGTTCGCGCGCCACGCGGGCCGCGAGTTCGGTGCGTGTGAGACTCATCGTGCGCTCCCTTCCGCGGCGACGGTACGCCGTTCGATCCGCTTCTCCACCGCCGGTGGGTGCACCACCCGCTGCACGAAGATCCCCGGACAGTGCACCTGTCCCGGGTCGAGCTCGCCGGGCTCCACCAGCTCTTCGACCTCGGCGATCGTTACCCGGCCGGCCATCGCCGCGAGCGGGTTGAAGTTCATCGCCGCCGCGTGGAAGACGAGGTTGCCGTGCCGGTCCCCCTTCGCCGCGTGGACGAGGGCGAAATCGGGGCGGAGGGATCTCTCCAGCACGTAGTCGGCGTCGTCGAACGTCCGCACCTCCTTCGGCTCACTGGCCACGGCGACGGACCCGTCGGCGGCGTACCGGCGCGGAAGACCGCCGGTCGCGATCTGAGTGCCGACGCCGGCGGGCGTGAAGAAGGCGGGGATTCCCGCTCCGCCCGCGCGCAGCTTCTCGGCGAGCGTTCCCTGAGGGGTGAGCTCCACCTCCAACTCCCCGGAGAGGAACTGGCGCGCGAACTCCCTGTTCTCGCCCACGTACGAGCTGATCATCTTGCGGATGCGGTGTTCGGCGAGCAGCAGGCCGAGACCCCAGTCGTCGACGCCGCAGTTGTTGCTGACCACCTCGAGGTCGGTCGTCCCGTCGTCGAGGAGCGCCTGGATGAGCGCGCTCGGGATGCCGCACAGGCCGAAGCCGCCGACCGCGAGGGTGCTGCCGTCGGGGATGTCCGCGACCGCCGCCGCGGCCGTCTCCACCGTCTTGTCGATCATCCGCTCTCTCTTCCTCGAGTGTGTCCGCCGCCGAGCACAGGATTTCTGCGGCCCTTTCGTCGAAACGGCGACACCTTTCCTGTGCTCGGCGGCTTGGGAGTCAGGCTAGGCGGTGAAGCCCAGCGCGCGCGAGATGACCATGAGCTGCACCTCGGTGGTGCCCTCGCCGATCTCCAGGATCTTCGAGTCGCGGTAGTGGCGGGCGACCGGGTTCTCGTTGAGGAAGCCGTAGCCACCGAAGATCTGGGTCGCGTCGCGTGCGTTGTCCATCGCCGCTTCGCTTCCGACCAGCTTGGCGATCGAGGCCTCCATCTTGAACGGCTTGCCCGCCATCAGCTTGAAGGCGGCGTCGTAGTAGGCGAGGCGTGCGGTGTGCACGCGGGCCTGCATCCGGGCCAGCTTGAAGGCGATGTGCTGGTTGGATCCGATCGGCCGCCCGAACACGTTGCGGCTCTTGGCGTACCGGATGGACTCCTCCAGGCAGCCCTGAGCCGCACCGGTGCAGAGCGCGGCGAAAGCGACGCGGCCCTCATCGAGCGTGGCGACGAAGTTGGCGTAGCCGCGGCCACGCTCGCCGAGCAGGTTCTTCTCGGGCACGCGCACGTCGGTGAAGGTCAGCGGGTGGGTGTCGGAGGTGTGCCAGCCGACCTTGTCGTAGACCGGCTCCGCGACGAAGCCCGGAGTCCCGGTCGGCACGATGATCGCGGAGAGCTCCTTCTTGATGGAGCCGTCGGCGCGGCGCTCCTCGCCGGTCACCGCGGTGACGGTGACCAGCTTCGTGATCTCCGAACCCGAGTTCGTGATGAACTGCTTCGTCCCGTCGATGACCCACTCGCCATCCCGCAGCACCGCCGTCGTCTTCGTGCCGGACGCATCCGACCCGGCCTCGGCCTCTGTCAGCCCGAACCCGGCGAGCGCCTCACCACGGGCGAGCATCGGCAGCCACTCCTGCTTCTGCTCCTCGGTGCCGCTGCGGAAGATCGGCATGGCCCCGAGACCGACGCCGGCCTCCAGGGTGACTCCGATGGACTGGTCCACCCGCCCCAGCTGCTCCACGGCCAGGCAGAGCGACAGGTAGTCCTTGCCCTGACCGCCGTACTCGACGGGGAACGGGAGGCCGAAAAGACCCATCCGGCCCATCTCGGCGATGATGTCGTACGGCAGGCTGCGCTTGGTGTCGTACTCGTAGGCGGCGGGCGCTACGACGGTGTCGGCGAAGTCGCGCACCTCGTCGCGGAGGCGGCGCTGCTCGTCGGTGAGCTCGAAGCCGGCGACCTCGGTGTCGGCGGGCCGGTCCATCTGCATGGTCATGCGATTCCTGTCTTTTCTAGCGGTTGGTCAGAGGGTGTGGATGCGTCGTCCGCGTCCACGCGCGCGACGAGCTGATCGAGGCGCACCAGGTCGCCCGAGGCGACGTGCACCGTCACGGTGCCGGCGACCGGGGCGACCAGGCGGTGCTCCATCTTCATCGCCTCGACGACGACGACGGTGTCGCCCGCTTCGACACGCGCGCCCGCTTCCACGGGAACGGCGACGACCGTCCCCGGCATCGGCGAGCGGAGTTCGGGATGCGCGGCGGCGTCCCCGCGGTCGAGCGCGGCCAGCCGATCGGCGAGCAGCTCCGCGCGGTCGCGCAGGCGGAGCGGGCGGGCTCGCCCGTCGCGTGCGAGCCACACCGTCGCGTCGTCGCGTGCCGCGTCGAAGCGGAGCATCCGACCGTCGAGGTCGAGCAGCGCGACGGCGGGCTCACCCGTCCGCTCGGGTGCCCGGAGTCGCAGGGACGCGGGACGCGGGTCTCCCCCGTCGATCGTCACCACGGCGTCGTCCGCGGGTCCCGCGACGGTCACGGGGACGCCGTCGACGTCGTACCGCGACGGGCGCGCGCGGCCGAGCCGCCATCCCGTCGGCTCCGCCCACAGCGACCCGACGCGCTCGGGCCCCTCCTGCCAGCGGTCGTGGTGGGCCAGCAGGGCTGCGGCGACCACCTCTTCCTCCGTCGCGGGCGCGGGTAGGCGCTCGGAGAACCTGCGGTCGATCAGCGTGGTGTCCATCCGGCCGGCTGAGACGTCTTCGTCCGAGACGAGGTCCACCAGCCAGGCGATGTTCGAGACGGATCCGAGGATGCTCGTCCCGGCCAGAGCACCGCGCAAGCGCGCCAGCGCTTCCGCACGGTCCTCGCCCCAGGCGATCACCTTCGAAAGCATGGGGTCGTAGTCGGTGACGATCGGGATCCCGGCGGCGATGCCGCTGTCGACGCGGACGCCTTCGCCCGCGGGCTCCCGCAGCGCGAGCACACGGCCTGCGGCCGGGAGGAATCCGCGCTCAGGGTCCTCGGCGTAGACGCGCGCTTCGACCGCGTGGCCGCGCAAGTGAACGTCATCCTGCCCGAAGGCGAGCGGGTCGCCGGCCGCGATGCGCAGCTGCTGCTCCACCAGGTCGAGGCCGGTCACCAGCTCCGTGACGGGATGCTCGACCTGCAGCCGCGTGTTCATCTCCATGAAGAAGAACTCGTCGGGCGCCTCGGCCGACACCAGGAATTCGACCGTGCCCGCGCCGGTGTAACCGACGCTCGCGGCCACGCGGCAGGCCGCCGCGCCGATCCGCTCGCGCGTTGCGGCGTCCAGCAACGGGGACGGCGCCTCCTCGATGACCTTCTGGTGACGGCGCTGCAGAGAGCACTCGCGCTCCCCCAAGTGCACGATGCCGCCGTGCGCGTCGGCGAGCACCTGCACCTCGATATGGCGAGGGGATGCGACCAGGCGCTCCAGGAACAGGGTGTCGTCTCCGAACGCCGCGGCGGCCACCCGCCGGGCGGTCCGCAGCGCCTCCGGGAGCTCGTCCGCGGACCGCACGGACTGCATCCCCTTGCCGCCACCGCCCGCGGACGGCTTGACGAGTACCGGGTAACCGATGTCCTCGGCGGCGGCGATCAGGTCGTCGTCGGTCAGTCCGGGCTCCGCGATGCCGGGGATGGTCGGGACGTCGTACTCGGCCACCGCATGCTTCGCGGTGATCTTGTCGCCCATGACCTGCAGCGCGTGAATGCCGGGGCCGACGAACACGATGCCGGCCTGCTCGCAGGCCTGGGCGAGCGCCGGGTTCTCTGACAGGAAGCCGTAGCCGGGGTGCACGGCCGCAGCTCCCGTGCGGCGAGCCGCCTCGATGATCGCATCGATGCTCAGGTAGCTGTCGCGTGCGGCCGCAGGTCCCAGGCGCACGGCGGCGTCCGCGAGCGCGACGTGCGGCGCGTCCCGGTCGGCGTCGCTGTAGACGGCGACCGAGCGGATCCCGAGGCGCTTGAGGGTACGGATGACGCGGCACGCGATCTCGCCGCGGTTGGCGACGAGCACGGTGCCGAAGGGGACGGTGGAGGTCACGGCGATCACATCCGGAAGAGCCCGAAGGCGGTGTCGGGGAGGGGCGAGCGGGAGACGACGTCGAGTGCGAGCCCGAGTACCGTGCGCGTCTCGGCGGGGTCGATCACTCCGTCGTCCCAGAGCCGGGCCGTCGAGTAGTAAGGGTTGCCCTGCTCCTCGTATTGCGCGGTGATGGGGGCGCGGAAGGCGGCCTCGTCGGCGACGCCCCACTCCTCGCCGCGCGCCTCCAGCTGGTCGCGCTTGACGGTCGCGAGCACGCTCGCGGCCTGCTGGCCGCCCATCACCGAGATGCGTGCCGCGGGCCACATCCACAGGAAGCGCGGCGAGTACGCCCGGCCGCACATGGAGTAGTTGCCCGCACCGAACGAGCCGCCGATCACGACGGTGAGCTTCGGCACGCGTGCGGTCGCGACAGCGGTGACCATCTTGGCGCCGTTCTTGGCGATGCCGCCCGCCTCGTAGTCCCGGCCCACCATGAACCCGGAGATGTTCTGCAGGAAGAGCAGCGGGATGCCGCGCTGGTCGCACAACTCGATGAAGTGCGCGCCCTTCAGTGCGGACTCGCTGAACAGCACGCCGTTGTTCGCGACGATGCCGACCGGGTGCCCGTGGATGTGCGCGAAGCCGGTCACCAGGGTCGTGCCGTACTCGGGCTTGAACTCGCTGAACCCGCTGCCGTCGACGATCCGCGCGATGACCTCGTGCACGTCGTACGGTGCCTGCACATCGACCGGGACGACGCCATACAGCTCGGCGGGGTCGGCCGCCGGCTCGACCGTGTCGAGCACGGGCCAGGCGGGTGCAAGCGGGACCGGAAGGGTCGCGACGATGTCGCGGACGATCGCGAGCGCGTGCTCGTCGTCCTCCGCGAGGTGGTCCACCACGCCGGAGGTGCGCGCGTGCAGGTCGCCACCGCCGAGTTCTTCCGCCGTGACGACTTCGCCGATCGCGGCTTTCACCAGCGGCGGTCCGCCGAGGAAGATCGTCCCCTGGTTGCGCACGATGACCGTCTCATCGCTCATCGCCGGCACATACGCGCCCCCGGCCGTGCAGGAGCCGAGCACCGCCGCGATCTGCGGGATCTTCGCGGCGGACAGCCGGGCCTGGTTGTAGAAGATCCGCCCGAAGTGGTCGCGGTCGGGGAAGACCTCGTCCTGCATCGGCAGGAACGCACCTCCCGAGTCCACCAGGTAGATGCACGGCAGCCGGTTCTCGAGCGCCACCTCCTGCGCCCGGAGGTGCTTCTTGACCGTCATCGGGTAGTAAGTGCCGCCCTTGACGGTCGCGTCGTTGCAGACCACCATCACGTGCCGTCCCGCGACGAGCCCGATGCCCGCGATGACGCCGGCGGCCGGGCTCTCGTCGTCGTACATTCCCGTCGCGGCGAGTGGGGCGAGCTCCAGGAAGGGGCTCCCCTCGTCGAGCAGCGCGTCGATCCGGTCCCGGGGCAGGAGCTTGCCCCGCGCGACATGGCGCTCGCGAGCGCGCTCCGGTCCCCCGGCCGCCGCCGTGGCGAGCCGGCGCCGCAGGTCGGCGACGAGCTCGCGCTGGGCCGCGTCGTTCTGCTCGAACCGGGCGTCCGTGGCGGACGCCTCCGTGATCAAGGTCGGCATGCTGCTCCGTGTCATCGTCGACAGTTGCTGGACAGTCGGTTAGTAGTCACTAACTCGGTTTTAGGTTAGTGTTCATTAACCGAAAAGTCCAGCTATCGCCGCACGGTCGGCCCGACGACATCGAGGACGATGACCCAGCTCGACCCCGCCGCTCCCCCGGAAGGCCCCCTGGAGCACAGCCGCCCCACGCAGCGCAGCCAGGCCAAGGCCGACCGGCGTGCCGCGCTGCTCGGCGCGGCCGCCGGGTTGTTCGCGGAACGCGGCTTCAACGGCGTCTCCATCGAAGACCTGGGCTCCGCGGTGGGAGTGAGCGGTCCGGCGGTCTACCGCCACTTCTCCTCGAAGCAGGCCGTGCTGGAAGCGCTCCTGGTGGGCGTCAGCGAGCGGCTCCTCGTGGGCGGACAGGACGTCGAGGAGGCGCAGGCCGACGCGGCGGCCGCCCTCCGGTCCCTGATCGCCTTCCACATCGACTTCGCGCTCGCGGAGCCCGACACCATCCGCGTGCAGGACCGCGACCTCGACGCGCTCCCGGACTCGGCACGCCGACAGGTCCGCCGCCTGCAGCGTCGCTACGTGGAGGTGTGGATGCGCGTGCTCGGGGAGCTGCATCCCTCCCTCACCGAAGACGAACTGCGGGTCCGCGTGCAGGGTACGTTCGGGCTGCTCAACTCCACTCCGCACACCGCCCGGATCGGCGCGGCCCAGCTGGCACCGGATGCGGTACGCCCCGTCCTCGAACGGATGGCCTGGTCGGCCCTGACCTCGGACTGACCAGCGACCGCCCGTCATCCGCATGGGCTACAGTCCGAAGAACTGCGACAACGGCCCGACGAAGGAGCGACGTGGGCGAGGACACCCCCCGGCTGAGGCGGCACCATCGGGTCCTGCGGGTGGTCGGCGGCGTGCTCGCCGTCGTGCTGGTCCTCATCGTGATCGCGGGCGGGGTCGGCGTGTGGACCATCACACGGTCCTTTCCCCAGACCGCAGGCTCGGTCGATGTCCCCGGCCTGACGAAACCGGTCACGGTGTACCGCGACGATGTAGGCGTGCCGCAGCTCGAGGCATCCACCGCGGACGACCTGTTCCGCGCGCAGGGCTATGTGCACGCGCAAGACCGCTTCTGGGAGATGGATTTCCGCCGTCACGTCACCGCCGGCCGCCTCTCGGAGATGTTCGGCGCGAGCCAGGTGCCGACGGACACGTTCATCCGCACCCTCGGCTGGCGTCGGGTCGCCGAGCAGGAGGTGAAGCTCCTCGATCCGGCGTCGCTGCGCTACTACCAGGACTACGCGGACGGGGTGAACGCCTACCTGAAGAAGCACTCCGGCGCCGAGCTGTCTCTGGAGTACGCCGTGCTCGGGCTGCAGAACGCGTCGTACCGGCCGGAACCGTGGACGCCCGCGGACTCCGTCGCGTGGCTGAAGGCGATGGCGTGGGACCTGCGCTCCAACCTCGAAGACGAGATCGATCGCGCCCTGCTCGCCACCAAGCTCAAGCCCGAGCAGGTCGCCCAGCTGCACCCGGGATATCCCTACACCGGCCACCCGACCATCACCGACCTGGGCGGCGGGGATCCGCGAGCTGTGACGCCGGACGCGCGGCCGGGCGCCGCTGCGTCGTCCGCGAGCGCGGCATCCACCCTGTCCGTCGTCGATCCCGCCGCGTACGCCTCGAAGCTCCAGCAGATCGCGGCGAACGTGGATGCGCTCCCCCAGCTGATCGGACCGGCGGGAGACGGCATCGGCTCCAACTCGTGGGTCGTCGGCGGCGCCCACACCGCAAGTGGGAAGCCCCTGCTCGCCAACGACCCGCACCTCGGTGCCGCCCTCCCGTCCGTCTGGTATCAGATGGGACTGCACTGCACGACGGTGACCCCGGAGTGCCCGTTCGACGTGGCCGGGTTCAGCTTCTCCGGCTTCCCGGGCATCATCATCGGCCACAATGACCGGATCTCGTGGGGCTTCACGAACCTCGGGCCGGACGTCGCCGACCTGTTCGTCGAGAAGGTCACCGGCGACACGTACGAGTACGACGGCAAGCAGGTTCCGCTGCAGAAGCGCACCGAGCGCATCCGCGTCGCCGGCGGCACTGATGTGACGATCACCGTGCGCTCGACGCTCCACGGGCCGATCGTGACCGACATCGGCGATGCGTACGCCGTCATCGCGAAGGACCAGGCGGGCAAGCTGAAAGTGCCGGCCCAGCAGTTCCAACTGTCCCTCGCATGGACCGCCCTGACGCCGGGGACCACGGCGAATGCGATCTTCGCCTTCGATGCCGCACGCGACTGGGGCGCCTTCCGGACCGCCGCACAAGCGTTCCAGGTGCCGTCGCAGAACCTCGTCTACGCCGATGTGGACGGCAACATCGGCTACCAGGCGCCGGGCCTCATCCCGGTCCGGTCGGCGGGCGACGGCACGGTGCCGGTACCGGGATGGACCAGCCGGTTCGGGTGGACCGGCACGATTCCGTTCGACCAGCTGCCCTCTGTCTACGATCCGCCCGCAGGCTACATCGTCACGGCGAACAACGCCGCCGTCGGGCCCGGGTACCCCGCGCTCATCACCGCGGACTGGGACCAGGGCTACCGCGCCAACCAGATCGAGGTGCGCCTGTCCCGACTGTTCTCCAAGGGGACGAAAGTGACCGCCGCGGATATGTCGACGATCCAGTCCGACACGTACGACGCCAACGCCGCCACCCTCGTGCCGGTGCTCCGGGAGGTCGCCGCGAAGCCGGATGCCACCTCCGACCTCCAGCAGGCCGCGCGCCTGCTCGACCGCTGGGACTACCGCGACGACGCCGACAGTGCCGAGGCCGCCTACTTCGCCGTCTTCTGGAGGGAACTGCTGCACGACATGTTCGCGCGGAAGATCCCCGCAGCGACCGCACCGACCGGCGGCGACCGGTGGTTCAGCGTCGTCCAGTCACTCCTCGCAGAGCCGGACTCGGCGTGGTGGGCCGACTCGCACCTCGGGACCAGCGACCGCGACTCGATGATCGCCTACGCGGCCGACCGCGCCTGGGGCGAGACGCGACGTTTGCTCGGTGGCGACCCGGCGGCCTGGCGGTGGGACCGCCTCCACACCCTGACGCTGACGAACGCGTCCCTCGGCGAGTCGGGCGTCGCACCCATCGAGTGGCTGTTCAACCGTGGGCCGTGGCACGTCGGCGGCGGCTCCAGTCTGGTGGACGCCACCGGCTGGGACGCGACCGTGGGCTACACGGTCGGTCGGGTGCCGTCGATGCGGATGGTGGTCGACCTCGCCGACTTCGACAAGAGCACGTGGATCAACCTGACCGGTGCCTCCGGGCACGCGTTCGACAAGCACTACACCGACCAGACGGACCTGTGGGCGACGGGTAAGACCCGACCGTGGCCGTTCTCGGCCGCCGCGGTGAAGAAGGCGGCCGACCAGACGCTCACGCTGCGTCCGGGCACCTGACGTCGAAGGTCAGCGCCCGAGGTCGCGCTCCGGCGACCCCACGTACAGCTGCTGCGGGCGGCCGATCTTGGTCTGCGGGTCGAGGTTCATCTCGCGCCAGTGAGCGATCCATCCCGGGAGGCGGCCGATGGCGAAGAGCACAGTGAACATCCGCGTCGGGAAGCCCATGGCCTTATAGATCACGCCCGTGTAGAAATCGACGTTCGGGTAGAGCTTGCGGTCGATGAAGTACTGGTCGGCGAGTGCGACCTCCTCCAGCTCCTTGGCGATGTCGAGCAGAGGGTCGTGCACGCCGAGCGCCTCGAGCACCTCGTCCGCGGACTGCTTCACGAGCTTGGCGCGCGGGTCGAAGTTCTTGTAGACGCGGTGACCGAAGCCCATGAGCTTGACGCCCGACTCCTTGTTCTTCACTCGCTCCACGAACTTCTGGACGCTCTCGCCCGAATCCCGGATGCCCGCGAGCATCTGCAGGACGGCCTCGTTCGCGCCGCCGTGGAGCGGGCCGTAAAGGGCGTTGATGCCGGCCGAGACCGAAGCGAACAGGTTCGCCTGCGTCGAGCCGACCAGGCGGACCGTCGAGGTGGAGGCGTTCTGCTCGTGGTCCTCGTGCAGGATGAGCAGGCGCTCCAGCGCGCGGGACAGTACCGGGTTCACCTCGTACGGCTCGGCGAGGGTGCCGAAGTTGAGGCGCAGGAAGTTGTCGACGAAGCTCAGGGAGTTGTCCGGGTAGAGGAACGCCTGGCCGAGGCTCTTCTTGTGCGCATACGCGGCGATGACCGGCAGCTTGGCGAGAAGACGGATGGTGGACAGCTCGACCTGCTCCGGATCGGACACGCTCAGCGAGTCCTGGTAGAAGGTCGACAGCGCGGAGACGGCGCTCGAGAGCACCGACATCGGGTGCGCATCGTGCGGCAGCGCGTCGAAGAAGCGGCGCAGGTCTTCGTGCAGCAGCGTGTGCCGTCGGATGCGCTCGTCGAACTCGGACAGCTCGGACGCAGACGGCAGTTCGCCGTGGATGAGCAACCAGGCCACCTCGAGGAAGGTGGACTTCTCGGCCAACTGCTCGATCGGGTACCCGCGGTAGCGCAGGATTCCCTGCTCCCCGTCGATGTACGTGATGGACGAACGCGTGGCCGCCGTGTTCACGAAACCGTAGTCGAGGCTGGTGAGGCCGGTGTCGCGGGTCAGCGAGGAGAAGTCGATGCTCGAGGCGCCGTCGACGCTGGGCCGGATCGGGAACTGCGCGACGCCGCCGGGGTAGCTCAACGTGGCCGACGCGAGCTCAGCCTCCGCTGCGCCTTCGTTCACCGGCGCCTTCTCGGTGCCGGTTCGCTCGGTGCCAGTGCTCTCGGTGCCGAGTCCGCTCACAACGCCTCCTGGTGGGATAGACGGTCCGAGCGCCGATCGTGGCGGCGCTGCTGAAAAACCGTGCCGGTACAGCCTAACGAACGCTGACGACAACTGTCGCATCGGGCAAAGGCTGGGAGAAGCGGTTAGAGAGTCTCTCCAAAAGCACGGAGGCGGGACGCCGCTGCCGCAACGCGCTCATCGGTCGCGGTGAGCGACAGCCGCACATGCTGCGGATAGAAGTCGCCGTAGAAGTGCCCGGGGCCGGCCAGGATGCCCAGGGCGGCGAGCCTCCCGATGCTCTCCCAGGCGTCGCGTCCCTCCGTCGCCCACAGGTACAGGCCGCCCTCGCTGCGGTCGATGCGGAAGCCCGCCGAAGCCAGCGCGGGCCCCAGCAGTTCACGCCGGGCGCGGTACCGCTCCTTCTGCGCCCGTACGTGCCCGTCGTCGCCGAGCGCCGTCACCATGGCGGCCTGCAGAGGCGCGGGCAGCATCAGGCCCGCGTGCTTCCGGACGTTGACCAGGCGACCCACGATGGTGCGGCAGCCAGCCACGAAAGCTGCCCGGTAACCGGCGAGGTTCGACTGCTTGCTGAGCGAGTACACGGCGAGCACGTTCTCGCGGTTCTGGCCGATCACCCGGGGGTCGAGGATGCTCGGGACGCGCTCCGCATCCCACGGCGCGTCCCAGCCCAGCTCCGCGTAGCACTCGTCGCTCGCGATGTAGGCGCCCAGCTCGCGGGCCCGCGCGACGGCGGCGCGCAGTTCCTCAACCGACAGGATCCGGCCATCCGGGTTCCCGGGCGAGTTCAGCCACACGAGGCGGGTGCCCTCCGGCCACTCGGCCGGGTCGTCGCTCGCCATCGCGGTGGCACCGGCCATGGCCGCGCCGATCGCGTAGGTCGGGTAGGCGGCGCGCGGGTGCACGACGATGTCGCCCTCCCCGAGCCCCAGCATGAACGGCAGCAGGGCCACCAGCTCCTTAGAGCCGATGGTCGGCAGGACGTTGTCGACGGTGAGCCCGTGGACGCCGCGGCGCCGCTCGAACCAGGCGACGATCGCCTCCCGAAGCGCCGGGGTGCCGACGGTCTGCGGATAGGCGTGCGCGTCGGTGGCGTGCGCGAGCGCCTCCCGGATCAGGTCGGGCGTCGGGTCGACGGGCGAGCCGATCGACAGGTCGACGATGCCGGAGTCGTCACCGAACGGCACAGCCGCCCTGGCCCGCTCGGCGTAGGGCGCCATGAGATCCCAGGGGTAGTCCGGGAGCTCCTGTAGGGCCACGGTCAGTGAGCCTGG
This sequence comes from Leifsonia sp. RAF41, assembly GCF_052114085.1. NCBI lineage: Bacteria > Bacillati > Actinomycetota > Actinomycetes > Micrococcales > Microbacteriaceae > Leifsonia > Leifsonia sp. RAF41. The sequence goes on from NZ_JBFREB010000001.1 coordinate 2,197,260, forward strand.
GGAGGAAGCGCTGCGATGACCGGGTGATCCTTCTGGATCACGCCGACCTTCGCGGCACCGCCGGGCGAGCCGATGTCGTCGAAGAACTCCACGTTGGCGCGGTAGTAGTCCTTCCACTCCTCGGGCAGGTCGTCCTCGTAGTAGATGGCCTCCACGGGGCAGACCGGCTCGCAGGCGCCGCAGTCGACGCACTCGTCGGGGTGGATGTACAGCGACCGTTCGCCCTCATAGATGCAGTCGACGGGGCATTCGTCGATGCACGCCCGGTCCTTCACATCGACGCACGGGAGAGCGATGACATAGGTCACAGTGGTTCGGATCCCTTCACGAGAGCTACCCTGCTAGCTTATGCCGTCGCGAGCGGACCGGCGTCCGTGCACGTCCGGCCAGGCGAGGGCGATAGCGGCGATCAGGATCGTCCCGACCAGCCACACCTGACCGGCGAGGTTGTTCGGGATGAGCACGGAGCCGCCGGCGCTCTGCTGCGAGAACAGCAGGATCACGGCGATCGCGCCGAGCGCCGCGAGCAGGGCCGGAAGGCGGCTGTGACCGAGCAGACGCAGGCCGGTGAGCAGCGCGGCGAAGGCGAGCAGCGAGCCGATGAGACCGAGCGGGATGGCGATCCCCCAGGTGACCGAGATCCCGTGGGCGACCGTGCCGATCGCGCCGAACACGGCACCGACGAGCACGAGCAGGATGGCGCTGACGATCCGGCTGAGCATTCTCGAATCCTAGCTGGACACTTTCAGGGTCGTGTCATACGCTCGATGGGTAAGGTTAGCCTTACCAATCCCCGCCCCCGATCGTCGACAAGGTCCACTGTGCTCGCGAACTACCTGATCGGCCTCCGCGAAGGCCTCGAGATGGCGCTCATCGTCACCATCCTGATCGCCTACGTGGTGAAGCTCGGCCGCACCGACGTGCTCTCCAAGATGTGGATCGGCGTGGGTGTGGCACTGGTCGTGCCGCTCGGGATCGGCGCAGCGCTCACTTGGGGTCCCTACGGCATGAGCTTCCAGGCCCAGGAGATCCTCGGCGGCACGCTCTCGCTGGTCGCGGTCGGGTTCGTCACGTGGATGGTGTTCTGGATGGGCAAGACCGCCCGCACCATGAAATCCACCCTCCACACCCGCCTCGACTCCGCGCTCGTCGGTGCGGGCTGGGGCGTCGTCCTGCTGGCCATGCTCAGCGTGGGCCGCGAGGGCATCGAAACCTCCCTCTTCGTCTGGGCGACCGTGGCCAGCGCCGGCGGAACGTGGGAGCCGGCCGTCGGTGCCCTGCTGGGCCTCGCCAGCGCCGCCGTGCTCGGCTTCCTGCTGTATCGCGGCATGGTCAAGATCAACCTCGGCACGTTCTTCACCTGGACGGGCGCCTTCCTCATCCTCGTCGCCGCCGGCGTGTTCGCGTACGGCCTGGGCGACCTGCAGGAGGCCGGCCTGATCCCCGGCGGCAGCGTCCACGCCTACGACATCAGCGGCGCCATCCCCTCCTCCAGCTGGTATGGCACGGTCGCCGCCGGCATCGTCAACTTCAACCCGTCGCCCAGCTGGCTGCAGGTCGTCGGCTGGGCCGGCTACCTGCTCGTGGTCGGCTTCTTCTACCTCCGCCAGCACCGCGCCTCCGGCCGCCCGGCCACGGCGAAACCGACTCCCGCCGCCGCGCCCGCGTCGCACGCGCACGTAGCCTCCTGACCCGACCCCACCGCAGAAAGCACAGCACACCCATGCCCCGACTCCGTCCGCTCGCTGCCGTCACCGCGTCCCTCGCCGGCGCAGCCGCCCTCGCCGTCGCATTGACGGGCTGCGTGCCGAACAAGGCCGACGCCACCGCCGAAGCGATCGCCGTCTCGCTCACCGACTCGAAGTGCACCGTGTCGACGAACACCGCGAAAGCCGGGCCGATCACGTTCCAGGTGACCAACAACGGCACGGACGTCAACGAGTTCGAGCTGCTGGCCACCGACAAGCTGCGCATCGTCGGCGAGAAGGAGAACATCGGCCCAGGAACGACGGTCAACTACGTCGTCCAGCTCGCCGAGGGGAAGTACTTCTCCGCCTGCCGCAAGGGCATGGTCGGGCAGCCCAACAACGTCGCCGCCTTCACCGTCACAGCGGGCTCCGGCAAGACCGTCTCGCAAAGCGAGAGCAAGCAGGTCGCCCAGGCGGTCGCCAACTACACGGGCTACGTCAAGGACCAGGCGGGCGCCCTCCTCACGGCCACGAAGACCTTCGCCGCGGCCTACTCGGCCGGTGACGCGGACGCCGCGCGAGCCCAGTACGCATCCACCCGCGCCTTCTACGAGCGGATCGAGCCCACCGCCGAGCAGTTCGGCGACCTCGACCCGGCGCTCGACCTCCGCGAGGCGGACCTCGAACAGGGCCAGGACTGGACCGGCTGGCACCGGATCGAGAAGGACCTCTGGGCCCCCGCCGGCTACACCCCGGTCGACGGCGCCACCCGCACGCAACTGGCGGACAAGCTGGTCGCCGACACGCAGAAGCTCTACGACCTGGTGCACGCGAAGGACTTCGCCCTCACCATCGACCAGATCTCCAACGGCGCCATCGGGCTGATGGAGGAAGTCGCCGGCTCGAAGATCACCGGTGAGGAGGAGGCCTTCTCGCACACCGACCTGCAGGACTTCCAGGCGAACCTCGAAGGGGCGCAGGTGGCGTACGGCGTCGTCCGCGACATCGCCGCGGGCAAGGGCAGCAACGGTAAGGACGTCGTCTCCAAGCTGGATGCGGAGTTCGCCGCGATCGCGAAGACGCTCGCGCAGTACAAGGCCGGGGACGGCTTCGTCAGCTACACGGAGCTGAGCACCGACCAGGTCAAGGCGCTCTCCGACCAGGTGAACGCGCTCAGCGAGCCGCTCAGCCACCTCACCTCGATCATCGTCAAGTAGGGCCCGTGACGCAGCACCACCCGGAGGACGCCGAGCCCGCCGAGCCCGCCGAGCCCGGCGAGCCCGCCGAGCCAGGCCGCGGGCTCTCCCGTCGCGGGATGCTCGGGCTGGCCGGCGCGACCGTCGGCACCGGTCTGGTCGGTATCGGCGCGGGCGTTGCTGCCGACCGCGCGGTGCTGGGCGCCTCGGCCGCGGCATCCGAGACGTATCCGTTCTACGGCGCGCACCAGGCGGGCATCACGACGCCTGCGCAGGACCGCCTCCACTTCGCCGCCTTCGACACCGTCGCCGGCCTCGACCGCGACGGCCTTATCGAACTGCTCCAGGACTGGACGACCGCCGCGGCACGCATGACGCAGGGACGACCGGCCGGGAAGTACGGCCCTGCCTCGGGCCCGCTGGACGCTCCACCCGACGACACGGGCGAGGCTCTCGACCTGCCGCCGGGCGGCCTCACCCTGACGTTCGGTTTCGGGCCGACCCTCTTCCGGGCCGCCAGCGGGGAAGACCGCTTCGGCATCGCTTCGCGTCGACCGGCGGCCCTCGTCGACCTGCCGCGCTTCCCCGGCGATGCGCTGCAGGATGGGTTGAGCGGCGGCGACCTCTGTGTTCAGGCCTGCAGCGACGATCCGCAGGTCGCCGTGCACGCCATCCGCAACCTGTCCCGCATCGCGTTCGGCCGTGCCGCGATCCGCTGGTCGCAGCTCGGGTTCGGGCGCACGTCGTCTACCTCGCGCGCGCAGTCCACCCCGCGCAACCTGTTCGGCTTCAAGGACGGTACGGCCAACATCAAGTCGGAGGACCAGTCCGTCGTCGAAGACCAGGTCTGGGCCGACGGCGGCGACGGCGCCTCCTGGATGGCGGGCGGTTCCTACCTCGTGGCGCGGAAGATCCGGATGGTGATCGAGACGTGGGACCGGCAGCAGCTCGGTGAGCAGGAGCGCATCATCGGCCGCGACAAGGGCGAGGGCGCCCCGCTCTCCGGCGGCACGGAGTTCACCTCACCGAACTTCCTCGCGCTCGCCAAGGACGGCGGAACGAAGATCGACCCGGACTCGCACGTGCGGCTCGCACACCCGACCGTGAACGGCGGCGCACAGCTGCTGCGTCGCGGCTACAACTTCGTAGACGGAAACGACGAGCTCGGACGCCTCAACGCGGGGCTGTTCTTCATCGCGTTCCAACGGGACCCGCGGACGCAGTTCATCCCCATCCAGCGGCGTCTCGCGGCGAACGACCTGATGAACGAGTACGTCCGCCACGTCGGGTCGGGCGTGTTCGCCGTGCCGCCGGGGGCCAAGCAGGGGTCGTTCGTCGGCGCGGGGCTTTTCTCGTAGGCCGGCCGACGCGGCTCAGGAGCCTGTGGTCGGCGTGGGGCTCGGCGCCTTCCCCTTCGACACCGAGTAGTTGGCGACCCAGCCGTTGCTGCCCGCGTCGGTGACGACGACGAGCACGCCGTAGGTGCCGTTGTTGAACGTTCCCGTCCCTCCACCGTTGGCTCCCTGGGCGCCGAAGTCGCCGCTGAAGCCGGCATCGGTCAGCTGCTTGGCGATCGAGGTGTAGGCGTCGCCGCCGGGCACCTTGACCGTGACGTTCCACACCTTGTCGTCGCCCGAGCCCAGGGCGGCGCCGAAGACGACGTCGTCACTCGCAAGCGGCACGGCCTTCGGGAAGTCAGACGGCACCGCGGTGCCGCCGATGTCCACGTTGCCGCCGGACACATCCTTCACCACCCCCTGGAAGCTGCACGCCGTCAGCGCGGGAGTTGCGCCGAGCAGCAGAACGGCGGCGAGCGGGAGGGCGAGGAGACGGCGGTTCATACGTCCATTGTCGATCACACCGCCGGGGGGATGGCTGCGGGAAACGACGAAGATCCCGGCCGCTCGGGCCGGGATCTCCGTGACGTCAGGGTACGGCCGGTGTCAGACCGATGCGTCCTGACGCTTCAGGCGGGCGGCGGCGCGACCGCGGGCGGTCGCGTCCAGCTCCACCTTGCGGATGCGGACGGCCTCCGGGGTCACCTCGACGCATTCGTCGTCGCGGGCGAACTCCAGGCACTCCTCGAGCGTCAGCTGACGCGACGGCGTCATCGACTCGAAGTTGTCGGCCGTCGACTGACGCATGTTCGTCAGCTTCTTCTCCTTGGTGATGTTGACGTCCATGTCGTCGGCACGCGAGTTCTCACCGATGACCATGCCCTCGTAGACCTCCTCCGTGGGGTTCACGAAGAACGTCATGCGCTCCTGGAGGGCGATGATGGCGAACGGAGTGACCACACCGGAGCGGTCGGCCACGATCGAGCCGTTGCTCCGCGTGATGATCTGACCGGCCCAGTCGTCGTAGCCGTGCCCGATGGCGTTGGCGATGCCGGTGCCGCGGGTGGTGGTCAGGAACTCGGTGCGGAAGCCGATGAGGCCGCGCGACGGGACGATGAACTCCATACGGACCCAGCCGGTGCCGTGGTTCGACATGTTCTCCATACGGCCCTTGCGGGCTGCAAGAAGCTGCGTGATGGCGCCGAGGTACTCCTCCGGAGCGTCGATGGTGAGGTGCTCGTACGGCTCCTGCAGCTTGCCGTCGACACGCTTGGTGACCACCTGCGGCTTGCCGACGGTGAGCTCGTAGCCCTCGCGGCGCATCTGCTCGACCAGGATGGCCAGGGCCAGCTCGCCGCGGCCCTGCACCTCCCACGCGTCGGGGCGGCCGATGTCGAGCACGCGCAGCGAGACGTTACCGATCAGCTCACGGTCGAGGCGGTCCTTCACCATGCGGGCGGTCAGCTTGTGACCCTTGACCTTGCCGACCAGCGGCGAGGTGTTGGTACCGATCGTCATGGAGATCGCGGGCTCGTCGACGTGGATCGCGGGGAGCGGACGCACGTCCTCCGGGTCGGCCAGGGTGTCGCCGATCATGATGTCGGCGAAGCCGGCGACGGCGACGATGTCGCCGGGGCCGCCGGACTCGGCCGGGTAGCGGTCGAGCGCCTTGGTCATCATCAGCTCGGTCACGCGCACGTTGTGCACGTCACCGTCGTGGCGGACCCAGGCGACGGTCTGGCCCTTGCGGAGCGTGCCGTTGAAGATGCGGAGCAGCGCCAGGCGCCCGAGGAACGGCGAGGCGTCGAGGTTGGTGACGTGCGCCTGCAGCGGGGCCTCGGGGTCGTAGCTGGGAGCCGGGATGTGCTCCAGGATCGCCTCGAACAGCGGCTCGAGGTCGTCGTTGTCGGGCAGCTCGCCGTTCTCGGGGCGGTTGCGGCTGGCGGCGCCGGCGCGGCCGGACGCGTACACGACGGGCACGTCGAGGATCGCGTCGAGGTCGAGGTCGGGCACGTCGTCGGCCAGGTCGCTCGCGAGGCCGAGGAGGAGATCCTGGCTCTCGCTGACGACCTCCTCGATGCGCGCGTCGCCGCGGTCGGTCTTGTTGACGGCGAGGATGACGGGAAGCTTCGCCTCGAGCGCCTTGCGCAGCACGAAGCGGGTCTGCGGCAGCGGCCCCTCGGACGCATCCACCAGCAGGACGACGCCGTCGACCATGGACAGGCCGCGCTCGACCTCGCCACCGAAGTCGGCGTGGCCCGGGGTGTCGATCACGTTGATGGTGATCGGTCCGTTCGCGGCGTGCTTGCCCTTGTACGAGATCGCCGTGTTCTTGGCGAGGATCGTGATGCCCTTCTCACGCTCCAGCTCGTTGGAGTCCATGGCCCGCTCCTCGACGTGCTCGTGGTCACCGAACGAGTTGGTCTGTCGGAGCATGGCGTCGACCAGCGTGGTCTTGCCGTGGTCGACGTGGGCGACGATCGCGACATTGCGCAGATCGTCGCGGTGGGCGACGGCGTTCTCGGACATGCGTGAAGACTCGACTCTCGTCAGAAGGAAGGAGGGGAACGGTCCATCCTATCGCGGATCCGCTCCCCTTCTCCTGTGTCCGCTGTCAGCGAGCGCCTCCGGCTCGCCGAGCGCGTCTTACAGCCCCTGCGCGACCGGCGGCTCCGGCTGCTGCGGCTCCGCCGGAACGACGGGTCCCGTGGCGACATCGTCGGAACCCGCGGCCAGCAGCTCGAGCCGCAGGGCGCGGCGGGCGCGCTGCTGGTCCGGGTCGGGCAGCGGCACCGCGGCCAGGAGGCGCTGCGTGTACGCCTCCTTCGGGTAGCGGAGGATCTCGTCGCGCGTGCCGACCTCGACCAGATGACCGTGGTGCATCACCGCGATGCGGTCGGCGAGCACGTCGATGACCGCCAGGTCGTGCGTGATGAACAGGCAGGCGAAGTTCATCTCCTTCTGGAGCATCTGCATCAGCTCCAGCACCCGCGCCTGGACCGAGACGTCGAGCGCGCTCGTCGGCTCGTCCGCGATGAGCACCTGCGGCTTCAGCGACAACGCGCGGGCGATGCCGACGCGCTGCTTCTGGCCGCCCGAGAGCTCGTGCGGGAAGCGGCTGCGGTACGCACGCGGCAGCTCGACGCTGTCGAGCAGCCGGTCGACCTCGCGGGAGAGGTCAGCACCCTTCAGACCCTTGGCCAGCCGAAGCGGCTCGCCGATCGAGTCGGAGATCTGCAGGCGCGGGTTCAGCGACGACGACGGGTCCTGGAAGACGATGCCGACGTTGCGGTGCAGCTTGCGGATCTCATCCCGGCCCGCGGAGCTGATGTCCTGGCCTGCGACGACCAGCTTCCCGGAGTGGATGGGCAGCAGTCCGATCGCGGCGCGGCCGAGCGTGGTCTTGCCCGAGCCCGACTCGCCCACCAGGCCGACGACCTCGCCCTCGTGGATCTTCAGGTCGATGTCGCTCGCAGCGCGGAATGCGGGGACGCGCCCATGCTTCGGATACTCGATCGCCACGTTCTGGAAGTCGACGACGACCTCCCGCTTGTCCATCTCGGCCTTCTCGTGCTCCGCCTGCGCGGCGCGCTCGTTGGCCCGGATCCTCTCGGTGAACTCGGCGTCCGGGTGAGCGGTGCCGGCGGCGAGGGCAGCCGTCGTGTCGATCTCCTCGTCCTCGCGCTGGCCCAGGTGCGGGACGGCGTCGAGGAGGGCGATCGTGTACGGGTGCTGCGGATTCGCGAAGACGTCCTTGACCGTCCCGGCCTCCACGATGTCGCCCTTGCGCATGACGACGATGTTGTCGGCCAGGTCGGCGACGACGCCCATGTCGTGCGTGATCAGCAGGATGGCGCTGTCGAGCCGGTCGCGGAGGCTGCGCAGCAGCTCCAGGATCTCAGCCTGGACCGTGACGTCGAGCGCGGTGGTCGGCTCGTCCGCGATCAGCAGCTTCGGGTCGCACGAGATCGACTGCGCGATCATCGCGCGCTGCCGCTGGCCGCCGGAGAGCTGGTGCGGGTACGAGTTGAACGCCTTCTTCGGGTCGGGGAGCTCGACCATCGCGAGCAGCTCGAGCGCCCGCTCCTTCGCCTCGTGCGGCGACATGCCGAAGTGGATGCGCAGCGTCTCGATGATCTGCGAGCCCACCGTGTAAACCGGGTTCAGGGCGGTCATCGGCTCCTGGAAGATCACAGCGACCTGACGTCCGCGCACGCGGCGCATCTGCGGCTGGCTGAGGCCGGTCAGCTCGCGGCCGTCCAGCTTGATCGAGCCGCGGACGCGGGAGTTCTTCGGCAGGAGGTCGAGGATCGCCATCGAGCTCGCGCTCTTACCGGAGCCGGACTCACCGACGATGGCGAGCACCTCGCCAGCGCGGATCTCGTAGTTGAGCTTGTTGGCGGCCGGCACCCACTCGCCGTCCACACCGAAGTCGACGGAGAGGCCGGTGACCTCGAGGACGGGGCCGCCGGTCGCGGCGCCGACCGGAGCCGTGGTGGTCTCGGTCATGATTCGTGGTTCCTTTCGGGGGCGTTCGGGCGGGATGAGAACATGGAGCCATGCCCTACGTCTCCGCCGCAGAACGCGAGGTTTTCGTGTCCCGGTTCAACCGGGTCCTTGCCGCCCTGATCTGGGCGGCCGCGGCCGCTCTCACAGTCGGCCTGCTGGTCAGCGTGCACGACGCGCGGCTGCTGTACATCGTCCCGGGCGCCCTGATCGCTCTGATCGCCTGGGCGATGCTGTGGCGTCCGAGTTTCACGGTCGCGGACGATGGTCTCACCGCCGTCAACGTCACCCGGACGGTACACATCCCGTGGGAGGCGCTCATCCATGTCGACACCAAGTACGCGCTGACCCTGTACACACCCGGGCACAAGTACCCGGTGTGGGCGGCTCCCGCTCCGGGCACGGCGCGCACGCTGCGCGCCACCCGGGACGAGACGAAGGGTCGCATCGGCCGTCCGAGCGTCGAGGACACCGTTCGCCGCCCGGGCGACCTGCTCTCCACCGAATCGGGCGCCGCCGCCGAGGTCGTGCGCCGGCGCTGGGCCGAACTTCAGCAGGCCGGCGTGATCGAACCGGGCACCGCGGACGCCACGCCCGTGATCGTGCGCTGGCACGTCGCATCGCTGGTCGGAATGACGATACTCGCGGCCGGCGCCGTCGCCGCCCTGCTCCTGGCCTGAGGAGGCCGGCAGCAGCGCGACGGGCGCGGTGGTCACAGCACGTCCTCCGCGAGTGCCGCACCGGTCCGTCGACCACCGTCGTCGCCCTCGCCGTCCTCCGGCTCCTGCTCCCGCATCTTGCGGAGGTTGAACCGGCGGTGGCGGGGATCGAACGCGTCGCGCAGGCCGTCGCCGACGAAGTTGACGAGGAGCGCGAGCGTCACGATGAACGCACCGGGCCACCAGAACAACCACGGGCGGGTCTGGAACGCCGACTCGTTCGAGCTGATCAGCAGACCCAGCGACACATCCGGCGGGCGGATGCCGAATCCGAGGAACGACAACGCCGTCTCGAGCAGGATCGCGGAGGCCATGATCAGGGTCGAGGCGACGATGACCACGCCGATGGCGTTCGGGAGGATGTGCTTGAAGATGATGCGCGCATCCGAGGCACCCGCAACCCGGGCGGCTTCGACGAACTCCCGCTCACGCAGCGACAGGAACTCTCCGCGGACCAGACGGGCGATGCCCATCCACGAGAAGAAGCCGAGCATGAGTGCCAGGAAGAACGCGCCGAGACCGCCGAAGGTGTGACCGACCACCGAGCCGATGACAAGGGCCGGGATCACGATGAACACGTCGGTGATACGCATCAGGATCGCATCCACGACGCCGCGGAAGTACCCGGCGATGGCACCGACGACAACTCCCACGACACTCGCGATCACGCCGAGCACGACCATGACCAGCACCGAGTTCTGGATGCCACGCATCGTGAGGGCGAAGTAGTCCTTGCCGATGCGGTCCTGGCCGAAGGGGTGCTCCCAGGTCGGCGATCCCTGCTTGACCTGGGCATTGAGCTCGGTGAAGTTGTACTTCCACCAGCCCGGGATCGGTCCGATGCCGATCGCCGAGATGGAGAACGCCACGATCAGGACGAACAGGATGACGCTGGCGACGGCCAGCTTGTTCGAGAGGAAGCGCTTCCAGATCAGTTTGCCCTGGCTGACGGGCGGGGCGCTCGGCTCCTGCAGCTCGTCGGCGATAAGCGGTTCAGTAGTAGACATCAACGGACCCTCACTCTTGGGTCGAGCGCGGCGTAGCTCAAGTCGGCCAGGAAGTTGAACAGGATGGCCATGGCCGCGATGATCACGAAGTACGCCATGACCGGATTGAGGTCACCTCGGAAGAGGCCCGCGTAGAAGAGCGAGCCCATGCCGGGGATTGCGAAGACCTTCTCGGTGATGATCGCTCCTCCGAGGAGCGCGCCGACGTCGAAGGCGACGAGCGTCGTGATCGGGATGAGCATGTTGCGGAACGCATGCCGTACGACCACCGTGCGCTCGGGGAGGCCCTTCGCGCGGGCGGTCCGGATGAAGTCCTGGTTCAGGACCTCCAGCATCCCGGCCCGGGAGTACCGGGTGTACGAGGCGAACGAGATCAGCAGGAGGGCGACGGTGGGCAGCAGGAGGTGCGTGAACGTGTCCAGCCCCGTCACCCACATGTCTCCCTCGAGACCGGGGGTCGAGGAGCCCACGGTCGCGATCGGGCGACCGTTGGTGTCCTGGAAGTACGTCGGCCACGCCTGCATGAACCGGTCGACAACGATGAAGAAGCCCGACACGATGGCCACGATGACGGAGACGCGCATGTTCTGGCCGCGGTCGTAGCCGCCGACGAACCAGCCGATCGCCAGACTCACGATGATCGACACGATGGCGAGGATCACGATCGTGGCGACCGTCGACACGTCGAACAGCGGCTGCAGGGCGAAGTAGCAGACGAGCGACACAGCACCGGTGATGGCCGCCGAGATGAGCGCGCGGCGGTTTTGCAGTCCGGCGATCAGCGCGGTCGCGCCAATGACCGCGGCCGCGATGAGAAGGGTCATCACGATCGGACCGAGGCCGGGCACGAGGAACCAGTTCGTCGCCGACATCAGCAGCAGCACGCCGGCGGTGGCGACGCCCGAAATCACGAACGTCAGCAGGCGGCGCCTGCGGTCACCGCCGATGAGCGACTGCCAGATGAGGCCGGCCACCACGCCGATGATCACTGCCAGCCACCAGGGGATGGTCGGATGCACCAGGAAGTCGTTGAAGCCGATCGCGACGAACTCCTTGAGGAGCACCGCGACGAGGAACGCCGGCAGGGAGTACAGGAAGAAGCTGAGGAACGTGACGACGTTGTCGAGTCCGCTGTACTGCCGAAGGGCGGTGACGATGCCGATGGTGACACCGAGCAGGATCGCCAGGATGAGGGCGACGGTGACCAGCTGGACCGTCGAGGTCAGCGCCGTCGGCAGGATGTCGACGACCTTCGCGTTCGAGATGGTCGAGCCCAGGTCACAGGCGTTGGCGAACGGGATGAGGCACTTCGCTGCGCCTCCCAGCCAGAGAAGCCAGCGCAGCGGCGGGGCGACATCGAGCTGGAGCAACTGGACCCGCGCGCTGATGAGCTGGGTCTTGTTCGGGGAATTGCTCGACCGCAGATCCTGGAGCGGGTCGGCACTGTAGGCCACCAGCATGTACATCAGGAATGATGCGGCGATGATGATGAGCACTGAGACGAGAAGGCGCCTCAGGATGAAACTCGCCATAGGGTTCGGAACCTTTACTGACAGGACGCGCTGAACGGGGTGTCGACGAGGGGGTCGCCGAGCGCGTTGCTTCGAAGGAGGAGGCCGGGTCGCGACCGCCGACTACATGATACGGGGCGCCGGTGGAAACCGGCGCCCCGCCGCAGGAGAGTGCCCGGGGTTCACCCGGGCACTCTCGCTGTCGGAGATGTTACTTCGAGGAGGAGGACTTGACCGACCACTCCCAGAAGTTCCAGAACGGACCGGTCTGGTTGCCCATGTACTTCACGCCGTCGACGCGAGACGTGGCACCGAAGACACCGGGGAGCTGGAACAGCGGCAGACCATAGCCATCCTTGAAGGTGGCCGTGTCGATCTTCAGCTCGAGCTTGGTCAGCTCGTCCTTGTCCAGGGTGGTCTGGGTCTGAACCGCGGTGTCGTTCTGAGCGTTGTAGCGGTTGTAGTTACCGCCGCCACCGGTGGTGAACAGCTGGGGGATCTGCGACGTACCGGCACCCGGGCTGATCCAGCCGAAGAGCGATGCGTCGTAGTCGCCACCCGGGAGCAGCTTGCTCCAGTCGGGCGAGCCGGCGTCGACGACCTTGAAGCCGGCCTTGGAGGCCGAGGCCTGGATGGCCTGGAACTCGTCGACACGGTTCGGGTTGTTCGTGTTGTACAGGATGCGGACCGTCGGGGTGGCACCGGCGAGCAGCGACTTGGCGCCGTCGATGTCGACCTTCGCGTACGCGTCGGAACCGTTGTTCTTGACGGCGTTCGCGTAGTCGTCCTGGTTCGGCAGCCAGATCTGGGAGTCGAGGACCTTGGCCTTCGGGTTCACCGGCGTCACGATCGAGTCGAGGATCTGCTGACGCGGGATCGTCTTCAGGAACGCCTCACGGACCTTCGGGTCGCTGAACGTCGGCGAGCCGAAGTTCAGGTCGAGGTGGTCGTACGACGCCTGGTCGCCGGTCAGCACCTTGGCGCTGGTCTGCTTCAGGGCGGTCAGGGTGTCCGCAGAAGCCTGCGGGTTGATGATGTCGACCTCACCGTTCTGAAGAGCGGTGACCTGAGCGTTGGCGTCCGGGATGATGCGGAAGACGATCTTGTCTACGTTGGGCTTGTTGCCGCCCCAGTAGTACTTGTTCTTCGTCATCGTGACCGACTGGCCGGGGGTCCACGCCGAGACGACGAACGGGCCGGACGAGACGAGGAGGTCCTTGTCGGTCGGGAACGCCGTGATGTCGTAGCCGGTGTTGACGAAGTCCGCCGCCTTCTTCAGGGTCGGGTCAGCAGGCTGCGGGTTCGACTTGTCTCCCTTGGGGAGACCCTTCAGCAGCTTGGTCAGGTCGGCGGCCGAGGAGAGGCCCGCCTTCTTGGCCACGATGTGCGCGGGCTGTGCGATCGGGTTGAAGAGCTCCCAGTCCACGAACGGCTTCGCGTACTTGAGCGTGATCGTCCGGTTGTCGTCGCTCACGGTCGGGTACGCCGTCTGGTCGATACCGGCGGTGCCCGCGGCGGGCGTGAAGTACTGCGTGCCCGTGGTGACCTCGCCGCTGTCCGGGTTGAGCGTCGCCGAGTCGTAGTAGCCGGACTGCATGGCCCATCCCAGGATCATGTCGTCGGCGGTGACGGGCTCGCCGTCGGACCACTTCGCATTGGAGGGAAGGGTGTACTTGACCGTCAGCGGGTCGTCCGAGGTCTTCTCGAACTTTCCGAAGGTGTCGTCGTGGACGATCTTGTAGTTGTTGTCGATGTACTGGAAACCAGAACCGTACGAGCCGTCGAGGTAGCCGACCTGGCCGTTGGTGTCCAGGTTGCCCTGAGGCGTCTGAGAGTTCAGCGATGTCAGGTCGTTGACGACAGCAACCGTCACGGTGCCGCCTTTGGCAGCGGACGAGGTGCTGGTGCTACCGGACGTGGTGCAGGCCGACAGCGCGAGCGCGGTGACGCCGGCGATGGCGATCGCGCCGACCGCCAACCTGCCCTTTCTTCCGTTGATGTGCAATGTTCCTCCTGTGCGAAGTGTGCGACGGTGCAGGCGTGCGAGAGTGCCTGTCCCGCGCGGGATAAGAATGACCCTAGGTATCGCCGGGAGCGATTGCAAAATAGCCGGGCAAAACGTTACATAGTGGTAACTCAGTCGACGGATTCCTGCACGAAGCGCACAAAAACGATGAAATCGTTCGCGTAATGCAACGATCTCCCTGTCCGTATCCCTGGCTCGGGCCTGGCAGGATGCACCTATGAGTGAGACGCGGACCTGGAGCGGCGAGACCCCCGTCGCGCGGGACGGCCGGGCCCGGCTGTGGTGGGAGATCGCCATCGTCCTGGGGCTGTCGCTCGGGCAATCGGCTGTCTACTCCATCGTCACGATCGTCGACCGATCCACGCAGAGCACGCCGCTTTCCGACCAGACGGCGCAGGTCAATCCGAGCCAGTCCAGCCGCGAAGTCTTCGACTTTCTCTATCAGGTGCTGGGCAACCTGTTCCCCCTCTTCGCGGTGGCGCTGGTGATCTACCTGCTCTGGCAGCCGCAGCGGAGCGGCTTCCGCCGCATCGGTTTCGACCTCACCCGGCCGGCGCGAGACCTCGGCGGCGGGGCGCTGCTCTTCCTCGTCATCGGCGTGCCCGGCATCCTCTTCTACGCCGTCACGCGCCTCCTCGGCATCACCGTCGCGGTGCAGGCTTCGCCGCTGGACGCGCACTGGTGGACGGTGCCCGTCCTCATCCTCGCCGCCCTGCGCGCCGCGCTGCAGGAGGAGGTGATCGTGGTCGGCTATCTGTTCACCCGGCTGCGGCAACTGGGCTGGGGAAAGTGGACGATCATCATCGCGGCGGCCCTGCTGCGCGGCAGCTACCACCTCTACCAGGGCTTCGGCCCCTTCGTCGGCAACGCGATCATGGGCGTCGTCTTCGGCTGGTGCTACACCCGCTGGGGCCGCGTGATGCCGCTCGTCGTCGCCCACACGATCATCGACATCGTCTCGTTCGTCGGCTACCCCCTCGCCGTCGCCTGGTGGCCCTCCATCTTCGCCTGACTCCCACCGTCGAGTCCGCGAAGACTGTACGAATCCGGCGGGATTCTGTGCAGTCTTCGCGGACTCGACGGTGGGGAGGGGGAAGAGCGGTTAGGCGAAGGCCTCGGGGGGCGGGCAGGCGCAGAAGAGATTGCGGTCGCCGTAGGCCTGGTCGATGCGGCGGACGGGAGGCCAGTACTTGTCGCGGACGAGGGCCGGGACGGGGTAAACCGCCTGCTCGCGCGAGTACGGGTGGCTCCAGTCGGAGGAGACGACCGACTCGGCGGTGTGTGGCGCGTTGCGCAACGGGTTGTCGTCCGACGGCCAGTCCCCCGCCGCCACGGCGTCGGCCTCCTCGCGGATCGCGATCATCGCGGCCACGAAACGGTCGAGTTCGGCGAGGTCCTCGCTCTCGGTGGGCTCCACCATGAGGGTGCCGGCGACCGGGAACGACATCGTCGGCGCATGGAAGCCGAAGTCGATGAGCCGTTTGGCGACATCGTCGACCGTCACGCCGGTGCGCTCAGTGAGCGGGCGGACGTCGAGGATGCACTCGTGCGCGACCAGGCCGTCCTCACCCGCGTAGAGCACCGGGAAGTGCTCGCGCAGCCGTGCGGCGACGTAGTTCGCGGCGAGCACGGCCGCGCCCGTCGCATCCTTCAGCCCCTCGGCGCCCATCATCCGGACGTACGCCCAGCTGATCGGCAAGATGCTCGGGCTGCCGTACGGCGCTGCCGAGACCGGCGCGCCGCCGTGCTCCACCCGTCCGCCGCCCGCGAGCGGATGCGTCGCATCCTGAGCCAGCGGATGCCCGGGCAGGAACGGAGCCAGGTGCGCCTTCGCAGCGACCGGGCCGACACCGGGGCCTCCCCCGCCGTGCGGGATGCAGAACGTCTTGTGCAGGTTGAGGTGGCTGACGTCGCCCCCGAAGTCGCCGAACCGGGCGTACCCGAGCAGAGCGTTGAGGTTGGCACCGTCGACGTATACCTGGCCGCCCGCGTCGTGGACCGCCTGGGTGATCGCGACGACCTCGTGCTCGTAGACGCCGTGGGTCGACGGGTAGGTGATCATGAGCGCGGCCAGAGTCTCGGAGTGCTGCGCGATCTTCGCGCGCAGGTCGTCGAGGTCGACGTTGCCGAGCTCATCGGTCGCAACGACGACGACGCTCATCCCGGCCAGCACGGCCGAGGCGGCGTTGGTGCCGTGGGCCGACTGCGGGATGAGGCACACCGTCCGCGCCAGATCGCCGCGCGAGCGGTGGTAGCCGCGGATCGCGAGCAGTCCGGCGAGCTCGCCCTGGCTGCCCGCGTTCGGCTGCAGGGACACGGTGTCGTAGCCCGTGACGTCGGCCAGCCACTGCTCCAGCTGGTCGATCAGTTCGAGCGAGCCGGCGACATCGGAGGCCGGGGCGAAGGGATGCAGGGCCGCGAACTCGGGCCAGGTGACGGCCTCCATCTCGGTCGCCGCGTTCAGCTTCATCGTGCAGGAGCCGAGCGGGATCATCCCGCGGTCGAGGGCGTAGTCGCGGTCCTGCAGCAGGCGCAGGTAGCGCATCATCGCCGTCTCGGAGTGGTGCGTGTTGAAGACCGGGTGCGTCAGGTACGCCGACTCGCGCGCGAGTCCGGCGTCGAAGGAGGACTCCGACGGCAGATCGAGCGCAACGTCGTCACCGTCGACGGTGCCCCCGAGCACGCGGATGAGGTCGGCCAGGGGGAAGTCGCCATCGCGCAGGTCGGCGGCCGACTCCTCGTCCAGGCTCAGCGAGACCAGGCCTGCATCCGTCGCGTGCAGCAGCATCCCGTGGTCGTGGGCGCGCGCGACGACCGTCGCGGCGTCATCGACCTCGACCTGGAGCGTGTCGAAGAACGACCGCGACACGACCTCGACGCCCGACGCCCGCAGCGCCTCGGCGACGGCGGCCGTCGTCAGGTGCACCTGACGACCGATCGCGCGCAGTCCGGACGGGCCGTGGTAGACCGCGTACATCGCGGCCATGACGGCGAGCAGCACCTGAGCGGTGCAGATGTTGGAGGTGGCCTTCTCGCGGCGGATGTGCTGCTCGCGCGTCTGCAGCGTGAGCCGGTAGGCAGGCTTGCCCACGGCATCCTGCGAGACGCCGACGAGACGGCCGGGGAGCTGACGCTCGAGGCCCGCGCGGACGGCCATGTAGCCGGCGTGCGGACCGCCGAAGCCCATGGGCACGCCGAAGCGCTGGCTCGTGCCGACGGCGACGTCGGCTCCGAGCTCGCCGGGAGCGCGCAGCTGCGTCAGTGCGAGCAGGTCGGCTGCGGCGACGACGACGGCGCCGGCCTCCTTGGCGGTACGGATGGCGCCGGACGGATCCCAGACCCGCCCAGAGGCCCCGGGGTACTGCACGAAGAGGCCGAACGCGTCCGACAGCTCGGGCGCATCCGCCGCCAGGCTCGCCAGGTCGAGCACGACCAGCTCGACACCGACCGCCTCGGCGCGGTTGCGGAGCAGTGCGATCGTCTGCGGGAACGTGTCGGCGTCGACCACGAACCGAGCCGACTTCGCCTTGGAGGCACGGCGCGCCAGCAGCATCCCCTCGACGACGGCCGTCGCCTCGTCGAGCATGGACGCGTTGGCCGTGTCGAGCCCGGTCAGGTCGGAGACCATGGTCTGGAAGTTGATCAGCGCCTCCAGCCGGCCCTGCGAGATCTCCGGCTGGTACGGCGTGTAGGCGGTGTACCAGCCCGGGTTCTCGAGCACGTTCCGTTTGATGACCGCCGGGGTGATGGTTCCGTAGTAGCCGAGGCCGATGAGGCTGCGGTTCACGGTGTTGCGGGCGGCCAGCGCACGCAGCTCGCGCAGCGCGGCACGTTCGCCGAGCGGCGCGGGCAGGACGGATGTGCGCGCGCCGTCCACCCTGATGGAGTCGGGGACGGCGGCGGAGACGAGCTCCTGGACGGAGGCCCACTCGCGGGAGGCAGCGGCGCCGATCGCGGACAGCATGGTGCGCTGCGCGTCGTCGTCAGTGCCGATGTGACGCGCAGGGAAGAGGTCGGTCATGAAGAGTGAAGAACCTTACTCGCCGGTGAGGGCGGCGTACTCGTCGTAGCTGAGGAGGTTGTCGGGCAGCTCGGTGAAGCGGACCTTCACCAGCCAGCCCTGGCCGAACGGGTCGGAATTGACCAGTTCGGGCGCGTCGACCACGGCGGAGTTCGCCTCGGCCACGGTGCCGTCGACCGGAGCGAACAGCTCGCCGACCGACTTCGTCGACTCGATCTCGCCCACCACTCGACCGGAGGTGACGTCGCTGCCCTCCTCGGGCAGCTCGACGAACACCACGTCGCCCAGCTTCTCAGCGGCGTAGGAGGTGATGCCCACGGTCGCGACGTCGCCCTCGATCAGGAGCCACTCGTGCTCCGGCGTGTACTTCAGGTCTCGTTCTGCGGCCATGGCTAGCGCTTCTTTCTGCTGTAGAAGGGGAGGGCGGTGACGGTGAACGGGAGGCGGGTGCCGCGCACATCCACGTGGAGCACGGTGTTCTCTCGAGCGAACTGCGGCGCGACGTAGGCCATGGCGATCGGCACCCCGAGTGTCGGCGAGAGCGCACCGGAGGTGACGACACCGATCTCGGCGTCCTCGCCATCGGCGACGTCTTTCGCGAACACCGGGTAGCCGGCCCGCGCGGCGCGCTTGCCCTCGCCGGTCAGGCCGACGAGCACGCGGGCGTCCGGGTGGGGGCCCTCTTCGCTCGCGGCGCGGCCGATGAAGTCGGTGTCCTTCGCGAGGTTGACGACACGGCCGAGGCCGGCCTGCGCGGGCAGCGTGTCGCGGCCGAGCTCGTGGCCGTACAGCGGCATCCCGGCCTCCAGGCGGAGCGTGTCGCGGCTGGCGAGACCGGCGGGCACCAGGCCCTGCTCGGTGCCGGCTTCGGTGAGCGCATCCCACAGTGCTCGCGCGTTGTCGGGCGCCAAGTAGAGCTCGAAGCCGTCCTCGCCGGTGTAGCCGGTGCGGGCGATGAGCACGGGATGCGTCTCGAAGGCGGCCGGGAGCGACCAGTAGTACTTCAGCCCAGAGAGACGCTCGCCGAAGTCTTCACCGTCGAGCGCGCCGGCGTCGGCTGCCAGACCCGGCGTCGCTAGCAGGATGGAGAGCGCGGCCGGACCCTGCACGGCGATCAGGGCGATGTCGTCGGACTCGTCGAAGACCTCCACATCGAACGGGGATGTGCGGTCGCGCAGCTCCTGCGCCACCGCATCCCGGTTCGACGCGTTCGCGACGATCATGTAGCGGTCGTCGCCGGTGCGGTACACCACCAGGTCGTCGATGATGCCGCCGGAGCGGGACAGCAGGAGGCTGTACTTGGCCTGGTCGATGTTGAGCGCCGAGAGCTTGCCGGCGAGCGCGTAGTCGAGCGACTGCCCCGCCTCCGGCCCGATCAGCACGATCTCGGCCATGTGGGAGAGGTCGAAGAGACCAGCGGCGGTGCGGACGGCGTGGTGCTCCGCCAAGTCTGACGAGTAGCGGACGGGCATCTGCCATCCGGCGAAGTCGGTGAAGGATGCGCCGGCCGCGGCATGCGCGTCGTGGAGCGGGGAGGTGCGCTCGTCGTCCGTGGACGGGCTCTGCTGCGAGGTCATGAGTTCTCCGATTCGCCGGCCGTCGGCCGGGGGCTGCGGAAGCGTCGCCGCTTCCGGGAAGAACTCCCCCTCTGTCATCCGGCCTGAGAGTTTCACCGCGTCCGTGCAGGATGCGGCTTTCACCGTGGGCGAGGGCGGCGGGCGCCGTCCTGCTTTTCAGAGTGGCCAGTTCGATGCGGTACGCGTACCTGAGAGATTGTCGGGGAGGATTGCTCCTTCGGTGCCGCGCGCACGCACGCGACTCTCCCGCATCGACCTCGTTGGCCCAGTATTCAGTTGGATGTCCGGCCAGCATATCCGCTCCCGCGCCTTCCTGCGTACGCGGAGATTTGCGCCAAGTCGCGGTTATGAGCGCGCCATAACCGACATTTGGCGCAAATCTCTGCGGGCGGACGTGCGTTTGTGGTTCTGGTCGAGATGACACTAAGATGATAGGAACGTTAGAGTCAGTGTGACTCTTACCCGATCCGGGAGCAGAGCATGACGGAACGACATGAGCGGGCGAGCGCGATCCTCGCCGTGTCGACGGTCATCTTCGCCCTGCGCAGCGACGACGAGACCGGGGGCGTGCCGCAGGTGTGGCTGCCGCTGGTGCGCCGCATCCGGGAGCCGTTCGAGGGGCGCTGGGCGCTCCCCGGCGGCCCGCTGCGCGTCGGCGAAGACCTCGCCTACGCCGCCGCCCGCTCACTGAACGACACCACCGGCCTGACCCCGAGCTACCTCGAACAGCTCTACGCGTTCGGCGACGTCGACCGCTCCCCCGGCGCCGACCGCGTCGTCTCGGTCGTCTACTGGGCCCTGGTGCGCAGCGAGGAGGCCGAGCGCGCGAGCGTGGGCGAGAACGTCCGCTGGTTCCCCGCCGACGACCTGCCCGAGCTGGCGTTCGACCACAACGTGATCGTCGAGTACGCCCTCTGGCGGCTCCGCACGAAGATGGAGTATTCGCGCATCGCCCACGCCTTCCTCGGCGAGCGCTTCACGCTGGCCCAGCTGCGCGGCGTGCACGAAGCCGTGCTCGGCCGCGCCCTCGACCCGGCCAACTTCCGCCGCACGATCGAGGCCTCCGGAGCCGTCGTCGCGACCGACGAATACCTCACCGGCACCCCGCACCGGCCGCCGCGGCTGTACCGCTACAACGACCAGATCGACCTCGCCGACGCGGGGCCGCTCCCCCGCCAACAGCATCCCTTCGAAGGAAGAAGCGCATCGTGACTACCGCCGCTGTACCCATCGCCTCGGTCGACACCACCATCCGGCTCATCGCGTCGGGCCAGGTCGACGGCGAGACCTGCACGCCCGACCTCGTGGAGGCGCCGTGGGAGTTCGACTCCCTGCTCCCCTCCTACGGGCCCGGCGCCTCGCTGGGCGACCCGATCCCCGCGAACGCGCCGCGGCAGGGCGAGCTGCCCGAGGAGTACCGCACCGCGTCGGCCGTGGAGCTCGGCGACCGCATCCGCGCCGCCAAGGAGACCCTCGGGGACCGCGTCGCGGTGATGGGCCACTTCTATCAGCGTGACGAGGTGGTGCAGTACGCCGACTTCGTGGGCGACTCGTT
The DNA here is from genome assembly GCF_052114085.1 of Leifsonia sp. RAF41. Taxonomy (NCBI): domain Bacteria; kingdom Bacillati; phylum Actinomycetota; class Actinomycetes; order Micrococcales; family Microbacteriaceae; genus Leifsonia; species Leifsonia sp. RAF41. The sequence goes on from NZ_JBFREB010000001.1 coordinate 2,218,403, forward strand.
CCAGCTCGCGAACGCGGCGAAGGCTAGACCTGCGGCCGAGGCGATCGTGTTCTGCGGCGTGCACTTCATGGCCGAGACGGCGGACATCGTGTCCCGGCCCGATCAGCGCGTCATCCTGCCGAACCTGGCCGCGGGCTGCTCGATGGCCGACATGGCCGACCTCGACTCCGTGCAGGAGTGCTGGGAGCAGCTGGAGGAGCTGTACGGCACCGAGCCGGACGCCGACGGCCGGGTGCCGGTCATCCCGGTCACCTACATGAACTCGTCCGCGGCGCTGAAGGCGTTCTGCGGCGAGCACGGCGGCATCGTCTGCACCTCGTCCAATGCCTCCACGGTGCTGCAGTGGGCGTTCGAGCGCGGACAGCGTGTCCTCTTCTTCCCGGACCAGCACCTCGGCCGCAACACGGCGAAGGCGATGGGCGTGCCGCTCGAGCAGATGCCGCTCTGGAACCCGCGCAAGCCGTGGGGCGGGACGGACGCCCAAACCCTCGAGGACGCCCAGGTGATCCTCTGGCACGGCTTCTGCTCGGTGCACAAGCGCTTCACGGTCGGGCAGATCGAGCACGCGCGCGCCGAGTTCCCGGGCGTCCGGGTCATCGTCCACCCCGAGTGCCCGATGGATGTGGTGGACGCGGCCGACGAGTACGGCTCGACCGACTACATCGTGAAGGCCATCCAGGCGGCGCCTGCGGGCTCCACGTTCGCGATCGGCACCGAGATCAACCTGGTGCAGCGACTGGCGGCGCAGTTCCCGCAGCACACCATCTTCTGCCTCGACGCGGTCGTCTGCCCGTGCTCGACGATGTACCGCATCCATCCCGGCTACCTCGCCTGGGTGCTGGAGGGCCTGGTCCGCGGCGAGGTGCTCAATCAGGTGACGGTGTCCGAGTCGGTCGCCGCTCCCGCGCGCGTGGCGCTCGAGCGCATGCTCGCTGCGCGACCCGACACCACGATGGCGGCGTGACATGAGCCGGGTCGTCGTCGTCGGGAGCGGGATCGCGGGGCTCACCGCCGCGCTCCGCGCCCGCGCGCTCGGGCACACCGTCACGGTCGTGACCAAGGGGTCCCTCAGCGACGGCAGCACCCGGTACGCGCAGGGCGGGATCGCGGCTGCGCTGTTCCCCGACGACAGCGTGGCGGCGCACATCGCCGACACTCTGCGGGCCGGTGCCGGGCTGAACGTCCGGGAGGCGGTGGATGCGCTGTGCGCCGACGGGCCGGACCGCGTGCGCGAGCTGATCGCGCTGGGCGCCGCGTTCGACCGCGACGGCGAGGTTCTCGCCCGGGGGCTGGAGGCGGCGCACTCCGCTGCGCGCGTCCTGCATGCCGGGGGCGATGCGACCGGCGCGGAGCTGGAGCGGGCGTTGGTGGCGGCTCTGACGACCGCAGGCATTCCGGTGGTCGAGGGGGCCTTCCTGCGCGACGTGATCGTCCGCGACGGCCGGGCCGGGGGCGTCGCTCTGGAGGTGGGCGGCAGCCCGATCGTCCTCGACGCCGACACCGTCGTGCTGGCGACCGGTGGATGGGGACGGCTGTATGCGCACACCACCAACCCGGCGGTCGCCACCGGCGACGGCGTGGCCGCCGCCTGGCGTGCCGGGGCCGTGCTCGCGGACCTCGAGTTCACCCAGTTCCACCCGACGGCGCTGTACTCCGCGCACCGAGGTGCGCCGTCCGGCGCGGGCGCCTTCCTCATCTCCGAGGCCGTACGCGGAGAGGGCGCCGTCTTGCGGAACGCCGCCGGCGAGCGCTTCATGACGGACGTGCACCCGGACGCCGAGCTCGCCCCGCGCGACGTGGTGGCCCGAGGGATCGCAGTCGAGATGGCGGCGCAGGGCGGGCGTCCGGTGCTGCTCGACGCGACGGCGCTGGGTGCGGAATTCCTCGCGCGGCGCTTCCCGACCATCGACGCCGCCACGCGCGCCGCCGGCTACGACTGGGGACGCCACCCCATCCCGGTGACGCCGGCCGCTCACTATGCCATGGGCGGGGTCGCGACCGACACCGCGGGGCGGACCAGCGTGCCCGGTCTCTTCGCCGTCGGCGAGGTCGCCTGCACCGGCGCGCACGGCGGCAACCGGCTGGCATCGAACTCGCTGCTGGAGGGGCTGGTCTTCGCGCACCGCGCGGCGGACGCGATCGACGAGCCGTGGATGGACGTACCGGCCTGGGTGCAGGACGCGGCGGTGGCGACGGCGCAGGCCGAGGTGTCCGCGCATCCCGCATCGCAACCGTTCGACCGTGCGCGGCTCGGAGCGCTGCTGTGGGAGGCGGCCGGCGTGCACCGCGACGGCGCGCGCCTGACGGCGGCGGCGGCAGAGCTCGCAGCGGCCGCGGACCCGGCACCGGGAGAGGATGCGAACCTGCTCACGCTCGGCCGTCTCGTCGTCGCGGCGGCACTCTCCCGCCAGGAGTCGCGGGGTGCGCACTTCCGGTCGGACTTCCCGCTCGCGGGCGACGGCCACCCGGTTCACACTGCCACGCTCCCCCGCACCCTCGTTCACACTCTGTCGACGCGACTCGAGGTTTCTACAGCATGCTGACCCGCCAGATCATCCACACCGTCGTCCAGGCGGCCCTCGTCGAAGACGCGCCCTGGGGGGATGTGACCAGCCAACTGCTCATCCCGGAGGCGGCCACCGCCACGGCACGACTCGTCGCGCGAGAGGCCGGCACGTTCGCCGGCGGCGAGGTGTTCGCTGCGGCGATGACCCTCACCGATCCGGACGTCGAGGTCACTCTGCACGTCGCCGACGGTGCGACGTTCGAGGCCGGTGACGCACTGGCGACCGTCTCTGGCGCGGCGCGCTCGGTGCTGCAAGGCGAGCGCGTCGCCCTGAACTTCACGCAGCGGATGAGCGGCATCGCCACCCTGACGGCCGCCTTCGTCGCGGAAGTCGCCCACACTTCCGCCCGCATCGTGGACACACGCAAGACCACGCCGGGGCTCCGCGCGTTCGAACGGCACGCCGTCCGCGCGGGCGGCGGCCACAACCACCGGTACTCGCTGTCGGACGCGGTCATGGCCAAGGACAACCACCTCGCGGTGCTCACGGCTCAGACGGGTCTCTCGGTGACCGACGCCCTGGTGCGCGTGCGGGAACAGCTCTCGCACACCACGCACCTGGAGGTGGAGGTCGACCGGCTCGACCAGATCGAGCCCGTGCTCGCCGCCGGCGTCGACACGATCATGCTCGACAACTTCACCCTCGACCAGCTCCGCGAAGGCGTCGCCCTCGTCGGAGGCCGTGCCCTCGTGGAGGCGAGCGGCAACGTCAGCCTGGCGACCGTCCGCGACATCGCCGAGACCGGCGTCGACGTGATCTCGTCGGGTGCGCTCACCCACAGCGTCCGCTCGCTCGACCTGGGACTGGACGTGGTGGTCGAGTGATCTACCTCGACGCCGCCGCCACCTCGCCGGTCCGCCGGGAGGTGCTGGAGGCGATGTGGCCGTACCTGACCGGCGAGTTCGGCAACCCGTCGAGCCACCATGCGGTCGGCGAATCGGCCGCACGCGCGCTCGCGGACGCGCGCGCGGGGGTGGCATCCTGGCTCGGCTGCCGGGCCTCCGAGATCACGTTCACCTCGGGTGGGACGGAGGCGGACAACCTCGCCATCAAGGGCATCGCGCTCGCGAACCCGCGCGGCCGGCACATCGTCACGACGCCGATCGAGCATGAGGCGGTCCTGGAGTCGGTCGACTATCTGGTGCGGATGCACGGGTTCTCGGTCACGTTCGTGCCGGTCGGCCGGGACGGGCTGATCGCGGCCTCCGACTTCGCCGCGGCCCTGCGGCCGGACACCACGCTCGCCTCGGTGATGCTCGCGAACAACGAGGTCGGGACCGTCCAGCCCATCGCGGAGTTGGCGGCACTCGCGCACGAGCACGGCATCCCTCTTCATACGGATGCGGTGCAAGCGGCGGGCTGGTTGCCGCTCGACGTGCACACACTGGGGGTGGATGCGCTCAGCGTGTCGGGACACAAGATCGGCGCGCCCAAGGGCGTCGGTGCGCTGTACATGCGGGGGCGCATCCCGGTCGAGCCGCTCATCCACGGCGGCGGGCAGGAGCGCGGGCGACGATCCGGCACGGAGAACGTGGCCGGCGCCGTGGCGCTGGCCGCTGCCGCACGGTTGGCGGCGGAGGGTCTGCCGGAGCGAGTGGAGGCGGCCACGGCCGCTCGCGACACGTTCGTCGCGGCCGTGCTGCAGGAGGTGCCCGACGCCTCGCTCACCGGACACGCCACCTCGCGCCTTCCGGGCACCGCATCCTTCGTCTTCCCGGGGACGAACGGGGAGTCGGTGCTGCTGGAACTGGAGCGTCGCGGCGTCGTCTCGTCGAGCGGCTCGGCCTGCGCGGCCGGGAGCGAGGACGCCTCCCACGTGCTGCTCGCCCTCGGCTACCCGGAGGACCTGGCCCGAACGGCCGTACGGTTCTCGTGGGGACCGGAGGTGACACCCGCCCAGCTGGCGGCCGTCGCGCCTGCGGTCGGGGATGCCGTGCGAGCGATCGCTTCCCTCGGCCAGTGATCCCGGCGAGTCCTGGAGATGCGACCGCATGCACCGGGGATTCGCCTCGGTTTATTCCCCCGTTCTGCGGAGAGCGAACTTCTCCACAGTTCACGATCGCGACACCCCGCATGTCGGTGGCGGTCGGTAGGTTGGACCGGTGACTGAGAAGACCTCACCAGCGCCTTCCGTCGACGCCGGCCGGCTCGACCGACCGAGCGCGCCCGCGAGTGCCGGCGCACGTATCGCGCCGCGCGATCAGCGCGTCATCTGGCTGCTGCTCGCGGCCACATTCGTCGTGATCCTCAACGAGACGATCATGACCGTCGCCATCCCCAAGCTGATGGACGACCTGCACATCGATGCGCTGGCGGCCCAGTGGCTGTCGACCGCCTTCATGCTGACGATGGCGGTGGTCATCCCGATCACCGGCATCCTGCTGCAGCGCTACACGACGCGGCAGATGTTCATCGCCGCGATGTCGTTGTTCTCCCTCGGCACACTGACCGCAGCGCTCGCGCCCGGCTTCATGGTGCTGGTCGCGGCACGCGTGGTGCAGGCGTCCGGTACGGCGATCATGATCCCGCTGCTGATGACCACGCTGATGACGCTGGTGCCGCCCGCGTTGCGCGGCCGCACGATGGGCAACGTCTCGATCGTCATCTCGGTCGCACCGGCGATCGGGCCGACGATCTCCGGGCTCATCCTCAACTTCCTGTCCTGGCGGTGGATCTTCCTCATCGTCCTGCCGATCGCGCTCATCATGCTGCTGATCGGGATGCGCTTCGTCGAGAACGTCACCGAAACCAAGAAGGTGCGGATCGACGTCCTGTCCGTCATTCTGTCCGCTTTCGGCTTCGGCGGTCTGGTCTACGGCCTGACGCTCTCCGGCGAATCGGGGGCCGCCTCGGCGAGTCCACTGATGTTGTGGGGGTCGCTCATCGTCGGCGTCCTGGGGCTCTCGGCCTTCATCACGCGCCAGCTCATCCTGCAGCGGAAAGACAGGGCGCTCCTCGATCTCCGGACGTTCCGATACCCCATCTTCACCGTGTCGATCGTGCTGATGGCGATCACGACGGCGTCCATGTTCGGCGTGATCATCGTCATGCCGCTGTACCTCCAGCACGTGCTGCACCTCGACACTCTCGCCACGGGTCTGATCCTGCTTCCGGGCGGGCTGATCATGGGACTCGCGGCACCGTTCGTCGGGCGGCTCTACGACCGTTACGACCCGCGGGTGCTGGTCGTGCCGGGGTCGATCCTGGTCAGCCTCGTGCTCTGGTCGCTCACGATGGTGACGGAGCACACTCCGGTCGGCCTCATCGTCGGGGCGTACGTGGTGATGAGCCTGGGCCTCGCGATGATGTTCACGCCGCTGTTCACGGCGGGTCTCGGGGCGGTGCCGCCGCACCTGTACTCGCATGGCAGCGCGATCCTGGGCACGATCCAACAGGTCGGAGGGGCCGCGGGCACTGCGCTCCTGATCGCGGTGCTGACGCTCCAATCCACGGCGCTCGCCTCGGGCGGAGCCTCGGCGGACGCCGCGCAGGCCGGAGGCATCCGCGCCGCGTTCGTAGCCGGAGCGATCATCTCCCTGTTCGCGGTCGCCGGGTCGTTCTTCATGAGGAAGCCCGCTGACGCGCCGGTAGAGGCGGCCTTCGCCCACTGAGGGCGCACCTAGCCCCCGCACCGTGCGCGCGTGAGAATGGGACCGACCGCACGCGAGGAGGCAGCCGTGTCCATCATCCGCACCCCCGAACCGTCCGAGGCGACAGGCGAGGCCGCCGCGATGTACGCGGAAGACCTCGACGACCTGGGCTATGTGCCCGAATACACACGCGTGATGAGTGTGAATCCGGAGGCATACCGAGCCTTCGAAGATCTCGTGCGGTCGGTCGTCCCGGTGCTCGGCAAGCGCCGCTACGAACTGGTCACGCTCGCCGCCGCGCAGGCGCTGGGCTCCGAGCACTGCCGGCTCGCCCACGGCCGGAAATCTCTCCACTACTTCGACGAGGACGACCTGGAGCGGATCGCCCGGGACTACCACGACGCGCCCCTCAGCGACGCGGAGGTCGCGATGATGGAGTACGCGGAGCGGCTGAGCACCGACTCCGCCGCCATGACCGAGGACGACGCCGCGCGGCTGCGCGCCCACGGCTTCACGGACCGCGAGATCGTCGACATCACCCTCGCGGCCGCCGCACGCAATTTCTACAGCAGGGCCATCCAGGCGTTAGGCGTCCGCACCGAAGTCCCGCCGGACCTCAGCGACCGATTGCGCGCCGCCCTTCTGGCGCCGCTGTGAGAGACAGCACGCGCGCCCGGGCCCTCGCCGCGTTGCAGGGACTGGCCCTCGGCGACGCTCTCGGAATGCCGACGCAATCCCTGTCGCGCGAGCGCATCGCAGCAGACCACGGACGGATCCGTAGCCTCGTCGGTGCAGGGCCGCACCAGCAGATCGCGGCGGGAATGCCGGCCGGCTCCGTCACCGACGACACCGAGCAGGCGGTAATGCTCGCGCGGCTGATCATCGACGGCGACGGCGTCGTCCAACCCGGCGCGTTCGCCGCGGCACTGCTCGCCTGGGAGCACACGATGGAGGCGCGAGGTTCGCTCGACCTGCTCGGACCCAGCACGCGGGCAGCCCTGCAACGCCTCCAAGACGGCATGCCGCCGGAAGAGGCGGGCCGCTTCGGCGCCACCAACGGGGCAGCGATGCGGATCGCTCCGGTCGGCATCGCCGTGCCCGTCGAACCCCTCGGCGCATTCGTCGACGCCGTCGTCTCCGTGAGCGCACTGACCCACAACACCGGCCTGGGCATCGCGAGCGCCGCCGCCGTCGGGGCCGCCGTCAGCGCGGGCATCGACGGGGCGGAAACGCCGGAAGCGCTGGATGTGGCGGTCGCCGCCGCTCGCGAGGGCGCGCGCCGCGGACACTGGGTCGCGGGGGGCGACATCGCCGCACGGCTGGAGTGGGCCATCCCTGCGCTCGTGGAGTTCGCGCCGCGCGAGCAGGACGACTTCCTCGCTCGGGTGGTCGGCACCTCGGTCGCCGCACAGGAGTCGGTGGTCACCGCGCTCGCTCTCGTCGCTGTGACGGTCGCGGGAGGCGATCCCGTCCATCCCGAACCGGACGCCGCGTGGGACACGTTATGCCGCGCGGCCGGACTCGGCGGCGACACGGACACCATCGCGGCGATGACCGGCGCGGTCCTCGGTGCGACGGGTGCCGCACAGTGGCCGCGGACCGCACTAGACACGGTTCGCCGGGTCAACGCGCTCGACCTGGAACCTCTCGTCGACGGGCTGCTGCGCGTGCGGAGACGACATGGCTGAGGGCAGGCTCATCTTCACCGGGACGGTCGTGGTCGACCTGCTCCTGCGCGTGGACGCCCTCCCCGAGCGCGGCGGGGACGTCCTGGCCTCCGCGGCCGGCATGGCCGCGGGCGGCGGTTTCAACGTGATGGCCGCGGCAGCCCGGGACGGCACGGAGGTCGTCTTCGCCGGACGCTCGGGCAGCGGGCCCTTCGGCGAAGTCGTCGCCGAAGCACTGTGGCGCGAGGGCATCTCCGTAGCCAACCCACCACTCGAGACGGCGGACAACGGCTACTGCGTCGTGCTGGTCGACGGCGAGGCCGAGCGGACCTTCGTGACGGCCCCCGGCGCCGAGGGGATGCTGACGCGCGCCGACCTCGACGCCGTTCAGCCGCGACCGGGTGACGTCGTCTACGCGTCCGGCTACAGCCTCGCGCACCCGGTGGCCGGCCCCGCCGTCGCAGGCTGGCTGACCGAGCTGCGCCCGGAGACCCGGGTGGTGTTCGATCCGTCGCCCCTGGTGGGGTCGCTCGATCAGGACCTGCTTGAAGCCGTCCTCCGTCGCACCGACGTGCTCAGCGCCAACGCTCGCGAGGCCCGCATCCTGCGCGCCCATGCGCATCCCGCCCCCGCCGCCGGCGCCCTGCGGGGGATGCTGCGCGAAAGCAGCGACACGGGAGCCGTCGCCGTCGTGCGAGACGGCGCGTCCGGTTGCTGGGTGGCGACCGGCGACCCGGCGCCGGCGCACCTGCCGGCGTTCCCGGTGACAGCGGTCGACACCACCGGCGCCGGCGACGCCTTCGGCGGCGTGCTCGCCTCCGCCCTCACCCGCGGCGCGGATCCGCTCGCGGCGGCGCGTCGTGCGAACGCCGCCGCCGCCATCGCGGTCACGCGCCCGGGCCCGGCCACCGCGCCGACCCGCGCCGAGACCGACGCCCTGCTGGCGGCCGGCTGACCGGCCCCGGCACCATCACCTAAGCCACGGCAGAGGAGCTTCCCGTGATCAGCGTCAAACGCATCTACGACCCGCCCGCACCGGACGACGGCTTCCGCGTGCTGGTCGACCGACTGTGGCCGCGCGGCGTGAGCAAAGCCCGCGCCGACATCGACCTGTGGCTGAAGGAGGTGGCCCCGTCCACCGAGCTGCGCCGCTGGTTCCACGAGGACCCGGCGATCGAGGGCGAGGTCTTCGACGAGTTCCGCGCCCGCTACGAGCGCGAACTGGACACGAACCCCGCTCTCACCGAGCTCCGCGCCCTGACCCACGAACACTCTCGCCTGACTCTCCTCGTCGGCGCCCGCGACCCCGAACTCAACCACGCCAAAATCCTGGTCGAGTACCTATCCGCCCACCTCTGACCCCAGCCGGCGCTAGCGCGCCGGGCCGGGCCGGGGCGGGGTCAGTCTTGGGTGAGGAGGCGGACGGCCACGCCGTAGGGGGCGAGGTCGACCGACGAGGATGGGGCGCCATCGAGGGTGGTGAGGTCGCCACCGGCGACGGACGGGGTGACGGTGACCGACGTCTCGTGCTGCGAGACGAAGAACACGAAGCGGCGGCCGTCCGCGTGGACGAGCGCGTCCGTGAAGACGAGCGGGTCATCGAGGCGCACGTCCCGCTCCACGTCGGCCACGTCGGCGAGCGCGTCGTACAGACGCCAGGTCTGCTCCGGGTTCACCCGGCCCTGGGCCGACGCGAAGTACTCGAGCGGATACGTCGACAGCACCGCGCGTCCTGCACCGTGCTCCTGCACCACGATCGCGGGCCGACCGTGCGCGTCCACCGCGACGACGCGCCCCGATGTCGCGCGAATCGGGAGGTATGTCCGTCCGTTCTCGTTGCCCGCCGCGACGAACGACAGCTCCGTGCCGGCAGGGATCGACCCGAAATCGGAGGTGAACCGCAGCACGACCGTCTCGTCCGTCACCTGCTCGGCGAGACCGTACGCGCTGTCCATCCGCACCCCGAACAGCTCCTCGGTGTGCGCCCACCACGGGCCGCGCTGCACGCCGCTCGGGCCGTGCGAGTACGACGCATAGACGGTCGCACCCTCCTGCGCGAGCTGAACGAGCCGTTGCCAGGAGGTCGCGCACAGCTGCTTGACCGACGGCAGAAGGTACAGGCCGTACCCGGTCGGCAGACCGCCGTCCTCCTTTTCACGCACCACCGCGACGGGGATGTGCGCTTCGTGCGCCGCGACGTACGCCTGCTCCCCCGTCGCCACGATGTGGGCCCGCTCGTCCTCGTTGGTGAACGGGTAGTCCTCGGCGAGGTGCGACGGCACGACGAGCGCCGCATCCACCGCGGCCCGCCGGACCGACGGGAGGTCGATTGCGGCCAGATCCGACGCGAACCGCGCCAGCTCGACCAGCGGCGGCTTCGGCGAACCGTGGCGGTCGGTGATGCCGAAGTGCATCTCGAACGGATGGTGCGAGTACGGCCGCTGGTCGGCGAGGTCGTCGTAGTCGGTGTTGTTCCACGCGATCCAGCCCGTGGCCCCGGCCAGCAGAGTCGAGTACAGCAGCTGACGGTAGTAGGAGGCTGCGCCCTCGTCCGAGACGAAGTCGCTGGTCAGACCGAACTCCTCCATGATCACCGGCAGGCCGTGCGTCGCGGAGAGCTCGGCGATGAACGCGGCCTTGAGGTGCTGGCGGATCTGGTCGGTCTCCATCCGGTACACGTGCGGCCCGATGAAGTCGGTGAACTCCGCCAGGTCACGCACCGAGAAACCGTTGTCGTGACCGGTCGTCTCGATGCCCCACGCGCCGTCGCCGACTGCGACCGGCTGCGTCCCGCCGCCCGCGCGCACCGCGTTCACCAGCAGCGACGCCCACGCGTCGACGATGGGACGCGGCGCCTCGCCGCCGTAGATCGGCACCTCGTTGGTGAGCAGCCAGCCGGCGACGGCAGGATGCGCGGCGAACCGCGAGGTGAGCTCGCGGACGTACCAGGCCTGTCGCCCGACGAACCACACGTCGCTGTACAGATCGCGGCCGTCGCGCCACACCGGGTCCCAGTTCTCCCCCGACATGTGGCCCACGAGGAACGTCGGCACCGTGGTCATGCCGACCTCGGTGTGCGCGTCCAGGAAGTCGGCGAAGTTCGCCACGCACTGCTCATCGAGCGAGTCCGGTGTCGGGTGGAAGTCGGGCCAGTAGAAGAAGGACCGCGTCATGTTGAGCCCGTGCTCGGCGAGCACGCGCAACTCCTCCCGCACGACAACGGGGTCGTAGCGGGTCCACATGAGCGGGCCGCCGGTACGCGACCAGAAGTTGGCGCCGAGCCACACCACGGGGGCGTCGTCGACCGTCAAGACCGGGGAGGGGCGATCCATGATGCCTTTCAGGGGATGGTGCGCAGAACGAGGTGACGCAGCCGCGCGGAACGGGCGGCCACGTGGCGGAGCTGCGGGTTACTTGACCGCGCCGGCCGTCAGCCCGGCGACGAAGTTGCGCTGCAGCAGCAGGAACGCCACCACGATCGGGAGCGACACGACCAGCGACGCCGCCATGATCTGGTTCCAGTACACGTTCGTCTGCGTCGAGTAGAGCTGCAAGCCGACCGCGAGGGTCCTGTTCTCGTCCGTCGTCATCACGGAGGCGAACAGCACCTCGCCCCAACTGGTCATGAACGAGTAGATCGCCACAGCGATCAGACCCGGACGGGCCGCGGGGAGGACGACGTGCCAGAGCGCACCCATCGGGCCCGATCCATCCACCTTCGCCGCCTCGTCGAGGTCGCGCGGGATGCCGTCGAAGTAGCCGGCGAGCATCCAGATGGAGAACGGCAGCACGAACGTGAAGTACGTGATGATGAGGCCCCAGCGCGTGCCGACCAGCTGGATGCCGGTCGCCTGGTTGATGTTCACGAAGATGAGGAACAGCGGCAGGAGGAACAGCACGCCGGGGAACATCTGCGTCGACAGGACCGTGGTGGTGAAGACGTTGCGGCCCTTGAACCGGTAGCGCGACACCGCATAGGCGGCGAAGACGGCGATCACCAGCGAGATCAGCGTCGCCGCACTCGACACGATGAGGCTGTTCACGAAGTACGACGCCAGCGGCACGGTCGTCCACATGTCGATGAACGGCTGGAAGGTGATGTTCTGCGGCCACCAGGTGAAGGCGGCCTGGACTTCGGACAGCGGCTTCACCGACGACGTGACCATCACGTAGAGCGGTACGACCGTGAAGACGGTCAGGAAGGCGATGACGACCCAACGGAAAACATGGGATGAGCGTGTTTCACGCATCGCGGTTCCTCCGGTTCACGACGAGAAGGTAGGCGCCGGTCACGAGCAGCAGGAACAGCAGCAGGAGGACGCTCATCGCGGCACCCGAGCCGAAGTTCCAGGTCAGGAACGAGGCGTTGTAGATGTGGAACGAGATCAGGTCTCCGCCCGGTGGTTGGGCGGTACTCCCGAACAGGACGAACGGTGTGTTGAAGTCGTTGAACGTCCACAGGAACATGACCAGGAGCAGGACCGAGTTCACGGGACGCAGCATCGGCAGGGTGATCGCCCGCCACTGCCGCAGAGGCTTGGCGCCGTCGACGGCGGAGGCCTCGTAGACCTCGGCGGGGATCGACTGGAGCCCGGCCATCAGCATCAGGAAGGCGAATGGCCAGAGACGCCAGATCGCGACGATGACGATCGACCAGAAGGCGTTGCCGCCGATCAGCCAGAACGGCTTGTCGCCGGGGAGGCCGAGGTTGTCGAACAGGAAGTGGTTGATCGCTCCCGTGTCCTTCTGGAACATGAACTTCCAGGTGATGATGCCTGCGTACAGCGGCAGCGCGTAAGGCACGAGGAACAGGGTGCGGAAGAACGCGCGCCCATGGAACCGGCCCTGCAGGGCGACCGCGGCGGCCATCCCGAGCGCCCAGGAGAGCCCGACGACCAGGATGGTGAAGCCGACGGTCACGAAGAACGACCGGAGCAGGCCTGCGCCGACCGAGCCGCTGAAGTCGAGGGCGACGGCGTAGTTCTTCAGCCCGACGAACGGCGCCTCGCCCCAGTTGGCGATGTAGAACTTGGTGAGCTGGAGGAAGCTGATCCAGATGCCGGTGAGCATCGGCACGACGTGGATGAGCAGCTCGAAGATGATGGCCGGGCCGAGGAGGATGAACGGCAGCCACCAACCCTTGGGGCGGGGGCGCTTCTTCGGCTTGGGCGGTGGGGCGTCAACCGGCACGGTGCGTGACGGGCCGCGGACGTCTGTCGTCGTCGACATGGGTCTCCTTGAGGGTGTGGCTATGTCCGCCGGGCGGGACGCCGGGCCGCATCGCTGCGGCCCCGACGCCCCGCCCGGCAGCGCGGGTCAGGCTGGGTCAGCCGCCCATCGACTGCTTGACCTGGTCCTGAGCGTTGGTCAGGGCGGTCTTGATGTCGGAGTCCGAGACCGTTCCACCGGTGGCGATCTTGGCGAACATGTCGTTCATCGCCTTACCGACGGTGTTCTCGAACTGGTCCTCGGCCGCCACCAGGGGAAGCGGCTTCGTCATGTCGTTGTAGATCTTCTGGAACGTCGCGGCCTCTTCGGCGTTGTCCGTGAAGGTCGGCTTCGCACCGTTCAGAACCGGCAGGCTGGCGTACGGCTTGCCGAGCTTCGACTGGACGTCCTCGCTCGTCATGTACTTGACGAACTTGAGCGCTGCATCCTTGTTCTTCGTGTTCTTGAAGATCGACAGGTTGATGCCGGCGACGAAGCTGGCGATCTTCTTGCCATCGGCCGGAGCCGGGAAGGGCACCACGCCGTACTGGTCGTTCTTCATGCCGTTGGACACGATCGACGCGTCGGCGTTGTTCTGGCTGAGGATCATCGCGACCTTGCCGGTAGCGAAGTCGTTCACCGCCTGGACACCGTTGTCGTACTGCGCGTTCGAGGTGGCGACGACCTTGTCGGACTGCATCAGGTCGAGGTAGCGCTTGATGCCGTCGATGTTCGCCTGGCTGACGAACGTCGGGTTGCCCTTGCTGTCGAACCACTCGCCGCCGTTCTGCGCCGAGTTGATGAACGCGAAGTGGACGTTCTCCGTGTAGCTGCCCGCTGCGAGCGAGAAGCCGTACTGGGTGCCGTTGGTGAGCTTCTTCGCGTCGGCGACCAGGTCCTCCCACGTCGCGGGCGGCTGCAGCCCGGCGGCGGTGAACATCGCCTTGTTGTAGTACAGGCCGTAGGCGAGACCGTAGAGCGGGACGCTCGTGACGGGCTTGCCCGGAGCACCACCGGTCTCGAGGGCCGTCTTGACGAACTTGTCGCTTCCGCCGATCGCCTTCATGTTGGCGTCGTCGTACGGCAGGAACGCGCCGGTCGCCTGCAGCGAGGCGGCCCAGGTGTTGCCGATGTTGAGCACGTCAGGGCCCTGGCCCGACGTGACCGCGGTCTGGATGCGGGTCTGCAGGTCGTTCCAGCCGATGACCTCGAGCTTGACCTTGACGCCGGTCTGCTTGGTGAACTCGTCCAGCACCGGGGTGAGGACCTGCTTGTCGTTGTCGAGGCTGGTTCCCTGGTTGCTGGCCCAGTACGTCAGCGTCGATCCGCTCGACGACGATCCGGATCCCGAGCTGCTGCAGCCCGTGACCACGAGCGCTACCGCTGCGGCGACCGCCGCGACGGAAATGGCGCGTTTCCTCATTGTGACTCCTTCGTCTCTTGATGGGGGCGCTGCCGGTCCCGGTGCGAGGACCGAGCGGCGGGGCGCCAGGGGAAGCCTAACTTAACCGGTTCAGGTGTCAATCCTTGACTTCGCCTCGTCCGAGGGTATACCGACTCGTCCCCCGGTTCTGACCGTTCCAGGTCACGCTTCGGACTCGGTCCGGGGGCCGCGATTTGGCGCAAATCGCGGTTATGAGCGTCTCAGAACCGCGACTTGGCGCAAATCTCTCCCGGCGAGCCGGGTGGGGCGGTCAGCGAGCGGCGGGTTCGGGGACGCGCAGGCTGGTGGCACGCGGAACGAGACGGCTCGGCCGGGCGCGCCGGTCGAAGGCGGGCGTCCCGGCGAGCTGGTCGAGCAGCAGGCGGGTGGAGCGCCGTCCCTGCTCCTCGGGGTAGCGGTCGAGTGCCGTGACCGGCCGCGTGCCGAGGCGGCACAGCAGCGAGTCGTCCCAGCTGACGATCGCGACATCGTCCCGCCCGGCGTGGGTCAGGGCGGTCTGCGCGCCCAGGGCCAGGAGGTCGTTCGAGGTCAGCACCGCCGTGATCGACGGGTCGTCGCCCACCAGCTCCGCGGCGATCCGCTCCCCCGCTTCCATGGAGTAGTCCGAGACGGCGAACACGAATTCCATTCCGTGCTCCCGGCCGTGCCGATCGACCGCGTTCCGCCGGTCCTGCTCGTGCTCGAACTCGGCCGGACCGGCGATGTGCAGCGCCCGACGGTGACCGAGGGATGCGAGGTGCTCGACCAGCAGACCGGCATCCGCGCGCGCGTCATACAGCAGCACCTTCCCGGGCGCGATGGACTCGCGATTGCCGTGCAGCACGAACGCCAGCCCGAGCTCGTCGAGCAGCGCCGGCCGGGGGTCGTCGAAGGTGAGGTCGAACAGCATGACGCCGTCGACGCGGGCTTCCGCGCTCCAGCGCCGGTAGGCGGCGACCTCCTGGCCGGCGTCCGCCCCGACCATCCGCAGTAGCAGCGACTGCCCGGTCTCCGACAGCTCGCTCTCGACCCCTGCCAGCAGACTCATGTAGTACGGCTCCGCCCCGAGCAGGCCAGGATCGCGGCGCAGCACGATGCCGATCGTGTCGGACCGCGCCCTCGACAGGGCGCGCGCCGACGAGCTGGGGTGCCATCCCAGCTGCTCCGCCAGCGCGAGCACCCGCTCCCGGGTCTCGTCGCTCACCCCGGGCCGTCCATTGAGCGCGTACGACACCGACGCCTTCGAGAGCCCCAGCCGGTCGGCCAGCCCTGCGATGGTCACGCGACCCGCTCCGTTGCTCACGGCCGCCTCCCTTCCTGCTGCGCGGCCAACGATACTTCCTCGTCTGTCCTCCGCATCCACAGGATTCGCCGCCGGAGTCCTCGTGGGGCCGGACGGATTGCACGGCTCCGCCGCGTTTTTGCGACGAACCCTCGACGGTCGGTCCGGCAGAATGGCGGCGTGAGCCCCTCCCGGACCAGCACTGTGTTCGAGCGCCAGCGACCAGCCGACTCGGTCGTGCGGCACGCCCTCGCGCCCAGCAGGCAGGCGGTGTTCTGGACGGAGGACGCGCCCGGCGACCACTACCCGCGGCTCCGCGGCGACGTGAGTTGCGACCTGGCCGTCGTCGGCGGCGGCTACACCGGACTGTGGACGGCGCTGCTGGCGAAGCGCGAGGATCCGTCCGCGCGTGTCGTCCTGCTGGAAGCCCGGCGTGTCGGCTGGGCGGCCTCCGGCCGCAACGGCGGGTTCTGCGAGGCGAGCCTCACGCACGGCGAGGACAACGGCCGTACCCGCTGGCCCGGCGAGTTCGATGAGCTCGAGCGGCTCGGGATGAGCAACCTCGACGAGATCGAGGCGATCGTCTCCGAGCTCGGGCTGGACGCCGAGTTCGAGCGCAACGGCGCCCTGGATGTCGCCACCGAGGAGTACCAGGTCGAGGGCCTGCGCGAAGCGGAGGGTCCGGATGCGACCCTGCTCGACCGCGACGCCGTGCGCGCGCTCGTGAACTCGCCCACCTACGAGGCGGGGCTGCTCCGGCGGCGGGATTCGGCCCTGGTGCACCCGGTGAAGCTCGCCAGGGCCTTGGCCCGGGCCTGCGTCGACGCGGGGGTGGAGATCTTCGAGCGCACCCCGGTCCAGAGCATCGGCGACGGCACCGTGCTGGAGACACCGACCGGCACCCTCCGGTCGAAGCACACCGCCCTCGCGACGAACGTGTTCCCCAGCCTGCTGCGGCGCAACCGGCTCGCGACCGTCCCCGTCTACGACTACGTGCTCATGTCCGAGCCGCTCAGCGCATCCCAGCGGGCGGCGATCGGGTGGGAGGGACGGCAGGGCATCGGCGACTCGGCCAACCAGTTCCACTACTACCGGCTGACAGCGGACGACCGCATCCTGTTCGGCGGTTATGACGCGATCTACCACTACGGCGGGCGCGTGCGCTCAGCGTACGAGGACCGGCCGGAGACGTTCGGCCGCCTGGCGAGTCACTTCTTCACGACGTTCCCGCAACTGGAGGGTCTCACCTTCACGAACCGCTGGGCCGGCGCGATCGACACCTGCAGCCGGTTCTGCGCGTTCTTCGGCTCGGCGCGCCAGGGCCGGGTCGCGTACGCGGCCGGCTACACCGGGCTCGGCGTGGCGGCGACGCACTTCGGCGCGAAGGTGATGCTGGATCTGCTGGCCGGCCGCACGACGGAGCGCACCGAACTCGAGATGGTCCGGACGCGGCCGATCCCGTTCCCCCCGGAGCCCGCCGCATCCATCGGCATCAACCTGACGCGCTGGTCGCTCGACCAGTCGGACCACCGCGCCGGTCGGCGCAACGCCTTCTTGCGCACGTTGGACGCGGTCGGCCTCGGCTTCGACTCCTGAGGCGGGACGCATCCACGGACGACCCATGGATGCGCGTCAGCCGGAGGTGCGCCCGCGGGCCAGGACGGCGGCGTGGAGCGCCGCGACGGTCTCGCCATCGTCCAGGTCCATGCCGAGCAGCTCCTCGATGAGCGCGATCCGCTGGTAGAAGACCGAGCGCGACAGGTGGCTGGCGGCCGCCGCGCGCGTGCGATTGCCGGGGTGGCTGAGGTAGGCGCGGAGCACCTCCACCAGGTCGCCGCCCGCCGCGAGGTCGTACTCGATCAGCGGGCGCAGCATCTGCTCGGTGTGCTCCAGCATCCGCGGATCGCTCCCGAAGGCGTTCACCAGCCGGAGCAGCGGACGGTGCCGCACCCGCTGGATGAGCGTGCGCCGCCCCAGCCGGGCGTCGCCCTGGCCGCCGGAGCCGGCCGCCAGCTCGACCGCCTCCTCCAGCGACGACAGCAGCCCGGTGATGCCGCGCGCGTCCGATCCGACCGCCACCACCGCCGCCGGGTCGTCGAGCCGCGCCGCACCGGCGGCCTCGGCGATCGCCTCGAACAGCGGGTCGCCGAACCGTCGCCCCGGCCGTGCGGAGAGCGCGACGACCAGCGTGCCCGGCTGCTCGGGATGCCGCCCCGCGACGGCGTCCGCGCCTGCCGTGCGCGCCGCCTCCACCACCCGCGGCGCCGCCGAGACCGGAAGCGTGCCCGACCGCAGCCGGATCGCCGCGCCCGCCACATCCCGCCCGGACAGGGGGAACCCCGCCGCCTCGAATCGCGCAGTGACGCCGCCCTCCCCCGCGAACCGGCGGCCGAGCAGGGCGGACAGCAGCGCGTCGTGGCTGCGCCGCGTCCACTCGTCCTCGTCGCGGTCCGAAAGCCGGCTGAGCGCGAGCGCGACGGCCGCCTGCTCGAGCACGTTGGAGCGGCCGGCGGGATGCGGCTCTCCGGGCAGCGCGACGAGGTGCCCCCACCGCATCCCGCGCGCCTCGACCGGCACGATCGTCCAGCTGCCGTCAGCAGAGCGGTGCGCCGCCCGCGAGCGCTGCTCCCACCCGGCGAGCTCCACCTCTTGGCCCGCTCGGTGTCCGGCGTCGAGCCCGGCGGCCGCGACGACGCGGTGGCTGGTGTCCTCCAGCACGACCGGCGAGCCCAGCACCCGCGCGGCCTGCTCGACGATGAAATCGGCGGGACTTCCGCGCAGGCTGAGGTCGGTGAAGAGCGCGTGGATGTCGTCCCGCGCCCGCAATGCCGCCATCTGCTCGGCGATGATGCGGGAGTGCACGGCCTCCGTGATGGCGACGAAGCGCGCCTCCCGGTGGAGTACGGCGAATGGGAGCCCGGCGGCGCGGAACTCGTCGACCAGGGCGACCGGCGCGACCGGCATGGGTGGCCCGAGCTCGAGCACGAGCCCGGCGACGTCGGCCTCGACGAGCACCCGGCCGAGCCGGTGCAGGGCTGCATCGTCGGACGGCCATCCGACTCCTGTGGCCAGCAGCAGCTCTCCCCCGGAGCCGAGCCGGGCGGCCTCCGCCGTCTCGGCCACGTGGACCCACCGGACCGGCGCATCCAGCCGTTCGCGGCCCGTCAGCACCTCCGGCAGGGCGCTGGCGACCGGCTCCATCCGCAACACTTCGCGGACCGTGGGCAGCACCCCGGGCAGCACGGCGTTCAGCGGCTCGCGCGGTGGGACCGCGGCCGCCGGACGAACTGTTCGGCCCGTTGCCGGGTCCCGACGATCTGGCATCGCTGATCGTGCCTCCGCTCTGTGATCATGGGGAGACAAGCCTACTGTCACCACCGGGCAGAACGTCCGGCACGATCCATCTGGAGGACCCCCGTGGCCCTGATCCGACACTTCATCGCCGGCGCGGACGCCCCCGCCGAGACGGCCGCACGCCCTGACCGCACCGGTCCCGTGTTCAACCCGGCCACCGGCGAGCGCCAGCACGAGGTCGCGCTGGCCGATGCCGACCAGACGCGCGCGGCGATCGCTGCGGCGAAGGCCGCCTTCCCCGCCTGGCGGGCGACCAGCCTGACCAAGCGTGCCGACGTGTTCTTCCGTCTCCGCCACCTGCTCACCGAGCGCCGCGACGAGCTGGCCGCGATCGTCACCAGCGAGCACGGCAAGGTGCTCTCCGACGCCGCCGGCGAGATCGGCCGCGGGCTTGAGAACGTCGAGTTCGCCGCTGGACTCATCGACAAGCTGAAGGGCGAGTACAGCGAGCAGGTCTCCACCGGCATCGACGTCCACAGCGTCAAGCAGCCGGTCGGCGTGGTCGGCTGCATCACCCCGTTCAACTTCCCGGTCATGGTGCCGTTGTGGATGGTCGCGAGCGCGATCGCGTGCGGCAACACGGTCGTCCTGAAGCCGAGCGAGAAGGACCCGAGCGCGTCCGTCTTCCTGGCGAAGCTGTTCCGCGAGGCGGGGCTTCCCGACGGCGTGCTGAATGTGGTGCACGGCGACAAGGAGGCGGTGGACACGATCCTCGACTCCCCCGATGTCGCCGCGGTCAGCTTCGTCGGCTCCACTCCGATCGCACGCTCGATCTACCAGCGGGCGGCCGCCACGGGCAAGCGCGTGCAGGCCCTGGGCGGCGCGAAGAACCACATGGTCGTTCTGGAGGATGCGGACATCGACGCCGCCGCGGACGCCGCGGTCTCGGCAGCATACGGATCCGCCGGCGAGCGCTGCATGGCGGTCAGCGTCGTGGTCGCGGTCGGCGACGTGGGCGACCTGCTGGTGCCGGCCATCCATTCGCGCCTCGACGCGCTGCGCATCGGACCGGGCACGGACGACGCCAGCGAGATGGGCCCGCTGATCACCCGGGAGCACCGCGACAAGGTCGCCTCGTACGTCACCGGCGCCGCAGCCGAGGGGGCGACGGTCGTCGCGGACGGCACGCAGCGCTCCTTCGACGGCGACGGCTTCTTCGTCGGCGTCAGCCTGCTCGACAACGTGAAGCCGGGGATGAAGGCCTACGACGACGAGATCTTCGGGCCCGTCCTCTCGGTGGTACGCGTCGAGTCGTACGAGGAGGCGGTGGAGCTGATCAACGCCAATCAGTACGGCAACGGCGTCGCCCTCTTCACGCGCGACGGCGGTGCGGCGAGGCGCTTCGAGTTCGAGGTCGAGGTCGGAATGGTCGGCATCAACGTGCCGATTCCCGTCCCGGTCGGCGCCTACTCCTTCGGCGGCTGGAAGAACTCGCTGTTCGGCGACGCCCACATCTACGGCCCGGAGTCGTTCCACTTCTACACGCGCAGCAAGGTCGTCACGACGCGCTGGCCGGACCCGGTGCACTCCCGCATCGAGCTCGCGTTCCCCGGCAACTCCTGATCAGGCGAGGACACCATGACGGACACCATCCCCACCGCTGCCCAGGCTGCGGAGCACCCTTCGCGCACCGGATACGTCGACCGGCGCGGGGTCGAGCATGCGTTCGGCGACAGGGCCGCAGAGACCCAGGTGCGCAGCGACGACCGCACGCACGTCTTCCACTCCTGGAGCGCGCAGGCGAAGATCGACCCGCTGCCGATCGCCGCGGGAGAGGGCTCGACCTTCTGGGACTACGACGGCAACGCCTACCTCGACTTCAGCTCGCAGCTCGTCAACCTCAACCTCGGACACCAGCACCCCGATCTGGTCGCCGCGATCCAGCAGCAGGCGGGCCGCCTCACCACGGTGCAACCGTCCATGGCGAACGACGTCCGCGGTGAGCTGGCGCGACGCATCGCCGAGGTCGCGCCCGGGACACTGAACAAGGTCTTCTTCACGAACGGCGGCGCTGACGCGAACGAGTACGCCGTCCGCCTGGCGCGACGGGTGACCGGCCGTCAGAAGGTGCTCTCGATGTACCGTTCGTACCACGGCGGCACGTCGACCGCGATCGCGTTGACCGGCGACCCGCGCCGCTGGGCGAACGAGCCGAGCGATCCGTCCGTCGCTCACTTCTTCGGTCCGTACGCCTACCGCTCTGCCTTTCACTCGACCACTCCCGAGGAGGAGACGCAGCGCGCACTCGAGCACCTCGAGAACGTGATCGTGCTGGAGGGCGCGGCGACGGTGGCGGCCATCATCGCCGAGACCATCGTGGGCACCAACGGGGTGCTCGTCCCCCCGCCCGGCTACCTCGCCGGTGTGCGCGCGCTGTGCGACAGGTACGGCATCGTCTACATCGCCGACGAGGTCATGGTCGGCTTCGGCCGCGTGGGCGAGTGGTTCGCGGTGGACGCGTTCGATGTCGTCCCGGATCTCATCACCTTCGCGAAGGGTGTGAACTCGGGCTACGTTCCGCTCGGCGGTGTGGTGATCTCCGACGCGATCGCGTCGTTCTTCGACGACGTCGCGTTCCAGGGCGGCCTGACCTACTCCGGGCACCCGCTCGCCTGTGCCGCAGGTGTCGCGACCTTCGACGTGTTCGAGCGCGACGGCATCCTGGAGCGCGTGCGCGACCTGGGTGCGCGCGTCGTCGAGCCCGAGGTGCGGTCGTGGCTCGATCGGCACCCGTCGCTCGGCGAGGTCCGCGGGAGCGGGCTGTTCTGGGCGCTGGAGCTGGTGCGCGACCGCGAGACCCGCGAGCCGCTGGTCCCGTTCAACGCCGCCGTACCGGATGCGGCGCCGATGGCGGAGGTCGCCGCGGCGTGCAAGGCGGCCGGGGTCTGGCCGTTCACGCACTTCAACCGCGTGCACATCGCGCCGCCGCTGGTGATCACCGAAGACGAGCTGCGGCGCGGGCTGGCGGCCATCGATGCGGCCCTCGACGTGGCGGATCGGTACACGCGCGGCTGACCGTGTTGGGTCGAGGCGGGGCCGGCCCGGGATATCGTGGCAGCATGAGTGAACCTGGGGACGGCCGTGTCGCGGTCTACATCGACTTCGACAACATCATCATCTCGCGCTACGACCAGGTGCACGGTCGCGGCTCCTTCATGCGCGACCGGCCCAAGTCGTACTCGACAGCGCCCAAAGCATCCTTCGCCGAGAAGCTGGCCGAGGCCCGGGTCGACCTGGGCGCCGTGATCGACTTCGCCTCGTCGTTCGGAACGCTGGTGCTGACGCGCGCGTACGCCGACTGGTCGCTGGCGGTGAACGCGGAGTACCGCGGTCAGCTGGTCGGCCGCGCCGTCGACCTGGTGCAGCTCTTCCCCGCAGCCGCCTACGCCAAGAATGGCGCCGACATCCGGCTCGCCGTCGACTCCGTCGAAGACCTGTTCCGCCTCCCGGAGCTCACCCATGTGGTGATCGTCGCGGGCGACTCGGACTACATCCCGCTGGCCCAGCGGGTGAAGCGATTGAACCGCTACGTCATCGGGATCGGCGTGGCCGGTTCGACGGCGAAGTCGCTGGCTGCGGCCTGCGACGAGTTCGTGAGCTACGACGACCTGCCGGGGATCGCCCGCGACGAGGCCGCGGATGCGGACGGTGCCGACGAGGAGGAGACGGAGTCGCCCGCGACGGCCGCAGGCGCTCAGGCGGCCGCGACGGTCGACAGCCCGGATGGCGAGAGCTCGGCGCCCGCCGACACCGAGCCCGCAGCAGGCGAGACCGCTGCGGAGCCGGAGAAACCCGCCAGGCGGCGCGGCGGACGCAAGCGGGCGGCCCCTGCCGAGCCGGAGGCCGACTCCGACGTCGACTCCGATGTCACCGATGAGCAGCCGGAGGACTCGCAGGTCGTCGCGACGCGCCTGCTCGCCCGCGCCATGCAGCTCGGCCACGAGAAGGACGACTCGACCTGGCTGCACAGCTCGACCGTCAAGGGCCAGATGAAGCGTATGGACCCGTCGTTCAGTGAGAAGGCGCTCGGGTTCCGCTCGTTCAGCGACTTCATCAAGTCGCGCAGCGACCTCGTGGAACTGGACGACAGCTCCACCGCGCAGATGCTGCGTCTCGCCCCCACCCGCTCCCGCCGCGTCCGGCACAGCGGACGCGCCACCGACGGCGTCTCCGCGAACTGAGCCCACACACAGCCGACGGGGGTTGACTGCGCTCATGGCACGACAGTGGATGGCGACGGAGTGGGGATCACCGGAGACGTGGGAGTTCGCGGAGGTGGATGTTCCCCGACCGGCGCACGGTGAGGTCACCATCCGGGTCACGGCCGCCGGCGTCAATCCGGCCGATTACAAGCATGTGTCCGCTCCGCGCGAGGGTCTCGAACTGCCTGTGCCGATCGGGTACGAGGTGGCCGGGGTCATCGCGGCGATCGGTCCGGACACCGAGCTCGCGTCGGGTGGCGGACGCGTCGGCGATCCCGTCGTCGCCTTCCGCATCCAGGGCGGCTACGCGACCGAGGTCACCGTTCCGGCGAAGGACGTGTTCGCCAAGCCTCCACGACTCTCCGACGAGGAGGCCGCCAACCTGCTCCTGGCCGGCACGACCGCCGCGCAGATGCTGTCCGTGACGGATGTGCGGGCGGGCGACACCATCCTGGTCCACGGCGCGTCCGGTGCGGTCGGGGTCAGCATCCTGCAGCAGGCCGCGGAGCTCGGTGCCCGGGTCATCGGCACGGCGAGCGAGGGCAGTTTCGCCCGGGTGCGCCGCTTCGGCGGCCTGCCCGTGGCGTACGGCGACGGACTCGCGGAACGCGTCGCCGAGGCGGCTCAGGGCCCGATCGCGGCCGCGCTCGACACCGTCGGGACGGACGAAGCCGTGGACGTGTCGCTCGAGCTGGTACCCGACCGGGCTCGCATCGTCACGATCGTCGCCGCGCAACGCGCGCAGAAGGAGGGCTTCCACGCCGTGTTCGGTGCGCAGCCGGAGAGTCAGGCGTTCCGCGACTCGGTCCGTGCGCAGCTTCTCGAACTCGCCGGGAGCGGACGCCTGCAGGTTCCCATCGCGCGCACCTACCCGCTCTCCGAGGCTCAGGACGCATTGGCGTTCCTGGCCGAGGGACACCCGGGCGGCAAACTCGCCCTGCTGCCCTAGGTGCGCAAGAGCTATCCCTTGGTGAGAAACGTCTCGGCTTCCGCCTCGGAGACGATGGCCATGCCGCCGGTGCGCTGACTCGACTGCAGCAGCACCTCCATCCACCGTTCGTTGAGCTTCGGCGGCGTGCTGTCGTCGAACACGAAGGCCAACGGCACCTCGCGACTGATCCAGAGGCTGATGCGGCCGCCGCCATGCTCGGCCGGGATCTGCCAGTTGAGCAGGAAACTCTCGTGCCGTCGCAGCTTCGTCACGATCGCGATCTTGACGTGCGACAGGGTCCGGTCGTCGAACTCGTACTCCTGGGGGGCGTTCCCGTAGATGAGTCGTCCCACGTCACTCCTCCTCGCGACGCTTTCCCGGCTTGGCCCTGCTCGCCCGGTAGCTGCCCGGCGGCACCTCTTCGCGGATCTCCGCTCGCAACGCGTCCTCGAGCATCAACCCGGAGTTCCCGTTCGCGCGTTCGGCCAGGATGGTGAGCCAGTCGCGGTTCAGGTCCGGCAGCTCCTGCCCGGCGAACACGAACTGCACGGAGATCGCGGGGTCGAGCCAGATCGACCGGAGGACACCGACCGGGCCGGCGGTACGATCCGTCCAGATCAGCAGGAAGCCCTCCCGTCGCCGCAGCTTCGTCTGGATGACCGCCTGCAGGTGGACGAGCACCCGGTCGTCGAACGTGAATCCGTCCGAACCGTCGTAGATCAAGGTTCCCACTCGGCTCCCTCCGCTGACATCACTTTCTCCAAACAGCCGCGCGCCGTCAAGGACGGTTCTCCCGAACAGCCGTAAAGTCCGGTCATGGACGCTCTTACGCGAACCATCAAAGCGGCCCTCCTCTACGAGGACGGCCGGACCCTCGACAGCGTCGTGGTCGTGCCTCTGATCGGCGGATGCCCGCCGGGTGAGATCCGCGTCGCCACCACGTTCGCCGGCGCTCTCGCCTACGACGTGTACGAGCTGGCGGACGAGGAGGAGTACTCCTCGATGCCGGCCTACCCCTACCGTTCGACCATCCCGGTCACGACGCAGGACCTCGCCGACTGACGCCGAGTGCGCCGCACGCCGGCGAGTAGCGTGGACGGAGTGACGCCTCCCGCTGACCCCGCCCGCGCCCGCACGGGTCCGGCCGTCGCCGCCCTCAGCCTCGGCACGCTCCTCAACCCGCTCAACTCGTCGATGATCGCGGTGGCCCTGGTGTCGCTGCAGCGCGACTTCGATGTGGATGTGACCACGGTCACCTGGGTGATCACGTCCTTCTACCTGGCTTCCGCCGCAGGGCAGCCGCTCATGGGCCGGCTCGCCGACCGGTTCGGCCCACGCCGGCTCTTCCTGTTCGGGATGGTGGTGGTCGCGCTGGCCTGTGCGCTGACTCCGCTCTCGAGTTCGTTTGTGGGCGTATGCATCGGCCGGGTCGCCCTCGCGATCGGAACGGCGACGGCGTTCCCTTCGGCCATCGCGATGCTGCGGCCGCTGGCGGCGAGTTCGGGCGTCGGCACCCCGCGACTCCTCGGGCGCATCCAGATCGCCAACACGTCCGGCGCCGCGATCGGGCCGGTGCTCGGCGGCGCGCTCGTCACGTTCCTCGGCTGGCAGTCGATCTTCTGGGTCAACGTTCCCCTGGCGATCCTCACGTTCGTCGGCGTCTGGCTGTACGCGCCGCGCGACGCCGAACGGGAACGGACCCCGCTGGGCCGCACCCTGGCCGAGTCGGACATCCCCGGCATCGTGCTCTTCATCGCCACGCTGACGTCGCTGCTGGTGTTCCTGCTCGACCTGCACCCCCGGCCGCTGTGGTGGTTGCTGCCGGTGTGCGTTGTCGCCGCCGGACTGTTCGTGTGGCGCGAGCTGCGGACATCGCACCCCTTTCTCGACCTGCGCCTGCTCGCGGCGAACCGCCGGCTCCTGCTGGTGTACCTCACCTTCGCGATCTTCAACGTGGTCTACTACTCGGCGTTCTTCGGGCTCCCTCAGTACCTGCAGACGTACGGCGGGTACTCGGCCGGCGTCGCCGGGTTGCTGATGTTCCCGCTCGCGGCCGTCACGATCGTCGTGACTCCGCTCGCGGCGCGGGCGATCGAGTCCGTCGGGTTGCGCCCGACGCTCATCACCGGCGCCGTGGCCCTGGTCATCGGTGCCGGGCTGCTGGCGTTCGGTGCCGTGACGACGGCGCCGTGGGCGGTGCTCCTGCTGACGGCCACCCTCGGCATCCCCTACTGCGTGGTCAGCATCGGGATGAATCAGGCGCTCTACTCGTCGGCCCGGCCGGAGGACAGCGGCGTCGCCGCTGGCATCTTCCAGACCTCGCGCTACGTCGGCGCGATCGTCGCGACGACCGTGCTCGGGCTGCTGTTCACCGGAGGAACGACGGCGAGCAGCTGGCTGACCGCCGTCGGCGTCGCGACGGCGCTGGCGGTCGTGCACCTGGCCCTACTGGTCTTCGTGCGGCCGCGCGGCGGCCGCGAGACGACGCGGGCCGAGGCTTAGCGCGTCGCCCGCCGAAAGTCAGCGGTGCGGGGCGACCCTCGCGAATCCTAGACTCCGAGCATGACGCTGTGGCTGGGCGGGACGGAACTGGTGACGCAGCTCCTGCTGCTGCTCCTCGCTTTCGCGCTCAGCGCGGTCATCGGCGTGGAACGCGAGCGGCGGCTGAAGAGCGCCGGGCTGCGCACGCACATCCTCGTCGGCCTCGGCTCGGCCCTGTTCACGCTCGTCTCGGCGTACGGCTTCGCCGCGCTCGGCTTCCCGGTGACCGACCCATCCCGGATCGCCGCCCAGGTCGTCACGGGGATCGGCTTCCTCGGTGCCGGTGTGATCTTCGTGAACCGCGGAAACGTCGTCGGGCTCACCACGGCAGCATCCATCTGGGTGACGGCGGCCATCGGAATGGCCTGCGGCGCCGGACTGCCCGTGCTCGCGCTCGCCGGTGCCGCCCTGCATCTGGTGACGGTCGGCACGCTCCCCACCGCCGAGCGGGTGCTCCGCCGCACCACCGGAACCACCCTCACGGTGGAGGCGACGAGAAACGGTGACACGCTCGCCCGCCTTTTCGATGTGTGCGCCGACACCGGCGCGCGGACGAGCATCGACGACATCCGGCACGGCACGGGTACGGACGGGACCGAGGGGATGCAGCTCCGCGTCCATGTGCGCGGGAGGGCGGCCGACACTCAGCGTCTGATCGCCCAGCTGGCGGCGGTGGACGGTGTCACCACGGTCCGCGCGGACCGCCGATTGGAGTGAGGGTCCTGCTGGGTGGGCCCCGCTCAGGCCACCAGCGTCGCTCCGCCGGGCGGGGCCGTCCGGTCCCGTGTGGACGAGTTCGGGCACAGCGGATTCGTGCAACCCACCGGCACTGAGACCACCGCCCACGCCCCGCTCGCCGTCGGCGCCAGTCTCCGCTCCGCGGAGATCGGTGCTCCGCACACCGCGCACAACTGTGCGTTCGCGACCATACGATCATCCCCATCCGACCTGTGACGCCCGCTCCCCTATCCATGGTCCGCCCGGGCGTCCACCGAAGCAAGAGCCCAGCCGATCTTCGTCGCCGCGCGCCCTGAGCCGCTAGCGTGGACCGCATGCTGGAGGACGTCCCCACCTCGGTCGGGCCTGGGAGGCTGACGGTCGCCGAGGCCGCGGATCCCACCGCCGTGCTGTGGGTCGGCCACGGAGCCGGTGGAGGCATCGACGCGGTCGATCTGGCCGTGCTCGCCGGGCGGCTGCCGGAGTCGGGGATCACCGTGGTGCGCTACGAGCAGCCGTGGCGCGTCGCGGGCAAGCGCGTCGCCGCGCGTCCCGAGACGCTGGACGTGGCGTGGACGGAGACCGCGCCCCGCGTCCGCGCCCTGGCGGGCGACCTGCCGCTGATCGTCGGCGGTCGCAGCGCCGGCGCCCGCGTCGCCTGCCGCACCGCTGCGACCACAGGGGCCGCCGCGGTGGTGTGCCTGGCCTTCCCGCTGCACCCGCCCGGCCGCCCCGACAAGTCACGGCTGGGCGAGCTGCGGGAGCCGACCGTCCCCGTGCTGGTGCTCCAGGGCGGGAGGGACGCGTTCGGGAGCGCCGCTGACGTTCGCGGCGAGGTTGCGGGAGACGACCGCATCCGCGTGGTCGAGGTGCCCGGCGCGGATCACGGCATGAAGGTCGCCAAAGGTTCACCGCTGGGCGCTGCGGGCGTGCGGGAACTCATCATCACGATCGTCGCGGACTTCGTCCGCGAGGTCGCGGCAGCAAAATAGTGATTCTGCATTCCCGATATGCTGCGATACGGTAAAGTAGCTATATGAGTTATCACGGTTACGTCGCCCTCCAGGGGCGCGGGCTCGTCGCCCTCCCCTCCGAACTGCGCCGCAGGCTCGGCCTGGACGCGGCCGGCACTCAGATGGAGATCACCGAGCGAGAAGACGGCGTGATCGAGCTTCGTCCGACCATTGCCGTGCCCGCAGACCAGGCATGGTTCTGGACCGAACGGTGGCAGCAGCGTGAACGTGAGGTGGATGCCCACATCTCCGCGGGTGACATGACCAGTCACCAGTCCACCGACGACTTCCTCTCTGCCCTGGACGCGCTCGCCGACCAGGCCTCCACCGAACGGTGAAGTTCCAGACCACGCCCGCGTTCGACACCGACTACAAGCGCCTCAAGTCCGAGCACCAGCGCGCCTTCCGCGACGTCGTCCGCATCGCGTTCGCGCCCGCATGCGACACGTTCGCCGCTAACCCGACCGGCGGATGGCCTGCAGCGCTGCGCGTGAAATCCATGCGGGGCGCCCCCGGCATCTACGAGATGACGTGGTCGTTCTCGTCGCCGGACGGTCGCGCCACGTTCGAACTCATCACCATCGACGGCGAGCTGTACTGCCGATGGCGTCGCGTGGGCGATCACGGCGTCTACCGCAACCCCTGAGCTGCGCGCCCGCCGGCGGCTGAAGTTCGCGCGAAAGGTCAGTACTCGCCCTTGACGACGAAGTAGGAACCGCGGATGGTCCCCGCGAGCCGCGACTTCTGGCGCGCGAACTTGAAGGCGGACAGCTCGTCGGGCACGTCCATCCCGTCCGACAGCTTGAAGCCGACCGCCCGCTTGCCGCTGTCAGCGACGGTGTACAGCAGGTTGATCGACAGGCCCGACTCGTAGAAGACGTACGTCCAGTCGACCCCGTCGACCTCGAACCGGGTCGCTTCGAGGGCCGGGGAGACGATGACGATGTCGCGCTCCTCCTTCAGCACCCGGGCCACCCGCTCGACCGCCTCGACTTCCTCTCCTGCGGTCCCGACCGTGAAGACGTGCTCGTACTTGTTGCGGAAGTACCGGGCCTCGTTGGCGCGCAGGCCGGCGAGGGCGTCGGCCACAGGGGACGACTCCAGTCCCTCAGTGGACACGTTCACGAAGTCGACGACGTACGGCATGGTTCCTCCCGATGAGCGGTTCGCACCAACCGTAGCGCGGCGAGCGCCCGTGCCAGGATCGGAGGGTGTCCGATCTGCTGATGCGCATCCACAGTCCCGAGTTCCAGGCTATGTCGGAGCGCGTGCTGGAGGTGACGGCCCTCACGTCGCGCCTGAACGCGCTGCCGTTCGACGACGACGCCGGCAAGGCCGAGCTGTTCACGCAAATCCTCGGTCGCCCGCTGGCGCCCCGGGTCACCATCTATCCCCCGTTCTTCACCGACCACGGACGCAACCTGGAGCTAGCGGAGCGCGTCTTCATCAACCAGAACTGCACGTTCCTGGACTACGCGGGCATCCGCCTGGCCGAGCGCGTCATGGTCGCGCCCCGCGTCACCTTCATCACGGTCGGCCACCCGGTGGACACCGAGGACCGCAAGCTCTGGCTGACCGGCGGCCCGATCGACGTCGAGGAGAACGTGTGGATCGGTGCTGGGGCGACGATCCTGCCCGGCGTGACCATCGGCCGGGACTCGGTCATCGCCGCCGGCGCGATCGTCGCCGACGACGTACCGCCGCAGAGCCTGGTCGCCGGCCCGAAGGCGGAGGTGCGCCGGAGCTGGTGAGGGCGATGCGGGCCCGTGAACGCGGTCGCGGTGGGAGGATGAGCGCATGACGGAATCCATTCTTCTCGTGACCGGAACGTCCACGGGCATCGGCCTGGCGACCGCGATCGCCGCCGCCCGCACGGGCTTCACCGTGGTCGCCACCATGCGCGATCTCGCGAAATCGGACGCCCTGCGCGCCGCAGCGCAGAGCGCCGGAGTCGACCTCGACGTGCAACCTCTCGACGTGACCGACCCCGACGCCATCGAGCGCTGTCTGGCGCACATCCGCTCGACCTACGGCCGGTTGGACGCTGTGCTCAACAACGCCGGAGCCGGCCACCTCGGCACGGTGGAGCTGGAGCCCGTCGACGACGTTCGCGCGGTCATGGAAGTCAACTTCTTCGGGGTTGTCGCGGTGACCAAGGCGGCCATGCCGCTGCTGCGCGAGAGCCGCGGACGCATCCTCGCCGTCTCGAGCGTGGGCGGCGTTGTCGGGCAGCCGTTCAACGAGGCGTACTGCGCGGCGAAGTTCGCCGTCGAAGGGTTCATGGAGTCACTCACCCCGGTCGCCGCCACCGTGGGCGTGCGCGCGACTGTCATCGAGCCCGGCGCGGTGTCGACGGAGTTCGTCGCAAACGTCGGGATCGAGGAGTCGCCGGCCGCATACGGCACACCGTACGAGGGGGCGATGCGGGCGTACCTGGCGCGCACGGCGGCCGCGTTCGACCCCGCCAACGCGCAGACCGCCGAGGGCGTCGCCGAGGCGATCGTCGAGGTGCTGACCGCGGAGAACCCTCCTGCACGCGTGCAGACCTCGGACGCCGCACGGCGGTTCGCCGGCATCAAGCTCGGCGACCTCGACGGCGCTCACGTGCAGGCCGTCACGACGCACTGGGTGACCGGCTGACCGCGTCAGTCACCCTTCGTACACCTCCTTGAACACGGGGATGGTGTGCTGCAGCCGGATGGCGTTGGCGCGGGTCTGCCCGAACTGGCTCTTCTTCACCTCGCGGTGGAACGCCCAGACGGGAAGCGACGGGATCGTGCCGTCCGGATCGGGGTTCTGGCTCATGTCGCGGGTGCGGAACTTGCGGAACGACTCGGGCGGCATGTTCCAGTTCAGGTAGGTGAGCCCGTCCAGATCCAGTGCGGTCGGCGAAGTCGCGGCGATGCCAGGGGCCGCGGCGTTGTCCGCACGCACCTCCCGCCAGAACGCATCCATCAGCATGAGCGACAGCACGAAGAAGCGGGATGTCGGCGCGGCGGCGAAGGCACCCCCCGACCCGGTCATCGCGAGTTCCGCGTCGATCTCGCCCGTGATGTCCCGAGGGAGTCGGCCCGCCTTCACGTGCGCCGCGACCGCGTCGCGGAAGACTTTGTCGTGCCGCACTCCCGACCCCGGCGCCGCGTCGAGCAGGTTGTCCTGGCCCGGCTTCTTCGGGAGCTTCGCGACGTAGTGGTCGATGCCCATGTTGACGTAGTAATACGTCGACCTCCAGATCGAACGAGCGTCGGCGACGGTGGTCCCGCCGATGCTCGGGCCGATCTGCGTGGTGGTGAGTCCCTCCCGCACCCAGATCGCCATCAGCATCCACGGCTCCACCGAGTTCGACGGGTTCTCGGCCCACGCCCGGTACGCCTGGTCGAAGCGGTCGTCGGTGACGTTTCCGCCGAACGGGTTGGGGTCGAGGAACGGGAAGTCGCTGCCCTTCCTGCCCACACCGGTCTCGGGAGCGATCCGGGCGCGCGAGAGGGATGTCTGGCTGCTGGGGCTGCCGACGGTCTTCCGCGCCTGCCGCACGTGGGTCGCGGCGAAGGCGAGCCCGCGCTGCAGGACCGCCGCGCGTGTGGGGGCGTCGGTCGCCGCGAGGAAGGCGGGCTTGACCACCGAGAAGCGGGCGTCGGTCGTGGGGATGATGGGCTTCGGTTGCGGCTTCGGTTGCGGTGCAGGCTTCTTCTTGCCCTTCTTGGCGAGATGCGACGCCAGGACGAGCTGGGTCGCGGCGGCACCGGCCGCGCCGGGGACATAACTCCACAGCTTCCAGGTGCCGCGCACATCCACGTGGATGTAGTTGCTTCCGATGCCGATGCCAAGATCGTCGTCGACCGCATCGACGGCGACCTGCGCGAGCTGCGTCCCGGTGAGCCCGACGACGCGGATGTCCGCGGCCTGCCCGGAAGCGTGACGGGTGTTGCGCGGGTGACCGCCGCGAGCCTCCGCGACCGCCATCGCCTGCGCCCAGCGCCGGTAGCCGGAGTCGACGTACACCGCCCGGCCCAGCCGCGAGCGGATCGCCTGCAGCACCCGCACGAGCTCGGGCGAGATGCGCGAATACGGCGACGACCTGCCGCCCGAGGAAGCGAGCTCGCGCACCACGAAGTTCGGCGCCAGCTTGAGTCGGAGCGAGGATGCGGGTGTCGCGACGAGTGGCACGCCGGTCCCGTTGGGGTCGGCGTAGCCGGGGTCGGCCGCAATGGATGCGGGGGCCCGTGACAGGGTCAGGCCCGACGGAAAGGTGACGCCAGAGACGACCTCGCCCTCCTCGTCCTCGAACTCCTCCGCGACCAGGTGCGCGGGCGAGACGACCTCGGTGTCCAGCGACTCGAGAGAGAAACGCTGGGCAGAGTCCTCGGGGTCGAAGGACTCGGGTTCGAAGGCCTCGGTGTCGAAGCCCTTGGTGTCGAAAGACTCCATGTCCCGCGCCTCCGGTTCGAAGCCCTCAGCTTCCGGCAGTTCGCCATACCCTTCGCCCTCGTCGAACCCCTCGCCCTCATCGAAACCCTGCGCCTCGCCGAACACCTCGCTCTCGTCCAGGGTCTCGCCTTCGTCGTATCGCTCGGCCTCGTCAAATCCTTCAGCCTCGTCGAACCCTTCGGCCTGGTCGAATCCTTCGCCCTCGTCGAACCGTTCGCCCTCGTCGAGCCCCTCGCCCTCGTCGAACCCTTCGCCCTCGTCGAACCCTTGCGCCTCGCCGAAGGCCTCACCCTCGTCGAGGGTCTCGCCTTCGCCGTACCCCTCGCCTTCGCTCTCCGTCCACGGCAGCTCGCCCTCGTACGAGTCCCACGCCAATGCTTCCGGCAGGGTGAACGACTCTCCGACCGTGAACGCCTCCGCCTCTCCCTGCGTCACGCCGGACGCGGTGGTTCCGGTCAGGCTCGTACCGGCATCCCCGAGCAGTGCGCCGCCGTACCGCTTCGGGATCGTCATGTGGACTTCGGTGGTCCGCTCCACGCGGAACCGGTCGCGCAGCCCGGCCGCCGCAGGAAGCGCGGCCAGCCGCCGCGCCAGCGCCTCGCTCGACGGTTGGGTCGACCGCTTGCCGTCCGCCCGGTAGATCACACGCATCGCCGGAGCCGGCGACGACGGCGAGGCGAGGTGCTGGGCGATGCGCCGCTCCATCCACGCCGACAGCATTGTCGACGGCTGGTACAGCGCGTCGAAGACGAAGACCTCGTCGGGGTCGCTGCTGCCCAGGATGGCGAGCATCGCCTTGCCCCCGCCGGAGTGCGCCGTCAGGATGAGCCGCCCGCGCGGAGCGCTGATCCCCGTCTTCGCCGTGAACGCTGCCAGGGCCGACGCGATCAGCGCATCGAGCCGACCGGGTCCGGTGAGCGCCGGGAAGTCGTAGCCGCGTCCGGTGGCGCCGCCGAAGAAGTCGCCGCGCGGCAGCACGGTCACCGTCGGGCGCGTGCGGCTGCCGAGGTCGAGGCCGCTGAGCGGAGCCTTCTCGGTGTCGAGCCGCATGGCCGCGCCGCTGGCCGAGTAGCCGTGCAGGTGCACGACGATGTCGACGGCGGTCGGTGAGTTCATCGCGTTCCAGCCGACGACGAGGTCGGGATGCGTCCCGCGGTGCGAGGCGAGCAGCGGCGAACGCTGTACGACGAGTGAGCCTCCCCCGGTCGTCCCCATGATGATGGGGATCTGGATCGGCGGCTGGGTGGCCTTGTGCTGCGGCGGCACGGGCACCGGCCCCCCCGCCTTCTTCGCCTTCCGGTAGGCATCGATCTCGGCGATCGCGCGCCTGTTGGCGTCGCCCTTCAGGTAGGTCCACCGCCCCCACGTCGGGCGGACGTCGACGTGCGCGTAGTTCCCGCCGATCCCTACACCGATCGTCGGTCCCCAGACATCGATGGCCAGCTTGGCGATCTGCATGCCCGTGTAACCCGCGATCTCGATGTCGGCCGCCTGGCCGGAGCAGTGCCTGCTGAGCGTCGGCGGCTTGCCGTAGCCCTTGTAGACCAGGCCGTTCCGCTTCCACGAGCGGTAGCCGGAGGTGATTCGGACGCCTTTCCCGGCGCGGTCGCGGATGCGCTGCAGCAGATCGACGAGTTTCGGGGAGATGCGTGCGGGATCGGCGTATTTTCCACCGCTGCGCACGAGCTCGCCGACGGAGAAGTTCGCGGAGACCTTCTGCGCGCGCACCGACGCGCCCGTCGACAGCAGCGGGAGGCCTGCGTTGTTGGGGTCCCAATGCTCCTGCCCGGGCCCGATCGCGCCGGTGGTCTCCGCCAGCACGAGACCGGATGGGAACGTCTCGCTCTCCATCGCCGGGCCCTCCAGCGTGAAGCCCTCGCCGAGGCCGAACGCCTCGCCCCGACCGAACGACTCCCCCTCCGCGAACGCCTCTGCTTCCGCGAACGCCTCTGCTTCCGCGAACGCCTCCTCACCGAACCCCTCCGTGAGCGTGAACGCCTCGCCCGGCGCCACCTCGAACGGCGACTCGAATCCTCCCGGCACCGGCTGCTCGCCGTACGTCAGCGACATGAGTCCACCTCCCGTTCAGCGTGCGAGCGCCGCCGGGCGCCGCTGCTGGGTGTCGACCGGCGACTTGCGCGCCTTGAGGTCGCGCCCGGCCGCCGACGACCACTCGGTGATGACCCGGCGCGTGTACGAGCCGAGCGGCTGCACCGGGGACGGCCCGGGCGCGACGGTGTCGTACAGCACCCACGCGTAGTCAGGGCCGGTCACGATGTCGGCCTCGATGGTCCGCATCAAGATCGACAGGTCCTCCGCCATCGTGATCAGGGAGGTCGACTTGGAGTGCGCCGCCAGGCCCACCCGCTCGCCGACGAGCCGCAGCCGGTCGCCGCCACTGGTGGCCTGCGCCTTCAGATCCGTGACGACGGAGGTGTTGGAATCGAGGGTGAGCCGG
Organism: Leifsonia sp. RAF41; assembly: GCF_052114085.1. Lineage (NCBI taxonomy): Bacteria > Bacillati > Actinomycetota > Actinomycetes > Micrococcales > Microbacteriaceae > Leifsonia > Leifsonia sp. RAF41. Next base: position 2,253,784 of record NZ_JBFREB010000001.1, read on the forward strand.
AGCCAGCCGAGGACGGTCGCCGCCGCCAGTTCCTCCCGGGCCAGCACCGCGTTCTGCCGCCGCGAGCGGAGGATGTACTTCAGCTCCTGCGTGATCGCGAAGATGCGGTCGTTGTCGGCGGAGTTGACGCCGGCGACGTTGCGCAGGTTCACCATGGCCTGCCAGACCTCGTACAGCAGCTCCTCGAACAGCCGCACGAACGTCGTGTTCGCCGCGGTGGCGCGGGCGAAGCTCGCGGGACGGTTGTCGTCCATCCCGAACGAGAGGTCCATCCCGAACATCCGCCAGTACGCGTTGCGCCGAACCGACTCGGCATCGGGCCGCACCGCGCTCGTGCTCAGCCATAGCGGGACGGGGTTCCACGCGCCGAGCAGCAGCGCCTCGGTCGTGTCGAGCCACCGCTGGGTCGCGACCGAGGGCACGCCGAGGCTCTCGCCCGTGCGGTACTCCTTCACCACCCGCGCGAAGATCTGAACCATCCGGGTGTTCTCGAGGGTGTAGGAGGCGAGGAAGTGGTCCCAGGCGGGACCGGGCACCGGCAGATAGCCGGCGAACAGGCCGGTGGCGAACAGCGCGGAGCGGGCGGGGCCTGCCCGCACGCCGTTCGGCGCCCACACGTCGGCGCTGTCCCAGGCTTGCTCCATGTAGAGCACCAGGTCGAGCGGGTCTGCCTTGAGGACCGCGGACGCGGCGTCGGCGGCATTGGCGATCGGGAGAACCGTTCCGGGGCCGGTGGGTGGTGACAGCAGTCGGTTGGCGAGCTGCGGGATCATGATGGCATTCCCTCCTGCGTATAGCCGGCGGCGCCGGTCGTTCCCGCGCTGCCGGTGGTCTCGTCCTGGCCGCGCGGGTCGTTGAGGAATCCGACGTCGTACTCGCCGAGCGGAACCTGGTACGTATCCGCGCCGATCCGCTCCTGCGTCGCCTGCAGCTTCACGAACCGGTAGGCGGTGGGGATGGGGAGCGGCACGTCGCCGTTCGGCGGCCGGAATTCGGTCAGCGGTTGCAGCTGGCCGATCACCTGCTCGAAGCCGTTCTCCAGCACGGTGCTGATCGCATCCAGCCCGCTGACCAGGTAGAGGTCGCGCTGGCGGTCCTCGTAGTCACGGCGCAGCTGGGACTGCTCGCTGCGCAGCTTGTCGTACTGCTCGCGCAGGGCCTCGCGCTCCTCGGCGAGCCGAGCGGTCTCGATCGCGATCAGCTGCTCCATCGCCTCCAGCCGCTGCGTGGTGTTGGTGCGCCCCGAGGATCCTCCCGGGGGAGCTGACTGGGCCATTCTGATCTCCGATCTCTCTGTCGTCTTCGTGTCGTCACGCCGCCATGGGCGTCGCTGTCATCCAGTCCCGGGCCCGCGCGATCCACGCGGAGGCTTCGTCGGGCCGTTCCGCCTCGCGCAGCCCGGTCAGGGCCACGATGCGGATGCCCTCGGTCCGCCGCCAGTGGGGCGACGTCCACAGTGCGGGTCCGGCGCTGCGCTCCAGTTCGGCGAGCGCGGCCGGTGCGACTCGTCGCGGGTCGACGGCCGTCGTGATCGGCCGTCCGGCCAGTCCGGGCACAGCCGTCGCCAGGCACGCCGCTGCAATTGCGGGCATGCGCCTCCGGGAGCGGTCGAGCAGGGCGCGCACGGTCGGATCGGCTCGCCGGAGCGGGAAGGCGGTCACGACCGCCGCCTCCAAGTCGTCCCACGGGCCCCGCCCGTAGACGCCACGGCACAGCGCGCAGCCGAGCAGGGTGCGCAGCCAGCCGACCGGGTGGGGGTCGCCGATCGGCCAGCGCAGGATGGTGCGGGCGTCACCCACCACGTCGTACAGTGCCGCCACCGAGGCGTACCCGGTGTGGCAGAAGGCGAACACGTCGGCCGCGATCTCCGACGCCCACGGCAGCCACATCGTCCGCAGCTCCGGATCGGGCGCGAGGACGCGGCCGAGCGACGCCTGCAGCGCCGGCACCCAGCCCGTCACCGCGGCGACCTGGTGCCCCACCTCGTGGAAGAGGGACGTCGGCAGGTACGCGTGGAACCGTACGACCTTGATCGCCGCGACCGGGTTGATGCTACCCGGCGCCCAGAGGCGGATGTCCGCGCGCAGGATGGAGGCGCCCATCCCCTTGTCGATGTAGGTGAGCACCGGGATGGGCGGGTGTCCCGCCTGCCCGAGCACCGCCTCCATCCCGGCCGCGGCCAGCGCGTCGAGCGACTGGAGGGTCGCCCGCAGCTGCGGGCTGGTGCGCGTCGACACGGCATCGCCGAAGAAGTCGAGCGTCGTCTCCACCTGGCTGTAGCGGCGGCGCAGGTTCTGCACGGCCCGCATGGCCTCCGGGATGGCCAACGCGTCCCGGCGGGCGGCCCGCGTCAGGGCGACGGTGGCCCGCGCGATGTCGATGAGTTCGTCGACGATGAGCTTGAGGTGACGGCGCAGCGGCATGCCGATGTACAGCTCGACCGAGCGCCAGGCCGGTTCGGAGGCGAATTCCTCCGCGTCGAGGAACGTGCTCGCGGCCGCCAGCCAGCGGGCGCTCTGCCGTTCCAGATCGGCGGCGACCGCCCGAGTCGCTGCGTCGGTGATCATGGCCGGCGCCGCCCCGGCTTGGCCGTGATGGTCACGGTCGGGGTGCCGCGGAAGGCGCGTCCCGATGCGATCGAAGCGAGGGATGCGGCGCTGAGCGAGCCTGCGGCCGCCTGCCGCAGCAGGTCGAGCCCCGGCGCAGAGCGGATGGTCGCGGTGACGGTGACCCCGTTCCTCGGATCGGCGGACGCGCGCGCGAACTCCGCGCTGCCCTCCCGCGCCCAGCGTGCGAACGACGGCAGCAGCCAGCGACGCAGGGCGCCGCTGAGCGCCGAGACGACGGCGGGCGGGATGCGGTCGAGCACTCGGGGAACTCGGGTGGCGAGCTCGGACTGCTCCAGCTCAGCGCGGATCCGCAGTCGCCCCGTCCGCTGCGCGAAGCGGCGCGCGAGGTGGTCGTACGCCCTCGTCAGAGCGGGCAGGAGGACGGCCTCGGCACGTCCCTCCCGGATCGCGGCGGCGATCGTCTGAGTCTCGGACTCGGCGAAGAACATCCCGACCCGGATCTGCGACGAACGCGTATCGACGACGACCCAGCCCTGGGATGCCGCGCCGGCGCCGCGGCCGGCGAATCCGTACGCTCGTGTCGCGCCGGATGCGCCGAAAGCGCCGATCGCTCCGGTCGCCGCTCGGGCGCCCACCGTCGGCAGTGCCGTCTGGTCGAGCGGCTCGACCCAGTAGAACCGCTGTCCAGCCGCGACGCGGGCCCGGCTGCGGAGGAACTCGGCGGGCACTGCGACGCCCATCGCCGGATCCTTCAGCAGCAGCCCGGCTGCCTTCGGTGTCAAGGGATGCAGTTGCGAGCTGGAGAGGCGGACGCCGTTGCGCGTCCGCTCGATCGCAGCGATGCGTCGCAACGACGTGCCGACGGTCGCCTGGTACACGTGGAGGCGCGCCTTCACCGGGAGCGACAGGCCGAGCGCCCGCAGGCTCGCGCCGAGCGTGACGCCACCGAACGTATCGATCGCGTCCGCGACAGCGGCCGTCACCTCGACCTCCGGAGACCGGCTGTACCGGCGGTACGGACGCAGCGAACGCGCCTTGCGGGTGACGAACCGTCCGCCGAGCTGCGCACCGCGCTGCACCGTCGGCCGCAGCAGGGTCGGCGGGAAGTTCGTGCCGACCGCGCGATCGAACGCCCGCGCCGTCGCGGCCTTCATCAGCGACTCGTCCTCCAGTTCGTACTCGGAGGTCTCGGCGAGTTGCCGGATGGTGTCCTCGATGGTTCCGGCGAGCATCGCGGGAACGGCCTCCGACTCCAGCTCCGGTTCCTGCTGCTCCAGCGAGATGAGGCGCAACCCGGTGTCGACGATCGCGTTGGAGAGCGGCCCCGACAGCTGCGGGCCGACCCATTTGCCGATGAGCCTGCCGAGGTACTTGGCGAGGAAGCCGACGACACGGGGGCGCCCGACGAGGTGGATGCCAACGCGCAAAGCGCCCAGCAGGGCGGGGATGAACTGCTCGACCGCCGGCGCGACCTCATCCGTACTCGTAGCTCCGGCGAGGGAGTCGATGAGCCGACCGCGCGCTTCGGCGAGAGCCTCCAGCTCGGCGCTGCCCTGCGCCGCCTCCCTCTCTCCTTCGCCCTCTCCTTCTCCCGCGAACGCCGTCTCGGACTGCTCACCCGCATCCCCGCTCACCAGCGCCTCGGCGAGCGCCGCATCGAACGACTCGGCGAGCGCCTCCGTGTCGTGGGACACCGCCGGCGAGATCGCGAACGCCTCTCCTTCGCTTTCCGCCTCGAACGCCTCGGCCTCCGCCAGAGCCTCGGCTTCGCCGAACAGCTTGGTCGAGAGCAGCCGGGCCGGGGCCTGCAGCGGAGCGGGAAGCCTGCCGATCGCGAAACTCAGAACCCGCTTCAGCAGCGGACGGACCAGCTTGAGGAGTCCCTTCAGCCCAGCCGTGAGCAGGCCGCCCGCCGCTCCGGCCACCTTCTTGACCGCGTTCTTGACGAAACCGACCGCGCTGCGCGCCTTCTTGATGAGGCTGCCGATGAACTCTTCCCCCGCGGGCGACACTTCGGAGAGCTCGGGCTCGACCCGATCCATCAGCTCGTCGAGCTGCTCCTCGCTGAGCGATTCGAGGTCCTGGCCGGCGAGCGCCTCGCTCAGTCGCTCCAGATACTGCTCGGCCGCATACTGCGTCGGCGCCAGGTGCGCCGCGGCGATCCGCTCGCGCTCCCCCGACGATCCGGGAGACTCGTCCGAGAACCGCTGCCCGATCGCGTCCTCCGTTTCGGCCAGCAGTTCCGAGAGCGACTCGTCGAAGGCCTCGTCGCGCAGCGCCTCGAACGCGTTCTCGAGCAACGCCTCCTGTTCGGACAGTGGCGATTCGGACTCGGAGAATGGCGCGAACGACTCGGACCACGGTGAGGCGGCCTCGGCCGCGGCCTCCGCCGTCGCCTCGGTCGACCCGGTCGCCTCAGTCGATTCCGTCGACTCCCCGACGCTCTCGCCGGCGAACCCGCTCGTCGCCTCGGCGAACGGCTGGCTCTCCAGCGTGAACTGCTCCTGGTCCCTGATGATCGTCATCACGCACGCTCCTCCCGGACCCGCTGGTCCCGGTCATCCCAGGGGACCAGACGGGCCGTCCTGGGGCGTGGCGCACAGCGGTTGCGGGATGTGCGGGGCGCGTTGCTCGGCGCGTCCCGAATGCGGCCTGCCGCGTCCGGTAGGCGCGGGGGTGCGCGTCGGCTGCGCGTCGCGTACGCGTCGCGCCTGCGTCGGTGTGGCGTCCGATGGGGCACGGCTGACGCATCCTCCGGCGCCCGACGCCATCCGTCGATCCCGCTACTGCTCCCATTCGTAACGTCTGCGCCTGCGCGCGCAGCAGCACACGTGTCAAACAGGCGCATTCACCGCGGGAGGGCGACCCGACGAGCAGGTCAGGCCGAGCGCGCCGTGACCGCGGTGTGCACCAGGCGCGCCAGCCGGGGGTCCGGCTCCACTCCGAGCTCCTCGTCGAGCGTGCGCGCGAACGTCCGGAATCGGACGGCCGCGGCGTGCCGGTTGCCCTCCTGAAGGTGTGCCCGGATCAGGGCGAACGCCGCCGATTCGCGCAGAGGGTCCGCGGCGAGGGCCGCCGTCCCCGCCTGCGTCGCCAGCGCGTGCATCCCGCGCGCCGTCATGGTGATGCAGGCGGCCTCGAGCGCCTGCACCCGCAACAGGTGGAAGGACTCCTGCGGGCTGAGCACCCACTCCTCGTTCCACCCCGGAAGCAGGTCGACGGACAGCCGCTCGATCTCGTCCAGGGTGAGAGCAGCACCGTCGATCGCCGCGCACGCCGCCGTGTGGAGCGCCGGGAGGTCGACCTCGGCATCCAGCCGCAGCTCATCCCCGCCGGCCGCAACCCACCCTGCCGGCGTCTGCCAGATCGCGCGCCGCACGTTCGCGCGCGCCTGCGCCTCCGGGACGTCGGCCCACAGTCGCCCGGCCACCAGAGACCGGGGCACCTCGGTGCCGTGGACCGCGAGGAACGCGAGGAGTCGCCGAGACGGCAGCGAGAGACGCACAGCCGGAGAGACTCCGAGTCCCCCGACCACGGCCAATCGCCGCGTCGGCTCTGCCATGTCAGCAGCTTCCCTAGGCGCGCCGCGCCCGAGCTCGGCGCCTGCTTTCGCGAGGCGAGGGGCTCCCCCGCCGCACTCGTCCAGAGTGGCCCCGGCGGTCGGGGTGCGTCAATACACAAGTCGGGCCGCATCTCCGCAGCGCCGCATGGATCACAGACGTCGGCCGGAGTCAAGACTCGTGCGCTCTTGCCTGTGCTGGGCCACACTTCACACCGGAAGCGATCCACTCTGCGGCGGTGCCGCGGGCTCGCCTCCGGAACGGCGGCCGACAACGTGTCCACCAGCATGATCTCCACTCTTCCGATAGAGCTGCACTACGGTGGCCAGCGTTACAAGACGGCACTCTCCACCAGCGAGCTCACCGCGGTGCTGCGCGCCGCGTACGCCGTTGAAGAGACCGAACTGGTCAAGGGGTTGCCCACCACGCGCATCCCCTTGTTCGATGGCGGTGCGCTGCTGATCGCCGTGAATCCGTGCATCCCCGTCGCGATCGAAGAAGTCGTCAGCCCGCGCGCGGACGACGCCTGATAGCTGGATCACGCAGCGAATCGGCATCCGTGCCCGGGATTCGGCAGAATAGCTGCGTGGGTAACTTGTATTACGGCGTGCACACCTTTTCGCTGGACGACCGTGTCCTCGCGCATCTGCAGGTCGTCATCACCTTGAAGCTGCGGCGCGGCGAGCACTTCTTCCTCAGTTGGCGCGGAGACAGCTCGGTCGGGCGCAAACGCGCGTCCGTGTGGATCGACAACGGCATCCCGATCCTGTGCGAATACGACGGCGGCAGGGCGCCGGCCATCAACCGCACCTGGATCACCGAGCTCGCCGAAGCGGCCAACTCCTCGTTCGGGCTGATGATCACCGAAGAGACGATCGTTCCCATCCCGATCGACGCGAGCGACGTCGACTAGGCCGGCTGGTCGCCCCCGGGATTCAGCTCAGCTGTCGTAGCCGGTCGGCTCGGCGATGAGGCTGGCATTGCGGAGGCGAAGCCCGGCGGCGCCGGCGGACTCGATCGTCATCCGCTCCAGCTCGGCGGAGTCGAGGGCCGGGAACTGTCCGCTGTCGAACTTGAAGTGGAGCTCGGTCGTCGGGGAGACCCAGACGCTGCTCAGACCGTCGCCGATGGAGTCGTCGTCGTCCCAGGTGATGGCGAACGGCTCGTTGCGGCGCATCTTGGCCACGATCACGCGCTGCAGCACCGCGAGCGTCCCGTCGTCGACCGTGATCTCCAGGCGCGACGCCCCATAGAACAGCGAACCCATGTGCGTGGCCCTTCATCAACCGATATGTGCTGAGACAGCATAGCTTCCGGCTGAGGGATGCTCGTACTTCTGCCCCGGCCGATTGAGCGAACCCTTACGACGCGCCCAGCGTCGCCAGCGCCTTCTCGACGCGGCGCTCCCTCGTCTCGGCCGTCTTCGCCTGATCGATCGGCTCGATCAGCGCCCGCTGCCTGCTGTACGAAAGGGCGGCGTACGCGTCCGCGAGCGCGGGGTCCGCATCCAACGCCTGCCTCACTTCGGGCGGAAGCGGGACCTCCCGGGGCAGCTCATCGAGCGTCAGTGCCACGTCGACCTCGTCACCTGCGGCCAGCCCGGAGGCGGCTCGATGCTCGGAGCTGAGCGGGATCAGGAACTCACCACGCATGCTGGCGACGGTCGAGCGGTACTCGTATGAGCCGATCCGCACCACGACCGCGGGCTTCTTGCCGCTGCCCAACTCCGCGACCACAGCCTCCGGGACCGCAATGCCGGTGGCCGTCTTGCCGGCCTGACGGATGGTGGTGCGAAACGATGGCATGAGCGTCCCTTTTGTCGGCTACCGAATGTGAGGCACAGCCTGGCACAACTCCGCGGTGGCATCACGCCCCCTTCGTGAAAGCCGAGGTTCTACACCTGAGCGGCCGCCGGGAGGGTTGCACAACATGTTCTGCAACGCAACCGGAAGTGCTTGGATGAGCGCGTGAGGTATCCGGTGGATGCCCTGCACGGACTGCACGTCGCGGGAGCCAAGCATGGAGCTGGACAGGCTGAAGAGAGCGGGAACGGATTCCGACCCGGAGACCCTCATGCGCGAGCTCATCGGCAGCGTCACGCGTTCACTCCCGGGTGACGTCGCCTCGAGCGCGCTCGTCGTCGAACGCACGCGCTCGCTGTCCGACTGGTTGGCCCACCGCCCCGGCGCGATCACGCGACTCAGGCTGTCCGGGCCTACCGAGGCGCTGTCCTTGCAGTGGGAGCCGGGACCGAGATGGATCGCCGAGGTCGAGCAGTGCTACGGAACCGTCTCCCTCTCGAGCCGTCAGATCACTCTGGGCCAATGGTTGACGGCGTTCGCTCAGCTCGTCGCCGACCTCGCAGTGCACGCCGCAGAAGACTCAGCGGATTCGGCGCGCGCGCTGCAGAGGCTGGGGATCCTGCCGCCCGGGTCGGAGATCCACGTCGATGATGCCGATCCCGCGAGCGACCTCCTGACCCTGGCGGCCCGTCTCGGACGGCGCGTGCCAACGGAAGCGGTGGCGGCCGTCGGAAGGATCGGTGGACTGCTCGCCGAGACCCTTGCGCGGGTGGCGGGCTCGGGCGAGCCGGAGAGGACCGTCCGGGTGGCGGCGACCGTCTACCTCCCCGACACCCTGCGGGCCTACCTCGCTCTGCCGTCCGAGTGGGCCGCCGAGCACGTGCTGGCCGGCGGGCTTACGCCGGCCCAAGCCCTGGTCGCGCAACTCGACGCGCTCGAATCCGCGGCGCGGAGGATGAGGGACGCGGCAGTCGAGCAGGACGCATCGGCCCTGCTCATCAACGGCCGCACGCTGGCCGAACGGTTCGCGGGGCCGAGACTCGAGCTCGACCTGCCGTGACGTCCTAGGTCGCGGCCTCGGCCGCCGGGCCGAGAAGGTCGTCGTCATACAGGAGGCGGAAACCGTCGACGAGAACTCGTCTGGTACCGCGATCCAACGGGACCGCCGCCCAGGAGAGCGGAGCGACTCCCAGCTCCACGATGAGGCCCGACGGAAGACGGTAGCGGCGCTCACGAACCGGCCCCCATCGCATAGACCGCAGCAGCCGGGCCCCCGGTTCGAGGACGGTGAACCAGTCGGAATCCGCAAGCGTGTCGGGGTCGCCCGCGAGGACAACGAGGTCTACGTCGCTTGCCATGCGCTCGGCGCTGCGAGCATACGACCCGACGAGGGCCACCGCCCGAACATCCGGAGAGGACTCGGCCCAGCGGGCCACCGCATCCATCACACGCGCGGCCTCGCGGCGCCGGCCCTTCAGTCGCGTCGTCATCGGTCCGTTGGTCAGGCCGCGGTAGATCCGGCCAGCACGTCGCCCAGCGTCCGGTGCGGCACATCGATGGGACCGGCTACGGGAGCTTCGGCGCGCGGAACCCCGGTGTCCATCGCGAGCGCCGCTCGATTCTGTCGGGCGAATGCCGGGCTCAGCGGGGCCGCAACGACGGAAAGCGCGCGCAGCAGCGGCCGTGGGACGTGGCGAGCAGGGCCGCTCCACCCCCGGGCGTCTTGCAGCGCGCGCGCCAGGTCGTTCATCGTGATCGACTCACCGCTGACCTCGATCACGCGCCCCCGATCGCTCGGGTCAGTGGTGGCGCGAGTGACGACGGCGGCGACGTCGAGGACCGAGACGAAGGGGATCGGCTGAACACCACGGCCGAACACGAGCGGGCGGCCGGAGGCGCCGGCCGTCTTGGATAAGACCCCAAGCCAGGTCTCCAAGTAGGCGGGCGGCCGCACGATCACCCACGGCGTTCCGATCCCGCGGAGGTACTTTTCGGCAGCGAACTTCGCGCGGAAGAGGTCGACGGGATGGTCAGCGGAGCCGCCGGACGCGGAGACGAGGACGACACCGGCGCCCGCTGCTGCCGCGGCCTCCACGAGATGGGCGTTGCCGCGGTCGTCGACCTCGGCGGGTCCGGCCCCACGGCCCCCGAGGAAGCCGTGCACAGCGGAGACCACCATTTCGGCGTCGACGATCGCATCGTCGAGTCCATCTCGTCTTCGCACGTCGCCATGGACTACCTCGACTCGGTCGTCGAAGAGTGCCCTCGCATGTTCCGTGTCGCGCGACAGCACCCGCACTTTCTCGCCCTGGCCGATGAGCGCGGCGACGACATGCCGTCCCAGCAAGCCGCTGCCCCCTGCGACGACGATCATCTCGGGCCGTCCGCATGCACTTGACCTCGAACCGCGTCATCGACGGTCGATCCCGTCTGATCCACGGGTTCCAGGTAGAAACGGGCTGAGGCGGCGCGCTCACCCTGCAGCCCGAAGACGATGACCCCGCGCATGAGATGCGGGGTTCCATCGACGCGGGTGCCGCTCATCTCCCACTCCGACCACACGTCCGAGCCCGCGACCGCATGCCCCAGAACCCGGGACCGGACATCGGGAACGAATTCGAAGATCTGCCGCCAGTTGCTCCGGACCTGCTCGGTTCCTTCGAACGAACGGCCCGGATGTGCCGGCGTCTCGTTCTGGTATTCGGCGGCGAAGCAGTCCACGAGGGAATCGAGGTCGTGGTCGTTGGTGGCCCGCTGCAGTCGGACGAGAAACGGATGCGTGTCGGCGGACATGGTGCCCTCTATTTCATTACACTACTCTGTATCTATTAGTCTGAGTATGGAGCGTGCGGTGGCAGGAGTCAAGCGGCAGTACGACGGGACCGCCCGGCGCGCTCGGGCCGAGAAAATGCGGGAGTCTCTGATCGGGACCGCTCGCGCGATGCTCGTGGCCGACGGATACGCCGGACTGACGATCCCGAAGGTCGCCCGGGCATGCGAAGTCTCGGTGGAGTCGGTCTACAAACGGTTCGCGGGCAAGCCGGCCCTCGTCCGCGCTGTCGTCGAGGAGGCACTGCGGGGCATCGGGCCGATCGCGGCCGAAACCCGCTCGGACGCGCTCAGCGCAGCTGACCTCCCGGGCCTGCTGCATGGTTGGGGCCGACTCTCGGCCGAGGTGGGACCGCGGGTCGCCCCCATCCTGCTCCTCCTGGATGCGGCCGCCGGACACGACCGCGAGCTGGCAGACCTGGCTCGCGAGCTGGAGGAGGCTCGCCGGGCGCGGATGACGGAGAACGCCGTGCGCCTCGCCGACGCCGGGCACATCCCTCCCGGCCTTCCCGTGAAGGCCGTCGCGGACATCCTGCTCACCTACAGCTCCCCCCAGCTCTACGACCTCATCGTGATTCGGAACGGCTGGACTCTTGACCAGTACGCCGACTTCATCTCGCGCGGCATCGCGGCCCACCTCAGCGCCGGAGCGGATCGGACCGACACGGGGCGCGACCCTCACTCGGCGGACCAGAGCTCCTCGGCCTCGAGGACCAGATCGATGATCTGACGCAGGAGACCCCCCATCGATGTCGACCGCAACAGGGTGTACCTGTCGTACTCGCCCAGCGGGGCGATCGCCGCCAGTTGCCACGCGGCTTCGACGGGATCGTTCGACAGCTCGATGTCGGCATCCGACTGCGGCTCCGCGACGCGGGCGATCACGCGGCGGACAACCGATTCTGCCTCGGCCCGGAGGGGTGCGAGCGCCTCGGACCACTCCAGATCCGGCAGCATCGAGAGCTCGGCCCGGGGATACGGGTTGTCGTCGTCCCAGCGCTCGACCGTGAACCGCCGGGTCCCCACGCCGACGATGAGCAGGTCGTCGGCGCCCGCGGCGGCGCTCACAAGACGCGCCATCGTCCCGACAGAGGCGCGCTGGTCGCCGCCCCCGGCTTCGGATCCGCGCTCGATGAGCACGACGCCGAACTCGAACCCCGGTTCGTCCTCGTCGAGCAAACGGCCGACCAGCGTGAGATAGCGGGGCTCGAACACCCGCAACGGGATGGGCACGTGGGGGAACAGCACTGATCCGAGCGGGAACATCGGTGAGGCGGCCATGCTCCAGTGAAGCACCGCGGACGTAGAGTGAACAGGTGCCCCGACCGCGCCCCGAGATCCCAGGAGCGGGACAGGAGTCTGTGTGGGACTACCCGAGGCCGCCGCGCATCGAGCGCGTCACCGCGCCTGTCACGATCCGTCTGGGTGGGCAGCTCATCGTGGAAACCCGAGACGTCGTCCGGGTGCTCGAGACCAGCCATCCGCCGGTCTACTACCTCCCGATCGCGGACTTCGCAACCGGCGCCCTGGTCGACGCCGACGGTTCGTCGTTCTGCGAGTTCAAGGGCACCGCACGATATCTCGACGTGCGCGGCGGAGGCGAGGTGCGGTCCGCTTGCGCGTGGAACTACCCGCATCCGTCGCCCGGGTTCGAGCCGCTCCGAGACCGGGTCGCCGTCTACGCGCAGCAGATGGACGAGTGCACGGTCGACGGCGAGGTCGTCACGCCACAGCCCGGAGGCTTCTACGGCGGCTGGATCACGAGTGCGGTCGTCGGGCCCTTCAAGGGGTCGCCCGGGTCACAGGGCTGGTGAACGCCGGGGGACACCTAGACGTTGAAGCGGAACTCCACCACGTCGCCGTCCTGCATGACGTAGTCCTTGCCCTCCATGCGCGCCTTGCCGCGCGAACGGGCCTCGGCGACCGTTCCGGCGTCCACGAGGTCCTCGAACGAGATGACCTCGGCCTTGATGAAGCCCTTCTCGAAGTCCGTGTGGATGACGCCGGCCGCCTGCGGTGCCTTGGCACCCTGCGGGATCGTCCAGGCGCGAGACTCCTTGGGTCCGGCGGTCAGGTAGGTCTGCAAGCCGAGGGTGTCGAAGCCGATGCGGGCCAGCTGGTCGAGGCCGGACTCCTCCTGGCCGGTGGACGCGAGCAGCTCCGCGGCGTCGGCGGCGTCGAGGTCGATCAGCTCGGACTCCAGCTTGGCGTCGAGGAAGACGGCCTGTGCCGGGGCGACCAGGGCGGCCAGCTCGGCGCGGCGGGACTCGTCGGTCAGGACGTCCTCATCCACGTTGAACACGTAGATGAAGGGTTTCGCGGTGAGCAGGCCCAGTTCGCGGACCGGCTCCAGGTCGATCGACGAGCTTGAGAGCGGCTTGCCGGAGTTGAGGTACTCGATGGCAGCGCGAGCGGTCTCCAGCACGACCGGTTCCAGCCGGCGGCCCTTGACCTCCTTCTCGTAGCGCTGCTCGGCCTTCTCGAGGGTCTGCAGGTCGGCGAGGATGAGCTCGGTGTTGATCGTCTCCATGTCGCCCGCGGGGTCGGTCTTGCCTTCGACGTGAACGACGTCGGCGTCGCTGAAGCCGCGCACGACCTGGGCGATCGCGTCGGCTTCGCGGATGTTCGCCAGGAACTTGTTGCCGAGTCCCTCACCCTCGCTCGCGCCCTTCACGATGCCCGCGATGTCGACGAACGACACAGGAGCCGGGACGATCCGCTCACTGTGGAACAGCTCGGCGAGACGGTCGAGCCGCGGGTCGGGCAGGTTAACCACGCCGACGTTCGGCTCGATGGTCGCGAACGGGTAGTTCGCCGCCAAAGCGTCGTTCTTGGTCAGCGCGTTGAAGAGGGTGGACTTGCCCACATTGGGCAGCCCGACGATTGCGATAGTGAGAGCCACGGTCGTCCATTCTACGGGGGCGGGCCGACAGGGGCGCCCGGGCTCAGTTCTGCAGGGCGGCGCGGTAGGAGCGGGTCACGTACGGCAGCTCCACGGTGTCGCGTCCGGCGAGGTCGGGATGCTCGCGCAGCAGCCGACGGAGCGACTGGATGACCGCCGCCTGACCGTCCGCGCCCTTCGTGATGAAGTAGCTGCGCGAGCGGGCCAGGTCGAGCAGCCCGTCGTGGCTGAGCGCCTGAACCCACCGCGTCTCGTGCTTTTCCAGCGCTCCGAACGGCGGCGGGAGCACCGGGTCCGCTTCGTCGTCGAAGGCCGCGGAGCCGGCCGCCATCAACTCCCCCAGCTCGCGGACCCAGCCGACGCTCTCGTCGCGTTCATTCCAGACGAGTCCGATGCGGCCGCCGGGGCGCAGCACACGCACGACCTCGGGGACAGCGCGCTCCGGATCCACCCAGTGCCAGGCCTGTGCGGCGAGCACCAGATCGAAGGAGGCGTCGGGAAACGGGATGCGCTCGGCGGCACCCTCGCTGGCGCGAACCCCGGGGAGGCGTTCGCGAAGCACGCGCAGCATCTCCGGAGACGGGTCGACCGCGGTCACCTCGAGGCCACGGTCGACGAGGGATGCGGCCAGCTTGCCGGTGCCGGCGCCGAGATCGAGCACGGGTCCCTCGATGCCCTCGGCGAGCCAGGTGACCGCATCCGCAGGATAGGACGGGCGGGCGGAGTCGTACACGTCGGCCGCGTGGTCGAAGGAGGCCGCATGAAGGTCGCGTTCGTGACGGGATCGCATGCCGCGATGCTACGCGGGGGCCGTCCGGAGTGCCGGATACGACGGCACGCGGGGCGGTTGCCGGGGCGCGTCGGTGGCACGTGCCAGCATGACGAACGTGACCCTGGATTTCACCGCCATCGACTTCGAGACCGCCAATTCCTCCCCCGCATCGGCCTGCTCGGTCGGGTTGGTGAAGGTCCGCAACGGAAAGGTCGTCGACAGGGCGGGATGGTTCATCCGGCCGCCGCTGGGGCATGACCACTTCCAGGAGTGGAACGTGCGCATCCACGGCATCCAGCCGGAGCAGGTGGCGGATGCGGCCGGGTGGGTCGACCAGCTCGCGGATCTGGTCGAGTTCGCCGAAGACGATCACCTTGTCGCGCACAACGCGGGCTTCGACATGGGCGTGATCCGCGCCGCCTGCGCAGCAACCATGGTCGCGTGCCCGGAGTACGGCTACCTGTGCAGCCTGCAGGTGGCGCGTCAGACCTACACGCTCGACTCGTACCGCCTCCCCGTCGCGGCGATGGCGGCCGGCTTCGAGGGCTTCCACCACCACGACGCGCTCGCAGATGCTGAGGCATGCGCCGCGATCGTGATCCACGCGGCGAAGCGGCACGAAGCCGCCACGATCGCGGACCTCGCCGCGCTGACCGGTGCCCGGCTCGGGCGGATCGGCGTGCCGGTCGCCGCCTGAGTGCGCGCGTCCGCCGGCCGCCGGCTGTGTCCCGTCCCGGTCCCCCCTTCGCCGAGTGGCGACATGATGTCGCAATTCGCGCGGGATAGATGCATCCACTCACGACTCGCGGCCCCCGCGACGTCCAGTGTCGGCGGCCGCTGACACACTGAGGACATGGACCTCCTCGCCTTGCTCCTCGGCCTCCTGATCGGACTCGTCGCGGGCGCCGTCGTCGCCGGCTTCGCCGTGGCGAAACTCGTGCGCGATCGCGCCGCTGCGAGCCAGCCGACGGCTGCCGTGGTCGATCCGGCGCTGATCGCGGCCCAGCACCAGGCCGAGATCGCCGAGATCCGGGCGGCGGAGGCGGCTGTGCAGGCTGAGATCCGCGCGGCCGAGGCGGCTGTACAGGCCGAGATCCGTGCCGATCTCGCCGCCGCGCACAGCCGGGTGGATGCGATGCAGGAGCAGTTGCGCGCCGCCCAGGAGCAGTACCGCGAGACCGTGGAGCGCCACCGCGCCGACGCGGAGGCCCGCACGGAGCGCGAGCGCGCCGAGAGCAAGGTGCTGCAGGCCCTCGCCCCGGTGCGCGAGAGCCTGACCGAGATGCAGCGCAAGGTCGTCGAGCTTGAGACGCAGCGCAGCCAGCAGCATGGTCAGTTGACCCAGCAGCTGCAGACGGCGGTCGAGTCCGAGGAACGGCTCCGCAGCACGGCCGAGGCTCTCGCGTCGGCCCTGCGCTCGAACAGCACGCGCGGGGTCTGGGGAGAGACGCAGCTGCGCAGCGTGGTCGAGGCAGCCGGGCTGCTCGAGCGGGTGGATTTCGACGTGCAGTCGAGCATCCACTCGGAGTCGGGTGCGGGCCGACCGGACATGATCGTGCGGCTACCCGGCGGCAAGAACATCGCGCTCGACGCGAAGGTTCCGTTCAACGCGTACCTCGAAGCGAGTCAGATCCCGGCCACCGCCACCGGAGCCGAGGCCGCGCAGCGGGAGGCGTTGCTCAAGCAGCACGTCAAGGCGGTCCGCGACCACATCACGGCCCTGGGCAGCAAGGCCTACTGGACCGGCCTGGAGTCCTCCCCCGAGCTCGTCATCGCGTTCATCCCGAGCGAGTCGCTCGTGTCGTCGGCTCTCGAAGCCGACCCGTCGATCATGGAGTTCGCCTTCGGGAAGCGCGTGGCGCTCGCGTCACCGGTCACCCTCTGGTCCGTCCTCAAGACGGTCGCGTTCAGCTGGCAGCAGGATGTGCTGACCCAGGAGGCGAAGCAGCTGTTCGACCTGAGCCGGACGCTGTACAGCCGCCTGTCCACGACCGCCGGTCACATCGAGAAGCTGGGTCGGTCGCTGGAGCGGACGGTCAAGGACTACAACGGCTTCGTGGGCTCGTTCGAGCGCCAGGTGTTCCCGGCCGCCCGCAAGCTCAACGCCCTCGACGAGTCGAAGGTGATCGGCGCCCTCGGCGGCATCGAAGAGGCACCGCGCGAGCTGACGGCCTTCGAACTCGTCAGCGAGCTGGAGCCGCGCGACATGCACGGGATCGACAAGCTGGCCATCGAGGAGCAGGAGCGCGCCGCCGAGAGCGGCCCCACCATCCGCACGGCGTAAGCCGCGCCTCGGCGCCTGCCGCCTCACTACCCGCGCCCGCAGCGTGCCGAGTGGTGACATGACGTCGCAACTCGCGGCGAATAACGACAACGACTCACGACTCGTCGCACGCGCCAGAGCGCGTAGTGCCGGCCGCGCTCAGAGCTGGTCGGGCTCCAGCCACTTCTCCGCGAGGTGGTCGGCGATCACGCGACGGGCGGTTCCGGACTTCGACCGCAGCACGATCGACTCCGTCCGGATGATCGGGCCCTTGCGGCGGACGCCTGCGACCAACTGTCCGTCGGTGACACCGGTCGCGACGAAGAAGGTGTTGTCACCCTTCACCAGGTCGTCCGCTCCGTGGATCTTCTCCATGTCCAGCCCGGCGGCGATGCCCTGCGCCCGCTCGGCGTCGTCCTTCGGCGCCAGCCGGGCCTGCATGAACCCGCCCAGCGCCTTGATCGCGCACGCCGTGGTGACGCCCTCCGGGCTGCCACCCACCCCGATGCACATGTCGATGTTCGACTCGTACCGGGCCGCGTTGATCCCGCCGGCGACGTCGCCATCCAGCATCAACCGGGTCCCGGCACCGGCCGCACGGATCTCCTCGATCAGCTCGGCATGTCGCGGCCGGTCCAGCACGGCCACCCGGATCTCCCCGACCGGCTTGCCCTTCGCCTTCGCCAGCTCACGGATGTTGTCGCCGACCGACTGCGACAGGTCGACCACGCCCCGGCCCTCGGCCCCGGTGACGATCTTCGACATGTAGAAGACGCTGGACGCGTCCAGCATCGTTCCGCGGTCGGAGACCGCGATCAGCGATACCGCGTTCTGGCGCCCCGCCGCGGTCAACGACGTGCCATCGATCGGGTCCACGGCGATGTCGACCGACGGCCCCCGGCCGTTACCGACATGCTCGCCGTTGAACAGCATGGGCGCGTTGTCCTTCTCGCCCTCGCCGATCACGATCACGCCGTCGAAGTTGACCGTCCCGAGGAACTTGCGCATCGCATCCACCGCCGCACCGTCGGCCGCGTTCTTCTCCCCGCGCCCGATCCAGGGGGTCGCCCGGATGGCTGCCGCCTCGGTCGCCCGCACCAGCTCCATCGCCAGGTTCCGGTCCGGATGGGTGAAGTGTGACGCGCTGTCGGTGCTGGTCATGATGGGTCCTCCCGGACGGATTCGTAACGTCGTCGATACCGGCACGCGGCGTCGCGGCCGGACGCTGCCAGTGTATCGGCCGACCCCCGCGCCGTCAGAGGGCTGTCGCGGTCTGCACGGACGTGCACGCAGCCGCGGCTGCCGCGTTGCCGCAGCCACGGCCTCCTCCGCACGCCTCGGTATGATGAGGGCGTTCGACATTCCCTTCCCTAGGAGCTGCAATGCCCATCGCCACGCCGGACCAGTACGCAGAGATGCTCGACAAAGCGAAGGCCGGCGGGTTTGCCTATCCTGCGTTCAACGTGTCGTCGTCGCAGACGATCAACGCCGTCCTGCAGGGCCTGACCGAGGCGGGCAGCGACGGCATCATCCAGGTCACCACCGGCGGCGCCGACTACTTCGCCGGTCAGACCGTGAAGGCCAGGGCCACCGGCGCGCTCGCGTTCGCCAAGTTCGCCACCGAGGTCGCCAAGAATTACCCGATCACCGTCGCCCTGCACACCGACCACTGCCCGAAGGACGCCCTCGACGGCTTCGTCCTCCCGCTGATCGCCGCCTCCGAGGAGGAGGTCCGGGCCGGCCGCAACCCGATCTTCCAGTCCCACATGTGGGACGGCTCGGCGGTGCCGCTCGACGAGAACCTCGAGATCGCACGGGACATGATCAAGCGCACGAAGGCGATCAACGCCATCCTCGAGGTCGAGATCGGTGTCGTCGGCGGCGAGGAGGACGGCGTCCAGCACGAGGGCTCGAACGAGGCCCTGTACACGACCCTCGCGGATGTCGAGAAGGCCGTCGAGGCTCTCGGCCTGGGCGAGAACGGCCGGTACATGGCCGCCCTCACCTTCGGCAACGTCCACGGCGTCTACAAGCCGGGCAACGTCAAGCTGCGCCCCGAACTCCTCAAGGAGATCCAGGACGGCCTGGCCGCCAAGTACGGCACCGGACCGAAGCCGCTCGACCTCGTCTTCCACGGTGGCTCCGGCTCCACCGACCAGGAGATCGCCGAGGCCGTCCGCAACGGTGTCGTGAAGATGAACATCGACACCGACACGCAGTACGCCTTCACCCGCAGCATCGCTGGCTACATGTTCGAGAACTACGACGGCGTCCTCAAGGTCGACGGCGAAGTCGGCAACAAGAAGGTCTACGACCCGCGCGCCTGGGGCAAGGTCGCCGAGTCCGGCATGGCCGCGCGCGTCATCGAGGCCACGCAGCAGCTCGGCTCGGCCGGTCACTCGGGCAAGTAGTCGCACGGGCGGCGGTCGCGTCACGCACCGCCGCCCGCACACCGCATCAGCACCAGCAAGGAGGCGGCCCGCGATGGCCGAGCAGGAACCGCAGCCGGACGACCGGCCGCGCCCGCAGTTCGGGGAGCTGGCTCCTCCCGGCTGGGTGTGGCATCCCCCGGCTGACGCCGACCGCCTGGACACCTCCCGGCCGCTGGAGCGGGAGGATGATGCGGTCCCGCCTCCCGCAGGGGCCCCGCTTTCCGGGATGCAGCCGCCGCACCAGGCGGCCCCGCCGCTGCACCCCGGCGAGCAGGCGCGCCGCGGCCAACCCGCGCCGACCTGGAACCTGACGCTCACCATCCTGCTCGCCGTCTTCGGGTTCTTCGGGATGTCGTACTCGATCGCGACCCTGCAGGCGATCCCCGCGTCTATGCAGCTCCTGCACAGCACGAACGGCCTCGGCGACTACACGCCCGCGCCGGTCGTCGGCACCCTGGTGCTGGTCGGCTCCATCATCATGGCCATCATCTGGGCCGTCTCAGCGGTGATCGCCGGTTGGATGCTCGCGAAGCGGCGCCTGGCGTTCTGGGTTCCCCTGGTCGCCGGCATCGTCGCGATGGTCGTGTTGCTGATCTTCGCTGGTGCCGTGCTCGCGACGGATCCGGTGCTGCTCGGCTTCTACAGTGGCACGACCACGCCTACGCAGACTCCCTAGGGTGCGACGCGCGGGGTGCGACGTCAGCGGCCGCGGCCGCCGATCGCCCGCGAATCCTGCTTGCCGGTGATGTCCTTGCGGAGCTCCTTGGGCAGGGAGAACATCAGGTCCTCCTCCGCCGTCTTGACCTGCTGCACGTCCAGGTAGCCGGCGCCTGCCAGGTCGTCGAGCACTTCCTGGACCAGGACTTCGGGAACGGATGCTCCACTGGTCACGCCGACGGACGAGACGCCGTCGAGCCACTCCTGCTTGATCTCGGTCGCGTAGTCGACCCGGTAGGCGGCCTTCGCGCCGTACTCGAGCGCGACCTCCACGAGGCGCACCGAGTTGGAGGAGTTGGCCGAGCCGACGACGATCACGAGTTCCGCCTGCTCGGCGACCTTCTTGATGGCGACCTGGCGGTTCTGGGTGGCGTAGCAGATGTCGTCGCTGGGCGGATCCTGCAGGTTGGGGAAGCGCTCGCGCAGGCGGCGAACCGTCTCCATCGTCTCGTCGACCGACAGCGTGGTCTGCGAGAGCCAGACCACCTTGTCCGGGTCGCGGACCTCGATCGAGTCGACATCGTCCGGCCCGTTGACGAGAGTCACATGGTCGGGCGCCTCACCCGCGGTGCCCTCGACCTCCTCGTGGCCCTCGTGGCCGATGAGCAGGATCTCGAAGTCGTCGCGCGCGAACCGCACGGCCTCGCGGTGCACCTTGGTCACGAGCGGGCACGTCGCATCGATCGCACGGAGCCCGCGCTCGGCCGCGGCGTTGACCACGGCCGGGGAGACGCCGTGCGCCGAGAAGACGACGTGGGCGCCCGGCGGCACCTCGTCGACCTCGTCGACGAAGATGGCGCCCTGCTGCTCCAGTTCGGAGACGACATGCACGTTGTGGACGATCTGCTTGCGCACGTAGACGGGGGCGCCGTAGAGGTCGAGCGCCTTCTCGACGGCGACAACCGCGCGGTCGACACCGGCGCAATAACCGCGGGGCGCGGCCAGCAGGACCTTCTTGTGTCCGACGACCGGGTTATCCTGAAGCCGTCGCCTGGCGCCGGGAATGCGCGGCATCGGGAGACTGATGGTTGCGTCGCTCACCCTTCGATCCTACGTGAGCCCGCTGAGCACGGAATGGGAGGGCGCGGTGAGCCAGACGACGGCGCAGCCGACAGTCGCCATGCAGGCGGCACCGCCGACCGCCGACGCTCCCTGGCCCGTCGCGCTGTTGAACAGCAAGATCAAGGGCTGGATCGAGCGCCTCGGCACCGCGTGGGTCGAAGGCGAGATCACCCAGTGGGGCACCTCGGGCGGAAACGTCTACGGCAAGCTGAAAGACCTCGACGAGGATGCGACGATCAGTTTCACGATCTGGTCGTCGGTCAAGGCGCGCATCCCCGCCGATCTGAAGCAGGGCGACCGCGTCGTCGCGGCGATCAAGCCGAACTTCTGGGTCAAGGGCGGAACCCTGACCATGCAGGTCTACGACATGAAGCACGTCGGCCTCGGCGATCTGCTCGAACGTCTGGAGCGCCTCCGGCAGCAGCTCTCGGCCGAGGGCCTGTTCGCCCCCGAGCGCAAGAAGCGCCTCCCGTTCCTCCCGCACACCATCGGTCTGGTGACCGGTAAAGACTCGGACGCCGAAAAGGATGTGCTCCGCAACGCGCAGCTGCGCTGGCCGCAGGTGCGGTTCCGCGTCGTCCACGCGGCGGTGCAGGGTGATCGGACGGTGCCGGAGGTGGTCGCCGCCATCCGGACGCTGGATGCGGACCCCGAGGTCGAGGTCATCATCGTCGCGCGCGGTGGCGGCGACTTCCAGAATCTCCTCGGCTTCAGCGACGAGAAGCTGGTGCGAGCCGCGGCGGCGTCCGGGACGCCGATCGTCAGCGCCATCGGCCACGAGGCCGACCGCCCCCTTCTCGACGAGGTCGCCGACCTGCGCGCATCCACGCCGACCGACGCGGCCAAGCGGGTCGTGCCGGATGTGGCGGAGGAACTCGCGCGCGTGCAGCAGGCGCGCGCCCGGATCGGCATGCGCGTCACGCACCTGATCGCCCACGAGATCGATCGGATCGGCCACCTGCGCACCCGGCCGGTCCTCGCGTCGCCCTCGTGGATCGTGGACGCGCGCGCCGAAGAGCTCACGCGCTACGTCGCTCGCGGCACCGAGCTGGTGGGTCGCTGCGTCGAGCGCGAGAGCACGCGGGTGGCGGAATTGCGCGGGCAGTTGCGGGCGTTGTCGCCGCAAGGCACGCTCGACCGCGGCTACGCGATCGTTCAGACCGGGGCCGGCCACGTGGTGACCGACCCCGCCGAGGCCCCGGAGGGCACGGCGCTCCGTCTGACGGTCTCGGGCGGCGCTCTCGGCGCCACGGCCGGTGCAGAAGTGTCCTCACCCGCCGGGCACACCGAGTCATCCACAACCGGGACCGGGCGGCCAGCGGGCGCACAGCAGGCCAAATAGAATGGATGCCATGCCCGACACCTCGACATCCCCGGCCGCGGATCCCCTCAGCGCCCTCAGCTATGAGGAGGCGCGCGACGAGTTGATCCGCGTGGTCACGGAACTCGAGCAGGGCGCCGCCACCCTGGAAGACTCGATCGCGCTGTGGGAGCGCGGCGAGGCACTCGCTCGGCGCTGCGAGGAGTGGCTGATCGGTGCTAAGGCGCGGCTCGATGCCGCACGCGCGGGCGCGCCCGGCGCATCCTCGACCTCGGGAGCGTTCGACGGCGAATGAGCCCCCGCAACAAACCACCGGCGGTCGTCGCTGAGCTCGGACGCCCGGAAACGCCCGAGGAGACCGCGGCCCGCAAGGCCGAGAACTCGGCGAACCACCGCAACCGTCAGACGATCAACAACCTCGTCTACTCACTCATCGCGACCGTCGCGCTGGTGGTCGTCATCGTGATCGTCGTACCGCGCGGCAACCCGACGGCCACCCAGCCCGCGGTCGACTACACGTCGATCGCACAGCAGGCGCAGGGTAGCGAACCCGACGCCTTCCTCGTCCCCAAGCTGCCGTCGAGCTGGAAGTCCAACAACGCCGAGCTGCGCACCAAGACTGCGGACAAGGTCGACTCCTGGTACATCGGACTGATCACGCCGAAGCAGCAGTTCATCGGGATCACCCAGGGGTTCGGTGCGAACGACAGCTGGGTCTCGGAGCAGGTCGATAAGTCCCGCATCAAGGGAACCCGCGATATCGACGGCGTGACGTGGGATGTCTACGACAACCGCTCGTCCGGCTCGAAGAACGGCAACGTCGACTACGCGCTCGTGACCCAGTCCGGCGACAGCACCGTCATCCTGTTCGGCACGGCCGACGACACCGAGTTCCGCACGGTAGCGTCGTCGCTCGCCGGTCAGATCCACTCACTCGGAGGAGACAAGTAGTGCCCACCACGCGCCCCGGAAAAGTCTGGACCGCCATGCTCGACGGCAACGCTCGCTTCGTCGCGGGCGAGCCGCAGCATCCGCATCAGGATGTGGAGCGCCGCACGACGGTCGCCGGAGGCCAGGAGCCCGTCGCCGCGATCTTCGGATGCTCCGACTCCCGGCTTTCGGCGGAGATCATCTTCGACATGGGGCTCGGAGACGCCTTCGTGGTGCGCAACGCCGGTCAGGTCGTCTCGGCGTCGGAGATCGGCTCGCTGGAGTACGCGGTGGCGGTGCTGAAGGTCCCGCTCATCCTGGTGCTCGGCCACGACAGCTGCGGCGCGGTCGCCGCGGCCATCGACTCGCAGGCGGAAGATGCAGACCCGCTCCCGCCGCACATCGCGCAGCTCATCGCCCCGATCGTCCCCGCCGTTCGTCGCGTCGCGGGCGACGGCGCAGTCGACCCCGCAGCGGTCGACGCCGGCGAGGTGGGTCGCGAGCACCTGCGCGACACCGTCGCCGAGCTGCTCGCGCAGTCCGAGATCATCTCTTCCGCGGTCGCCGAGAACACTCTCGCGATCGTCGGCGCCAACTACCGGCTCGCGGAGGGCCGGGTCGTCCCCGACGTCGTCGTCGGCCTGCGCGACTGACTCCCACTCCGCTAACAGAAAGGAAATACACACCGTGGTGGACACCCAGGCGGACGCCGAATACCGCATCGAGCACGACACGATGGGCGAGGTGCGCGTCCCCAAGTACGCCCTGTACAGCGCGCAGACGCAGCGCGCCGTCGAAAACTTCCCGATCTCGGGGTCGGTGCTCGAGCCCGCACAGATCGCGGCGCTCGCGCGCATCAAGAAGTCGGCTGCGCTGGCGAACGCCCGCCTCGGCGTGCTCGACCAGGATGTGGCGGACGCGATCGCCTCCGCCGCCGACGAGGTGGCGGCCGGTGCTCACGACGCCGAGTTCCCGATCGACGTCTACCAGACCGGATCCGGCACATCGTCGAACATGAACATGAACGAGGTGCTGGCGACGCTCGCGTCCGCCCGCCTCGGCCGTCCGGTGCACCCGAACGACCACGTCAACGCGTCGCAGTCGTCCAACGACGTCTTCCCGACGTCGGTGCACATCGCCGTCACCGGCGCGCTCACCGACGAGCTGATCCCCGCCCTCGACCACCTCTCGGTCGCGCTCGAAGAGAAGGCGGAACTGTGGGCGGAGGCCGTGAAGAGCGGACGCACGCACCTCATGGACGCGACGCCGGTCACCCTCGGCCAGGAGTTCGGCGGCTACGCCGCCCAGGTCCGCTACGGCATCGAGCGCATCCGCGCCGCCCTCCCCCGCGTTGCGGAGGTCCCGCTCGGCGGCACCGCGGTCGGCACCGGCATCAACACGCCGCTCGGCTTCCCGCAGCTCGTCATCGAACTGCTGACGCAGGAGACCGAGCTGCCGATCACCGAGGCGCGCAACCACTTCGAAGCGCAGGCCAACCGCGACGCGCTGGTGGAGGCATCCGGCGCCCTGCGCACGATCGCCGTCTCGCTGACGAAGATCTCCAACGACCTGCGCTGGATGGGCTCGGGCCCGAACACCGGTCTGGGCGAGTTGCGCATCCCTGACCTCCAGCCCGGCTCGTCGATCATGCCGGGCAAGGTCAACCCGGTCATCCCGGAGGCCGTGCTGATGGTCGCCGCCCGCGTGATCGGAAACGACGCGACGATCGCCTGGAGCGGTGCCTCGGGCCTCTTCGAGCTGAACGTCGCCATCCCGGTCATGGGCACCGCCCTGCTGGAGTCCATCCGCCTGCTGACCCAGGCCAGCCGGGTGCTCGCCGACAAGACCATCCGGGGCCTGGAGGCCAACCTCGAGCGCGCCCGCGCCTTCGCCGAGTCGAGCCCGTCGATCGTGACCCCGCTCAACCGCGTCATCGGTTATGAGGCCGCCGCGAAGGTCGCCAAGCACGCCGTGGCCCAGGGCATGACCGTCCGTGAGGCCGTCATCGACCTCGGCTTCGTCGAGCGCGGCGAGGTGACCCTCGAGCAGCTGGACGCCGCTCTCGACGTCCTCTCGATGACCCACCCCGGCTGACCCCTCCGCCGCTAGCCGCCGAGCACAGGAGATCGACGGACTGTTCCACGGCCGCGACTGGGAGCCGCGCCCGAGCTTCGTAGAGGATCCGCCCTCCAACGGTTCCTCGATTAATCAGCGTTCGCACGGCGTGTCACCGGATTAATCGAGGAACCGATGGATGGGGTCAGGCGAGCTCGTTGGCCTCGAGCATCTCGGTGACGAGCGCGGCGATCGCGGAACGCTCCGAGCGCGTCAGGGTGACGTGCGCGAAGAGCGGGTGGCCCTTGAGGGTCTCGATCACGCTGGCGACGCCGTCGTGGCGGCCGACGCGCAGGTTGTCGCGCTGAGCGACGTCGTGCGTCAGGACCACTCGCGAGTTCTGTCCGACCCGGCTCAGCACCGTGAGCAGCACGTTCCGCTCCAGCGACTGCGCCTCGTCGACGATCACGAACGCGTCGTGCAGCGACCGGCCGCGGATGTGCGTGAGCGGCAGCACCTCCAGGATGCCGCGGTCCAGCACCTCGTCCAGCACGTTCTGCGACACCAGCGCGCCGAGCGTGTCGAACACCGCCTGGCCCCACGGGTTCATCTTCTCGCTCGCGTCGCCGGGCAGGTAGCCGAGCTCCTGGCCGCCGACCGCGTACAGCGGGCGGAACACCATGATCTTCTTGTGCTGCCGGCGCTCCAGGACGGCCTCGAGTCCCGCGCAGAGCGCGAGCGCCGACTTGCCGGTTCCGGCCCGGCCGCCGAGCGAGAGGATGCCGATCTCCGGGTCGAGCAGCAGGTCGATCGCGAGGCGCTGCTCCGCCGAGCGTCCGTGCAGCCCGAAGACGTCGCGATCACCGCGCACCAGCTTGACCTCGCCCTCCGCCACCACGCGGCCGAGCGCCGAGCCGCGATCCGAGTGGATGACGAGCCCGGTGTTGATCGGAAGCCCGGCCGCCTGGTCGCTGCGCATCCACTCGTCGTCGTACAGCGCCGCCATCTGGTCGCTGCCGAGGCTGATGTCGGCCATCCCGGTCCACCCGGAGTCGACGACCTGCTCGTGCCGGTACTCCTCGGCGGCCAGGCCGATCGAGGCGGCCTTGACGCGGAGCGGGAGGTCCTTGGAGACGACCGTGACGTCGAGCCCGTCGTGCGACAGGTTGAGGGCGACCGCCAGAATCCGGGAGTCGTTGTCGCCGAGCTGCAGCCCGCTCGGGAGGACGGACATGTTGGAGTGATTGAGCTCGACCCGCAAGGAGCCACCGTCGCCGACGGGGATCGGGAAGTCGAGCCGCTCGTGCTGCACCCGCAGTTCGTCGAGGTTCCGCAGCGCCTGCCGCGCGAAGTACCCGATCTCGGGGTCGTTGCGCTTGCCCTCGAGTTCGCTGACGACGATCACGGGGATGACGACAGCGTGCTCCGCGAAACGGAAGATGGCCTTCGGATCGGAGAGGAGGACGGACGTGTCGAGCACATACGTGCGCTCATCCGTCTTCGCCGCCCCTGGTGCCGACTCGTTCGACCGGGTTGCTGCCTGTCGGGTTGTTGATTCCGCCACGACCACTCCCACCCCGCCGCTCCCTCGGGAGCCGGCGGATCTCACTGGCGAGACGGCCGCTGGTTTCGAAACGAACTTACGTGGCCGTCTCGATCGGGCGCGGTGCCCGATGGCTTGAAACTACGCCCGGCCGGCGGCCCTCCCCCGAGGCGTGGCCGCGTGTCGTGTTTCGTTCAGGTGAACATTCGCCCCCAGTTGTGGAGGTTGCCATCCACCGTCCGGCGAGACGCGTCCCTCAGGAGACGGATGCGTACGAGGTGAAGGCCGCCCGCACCATGTCGAGCGTCTCAGCAGTGGTCCCGGCGTGGACGCTGATGCGCGCGTTCGTCGCCCGCACCGTCGCCGTGACCCCGTGATTGAAGAGGGATGCGCCGAGCGCGGTCAGCTGCTCCGGCAGCGGTTCCAGCACGATGATCCCCGCCCGCTCGTTGGGGCTGCGCGACGAGGTGACCGGGACGGCGAACTCGTCGGCCAACTGGAGCACCTGTTCGACGTTGTCGGAGACGGCGGCCGCGACCGCATCCACCCCGACCTCGGCGACCTCTTCAAGGGCGGCCGCGAAACGCGCCTCGGCGACGAGGTCCGGGTTCGAGATCGAGAACGCCGCAGCGCCATGCACCGGCTCCCGCACCTCGTCCCAGGGCTGCTCCGGCCCGGAACCGGTCCACCCGCTGAAGACCGGCGTCAGGTGGTCGATCGCGCGCTCGCTGAGGGCGAGGAAGCCGGTGCCCCAGCCGGAGCGCATCCACTTCTGCCCACCGGAGACGACGACGTCGGCCACCTCCCACGGGGCGTCCACGACGCCGAAGCCCTGGATCGCATCCACGATCAGCAGGCGGTCCCCGATGACCTGGCGGATGCCGTCGATATCGGCGAGGTAGCCGGTGCGCGAGTCGACGAGGCTCACCATGACAGCGGCCGTGCTGTCGGTGAGCTGCTCCCGGATGCGCGCGGGCGTCACGCGGTCGTGGTCCGTCTCCAGCCACACCGGGGTGATCACGCGGAGTGCCTGGGCGGCGCGCTCAGCGGCGTACGTCAGCGACGGAAACTCGGCGAGCGACACGAGCACGTCGCCGCCGGTCAGGCCGAAGGCGGCGTGCAGCAGCCCGCTGGAGGCGTTCGGCTGGAAAACGACCTGGTCGGCCGGAAAACGCGTGAGCTCGCTGACCGCGTCACGTACCCGCTGGTCCTCCTGGCCCATCCGCGCAATCGTGCCGAACCGCGCCTTCGACAGGATCTCGCACTGTCCCGTGACCTCGGCGCGGACTGTCGCGGACAGCGGTCCGACCCGTCCATAGTCCAGATATCCGGGCTCTTCTCCGAACCCGCGGGCGAACTCCTCGATCGTCGTCACCCTCCGATTCTGGCCGACGCCGCCGAGCACAGGAAATCTGTTGCGGAAACGGTCGTCCAGCAACAGTCTTCCTGTGCTCGACGGCAGCCGCGGCGGACCCGAGGAGGGGGTGAGCGTCAGCCGCCGAAACGGCGCTGGCGGCGGGAGTAGTCCCGCACCGCGCGCAGGAAGTCGACCTCGCGCAGGTCGGGGCCGAGCGCCTCGACGAAGTAGAACTCGCTGTGCGCGCTCTGCCAGAGCATGAAATCGCTGAGCCGCTGCTCCCCCGAGGTGCGGATGACGAGGTCGGGATCGGGCTGGCCGCCGGTGTACAGGTGCTCGCCGATGAGGTCCGGCGTCAGGAGGTCGGCCAGCGTCTCCAGGCTGCCTCCGTCGGCCTGGTGCGCGGCCACGATGCTGCGCATCGCGTCGGTGATCTCCTTGCGACCGCCGTAGCCCACGGCGAGGTTGATGTGCATCCCGTGGTTGTCCGCGGTCCGCTTCTCAGCATCGGCGAGCGCCTCCACCAGCCGGACGGGCAGCGCAGCGGTGAGGCCCACGTGCTTCACCCGCCAGTCG
This sequence comes from Leifsonia sp. RAF41, assembly GCF_052114085.1. Taxonomy (NCBI): domain Bacteria; kingdom Bacillati; phylum Actinomycetota; class Actinomycetes; order Micrococcales; family Microbacteriaceae; genus Leifsonia; species Leifsonia sp. RAF41. The sequence continues at coordinate 2,282,475 of NZ_JBFREB010000001.1, forward strand.
CGGTAGTGGGACACGTCGTCGGCCAGCTGGGCGATGATCTCGATGAGGTCACCGAGCTCGCCGCTCTCGCGGTTCGTCAGGTTGTCCGAGGACAGCAGGTAGAGGGTGACGACCTCGATCCCGAGCTCGTCGCACCACTCCAGGAACTCACGCATCTTCGCCGCGCCCGCCCGGTGCCCGTGCGCCACGGTGGTGAGCCCCGCCTGGCGCGCCCAGCGCCGGTTCCCGTCGATGATCATCGCGACGTGCTTCGGCATGGCATCGCGGTTGAGAGCCCGGCGAAGACGCTTCTGATACAGCCCATAGAGCAGCCCGCTGGCCTCCAGCCGACCGCCCGGCGATGCGCTTCTGCTCACGCTGCTACGTTAGCGCCACCGTCCGGGAAGCGGCTCCCGGTGTCCGCTGCTCACAGCATCCGGGCACCCTCCTCCCGTACGCTTGTCGCATGTCGCCCCGCAACAGCACGGACCCCGCCCAACCGGACGGAGAGCGCGCCGGCGCGCGCGCGGGTGAGGATGTCGCGGAGCTCCTGCGGGAGCCGACGAGCGCACTCGACGCGTCCGACGCAGCCGTGCAGGCGGACGAGCGCGAAGCGCGCGACAGGGGCCAGGAGCTCCCGAACATCCCCCTGCTCGATGCCTCCCCCGCCGACCCGGGCGAGGTCAAGCCGACCTGGCGCGGATGGATCCACGCGGGCACCTTCCCGGTCACTGTCGTCTCCGGAATCGCTTTGATCTCACTCGCGCACGGTGCACCGGCCAAGTGGGCGTCCGCGGTCTTCATGGTGACCTCCATGCTGCTCTTCGGCAACTCCGCGCTCTACCACCGCTTCGACTGGCGACCGCGGATGAAGGTCCTGCTGAAGCGCATCGACCACGCCAACATCTTCCTGCTGATCGCGGGCACATACACGCCGCTTGCGGTGCTCGCCCTGCCGCCGAGCAAAGGCATCCTCCTGCTCTGCCTGGTGTGGGCCGGGGCGCTCCTCGGCATCGCCTTCCGGGTGTTCTGGATCAACGCCCCGCGCTGGCTGTACGTTCCGCTTTATGTGGCCCTCGGCTGGGCCGCAATGATGTACATCGTCGACCTGTTCAACGCGAACGCGGCGATGATGGTCCTTGTCATCGTGGGTGGCATCCTCTACACGATCGGCGCCGTCATCTACGGGATGAAGCGGCCCAACCCGTTCCCGGGGCGCTTCGGGTTCCACGAGATCTTCCATACGCTGACCGTGCTGGCGTTCCTGTGCCACTGGACGGCGGTGCTCCTGATCGCGATGGACCCGGCCTACAACGTCGGCTGACCCGCACCTCCGCGGCGCTCAGGTCGGCAGGGCGCGCCGCCCGGTCACCTGCTTCATGACGAGGGTGGACGACAGCTTGCGGACGCCCGGAAGAGCGCCGAGCGGCCCGTCGAACAGCTGCTGATAGCCGGTCAGATCGGCGGTGAGCACGCGCAGCATGTAGTCCGGGTCGCCGAACAGCCGCTCGGCCTGCACGATGTTCGGGATGGCGAGCACACCCTCCTCGAATGCGGTGACCGTGTCCGGGTCGGTGCGGGCGATGGTCACGAACACGATCGCCTCGAAGTCGAGACCGACGGCCGCCGGCGAGACGACCGCGCGGTACTGCTCGATGACGCCCGCGCTCTCCAGTTCGCGCACGCGACGGTGGCACGGGGACAGCGTCAGGCCGACCCGGGCGGCCAGGTCGGTGAGGCTCAGTCGGCCATCCTCCTGCAGTGCCGCAAGAATCTCTCGATCGATGGCATCCATGCGGGAGATTCTTCCACAATCAGTGCACAAAGACCCAGAAGTCGCAAGCACTTTCGGCCGCCGACGGCATAGCTTTCCGGTGACACGAACGGAAGGAGCGGCTATGGATCCGGCGCTCGTCATCGGCTTCTGGGCCGTTGCTGCCCTCCTCGTCTGCACGCCCGGCGCCGACTGGGCCTACGCCGTCACCGCGGGGCTCGGTGGTCGGGCGCTCCTGCCGTCGATCGGCGGCATCCTGTTCGGCTACCTGATGGTCGTGGTGGCCGTGGCGGTCGGACTAGGCGCGCTCGTCGCCGCCAACCCTCTGCTGCTGGATGCGCTCACCGTCGGCGGGGCGCTCTATCTGCTCTGGCTCGGGATCAGCGGTCTGGTCCGGTCTGCCGGGCCGGTGACCGCCCACTCGACCGAGACGGCGGCTTCACCGCTGACGTCGTTCCTGCGTGGTGCAGGCGTCAGCGGGTTCAACCCCAAGGGCCTTCTCGTGCTGGTTGCGCTCGTGCCGCAGTTCACCACGGCGAGCGGTGGATGGGCGCCGGCCGCGCAGATGCTGCTGCTCGGCGGACTGTTCGTGGCGACCTGCGCCGTCGTCTACCTGACCGTCGCGGTGCTCGCGCGGAAGCTGCTGGCAGCGCGGCCGCGAGGAACGATCGTGATGGCGCGCGTCTCCGCGATCGCCATGACGCTCATCGGGGTCGCGCTCCTGGCGGAGCGGGTGGCGCAGGGGCTGTAACCGGTGCGATCAGCGCGTCGGCGCGTCCGGCCCGTCGTCGGACCGGGCATCCGGCTCGCTCGTCAGCTCCGCATCCAACGTCTCGGCATCCAACTTCTCGGCGATCTCCGCGCGGTACCGCACGCGGCGGATGCGGCGCACCATGTCGAGCACGAGGAGCACCACGACCACGGCGAGCAGGAACGTGACGACGAATCCGAGCACGCCCGGGGTGACGGAGTCGTCGTCCGGCGTGCCGGAGGGGGCCGGAGTCGGAGTCGCGGCAAGCCAGACGGAGGCGCGGAGCAGGGCGTCCGCGATCACTCGGCCATCACCCCCGCGACGATGGCGGTCTCGGGCAGCTCGGCCGGCAGGCGGCGGGCGTCATCATTCACAGCTTTCTCTCCTAGTCTGGTCTCAGCCTACCGTCGCCCGGCGGCAGGCCCCTGAGCGGGAAGCGGAGCTGGATCGGCATGGCGGTGCACGCATGACGGCGACCCCGACGCTCGACACCCGCTACGGCCGCACGCGCGAGCGGAAGCGGCGCGACCGCTGGCTGCTGACCGGCGGCCTGGTGGCGCTGGTCGCCATCGTCACCGCCTGGGTGTTCTGGGCCGGCTGGGACAACGATCAGGCGAACCTCGAGACGACGGACACCGCTTTCACGATCCCGGACGACCACCACGTCGACATCTCCTTCTCGATCAACGCCCCTCCGGGGACGCCGGTGACGTGCGCCATACAGGCGCTCAACGAAGACTTCGCTATCGTGGGTTGGCGCATCGTCGAGTTGCCGGGATCCGACACGCGTCTGACCGCGTACAAGGAGTCGATCCGGACGATCATGACGCCCAACACGGGTTTGATCAACAGCTGCTGGCTGACCTAGTATTGTGCGGATACGCCCCGGCTGTGACCGGGGCGTCGACTTTAGAACCGGCTAAGAACCGGCACATCTGCCACTGCGCTCAACTGCGGTGGGTTCAGCTGCGGTGGCGACCGCCGCAGGCGCGAAGGAGTTTCATCATGTCTCAGGAGTCTCAGGTCTCGTTTCTGACCCAGGACGCGTACGACCGTCTGTCGGCCGAACTCGAGGAGCTCAGCGTCAACGGCCGCAACGAGATCGCGAAGCGCATCGAAGCAGCCCGCGAGGAGGGCGACCTCAAGGAGAACGGCGGCTACCACGCGGCCAAGGAGGAGCAGGGCAAGATCGAGGCCCGCATCGTCCAGCTGACCAACCTGCTGCGCAGCGCCACCGTCGGCGCCGCTCCCGAAAGCCACGGAGTGGTCGAGCCCGGCACCGTGATCACCGCGACCATCGCCGGCGACGAGAGCGTGTTCCTCATCGGCAACCGCGAGATCGCGTCCGGCACCGACCTTCCGGTGTACAGCGAGCAGAGCCCGCTCGGCTCCGCCATCCTCGGCCTCAAGGTCGGCGACAAGACCGAGTACACCGCCCCCAACGGCCGTCAGATCGCCGTGCAGGTCACCAAGGTCGAGACCTACACCGGCCAGTAGCCCGCGACCAGGCGGGGGCTAGTCGTCGTCGACGACGGGGTCGTAGCCGGCGGCGCGCAGGGCGTCGATGACGTGACGGCGGTGGTCGGTACCGCGGGTCTCGACGCTGACGTCGAGCTCCACCTGGCTGAGCTGGATTCCGCGCCCGTGCCGGGTGTGCAGCACCTCGACCACGTTGGCGTTGACTCCGGCGAGGATCTCCGCGATCCGCGCGAGCTGGCCGGGCCGGTCGGGCATCATGATCGTGAGCTTGAGGTAGCGGTCGGAGGCGGCGAGCCCCTGGCTGATCACCCGCTGCATCAGGAGCGGGTCGATGTTGCCGCCGGAGAGGATGGCGACGGTGGTGCCGTCGGCCGGAACCGCCCCGGCGAGGATGGCTGCAACGCCCGCCGCACCGGCCGGCTCCACGACGAGCTTCGCCCGTTCGAGGAGCACGACCATCGCCCGCGCGATGTCGTCTTCGGACACCGTGACGACCTGGTCGACCGCGTCGCGGATGATCTCGAAGTTCAGCGCGCCCGGCCTGCTGACGGCGATGCCGTCCGCGATGGTCGCAACGAGCGAGATGTCCGTCGGCTCCCCCGCGGCGAGCGAGGGCGGGTAGGAGGCCGCGTTCGCCGCCTGCACGCCGATCACGCGCACTTGCCTCCCGTCGAGGGCGGCTCGCTGCTTGACCGCGCTGGCGACGCCCGAGATGAGCCCGCCGCCGCCGATCGGCACGACGATGGTTCGCACATCCGGAACCGACTCGAGGATTTCGAGGCCCAGCGTGCCTTGACCGGCCACCACATCCCGGTGATCGAAGGGAGGGATGAGGACCGCGCCCGTGTCAGCGGCGAAGTCGGCGGCCGCACGCAGCGTCTCGTCGACGTAGCTGCCGCTGAGCACGACATCCGCCCCATAGGCGCGGGTCGCCTGGAACTTGGGGATGGCCACACCCACCGGCATGAAGATCGTCGCGTGGATGCCGAGCTCTCGCGCCGCGAAGGCCACGCCCTGCGCGTGGTTGCCGGCCGACGCCGCGACGACTCCGCGCGCCCGCTCCTCGGCGGTCAGCTTCGACATCCGGTTGTAGGCGCCGCGGATCTTGTACGAGCCGGTGCGCTGCAGGTTCTCGCACTTGAGCAGCACCGGAGCGCCGAGCAGTTCGGTGAGGTACCGCGAGCTTTCGATCGGCGTCGGCTGCGCTACCGTGGCGACGATCGCGCGCGCAGCCTCGAACTCGTCCAGGCCGGGGCCGGCGAACGGGGTCCGCGTGTGATCCGTCGCGATTTCCACGGGGCCAGCTTAGCGGCGGTCGTATTCTCCGCACCGCATGGAACGACCGGTCACCCCTTCTCCGGTGGCCTCCGCACGGGTCGAGGGACGGTCTCCCAGATGGGGCGGTCGGGTTCGTCCCACGCCGTGACCGCGGGTGCAGAGCGCCAGACTCCGCTCGAGATGTAGTGCACCATCACGTTGAGCACCGCGACGAACGGCACGGCGAAGAGGGCGCCGGGGATGCCCGCGAGCAGCGATCCGGCAGCCACGGCCAGCACGACGGCGAGCGGGTGCACCTTCACGGCGCTGCCCATGATCAGCGGCTGAAGGATGTGTCCCTCGATCTGCTGCACGAGGAGTACGACGCCGAGCATGATCAGCGCGAACACCCATCCTTTGAAGACCAGGGCGATGAAGATCGCGAGCGCGCCGGTGACCACGGCTCCAACGACCGGAATGAACGAACCGAGGAAGACGAACACCGCGATCGGGATGACCAGCGGCAGCCCGAGGAAGAAGGCTCCGAGGCCGATGCCGAGCGCATCGATCGAAGCGACAAGGACCTGCACCTTGGCGAAGTTCCGGAGTGTCACCCATCCGGCCTTGCCGGCACCGTCGATGGCGGCACGGGACCGCTTGGGGAACACCCGGACGATCCAGCCCCAGATGCTCTTGCCGTCGATGAGGATGAAGATCGTGCTGAACAGCACCAGCAGCGCGCCGGCGAAGACGTGCCCGAGCGTGGACCCGACCGACAGCGCACCGGAGAGGAAGACCTGGCCGTCCTGCTGGATCGACTTCCCGATCGACGAGAACGCGTTGCCGATCTGATCGTGGCTGAGGCCGAGCGGCCCGGTGGTGAGCCAGTCCTGGAGCCCGTTGAAGGCGGTGACCGACTGCTGCCGGAGCTGCCCGCTCTGCCGGGTCACCTGCCAGATCGCGAGGTAGAACAGGCCGCCGACCACGATGACGAGAGTGATCAGCACCACGAGGATGGACAGCCACTTGGGCCAGCGGTGGCGGATCAGGAAGTCCTTGAACGGGACCAGCAGCCCGGCCAGCAGAACCGCGATCAGCACCGGGATGACGATCAGCTTGAGCTGGATGATCAGGAAGATGACCACGGCGATGACGGCCCCGACGACCAGCAGACGCCAGGACCACGCGCCGGCGATCCGCATCCCGCGCGGGAGGGCTTCGTCGACGGCCTCGACGGGCTCACCGAGGGCGCGGCCGCGGCGCTGGAACCAGGAGCGTGCGGGGGCTCGGTTCTCCGCTGGTCCGGGTCCGGGGCCGGGCGCAGGGGCGGGCGGCGGGACGGGGCGGTCGGTGTCTGGCATGCCCGTCAGTGTAGGCCGGGGCGACCCCCGGTCAACGACACCCGCGCATTGCGGCCAGCCCCTTCCCAGGCAGCGCCACGCGGCTACCGCGGCGCGACCGTCACCGGCGAACCGCTTAGCGCCACCGACACCCGCTCGCCCGGCTCGGGCCGCTCGCGCGTGCCGTGCTGCACGGCCAGCTCACTGCCGTCCTCCAGACGGACGCGTGTGCGGCGCAGCGCCCCGAGGAAGCTCGTGGTGAGGACCACCGCCGGGAGGCCGTCCGCTGCGAGCAGCACGTCCTCCGGCCGCAGGTAGGCCGTGACCGGGCCGTCGGCAACGGGCGACGCGAGCGGCACCTCCTGACCGAGCACTCGCACACGGCCGTCGGCGACCGTGCCCTCCAGGCGGTTCGTCAGTCCCACGAACTCGGCGACGAACGCGCTCGCCGGGCGGTGGTACAGCTCCTCGGGGCTGCCGATCTGCTCGATCCGGCCCGCTCGCATCACGGCGACGCGGTCGGCGACGGCGAGCGCCTCCTCCTGGTCGTGCGTCACGAAGAACGTGGTGATGCCGAGCGCCGTCTGGATGCGGCGGATCTCATCCCGCAACTGAACGCGAACCTTCGCGTCGAGTGCCGACAGCGGCTCGTCGAGCAGCAGCACGCGCGGCTCCGTGACGAGAGCGCGGGCGAGGGCGACGCGCTGCTGCTGACCGCCGGAGAGCTGGTGGGCGTACCGGTCCGCGTGGTGGTCGAGCCCGACGAGTTCGAGGGCTGCGGCGGCGCGGCGGCGGCGCTCCCCCGGGGCGACCTTCCGCATCCGCAGACCGAACTCGACATTCTGGCCGGACGTCAGGTGCGGAAACAGCGAGTACGACTGGAACACCATCCCCAGGTCGCGGCGGTTGGTGGGCTCGTCGGTCACATCCCGGCCGTCGATGAGGATGCTGCCGCTGTCGACCCGTTCGAGTCCGGCGAGCGAGCGCAACGCGGTGGTCTTGCCGCAGCCGCTCGGGCCGAGCAGCGCGATGAGCTCGCCCGGCGCGGCCGCCAGGTCGAAGCCGGACAGCCCGGCTCCGCCGCCGAAGTCGCGGACGAGCTCGCGCAGCTCGACGGTGGACCCGGTACGGGAGGAGAGCACGGGGGAATCGAGGGCGGTCATGTCAGCCTTTCGCAGGACGCCGCCGTCGCACGCTCACGAGGCGGTCGACGACGACGAGGAGGACGAACGCGAACACCAGCGCGAGGAGCGCGAAGATGACCGCGACGAAGGGGTCGGACTGCGACACCAGCAGAAGGGAGGTCTGCAGGTTGACGCGGGAGAGCAGCGAGGCGATCGTGAATTCGCCCAGCACCACCGCGACCGAGAGCGCGGCGGCGGCGAGGATACCGCGGCGCAGGTTCGGGACGAGGACGCGCGAGAACACCGTCGTCCAGCCGGCGCCCAACGAGCGGGCGGCCTCGCTGAGGGTGATCATGTCGACGGCGGCGACGTTGCTCTGGATGGCCCGGTAGGCGTAGGGCAGCACGGTGATGCCGTAGGCGAAGGCGAGCGTCCAGGCGCCCGAACCGAAGATCTGCGTGACGACGGCGTAGGTCGGCGCGAGACCGACCACCATCACGATAGCGGGGATCATGATCGGCAGCAGGCAGACCGCCTCCAGCACCCGGCGAAGCTTCGGGAAACGCAACTCGACGAGCACGATCGTCGGCAGCAGCACGAGCAGGACGATCGCAACGGTCACGACCGCGAGCACGAGCGAGTTGCCGAGGCCCTGGTAGACGCGGTCGTAGCGGGTGGTCTCCCCCGAGAACACGGCGACCCAGCGGTCGAAGTTGTACACGCCCGGCTTCGCGGTGCGGAGGGTGAACTCCACCATCGAGAACAGGGGGATGAGGAAGAAGAGCCCGAGCAGCGTCCAGATGACGGCACGGACGGCGGGGCCGGGGCCGAGCCGCAGCTGCTGCCCGCTGCGGCGGCGCGCAGGGCGGGTGTCGACGGCCCGGGTCATCGCTGCCACCGCGCGGTGCGGCGCACGAGTGCCGAGTAGGCGAGCAGCACGACGACCATGACCAGCAGCATCCCGAGCGCCATCGAGCCTGCGAGATTCGCCCGCCCCAGCACGGTCTCGCTGATGAGGGCTTGACGGATCTGCAGCGACACGATGTTGTTCGCCTGCCCGACCAGGGCGGCGGCCGTCGCGTACGACGAGAACGCATTCGCGAACAGCAGCAGCAGGCTGCCGAGGAAGGACGGGAGCAGGATGGGGCCGCCGACGCGCGTCCAGTACGTCCAGCGGCTGCCGCCGAGGGTCGCGGTCGCCTCCAGCCACTGCGGGCGCAGTCCCTCCAGCGCGGGCATGAAGGTGATCACCATGAGCGGGATCTGGAAGTAGAGGTACGGCAGGATGAGGCCGGGCACGGTGTACAACCAGACGCCGTTCTCGTAGATGTTGATGTGGGCGACGTTCCGCAGCAGTACGGTGACGAGGCCCTGCGCGCCGATCGTGGCGATGAACGCGAACGCGAGCATGACGCCGCCGAACTGCGCGAGAACGCTGCTGGCCGAATCCACCAGCGAGCGAGGAACCCCGCCGGGACGCGAGCGCAGCATGGCGAAGCACAGAGCGGCGCCGGCGATCGCGCCGACGATCGCCGTGACAGCGGAAAGCCAGAACGCGCCGAAGAACGATCCCGCGATCGCCGGTTCGGCCAGCCCGGTGAGGTTCGAGAGGGTGAACCGCCCCTCGCCGTCCACGAAGCCGCTGCCCACGGCCACGACGGTCGGGATCGCGAGGAAGATCACCACGTAGAAGGCGAAGGGGGTCAGCCCCAGCACGGCGGCGACACCGGTGCGGCGGCGGCGCCCGGCCCGCGCGCCCGCGGGCCGGGCCGACGACGGCTGCCGCCGGGTCTCCGTGTCGGAGACTCCGGCGGCAGCACGGTCGACCGCGGGCGCCGCGGCGCCCGTGACGGTCTCGGTCATCAGCCGACCGCGTTGGCCCACTTGGCGCCCAGCAGCGTGCCGGCGTCGGTGGCCTGCTTGTCGGTCATGACAGCGGTCTTGTCCAGCTTGCCCGGGAACTCGTCCTTGTTCACGGTCCCGGCCTTCTCCATCGCGTCGACGCGCGCCGGGTAGGCGCCGCCCTTCAGCCACGCGTTCTGGGCGGCGTCGCTGTAGAGGTACTCCTCCCACAGGCGTGCGGCCGCGGGGTGCGGGGCGTCCTTGCTGATGGCCTGGTTGTAGTAGCCGACGTACGCGGTGCCCGGCAGGACGACGTACTTCCAGTTCACGCCGCCGCCCTTGATGGTGTCGGAGGTGGCGTATCCCTTCTGGTTGAACGACCAGTCGAGGAGAACCGGGGTCTCGCCCGAGGCGATGGTGTTCGGCTTGCCGTCGGCCGCGTTCCAGTTGCCGGCCTTCTTGAGCTTCGAGAACCAGTCGACGCCCGGGGTCAGGTCGTCCAGCGTTCCGCCGTTCTGCAGGTCCGCGTACGCGACCGCTCCGGCCGCAGCGGCCGCCTGGGTCGGGTTGCCGTTCAGTGCGACGGCGCCCTTGTAGGCGGGCTTCAGCAGGTCGTCGAAGGACTTCGGCGCGGTCTTGATCTTGTTGGCGTCGTAGCCGACCGCCATCACTCCGTAGTAGCCGACCTTCCAGAGGCCGTCCTTCTCCTTCTGGCCGTCCGGGATGTCGTCCCAGCCGGTCGGCTTGTACGCGGCGAAGTACTTCGTGTTCGCCAGCGCGACCGACGAGCCGATGTCGAACGTGTCCGGCGCGGTGTCCTGGCCCTTGAGTTTCTTCGCGGCGTCGATCTCCTCCTGGCTGGAGGCGCTGTCCTGGCTCGGGTTGATCGTGATGCCGTACTTCTTGGTGAAGCCGTCGAAGATCTCCTGGTAGTTCGCCCAGTCGCCGGGCGTCGCGATGATGTTGAGGCTGCCCTCCTTCTTCGCGGCGGCGACCAGCGCATCCATTCCGCCGGCCGACGCAGCGTCCGTGGCGGTGGCGATCGAGGCGTTGTCGGTGGAGCTGGCGCTCGCGCCGCCGGAGCAGGCGGCGAGCGAGAGTGCGACGACGGTTGCCGCGGCGGCGAGGCCGGCGACACGTGCGCGCTTGTTGATCACGGGTTTCCTCCAGTGCAGGGTGTCGCCCGGGCGGAACGCCCGGACGTCGCCACGGTAGGAAGGCCAGGCGTCCGGGCGGCCGCGCAGCGGTGACGAACCGGTGAACGTCCGATGTCCGAGGTTGTCGATAAGGTTCAGGCGTGGTCGAACAGGTCTCCCCCGCACTCGCTCGACGCATCGCGCTGTCCGCCCAGGGTTTCGGGAGGCCGCGGCCCGCCGTCGTGGGCACGCGCCAGCTCAACGGACTGGTCGATCGGCTCGGGGTGCTGCAGATCGACTCGGTCAACGTGTTCGAACGCAGCCACTACCTCCCGGCGTTCGCTCGGCTCGGGGCCTACGACCGCACCCTGCTCGACCGGCTGACCTTCGATGCCCGCGGCCCCCACACCGAGTACTGGGCCCACGAGGCCGCCTTCATGCGCAAGGAGGACTGGCCGCTGTTCGCGTGGCGGATGCGCGAGTACCGCGAGCGCTACGGCGGTCCGGGAAGCTGGTTCGACGTCAACGACGACACCGTGGAATGGTTGCGCGGCGAACTCGCGGCGAACGGCCCCCTGGTCGCGGGCGAGATCGAGCACGACGCGAACCACCGCACCGGCCCATGGTGGGGATGGTCGGAGGTGAAGCGGGCGCTGGAGCGGATGTTCCTGTTCGGCGAGGTGGCGGTCGCGGGGCGGATGCGATTCCAGCGCCGGTACGCGCTGACGGAGCAGGTGCTGCCCTCCGGCGTGCTCGACCGGACGGTGTCCGAGGAGGACGCCATCCGTGAGCTCCTGCGCCGGGCGGCCGTCGCTCACGGCATCGGCACCGCGCGCGATTTCGCCGACTACTACCGGATCAAGGGGCCGCGCGTCGGGGTCGCCCTGCAGGAGCTGGAAGATGCGGGCGACCTCATCCCGGTGCGGGTACCCGGCTGGGAGAGCGCCGGCCGGCCAGTCGCGGCCTGGATGCACCGCGACGCACGGAAGCCTCGGCAGGTCGAGGCGGCTGCGCTGCTGTCGCCGTTCGACCCGGTGGTCTGGTATCGCGACCGGGCCCTGCGGATGTTCGGCTTCCACTATCGGATCGAGATCTACACGCCCGCGCCGAAGCGCGTCTACGGGTACTACTCGCTGCCGATCCTGATCGACGACGCTCTGGTCGGGCGCATCGACCTGAAGAGCGACCGCCAGGCGGGGGTGCTGCGCGTTCAGTCGGCGTGGACCGAACCGGGCGCCCCGCCCGCGACGCTCGACCGCCTCCTGCCCCTCCTCGACGAGACGGCTTCCTGGCAGGGGCTCGAATCGGTGACCGTCGCCGAGGGTGCCCGCGGCGACCTCGCACCGCTCCTCGCCGACGCGCTGCGCCCGGGGGTAGGGTTCGGCACATGACGTCACCGCTGGACTACCTCGATGAGAACGGGGCCGACGAGGCCGACTACGAGTCGCCGATGCGCGAGCTGTACGCGTACCACGACGGCGATACCTGGCTCGACGGCATCGTGACCGGCGTGAAGCCGGGCGGCACCTCGGACGGCAAGACGCTGGTGCAGTTCGACGAGCGGCTCTGGGTGCCGGCGCGCGAGGTGAAGCAGTCGGACCACTACGTGGCCGTGCTGCTGAACCCGGACTCCGAGGTCTACGCCGAGGTCATCCAGTCCTTCGTCGACGGGCAGCCGAAAGACAGCATCCGCGACGTCTCGATCGTGGGCGGCGACAACGTCGGCACCGAGTGGCGTCGACTCGACGAGCCGACGACCGGCACGCGCGTCCGTTACCGCTACACCGGCACGGCCGAGCTGCAGGCGCCCGACGACGCCACCACCTGACCCCTCTCCTTCGATCCGGGGCCGGGCGGCGGCGCTAGGCCGTGCGCCGCTGCAGCGTCAGCGCGCCCAGGATGACAGCGGCGATGGCGAAGGCGGCGATGATCAGAAGCTGGCCGCCGACGTAGGCGGCGTCGTGCGAATCCGTCGCGACAGCGTTGAGCGCATCGACCGCGTGCGACAGGGGCAGCCAGTCGCTCAGCTCCTTCAGCCCGGCCGGCAGCTGGTCACGCGGCAGGAAGATCCCGCCGAGCAGGATCTGCGGGAAGATCAGCAGCGGCATGAACTGCACCACCTGGAACTCGGTGCGTGCGAACGCGCTCGCGAACAGGCCGAGCGTGCTGCCGAGCACCGCGTCCGTCACCGCAACGGCCACCAGCAACCAGGGCTCGCCCTTCACGTTGAGACCGCACACCCAGAGGGCATACCCCGAGGCGAGCAGCGCCTGCACGATCGCGATAATTCCGAACGCGATCGTGTAGCCGAGGATGAAGTCGCCGCGGCCGAGCGGCATCGACAGCAGTCGCTCCAACGTGCCGGTTCGCCGCTCCCGCAGCGTGGTGATGGACGTGACCAGGAACATCACGATGAAGGGGAACAGCGCCAGCATGGCCGGACCGATCGTCTGAAAGACCGGGGTGTCGGTGAAGATCCACGCGACCAGCCCGATGAGGAGACTCGGCACGATCAGCAGCAGGACCACGGTGCGCGGGTCGTGACGGATCTGGTTCAGGACGCGGCCGGTGGTCGCGAGCGTCCGGGTCGGGTTCATCGCGCGCCCTCCTCGGGATCGGCGGAGTCTCCGGCGCCCCCCTCGTCCGCCTCCGCGCCGGGCAGCGCGTGGCGGGCGTGGCGGCGCCTCAGCAGCGCCAGGAAGGCACCCTCGGCGTCCGCCGCGCCGGTCTCGGCGAGCAGCTCGTCGGGCGTCGCGTCGGCCAGCACCGCACCCTCGCGCATCAGGATGAGCCGGTCGCAGCGGCTCGCCTCATCCATCACGTGGCTGGAGATCAGGAGGCTCGTCCCCGACTCCGCGAGGCGGTGGAACAGCGCCCACAGCTCGACGCGGAGCAGCGGGTCGAGCCCCACGGTCGGTTCGTCGAGCACCAGGAGGTCGGGAGAGCCGAGCAGCGCCGCAGCCAGGGAGACGCGGCTGCGCTCGCCGCCGGACAGCGTCGACACCAGGCGTGCGGAGTGCTCCTCGAGGTCGGTCGCTGCGATGGCACGGTCGACGTCGGCGCGGCCGGCTCCGAGCACTCGGCGGAAATACTCCAGGTTCTGGCGGATGGTCAGGTCGTCGTAGACGCTTGCCGCCTGGGTGACGTAACCCACCCGGTGTCGCAGCGCGGACGACCCGGCGGCCTGGCCGAGAACCGAGACCGTGCCGGCTTTCACCTTCTGCACGCCGACGATCGCCCGCATGAGGGTGGTCTTGCCGCATCCGCTCGGGCCGAGCAGCCCGACCACCTGTCCGCGCGGGATGTCGAGGTCGAGCCCGTGGAGGACATCCGTCCGGCCACGGCGCACGCGCAGGCCCTCGATCGCGACGGCGGGCTCCGCCGCATCCGGCGAATTCATCATGTGCTGAATTATTCGCCCCCCGTGCGGCTCCCGTCAAGAGAGCGGTGCATCCGGGCTGCCGAAGAGGTGCCACTGGAGTACCGGGCCCACCCGTCGGGCCAGTTCGTCCGCGGGGGCGCTCGCGATGGGCTCGACCTGGAGGGCATAGCGGGTCATCATGATCCCGACCAGCTGGGCGGCGGCCAGCTCACCGCGCAATGCCGCGTCGGGCGCATCGCTCAACGAGGCGAGCTTCGACAGCACCTCGCGCGCCAGGAACTCGCGCACCATCCGGGTCCCCGGCCCGCTCCCGAGCACGGTCCGCATGACGACGATCATCCGCCGCGCGGACTTCTCGTCGTCGAGGCGCTCGAGCACGTACCGGACGAGCGACTGCCCCACGTCGTCGCGCGGGCCCGCGAGGACGACATCCAGCAGCCGGTCCGGTCGGAGCGGCACTTCGAGCGTGGCCGCGAAGAGGTCGGCCTTCCCGTTGAAGTAGTGGTGGACGAGCGCCGAATCCACGCCTGCTCTCCGGGCGACCGCCCGCAGCGAAGCGGCCTCGTAGCCACGCTCGGCGAACTCGTCGGCGGCGGCGCGAAGGATCGCCGAGCGCGCGGAAGCGGCGCCTCGCTCTTTGCGCGGACGGCCCGGGCGACGGCGTTCGGCGAGCTCACTCACGAGGCCATTGTGCACCCGCGCGCGACCTGTCGCGCGTCTGTCCGTCGCCGAGGCGCTTGCTTCGAGTGTGATGGGAACGCGGTGAGCGCAGAGCACCCCGAAGCTAGGATATGGACTGCGAATCTGCTCGATCCACCCCCTGCACACAAGGAGTTCTGCGAACATGGAATGGCTCATTCCGGTCATCATCGTCGTCGTGATCGTGGCGATCATCGGGATCTACTTGTGGGCCACCTACAACTCCCTGGTGACGCTGAAGGTCCGCGTCGACGAGGCGTGGAGCGACATCACGGTGCAGCTGAAACGGCGCGCCGATCTCATCCCGAACCTCATCGAGACGGTCAAGGGCTATGCGGCCCACGAGAAGGGCGTGTTCGAGTCGGTGACGCGTGCGCGTGCCGAGACGCTGTCCGCGCAGACGCCGGGTGAGGCATCCACCGCCGAGAACCACATGCAGACGGCGCTGAAGAGCATCTTCGCGGTGGCGGAGGCGTACCCGCAGCTGCAGGCGAGCCAGAACTTCCTGCGTCTGCAGGCCGACCTGGTCGACACCGAAGACAAGATCCAGGCGTCGCGCCGGTTCTACAACGGTGGCGTGCGCGAGTTCAACACCAAGATCAAGGTGTTCCCGAACAACCTGTTCGCCCGACGGCTGGGCTTCACCGAGCGCGAGTTCTTCGAGGTCGACAACCTCGCCGCGATCGCTGAGCCCCCGCGCGTCCAGTTCTAGGGCCTAGATGTATAGGGCGATCGCCAGGAACAAGCGCAACACCGTCTTCATCATCCTGCTGTTCCTGGTAATCATCGGCGCGCTCGGCTGGCTGGCGTCGTACATCTACCAGAGCTACACGATCCTGGTGGTCGTGGTCATCGGGGCCGTGCTCTACGCCCTGTTCCAGTACTACCTGGCGAGCAGTCAGGCGCTGAGCATGTCGGGGGCGATCCCGATCCAGAAGGCCGACAATCCCCGGCTGTGGAACGTCGTCGAGAACCTGTCGATCGCCACCGGCACGCCCATGCCTGCCGTCTACATCGTGAACGATCCGGCCCCCAACGCCTTCGCCACCGGCCGCGACCCCCAGCACGCCTCGGTCGCCGCGACCACCGGGCTCCTCGACATCATGACGGACGCCGAACTCGAAGGCGTGATGGCGCACGAGCTCGGACACGTGCGCAACTACGACATCCGGCTCGGGATGATCGTGTTCGGGCTCACGGTCGCGATCGGCTTCATCGCCGACATCTTCCTGCGGATGGCGTTCTTCGGCGGCAACCGGAACAACAATAACAACGGCGGGAACCCGGTCGTTCTGATCTTCGGGCTGGCGGCCGCGATCGTGGCGCCGCTCGTCGCCACCCTGGTGCAGCTGGCCGTCTCCCGGCAGCGCGAGTACCTGGCGGATGCGACCGGTGCCATGACCACGCGTCACCCGGACGCGCTGGCCAGCGCCCTGCTCAAGCTGGAGGCGTACGGACGGCCGATGCGCAAGCAGAACTCGTCGATGGCGCACCTGTGGATCAACGACCCGCTGAAGCCCGGCCTGATGGCTCGACTGTTCTCCACCCACCCGCCGATCCCGCAGCGCGTCGAGCGCCTGGAGACCATGGGCGGCACCTTCTAGTCTCCGCCCCGGTCTGTTGTGCCGAGCGGTGAGTCGTTGCTCCTTCGGGCGTCGAGTTGCGACATGATGTCGCACTCGGCGGGATACCGCGCGTCAGGGCCCGAGCACGCGGCGGAGGTAGGCGTTCTCGAACCGGCGCTCCGGGTCGAGCCGGTCGCGGACGGCGACGAAGTCGTCGAAACGCGGGTAGACCGTCCGCAAGGAGTCCGCATCCCGGCCGTGCAGCTTGCCCCAGTGCGGTCGGCCGTCGTGGGCGACCATGACCTCCTCGACCGCCGCGAAGTACTCGCGCTGGTCTTCGCGGTAGTACCGGTGCACCGCGATGTAGCCGCTTTCGCGCCCGTACGCCGTCGACAGCCAGTTCTCGTCGGCCGCGGCGCTCCGCACCTCGACGGGGAAGGAGATGCGCCAGCCGCGCCGCTCGATGAGCGCCTTCACCTCGGCGAGCGCCGTGGGCACGGCCTCCCGCGGCAGCGCGTACTCCATCTCCCGGAAACGCACCGTCCGGTTGGTCACGTACACCCGCGGCGCATGGTCGACGAAGTCGCGGTTGCCGGTCAGCCGCTGCGCGAGCCGGCTGAAGGGCGGGATCACCGCGGGCGCCACGGTGCCGAGCGCGCAGACGCCGCGGTACAGGCCGTTCGCGAGCAGCTCGTCGTCCATCCAGCGCCCGGTGCGGGACAGCGGCTTGCGCTCGGCAGTCAGCGGCAGCCGGGTGTTGGTCTTGGTGAGCGCGGTCTCGGTGTGCGGGAACCAGTAGAACTCGAAGTGGTCCTCAGCCGCCGAGCGTTCGACGTACGACTCCAGGGTCGCCTGCAACGGCTCTGGGCGTTCGACCGCCTGGAGCAGGTAGGCGGGCACGCACTGGAGCGTGACGTCGACGATGACGCCGAGCGCGCCCAGACCGAGGCGCGCGGCAGGGAGCAGCTCGGCGTTCTGCGTCTCGTCGATCCGGAGCAGCTCGCCCTCCCCCGTCACGAGGGTGAGGCCCACGATCTGGGTCGCGAGCCCGCCGAACGACCCGCCCGTCCCGTGCGTGCCGGTCGAGGTCGCCCCGGCGATCGTCTGCCGGTCGATGTCGCCCATGTTCTCGAGCGCCAGCCCGTGCGGATGGAGCAGCCTCGGGAGCTGGTGGAGGTGCGTCCCTGCAGCGAGCGTGACGCGGCCTCGCTCGAGGTCCACATCCACGATGCCGCTCAGGTCCTCGAGGTCGAGCTGAACGCCCGGGGCAACCGCGATGCCGGTGAAGCTGTGGCCCGCGCCGACCGCCTTGATCCGCATCCCCTTGCCGGCGGCGGCCTGGACCGCGCGCTGCACCGCCTCGGCGGAGGCCGGCCGCTCAACACGCTGCGGGCGGACCGCTTCGGTGCGTCCCCAGTTGCGCCAGAGTCCTCCGGCAGCCGTCACAGGAACACCTGCCCGTCGCCGCGGTAGCTCGCCGCCTCGCCCACCACGCGGGCGCGGCCGTCGACCGTGTCCACCAGCTGGAAGGCGTCGACGTGCTCGCTCAGCTCGCCCGACTTGGTGTGCCGCAGCCAGACCCGATCACCGATGCGCAGGACACCGGCAGCGGCCCCGGTGAGGGGAGTCTGCACTTCGCCGGCCATCTCGCGCGCCACCATCGAGAGGCCGGTCGGCCACTCCACTTTCGGCATGCGGTCGGGTCCGGGCGGCCCGGAGGCGATCCAGCCTCCGCCGAGCAGGGTAGCCGTCTCGGGCGCCGGGCGACGCACGACCGACAGCGCGAAGGCGGCTGCGGGCGCGGGATGGAACCCCCGGTACGTATCGAACAGATGCCCGCCGAGGAGGCCGCTCCCCGCGGCGATCTCCGTCACGGACGGGTCGGATGCGGTGAACTCGATCGAGCCGGTCCCCCCGCCGTTCACGAACTCCAGCTCGGCGAGTCCCCGAACCGCCGCGACGGCCTCACCGCGCCGGCCGAGCAGCTCCTCGCGGGAGTTCTTCTGCACCCAGCGCAGCGTCGCGCCCCAGGCCGGCTTCCCGGGCGGGTTGTCCCCCTGCCCGGCGATCTGCGCCTCGTACCCCATCATCCCGACCAGCGAGAAGCCCGGGCGGCGGACGATCGCCTCCGCGACCTCGCGGACGGATGCGGCCGAGTACAACGGCGAGCGGAACACGCCGATGTGGCCGAGCACCGGGGCCTGCCACGACGAGTCGAGTTCGAGGCACAGCCGAATGGTCTCGCGCTGCCCCGGGGGGACGACGGCGTCGATGAAGTCCAGGTGGGCGACGGAGTCGACCATCAGGGTGACGCGGGAGGCGAGCTCGGGTGAGGCCGCCAGCCGGCGGATCGCGGCGCGGTCGGCGGTCGGGTAGCCGACGACGATGTCCCCGATCGGTGGGTGCTCCGCATCCCCTTCCGCCAGCCACAGCGCCTCCGGCAGCGTGTACGCCAGCACGCCGGCGTACCCGGGTAACGCGAGCACCGCATCCAGCACCGAGCGGATCCGCACCGACTTGGAGGCGACGCGGATCGCCTTGGGCGGCTGCCCGGACGGCCCTCCGACGCGCCGCAGCATGTCGTGGGCGTTGTGCCGGAGGGCGGGGAGGTGGAGAACGGCGAGCGGCGGGTCGAGCCGGGCCGTCGCCGCCGACAGCGACGGCCAGTACAGTTCCGGCGTCGTCCAGGTGCGCTCGGAAGGGACGGGCGGGGTGGAGAGGTCGAGGTCCGGCATCAGCGCACCGCTTTCACTCGGGCGACCGCGAGCGCACCCGCGAACGCGAACAGGGCGGACAGGACGAACAGGCCGGCGAAGCCGCCGAGGGCCGCGACGATCATCGCGCCGAACAGCGGAGCGACGGCCTGCGGCACAGCGAGCGCGATGTTCATGATGCCGAGGTCCTTGCCGCGGGTCTCGGGATCGGGCAGCACCTGGGTGGCGAGGGCCTGATCCACGCTGAGGAAGCAGCCGTACCCGATGCCGAGCAGGGCCGCGGCCACGAAGGCGACGGAGAGTTCCGGGACGAAGCCCAGCAGCAGCGCGGCGACCCCCTGGACGGCCGACGAGACGAAGACGAAGACCTTGCGGCGCCCGAGCCGGTCGGACAGCCGGCCGAGCACAAGCGACGAGACGATCACGAACACCATGTAGATGAGGATGAGGATCAGCAGGTCGTCGTCGGCGTTCGGGTCGCGCAGACCGAACTCGAGGAAGTACAGCAGCAGCGACGTGCCGAACGCGTTGCCGAAGTTCACGAGCACCCGGCTGAGCAGCGTCCAGCCGAAGTCGGGATGCTCGCGCGGGCTGATCCACAGCCCCTCGATGATGCCGCGCAGCGACATCCGCTCGCGCAGCTCGGGCGCGAGCACCGCATCCGGCAGGAATAGGAACGGCACGACGAGCACCAGCAGGAGCACGGCCATCGCGGTGTACCCGACGACCGCACCGACGAAGACGTAGGTGACGAGCGCGACGCCCAGAATGATCCCGATGGCCTGCGGCGCACTGATCCAGCCGCTGACGTACCCCCGCTGATCCACCGGCACCTGGTCGCTGATCGTCGCGGTCAGAGCGGCGGTCAGGATGCAGAAACCGGTCAGCGCGAGCGACCAGAACACGCCCATCCCGACGATGGAGGTCTGCAGCCCGAGGAGGACCAGGGAGACGGCGAAGACCACCGCGCCCGCGGCGATCCACGGCCGGCGCCGGCCGAAGCGGCTCGTGGTGCGGTCCGACAGGGCACCCGTCACCGGGTAGGCGACGATCGCGCAGACGCCCGAGATCCCGGAGATGACGCCGAAAGCGACCACGTTGTCGACCCACGAGGTCGTGTTCAGCTCGGTCTGCACCTGGTCGGGCAGCAGCTTCTGGATGGGCGCGAGCTGCGCCATCCACACGCCCAGCCAGGCGACGGCGAAGGCGGCGACCCAGCGGCCCGGGACCTTGCGGGTCGGCTCGGCGAAGACGGCCGGCGTCGAGGTGTTCGTCATCGGGTACCTGCGTTCTCGGTGGGGGGCGACGGAGCGAGGGTGGAAACGGGAGCGGGGGCGGAGGCGTCCAGCGGGCGGGCGAGGGCGGCCAGCGCGTCGGCGGCCACGTCCATCGTCGCGGCCGCGGCTGCGTCGTCGCGGGTGACCAGCCAGGCGACGGTGAGACCGTCGGTGAAGGACACCAGAATGCGCGCGACCTCGGCGAGCGGACGCGTCCACTCGCACCCGGTCAGACGCGCGGCACCGGCGGCGGCCTGCCCTGCGACCTCGTGATAGCGCGCGTACTGGCGCCGCGCCAGCGGTTCGAATCCGGGCTCACGCAGCGCCCACTGAGTGAGTTCGAGCATCGCCTTCTCGCGGTCGGGGTCGGCGCGCAGGCCGTCGAAGTAGTGCTGCAGCCCGGCGCGGAGCGCGTCGCGCATGCCGAGACCGCCGGTGTCGCCGGAGAGCACGGGCGCAAGATCGCGCTGCTCGCTCGCGACGGCTGCCTCGATGAGTTCGGCCATCAGTTCGTCTCGCGAGGCGAAGACGTAGTGGAAGCTGGCCAGCGGCATCCCGGCCTCGGCGACCACCCGGCGGGTGGTGGCAGCCGCGACCCCGTCGCGCGCGACCACGCGGAGCGCGGCCTGAACCAGCGCCGTGCGTCGGTCTGCGACCGGGATGCGCGTCATCCGGACTCCTGAAGGTTCCGCCGCGCTTCGTCGCGCGGGAGAAAGTGGGACAGTTGACCCAGATGGAAGTATGCCGTAAATCGCGGCGATTCGTTTGACAGCGACCTCCGCTACCCCCTGGAATGGGGTGGAATGCGGGGATTTACGAGCGACGTGTCACCACCAGTCCGCCCGAGGGGGTCGATCGGACTGGTGTCTTTTGCGACCGTCGCCACCCTCGCCGCGCTGCTGCTGAGCGCCGTCGGGCTGATCGGAGACGCGCCGCCCGCTGCGGCAGCCTCCCCGACGACCGCACCACAGCAGTCCGCAACCGGCGTCCACACGCCCGCCACCGCATCCACCGTCTCCGCCGCTCCGTCCGCGGCCAGGCCCGCCGACACCGACCCACCGTCGAGCACACCATCGCCGCCGCCGACCTCGCGGCCGCTCACCCTCGACGCCCTCCCCTCCGGCGTGGTGACCACGTTCCCGTTCACCGTCGCCGGCTCCGGAACGCCGGGCGACGTCGTGGCGGTCTCCGGCGGTTCCGCTCCGAGTGCGGCCGAGAGCTGCCAGGCGACCGTCGACGACGACCAGCGCTGGAGTTGCGGCATCGCCTCCCTCCCGGACGGTCCGGGGGTCGCCGTGCGCGCGGAGGCGCGTTCGGGCGGCAGCGACAGCGGCCGGGTGCGGGTGCTGCACCCGCCCGTGATCGCCGGGGAGGGTGTCGTGCCCACCACCGGCGGCGTCCGGGGCTCGGCGTACCCGGGCGCGAGCGTCACCGTCACGGCCGACACCGGCGCGGCCTGCACGTTCCCAGCCGACTCGAACGGCAGCTGGGGATGCGTCCTCAGCGGCGACCTGACCGACGGCCGTCACACGGTGACCGCCACCCAGGTCGCCGACTTCTCGTCGCAGCGCTCGGCGACCAGCGACCGCGTCTCCATCGACGTGGACCGCACGGCGCCCGCCGCGCCGAGTATCACGACTCCGACCGCCGGTTCCCCCGCGCCGGGCGCACCGCTCGCCTTCGGAGGCGCCGGAGAGACCGGAGCGCACGTTACCCTCTATGCTTCCACCGACCAGGGCGCTGCTGTGGTCTGCACGGCGGATGTGGTTGCCGGCGCCTGGTCCTGCCAGGGCTCGCTCGGAACGGGCGCCTACACACTGTCCGCACTACAGCGGGACGCTGCGGGCAACGTGAGCGCCGGCAGCAACGCGGTAGCGCTGACGGTCCCCGCGGGCAGCGCCGCCGAATCACAATCGACCACACGGACACCGACGCCGGTGCCCTCACCGACGGCGCCCGTGCCTGCCGCACCGGGCGCCGTGCCGCCGACCGGGCCGAACCATCCCGAGCCGAGGGGATGGCTCGACGCGCCGTTCACGACCGCCGCCGCCCCGACCGTGTCAGCCGAGGCGCTCCCGGGGTGGATCCGCTCCGCCGGACTCGCCGTCGCCGCCCTCCTGCTGCTCGTGCTCCCGGCGCGACTGCTCGCCGCCGCCCTCGCCCGCGGACGGCGCGACCGCGCACGCCACGGCGGCAGAGCCTCGGTGTTCGGGCGCAACCGGCCCCGGTCGGATGTCTCGGACGCCTCGGCACTGTTCGGGCGGCCACCGGCAGCATCCGGCGCAACGGCCCGAGGGACGGCGACCGCTGCAGCAACAGCATCCACCGCCGGCACGTCGGCTGGTGGCCGATTGCCGCTCTGGCCCGCCGCAGCAGCCGGCCTGGTGACCGCCGTGCTGGTGACGCTCTCGACGCCGGTTCCGAATGCCGCCGCGTACCCGGCAGTTCTCCTCGCGGTGATCGTCGCGGTCGCCGCGGTCAACGCCGTGTGGGTGCTCGCCGGTCGCGGCATGGCGCCGCACCTGCACCTCCCGGTGCCGCGGGTCACCCTCCGCCCGGGGTTGCTGCTCGTGGTCACCGTCGCCGCGATCGGCTCTCGGCTGCTCGGACTCTCCCCCGCGCTGCTCTTCGTACTGGTGCTCGGCCTCGCGGTCGGTCCGCACGCGGGCCGGGCGCGCCGGGGCCGGATCGCCGCCCTGCAGGTCTCCGCGGTGGCCGCCCTCGGGGTGCTCGCCTGGCTCGCCGTCGGCCTCGTCGCCGCGCCGACCACTCCCCTCGCCGCGTTCCTTTCCGTGCTGGTCAACGTGCTCGCACTTGTCGGCATCGGCTCGGCCGCGGTGATGCTCCTCCCGATCGGCGGCCTGGCGGGGCGCGCGATCGCCCAGTGGTCGCGATGGTTGTGGGGAGGGCTGAGCCTCGTCGTCTACACGGTGCTCTTCGCGCTCCTCCTGCCGGTCGCATCCCTCGTCGAACGGGGAGTCGGCGTGACGGTGATCGTCGGCGTGGCGGTGGGGTTCGCGGCCGCGAGCGTCGCTTTCTGGCTGTGGGAGCGCTACGTCGCGCCCGCGCTGGACCGCACCCTCCCCTGACGCGGACGCCTGACGCGGACGCGGACGCTGACGCGGACGCGGCGACCGCCGGTGGAGTCTTGCGAGGCGAAGACGCGGCATCCTACTGTGAGCGCATGATCAGCGCCCGCCCGCTCCGTCTGACCTTCGCCGCCGTCATCGTGGCCGGGATGCTCGCCCTGAGCGGCTGCTCGCCGTCCGGGTCCCCGTTCACCGGCTCCTGGGGGTCGACGGCCTCCGGACAGCCGCACCTCACGATCACCGCGGACGGCGCGTTCAAGGGATCCGACGGCTGCAACGATCTGGCGGGCACGGGCACAGTGAGCGGGGATACCTACACTTTCGGCCCGTTCGCCTCCACGCTGAAAGCGTGTGAGGGCGTCAATCCGTGGTTGAGCCGCGCACACACCGCAAAGGTCTCCGGCGACGAGCTGGTGATCTACGCGAACGGCGGTCAGAAGGTGGGAACCCTCCCCAAGAACTGACGTTGCCGCCGCGCCACGGTTACTGGTTCGCCTCTACGTAGAACCAGTCGCGTCCCTCGCGCACGAAGTGGGAGACCTCGTGGAGGCTGCCGCGCTCGTCGCCCTTGTAGTGCGCGATGAATTCCACCACACCGTCCGTGTCGAAGGGGCCTCCGCGTTCGGTGCGCTCGATGTCGAGCCGGTACCAGCGCAGACCTGGATCGAGCGCGAGCTCGGAGGGCCGGGTGGACGGGTGCCAGCTGCGCAGCAGGTAGGGCGCGTCACCGAGGGCGAACGCGCTGAAGCGGGAGCGCATGAGTCGCTCGGCCGTGGGCGCCGGAGCGCCCCGGTGGAGCGGTCCGCAGCAGGCGTCGTACGTCTCGCCGCTGAGGCACGGGCAGCGCGTGATCATCCGTCGAGCCTAGCCGCGCGGGTCTGCGTCGCGGTCCAGGCCGGGCATGAAAACCCGGCCGGTGGCCGCATCGGGGGGATCTCGGGCACCGGCCGGGTCAGGGACACCTCACCAGAAAGGGTGTCGACGCCAGTGTGAGCCGCCAGGTTGGACAGGGACTTGGGATGCCCTGAGGGTGTTCGCAGACGCGGCCGACAGCGGCGACGGTGTAGCGTTGAAGGCATGGAAGGTCTGCTCATCGGTCTCATCGGTCTCGTCGTGGTCGTCGGAGGAATCCTCGCCACCGCGGCCGTCATCCAGATGGTCCGTTCGCCGTACCGCAACCGGTAGACCCTCCGACCGCGCCGTCGCGCGGACGCCGTCGGCTTCGGCCCCCATAGCCCAATCGGTAGAGGCACGCGACTTAAACTCGCTCGAGTGTGGGTTCGAGTCCCACTGGGGGTACGGTCCTTTGCTTCGCTCAGCCGTGGACACACGCGTGACCGCTCGCTGACGGAGGAGCCGTTGCTCGCCGAGCCCCTTTTCTCCTCCCTTCCGCTCGTCGGGACGCGCCTCGAGAGTGTTCTCCTCCGATTCCTGCGGCCGCCCCGAAACGGAGGAATGCGCGCACCGTCAGCGGTTCAGAGACCTCCGACGTCGGCCGGCTTCGCGGGCTTAAACGAAACAGTGGCCGCAGCCCCCGGTGAACCAGGGCGCCGCGACCACCGTCACGAAACGCTGACGCTACTTAGCCGTCACCTCGGCGGGCTGCTTCGCAGCCTCCGCCTTCTTGCGGGCGGGCGCCTTCTTGGCGGGCTCCTCAGCGGGCGGAGCGGCCTCGATGGCCGGCTTCGGGCGGGAGGCGAACTCCTCGAAGCTGGCGCGCGGGTTCTGCACGGCCTGCAGCGACACGATGTCGCGACCGAGCCAGAAGTTGTTCCACCAGCCCCAGATGACGCGCCACTTGCGCTCCCACGACGGCATCGCGAGACCGTGGTAGCCGCGGTGCGCGAGCCAGCCGACGACTCCCTTGATCGCGAGCTTGCCGGACTGCATCACGCCGATGCCGACACCGAGACCCGCGACCGCGCCGAGGCTCTTGTGGTAGTACTGGCGCGGAAGCTCGCCGCGCAGCGTGGCGACGATGTTCTTCGCCAGGAGCTTGCCCTGGCGCACCGCGTGCTGAGCGTTCGGGACGCAGTAGCCGCCGACACCGGCGCCGGTGAGGTCTGGGACGGCGGACACGTCGCCCGCGCCCCACGCGTCTTCGATGATCTCCTCGTCGGTGCCCACGCGCAGGTCGGCGCGGACGCGCAGACGACCGCGCTCCTCGATGGGAAGGTCGGTGTGACGGACGACCGTCGGGTTCGCCATGACTCCGGCGGTCCAGACGATGAGGTCCGTCTCGAAAGTCTCGCCGGTCGACAGCTGGATGACGCCGTCCACCGCGCTCTGGAGCTGCGTGTCGAGGTGGATCTGCGCCCCGCGCTCCGCGAGGTTCTTGATCACCCAGTGGCTGGTCTTCAGGGACACCTCGGGCATGATCCGGCCCATGGCCTCGATCAGGTGGAAGTGGGTGTCCTCGAACGACAGCTCCGGGTAGCGCTTCAGCAGCGCGCTCGCGAACGAACGGAGCTCGGCGAAGATCTCGATGCCGGCGAAGCCACCGCCGACGACGACGACGGTCAGGAGGCGATCGCGCTCCGGGCCGGCGGGCAGGCCGGCCGCCTTGTCGAAATTGGTCAGGAGGCGGTCGCGGATGTACACGGCCTCCTCAATGTTCTTGAGCCCGACGGCCTGGTCTGCGACGCCCGGGATCGGGAAAGTGCGGGACACAGCGCCCGCGGTGACCACGACGATGTCGTACTCGAGCTCGTAGGCCTCGCCGACCGGCGGCTGGATCGTCGCGACCTTGCGCGCGTGGTCGACGTAGGTGACCTTCGCCGTGATGATGTTCGTCGTCTTCAGGTGGCGGCGGTGGGCGACCACCGCGTGACGCGGCTCGATGGAACCGACCGCGACCTCGGGGAGGAAGGGCTGGTACGTCATGTACGGCAGCGGGTCGACCATGGTGACCTCGGCCTCGCCCGGGCGGAGCTGCTTCTCGAGCTTCCACGCGGTGTAGAAGCCGGCGTAGCCGCCGCCGACGATCAGGATTTTGGGCACAGTGATGCGTCTCCTCAACACGAAAGTTTGGGCCTACATTACTCCCTGCTCCGCATTCGCCTGAAATGCAGCCACGCGCCGACGCCGCCGAGGGCGACGAGGGCGAGGAAGCCGGCGATCAGAGCGAATGGAAGCCAGAAAGCGGTGAGGACGCTCCATTGCGGCCACAAGATCTGCCTCCATGGTACCGCGCGCTCGGGAGTCAGCTTCGCCGGGGCCGGAACGGCCTGTGCGTTTTCGTCCGACGACGGCGGCGCGGTGGCCGACGGCGACTGAGCTCGCCGGTGGATGCGGATCCAGTCGCCGAGGTCGCCCATCGGGTTCGCCGTGACGTGCGGCACGTCCGTGGTGACGGCGGCGGCCGCATCCAGGAGCCCGTAGCCGTAGATCGGACTGGGAACCGTGCCGCCCGCAGGCTTTGCCGTCCGGATGACTCGCTCGATCACATCCGGTGCCTTCAGCTCGGGATGCGCCGCCCGCACCAGGGCGACGGCTCCGGAGACCAGGGGTGCGGCACCGCTCGTGCCGGCCCACTGCACGTAGCCTCCTCCGGGATTCGCGCCGACGAGCTGCTCGCTCGGCGCGGAGACCCCGATGGTGATGCCCTGCGCCGAGGCGTCGAAGCTGGCCTTGCCCTCCCGGTCGACGCCGGCGACGGTCAGCACGCCGGGAATCGTGGCGGGCGCGCCCACCTCGCTCGTGCCGCTGCCCCGGTTGCCCGCGGCGGCAACGATGACGACGTCGTGGGCGAAAGCGTACTGGAACGCGTCGTCCCAGCTGGCCGGCCAGTCCAGGGTGTTCCGGGTGAGGGACATGTTGATGACGGATGCTCCGTTGTCGACCGCCCAGCGCACGGCCTGGGCGATCTGCTCGTCGCTGCCGACCGGTCCCATCGCCTTGCCGAGCGCCACCGAGACGGTGAGGATGCTCGCCTCGGGGGCCGCGCCGAGCACTCCGCTCCCGGGGCCCGTTCCGCGACCGGCGAGGAGGGACGCCACCCAGGTGCCGTGGTTGGCGCTCTCCGCGTCGCCGATCGGCTTCTGGCCGTTGGCCGCACCGACTTCGGAGACGTCCGTGCCGCCCACCACCACACCGGCCAGGTCGGGGACCGAGCCGTCGACGCCGGTGTCGATGACGGCGACCTTCACTCCGGCTCCGCGGGTCGTGTTCCAGGCCTCGGAGAAGCCGTAGTCGTTCAGCCAGTACTCGAGGTCGCGCACTTGGTCGGCATGAGCAGCGGTCGCGGGGACGACCGCCGCTGCGACAGCGAGCGCGGCGGCTGCGACGGTGGCGGCCAGCCGCCGCATCCGTCCTTCACCGCTGCCGCTCCCCCGCATGACGCTGCTCCCCCGCACAACGGTCCTAGCCGGCGACGTCGATGCGGCACTCGCACACCGTCGGCGACCAATTGCCGCGGGCGAGCGCCAGGTCGCCGATCGGGTTCACTCCCGGCCCTGCCGCGAGCGCGTGCGCGGCCAGGGCGTGCAGGCATTTGACGCGGGAGGGCATCCCCCCGGCGGAGATTCCGGCGATCTCCTCCACCACGGCGACCGATTCGCGGTCGGACAGGTACTGCTCGTGCGCGACCCGGTACTGGGCGCTCAGCTCGTCGTCTGCGGCCAGCAGCTCGCTGTACTCGTTCATCACCTGCGTCGCCTCGAGCGCCGACATCGCCGCGGTGGCTGCGGGATGCGTCAGGTAGTAGAACGTCGGGAACGGGGTGCCGTCGTCGAGTCGCGGGGCCGTGGACACCACAGTGGGACGGCCGCAGACGCAGCGGGCGGCGATGCCGACGACGTTGCGCGCCGGGCGGCCGAGCTGCTCGGAGACGACGGCGATGTCCTCGTCGGTCACGGGATCGAAGGGTGGTCTGGTCATGCGGGCTTACTTCTTCGGTGCGGAGGTCGGGGTGGGGGTCGGGCCGGGCGCCGGCGTGCCGTTCAGCTGCTGCGGCGTGGCCTCGGTGAGGCCGGCGCCCATGAAGGAGCCGAAGAGCGAGCCGACCCAGTCGGTCTGGGTCTTCTGCAGCTTGGAGCTGACGGGGGTCGTGTCCTGCTTCGCAGCAGGCGCGCGGTCGTCGATGACGAGGTAGCTGACCTCGCCGGGCAGCACGTAGTACAGCCGGTCACGCGCCTGGGCGCGCAGGTAGCTGGGGTCGTTCCAGCGCGCGCGCTGGTCCTTCAGCGTGTCGACCTGCGTCGCCAGCTGGTCGACCGCGTGCTGCTGGTCGGCGATCTGCTGGCGCTGCGAGAGGAACGCCTGGACCGTCGGCGCGAGGATGACGACGGCAAGCACGAGCACGCCCATCATGACCAGCGAGAAGGCCGAGAAGTGGAGCTGACGCAGCCACCGACCAGTGCCGGTCGGGCGCGAAATGCGCACCGGGACGCGGCGCGTGCGCGACTTCGGCATGGGCCCTCCCGGTCGTGAGCGCGTACGGACTGGAGCCGGTCGGCCCCCTCCCATCGTAGGCGATGACGGTCGTCCGGCCGACGGCGCGGCGGGGTGTCGGGATGCGCTCAGCCCGCGCTCAGGACGGTGACCAGCCGCACGATCCCGACCGCGGCGAGAGCCGCACCGCCCAGCGCGAACACGGCGCCGAGCGCTCGCGCATCCCTCGGTCGGAACGGTCGACGCGCATCCTCGTCGGCGAAGAAGGCGGCCGCCCGCTCCGGCCGCAGCAGGCAGAACACGCCGAGGGCGGCGAACAGCACGGCGAGCGCCACGAACAGCGCCAGCGGCACGACCTCCGACTCAACTCGGACCATCCCCTCATTCTGCACGCCGCGCGCTCTGCCCGCCCGCGCGACTGCCCCTGCCGTCGCGCCCGCCAGATTTGCGCCAAATGTCGTTCTCGGATCACCACGCCGCTCGCGCCGCTCGCGAGCGCGGGCACCACAAGCGACATTCGTGCCGAATCGTCGTTATCGGGGCACCAAAAGCGACATTCGTGCCGAATCGTCGTTATCGGGGCACCAAAAGCGACTTTCGTGCCGAATGTTGCTCGTGGGGGCACCACTCGATTTTTGCCAATTCGCGGTTTCAGCGGCGCCATAACCGCGAATTGGCGCAAATCTGCGAGGCGGGCTGGGTGCGGGGCGAGCAGATTCGTGACGAATGTCCCTTTTGGAGGCGCGAGAAGGAACATTCGTCACGAATGTGCGAGGGGGGAAGCGGGGAGGCGCGGCCGGGCCGCGCGACGGCCCCCGGGGACGGATCCCCGGGGGCCGTTGCAGGCGGTGAAGGCGTTACGCGGTGAAGCGCGGGAAGGCGCTGCGACCGGCGTAGACCGCGGCGTCGCCCAGCTCCTCCTCGATGCGGAGCAGCTGGTTGTACTTGGCGACGCGCTCCGAGCGGGCCGGGGCGCCCGTCTTGATCTGGCCGGAGTTCGTGGCGACGGCCAGGTCGGCGATCGTGGTGTCCTCGGTCTCGCCGGAGCGGTGCGAGAGCACGGCGGTCATGCCGCTGCGCTGAGCGAGCGAGACAGCGTCGAGCGTTTCGGTGAGCGTGCCGATCTGGTTCACCTTGACGAGGATGCTGTTCGCGGCCTTGAGCGCGATGCCCTGTGCGAGACGCTTCGGGTTCGTGACGAACAGGTCGTCGCCGACGAGCTGCAGCTTGTCGCCGAGCTCGGAGTTGAGGTGGGCCCAGCCCTCCCAGTCGTCTTCCGCCAGCGGGTCCTCGATGGAGACCAGCGGGTAGTTCGCCGCGAGCTCGGCGTAGTAGGCGCTCATCTCGGCGGCGGAGCGCTCCTGGCCCTCGAACCGGTAGGAACCGTTCTCGAAGAACTCCGTGGAGGCGACGTCGAGGCCGAGTGCGATGTCGCGGCCGACCGTGAAGCCGGCCTGCTGGATGGCCTCGGAGATCAGGTCGAGCGCGGCCCGGTTGTTCTCGAGCTCGGGGGCGAAGCCGCCCTCGTCGCCAAGGCCTGTGTTGAGGCCCTTCGACTTCAGCAGCGACTTGAGCGAGTGGTAGGTCTCGACACCCCAGCGGAGGCCCTCGGAGTAGGTCTCGGCGCCGAGCGGGAGCACCATGAACTCCTGGATGTCGACGCCGGTGTCGGCGTGAGCGCCACCGTTGATGATGTTCATCATCGGCACGGGGAGGATGTGCGCGTTCGGGCCACCGAGGTAGCGGAACAGCGGAAGGTCGGCCGAGTCGGCCGCGGCCTTGGCGACGGCGAGGCTGACGCCGAGGATGGCGTTCGCACCGACGCGCTTCTTGTTGTCGGTACCGTCGAGGTCGATGAGCGCTTCGTCGACGAGGCGCTGGTCGGCGGCTTCGAAGCCCTCGATAGCGGGGCCGAGCTCGTCGAGCACCGCATCCACCGCCTTGAGCACGCCCTTGCCCTGGTAGCGCTCCTTGTCGCCGTCGCGCAGCTCGTAGGCCTCGAAGGCACCGGTGGAGGCACCGGACGGGACGGCGGCACGGCTGACCGTGCCGTCTTCGAGGAGCACCTCGACCTCGATGGTCGGGTTGCCGCGCGAGTCCAAGATCTCGCGAGCGCCTACAGCTTCGATTGCAGCCACAACTGTCTCCTTGCGTGGTTTTTTCGGGGATTCCGAAGTCAGTCTAGTGAGGCGTTCCTGCCCGGTGGCACCTGAGGCGGCCCACCCCGAAACGGAGGAGCTATGGAGTTCAGGACGGCCGGATCACGTGGTTCGGAGGCGCCGCGGGCCGGAAAGGGCCGAGAATCCTCCCTTTCGCCCGGGGCCGGCTGCCGACCCGACCCCGAGCCGGAGGCGGCGCGAAACGCCTACGCGAGCGGCTTGACCTCGAGCGCCGACGCGTCGGCGGTGTCCGCATTCACGAACGCGAACGACCGGAACCCCGTGGCGGCCGCGCGGTCGAGCACCGCCTTCAGGTTCTTCGCGCGCCGGTCGAGGCGGACGCGCCACCCGCGGGCGACGAGCTCCGACTTGATCGCGACCAGCCGGTCGAGCGGGACCGCCGGGTCGAACACCAGAACGACCGACTCCTGAACGGCGTCCTCCGGCAGCTCGATCAGGTCGACGACGCGCTCGAAGCCGATCGAGAAGCCGGCCGCGGGCACGTCGGTGCCGAGGAACCGCCCGATCATGCCGTCATAGCGGCCACCGCCGCCGACGGAGCTGCCCGACCCCGGGTGCGAAATCTCGAAGATCGTGCCCGTGTAGTACCCCATTCCGCGCACCAGCGTCGGGTCGAAACGCAGGCTGACGCCGGGCGGGAGGGTATCCAGCGCGTGCGCGAGCGCCTCCAGGTCGGCGACCGCGTCGGTGTCCATCCCCTCGGGAAGGATGCTGCTGATCGCCTCGACGGTGAGCTCGACTCCGCCGTCGGCCAGGTGCGGCTCCAGGTCGGCGAGGATGCCGCCGAGAACGGCGGCAGCGTCCGCCCCGCCCTCCGCCAGCTCGGCCACCACGCCCTCCGCACCGATCTTGTCGAGCTTGTCGATGGAGATCAGAACCTGCGGCCAGCGCGTCTCGTCGAAGCCGCAGTATTCGAGCAGGCCGTTGAGG
The DNA here is from genome assembly GCF_052114085.1 of Leifsonia sp. RAF41. Taxonomy (NCBI): domain Bacteria; kingdom Bacillati; phylum Actinomycetota; class Actinomycetes; order Micrococcales; family Microbacteriaceae; genus Leifsonia; species Leifsonia sp. RAF41. Next base: position 2,314,384 of record NZ_JBFREB010000001.1, read on the forward strand.
ATGCGCCGGTCGTTGATGCGAATGGTGCAGTCCGTCAGCCCCAGCGCCTCGAGCGCCGCGGCGGTCGCGGTGATCAGTTCCACTTCGGCAAGCTGCGTGGGCTCGCCGATGATGTCGATGTCGCACTGCACGAACTGCCGGTAGCGGCCCTTCTGCGGCCGTTCCGCCCGCCACACGGGGGCGATCTGGATGCTGCGGAACACCGGCGGCAGCTCGGCCCGGTGGGAGGCATAGAAGCGCGCGAGCGGAACCGTGAGGTCGAAGCGGAGCCCCAGGTCGGACAGGCCCAGCAGGTCGCCGGAATCGATGGCGGCCGTCAGCGCATCCCCGTCGAGGCCGCGCTTCAGGATGCTGAACGACAGCTTCTCGTTGTCGCCACCGAGCCCCGAGTGCAGGCGCTCCACATCCTCGACCACCGGCGTCTCGATCTCGTCGAAGCCGTGGGCTGCGAAGCTGCGGCGGATCACCCCGAGGGCATGCTCGCGGCGGGCCTTCTCAGCGGGGAGGAAGTCGCGCATGCCGCGGGGCGGGGTGATCGGGGAGGCCATGTCCCGATTCTTCCATGACGGCCCGCATCGCACGCATGCAGCCACCCGCAGGCACCTCCCGCCTCCTCTCGACACCTCCCGGGGGGATCGCGGCGGCTCCGCCCGCGCGCGTAGAATCCGCGTGTTGCCACCCTGATGCCGCGCCGCGTGCGCGGTGCGGTGGTGCCCCCATTGCGGGGCCTGGCATGAGTCGCATTCGTCCGACCACGGCGCTTGCTCGCTGCCAGACACAGAGGTCGACAACGCGTCCACCCGGGACCAGGAGCGCGCCCCCACCAGGCGCCTCACCCGAATGGCGATCGGATGCCAGGGGGACGCGCTGCCGACCAGCTTCCTAATCGAACGGCCCGGGCCGGCGTTCGCCCGTTGACGACTCGGCGTATTAGGTTAGGCTTGCCTAATACGGGCCGATATCACCGAGCCCGACGCCCGAACACATCCCCTCCTGAGGAGAACCATGCCCCGTGCCGCTCGCGTCGCCCCCCGCCGGTCGCGCTTCGCCCTGATCGCCTCCGCGGTCGTCGCCTCCGCCCTCGTCCTCACCGGCTGCAGCGCCGGCGGCTCGGGATCCGAAAGCACGACGGGCGGCGACTCCGGTTCGTTCCCCGTGACGATGAAGAGCGCCCTCGGCTCGGCCGCGATCGACGCGAAGCCGAAGCGCATCGCGACCTGGGGATGGGGCGCTCAGGACATCGTGCTCGCGCTGGGCATCGTCCCGGTCGCCATGCCCTCCTTCAGCTACGGCGGGAACGCCGACGGCGTGCTCCCGTGGGACGCGGACCAGATCAAGAAGCTCGACGGCAGGACCCCGCAGCTGCTGAACGCCGACACCGGCGAGGTCCCCTTCGAGGAGTTCGTCTCGGCACAGCCGGACGTCATCCTCGCCCCGTACTCCGGTCTCACGCAGACCGAGTACGACACCCTCAGCAAGATCGCGCCTGTCGTCGCCTACCCGGAGAAGCCGTGGGCGACGAGCTGGCGCGACCAGACGGCCATCGTCGGCAAGGCGCTCGGCCTCACCGCGGAGGCCGACGCGCTGGTCTCGAAGACCGAAGACTTCGTGACCGCCCTCGCCGCCAAGTACCCGGTGCTGAAGGACAAGAAGTTCTTCTACGCCGCCGCCAACGAGCCAGGCAAGCTGAACGTCTACCGGGCCGAGGACCCCCGCGTCCAGCTGCTCAACGACCTCGGGCTGAAGAACTCCCCCAGCATCGACGCGCTCGACCAGTCGAAGGGCGACGGCAGCTTCTTCTACCAGCTGAGCAACGAGAACCTCTCGAAGATCGACACCGACCTGCTGGTCATGTACTTCGACAAGCAGTCGTCGGTGGATGCGTTCACGGCCGATCCGCTCGTCGCCGCCATGCCGACCATCACGGAGGGGCGTTTCGCTCCGATCGTCGGCGAATCGTTCGTCGCCGCGACCAGTGCCCCGAGCGTGCTCAGCATCCCCTGGATGCTCGATCGCTACGTGCCGGAGCTGGCCAAGGCCGCCGACAAGGTGAAGTAGCGGCGGATGTCGTCGAGCGTCGTCACCTCTGACGCCGGGCGGACGGGGAGCGGCCGTGTGCCCTCCTCGCTCGCCCGGCGCCGCCGGCGTCTGCTGGTGGGGTTCGTCGCCGCCCTCGTCCTGCTGCTCGTCCTGTCCGTGCTGAGTCTCCTGGTGGGCGCGCGGACCATCCCGCCGGCCGACGTCCTGCACGCGCTGCTGCACTACTCCCGAACGGATGCGGACGCGCTGGTGGTCGTCGACAGCCGTCTCCCCCGCACGCTGCTCGGCATCGTGGCCGGCCTCGGCCTGGGGCTCGCCGGAACCGTCATGCAGGGGCTCTCGCGAAACCCGCTGGCCGATCCCGGGATCCTCGGCGTCAACTTCGGCGCCTCCCTGGCGGTCGTGGTCGCGATCGCGTTCGTCGGTGTGACGTCGCCCTCCGGTTACATCTGGTTCGCGTTCGCGGGTGCCGCGCTGGCCTCGGCCCTGGTGTACGCAGTGTCGTCGCTGGGCCGGGAGGGTGCCACTCCCGTGAAGCTGGCCATCGCGGGGGCGGCGGTCTCGGCTGCGCTCGGGTCGCTCATCACGGCGGTGGAGTTGACCAGCCGGGTGTCGCTGGATGCGATGCGGTTCTGGCAGGTCGGCTCGCTGGCGGGCCGGGGCTTCGGCGTCCTCTGGCAGGTGCTGCCGACGCTGACGGTCGGCGCGGTGATCGCTCTCGTCCTCGGCCGCCTGTTGAACGGGCTGGCGCTCGGCGACGACGTCGCCCGCGGCCTCGGCCAGCGCGTCGGCGTGACCCGGGCACTGTGCGGGGTCGCCATCGTGCTGCTCTGCGGTTCCGCCACCGCGGCGGTCGGCCCGATCGCGTTCGCCGGTCTCATCGTTCCCCACATCGCGCGACGCGTGGTCGGCGCGGACTACCGCTGGATCCTCGCCTACTCGGCCCTGATCGCGCCCTCCCTGCTGCTCGCCTGCGACATCCTGGGCCGCGTCATCGCCCCGCCCGGTGAGCTGCAGGTCGGCGTGGTGCTCGCGTTCGTCGGAGCGCCCGTCTTCATCGCGTTGGTGCGCCGCCGCCGGATGGTGAGCCTGTGAACGCGCCCAGCGGGGTGGCCCCGCCCTCGATCACGCACGGCGCCGTCGCCGCCGTCCGCAGCGACCGGCATCGCGGCCGCTCGCGCGCCCTCCGCATCTCGGTCGTGCTCGCCGCCCTCGTCGTGGTGGTCGCGGCCGTCTCGCTCACGCTGGGCGCCGCCTCCGTGGCACCCGCGGATGTGCTGGCCGCGCTGGTCGGACGGGCCGACCGCCTCACGTCCTTCGTCATCCTCGACCTGCGTCTGCCGCGCCTGGTCGCCGGCGCGCTCGTCGGCGCGTGCCTGGGACTCTCCGGCGCCCTCATCCAGTCGGTCGCCCGCAACCCGCTCGCCAGCCCCGACATCATCGGCATCACCGCCGCGGCGAGCGCCACGGGATCCATCGCGCTGATCTGGTTCGGGCTCACCGGACTCGCGCTCTCCGGCGTCGTGCTCGCGGGCACGCTCGCGGCCGCCGCGCTCATCTACGTGCTCGCGTGGCGGAACGGCGTCAGCGGCTACCGTTTCGTGCTGATCGGGATCGGGATCGCCGCGTTCTGCGGCGGTCTCGTCTCGTACGTGCTCACTCGTGCCGACGTCTCCGATGTTCAGCAGGCGCTGGTCTGGATCACGGGGAGCCTGAACTCCGTCGACCCGTCGGCGCTGCTGGTGCTCGCCGCCGGGACGGCCCTCCTGGTGCCGTGCGCGCTGCTGGTCGGCCGACCGCTCGGCGCTCTGTCGCTGGGCGACGACCTCGCCGCCGGCCTCGGCGTACGGCCGGAGCGCACGCGCCTCGCGGTGGTCGCGGTCGCCGTGGCGCTGGCGGCCATCGCGGTGGCCGTCGCCGGCCCGGTGTCGTTCGTCGCCTTCCTGGCCGCACCAATCGCACGGCGGCTCGTCGGCCGCGGGTCGCTCGCGCTCGTGCCGTCCGCCCTGCTCGGCGCGCTCATCCTCGTCGTCTCCGACATCGTCGCCCAGTTCGCGATCCCGGGCGTCGTACTGCCCGTCGGCGTCGTCACCGGCATCGTCGGGGCACCGTACCTGCTCTGGCTGCTCGCCAGAACCAACTCCGTGGGCCGTGGAGGCTGACATGACACCCCAGAGAACGACAAACGCCGCATCGACTCCCGCCGAGACCGCCGAGCTGGCCGCCCGGAACCTGTCGCTCGCCTACGAGGGACGGGTGGTGGTCGACGGGCTGGACCTCGACATCCCGGCCGGTCGGGTGACCGCCATCGTCGGCCCCAACGCCTGCGGCAAGTCCACCCTGCTGCGCGGGCTCTCCCGGCTCCTGCCTCCCGCCTCCGGCACCGTGCTGCTCGACGGCGCCGACATCCACGGACTGCCGACCAAGCGCGTGGCCCAGCGGCTCGGCCTGCTGCCCCAGACACCGACCGCCCCGGACGGGATCACCGTCGCCGACCTGGTCTCGCGCGGTCGGTATCCCCACCAGGGCTGGTTCCGGCGCTGGACGGCGGAGGACGACGAGGCGGTCGCCGAAGCCATGATCGCGACCGCGGTCGCCGATCTGGCGGACCGCCCGGTGGACGAGCTGTCCGGCGGGCAGCGTCAGCGCGTCTGGATCGCGATGGCCCTGGCTCAACGGACCGACATCCTGCTGCTGGACGAGCCGACCACCTTCCTCGACATCAGTCACCAACTGGAGGTGCTCGACCTGCTGCTCGACCTCAACGCCGCGCGCGGCACGACGGTCGTCATGGTGCTCCACGACCTCAACCTGGCCGCACGGTACGCCGGGCATCTGATCGCCATGCGGTCCGGTTCCGTGGTCGCTTCCGGGGACCCGTCCGCCGTCGTGACCGCAGACCTGGTGCGCGAGGTGTTCGGGGTGGAGTCGGTGGTCGCCGCGGACCCTGTCACCGGGACTCCGCTGGTCGTCCCGCTCGGGCGGCACCACACCGCCTAGCGCGGCGGCGGCTGCCCCCCTGCGTCGCGCGTCTGCGGCGTCCTGTCACGTGTGCACCGGGTCGCCCGTGCGCAGTCGTTCCGAGACGCCGCAGTCAGCGGCAAGCCGGCGGGAGGAGGGAGCGGGGGGTCACGCGCTCTCCTGCTCGCGGATCTCCTCCTGCAGGTCGCGCAGCGTCGACCGCAGCGCGCGCTCCGCATCCAGTCCCTGAGCCTTCGCGGACGCGACGATGGCCAGCAGCAGCGGGCCCAGTTCGTCCTCGCTGCCGACCTGGACGCCGCCCTGCTCCTGCAGGTCGAGCAGCCCGACCTTCTCGGCGCGCCCGAGCAGCTTGTCGGCCAGAGCGAGCGACGGCATGCCCTGCGGGATGCCGTCGAGCACGCTGGTGCGCCCGGGCTTCTCCAGCTTCTTGAGGTCGTCCCAGAAGCCGACGACGTCGTCCGCCGTCTCGGCAGTGCGGGCGTCGGCAGCTGCACGGTCGCCGAAGACGTGCGGGTGGCGGCCGACCATCTTGGCGGTCATGTGCTCCGCCACATCCTGGATGTCGAAGTCCTCGCCCGGAGTGTGTGCGGCGATGTCCGCGTGGAACAGCACCTGGTAGAGCACGTCGCCGAGCTCCTCGAGCAGCTCGTCTCGATTACCCGTCTCGATGGCGTCGATCAGCTCGTACGTCTCTTCGATCAGGTACTGCACCAGGGATTCGTGCGTCTGGTCGGCGTCCCACGGACAGCCGTCCGGCGCACGGAGCCGGGCCATCACCGCGACGAGCTCGTCCAGCTTCGTCGCCGTATCCGGAACCACGACGGGACCGACTGTCTCCCCCATGCGAACCTCCTCGCTCTACGCTTCATCCATCCTGCCACCGGCTAGAGTCGTCATGGGTGTGCCGGGAAGTCTGGTCGGCGTCGTTTTCCGTGACCCCTGAGAATGGTGACCCGCATGAGCATCATCCGATCCGAACGCACCGCAGCAGGTCTGCTGCTCGGAGCCGCTGCCCTCGGGCTCCTGCTGGCCAACACCGGCGCGGGCCCGGCACTGCTCGACCTCCAGCACGCCTACCTCGGCACCGGCGCCCTCAAACTGAGCGTCGGACACGTGATCAGCGACGGCTTCCTCGCCATCTTCTTCTTCATCGTCGCCGTCGAGCTCAAGCATGAGCTGGTCGCCGGTGAGCTCAACTCGTTCCAGAAGGCCATCCACCCGGCGATCGCCGCCATCGCCGGCGTCATCGTCCCGGCGGCCGTCTACCTCGTGGTGACCGCTCGCACCCCCTTCGCGGACGGCTGGCCGATCCCCACGGCGACCGACATCGCCTTCGCACTGGGCGTGCTCGCCGTCTTCGGCCGGGGTCTGCCGAACCGGTTGCGGGTCTTCCTGCTCGCTCTTGCTGTGCTCGATGACCTCGTCGCCATCCTCATCATCGCGCTCTTCTTCACCCAGGACCCGAATCTGTGGGAGCTGGCTCTGGCGGCCGTCGTCGTGGCCGCATTCGGGGTGCTCAGCCGTTTCCTGCATGGACGGATGCGCTGGCCGCTCGGTGTGCTGATGGTGCTGCTTGCGGTGCTGGCCTGGTTCCTGGTCTACGACTCCGGCGTGCACGCCACGATCGCCGGAGTCGCTCTGGGCCTGGTCATGGCCCGCCAGCCGGGGGGACGCACTGCCCACGCGCTGCAGCCGTGGAACAACGGACTGATCCTGCCACTGTTCGCCTTCTCGGCCGCCCTGGTGGTCATCCCGGGCGTTGCGCCGTCGGAGCTCTCGCCCGCCTTCTGGGGCATCCTCATCGCGCTCCCGGTCGGCAAGGTGGTCGGTATCTCGCTCGGAGGTTGGCTGGGTTCCTTTACACGGCCCAAGGCCGAGCGCGGGCGCATCAGCGCGCTCGCACTGGTGACCATCGGCGCGCTCGGGGGTATCGGCTTCACAGTGTCACTGCTGATGAACGAGCTGGCCTTCGCGGGCAACGACGTGGTCCGGTCGGAGGGCACACTCGCAGTGCTCCTCGGATCAGCGATCGCGATCGTGCTCTCGGGCATCCTCGTGAGTGCGCTGGCGCGGCAGAACCGGCGGCTGCACCCGCACCCGAACCCGCACCCGCGGTCGCACGGGCCGGCGCACGAAGAGGTTCCGCTTCCGCGGAAGGGCTGACGCCGGTCAGCTCGCCTGCTCGGCCACCGGCTCCTTCTCGGGGAAGAGCGCGCCGAGCAGGTCGGCCACCCACGTGATCAACTCGGAGTCGGGCAGCGCCTCGCCGTTGACCCGCGGCAGTGGCACCGTCGCGACCTTCGGCGCGGCGTGGTACTTCGAGCCCGGGTACATCCGCTGCAGGCGCACCTGCAGCGAGTCCGGCAGGAGGGCCGGCGCCAGCCGGAGGTTGGATCCCATCGCGACGACCTCGCCGAGTCCGGCCTTCTGGGCGGCGCGGCGGAGGCGTGAGACGGCGATCAGGTTCGTCACCGGCTCCGGTGGCTCGCCATAGCGGTCCGTCAGTTCCTCCAATACGAGGTCGATCTGGCCGTCCTTGGAGTTCGGAGAGGCCGCCGTCGACAGCTTCTGGTACGCCTCCAGCCGCAGGCGCTCGCTGTCCACGTACTCCTCGGGGATGTGCGCGTCGACCGGGAGCTCGAGCCGCAGCTCGGTCTGCCCCTCGGCGACCTCGCCGCGGAACGTCGAAACGGCCTCCCCGATCATCCGCAGATACAGGTCGAATCCGACCCCCGCGATGTGGCCGGACTGCTCGCCGCCGAGCAGATTGCCCGCTCCGCGAATCTCCAGGTCTTTGAGGGCCACCTGCATGCCGCTGCCGAGGTCGTTGTTCGCCGCGATTGTGGACAGGCGGTCGTGCGCTGTCTCGCTGAGCGGCTTGTTCTCGTCCCACAGGAAGTACGCGTAGGCCCGTTCGCGACCACGGCCGACGCGCCCGCGCAGCTGGTGCAGCTGGCTGAGGCCGTACTTGTCGGCCCGGTCGATGATGATCGTGTTCGCGTTCGAGATGTCGAGCCCGGTCTCGATGATCGTCGTCGAGACGAGCACGTCGAACCGGCGCTCCCAGAAGTCGACGACCACCTGCTCCAGCGCGTGCTCGTTCATCTTTCCGTGCGCGACGCCGATGCGCGCCTCGGGCACCAGCTCGGCCAGCTTGGCCGCCATGCTCGTGATCGAGCCGACGCGGTTGTGCACGAAGAACACCTGGCCCTCGCGCAGCAGCTCGCGCCGGATAGCCGCGGCCACCTGCTTGTCCGAGTACGGGCCGACGAAGGTGAGGATCGGGTGCCGGTCCTCCGGCGGGGTCGCGAGCGTGGACATCTCCCGGATGCCGGTCACCGCCATCTCCAGCGTGCGCGGGATGGGCGTCGCACTCATCGCGAGGATGTCGACGTTGGTCTTGAGCTTCTTCAGCGCCTCCTTGTGCTCGACGCCGAATCGCTGCTCCTCGTCGATGATGACGAGCCCGAGGTCTTTGAAGGAGACGCCGTCGGCGAGAATGCGATGGGTGCCGATGACCACATCCACCGTGCCGTCGGCCATGCCGCGGAGCGTCTCGCGGGCCTCCTTGTCGCTCTGGAACCGGCTCAGCTGGCGCAGATGGATGGGGAAACCGGCGAAGCGCTCCTGGAACGTCTCCGCGTGCTGTTTCACCAGCAGCGTGGTCGGGACGAGCATGGCGACCTGCTTGCCGTCCTGGACGGCCTTGAAGGCGGCGCGGATGGCGATCTCCGTCTTCCCGAAGCCGACATCGCCGGAGATGAGGCGGTCCATCGGGATCGGCCGCTCCATATCGGCCTTCACCTCGTCGATGGTCTGCAACTGGTCGGGGGTCTCGGCGAAGGGGAAGGCCTCCTCCAGCTCGCGCTGCCACGGGGTGTCCTGCCCGAAGGCGTGGCCCTTGCTCGCCATGCGCGCCGAGTACAGCTTGACCAGTTCCACGGCGATGTCGCGGACAGCACGACGCGCGCGGCCCTTGGCCGCCGCCCAGTCGCTTCCGCCCATCTTGGAGAGCTGCGGGGCCTCGCCGCCGACGTACCGTGTGAGCAGGTCGAGCTGGTCGGTCGGGACGTAGAGCTTGTCGCCCGGGTAGCCGCGCTTCGACGGCGCGTACTCGAGCACGAGGTACTCGCGCTTCGACTTGACCGCATTGCGCCCGCCGCTGGAGACCTCCCGCTGGGTGAGCTCGACGAACTTGCCGATGCCGTGCGTCTCGTGCACCACGTAGTCGCCGGGCTTGAGCGCCATCGGGTCGACAACGTTCTTGCGCCGGGTGGCGAGCTTCTTGACCTGACGGGAGTCGTACCCGATCGTGCGGCCGTAGAACTCGGCCTCGCTGACCAGTGCGAGCTTGATGCCGGGCAGTTCGAAGCCGTGCTCCGCAGTCGCCTTGAGCAGGTAGGCGACGCCCGGCTCCGGATCGGCGGGAAACTCCTCCACGGGCCGTGCCGGCAGTTCCGACTCGGCCAGAACGTCTGCCGCGCGCTCGACCAGTCCGGCGCCGGCGGCGACGATGGCGACCTGCCAGCCGTCGCGCAGACGGGCACGCACGTGATCGACGGCGCCCGACACATTGCCCTGGAAGCTCGGCACGGCCTCCGCGTGGATGCGCACCTGCAGGTGCTCCTCCAGCTCGCGCTCCTCCGGCAGGACGTCGTTGGCCTGGAAGCCGCTCATCGTCCACCACGGATGGTCCGGGTCGGGGACCCCCGGCCGGCTGAACTTCACCGAGTCCTTCAGCTGCTGGAGCGTCATGAAGTCGCCCGCGGCGAGGTCGATCGGCGCGGCGGCGCCGACGGTCGCGGCCGTCCACGCTGCGGAGAGGAACTCGCGGTTCGTCTCGGCGAGGCTGACCGCGCGGGATGCCACGCGCTCCGGTGACAGGACGGCGACGGCCACGCCTTCCGGGAGGTAGTGCGTCAGCGGCACCAGCCGGTCGACGAGCGCTGGAGCCAGCGACTCCATCCCCTCGACCGGGATGCCCTCGCCGATCTTCGCCAGCATCGCCGACAGGCTCGGGAACTCGTGCTCCATCTCGCGGGCGCGCTGCCGGACCGACTCGCTCAGCAGCAGCTCGCGGCTGGGCGGGAGGGCGACCGAAGGGATGGGTTCGGGGAGCGACCGCTGGTCGGCCACCGAGAAGGCGCGGATCTGATCCACCTCGTCGCCGAAGAAGTCGACCCGGTACGGGTGATCGGCGGTCGGCGGGAAGACGTCGAGGATTCCGCCGCGGACCGCGAACTCGCCGCGCCGGGTCACCATGTCGACGCGGGCGTAGGCCAGATCGACGAGCTGCGCCGCCAGCCCGGCGAGGTCGAAGCCGCGCCCGCCGGTCCGGAGGTCGAGCGTCGCGTAATCCGTCAGGTTGTCGGCGAGGGGCTGCAGCGCGGCACGCACCGAGGCGACGAGGATGAACGGCGTGCTTCGGTCGCCATCGGCCCAGTCGGTGAGACGGCGGAGCGCGGTCAGTCGCTTTCCGACGATCTCGGCGCTCGGGCTGAGGCGCTCGTGCGGGAGGGTCTCCCACGCCGGGAACTCGACGACCTCGGCATCCGGCAGCAGGCAGGGCAGCGCGCCGCGGACCGACTCGGACTCGCGGCCGGTCGCGGTGATCAGGAGCACGGCCTGCGGTCCACCCTGCCCGGCGCGGCGGCGGAGGAGGCCCGCGAGGAGCGGCGCGCGCAGTCCGTCTGTCAGCGAGAAGTCGGCGTCGCGCGCCGCGTGCGAGAGTGCGTCGCTGAACGAAGAATCGCGCGAGAGAGCGTCGACCAGACCCTGGAGTATCACTCGGACGATTCTACGTGGGGCCGCTGACAGTTCCAGGGGGTGACTGCGGAGAACGGGGTCAGATCCAGCCGTCGAGCGCCCGCATGAACCCGTCGTGGTCGTCACGGTTGATGACGTGGCCGGAGCCGGGCACGACGCGCACCTGGAACCCCTGGTCACGAAGCAGCTCGGCCTGCTCGGGCCGCACCAGCCGCGAGTCGTCGGCGAGGATGACCAACGACGGCACCGTCATCACCTCGGGCGCCCGCATCGCGGCCGGGGTCAGCACGACCGGCAGCACGGCACGGTCGAACGCCTTGAAGGTCGCGACCTCGATCGCGACGTCGGCCGGATCCCAGCGCGGATTCCGCTTCGCGATGCGCGTCGCCGACTGCCGCGCCAGGGTGCGGAGGAAAGCCGGCGCGAGCCACCGCTGGAACCCGTTCGTGGCCGGGCACGAGAACGCCGGGTCGACGTAGACCACCCGCTGGGGCTCGAGCCGCTCGATGGCGAGGCTCACGGTCAGACCGCCGAGTGAGTGGCCCATGACCAGCTCCGGACGCGTCGGGACCGTGTCGACGATGTCCTGCGCCATGAGCTCGGCCGAGTACTCGGCCGCGCGGCGGCTGTGGCCGTGGCCGCGCAGGTCGACCGCGATCACGTGGTAGCCGTGGGATGCGAGCACCGGCCCGACGCGACGCCAGTTGCGCGAGTCCGACATCACTCCGTGGACGAGGACGGCGTAGCGGTCACCATCGCCCCACTCGCGCGAAAACAACTTCATAGCGGTCACGGTACGCGTGGCCGCTGGCCGACGGCAGGGCACTTGCTTCGCTTCCGCTGAGCATCCATCGCCGGGGGTGCAGATTCGTCACGAATGCGCGAAAAGCGCACCCGAGAGCGCACATTCGCCACGAATGTGCGGGGGTACGGGCGTCAGCGCGCGTGGAACCGGTTCTGCGCCGGGGTCAGGCCCTCGGCCGCGATCTGCTCGACCGCGTCGGCCGCATCCGCGACCAGGATCGGCAGGTTGGTGCGCTCGGCGGCCGAGAAGGCCTTGAGCACGTGGTCCGCCGCGCCCGAGGAACCGGGCGGACGCCCGACGCCGACACGCACGCGGGCGAAGTCTCCGGTGCCGATCGCGGCCATCACGTCCCGGACGCCGTTGTGGCCGCCATGGCCGCCGCCGTGCTTGAGGCGGATGGTGTCGAACGGGATGTCCAGCTCGTCGTGCACCACGATCAGCTGCGACGGATCGAGCGAATAGAAGCGCAGGAGCTGCGCGACCGGACCGCCGGACACGTTCATGTACGTATTCGGTTTGGCGAGGACGAAACGCGGGCCGCCGGGGGTCAACCGACCCTCGGCGACCGTCGCGTTCGTCTTGTGGGACTTGAAGGTGAGGCGGCCGCGCGAGGCGAGCTCATCCAGCACCATCTGACCCACGTTGTGACGCGTGTTGGCGTAGCCGGGCCCGGGGTTGCCGAGCCCGACTACCAGCCAGGGCCCGTCAGGCTGCCCGGTCGGCGCAGTGTGACGGGGTTCCATAGCGGGTTGTTACTCCGCGGCGGATTCCGCAGCGGCGGCCGCCGCCACCTCGGCGTCGGCCTCCTCGTCGGCGCGCGAGGCGGCCGGGACGACGACGTTGAGGATGAGGAGGTCCTCGTCCTCCGCCAGGACGGCGCCGGCCGGAAGGTCGAAGTCCTTGGCGTGGTACTGCGTGCCCTCGGCAGCGTCGGTCACGTCGATGACGATCCGCTCGGGGATGGCGGTGGCCTCGACGTCGAGCTTGATGGTCGAGATCTCGAGCACGGCGATGGTGCCGGAGTACGGCTCGCCCTCGACGTGCACGGGTACCTCGACGCTGACGCGCTCGCCGCGACGCAGGACCACGAGGTCGAGGTGCTCGATGATCTGCGACACCGGGTCCTTCTGAACGTCCTTGACCAGCGTGAGCTGGCTGGTGCCCTCGATGTCGAGGTCGAGGAGTGCGTTCGCCTTGCGGAGCAGCAGGGAGACCTGGTGGCCCGGGAGGGTGACGTGGATGGGGTCGGATCCGTGGCCGTAGATGACCGCGGGGATCTTGCCGACGGCGCGGATCTTGCGCGCCGCGCCCTTGCCGAAGCTCTGGCGCAGCTCGGCTGCGACCTTGTTGGACTCGTCTGCCATGATGTCTCCTCGCCGGCTCGTGCCGGCTGTCAGGCGAGCCGCGAGGCTCGCAGTGTGTGGTGTTGTTCGACTCGAACGCATCGAAGTGCGCGAGGAAAGACTGCGAAGCCTGCTCCACCGCGTCGATCACGGATGCCGAAGCATCCCTCGCCGAAGTTCAGTTAGTCAGTCTAGCGGACGCTCGGGCTTACGGCTGCCGCGATGGTCGACGCCAGCTGTTCGGGGGCTCCGCCGACGTCGAGCCGGATGCCGGCCTCATCCTGCTGGAGCGGCTCCAGGGTGGCGAGCTGCGAGTCGAGCAGCGAGACGGGCATGAAGTGTCCGGGGCGCGCGGCCATGCGCTCAGCGAGCAGTTCGCGCGAGCCGTCCAGCTCGGCGAAGGCGGTCCCCGGCGCTTCAGCACGGATGAGGTCGCGGTACGCACGCTTCAGGGCCGAGCACGCCACGACCACTCCCTCCGGCGCCGTCCCGGCGAGCGTCTCCCCGACGATGCGCAGCCAGGGTCCGCGATCCTCGTCGGTGAGCGGCACGCCCGACGCCATCTTGGCGACGTTGGCCGGCGGGTGCAGAGCGTCCCCGTCCACGAACGGGACACCCAACTCGGCCGCCAGCCGCTCCCCGACCGTGGTCTTGCCCGACCCGGACACGCCCATCACCACGACCTGCACACGGTCCACGCCGTCTCCTTCGTTCATCGCGCGACCGGCATCCCCACCGAACTCGTCGCCGGGGGCCAGCATTTCACACGGCTGCGACGACTCGTCGCGGCGGGGCGCCGTCAGGCGACGGCCACGGTGCGCGTGCGGGCCTCCACCGCACGCAGGTAGGCCAGATCGTCCCGCGTCCGTTCCTCGAGCGGCAGCTCGGTCGAGAAGTCCTCGCAGGTGACCCAGCCGTCGTAGCCGAAGGCGTGAAGTGCACGGAAGTACGCGTCGACATCCCCGGTCCCCGTCCGCAGCGGCGCCCACTCGTGGTGCCAGCGGACGGTGCCGTCCTCCTCGGGCTCCCCCGGCAGCCAGGCCACGTTCTTGACATGCACGTGGGCGAGGTACGGGCCGAGCAGCTGCAGCGACGCCAGCGTCTCCTCCCGCCCCTCGATGACCAGATTCCCGAGGTCGTGGATGACGCCGACATGCTCCGGGTCGAGCCCGTCCAGGATTCGGAAGGCGGCGGACGCGGAGGGCGTGATGGTCTCGTGGTGCAGCTCGACGAGCGCCTTCACGCCGTGGTGCGCGGCGCGCTCGGCCGCCCAGTCGAGGTCGCGGCGGGCGCCGCGGAACAGCTCGCGGTACTCCCCCGCGTCCGTGCGCGGCATGGTGACGCGCACCTGCCGTGCACCGAGGCGCGCCGTGGCGGCGAGCAGCCGCTCGACACCGTCATGGTCGTCGCAGCGCGCGTAACCCCCGAGTCCGGAGTACTCCAGCCCGCTCTCGCGGGTGATACGGGCGATCTCGTCAAGGGAGTCCTCGAGACCGGTGAGCGGCCAGGTGGCGCGGTTGCCCGACCAGAATCCCGGGGCCTCGGCCTGGCTCTGGTCGGTGATCCGCCACTCGACGCCCTCCCAGCCCTGGGCGGCGATGATCCGCGCCGCCTCCTCGGGCGTCCATTCCGGTGTGGATGCGGTGAAGATCGAGAACCTCATGCGCGCGCTCCTGACGTGACGGGTCCGGTGGATACGACGACGTCGTCGAGCTCGCCTGACAGCACCTCGTCGATACGGACTGGACGGCCCAGGGTCGCGGAGAGGTACACGGCCCGGACCACGCAGAGCGAGACGTAAGCGTCTTCGACCCGAACACCCGGGGGCCGTCCCTCGTCGATGGCGTCGACGATGTCCTCGTATTGCCGCAGGTGCCCGACCACGAAGGCGTCGGACCCGCGGTCGCCGCCGCGCAGCTCCTCGGCCGCGACGACCTCGCTCGCACGGTCGCGGGCGTCCCTGTCGGCCGCGAAGAACTCCAGCTGGTCGTCGTGGATGACGGCGGAGCCGCCGTCCCCGTGCACCTGCAGGCGAACCGCAAGGCCCGGGAAGGCCGCGGTCGTCGCGTGCAGCACCGCGAGCGCACCCGACTCGAACCGGATGGTCGAGACCGCGATGTCCTCGACCTCGACGCGCTCGTGGGCGAGGAGCGCGGTGTGCGCCGAGATCTCGACCGGTGCCCCGAGGAACCAGACCAGCAGGTCGACCGTGTGGACGCCCTGGTTCATGACGGCGCCGCCGCCGTCCAGGTCCCAGGTCCCCCGCCACTGGCCGGAGTCGTAGTAGTCCTGGGTCCGCCACCAGGCGACGGACGCCAGCCCGCTCGTGATCCGACCGAAGCGTCCCGTGTGGGCGGCCTCGGCCACGACGACCGAGGACGGGTCGAAGCGGTGCTGGCTGATGACCGAGACGACCAGACCGTCGCGCTCCGCCCGCCGGGCCAGCTCCAGGATCTGGCGAGCCCGGCGCATGTCGGTGTCCAGCGGCTTCTCGATCACGACGTGCCGTCCGGCGACGATCGCCTCCTCGGCGACGTTCACGTGCAGTCCGCTGGGCGTGCAGATCACCACGATGTCGACAGGAGCTCCCGCCAGCGCGGCGGTGAGCGACGCGAACACGGCCGGACGCTCGCCGGGCCCGTCGGCCGCGACCAGATCAGCGAGCGCCTCGGCCGCCCCGGGCACCGCATCCACGAGCGCTGCGATGGTGAGCCGAGGATGTCGCAGGATGGCGCGGGCGTGGTTCACGCCGATGATGCCGCACCCGACGATGGCCACGGCGAGCGGGGTGCGGGCGTCTGAAGCGGCGGGTTGGTCCGTCATGCGAGGGTGACTCCGATCCGGTCGGTCAGGGTGCGGAACGCGCGGGCCGCGCGCCCGAAGGCGGCGGGTCCGGAGAAGCCTCCGAGTGCGTCCGCATCCGTCAGGTGGGGTTCGAGCGAGGCGAAGCCGGTGTAGCCGTCGTCGCGCAGCGCGGTGAGGGTCAGCAGCACCTGCCCGTCGCCCTCCCCCGCGGGCATGACCTCGCCCGTGGCGGACAGCGCATCCTTCACCTGCAGGTACTCCAGGTGCGGACGCAGGGCAGCGTACCCGTCGTCGAAGGGATGCGCGACGCCCACCTGGACGAAGTTGGCGCTGTCCCACGCCAGACGCAGCGCGGGCGATCCGACCGACTCGACGAGGTCGAGGCAGCGCTCGGGGGTGTCGCCGTAGATGTCCTTCTCGTTCTCGTGCAGCAGCACCACATCCTCCGTCTCGGCGAGCTCGGCCAGCGCCCGCATCCGGACGAGCACGTCGTCGCGGATCGACTCGACCGGGACTCCTCCGGCGCGGAAGAAGCTGAAGAGACGGATGTACCGCGCGCCGAGCGCATGGGAGGCGGCGATCGCGCGACCGAGACGCTCCACCTCGTGCTCGACCGGGAGCGTGACGTCGACCTTGCCGACGGGCGACGCGATGGCGGAGACGCCCATCCCGCGCTCCGCGAAGAGCCGCGCCAGGCCGTCCAGTTGATCTGCAGCGAGGTCGATGATGTTGACGCCCCAGGCGCTGCGCACCTCGATCTGGTTCGCGCCGAGGGCCTGCAGCACCGCGACCTGGATGGCCGGGTCCGGGTCGATCTCGTCGCCGAAGCCGGACAGGGTCCACGTCGTCATGCCATTCCTCCTGAGGTCGCGGCCGCGGCGGCCGGGCGAACCGCCCACGCCCCACGGCACCACGCTACGCTGGAGTGCACTGCTCGATTCTTGCCACCCGCGGGAGAGCTGACCCCCGACTAGATCCCGTCGTGGCGGACGGCCCTGTCCGCTGCGGCACCACGAAGGAGCATTACGTGTCTCAGGAAGCAACCGCGAACATCGGAGTCGTCGGACTGGCGGTGATGGGGTCCAACCTCGCCCGCAACCTCGCCTCCCGCGAGGGGAACACGGTCGCCGTGTTCAACCGCACCTACGCCCGCACCGAAGAACTGGTGAACGCGCACCCGGAGGCCGGATTCGTCTCCGCCGAGCAGATGGACGACTTCGTCGCTTCGCTGTCGAAGCCGCGCACCGCGATCATCATGGTGCAGGCCGGCAAGGGCACCGACGCCGTCATCGACCAGCTGGTGGAGCGGTTCGAGCCGGGAGACATCATCGTCGACGGCGGCAACGCGAACTTCCACGACACCATCGACCGCGAGAAGCGCATCGCACCCACGGGTATCCACTTCGTCGGCGCCGGGATCTCCGGAGGCGAGGAGGGCGCGCTGAACGGGCCCTCGATCATGCCGGGTGGATCGGTCGAGTCGTACGAGACGCTGGGCCCGATCCTGGAGTCCATCGCCGCCGTCGCCGAGGGCGAGCCCTGCGTCACCCACGTCGGCACCGACGGTGCCGGCCACTTCGTCAAGATGATCCACAACGGCATCGAGTACGCCGACATGCAGCTCATCGCCGAGGCCTACGACCTGCTCCGCACCATCGGCGGGCTGTCGCCGGCCGAGATCGCCGACGTGTTCGCCGAGTGGAACAACGGCTACCTCGAGTCGTACTTGATCGAGATCACGGCCGAGGTGCTGCGCCAGGTGGATGCGGAGACCGGAAAGCCGTTCATCGACATCGTCCTCGACCAGGCGGGTTCCAAGGGCACCGGCGTCTGGACAGTGCAGAACGCGCTCGACCTGGGCGTCCCGGTCGGCGGCATCGCGGAGGCTGTGTTCGCCCGCGCGGTGTCGTCGAAGCCGAACCAGCGCGCGGCCGTGCAGGCGACCATCCAGTCGCGTCCCGAGGTGCAGAAGGCGGCCGACGTCGCCGCGTTCGCCGATGACGTGTCGAAGGCGCTGTACGCCTCCAAGGTGGTCGCGTATGCGCAGGGCTTCGATGCGATCATCGCCGGCGCCGAGAAGTACGGCTGGGACATCCACAAGGACCGCATCGCCAAGATCTGGCGCGGCGGCTGCATCATCCGCGCCCAGTTCCTGAACCGCATCGCGGACGCATACGACGAGAACCCCGACATCTCGACCCTGCTGGAGGCGCCGTACTTCGCCGACGCGGTGCGCGAGGGCGAGGCGGCCTGGCGCCGCATCGTATCCACCGCGGCGCTTTCGGGCGTCCCGGTCCCCGGCTTCGGCTCGGCGCTGTCGTACTACGACTCGCTCGCCTCGAAGCGCCTCCCGGCCGCCCTGGTGCAGGGCCAGCGCGACTTCTTCGGCGCCCACACATACAAGCGGGTCGACAAGGACGGCGTCTTCCACACCCTGTGGTCCGGCGACCGCACCGAGATCGCCACCGAGTCCTCCTCCCACTAGCCGCCGAGGCGCACGCCCCACCATCGAGTCCGCAAAGACTGCACGCTGATCACCCGATCGGCGTGCAGTTTTTGTGTACTCGACGGCGTGAGCGCGAGAGGATGGGGTGGTGACGTACGACGACCATCCTGAGCTCGCGGAGTATGAGCCGCTCGGCGAGCGACCGCTCCGCGGGCGCGGGATGACGGTCGCGAGTCGGGTCTTCGTGATCGTGGCGCTCGGCGCGCTGCTGCTGCCTGGCATCCTGCTGACCATCAGCATCCAGACCCAGACGGCCGACTACACCTGCGCTGTGTACGCGCGCCAGTACCAGCCGGATGCGGTGGACTCGTCAGCGCGCTTCGAGCTGTTCGGACCACTCGGCCCCGGGTGGCAGTGCTACGCCCTCAACACCGAGGGCGACGCGGCGTGGGTGGCGCCGCTGGGCCTCATCCCGTCGGCGCCGCACCGGTTGCCGTAGGCGCCGCCGAAACGCGGAAAAGGGAGGACATCGGGCCGGCGTGCGGCGGGATGTCCTCCCTTTTCGGAGCAGAGGTGGAAGGCTACGCAGCCCCGTCGAACATCGACGTAACCGAACCGTCCGTGAAGACCTCGCGGATGGCGCTCGCCAGCAGCGGCGCGATCGGGAGCACCGTCAGGCCGTCCCAGCGCTTGTGCTCGGGGAGCGGGAGGGTGTCGGTGACCACGACCGAGTCGATGACGTCGCTCTGCAGCAGTTCCACGGCGGGGTCACTGAAGACGGCATGGGTCGCCGCGACGACGACGCCGGTTGCGCCGGCCTCCTTGAGCGCCTCGGCCGCCTTCACGATCGTGCGGCCGGTGTCGATCAGGTCGTCGACGAGCAGGCAGACGCGGCCGTTCACGTCGCCGACGATCTCGTGCACCGAGACCTGGTTCGGGACGAGCGGGTCGCGGCGCTTGTGGATGATCGCCAGCGGCGCACCCAGCTTGTCGCTCCAGATGTCGGCGACGCGGACGCGGCCCATGTCGGGCGAGACGACCGTCAGTGTGGACGGGTCGAGCTCGCGCTTCATGTGCTCGAGGAGCACCGGCATGGCGAACAGGTGGTCGACCGGGCCGTCGAAGAAGCCCTGGATCTGGGCGGCGTGCAGGTCGACCGACATGATGCGGTCGGCGCCGGCCGCCTTGAACAGGTCGGCGACGAGGCGGGCCGAGATCGGCTCGCGGCCGCGGCCCTTCTTGTCCTGCCGGGCGTACGGGTAGAAGGGGGCGACCACGGTGATGCGCTTGGCGGACGCGCGCTTGAGGGCGTCCACCATGATCAGCTGCTCCATGAGCCACTCGTTGATCGGAGACGTGTGCGACTGGATGACGAACGCGTCCGAGCCACGGACGCTCTCGTCGAAGCGCGCATAGATCTCGCCGTTGGCGAAGGTTCGAGAGTCTGTCGGGATGAGTTCGCTCCCGAGGCACTCCGCGATCTCGTGCGCGAGCTGGGGATGCGCGCGACCGGAGATGAGGACGAGCCGCTTCTGGCCGGTCGTGGTGATCCCTGACACTTACTCTCCACTCTCCGGAGCTGCGTTGTCCTGGGCGGCATCGCTCTCGCGGGCAGCCCTGTCGGCGTCTGTGCCCGGCCGCTTCTGCGCGACCCAGCCTTCGATGTTGCGTTGCGGGGCGACGGTGATCGCGAGGGCTCCGGCGGGAACGTCCTTGCGGACGACCGTGCCTGCCCCGGTATACGCTCCGTCACCCATCCTAACCGGCGCGACGAGCACGGTGTTCGTGCTGATTCGGACGTTCGACCCGATGACCGTGCGGTGCTTGTTCACGCCGTCGTAGTTGGCCGTGATGACCCCCGCGCCGAGATTGCCCTTCTCGCCGACCTCGGCGTCGCCGACGTAGTTGAAGTGCGCCAGCTTGGTACCCGCACCGATGACCGCGTTCTTGGTCTCGGTGAACGTGCCGATCTTGCCCTTCTCACCGAGAATCGTGCCCGGGCGGAGGTAGGCGAACGGCCCGACGATCGCGCCCGCACCGATGACGGCGAGCGTCGCGTCGGTCCGCGTCACCGTGGCGCCCTCGCCCACCTCGGTGTCGAGGAGGGTCGTATCCGGTCCGATGGTGGCCCCGGTCTCGACCAGGGTGGCGCCGCGGAGCTGGGTGCCGGGGAGGATGGTGACGTCCGGCGCGAGCTTCGCCTTCACGTCGATCCAGGTCGTCGCCGGGTCCTGCACGGTCACGCCGGCCAGCTGCCAGGTACGGACAATCAGCGCGTTGAGCTTCGCCGCCGCGTCACTGAGCTGCGCACGGTCGTTGATCCCCTCCACCAGCCAGGACTCGGCGACCGGAAGCGCATCCACGTCGAAGCCCGCCTCCCGGAGCAGCCCGATCACATCGGTCAGGTACTTCTCGCCCTGGGCGTTGTCGGTGGAGACGAGGGCGAGCTTGTCGCGCAGCGCCGCCAGCCCGAACAGGTAGATGCCGGCGTTGATCTCGCCGATCTCCCGCTCAGCGGCGGTCGCATCCTTGTGCTCCACGATCCGGTCGAGGTGCCCCTCCGGGGTGCGGACGATGCGGCCGTAGCCGGTGGCGTCGGCCGGGAAGCTCGAGAGGATGGTCGCGGCCGCCTCGCCCGCGCGGTGCTTCGCGATCAGTTCGCGGAGGGTCGCGGCGTCGAGGAGCGGCACGTCGCCGTTGACCACGAGGACATCGCCGGTGAAGTCGTCCGGGAGGGCCGCGACGGCCTGCTCGACGGCACGCCCGGTGCCGGGCACCTCGTCCTGGTCGACGATGACGGCCTCCGGCATGTCCGCGCCGATGACCTCGGCGAGCCGGTCGCGTTCGTGCCGCACGACGGCGATCACGTGCGCCGCGCCCAGCTCGTGAGCGGTCGCCAGCACGTGGGACACGATGGGAATGCCGCCCAGCGGATGCAGCAGCTTCGGCGTGGCGGATTTCATCCGTGTGCCCTGCCCCGCCGCGAGAACGACGATGGCGAGATTCTGGTCGGTCATGTCCCTCCAGGGATCGGGCTGTTCGGTACGCTCCGCCTCCAGGACTCGAACCTGGACCTAACAGCTCCAAAGGCTGTCGTGCTGCCATTACACCAAGGCGGAACGCGCGTTTCGCGCAGGTGACAGTCTGCCAGACGCGGACAGGTCGAACCCCGATAGCCTGGGGGGATGGCCGACGCACGCGACGAGGTGGACCGCATCGTGGACGCCTGGCTGCGCGAACGCCCCGACCTCGACTTCGCGCCGCTCCAGGTCCTTTCGCGGGTCGACCGCCTCTCCCGGCACCTCGACCGCGCCCGTCGCGGCGCGTTCGAGCGCTCCGACCTCGACTCCTGGGAGTTCGACGTGCTGGCCGCATTGCGCCGCGCCGGCGCGCCGTACCAGTTGAGCCCGAAGTCGCTGCTCCAGCAGACGCTGGTCTCCTCCGGCACCATGACCAACCGCATCGACCGCCTCGTCGCGCGCGGCCTGGTCGAGCGGCGCACCGACCCCAATGACGGCCGCGGCATCCTGGTGCAGATGTCGGCGCAGGGCCTCACCCGCGTGGATGCGGCCATCACCCGGCTGGTGGATGCGGAGGCCGAGCTGCTCGACGGGCTCTCCGCGGCCGACGCGGAGCGGCTGGCCGCCCTGCTGCGGAAGCTGAGCCTCGGCTTCGACGCCGAAGGGTGACCCGCTCCCAGGTGTCTGTTATGCCGCTCTCATAAAATCGGCTTCGATGAGACTCTCCCGACTGAAGCGACTCCCGTCCCGGGTCAAGCGTGCCGCGCGCTACGAGATCCACGCGCACTGGCGGCGTCAGCCGATCGTGCAGGGCTCCGTGTTCTACGAGTCGTTCTCGGGCAACGGGATGCTCGACAACCCGGAGGCGATCTTCCGCGAGCTTCTCGCGGCACCCGATTTCGGGCACCTCACCCACGTCTGGGCGCTCTCCGACCTGTCCCTCTACCGCGCGGCGGTCGAGGAGTTCGCCGGTGATCCGCGCGTCAGCTTCGTCCGCTACGGCTCCGCGGCGTACTACCGTGCCCTCGCGACGAGTCAGTACCTGGTCAACAACGCGACCTTCCCGCCGGACTTCTCGAAGCGTCCCGGCCAGGTCTACCTGAACACGTGGCACGGCACGCCGCTGAAGCGCATGGGCTACGACATCGAAGACGGCGCGCTGGCCACCGCGAACATCCTCCGCAACTTCGTTCAGGCCGACTACCTGCTGTCCGCGAACCCGTTCATGTCGGAACAGATGTACGAGACCGGCTACAAGCTGTCCGGGGTCTATCGCGGCACGCTGGTCGAGGAGGGCTACCCGCGCATCGACCGGCAGTTCCTCGACGACCGCGGGCGCGAGGAGGTGCGCCGGCGTTTGATCGACGCGGGCATCCCGCTCGGCGACCGGAAGGTCATCCTGTACGCGCCGACCTGGAAGGGCCAGACCTTCGGGCGGCCCGAGGACGACCTGGATGCACTGCTCGCCCACATCGCCCAGATCGAGGAGCGCATCGACACCAGCCGGTACGCCGTGCTGCTGAAGACGCACCAGACCGTCCACGCCCTCGCCGCGCACCGCCCGGAGCTGAAGCGGATGCTCGTGCCCAACGAGATCCCGACCAACCTCGTTCTCGGCGCCAGCGACATCCTGATCTCGGACTACTCGAGCATCTTCTTCGACTTCCTGCAGACCGGGCGGCCGATCGTGTTCTTCACGCCCGACCTCGCCGACTACGCGGGCACCCGAGGCCTCTACTTCGAGCCGGAGGAGTGGCCCGGCCCGGTGCTGATGTCGGCCCGCGAGGTCGGCGACGAGCTCCACGCGATCGCCGAGGCCGGCGACGCCGTGCCCGAGGAGTCGCGCGAGCGGTACCTCGACATGCAGCGCCGCTTCACGCCGTACGAGAACGGCGAGGCCTCGCGCCGCGTCGTCGACATCGTGTTCCGCGGCGTGCGCGACGGCTATCGCCTGCGCACCGACCTCGCGGACGACGGCCGTCAGAAGATCCTGCTGTACCTGGGCGGGATGCGGCCCAACGGCATCACCACCTCCGCCCTGAACCTGCTCAACAACATCGATCACGAGCGGTACGACGTCTCCGCGTTCTTCGCGCAGAGCCGGTCGGGTGTCGTCATCGGGAAGCAGCGGCAGATCCATCCCGCCGTCCGTCAGTTCCCGCGGGTCGGCGGCATGAACGGCGCGAAACTGCTGCACCTCGCCCGCCACCTCGATTTCCGGCGCGGACGGATCGCCCAGCACGCCGACGTCCCGGCGCAGAACCGGCTGTGGGACGACGAGTGGTACCGCTGCTTCGGCGACAGCCGGTTCGACTACGTGGTCGACTTCTCCGGCTACGGGCCGTTCTGGGCGGCTCTGCTCCTCCACTCGCCCCAGGCGCAGCGAGCGATCTGGCTCCACAACGACCTGGCATCGGACGCGCACCGCGAGGTGAACGGCGAGAAGCGGATGCTGCACAGCCTCACGCAGATCTTCACGCTGTACCGGCAGTACGACCACCTCGTCTCCGTCTCCCCCACGCTGTCCGAGATCAACCGGGCCTCCCTCACCGAGTACGCGGCACCCGAGAAGTTCGCGTCGGCGCTCAACACGGTGGACGCGGAGCACATCCTCGAGAACGCCGGCGCCGACCTGCACGAGCTGACCTTCGACGAGGAGGTCGGCAGCATCCCCGACTGGGCGGAACTGCTGCTCGCCGACGACGACGTGACCACGTTCGTGAATGTCGGCCGCCTGTCGCCCGAGAAGAATCAGGCCCGACTGATCCGCGCGTTCGCCGCCGTTCACGTCGAGAACCCGCGCACGCGCCTGGTGATCGTGGGGTCGGGTCCTCTCGCCGGCGAGCTGGAGGCGCTGGTGGCGGAGCTGGGGATGCAGGGCTCCGTCTTTCTGACCGGGATGCAGCGCAATCCCCACGCGATCATGGCCAAGGCCGATTGCTTCGTGCTGTCCAGCGACTACGAGGGTCAGCCGATGGTGCTCCTGGAGGCGCTGGTACTGCAGCTGCCGATCGTCACGGTCGAGTTCGCGTCCGCGAAGAACGCCCTCCCCGTCGGCAGCGGGATGGTCGTCCCGCAGAGCGTCGAGGGTGTGGCCGACGGGATGCGCGCCTTCCTGCGTGGCGACGTGCCCGACAGCCACTTCGACTTCGTCGCATACAACCGCAAGGCCGTCTCCGAGTTCTACCGCGCGATCGGCGCCGTCCCCGCCCCTGCTCCCGCCGACTCCTGACCCCGGCCTGCGGCCCCCGAGCACAGGAAAAATGTCGAGCAGAGCGCCCGTAAGCAACAATTTTCCTGTGCTCGGGGGCGTCAGGCGCGGGCGATGAGGGCCGGGAGGTCGAGGGCGGAGGGCAGTTCGCCGTAGAGGGAGCCGCGCTCGGGGCCGAGGCGGGCGGCGACGAACGCGTCGGCGACGGGAGCCGGTGCATCCCGGATCAGCAGTGACGCCTGCAGGGCGACCGCCAGCCCGGCGACGAGCGGGCGCACCGAGGCCTCGGCAGCCGCAGTGTCGCCCTCGGCGGATGCGGCGCACGCTGCCACACGCGCGCGCAGCCGGTCGTGGTGCTGGTCGAAGGTGCGGTACACGCCGCGGGCCCCGGCGAGTTCGGCGTCGAAAGCCTGCCAGGCGTCCGGCTGGCGGCGCAGCGCGCGAAGCACGTCCAGCGCGATCACGTTGCCGGACCCCTCCCAGACCGCCATGACCGGTTGCTCCCGATACCGCCGGGCCAGCGGGAACGCCTCGGTGTAGCCGTTGCCGCCCAGGCACTCCAGCGCCTCGTACGCATGGCCGGGGCCGCGCTTGCAGACCCAGTATTTCGTCACCGCCGTCGCCAGGCGGCGGAAGGCCGCGTCCGCCCCCGATGCGTCGGCGTCGTGCGCCCGCGCCAGGCGCAGGGCCACCGCGGTCGCCGCCTCCGACTCCAGCGACAGGTCGGCGAGGACCGCTGCCATCGCGGGCTGGTCGACCAACCGGGAACCGAAGGCGGACCGGTGCCGGACATGCCACGCCGCCTCCGCGACGGCCTGGCGCATCCCGGCCGCACTGCCGTGCACGCAGTCGAGCCGCGTGCGGTTGACCATCTCCAGGATGGTGCGCACGCCGCGTCCCTCCTCCCCCAGCAGGTAGCCGACTGTGCCGTCGAACTCCACTTCGCTGGAGGCGTTGGAGCGGTTGCCGAGTTTGTCCTTCAGCCGCTGGATGAGGAACACGTTCCGTTCGCCGTCGTCCAGCACCCGCGGCACCAGAAAGCAGGACAGCCCGGCCGCGGTCTGCGCCAGGACGAGGAACGCATCCGACATCGGCGCCGAGCAGAACCATTTGTGGCCCGTGATCAGCCAACGCCCGTCCCCGTCGGCGAGCGCGCGCGTCGTGTTGGCCCGCACATCCGACCCGCCCTGCTTCTCGGTCATCGCCATCCCGAACAGCGCCGATGTCTTGTCCGCAGCGAGTCGAGGGTCGTAGTCGCAGCTGAGGAGGCGCGGCATCCACTCGTCGGAGAGGGATGCGGAGGCAGCGAGGGCCGGCACAGCGGCGTGGGTCATCGACACCGGGCAGGCGTGCCCCGGCTCCACCTGCGCGAACAGCATGAACGTGGCGGCCCGGGCGACGTTGGCGCCGGGACGCGGGTCCGCCCACGCCGAGGTGTGGGCACCGGCGGCGACCGCGGCCGCGATGATGCGGTGGTAGCCGTCGTCGTACTCGACCTCGTCGATGCGGTTTCCCCAGCGGTCGAACGCGCGCAGCTGCGGCTCGTGCCCGTTGGCGAGCTCCGCGTCCCGCTGAAACGCGGCGGAGCCGACGAACCGGCCGACCTGTCCGAGCGACGCCGTCGCCCACCCGGCTTCGTATCGCTCGACGCCCTCGCGGAGCGGCAGGTTCGCGGCGAACTCGTCGACGTCGACGCGCGGCGGAGGCTGGTTCACGACGGCGTGAGTGACCATGGCGGGAGTCTACTGCCGCCCGTCCCGGTAGGCTGGAGACCCTCATGGCCCACCTTCTCGGCGCGGAAGCGCTGCACCTCGAGTACCCCACGCGCACCGTCTTCGATTCCGTCACCCTCGGGCTCTCGGAGGGCGATCGGATCGGCGTGGTCGGCCGCAACGGCGACGGCAAGTCGACTCTGCTGCAGCTGCTCGGGGGGACGCTGGAGCCGGACTCCGGGCGGGTCACCCGGCGGCGCGGCGTGACGGTCGGGATGCTGGACCAGCGCGACATCCTGCCCGATCAGCTGACGGTCGGTCATGCCATCGTCGGCGACCGCGACGAGCACCTGTGGGCGAGTGATCCGCGCATCCGGGACGTGCTGGCCGGTCTGGTCGCGGACATCCGCTGGGACGCCACCATCGGCGAGCTCTCCGGCGGCCAGCGCCGACGGGTCGCCCTCGCCGCGCTCTTGGTGCACGACCACGACATCCTCTTCCTTGACGAGCCCACCAACCACCTCGATCTGGAGGGTGTCGCGTGGCTGGCCCAGCACCTCAAGGGGCGGTGGTCGGCGACCTCGGGAGCGCTCGTGGTGGTGACGCACGACCGGTGGTTCCTCGACGAGGTGTCGACCGCGACCTGGGAGGTGCACGACGGCATCGTCGAGCCCTTCGAGGGCGGGTACGCCGCGTATGTGCTGCAGCGGGTGGAACGCGACCGGATGAACGCGGTAGCCGAGACCAAGCGGCAGAACCTGATGCGCAAGGAGCTGGCGTGGCTGCGCCGCGGCGCTCCGGCCAGAACCTCGAAGCCGAAGTTCCGGATGGACGCGGCCGCCGAGCTGATCGCCGACGAGCCGCCCCTGCGTGACACGGTCGCCCTGACCAGCCTGGCGACCGCGCGGCTCGGCAAGGATGTCGTCGACCTGCTCGATGTGTCGGTCTCCTACCCCCCGAAAACCGTGCTGCGCGAGGTGGAGTGGCGCATCGCCCCCGGCGAGCGCACCGGCATCCTGGGCGTCAACGGCGCCGGGAAGTCCACCCTCCTAGGACTGGTCGCGGGCACCGTCACGCCGGACTCCGGCCGTGTGAAGCGGGGCAAGACTGTCAAAATCGCGACCCTCACGCAGCAGCTCGACGAGCTGGAGGACGTGCTGGAGGACCGCGTCAGCGCGGTCGTCGCGAGCAAGAAGACGACGTATCTCGCGGGTGGCAAGGAGGTCAGCCCCGGCCAGATGCTGGAGCGGCTGGGCTTCACGAACGCGCAGCTGTCCACCCCGGTGAAGGATCTGTCGGGCGGCCAGAAGCGTCGGCTCCAGTTGCTGCTCATCCTGCTGGACGAACCCAACGTGCTCATCCTCGACGAGCCCACCAACGACCTGGACACGGACATGCTCGCCGCGATGGAGGATCTGCTCGACTCCTGGCCGGGGACGCTGCTCGTCGTGTCGCACGACCGGTACCTGCTGGAACGTGTCACGGACCAGCAGTACGCGGTGCTGGATGGGCGGCTTCGCCACCTTCCGGGCGGGGTGGACGAGTACCTGCGGCTCCGGCGGGCGCAGAGCGCTGAGCCGGCAGCGGGAGGCGCGACCGCGACGGCGACCGCCACCTCCACTCCCGCTCTCTCCGGCGCTGCACTCCGCACCGCCGAGAAAGAGCTGACCGCCCTGGACCGCCGGCTCGCCAAGGTGACCGACCAGGTCGCGGCGAAGCACGAAGAGCTGGCCCGCCACGACCAGAGCGACTACGTCGGCCTCGGCCGGCTCACCGACGAGCTCAGGACGCTCGAGGGAGAGATCGCCGACCTGGAGACGCGCTGGCTGGAACTCTCGGAGCAGCTCGAAGGCTGACCGCCTCGACCGACCGCACGACGCGTCCCCCCGGACTGGGGAACGAAAGCGCGCGGCCGCTGTGCGATGATCCTGAGGATCGGTGGCGCACCCGAACCTGCGCGGCCGATGGGGACAGGAGCGGCACGTGGGCGACGAGAAGCGGGCTGTGGACGAACGGCCCCTGTTCGGACGGGACCGCGCCCGGGAGACGATGCTCCTGGTCGCGCATCGGGCGCGGGAGCACGGCGGCGCCGTCCTGGTGACGGGCGAAGCGGGGCTCGGCAAGACCGCGCTGCTCGCCGACGTCGCCGAACGGCTGGAGGGATGGACAGTCCTCCGCGTTCACGCCGACTCCTTCGAGTCGGACCTCGCCTACGCCACTGTCGAGACTCTGGTGCGTGGGATGAACGGGCTGCGGGTCCGCCGCGCCGCCCCATCCAGCGCCATCCGTCCGCCGGCCCCGGGAGACGACCCGCTCACCGTCGGCCGGCTCCTGCTCGACGCCATCGACGGAATCGACGGCCCGGTGTGTCTGATCGTCGACGACGCCCAGTGGGTCGACGAACCGTCCGCCCGGGCACTGCGCTTCGTGGTCCGGCGCCTCGCCGACCAGGGCTTCCTGTTCACTGCGGCGACGCGACCGCAGCAGAACAACGTGGTCGCCCTGTTCGACGACATCGCGTCCACCACGGCCAACCACGCCCGGATCGACCTCACGCCACTGACAGTCGGCGACACGCAGGAGCTGGCCCGCCACATCCTGGGCCACGCGGTCTCCCGTCGGACGGCGACGCGTCTCACCGAGGCGACGCAGGGTTCGCCGCTGCTGCTCAGCGTCCTTCTCGGTCAGCTCCGGGAGACGTTCGCGCAGGCATTGCATCCGGCCGGCTGGGACCTCCCCGCCACGGCGATCACACCCCTCGCGACGGCGATCTCCGCCTCCCTGGAAGGTGCGGACCCGTCGGTCCGCGCCGCGGCGGAACTGGTGGCCGTGCTCCGCGATCCGCTGCCGCTGCCCGTCGTCGGCACCATCGCCACCCGCCTCGGCGCCGATGTCCACGTGCACGCCGCGGTCGCGCGCGGTCTGGTACTGGCCGAGACCCGCGACGGAGTGGTGCACGTCGAACCGGCGCACGCCATCCTGGCGGATGCCCTCGCGGCGGAAGTGCCGCTCGACCGCCGATCCGCCATCCACCGCGTCGCCGCAGAGGTGCTGTCCGGACACCGGGCGCTGCGGCACCGTGTGGAGGCCGCGCACCAGGCCGATCCGACCCTCGTCGCCGAGCTGCTGGCGGCCGCGCTGACGGTCTCCGACCTGGGCCAGGCGGAGCAGGCGCTCAGTTACGCGCGGTCGGCGGTCGACCTGGCCGCAGGTCCCGAAGCCGAACGCGCGCTGCTGGAACTCGGCCTCATCGCCATGAGGTTCCGGATGCACGAGCGCATCCTCGAGCTCCGGCCCGCGTTCGAGGCGCTGCCGCCGTCCCCCGTCCGGGACGCCGTCCTCCTGGAACTTCGGACGCTCTCCCGCGACCTGCCGGGCGCCATGGCACTGGCGCTCGCCTTCGAAGAGCGGCCCGCGACCACGCCCGACGAGCGTGCGATCCGGTCGCACGCCGCCGAGGCGCTGGCCAAGGTGCTGATGGCGACCGGCGACTTTCCCGGGGTCCTGGACCACCTGGATGCCGCGCGGCGGCACATCGCCGAGAGCCCCGACCCGGCGGAGGTCGGCGATCCGGCGCTGCGCTGGCTGGCAGCCCCCGAGGACGACCTGACGCGCCTACTCGGCTGGGCCATCAACTCCGCCGCGCATTCGCGCCGGCCGGACCTGTTCGGGCCGCTCACCGCGGAACTCGACGAGCTGGTCGTCGGCCACGAGTCGCCGGCAGCGGTGGACGCGCTCGTCAGCCGTTCGCGGGTGTTCATCCTGAGCGGCGACATCGAGCGCGCACGCGCAGACCTGGCACGCGCCAACGACCTGGCGCGGCTCTTCCCCACAAGCTGGACGGCCGGCTTCGCGCGGACGATGTACGCGCACATCCTCTACCTCACGGGCGACTGGGAGGAGTCGGTGACGCTCGCCGACACCGCCGTCGCGCTGGCGCTCGACGAGACCGACCTTTCGTGCTGGCCGATCGCCCTGTGGGCCTCCGCTCTGGTCCGCGCAGCGCGCGGAGAGGCGGAGGCGGTGGACGAGCGCCTGCGCGCCGCTGCCCAGGCGGACCCGCGGATCACCGGCTCGTACGACGGCGACCTGCCCTACCTGGCACGCGCGGAGCTTGCGCGGGCGCTCGGCCGACCGGAGGAGCAGTTGGCGGCGACGGCGCAGGCCGAGGCGGCCGCCTCCCGCGGCTCCACCCTCGGCTGGCTGACGTACCGGGTGGATGCGCTCGCGGCGCTGGGGCGCGGCGAGGAGGCGCGGGTGGCGTACGAGCGTTGCGCAGCGCCCGGGTTGTGGCGACCCTACTACGGCTCGCTGCGCTGGCTCGAAGGCCGTGTTCTCGAGGCGGAGGGGAGCGCTGCCGAAGCCCTCGACGCCTACCAGGCGGCGATCGAGGAGCCGGCAGCCGAGAGGTTCCCCTTCCCGCAGGCGGTGGCCGCATTCGACGCCGGGCGGCTCGCCCTTGCCGCCGGACAGGCGGCCCGCGGTCGCGAGCACCTGGAGAAGGCGGCGGCCACCTTCCGGCGGCTCGGTGCCTCCGGCTACCTGGCGCGCTGCGTCCGGCTGCTCGACGAGGCAACCGTGGTGCCGTCCACGACCGACCCGCTGGCGACGCTCACCACCCGTGAGCGTCAGGTGGCGCACGCCCTGGCTGCCGGGATGACGAACAAGGAGATCGCGGAGCGGCTCTACGTGTCGGTGACGACGGTCAACTTCCACGTGCGCAACATCCTGTCGAAGCTCGGGCTGCGCTCGCGGCGCGACCTGCGGACGCTGTCGCGGAGGCGACCCGTCAAGTCTTGACGGTTTCGGCCCCTGAGTGAGAGGGACGGGGCGCGTCGTCGGTAGTGTGAAAGCACCTGGGATGCCCGGCCCAGTGCGCGGAAACGCTTCCCGAATTCGACGAATCGTCTCAACCCGACGCGTGCTGTCTGCCGGGCATCCTCTGGTCTCGCCCCCCTGTGCGCCCCGTCTGCGTCTGCGGCCCCGTCTGCCGCGAGCGCAGGAGATTCGAACGATTTCCGGTCGAATCTCCCGCGGAACTGCTTCACGTCGGAGATTCGACGACCGATCTCCTTCGTTTCACAAACGGTCCTGTCAGTCGCCGATGATGCGCGCACCGTGGACAGGGCCGGTCGCGCGGACCGCGCGGACCCGGGATGCGCTCAGAGCGATCTGGAGGTCGAGGGCCGAGTCGAGGTCGGACGTCAGGAACGCGACCGTCGGCCCCGATCCGGACACGATCCCGGCAAGGGCGCCGTTCATCTCACCCAGCTCGATGACGTCGGCGATCTCCGGCACGAGGTGGATGGCCGGGGCCTGCAAGTCGTTGGTGAGCGCCTCGGCGAGCATGGCCGCGTCGCCTGCGCGCAGGGCCTGCAGCACCGCGGAGTCGACGCTGGGCGTCAGCTGCGCCGGCGCGATGTCGCGGACGTGCCGCTCGCGGTGGCGGTCGAGCTCGCTGTAGACGCGTGGC
Source organism: Leifsonia sp. RAF41 (assembly GCF_052114085.1). Lineage (NCBI taxonomy): Bacteria > Bacillati > Actinomycetota > Actinomycetes > Micrococcales > Microbacteriaceae > Leifsonia > Leifsonia sp. RAF41. The sequence continues at coordinate 2,345,987 of NZ_JBFREB010000001.1, forward strand.
GTGCTCAGCTCACCCTCGGGCAGCGCCAGCACCCAGTGGAACTGTCCGGTCGCGAGCGCTGGGCTCAGGCGATCGCCGCGTCCCGTGCCGATGGCGGTGCCACCGACCAGCGCGAACGGCACATCGGCGCCGAGCCGGGCGGCCAAGGCGAGCAGTTCTTCTCGACCGATGTCGGTCCCCCACAGGGCGTCGCAGGCGACGAGGGTGGCGGCAGCGTCGGCCGAGCCTCCGCCCATCCCGCCCGCGACGGGCACGTGCTTGTCGATCTCCAGGCGGACACCGCCCGAGTAGCCGGTGCGCTTCGCGAGTAGTCGCGCCGCCTTGATCGCCAGGTTGGCGTCATCGAGCGGGAGGTTGGTGGTGTCGATGCTGCCGCCGAAGGTCAGCGAGTAGTCGTCCGCCGGATAGGCGCGGACATCCTCATAGAGCGACAACGCCTGGTAGGCGGTGGCGACGTCGTGGTAGCCGTCTTCCATGACGGCGCCGACGCGCATGAAGACATTGATCTTGCCGGGAGCACGAACGTGCACGCTGTCAACGTCCCACCCGTCCACCATGCCTCCAACCTACACACCTGGCGGCCTCGCCGCTGTGCGTCTGCTGGACGCGTTACGCGCCGGAAACGGACGCGAGCCGGACGAAGTCCGCGAGCGCCAGCTGCTCACCACGGAGGCTCGGCGCGAGGCCGGCCGCCTCGAGGGCGGTCGCCGCCGACGTCGGGTCGCCGAAGACCGGCGCGAGGGCCTGCCGGAGGGTCTTGCGACGCTGCTGGAAGGCCGCATCGACGAGGGCGAATGTCCGCAGCCGGAGTGTCTCGTCGCCGGGTCGGGCGTCGTGGCGGTCGAACCCCACGAGGACCGAGTCCACGTTCGGCACGGGCCAGAAGACCTGCCGGCTGACCGATCCGGCCGTCCGCCAGGTGCCGTACCAGGCGGCCTTCACGCTGGGTGCTCCGTAGACCTTTGAGCCGGGTCCGGCCGCGATCCGGTGGCCGACCTCGGCCTGAACCATGACCACGCCCGAGCGGAGGCTGGGGAAGCGTTCCAGGAAGTGCAGGAGCACGGGAACCGAGATGTTGTAGGGGAGGTTGGCGACCAGTCGCACCGGATCGGCCGGGAGCTCGGTCACGGCGAGCGCGTCGCGGTGCACGACCGTGAGCCTCGTGGCGGCGTCCGGCGCCATCTGGGCGACGGTCGTCGGCAGTTGTCCGGCCAGGCGGCCGTCGATCTCGACGGCGACGACATCCGCTCCGGCCTCGAGCAGGCCGAGCGTCAGGGAACCGAGACCCGGGCCGATCTCGACCACGCTCTCACCGGGCTGCACCTCGGCGATGCGGACGATGCGTCGGACGGTGTTCGCGTCGATGACGAAGTTCTGTCCGAGCTTCTTGGTCGGCGTGACGTCGAGCAGCTCCGCGAGGTCGCGGATCTCGGCGGGCCCGAGCAGGCGCAGCTCGCTCACGCGATGATCCCGATCGGGCGGGTCGGAGGCGGCCCGACCGGCTCGCTGTCCCACCGGCCGTAGACCAGCTCGGTATTCGAGTTGATCTGCGCGGCGAGCGTTGACGCATCGGTACCGATCACGTCGGCCATCGCCCGGAGGGTGTGCGGGATGAGGTACGGCGCGTTCGGCCGGCCGCGGAACGGCACGGGCGTCAGGAACGGGGCGTCCGTCTCGACCATGATCAGGTTGCGGGGAGCCGCGGCCAGCGCTTCGCGCAGCTTCGGCGCGTTCTTGAAGGTGACGGTGCCCGCGAACGACATGTACCAGCCGTTGTCGGCGCAGACCTGGGCCAGCTCGACGTCGCCGGAGAAGCAGTGGAACACCGTCCGTTCCGGGGCGCCCACCCGCTTGAGAGTCGCGACGACGTCGGCGTGGGCGTCACGGTCGTGGATCTGCAGCGCGATGCCGTTCTGCTTGGCGATCTCGATGTGCGCTTCGAACGACCGGACCTGCGCCTCGCGTCGTGGCCCCTCCTCGGTGCGGAAGAAGTCGAGGCCGGTCTCTCCGACGGCCCGGACGCGGGGTCGGCCGGCAAGCTCGGAGATCACCGCGAGGGCGTCATCCAACTCGCCGCGCTCGGCGTAATCCGGGGCATCGTTGGGATGCAGAGCCACCGCCGCGAGCATGCGCGGCTCGATCGCCGCCGTCTCCGCCGACCAGCGGGACGTCTCTACGTCGTTGCCGACCTGGACTACTCCGCGGACACCGACGCTGGACGCCCGGTCCAACTGCTCCCGGTAGTCCAGCGGCTCGACGCCGTCGGCCATCTCCAGATGCGTGTGGTTGTCGTAGACGGGGACGACGAGCGCCTCGGGGAGCGGTGGGTAGGCCAGGTCGCGGCCGTCGGTGACATGCCGCTGCCGGACGAACGACGGGTCCGTCATACCGCGGCGACCGCCTCCGCATCGATCCGCGGGAACAGCGCCTGCAGGCCGTTGACCTCGGTGCCCGCCGGAAGCTGACCCCACGCGCCGGCCGTGCGGAGCGGTTGCGCGTCGAGCGCACCGAGCTCCCCCTCGACGCCGAGCGCCTCCCACAGCGTGGTCGTCGCGGCCGGGATGACCGGCGAGAGCAGCACCGCCAGCGCGCGGAGGCCCTCGGCTGCGGTGTACAGGATCGTCCCGAGGCGCTCGCGACGGGCCTCGTCTTTCGCCAGCGTCCAGGGCTCCTGCTCGGTGATGTACCCGTTCAACTCGTCGACGATGCGCCAGATCGCGGTGAGGGCGTCGTGGATCGCCAGCCGCGAGATGGCCGCATCGGCGTCGGCCGCTGCCGTCCGGACGACCTCCTGGATGCGCAGGTCGGCCTCCTCGTACTCGCCGGCCGGCGGCACGATCCCCTCGTAGTAGCGCGTCACCATGGCGACGACCCGGGATGCGAGGTTGCCGAAGCCGTTGGCGAGCTCCGCTTGGTAGCGCGCAGCGAGGTCCTCCCAGCTGAACGAGCCGTCCTGCCCGAAGTTGATCGCACGCATGAAGTAGTAGCGGAACGCGTCCGAACCGAAGGTGTCGGTGATCTGGGTCGGCGCGATGCCCGTCAGCTTCGATTTGGACATCTTCTCGCCGCCCACGAGCAGCCAGCCGTGACCGAAGACGCGCCGCGGCACCTCGAGACCGGCGGCCATGAGCATGGCCGGCCAGATGACCGCGTGGAAACGGAGGATGTCTTTGCCGACCAGGTGGTTCGCCGGCCAGCGGCGGGCGAACTCCTCGTCGTCCTGGCCGTAGCCGACCGCGGTGATGTAGTTGAGGAGCGCGTCGAACCAGACGTAGACGACGTGGGACTCATCCCACGGCACCTTGATGCCCCAGTCGAAGCTCGACCGCGAGATCGACAGGTCGGAGAGTCCCTGGCGCACGAAGCTGACGACCTCGTTGCGCGCCGACTCGGGCTGCACGAAGTCGGGCCGCTCTTCGTACAGGGCGAGCAGCCGGTCGGCGAACTGGCTCATGCGGAAGAAGTAGTTCTTCTCCTGCAGCAGCTCCAGCGGCTTCGAGTGGATGGCGCAGACCTTCTGGCCCTCGTACTCCCCCGTGCCGTCGACGATCTCGCTCTGCGGCTTGAACTCCTCGCAGCCCACGCAGTACAGCGCCTCGTACTCGCCCGCGTAGATGTAGCCGTCGTCGTACAGCTTCTGCAGGAACTTCTGGACGTTGACCTCGTGCCGCTCGTCCGTGGTGCGGATGAAGTCGTCGTTGGAGATGTCGATGGTCTCGAGCAGCGGCAGCCATTCCTCGGTCACGAGCTTGTCCGCCCACTGCTTCGGCGTCGTGCCGTTGGCGGTGGCGGTGCGCAGGATCTTCTGGCCGTGCTCGTCAGTGCCCGTCAGCAGCCAGGTGTCATCGCCGGCCTGACGGTGCCAGCGGGCGAGGACGTCGGCCGCGACCTCCGTGTACGCATGCCCGATGTGCGGGACATCATTCACGTAGAAGATCGGCGTGGTGATGTAGAAGGAAGAGCCATCGGACATGGTGACCATCCTACGGGCGCGGGCGCGCGCGATCCCGCGTGTTACTCCGCCTGTGGAGAACGCCGGGCGAGTGCCGCCTGGTACAAGTCGCGCTTGCTCAGTCCGGTGGCCTCCGCGACCTCCGCCGCCGCCTCCTTGAGGCGGGTCCCGGCCGCGACCAGCGCCACCACCTGCTCCACCGCCGCCTCGGGGTCGGCCTCCCGCGCGGGCGCTCCCGCGACCACGATGACGATCTCGCCGCGAACGCCGTCGGCGGCCCAGGCGGCGAGCTCGGCCGCAGTTCCGCGCCGGACCTCCTCGTACAGCTTGGTCAGCTCCCGGCAGACGACCACGCGGCGGTCTGCGCCCAGCGCCGTCGCGATGTCGCCGAGGGAGGCGGCCAGACGATTCGGCGACTCGAAGAACACCATGGTGCGCGGCTCCGCGGCCACAACCCGCAGGGTCGACAACCGTTCGCCCTGCTTACGCGGCAGGAAGCCTTCGAACGTGAAGCGGTCGGTCGGCAGGCCGGACACGGCGAGCGCGGTCAGCACCGCCGAGGGCCCGGGCAGCGCCGTCACCGTGACGCCCGCCGCGGCGGCGGCTTCGACCAGGTGGAAGCCGGGATCGCTGACCGTCGGCATGCCCGCGTCGGAGAGCAGCACCACATCCTGGTCGCGCGCCAGTTCGACGAGCTCCCCCGCGCGCTCCCGCTCGTTGTGATCGTGCAGGGCGATCAGCCGGGGCCGATTCGTGACGCCCAGTCCGGCGAGCAGCCGCTGGGCGACGCGCGTGTCCTCCGCGGCGACGACCGTGGCCGTGCCGAGCACCTCCACCAGTCGACGGGAGGCGTCCCCCAGGTTGCCGATCGGCGTGGCGGCGAGGATGATCATGGCTTCTAGTCTGTCAGCCGAAAGGCGATACGAAGGCTCCGCCCCTAGCATGGCCTGGTGACTTCAGCACCCCTGACCGCCGCCCCGGCCGCGCACGTCGCCCCGGTTCGCGTCGGCAGCCGCCTCGACGACTGGTGGGCGCGCGTCCTGCGCACCCCCACGAGGATGCGGCTCTGGTACTGGGGAGCGCCGATCGGCGTGACCCTGCTCGCGGCGATCCTGCGGTTGTGGAACCTGGGCCAGCCCCACGCGCTGGTGTTCGACGAGACCTTCTACGTGAAAGACGCCTGGTCGACCTGGAACCTCGGCTACGAGGGCAGCTGGCCCGACAAGGCGGACGCCCGCTTCGCCGCAGGAGAGACCCAGATCTTCTCGTCCGATCCGTCGTTCGTCGCCCATCCACCGCTCGGCAAGTGGCTGATCGGGCTGGGGATGGCCGCCACCGGCGCCGGAAACTCGTTCGGCTGGCGGGTGTCGACCGCGATCGCGGGCACGATCGCCGTGTTGCTCGTCTTCCTGATCGCACGGATGCTGTTCCGCTCCACGATGCTGGCGACGATCGCGGGCTTCCTGTTCGCGATCGACGGCCACGCCATCGTGATGAGCCGCGTCGCCCTGCTCGACAACTTCGTGATGTTCTTCGCGCTGCTGGCGTTCTGCTGCGTCCTCCGCGACCGGAAGTGGTCGGCCGACCGGCTGGCGGCCCGGGTGGCCGCGGAGCGCTCCGCCGGGCGCGATCCGGCCTGGGGGCCGGTGCTGTGGTGGCGTCCGTGGCTGATCGCCGCCGGCATCCTGTGCGGGCTGTGCGCCGGCGTGAAGTGGACGGGGTTCTACTTCCTCGCCTTCTTCGCGGTCTACACGGTGGTGGTGGATGCAGTGGCCCGCCGCCGAGAGAAGCTCCCGTTCCACATCAGCGGAGCACTGCTCAAGCAAGCACCCGCCACCTTCGTGCTCATGGTGCCGCTGGCGTTCGTCGCCTATGTCGCCACCTGGGCGGGCTGGATCTTCTCGAGGGACGGCTACTACCGCAACTGGGCTGCTGCCGCGCACGGGCAGTGGACCGGCGCGCTGGCCTGGGTTCCGGCGTGGATCCAGAACCTCTGGCACTACCAGACCGAGATGTACAACTACAGCATCAACCTGCACACGCCGCATCCCTACCAGTCGAACCCGCTGACGTGGACGCTGATGCTGCGGCCGACGAGCATGTACTACGTGGGCACGACGCAGGGCCAGAGCGGGTGCGCGTCCGCCTCGTGCTCGGCGGCGATCACTTCGCTCGGAAACCCGCTGATCTGGTGGGCGGGCACCGCTGCGATCCTGTTCCTGGCCTACTGGCTGGTCCGCACCCGGGACTGGCGGATCGGCCTCATCCTGACCGGGCTCGCGGCGGGATACCTGCCCTGGTGGCTGTACATGGGTCGCACCATCTTCACCTTCTACGCGATCGCGTTCGAGCCGTACCTCATCCTTGCGCTGGCAGCGGCGATCGGGATGGTACTGGGCCGCCGATCGGACCCGGAACCGCGACGGAAGCGGGGCATCCTGTGGACCGGCGTGTTCCTGGCCGCCTGCGCGGTGGTGAGCGCGTTCTTCTGGCCGATCTGGACGGGACAGCAGGTGCCGTTCTGGTTCTGGCAGATCCACATGTGGCTGCCCAGCTGGGTGTGAATCGACCAACCGCCTGACACTGTGCGGTGTCGGACGTGGGTGGTAGACCGAGGGGTATGAGCGACGCCGAACAGCCCCTGGATCTGGTCCCCCTTCCCGGGAGCGAGCGCCCCGACCGCCCGGGTTTCCTGGCGCACGGTGGCCTCGCGCCCGACTCCCGCGTCGAGGCGACGCTGGTGCTGCGCCGACGCGCCGAACTGCCGGAGAGCGCCTTCGCGCAGCCTCTGAGCCGTGACGAACTGGCCGAGCGCTACGGAGCATCGCCTGCGGACGTGGAGTTGGTCCGCCGGACGCTGGAGGGCGCCGGTCTGACGGTCGACGAGGTGGATACGGGCGGCCGACGGGTGCGCGTGTCCGGCCCCGTACAGACGGTCGCCCGAGTGTTCGGGACAGACCTCGCGCAGTCGACACCGGAGGACGCCGGAGACGACGCGCCGACGTACCGGCAGCGCACGGGCGGACTCAGCATCCCGGCCGCGCTGGCGGGCGTCGTTACAGCGGTGCTCGGGCTCGACGATCGGCCCCAGGCCCGCGCCCAGTTCCGGTACGTTCCGGCCGCGGCCATCAGCACCAGCTACACACCGCCGCAGCTCGGAGAGGTCTACGCCTTCCCCGAAGGAACCGACGGCAGTGGCCAGACCATCGCGATCATCGAACTGGGCGGCGGGTACGTGCAGTCCGATCTCGACACCTACTTCGCCGGCCTCGGCATCCCGACACCGTCCGTGACGGCGGTGGGCGTCGACGGCGGGTCGAACGCTCCGGAGGGCAACCCGAACGGCGCCGACGGCGAAGTCATGCTCGACATCGAAGTGGCCGGCGCCCTGGCGCCCGGCGCCGCGATCGTCGTCTACTTCGCCCCGAACACGGACGCCGGGTTCCTCGATGCGGTCACCACGGCAGCCCACGCCGATCCGACTCCCGCGGCGATCAGCATCAGCTGGGGCCAGTCGGAGGATCAGTGGACCGCCCAGGCGCGGACCGCCTTCGACGAAGCACTGCAAGATGCGGCGGCGCTCGGAGTGACCACCACGGCCGCGGCGGGCGACGACGGCAGCAGCGATCGCGTCGGCGACGGACGTCCGCACGTCGACTTCCCCGCGTCTTCTCCGCACGCGCTCGCCTGCGGCGGCACCCGGTTGGAGGCGGACACCTCGACGGGAGCCGTTCATTCGGAGACCGTGTGGAACAACGGCACCGGAGGCGGCGCGACGGGCGGAGGCGTGAGTGCCGTGTTTGCGCTCCCGGCGTGGCAGAAGGGCGTCGGCGTGCCGAGTGGAGCCGACGGGACCGACGCGGGCGGAGCCGCCAACGGCCGGGGCGGACGCGGTGTGCCCGACGTCTCGGCGGTGGCGGACCCGCAGACCGGCTACCGCATCCGCGTCGACGGACAGGACACGGTGATCGGCGGCACCAGCGCGGTCGCCCCGCTCTGGGCGGCGCTCGTGGCGCGGCTCGCCCAGTCGACGGGGAAGCCGCTCGGGCTGGCGCAGCCGCTGCTCTACGACTCGGTGCGGGCCGGACAGGTCGCGGACGGCTTCCGCGACATCACAACCGGCGACAACGGCGCCTACGCGGCGACGGCCGGCTGGGACGCCTGCACCGGCCTCGGGGTGCCCGACGGCACGAAGCTGCTGTCCGCACTCTGACCGGAAGCTCGCCAGAATGGATCGGTGAGCATTCCCGCCCCTGCCATCCGACGCCCGCTGCCGTGGCTCGCAGGAGTGGTCGTCTGCGGACTCGCGGCGCTGGCTGCCTGGGCGGTCCACTGGCTGGTCCCGGCGGTCCCGCTGCTGACCGCAGCCGTGGTGCTCGGCATCGTGGTGGGCCAGCTTCCGGCCGCGCGGCCGGCGGTCACCGGACGGCTCGCCCCGGGGCTCTCCCTGAGCGCCAAGCGCCTGATGCGCGTCGGCGTGGTGCTGCTGGGTCTGAAGCTCAGCCTGGGTGACATCGCGGGCCTCGGCTGGGTGACGATCGCCTCGACGGTCGCCGTGGTGCTGCTCAGCTTCGTCGGGACCTTCTGGATCGGCCGGCTGATGCGCCTGCCCGGTCACCAGCCGCTCCTGATCGCGACGGGATTCTCCATCTGCGGCGCCTCCGCCATCGGTGCGATGAGCGGGGTCGTGAAGCCGAAGGACGAGGAGGCTGCCACTCCCGTCGCCCTGGTCACCCTGTGCGGCACGCTCGCGATCTTCGTCCTGCCGCTGCTGTGGCATCCCCTCGGTTTGGATGCGCCCCAGTTCGGCCACTGGGTCGGGGCCGGGGTGCACGACGTCGGGCAGGTCGTCGCCACGGCGCAGCTGGCGGGCGCCGCGGCGCTGTCCATCGCCGTGGTCGTCAAACTCACCCGCGTGCTCATGCTGGCGCCGATGGTGGCGGTGGCGTCGGTCGTCGAGCGCCGGCGGCATGTCGAGGGCGATCCGGCGGCGAAGCGCCCGCCGATCGTGCCGCTCTTCGTGGCCGGGTTCCTCGTCGCGGTGCTGGTGCGCACTCTCGTGCCGCTTCCGACCGCAGTGACGGACGGCGCGGACACTCTGCAGACGGTGCTGCTGGCGATGGCGCTCTTCGGGCTGGGCACGGCGGTGCGGTTGCGCACGCTGGTCGGCACGGGATGGCGTGCGCTCGTCACGGCGCTGGTGTCGTGGGCGCTGATCGCCGCACTCGCGCTTGCAGCGGTCTGGATCAGCACGGTGGCCTGAGCGCTGACCGATCCATCGGCCGGGCCGCGCCGCGGCGGGGACCGGGTTGCGGCGTGTTACCGCGGGCGCCGACCAGCACCCCGAGGTCGGGTAGCGTGACGGCATGGCTGATCGTGAATACGGTTTCCGCACGCGTGCGATCCACGCGGGCAACATCCCCGACCCGGTGACCGGCGCACGCGCGATCCCGATCTACCAGACGAGCGCCTTCGTGTTCGACGACACGGCTGACGCCGCCGCACGGTTCGCCCTGCAGAAGTACGGCAACATCTACTCCCGGCTCGCGAATCCGACCGTGGCGGCGTTCGAGGAGCGCATCGCGAGCCTCGAAGGCGGACTCGGAGCGGTCGCGACCGCCTCGGGGCTGAGCGCGCAGTACATCACCTTCGCCTCGCTCGTCGGCGCCGGCGACCACATCGTCGCCTCGGCGAACCTGTACGGCGGCTCGATCACGCAGCTCGACGTGACCCTGCGGCGCTTCGGGGTCGAGACGACCTTCGTCCGCAGCTCCGACCCGGCCGACTATGCGGCGGCGATCACCGACCGGACCAAGATCCTCTTCGCCGAGACCATCGCCAACCCGTCCGGCGAGATCGCAGACATCGAGGGGCTCGCCGAGGTCGCGCACGCGGCCGGTATCCCGCTCGCCATCGACTCCACCATCGCGACGCCCTACCTCAACCGGCCGATCGAGTGGGGCGCCGACATCGTCATCCACTCGGCCACCAAGTTCCTCGGCGGGCACGGAACGACGCTCGGCGGTGTCGTGGTGGAGAGCGGACGCTTCGACTGGCACTCCTCGAAGTTCCCGCTGTTCGCCGAGCCGGTGCCGTCGTACGGCGGCCTGCAGTGGTCGGGCAACTTCGGCGAGTACGCCTTCCTGACCCGGTTGCGCGCCGAGCAGCTCCGCGACATCGGGCCGGTGCTCGCCCCGCACTCGGCCTTCCTGCTCGCCCAGGGCGTCGAGACGCTGCCGTACCGGATCCAGGCGCACATCGACAACGCGCGGGCCGTGGCCGAATGGCTGGACGCGGACCCGCGCATCGAACGCGTGTACTGGGCCGGCCTGCCGGAGCACCCGCACCACGCTCGCGCGCAGAAGTACCTGCCTCAGGGGCCGGGCAGCGTGTTCAGCTTCGAGGTGAAGGGCGGCCGCGCGGTCGGGCAGAAGCTCATCGAGTCGCTCAACCTCGCCAGCCACCTGGCCAACATCGGCGACGCGAAGACGCTGGTGATCCATCCCGCCTCGACCACTCACGCCCAGCTGACCGAGCAGCAGCTGCTCGACGCGGGCGTGCTGCCCGGCGTCGTGCGCATCAGCGTCGGCATCGAGGACGTGGAGGACATCATCTACGATCTGGATCAGGCGCTCACCATCGCCGTCGAGGAGGCGAACGCAGCATGACGACCGCGGCACCGGCAATCGGCTCCACCACGGAGGTCCAGCTCGCCAACGGTCTGAGCTGCGCGCTGCCGTCGGACTCGCCGCTAGCGAAGCTGCTCGCGTCGGAGCGGACCTGGGTCGGCCCTGACGCGAAGGAGCGCCTGCGCATCCTGCGCGCGGCGAAGTCGGTCGCCATCGTCGGCGCCTCGCCCAACCCGGCGCGCTCCTCGTACTTCGTCGGCACCTACCTGCAGCAGTCCAGCGACTTCCGCGTCTACTTCGTCAACCCGAACGCCGACACCATCCTCGGCGAGAAGGCCTACCCCGACCTCGCCTCCCTGCCCGAGGTGCCGGACATCGTGGATGTGTTCCGCAAGGCGAGTGACATCCCTGCGGTCATCGACGAGGTCGTCGCCGTCGGTGCGCCGACCGTGTGGGTTCAGCTGGGGATCTGGAACCAGGAGGCCGCGGAGTACGGCGAGTCGCGGGGTCTGACCGTGGTCATGGACCGGTGCATCAAGATCGAGCACGCCCGCTTCCACGGAGGACTGCACCTCATGGGGTTCGACACCGGCCAGATCACGGCGCGCAAGACCGCCCGCTGAGCCGACCCCCGCGCCCGGCTACGCGGCGCGGGCGACGATGTGGAAGACGTGCCAGTGCTTCGGACCTTCGAACGACATCCCGCGGCGGTCCTCCTCGGTGAGCTGGAGCACGTCCATCCCGGTCAGCATGCCCTCGACCTGGCTGCGGTCGTGGAAGCTCATCCCGGCGCGCCCGACCCACTGGTCGTGGGGGCCGAACAGCTGGCCGGCGAACAGACCGCCCGGCCGGAGCGCCTCGCGTAGATCCGCCCAGAGGTACGGGAAGTGGCTCTCGTCGCAGAACGGGAGCGCGAAGCCGGCGTAGACGAGGTCCGCCTGCGGGAGCTCCCCCAGGTTCTCGAACGACGCACGACGAACCGTCACCCGCTGCGACGCCTCCGGGGACAGCCCCTTCCGGACGCGTCCTTCGACGCCCGGGTCCGCATCCACCGCGAGAACGCGCCAGCCGTGCTCGGCCAAGTGGCGGGTCTCGACGCCGTCTCCGCAGCCGAGGTCGATCGCCTCCCCCGGCGAGCCGTCCCCGGATGCCGCCCACGCGGCGAGCGCGCTCGTGAAGGTGGGCCGCACGCCGCGGCCGCCCTGCTCCTCGTAGAACTGCGACCAGTCGAACGCCATGCGGCCGAGCCTACACACGCGCCGGAGGGGCGCACTGGCTAAGATCGGGCGGGTGCAGACCGCGCCCCCGCCTCCCCGCGTCGCCGTGCTCGGCCCGGTGCTTGTGGAGGACCGGAGCGGCGCGCTGACCGAGCCCGCCGGCGCGCTCGGCAAGAGCCTGATCGTCGCACTCGTCCTCGCCCGAGGCACTGCGACCGTCCCGTCCCTGGTCGAGGACCTGTGGGACGACGCCCCGCCGCGGCAGGAACGCGCCGCGTTGCAGACGCTGGTGTCCCGGGTGCGCACCACCAGCGCGCACGGACTGGTGGAGTCGACGCCGAGCGGCTATGCGCTCGCCGTCTCCCCCGAGCAGACCGACCTCGGACTGGCCCGCCAGGCCGTCGACCGTGCCAGCGCCGCCCTCCGCGCAGGCGACGCCGCAGCGGCCGCCACCGAAGCCACCGCAGCGCTCGCCCTGTGGCGGGGCGAACCGGGCGCCGAGCTCGGCAGCACCCCGCTCGCCGACGAGCTGCTGCGCACGGCAGCGACCCTGCGCGACGATCTGCTGCTCATCCGCGCCCGTGGCCGTCGTTCGGCCGGCGACCATGCCGGAGCGCTCGCCGACCTCCTTCCGCTGATCGAGCAGCGACCACTGGATGAGACCCTGCGCCTGGAGCAGCTCCGCACCCTGGCCGAGGCCGGCCGCCGCAGCGAGGCCCTGCTCACCTTCGCGGAGCTGAAGGAGGCGCTGCTCGACCGGCTGGGGACGCGTCCCGGCCCCGAACTCGTCGCCCTGAACGCCGAGCTGCTCGCCGCCGACGAGGAGGAGCGCCCGTCCGCGCCGCGCCGGGTACGGATCGGCCTGCGGTCGGCTCCGAACGCCCTGGTCGGTCGCGAGTACGACCTGGAGGCGGTCGAAGACCTCGTCGCCACGTCCCGGCTGACGACCATCCTGGGTGCCGGCGGCCTGGGCAAGACGCGGCTGGCGCAGGAGGTCGGCAATCGCGCCGTCCACACGCCCGCGGTCATCGTGGTGGAACTCGCCAGCGTCCGCTCCGGTGAGGATGTGGAGCTCGCCTTCGCCTCGACGCTCGGCATCCGTGAGGCGCGGGCCGCTCGGCCGGCCGACCCGGGTGCACAGCTGGACCTTCGCTCCCGCATCCTGGGCCTGCTGTCGGAGCGCGAGACGCTCCTGATCGTCGACAACTGCGAACACATCGTGGATGCGGCGGCCGCCTACGTGCAGGACATCCTGGACTCCACGACCACCGTACGGGTGCTGGCCACCAGCCGTGCCCCGCTCACCATCGGCGCCGAGCACGTCTACCCGCTGGACTCGCTCAAGAGTTCCGACGGCGGCACCGGAACCGCGGACGCCGGCGAGTACGGCCCTGCCGTCGCCCTCTTCGTGGAACGCGCCCGCGCCGCCCGGCCCGGCGCCGTGCTGCCCCTCGACGTCGTCGCCCGGCTCTGCGACCGACTCGACGGCCTCCCGCTGGCGATCGAGCTCGCCGCCGCGCGCACCCGCTCCCTCTCGGTGGACGAGATCGAGCGCCGGCTCGGCAACCGTTTCACTCTTCTGACCGGCGGCGAACGCACCGCGCCCGAACGACATCGCACGCTGCTGGCCGTGATCGAATGGAGCTGGAACCTCCTGGGCGCGTCCGAGCAGGCGCTGCTGCGGCGGCTGTCGCGGTTCCCGGACGGCTTCAGCACCGAAGCGGCGGAGGCCGTCGCCGGCCCGTCGTCCGCCGCGGTTCTCGACGACCTCGACGCGCTGGTCGCGCAGTCCCTGGTGACGGTGACGGAGGACGCCGCCACCGGCCTGCTGCGCTACCGGATGCTCGAGACCGTGCGCGAGTTCGGCGACCGCGAACTGCTGGCAGCCGGCGAGGTCGACGACGTCGTATCCGGGATGGATGCGTGGGCCACCGCATTCTGCCGCGACGCGCTCGTCCTGATGCACGGCCGCGATCAGGTCGGCACATTCCAGCGCGTGACCGCCGAGCAGGACAACCTGGTGGCCGTGCTGCGCTCGGCGCTGGACGCCGCGCGACGCGAAACCGTCGCCGTGGTCTTCGCCACGCTCTCGTACTACTGGTCGCTCCGCAGCGCGCACTCGGAGGTACTCGGCTTCGGCACCGCGGTCATGACCGCATTCGCGAAGTGGGAGCCGACGGGCGAGCTCCGCGAGGCCGTCGCCGCCTGCTACACGATCATCGGCGGCACCTTCCTGTTCGTCGATCTGCGGACGGCGGCGGTCGCCATCTCGCGCCTCCGCCGCATGCGCCGGACCCGCCCGTTCGCCGACCGGCGCCTCGATGCGATGGCCGCGCTCGTGCTGCACGCGGGCCGGGTCGACTCGGGCACCGCCCTGCTGACCGAGTACGCCGCCTCGGCCGACCCCGAGACCGCCGCGATGGGCAACCTGCTGCTCGCCCAGCTCCGCGAGAACGCGGGCGAGTTGGATGAGGCGCTCGCCTCCGCGACGCGAGCCTGGGAGAACGCGCAGATCGTCGGCGACACCTGGTCGATGGCGTCGGCCGCGCAGGGCATCGCACAGTCGCACAGTCAGCTGGCGCATCCCGCCGAGGCGCTGGAGTGGGCGCAGCGGGCGTACGAGCAGATGGCGCTCCTGCAGGCGGACGGCGACCTGCGCCAGCTCGACTGGCTGATCGCCATCAATGCGATCTCGACCGGCGACACCGCGCAGGGCCGACGCCTGCTGGAGCGCTACCTGGCGGCCGAGGTGGACCGGACCGGGTTCGACTACGCGGACTATTACGCGATCGGGTACGCCGGCATGGCCGAGATCGCGCTCGCCGAGGGTGATCGGGCGGAAGCCGTCCGTCTGTACGACCAGGCCCTCGGCGCGATCACCGACGCGCGCGACACCCGCGCCGTGGCCATGAGTCCGTGGATGATCATGCTGGGTGCCGCCGCGCTCGTCGCCCGGCTGACGGCGCACAGCGCATCGCCCGACGTCGTGGACAGGGACGAGACCGACGCGGCGGCCGCCGCCCTCCGCACGCGCATGCTGGTCACCGCGCGGCTCAACCCGCCGACCCTCGACCAGCCGGTGATGGGCTCGGGCTTCGCCGGCTACGCCGCGTGGATGCTCGACGTGCGAACGGCCGAGCGCCATGCGCAGGCCGCTGGGTGGGTCGCGACCGGCCTCGCCCTGTTCGCCCTGGCCGCACGCGCCAACTCCCGTCAGGATGTGGCCAGCCTGCACCGAGACGTCCTGGCTGCCCGGATCACGGACGTCTGGGGCAGTGACGCTCTCGACGCGGCTGTCGCCGCGGCCGCATCCCTCTCCCCCGTCGACGCCGTCTCCCAGGGGCTGTCGCTGCTCACCGATCTGCGGGCGTGACCCAATTTAGCAACTTAAGTTGACAGTCGCGAATAAGCAACTATAGTTGCTTGCATGAGCCCCACCACCCCGTTCCCGGATCCCGTCGGCGGCGTCGCCGACGGTCTCGCCGCCGTCGTCGCGCTCCGCGAACTCGCCGACCGCCTCGAAGACGCCGAGGTCGAGCGCGCCCTGCGCGAAGGCTGGACCTGGACGCAGATCGCCGACGCGCTCGGCATCACCCGCCAAGCCGTCCACAAGAAGCACCTGCGCCGTGTGGCCGCCGCCGGCGTCGAACTGAGGAGACGCAATGTCTGAGACCCCCGACGGCTCCACGCAGAACGTGCCCGGCCAGCCGCTGTCACGCGCCCTGCGACCCGTCATCATCCGCTCCGTGACCGAGGCGCAGCAGCGCAGCTCGGCCACCGTCGAGGCCGAGCACCTCCTGCTCGCCCTGTCCCGCGACGGCAGCCCGTCCGTCCGCACCGCGTTCGCCGACGCCGGCCTCGACCCGGACGGCCTCGAGGCCGCGCTCGCCGGCGAACGCGCCGCCAGTCTCCGCGTCGCCGGAGTCACCCCCCCTCCCGCCGAGCGCCTCGCCGCCGCCCCCCGCGTCACCCGACCCCGCTGGGGCGCCTCCGCCCGGGAGGCGCTCGTTCGCGCCCACCGGACCGCCGCCGCGAACCGACGGCAGCGCTCCGGTGAGCTCGACCTGCTCGCCGCCATCCTGGGCCTGGAGCTGGGCACTGTCCCGCGCCTGCTCACCCTCGCCGGCGTCGACCGGGAGGGACTGCTCGCCTCGGCACGTCGCGCAGCCTGACCCACGGCGACTGACCGCGCTCCAGCACCCTCACACGCCCTCACAGCCACTCCTCCGCCGTGTAAGCGGCACGTAAGGGCGGTGTAAGCGCGCGCCCGCATCATCGGAGCATCCCCATTTCCACCAGGAAAGGACCATCATGACTCGCAGCTCTGAATGGGCCGTCGAAGCCCACGGGCTCGTCAAAGACTTCGGCGGCAACCGTGCCGTCGACGGCGTCGACCTCACGGTTCGCGCCGGTGCCGTCTACGGCGTCCTCGGCCCCAACGGCGCCGGCAAGACCACCACGATCTCCATGCTCGCCACCCTGCTCAAGCCGGACGCGGGCGACGCCTTCATCTTCGGCCACGACATCCGCAAGGAGCAGCAGGTCGTCCGCCAGCTGATCGGCGTCACCGCCCAGTTCGCCTCCGTCGATGAGACCCTGTCGGCCAACGAGAACCTCATGATCTTCTCGCGCCTCCTCGGGCTCTCCGGCCGTGAGGCCAAGCGCAAGACCGCCGAGCTGCTGGAGGAATTCGGGCTGACGGATGCCGCCAAGCGTCCGCTCAAGAAGTTCTCCGGGGGCATGCGCCGACGCCTCGACCTGGCCGCCAGCCTGATCGCGCAACCGCCGCTCATCTTCCTCGACGAGCCCACCACCGGCCTCGACCCGCGGACGCGCTCCCAGATGTGGGACACCATCCGCCGCCTCGTCGCCACCGGCTCGACCGTGCTGCTCACCACGCAGTACCTCGACGAGGCGGACCAGCTGGCCGACCGCATTGCGGTCATCGACCGGGGTCGCGTCGTCGCCGAGGGCACGGCGGACGAGCTGAAGGCATCGGTTGGCGAGTCCTCGCTGCAGCTGCGCCTCACCGACCCGGCTGACATCGAGGACGCGCGCCGCGCCATCCAGACCGTGCTGGGGGTGGATGCGGTGGTGTCGCCCGAAGGCTCCCGCATCACCGCGCCCATGCGCGACGCGGACGCCGTCACCGACCTGTTCGTGACGTTCCGCGAGGCCGGCATCCACCTGCTGGAGATGTCGGTGCAGAAACCGACCCTCGACGAGGTGTTCCTCACCCTGACCGGCCACGGCGTCGAAGACGAGAAGACGGACGACGCGTCCACCGACGAAGAAGAGAAGGTCAGCGCATGAGCGCCATCGCCACCATCACACCGCCCTCGGAGCGGCGACTGAAGAACCACGTCAGCATCTCGCAGACGATCGCCAACACGCTGACCATGGCCCGCCGCGGCCTGCTGAAGATCAAGCGCACGCCAGAGCAGCTGTTCGATGTGACGCTCCAGCCGATCATCTTCACCGTCATGTTCGCCTACCTGTTCGGCGGGGCCATCGCCGGCGACGTGCAGTCCTACCTGCCGACGCTCATCCCGGGCATCCTCGTGCAGACCGTGATCACGACCTCCGTGGTGACCGGCGTGCAGCTGCGGGAAGACATGGACAAGGGCGTGTTCGACCGCTTCAAATCGCTGCCGATCGCCCGCATCGCGCCCCTCTCGGGGGCCCTGCTGGCGGACACCCTCCGCTACACGATCGCCACCACGATCACCTTCGTGGTCGGGTTCATCATGGGGTATCACCCTGCGGCGGGTCTCGGATTCGTGATCCTCGCCGGGCTCCTTGTGATCGCCTGCTCGTGGGCGATCAGCTGGATCTTCGCCTTCTTCGGCGTGATCGCACGGACGGCCGGGTCCGTACAGGGCATCTCGTTCCTGGTGCTGTTCCCGCTGACGTTCTTCTCGAACGCCTTCGTGCCGGTCGACACGCTGCCCTCGTGGCTCCAGTGGTTCGTGAACGTGAATCCGGTGTCGCACCTGGTCACCGCCGTGCGCGACCTCGCGAACAACGGCACGTGGAGTGTCGACGCCTGGATCGCCCTCGGAGGCGCGGCCGTGATCGTCGCCGTGTTCGCCCCGCTCACGGTCCGGGCGTACATGCGCAAGGCCTGACCCGGCCGAGGTGCGAGTAGTGGTCGCTATTCCTGCGGGATAGCGACCACCGTCTCGGCCTTCGACCTGTTCTCGATCGGCATCGGTCCCTCGAGTTCGCACACCGTCGGACCGCTCCGAGCCGCCGCCGCGTTCGCCGCCCACGTCGAAGCCGAGGGCATGCTCGACCGTGTCGACCAGGTCACCTGCACGCTCTACGGCTCGCTCGGCTCCACCGGCATCGGTCATGGCACACCGGATGCGGTCATCGCCGGACTGCGCGGCCTGCGGCCCGAGACGTGTCGGCCGGAAGACGTCCGCGGCTCCTGGTCGGGCCTCCAGCCGGGCGCGACCCTGCTGCTCGCCGGCCGGCGGCGCATCCCGCTCTCGCAGGACGACATCGCGTTCGAGCCGCGGACGCGGCTGCCCGGCCACCCGAACGCCCTCACCCTGCGGGCGTGGGGACGGGACGCCTCGGGCGCGCGCTCGCCGCTCCCGCTGCTCGAGGAGACCTACTACTCGATCGGCGGCGGGTTCATCCGACGCGACGGCGAGGAGGCCGCGCTGGCGGCGCGCAACGCGCATCCCCTCCCCTACGACAGCGCAGAGGAGCTGCTGACGATCTGCGAACGGGACGGCATCCCGATCTGCGAAGTCGCCCAGCGCAACGAAGTCGCGCTGCACGGCGCCGACGCGACGCGGGAGCGGCTCGACCTCATCTGGGAGGCCATGGCCGAGTGCGTTGCGCGCGGACTGGCCGGCGACGGCACCCTGCCCGGGGGCCTCGGAGTCCGACGCCGGGCTGCCGCGATGCGGGAGCACCTGGAGGCTGTGCAGGACGACCCGGGTCGGGCGACGGCGCTGGAGTGGCTGCACGCGTTCGCACTCGCGGTGAACGAGGAGAACGCGTCCGGCGGGCGCGTGGTGACCGCGCCGACCAACGGCGCGGCCGGGATCGTCCCCGCCGTCGCTCACTACTACCTGCGGTTCGTGCCCGGCGCATCCCTGGAGGGCATCCGCCAGTACCTCCTGACCGCGACGGCCATCGGCTCGCTGTTCAAGGCCAATGCGTCCATCTCGGGAGCCGAAGGCGGCTGCCAGGCGGAGGTCGGCTCGGCCTGCGCGATGGCGGCCGGGGCCCTGTGCGCCGTGCTCGGCGGAACCCCGCGACAGGTCGAGAACGCCGCCGAAATCGCGATGGAGCACCACCTCGGACTCACCTGCGACCCGGTCGGCGGTCTCGTGCAGATCCCGTGCATCGAGCGCAATGCGATCGCCTCCTCGACCGCCGTCTCCGCCGCCCGCCTCGCGCTGCACGGCGACGGGCGCCACCTGGTTTCGCTGGACACGGTGATCGAGACGATGCGGCAGACCGGGCTGGACATGTCCACCAAATACAAGGAGACGAGCGAGGGCGGCCTCGCTGTCAACGTCATCGAATGCTGACCGCGGATTCTCCTAGGCGGTTCGGAGGGTCGGGCAATACGCTGCGATCATGACCGTGATGGACATCCCCTTCCACACCATCGACGGCGAGCCGACCACCCTCTCTGCGTATGCGGGCCAGGTCATCCTCGTCGTCAACGTCGCCTCTCGCTGCGGGCTCGCGCCGCAGTACGAGAAGCTCGAGCGATTGCAGGAGACCTACGGCGACCGCGGGTTCACGGTCGTGGGCTTCCCGAGCAACCAGTTCCTGCAGGAGCTGAGCTCCACCGACGCGATCAAGGAGTACTGCTCCACCACCTGGGGTGTCACGTTCCCCATGATGGAGAAGGTGCGCCTGAACGGCCGCAACGCGCACCCGATCTACCAGGAGCTGACCAAGACACCGGATGCGCAGGGCAAGGCCGGCAAGGTGAAGTGGAACTTCGAGAAGTTCGTGGTGACGCCCGACTGCGTCGTACACCGCTTCCGTCCGCAGACCGAGCCGGACGACCCGGCCATCGTCGGACTGATCGAGGAGTCGCTGCCCGCTGCTGCGTGAGCTGCGCGCTCAGGCGCGGCGGAACCAGCGGCCGCCGACGCGCTCGGTGAGACGCCAGCCGCCGAGGTCGGCGAGCGTGTACAGGTGCGCCACCGTGTGCTCGGCCACACGGACCGCCGAGAGTTCCGTGTCTTCCGTGAAGCGCACGGTCAGCCGGGCCTCCCCCGCGACGACGTCCACGCTGCTCGCCTCCACGACGGCGAGTTCGCGCGCCACATCCGCGGCGGCGGGCTCGAGGGAGCGGGGGTCGACTCCGGGGTGCAGACGGCCGACGGAGACGATCACGCGGAAGGAGGGCACTCGCTGAGCCTACGCGCGTCGTTGAAGCGGTTCCCGCGGGCCGGGCGTACGCTGACCCGAATCGGGATGCCACGGTCGGGGGATCGGAAGGGGTGCGCTCGTGCACGAAACGAACACGGATGAGCTCGGGGTGATGATGGGCGACGACGCCCTCGACGCCGCAGAGTTGGAGGAGCTCGCGGCCCTGCTGCGGGAACGGCGCCGGGGCGACATCGTCGAGTCCGAGCGGATGGCGGAGTCGCTGGGCGTGCTGCTGGCGTCGCGGTCGGAGTCGACTGCGGACGACGAGCACGACCCGGAAGGGCCGACGCTGTCGTCCGAGTGGAGTCGGCTGCAAGCCCTGCGCTCGGACGCCGCGCACGACATCCTGGCCGTTGACGCCGCGCTGGAACGACTCCACCGGGGCACCTACGGGGTCTGCATCCGCTGCGGCCGGTCCATCGGCATCGACCGGCTGCGAGCGCGGCCGACCGCCGAGCTCTGCATCCGCTGCGCGGTCGCTGTCGAGAGCTGACCGCGCGCCAGGAGTCCTCTGGTCGTTGCTTTCGGCCGATGCGCGCTACGGGGTGGGACGGGACGCCCGGTAGACGGCCTCCGTGCGGCTCGACGCGCCGACCTTGCGCAGGATGCTGGACACGTGCACGCTCGCGGTCTTGGCGCTGATGTAGAGGCGCTCGCCGATCTGCTTGTTGCTGAGGCCCTGCTCGATCAACGCGAGAACCTGCTCCTCGCGCTCCGTGAGGGGAGCACCCTGCGCCGTCGCAACGGGCGCGGAGCGAACCGCGGGATGGGCCCCGAGGGCGTCGGCTGCTTGGACCAGAACGCCGATACCGCGCTCCTCCGCCAACACCCGAGCTTCCCACACGAAGGCGTCTGCCCGGGATCGCTCTCCGGCGACCAGGGCCACGCGCACCGCACGGAGCAGGGCGTAGGGGCGCAGGTGTGCGGGCGCGACGGGATCGACCGCCGCCGAGGCCGCATCGTCCCAGGCTGTCAGCGCGTCGGCGTAGCGCTCCGTTCGGTCGGTGGTGTCCGACACAGCGGCCAGGGCCGTCACGAGTTCCGCCTCCACGAGTGGCACCCAGACGCGAGCCGTCGGCCAGGCGCGGAGCGTGTCGAGCACAGCAGCCAGCCGCGACACCTCGGCCACGACGTCCAATCCGGAGTCCGCGGGATCAGAGAGACCCCCGAGGCCCGACGCCGCATCACCGCGCATCGCGAGCTCCGCGAGCGCCCGGGATGCGCTGGCGAGCACGGGGAGGTCGTAGCCCGGCATCGAGCGGAAGGGCGGCGCACCGATTCCGCGTGCCTCCGCCCAGGCGCGATCGTAGTCGCCGAGTGCGATGGCCGTCTCGGCGGCGACCCGCGCCAACGAGAGCCGCGTCTGCTGCTCCAGCTCGGCAAGCGCGCGGAGTGGGGCGCGGAACCGCCGCAGCAGCGCATCCGCCCGCTCCGGCTCGCCATGCCACACCCAGAGCCGGGCCCGCTGCAACTGCGCGGTGACTCCGGCGCGGTCGTCGAATCCGAGTGCGACGCGCAACAGCTCCTCCGCGCGGTCGTACCGCCCGAGTGCGATCAGCGGCTCCGCCGTGTTGGACGCGAGCCAGATGCCCGAGGTCCGCTCCACCCCGCGCTCGCGCGCTCGGGCCACCCCTGATTCGGCGAGTCGCACGGCCTCCTCGTACAGGCCGATCGAGTTGAGTGCATCCGATGCGTTCACCGCGTACCGCAGCGTCGCGCCGGCATCGCCGGACGCGAGCGCACTGGCGATGTCGAATTCTGCGAAGCCCTCGTCGATGTGGCCCGCGGGCACGAGGGACGCCGCCAGGATGTTGTGGGCGATCGACCGCAGCGGCGGCGGCGCCGTCTCGGCCTCCGCGATCGCCGCCCGCGCAGTGGGGATCGCCTCGTCGAAAGCTCCGGCCAGCATCCGTTGCGCGGCCAGCTCGGTGAGCAGATGCGGGCGGAGAGGATCGCCGGCGGTGACGGCTCCCGGGGGGACCAGCGCAAGCGCCTCCTCCAGGAGTTCGGCCGAACCGGGCCGGTTCAGGTTGGCCAGGTACTGACCCTTGTCGCGCAGCAGCCGCGCGTGCCGCGAGGGCGCGAGCCCCTCCGTTTCGGCCAGCGCCACCTCGACCAGCGCCAGTGCGCGCTCGTTGTTCCCCGCATTGCGCAGAGCGGAGGCCGTTCGCGCGATGACGGCGATCCGGTCCCGACCGCTGAGCGCCTCCGCATCGGGAACGCGATCCCAGAGTTCGAGCACCCGGTCGCCCATCGCCGCAGCGGTCGCGTAGGCATACGACCGTTTGGCCTCCTCCATCGCCTCCAGCGACGCCAGGAACGCGCGGCGAACGTCGTGGGCGGCGAGCCAGTGCGACGACAGCTGGACCGCGGAGCGTTGCGGGCTCGCCTCCAGCGCTTCCGCGTATCGCGCGTGATACCGCGTCCGCTCTCCCGGCAGCAGGTCGGCGTGGACCGCTTCACGCACGAGGGCGTGGCGGAAGGAGTACTCCGTGGAGTCGGCGGCGAGCAGGTTGGCGACCACCGCCTCGCGAGCGGCGGCGTCCAGTTGCTCGGGCGTCCCCTCGTAGACCGCGGCGAGCAGATCGTGCGTCACGCATACGCCACCGGCGGCGAGCACACGCAGCAGTCGCTGAGCGGGCTCGCTGAGCCGCTCGAACCGGGTCAGCACCAGCTCGCGCAAGGTCTCGGGCAGGTCGTCGCCCGAGCGGAGTCCGTCGATCTCGACCAGCTCCTCGACGAAGAACGGAACGCCCTCGCTCAGCTCCGTCACGCGCTCCAACGAGCCGTCGTCGGGAACACGGCCGAGCAACTGCTCCACCAGCTCGGCAACCTGGTCGCGGCCCAGCCGCGACAGCTCCCAGCGGGTCACCCGCCGGGTGCGTTCGAGCTCGGGAAGCCACGACCGGAGGACATGGCCGCGCGGCACCTCGTCGCTGCGGTAGGTGAGGACCACGAGAAGGCGCCCGCGCTCGGCCATCCGCACGATGAAGCGCAGCAGTTCGAGCGTGGACCGATCGGCCCACTGCAGATCTTCGATCGCAAGCACCACAGGGCGCTCCGTCGAGATCTTCTCGAGGAGGTCGGTCACCAGCTCGTAGAGGCGTTCGGCACCCGTTCGCGGCGGTACTGAGGACTCGTCCGCCAGCTCGGGCAGCAGCGCCGGCAGTACGCCCGCGCTCGACCCGGCCACCTCGAGCACGCGCTCCAGGCCGACCAGCTGGATGAGTCTCCTCAGCACCCCCGCGAACGGTGCGAACGGCGGCCCGTCGTCGCCCAGGTCGACGCAGCGGCCGACGAGCACTGTCGCCGTCGGCTCCTGCTCGGCCAGGAACTCTTCGAGCAGCCGGGACTTGCCGATGCCGGCCTCGCCCCCGATCACGACGGCCCTCGGTTCCCCCGCGGCGGCCGCTCGCAGCTCGTCGCGCAGAGCGGCCAGGTCGGACCCCCGCCCGACCAGTCTGAGGCTCGACGCCGCTGTTCGCATGGCCTCATCGTGCCACCCACCACCGACATTCGGGCCCCCGTCGCGTGCCGCTTCGCCGGGGGCAGAATCCCGGCCGCTTGCGACGTCAGCGGCCGGCGTGAGCCAGCTCCCGCTCGACCGTCGCCTCCGACTGCGGTGCAGGCGGCGCAGCCGGCGCCGCCCCCGCATCCCCTGCATCGTCCTGCTTGGCTGCCACAGGCGCGGGAGCTGCGGCTCCCTTCGACGGCACGTCCCGCCCCCGCAGGACCGACCGCAGCCACCGCTTGTGCTCCCGCACGCTCTGCGCCTGCTCGCGCTCCGCCCTCAGGCGCTCCGACTCGCCCATCCGCACCCGGAAGTCCACGTATTCGTCCAGCAGCATGATCCGTTCCCCTCTTGCTTCGCCGCGCAGGTCGCGTCCGGCGATAACCTCAGCCTTCTCGCTAAGGAACCCCGGGAGCATCGGGAGGATGCCCTATTCCGGCCGCCAGGTCGCCTAAGACCGCGCCGAATCCCGCGCCGCCCTCGACCGAGGGGTGAGTAGTGGTCGCTATTGCGCGGGAATAGCGACCAGGACTCACCCCTCGGCGACGCAAGGGTCTCAGGTTCACGGGAACGGGGTGCGGAGGGGCTTCACTCGGCTGCGGCGGCGGGGCAGCATGGGGTCATGGCGACAATCAACGAGCTCCAGCCCCCCTACAAGGTCGGATACTTCGTGGGCAGTCTCTCCGCGCACTCCGTCAACCGGACGCTGTCGAAAGCGCTGTTGAGATTGGCGCCCTCCGACCTGATCTTCACCGAGATCCCGATCGGCGGCCTTCCGTTGTATAACCGGGACCTCGACGGCGACTTCCCGCCGGAGGCGCGCGACTTCAAGCGGCTGATCGCCGAGCAGGATGCGCTGCTCTTCATCACGCCGGAGTACAACCGCTCCATCCCCGGCGCACTCAAGAACGCGATCGACTGGGCGAGCCGGCCCTACGGTGAGAACGTCATCGCGCGCAAGGCGACGGCGGTGGTCGGCGCGTCCCCCGGCCAGATCGGAACGGCTGTCGGGCAGCAGCATCTGCGCAGCATCCTGAGCTTCCTGCAGGCGCCGCAGATGAACGCGCCGGAGGCCTACATCTGGATGCGGCCCGGGCTCATCGAGGAGGACGGCACCGTCACTGACCCGGGCACGGAGGAGTTCCTCCGCGGCTACATGAACGCCTTCTTCGAGTACATCGAGCGTGTTCTGACGGTGGTGCCGAGCGCGTCGTGAAACTGCGGGACGAGGGCGGTGCCCGCGCGGTCGAGCTGCGACCGACGGCGCACGAAGCGGACGGCGATCGTGTGGTGGTGGACGCGATCGTCGATGACGGCGGACGGCGCTGGGCCCTCACCGAGGCCTGCCTGACCACCGTCGAGGCCCGCGATCTGGCCGCCTGGCTCGCCGGACTCGCGGAGGACGCCACAGCCGCGGCGGACGAATGGACGGCCCTGACCTTCACCTCGAACGCCCTCTCGCTGAGCGGTCACCGCATCCCGGGCGGCACCGTCGAGCTGCGGATCGCGCTGCTCCGGATGCGCGCGGAAGGCGCAGGAACGACGGACGTCGTGGTCGGCCTGCGCGCCCCGCAGGCTGCCGTCACCGCCGCCGCCCGCGACCTCCTCGCCGAACTCAACACCCTCCCCTAGCCGCACCACACGCACCGCCCCCGCACGATTTGTGCCAAATGTCGGTTATCCCCGCCTCATGACCGGCATTTGGCGCAAATCTCAGCCACGCCGGCGTCGCAGCGGGTCAGGACACCGGTCAGCGGCCGCCCTCGCGCTTGCGGTGGCGCTGCTGAATCGCCTGCTCGCCGTAGGGGTAGATGTCCGTCTGCGGTGCGCTGGCCGCGTCGAGACGCGCGCGCTGGTCATCGCTCAACCGCAGGTCGGCGGCCCCCAGGTTGTCGTCCAGCTGCTCGACCGTGCGCGCCCCCAGGATGACGGAGGTGACGGCCGGACGGTCGCTCAGCCACCGCAGCGACACCTGCGATGCCGAGGTGCCGGTCTCGCGCGCCACCGCATCCACCGCGTCGATGATCTCCCAGGTGCGCGGATCGGCGTTGCGGGCCTCCCACGCCTCCATGCCACGGGTCGGGTTCTCGCCCAGCCGCGTCGCTCCGGTCGGCGCTTCGTCCCGGCGGTACTTGCCGCTCAGCCAGCCCCCCGCGAGAGGCGACCACGGCAGCAGGCCGACGCCCGCATCGAGCGCCGCGGGCACCACCTCGTGCTCGATGCCGCGCACGATCAGGCTGTACTGCGGCTGGAGTGTCACCGGCGGCGCCCAACCGTGGGCGCGGGCGACGTGAACCGCCTTGGTCAGCTGCCAGCCGAGGTAGTTGGAGAATCCGTAATACGAGATCTTTCCCGCCGTGACGGCGTCGTCGAGGAACCGCAGGGTCTCCTCGATCGGCGTCAGCGCATCCCACGCGTGCATCTGGTAGAGGTCGATGTGTTCGACGCCGAGGCGGCGGAGGGATGCGTCGAGCGCGGTCCGCAGATGCGCGCGCGACAGGCCGAGGTCGTTCGGGCCACCGCCCATCGGGAAGCGGCCCTTCGTCGCGATGACGACGCCGTCGCGACGGCCCGGGTTGCGGGCGAGCCAGCGGCCGATGATCGACTCCGACGCTCCCGCCGTGTAGACGTCGGCGGTGTCGAGGAAGTTGCCTCCCGCTTCCAGGTACCGCTCGATGATGGCGTGGGAGGCCTGCTCGTCGGCCTCCGCGCCGAAGGTCATGGTGCCGAGGGCGAACTCCGACACGATCGTTCCGCTGTTTCCGAGAGTGCGTAGATCCATACGCGCGAAAGTAGACCCGTCTCGCGGCTTTGCGTACTGTGTGCCTTCGTGAGGCTGCTGCTGATTTCCGACACGCACGTCCCCAAGCGGGCCCGTGCCCTGCCCGCGCAGGTGCTGGCGGAGGTGGAGACGGCCGACGTCGTCATCCACGCCGGTGACTGGGTGGATGCGGCAACGCTCGACGTGCTGGAGCGGCGGTCCCGCCGGCTGGTCGGGGTCTGGGGCAACAACGACGGGCCGGAGCTGCGGCGGCGGCTGCCGGAGGTCGCACGGGTGGAGCTGGCCGGTGTGCGGTTCGCCGTCGTGCACGAGACCGGGCCGGCGGCGGGCCGCGAGGCGCGCGCCGACCGCGACTACCCGGACGCCGACGTGCTGGTGTTCGGGCACTCCCACATCCCCTGGGATACGGTCTCACCGCGCGGACTGCGCCTCCTGAACCCGGGCTCGCCCACCGACCGGCGCCGCCAGCCTGTCTGCACCTACCTGACCGCCGAGCTGGCGGACGGGCGCCTCGGCCCCGTCACCCTGGTCCCGGTGCCCCGCGCATCGAGCTGACCGATCCAGTGGACGCGACACGCCGTCTGCGGGGCGAGCGTGACGGCGTGTCCTGTCACCTCGATGGCGCGCGGAGGAAGCCGTCCACGAGCATGCCTCGGACGGCGGTGAGGAGTTCGCGCCGGAGGGCGTCCTCATCCACCTCCAGGAGTTGCGCCAGGGCAGCGGCGATCGCGCCGACGGTGAGCTCGCCGTCGGACGCGCCGACCAGGGCCGCGAGGCCCGTGTCCGCCGAGACGACGCGCCCGAAGCCGCCGCCCTGCCGGAGCAGGATGGCCGTCGGCGCGTCCGCGCCTGGCCACAGATGCCGCTCCTCGGTCACGTCGCCCGCGACGACCGGCCGCAACCGCGACAGAGCGTCGTCGTCGAGCGCGGCCTGCAGGTCGTGGGCGGCCAGCGCCTCGCCGAGGTGCACGCCCAGCCCGGCCTCGTTGGCGCCCAGCGACCCGTGCAGCCGTTCGAACCGGCGCAGTGTCGGGACCCCCTCCGCGCGGCGGAGCAACAGGTAGCCGAAGCCGACCGAGCGCACATCCCTGTCGTCGAAGTCCGTCAGCCAGGCGTCCAGAAGCTGCTCGAACCGGGGCGTGCCCGGCCGCGTTCCACCGTCGCGGATCCACGTCTCGGCGTACCGGATGGCGTCCTCCACGTCTCGCTCGATCACCCACGCGTCGAGCGGCGCCGCCGACGCATCCACCCAGGTGCGTACCCGCTCGAGGCCGTCCCCGGTGCCGCGGTACTCCCAGTTGCCCAGCAGCTGTGCGACGCCGCCGGGGGTGAGGTGCTCGCCGCATCCTTCGACGAAGGATGCGACCAGCGCGTCACCGACCATCCCGCCGTCGCGGTACTCGTACGCGGGGACGCCCTCCGACCGCGGCGTGATGACGAAGGGCGGGTTGGACACGATGTGGTCGAACCGCTCGCGCGCGACCGGCTCGAACATGCTCCCGAGACGCAGCTCGACGCCGTCGATCTCGTTGAGGGCCAGGTTCAGGGCGGCGAGTCGCAGCGCACGGGCAGAGATGTCGGTGGCGACGACGCGCCGGGCGTGGCGGGCGGCGTGCATCGCCTGGATACCGCATCCGGTCCCCAGGTCGAGCGCGCTCCCGACCGGCGTCTGCAGCATCAGCCCGCTCAGGGTGAGGGATGCGCCGCCGACCCCCAGCACGTGATCTTCGGGGAGCGCGTGGCCGAGGGCGAGCTCGCCGAGGTCGGAGACGATCCACCACTCGGCGGGCCCGGCCGCGTCCACGAACGCGTAGGGCCGGAGGTCGACCGCGGCGGAGACGGTGTCGTCGCCGACCGTGACGAGCCCCAGGGTCTCGGCCCCGTCGATCCCGAGCGTCGGCAGGGCCGCGGCCGCCCGGTCGCGCGGGACCGGCCGGGACAGCACGAACAGCCGCGCCAGCGTCGCCAGGGCCGAGGGTTGCCGCTGGGCCAGCGCCCGCTCGGCCGGGATGCGCTGTCCTCGGTGCAGCGCGTCCGCCGCCTCCTCACCCCACAGCTCGGTCAACGCGTCGACCGTGAGTCCGGCGGCGATCAGGTCGGAGCGCAGGTCGGGGATGCGGTCGGCGGGTTCGGTCATGCCCCCATTCAAACAGGAGCGGCATGCGCACCGCGCGGCACCGCATCCCCCGCGCAGGATCAGGAGCACAATGGGCGTGTGATCCGCAGACGAGCGATCGTGACCGGTGGCGTTCAGGGCGTCGGCTTCCGTTGGGGCGCTCGGGAGACCGCGCAGCGCCTCGGGGTGACCGGCTGGGCCCGCAACCGTCTCGACGGCAGCGTCGAGGCCGAGATCGAGGGGACGGCCGAACAGGTGGACCGGATGCTGACCTGGTTGCGCACCGGCCCTCCCGGCTCCGCCGTCGACGCCGTCGCCGTCTCCGACCTCGCCCCCGCCGGCGACTCCGCTTTCCGCATTCGCGAAACCGCCTGACCTCCTCGCTCCGTTCCCCGGCCGGGGGTGACGCGGGCAGAATGGGGGCATGACGCGCGCGACTCTGCTGACCATCACGACGCCCACCGGTACGCCCGAGAGCGGGGATCCCGGCTACCACGTTGCCGACTTCGACGCGCCGCAGGTGCGCATCACTGACCTCTCGGTGACGCGCGGCGACGGCGTGTTCGAAACCATCGCGGTCATCGACGGCCACCCGCAAGCGTTGGAGCCGCACCTGGCCCGACTCGCGCACTCGGCCGAGCTGCTCGACCTCCCGGCGCCGGCGGCCGACGTCTGGCGGGAGGCCGTGCGCGCGGGCGTCGCCGACTACCTGACCCGCAACGGCGACGCGAGCGCCGAGCTGTTCGCGAAGCTGATCTACACCCGCGGCGTCGAGGGCTCGGGCCGTCCCAGCGGCTGGCTGTTCGTGGACCTCGGCGAGGACTTCTCGCAGGCGCGCCTCGGCATTCGGGTCGTCACCCTCGACCGCGGTGTCCGCCACGATGTGGCCGAGACGTCGCCGTGGCTGCTGGCCGGGGCGAAGACCCTCTCCTATGCGATCAACCGTGCAGCAGGGCGCGAGGCGGTCCGCCGCGGCGCGGACGACGTGCTGTTCGTCAGCAGCGACGGCTTCGCCCTCGAGGGCCCGACCTCGAACGTCGTGACGCTCACGGACGGTGTCGTCCGGACGCCGAACACCGACCAGGGCATCCTCGCCGGCACGACCCAGGCCGCGGTCTTCGATTTCTTCCAGAGCAGGGGCCTGCGCACCGAGTTCGCACCGCTCACCCTGCGCGATGTCGAAGCCGCCGACGCGATCTGGCTCGTCTCCAGCGTCCGCCAGGCCGCACCGGTCACCCACCTCGACGACCGCGAGTACCCGGTGGATGCTGCGCTCACCGCCGAGCTGAACTCCTACCTGCTCGCCCGCACCGAGTAGCGGTAGACGCTCCGTGTCACCCCGATTGGCGACCGTCGGCGGCACAGCCTAGGCTGAGCCCACTGCCCGGGGAAGGAGGGTGCGAGATGAGCGGTCCGGTGCCACGCAGCATCGAGTTGCTGCGTCAGCAGGCGCGCGACGAACTGTCCGCCATCATCGAGCACCGCTGCCGTGCGGGCGAAGATCCGTGGCAGTTCATCCCCGATCTGCCCAGCGTCGACGAGCAGGTCGTCATCGGCCTGCGCGCCGGTGCCATCGAAGACTTCGACCTGGCCGAGGAGCAGTCCCGCGCGCACCATCCCGCTGCCGGCCGTGAGGTGTTCACGCGGTTCGAGTACGGCGTCCTGCGCCGGATCGCGCTCGAGCATCCCGAACTCAGCGAAGCCGTCTGGGGGATGCTCGACAAGGTGGAGCGCGCCTGACTAACCTTCCCGCATGGGAATCGTCACCGCCGACATCGCAATCTCGCTCGACGGCTTCGCCGCCGGACCGAACCAGTCGCTCGAGAACCCGCTCGGCGAGGGCGTCGAGGAGCGCCTGCACACGTGGATGTTCGACGAGCATGCCGACGCCCACAAGGCCGAGATCGACGCCATCACCACGGCGGGCGCCTACGTGATGGGCCGCAACATGTTCGGCCCGGTGCGGCACGAGTGGCCGGCGCCCGACGAACCGTTCGGCGACTGGGCCGGCTGGTGGGGCGACGAGCCGCCGTACCACGCGCCCGTATTCGTTCTCACGCACTACGCCCGGGAGCCGCTGACTCTGACCGGCACCACCTTCTCCTTCGTGACGGACGGCATCCACGCGGCCGTCGAGCAGGCCCGCGAGCTGGCGGGTGAGGCGGACGTGTCCATCGCCGGCGGCGCGGAGACCCTCAACCAGGCACTGTGGGCAGGGATCGTCGACGAACTCCGGCTGCACATCGTTCCGCTCACGCTCGGGGCGGGTGAACGGGTCTTCGACCGCGTCCCGCCGCTCGACTTGGAGCTGGTCCGGGAGCGGGTGACCCCGGAGGTCGCCCACCTCACCTACCGCCTGCGGCGCTGAGCTCCTCGGGAGTCGTCGCGGGAAGGCGGCAGACGAAGTCGCGGCAGAAGTAGGCCGTCGGCAGGCCGTCGCGCGTGGTGCGTGCCGTGTAGAGGTCGAAGCCGGCTTCGGCGAGAGCCGCGGCCTGCGACTCCGTCGCGACGGCGACCAGCGGTGCGCCATGCCGACGCGCTGCCTCGAGGAGGGCTCCCTCCGTGGTCGCGCCGCCCTCCGGCAGCACCACGACCAGCTGCTCCGCCTCCCCCGCCAGCCGTGACATCAGCGCCAGCGACGTCCCGAAAGCGCTGGGAGCCTGCGCCGCCTGAGCCGCGACCATCCGCATCCCCTCGCGTGCCGCGCGCTCGTAGCGCCGCTCGCCGGTCATCAGGTACAGGGTATGCGCCGCCTGCGCCATCGACGAGAGCCCTGACGGGTAGGCGCCCTCGGACGGGTCGACGCGCACGGACAGCCCGGTCGCCTCCAGCACCGGGTCGCCGCCACCCGGGGTCTCGAATGGACACGTCCCGTCCCCTGCGGCATCCAGGCACAGGTCCACCAGGTCGCGCGCCGCGGTCGCCGCGGACAGGTCGCCCGCCGCGAGCGCCAACTCCAGCAGCCCGGCCGATAGACCGCCGTAGTCCTCCAGCGTCGCGCCCGCCTCCGACCTGCGGTCGCCGAGCGACGCGCGCAGCAGCGTCCCGTCGTCGCGGCGGTGGCGGCTGAGCACCGTGTCCGCCGCCTGGCGCGCCGCTACGATCCAGGCGGGGCGATTCAGGATGCGGCCCGCGCGAGCCAGCGCGCCGATCGCCAGCCCGTTCCAGCCCGTCAGCACCTTCTCGTCGAGCGGCGGAGGGTCCAGCCGGGCGCGCTCCTCCGGTGGGAGCGTGTAGTACGTCCCCTCGACCCGGGCGCCGTCGATCGTGCTCTCCGAGTCCTGCGCGGAGGCGAAGCCTCCCGAGGACCGGCGCAGCACGCCGAGGAGGAACGACGCGACGCCGTCCGCCGTGCGCTCCGCCCAGTCCGCACCGGTCTGCTGCCAGGCCCGGGCGTAGGCGTCGAGCAGCAGCGCGTTGTCGTAGAGCATCCGCTCGTAGTGCGGCTCACTCCAATCGCGGCGGGTGGCGTACCGGAAGAATCCGCCGTCCACCGCGTCGTGCAGCGGGGACGCGGCCATCCGCTCCAGCGTGCGCGCGGCCAGCTCGTGGCCCGATGGATGTGCGAGCAGGAAGTCGAGGAGCGGCGCGACCGGGAACTTCGGCGCCGTCCCGAAGCCGCCGAACTCCGGATCCTCGGCCTCGCCGAGCTGCGCGACCGCGGCATCCAGCGCCCGGTCGTCGGGGAGGTCCGCGACCGATGTCGCCGCCTCCGCTGCCGCGGCGAGCGCCGTCGCGACCTTCCCCGCGTCCGACTCGACCTCGGTGCGCCGGACGGTCCACGCATCCCACACCGCGTCGAGCACCTGGCGGAAGGAGGCGCGGCCGGCGACCGGCTGTGGCGGGAAGTACGTCCCGCCGAAGAACGCGCGGCCCGCCGGCGTCGCGAAGACCGTCAGCGGCCAGCCCAGGTTTCCGGTGAACGCGCTGGCGGCCGACAGGTACGCCGCATCGACGTCGGGATGCTCCTCCCGGTCGACCTTGATCGCCACGAACCGGGCATTCAGCTCCTCCGCCGTCGCCGGGTCGCTGAAGCTCTCCCGGGCCATGACGTGACACCAGTGGCAGGTCGCGTACCCGATCGAGACCATGACGGGGACGTCGCGCCGCCGCGCCTCCGCGAAAGCCTCGGCACCCCACGGGAACCAGTCCACCGGGTTGTCGGCGTGCGCGCGCAGATAGGGGCTGATCGCATCCGCGAGCCGATTCGCCATGGGCTCACCCTACGACGAGGGCGTGGGAAGGGAAGCCCCGAGCTCCGTTGTCAGCTGGCGGTGTCCATCCCCTGCAGCCGGATGCTCGAGTTGAGGTAGAAGGCGGCCAGCAGCGCGTAGCTCAGGCACGCGATCGCGGGGACGATGGCATCCTCCGGATCGCTCGCGAACGCGCCGACGCCGGAGATGAAGGCCAGCACGGCCAGGAGGGCACCGATCCAGAAGCCGGCCGCCGGCCGCGCCGTCGCCCGCCACCATGCCCGCGGGTCCGTGCGGTTCTCCCCTTCGCCGCGGAAGATCCTCACGCCGACGATCACGTACGCGACGTTGAGCAGGGCGACGATCAGCACGTCGAACGTGGGATTCACCACGCGCGCGATGAGGAAGACGTTGAGCACCAGGATCAGCGCGAAGACGCCGACGATGTAGGTGATCTTCCCGGTGACGGACGTGACTCTCACGCGACGAGCCTAGCCCGGGGATCCGACACCACTGCGTCGCACCCCCGGGCGGCCGGATTCAGTTGACCTCGTCCGGGTGGGCGCTGACGCGTCCCTCACGCTCGAGCGAGCTGATGGCTGCGACCTCGTCGGCGCTCAGCTCGAAGTCGAAGACGTCGAAGTTCTCGGCCATGCGCTCGCGACGGTTCGACTTGGGGAAGACGATGTTCCCGCTCTGCAGGTGCCAGCGGATGACGACCTGCGCGGGCGTCTTGCCGTGCACGTCGGCCGCCTGGGCGACCTCCGGCGTCTCGAACAGCGGGTACTTGCCCTGCCCGAGGGGACCCCACGCCTCGATCTCGATGCCGTGCTCACGCGCGAACGCGGTCACCTCCGGCTGCTGGTGGGCGGGGTGCAGCTCGATCTGGTTGACGGCGGGCACGATGTCCGTGCTTGCGAGCAGCTTCTCCAGGTGCGGGACCAGGAAGTTGGAGACGCCGATCGCCTTCGCGCGACCCGAGGCGTAGATCTTCTCCAGCGATTTCCATGCCTCGACGAAGGTGTCCTTCTGCGGCGTCGGCCAGTGGATCAGGTACAGATCCACGTAGTCCAGGCCCAGCTTGCCGAGCGACTCCTCGAACGCGTTCTCGGCGTCCGTCTGGCGGTCGTTCCACAACTTAGTGGTGACGAACAGCTCCTCGCGGGGGACGCCGGAGGCGGCGAGCGCCTGGCCGACGCCCTCCTCGTTGCCGTAGATCGCGGCAGTGTCGATGTGGCGGTAGCCCACCTCGAGAGCGTCGGTGACGATGCGGGTCGTCTCGGCCGGGTCGACCTTGAAGACGCCGAAACCGAGCTGCGGGATGGTGGTCCCATTGTTCAGGGTCAGAAGCGGAGTATTTGCGTTTGCAACCATATCCGCCACGGTACCAGGAGCCGGGTGGTCAGCCGACCGGGTGGAAGCCCTCCTCGGAGGTCGCCGACTCCGAGGTTGCCGCGTCCGCCGCCTCCATTTCGAACCGCGCCACCAGCTCCCGCTTGAGCACCTTGCCCGACGGGCCGAGCGGGAGCGTCTCCAGGATCACCACGCGGCGCGGGTACTTGTACGCCGCGACCTTCTGCTGTGCGAACCCGATCAGTTCGCCCGTGTCCGCCTCGCCGCCCGGCATGAGGGTCACCGCCGCCATGATCTCCTGCCCGTGGGTCTCGTGCGCCACCCCGAAGACGGCGACCATCGCGACGGCGGGATGCGTCGAGAGCACCTCCTCCACTTCGCGCGGGTACACGTTGTAGCCGTTGCGGACGATCATGTCCTTCTTGCGGTCGACGATCGTGATGTAGTCATCGTCGCTCTTCGTGCCCAGGTCGCCGGTGCGGAACCAGCCGTCCACCACCGCCTCCGCATTCGCCTCCGGCAGGTTCAGGTAGCCCTTCATCAGGTTGTGTCCGCGGACGACGATCTCGCCGAGCTCGCCGCGGGGGAGCAGCTGGATGCGGTCGTCGACCTCTGCGTCGGCGATCTCCACATCCACACCCCAGATCGGGGTGCCGACCGTGCCGACTCGTGTCGGCTGGCCACGGTGGTTGAAGGAGGCGACGGGCGAGGTCTCGGTGAGGCCGTAACCCTCGTGCACGTCGATGCCGTACACCTCCTTCATCCGCTCGATCACGGCGACGGGGATGGCGGCCCCGCCACTCATGCCGTACCGGAGCGGTGGCCGGTCCGGGTTCGTCTTCGCGGCCTCCAGCAGGGCGATGTACATGGTCGGGACACCGGTCATGACCGTGCATCCGTGCTCGTTGAGCAGCTGCAGCGCGGTGGCGCCGTCGAACTTCGGCACCAGCACGATCGCAGCGCCGGCCCGGAACCCCATGTTCATCACGCAGGTCTGGCCGAACGTGTGGAACAGCGGCAAACAGCCCAGGATGCGGTCCCCGGGTTCGAGGTCGAGCGTCCCGTTGAGCAGCACATTCACCTGCTCGACCAGGGAGAAGTGACATCCCTCCGCGCCCTTCGGCTTGCCCGTCGTACCGCTCGTGTAGAGGATCGTTGCAGTGTCCAACGGCTCGCACGGGACATACGTGTCGATCGGCTCGGCCGCGGCCGCCAGGTCTTCGAGCCGCGGGAAGGGCGCCTGGTCGAGCATCTCGTCCGGCACCAGCACCGACAGCGTCGGGATGCCCGCGAGGCCGGCACCGCGCGCGCCCTCGGCCAGCAGCGGGGCTGCGCAGATCAGGACGGATGCACCGGAGTCGCCGAGCACGTAGGCGATCTCCTCGGCTTTCAGCAGGGCGTGGACGGGCACGACCACGGCACCGAGGGCGAGCACCGCGTAGTAGGAGCGGGGGAAGTCGGGGACGTTCGGCAGCATCAGCGCGACCTTGTCGCCCGGCTCGACGCCCAGATCCCGGAGCGCGCCCGCGTACGATCGCGTCTGCTCCCACAGAGCGCCGTAGCGGATCTCGCGCCCGGCGAAGATCAGGGCGACGTTGTCGGGCATACGATGCGCCGTCTCCGCCAGGATGCTCGCGACCGACATGGTGGCATAGCCGTGACTCATGGGTTCTCCTCGTCTCCATCGACGTCGGACCCTGTTTTCGGGTTGAGCCGAACCTACGTCACCCGCGGGTCTGGGGCAACGCCCCCGCCCGGGAGGTGCGGCGTCGTGTTCGCATCCCCGGCGCAGCCGCCCGGCCGGAAGGGCCCGGCACGCGGATAGAATGGAAGGCTCATGTCTTCCGCCGACACCCTCCCCCGCATCGTCTTCCCGCCCGAGCTGCCCGTCAGCCGGATGCGGGACGACATCGCGCGCGCCATCCGCGACCACCAGGTCGTCATCGTGGCCGGCGCGACCGGTTCCGGCAAGACGACGCAGTTGCCCAAGATCGCCCTCGAGCTGGGCCGGAAGAGCATCGGCCACACCCAGCCCCGCCGCCTCGCCGCCCGGACGATCGCCGAGCGGATCGCCGAGGAGCTCGACCAGTCGGTCGGAGAGCTGGTCGGCTACCAGGTGCGCTTCACGGACCGGGTGTCGAAGGCGACCCGCATCAAGCTGATGACCGACGGCATCCTGCTCAACGAGCTCCGCCGCGACCGGATGCTGCGCGCCTACGACACCATCATCATCGACGAAGCGCACGAGCGCAGCCTCAACATCGACTTCCTGCTCGGCTACCTCAAGCAGCTGCTCCCGCAGCGTCCGGACCTCAAGCTGATCATCACGTCGGCGACCATCGATCCGCAGAGCTTCGCCGAGCACTTCGCGTCCGAGGATGGCACACCGGCGCCCATCGTCGAGGTGTCCGGCCGCACATATCCCGTCGAGATCCGCTACCGGCCGCTCGTCGCCGAGGCGATGGATGAGGACGACGACGATCCGGATCCGGTCCCCGCCGTCGACCGCGACTACCTGCAGGGCATCAACGACGCCCTGGACGAACTGGCCCGCGAGGACCGTGGCGACGTGCTCGTCTTCCTCTCCGGAGAGAACGAGATCCGGGATGCGGCCGACGCCATCCGCGGCCGCAATCTGCCCGGAACCGAGGTGCTGCCGCTCTACGGCCGCCTCTCCTCCGCCGAGCAGCACCGCGTGTTCCAGCCGTCGACGGTGGCCGGTGTGCGCCGCCGCGTAGTGCTCGCCACCAACGTCGCCGAGACGAGCCTCACGGTCCCGGGCATCAAATACGTGGTGGATGCGGGTACGGCCCGGATCAGCCGCTACAGCACGCGCGCGAAGGTCCAGCGCCTTCCCATCGAGGCCATCTCGCAGGCGAGCGCCAATCAGCGCTCGGGCCGGTCCGGCCGCACGAGCGACGGCATCGCCATCCGTCTGTACTCGGAGGAGGACTTCGAGAAGCGGCCCGAATTCACCGAGCCGGAGATCCTCCGCACCAACCTCGCCGCGGTCATCCTGCAGATGATCTCCCTCGGGCTGGGTGACATCGCCGCGTTCCCGTTCCTCACCCCGCCCGACTCCCGCGGCATCAAGGACGGCCTCGACCTGCTCACCGAGCTCGGCGCGATCTCGGCCGCGAAGGAAGCCACCCGGCTGACCGCGGTCGGCCGCCAGCTGGCGCAGCTGCCCATCGACCCCCGATTCGCCCGGATGGTGGTCGAATCCAAGCGTCACAGCACCTCGCGCGAGGTCATGGCGATCGTCGCCGGACTCACCATCCAGGATCCGCGCGAGCGCCCCGTCGAGAAGCGCGGGAGTGCCGACGAGAAGCACGCCCGCTTCGCCGACCCGACCAGCGACTTCCTCACCCTGCTCAACCTCTGGAACTACCTGGAGGAGCAGCAGAAGGACCTCTCCTCGAGCGCGTTCCGGCGCCTCTGCAAGTCCGAGTACCTCAACTTCCTGCGCGTGCGCGAGTGGCAGGACGTCTACCGCCAGCTGCGGCAGCTCGCGAAGCCGCTCGGGCTGACCATCGGGGAGCCGTCCGTGAACCCGGACGGCATCCACCGTTCGCTGCTGGCCGGCCTGCTGTCGCACATCGGACTGAAGGATGTGCGCGAGTCCGGCAACAAAGGCGGCGCGCGCGGCCCCCGGCAGTCCGAGTACCTCGGTGCGCGGCAGACGCGGTTCGTGATCTTCCCCGGCTCCACCCTCGCCAAGAAGCAGCCCAACGCCGTGATGAGTGCCGAGCTCGTGGAGACCTCGCGCCTCTTCGCCCGGATGAACGCCTCCATCGACCCCGCCTGGGCAGAGCCCATCGCCGGTGACCTGTGCCGGCGGCAGTACAGCGAGCCGCACTGGGAGAAGAACCAGGGATCGGTCGTCGCCTACGAGCGGGTCACCCTGTTCGGCGTGCCGATCATTCCGCGGCGCCGGGTGCAGTACGCGCGGATCGACGCCGAACTCTCCCGCGAGTTGTTCATCCGCCACGCCCTCGTCGACGGCGAGTGGGACTCGCACCAGGCGTTCGACCGCGCCAACCGGAAGTTGCGCGCCGAACTGCGCGAACTGGAGGAGCGGACGCGCCGCCGCGACATCCTCAACGACGACGAGGCCGTCTTCGAGTTCTACGACAAGCGCATTCCTGCGGATGTGGTGTCGACCCGTTCCTTCGAGGGATGGTGGAAGAAGGCCCGGGAGGAGACCCCCGACCTCCTGACCATGACGCCCGAGGCCCTGCTCGACGAGGATGCGGCGGAGATCGACGAGGAGGCGTTCCCGCCGGTGTGGCGGCAGGGCGACCAGCAGCTCACCCTGCGCTACCGGTTCGAGCCGGGGGCCGAGGACGACGGCGTCACCGTGCAGGTGCCGCTTCCGCTGCTCGCCGGGTTGCTGCCGGACGGGTTCGACTGGCAGGTGCCGGGGCTCCGTCACGAGCTGGTGACCGCCTTGATCAAGTCGCTGCCGAAGGCGATCCGCCGCCAGGTGGTGCCAGCGGCGGACTGGGCGCAGCGACTTCTCGGGGAGCTCTCGGGCACCGCGGGGATGCGCGCGCACGAGGGGGAACGGCCGGCCGGCTCCCTCGCCGACACCCTGGCCGCGACGATCTCGCGGCTGACCGGCTCGCGGGTCAGCGGCACGGACTTCGACCTCGATCGGCTGTCGCCGCACCTCCGGCCCACCTTCCAGGTGGTCGGCGAGCGCGGAAGGCCAATGACGAGCGGGAAGGACCTCGGCGCGCTCCAGGACCGGCTGCGCTCGCGTGCCCGCGACTCCGTCGCCGCGGTTGCGGAGGCGCGCACTCCGAACGCCCTGGAACGCTCGGGCCTGACGACCTGGGATATGGACGAGCTCCCGCGGTTCGTGGATTCGACCCACACCGGGCCAGGCGGGACCAAGAACGTCATCCGTGCGTATCCCGCCCTGGTCGACGACGGCTCGTCCGTGAGCATCCGTCTCCTGGGCACACCCGCCGAGCAGGCACGCGCCATGCCGGGCGGGGTGCGACGGCTGCTGCTCGCGAGCGTGCCGTCACCGGTTGCGTACGTGCAGCAGCACCTGACGTCGAACGAGAAGCTCACCCTCGCCGCCAGCCCGTACCCCAACACGAAGGCGCTGTTCGACGACTGCCTTCTCGCGGTCGTCGACTCGGTGCTCTACCGGATGAAGCCCGACGGCCAGGTCTTCATGCGCGCCGAGTTCGAGGCGGTGCGCGACCGGGTGTCGGGCATCGTCATGGATGCGATGTTCGAGACGGTCGCGCTGGTCACGCGCATCCTCACCGCTGCCCGCACCGCTGACAAGGCGATCTCGGGCGTGACGGCGCTGACCTACCTGTCGGCGCTCAACGACGCGAAGGGTCAGCTCGCCGGGCTGGTCTACCCGGGCTTCGTCTCGACGACCGGGCTGGAGCAGCTGCGCCAGCTGCCGCGCTACCTCGCCGGAATCACCCAGCGGATGCAGGCACTGCCCACCAACCCCGGCCGCGACCGCGCCTGGCAGACCCAGGTGGAGACCGCCGTCGCCCTCTACACGGACGCCGGCGGCCGCATCCCCGTGGCTCCGGAAGCGTCCCCCGCACTCGTCCACGCCCGCTGGATGCTCGAGGAGTTCCGGGTCTCGCTCTTCGCCCAGTCCCTCGGCACGGCGGAGTCCGTCTCCCTCCCCCGCATCCGCAAAGTCCTCGCCTCCTGACCGGCCTATCCCCACCATCGAGTACGCGAAGACTGCACGCCCCTGCGGCGCGTCGTGTGCAATCTTCGCGGACT
The DNA here is from genome assembly GCF_052114085.1 of Leifsonia sp. RAF41. Classification (NCBI taxonomy): domain Bacteria; kingdom Bacillati; phylum Actinomycetota; class Actinomycetes; order Micrococcales; family Microbacteriaceae; genus Leifsonia; species Leifsonia sp. RAF41. The sequence continues at coordinate 2,385,921 of NZ_JBFREB010000001.1, forward strand.
CGACGGCGGGGAGTGAGTCAGACGCCGAGGTGGAAGCCGCCGTTGGAGTGAAGGAGCTGGCCGTTGATCCAGCCGCCGGCGGGCGAGAGCAGGAATGCGACCAGGTCGGCGGTGTCCTGCGGGCGGCCGAGGCGGCCGAGCGCGGTCTCGGCTGCGAGCGTCTCGGCCAGTTCCGGCGTCATCCAGCCGGTGTCGATCGGGCCCGGGTTGATCAGGTTGGCCGTGATCCCGAGGTGAGCGAGTTCGACGGCCGCGGCCTTCACGATGCGGTCGAGAGCGCCCTTGCTCGCGCCGTACGGCAGGTTGTGCGCCGTGTGATCGCTGGTGAGGGCAACGATCCTCCCAAGACCCGGAGGCATGCCGTTCGCGGCATACTGCTCGGCGAAGGCCTTGATCAGCAGCCAGGAACCGCGCGTGTTGACGGCAAAGTGACGGTCGAAAGCCTCGACGCTCGTGTCGAGCAGACCGCTGTCGACGGAGTAGGCGTGGCTGGCAACGAGCGCCTGGATGGGGCCGAATTCGTCATTCACGCGAGCGACGAGATCGGCGGGTCCGCGCGGATCGGCGAGGTCGGCGACGAAGCTCACCGCGCGTCCTCCTGCGCCCGTGAGCTCCGCCGCCAGCGACTCGTGGAAGCCCGTCTCGGGGTAAGCGTCTGAGAATGCAACGTCGAAGCCGCTAACCCTGCAGCCCCGCGCGATGCCGGTGCCGATCGCGTTCGGACGGCCCACGCCGGTTATCAGGACGAGGGGACGACGCCGTTCGGTCATCCCCTCATCCTGGCAGAGCCCTTGGAGCTACAGCACCTTCGAGAGGAAGGCCTGCGTCCGCTGGTGCTGCGGGTTGCTGAGCACGTCGCGCGGGTCTCCGGCCTCGACGACCACGCCGCCGTCCATGAACACCAGCTCGTCGGCGACCTCGCGGGCGAAGCCCATCTCGTGCGTGACGACGATCATCGTCATGCCGCTCGCCGCCAGACCCTTCATGACGTCGAGGACCTCGCCGACCAGCTCCGGGTCGAGTGCCGAGGTCGGCTCGTCGAAGAGCATGAGCTTCGGGTCCATCGCCAGTGCGCGTGCGATCGCGACCCGCTGCTGCTGTCCGCCGGACAGCTGCGATGGGTAGTGGTCGCCCTTGTCGCTGAGACCGACGCGCAGCAGCAGCTCGTTGGCGCGCTCGACCGCCTTCGCCTTCGAGAGGCCCTTCACGCGGATGGGCGCCTCGATGATGTTCTCCAACGCGGTCATGTGCGGGAACAGGTTGAACCGCTGGAACACCATCCCGATCTCGCGGCGCTGGCGGGCGGCCTCCTTCGGCTTCAGCTCGTAGAGCTTGTCGCCGTGCTGGCGGTAGCCGACGACCTCGCCGTCGACCGAGAGCCGGCCGGCGTCGACCCGCTCCAGGTGGTTGATGCAGCGCAGGAAGGTGGACTTTCCCGATCCGCTGGGGCCGATGATGCACAGCACCTCGCCCTGGTTGACCTTCAGGTCGATGCTCTTGAGCACCTCGTTCGAGCCGAAGCTCTTCGAGACGCCCTCGGACAACACCATCGGTGTCGCTCTGGTGTCGCTCATCCCTTGCCTCCGAGGTCGTTTCCGTCGGGTACGCCCGCGGCCGGCAGGGCGCCGGTCGCGAGTGCGGGTTCGTTGCGGTCGGGACGTCGTGCGTTGACGCCGCGCGAGAAGCGCTTCTCCAGGAAGTACTGCCCGATCATCAGCAGCGATGTGAACAGCAGGTACCACAGCGATGCCACGATCAGCAGCGGGATGGGCGTGTACGTCACCGCCGAGATGTCGCGCGCGACTCCGTACAGGTCGGTGGTCAGCGGGATGGCCGCCACCAGCGACGTCGTCTTCAGCATCGAGATGACCTCGTTGCCCGTCGGCGGGATGATGACGCGCATGGCCTGTGGGATCACGATGCGGGTCATGGTCTGCCCCCACGACATGCCCAGCGCCGTCGCCGCCTCCTCCTGGCCACTGTCGACCGAGAGCAGACCGGCGCGCACGATCTCCGCCATGTACGCCGCCTCGTTCAGTGCGAGACCGATGATGGCGATGACGAAGGCGTTCTGCATGAAGCCGAGGTCGAAGTGGACTCCGATGTCCGTCCACGGCACGCCGAGGAAGATCTGCGGGTAGATCAGTGAGAACAGGCCCCAGAACACGAGCTGCACGTAGACCGGAGTCCCGCGGAAGACCCACAGGTAGACCCAGGCGACCGACTTGACCACCGGGTTCGGCGACTGGCGCATCACCGCGAGGATCAGGCCCAGGATGACGCCGATGATCATCGAGAACACGGTCAGCTCGAGAGTGACGAGCGCAGCAGCACTGATGCGCCGGTCGAAGACGTACTTGCCGACGTACTGCCAGCCGAAGGCGGAGCGCTGGGAGGCGTCGACGACGAACCAGACGACCAGCAGGATCAGGATGGCGGCGAAGACGATCCGCCACGGGTGCTTGAGCTTGATCGCCTTGATCGGCTCGGAGCGGGAGCCCGCCGGCGACGGGACGGATCCCGTCGCCGGCCGAGCGGTGTTGCCCTGTGACATGAAGGTCAGCCCTTCGAAGCGGCGTTGACCTCGGCTGTCGTCGCCGCGCCATCAGCGACGCCCCACTTGTCGAGGATCTTCTTGTAGGTGCCGTCGTCGATCAGCGCCTGAACTGTCTTCTGGATGACCGGCGTCAGCTTCGAGTTCTTCTGGAGCGGGATGCCGTACGGCGCCTGGTCGAAGGTCTTACCGGCCTCCTGAAGCTTGCCGCTCGATTTCGAGATCGCGTAGAGGGTGACGGGCGAGTCGGCGCTCAGCGCATCCGCCTTCCCGAGGATGACCGCGTTGGTCGCGTCGTCCTGGTTGTCGTACCGGAGCGCCTGGATAGCCGGCTTGCCCGCATCCGTGCACGTCTTGGACTTCGCCGGGACCTCGTCGGTGTCCTCGTACGTGGTGGACTGTACGGCCACCTTCAGCCCGCAGGCGTTGTCCGGGTCGATGGTCTTGCCCTTGGCGGAGGCCCAGAGGATGCCGGCCGAGTAGTAGTTGACGAAGTCGACCTGCTGCTCGCGCTCGGTGGTGTCGGTGAACGACGACATTCCGATGTCGTCCTTGCCGCCGGTGATGCTCGGGATGATGTTGTCGAACTTTGCGATCGCGTAGTCGGCCTTGAGCCCGAGCTTCTGGGCGATCGCGTTGGTGAGATCCACCTCCCAGCCGACCGGCTGACCGTTGTCGTCCTTGAACTCGTTCGGCGGGTACGTGTTGTCCATTCCGACGACGAGCTTGCCGGAGTCCTTGATCTTCTGGGGCAGCTGGCCCGCAAGGGTGTCGTCCTTTTTCACTGCCGCCGAGCTCGACGTTGAGCTGGATGACGGGGTGGAGTTGTCGACACAACCGGTGAGCGCGAGCGCTGCAACGGCGGCGACGGCGACGATGGGAGCCGCAGTACGGATGCGCATGATTGTTGTTGTCCTTCTTCCTGGTGCAGGAATAGTGGGGCGTGTTGCACGGGTAAGGGGAGGATACCCCAGCGAAGAGGCCGCCCCTTAACACTAATTCTCGTTGCGAACGGCGTTTTTCACGGACGTTTCCGATAGGTTTCGCGGCGAAAGTCGGCGGAAATCGCTAAAACGGCCGCAGTCGCGCTACGAAACCGGCGTCGGCGGGCGATGTCTGCCGCCTCGCCTCGCCGGGTCTCGTTTGCCTATCGGTTCCGGCTATCGGTTGCCGCTGTCGGCTCCGTCGGCTCCGCCGGCCACGGGCCGCTCCGGGTCGTTCGACCACGCGGAGTAGGAACCCGCATACAGCGAGGGCATCGGGAAGCCGGCGGTGACCAGAGCGAGCGCTTCGTGCGCGGCGGTCACCCCGGAGCCGCAGTAGACCCCGACGGGAGTCTCGGGGCGGATGCCGAGCGCGGCGAAACGCGCGGCGAGGACGTCCGAGGGCAGCATCCGCCCGTCGGCATCGAGGTTGTCGGTCGTCGGCGCGCTCACGGCGCCGGGGATGTGGCCGGGACGCGGATCGACTGGCTCGACCTCGCCGCGGAACCGTTCAGCCGCGCGGGCATCCAGCAGGACGCCGTCGTGCGTGAGGGCGGCCGCGCCGTCCGCGTCGAGCGTCGGAAGGGCGCCGAACCGCAGGTGGATGCCACCCGGAGCCGGTGTCACCGTCTCCGTTTCGATCGGCATCCCCGCATCGCGCCAGGCGGCCAGGCCGCCATCGAGAACGCGGACGTCGCGAACGCCCGCGTGGCGGAGCAGCCACCAGGCGCGCGCGGCCGACGTGCCGGAGACGTCGTCGTAGACGACGACCGAGTCGCCGTCGTCGAGCCCCCATCGCCGCGCGGCCGCCTGGAAGTCGCTCTCGTCGGGCAGCGGGTGGCGGCCGTCGATCGGGGCGCCGTGCCTGGCGAGTTCGGTGTCGAGGTCTACGTAGACCGCGCCAGGGATGTGGCCGCGCTCGAACTCTTCCCGGCCGGGCGGACCGCCGAGCTTCCAGCGGACGTCGAGCACGTGCCACGACGAGCGCCGCCGGCCGGCACCGCTCCACAGGGACTCAGCCCCGAGAGCGACGTCGAGCGCGGCGGCGGTGATCAGCGAAGGGAGTACGGATGCCATCTCAGCGTCCGCTGGACGCCTTCGCGTTCGACTCGTAGGAGGTGTTGGTGGACTCGAAGAAGTTCACCAGCTCCAGGGTGTCGTTCGCCGTCGCCATCCACTTGGCCGGGTTGGAGACCTTGTACTCGGCCTCGAAGCCCAGCTCTTCCAGGCGACGGTCGGCCAGGTATCGCACGTACTGGTTGATGTAGTTGGCGTTGAGGCCCAGGATGCCGCCCGGCAGGAGGTCGCGGTTGTACTGCTCCTCCATCTCGACGGCGTCGAGAATCATCTGACGGATCTCGCCCGCGAACTCCGGCGTCTGCAGGTCGGGGTTCTCTTCGAGCACGGTCAGGATGAGGTTGATGCCGAACTTGAGGTGCAGCGACTCGTCGCGCACCACCCAGTCGATCAGCGAGCCGAAGTTGCGGAGCAGGTTCCGCTGGCGGAACGACAGCGCGACCATGAAGCCCGAGTAGAACCAGATCCCCTCGAGGATGACGTTGTACGCCACCAGGTTGCGGATGAAGTCCTGCTTGCCCTCCGTGGTGGTGATGTCGAGAGTCTGCTCGGTCATCCGCTTGATGAAGCTGACCTCGAACTCCTCCTTCTTCGCCATCGATGGGACGTCGACGTGGGAGTTGTACGCCTGCTCGCGGTCGATCGGGAACGTCTCGAGGACGTACTCGAACGACATGCAGTGGTTCGCCTCCTCCCACATCTGCTTGGCGAGGTAGAGGTGCGCCTCGGCCGCGTTGATGTAGGGGTAGACGCCGAAGGCGAGAGCCTTGTTGACGAGCAGCTCGTTCGGGTTGAAGTAGCTCATCAGGAAGGTGACCGCGTGACGCTCCTCGTCGGTCATCTTCTTGAAGTCGGCGATGTCCTCACCGAGCTGGATCTCGTTCGGGAACCACGTGTTCGCGACGGCCTGGTCGTACAGGTCCATCGCCCACTGGTACTTCACGGGCTTCAGCAGTAGGCCCTCTTCGATTCCGGTGCCCAGAATCCCCATGGTGTCGTTCTCCTTGTTGCTTCTACGGTCGGATGCCGTGGTGGCGGACTACTGGCAGGACTCGCACTGGAGGTCGTCCATCGGGTCGATGGGTACGTAGTAATCCTCGATCTTGGTGCTGTTCACTTGCTCTCACCACCCGCGGTGCTGTTGGAGCTCAGTCCGCCGAAGCCGAAGCCACGACGAGCGGGAGCGGCGGCCGGAGCGGTCTCGGTCACGGCGGGGGCCGCGGTCGGAGCCGGAGCCCCGGCACCGACGGTGGCGAAGCCCTTGCGGCCGCCGGAGATCTCCTCGGCCTTGTTGACCTTGACCGTCGACTGCTCGGCCTGGTGACGCGGCTTCATGTGGAGGTAGTACGTCGTCTTGACGCCCTTCTCCCAGGCCGCGTAGTAGATGTCCATCATGTCGCCGAGGTCACGCGTCTCGAGGTACATGTTGCGGCTGATCGCCTGGTCGATCCACTTCTGTGCGCGGGCCGCGACCTCGATGAAGGCGTACGGCGAGAGCTGGAAGCTCGTCTTGAACGTCTCCTTGATCTCGTCCGGGATCTCGGCGATGTTCTGGATGTCGCCCTGCGACCGGAGGATCGCCTCGCGGACGTCCTGCCAGATCCCGCGCTCCTGCAGGGTCTCGACCAGGTTGCGGTTGACCTCGAGGAACTTGCCCGACGAGGTCGAACGGCTGAAGATCTGCGAGAACTGCGGGTCGAAGCCCGGCGTCGTGCCGGCGACCAGGCCGATGGATGCGGTCGGAGCGATGGCCATGAGCGTCGCGTTGCGCATGCCGCCCTTGACCTTCTCGCGCAGACGGTCCCAGTCGAGGCGGATGGTGCGGTCGACGGTGATCGGGAGGCCGCGGTCGGCCTCGGTCAACGCGATCGAGTCGTAGGGCACCAGTCCCTGCGACCAGCGTGAGCCCTCGAAGTTCGGGTATGCGCCGCGCTCCTGCGCCAGGTCGGCGCTCTCGTCGATGGCCGCGTACGAGACGTGCTCCATGATCTCGTCGATCAGGGCGTAGGCCTCTTCGCTCTCGTAGCTGAGTCCGAGCTTCTCGACGACGTCGGTGAAGCCCATGACGCCCAGGCCGATCGCGCGGTTCTGCTGGTTCGAGAAGTCGGCCTCGTCGACGCTCGACACTGTGATGTCGATGAGGTTGTCGAGCTGGCGAACCGCCTGGCGGGCGCTGGCCTCGATGCGCTCGTAGTCCATCTTTCCGTCGACCAGGTGGCGCGACAGGTTGATGGAGGCGAGGTTGCAGACCGAGACGTTGTCACGGTCCTGGGGCAGCGTGATCTCGGTGCACAGGTTGGAGAGGTGGATCGTGCCCGTGTTGTTGTTCAGCGCACGGTTGTTGATCGTGTCCTTCCAGGTCAGCCACGGGTGGCTGGTGGTCTGGAGGCTCATCAGGATGTCCTTGAACTGAGCGCGAGCGCTGATCTTCTTGAACATGTGCATGTTGCCGGCCTCGGCCTCGGCGACGTAGTGCGCGTAGCGCTCCGAGAAGGCCTTGCCGTACAGCTCGTTGAGGTCAGCGACCTCCAGCGGGTCGAAGAGGTACCAGTCCTCGTCGTTCTGGACGCGCTTCATGAACTCGTCGCTGATCCACACCGCGGTGTTGGCCGTGCGGGTGCGGCGGTACGGGTCGCCGGAGTTCTGACGCAGGTCCAGGAACTCCGGGAAGTCCATGTGCCAGTTCTCCATGTAGAAGCACAGGGCACCGAACTTCTTGCCGCCACGGCTGACCGCCCGCAGCACCGAGTCGATCGTGTGCATGAACGGGATCGGGCCGGTCGACGTGGTGTTGTTCGAGCGGATGGGTGAGCCCTGGGCACGCAGCTTGGTGACCGAGAGGCCGATGCCGCCGGTGCCCTTGGTGAGCCACATGACGTCGCGAACGCTCTTCGCGATGTGCTCGATGTCGTCCTGCATCTCCATGACGAAGCAGTTGGAGAGCTGCGGGTACGCAGTGCCCGCGTTGACCAGCGTGGAGCCGGCGGCGAGGTACTCGAGCTTCGACATCTTGTCGTAGAACGCGAGGGCGTGGCTGGTGGGGTCGGCCTCGTTGAGGGAGAGGCCCATCGCGATGCGCATCCAGAAGAACTGCGGCACCTCGAGCGAGTCGCCGTTGCGGGCTTTGATGCCGTAGCGGTTGTTGAGGGTGACGACGCCGATGTACTTGAGCAGCTCGTCCCGCGACGGGTCGAGGAAGCCGGCCAGCCGGTCCAGGTCGAACGCGGTGGTGAAGCGGCCGTCGAGCAGTGTCTCGGCGACACCCCGCTCGATGTAGCTGCGGAAGCGGGAGGTGTGCAGCTCTACCAGCTCGTCGTGGCTCTGGTAGTCCCCGAGCACGCGCTTGTAGATCGTCTTGAGGAGGAGGCGAGCGGCGACGGTGTCGAAAGCCGGGTCGTCCTTGACGTTCTGGAGGGCGACCTGGATGACCGCCTCGTCGAGCTGCTGCGTCGTGATGCCGTCGAACAGAGTGAGTTCGAGCTCGCTGGCGATCTGCGTCACCCACGTGATGTTCTCGTCCAGACCCTGGGCCGCGTTCTCGATGGCCAGGTTGATCTTGTTGGCGTCGTACGGCTCCCGCTCGCCGTTGCGCTTGACGACTGTGATACCCACTGTCTCTCCCTCATAGATGTGCCGCTCAGGCGGCAGAAAACCCCACGAAATCCTGCCGTCTGCGCCCCCAGGCGACCGACCGGCCTTACGTGCTCGACCACTATATAGCGGGGGTCCGACATTTCCATCCCCCCACATCTAGTGGGCGTGTCGTCCACAGGTGGGGACAACTTATGCACAGTTTCCACACCCCGCGAAGAGGGGACGCCTCCCTGTGGACAGCCCTTCGGCACGACGCCGGCGACCGATAGTGTGGTGAGTTGTGAGCAGCTATTCCAGCCTTCTGAAGACGCCGGGCGTGGCCCGCATCATCGCGGCTCAGCTCACCGCGCGCTTCCCGTTCGGCATGCTGTCGCTCGCCTTCCTGCTCCACATCGAGCGCGTCCACGACTCCTACGGCGCGGCCGGGCTCGTCCTGGGCGCCATGAGCATCGGGCAGGCGATCGCCGGTCCCATGACCAGTCGGCTGATGGGCGTGCTCGGGATGCGCGTCGTGCTGTGGACGACTCTCCTCCTGTGCTCTGCGTCCGTCGCGGTGATCGGGCTGTTCGTCCTGCCCATCCCGGTGACCATGGCGGTCGCCTTCTTCGCCGGCCTCTGCATGCCGCCCATTCAGCCGGCCGTGCGCACGATCTATCCGAAGATGGTCAACTCCCGGCAGCTCACCCCGCTCTTCTCGCTCGACGCGTCGGCCCAGGAGATCATCTGGATCGCTGGTCCCGTGGCGATCACCTTCGTCTCGACCCAGATCGGCACGGTCGAGGGCATCCTCATGTCCGTGGCGATCATGCTGGCCGGCGGCTTCTGGTTCATCGCGTCGCCCGAGGTCGGCCGGGTGCGCATCCCCCGCAGCAAGCGGCGGTTCGGGACGGTGCTGGCGCGGCCGCCCGTGCTGCTCGCCACCGTCGTCGGCTTCCTCCTGATCGGCTCGTGCTCGGCGGTCGAGGCGGGCGTCGTCGCGACATTCGGCGACGGGTCGCCGCTCGCCGGCATCGTCCTCGCCATCTGGTCGCTGGGGTCGCTGGTGGGCGGCCTCGCGCTCGGACACATCCCGATCGGTCCGTGGGCGACGGCGCGCCGCATGTTCATCGTCTTCGTCGGCGTCGTGCTCTCGACGTTCATGCTGTGGTCGTGGTGGGGCCTCTCCCTCACTCTGCTCATCGCGGGCCTCGGTATCGCTCCGGCCCTCGCGGTGCTGTTCGCGATCGTCTCGGCGAGCGTCAAGTTCTCCGACACCGCCGAGGCGTACGGCTGGGTCGGCACCGGCCAGCTGATCGGCGCGGCGCTCGGCTCGGCCCTCGCGGGCTTCCTCATCGACGGCGTCGGACCGGTCGGCGCGTTCTGGATCGCGGGAGCCTTCGCCTTCGTCGGGTTCGTCGTCCCGGCCCTGGCGCACCGCGTCCACCCCGACCTCCGCGGCCGCGACGCGTCCCCGATCCCCGACACGGAGCCCGTCCCCGTTCAGCCCTCCTGACGCCGAAGTGCACGTTGTGGCTGCTATTTCCTCGTTTTAGCGACCACAACGTGCACCTCGGCAAAGCGAGGGCTGTGGATAAAGGGGAGAGAGCACGACGCGTAGGCGACGATGTCGCGATGGGACGACATCTCGCCGAACTGAACGACGCGCTCGCAGACGGCCCTTTCACCACGAGCGCGGGCGCGGAGGCCGGGGCGACCCGTGCGCGGATGCGCGCCGGAGACCTCGTCACCCCGATCCGCGGGGTGCGGATCCGCCTCCGAGACGATGGAATCGACGCCCGCCTGCAGGCTTACGCGCTGCATCGACGGCGGGATTTCGCGTTCAGCCACACGACGGCGGCTCGGCTTTACAGCATCCCCTTGCCCGCGGGCCTCCCGCCGGACATCCACGTGAGTGTGCCGGACCCTGGACGACCGCCCTCCATCCGCGGCTTCACCGGTCACAAGCTCCGTCGGTGGGACACGCGGACGGTAGCCGACCTGCCCGTCACGACCCCGGAGCAAACGTGGATCGACCTCGCGGTAATGCTCTCACTGTCGGAGCTCGTCGTCGCCGGCGATTTTCTGGTCGGCGGACGCGCGCCGCTGACGGACAAGGACTCGCTCGATGCCGCGATCGCGGCCGCCTCGGGTCGTCGAGGTGTGGGGCGCGCCCGGTCTGCTCGGCAACACGTGCGCGTCGGTGCCGAGTCGCCAGGCGAGACGCGGTTGCGGCTCGTGCTCTTGGAAGCCGGCCTGCCCGAACCGCTGCTCAACGTCGATGTTCTCGACGAAGCGGGCGAGTTCGTCGCTCGTGCGGACCTCTCGTATCCGGCTTCCCGGATCGCGCTGGAGTACGAGGGCGATATCCACCGCGTGGATCGGGCGACGTGGATGAAAGACATCGCTCGCCGCGAACGTGTCGAAGACCTGGGCTGGCGGATGGTGCGCGTAACCGCCGCAGACCTCCGTAGCCCGCACGCCCTGGTTTCCCGCGTACGCCACCTCCTCCGCTCCCGCTGACGGGTCAACGAAGTGCACGTCGTGGTCGCTATTGCGCCGGATTACCCGCCACAACGTGCACTTCGGCGAAGGCGGGGGGCCTACCAGTGGGGGTGGACGGAGGCGCGGAAGTGGTCGTCGTAGATGCGGTGGACGGCGGCGTCGAACCCCTCGGGCAGGCGGATGGATGCGGCGGCCGCGTTCGCGCGCGCCTGCTCGGGCGAGCGGGCGCCCGGGATGACGGTGGTCACGCCGTCCTGGGCGACGATCCAGGCGATCGCGGCCTGGGCCGGCGTCGCGCCCTCCGGCACGAGGGCCGCGAACTCGCGCGCCGCCTTCACGCCCTCCTCGTAGTCCACGCCCGAGAAGGTCTCGCCCACGTCGAACGCCTCGCCGTGACGGTTGTAGGTGCGGTGGTCGTCCGCCGCGAACGTCGTCTGCTCGGTGTACCTGCCGCTGAGCAGCCCCGAGGCGAGCGGAACCCGCCCGATGATCCCAACCCCGGCCTCCCGGGCGGCGGGCAGCACGCGGTCGAGCGGCTTGAGGCGGAACGCGTTCAGGATGATCTGCACCGTCGCCGTGCCGGGGCGCGCGATCGCGGCGAGCGCCTCATCCACCGTCTCGACGCTGACGCCGTAGTTCTCGATCGCGCCCTCGTCGACGAGCGTGTCGAGCGCGTCGTAGACGGCATCGCTGGAGAACACGGGAGTGGGCGGGCAGTGGAGCTGGACCAAGTTCAGCCGGTCGACGCCGAGGTTACGACGCGAGCGGTCCGTCCACTCGCGGAACTTCGCAAGGGTGAAGTTGGCCGGGTCCTGGTCTTCGCGGCGCCCCATCTTCGTCGCCACGGTGAGCGGAAGCTCGGGATGCTCGGTCACGAACCGCCCGATGATCTGTTCGCTGCGCCCGTCGCCGTAGACGTCGGCCGTGTCGAAGAAGGTGACGCCCGACTCCGCCGCCGCTTCCAGTACGCCGAGGGCGTCGTCTTCGGAGACGTCCCCCCAGTCCGCTCCGAGCTGCCAGGTGCCGAGTCCGACGACCGACACCTCCCGTCCGGTCCCGCCGAGGATGCGCTGTTCCATACCGCCAGCGTAGGCGCTGGCGACCGACCGCAGAACCGGCCGGCCGCCTGCGCGACGGCCGGTCGTCGGCCGCCGCACATCACGCCGCGGCCTCGGTCACCTCCTGGTTGCGGAAGTGTCCGGCGAGCATCGCGATCACACCGACCGCGGCCCAGCCCAGCAGCACGAGCCACGCGAACGAGGAGTCCGCCTCCGGGAAGTAGGACAGGTCGCGCAGGAGCGTGACCGATGCTCCGGGTACGAACCACTGCCCGATCGCGCCCCACGGTCCGACCATGAACTGGAGCGGCTGGGCCGCCGCGGACAGCGGGTTGCCCACCAGGACGGTCAGCACAGCACCGACGGCGATCCCCGCGCGCCCGATGAGCGCGTTCATCCCGACGATGAAGGCAGCGGTCGCGAACATCGACAGGCTGACGGCAAGCGCATTCAGCCAGAAGTCGCTCTGCAGGATGCCGAACCAGCCCTGCAGGATGCCCGTCACGGAGAGGCCACCGACGACGGCGTACACGGCGACGGCGGTGAGTCGTCGCCAGCTTCCGGCGACGAGGAGGGAGATGAGCACGCCGCCGAGCATCCCGCCGAGGACGAGCGGGAACGCGGCCGAGGTGAGACCGAGTCCACGGGCATCCGTTGAGGCGAGCGGGACGATGTCGGTCACCTTCACCGTGATGGTCGGCGCCTGCGTCCCCGCCGGAGCCCGCCCTGCGGCGACGGCCTGCTGCACGGCGGCGTCCGCTTGCTGCTGCGCCTGGGCCTGGATCTTGGTCGCGACCTGGCCCAGGATCTGGCTGACGGCGGCGCCGTTCGCCGATGCCGTCAGAACCTCCGGGCTGTCGCCGAGGACGATGGCGCCGTAGACGTCACGGGTGCGGATGAGGTCCACCGCCTCCTGCCGATTGGACACTCCGGTCACGTCGAACGCGCCGTCGGCCGCCTTATCCAGCTGCTTCTCGACCGCGCTCACGGCCGTGCTGCTCCCCGCGACCGCGACGGGCAGATCCTTCACGGTGGAGGTGATGGTCGGCCAGAGGAACGCCAGGAGGATGACGACCACCGCGGCCGCCGCGCCGACGGCGAGGAGAACCGACCGGATCCACGGCGTGTGCGGCGGAACGGCGGCAGAACCCACGGCGGTGCCGACGGCGGTCGTGCCGGTGGCGGCGTCGGCCGGGTCGGGACGAACGGGTGCGGTGATCATGATCTCCTCCAAAAACGAATGCTCGTTCTTTATAGTGACCATCGCGTCCGCTATTGTCAAGAACGATCATTCTTTTTTGCGCGAGACAGGAGCGGCCCTTGCCGAAGGTCACCGAGGAGCACCGCACGGCGAGACGGCGTCAGATCGCCGACGCCGCCCTGCGCTGCTTCGCACGAGCCGGCTTCCAGCAGACCTCCATGGCCGACATCATCGCCGAGTCCGGACTCTCCACCGGTGCGATCTACGGCCACTACAAGAGCAAGGAGGAGCTGGTCGAACTCGCGGTCACCGAAGTCCTCGACGCCCGCTTCCTCGACCTCGCCGAAGCGCGACGGCAGGACCCGCAACCTTCCCCCGCCGAGCTGGTCGGTCTCCTAGTGCGCGGGCTCACCAGGCAGATCGGCGACCTCCGACTGCTGCTTCAAGTCTGGGGCCAGGTCCCGATCAATCCGGCGCTGGCACGCGTCGCGGCACGGGTCGGCGGGCGCATCCGCGGGATGTTCGTCGACTATCTGAGCGAGTGGTACCAGAGATACCGGGACTTGGACGAGCGCGCCGCCGCCCGGGCCGCGGAAGACGACGCTCCGCTGTATGTCGGTCTCGTCCAGGGCTACGTGGTGCAGACGGTCCTGTTCACGGACTTCGACGGGGATCGCTACCTCGCTGCGGTCGAGCGGATGGCCACCCGCGCGGGCTGAGCGCGTTCAGCTCCCCGGCCACCATGCCGGCGTGAGCCGCCCCACGAACGCGAGGAACGCATCCACGTCACGCGGCCGCGGTCGGGTGAGCCATACGTCGATCGCGCCGATGGTTCCGTCGGCGAGCCAGCGCGCCACCGCCCGCTTCTCGATCTCATCGGTGGCCGGCACGACGAGGCTGTGCTGCTCGAGCAGCAGCTCGACCGACCCCTGGAAGTGATGGCTGAGCATCGCGTGAAGGCTTGCTGCACCACTCTCGGTCCCGAGACCGCGGCGGTAGACGGCGTCGTGGTCGTCCACGTGCCGCAGCACCGCCCGCGTGACCCCGGTGACGGCGGCCGCCGCATCGGAGGGCTCGACATCGAGCAGGTACTCCGCGCGGAGGGCATCGAGTTCCGCCCGCAGGACGCGCTCCAGCAGATCTGCCGGTGACGACGCGTACTCGTACACCGTGGAGCGGTGCACACCGGCCGCGGCGGCCAGCGCCGACACGCTCACCTCGCTGACCGGTCCGCGGGTCGCCAGCTCGAGCACCGCAGCACTGAGTCGGGCGAAGGTCTTCTGCTGGCGTGCATCCACCGAACGATCGTACAATGGAGTTATCCGACAGTTGTCGGATAACGAAAAGGAGATTTTCATGGCTCAGTACGACGTCGCCGACCGGTCCGCAATCGTGACAGGGGGCGGCTCGGGAATCGGCCGTGCCATCGCCCTGACCCTCGCTGCGAGTGGGGCCGCCGTCCTGGTGACCGACCTGAACGAGGAGCACGGCAATGCCGTCGTTGCGGAGATCCAGGCCGCCGGAGGCACTGCGAAGGCGCTGGCGGGGGACGTGACCGACCCGGCATTCGCCGCCGCGAGTGTGGCCGCCGCGAACGAGCTCGCACCCCTCCGCATCGCGGTGAACAACGCCGGAATCGGCGGCGCGTCCGCTCCGGTCGGCGACTATCCGCTCGACTCGTGGCGTGCGGTCATCGAGGTGAACCTCAACGCCGTGTTCTACGGGATGCAGCCCCAGCTCGACGCGATCGGCGCCAACGGTGGTGGTGCGATCGTCAACATGGCCTCCATCCTGGGCAGCGTCGGCTTCGCGAACTCGTCTGCCTACGTCACCGCCAAGCACGCGCTGATCGGTCTGACGCAGAACGCCGCGCTGGAGTACGCGGACAAGAACGTGCGCGTCGTCGCGGTCGGCCCCGGGTTCATCCGCACTCCCCTGGTCGCCTCGAACCTGGACGCCGACGCGCTCAGCTTCCTGGAGGGCAAGCACGCCCTCGGCCGCTTGGGCGAGCCTGAGGAAGTGGCCGCTCTGGTCGCGTTCCTCGCCTCCGACGCTGCCAGCTTCATCACGGGCAGCTACCACCTGGTCGACGGCGGTTACACCGCCCAGTAGTCCACAGGCGTCCGTTCTCCACAGATTTATGGACGTCTGCCGCGCCCGGTCACGCTCGCCTAATGTGAGGAGCGTGACCGAGCACGACACCCCCGAACCCCTCTCCGACGAACTCCTGGAGCGCATCCGACAGCGCGCTGCAGACTACGACCGCGACAACCGCTTCTTCACGGAAGACTTCGCAGAACTCGCCGACGCGGGATACCTGCGCGCCCTGGTGCCGGCCGAGTTCGGCGGCCTCGGGCTGACTCTGCAGCAGACCGCGCGTCTGCAGGTCCGGCTCGCGGGTGCCGCTCCGGCCACAGCGCTCGCGATCAACATGCATCTGGTCTGGACGGGCGTGGCGAAGACGCTGCGCGATCGCGGCGACGACTCTCTGGAGTTCGTGCTCCGGGAGGCGGGCGCGGGTGAAGTCTTCGGGTTCGGGCTCAGCGAGGCGGGCAACGACCTCGTCCTGTTCGGGTCGACCACGGAAGCGCGACCCGAGCCCGACGGCGCCTACCGCTTCCACGGGCGCAAGATCTTCACCTCCCTCTCTCCGGCCTGGACACGGTTGGGCACCATGGGACTCGACACCAGCAGCCCGGACGCGCCCAAGATCGTGTACGGCTTCATCGAGCGCACCGGCGGCGGCTTCGAGATCCGCGAAGACTGGGACACGGTCGGGATGCGCGCGACACAGAGCAACACCACCGTCCTCGACGGTGCGCGGTCCCCCGCCGATCGGATCGTGAGACGGCTCGACCCGGGCCCCAACGCCGATCCGCTCGTGTTCGCCATCTTCGCGAACTTCGAGATCCTCCTCGCGGCGGTCTATACCGGCATCGGTGCCCGGGCGCTCGACCTCGCCGTGGTCTCCGCCCACCGGCGCACGAGCCTGAAGAACGAGGGCCGGAGCTACGCCAACGACCCTGACATCCGTTGGCGGGTCGCCGAGGCCGCCATCGAACAGGATGCGCTGCTCCCCCAGTTGGACGCACTGGCCGGCGACGTGGACGCGCTCACCGATCACGGCCGACTGTGGTTCCCGAAGCTGGTGGGAGTGAAGGTGCGGGCGACCGAAACCGCACGGCGGGTGGTCGACCAAGCGATCCGCGTGTCGGGGGGCTCGACCTTCTTCGCCGGCAACGAGCTCGGCCGGTTGTACCGCGACGTGCTCGCCGGCATCTTCCATCCGTCCGACGCGGAGTCTGCGCACAACACGGTGGCGACGGCTTGGCTGGGTCCCGTCGAAGAGTAGGTGGACCGCCGGGCGAAGCCCGGCCTCACGAGCAGGAGAGACGATGCAGGAGATCACCGCACGGCACTTCGCCGACCGGCTCGAACGCGGGGCCCGGCAGGCGAGCGCCGCAGGATTCGACGGGCTGGTCGTCGCGCCGGGGCCGGATCTGGCGTACTTCGCCGATTACCTTCCCGTCGCGACCACCGAGCGCATCACCCTGCTCGTGATTCCTGCAGAAGGCGAGCCGACGATGCTGGTCCCGGCGCTCGAGCACGGCGGCGCTGCCGAGACGCGCGCGGCCGGTGCCGTCCGCCTGATCGACTGGTCGGACGGCGAGGACGAGTACGCCCCGGCGGCGGCGTTGCTGCGGCCTGGGGGACGCTATGCCATATCGGACGCGACGTGGGCGATGCATCTGCTTGGGCTCCAGCAGAAGCTGCCGGGAGTCCACTTCGAGGCGATCTCGCACGCCTTTCCGATGCTGCGGGCGATCAAGAGCGCGGACGAGGTCGACCGGCTGGCCGCGGCCGGAGCCGCCGCCGACGCCACGTTCGAAGATGTGCTCCGGCTCCCGTTCGCCGGCCGTTCGGAACGCGAACTGGCGGCCGAACTCGATCGCCTTCTGCGCGAGCACGGCCACCAGCAGGTGGACTTCACGATCGTTGCGTCAGGGCCCAACGGCGCGGATCCGCATCACGAACCCGGCGAACGCGTCATCACCGACGGCGACATGGTCGTGCTCGACTTCGGCGGGCTGCTCGACGGCTACGGTTCCGACACCACCCGCGCGGTTCACGTCGGCGAGCCGACCGACGAGGAGCACGAGGTGTTCGACACGGTCCGGCGGGCGCAGCAAGCAGGGTTCGAGGCCGTCGCGGTGGGCGTCCCGTGTCAGGAGGTCGACCGGGCTGCTCGGGCGGTCATCCGGGATGCGGGATACGGGGAGTTCTTCATCCACCGGGTCGGCCACGGCATCGGCGTCACGACGCACGAGCCGCCGTACATGGTGGAAGGGGAAGAACGTCCGATCGAGGCGGGGATGTGCTTCTCGATCGAGCCGGGCATCTATCTGCCGGGGCGCTTCGGCGTGCGGATCGAGGACATCGTGGTGGCGGCCGAGGATGGCGCGCACCGTCTCAACAACTCCAGCCGCGAGCTGCACCTGGTCGGCTGAGCCCGCGCGGCGCCGCTACGCCCGCAGGTGCGCCTGCTGCGACCGCTGCGCTAGACGCACCCGGCGGCGGGCGAACGGCAGGGCGACCAGTCGCCATCCGACGAGGAACACACCGAGCACGACAGCCGCGACCGCGATGAACGAGGGCTCGACCCCCTGTCCCGCCGAGGTGCGGATGAGCATCGCGAGCGCCACCGTCATGAGCCACACAGGGATGCCGGCCAGCACGATCGAGAGCGGACGTCTCCAGGCCCAGGTGACCAGCCACCCGACGACCAGGGCCACGAGGAACGGCCACAGCGTGTCCAGGATGCCCCCGGCGGTGTTCGCTTCGCCGTGACTCCGGCGGCCCACCATCACGAAAAGGGTCACGAGGGCAACGTCGATGACGAATGCGACCAGCGCGGTCCTCCAGGGCTTCACCGCTTCAGGCTACGCGGCACCGCCCGAGCGTTGGCTGGGCAGAACCCGTGCTGATACTGACCGTTATCTATCCGCGGACTATCCACAGTCGGCGGCTTCTCCACAGATCTGTCGCAGGCCGCCAGGGGTCGGATCGCCCTCAATAGACTGGCGATCAGCCATCACCCGAACCACTGGAGCACCCGTTGCCGAACTTCGATTTCCTCGCCCAACCGGCGCTTCCGCGTCCAGAGGTCACGCCTGACGACGCGGTGCGGATCGCCGCCACGAAGTTCGGACTCGAAGGCCGGATCACCGAGCTGGGAAGCAATCAGGACCGCAACTTCCGCATCGACACCGGCGAAGAGCGCTTCGTGCTCAAGCTGGCCAATCCGGTCTTCTCCGCGGACGAACTTCGGGCGCAGAACGCCGCCTTGGCGGCTCTCGCCGGGGCGGGAATCCGCATCCCGGAGGTCATCGCCTCCACCGAGGGCGACGAACTCGTGGAGGTCGACGTGCGTGGCGTCTCGCTGCTCGCGCGCGTCCTCCGCTACCTCGACGGCGAGCCGCTCACCGACGTTGGTCGACCCTCCCGCGAGCAGTTGCGAACGCTCGGCACACTGGCTGGGCGGGTCGCGGCCGGACTCGCAGGGCTCCGGCACGCCGGACTCGACCGCTCGACCCAATGGGATGCGCGCATCGGCGGTGAGGTCGTCGACCTCCTCCTGGAGTACGTCGAACAGCCGGCCAAGCGCACGGTGGTGCGGGAGACCACTCAGGCAGCGCTCGCCCGACTGGAGCCGCTGCGCGGGCGATTGCGCGTGCAGGCGGTGCACGGTGATGTCACGGACGACAACATCGTGCTCGGCGACGACGGCCCGGGCGTCATCGACTTCGGCGACGTCTCCGACGGGTGGCTGGTGGCCGAGCTCGCCGCCACGGTCACGAGTGCGCTCCACCACATCCCCGACGAACCCCTTGCGGTGCTCGATGTGGTGGAGGGGTTCCACAGCGAGGCTCCGCTCGACGACGCCGACCTCGCCGCCCTGTGGCCGCTCGTTGTCCTGCGCGGTGCCGTGCTCGTCGTCAGCGGTGAGCAGCAGGTCGCCCTCGAGGCGGACAACGTCTACGCCGCCGAGAACCGGGCGCACGAGTGGGTGGCCTTCGACACCGCCCGCCGCCTCGACGCCGAGGAGGTCGAGACGCTCATCCGCGCCCACCTGGCGGGTGCGGCACGGCCTGGCACGCCCGGTCTGGGGCGCCTCGTCGACCTCACGTCGACCGCGCACAACCTCGCCGACCTGTCCGTGACCTCACGCGACCTGGACGCCGGCGCCTGGCTGCGGGAGAACGCAGAGGATGCGGTGCTCACCCGCATCTGCCGGGAGCACGGCCACGCGATCACCCGGTACGGGGAGGCGCGGCTGACCCGCTCCCGCACCGATCGCGCTCTTTCCTCGGCCACCATCGCGCTGGGCGTGACGATGGACGCGCCGACCGGCATCCAGGTCACCGCTCCCTTCGCGGGCGAGCTGTCTCTCGCCGAGGGCTCGTGGCTCCTCCGCGCCGACGGCCTGGAGCTCTGGCTCGATGGGCTCACGCGTCCGCTCACCACCGCCACCGTGTCGGAGGGCGACCCGATCGGCTCGGCGATCCATCTCACCGCGCAACTCAGCACCATCCCCGGTCATCGCCCGCCCGCGTTCGTCACCCCGACTCTCCCGCTCTCCGAGTGGATGGCCGTCTCCCCCGACCCGTCAGCTCTCTTCGACGTGGACCTCGCAGCGGCGGCTCCCGACCCGGCAGCGGCGCTGGCCCGGCGGGAGGCGACCTTTGCCGAGGTCCAGGAGCACTATTTCGCGCATCCACCGCTCATCGAGCGCGGCTGGCGCCACCACCTTCTCGACACGCGCGCGCAGAGCTACATCGACATGGTCAACAACGTGACCCAGATCGGTCACGGCCACCCTCGACTCGTGGAGGCGGTGCGCGATCAATGGGCGCGCCTGAACACCAATTCGCGGTTCCACTACGACGAGCTCTCCCGCTTCACCGAGCGTCTGGCGGAGATCGCACCGGACGGACTCGACACGGTGTTCCTCGTCAACAGCGGCAGCGAGGCGGTCGATCTGGCGCTGCGGCTGGCACAGATCCATACGAATCGACGGACCATCCTGGCGGTCACCGAGGCGTACCACGGTTGGACGATGGCCTCCGATGCCGTCTCCTCGTCTCTGGGAGACAACCCGCGAGCGCTCGACACCCGGCCTGACTGGGTGAAGCTCGTCGCGGCCCCGAACGCCCTACGCGGACGGCACCGCGGCGCCGACTCGGCCGCCGCCTACCTCGCCGACCTCGATGCCGACCTCGCCGCGCTCGACGCATCCGGAACGCAGGTGGCCGGCTACATCGCCGAGCCGGTGTTCGGCAATGCGGGCGGACTGATGCTGCCCGACGGCTACCTCCCCGGCGTGTACGAACGCATCCGGGAGCGGGGCGGCGTCTGCATCGCCGACGAGGTCCAGGTCGGCTACGGCCGCCTCGGCCACTACTTCTGGGGCTCCGAGCAGCAGGGCGTGGTTCCGGACGTCATCACGGTCGCCAAGGCGATGGGCAACGGCCAACCGCTCGGCGCGGTGATCACCCGTCGCGAGATCGCCGATTCGTTCGCCGCGGAAGGCAGCTTCTTCTCGTCGGCCGGCGGCAGCCCCGTTTCGGCGGTCGTGGGCCTGACGGTGCTCGATGTGATGCGCGACGAAGGCCTGCAACAGAACGCGGCAACGGTCGGCGACCATCTCGCCGGCCGTCTCCGCGAGCTGGGAGAGCGGCATCCCCTCGTCGGCGCCGTCCACGGCATGGGGCTGTACCTGGGGATGGAACTGGTGCTCGACCGCGCGACCCTTTCGCCCGCGACGGCGGAGGCGGCCCTGGTCTGCGACCGGATGCTCGCCGAGGGCTGCATCGTGCAACCGACTGGCGACTACAAGAACGTGCTCAAAATCAAGCCGCCACTGTGTCTCACCCGGGAGAGCGCCGAACGGTTCGTGGACGCGCTCGATCTCGTCCTCGCGACACTGTAGGGCGGAGCACCCGAGCGGACTCCCCGGCGATCGCTTCGGCCACCGCGTCGAGCGCGGTCGAACGCAGTGACCATTGATGCCAGTACAGTGGCACCTCCTCAATGCGGTCGTCGTCCAGCACCACTAGCGCCCCGTCGGCGACGAGGGCGTCGGCCTGCAGATCGGGCAGCATTCCCCAGCCGAGACCGAGCACGGCCGCATCGACGAACTGGGTCGACGCCGGGATGAAGTGGCGCGGCGGCCGCGCGGATGGCGCGAACGCGGCGAGATAGCGGTCCTGCAGGGCGTCCTTGCGGTCGAACACCAGCACTGGCGCAGCGGCGGCCGCACCCGGAGTCCACCCGTCCGGGCACCAGCGCGCGACGAAAGCCGGGCTCGCCACCGCACGGTAGGCCATCGACCCCAGAGCCCGGGCCGTGCAGCCCTGCACGGGTTCGGGATCCGACCCGATCGCCGCCATCGCCGTGCCATCCCGGAGCCGGTCGAGGGTGTGCTCCTGGTCGTCGAGAACGATCTCGAACGCGATCCCGTCCAGCCGGGCGAGCGCCGGCAGCACCCAGGTTGCGAGCGAGTCCGCGTTGACGACGAGCGGAAGCGCGGCTCCCACCGCATCCTGCTCACCGGCCAGCGCAGCATCCGCCTCGGCCTCCAGCAGCACCAGTTGGCGCGCGAGCCGAAGCAGCACACTGCCCGCCTCCGTCGCCTCGACCGGCTTACTGCGACGGACGAGGACACGTCCACTCTGCTGCTCGAGCGCCTTGACGCGCTGGCTGACCGCCGACGGCGTGATGCGGAGAACAGCCGCCGCGGCCTCGAACGTCCCGCTGTCGACAACCGCGGCGAGAGTGCGCAAGTGCTCGACGTTGGCTGACATGAAGCCAGTCTAATGTACGGTAAGAAAACTGAGCTGTACTTAGTGGCACGTCACCCGTAGCGTCGAAGAGTGCTTGCGACCTTCTTCACCGGCCTCGGCTCCGCTGCCTCCCTGATCATCGCGATCGGTGCCCAGAATGCGTTCGTGCTGCGCCAGGGTCTGCGTCGCCAGCACGTGCTCCCGGTGGTGATCATCTGCGTCGTGAGCGACGCCGTCCTGATCGCCGCCGGCGTCGCCGGGATCGGGGTGCTGGTGAAGAACGCGCCCATCGCGCTCCAGATCGTCCGCTGGGCGGGCTTCGCCTTCCTGATCGGCTACGCGATCTTCGCCGCTCGGCGCGCGCTCAAGCCCGAGTCGCTCAGCGCCCAGGGGGTCGCTGCCGGGTCCCTGGCCGCTGCGGTCGGCACCTGTCTGGCGATCACCTGGCTCAACCCGCACGTGTACCTCGACACGGTGTTGCTGCTCGGCTCGCTCTCGGCCTCGCACGGCGACCCCGGACGCTGGGTGTTCGGCGCCGGCGCCGCGACTGCCAGCCTGCTCTGGTTCGGTCTGCTCGGCTTCGGCGCGCGATACGCCGCCCCGCTCTTCGCCAAGCCGATCGCCTGGCGCATCCTGGACGCCGGGATCGCGGTCCTCATGCTGGTGCTGGCAGTCCTGCTTGTGGTGTGACGCGCAGCGCACCAGCGCCCGATAGCACCACCGCCGAAGCCCCACCGCCGAACATGCAGAAAGGCCGCCCGATTCGGGCGGCCTTTCCAGTACCGGTGGAGCTAAGGAGATTCGAACTCCTGACCTCTTCGATGCGAACGAAGCGCGCTACCAACTGCGCCATAGCCCCGGGGAACTGCTTAGAAAGACTAGCACCCTCCGTCTGCCGAGTCGAAATCGAGAGGCGCTCAGCTGGCGGCCCGGCGGCGGCGCAGGACGGCGTCCACATCCAGGCTCCCGGTGTCCGCATCGTCGAGCACGCCCATGCTCGCGTAGCGGCTGGGAACGGATGCTTCGACCACGGGAGCAGCGTCCGCGAGAGCGACCGGCGCAGCCTCGACCACGGGTGCCGCGCCGACGCGCGCCACGGGCCGCAGGGGTACGGGCGCCGCCACGGGTACCGGCGCGGACTCCTCCGCCTTGCGCTCGAACTCCGCGCGGGCGGCCGCCCGGCGCAACTCGGCGGCAGCATCCACCGACGCCATCGCGGCGGCCGCGACCGTCCCGGGCGACAGGTGCAGCGGCTTCGGCAGCGGGCGCGGCGTCCAGCTCTGACGCAGCCGTTCCTGGACCGGCAACTCGTGCTGGGCGTGGTCGTACAGTTCCGGGGCGACCTGCGAGGTGCGCACCATCGGCTGGGATGCGGCGACGGGACGCTGTGGGCGCGCGAGGCGCCCGAGCATCCAGCCGGAGAAGACGACGGCTCCGGCGGAGACCGCGGCGAGCAGCCACGCTCCGGTCTCGAACATGACGACCGCTCCCCCGACGAAGCCGGCGAGACCGGCGACCAGGAGCAGGGTCGAGATCGCACGGGTGCGGCGCACGCGGCGGCGGCGCTGCGGCGAGAGCGGCACGACGGCCGTGGCCGTCGCGAGAGCTCGAGCCCGCTGGGCCGCGGCGGCGCGTGCGGCGCGCTCCATCGCGATGGCGTCCGCGGCGGCGCGCTCCGCCTCCTCGGCGGCGCGGCGGCGCTCGTCGGCGATCGCCTGCTCCCGGCGCGCGTGGGCGGCAGCCTCCGCGCGGGCGGCGGCGAGTGTCTTCTGCTCCGACCTGCGGAGGATGCGCTGCTGCTCGGCGACCGTACGGGCTGTCGCCTCCATGCGCACCTCGTCGGGCAGTTCGCTGGTCTCGGCGAGGATGCGCAGTGTCTGCTGCAGCCGCACCGCGTTGCGCTCCGTCGCCAGGTACTCGCGACGGCGCAACCACACCGGGACGAGATAGGCAAGCCAGAGGGCGGCCGCTATGGCGACCACGACCCCGCCGCCCATCACATCCCCGTTCATGCCTCTAACGGTAGGGGCGACGGGCACTGGGCCCGCGTCACCCCGGAGGGTGTGTCACGCGATCCAGAGTTCTTTCAGCGAAGGCGGCGGACGGGTTCAGCGGTGGCGTGCGACCGGGAGCGGGATGGATGCGGCCGCGCGGTCGTCCGCCGGGATCACCGCGGCGTCCGCCGGCGCGTTCCCGTCCAGCCACCGGCGCAGGACGCCCTGGCTCAGCTCTTCCGACACCAGGCCGAAGCAGAAGTGGTCGCGCCAGTCCCCGTTGATGTGGATGTAACGGCGCCGCAACCCCTCGTACCGGAAGCCCAGCTTCTCGACGACGCGGAGGCTGGGGACGTTCTCCGGGCGGATGCAGATCTCCATCCGGTGCAGGCCCAGCTGGTAGAAGCAGTAGTCGGTAGCCAGCGCCACAGCGGTCGGCGTGATGTTGCGGCCGGCGAACTCCTCGGCGACCCAGTAGCCGATCGTCGCGCTCGACAGGGAGCCGTACGCGATCGACGAGACGTTCAGCTGCCCGGCGAGACGCCCATCCCACTCCACGATGAACGGCAGGCCGTGCCCGGCGCGCGCGTTCGCCAGCAGCGACCGGATGCTCGCGCGGGTGTCGAACGATCCGGGCGCGTACGGGCTGGTCGCCTCCCACTGCCGCAGCCAGCCGCGGTTATCGAGAAGGGACCGCTCGAGCGGGCGTGCATCGCGCAGGCGGATGGGACGCAACCCCACGCGGCCCTCGCTGAGGGTGGGGACCACGATCGCCACAGACTCCTCCTTCAGCCGACCGTCAGCGGGACCGGTTGGCGAGCGTCTGGATCGGCCCGGTCGGGTCTACCGGCATCTCGTGCACGTATTCGTCCGGTGCGTCGGTCAGACCCGCGGCGAACTCGCGCAGCCATGGGCGAAGGTCGGGCCCGAGGTCTTCGCGGTCGGTGGCCAGGCGGACGATCGCCTTGATGTAGTCGAGGCGGTCGCCGGTGTCGTAGCGACGGCCGCGGAATACGACGCCGTACACGCCGCCGGTCCAGTCGGGCGCCTCGGCCATCGACTGCAGCGCGTCGGTCAGCTGGATCTCGCCGCCGCGGCCCGGCTCTGTGCGCTCCAGAACGTCGAAGACCTCCGGGCGCAGCACGTAGCGACCGATGATGGCGTAGTTCGAGGGGGCTTCGTCCTTGTCCGGCTTCTCGACGAGGCCGGTGATCCGGACGACGTCGTCCTCGTCGGTCGCCTCGACGGCCGCGGCACCGTAGAGGTGGATGGAATCGGGGTCGACCTCGAGCAGGGCGACGACCGACGTGTGGCGCTCGGCCTGCACCTGAAGCATCCGCTTCAGTAGGTCATCGCGCTCGTCGATGATGTCGTCGCCGAGTAGCACCGCGAACGGTTCGCGGCCGACGTGCATCTGCGCGCGCAGCACCGCGTGGCCGAGACCCTTCGGGTCGCCCTGGCGGACGTAGTGCATGTCGGCAAGATCGGTCGAGTAGTTGACCTTCTCGAGCCGGTCGGTGTCGCCCTTCTTGCGGAGGGTCTCCTCCAGCTCGGAGTTGCGGTCGAAGTGGTTCTCGAGGGCGTTCTTGTTGCGGCCGGTGATCATCAGGACGTCGTGCAGGCCCGCATCCACGGCCTCCTCGACCACGTATTGGATGGCGGGCTTGTCCACGACCGGCAGCATCTCCTTGGGCATCGCCTTCGTCGCCGGCAGGAAGCGGGTTCCGAGGCCGGCTGCGGGGATCACTGCTTTCGTAACGCGGTCGTGATTAGCCATGCCGCCTACAGTATCCGCATTTCAGCGGTGCACAGGATGGCATCTCTTAGGATTGCCCTATGGACCCGGACACTGCCGCTCATCGCAAACGCGCACTGCGCGCGGAGCTCCGCGAGCGCCGGCAGAACCTCACGACGACGGAACGCCAGACCGCGACGGCGGGCATCACCCGCAACCTCGTCGACCTGGCCACCGACCTGTCCGTTCGCTCGGTCGCCGCGTACCTCTCCACGAACATCGAGCCCGACACGCGCCCGTTCCTGAACTGGGCGCACGCCCAGGGCCTGCGCGTGCTGCTCCCGATCTCGCGCGAGGACGGCCTCCTCGACTGGACCACCGGCGACGGCGAGACTGAGACCGAGGGCCTGTTCGGGCTCCCGGAGGCGGTCGGCGACCTGCTCGGACCGATCGCGATCAACGACGTCGACCTCATCGTCGTTCCGGCCGCCGCGGTCGACGCGACCGGGATGCGGATGGGATGGGGGCGCGGCTACTTCGACAAGACGCTCGGGAGCATGGAAAAATGTCCCCCGGTGTACGCCGTCCTGTTCGACGGCGAGCTCGTGGACGAGGTCCCGCGCGAGCGTCACGACCAGCCGGTCGACGGCGCAGTCACCCCCACCCGGATCCTCCAGTTCACCTGATCCTCACGCGCAGCGGAAGAAGAATGCCCACCTACTCCTACACGTGCCGCGACTGCGGCCATGCCTTCGACATCCAGCAGGCCTTCACCGACGACGCCCTCAGCGTGTGCCCGAACTGCGGCGGCTCGCTGCGGAAGGTATTCGGCGCGGTCGGCGTGACGTTCAACGGGTCCGGGTTCTACCGGACGGACTCGCGCGGCGGGGCGAAGAAGGGGGCCGGGTCGTCTTCTTCGGGGTCGTCTTCTTCGTCGGGGTCGTCTTCTTCGTCGGGGTCGTCGGATTCGTCGTCGTCCGGCTCGTCCTCGTCCGGCTCCACATCCTCCGGCTCGTCCTCCTCCGGCTCGTCGTCAGGCTCGTCCTCCTCCGGCTCCGCTGCCTAACCTGGCACCTCCCCTCCCCCTGAAAGGACCGGTCTTGCTCAAAGGCTTCAAGGAGTTCATCCTCCGCGGAAACGTGATCGACCTGGCCGTCGCGGTCGTCATCGGCGCCGCATTCACCGCGGTCGTCAGCTCGATCGTCAACAACCTGATCAATCCCCTGATCAGCGCCTTCTTCAAGGCGAGCTCGCTCGACAACGCGATGGTCATCACCCTCAACGGCTCGGACATCAAGTTCGGTGCTGTGGTCGGCGCGATCATCAACTTCCTGATCGTCGCGGTCGTCGTCTTCTTCGTGTTCGTCTACCCGATCAACCAGCTGAAGAAGCGCGCGGAGCGCCTCCGCAGCAAGGGCATCGTGCAGCCGGACGCGCCGATCACCGAGCTCGACCTCCTCACCGACATTCGCGACCTGCTCCAGGCGCAGCAGTCTCCGCCGCAGCAGGCGGGCAAGCACGCCGACCCGCTCCCGTAACCGCTCACCTCTCCCATCCGACTCGCTGAGTCGTGAGTCGTTGCGGGTATCGGGCCCGAGTTGCGACAACGTGTCACAACTCGGCCCGAGGTGCTCACCAGTGCGGAGGTACGTCGCGGCGGAGTTGGGCGTCGTTGGAGGACCAGGAGGGTGCGTTGTCGGTGTCGGCGGGCGCCGGCTCCTCGTCGCGCGGCTCCACGTGCGGCGCCGGATCTGTCCCGGGCGCGCCCGGACGCTGCACCCGTCGGTGCCGCCGTCCCGGTGCCTCGCTCACCTCTCCAGCCTAGGCCGTGGGAGGTCAGCCCAGTGGCGGCAGCGTGATCGGGGCGGTCACGGCGTCCGGTTCGCCCTTGCCGATCAGCGTCGCGATGCGACCGGCTACGGTGTCCGGGTCGGCGAACAGCTCGAAGCTGTGCACGCGGAGGTAGTGCCAGCCGAGGCGGCGCAGCACGTCCGGGCGCAGGCGCAGCGATTCGCGCAGGCTCCCCTTCGACACATCCGTGTCCGTCTCGACGACGACCGCGCGGCCCTCGTGCGAGGCGACCAGCGTGAGCTTCCCGCGGTAGCCGAGGTGCACCTCCAAGCCCCGCCGCGCCAGGCGCTTGGCGAGGTCGAGCACCATCGGGTCGGCGTCCGGACTCAGGTATTCGGGGGCGGCCGTCTGCAGCTGGTCGGCCTCCCCGAGCACCTGCGCGAGCGCGGCGATGCCGTGCCGCATCCGCGACTCGTCGATGTCGTCCGGCTTGAAGCAGGAGACGATGTCCATGCCGCGACGTCCGCGTGTCATCCCGACGGCGAGCAGGCGGTCGCCGCCCGGCTCGGCGAGCGCGCCGAAGTTCGACAGCAGTCGGCCGTGCGGGGTGCGTCCGTAGCCGATCGAGAAGATGACCCGGTCGCGGCTCTGCCCGACCGACTGGTCGAGCGTCACGACGGTGAACGGCTCGGCGCGGTCGCCGAGGATGAAGTCGGCCAACTCCGAGCGCTTGGAGAACGCCGAGAGCACCGCCTGGTTGACGCGGACGGCGTGCCGCTCGCTGGCCGTGATCACCATGAGGGATTCGCGCGGGCGCTCGGTGGCGTGGGCGAGCACCAGCTCGACCACCTTGGCTACCTCGGCGTCCGTCGATTCGACCGCTCCGGTGTCGCTGTCCGGCATGCCCTGGCCGCCGGTGACGTAGTGCAGCGCCAGGCTGCCGTGGCCGAGGTAGGTGCCGGCCCACGGGAGGGAGTCGATCATCCCGCCGTAGAAGCGGCGGTTGACCAACTCTGCGAGGTCTTCGCCGCCCGCCCGGTAGCTGCGGCTGAGCGTGTACACCGGCAGCAGCTCGGAGAGCCGTGCCAGCGCGGAGTCCGCGTGCAGCGCATCCACGTCGACGGTCTCGACGGTGCGGCCGTACTCGTGCACGCCCATGTCGAAACGCGACGGCGTCTGCGTCACCGGGTCGCCGAACGCGACGACCTGGCGGGCACGGCGGATGACGGGCACGTTCTCGGCGAGGCTGGACGCTCCCGCATCCACGAGCAACACGGCGTCGAAGCCGACCTCGCGGCCGATCGACGAGATCTCGTACGGGGACACCAGCCAGACCGGCGCGAGCGGGCGCGCGAGGTGGGGCGCGGCCTCGTTGAGGGAGGTCGCGGTCGGCACGCTGCTCTTCAGCAGGCGCTTCAGCGCTGCCGCTTCGTCCGGCCAGTCGACGATGCCGATCTTCCAGGTCTCGGCGAGCATCCACGCGAGCTGCTTGCCCGTCGCCGAGGCGTGAGCCTCATCGACGAGCCGGAAGTCGGCCTCCAGCCGGTCGAGCACGCTGGTGTTGGCGTTGAGCAGCGCGCGATCGGAGGCGAGCAGCGACTCCAGCACGGACTGCCACCAAGCCAGCTCCAGCTCGGCGCTCACCTGCGTCTCCGGGACGTGCCGGATGGACAGGTCGGAGATCAGCGGGTCCAGCTCGAGTTCGCGCAGCTGCGTCAGCAGGGCGGTGCGCTCCTGCAGGTTGGCGAGCACCTCGGACTCGGCGGCGAGGCCGGCGATCTGACGGGTCAGCTCTTCCACCGGCAGTGCGGCCAGCGACTGCGGCGTGCCCGTGCGGCGCAGCGGGATGTCGAGGCGCGCGAGGTCTTCGGCGACGCGCTGGTAGGCGACCTGGACGTCCGCGATCCCGATCGGCACCTCGGGCACGACGCCCGCGACGGCGAACCGGTTCCACAGGATGCGCTGCTGCTGGATGCGCCGCAGGCTCTCGTTGAGGTCGGTGACGTGCACGCCCGGCCGGACGTACTCGAGCGCGTGCTTGCGCAGGCGGCGGCGGTTCGCACTCGACATCGAGGGCGACTCGCGCCGGGATGCGGTGGCCGCGATCAGCTCGGTGAGCGAGCGGTCGAACACCGACGGCGTGAACTTGTCGAGCGTCTCGCGGATGTCGAGGAGCAACCGCAAGTAGACGCCCAGCTCGACGATCGAGGCGAAGGGACGCATCCGCGTCTGCCCGATCAGCGCGTTGGCGCGGTCGAGGAGTCGCGGAAGCTCGGCGCGGTTGAGTTTCTTGGCCAGTTCGTGCGCGCTCTTCCCCTCCTCGGTGGTGTTGAAGGAGGCGCCGTACCAGGGAGAGTCGTTCGGTCCGTACCGGAACTCGCCGAGGCGGGCGGCCCGGATCAGCGCGTCGGCCGAGGCGTCGCGGTTGCGGGCGAGCGCTTCGATCGCGTGCCGGCCGAGACGGGCCGTGGTGGACGGCGGAGCGGGCAGCAGCGACAGTCCCGACAGCTCGCGCAGCGCATCCAGAATCGACACGCGGAGCACGGGGTCGCGACGGGTGAGCGCGGCACGGTAGTCGACCAGCACCTTGCGCAGGCGCACCAGAGCCTCGTCGACGTCGGTGACCTTCGGCTGGGTGGCCTTCTCGTTGCGGGCGATGGACTGCACGAGGTCGCGGCGCAGCGTCCGCGGGGTGACCGCGAGCCCGGGCAGGCCGGCCTTGGCCAGCCGCTGAGCGATGTCGTCGAGGCTGGAGCGGCGCGGGCTGACGACCAGAACGCGCTTGTGCTGGGCGACGAGCGCGCCGATGGCGTTGACGATGGTCTGCGTTCCGCCGGTGCCGGGCAGCGTCTTCACGACGAGGGAGTTGCCGGCAGCGATCTGCGCGACCACGTTCTCCTGCGCCTCGTCGGCGTCGAGCAGGAGGGTGTCGGTCGCGGGCGGGCGCTCATCCTGGCGGATCGGCTCCACCGGGTTGAACGCGGCCTCCACGGTCGTGCGGGCGGTCGGGTTGCCGGCGAGCGCATCCAGCAGCACTGTGTCGAGGTCGCGCGCCTCCTCGCTCAGAGCCGGGGCGACATCGGCGAACGAGGATGCGACCAGTCGCGGCTGCACGTTGAACCAGGGCAGGTGGGAGGTGAGACCGCGCAGGCGGTCGATCACCGGCTGGGGCTTGAACACCCCATTGGACACGGCGAGCGCGACGAAGGCGTCGGCGTCGAGCGTGATCTGGAACTGTTCGTTCAGGACCCGCGCCAGTTCCGGGTTGAGGAACGTCTGGCCCTTCAGCTTCAGCTCGAAGTCGCGGCCGTAGCGGCGGATGGCGAGGGGACGCAGCAGAATCGGCGCGAAGAACTCGTCGGCGCCGTGCCGCCACTGCGCAAGGCCGATCGCCAGGTGCACCGACTCGATGCCGCGCACGGAGCGCAGCTCGATGCCCTTCTGGGTGATCGCATTCGCGGCCGCGCGTGCGGTGCGCAGCGCCAGCTCGTCGCGGATCAGGCTGGAGAGGAGAGTGCTCTGGCCGGTGATGAACTGGGGCAGGCCGCCGGGATGCGTCGTGCTCAGTTCGATGCGGGTCCGCGGGCTGTCCTCGAAGTGGAGCAGCGGCGAGTCACCGCCGATCGATGCGATCTCGTCGCGCCACCGCGTCCACACCGGCTCGGCGATGTTGCCGGCGACGAACGCCGGATCGCCCAGGCTGAGGGCGTGCGGTGAGGTCGTCGTGCGCGGGTTCAGGGCGTCGTCGTCTGCGATGACCGACGTCGCGTCGTCATCCTCGGTCTTCCTGTCCAGTCGCCACACACCGACACCCTACGTTCACTTCCGCAGAATGAGCGGGAACCCGGGCGGGTTTCGCGTCAATAGCACGCGCGATCCGCACAGCGCGACCCCTGGAGGGATAGGGATGTGACCGAATCAGCGGGAGGGCGTGGGGGTTGGGGTCGCAGAGGAGGCGGGGGACGGAGTCAGCGTGCCGTATGGCGCCAGGGCTCCGGTGACCACAGGCACCTGCAGGCCGACCGACTGGCCGCCGCTCGTGAACGACACCGTCGTCAGGGAGCCGGGAGCCGAATCCAACCCGGTCACCAGCGTCTCCTCACTGGGCGGGTCGCCCAACTGCTGAGTGTCGCGGGGTTCGAGCGAGACCGTGATCGTCTGCCCGCCGGTGGGCACGATCCGCACCTCCTGGGAGTCCGGGCCCTCATTCACCAGGGTGGCGACCAGGTTCGCGGTCTTGCCGTTCTCACTGACGAGCACGGCGTTGCCGACGAACACGTCACCGACGGTCGCGCTCACGCCGACGCTCGCCTCTTCGATCTCCAGCGTGTCCTGCGGCGCGAACAGGTCGCAGGCGGTGAGCCCGGAGAGCGCGGCGGCCGCGACGACGGCCGCGGCCGCGGTGCGTCGGACAGCGGCGCGGCTCTCACGCGAGCGGCGGAACAGCGAGGTGCGGAACGTCATCATCCACCTCCGGAGGGACCACGGTGGCGCCACACTAGCGTCCGGGCGACCCGTTATGGAAGACGTTTCGTGCCGCGGAGGGCGACGATCCCGATGATGCCGCAGAGCAGGTACAGCGAGGCCTGCACATCCAGGATGCGCACGATGTCGCCCGAGGCGGCCAGCAGGCCGCCCAGCAGCAGCCCGACCGCCTGCGCGGCACCGTCGAGCGTCGTCATCGCGGCGATCACCCGGCCGAGGGCGCGCGGGGGAACGGTCGTCTGCACCAGCGTGATCTCGCCGGTCGCCGTCGTCACCCCGGGCAGCCCCATTGCGATGAACAGGCCGCAGTAGACCCAAAGCGCGGTCGTGAACGGGGCCAGATTCCAGGTGAGGAGCGAGAGCAACCCGAACACGATGTAGCCGCCGCCGATCATCGACCGGGGGCCGAGCCGGCGGGCCAGGACGCCGGTCACGAGGCCGCCGAGCACCCCGCCGATCGCCTGGACGCCCCGGATGATGCCCGCGCCGGTATCGCCCGCGCCGAGGTTCTGCGTGACATAGACGAGGAAGAGGACGAGGAACAGACCCTGCGCCACGCCCCCGAGTGCCGCGATCAGGGCGAGCGTCCGGAGGGTCGCCGACCGCGCGATCAGTGCCAGCCCCTCCACCCACTCGTGCAGGATGCGCCGCTCGGCCGTCGACGCGGGCTCCTCCCCCGGCGGGGCGGCGACGGGATGCGGCCGGCTGATCGCGACGAGCACCGCCGTGATGACGTAGGAGGCGGCATCCGCGATCACCACGCCCGGAAGCCCCCACAGCGCGAACGACAGGCCGCCGAGCGGCGACCCGATCAGTCGCGCCAGGCTGTCGCTCACCGCGATGAGCGCGTTGCCCCGCGCCAGTTGGTCCGCGCCGACGAGTTGCGGGATCATCGCCTGCCGCGCCGGGTTGATGATCGCGCCGAGCACCGCCTCCACCGCCGCGACCGCGTAGACGATGCCCATCCGGTCGGCACTCGCCGCGAGCAGCGGCAGCAGCAGGAGGCCCTGCAGGATCGCGACGATGACGATGGTGCGCCGGTGATCCCAGCGGTCGACCAGCACGCCGAGGAAGCTGCCGACCAGCAGCATCGGCACCAGCTCGACGAGGAACACGGTGGATGCGCCCAGCGCCGACCCGGTCGCCGAGAGGGCGAACAGCGGCAGCGCGATCATCAGCAGCCAGTCGCCGGTGTCGGAGACGAGCCCGGCGGTCCAGATGAGCGCGAAGTCGCGGCGGAGCAGTGGGGAGGGGGAGCGCTTCTGCGTCTCGGCGGCGGTCACGATGCGTCGCCTCCCGCGCCCGCGTCGTCCGCTCGGCCCCTCGGGCGCCGCTGTCTGCTGCTGTTCGGTACGTCTGCTGCCGCTCGCGCGACCGCAGACGTTCCGAATGGCCGCACTCGCTCCGCGTCCGGCTGCACGGCCGCGCCCGCCTGCTCGGCCGCGCGCGCGGCGGCGATCGCGTCCGGATGCCGGAACGCGTTCAGGTGCAGCGCCACCACGTCGCTGCCCTCCGGCGGGTCGACGCGGGTGAGCCCGATGTACGGCCGGATGAGCGCATCCACTCGCTCCCCCAACTCACGCAGCTCGGCCGGGGTGAGCTTCAGTGCGTACCCGCTCAGGATGCTCGCCTCCCGCCACTCCACCGGCTGCTCGTCGCGCTGGGCGATCGCGCGGTGCACGAGCGCGCCCTCGTCATCGACCTGCCGGTCGGCGAGCGCACGCTCCACGGTGTCGGAGCCGATGGCGAACTCGGGGTCCTCCGTCCGCCCGAAGGCCAGACCGGTGTTGGTGGAACGCCAGGGACGTTCGCGGCCGTCCTCCGCATCCACTGCCTCCACGAGCCCGACCTTGCCGAGCGCACGCAGGTGGTAGCTGCAATTGGAGGGAGTGGAGCCGACCACCGCGGCGCACTCGCTCGCCGTCCGCGGGCCGAACGACATCAGGTGGTCGAGCAGCGCGAGGCGCAGTGGATGCGCGAGCGCACGCAGCGCGCGCGGGTCGGTGACCGTCGTGCGCCGCTCCGGCCGACCCGATGTGAAAGACATGTTTCAGAGTTTGCCCCGGGTGTACTTTCATGTCAAGCGGGAATGCATCCCCCTCCCCCACGTTGTTGATCCATATGAACGAACCCACCCGAGCGAGCGTCGGCTTCCGGTCCGAGCGCGGACCCATCCTGATCGCCCTGATGCTGACGACCGGCCTGGTCGCCATCGACTCGACGATCCTCGCGACGGCGGTCCCCTCGATCGTGCAGGATCTCGGTGGGTTCGCGCAGTTCCCGTGGCTGTTCTCCGTGTACTTGCTCGCGCAGGCCGTGTCCGTCCCCGTTTACGCCAAGCTCTCCGACACCGTCGGGCGGAAGCCCATCGTCCTCATCGGCATCGCGCTGTTCCTGATCGGCTCGGTGCTCTGCGGCTTCGCGTGGAGCATGCCCGCTCTGATCGCGTTCCGCGCGCTGCAGGGACTGGGCGCCGGCGCCATCCAGCCCATGTCGATGACCATCGCGGGCGACATCTACACCGTCGCCGAGCGCGCCAAGACCCAGGGGTACCTGGCGAGCGTGTGGGCGATCTCGTCGGTCGTCGGTCCGACCCTCGGCGGCGTGTTCTCGCAGTTCCTGTCGTGGCGGTGGATCTTCTTCGTCAACGTGCCGCTGTGCATCCTGGCCGGGTGGATGCTGATCCGCGCGTTCCACGAGACCATCGAGCGCCGCCACCACCGCATCGACTACGCGGGTGCCGTGCTCCTCACCGGCGGGATGACACTGCTCATCCTCGCCGTGCTCGAGGGCGGCCAGGCGTGGGCGTGGAACTCGGTGTGGAGCATCGGCGCGTTCGCGGTCGCAGCCGTCCTGCTGGTGGTCTTCGTGCTCGTGGAGCGGCGCGCGGCCGAGCCCATCCTGCCGCTCTGGGTGTTCTCGCGACGGCTGCTGGTGACGACGACCCTGATCTCGCTGGGCGTCGGCGGCATCCTCATCGGCCTCACGTCGTACGTCCCCACCTATCTGGAGGGGACGATCGGCGTCGCACCGATCGTGTCCGGCCTCGCCGTCGCGGCGCTGACGCTCGGCTGGCCGATCGCCGCCAGCGTCTCGGGGCGGTTCTACCTGCGCATCGGCTTCCGCAACACCGCGCTGCTCGGGATGGGGATCGCGATCGTCGGCGCGATCTCGCTGGCGGCGACCTCCGTCGCGCCGTCGGTGCTGTTCGTCGCGGTCAGCTGCTTCGTCGTCGGGCTCGGGATGGGCCTCATCGCCACCCCGACGCTCATCGCCGCGCAGTCCAGCGTCGAATGGAACGAGCGCGGCGTGGTGACCGGCAGCAACATGTTCGCCCGCTCCATCGGGAGCGCGGTCGGCGTCGCCGTCTTCGGTGCGATCGCCAACGCGATCATCGGAGGGTCCGTCGCCGGGGCCCACGACGCGGGCACGATCCAGTCGGCGTCGACGGCGGTCTTCGTCGCCGTGGCGATCGCGGCTGTTCTGACCATCGTGGCTGGCCTGGCGATGCCGCGCTCTCGCGTCGAAGACGTCGAGTTCCGCCGCACGCCCGCGGCCGCGGAGTAGCCCGCGTCAATGAGACGGCCCGCCGGGCCGGTCAGCCGGGGATGCGCGCCAGCACCACGAACTCGTTGTACGTGAACGCCTTGCCCGCGAACCGCGGCAACGGGAACGAGTAGTGCCGCTCGACGGTCAGCCCCAGCCGGTCGGCCAGCCGGTGCAGGCCGTCGAAGTCGGTGAACGCGACGTGGGTCGAGTCGCTCGCGTAGCCGCGCTCCTGCGGCGTGATGAAGAGGACCTGGCCCCCCGGCTTCACATACGGCAGGTACATCCGCACCAGCTCCACCGCGAAGTCCGGGTCGACGTGCTCGACGACGTGCGCCAGCAGCATGGAGTCGAAGGCTCCCGGCTTGGCGTACTCCGTGGTCGGGAACTCGTCGCTCGTGAACGCGTTCAGCCCCCGGGCGCGGGCGATCGCCACCGACTCCGGGTTGTGATCGACCCCGACCCCGTTGTTCCCGAGATGCGCCAGATTGCGGCCGAGGCCGCTCCCGACATCCAGTACCCGGCCGAGGTGCAGGTGCCGGATGTTCCAGCGGTACGGCGCCTGCACGTTGAGGGTGCGCCGCCACCACGAGGTGTCGAGGCGGTGCAACCGCTCGGCGTACTCCGCGCCAGCAGTGTCGCGGCCCTCGTTCGGTTCGCCTGCGCCTGTGCCGGCGGACATGTCGGACATCAGCTGACTCGATCCGTGAACTCCATGCCCCCACGGTAGGCCACACGGTACAGCGCCTTCAAAGCAAAAGCCCCCTACGATTCATGAGAGAACTGTCCACTCTTCGATGGGATGAGCTGAATGTCAACTGGCCGGGGAACCACTGGTCCCACCAAACGCGACCGCCGCGAGGAGGCGCGCGAGACCGCCAGGAAGATGCGCGAGGAGGCGGCCAAGAAGGCGAAACGCCGCAAGGTCGTCGTCCAGAGCTCGGTCATCGTCGGAATCCTCGCCGTTCTCGCGATCATCGCTGTCGTCGTCTTCACCAGCGTCGGCGGTGCCACCAGCGCCACGAACCCGAAGAACATGGCGAGCGGTGGAGTGCTCCTCACCTCGCCGACGAAGGCGACCACCACCCCCGCGATCAAGAGCGGCGCGCAGCCCACGCCGACCAAGATGGAACTCAACGGCAAGACGGCGCACATTCAGATCTGGCTCGACTACCAGTGCCCGTTCTGCGACCAGTTCGAGACGACGAACAACAGCCAGATCAAGCAGTGGCTGGATGAGGGATCCGCGACGCTCGAGGTCCACCCGGTCGCCATCCTCGACAGCACCCAGAACAAGCAGTATTCGACCCGGGCCGCGGCCGCCGCATCCTGTGTCGCCAACTCGCAGCCCGACAAGTTCTTCGACGTCAACGCCGCCCTGTTCGCCAATCAGCCGGACGAACAGACCGGCACGGGGCTCACGAATTCGGAGATCGTCAAGATCTTGAAGGATGCGGGCGTCGATTCGCAGTCGGTCACCGACTGCGTGAACAAGCAGACGTTCGCCTCGTTCGTCACCGCGATGACGCAGGGTGCGACCAGCAACTCTCAGCTGAAGAACCCGACCTCGGGCGGCTTCGGCACCCCGACCGTGTTCGTCAACGGCGAGCGCTACCAGGGCGGCTTCACCGATGCCGCCCAGTTCGCGGCGTTCAAGGACGCAGCCGTGAAGGATGCCGGCTCCGGCAAGACCATCACCTTCCCGACCGCCAGCTGACGCACCCGCTCCCACGCCCCACCATCGAGTCCGCGAAGACTGCACG
Source organism: Leifsonia sp. RAF41 (assembly GCF_052114085.1). NCBI lineage: Bacteria > Bacillati > Actinomycetota > Actinomycetes > Micrococcales > Microbacteriaceae > Leifsonia > Leifsonia sp. RAF41. The sequence goes on from NZ_JBFREB010000001.1 coordinate 2,423,026, forward strand.
CCGCCCCGGCGTGTCATGTGCAATCTTTGCGGACTCGGCGGTGGGGCTGTTGCGTTGGGGTGGTAGCGTCCGGGGAAAGGGCAGGGCGAACGAGAGGGGCGGACGGCATGGAGCGCATCCCGGAAGACGGCGTCGACGACGTCGAGATCGGCGAGACGGACGCCGGCGAGACGCCCGGCTGGGCAGACCCGGCCGACGGCGACGTCGACTACGCCCTGAACGACCCGGAGGCCGAAGCGGACTTCGCCGACGAACTCGTCACCAATGACGCCGTCGCAGGCGAGACGATCTGGCCCGGCCCGGGTGACGGCAACGACGGCCCGACCGGCGGTCAGTCCCGTGAGGCCGAGCCCGAGTACGACGAGCACAGCGACGACGACCCGGACGCGGGCGTGCTCACCGAGGACGACGTCGAGGAGGAGGGCATCTAGCCCTCACCACCCGGCTTCTCCTCGGGTGCGCCCAGCGCATCCACCACCCCGCGCGCGCTGCGCTCGAGGAAGCCGACGATCTCCGCCGACGGCAGCACGGTGCCGATCGCGCTCTCGACCAGCGCCTCCTCGGCGAACGCGACCCACGACCGCAGGGCGATGCGCAGCATCGGCGTGTCCCCCACGCCCAGCTCGAGGAACACCGCGATGACCCGCTCCGCCTGCTCGCCGCGCGCCTCCTCCACGACGGCCCGCACCTCCGTGTCGCCGGATGCGACGCCACGCACCAGCGAGTAGAACGTGCCGCTGTGCTCCCGGACGAACGCGACGATCCGCACCAGGGTGTCGTGGAGGCGGTCGAGCGGCGCCAACCCGGAGACCGGCTCGGTGGCGTGCAGCATGCTGTCGCGCGCGGTGCGCACCACCTCCCGGTGGAGCCCCTGCTTCGACCCGAAGTAGTGGAACAGGAGCCCGCGCGACACGCTCGCGCGCGCCGACAGCTCTTCGATGGTCAGCTGGTCCAGCGGGTTGTCGGCGAGGAACGCCACCCCGAGCGCGACAAGCTGCGCCCGCCGCTCTTCCGGCGTCAGCCGCGTGCGCCGGTCCGACTCCATGCGGCGAGCCTATCCGTCGCGCTCGCGAACATGAGGAATCGCTCGACTATTGACAGCCGGTCAATAACGTCTATGCTCGCTCCTGGACCTGACTGCGCCGACGCTGTCAAGTCCCCCGAACAGGAGGATCGATGAAGTTCCGAAAGCTCGCCGGGTCTCACGCCGGACGGATCGTTCTCGCAGCGGTCCCGGTTGCCGTCGTCTCCACGCTGCTCATGACCGGCGTGGCGCAGGGCGCCGTGCCCGTGTCGTTCGCCGTCTCCGGCAGCCAGTTCCAGATCAGCGCGTCGAAGCTCGACGGCACCGGCTTCTCGCAGTACGCGGGCGTCGCCCCCGACACCGCCGGCAAGAACCACCAGGTGGCGATCGCCAACATCAAGTCGGCCACGCTCGCCGACCTCTGCCAGGCGGTCGTCACGGACACCCCGCTCGGCAAAGTGGGGATGCTGATCACCGCAGGCGGCGGCGGCGCACCGGCGAGCGCATCCGACCTCCAGATCGGAATGACCGACTTGAAGGGCGACTCCGAGTTCCACAACATCCGCATCGGCGTCGACGCCTCCACTGTGAACACGACCGCGAAGGGCGGCGCCGGCGACTTCGCTCAGGATGCGGACGCCGTCACCATCACGAACCTCCAGCAGACCGCGTGGAGCACGCAGGCCTCCGTCTTCACCCTCACCGGGATGCACGTGCAGCTGACCGACGGCTCGAAGGGATGCTTCTGATCGTGGGAGCCCACGCGACCGGCGGCTTCCGCACCTGGCGGCGGCAGCGTCCCTTCGTCGGGGGCGTCCTGACCGCCCTCGGCGGCGTCGAGCTGTTCTTCTCCGGCCAGCTCGACATCGGGAAGATCCACGTCCAGCTCGGCATCGAGGGGCTGCAGGCGACGATCATCCCGATCCTGCTGGTACTGCTCGGCGTGCTCGTGATCGCGATGCCCGCGCACCGCATCTTCTACGGCGTCATCGCGCTCGCCGTCGCGGTGTACTCGCTCGTCGGCGTGAACTTGGGCGGCTTCTTCATCGGGATGCTGCTGAGCACGGTGGGCGGCATCCTCACGGTGGCGTGGATGCCGAAGGGGGATGCGGTGGGTGAGGGCGCCGCGGATGACGCCGGCGTCGCGGACGACGCCGACGCCTCGGTCCCGCGGGAAGGCACCATCGCATGAGGCGCGCGGGCTCCGGCGTCGTCGCCGGCGCGCTGATCGCGTGCGTCGCGGCAGCCCTGGCGGGCCTCGGCGCCGCCCGCGTTCCGTCCGCTGCGCCGGCCGCGCTGTGCATCCCGATCATCATGCCGTGCAGTTCCCCGAGCTCGACGCCGACGCCCGGCTCGACCGATCCCGGCATCCCGGGCATCCCGTCACTTCCGCTGCCCGGTTCGTCGAGCGCGCCGATCGTTCCCGGTCCCACCCCGACGCCGACCGCTCCCCCGACTCCCGCCGGCCCGGACGCCGGCGCGCCGGTCTTCACCCAGCCGCCCGCCCAACTCGGCAGCCAGTCGCTGTCCTTCTCCGGGCTCAGGGGCGTGACCGTGGTGACCGTCCCGCTCGCGGACGGCAGCCGCATCCCGGTGCTGAAGATCTCCGCCGACAGCATCACCATCGACGGTTTCAGCCTGACCGTCCGCAAGGCCACCGGCCCGAAGCTCTCCACCACCGCCGACCAGATGGCGCTGCGCGGCAATGTGCAGGTCTACGTGGACTCGGTGACCGCGACAGGACCGGACGGCACGCCGCTGACCCTGGGCGCCGCGACCCCGCCGCCGGCCGACGGCGTGCCGCCGCAGCTGCTGCGCGTCACGCTGGGGCTGGTCGGGGTGACCGCGGACAGCATCCACTTCACCAACCCGCACCAGCACCTGACGGAGTAGCCGCCCGGCGCGGCCATCGAGTGGGCGCAACACGCCGTTACGCGGGCAGGGTTACGGCGTGTTGGGACCAGTGGATGCGTACCGCGGCGGGATGCGGACCCCTGCGGGGGTCAGCGGCCGGGATCGCGCCTCAGCCGTCGCCGCTCTCGTCGCGACAGCGCCGCCCATGCCTCCCGCTCGGCGCGCCGATTCGCATCGGCCTCGCGGAGGCGCTCCTCACGTCGCTGCCGCCACCGGTCGACCTCCGCATCCACGTCGCGCGTCGGCGTGACCACCGGCGGCCCGCCCTGCAGCTGCCGCCGCGCCTCCACGATGCGGCGGTTGAACGTCTCGAGGTGCTCCCGCACCGCGCCTTCCGATCCGAGCCGGTCGAGCCGCGCCTCGAGCTCCTTGTCCTCGGTCCGGAGCAGGAGCGCCGGCGGCCCGAGCCCGGTCAGCTGCTCGCGCTCGATCTTGCGGCGGATCCACCAGTCCGGGTCGTGCGTGTCGCTCAGCCCCGGCAGCGGCTTTCCCGCGCCGGGCAGGTTGTCGAAGTCGCCGCGGCGGATCGCCTGCTGGATGGACGTCTCGACGATCTGCGCCCGCTGGTCCATCGAGGGTTGGCCGGCGTTCGCCTCTTCGACCTGTTCGCCGCGTGCCTCGGCGTCGCGCCGCAGCCGGTACCGCGCGGCGTCCACGAGCGGGTCGGACTCGCGTGCCGCGCGACGATTCTCGTCACGGTTGCGGGCCATGTCATCAACCCTACGCCGGTCGCGGGGGCGCTTTTGGGCCGGTCCGCCCGGACGGATGGGGCCAGTCGCGAACGCAGTCGACCAGGCGGACGCCGAGCGAGTGCGGCCCTTCGGAACGTATGCGGTTGCGCGAGCAGCAGCAGACGTTCCGAACAGCAGCAGACAGGGGCCCGCCGCGTGCTGCCCCCGTTGGTGAACGCCCGGTGAATTCCGAACATCTGCCCTCCCGGGCGATTGACTTTGACCGGGCACCTATTACTGTGTGCACTAAGCAACCGGATGGCAGGCTGAACCGCAGGGGGCGGGCAGCTGTACTGCATTCCCGGGTGCGCGGCGGTCGGCTTTCGGGTGAGCCGACCGCCTCAGCTTTTAACGGGTGGTTCGTTTCGCGCTCCCGCTACGCTGACCTCGTGACCGACGACGAGCACCTGCGGGCGGTGCGCGACCGTTTCGACGACCGCGCCCCCACCTACGACGACAGCGCGATGCACCGCGGTCTGGCCGCCGCCGTCGCGGCCTTCGCCTTCGCTTCCGCCGAGTTGGATGGGGTGGATGCGGTCCTCGACGTCGCGACCGGCACCGGCCTGGTGCTGCGGGCATTCCGCGACCACGGCTTCGCGGGTGCCCTCACCGGCGTGGACCTGTCCCCGCGCATGATCGACGAGGCACGCCGCCACCTCCCCGGCGCCGAACTCATCGTTGCCGACGCGACCCGGCTCGCCTTTGCGGACGCATCCTTCGACCTCGTGACGTGCGTGACGGGACTGCAGCTGTTCCCGCATCCCGACGCCGCAATCGCCGAGTGGGCCCGCGTGCTGCGCCCGCGCGGACGGGCTGTGACGGCGACGTTTCTCAGCTTCGACCCGTCCCGCCACCGCGCCGCGCCGCCGCCCGGCTTCCTCGACCACAGCCCCTTCGACTCCGTCGAGCACCTGGCCGACACGGTCGCGCCCGCCGGCTTCCGCGTGGCCCGCACGGAGACGTGGACGGACGGGGCCGACGAGCTGCTGATTGCGGAGCTGGCGCTATCCTCCGCGGGCGCGCCCCGTTCCTAACTGGCCGGGTCGTACCCGAAGGCGCGAAGCTGCTGCGGGCACCGGCACGCGGCGGCCGTCTTCGCCGCCCACCGCACCGCCTCCTCGCGCGTCTCGACTTTGATGACCGTGAACCCACCGTCGAGCTCCTGCTCACGCCCGGGATACCCGCCGGCCGCCACCGAACCGTCCCGGCCGACCACCACGGGCTCGACTGCTTCGTCGATCCCTCCGCCGAAGACGTAGACGCCCGCATCCTTCATCTCCTGGATGACCGCGTGGCTGTCGGCGACCACCTCCGGGAACTCGTCCTCGGTGAGAACCATAGCCGCGCTCGGAAACCAGATCAGGTAGTGCGTCATCGGAACCCCTTCGTCCGGCGGCCCCCCGGCCGCACTTCGTCGCTCTGCACCCCCCGCACCCTAGCCACCGCGCGCCCCGATGTCACCCGTTGCGGCCGGTCGTCACCGTCGCCGCCGTCGCCGCCGCAGAGTGAGCGTCCACCGATCGGGTGCGGGGATCTAAAGTCGGACCGTGAAGCGAATGTGGCTGTTCCTCGTCCTCGGCATCGTCCTGGTACTCCTCGGGCTGGTGTGGACGCTGCAAGGGTTCAACGTGATCGGCGGGTCCGCCATGAGCGGTTCGTCGCTCTGGGCGACGGTCGGACCGATCGTGCTGGTGGTCGGGGTGGTGCTCATCGTGGTCGGGGTCGTGCGGGGGCGGCGGCGCGGGGCGCGTTGAGCGGGTGAAAGGAACTTCGAATGACCGAAGGAACGAAAGAGGATCCGTGGACGCTGACCACCGCCCCGGGCACATCCGAATATCTGATGTACATCGACGGTGACGAGCTGGTCTGCCAGGTCGGATCGACGCAGCTCAAATACCAGGCGCGGGCGATCGACGACCTGCACGCGTGGCTGGTCGAGCAGGCGGATTGGGTTCCGCTCGGCGCCGCAGACGAACAAAAGCCGGCCGCCGAAGGCACGGTCGAGGCGTGGGGTCGGTCGGAGACGAATCCGGTCGGCGGGTGGTACGGGTTGCGCAAGGGATACCGCGGGCGCTTCGGGATGTATCTGCCGCCGTTGCTCGAGAAGCTGGGGCGCGCGGAGCTGACCCACACTCCCCGGAACAACAGCGTGCGGGCTATCTGATCCCTCGCGTCTCAGAGCCGGTTGACCGCCGCCTCCGGCACTCCCGCCGTCGCCGCGGCCACCGCGTTCTGCGCCTGCACGCGTACGTACTCCACCTCGGTGAAGCGCGAGAAGTAGGCGATGTGCGGGGTCAGCACCACGTCGTCCCGCCCGATGAGGGGATGGCCGGGCTCGGGCGGCTCCTGGTCGAGCACGTCCAGCGCCGCACCCGACAGGTGGCCGGCATCTAGTGCCGCGACGAGCGCCGCATTGTCGATGAGACCGCCGCGCGAGACGTTGACCAGAATGGAGCCGGCGGGCATCTGCGCGAGAAAGGCGGCGTCCACCATCCCTGCTGTCGTGGCGGTCAGCGGCATGTGCAGCGAGAGCACGTCCGATGCGGCCCGGACGTCCTCCAGGCTCGCGCGCGTGATGCCGAGGCGGTCGAGGTCGGCCGCGATCTCCGGGGTGTCCGGCAGCATCGGGTCGTAGCCGAGCACGCGGCCGAACAGGGGTCCGGCGAGGCGGGCGAACTCGCGGCCGATCTTGCCGAGGCCGAGGATTCCGAGGGTCAGCTCGCTCAGCCGCGGCGGCGGCACCGCAGCGCGCTCGTTCCAGCGCCCCGGGGTGGCCGACGCCGTATAGAACGGGAGCTGTCGCGCGCTCGCCAGCAGCAGGGCGAGCGCGTGCGTCGCCACCTCCTCCGTCGCAGCTCCCGGCACATTCGTCACCCAGACGCCGTGCTCGGTGGCGGCCTCCACATCCACGTAGTCGAAGCCCATCGACATGAGCGCGATGACCTTCAGCCGCGGGAGGGATGCGATCATCTCACGGGTGATGGCGGCGTAGCCGGGGAGGATCGCGTCGGCGTCCTGCGCGCCCGCGACGATCGCCGCCGGATCGCGCGTGCCCAGCACGCGGACGTCGAAGCCGTGCGACTCGAGCAGGGCGATCCCCACCGAGGGGTCGGTGTCGTCGACGTCGGTGTAGACCGCGACCGGCCTGCGGCCGGCTTCACTCATCGTCGCTCCCGCGCGGGTGGGCGCTGCCCTCGCGCACGATCACCTGTGCCATCGCCGTCATCAGCTCGTACGCGACGTTGGCCGCGGCGATCCCGGTGACCTGGGCATGGTCGTAGGCGGGCGCGACCTCGACCACGTCAGCGCCGACGATGTTGAGGTCGGTCAGTCCGCGCAGCAACCGCAGCAGCTCACGACTGGTGAGTCCGCCCGCCTCCGGAGTGCCGGTGCCGGGCGCGTGCGCCGGGTCGAGCACGTCGATGTCGATCGAGATGTAGAGCGGCTTGTCGCCGATGCGGGTGCGGATGCGCTCGAGGGCAGCAGGGATGCCGTGCTCCTCGATGTACTCGCTCGACACGATCGAGAACCCCAGGCGCTCGTCGTCCTCCAGATCCTGCTTGGAGTAGAGCGGCCCGCGCGTCCCGACGTGCACCGACGCGGTCCGGTCGAGGTACCCCTCCTCCGACGCGCGGCGAAAGGGCGTGCCGTGGGTGATCGGCTCGTCGAAGTAGGTGTCCCAGGTGTCGAGGTGCGCGTCGAAGTGCAGGACCGCGACCGGGCCGTGCTTCTCGCTGATGGCCTTGAGCAGCGGATACGCGATGGTGTGGTCGCCGCCGATCGTGAGGATGCGCTGCACCCGGCCGCCCAGGTCGCTTGCGGCCTCGGCGATCTGCCGAACGGCTTCGTCGATGTGGAACGGGTTCACGGCGATGTCGCCGGCGTCGGCGACCTGCACAGCCTCCCAGCCCGAGAAGTCCTGCGCCGGGTTGTACGGACGAAGCAGCCGGCTGGAGGCGCGCACGTGCTCCGGGCCGAAGCGCGCACCCGGCCGGTAGCTGACCCCGGTATCGAAGGGGATGCCGACGACAGCCAGGTCGACGGCCGGAACGTCCTCGAGACGCGGCAGCCGGGCGAAGGTGGAGAGTCCCGCGTAGCGCGGAGTCTTCGAAGCGTCGGCGGGGCCGATGGGTGGCGTGGTCATGTCGTGGTCCTCGTATTACTTCGTGAAGGTGGACTGCGGCAGGTGGATGAGGTGCAATCCGCCTGCATCCCCCGCGGCCGCGACGGCCCGGGAAAGCTCGCCGGCGGAGCCGACGCGGTGCCCGGTGCCGCCGAACGCGTCGGCGACGGCGGCCCAGTCGGGCTGGGCGAGATCGACCGCGATCGGGGCGATGCCCGCATCCACCTCGTTCTGCTTGATCTCGGCGTACCCGCCGTTGTCGACGACGATCACCGTGACATCGAGGCGCTGTTCGACCACCGTGATCAGCTCCTGCACCGAGAACATCAGCGCGCCGTCACCGACCACCGCGAACACCGGTCGATCCGAACGCGCGACCCGCGAACCGATCGCGGCGGGCAGGCCGTAGCCGAGCGTGGCGTAGGTGGCCATGTACGGGGTGGAGTTCGGGGTGGCGACCTTCAGCCGGTTCAGCAGACCCCAGTAGGCGATCTGCGAGGAGTCCGTGGTCACGATCGCGTCGGCCGGCAGGGTCGCGGCGATGGCGTCGGCAAGGTCGGTGTTGATGGCGGAGAGCTCGGCGCACTCGGCACCGACCGCTTCCAGCGTCTCGGCCACCCGGGCGTCAGCGTTGGGCGTTCCCGTTCCGAGTGCATCCACCAGGGCGGCGAGCGCGACCGCCGCGTCGGCGACGATCCCCACCTCCACCGGCTGGTTCTTCGCGAGCTGCGAGGCGACCACGTCGATGCGGATGACATGCCCGCTGGCCTCCAGCGCATCCACCCACAGCTCGGCCTCGCCCAGCTTCGAGCCGACCACGAGCAGCACGTCGGCGACGCGGGCGCGGTTGCGCGCGGCGGCCAGCCGCAGGTTGGAACCGAGGGAGAGCGGGTGCCGCTCGTCGAGCACGCCCTTGGCGTTCAGCGTGGTGACCACGGGTGCGCCGAGGCGCTCCGCCAGCGCGCGCAACTCGTCCGTTGCGCCACGCGACCCGCCCCCGGCGAGGATCACCGGATCCGTCGCGCCGGCCAGCAGCCGAGCGGCCTCGGCGATCGCCGCAGCGTCCGGGGCCGCCGGTGCTGCAGGGATGCGCGCCGCGAGCGCATCCGCCGCCGGCTCCGTCTCCTCCTCCAGCAGGTCGAGCGGAACCTCGATGTAGACGGGGCGCGGACGCCCGGTCGCGAACAGCGCGAACGCGTCGTGGACGGCCTCCACGGCCTCCTGCACCGACTGCACCCGGCGCCCCCACTCGACGATCGCGGAGGCGGCGCCCAGCTGGTCCTTCGTCTCGTGCAGCGTGCCCACGTCGGCGAACTCGCGCCCGCGTGCGGGGCCCGGCGAGAGGATGATCATCGGCCGCGACTCGCAGTACGCGGTGCCCGCCGCCGAGAGAGCGTTCAGCAGGCCAGGCCCGCTCGTCGTGATCACCACGCCCGGCTTCCCGGTCTGCAGGGACCAGCCGTCGGCCGCGTATCCCGCACCCTGCTCGTGACGGGTGGTCACGGGATGCACGCCGAGCGCCGTCAGTGGCCGGTAGAACTCGAGGTTGTGGGTGCCCGGGATGCCGAACACCGTGTCGATGCCGTAGTTGCGGAGGGTCTCGATGAGCACCCAGCCGGTCGTGCGTGCCGTCATGCCGCAGCGCCCTCCAGAACCCGCGCGCTTTCGAACCGGATGATGCCATCGACCCAGGTCTCGCGCACCGGGATGGCCGCGATCGCCTCGGCCTCGACTGTCAGCGGGTTCGCATCCAGGACCACGAAGTCGGCGCGCTTGCCCGGCGCGAGCGAGCCGAGCTCGTTCTCGCGGCCGAGAGTGATCGCACCCTCCAGGGTGTGCGCCCGCAGCGCCGCCTCCGCGCTGATGCGCAGGCTGTCCGGTCCGAGCTTGTGGCCGCGACGCGTGACGCGTGTGACCGCCGCCTGGATCGCCTCCAGCGGGCGCGGTTCGGCGACCGGCGCATCCGACGAGATGGTCACGGGCACGCCCGCCTCGATGAACTCGCCGAGCGGGTTGAACCGCTCGCCGGGGGTGCCGATGGCCTGCTCGACTCCCTCTCCCCAGTTGTAGTAGTGCTGTGTCTGGTTCACCGGGCGGATGCCGAGGCGTGCCATCCGCGTGATCTCCTCCGGAGCAGGCAGCCCGCAGTGCTCGATGCGGTGTCGCGCGTCGGAGTCGGGGTGCTCGGCGAGCACCTGCTCCAGCGCATCCACCACCATCGCGATGGCCGTCGGCGACTGCGCGTGCGTCGCGGTTTGCAGGCCGGCCTCGTGCGCCTTGGCCACCAGCCCGGCGTACTCTTCCGGCTCGTGGTAGAGCTGGCCGGTGCGGCACGGGTCGCCCACGTACCCCTCCGGGAAGTACGCGGTCCAGCCGCCGAGCGTCCCGTCGGCGTACAACTTGATGCCGGCCGCCGAGAGGAACGCATTGCCGAACGGTCCGGTGAGCCCGAGGTCGACGACCTGGTCGAGCAGGTGCGAGAGGAAGTACATCGAGACGCGCACCGAGAGCTCGCCGCGATCGGCCATCGCGAGGTAGGCCGCGAATTCGCGCTTCGACACCTGCGCGTCGCCGAGCGCCGTCACACCGGCCGAGAGGAACTCTCGCTGCGCGATGTCGAGCTGCCGCTGGTGCTCGGCCGGCTCGTCCCCGAGGTGGAAGTTCGGGCCGTGGTGGCCGATCTTCACTCCGTGCAGCCCGGTGAGCACGTTGCACGCCGCGTCGGAGAGCTCGCCCGTGAGCTCCCCGTCCGCGTCGCGGAAGAACTCGCCGCCCTCGGGGTTGGGCGAGTCGCGGGTGATGCCGTACTTCTCGAGCGTGAAGCTGTTCACGACTCCCCCGTGTCCGGAGGCGTTCATGATGTACACCTCGCGGTCGGTCGCGATCCGGTCGAGCTCCTCCTTGGTGGGGTGGCGCCGCTCGGCCAGGTTGCGCTGCTCGTAGCCGTAGCCGCGCAGGGGGACGCCGGCCGGCAGCCGGTGGGCGCCCTCCCGCATCAGCTCCACGATCTCCGGGATGGACGACGCCTTGGCCGGGCTGACATCCACCCACGTGAGCAGCTGGCCGTACATCAGCGGATGCGCGTGCGCGTCGATGAAGCCGGGAACGATCGTGGCGCCCGGGTAGTCTGCCCGGCGCGCCTCGACGCCCGCGGCCCGCGCCGCCTCCTCGACCTCGGCGACAGTGCCGATGGCGAGGATCGTGCCGCCCGCGGTGAGCATCGCTTCGGCGCGCGGGGCGTGATCGTCGATGGTCAGGATGACGTCGGCCGTCACGATCGTGGGGGCCGAGTCGCGGGCGTCGTAGGTGGCCAGGTGTCGCATGGGTCAGATCCTCGAGGTCTTGATGGCCGTGGTGTCCAGGCGCGGGTTGAAGGATGCCGTCACCGGCGCGTTGTCGGAGTGCTGCGGGGCGAACCAGGTACCGATGAAGGCGATGAGTGCGAGCGCACCGAAGAACCAGATGGCCGACCAGAAGCTCCCGGTCACTGCGATGAGCCCGGCCGCAATCGCCGGGGAGAGTCCGCCCCAGACGGCCGCGCCGATCCCGTACGACAGCGACATCGACGTGTAGCGGGCCTGCGGGCGGAACATCTGGGTCATCACGGTGGACAGCGGCGCCCACGCCCCGCTCAGGGTGATGCGGATGACGGTGACGAAGATGTAGATGAGCGTCACCTGGTGGTTCTGGATCACCAGCACCAGCGGGATCACGGCGAGGAACGACAGCACCGTGCCGAGCATGATCACGCGCTTGCCGCCCCACTTGTCACCGAGGATCGCGAGCGGCAGGGTGACCAGGGCTTCCACGAAGGACGCGATCGTCATGGCGCCGAGGATGATGCCGGCGTTCAGGCCGACCTCCGGGCTGGTGGCGAAGTTCTGCACGAAGGTGGTGGCGATCACGTAGCCGCCGGACGACATCGCGATGATGCAGAAGCCGAGCAGGATGGGCAGCCAGTTGTTCCGCAGTGCGAAGAGGAGCGGAGTCGACTGCGTGTGTCCCTCGATCTTCTCCTCGAACACCGGGGTCTCCTCCACCCGGTAGCGCACCCAGATGCCCACGCCGATCAGCACGATGCTGAACAGGAACGGGATGCGCCATCCCCAGGTCAGGAGCACTTCGTCGCCCATCCCCGCGAGAATCCAGAACGCGCCGGAGGCCAACAGGGCGCCGAGCGGGTTTCCGAGCTGTGTGAAGCCGCCGTAGAAGGTCTTGAACTTCGGCGGGGCGCTCTCGACCGACATCAGGCTCGCGCCGCCCCACTCGCCGCCGACCGCGAGGCCCTGGGCGATGCGGAGCACGATGAGCAGGATGGGCGCCAGAATTCCGATGGTGTTGTAGCCGGGCAGGCAGCCGACCAGCACGGTCGCGATGCCCATCAGGAAGAGCGTGATGGTGAGCGCGCGCTTGCGGCCGAGCTTGTCGCCGATGTGGCCGAAGATGATGCCGCCGAGCGGGCGCATGAAGTAGGCCACGGCGTAGGTGCCGAACGACGCGAGCGTGCCGAGCGCGTGGTTGATCTCGGGGAAGAAGACCTGCGGGAAGACGATGGCGGCGGCGGTCGCGTAGACGTAGAAGTCGTACCACTCGATGGTCGTGCCGACCACCGAAGCCAGACCGGCCTTCAGGGCGCGGGCGTGGCCTGTGGTTTGCGTTGCTGTGACGGACACACAAAGCTCCTTTGCTCGTAGTGAAGTGAAGTCTCACGCCGCGTGATGCGATGCGCAAGCGCACATCGGCGTCGCGCGCGGTTCGCCGCCGTCGTTCTGCGTGATCGGATGATCAAAACTATCGCGATTCGTCCGCTGGGGAATTCGTGTTCCGACGATCTGCCGCGCCGAGCGGGCGATTCCAGGTATTCTGCCGATGTGCCCACCCGACCCGACAGGACCGCCCCCGATCGCGACAGCGACTCGCTCGACAGCAGCCTCGTCCGCGCCCTGCAGGGGGACGGCCGCGCCAGCATCCACGAGCTCGCCCGGACCCTCGGCGTCTCTCGCGACCTCGTCTCGCGCCGGCTCGGGACGCTGATCGGACGGGACGGCCTGCGGGTGGTCGCCGCCCTCGACCCCGGTTTCGCCGGCCTCAACGTGCTCATCCACGGGATGGTCGGGATCGACGGCCGCGCCCGTCCCGTCGCCGAGCAGATCGCCGAGCTGCCCGACACCGTCTTCGTGTCGCTCGTGGGCGGCTCCTCCCCCGTCGTGTTCGAGTCGCGCCACGGCGACACCGACGAGCTGCACGCCACCCTCTCCGCCATCCGGCGCATCCCGGGCGTGCACGGCCTGCGCGTCAGCACATACGACGCACTGCTGAAGGAGTTCATCACCGCCGCCTCGGTCACCGAACTGCGGCTCGACCGCCTGGACCACGACCTCATCGCGGTCCTCCAGGACGACGGCCGCGCCAGCTACCGCACCCTGGCCGACACGGTACGCCTCTCCCCCTCCTCCGCCCGCGCGCGGGTGCGCCGTCTGCTCGACGCCGGCGTCATCCGCATCGCTGCCATCGACGCCGGCGGCCTCTCCCGCAACCGCGTCGCCGTCGGCGTGGGGATCTCGCTGCGCGGGGACGCAGAACCCGTGCACCGCTACCTCGTGGACACGCAGGCGGTGGACTTGGCGGCGGACGCACACGGCGCCTACGACGTGATCGCGACGATCGTGGGGACTACGCGCACGGGCGTGCTCGACGTGATCGAGGAGTTGCGCGCGCTGCCCGAGGTCGGCTCCCTCGAATCGTGGGCACACCTCGACATCATCAAGGAGGACTACACGCGCACGCTGGGACGGATCGTGCGGGGCTAGCCGGTCACAGTGTCCCCGGTCCGTGCGACCATCGCCCTGAGCGAGCGAGCGATCGGAGACAGGGATGCGGGGCGAGGCGACCGTGCTGCACGCCGATCTCGACGCGTTCTACGCCTCGGTCGAGCAGCGCGATGCGCCCGCGCTGCGCGGCCGTCCGGTCATCGTCGGTGGCGGCGTCGTGCTGGCGGCGAGCTACGAGGCGAAGGCGCGCGGAGTGCGCACCGCGATGGGAGGCCGCCAGGCGCGCGACCTCTGCCCCGAGGCCATCGTCGTCCCGCCACGGATGGATGCCTATTCCGCCGCCAGCAAGGACGTGTTCGCGATCTTCCGCGACACCACCCCGCTCGTCGAGGGTTTGTCGATCGACGAGGCGTTCCTGGAGGTCGGAGGGCTCAGACGGATCGCCGGCGCCCCCGAGCAGATCGCGACACGATTGCGGGAGCGCGTTCGAGCGGAGGTCGGTCTCGCCATCTCGGTCGGGATCGCACGCACCAAGTTCCTCGCCAAGGTCGCCAGCGCCGTCAGCAAGCCCGACGGCCTCCTCCTGGTCGAGCCCGACCGGGAGCAGGAGTTCCTGCTCCCCCTCCCCGTGGAACGCCTGTGGGGCGTCGGCGCCGTCACCGCCGAGAAGCTGCACAGGCTCGGCATCCGCACCGTCGGTCAGCTCGCCGAGCTGGAGGAGGCCACGGCCGAGAGGCTGCTCGGTACGGCGACCGGAGCGCACCTGCACGCGCTGGCCCGGCTGCGGGATCCGCGCCCGGTCAACGCCACGAAGCGGCGCGGGTCCATCGGCTCCCAGCGCGCCCTCGGTAGCCGTCCGCGCACGCCCGAAGAACTCGACCTCATCCTCACCCAGATCATCGACCGCCTCGCGCGCCGGCTCCGCGACGGCGATCGCACCTGCCGCACCGTCGTGCTGCGACTCCGCTTCGGCGACTTCACGAAAGCCACCCGCTCGCGCACGCTCGGCTTCCCCACCGACCGCACGTCCGTGCTGCTCGGCATCGCCCGCGGCCTCCTCGCCGCCGCTCAGCCGGCGATCACGGAACGCGGCATCACCCTCATCGGCATCTCGCTGTCGCAGCTGGGACGCTCGGACACCTTCCAGCCCGAACTCACGATCGACTGGGACGACGGGGCGCGCCTCGACTCCGTGCTCGACGCCGTCCGCGACCGTTTCGGCGCGACCTCAGTATCCCGTGCCGCGCACCTCGGTCGGGATCCCGGCTGGTCGACCCCACTCCTCCCGGAGCACGAATGACGCTCCCTTAGCTGGCTCGGGCTGCCTTGGCTAGTCTGGCTGCGTCGATGTGGAGGCTCCGCGATGCACCAGCTCACCCGCGACCAGGCGCGCCGCATCGCCGTGCAGGCGCAGCTCCTGGAAGCCGACCGCCCTGACGACGTCGTGGGGATCGCCGAGCAACTCGGCGCCATCAAGATCGATCCGACGGCCACCATCGCGCCCGCGGAGCACACGATTCTCTGGTCGCGGATCGGCTCGACGTACGACAGGGCCCAGCTGTCGAAGGCCGTCGAGTCGGACCGGCTGCTGTTCGAGTTCGATGGAGCCTTCCGTCCGGTGAGTCTGCTGCCGCTGATGTTGCCGGCCATGCGGCGCTGGCCGCGGCGGGAGAGCAGCCGGCAGTGGTTGGAGGCGAACGACCGTTTCCGCAGGGAGGTCCTCGCGCGGCTTCGAGCGGAGGGCCCACTCCTGGCGAGCCAGATTCCGGATACCGCCGACCTCGTCCGGCCGCCGGATGGCTGGTACGGGCCCAACCAGGTCGTGCACATGCTCGACTTCCTGCAACGGCAAGGCGTGGTCGCAATCGTGGGGCGTGAAGGGCGCCATCGGCGTTGGGACCTGGCCGAGCGTGTGTACCCGCACGATCTCCCCGACTACAGCTACGCCGATGCCGAACGGATGCTCGACGAGCGCAGGCTGCAGGCGGCCGGCATCGCCAAGCAGCGATCGCCCTGGACTCCAGTCGGGGAGGCAGGTGAGCCCGCGGTGGTCGAGGGCCTGCGCCAGAAGTATCGCGTCGACCCCGAGGCGCTCACCGCGCTCGAAAGCGATGAAGGCGGCCGGGCCGTGTTCCTCAGCCCGTACGACGGCCTGCTCTTCGATCGTCCCCGGCTGCACGAGCTCTTCGAGTTCGACTACGTGCTCGAGCAGTTCAAGCCGAAGCCGCAGCGCAGGTACGGATATTTCGCCCATCCGATCCTCATCGGCGATCGATTCGTGGGAACGCTCGACGCCGAAGTCGACAACGAGCGCGAAGAGCTCAGAGTCACGGCAGTCCACGAGTTCCTGCCCTTCGATGAGGACGAGCACGCCACGGTCGGCGCTGAGATCGCAGACCTCGGCAGGTGGTTGGGCGTCGACGTCCCGGAGTGGTGATCGCCCGACGGGCCATCGCGACGGGTCGCCGCTGCGGGGCTGACCTTCGTAACACGAATGACGCGCTACCGCCCCTGACGTTTCTTGTAGGGCTTCGGCTGGCCCTTCACCGCCGGGGCGCGACCTTTGCCCTTGGAGGCTTTGGCTTTTCCGCCGGGCGGAACGACAGGCTTCTCGACCGGAGCTGGGGCCGCAGCGATCTCGTCCCGCGCCGTGGCAAGGAAAAGCACGCCGGCCTTGGTCAGACGGGTTCCCGCGGCGTCGCGGACGAAGAGCGGGGATCCCACCTCGTCTTCCAGCTTCGAGATCGAGGAGTACAGGGCAGCGAGAGGGATGTTGAGCGCCTTCGCCGCGCGCGGAAAATGCAACTCTTCGGCTACTGCGACGAATCGAACGAGCAGGGTGATATTCACTCTGTGCCCTCCGGGCGCTCGAAGGTCATGGTGACCGAGGTTGCAGCGGGGTGGAAGTCGCCGGCCAAGCGGATGAGGTTGCGGCGCGAAGTCCATCCTCCGTCGCGGGATTGGGCGTGATCGGTCGTCTCCACGAACAGCTCGAACCGCCGGTCACCCTTCTCGGAGTTCAGCCAATCATGTACCTCCTCGATCGACGCGGCTCCCGTGATGCGCTGCGGGTCGTGTCGTGCCGCTTGGTCGACGTCATCCCCCGTCCAGAAGCAGACCCAATAGACGGATGCGTCCTCCTGCTGCAACTCGAAAAACGACTCATCCCACGTGGCTCGCACCGGGCCTCCTAGGTCCACTCGACTCAAGTAACTTCGCACACCATGGTGCCCCCAGAGGCGAACCTGCGACCGTTTCCCGCACCTATTTGAGTAGACCTTCTTTCGTCAGCCACTGCTGGGCCGCGGTCGACGCCTGCGTCTTTGTCGCGCCCTCGACCTGGTCGCGGAGAGCGATCAAGTCGTCGGTCGTGAGCTTTGCCGAGATCGAGTCGAGCACGGAGGCGAGCTTGGTGCTGTAGATGCTCTTGTTCAGGAACGGTACGACGTTCTGCGCCGCGATCAGATGCTTCGGGTCGTCAAGCACCTTGAGCTTCTTCGACACCAGGTCGGGCGACGTGGTGTAGATGTCCGCGACCTGCACCGCGTTGTCGACGAGGGCTTTCACGGTCGCGGGTCCCCCGTAGTCCTCGATCGACGTGAAGGTCACCTTGGTCACGCCGTAGGTCTGCTTGAGCCCCGGGATGCCATACGGGAGTTCCCCGAATTGTGGGTTGGCACCGAGAGCGAACGGCTCGATCTTGGACAGGTCCCCGATCGAGGTGAGCCCGTTCTTGGCTGCTGCGGCCTGCGTGACCACGTACGCATCCTTATCCTCGGCCTGTGACGGCTTGAGGATCTGGAAATCGCTCGGCACGGCGGTCTTGAGGGCGCCGTCCACCTCTTCCGTGGTGCGCGCTGTGGCTTTGGTGTCGTAGAAGAACAGCAGGTTGCCGTTGTATTCGGGCATCAGGTTGATCGAACCGTCTTTGAGCGCGGGGATGGTGGTCTGGCGCGGTCCGAGATTGAACTTCGTGGAGACATCGAAGCCTGCGTTCTTGAGGGCGAGAGCATACATGTTGCCCAAGATCTCGCTCTCGGGGAAGTTGAAGGATCCGACCACGATCTTCGCCCCGTCGGCGCCGCCGGTGGCGGGCGCGGCCTTCGTGGGATCCGAGGTGGCGCAGCCCGAGAGCGCGAGCAGCGCGCTGATCCCGAGGATGCCCGCGAGAACGCGGGTCTTCTTTGTGGGCGTGAACATCAGTTGTACCTTTCTTCGGCGGACGGGCCGCTGGTGCGGGCCGCAGAGGACAAAACGAGGGGCTCGGACACGGCGCGTGCTGGTCGACGATGTACGTCGCGCCGCGTGAGCCGCTGGACGAGAGCGAACAGACCGTCGACCGTGAGGGCGAGCGCCGTGACCAGCAGAGCGCCACCCAGGATCCGGTTGTTGTCATTGAGACTGATCCCCGACGCGATGATGGCGCCGAGGCCACCCAGCGAGATGTACGACGCGATCACCGCGGTTGCGATGACCTGCAGCACCGCGGCTCGGATCCCTCCGATGATCAGGGGCAGGGATAGCGGGATCTCGACCTTGGTCAGCACCTGGAACTCGGTCATCCCCACCGACCGCGCGGCATCGACGACGTCCTGGTCGACGGACTCGACGCCGGCGTACGCCCCGGCAAGGATCGAGGGGACGGCGAGCACGATGAACGCGATCATGGAGGCGATGAACGCGGTCGCGGTGAAGGGCACCGTCAGTCCGATCACGACGAACAGAGCGCCGAGCAGTCCGAGGGTGGGCAGTGCCCGCATCGCACCACTGAACCCGATGACGAACTGGCGCCCGCGCCCGGTGTGGCCGATGTAGAAGCCCAACGGCAGGGCGATCACCGCAGCGATCGCGACCGCGACGACGGTGTACAGCAGGTGTTCGATGATCCGGTCTTGGATGGGTAGCGGGCTTTGGGACCCGGGCACCCAGTTGGCCGGATCGGCGAGCCACGCGAGTGCGTTGAGGAAGAACTGCATGGTCAGGCTCCCCGCTCGAGAACGACAAGGGATGCCCGACGTTCGCGGCGCCGCAGGGGCCGGGGCCAGCGCATCAGGGAGCGTCCGATGAGAACCAGGATCGTGTCGAAGACGAGTGCGATCAGCAGGCTCGCGACGACTCCGACCATGATCTCTTCGAAGAATTGGCGTTGCATGCCGTCGGTGAACAGGTAACCCAGATTGGCGGAGCCGACGAGCGCTCCAACCGAGACCAAAGCGACCGTGCTCGCCGAAACCACTCTCATCCCTGCCAGCAGGACGGGACCGGCCAGCGGGAGTTCGACCCCCCAGAACAGCGACCAGCGGGAGTGACCGACGGCCGTCGCGGCCTCGATGGCGTCGGTCGGGACGGAGACGAACGCATCCGAGGCGGAGCGCACCATCACAGCGACCGCATAGATGGTCAGTGCGACGACGATGTTCACGGGATCGGTGATCCGCGTGCCCAGCAGATACGGGAGGATCACAAAGAGAGGGAGCGACGGAATCGTGTAGAGCAGACTCCCGCCGCCGACGATGATCGACCGCCAGGGCTTCCACCGGCTGGCGAGCCAGCCCAGAGGCACGGCTGCGATGAACCCGATCAGAATCGGGGGGATGCTCAAGAGAACATGGTTGAGCGTGAGCTCGCCGATGAGGCTGATATTCGAAATGATCCAGCCCATGCAACCGATCCGTTCGCCAAGGAAGACGCGCGCCCTGCCGAGAATCGTTCGGCACAGCCTATTTATCTATCTTAGCTAGCAATTTCGCAAGTGCGGCTGAGCCGAATGCCCCGATCGCCCACCGTGTCGTTCCCCGTGACCGAAGATCAGCTTCGACCCCTGCGCCGGTGACGGGTGAGGTGAAGCTCGCACGCAAGAACCCGTGGGTGACCTCCCAGTCGACCAGGCGTGAGTCGAACGCGGCGGAGCGCGCGAGCGTTGAGGTGTGTGCTCGAGCGAGGAGTAGAACCGGCTGCCCGCAAGCCTCCCGTCGTTGAGGGAGGTCCGCCTACGGAAAGCACACACCCACGACGCGCCTCCGTCGGGATGAGTGGGAGGATGGACGCGTGGAGCGTCGGTTGCGGGTGTGGGATTCCGGGGCTTCGGAGGAGCTTCTGGTGGGCGGTGACGTCACCGAAGGCGTTGTTCGAGCAGGGAACACGGTGCGCCGTCCGCACGGCGCTTCGTCCGAGCGTGTGCAGGCATTGCTTACCCACCTTGAACGGGTTGGTTTCGCGGGCGCTCCACGATTCCTCGGCGTTGATGATCGCGGCCGTGATGTCCTGACGTTCGTCGAGGGTGAGGTAGCGGGACGCCCCGCACCCGAGTGGGTGGCTTCGGACGACCGCGCCACGAGCGTTGCGTCCCTCCTGCGCGCCTACCATGACGCGGTGGCTTCGTTCGGCCTGCCGGATATCTTCGAGGAGGCATCCGTGCTGCCGGACGGTTCACCCGAATCGTTGGCCGTTCCGCGGGACCTGATCGGACACCGCGATGTCACTCTGGAGAACGTCGTGTTCAGCGACGGTGCCGCATCCGCACTGATCGACTTCGATCTCGCCCGCCCATCAGCCCGCGTTGAGGACGTCTGCAACATGCTGCAGTGGTGGGCGCCGTGGCAGCCGGTTGAAGACCGACCCGGGCCGCTTGTAGAGGTGGACGCCTGTGCTCGCGCGCGGATGATGGTGGACGCTTACGGCCTCGATTCCTACTCGCGGGGGATCCTGGTTCCGTTAGCGAGGAACATGGCTGAACGCACCTGGTATTCGATGCGGCTGCGAGCCCAGCGCGAAGGCGGCGGTTGGCGACGCATGTGGGACGCTGGAGTCGGCGACGCCATCCGACGCCGGCAGGCATGGCTGCAGAAGAACGAAGACGCTCTCGTTGCGGCGGTCACCTAGCCACAGCACCCGCGCAGCGAACCTTGGATCGTCTCCCATGTCCCGCTTGGGCTAGGCGCTTTCGTGAGCAGATCGCTCGGTTGTATGTGTGGTCTGTCGATTTCGGATGCGCTCTCACGTCGTACTACTGAGTCGACATCTAACGTCGACCAGAATCAGAAGGAGCACACCATGTCTGCTTTCGTTCTTGCTTTCCGCAACGATCCCGCCGTGAATGCCACCGAGGAAGAGGTCGCTGCGTGGGGCGCGTGGTTCCAGAAGCTCGGCCCGGCCGTGACCGACATGGGCAGCCGCGTCGGGGCAACCAACCTGCTGGGGACGTCCGCCGGAGCCAACGCGTTGTCGGGATACACCCTGATAGATGCAACCGACCTGGCCGCGGCGACCGCGCTGGCCGAAGGATGCCCCGGCCTCTCTTACGGGGGCAGCGTCGAGGTGGGCGAAGTGGTCGCGATGTAGGGTCAGCGCACGAGACCGTTTTCGTGAGCGAACGCCACCAGTTGAACGCGGGACGTGAGGTCGAGCTTCGCGAGGATGCTTCTGATGTGCGTTTTCACCGTCGCTTCAGAGATGAAAGCGGTGCGGCCGATCTCACCGTTGCTGAGGCCGCGGGCTGCCAGCAGAAATACCTCCTTCTCGCGAATCGAAAGGGGATCAATCGCCTCCGGTCGGCGTCTCGCTAGCGTCCGGAACAGCTCGCTCGTGGCGTTGGATGCGATGACCGAGTGCCCATCATGCACGGTGCGGATCGCCGCCAGGATGAAGTCCGGAGTCGCATCTTTGAGAAGGAAGCCGTCCGCGCCGACTCGCAGCGCGGCAGCGACCGCCTCGTCGCGGTCGAAGGTCGTGAGGACGATGATGCGCGGAAGAGGCGAAGCGGTCGCGCTCCGGATAGCCTGCGTGGCCGCGATGCCATCCATCCCCGGCATTCGAATGTCCATGAGCATGACATCCGGATGCGCCGACCGCGCCAACTCGACGGCGTCGCTGCCGTTCGTTGCTGCACCTGCGAAATCGAGATCCTTCTGCGACTCGATGACCATCTGCAATCCCGCGCAGAACAGCGGCTGGTCATCGACGACCGCCACCCGGATCACGCGATC
Source organism: Leifsonia sp. RAF41 (assembly GCF_052114085.1). NCBI lineage: Bacteria > Bacillati > Actinomycetota > Actinomycetes > Micrococcales > Microbacteriaceae > Leifsonia > Leifsonia sp. RAF41. Next base: position 2,444,574 of record NZ_JBFREB010000001.1, read on the forward strand.
CCCTCGCGTCCAGCGGATGGGATGTAAGCCGTCACGAGGAACCCGCCGCGGATGTCGTCGTCAGCCCCTGCGTCAAGCCAGCCTCCTGCGAGCCGAGCGCGCTCCCGCATACCGATCACGCCCCTGCCATTAGGGTTGGGCGCCGCTAGCTCGCTGACCTCGTTGTCCGGTCGAGAGGTGATGGAGATCGCGATACCGTCGTCGCGATTGTCGAGTGCCAGCCGCACGAGGGCTCCCGGACCTGCGTGCTTCAGCGCGTTCGTCAGACCCTCCTGAACAATCCGGTAGACAGCGAGTTCCTGCGCAACCGTGAGGTCGGCGTCGTCACCGAAACGCTCGATCGTGATCGCTAATCCAGCGTCCGACAGGCGCCGCACGAGCTCCTCCAGGTCCGCGATGCCGGGATGGGCTGGTCCGTCGGGGCTTCCGACCAGGGTCTCAATGAGTACGCGAACTTCCGTCAACGATGAACGTGCGGTGGAGGCGATGGTTGCGAGCGACGGCGCGACAGCCGCGGGCCTCTCCTCAGCCACGAGACGTGCTCCGTCGGCTTGGGCCAGGATCACCGATAGCGAGTGCGCCATGATGTCGTGCACGTCCTGCGCTATCCGCTCCCGCTCAGAAGCCACGACGACCTCGGTCTCTGCTGCGCGGAGCGCGCTCGTCGCTCGAGCAAGCTCGAGCTCACTGGTGCGCTTCCTCCTCCAGGTGCCGAGGAGAGCACCTATCAGCCACGAGATCCCCGCCGCACCGGCGCAGACGATGAAGAAGATGGCACGCGTGCCGGCGTTGACGTGTCCAACCCCCAGTGACCAGGAAATGAGCCCCGCCGCAGAAATCCCTGCCCCGACAGCAAACGCAAACGTGATCGCTCGCATCCGTCCTTGGGTTGTGGCTGCAACGACGAGGATGACGATCGCATACCCGGCGTACGCCAATGGTTCATCGAAGACGGCGGTCGGGAACAGCAGCTGACCTATCAGAACGGCGGTCCCCGCGACCATTGCCGCGACCGGCTGCAATCGGGAACACGCGATCGCCGTGGCCAGGAGGAGGAGCGCCGCCCAAAACGGAACAGTGAGGCGAAGCGATCCTGCGGCGAGCTGATGCCGCCCCACAACCTCAATCGCCCAGAGCACGAAGAAGGCCACGCCGACGGCCGGTTCGACGAGCCATCGGTTACGCCGCAGGAACAAACTCATGCCGAACACGCTATGGCCCGCACACGTGCGGGGAGCCAAATTCGCGCCGATTTCAGCCTTTGGGTGGAGCCGATCACCCCTATGGGCCACACGTCTCAGGCGTCGAGGTGCAGGCTCGTGTCCGCCGGTCCGGTCCGCCAGGCGGTGAAGTGGACGGTGAGGTCGGCCCGTGACGGAGCGCAGCACAGGGGGCCCGCGGTCACTGCGGCGTCGGGGTCGAGGGGCGCCACCCGCACAAGTCGCCACGGTTCGTCGTTCACTCGGGCGCGGACGGTGAGGGCGTCACCGGACCGACTGGCACGGATCGTGACAAGCCGACCATGCCAGCCGGGCACCGGCGAGAGGGACCAGTCGGAAAAGCCGCGGGTGACGACCGCGCCGAGGCTGTCCTCACCGTCGCTGCGTTCCACCCCAGCCTTGATCCAGGTGCTGTCGTCGACCTTGACGAAGATGCCGGCCTGGTCGAACTGGGCAGAGAAGTCGAGGAGAAACGACACCTCCATCGCGGTGTCCTGGCCGAACGACGTGAGAAGGGCGTGCTCAGTGTCGTGTACGAAACCGTAGGAGGTGATGCGCCATGCGTCGCTTCCCTCTACGGCCGTGACGCGCATTCCGTCGTCGGCCACCACCACGTGGGCGGGCTCGGTCGTCCACGTGCCGGAGTTCCAGTCGATGTCAGTCATGTCATCGAATGTATCGCCCGTCTCGATCGCCGACCCGGACCCCGGCCGGGGGCGGTCTACTGCGGGAAGAGTTCGGTTCCGCGCCGCCAGACCTGTCGGATGTCGAGCGTGCTCGAGATGGAAACGGTGGGATCCCCGTCAACGAGGAGGAGATCCGCGCGGAGCCCCTCTGCGATCCGCCCGCGGTCGGTGAGGCCGAATCGGCGGGCTGGAACGGACGTAGCGGCGCGGAGCGCTTCGACCGGCCTGAGGCCGGCCCGAACAAGGAACTGGAGCTCGTGGTGGACACTGGCACCGTGCGCCATCCCGCCGAGAGTCGGAAGAGGGAACGACACGTCGGTGCCGACCAGGATATCCACCCCCGCCGCTCGCAGTGCCCGGACGGACGCGAGAGCCGCTTCCAGGTCGCCGCTCGGGAACCGGTCGTAGCTGCTCTCGAGCGTGGCAATCCATTGATCGTCCAGCTTCGCTCGGACCCGCGGGTCGGCCGCCAGGTCAGTTGCCGGAATTCCCATCATCGACGCATTCAGGACGACGCACGGAACCACGAACGCTCCCGATCGAGCGACGGCGTCGATGATGTCCGGAGTGTGCGGCTTATCCATGAAGAGGTGCACGAGCCCGTCGATCCCCGCTGCGACAGCCGATGCGGTGGAGTCGATGGTGAGGGTGTGGGCAACGGTGAGAAGGCCTTCGCGCCGTGCCGCTTCCACACCGGCCTGGATCGTCGCGTCATCCAGCATGGGCAGTCCCGGCGCCCCCTCGACGCTGCCGTCGTCGATCATGAACTTGATGTAATCCGAGCCCGCCGCCTTGAGCTGTGGGACGAACGCAGCGGCTTCTGCTGGCGTCGACGCGAAAGGCATCACGACACCCGACCAGTCCGCGTGCTCGTCGCCGTCCTCCCAGGGGGCTTCCTCGTCGTCCGCCCCACCATCGCCCATCAGTTCACTCGGATGCCCGCCAGGAGGCGTGATCCCGAAGCCGGCCGATCGCACATCCGCCAGCCGGTCGTTGTCGGCGACCTCGGCTCGCATTCCCTTGGTGAACACGCCCTGCATCTCCAGCTCCGTGGTCACACCGAAGGTGAGGGCAAGCTCGAGGCCCTCCATCGACGTGTGAACGTGGGAGTCGATGAGACCCGGGAGCAGGAACGAACCCGCTGCATCGACGACACGGGCGTCGGGCGGAACTGCGCCTCCGACTGAAACGATCTGGCTTCCCTCGATCACCACCGTGGTGGCGTCGACGACGTCGTTCCCCTCGAAAACCCGCGCGTTCACGATTGCTGTCTTGCCCATTGCGTGCTCCTTATTCCTCGATCAGTCGACGCTATCACTATTCTGTAGTCATTACGGAAATGGTGCGAGTAGTTATTTGGTTTCGATACGGATTGGGTACACTAAGCGAATGGCAGCGGGAACCGGTCTCCGAGAGCGCAAGAAGGCTCAGAATCGTCAGTCACTCCATCTGGCGGCGTTGCGCCTGTTCCTTGAACAGGGGTTCGACAACGTCACGGTCGCCCAGATCGCCGAAGAAGCGAACGTAGCGCTGACCACACTGTTCACCTACTTCCCCGCGGGCAAGGTCGCGCTGGTCTTCGAGCACGACGAAGACCGGCCAGCCGCCCTCCGGCAGGCCGTCGAGAACCGCGCCGCGGGAACGGACGTCATCCGGGCGATCGAGGAGTTCATGAACACTCGGCTGCCCTTCGACACCGAGGACAAGCACTCCAGAGACGTGCTCGAGTTGATCTACTCCACCCCGCAGCTCCGGTCCTACGTCCGAGCGAAATGGACCGACTGTGAAGACGACGTCGCGTCCATGCTCGCCTCATCCCAGCCGACCGCCCCGCCGGCCAGTCTGCATGCCCTCGCGCTGTTCATCCTCGAATGCCCCGACCTGGCCGCGCGCGAACCCTCACCCCAGGAAGCGCTGTCGATGCTGCTGGACAACCTCCGCCGTGGATGGGGACTCGAAGCCAGCTCGAGTTGATTGCTGACGATTTGAAGCGTCGGCGACGAAGTCCGGTCGGATCTCCCGCGCCCGGTCGTGGATCCTCTTACAGCTCACCATGCGTAGGCTTCGACAGTGACAGAACTGAGCGGGGAACGTGTGTTTCTGCGCCCCTGGAGGTTGGACGATGCCGCGTTCGTCTACGACCTCTACTCCCGGTGGGAGGTACAGAGGTATATCGGGCGCGAACCCCAGGTCATGACGGAGCCGCGGCAAGCTCGTGCGCTGATCGAGCGCCTTCGCGGCAAGGAAAACAGTGCCCTCGGGTATTGGGCTGTCGAAACGCTTTCCACAGGAAGGCTCGTTGGTACAGCCATGCTCCAGGGCATACGAATCTCGGGGACGCAGCAGCCTTCTGACGAGATCGAATCGGGTGGCACTTCCATCCGGATGCTTGGGGCAACGGCTATGCGACGGATGCGGCCAGACGCGTTCTCCAGCACGCATTCGACTCCGGGCTCAAACGCATCATCGCCGTGGCCCACCCCGACAACACGGCCTCGCACCGCGTCTGCCTGCGGCTCGGCATGAGAGACGCCGGGCGCACCGCGAGGTATTACGACACCCAATGCGAGCTGTTCACCATCGACCCTCTGAAGTAGGGCACGACCGGCAATTCAATTGCGGTCCAAGGGGGCCCCTGGAGGGACTCGAAAACTGGGACCACTCTTTAACCATCGCTAGCCATGGTCCAAAATCCGCGGAATTCCGCGCTCTTTGACCGCGTGGAGATGACTGCGATTACAGAGAAACTCACCCGATTGTGGGCAAATTGTGGGCAAATTTAGTCATCACAGACATTGTTCGAATGTGATGTATCAAGACATCTCTGACGATTCTGCATCAGGACATCTCTGACAAAGGATGTATCAGGACATCTCTGACACTCCCCGATTCTTGCGTGGGCCGCGGGGTCCGCGAGGGTTGCCGCTGCCGACGTATTTGGTGCCCGGCGCGGGCCACGGGTATTCGGCCAGGAGGGTGCCCTGGGCGTCGAAGATCAGGAGCCGGTCGGCTTCCTCGACCCGGTAGGCGATCTGGCCGGCGAGGGTGCGGCTGACCTGGAACTTGGCGCCTCGGGCATAGACAGTGCCGTTGTCGTGGATGCGCGTCATTCGCAGGCCGCCGTCTCCGACCGTGGCGGCAGACTGCGGGACCGGTCGCGGCGGCTCAACCACCGGTGTCGCCGCCCAGGACAACGCCGGAGTGATCCGACCCGGCAGGCCTTGGTGCGGCCGCTCGGTGTTATAGATCAGGTCGAACGCGTCGACCTGGGACTGCAACTGCTCCAGCGACTCCGCCAGCGGTTGCTTGTCGAGCCAGCGGAACAACGTCTGATGGAACCGCTCATTCTTCCCTTGCGTGGTCGGCTTATAAGGTTTCCCGGTGATCGGCTCAACACCGAGCGAGCGCAGATAGACGACCAGCTGACCCAGCACTCCCCGCCGTGACGGGTTCAACGCGGCCCCGTTATCGCTGAGTAGCCGCTGCGGAACACCATGCGCGGCGATCCCTTTGCTGACCACGGCGATCGCGCCTTCCGAGGTCTCACCCCCAGCTGACGTGGGAGGCGACGGCGAGGCGGGAGTGGTCGTCGATGAGTTGAAAGATCACGCACTTGCGACCACCGGTGAGCACGTATTCGGTCGCGTCCAGCTGCCAGCACGCGTTCGGCGCCGGATAGACGAACCGCCGATACGACGCCCGCGGCTTCTTCCGCGGTTCGACCCGAGCAACACCCTGATCACGGAAGATCCGCGCCAGCGACGCCATCGAGGGAACCGGGTCCATGCCGAGCGACCGCATCTTCTCGTGAACACTGATCGGACCATGATCCAGACCGGACTGCTCCAACGCCGCCCGCACTCCGATCGCCTGCTCGACCACGTCGTCGGCGACCTTCGACGGGCTGTCTTTCGGCCGTCGCGAGCGCGGCTCCAACGCCGCCGCCGGCCCGTCCGTCGCCGCCCGTTTTCGGATCGCGTAGAACGTCTCCCGAGAGATCCCGTGCTCGGCGCAGAACGTCGTCACCGCTCCTCGTGGCGCATCCGGCGGCCACTGAACGATGGCGAGACGGACGCGAGGATCGACAGGCTCAATGCGGCTCATCCCTCAAACATTGAGGGCAACTGTCAGGACCAAACACCGCCGAAGCGTCAGAGATCTATTGATGCACATGTGTCAGAGATGTCCTGACACATAACACAGACATTGTTCGAAACTGGGATGTCGCAGAGGATCGGCGCCGCTCCTGCCTCAGAAGATACGCGAAAGCCGTGGGCTCGGCGACGGGCACGTCTTCGCGTGAGTCCCTGGGACCGGCCCCAGCATCAGCGCGAGGCAACACTCTCGGCGACCTCTGAACGCGCGTCGGACTGCCACTGATCCGGCGTCTGTCCTTGAGGCACGAAGTCCATTTTCGCTAGGTTGGCCGCATGGGGCCGCATCCCTTCCTCGTCGACGCTCCTCATGCGCGTTACTTCCTCGACGACCACTGCGCGAACTGCCTTGACGAGCTGCCCGAGCTGGAAGACGCGCTCTTCTGCAGCAGTTGGTGTAACGAGATTGCCGGGCACGTCCGTTATATGCGGGGCGCGTTCCGAGACGGTCGGATCAACGACCCGGCGGTGAAGGAAGCGATCAGCACTCGAAACGCCTTTCTGCTCATCGGCGGCTATCGCTCGCTTGGACGCCAAGTGAGCCCGAGCGCGCGAGCGCACGTGGTGAATCGCGCCGGCGGCCTATGCCAGGCGTGCGGACGGGCCGGAGTCGAGGTGGACCACATCTCCGGAAACTCAAACGAGGTGGACAATCTCCAGCTACTATGCGGGGATTGCCATCGAGCAAAGACAGCCAAGCACCTTCATCCGGCGTCGGAGGAGAACCGGGCCCTGCTCATGTCAATTATGGTGGGCCGCGTAATGCCCGACGAGCCGATTCTCTTGGCGGATGACCACGAACAATGGAGCACTCGCTGGCGCGAACTCAAGGCGTCGCGACTTCGACGGTACGTGGAACACGCAAGAGCGGGCGGCTTCGATCCAGTCGGGCTAAGGACTCGTTCGGCGATTGAGACTGCGAGGGATTCGCATCGTGCGGAAGCCGCGCGGAAAGCCCTAGTGGATGCTGACGTAGCTAGAAGTGACTTCTTCGAGCGATTAGTGCGCAAGGCGTGGGAAGAGGATTGAGCGAGACCGCCCCGCGTGGCCCGTCGTTCCATAGCCGGCCGAGCGGTCGCGCCTGGCAGCTCCACAAGTACCGCATGACTTCGCTTCGTACGCCCCGAAGGGGCGATAGCGTGTGTGATGGGGCGTTGCCAAACTAAGAGAGGCAAGGCAACTCACCGAAAGGCTTCCCGAGCTTGAGCAACAACCACGCAACCTTCATCTGGTCAATCGCGGATCTCCTGCGCGGCAGCTTCAAAGCACACCAGTACGGCGACATCATCCTGCCGTTCACAGTGCTACGCCGACTGGATGCGGTGCTCGCGCCGAACAAATCACGGGTACTGGAGGTCGTCGAAGACGCACGCGCGAAGGACGTCCCCGTTCGTCCGGCCCTCTTGAAGGCACGCGCGGGACACCAGTACTCGTTCTTCAACACCTCCCGCTACCACCTTCGGTCGGTCCTTGGCGACCCGGAGAACATCACAGAGAACCTGCTCGACTACGTGGGCGGGTTCTCCGAGAACGTCAAAGACATCTTCGACAAGTACAAGATCAGCGACCGGTTCGCCGAGCTCGCCGACGCCGGGCTGCTGTTTCTGGTGGCCCAGCGCTTCGCCGAGGTAGACCTCTCCCCGCAAGCTGTGCCCAACGAAGAGATGGGGCACATCTTCGAGGAGCTCATCCGCAAATTCGCGGAAGCCTCCAACGAGACAGCGGGTGAACACTTCACCCCACGCGACGTCATCGAACTGATGGTGGACATCCTCCTCGCCCCCGACGCCGATGCGTTGTCGAAGCCGAACGTTGTCCGTTCCATTTATGACCCCACCGCCGGCACCGGCGGCATGTTGTCGGTGGCGGAAGATCACATTCGGGCGATGAACCCGACAGCGACACTCACCCTGGCCGGCCAGGAGATCAACCCGCAGTCCTACGCCATCTGCAAAGCCGACATGACCGTGAAAGGCCAGTCAGTGGACGCGATCGTCTTCGGTGACACCCTTCTCAACGACGGACATCAGAGCGCGACATTCAACTACTGCTTGTCCAATCCCCCGTTCGGTGTGGACTGGAAGAAGCAGCAGAGGCACATCACCGAGGAACACAACCTACGAGGTTTTGCCGGCCGCTTCGGACCAGGGCTTCCCCGCGTATCCGATGGGTCGATGCTGTTCCTGCTGCACCTGATCTCTAAGATGCGCCCGAAGAGCGCCGACTCCGCCGGCGGACGAGCCGCAATCGTCCTCAACGGCAGCCCCCTCTTCACTGGCGGTGCCGGCTCCGGCGAGTCGAACATCCGGCAGTGGATCCTCGAGCGCGACTACCTCGAGGCGATCATCGCCCTTCCACCCGACATGTTCTACAACACCGGCATCGCCACCTACATCTGGGTCCTCACCACCGACAAGCACCCAAGCCGAGCCGGCAAAGTGCAGCTGATCGATGGAAGCAAGAAGTTCCAAAAGATGCGTAAGGGTCTCGGCTCCAAACGCAACGAACTCGGGCGAAGTGACATCGCCGACGTCGTTCGCCTTTACGGCGAATTCGCCGAGGCACCTGGCTCAAAGATTTTCGAGCGAGAGGTGTTCCTTTACCGGACGATCACAGTCGACCGGCCACTGCGGCTAAACTTCGCAGCCACTCCGGATCGCATCGCAGCAGTGTTCGAAGAGAACGCGGTTGCCAAACTCAGCGATGTCGACAAGGAGTACCTGCGCCTCGCACTGAAAAGCATCGACCAAACTCGGCTGTGGAAGAACCGTCGCGACTTCCAGGAAGAGCTCAGACGAGTGTTCGCAGCGACCGGCATTGCCATCGCGACGCCCGTACTGAAGGCGGTCCTCGCGGCACTGAGCGAGCAAGACGACACTGCAGAGGTCTGCTCAGACGCCAAGGGGCGCCCGGAATCGGACAGCACCCTGCGCGACACCGAGAACGTTCCCTGGAGCGAAGACATCCACGCATACTTTGACCGCGAAGTCCGGCCGTTCGTGACAGGCGCTTGGATTGATGAGTCGAAGACCAAGGAAGGCGCCGAGATTCCGTTCACGCGCCACTTCTACCAGTACGTTTCTCCGCGCCCCCTGGATGAGATCGACGCTGACCTAGAGACAGTGCTGGGCCGAATTCGCGCCCGGTTGGAGCAGATCGAGCGATGATCCCGGAGACCAAAGCGGGCGACACCACAGAGTTCGCGGAATCGGGGATCCCCTGGCTTGGGCCTATCCCGGCGGCTTGGAAAATATCAAAGTTTCGCCACCTGTTCCGCGAGTCCTCGGAGGTAAACGGTGGCGCTCCGGTCGGCGAAATGCTTTCAGTTTCCGGATTCCGAGGCGTAGAGCCCCGCCACTATGAAGACGAGAACCAGCGCCGAGCAGACGCTGACCTGGAAAATTACAGAGTGGTGCGACCAGGTCAGCTCGTCATCAACACCATGTGGCTCAACTACGCGGGCCTCGGCGTGTCAAAGTTCCTCGGCCACGTGAGCCCGGCGTACAGGGCCTATTGGATCAATGACCAAATCGACCCACGGTTCGCGCACTACCTACTTCGTTCGTCCATTTACGTCAGCGGCTACACTGCTCTGCTCACCGGCATCCGACCAAACTCGTTGCAGATGAGTCGATCCGATCTAATGGCGTTCCCAATTGTTCTTCCTCCTCTGCACATCCAGCAGTCGATCGCCGACGTCCTGGACCGAGGGACCGCAGAGATCGACGAGTTCATCCGAGACCAGGAGGAACTCATCCGGCTACTAAGCGAGCGTCGCTCCGCGATCATCACGCGTGCGGTCACCAGGGGACTTGACTCGAGCGTTCCACTGAAAGACAGCGGCAACGCATCTATCGGGAAGATTCCCATTGACTGGTCTGTTGCGACGGTCCGTCGCGTCTTCGATGTACTGGATTGCAAGCACATAACGGCTGAGTTCGTGCCTGACGGCGACTTCCCTGTGGCGTCGATTCGCGAGATAGGTGAGACCTACGTCTCACTCGATCACGCAAAACGCACATCTGAGCTCTACTTCTTAGCCCTCACCGAAGGTGGCCGGCAGCCGCGGCCCTTCGACCTGATTCTCAGCAGGAACGCAAGCGTAGGACAATCATCTCTTGTGCCCGAAGGCCTCGGCGCTTTCGCCCTTGGCCAGGACGTATCACTCATCCGCGATGGCCTTCAACAGAAAAGGACGACGTTCCTGCGCTACGTGATGCAATCAAAGGTCGGCATTGATGCATTCGCGACTGCGGCAGTTGGGTCTACCTTCAAGCGAATCAATGTCGACGACATCAAGTCCATCCGATTCGCTCTTCCGCCGCTAGACCAGCTAAAAGAGGTCGTCCAGTTCCTCGACGCCGCACTCGCCGACATCGATGAAGCAATCGCAGATGGCGCAGAAGCGATCAGCCTGATGCGCGAGCGGCGCTCCGCTCTGATTTCGAGGGCGGTCACCGGAAAGAATGAGACGCGTGAGCTCGTGAGGGGGGCGTAGTCGATGGGAATCCAGCACGAGGATGAGTTCGAGACGGAGCTTTGCGAGTACCTGGCCGCGCACGGCTGGTTGTACTCGCCGAACGACGATGGCTACGACCGTGAGCGCGCCCTTTTTCCCGCCGATCTGCTCGCCTGGCTGAGAGAAACACAGCCGGAGGAGTTGGCAAAGGTTCTGAAGTCCGAGACGTCTGGAATACAGCGCACTCAGACCGTGGAGCGTCTGCTCGACCGTGTGGCGAAAGTCGCATCGACGGATCCGATGAACAGTGGCGGGACGCTGAACGTCCTCAAGCGTTCGGTTGCTGTGACGCCTGCGAAATTCAGTCTTTTCCAGGGACGACCCGCGACCTCGATCAACAAGGCGACGCGGGCCCGGTACGGGGCAAATCGGCTACGCGTGATGCGGCAGGTCGAGTATTCGAATCGCAATGGCAACCGGCTGGACCTCGTCCTGTTCGTTAACGGCATCCCTGTGGCGACAGTGGAGTTGAAGACCGATCTGACTCAAAACGCAAAGGCGGCACTCAACCAGTACGCGCAGGACCGGCACCCCACAGGCGAGCCGTTGCTGGAATTCGGTCGCGGCGCACTCGTACATTTCGTGGTGTCGAATGAGCTGGTTTACATGACAACCAAGCTGGACGGAGCGAACACCTTCTTCCTTCCCTTCAACCGCGGCCGCAACAACGGCGCCGGTAACCCCCCGATCCCCGGCACAAGCCCGACCGCTTACTTCTGGGAGGAGACCCTCCACCGAGACACCTGGTTGGACATCCTTGGCCGCTTCGTGCATTACAGGTTCGAGGACCGACAGGACCCGATTACGGGCGCTGTCAGTTACGCGAAGTCCCTGCGGTTCCCGAGGTACCACCAGTGGCGTGCCGTCACCAAGCTCGAGATGGCAGCCCGCGTTGAAGGCCCGGGCCACAACTACCTGATCCAGCACTCCGCTGGGTCGGGCAAGACCGACTCGATCGCGTGGGCTGCGCACCGGATGGCATCGCTGCACCGAGAGGACGGGTCGAAGGTCTTCGACGGGATAATAGTCGTCTCCGATCGGCAGGTGCTGGACGGGCAGTTACGGCGAGCGGTCGAGCAGCTCGAAACGACTCCTGGAGTTTTCCAGCCGATCACCAACGGCGGCGACGCATCCAAGTCCAAGCAGCTCACGGAGGCGCTACTTGCGGGCAAGCAGATCATCGGCGTGACATTGCAGACCTTCCCGCACTCGCTCGACGCGATCGCGGGCAACGAAAGCCTGCGCGGCAAGAAGTACGCGGTGATTGCTGACGAGGCGCATTCCTCACAGTCGGGAGAGGCGGCCGCATCGCTAAAGCAGTTGCTGACCGCGGGCGCCGTCGACTCCGACGACGGCGAGGTCGACGCTGAGGATGTCCTGACGGACCTGATGGCACGCAAGGTCGGCGTGGGCACCATCTCATTCCTTGCCTTCACCGCCACTCCGAAGGGCAAGACGCTCGAGCTGTTCGGTCGCCCCGATCCTTCGACCGGGCAGCCGGGACCGTTCGACCTGTACTCGATGAAGCAGGCAATCGAAGAAGGCTTCATCCTTGACGTGCTGAAGAACTACATGCCGTACGACCTCGCCTTCAACGTCGCCCACGCGAAGACCGAGAACGGCGATGTCGAGGTGGATAAGCAGAAGGCGAATAGCGAACTGATGCGTTGGGTGCGGTTGCACCCGTACAACATCACTCAGAAGGTCGCTGTCATCGTTGAGCACTTCCGCGCGAACGTGCAATCCGAACTCGGCGGCCGGGCGAAGGCAATGGTGGTCACCGCCTCACGGAAGGAGGCAGTGCGGTACAAGCTCGCCATCGACGAATATCTGGCCGAAAACGATCTTGCCGAGGACCTCGGCACCCTGGTGGCGTTCTCTGGAAGCGTGTTCGATCCAGACTCGGGACCTGAGGAATTCACCGAAACCAATCTGAATCCAAGCCTGTTCGGCCGGTCGTTGGAAAAGGCGTTCGCGGGCGACACGTACCAGGTCATGATCGTGGCGAATAAGTTCCAGACCGGCTTTGACCAGCCGCTGCTGGTCGGCATGTACGTCGACAAGAAGCTCTCGGGCATCACGGCAGTGCAGACACTCTCTCGGTTGAACAGGGTGATCCCTGGCAAAGAGAACACGTATATCGTCGACTTCGTCAACGACCCGGCCGACATCCTGGAGGCGTTCCAGGTGTATTACGAGGACGCTCAACTCGAGACCCCGTCCGACCCGGACGTCATCCACGACATGCTGGGCAAGCTCGAAGGCATGCACATCATCGACGAGCACGACGTCGCCCGAGTCGTGGAAGCCTGGCTGACCAACAACAGCCACAATGCGCTCTACTCGCGCGTGAAGACCTCCCGGGACCTGTTCTGGGACCGGTGGCGCGCCGCCGAAGAGGCTGGCGATGATCTCGAACTCTCCCGTTTGCAAGACTTCCGCGGGACAGTGAACGCGTTCGTGCGCGCTTACGACTTCCTCTCTCAGATCATCAACTACGGCGACACGCGCGTGGAAAAGTGGGCGATCTTCCTCCGCGTCTACCGCAACGTGATCGAGAACGAGACCGACGACGCCCGCGTGCTCAACCTCGACGACGTCGTGCTGACCCACTACCGACTCCGCCGCCAAGACGCCCGCAACCTGCACCTGACTTCAGGCCAAGCTGGGGATCTGACTGGGCTCACCAGCGCCGGCTCCGGTCAAGCACGGGAAACGAAGTACGGATGGCTGAGCGAGATCATCGCCCAGATCAACGAGCTCTTCAGCGGGTCCGGGCTTGCGGAGGAAGACCAGGTCACCGCCTTCGAGTCCTTCTTCCGCCACACGGTCAACAACCCTCGCCTGCAAGCCCAGGCGATGTCAAACACCGAAGCCGACTTCGCCAGCTCACCAACGATCCCAGCCGAACTCGACGAGATCCGCTACACCGCCGGCGAAGGCCTCGAACGAGCCAGTAACGCAGTCATGCAACTCGAAGACTTGAACCAGCTGACGAGGATTCTGCTTCGCGCTGGTCTGTACGAGAAGCTGCGGGAAGCAGCCGCGGAGGTTGATCGAGTCTCGTGAGTGACCTCAAACTCTTCAAGGTTGAGGGAGGTAAAGCTCTCGAGCTCGCCTCTGGGACGGTGGCGCTCGAGCGCGATCTGCAAGTCGTGATCGAGCAGAACATGTCGACAATGTTCGCCGTCAGATTCTTGGCGACTGAGTACTCAACCGGCAAGATCCATCGCGGACGAATCGATTCCCTCGGCCTTGACGAAAACGGCTCACCGGTCATTTTCGAGTACAAGCGCACAACGAACGAGAACGTCATTAACCAGGGTCTGTTCTATCTCGACTGGTTGATGGACCATCGAGCGGAGTTCCAGCTCCTTGTCCTGAAGGCCCTCGGTACGGACGTCGCGGAGGCGATTGATTGGTCGGCGCCGCGACTCATCTGTGTGGCCAACGATTTCACTCGCTACGACGAGCACGCTGTACGTCAGATCAACCGAAACGTCGAGCTGGTTCGTTATCGGGATTTCGGTTCGGGGCTTCTCGCGATCGAACTCGTGACGTCTGTTACTTCGGATGCGGCGCTTGGACAGTCGCCTCAACCGAGACGAAACGCAGCGGCACCCCAGACCGACCGTCCGAAGTCGAAAACAGTCGCGCAGCTCCTCGCGCAGGCGGACAGCGCCCTCGCTGCGCTCTACCATCGATTCGAGCTCTTTGCCCTATCGCTCGGAGACGATGTCGTAAAGAACGAACGGTCTCTCTACTTCGCCTTCCGACGGCTGAAGAACTTCGCCTGCGTCGAAGTCCACCCGTCATCTGGCAACTTGCTCATTTATTTGAAACTGGACCCAAAGTCCATTCAGCTCGAGGATGGATTCGCCCGCGACGTGTCCAAAATCGGACACTTCGGCACCGGAGACCTAGAGCTACGTGTAAGCGATGAATCAAAGTGGGAACACGTGGAAGCTCTCACCAGGAGATCTTATGAGGCCAACTGATATGGCACTTCTGACGACGGTTCCGATTGTCGTCATTTCTATGCATAGACGCTTGTGACCCTCGGCCGTGCCAGGGCGACGGCAATCTCGCGATCTCGGAGCGCCTGTAATTGACCTTCCCGCCATTTGTACCCGAAGGAAAACGTGTGGCTGATTTGGGTTTTGGCGAGACGGTCAAGGCCCGACGGGAGCTCGAGCCCGAATGTACTACCGAACGAGATGTGGCGGTCATGCGGATGGGCATGAATTCCAGTCAGGGTGTGTAGTTCCACTCCTGCGAGTCGCGTGAGGCGGGTCGGCATCCGCTGTAATAGGGCCGCCGCAATTTGTCCAGGAGGCTGGGGCACAGCTGAGCCGCCGTGACCGTATCCTACGGAGCCAAAGACTTTGACCACCGTTCCTCGAGGGGCGTGGCTGTCGAGCTTCTTGAGCAACCATTCCAAATGTTCCGGTTCGGAACTTCCGCTTTGTCTTCGACGAAACAGCTCGGCGAACGCGTATCGGTCAAAAATCGTGACCTGCTTACTCCGAGCGGCTAGCGGAGCAAGGAGCTGTTGCCAGATGTCCTCCCTCTGAGTCCCAGGGGGATAAGCTTCCAGGTCGGCCAAGGCCTGTAGCCTGGCGAACGGCGAGGCAAACGGAGCCATTGCTCCGGTGGCGACCTCGAAATCCGAGGATGTAGCGACCAGCCCTTCCTGCGCGTCGGGAAAGAGGCGACCGAAGATGCGCTGCGACAGAATCGCCACTATCGGTCGACCCGCAAAGGAGCTTTCTACCGAAGGCGACCAGCGCGTGAGCGATTCAAGCGCACAGTCGTCGCTGTCGACGGAGAGTCTTACCCGGCCACCCTGCTTCAACCAAATGAGTAGATCCGACCACTCTTTCTTCTCGCCCTCCGTTAGGCCGTCACCAGCACGGATGAGGTCCAACGTGGCGGTCAATTCCCTTCGCGACGCCCACACCAGGGCACCGTGACTCCGCAGACGCTCGATTAGAAGTCTTTGAACCCCACGCGAATATTCCCCCGCGACCCGCTCCGAAATATCGTCGAGCGATCCTGGCGAAAGGGCTACATCGACAATCACGAGGAAAGCCCAAACACGTCGTCGAATCGCTCCACGAAAAAACCATGGGGCCAGGCGTCGGTGAAGTCTCCGTCTTCGTCCAAGCGAAGCTCACTCACGAGAGCTTCACCATTCGGGTCCTGATCCACATATATCACTGCAACGTCGGAAGCTCGAAAGGCGCCTTCCCGAATTCGTCGTTGAACGCGGAGAATGATGTTCTCGCTGTGGGTCTCAGCGATGATCTGGTTGGACCTTCCGCGCGCATCAGCCGACTCCATAAGCAAGTCCGCCAAGTCCGCTTGCATCGCGGGATGAAGGTGGATTTCCGGCTGCTCGATCAAGATCAAAGAGCGCGATCGCGCCGACAGTTCAGTCACAATAGGCAGCACCTGCGATATCCCGAAGCCCACATCAGCAGGACTAAGTCGTGTGCCAGTGCGAGTGTCGGTCAGGACTAGAGCAGCGAGGTCACCGAAGAGTGTCGGATCTACATCTGTCGACACTCTGACGGCGTCCAGGTCGTAGGGCATACCAAGTAGGTGCAGGCGTTCGGACACTTCAGCTCGCTCAGACGTATTGTCAAGGAGAAAGAACGGTACATCTAGCCCCGCGGTGTTGCTCGAGCGAACCCGAATACGAGATGGCGCCTCACGAAGTGGTCCAAGATACGCCACCCGCGAGAGGAGTGCTTCTAGCTCCTGACCGACAGCACCGAACAGGTTTGCGACAGTCCGGAGAGCTCCCTCCACGCGTCCAATACGGGAAGAACCGCTACTTCGGTGTCGAATCTCAGCCAGTGTTTGAGGCGTCGGAGGCCCGACAAGTAGCCGGTCCAACATGAAATCGACGTGTTCGAATCCCATCCGTAGGAGTTCGCGCCGCACTGCGCCTGCTTGAGCAGTGGAACCCTTTCGGGGCGGGTAGACGGAATGTTCTTCATACGCCAACGCCGCCATTTGCGCCAGCTCGTCGACCGGCACGCGCAGCACCGCGAAGTCGTCCTTGATCGGATGCCAGCGAAACCGCCCTTCTCCCATCCCGATCTGCAGCTGGCGCAGCTCATGCTCATGCCGTTCTGGAGACGCCAGAAACTCGAAGTCTACTTTGCGAAGTTCGCGCGGATTCGGGAGTGCGAGAGCGGAATCGATATCCAGCGACGAAGCGAACGACAATCCAATGCGAATCGGGACGCCAGCCAAATGATTGTGAGCCAGCCCCGCCACACTGCCAAGGTCGATCAACGGCCCACTGGCAGATAGCCGTCCCGCCGCAATAGATTGCTTGAGCAGCAAGATTGATTGGATCAGGGATGATTTCCCAGCGGAGTTCTTGCCGTAAATGAGAGTTAGCGGTTTCAACGGGATGCTAACGGGTGGCCCGACACTCTTGAAGGACGCCAGGCGGAGTTCCGTCAGGAGCAATCCGGGCGCCTCTGGACGCGGTGTCGCCGTTTCAGGAGGAGGAATCAAGTGGCGCTGCGGAGTGACATCCTGCACGTCGATGAGCGTCGATTCGTGGACCGGCCGCGCGTACCACTCCGGGACGTCCGAGACGGCGCTGTTTTCCAGCCAAGGATTTACGGCTCTTAGAATCTCGTCGTATCGACGCGAGCCCCCACGGTCTTGCCCCTGAGCCCGTGCGTTGACGAGAAGCACATTGCCGGCTTTGCTCACATCGCGTTCCCCGCGTAGCACCCACATGCAAGTGCCAATGTTGCTCCCGAGAACCGCTCCGGTGGGCATGGAGATAACGGCTTCCACGAGTCCGTTCGTAAGCAGATGCTCAACTGTCATGGATGAATCCTGACCACGGAACGCGACACCATCGGGCAGTAAAATCACCGCCCGTCCCTCGCGCGTCAGCGATTCCGCAACGCTTTGTAACCAAAGAGCGTCGGTGTAAGTCGGGATGCCTTCACCTTCGCGAGCCGAAGTCAATTTTCCTCCGAAAGGAGGCTCAACCACAATCGCATCCCACAGCTCTGCCCGCGGCCGATCTAGCCAGTCAAGAACCCGGATATCAGCGTCATGGCCGGCTAGCCGCAACCGGCGGTAAGCCGTTCGGGCAGCATTGTCACTGATGTCGACGCCGTACAACATCGATCTGGAATTCGTACTCGCAGCTGCCAGCAGAGTGCCGCCGAAGCCACAGGCGGGATCCATCACCACTGGTGCCGGCCCTACAAGCGCTGCCATCAACTGAGACAGCTCAGGTCTGCTCGAGTAGCTGAGGCCTGCACGCGACAGGTTGGACGTCCGCAGAGCTAGCAACGCTTCAAACACCGCTGCGAACTCGCCCCGCGACGACAGCTGGAAGCCGCTCAGAGTACCCGCGATTTGCTCCGCTACATGTCTGCTGACGCTCCGAAGAGGGTCGGATGTCCGCCTCGCGTTCAGTTGGTCACTTGGGCCGGCCGGATATCCCTCGGCCCACTGCAAGTACACAATGTCGCACGCGGCATCGACGACAGCCTCGAGGGATTCGCCTCTTCCCGCATCGACCAGGGCAGCGGCGACCGTCTCCGGCTTGAACTGCCCAGGCTTTCGAGGGCTATCGAGATCCTTTTCTTGCACAAACGCAGTCTGTCAGTCGGCTGACCGAAACCTTGGTATTTATTTCGCCGCGATGCTTACCTACGCAGCAAGCTTCGTGCACGACTTGTTGACACTATCGCCAACCCTCCCGGCGAACGACGGACACGAGACCAATCAACAGACGGGCGTGAGGAAGGAATTGGTGACAACTGATCGTTGGTGCCGGGGGGTGCTAACCGGGGAGGATGTCATGATGCCCGCTCCCTGTTCCAGAGTTCCGCGACGATGTCGTCGCGGTCGCCGACGCCGTGATGGAGGTGTCACGATCAAGCAGATCGCGGCGGACGTCGGCAAGAGCTGACGATGAACTCGAAACAGCGACTTCCGGAATTGCTCTGGAGCTTGGTTTCTGAGGGGCAGCCGACAACATCCCAGATGAGCGAACCCGGTCTCGGCTTTCAGCGACCCTCCGGACGCAAACCCACGCAATGAGATCGCAGTGCTGCTCTTAGAGTTTCGTAGAGTTTTCGGCATGCCTGTGGGCAAATTGTGGGCAAATCGTGGATTGCAAACGTTATCCGATGCCCAGATTATGCCTCTGACCAGCAATTTAACCGCACCTTAAAAGTGCCCCTGGAGGGACTCGAACCCCCAACCGTTTCCTTAGGACGGAACTGCTCTTCCATTGAGCTACAGAGGCTGGCGGCCCAAGTCTACCGAAGCCTCACCCTGCCAATTGCAGCTCGTGCCTCCGCCAGGGCTCGGTGTACTCGTCCCAGCTGGGGTCGTCCCAGCGCATGCTGATCAGCGACGCCATGTTGAGGTGCGGCTCCTTCAGCTCGAAGGGGAGCTTCCAGCCGAGGTCGGCGAGCATGCGGTCCGACTTGACGTTGTTGCAGCGGAAGCAGGCGATGACGACGTTGTCCCAGGTGTGCGTGCCGCCGCGGGCGCGCGGGATGACGTGGTCGAGCGTGTCGCCGAACTTGCCGCAGTAGGCGCAGACGTGGCCGTAGCGTTCCAGCGCCGACTTGCGGGTGAGCGGGATGCGGCGGTGCGGCACGCGGATGTACTGGTTCAGGAGGACGACGCTCGGCGCATCCAACACCAGCGAGCGGCTGTGTAACTGGGCGCCGCTTCCCGCGATGGTGGATGCTTTGCCGGCGAGAACGAGCATGACCGCTCTTCGCGTCGAGATCACGCCGAGCGGCTCGTAGCTGGCGTTCAGAACCAGTGTTTTCATCTGCGACCTTCCGGGGGGAGGAGAGAACGGCAAACAAAAAGGGCACTGTCCGTGCGGACAGCGCCCAGGATGGCAGCGGCATGGTGGTGGCAGGCCACATGGAGGCGGTGGCAGGCCTCGAAGTGGTGGCGGCAGGCGAGGAATTCCAGGCCGCGCTCGTCCCAACCGGTCGCCCTCAGCGACCCGGCGGAACGCGTTCCGGCCATCGGATCCTCCGATTCTGCGGCTGCGACACGCAGCGTCAGAACGCCAGGGTAACCCAGAAACGGCGCGCCACCTATTCGGGGCGCGCCGCTCGGGTGCTGTGGTGCGGAGTGTTTACCGGTCGGAAACCGGACGGTCAGGCTCGAGAGCCCGGCCTCAGATCCCCAGTCGGACGATGTAGTAGTCGCTCGTCCAGATCGGGCGGATGGAGATGGAGCGGCCGGTGTCGGGCGCATCCATGATGTTTCCGTTGCCGGCGTAGAAGCCGTCGTGGCCGGACATGATGACGATGTCGCCGGGCTGCGCGTCCGCGATCGAGATGCGCTTGCCCATGGCGGCCTGCCCGGACACCGAGTGCGGCAGGTTGATGCCGAACTGGGCGTACACGTACATGACGTAACCGGAGCAGTCGAAGCCCGCGGGGCTGGCGCCACCGTACACATACGGAGTGCCGATGTACTGCTGGGCGACCGAGAACACCTGCGCGAGGCTGAAGTTCGGGTACGGCGGGTTGGCCAGGAAGTCGGAGACCGACGGGCCGGAGCTCGAGCGGGTGGCGTAGCTGGTCAGCTGGATGGCGGCCTGGCGGCGAGCGGCCTCGGCGGCGGCAGCAGCAGCCACGGCGGCCTTCTGCGCGTTCAGCTGCTCCTCGGTGGTCGCGGATGCGGTGTCACGGCTGACAGCGGCGGAGGCGACACCGCCGACCTCGACGGTCTGCGACTGCGCCTTCTTCATGGCGTCCGCGGCGCTCGGGCCGAACGCGGCACTGTCGGTGCCGTTCGGGTTGAACGCGAAAGCAGGCAGAGACATGGTGGCGACGAGGCCCGCGGCGACGGTGATGACACCGGCGTTCAGGATCCAACCGCCCCTGCGCTTCTTCTTCGGCTGCTGGGCTGCGGTTGCTCCCGTGGTCGACGCAACGGTGCGCGCCGGCGACCCTGCCGGGCGGGACGACGCCGTAGTCTCGCGGGTCGTGCGCTGGGCGCGACGCGAGACGGTCGAAGAAGGGCTCTGGTTCGGGTTCGTGCGGTCCTGGTCAGGACCGTGCGTGCTCGATGATGCCAAAGTGTGACCTCCAGCGCTCCGGCAGCACTAGGGATGCTGCCCCCGTCCCAAGCTGGGTGGCTTCGGCTTCACGGATCACGAGACGGGTCTAAGGGGGGTGGAGCGTCGCGATCCAGGGTTCTGATGGGCCGGCTTCTGGCCCGTTCGAACTCGTAAGAGACTACGGGACAGGAGGGTGTTTGTCACATCTTTTGGACCACTTTTTAACGAAATGGTAACGGGATTCAGGCGTCGACGAAGATGTGCGCTGCGAGCTCGTTCGGAAGTTCCAGCCCAGCGTCGAACCCGTCGATCTGGACGGCGACGTACGAACCCGCCGCAGAGAAAGTGCCGGTCGAGCCCGGAATAACGCCCGCTTGCTTGAGCTGGAGCAGGAGTTCGGGGTCGACCTGGGCCGGCTCGCCGAGCCGGCGGATGCGCGCCGAGACTCCGGAATCGCTGCCGCGCACGGCGTCGACGAGGTTGACGAGGCTCTCAGTGGATGCGGAGGTATCGGCCGCGCCCAAGTCGCCGAGCCCCGGGATCGGGTTGCCGTACGGCGACTCCGTCGGGTGACCCAGCATGGTCAGCAGCTTGCGCTCGACCTGCTCGCTCATGACGTGCTCCCAGCGGCAGGCCTCTTCGTGGACGTACTCCCACTCGAGCTCGATGACGTCGCTCAGCAGGCGCTCGGCCAGGCGGTGCTTGCGCATGACGTTGACGGCCTTGCGGCGGCCCTCAGCGGTGAGCTCGAGGTGACGGTCGCCCGAGACGACGACCAGGCCGTCGCGCTCCATGCGCCCGACGGTCTGCGAGACGGTCGGACCGGAGTGCCCGAGACGCTCCGAGATGCGTGCGCGGAGGGGGACGATGTTGTCCTCCTCCAGCTCGAGGATGGTGCGCAGATACATCTCGGTGGTATCGATCAGGTCGGTCATGAACCCCTCCACAAGACGGCGCGCGAATGTCGGATATCAGCCTACTTGCTGCGGCTGACGGCAATGCACAGGCGGGAACGGGGGCCGTCGGCGCGCCGTCCTGGGTGTGCAACAGCCAATACACTTCAGTTATGCCGGACGTCACGATCCCCTCTGACCTGCTGCCCGCCGACGGTCGATTCGGATGCGGACCCTCCAAGGTCCGCCCCGAGCAGGTCGCGTACCTCGCCGGCGCCGGCGCGGAGCTGCTCGGCACCTCCCACCGCCAGGCCCCAGTCAAGAATCTCGTCGGCCGCGTGCGCGAGGGTCTCGGCGAGCTGTTCCGCCTGCCCGACGGCTACGAGGTCGTCATCGGCAACGGTGGCTCCACGGCGTTCTGGGATGCGGCAGCCTTCGGCCTGATCGAGAAGCGCAGCGAGAACCTCGTCTTCGGCGAGTTCGGCGGCAAGTTCGCCAAGGCGGCTGGCGCGCCCTGGCTCGACGCCCCGCACGTGATCGAGGCACCCGGCGGTTCGCGCAGCGAGGTCGAGGTCGTGGAGGGCGTGGATGTGTACGCCTGGCCGCACAACGAGACCTCGACCGGCGTGATGGCCCCGGTCCGCCGCGTCCACGGCGACGACGGTGCGCTCACGGTGATCGACGCGACCAGCGCCGCGGGGGGTGCCGACTTCGACGTCAGCGAGTCGGACGTTTACTACTTCGCGCCGCAGAAGAACTTCGCCTCCGACGGCGGTCTGTGGCTGGCGCTCTTCTCCCCCGCCGCCCTCGAGCGCGTCGAGCGCATCGCGGCGAGCGGACGCTACATCCCCGAGTTCCTGAGCATCAAGAACGCGGTCGACAACACCCGCCTCAACCAGACGCTCAACACCCCCGCGATCGCGACGCTCGTGCTGCTCGAGAACCAGCTGGAGTGGATGAACGGCAACGGCGGTCTCGCCTGGGCCGACGCCCGCACCCGCGAGTCGTCGGGCGCGCTGTACGAGTGGGCAGAGGGAGTCGACTACGCGACGCCGTTCGTCGCCGACCCCGCGCACCGCTCCCAGGTGGTCGCCACGATCGACTTCGACGACCGGATCGACGCGGCGGCCATCGCCAAGACACTGCGCGCCAACGGCATCGTCGACACGGAGCCGTACCGCAAGCTCGGCCGCAACCAGCTGCGCGTCGCGACGTTCACCGCGATCGAGCCGGCGGATGTGCGCGCGCTGATCGGCTGCATCGAGTACGTCGTCGAGCGACTGGGCTGAGAAGCACCGTGCGCCTCTGGCTCCGCGACGACGAGCGTCGGCCCGACCCGGTCCCCGTGAAGACGGATGACCGGCGGGCCGTGCTCGTCGGGCTGGGGCTGTGGGTGATCGCGCTCGTCGTCCTGCTCGTCTTCGGCGTGGGAACGGGCACGTGGATGTGGACGATCGTCGTCGGGATCGTCCTCGGCATCCTGGGGCTGGGCTACCTCACCATCGCCCGACGACACTGAACGGCGGGTGACGGCGGGGAGGCGTCACTCCCGGTCGTCGGAGTCGTCGTCGTCAGACTCGTCGTCATCATCCGACTCGTCGTCATCATCCGACTCGTCGTCATCATCCGACTCGTCGTCATCGTCGTCATCGTCGTCGTCATCGGACTGGTCGTCGTCGGACTCATCCTCCGGGTCCGCGAGCGCCGCAGTCTCTTCCGCTGCGAGATCGAGCTCTGGGTCGACATCCGTCACCTCGTCGAAGTCGACATCGACGTCCACGGAGTCGATGTCCACACCGTCCAGGTCGTCGTCATCGTGCAGGTCGTGCACGTCACTGTCGTCCTCGCCGTCGTCGAACGACTCGTCGTCCTCGTCCGAGTCGTCGCCCTCGGCGTCCTCGTCCCCGGCCTCCGCAGCCTGGGCGGCGAGCGCCTGCTGAGCGGCCTGGTAGTCGGCCAGCCGCTCCGACCACGGCACCCAGTCAGGTGCGAGGAGCGCGCCGTCGCCGGGCATGAGCTCGGTCTCGAGGACGGTGGGCTCCGCATCGTCGTCGGCGCGTCCGAGTGTCACGGACCAGCGCCAACCCGGGTAGCCGGACATGCGCGCCTCGAACAGCATCGTCAGGGTGTGCGGACCCTCGACGATGTGCCCGAGCGGCTCGCCGATGGTGGCCTCGGGTGTGTTCTCCGCGAGCGCGCTCAGCGCGAGCGGCGTGGCCGCGAGAAGCACCTCGTCGGCGACGGGCTGCGCCTCGACGACGTTCTCGACCTCGACGTCGGTCTGGACCTCAGCGACGACCTCAGCCTCCACCTCGACGCCACCCTCGACCGGGTCGGTCTCGCGCTCGTCGCCCAGCTCAGGCATCCAAATCGTCCGCGACCTTGCGCAGCACGGCCGCGATCTTCGCGCCGTGCGCCTTGTCGGGATACTTGCCGCGGCGCAGGTTGCCACCGATGCCGTCGAGCAGCTTCACCAGGTCTTCGACGATGATCGCCATGTCGTCGGCCGATTTGCGCTTGAGCTTCGTCAGGCTCGGCGGAGCCTCCAGCACGCGCACCGAGAGCGCCTGCGCTCCGCGCTTGCCGTCGGCGATGCCGAACTCGAGACGGGTTCCCGCCTTCACGACGGCGCCGGCGGGGAGCGCCGAGGCGTGCAGGAAGACTTCCTGGCCGTCATCGGAGCTGATGAAGCCGAAGCCTTTCTCGTCGTCGTAGAACTTGACCTTGCCGGTTGGCATGGGAACCTCACTTCACATGGGGGATCAGATGACCGACCTCAATTATCCTTGATTTCGTGACCCAGCAGACCCCGCCGCCGGCATCGCGGCTCCAGCGCGTGCTTTCGTACATCATCGCCGCGCTCGTCATCGTCTCTCTGGTCTGCATCGCGGCCATCCTGATCGGCACCGCAGCAGGCCAATTCGCGCAGCAGGGATCGGGTGCCGGCCTCTGGCCGACGGTGTTCCTCTTCCCTCTTGTCGCGCTCCCTATCGCCTTCGTGCTGATCATCGTGCTGCTCATCGTGAGCGCCCGACGCAACCGGGCGGCCAACCGCGCGGCCGCCGCCGCCAACACCCCGAAGGGCCGGCGCTAGGCCTGACGGCCGGCGGATCGGCGGATGACGACGACGCTCGCTCTCGCAGCGCGGCTGCGGGGGCTGGACGACGCGGTGCTCGCGTCCGTCCTGCACGGCCGGACCTACCGGCGGACGGGCGTGACCGACTTCTTCGACCTCGCCGATGCGCTGCTCGACACCGACGCGCTGCAGCGTGCCCTGGCGCCGCTCGACCGCATCCACCTCGCCGCGCTGGTCGTTCTGGGCCGCGCGGCGACGCCGCTGAACGTCGACGAGGTGGCCGCACTGCTGGCCGCCGAGCCCGCGACCGCTGCCGTCGATCGGGATGCCGTGGCGGCGGCTCTGGACGACACGGCCGCCCTCCTGCTGGCCCACCCGGCCGAGGATGCGACGTTCGGTGTCTACGACGCGGTGACCGCGCACCTCGACGGCTGGGCCGCTCAGCGGCTGCCGTCCTCCGACGAACTCCTGCACACTCCACCACCTCCCGCCCTCGCACCCGTGCCGGACACCGAGCGCCGGTTCACCGACCGGCTCGCGGCCGAGCGCGCGTTCGAGTCGGTCGCGGCTGTCTCCGAGCTGCTGGCCGAGTTGGGGCGTGAGGGCGCGCGCCGGCTGCAGAAGGGCGGCCTCGCGCTGCCCGCCGTGAAGCGGCTCGCCGAGGCGCTCTCGCTCGATGCCGACCTCATCCCCGTCGCGCTGTCGGCGGCCGAGCGCGCCGGACTGGTGGCCGTAGGCGAGGGGATGTGGCTCCCGACCGACAGCGCGGCGACCTGGTCGCACTCCCCCAGCGCCGACCGCTGGCGCGCCCTGGCGGCCGCCTGGCTGGATACGCTCCCCGGCGATATCCGCAGCCTTCTGGCGCTGCGCAGCCGGGCGGCCTGGGGCGACAGCCTGCGTGAGCATGTCGCGTGGCTGTATCCCGCGTCGATCGCGGAGGCGCAGAGCCGAGTGGATGCGCACACGCGGTTGGCCGAGTGGCTGGGGGTGACCGCGCACCAGGCACCGAGCTCGGCCGGTGCGGCGCTCGTGGAGGACGGGCCGGATGCGGCGACCACGCTGATGGCCGCGCAGTTCCCCGCCGAGGTCGATCACGTGTACCTGCAGCACGACCTGACCATCGTGTCTCCCGGGCCGCTGGCGCCCGAGATCGAGTCACGCCTGCGCGGGATCGCCGAGCTGGAGTCCCGGGCACTGGCGTCGACGTTCCGCATCTCCGCCGCATCCGTCGACCGCGCGCTGACGGCGGGCGAGACGGCGGACGGCATCCGGGAATTCCTCAGCACGATCTCTCTGACCGGGCTGCCGCAGCCGGTGGACTACCTGATCGCGGACGCCGCCGAGCGGCACGGACGGGTTCGCGTGCACGACGTCACCGACGAGATTGCGCGCTCAGCCGTGCGGTCGGCGGACGCGACGCTGCTGCGCACCATCCACGTGGACCAGACGCTCGCGTCCCTGCGGCTCGCGCCGACGCGGGAGGGGGAACTCGTGAGCCGGTTCCCGCGCGATGTCGTGTTCTGGGCGCTCAGCGACGCGCGCTACCCGGTGGTGGCGGAGGACGCGGACGGCAACGAGGTGACGCTGCGGCGGCAGCGGGTCGCGCATCCCGGAGCCATTGAGGAGCAGGACCGCGACGCCGAGCTGGTCGAGCGGCTGCGACACGCGGAGGCGGACGCCGGCGACGACACCGGCGAGCGCTGGCTGGTGCGCCAACTGGACCTCGCGGTCCGCGCGCGGCAGCCGATCATCATCGAGGTGGCGATGCCCGACGGCAGCGTCGTCGACTACCTGCTGGAGCCGACCGGCGTCGGCGGCGGGCGCCTGCGCGGGCGGGACCGCGCGGCGGACATCGAGCGGACCCTCCCCCTCTCCAGCGTGCGCGGGATGCGCCCCGCGCCCTGAGTGCGCCGCGCTGCCGCGCGCCGCACTGCTGCGCAGGCCGGGCGCTATGCAGGGATTTCCGCGCGTTGGTGCTCTGGTCGGGCCCGTCTACCCCTCCGTAGCATCGGCTGCGAGGGGAGGCGAGCACCGCATGACGACCAGTTACCGACTCCAGTTGCCCGGGTTCGCCGCGCGGAGCGCCTGGGGGTACGACGAGCTCAACGATGTCCTGTTCGCGTCGGTCGTGCCGGACGCCGGCGACGAGCCGGCGATTCCGCTCGAGATCGTGGCCGTGACGATCGACCAGCTCCTCGACAGGATCGATCTGGCGACGGGTGGACGCTACGGCATGGCGCCCCTCGTCATCCTCCTGAGCCGGCACGATGTTCACGGCCAGCCGCGGGTCTGGCTGGCGTCACGGATCCGGCTCCTCACCGACCCTGGACTCCTCGCGTCGGCAGCCGAGTCGGATGTGCCGTGGGTTGCCGCGGAAGCGCGGAACCACTCGCTGTTCGACCCTCCTGATACGAACACGTGCGTGTGTCCGGCCTGCGGCAGGTCGCACGCGGGTTAGGGCGGCACCGGTCCTCGCGTGCACGGCCGACAGAACGCACGGCCGCAGGGCGTAGGCTGGTCAGCTATGTCTGATGGCCCCCTGATCGTCCAGAGCGATCGCACCGTGCTCCTCGAGGTCGCCCACGCCGAGGCGGAGGATGCACGCCACGATCTCGCGGTCTTCGCCGAGCTGGAACGCGCGCCCGAGCACATCCACACCTACCGCATCACCCGGCTGGGCCTGTGGAACGCGCGGGCCGCTGGGCACACCGCGGAGGACATGCTCGGGACGCTGGAGCGGTACTCGAAGTTCCCGATTCCGCAAACCGTCTCGGTGGACGTCACGGAGACCGTCGCCCGCTACGGCCGCCTGGTCATCGAACGCGACGACGAGGGGACGCTGGTGCTGCGCTCCACCGACCTGCCCGTGCTGACGGAGGTCGCGAACGCCAAGCGCATCTCCCCCCTGCTGCTGGAGCGCCGCGACGACGAGACGTTCGTCGTGGAGGCGTGGGCGCGAGGACAACTCAAGCAGGAGCTCGTGAAGCTCGGCTGGCCGGCGGAGGACCTCGCCGGCTACACCCCGGGCACTCCGCACGACATCGGGCTGAAGGAGGACGGCTGGGCGCTCCGCGACTACCAGCGCAAGGCGGTCACCAACTTCTTCGACGGCGGCTCGGGTGTGGTCGTGCTGCCCTGCGGCGCGGGCAAGACGCTGGTCGGCGCCGGGGCGATGGCGACGGCGAAGACGACCACGCTCATCCTGGTCACCAACACGGTCTCCGCCCGGCAGTGGCGCGACGAGCTGCTGCGCCGCACCACCCTGACGGCGGAGGAGATCGGCGAGTACTCGGGGCAGGTGAAAGAGGTCAAGCCGGTCACCATCGCGACGTACCAGATCCTCACCGCGAAGCGGAAGGGCGAGTATGCCCACCTGGCGCTGCTCGACGCCCTGGACTGGGGACTCGTCGTGTACGACGAGGTCCACCTGCTGCCCGCGCCCGTCTTCAAACTGACCGCCGAGTTGCAGGCGCGACGCCGACTCGGGCTGACAGCGACACTGGTGCGGGAGGACGGCCGTGAGGGCGACGTGTTCAGCCTGATCGGTCCGAAGCGCTTCGATGCGCCGTGGAAGGAGATCGAGGCCCAGGGCTTCATCTCCCCCGCCGCCTGCTACGAGGTGCGCGTCGACCTGCCGGCCTCCGACCGCCTCAGCTATGCGGCCGCTCCCGACGACGAGCGGTACCGCCTCGCGGCCACCGCGCCGGCGAAGCTCGACATCGTGCGGCAGCTGGTCGACCGGCACGAGGGTGAGCGCATCCTCGTCATCGGGCAGTACCTGGACCAGATCGACGAACTCGCGGATGCCCTCGGCGCGCCCAAGCTGACCGGTGCCACGCCGGTGGACGAGCGCGAGCGGCTGTATCAGGAGTTCCGGGACGGACGCACGAAGCTGCTGGTCGTCAGCAAGGTCGCGAACTTCTCGGTCGACCTGCCCGAGGCGACGGTCGCCATCCAGGTGTCCGGCTCGTACGGCAGCCGGCAGGAGGAGGCACAGCGCCTCGGTCGTCTGCTGCGCCCGAAGGAGTCGGGCCTGTCGGCCAACTTCTACACCCTGGTGGCGCGCGACACGGTCGATCAGGATTTCGCGCAGAACCGCCAGCGGTTCCTCGCCGAGCAGGGCTACTCGTACACGATCCTCGACGCCCACGCCCTCGAGGCGGCGTAGCCCCCGCGCGGTACTTACGATTTGCGCCAATTCGCGGTTATGCCGCCCCCAAAACCGCGAACTGGCGCAAATCTCTGCGAGGGCGGCGAGGGCGGCGGGGACGGGCGCAGCTCAGGCGAGGATGCGCGCGAGCGTGGCGCGGGACTCCGCGTCAGCGGGGCGGTCGCGCACGGTGATCGCCGCCTTCCACAGCGCCCAGCCACGCGCCCGCGCCCACGTCGCGTCGTCGAGGCCGACGCCGACGGTCTCGACGAAGGCGTCGCGCGCCGCGCCCTCGAACATCGTCCACGCCGGCACGAGGTCGCACGCCGGGTCGCCGACGCCGGAGGTGCCGAAGTCGATCACGGCGGACAGCGCGCCCGACCCGTCCACGAGCAGGTTGCCGGGCGCGACGTCCCCGTGAAACCACACGGGCGGCCCTTCCCACCGGGATGCGGTCGCCTCCGCCCAGAGCGAGCGTGCCCGGTCGGCGTCCGCACCCAGCAGCGGGAACGCGGCGAGCGCCTCCTCCTCGTACACATCGGGCGGTGCACCCCGGAAGAAGTTGTGGGTGCCGGGCCACGGTGCGCCATCGACCGGCGCCGATCGCAGCGCCACCAGGAACGATCCGATCGCCTCCGCGAGCGCAGCATCCCGTGACACATCGCCGCGCAGCACGACGGGCGTGCCCGGCAGCCATCGGTACACCGACCACGGGAACGGGAACCCCTCACCGGGCGCGCCCGCGGCCACCGGCTGCGGAATGGGCAGCGGCAGCACCGCCGCAAGCCGCGGGAGCCAATACTGCTCCTTCGCCACCTGCTCGACGTACCCCGCGGCGCTGGGCAGCCGGACACTCAGCTCGTCCCCGAGGCGAAAGGTCCGGTTGTCCCACCCGTCGTGGTCCACCGCGCGCAGGGGCAGCCCGCGCCACTGGGGAAACTGCGTGTCGACAAGCCGGCGAACGACCGCCGCGTCGATCCGGGGTCGGAGCTCCCCGTCAGCCGCGGACATACCGGAGCAGCAGGGTGTCGTCCCCGGCGAGCGTGTGCGCGAGGCGCAGACCGAGCGGAACGATCGGCGCCGCACCCGTCGCGATTCGCGACGAGGTGCCGCCCTCCAGCCGCGGGCTGACCGTCAGGCACAGCTCGTCGACGGCTCGCGCCGCGATGAGGTCGGCGAACAGGTGCGGACCTCCCTCGCAGTGGATGCGCGTCAGCCCGCGCTCGTGCAGCACGGCCAGTCCGCGCTCGGCGACCACCCGCTCCCGCCCGCAGACGACCACGTCGGCCACCTCGCCGAGCGCGTCGCGCGCCTCGGGCCTGGACAGCTCGGTGGTCAGGACGATCGGCCGCTCCGGCGCGTCCTGGAAGATGGAGCTCCGCGGGTCGAGGTCGAGTCCGGCCGACACGATCGCGAAGACCGGGTGGGCGGTCATCCCGGCCCCGCTGCGGAGCCGCGCGGACGTCGCATCCACCCGCATCGCGCCGTAGCCCTCGGCGCGCACGGTCCCCGCGCCCACGAGGACCACGTCGCACAGGCGGCGCAGGATTTCGAAGACGCGGGAATCCACGTCGTTGGACAGACCACCGGACAGCCCCTGGTGGGTGGCGGCGCCGTCGACGCTGGTGACGAAGTTGACGCGCAGCCACGGGTCGCCGGCACCCTCGAGGTAGAGGGCGGCGATGTCGTCGTCGCTCAGCTCGGTCTGCGACGGCAGAGGCGACAGGCGATGGATGGCCGGGGCGGGAGAAGCGGTGCCAGGGGTGTCAGTCATTCAGGTCTCCCATGTTGTGCTTGAGGTAGGCGGGCTCGCGCAGACCGAGCACGGCCTCCGTCATCCGAACGGCCGCGACGGACGCGCGCACATCGTGCATCCGGACGATCCGGGCACCGTTCATCACGCTGATCACGGCGGCGGCGAGCGAGCCCTCCAGACGCTCGGTGCGGGGCGCGTCGAGGGTCTCGCCGATGAAGTCCTTGTTCGATACCGCCGCCAGCGTCGGATAGCCGAGGTCGGCGATCTCGCTGAGGCGGCGGGTCAACGCGAGCGAGTGCAGTGTGTTCTTGTTCAGGTCGTGCCCCGGGTCCACGATGATCCGCTCCTCCGGGATGCCCGCGGTGAGCGCCCGCTCCACCCGGTCGCGGAGGAACGCGGACACCTCGGCCACGACATCCCCGTACTGCGGCCGGGGAAACGGGCGCCGCGGCTCCGCCAGGCTGTGCGTGATGACGAGCGTGGCGTCGCTGTCCGCGACGACCCTCGCCAGGTCCGGGTCTCTCAAACCGGTCGTGTCGTTGATCACGGTCGCGCCGGCCCCGATCGCGTGACGCGCGACCACCGAGTGGAACGTGTCCACCGAGATCACCACATCCGACCCGGCGCGCAACGCCTCGACGACCGGGACGACCCGCTCCACTTCCTCCTCGACGGGGATGGGCTCCCCCGGCGCGAACGGCGCCCCGCCGATGTCGACCCAGTCGGCGCCCAACGCGACGGCCTCGAAGCACGCGTCCACCGCGCGGTCGAAGGCGTAAGTGCGACCCTGGTCGTAGAAGGAGTCGGGTGTCCTGTTCACCACGGCCATGATGGCCACCTGACGGGAGAAGTCGAAGGTGCGCGCACCGATCTGCCGGACGGGGATGCGCAGCGGGGGCAGGTACGGCGTGTGCGGCGTCGCTCCGCCCGCCTCCGCGCCCGCCTCAGACATCGGCAAGGGCGACGCTCTCGTCGGCGAGGCGGTCCGCATCCACTCGCCCACCGGAGCGGATCAGGCGCTGAATGTCGTCCTGCACGTCCCACACGTTGACGTTCATGCCCGCGACGACCCGGTCGTTGCGCAGCCAGAACGCGATGAACTCGCGCGCCCCCACGTCGCCGCGGTAGACGACCCGGGCGCCGGCGGCAAGCGGCGCGTAGCCCGAATACTCCATGCCCAGATCGTATTGGTCGGAGTAGAAGTACGGGATGTCGTCGTACGAAGCGCGCTCGCCGAGGATCGCGTGCGCCGCGACCTTCCCGCTCGCGATGGCGTTCGCCCAGTGCTCGCTGCGCAGGTGGCGGCCGATCGCCGGGAGGAACGGGTTGGCCACGTCCCCGACCGCATAGATGTCTTCGATGCTGGTGCGCATCCCCTTGTCGGTGAGCACGCCGTCCGCGATGCGGGCGCCCGAGCGCTCGGCGACCAGCGTGTTCGGGGCGGCCCCGACGCCTGCGACGACCACATCCGCCGGGATGCGCTCTCCCGACGCGAGGACGACCACCTGCTCCTCCCCGCCATCCACCCCGACCACCTTCGCGCCGTTGTGGAACGTGACCCCGTTGTCCACATGGAGCCGCTCGAAGACCGCACCCAGCTCCCGGCCGATCGCACCGCTCAGCGGGACGGGCGCCCGGCCGAGCACGGTCACGTCGTTGCCGTACCCGCGTGCAGCGGCGGCGACCTCCAGGCCGATCCAGCCGGAGCCGACCACGACGACGCGCCGCCCACCGACTTCGAGGGCTGCCCGCAGCCAGGCGGAGTCCTCGCGCGTGCGCAGCGGGAACACGGCCCCATGCCCGCTGCCGGGGACGCCGAGGGGACGCGCACTCGCGCCGGTCGCCAGCACCAGGCTGTCGTAAGTGATGCGGCCGCCCTCCGAGACGAACAACTCGTGGGCTCCGACCTCGAACGATCCGGCCTCGACGCCTGGCACGAATTCGACCGAATTGTCGGCGTACCAGGCGGCAGGGTGGACGTCCGCTTGCTCGATGCCACCCTCGCCCTTCAGGTACTCCTTCGAGAGCGGCGGGCGGATGTACGGGTGATGCTCCTCGAGTCCGAGCAGCAGGATGCGGCCCGCGAAGCCGCGCTCGCGCAACTCGGTCGCGACGCTTGCCCCGGCGAGCCCGGCGCCCGCGATGACGACGGTGGGATTCGACATGAGTTCAGCATCCACTCTTCACACTGCGGGCGCCAGACCCGTGCACCACCCGCGCACTCACTGCGCACCGACGGCTCACAGGTAAGAATCAGCTGACGCGCAGATACTGTCTCCATGAACGCCGGACCACGCATTCTCATCGTCGACGACGAGCCGAACATCCGCGACCTTCTCACCACCAGCCTCCGTTTCGCCGGATTCGCCGTTCGCGCGGTCGGCAACGGAGCCCAGGCGATCTCCGCGGTCCTCGAAGAGGAGCCCGACCTGATCATCCTCGACGTCATGCTGCCGGACATGAACGGCTTCGGCGTCACCAAGCGGCTGCGGGGCGCCGGGTACACCGCGCCGATCCTCTTCCTCACCGCGAAGGACGACACCGAAGACAAGATCACCGGCCTCACCGTCGGCGGCGACGACTACGTCACCAAGCCGTTCAGCCTCGACGAGATCGTCGCCCGCATCAAGGCCATCCTGCGCCGGACGATGCAGGCCGACGAGGATGCGGTCATCCGCGCCGGCGAGCTGACGATGGATCAGGACACGCACGAGGTCTTCGTGGGCGACACCCCGATCGAGCTCAGCCCGACCGAGTTCAAGCTCCTCCGCTACCTCATGCTCAACCCCAACCGCGTGCTGTCGAAGGCGCAGATCCTCGACCACGTCTGGGAGTACGACTTCAACGGCGACGCGGGCATCGTCGAGTCCTACATCTCTTACCTGCGCCGCAAGGTGGACGCGCACTCCAGCGAGCCGCTCATCCAGACCAAGCGCGGGTTCGGCTACATGCTCAAGGCCGCCAAGGTCTGAGGTGCTCCGCCGCGCACACATGCCCGACACAGCATCCCCTGCATAGACTGACGGCCTGATGCATTCACGCCTGCTCGATCGCTGGAACGCGATCTCCCTCCGCACCAAGATCACGGGCGTGACCGTGCTCATGCTGACCCTGGGGCTGCTCGTGACCGGGATCGGCACGATGTCGATGCTCAAGCCGGTGCTGCTGGACCAGCTGGATGCGCAGCTCTCCGCCGCCTCCGGAGCCTCCTACCTGAACACCTACCTGTTCAAGTCGTCGTCGGACGCCGACCAGATCGCGACGGACGCGAGCCCCTCGGACTACTTCGCGGCGCTCTACGACTCCGACGGCCACCTGGTCAAGACGAACTGGACCAACATCCCGTACGCGCACCGGCCGGCCATCCCTGCCAGCCTCACGGTCCCGGAGGGTAAGGCGATGCCGGCGGGCGGGTACACGATCCCGAGCAACGACGGCCGGACGTCGTACCGTGCGCTCACCCAGACGGTGACGTTCGCCGGGCCGGACGGTGAGCTGGGAACGGCGATCGTCGCGACGGCCACGTCGCAGATCGACACGGTTATGGCGAGCTTCCTCGCGATCTTCCTCGGGTTCGGCGTCATCGTCATCATCGTCGGCGCAGGCCTGACGCGGATGCTCGTGACCACGACGTTCTCGCCCCTGCGCGAAGTCGAGCAGACGGCCGCTGCGATCGCCGACGGCGACTTCAGCCAGCGTCTCGGTGGAGCGACGCCCAACACCGAGGTCGGGCGGCTGAACCGCTCCCTCAACACCATGCTGAACCGCATCGACCGCGCGTTCAGCGACCGCGCGCGCACCATCGACCAGATGCGCCGCTTCGTGGGCGACGCCTCCCACGAGCTGCGGACGCCGTTGGTGTCGGTGCGCGGCTACGCCGAGCTGTACCGGATGGGCGCGCTGCAGACTCCCGAAGACGTGGCCCAGGCCATGGATCGCATCGAGAAGGAGGCGATCCGCATGGGCATCCTCGTGGAGGACCTGCTCGAGCTGGCCCGCCTCGACGAGACCAAGCCGCTCGACCTGCACCGGGTCGACCTGGTGAAGATCGCACAGGATGCCGCGATGGATGCGATGGCCGGCTCCCCGGGCCGCGTCGTCAGCGTGCTCACTCCTGAGCCGGTCGCGCCCGAAGAGGACGAGCTGGTCGACCTCGGCGTCGACACCGTCCCGATGCTGGTGCCGGATACGGGCGCCCGGGCCACCAACGCGACCGGGCCGATCTCCTTCGCCGGGTCCGCGCTGGCCCGACTGCGCCGGGGTCGCGGCCGCCGGGTGAGCACGGACACGCTCCCCATCACGACCGCCGAGAAGATCGTGCTGACGCAGCCGTCGCCGACGGAGCCCGCGATCGTCATGGCGGAAGAGAACAAGCTGCGGCAGGTCGTCACGAACCTGATGGGCAATGCGCTGCGCTACACGCCGGAGGGCAGCCCCATCGAGGTCGCGGTGCAGATCGACCACCGCACCGAGCGGGCCACCATCGAGGTGCGCGACCACGGTGACGGCATCCCACCGCAGATCCGCGAGAAGATCTTCCAGCGCTTCTGGCGCGCCGACACCTCCCGCGCACGCGAGACCGGCGGAAGCGGACTGGGGCTGGCGATCGTGTCGTCGATCGTCGCCGCCCACAGCGGCACGGTCGAGGTGGTCGACACGGAGGGCGGCGGCGCCACGTTCCGCGTCTCGCTCCCGCTCGCCGACTCCCCCGCGTCGCCCTAGCCGCTCGCGCAATAGCCGCGCGGTCGCCGGCGCTGGTGATTCGTGACGAATGTGCGCTCAGCGGGCTCCATAAGCGACATTCGTCACGAATGTTGCTCGTTCGTGTGGCGGAGATTCGTGACGAATGTGCGCTTAGCGGGCGCCATAAGCGACATTCGTCACGAATGTGGCGGCGAGCGCCGTCAGAGGCGGCCGGCGACCCACGTGACGTAGGCGCTGACCGTGTCCTCGTCGGTGTCGGGGGCGGCGAACTGGACCCACGTGGAGCCGACGAGGGCGTCGACGACCGTGGTGGATGCGAAACCGTCCTGCTCGGTGCGGACCACCGTCGGGACCGTCTGGCCCGCGACGGTGATGGAGCCGCTGTGCACGCCGGCCGCGGGCCCGCCGGTGGTGATCGCGGCGTGGCGATACGTGGCATACGAGGCCGCGCTGTCCCGCAGCACCGACAGCGTGCCGAGAAGGCCGCCGGAGCCGTCCTCGCTCGGCTGGTAGGCGCAGGACGTGGCCGCGCCGTCGAGGTGGGCCGCCGTGCGGAGGTCGAACGAACCCTCGGAGCCGAGACTCGACACCGCCGAGAGGCCGAAGACGCTCTTCACCTCTGCGAGCCATTCGGGTCCCGCGCAAGCCAGCGGCGCGAGCGCAGTCACCACGGGAACGGAGGCGTCGAATCGAGCGGCAGCCGGCAGCACCCCCTGGACGAACGCGTGGAAGTCGGTTTCGGCGATCGGAAGGTCCGACGCTCCCGCGCGGACCTCCAG
This sequence comes from Leifsonia sp. RAF41, assembly GCF_052114085.1. Taxonomy (NCBI): domain Bacteria; kingdom Bacillati; phylum Actinomycetota; class Actinomycetes; order Micrococcales; family Microbacteriaceae; genus Leifsonia; species Leifsonia sp. RAF41. Next base: position 2,480,601 of record NZ_JBFREB010000001.1, read on the forward strand.
CCATGACGAGCCCACGAGGACGTTGGTGTGGCACTCGACGCCGGGCGACAGCGTCGTCGGCGTCGAGCAGGATCCGCCGCGGGACACCCCTCCGTCGTAGTCGGCCCCGTTGGCGGCGGCAGCCGGGTAGTTCTCCGCGAGTTTCGTCCAGGCGTCGTGGGCGTGCGGAAGCAGCGTGACTGTGAGCGCGCGCCACGTCTTCGGCAACGGAGAGACGGTGGTGTCGTCGCCCCAGGAGCACCAGCCGCCACCCGCCGCGGATGCGGCGTACCCGCCGAAGGATGCGACCCCGGTCAGTGTTCCGGCGGGAGGGTCGGCAGCGGCGGCGTGCGCTCCGAGCAGGGCGCCGACGGCATCGTCCGACGCGAACTGCGAGCAGTCGAGGGCGGGCGCGGCCGGCGGGCGCGAGGGGACGGTCTCCGTCGCGCGGGTGGAGGCGGGTCCGCCGACGACGTCGATCCCGAGCGCAGGCGCAGCCAGTGAGCGTGGACGCCAGCAGCGCGAGCGCGGCCGCGGTAGCGCCCACGGCGAGCAGCGCTCCCCGGCGACTGCGTCGGCCCTTCGACGTCTGCTCCACGACCGCACCCTATCGGCCCGGGACGCTCCCGAACCGCCGCCGTGCCGAGCCGTGCCAGCAGGCGCGGGCAGGCGAAGTCACGGCCTGTCGCGCAGAAGCTCAACTGGCCTCTCCATTGCGGCCACGGACCACCGGGCGGGTGCTACGCGACGCTACGGTCGACGGATGAAGACCATCACTCATCGCGAGATGCGAAACAACAGCGCCGACGTCCTGCGACGGGTCGCAGCGGGCGAGTCGTTCCAGATCACCAACAACGGACGAGTGACAGCGGTCTTATCTCCCGTCGAGCGCCCACTTCTGGACGAACTCATCGAGCGGAATCAGGCCAGACCAGCGCTCAAACCCCTGTCTTCCCTCTGCAAAATCACGCCCAAGGACTACCCGATCAGTTCCCGCGAGTTGCTCGACGAAAGTCGGGGGCGCTGGTGACGGTCGCCTACCTCGACACCTCGGCCGCGATGAAACTGCTCATCCGGGAAGAGGAAACCGACGCGATGTTCCGCGAGCTGGAGCGGGCGCCGCTTCGCCTCGTCGCATCCTGGCTTCTTCACACCGAACTTCACTGCGCAGCCATGCGCCGAAACGAGCCTCTCGACCTCGACGACATCGAATCGCTGCTCGACGTGGTCGACCTCGTGGATCTCACACGGGGCGACCTGATGACTGCCGCTCTCAACACGCCTCTGCGTTCGAACGACGCAATCCACCTGTCTACCGCTCTCCGCCTCGGAGTGGATGAGCTCCTCACGTACGACGAAGAACTCGCTCGACTAGCCAGAGCGGTCGGTGTCCGTGTCGTCGTACCGACCTGACCGCCTCACCGAAAATCCACGTACGCGAAGAGGGCGCCTCCCGTGCGGGAGACGCCCTCTTGTGTCGTGCGGAGCCGGGACTTAGAAGTCCATGCCACCCGTCGGGTCGCCGACCGGGGCCGGGTTCTTCTCGGGCTTGTCGGCGACGACGGCCTCGGTGGTGAGGAACAGACCCGCGATGGACGCGGCGTTCTGCAGCGCCGAGCGGGTGACCTTCACCGGGTCGTTGATGCCGGCAGCGAGCATGTCGACGTACTCGCCGGTCGCGGCGTTGAGGCCGTGGCCGACGGGGAGGTTGCGCACCTTCTCGACGACGACGCCGGCCTCGAGGCCCGCGTTGATCGCGATCTGCTTCAGCGGGGCCTCGATGGCGACGCGCACGATGTTCGCACCCGTTGCCTCGTCACCGGTCAGCTCCAGCTTCTCGAACGCGGTCTTGCCGGCCTGGATGAGGGCGACGCCACCACCGGCGACGATGCCCTCCTCGACGGCGGCCTTCGCGTTGCGGACAGCGTCCTCGATGCGGTGCTTGCGCTCCTTGAGCTCGACCTCGGTGGCCGCGCCCGCCTTGATGACGGCGACGCCACCGGCGAGCTTCGCGAGGCGCTCCTGGAGCTTCTCGCGGTCGTAGTCGCTGTCGGTGTTCTCGATCTCGTTGCGGATCTGCTGCACGCGACCAGCGATGGCCTCCGGGTCACCGGAGCCCTCGACGATGGTGGTCTCGTCCTTGGTGATGACGACCTTGCGGGCCTGACCGAGCAGGTCGAGGGTGACGTTCTCGAGCTTGAGACCGACCTCCTCGGAGATGACCTGGCCGCCGGTGAGGATCGCGATGTCCTGCAGCATGGCCTTGCGGCGGTCGCCGAAGCCCGGAGCCTTGACGGCGACGGACTTGAAGATGCCGCGGATCTTGTTGACGATCAGCGTGGCCAGGGCCTCGCCGTCGACGTCCTCCGCGATGATGAGGAGCTGCTTGCCCGCCTGGATCACCTTGTCGACCACCGGCAGGAGGTCCTTGATGTTGGAGATCTTCTGGTTGGCGATGAGGATGTACGGGTCTTCGAACACCGCCTCCTGGCGGTCCTGGTCGGTGACGAAGTACTGCGACAGGAAGCCCTTGTCGAAGCGCATGCCCTCGGTCAGCTCGAGCTCGGTGCCGAAGGTGTTCGACTCCTCGACGGTGACGACGCCCTCCTTGCCAACCTTGTCGATCGCCTCGGCGATGATCTCGCCGATGGTGGTGTCGCCGGCGGAGATGGACGCGGTGGCCGCGATCTCCTCCTTGGTCTCGACCTCCTTGGCGGAGGCGACGAGCTCGTCGGTGACGGCCTTGACGGCCTTCTCGATGCCGCGCTTCAGCGTGATCGGGTCAGCGCCGGCCGCGACGTTGCGCAGGCCTTCCTTGACGAGCGCCTGGGCCAGCACGGTCGCGGTGGTCGTTCCGTCACCCGCGACGTCGTCGGTCTTCTTGGCGACCTCCTTGACGAGCTCCGCACCGATCTTCTCGTACGGGTCGTCGAGCTCGATCTCCTTCGCGATGGAGACACCGTCGTTCGTGATCGTCGGCGCACCCCACTTCTTCTCGAGGACGACGTTACGGCCACGCGGGCCGAGGGTCACCTTGACCGTGTCGGCCAGGGTGTTCAGGCCGCGCTCGAGGCCGCGGCGCGCGTCCTCGTTGAAAGCAATGATCTTTGCCATGTGTTTCTCGTCCCTCCCGGACGTATGCGAAAGATTCCGTCTATTAGCACTCAGACAGATGGAGTGCTAAAGCGATTCTGGCACTCGTGGCGGTGGAGTGCAAGACGACGTCAGCCTGCGGCGGTCGCCGGCACGACAGGGGGAACGACGAAGCGCCGCCCCCTCGGTGGGGACGGCGCTTCGCACTCGCGTGCTGAATCGCGTCAGGCCAGTCGCACCGACTCGGCCTGCGGGCCCTTTTGCCCCGAGCCGACCTCGAACACGACCTGCTGGCCCTCTTCGAGAACCTTGTAACCTGCCATGTCGATCGCGGAGTAGTGAACGAAAACGTCCTGTCCCCCACCTTCGACGGTGATGAAGCCGAAGCCCTTCTCAGCGTTGAACCACTTCACGGTTCCGTTCGCCATGCCTTACTCCCATTGCTGTGTGACTCGCGCGATCCAACGCCGCACGTTGAATCACGATCCTAATGCTTGTAATGCCTGGCTACGCCAGCGATTTCGTGAATCCGTACCGAAAAGATTCCAAACAGAAACACGTGCGTAACAAAGGGGAACGCCCGGGCGCGTCGCGACCTCAGTCGAGGGCGGAGAGGAAGCGCTGGGGGTCGAGTGTGGCGCGGTAGCCCTCTTTGCTGTCGGCCGGGATCCCGCCCACGTAGAGCCAGCCGAGCAGCCGCTCGTTCTTGGCGAGTCCGTGCATCCGGTGCACCGCCTTCGAGCGGGTGTGGTGGCCGGTGCGCCACATCACGCCCCACCCGGCGTCGTGGAGCAGCAGGCTCAGGACGTGCGCGACGCCCGAAGCGACCGCATCCTGCTCCCAGCCGGGAACCTTCTCGCTCTTCGAGCGCACCGCAACGATCGCCAGCAGTAAAGAGGAGCGCAACGGCTTGGCCGCGAGCTTTTCGGCGTCCGACCCGGTTGCCTTGGCGTCCGCGACGAACGCATCCCCCAGTCGCCGCCGGGCGTCACCACGCAGTTCGATGATCCGCCAGGGATGCAGGGCGCTGTGATCGGCGACCCGGCCTGCCGCTGCCACCAGGGGCAGCAGCTCGTCGTGCGTCGGGGCGTCCGGGGTCACCCGGGAGTACGACCGCCGCGCGGCCACGCGGCCGGCGAGGTCGGTCATCAGGACTCCGGAGTGAAGTTCAGCGAGATCGAGTTCATGCAATAGCGGTCACCGGTCGGGGTGCCGAAACCGTCGGGGAACACGTGGCCCAGGTGCGAGCCGCAGCTGGCGCAGCGCACCTCGGTGCGCACCATGCCGAGGCTGTCGTCCTCGAGCAGCTGCACCGCCTCCGGGCGCACCGACTCGTAGAAGCTCGGCCAGCCGCATCCGGAGTCGAACTTGGTCCCCGCCTGGAACAGCTCCGCACCGCATGCGGCACACGTATACAGGCCTGCGCGGCCCTCGTCGAGCAGTTCGCCCGTCCACGGGCGCTCGGTTCCGGCCTCGCGCAGCACCGCGTACTGCTCCGGGCTGAGCTCCTCGCGCCACTCGCTGTCGCTCTTCGAAACCGTGTAGCCGCCGGTCGACGTGTCGTTCTGTGCCATGCCGTTCCCTTTCGTCGTCACCAGACTAAACGCGTCCCCCCGCCCAGTGTTCCCGGCGTCGCGAACGGCGACGTGCCGGGGCGGAACCGGAAACACACAGGGCGGTCGCCCTAGGATGACTCGCGAGCGCGGGGCGCGCCCGGCACGAAGGTCTCAGCCCGGCGTCCGTGACGAGGGAAGGCGGTGCGCGTGACCCGGTCAGCCGACGGACAGTCTTCCGCCGACCGCGACCCCTCGGATGCGGACCAGCTGAACGATCGGGATGCCGCGATCCTCGCGTTCGAACGCCAGTGGTGGCGGCACGCCGGGGCCAAGGAGCAGGCCATCCGCGAGGAGTTCGGTCTCTCGGCGGCTCGGTACTATCAGTTGCTCGGTGCGCTGATCGACCGTCCGGAAGCGCTGCGCCACGACCCCATGCTCGTCAAGCGGCTGCTCCGGCTGCGCGAGGCGAGACTGGCCGCACGACACGCACGGACCCTCCCGTCCGGCGACTGACACCAAGGACCGCATCCCCGATGGCAGAGAAGTTCCCCCACGACCGCTTCGACGAGATCCCGGACGACCTGACGCGCGTCGGTGCGCACCGGGCTCCGCGCGCCCGTGGCCGCGGCTGGATCGCCGTGGGATGGGCAGCGCTCGCGACCGTGCTCCTGGTCGGGGCCGGCATCTTCGGCCTCTCGCTGGTGAACGGCAGCATTTCGTTCCACGGACCGAGCAGTTCCGCGAGCCGCACCGCCTCCGCGACCCCGACCGCCAGTCCGACGCCCACCATCGTGCCAACGGTGAACCCGGCGCTCACCGTGAACGTGCTGAACGGGACGACGACCGAAAACCTCGCGCAGACCGTCGCCGACAAGCTGACCGCCGCCGGCTGGAAGGTCGGCGCTCTGGCGAACGCCGACCGGACCGACCTCGCGACCACGATCGTCTACTACAGCGACCCCGCGAACCAGGCCGCGGCGCTCGGCGCAGCGCAGACGCTCCCGGGCGCGACCGTCCAGCAGAGCACGGCGTTCGCCGACACCGGCGCCGACCTCACCGTGGTCATCGGGGCGAACTACACCGGCTGAGCCGCGCATCCTGCCTAGCCGTCAGGCGGCCCGCGGTACGCAACCTCGGTCGCAGGCTCCCTCGGCGCTGGGGTCGCGGCATCGCTACGCGCTGCTCCTAGCTCCACCGCGCCAGCGGATGCTGGCGATGGCGACCGCGACGATCGCGAGGAGCGTGCCGCCGATGGTCGAGAACGCGAGCGCCTGGCCCGAAGTCGGGAGCAGCAGGTCGAGCAGGAGGGCGGACACCAGCTGGCCGGCGACGGTGGCCAGGCCCAGGAGCAGGACGCCGGTGATGCGGACGAGCAGGGCCGTCACCCCGATGAAGACGCAGCCGAGCGCGCCGCCGATGTAGAGCCACGGCTCGGTGGGCAGCTGCTTCGGGAGCCCAGCGAGTGCCCAGTGCCCGAGCATCAGCACCAGGAGCACCGTCGTCCCGACGGCGAAGTTGATGAACGTGGCGGTCAGGGCATTGTTTGCCACTGCGCGCACCTGTCCGTTGACGGCCTGCTGCCAGCCGGTGCCGAGTCCCGCGATGAGCGGAAGGATCATCAGCAGAATCGGTGCGCTGCCCCCGAACTGCGCCGAGACCGCCCAGGTGACCGCGGCGAGCGCGAGCAGCGCGCCGACGAGCCGCGCGGGCGTCAGCGGTCGGCGCCCGCCGGGGCCGATGCCGACGCGGTCGAGCACCAGACCGCTGATGGTCTGGCCCGCGACGACGGCGACCGTGAAGAGGGCGACGCCGAGGGCGGCCGCTGCTAGGCCCTGCGAGAGCACCAGGAAGGAGCCGGCTGCGCCCCCGCAGACGTACCACCAGCGAAGCCGGCGGCCGCGAAGCGCGTCACGCACACGCGCAAGCCCGCGCCTTCCGGCCGGGAAGATCGCCAGCGCGATCGAAAGGATGATCAGGCCCGACCCGAAGGAGATCGCCGCGGCCGTGAATCCGTCGCCGAGCCGGCTGCCGAGTTCGCCGTTGATCCGGGACTGGATCGCCACCAGGGCGCCGCAGAGGAGGGCGAAGACCAGGGCGAGCCACAGGGGAAGCGAGCGAGGAGTCACTCCCCCTATCTTAAGCGCGTACCGCGCTCGGTCAGGGCGCGGGGGCGTCGCCGTCGGCCGGCGTGGGATGCGGGAGCCAGTCGATGTTCTCCTCGGGCGCGACCTCTTTCTCCTCGCTGAGGTCGTAGTCGTCGTCGTTCTTCTTGTCGCTCATGCCGTCACCTTACGCCCGGGTTGCCAGCGGCCCGGGCGCGTCGGCGAGGACGCCGAGCGGCGACTCGATCGCGTCCGCCACCTCGCGCAGGAAGCCCGCCGCGACCCCGCCGTCGGTGACCCGGTGGTCGAACACCAGGGACAGCTGCAGGATGCGTCGCGGTACGACGCTCCCGTCGACGACCCACGGCCGCTCGATCGCGCGGCCGAGTCCGAGGATGGCGACCTCCGGGTGGTTGATGATCGCGGCGCTGCCGTCCACACCGAGGCTGCCGTAGTTGTTGATCGTGAACGTGGAGCCGGTGAGTTCGGCCGGGGGTAGCGTCCCCTCGCGGGCCGCTCGGGACAGCCGGTCGAGTTCCGCGTCCAGCTCACGCACCGACAGGCGATCGGCCCGCCGGACGACGGGAACCAGGAGTCCGCGGTCGGTGTTCGCCGCGAAGCCCAGGTTCACGCCGTCGAAGGTGACGAGGCTCTGACCGTCGGTCGCCACGCGTCCGGCGAGTTCGGGGTGCCGCGCGAGCGCCGCGAGGGCGAACCGCGAGACGAAGGAGAGGAAGGACGGGGCACGACCGTCGCGGGCGAGGCGGCGCCGGCCGTCCCAGAGGTCCGTGGCGTCCACATCCACCCAGACCGTCGCCTCCGGGATCTCGGACCGACTGCGCGACATCGTCTCGGCGACCGTGCGGCGGAGACGCGAGAACGGGGTCGTCGCGCTGATCGCCAGGCTGGTGCGCGGGTCTAGCCCGGTGCGCGGGTCGGTACCGGTCGGCTGCTCACGCGTGGGCGGGAGCGTGGATGCGGCGGGCGCCGTCGCGAAGGCCGCCTCCACATCCCGCCGGGTCAGAACCCCGTCGGGGCGACTGGGGCGGAGGGTCGCCAGGTCGATGCCGTGGCTGCGTGCAAGGGAGCGGACCACCGGGGAGACCACGGGGACGACGCGCGGCGGCGTCGCGGCCGGCGCGGCCACCGGTGCGGGCCGCTCCTGGGTGAGCGCCGAGCCACGCGCGGCACGGCCGCGACGGCGGCCGCTGTGCTCGACCGTCCCGTAGCCGACGAGCACCTGGCCGGATCTGCTGGACGCCTCGATGGGCGTGTCGTCGCCGGGCCGCGCGCTCGCAAGGCCCTCGTCCACCTCGATCAGCGGCGCACCGACGAGGATGGTCTCTCCCTCGTCTCCGTGCAAGGCCGCCACCGTCCCGGCGTACGGCGACGGCACTTCGACCACCGACTTGGCCGTCTCGACCTCGGCGATGGGCTGGTCGGTGGCCACGGTGTCGCCGACGGCCACCAGCCAGCGAACCAGCTCGGCATCGGTCAGCCCTTCACCCAGGTCGGGGAGGGTGAATACCCGGGCGCTCACGCGTCCTCCCACTGCAGCGCATCCACCGCGTCCAGCACCCGGTCGACGTCGGGCAGATAGAACTTCTCCAGCTTGGGAGGCGCGAACGGGGTGTCGAAACCGGTCACCCGGCCGACCGGCGCGAGCAGGTGGTGGAAGCAGCGCTCGGAGACACGAGCGACGACCTCGGCGGCCATGCTCGCGAACCCGGGCGCCTCGGCGATGACGACCGCACGGCCGGTCGCCCGGACGGCGGCGCAGACGGTCTCGTCGTCGAAGGGCACGAGCGAGCGCAGGTCGATGACGCCGAGACTACGTCCCTCCTCCGCGGCGGCCTCGGCGGCGGCGAGCGCGAGCGGGACGGACGGACCGTACGCGATCAGCGTCGCGTCGGTGCCCTCCCGGGCCACCCGCGCGCGCCCGATCTCGGGCAGCGGGGCGTCCACATCCACCTCGCCGCTCGACCAGTACAGCTTCTTCGGCTCCAGGAACACGACCGGGTCGGGATGCGCGATGGCGGCACGCAGCAGGCCGTACGCGTCCTGCGGTGTGGCCGGCGACACGACGGTGAGACCCGGCGTGTGGACGTAGTAGGCCTCCGACGAGTCCGAGTGATGCTCGACGCCGCCGATGCCGCCCGCGTACGGTATGCGGATCACCATCGGCAGGCGCACGGCACCCCTGGTGCGGTTGCCCATCTTGGCGACGTGGTCGACGATCTGCTCGAACGCGGGGTACGCGAACGCGTCGAACTGCATCTCCACGACCGGGCGCATCCCGTTCATCGCCATGCCCACAGCGGCGCCGACGATGCCGGACTCGGCGAGCGGAGTGTCGAAGCAGCGGCCCTCGCCGAACCGGGCGGTCAGGCCGTCGGTGATGCGGAAGACGCCGCCGAGGGTGCCCACGTCCTCGCCGAACACCACCACCGAGGGGTCGGCGGAGAGGGCGTCCGCGAGGGCGCGATTCAGAGCCTGGGCCATGGTCATGGTGACGGACGCGGTGGATGCGGTGGGCGCGTCGGCGGGCCGCTCGGCCGGAGCCTCGTGCATGAGTGTCATCGGGCGACCTCCTGGGTGCGGGTCGGTTCGGCCAACGCGTTTCCGGCCAGTTCGGCGGCGAGCAGTTCCGCCTGCTCGCGCAGCTGCGGGGTGGGCGTCGCGTACACGTGGGCGAAGAGGTCCTCGGGGTGCGGATCGGCGTCGGCCATGATCGCCGTGCGCAGTTCGGCGGCGATCCGCTCGGCATGCGCGTGCGCTTCCGCGTCGTCACCCTCGTCGAGGGCACCCTGCGCCGTCAGCCAGGTGCGCAGCCGGAGCAGCGGGTCGCGGGCGAGCCACGGCTCCACCTCGTCCTGCGTCCGGTAGCGGGTGGCGTCGTCCGCGTTGGTGTGGGACTTCATCCGGTACGTCAGCGCCTCCACGAGGGTCGGCCCGCCGCCCTCGCGCGCCTCGGCGACCGCCTCCCCCAGCACGGCGAGCAGCGCGGCGAGGTCGTTTCCGTCGACCAGGCGGCCCCGCATCCCATAGCCGACACCCTTGTGGGCGATGCTGGGCGCGGCGGTCTGCCTGCTGAGCGGGACGGAGATCGCGTACCCGTTGTTCTGCACGAGGAAGACGACGGGCAGGTGGAAGACCGCGGCGAAATTGAGCGCCTCGTGGAAGTCGCCCTCGCTGGTGGCGCCGTCGCCGCACATCGCCAGCACCACGGTGTCCTCACCGCGCATCCGCGCCGCATGGGCGAAGCCGACCGCATGGAGCAGCTGGGTGGCGAGCGGCGTCGACTGCGGGGCGACATGATGGACGGTCGGGTCGTAGCCGGAGTGCCAGTCGCCACGGAGCAGCACGAACGCCTCGAACGGGTCGACGCCCCGCGCGATGACGGACACGGTGTCGCGGTAGGTGGGGAACATCCAGTCCCGCTCCGCGAGCACCATCGCGGCGGCGATCTCGCACGCTTCCTGTCCATGCGACGACGGGTAGACGGCGAGGCGGCCCTGACGCACGAGGGCGTCCGCCTGGTCGTTGATCCGGCGGGCCAGCACGAGGCGGCGGTAGCCGTCCAGCAGGGTGTCGGTGGACGGGATCGGGTGGCGGTCGTCCGGGTGGGACGTGCCGTCCTGGTCGATGAGCCGCAGCGGGGTGTCGCCGGGCAGCAGGTCGTCCGCGTGCATCTGTTCTCCTTCGAAAGACGTCGCTCCTCCCCAGGATGACTTCGGCGGACGCTCAGCGCTACGAATGCGACAGACTCAAGACGGACGGATGCGCCAGCGCAGGTTCGGTGTCAGACTGTCCACCACCATGGACGACATCGACGCACGCATCCTGGACGCTTTGCGCGCCGACGGCCGCGCCTCCATCACCGCCGTCGCCGAGACCGCGCACGTCTCGCGCGCGAACGCGTACGCGCGGGTCTCGCGGCTGGTCTCCGACGGCGTGATCACCGGCTTCACGGCGAAGGTCGACCCGCGACTCTCCGGCCGCGCGTCGTCGGCCTACGTCACGCTGCGCGTCGAGCAGGCCGACTGGCACGATCTGCGCGACCGGCTGCGCGGCATCCCCGAGGTGGAGCACTTCGCGCTCGTGGGCGGCGACTTCGACGTCATCCTGCTGGTGCGCGCCCGCGACAACGAGGACCTGCGGCGGGTCGTCCTCGAGGAGCTGACCAGCATCCCCTCGGTGCGCGACACCAAGACGTCGCTCGTGTTCGAGGACCACGACCTCCGATGAGCCAGCGGCTACCGCTGGGGCCCGCCAGCCGCGACCCGTCCCGCGCGGACTGGATGGAACTGTTCTTCGACCTGATCTTCGTCGCGCTGGTCGGCCAGCTCGCGCACGGCCTGCACGCCCATCCCTCGTTCGCGGCGCTGGGCGTGTTCCTCGCGCTGTTCGCCGCGGTGTGGTGGGCGTGGGCGAACCTGACCTTCGTCGTCGACGTGTCGCCGCAGCTGACCCGGCGCGGACTGTCGGCAGTAATGCTCGCGGCGATGTTCGCGGTCGGCGCGATGGCCGTGGCGGCGCCGGAGGCGATCGGCGAGCGGGCGTGGCTCTTCGCCGCCGGCAACGCGGCGATCCGGATCGTGCTGTTGGTGGTGTGGATGCGGCTCTCCTGGCGCGACGGCTGGCCGTCCCGTCTCCGCATCTCGTCGTACAACGGTGTGACCGCGGTGATCTGGCTGGTCTCGATCTGGGTTCCGGAGCCCGCGGGCTACGTGCTGTGGGCGGTCGCGATCGCGCTCGAGGTGACCCTGCTCATGACGACGGCGTCGCGCTGGTCGTCGGGCCGGTTCGAGACGCTCAACGTGGAGCACCTGTCGGAGCGGTTCGGGCTGCTCGTCATCATCGTCCTCGGCGAGTCCGTGCTCAGCATCGTCGCGGAGGTGTCTGAGGTGTGGACGGTCGCGGGGGGCGTGGTTGGATTCCTGGGGCTGCTGATCGCTGCGGAACTGGCGTGGTCGTTCTTCATGTTCGGCGTGGATGTGATGCGGGCCGGACTGGAACGGCTCCGCGCCGCCAGAGATGTCCGCGGCATCCGGGACACGGTCGCGTTTCTGCCGTACCTGCTGCTGGCCGGCGTGACCGCGCTGTCGGCGGCATTGGCGGAGGCGATCGGACACCCGTTCGAGCCGCTGCCGCTCGCACTCGCGGTGTGCCTGGGCGGCGGGATCGCGCTGTTCTACCTGACGAATGCGATCATCACGCGTCGCTACGGCGACCCGTGGCCGCTGGTGCTGCGATGGGCCGCGCCCGACGTCGGTCTGGCGCTGGTGCTGGTTCCCGTCGCCGTGCTCCTGCCCGCGATGGCCACGGCGGCGAGCACGGTGGTGGCGCTCGCGATCGTGATCGCCCTCGCTGAGCTGTCGGCGCGGCGGCGGTTGCTCGCGGTCGCCGACTCCTGACGCCTGGGACCTTCCAGACCGTTCAGAACACCGGAGGTCCATCTCGGTCTCGGGGTTGTCTCCTCACTCTCCGTCCGTCGACAACGGCTACGCCGATCCCAACGCCAGTCTCCTTTCCGCCCGTACCCAGGGGAGGAAGCCAGTCCCGATGTCCCGGTTATCTCCTCCCTTTCCCGCCGGCTGACGGCGTGTCGGCCGAGATGTCCTCCCTTTCGGGTGGCCGAGCGGCTTCGTCAGCCCGGGCCCTGCGACCCGTGCACCGTCGGATACGGAGGAGTTCTGGCCCGGGATGCCGCGATCTGACGCAAAGGGAGGAGTTGCGCCGACTGCACACCCGGAAGTCCTCCTTTCCAGCGCGGCGGCGGTTGCTCGCGTAGCGGTGTTCTGCAACGATGGGTGCAACTGAACGATCGTTCGGTAATTCGGTTTCGTCGGGTTCGAGGGAGAGCGCGATGGCGGAGGCCTACCTCGTCGGCGGTGTGCGCACGCCGGTCGGTCGGTACGGCGGCGTGCTGGCCGGAGTCCGGCCCGACGACCTCGCGGCGCTGGTCGTCGCCGAGGCGGTGCGGCGCGGGGGCGCGCCCGCCGATGCGCTCGACGAGGTGATCCTCGGTGCGGCCAACCAGGCGGGCGAGGACAACCGCAACGTCGCCCGCATGGCCGTGCTGCTGGCCGGGCTGCCCGACGAGGTTCCGGCGATGACCGTCAACCGGCTGTGCGCCTCGGGGCTCACCGCCGTCATCCAGGCCGCCCAGTCCATCCGGGCCGGGGATGCCGACCTCGTCGTCGCCGGCGGCGTCGAGTCGATGACACGCGCGCCCTGGGTGCAGGCGAAGCCCGAGCGCGCGTACGCAAAGCCCGGGCCGCAGTTCGACACGTCCATCGGCTGGCGGTTCACGAACCCGCGGCTGCTCGACCGGGACAAGGCGACCTACACGATGCCGGAAACGGCCGAGGAAGTCGCTCGCATTGACGGGATCACCCGCGAGAAAGCCGACGCCTTCGCGCTGGAGAGTCACCAGCGGGCGGCGGCCGCAGCGGACGCCGGGCGGTTCGACGACGAGCTGCTTCCGGTCGAGACGCCTGCCGGGACGGTCAGCGCTGACGAGGGGATCCGGCGCGACAGCAACCTGGAGGCGCTGGCGCGGCTGAAGCCCGTCGTCGCCGGCGGCAGCGTGGTCACCGCGGGCAACGCATCCCCTCTCAACGACGGCGCATCCGCCATCCTCGTCGCGAGCGCCGAGGCGGTCGAACGCTACGGGTTGCGCCCGCGGGCGCGGATCGTCGCGGCGGCCAGCGCGGGCGTCGCCCCCGAGATCATGGGGCTGGGCCCGGTCCCCGCGACGCACAAGGCCCTCGCCCGCGCCGCGCTCGACGTGGCCGACCTGGACGCGGTCGAACTCAACGAGGCCTTCGCCAGTCAGGCCCTCGCGTGCATCCGCCGCCTCGGCCTCGACCCGGCGACCGTCAACGCCGACGGCGGCGCGATCGCGCTCGGCCACGCCCTCGGATCGAGCGGCTCGCGCATCCTGGTCACGCTGCTCGGCCGGATGGAGCGGGAAGGCGCCCGACGCGGGCTCGCCACCCTGTGCGTCGGCGTCGGCCAGGGCACCTCCCTCATCGTGGAGGCGGTATGAGCGATCAGCGCAGCCTCCTCGTCGACGAGCACGACGACCGGGTGGCGGTCACGCTCAACCGCCCCGCGCGCCGCAACGCCATCGACCAGGGGATGGTGGACGAGCTACACGTGGTCTGCGCGCGCCTCGAGGTCGCGCCGCGCATCCTGATCCTCACCGGAGCGGGCGGCGTCTTCGCGTCGGGCGCCGACATCGCGGAACTGCGGGAGCGCACGGGAGCGGACGCCGAGCGCGGCATCAACGACACGATCTTCTCGCGCATCGCCGCCCTGCCGATGCCGGTCATCGCCGCGCTCGACGGGTACGCGCTCGGCGGCGGGGCGGAGCTCGCCTACGCGGCCGACCTGCGGCTCGGCACCCCCCGCCTGCGCATCGGCAACCCCGAGACCGGCCTCGGAATCATCGCAGCGGCGGGCGCTCTGTGGCGGCTCCCCCAGCTGGTCGGACTGCCGCTGGCGACCGAGCTCGTGCTGACGGGGCGCATCCTCAACGGTGAGGAGGCGCTCGCGGCCGGACTCGTCAGCGACCTGTTCGAGCCGCGCGAGCTCCTGGCCGGCGCGCACGCACTGGCCGACCGCATCGCCGCGAACGACCCGCTCGCCACCCAACTGACCAAGCGGGTGCTGCGCGCGCCGCTCTCCGAGCATCCCGCCGCCGAGCGGGAGTCCCAGGCGCAGCTGTTCGAGTCGCCCGAGAAGCGGCGGAGGATGACCGAGTTCCTGGAGCGGAGGAAGGCACGATGAGCGCAGCACAGCTTCCCGAACGTGTCGTCGTGATCGGAGGCGGGCGGATGGGCGCAGGCATCGCCCACGCGTTCGTGATGGCTGGCGCCGAGGTCGCGGTCGTGGAGCGGGATGCGTCCGCCGCGAAGGAAGCGCGGGACCGCATCCTCACGTCGGTGGAGCGCAGCGTCCTGCGCGGGGCCACCGCGCCCGACCCGGATCGCCTGCTCGTCACGGTCACCTGGGAGGCACTCAGCGGCGCCGGGCTCGCGATCGAGGCGGTCCCCGAGCTCCTCGGGCTGAAGCGCGAGGCACTGCGTCGCGCGGAGGACCTGCTCCCGGTGGATGCCGTGCTTGCGACGAACACGTCGTCGCTGTCGATCGACACGCTGGCGGAGGGGCTGCAGCGGCCGGGCGCGTTCCTCGGGATGCACTTCTTCAACCCGGTCCCCGCATCCACCCTCGTCGAGATCGTCGCGGGCACCGCCACCGCGACGACCGCCGCCGAGGACGCAGCCCGCTGGGTCGCATCCCTCGGCAAGACGCCGATCACGGTGCGCGACTCGCCCGGCTTCGCGTCGTCCCGGCTGGGAGTGCTGCTCGGTCTCGAGGCCATCCGGATGGTTGAGGAAGGCGTCGCGACCCCGGACGACATCGACCGGGCGATGACCCTGGGCTACAAGCATCCCGTCGGCCCACTGCGTCTCACCGACATGGTGGGGCTGGATGTGCGGCTCGACATCGCCGAATATCTCGCGCGCGAACTCGGCCCGCGTTTCGAGCCGCCGGAGCTGCTGCGGCGGATGGTCGCCGAGGGGATGCTCGGGCAGAAGAGCGGGAACGGCTTCTACGACTGGACCGCTACCGGGCCGGAGCGTCGATGATGAGGTTGGTGATGCGCGCCGTGCAGAGCCGGTTGCCCTCCTCATCGCTGACCACGATCTCATGCGACGCGATCGTGCGGCCCAGCCGGATCGCCGTCGCGACGCCGGTCACCAGGCCCGATCGCGCGGCCCGGTGGTGCGTCGCGTTGATGTCGACCCCGACCGCGCTCCGTCCGGGGCCGGCGTGGATGACCGCCGCCCACGACCCGAGCGCCTCGGCGAAAGCGACCGATGCGCCGCCGTGCAGCAGCCCGAACGACTGGCGGTTGCCCTCGACGGGCATCGTCGCGACCACGCGCTCCGCGGACTGCTCCAGGATGCGCACCCCCATCTTCACGTCGAGCTCACCCAGTTCGATCGTCCAGTCACCGTCGGCCATGCGGCCAGCATACGCATCCACTCGAGGAGTCCTCTCATGATCCTGCCCAGCTACGTCCGCGACGGATGGTGGACGCCCGACGACGTCCTCGGGGCCACCGCCGATGGTGCCGCGGAGAGCGCCGCCGAGGTGCTCGACGCGTCCACCGGCACCCCGGTCGCCCAGGTGAGCGCGGCCGGGCTCGACCTCGCCGGCGCGCTGGAACACGCGCGCACGGTCGGCCAGCGCTCCCTCGGCGAGCTCACCTTCCATCAGCGCGCGCTGCTGCTCAAGCAACTCGCGCAGGCCCTCACCGACCGCAAGGACGAACTGTACGAGCTGTCCGCGCAGTCCGGCGCCACGCGCGCGGACGCGTGGATCGACGTCGACGGCGGCATCGGCGCGCTGTTCACCTACGGGTCGAAGGGACGCCGCGAGCTGCCCAACTCGCAGGTCGTGCTCGACGGGCCCGCGGAGCAGCTGTCGAAGGACGGCAGCTTCCTCGGCCGTCACGTGTACACACGGCTGCCCGGTGTCGCGGTACAGATCAACGCCTTCAACTTCCCGGTCTGGGGGATGCTCGAGAAGCTCGGGCCGTCGTTCCTGGCCGGTCTGCCGACGCTGGTGAAGCCCGCGACGCCGACCGCGTTCGTGGCCGAGGCCGCGGTGCGCATCATGGTCGAGACGGGCCTCCTGCCGGCAGGCACACTGCAGCTGGTCTGCGGCCAGGTGCCTGACCTGTTCGAGCACCTGCGGCTGGGCGACCTCGTCGCCTTCACCGGGTCGGCGTCCACCGCCGAGCGGCTTCGCGCGCACGACTCGATACAGACCGGCGGGGTGCGTTTCACCAGCGAGACGGACTCCATCAACGCATCGGTTCTCGGCACGGATGCAGTGACCGGCACGCCCGAGTTCGACGCGTACGTGAAGGGCCTCGTCGTCGAGCTGACGGCCAAGTCGGGACAGAAATGCACCGCCATCCGCCGGGCGATCGTCCCGGCCCCGCTCGTCGACGATGTCATCGCGGCGGTCCGCGACCGGATCGCCTCCCGCGTCGTCCTCGGCGATCCGCGGGCTGAGGGCGTGACGATGGGCCCGCTCGTGTCGCGGACACAGCGCACGGAGGTGCTGCGGCAGGTGTCGCGGCTCGTCGCCGCCGGCGGCGAGCTGGTGCTCGGCGGGCTCGACCAGCCGACCGTCGTGCGCGCCGACGGAACCACCGGTGCGGCGCCCGAGGGGGCGTTCGTCGCGCCGGTGCTGCTGCGTTTCGCGGACGCGTGGACCGCGGAAGCGCACACGATCGAGGCGTTCGGACCGGTGGCCAGCATCCTGCCGTATGAGACGGCGGAGGAGGCTGTTGCCCTGGTCGCACGCGGCGGCGGCTCGCTGGTCACCAGCGTCGCGACGCACGACCCCGAATTCGCGCGGACCTTCGTGCTCGGGTCGGGCGCGTACAACGGCCGCATCCTCGTGCTGGACCGGGACGATGCGCGCACCTCCACGGGACACGGCTCGCCGATGCCGCATCTGGTGCACGGCGGCCCGGGACGGGCGGGCGGCGGAGAAGAACTCGGCGGGATCCGCGGGGTGCTGCACCACATGCAGCGGACGGCGCTGCAGGGGTCGCCCGACCTGCTGACGGCGATCACCGGGGTGTGGCATCCCGGGGCGGCGGCGCGTGCGGGCGCGCAGCATCCCTTCCGCAAGTCGTTGGCGACCCTGAGGATCGGCGACCAGGTGCAGGCCGGCCCCCGGCGCATCACGCTCGACGACATCGAGGAGTTCGCGACCTCGACCGGCGACACGTTCTACGCGCACATGGATGAGGAGGCGGCGGCTGCGAATCCGTTCTTCCCGGGCCGTGTGGCGCACGGGTACCTGCTCGTGTCGTGGGCCGCCGGTCTCTTCGTCGACCCGGCGCCGGGTCCAGTCCTCGCCAACTACGGTCTGGAGGACCTGCGTTTCCTGACGCCCGTCGTCCCCGGCGACAGCATCCGCGTCGCCCTCACCGCGAAGCAGATCACCCCGCGCGAGACGGACGACTACGGCGAAGTCCGCTGGGACGCCCGCATCACGAACCAGCGCGACGAGGTCGTCGCCACCTACGACGTCCTCACCCTCGTCGCCAAGTAGCCGCCGCCCCCCGCCCCCATCCATCGCTTCCTCACTTAATCCGGGTTTGCCCGGCGTGTCCCCGGATTAACTGAGGAAGCGATGGTGGGCGGGAGGGGGGTCAGCGGAGGGCGAGGGCGAGGATGGTGTCGGCGAGGTCGTCGGGGGTCAGAGGGCCCCGCGGGGTGTACCACTCGGTGAGCGAGTTGATCATGCCGAAGAGGAGGCGGGCGACCACGGCCGGGTCAGCGTCGGTTCGGAGGGAGCCCTCGTCGCGGGCCTCAGCGACGAGCGCCGCGACCGCGTGGTCGAACGCGCGCCGGCGGGCGAGAGCGGAACGCTCCACCTCGGTGTTGCCGCGCACGCGCAGCAGCAACGTCACGTACGGCAGCCGGTCGGCGAGCACGCGCACGGCACCGCGGAGCACGTACGCGAGCCGATCGGCCGCAGCGCCCTCGGTCGCCTCCGGAGCGCGCAGCACCCCTTCGAGGCCGCCCAGCGCCTCGTCGAGGGCGAGCTGCAGCAGCTCCTCCTTCGACGCGACGTGGTGGTAGATCGCCGACTTCGAGAGGCCGAGACGCTCGGCGAGCATCCCGATCGAGGTCGCGTCGTACCCATGCTCGTTGAACGCGCTGACGGCGACTTCGAGGATGCCGCGCTGGTCGTAACCGGGCCGCCCACGCCGCAGCGCATCGGTGCGCACCGCTTCGGTGCGCACCGCTTCGGTGCGCAGCGCCTCGGTGCTCAGCGCCGCCTCGGTGCTCAGGGCGTCGGTCATCCGCTCAGTCTGGCATGCGAGCCCTCCGTGCGGATATACTGACCGAACGATCAGTAAGTATTGATCCGCGACTGGAGGGTCGACGATGACCACCGCCACCACCGAGACGGACGACGCCGTCGGCCAGGCCCGCTTCGACGAGCTCATCGCCGCCGATTCCCGTGTCGAACCCCGCGACTGGATGCCCGACGACTACCGCCGCACGCTCATCCGGCAGATGTCGCAGCACGCGCACTCGGAGATCATCGGGATGCAGCCGGAGGCCAACTGGATCACGCGCGCCCCGAGCCTGAAACGCAAGTCCATCCTGATGGCGAAGGTGCAGGATGAGGCCGGTCACGGTCTCTACCTCTATTCCGCGACCGAGACGCTCGGCATCACCCGCGACGAGCTCACCGAGCAGCTGCTCTCCGGCAAGGCGAAGTACTCCTCGATCTTCAACTACCCGACCCTCAGCTGGGCCGACATCGGCGCGATCGGCTGGCTGGTCGACGGCGCCGCGATCTGCAACCAGGTGCCGCTGTGCCGCTGCTCGTACGCACCGTACGGCCGCGCGATGGTCCGCATCTGCAAAGAGGAGTCGTTCCACCAGCGGCAGGGCTTCGAGATCCTGCTGTCGCTGACGCGCGGGACCCCCGAGCAGCAGCGGATGGCCCAGGATGCGGTGGACCGCTGGTACTGGCCGTCGCTGATGATGTTCGGCCCGCCGGACGCCGACTCCCCCAACTCCGCCCGCTCGATGGCATGGAACATCAAGCGCTTCTCGAACGACGAGCTGCGGCAGCGCTTCGTGGCAATGCTCGTCCCGCAGGCTGAGGCGCTCGGCGTCACCCTTCCCGACCCGGACCTGCGCTGGAACGACGAGCGTCAGGCGTACGACCTCGGCCCGATCGACTGGAGCGAACTGCAGGAGATCATCGCCGGTCGCGGCCTGTGCAACGCCCAACGGCTGCAGCGTCGGCGCGAGGCGCACGAGGAGGGACGCTGGGTTCGGGAGGCGGCAGCCGCGTACGCCGCGAAGCAGGCGGACAAGCGCGCCCACGCGGAGGCCGTCGCATGACCGCCGAGAGCATGACCACCGAGAGCATGACCACCGAGCCGTGGCCCCTCTGGGAGGTGTTCGTCCGCGCGTCCCGCGGGCTCAGCCACGTGCACGTCGGCTCGCTGCACGCGCCGGACGAGGAGCTGGCCCTGCGCAACGCCCGCGATCTGTATACGCGTCGCGGCGAGGGCGTCTCCATCTGGGTGGTCCCGTCCGACGCGATCACCGCGAGCGACCCGGACGCCAAGGGCGCCTTCTTCACCTCCCCCGCAGGCAAGAACTACCGGCACGCCACCTACTACACCGCTGCAGAAGGGGTGAAGCACCTGTGACGGACACGCACCTCGACCACTCGCATCTCGACCACGGCCACGGCCACGTCGAACTCAGCGCGGTGACCCTCTCCGAGGAGTTCGTCGCCTCCGACATCCCGCCGACACCCGCGGTCGCCGAGTACGCCCTCTGGCTGGGCGACGACGCCCTCGTGCTCGCCCAGCGACTCGGTGCGTGGATCACCCGGGCCCCGGAGCTGGAGGAGGATGTCGCCCTCGCCAACATCGCGCTCGACCTCCTCGGTCACGCCCGCTCGCTGCTCCGCTACGCCGGGTCGGCCTCGGGCCGCTCCGAGGACGACCTGGCCTACTGGCGCGAGGAGGGCGAGTTCCGCTCAGCGCACCTGTTCGAGCAGCCGAACGGGGACTTCGCGCACACGATCGTCCGGCAGTTCGCCGCATCCCACTACCTGTACGTGCTGTACGAGCGGCTCCGCGCCTCCGCCGACCCGGTGCTCGCCGGGGTGGCCGCGAAGGCCGTCAAGGAAGTCGACTACCACCGCGACCACGCCGACCAGTGGATGCTGCGCCTCGCCCTCGGCACCGACGAGTCCCGCCGCCGCACCCTGCGTGCCCTGGAGGACGTCTGGCCGTACGTCGACGAGCTGTTCTCCGACGACTCGGGAGGGGATGAGTCGCTGCTGGATGCGCTGGACGGCATCGCCGTCCGCCCCTCCACCCTGCGTCCCGCGTTCGACGCCGACGTGGCCCCGGTGCTCGCGGAGGCGGAATTGGAGCTGCCGCAGGCGTTCCATGCGGCCGGTGGCGGTCGCGGGGGCCGCCACTCGGAGTACCTGGCGCCGCTGCTCGCCGAGTTGCAGGTGCTGGCACGTCGGCATCCGGGGGCATCATGGTGACCCATCACGCGGACGCCGCGCGGGCGTGGTCGGCGGCCGCCGCCGTCGTCGACCCGGAGGTGCCCGTCCTCAGCATCGACGATCTGGGCGTCCTGCGCGAGGTGACCGTCTCCGACGACGGCGTCGAGGTCGTCATCACCCCGACCTACTCCGGCTGCCCGGCGATGGACGCGATCCGCGAGGATGTGGTCCGCGCCCTGTCCGCTGCCGGTTTCGCCGACGTGCGCGTCCGTCTCGCCCTCTCCCCCGCCTGGACGACCGACTGGATCAGCGCGGCCGGCCGCACGGCGCTCAACGAGTACGGCATCGCTCCGCCTTCGGCAGCGGGCCCGGTCCGGCTCAGCCTCTCGGTGAAGTGCCCGCACTGCGGCTCCCTCGACACCCGCGAGGTGGCCCACTTCGGTTCGACGTCGTGCAAGGCGCTGTTCGTCTGCCGCGCCTGCGCCGAGCCGTTCGACCACTTCAAGGCGCTCTGAGGATGGCGCGCGCCCGCTTCCACACGCTCGCCGTCGCCGAGGTGCGACCGCTCACGGCTGCCAGCGTCGAGGTGACCTTCGCCGTCCCTGCGGAGCTGCACGGCGAGTACGACTACCTTCCCGGGCAGCACGTCGCGCTGCGCGCGCACGTCGGCGGCCGCGAGCTGCGGCGGAGCTACTCCCTCTGCCGTCCGCCGGCCGTCGGCCGGATCAGCGTCGCCATCAAGCGCGACCTGGGCGGCGCATTCTCGACGTGGGCGACCAGCGAGCTGCGGGCCGGCGACCGGATCGACGTGATGAGCCCGCAGGGGACGTTCACCATCGATCCCGCCCGGACGGCCGGCCACCATATCGTCGGCATCGCCGCGGGATCCGGCATCACCCCGCTGATGGCACTCGCGGCCGGCATTCTGGCCGACTCCCCGACCTCGCGCGTCTCGTTGGTCTACACCAACCGGACGGCGATCGACGTCATGTTCCTCGAGGAGCTGGCCGACCTGAAGGACCGGTATCCGTCGCGTCTCGCCCTGCACCACGTGCTCTCGCGCGAGCAACGGTCGGCGCCCCTCCTCTCCGGCCGGATCGACGAGGAGCGGCTGCGGCGGATGCTGGACACGCTGCTCCCGCCGGACTCCGTCGACGAGTGGTTCCTCTGCGGGCCGTTCGAGCTGGTGCAGCTGTGCCGGGACGTGCTGGAGACGTACGGGGTGGCGCGCGAGCGCATCCACTTCGAGCTGTTCACCACCGGCGAGCCGGGCGAGGTTCGCGGCGATGTCGGGCGCCCGGTGGTCGTGCACGACGGCGAGCGCACGGCCGAGATCGAGTTCACCCTGGACGGCCTCACCTCGAGCGTGACCACACCGGTGGATGCGAACGAGTCGGTGCTGAACGCCGCCCTGCGAGTGCGCCCGGACGTCCCCTTCGCCTGCACCGGCGGAGTCTGCGGCACCTGCCGCGCGCGACTGATCTCGGGCGACGTGCGGATGACGGAGAATTACGCGCTCGAACCGGACGAGCTGGAACGCGGCTACGTGCTCACCTGCCAGTCGCATCCCCTGACCGACCGCGTCGTGGTCGACTACGACGTCTGAGAGGAGCCGCGCGTGATCGAACTGGAGATCGCCGACGGGATCGCGCGGGTGACACTGAACGCACCCGAACGACTGAATGCGCTGGGTCCGGACGATCTGCGAGCGCTGACCGCCGCGTACACCGAGGCCGAGGCCGCCGGCGTGCGGGCGCTCGTGCTGCGCGGAGAGGGGCGCGCGTTCTGCGCCGGCCGCGACATTTCCGGGGTGGACCCGGCGACGGACGACGTGAGCGGCTACCTCGATGGGCTGGTCACGCCGTTGCTGCGGCGAATCGCCGCGTTCCCCGCGCCGACGTTCGCCGCAGCCCAAGGGGCGAGCCTCGGCGTCGGCCTCGGCCTCCTCGTCGCGACCGACGTCGTCTATGTGACCGAGGATGCGAAGGTCGGCTCACCCTTCGCCGCCCTGGGCGCCGCGCTCGACTCGGGCGGACACTGGCTGCTCGTCTCCCGACTCGGCCCGCAGCGCGCGCTCGACCTAATCTTTTCCGGGCGGCTGCTCTCCGGAACCGAGGCGGTCGCGGGCGGGCTGTTCTCGCGCGCGCTGCCGTCCTCCGAGGTGCGGGAGGCGGTGGATGCTGCGGCCGCGGCGGCCGCGTCCGGCGCCACCGAGGCATTCCTGGCGAGCAAACGCATCGTGGCCGGCCTCCGCGACGGCACCCTCGACCTGTGGGGCTCCGTCGCCGCCGAGAACGCCGCCCAGGCGGCGCTCCGCGACACGAACGACTACCGCGAGGGCTTCCGCGCCTTCCAGGAGAAGCGCAAGCCGGGCTTCACCGGTTCGTAATGGGCGTTCGTTACCTCGGTCGCAGGCTCCCTCGGCGCTGGGGTCGCGTCACCGCTCCGCGCTGCCTTCAAGCTCCACCGCGCGCGTTGCCAGCAGGCGCTGCACCGCAGAAAGCGGGATGGGAATCCAGGACGGGCGGTGCCGCGCCTCGTACGCGATCTCGTACACGGCCTTGTCGAGCTCGAACGCATCGAGCAGCAAACGGAAGTCCTCCATCGCGGAGCCCGCGACCGACGCATAGCCGTCGAGGTACGCCCGCCGGGCTTCCGCCGCCCAGGCACTCGCATCCACCGGCGTCTCGCGGCGCGCCAGCGAGCCCGCGACATAGTCGAACGAGCGCAGCATCCCGGCGACATCGCGCATGGTCGCGTCCGGGATGGCGCGCTCGGCGAGCGGCCGAAGCGGTTCGCCCTCGAAGTCGATGAACTGCCAGCCGCGCTCCGCGGAGAACAGCACCTGGCCGAGGTGCAGGTCGCCGTGGATGCGCTGCAGCAGCGGGAGCGGCCCAGCGGCCGCTTCCTCGTACACTGCCGCGATCCCGGCCCGCAGCTCGTCGACTTCCGGGACCTCGGTGGTGGTGACCGTCAGCCTGCGGAACATGCCGTCCAGGGCGATGGCCACATCCTCCTTGGAGGCGGGAGTGGTCGGCAGCGCCTGCGCCATGAGGCGGTGCAGCTCGGCCGTCCCCGACCCCAGCTCGAAGGCGCGGTCGGCGAAGTCCTCGCCGCGCTCCGCGGCACTGACGGCCAGCTCCCAGCCGTCCTCCGCGCCGGGCACGAAGTCCTGCATCAGCGCCAGCTCGCCAGAGGCTGTGCGGCCGTCCGCGGTCGGCCATTGGCCGGTCAGCCAACCGAGCAGGGACGGCGTGCGCCGAGAGCCGCCGGCCGTCAACGCGGCGAGCGTCGAGACATCCGGGTTCTCGCCGTCCTGCACCACGCGGAAGACCTTGATGAGCACGCGACGCCCGTCGTCCAGCTCGCCCACGATGGACGTGTTGGACTGCTCACCCGTGAGCCTCCGGGAGGTACGCACCGCCACGTTCTCGCCGAGGGTATGCCCCTGAGCGTGCGCGTCCCGACCCTCGGCACGCTCCGCGCCGGTCATCAGCTGCACCAGCGTCGCGATGTACGCCTCCTCCGTCGGACCGTCGTAGAGGTACCGGCCGCCGGCCTCGCCGATGAGAGCAGCCTCGTCTCCGTCGCGCTCCACCCGGGCGACCACCGGCACCTGGTAGACGCGCGGCGTCCGCGGCGCGTCGTCGCAGAAGAAGTGGGTGACGATGCGGACATCCGGGTCCGCCGGTTCGGCGTCGAATGAGGCCAGCAGGCGCAGGCGCGGCTCGACGTTCTTCGTCGAGTACCAGCGCTGGCGCCGCATCCACGTCCCGACCAGCTCGGTGAGTTCGGTCATGCCTGAACCGTACGCCCGCTCCTGCGCTTGCGCAGAGAGGTTCGCACCGAATGCTCAGCGGGTGCCGAGCACGACGCCGCGCGCGGCCATGAACGGCTGCGGGTCGATCTGCAGGCCGTTCACGTGCACCTCGAAATGGAGATGGCACCCGGTCGACAGGCCCGTCGACCCGACCTGCGCGATCGGCTGGCCGGCGGCCACCTGCTGACCCACGGTCACGCCGATGCCGCCGTCGCGGATGTGCCCGTAAGCGGTCTCCACCCCGCCGCCGTGGTCGATCCGGATGTAGTTGCCGTACCCGCTGAACGGCCCCGCCCGCACTACGGTGCCGGCGGCTGCGGCGTAGATGGTCGTGCCGCAGGCGGCGCCGATGTCGTCGCCCGGGTGGAACGGATCCGTCCCGAGCGGCCGGGAGGGACGCGGACCGAAGACGTCGGTGAGAACGCCGTGCACCGGCAGCGCCCATCCGCTCGCGACGAGCGCCGGGTCGGAAGTGAGTACCTGCCAGCCGGAGCCCGCCTGGATCACGGTCGGTGCGGCTGCGAGAGCTGCTGAGGCCGCATCCACCTGCGCCTGAGCGTCGGCGACCGCCTGCAGGCTCCCCTCGAGGTCGATGGCGTTCTCGGCCTCCAGCGCGCCCTGCGCTTGCCGGGCCAGCTTCTGCGCCACCTTCTTCTCACTCATCGCCGTGTGGATGGCCGCATCGCGGTTCGCCGTGAGCGTCGCCAGCCGGTTCGCCGCACCCAGCTTGGTCAGCAGGTCGCCGGGACTCTGCAGCGCGGCGCTCGTCGGATCCTGAGTCAGGAGGTGCGAGCCGGAAGAGCGGAGGAGCGCGGTCGCGAATGCGGCGGCCTTCGTGGCCCGCTTCTGCGCCGCATCCGCCCGCTGCTGGATGGCGTCGGCGCTGGCCTGCGCCCGCTCGTGCTCGCGCTGGGTCCCCTCCGACTCCTGGGTGGCAGCGGAGAGCTGCTGCTGGGCCGCGGCCAGGTCGCTCGCCAGCTGCACGGTCTGCTGAAGCTGGGCCGGGTCCACGTCCTGGAAAGCGGGGAGGTCGGGGACGCTCAGCGTGATGTCGTCGGTGGGCGGGGGCGCGGCCACGGGGGCGGAGGGCGCCGGGGTCGGTGTGGGGGTCGGCGTCGGCGTGGGAGTCGGCGTCGGCGTCGGGTCGGGCGTCGGCGTGGGATCCGGAGTCGGTGTGGGGTCAGGTGTCGGCGTCGGATCCGGTGTCGGAGTCGGGTCCGGGGTCGGCGTCGGGTCAGGCGTGGGCGTCGGGGCGGGAGTCGGGTCTGGGGTCGGCGTCTCCGTCACGCTCTGCGTGGGAGACGGTGCACACGGCGCGGCGCACGGGTCGGCTGAAGCAGCCGTCGGCACGGCCAGCAGCCCACCGGCCACCAGGGCGAGAACGGCGCACGCGTGAATGACGCGCGGTCCCCCGAACCGCGTCGCCGTTCCGGATGCCTCGAACGCTCTGCGCATGATGGGATCGGGCCCGCGGCACATGCCGAAGGCCCGTAGTGAGATGTTCTCACCATGGGCCACTCGGAACAAGACACCCGAAGGGGGTGTGATGCGGCTCACAGGCTCGGCACGTTACGGTGTGAGATTGTGACCGACAGTACCGCCACCGCGCGCCCGCGCCGCGCCGCGCGCCGCACGTCCAGTTGGAAGACCCTCCTGCGTGACGTGGTGGTCATCTTCGTCGTCGCCGTCCTGGTCTCGTTCCTGATCAAGACGTTCGTGGCGCGCTCGTTCTACATCCCGTCCGGCTCGATGGAGAACACGCTCCAGATCAACGACCGGATCATCGTCAACGAGCTCCAGCCGAAGGTATTCGGCCTGCAGCGCGGCGACGTGGTCGTCTTCAAGGATCCGGGCGGGTGGCTGCCGCCTGCGCCGCCACAGACGGGCAGCGCGTTCCAGCAGGGTGTCGGCGCCGTTCTCGACTTCGTCGGGCTGGGTGCCTCCGATTCCGATCAGCACCTCGTGAAGCGCCTCATCGGCCTCCCCGGGGATCATGTCAGCTGCTGCAACGCACTCGGACAGATGAGCGTGAACGGCGTCCCGCTCAAGGAGCCGTACGTGCTCCTGCCGGCTGGCGTGCAGGCCGTCTCGGAGAAGTCGTTCGACGTCACCGTGCCCGAGGGCTCGGTCTGGGTGATGGGCGACAACCGCTACAACTCGGCCGACTCCCGCTACCACATGGACGACCCGGGCAAGGGCTTCGTGCCGCTGTCCGATGTCGTCGGCAAGGCCTTCGTGGTCAGCTGGCCGGTCAGCCACTGGAGCTGGCTGGACGACTACCCCGACGTCTTCCGCGGCGTCGAGCGCGAAGACCACTAGAGCGGGCGACGGCGCTGTGCCGCCTCGGTTCGAGGTGCCGTCTCAGTTCGCTGTGCCGCCTCAGATCTCCGAGCGACCGCGGCGCCAGTAGCCCATGAAGGCGACCTGCGACCGGTCGATCCCGTGCTCGCGCACCAGCAGCCGGCGCAGCGTCTTGACCGCCGCCGACTCCCCCGCGATCCAGGCGTAGAAGCCGGCATGTGCGTCCTCCGGGCTCTCCCAGAGAATGTCGAGGTCCACATCCACGTCGTCGAGGTTCTGCGGCGCGGAGGCGCCCGCGGTGGAGACCACGCGCGGGTTGTCGGCCAGCCAGCCCTGGACGGCCGGGATGAGCGCCGCACCGGTGACGGCGTCGTCGCCGCGGGCCAGCCAGGTGACGGTCGCGTGATCCGGCACTGTCAGCGACAAGGCGTCCTCCGGCGAGGGCACCTCGATGAAGGCGCGCGCGCGGCACCCGGGCGGGAGCGCCTCGAGGATGGAGGCGATCGCGGGAGCCGCGGTCTCGTCACCGGCGAGCAGGAGTTCCTGCGCGTCACCCGGGCGCCAGTCGATGCCGACTCCGCGGTGGGAGCTGCGCGCGTCCGGACCGATCACCACGAGCTGGTCGCCGGCTTCGGCGGAGATCAGCCAGCGGGCGGCGGGACCGCCGTCCCCGTGAGCCACGAAGTCGACGTCGAGACGGCATCCCTCCGGGTCGACCGCTCGAACGGTGTAGGTGCGGAACGGGTTGCGCCGGTGCTCGGGCAGCCCGCGCCAGCGCTCATACCAGTCGCCCGCCAGGTGGGACGCCTCGTCGTCGACCCCGAGGTCGGAGAAGCTGCCATCGGGCAACGGGAAGAGCAGCTTGATCCGCTGGTCGAGGCACTCGGTCCCGAAGTGCTCGAACTCATCGCAGTGGAAGGTGACGCGCGTGAAGTGCGGGCTCAGCCATCGGACCGCGGCGACGGTCGCGCGATAGGGCCGGTAGGCCGGCCTCGGGCGCTCGGTGCGGGTCGGGGCGAGGAGGGTCACGGCGGTCTTCCGGGTCGGGATCGGAGGGGATGCTGGGCTTAGGTAAGGCTACACTAACCCGCGATCTCTCCTCCTGGTGATCCGCTGAGTCCTCCCGGAACGAAGCCGAGTCGGGCCAGAATGTCGAGCAGCGGCCATCCCGTTCGACGCCCCGGTGAAGCGTTCACCATCGAGAGGACAAAGACGATGAAATACATGATGTTCGTGATCACCGACAGCAACCCGGACAGCGAAACGGACGAGTCCGATGTCGACCTGTGGGTGGACGAGCTCGACACCTCCGGCAAGCGGGTGATCGGGGAGGTGCTGCAGGCCCCTGTCGAGTCGCGCGTCGTGCGCGTCCGTGACGGCAAGCGCTACGTCACCGACGGCCCGTTCGCCGAGACCAAGGAGTGGATCTGCGGGTTCGACATCCTCGAGGTGGACAGTTTGGATGAGGCCATCGACATCGCCGCGCGGCACCCGATGGCGCGCAACGGGCAGCTTGAGCTGCGGCCGTTCATGCAGTGGGAGGAGACCGCGGGAGCGTGAGCGATCGGCCGGTCGTCGTCACGGCAGCGGGCGCGGTCCGCGGCCGCGACGACGGCCGCGTCAGCGCCTGGCGCGGCATCCGCTACGCGGAGCCGCCGACGGGTGCGCTGCGGTGGAGGGCGCCCGTACCGGCACGGCCGTGGAAGGGTGTCGCGGAGGCCGTGCGGTTCGGCCCTGCCGCGCCGCAGCGCCCGAACCCGTCGGTGCCCCTGGCGCCCGGCGAGCCCGGTGGCCCCCGGATGGATGAGGACTGTCTGTTCCTCAACGTCGTCCGCCCGTCTGCTGAGCCGGCCTTCGGTCGCCCGCGACCGGTGATGGTCTGGCTGCACGGGGGCGCATACGCGCTCGGCGCATCCAGCCAGCTCGTCTATCGCGGAGACGCTCTGGCGACCGACGGCGACGTCGTGCTCGTCACGCTCAACTACCGGCTGGGCGCCCTGGGTTTCCTCGACCTGGCCGCGGCCGGCGTGCCGGGCGCGGAGACCAACGTGGCGCTGCGGGATGTGCTGCTCGCCCTCGCCTGGGTGCGTGACAACATCCGGGCGTTCGGCGGCGACCCCGAAGCCGTGACGGTCTTCGGGCAGAGCGCAGGCGCGGGACTGGTCACCGCCCTGCTCGCGTCCCCGGCGGCCGATGGCCTGTTCCACCGGGCCATCGCGCAGAGCCCGCCGGCCGGGTCGATGTACGGACCCGAGCGGTCCGGCCGCGTCGCGCGCCGAATTCTGGACCACCTCGGCGTTGCTCCCGGCGATGTCGGGTCGCTGCGCGGGCTTCCGGTCGAGGCGATCGTGGATGCGGGGGCCGCGGTCTATACAGAGGTGCCGCGCGCCCATCCCGGCACGCTCGCCTTCGCCCCGAGCGTCGGCGATGATCTGCTGCCCGAGTCGCCGCTGCGCGTGCTCAGCGAGGGTCGCGGACTCCCGGTACCGCTCATCGTCGGAACCAACCGGGATGAAGCGACACTGTTCCGCCTGATGCGATCACCCCTTCTGCCCATCCGCAGCGCATCCCTGAGGCGGATGTTCTCGGCGATGCGCGACGAGCAGGAGCGGCTCGGTCAACCCGACGGGGGGCGTCTCCCCCCGCGTGACCGAATTCTGGCCGCATATGCGGGCACCCGGATGTCCCGGAGTGTGCGCGTCGCCACGGACATCGCCTTCCGGATGCCGGCCCTCTGGCTCGCCGAAGGGCACTCGGCGGTCGCGCCGACATACCTGTATCGGTTCGACTACGCTCCCCTGCTGCTGCGGCTGACCGGCATCGGAGCCGCGCACGCCACCGACCTCCCGTACGTCTGGGGCGAGTTCGGAGGGCTACCGCACGATCCGTCGTTCCTCTTCGGCGGCCGACGAGCCGCCGCTGCCGTCTCGGCACGTGTCCGGGCACGCTGGGCGGCTTTCGCACACGGCGCTGAGCCGGGGGCGGGATGGCCTCCCTACGATTCGGACCGCCGCGCCACGCTGGTCATCGCCCGCGAGGACCGGACGGCGGCCGACCTCGACGCCGCACTGCGAGCCGGGTGGGGCGCGCAGATCCTTTCCTTCGGCTGAATGGTCTCCTAGACTCGGCTGCATGGTGCTGCTGCCGTTGCTCGCGTTCGCGCTGTTCGTATTCGCGCTCGTCGACATCATCATTCGTCCCAGCGATCAGGTGCGTCACCTGCCGAAGCTGGCGTGGGTGTTCATCGTGATCCTGCTGCCGCTCATCGGCAGCATCCTCTGGTTCGCGGTCGGCCGCGAATACCAGCCGTCGTCGCGCCGTCGCACGCTGCGGATGCCGGCGGTCGGCGCCCGGGTGATGTCCGGTGGCTACACCGCCGAGCAGGAGTACATCGCCTCGGACAGCACGGAAGCGCAGCTCGCCGCGCTGGAGCGGGAGATCGAGGCTGCGGACCGTGACCTCCGCATCCGCCGCCTCGAGGAGGAGCTGCGCCTCCGCAACGACGCGGAAGAACCCTCCTAACTTCTGCCCTGATCCGCGTCACGCAACCGAACTCGACCCGTCTTCTTAGGTGAGACCGCATCGGCGGCACCACCGAATAGAACGGGGAACGACCATGTCCGATCACACGGCACCGGAGATGACCGGCGCCCAGACGAGGGCGGAAGCCTGGATGCGCCTGCGTTGCGCCGTCGCCGACGAGTACGTCGGAAAGCTGCCCGTCCTCGTGCCCATCGACGAGTTCGCTCGCATCGCGGGCATGACGCTGGCCCAGATCCGGCACGCAACGAACACCGGGGACCTCGTCATATCCCTGCGCGACGGTCGCCGAGGGATCGCCCCCATCGACAACATCCCGTTCCTGATCCGGGAACGTCTGTTGCGACTTCCGACTCCGGCGACGCGGCGGCGACGACGGAGCGCGCGATCGCTCGCGGTGAGTCACGCCGCGTACGAGCGGGTGTGGGATGAGGCGGTGAGCCGCTCCATCAGCCCCCAGGAAGCGCTCGACCGACTTCTTCTGGCCTCCGGCAAGCGGGGTGCGACGTCGCCGATCCACGGCTGATTCCGCACCGTCTGGAGCCGGCTGCGGGACTCGAACCCGCGACCGCTCGCTTACAAGGCGAGTGCTCTACCAACTGAGCTAAGCCGGCACGGCGGTCGCCCGCCGCCACCATCCTATGGCGTCCGCGGTCCGCGGTCCGCCGTCCGGTCAGGGAGCCGGCGTCGGGGTGGGAGTCGGGGTCGAGGTGTATTCGTCGCCCTGCGCCTGCAGGACGAACGCCTTGAAGTCGTCGGCGCTCGTCAGCGAGCCGGTGTACGGCTTGCCGTTGACCAGCACGAGGAGGGCGTTCGTCATCTTCGAGACGTCGGAGTGGGGGATAGGGCCGCTGAGAGCCCGGTCGCTCGCAACGGTCACCCAGCTCTTGAAGCGCCCGTCGTCGATGCAGGAGTCGATCTCGCTCGTGCGGGAGGCGCCCGCCGCCTCGACGCGCTTCTTCAGCACGTCGTCGGTGAGGCCAGGACCGCCCTCGGCCGGCTGCTTCTCGAACAAGGAGGAGTTGAACTTCCAGAACGAGTTCGGGTCGTAGTTGGCGACGCAGGCCGCGGCGTTGGCCGCGCGGAGCGAGTACTTGGTGCCTGCCGAGTGGCTCGTGTAGATCGCGACCGGATGCATCTCCACCGTGACGGCGCCGTTCTTCACGAGCGGCTCCAACTGCTCCAAGTTGGTGCGCTGGAAGTCGCCGCACAGCTTGCACAGGTAGTCGGCGTAGATCCGGATGTCGACCGTGCTCGCCTTGGGGTCCGGCGTGCTGGCGACCGGCTTGGCGTCGGCGGCGAGAGCCGTGGTGGTCTTCACCTTCAGGCCGGAGCCGACGACGACGCCGTCGCTCGCCATGTTCTTCGGCCCGGGGACCGTCGGGCGGATCGCGCTGACGATGACGACGGCCACGATGGCCAGGACCGCGAGGACACCGATCGTGATGCCTCCACCGAGGAGGGCACGGCGGCGGCGTTCCTGGCGCTGGTGCGAGGTGCGGAGCTGACGAGCTTTCTCCCGTGCGGCCGCGCGGACATCGCCGGGCCGGCTGTCGTCGGGGTCGGTCATTTGGCTCATATCTTCGGGATACTGCTCTCGGGATCGAACGGGCCGCGCGGGGGACGCGGCGGACGGCGCACTTCCGGCGCACACAACCGGGCCAGCCTAAATCGGCAGTCTGGGAATCGCCCAGACGGTGGCTGTACGCCTCCGGTCGAGAGCACGTCCGCCGATGCCATATTATGGCCAGGTGGCATCGACGCCATCGGATGTCGACGCCACACTCATCCATTCACAACGGATCGTCCGGCACGTACCTGCCGGTGAAGGAGAAACGAACAACATGGCGACAGTCACCTACGACAAGGCGACCCGGCTCTACCCGGGATCAACCCGCCCCGCTGTGGACGCACTCGACCTGGAGATCGCAGACGGGGAATTCCTCGTTCTCGTCGGTCCTTCCGGTTGCGGTAAGTCCACCTCCCTGCGCATGCTCGCCGGCCTCGAAGAGGTCAACGACGGCAACATCTTCATCGGTGAGCGCAACGTCACCGATGTTCCGCCGAAGGACCGCGACATCGCGATGGTCTTCCAGAACTACGCGCTGTACCCGCACATGACCGTTGCGGAGAACATGGGCTTCGCGCTCAAGATCGCCGGCGTCGGCAAGGACGAGCGCGCCCAGCGCGTCCTTGAGGCCGCCAAGCTGCTCGACCTCGAGCCCTACCTCGGCCGCAAGCCGAAGGCGCTCTCCGGTGGTCAGCGTCAGCGCGTCGCCATGGGCCGCGCGATCGTCCGTTCGCCCCAGGTGTTCCTCATGGACGAGCCGCTGTCGAACCTCGACGCGAAGCTCCGTGTGCAGACCCGTACGCAGATCGCGTCGCTGACCCGCCGTCTCGGCGTCACCACCGTCTACGTCACGCACGACCAGACCGAGGCTCTGACCATGGGCGACCGCATCGCGGTGCTCAAGGACGGCGTCCTGCAGCAGGTCGGCACCCCGCGCGACCTGTACGCGCAGCCGAATAACGTGTTCGTAGCCGGCTTCATCGGCAGCCCGGCCATGAACCTGTTCTCGGCCGACGTCACCGACGGCGGCGTCAAGTTCGGCACCTCGGTCGTCCCGATCGAGCGCGAGACCATCGCGAACGCCGGCTCGGCGGTCACCATCGGCGTGCGCCCGGAGGACGTCGTCGTCTCCTCCACCGAGGGCACGGGCCTCAAGGTCACCGTCGACCTCGTCGAGGAGCTCGGCGCCGACGGCTACCTCTACGGCCACTCCGAGATCGACGGCAAGCGCACCGACATCGTCGGTCGCGTCGACGGCCGTGTCCACCCGAACGCGGGCGACACGGTCTACATCACCCCGAAGCCGGGCCACGTCCACGCGTTCCACGCGGAGTCGGGCGAGCGCCTCGGCGGGGCGGTCGTCGACTGAGCCTTGTAGGCTGATCGAACCAGGGAGCGATCCCTCACTCTGCCGCAGTCCGGACCGGGCTGCGGCAGAGTGCTTTCCACCACCGACCGGAGGACCATCGTGGCCGGATCCGTCAACATCACCGCAGCGACCGTCGACCCGGCGCTTCTCGACCTGCCGTGGAACATCCCCCTCGAAGACTGGTCGAACCAGCACATCGCGCTGCTGCCCAAGGGCATCAGCCGTCACCTGGTGCGGTTCGCGAACCTCTCCGGGTACGTCATCGCCATCAAGGAGACGACGGCCGAGATGGCCCAGCGGGAGTACGACATGCTCCGCACGCTGCAGCGCTACGACGTGCCCTGCGTCGACCCGGTCGCCGTGATCAAGAACCGCACGGACGACAACGGCACGCCGCTGAACGCCGCGCTGGTGACCCGGCACCTGAAGTTCTCCCTCCCGTACCGCGCACTGTTCTCGCAGACCCTGCGGCCGGACACGGCCACACGTCTGGTCGACGCCCTGGCGGTACTGCTGGTGCGCCTCCACATCGTCGGCTTCTTCTGGGGCGACGTCTCACTGTCCAACACCCTGTTCCGCCGCGACGCCGGCGCCTTCGCGGCGTACCTGGTCGATGCGGAGACCGGCCAGCTCTACGAGGGCGGCCTCTCGAACGGTCAACGTGAGAACGATCTCGAGATCGCGCGCGTCAACATCGCCGGCGAACTGATGGACCTCGAGGCCGGTGGCCGGGCCGACGAAGAGCTCGACCCCATCCGCCTCTCCGACGGCATCGTCGCCGCCTACCGCTCGCTCTGGAAGGAACTGACCGGCAGCGAGTCGTTCGCGTCCTCGGAGCGCTGGCGCATCAGCGAGCGCGTCGAGCGCCTCAACGAGCTCGGCTTCGACATCGAGGAGCTCGCGATCAAGACGTCGGAGGAGGGCACTAAGGTGCGCATCCAGCCGAAGGTCGTCGACGCGGGACACCACCAGCGCCGTCTCCTGCGTCTGACCGGCCTGGATACCGGCGAGAACCAGGCGCGGCGTCTGCTCAACGACCTCGACTCGTACGCCGCCACGCTTGGCAAAGAGGGCCTGGACGAGGAAGCGATGGCACACGAGTGGCTGCTGCGCGTCTTCGAACCGGTGATCCGCTCCATCCCTGCCGATCTGAAAGGCAAGCTCGAGCCGGCGGAGGTCTTCCACCAGCTCCTGGAGCACCGCTGGTTCATGTCGCAGAAGGAGGGGCGCGACGTGCCCCTGGCCGAGGCGCTGACCTCCTACATCAATGACATCCTCCGACACCGCCGGGACGAGGCGACCGTGATCGCGCCGCCGACCGAGACGATCGCCATCCCCGTGCTCGGCGGCGCAGCGGCCGACGATGACGATGACGACGACGACTGGCGCTCCAAGGTCTGACCCCCTGCTCGGGTGGCGGTACTCCGCCGACCGGCCCGCTAGGCTCTGACTCTCACCCCCAGCGAGGAGTCCGATGTCGAACACCGACCCGTCCAGCGAACAGTTCAGCGGCCAGCGGTACGGCCAGCCCTACGATGGCCAGCCCTACGACGGCCAGCCGAACTCTGCGCACCCGGTGTACGCACCGCCGGCCTACGGCCCCGCCTACGGCCAGCCGGGGGCGCCGTACGCGTACGGCTACCCGCCCGCGCCGCGGACGAACCCGCTGGCGATCGTCTCGTTCGTGTCCGCTTTCGTGATGAGCATCGCCGCGGTGATCACCGGGCACATCGCGCTGTCGCAGATCAAGCGGACCGGGGAAGGCGGACGCGGGTTCGCACTCGCCGGACTGATCATCGGCTACGCCGGGATCGGTCTCGCCGTCGTGTTCTTCGTGATCTGGCTGATCCTCTTTCTGACGATCATGGGCCACGCGTACACGACGGGCCAGCTCTCGAACTAGCGCGCGCCCTCCGCCCGGAGCTTCGCGATCTCATACAGGGTGACACTCGCCGCGATGCCCGCGTTCAGCGACTCGGTGGAGGCGCTGATCGGGATCGACACGACGGCGTCGCACGTCTCGGTCACCAGCCGCGAGAGGCCCTTGCCCTCGCTGCCGACGACGATCACGACGGGGCGGTCGGCGAAGGACAGGCCCGGGAGGGACGTATCCCCTCCGCCATCGAGGCCCAGCACGAAGACGCCGGCCTTCTTGAAGTCCTGGAGCGTCCGCGTCAGGTTGGACGCCATGGCGACGGGCGTGCGCGCGGCGGCACCGGCCGATGTCTTCCAGGCGGAGGCGGTCATGCCCACCGAGCGGCGCTGCGGGACGATGACGCCCTGGCCGCCGAACGCAGCGGTCGAACGGATGATGGCACCGAGATTGCGCGGGTCGGTGATGCCGTCGAGAGCGACGAACAGCGGCGTCTGGCCCGAGCGGATGGTCCGGTCGAGCAGGTCGCCCGGGTGGGCGTACTCGTACGGCGGCACCTTGAGCGCAACGCCCTGGTGCACCGCGTCGCGACCGGCCAGTCGGTCGAGTTCCGGCCGCATCACCTCGAGCATGGGAAGGTTGCGACGGGTGGCGATGGAGAGGATCTCCTTCATCCGGTCGTCGAACTCGACGCGGGCAGCGACGTAGAGGGTCGTCGCGGGGATGTCCGCGCGCAACGCCTCCAGCACCGAGTTCCGACCCGTGACGATCTCGCTCTCATCGCCGGACTTGGCGCGACGCGAGGCGCCCGACGCGCCACGAGGGGTGCTGTCGCGACCTCCGCGCAGCTCCGCCTTGGCGGCGGCGCGCTCGCGCAGGGCCTTCGCCTTGCCCGCGGGATGGTAGTCCCGGTCCTCCGCCTTGGGGGTCGGTCCGCGACCCTCCAGCGCCTTGCGGCCGTGACCGCCGGTGCCGACCTGGGCGCCCTTCTTGCTCTTGCGCACCGCCCCGGCGCGGGGCTTTCCACCCGAGTTCTTCATGATCCGATGCTCCAATGCGA
Organism: Leifsonia sp. RAF41; assembly: GCF_052114085.1. Taxonomy (NCBI): domain Bacteria; kingdom Bacillati; phylum Actinomycetota; class Actinomycetes; order Micrococcales; family Microbacteriaceae; genus Leifsonia; species Leifsonia sp. RAF41. The sequence goes on from NZ_JBFREB010000001.1 coordinate 2,516,964, forward strand.
CCCCGTGGGGGTGTCTTCGATGGTTATTCCTGCCGCGGTCAGCTCGTCGCGGATGCGATCGGCTGCCGCGAAGTCGCGTGCGGCCCTGGCGTCCTGCCGGTCGGCGAGCAGCCGGCCGATCAGCTCGCCGAGTGCGGACTCCGCCTCCGTCGAGCCGCCGGCACGCCACTGCGGCGACAACGGGTTGATGCCCAGTACCTCCGTCATGGCGAGCGCATGCCCGCGCGCGGTGGCGGCCGCCTCCAAGTCTTCCGCATCCAGCGCCGCGTTCCCTGAACGCACGGTGTCGTGCAGCACGGCGAGTGCCTGCGGAACGGCCAGGTCGTCATCCATCGCCTCGGCGAAGGCGTCCGGGACGATCTCGACGCCGTGGCCGGCGAAGCGGGTGCCCGAGAGCCGGCGCTCGACGCGCTCGAAGAATCCGGCGATGCGGTCGAGGGCGGCCTCTGCCTCGCTGAGCGAGCCGTCGTGGAAGTCGATGGTCGAGCGGTAGTGCGCCGACCCGAGGTAGTAGCGGACCACGAGAGGACGAGCGGCGCCGAGCAGGTCGGCCGCGTAGACCGAGTTGCCCAGCGACTTGCTCATCTTCTGGCCGTTGACGTGGACGAGTCCGTTGTGAACCCAGTAGTTGGCGAACGCGTCTCCGGCCGCCGTCGACTGGGCCACCTCGTTCTCGTGGTGCGGGAAGCGCAGGTCGAGACCGCCGCCGTGGATGTCGAACTGCGGCCCCAGGTAGCGCCGCGACATCGCGGAGCACTCGATGTGCCACCCCGGTCGTCCATCGCCCCACGGGGAGGGGAACGCGGCGGACGCGGGCTCGTCGGCCTTGCGTCCCTTCCACAGTGCGAAGTCGCGGGGGTCGCGCTTGGCGCGCGGGTCGGCGTCGGCCGCCGCCTCCATGTTGTCGATGCTCTGCCGGGTCAGCTCGCCGTACGAGGGCCAGCTCTTGACGTCGAAGTACACATCGCCGGAGCCGTCGGCGGCCGCGTATGCGTGACCGGCGGCGATCAGACGCTCGATCAGCTCCTGCATCTGCGGAATGCTGGCGGTCGCGCGCGGCTCGTAGGTCGGTGGCTGGATGCCCAGGGCGCGGTACGAGTCGGTGAACTCGAGCTCGAAACGGTATGCGAGCGCCCACCACTCCTCGGTACCGCCCGCAGCCTGCCCGGCCGCGGCGTTCACGAGGATCTTGTCGTCGATGTCGGTGACATTGCGGACCAGGGTGACGTCGAGCCCTCGGTAGGTCATCCAGCGGCGCAGCTGGTCGTACACCAGCGCCGAACGCAGGTGGCCGATATGCGGGGACGACTGAACGGTCGGTCCGCACACGTACATGCCGACTTCGCCGTCGCGCAGCGGGACGAAGTCGCGCAGGGCGCCCGCCTTCGTATCGAAGAGTCGCAGAGTCACGCCCACCAGCCTAGAGGGACCGACGGCTAGGAGGAGGCGCGCTCAGCGAGCTCCTCATTCACCGGCGCGAACGCGACCCGGTCCAGCAGCAGCTCGATGTGCGCGATCCGGCCGTCCCGGACGGTCAGCAGCTCGACGCAGCGGACCGCTCCTGCGGCGGTGTCGGTGACGAAGTCGTAGACGACGCACGCCCGATCGCCCGCGCTGAACACCTCCCGGATCTCGTTCCGGACCAGGGCGGGCATCAGCCGGTGCAACGCCGCCAGCCATCCGTCCTTGTCGAGAGTCGACCCCGCGAACTCGGCCACCAGGGCGACGTCGAGCAGGTCGTCCAGCGGGTCCTCGTCGCGGGCGCCCACCGCCTGGATGTAGCGGCGTGCAACCGTCTCCGCATCTGTGGATGCCATGGCCCGTCCTTCCTGCGCCGCTCACCGCGGCGTTCCAGGGGACACAGTAGGCCCAGCGGCCGACATCGGCCATGCCACCTCAGGACAGGAGCAGCACGGTCGCCTGGGCCGTGACGCCCTCGCCACGACCGGTGAAGCCCAGGCCGTCGGTGGTCGTGGCCCCGACCGAGACCGGCGCGCCGAGGATCGCCGACAGGCGCTTCTCCGCCTCCGCACGCCGCGGAGACAGCTTCGGGCGGTTGCCGATGACCTGCACCGCGACGTTCCCGATGCGGAAACCGGCCTCCTCCACGCGCCGCCGCGCCTCCACCAGGAAGACATCGCCGTGCGCGCCCGAGAACCGGGGGTCGCCCGTCCCGAACACCCCGCCGATGTCGCCGAGCCCCGCCGCCGAGAGCAGCGCATCCACGATGGCGTGCGCGACCGCATCCCCGTCGCTGTGTCCGGCCAGGCCCGGCTCTCCTGGCCAATGCAGCCCGGCCAGCCACAGCTCGGCGGCCGGGTCGAAGGCGTGAGTGTCGCTCCCCGTCCCGATGCGCGGCACGGCGGTACCGGCGAGCAACTCCTCGGCCCGCCGCAGGTCCCATGGCGTCGTCACCTTGAAGGCGTGCGCGTCGCCGGGCACCACATCCACTCGGAAGCCGGCGGCCGCGACCAGCCCGGCGTCGTCGGTCTCGTCGCTCTCCGCCAGCGCGTAAGCCGTCAGCAGCTGCTCGCGAGGGAAGCCCTGCGGTGTCTGCACCGCAGCAAGCGCGGAACGATCGACGGTCTCGTGCACAGCGCTGTCGTCCCCGACGCGCTTGACCGTGTCGCTGACCGGAAGCCCGGGGACCACGCCGTAGCCGCGCTCGAGCACCGCATCCACCACGGCGTCGAAGAGGGATGCGGGCGTCAGCGCCCGGGCGGCGTCGTGCACCAGGACGACGTCGACGTGCGGGTCGACGACCGCGAGCCCCTCGGCGACCGATCGCTGGCGGGAGTCTCCCCCGGCCACCACGGTGACGGGGCGTCGCGACACACGCTCCGCGAGTTCGGCGGCATCCGCCAGCAACTCGGCCGGCGCTACGACGATCGGGTCGGCCGCGTGCCGCATGCCGCGGACGGCATGCAGGGAATGCTCCAGCAGCGTGCGGCCCTGGAGGGTGACGAACGCCTTCGGGCGACCCGCCCCCAACCGCATCCCGGAGCCTGCGGCGACGATGACGACCGCGACCCGCGGCCCGGTGATGCTGTCCACCCCACCACCGTACCGGCCCCGCCGCAGTGAGTGCGGTACGCCGTCACGACTGCGGCTGCTCGCGGGGCCGCAGTCGCGACGAGAGACCGCACTCGCCTGGCGGCAACGACGAAGCCCCGCCGCACGGTGCGTGCAGCGGGGCTTCGAATTCGTCGGAATCGGCCTAGGAGGCCAGCACCTCGTCGAGCAGGCTGGAGGCCTTCTCGTCGTCGGTCTTCTCAGCCAGAGCCAGCTCGGAGATCAGGATCTGCCGCGCCTTGGCGAGCATGCGCTTCTCACCGGCGGAGAGGCCGCGATCCTGGTCGCGACGCCACAGGTCGCGGACGACCTCGGACACCTTGATGACGTCGCCGGAGGCGAGCTTCTCAAGGTTGGCCTTGTAACGGCGGGACCAGTTGGTGGGCTCCTCGGTGAAGGGAGCGCGCAGCACCTCGAACACGCGGTCGAGGCCCTCCTTGCCGATGACATCACGAACGCCGACCAGGTCGACATTCTCGGCGGGGACCTCGATGGTGAGGTCGCCCTGAGTCACATTGAGCTTGAGGTACAGCTTCTCTTCACCCTTGATGATTCTCTTCTTGACTTCGGTGATCGTTGCGGCACCGTGGTGCGGATAGACGACGGTCTCGCCAACCTCGAAAAGCATAGATTTGTTGTCCCTTCAGCAATGAATAGGATACCACATGAGGCACGTGCTAAGGTTCGCCCTCGCGCCTCCCGAGGCCCAGGGACGCCTCTCGTGATGGGATAGAGTTGCACTGAAAATTCCACCGGGAGGGTCATCCGTGAAAGCTCGAGTCGCGACGTCCGTCGCCCTCGCCCTGGCCGTCGCGTTCGGTACCGCGGGATGCGGTTTCGTCGCTCCGCAGGCCACCACCAAGCACTACGACGCGAGCGACGGCGTGAGCGGAACGGTCGGCTCCGTCGACGTCCGCAATGCCATCATCGTCACGGATGCGAAAGACGGCACAGTGGGCAACCTCGTCGTCACGCTCGTCAATACGGGCGACAAGAGCCAGCGCGTCGCCATCAGCGCCGGCGACAGCAGCTCGTCGGCCGCGCACGTCACCGTGCAGCCGGGCCAGGTCAAGCAGCTCGGCCAGGACCCGGAGAACGGCGGCTCCAGCAATGTCCTCATCCCGGAGTTCACCACCAAGCCCGGCGGGCTCTACTCGGTGTTCTTCCACTACGGCGACCAGACCGGCGTGAACCTGAAGGTCCCCGTCCTCGACGGCCAGCTGCCCGAGTACTCGAGCCTCGTCCCGCCGACCATCCTCCCGGCCGCCCCGTAGCGGTCGCCCCCAGCAGCACGAAGCCGCCCGGCGCATCGCACCGGGCGGCTTCGTCGTTCCTGCTGTGTTCAGGCGTTGAAGCGGTACCCTAGCCCACGCACGGTGACCAGCATCCGCGGCTCCGAGGGGCTCTCCTCGATGCGCGAGCGGATGCGCTTGATGTGCACGTCCAGCGTCTTGGTGTCGCCGAAGTAGTCGCTCCCCCACACCCGGTCGATCAGCTGGCCGCGGGTCAGCACGCGCCCGGCGTTGCGCAGCAACAGCTCGAGCAGCTCGAATTCCTTCAGCGGCATGGAGATCTCGGAGCCGCTCACGGCCACCGTGTGGCGGTCCACGTCCATCCGCACCGTGCCCGCCTCCAGCACGCCGTCATCCTGCTGCTCCTCCTCCTCGACGCGCCGACGCATCACGGCGCGGATGCGCGCGAGCAGTTCGCGCGACGAGTACGGCTTGGTGACGTAGTCGTCGGCGCCGAGCTCCAGCCCGACCACGATGTCCACCTCGGAATCCTTGGCGGTCAGCATGATGATCGGGACGCTCGAGCGCGTGCGGATCTCGCGGCAGACCTCGGTGCCCGGGATGCCCGGCAGCATCAGGTCGAGAAGGATGAGGTCGGCGCCGTCGCGGTCGAAGGCCGCCAGCGCGCTGGGTCCGTCCTCGGCGACCTCCACCTCATAGCCTTCGCGCTTGAGCAGGTAGGCGAGCGGCTCGCTGAGCGCGCCCTCATCCTCGACGAGCAGGATGGATGTCACGGGGTGTCTCCTATCGGGGGTCTGGCGGTGGAGGCTTCGGGGAGTCGGATGGTGAAGGTGGAACCGCGTCCCGGCTGCGACCAGACCCGAACCTCGCCGCCGTGGTTCTGGACGGCGTGCTTGACGATGGCGAGGCCGAGGCCCGTGCCGCCGGTGTTGCGGGAGCGGGCCTGATCCACCCGGAAGAAGCGCTCGAAGACCCGATCCAGGTCCTCCTCCGGGATGCCCTCGCCCTGGTCGGTCACAGCGATCTCGACGACGCCGCCCGAGTTGCGGACGCCGATGCCGATGCGGGAGCCGTCGGGCGAGTACTGGATGGCGTTCGAGATGAGGTTGTGCACGGCCGTGACCAGCAGACTCTCGTTGCCGAGGACCTGGGCCTGCTTGTCGCCGCGCATCGCGAGCTCGATGTTGCGGGTCTCCGCGGCCACCCGGTTCTGGTCGATCGCGGCCTTGACCACCTTGTGCGCCGACAGCTCGGTGGCCGTGCCCAGCGCATCCGTCGCCTGCAGCCGGCTCAGCTCGATGATGTCCTGCGTGATGCGCGCGAGCCGCTGTGCCTCCTCCGAGAGCCGCAGCGCGAAGCGCCGCACCTGGGCCGGGTCGTCGGACGCGTCGTCGAGGGCCTCGGCCAGCAGGCCGACCGCGCCGATCGGCGTCTTCAGCTCATGGCTGATGTTGGCGACGAAGTCACGGCGTACGGCATCCAGCCGAAACGACTCGGTGCGGTCCTCCGCCAGCAGCAGCACGTAGCGCGACCCCAGGCGAGCCACGCGCACGCTGAGGTGGATGTTCGCATCGCCGAACGGGCCGCGCGACAGCTCGCACTCCTCGGTGGTCGACTCACCGGTCCTCCGGACGCGGTCCACCATGTCGATGAGATGCGGATGCACGAGTGCGCCGTTCCACACCAGACCGATCGAATGGGCGCCGGGCGACGCCTTGATCACGTTGTTGGACGGATCGAGCACGACCCCGGCCGACTCCATGGCGTCGAGCACCTGGTCGACGCCATCCGGCACCGCCGGATTAGCGACCTGGGCCGCGTTGTGCCCGCGGCGTTCCGCGATGTGCAGGATCCACACGAAACCGGCGCCGACGGCGAGCCCCAGGCCCAGCGACAGCAGCACCAACCAGGTGGACTCCATGGCCCCCAGCGTAGGTGATTCCGATACACGCGCATCGACGGGTGCCTCCACCGCCCGCGTCTTTTCGCGGGTACGTTAGAGAGTGTTCAGCCGGGAGGCACCGTTTGTTAACCTGTCGCGGCGAACATTCTTACGCCGGTCAAAGGGCCGGCATTCCGCGTGCCCGCGCACGCGAGGAAAGGACCCACCCATGCGCGAAGTCTTCCAGCAGGAGCTGGCGGAGGTTCAGGACCGCCTCGTCGAGATCGCCGAGCTGGTCGTCCGTTCGATCAAGAACGCGACGCAGGCGTTCAACGAATCCGACGTGAGCCTCGCCGAGGACGTGATCGCGAACGACCACCGCATCGACGAGCTGACCGTGCTGCTCGACGAGCTGTCGATCCAGATCCTTGCCCGGCAGCAGCCGGTGGCGCGTGACCTCCGCATCGTGGTGAGCGCCCTCCGCATCAGTGCCTCGCTCGAGCGGATGGGCGACATGGCCGAGCACATCGCGCAGCTGGCCCGCTATCGTTTCCCGGACAAGGTGGTGCCGAAGAGCCTGCGCTCGACGTTCTCCGAGATGGGCCGCCTCGACGTGCAGATCGCCGAGAAGCTGGCGGAGCTGCTGCGCACCCAGGACATCCGCCTCGCGGACGAGATCCGCAACGACGACGACGACATCGACGAGCTGCACATCAGCGTCTTCGACAAGGTGCTCGGCGAGACCTGGAAGGGCCAGGCCGTCGACACAGTGGACGCGACCCTCGCCTCCCGCTACCACGAGCGCTTCGCGGACCACGCCGTCTCCATCGCCAAGAAGGTGCAGTACCTGGCGACCGGCGACTGGGCTCCCGAGCTCGCCTCCTAACCCCGCCCCCCTTCGTTCCCAACCATCGCTTCCTCACTTAATCCGCCTTCCGAGCAAGATTTGGCGGATTAATTGAGGAAGCGATTATGGGAGTAGGCGGGCGGCTAGGGGCGAAGGGGGACGCTGGCGGCGACGCGGCGGAAGGAGTGGGGGGCTCGGGCGACGACGGAGACGTGCGTCAGGAGGGCGTGCTCACCGGGGTGCAGGCGGCCGGTGCGCTGGTCGGTGGCGTGCGGGCGGTAGCCGTCGCGGATGTGGCGCTGGTCGCGGATCGTCGCGCCCGACGCCTCCAGCGCATCCACCACGGCCGTGTGCAGCGCCTTGAGCGCAACGGAGTCGTGCAGCACGGTCACGGGCACGGTGCGGTGCGCGCCGAAGCGCTCGTGCGGGCCGCCGGTCACCGGGATGGGTGGCACGCGCGGGATGAGTGCGGCCACCGCCTCAGGCGCCAACTCGGTCTCGAACGGCGGAACCACGGTGACGTGCAGCGGCCAGTCAGCGGCCGGGAACTCCTCCGGAGACGCGTCGTCGCCGCGCCCCGGGAGGAACGCGACGACGACGAACGTGCTGGTCGTGGCTACTTCTTGCCCTGCGCGGCGACGGCGGCGGCACCGGCGGCGGCCGCCTCCGGGTCGAGGTAGTACGACGGCTCGAGCGGGGCGAAGTCCTCGTCGAGCTTGTACACGAGCGGGATGCCGGTCGGGATGTTGAGCCCGGCGATGTCCTCGTCGGAGATGCCGTCGAGGTGCTTCACCAGCGCGCGCAGCGAGTTGCCGTGAGCGGTGACGAGCACCGTCTTCCCGGCGGCGAGGTCGCGCGTGATGTCCGACTCCCAGTAGGGCAGCATCCGGGCGATGACGTCCTTCAGGCACTCGGTGCGCGGGAGGTCGTCGCCGAGACCGGCGTAGCGCGGGTCGCCGACCTGCGAGAACTCGCTGTCGTCGGGCAGGGGCGGCGGCGGAACGTCGAACGACCGGCGCCACAGCTGGAACTGCTCGGGCCCGTACTTCTCGAGCGTCTCGGCCTTGTCGAGACCCTGCAGCGCGCCGTAGTGGCGCTCGTTGAGCCGCCACGAGCGCTTCACCGGGACCCACAGCCGGTCGGCGACGTCGAGCGCGTAGTTCGCCGTCTGGATGGCGCGGGTGAGCACCGAGGTGTGCAGCACGTCGGGCTGCAGCCCGGAGTCGCGCAGCAGTTCGCCGGCCCGCTTGGCCTCGGCGACGCCGGTCTCGCTGAGACGGACGTCGACCCAGCCGGTGAACAGGTTCTTCTCGTTCCACTCACTGCTGCCGTGGCGCAGGAGGATCAGGGTGTAGGGAGCGGCCATGCCCCCAATCTATCGCGTGACGATGCACCGTCGCGGCGCTGGCAGACTGGACCTATGGCTTCCGGCGCGGTCGGCACGGTGACCCGTGGCACGACGAACACCAACCGGCTGCGCCGCGTCGACCGGTGGATCGCGGCCCTTCCGGAGTTGCGTCGCGCCGCCGATCCGGTGGTCGTCGATCTCGGCTACGGCGCCAGCGGCGTGACCGCCCTCGAGCTCCACCAGCGGCTGGCGCGGTCCCGGCCCGAGGTGGAGGTCGTGGGTCTGGAGATCGAGCCCGGCCGGGTGCGGACCGCAAACGAGCAGCTGGCGAGGGTGCGGGCCGGCGCCACCACCTTCGATCCGGCGGCGCGCATCCGCTTCGACCTGGGCGGCTTCGAGGTCCCGCTCCCGAACGGACGCCGGGCCGCGGTCATCCGAGCCTTCAACGTGCTGCGGCAGTACCGCGAGGCGGATGTCGCCGCGGCCTGGGAGCGGATGCGCTCCCGCCTGCAGCCGAACGGCCTGCTGGTCGAGGGGACCTGCGACGAGATCGGCCGCATCGCCAGTTGGGTCGCGCTGGATGCCGCAGGGCCCCGGTCGCTCACCGTGTCGCTCCGGCTCCGCGGCCTCGACGCGCCATCCGTCGTCGCCGAACGGTTGCCGAAGGCGCTGATCCACCGCAACGTGCCCGGCGAGCGTGTGTACGCGTTCCTCTCCGAACTCGACCGGGGGTGGCGCATCCACTCGCCGCTCGCCGCATACGGGCCGAGCCAGCGATGGATCGCCGTGGCGCAGGGGATGCGCGACGCGGGCTGGCCCGTCACCGGCGGCCGCGCGCGGTGGCGGCTCGGCGAGCTGACGGTGGCGTGGGAGGCTGTCGCGCCGGCCGACTGAGCGGCGGAAGCGCTACTGCCGAGGGGTGCGGGTGACGGCGCCGAGGCGGGGCAACCGCGGCACGTGCGCTTCGGCACCTGCCTCCGGCGGCACCACGATCTCCTGCGCGGCGGCGACGGCGGTGCCGTCCGCATCCACCGTCAACGTCGCGTCGGGGCTCGTCGAGCGCTTGACCACCGCGAGGGCGATCGGACCCAACTCGTAGTGCAGTGCGACCGAGGTGACCGCCCCGACCTCGTTGCCGTCCAGCGACACGGCGGCGCCGCGCTCCGGGTGCACGCCCTCAGAGCCGTCGAGGTGCAGCATCACCAGTCGGCGCGGCGGGTGCCCGAGGTTGTGGACCTTAGCGACCGTCTCCTGGCCGCGGTAGCACCCCTTGCTCAGGTGCACGGCCGTCCGCAGCCAGTCCAGCTCGTGCGGGATGGTCCGCTCGTCCACCTCCGTCGAGAAGCGGGGGCGCCAGGCGGCGATCCGCAGCGCGTCCGCCGCCAGCGTTCCGGCGACCGGCAGCTCGCCCGCCCGGACGCGCGTCACCAGCGAGGGCAGGGCATCCCGCGGGACGAGCCGCTCGCTCCACGACCATGCGGCGCCGGGATGCTCGCCCTGGGCGTATTGGTGACCACCCGGTGTCACCGCGTGCCACGGATCGTGCCAGATCAGCGGGACGTCGTTCGGCGCGGCGATCGGCAGAGGCGGATCTCCGAGCGTCCCGATGGTCGCGAGGTCGCTGCTGCGGTCGGCGAGTTCGACGCGCAGCATGAAGCGCATCGAATCGAGCCACGCGAGCAGCCCAGCGGCCTCGGGACGGTCCACCAGCATCCAGAGCGTCTCGCCGTCATCGACCAGGCGAACCGCATGCTCGACGCGGCCCGTCACATCCAGCAGCAGGGTCTCGGACGACTCCCCCGGCCGCAGACCTGCCAGCGACTGGCTGGTCAGCGAGTTCAACCAGCTCAGGCGGTCGGGACCCTGGATCGTCAGCACGGCCCGGTCGGAGAGGTCGACGATCGCACCGGCCTCGGCCAGGGCGCGCTGCTCGGCCAGCGGCTTGCCGTAGTGCGACGGCACCCCGGCGTCGGAGAGGTCGACCGCGCCAGGCAGGTCGAGGAACGGCGAACGCGCAACCATCAGACGGCCTTCACTCGACCTTGGCGAGTCGGGCCGAGGAGTGCGTCCGCAGCTCCTGCCCGAGGGCGGCGATGTCCCACGCCCACAGGAGGTGGTTCTCCACCAGACCGTAGAGGCGGGTCGCCGCGGTGTACTCCTTCGCACCGGCGGTGCGCAGCACGGCGTCGGTCGCGAGGTCGATCCGCGGGCCGGCGACTTGTCCGATGTACAACTCGCTCACGCCGTCCGGATGGATGATCGACACGTCGATCTCGAAGGCGCCGTTCGAGGCCCGCAGCGCTTCGACCGACTGCGCTGTGTTGAAAGGGCGGGTGCCTGCGCCGGGAAGCATCGCCGGACCCGCGTCTCCCTCGATGAGCTTGCGGTGCAGTCGCCAGTAGCCGGTCTCCGCAGCGAGCGGCGTGTGCTCCTCGTCGAGCACCCACGAGGTCGCCGAATAGTTCAGGTAGCCCAGCCCGTCATGGCTGAAGCTGATCCGCTGGCCGAACTCCAGCTGGGTGTGCTCCTCGCCGATGGCGTAGTCGACCACGCCGGTGCCCTCCCAGATGCCGATCAGCCAGGAGAGGGGGACCAGCTCGGCCGGAAGGTCGGTGGGGATCTCGATCATGATCCGGGTTCAGACGCTCGGGCGTTCAGCGCTGACCGCGGAACAGGTTGTAGACGACCAGTCCGGAGACGCCGAGGATGGCGAGCGTTGCCAGGCCCAGAAGGCCGATGAAGAAGAGTTCGAGAGCGACCAGCATGCAGCCAGTCTAACCAGCAGCCACCGACAATCGGGCGGAGCGCGTCAGGCAACGCCCGAGACGAGGGCGAGGATGCCTCCGATCGCACCCAGAATGACGAAACTGCCGGTCAGCGTCGCGGCCAGCCGACTGACGAAACCGTCCTTCTGCTGGGTCGCCAGCTGAGCGACGAACCCGAGCAGCGCGCAGACTGCGAGCGCCAGCGACAGCCACGAGGCATAGCCCGTCGGGCGCGAGAGCACACCGATCAGGATGCCGAGCACGAGCGCGACGACCCAGATCGAACCGACGCTCAGGGCGGTCGCCCACCGCGGCAGTGCGGGCTCAACGGGACCCGCGGCCGCGGCGGGGCCGAGCGCGTGCGGTACCTGGTTCTCCGGTGTCTCGTCGGTCACCCTCCCATTGTGCCCTGGAGCGGCCCGACCGCGACTGTCCGGGAAGGGAGCGCGCGCGTTTCCGGTAGCATTGCGGCACAGACGGATGAGGAGGAATGGGTGGCGCAACTTCTGATCCTCACGTCTGCGTCGGGTCCGTCCGCGTCCAGCACCACCGGGGCGATCAGTTCTTCCGCGGCCGATTCGGTCGGCCCCGGGGCTGAGGTGCTGCCCGCCCTCGCCCTCCTGAGCCACCGTGTGCGCCAGATCCCGGCCGAGCCGGCATCCCTCGTCAACGCGCCGAGCTGCGACCTCATCTTCGTGGATGCGCGGCGCGACCTGGCCGCCGCGAAGTCGCTCTGCAAGATCCTCACCACCACCGGCGTGACCGTCCCGCTGCTCCTGGTGCTGACCGAGGGCGGCCTGACCGCCGTGAGCGCCGACTGGGGCGTCAGCGACGTCGTGCTCGATTCCGCCGGTCCTGCCGAGGTGGATGCGCGCATCCGCCTCGCGATCGGCCGGCAGACGCAGGAGCACGCCCAGTCGAAGATCCAGGCCTCCGGCGTCACCATCGACGAGGCCAGCTACTCGGCGAAGGCGCACGGGCGCCAACTCGACCTGACGTTCAAGGAGTTCGAGCTGCTCCGGTTCTTCGCTACGCACCCGTCGCGGGTGTTCACCCGGGAGCAGTTGCTGAGCGAGGTGTGGGGGTACGACTACTTCGGCGGAACGCGCACGGTCGACGTCCACGTCCGCCGCCTGCGGGCGAAGCTCGGCGACCTGGAGTCGCTGATCGGCACGGTGCGGAACGTGGGCTACCGCTTCAACGTCTACGAAGACGACAACGACCGCCTCCCGACCAGCGTCCGTTCCTGATCGGAGCGGTCCAGCGCGGCCGTTTCTCCACAGGCCAGCGTTTATCCACCGTTTACATGCCACCGTCCCGGGCGCTTGCCCGCGGTGACATGATGGAGCAATGGACGAGCGCACGACTCTGGAGAACGGCCTTTTCGACACAGGGCTGGGCGGGAGCCTGGGCAGCGACTTCGACGACGACTTCGCCCCCTTCATCTACGAGCCCGACCCGACCCTCCCTGAGAACCGCTACCTCGATCGCGAGCTGAGCTGGCTCGCGTTCAACCAGCGGGTGCTCGAGCTGGCGGAGGACCCGCTGCTTCCGGTGCTGGAGCGCGCGAACTTCCTCGCCATCTTCGCCAGCAACCTCGACGAGTTCTTCATGGTGCGCGTCGCCGGTCTCAAGCGCCGCATCGCGACCGGCCTTGCCGTGCCCACCAATGTGGGGCGCGCGCCGCAGGAGGTGCTGGCCGACATCTCGGAGATGGCGCACGAATTGCAGCTGCGGCACGCCCGCGCCTACCACGACCTCGTGCAGCCGGAGCTCAGCGAAGCCGGCATCACGGTGGCCCGGTGGGGCGAACTGGATGAGGCCGACCGGGCGCAGATGCGCGAGGTGTTCTCCCAGCAGATCTTCCCCGTGCTGATGCCCCTTGCGGTCGACCCGGCCCACCCCTTCCCCTACATCTCCGGGCTCTCGCTCAATCTCTCGGTGCGCGTGCGCAACTCGCGCACGGGCAAGGAACAGTTCGCGCGCCTGAAGGTGCCGCAGATGCTCCCCCGGTTCGTGCGCATCGACCAGCGCGAGGGCCTCGGGCAGGTCCGGTTCATCATGCTCGAAGACCTCATCGCCAATCACCTCGGCGACCTCTTCCCCGGCATGGAGATCCTCGAGCACCACGTCTTCCGCATCACCCGCAACGAAGACGTCGAGATCGACGAAGACGAGACCGAGAACCTGATCCAGGCTCTCGAGCGCGAACTGCTGCGCCGCCGGTTCGGGCCGCCCATCCGTCTCGAGGTCACGGACGACATGGACCCGGTCACCCTCGGGCTGCTCGTGCGCGAACTCGACGTGACCGAGCAGGAGGTCTACCGCCTCCCCGCGCCGCTCGACCTCGGCGGTCTGTTCGATCTGGCCAAGATCGACCGACCCGACCTGCACTACCCCAACCACGTGCCGACGACTCCCGCCCAGCTGATGCCGAGCGAGCCGAACGCGAAGCCGGACATCTTCGCGGCCATCGCCCGGCAAGACGTTCTCGTCCACCACCCCTACGAGTCCTTCGCGACGAGCGTCCAGGCGTTCCTCGAGCAGGCGGCCGCCGACCCGCACGTGCTCGCCATCAAGCAGACGCTGTACCGCACCTCCGGCGACAGCCCGATCGTCGAAGCGCTCATCGACGCGGCCGAGGCGGGCAAGCAGGTCCTCGCACTGGTCGAGATCAAGGCGCGCTTCGACGAGCAGAACAACATCTCCTGGGCGCGCAAGCTCGAGAAGGCCGGCGTGCACGTCGTCTACGGGTTGGTCGGGCTGAAGACCCACTGCAAGCTCGCGCTGGTCATCCGCGAAGAGAAGGGCGTGCTCAAGAGCTACAGCCACATCGGCACGGGCAACTACAACCCCAAGACCTCCCGCATCTACGAAGACCTCGGACTGTTCACCGACGACGACCAGGTGGGCAAAGACCTGACACGCCTCTTCAACGAGCTGTCGGGCTACGCGATCGAGAAGAAGTTCAAGCGGCTGCTCGTCGCGCCACTGCACCTGCGCAAGGGGCTGCTCAAGCGCATCGACGCCGAACGGGCCAATGCGGAGGCCGGTCGGCCGTCCGGCATCCGCATCAAGCTCAACTCCATCGTCGACGAGGCCATCATCGATGCGCTCTACCGCGCCAGCCAGGCGGGCGTCCCGGTCGACCTGTGGGTGCGCGGGATCTGCGGCGTGGTCCCCGGACGCGAGGGCCTCTCCGAGAACATCCGAGTGCGTTCCGTCCTCGGCCGCTACCTGGAGCACTCGCGCGTCTTCGCATTCGTCAACGGCGGCGACCCCCAGGTCTACATCGGCAGCGCGGACATGATGCACCGCAACCTCGACCGCCGCGTCGAGGCACTGGTGCGGTTGTCCGACCCGGCGCACCTGCGCGAACTGGAAGACCTCTTCGACCTGGCCTTCGACGAGCGCACCGCGACGTGGAGGCTCGACCAGCACGGCGTCTGGACCAGGCACCACCTCGACGACAAGGGCAAGCCGCTGGTCGACCTGCAGAACAAGCTCATCCAGCAGTACAGCCACCGTCCGCGCAGCACCCGTACGGGAACGAGGCGGTGAGCCCGGCCATCTACGCCGCGGGCGCCCTCTGCTGGCGCGTCGTGGACGACCGCATCGTGGTGCTCGTCGTGCACCGCACGAAGTACGGCGACGTGACCATCCCCAAAGGCAAGGTCGACCCCGGCGAGACGCTGCCGCAGACCGCCGTCCGCGAGATCCTCGAAGAGACCGGCCTGCGGATCGGGCTCGGGGTGCCGCTCGGCGTCTCCACGTACCCGCTGAGCAGCGGGCGCGAGAAGATCGTGCACTTCTGGGCAGCAGAAGTCGGTGACAAGGCCATTGCACAGTCGACCTTCGTCCCGAACGGCGAAATCGCGGCCATCGAATGGGTCACCATCAAGAAGGCCAGGGGCTACCTCACCTACGAGCGCGATGTCGAGATCCTGGATGCGTTCGACGCCCTCGTCCGTCAGGGCATCACCTCCACATTCGCTCTGATCGCGCTGCGGCACGGCAAAGCGGCCCCGCGCGACCACTGGGAGGGCTCCGACGCCTCCCGGCCCCTCACCGAGCGCGGCGTCAGGCAGGCGGCGGGCGACGTCGCGACTCTGCAGGCCTGGCGGCCGAAACGGATCGTCACCAGCGACGCTGTGCGCTGCGTCACCACCGTGGCGCCTCTCGTCGCTGCCAGCGGCATCAAGCCGCACCGTGATCACGGCATCAGCCAGGAGGCGTACGAGGAAGGCCAGCCCGAAGTGCGCCGGGTGGTCGGCAAGCGCATCCGCTCACGCAAGACCGCGGTGCTGTGCAGCCACGGGCCGGTGCTCCCCGAGATCATGCGCGAGATCGCCCTCGCAACCGGCACAATGCCCGGCGGCTACCTGAATGACGCGGCCGACCTCGACACCGGCGGCTTCTCGGTGGTGCACCTCTCGGCGACGAATCCCGCCTCCGGCATCGTGTCCATCGAGACGTACGCGCCCGTCGAAGAGTGACGGCGGGCGGCCTTCGCCGCGGATTCACAGGGCAACAGGACCAAGAGAACACCCCGCGTTAACCTTCCGTTTACCGCTGCGGGGGACTCTGGACAGACACCGGGAATAGCGTCTCACGCGGGTCGCACCGACCCCGTCCTGTTGTTACTGATCCCCGAAGGGACAACTGTGAAACTCAAGCGCATCGGCGCTCCCGTGGCTCTGCTTGCCGCCGCCGCCATCTCTCTCACCGCATGTGCGGCGAACGAAGGCAGCACGCCGTCCACCACGACGGCCAAAGCCTCGAACCTGACCGGCACGCTGAACGGCATCGGCTCGTCCGCGCAGGGCGCGGCGCAGACCGTCTGGGCCGCCGGCTTCCAGGAGGCCAACCCGAAGGCCACCATCAACTACGACCCGCAGGGTTCCGGAGCGGGCCGCAAGAGCTTCATCTCCGGCGCTGCCGACTTCGCCGGCTCCGACGCCGCGCTCAAGGACGAGGAGCTCGCCTCCACGTTCGCCGGGTGCGCCGCGGGCAGCAAGGGCATCGACCTCCCCGTCTACATCTCCCCGATCGCCATCGCGTACAACGTGGACGGCGTGAAGGACCTCAAGCTCGACGCCGCGACCATCGCGGGCATCTTCTCGGGCAAGATCACCACGTGGGACGACGCGAAGATCAAGGACCAGAACTCGGGCGCCACGCTCCCGTCGGCTCCGATCACCGTCGTGCACCGCTCCGACGACTCGGGCACCACCCAGAACTTCACCGAGTACCTCGCAGCGAACGCCCCCGACGTCTGGACCGCTCCGGCTGCCCAGACCTTCCCGTTCCAGGTCGGTGACGCAGCCAAGGGCACCTCGGGTGTCGCGGACGCCACCAAGAACGCGAAGAACGCCATCACCTACATCGACGAGTCGGGATCGGCCGGGCTGAGCATCGCCCAGCTGAAGGTCGGCGACAACTACGAGAAGATCAGCGCCGACGGTGCTGCTGCCGTGGTCTCCGCCTCCCCCATCGCCGACGGCCGTGAGGCCAACGACCTGGCCATCAAGATCGACCGCAAGGACACCTCGAAGGGCGCCTGGCCGCTCGTGCTGGTCTCCTACGTGATCGCGTGCCAGGAGTACAAGGACGCCGCCAAGGCGGACCTGGTGAAGGGCTACGTCGACTACATCATCACCAGCGACGCCCAGAAGGCCGCCGCAGAGCAGGCCGGCTCGGCCCCGCTGTCGAGCGACCTCGCTGCCAAGGTCTCGAAGGCCACCGCCAGCATCAAGTAATGCACCAACCGCTCGGCCTGGGCTGCCCCGCAGCCCGGGCCGAGCGGCGCTCCCACCTCAGCCGCCCCTCACCCGGGCGCACCCGATGAGAGAAAGCAAGCAATGACCGCCGGAACCGCAGGAGCCATCAGGCCCAAAGCGAAGGTCCGCCTCGGCGACCGCGTCTTCTCCAGCACCACCATCGTCGCGGGATCCCTGATCCTCGCGACGCTCGCCGCAGTGGCGCTGTTCCTCGTCATCCAGAGCATCCCGGCACTCTTCGCCCACGCCGGCGAGCTGCCCAACAACGCCACCAACTTCTGGTCGTGGGTCTGGCCACTCGTCTTCGGCACCATCTGGGCCGCCGTCATCGCCCTGCTGATCGCGACACCGCTCTCCATCGGAATCGCCCTCTTCATCTCGCACTACGCGCCGCGCCGTGTGGCCGCCGTTCTCGGCTACATCATCGATCTGCTGGCCGCGGTCCCGTCGGTCGTCTTCGGCCTCTGGGGCATCGCGACGCTCGCCTCGTTCGTGCAGCCCTTCTACGTCTGGCTCGGTGAGTACCTGGGCTGGATCCCGCTCTTCGCGCCGCCGGTCTCCGGCACCGGCCGCACCATCCTCACCGCCGGTCTCGTGCTCGCCGTCATGGTCATCCCGATCATGACCGCCATCTGCCGCGAGATCTTCCTGCAGACGCCGCGGTTGCACGAAGAGGCGGCGCTCGCGCTCGGCGCGACCCGCTGGGAGATGGTCAAGATGGCCGTCCTTCCCTTCGCGCGGAGCGGGATCGTCTCCGCGATCATGCTGGGTCTCGGGCGGGCGCTGGGCGAGACGCTCGCCATCGCGATGGTGCTGTCGCCGGCGCTGATCGTCAAGTTCGCGCTGCTGCAAGCCCAGAGCCCGAACACCATCGCCGCCAACATCGCACTGCAGTTCCCCGAGGCCACCGGCATCGGCGTGAACGCGCTCATCGCCTCCGGCCTCGT
Source organism: Leifsonia sp. RAF41 (assembly GCF_052114085.1). Taxonomy (NCBI): domain Bacteria; kingdom Bacillati; phylum Actinomycetota; class Actinomycetes; order Micrococcales; family Microbacteriaceae; genus Leifsonia; species Leifsonia sp. RAF41. Next base: position 2,534,858 of record NZ_JBFREB010000001.1, read on the forward strand.
GCTGTTCGTGGTGACGCTGCTCATCAACGTGCTCGCCCGCTACATCGTCAACCGCCGCAAGGCCTTCTCTGGAGCGAACTGATGGCCACCACGACCGCCACTGCCACCGCCCCGCGGCCCCTCGTCAACTCGTACACCGCGGGCAAGCTGCCTCGCTGGAGCCCGTGGGCGATGCTCGTCGTCTCGTGGGTGGTGTTCGGCGCGATCTTCGCCATCCTGGCCGCCAGCGGCGCGACGAAGGGCTTCAACATCGTCGGGGCGGTCTTCTTCGGCACCGTGCTGTTCGATGTCGCGATCTACACGACGTCCCTGCTCGTCGAGGGCCCCCGGAAGGCGATGGACCGGCTGGTCACCTCACTGGTCGCCACGGCGTTCATCATCGCGCTGCTCCCCCTGATCTCGCTGGGCTGGACCGTCGTGGCGCAGGGTCTGGCGCGGTTCGACATCGCGTTCTTCTCGCAGTCGATGCGCAACGTGATCGGCGACGGCGGCGGCGCGCTTCACGCCATCGTGGGGACGCTGGAGATCACGCTGATGGCGGCCGTCATCTCGGTCCCGATCGGCCTGCTCACCTCCATCTACCTCGTCGAGTACGGGCGCGGGATGCTCGCCCGCGGCATCACCTTCTTCGTCGACGTGATGACCGGCATCCCCTCGATCGTCGCCGGCCTGTTCGCCTACGCACTGTTTGCGCTGTTCTTCGGCCCCGGCATCCGCAACGGCTTCATGGGCTCGATCGCGCTCTCGGTGCTGATGATCCCGGTCGTCGTGCGTTCCAGCGAGGAGATCCTGCGGATCGTCCCGAACGAGCTGCGCGAGGCGTCGCTCGCTCTCGGCGTGCCGAAGTGGCTCACCGTCCTCAAGGTCGTGCTGCCGACCTCCATCGCCGGTCTGGTGACGGGCGTGATGCTCGCGATCGCCCGCGTCATCGGCGAGACCGCGCCGCTGCTCATCGTCGCCGGCTTCACGACGAGCATGAACTACGACCTCTTCAACGACCGGATGATGGCCCTGCCGGTGTTCGTGTACACCCAGTACACGCAAGCCGCCGGTCTGCACGCGCAGGCCTCCATCGACAGGGCGTGGACGGGCGCACTCGCCCTCATCATCATCGTGATGCTGCTCAACCTGGTCGGGCGCATCATCGCCAAGGCCTTCGCCCCCAAGTACGGCCGCTGACCGGCCTCACCCGACTAGCAAGGCCAAATCTCAAAGGAGTCACGGCATGTCCAAGCGCATCGAAGTCAACGACCTCAACGTCTACTACGGCAAGTTCCACGCCGTCGAGGGCGTGTCGCTCACCATCGAGCCCCGTACCGTCACCGCATTCATCGGCCCGTCCGGCTGCGGCAAGTCGACTTTCCTCCGCACGCTCAACCGCATGCACGAGGTCATTCCCGGCGCCTACGTCGAGGGCGAGGTGCTCATCGACGGCAACAACCTGTACGGCACGGGCGTCGACCCGGTGCTGGTGCGCCGCCAGGTGGGCATGGTGTTCCAGCGCCCCAACCCGTTCCCGACCATGAGCATCCGCGACAACGTCCTCGCCGGCGTGAAGCTGAACAACCGGCGGATGTCGAAGAGCGAGGCCGACGAGCTGGTCGAGAGCTCGCTGCAGGGCGCCAACCTCTGGAACGAGGTCAAGGACCGCCTGGGGCTCCCCGGATCGGGCCTCTCGGGCGGACAGCAGCAGCGTCTGTGCATCGCGCGCGCCATCGCCGTCTCTCCCGACGTGCTGCTGATGGACGAGCCGTGCTCGGCCCTCGACCCGATCTCGACGCTTGCGATCGAGGACCTCATCGAGGAGCTGAAGAACGACTACACGATCGTGATCGTGACCCACAACATGCAGCAGGCCTCGCGCGTCTCCGACCGCACCGCCTTCTTCAACATCGCAGGCACCGGCAAGCCGGGCAAGCTCATCGAGTACAACGACACCAACCAGATCTTCTCCAACCCGACCGTGCAGGCCACCGAGGACTACGTCTCCGGCCGCTTCGGTTGAGTTCGGCGACAGCGCCGATCAGGCGCGGTCGTGAAGGGTGATGTGGTAGCCGTCGGGGTCGGCGAAGGTGAACGTCCGTCCGAAGGGGCCGTCGATCGGGGCTGCCACGATGGTGTGACCATCGGCGACGAGCGCATCGTGGATGGCCTGGACGTCGGTGGCATGGAGCCAGATCGCAGCACCGATGCCGGGCTGAGGGACGGATGCGAGATCCGTGCCAGGGACGAGGTCGCGGAGCGCGAACGCGATCGGCTGGGTCTCGAAGACGACCGCGTGCGGCGGACCCGCCGGCGACCGGACGAGGCCGAGATAGCGCTCGTAGAACGCCTGCGAGGCGACGAGGTCGCGGGCTTGGAGTGAGATGAAGTCGGGACCGGTGGCGGGCATGGTGCTCCTTCGTTGTATGTCAGTTTTCTGACATACGAAGCCTATGTCAGAATACTGACATGAGCCAAGACCGAGCCGGCGTCGACCTGGAGACATCCCTGGGCTATCTGCTGAAGGAGGCGTCGAGTGCGCTCCGTGCGGCGATGGAGGAGGTGCTGCGCCCGCTGGGAATGAGTGTGACGCACTACTCCTGCCTCGAACTGCTGGCTCAGCGGCCCGGCCTGTCGAACTCCGAGCTGGCGCGGGGCGCGTTCGTGACACGCCAGACCATGAATGTGCTTCTCCAGTCGCTGGAACGGGACGGCTCCGTGACCAGGCCGACGGAGGCACCGGTCGGGAAGGCCCTCCCTGCGCGGCTCACGCCCCAGGGCCGGCAGAGCCTGGAGAAGGCGACCGCAGCCGTCCGGTCCGTCGAGCTCAGGATGCTGTCCGGCATGACCGAGGCTGAGCAGGCCGGGGCGTTCCGGATCCTGCAGAGCATGATCCGCTCCCTGCGTGATGGCGAGGTCAGCGCTGTAGACAGCGCATAGACCTGCGGATCAGGAGGGAATGGCGACGATCGGAGCGGTCGTCGGCTTGTCCGAGCCACCGCGGGGTTCGACGGTGACGCCGACCGTGTCACCGGCAGCCATGTCGCCGGCGAGGACGCGCCAGGTCGAGCCCGAATCCGCCGGCTGCATCGTGCCGGCCGGGATCGCCTGACCGTCGCGCAGGTACCAGAGCTCGTAGGTCTTGCTTGCGGGCAGTTCCGGGAGGTCGTTGGCGACGAGCGCTGAACGGCCCAACTCCCCCGACCAGACGAGAGTCGCGGTACCGCCACCGGCGACCTCCGCGGTCGCGTGCTGGACGTCGGATGCCGCATTGATCTCAGCCAGGGCGGATGCCTGCTGCGACGTGTACGCGTTGTTGCCCGAGAGGGCGGAGCCGACGAACGCTCCGCCGATGAAGAGCATCACGGCGGCGGCCGCGGCGCCGAGCAGCAGAGCCGGTCGCTGGAACCAGCGTCGCTGAGCAGCGCGCTCGGCAGGTCCTGCGGAAGACGGTGCAGGGATGGACGAAGCGGCGGGCGGTGTCGCGGCGGGCGCGGGCGACGGCTCGGTCGCATCCTCTGTCGCATCCTGGACCGGCAGCTGCGGAGTGGTCGCCAGCTGTGCAAAGAGGGCGGCCTTCAACTCCGGGCGCGGCGCGACCGGCTCGGCAGCCAGGGCGAGCTCGGCGGCAACGTCTTCGAAGGCGCGCGCCTCCGTGTCGTCTTCGGCGCCCAGGCGGTAGCCCAGGCGGTCGTCGCGGTCGTTCTCGTCGGTCATGTCGTCACCCCCAGTTCCTGTCGCAGCCGTATCATCGCATCGCGCAGCCGAGTCTTGGCTGTGCCGAGCGGGATGCCCAGTTCGGTCGCCACCTCCGACTGACTGAGCCCGCCGTAGTAGGCGAGGGTGACGGCGCGCCGCTGCGGCTCGCTCAGCTTCGCCATCGCCACCTCCACCCTCTCGTGCTCCACGCGGACCTCGACCGCCTCGGCCACCTGATCGTAGGCGGTCGGCAGGTCGCGGATCCCCACGGCCGTGTCACGGTCGCGCGACGCTTGGGATGCGCGGATCCGGTCTACGGCACGTCGGTGGGCCATGGTCATGATCCAGGTCTGCGCTCGACCCTTATTCGGATCGAATCGCGCAGCGGATTGCCACGCTTCCAGGAACACTTCCTGGGAGACCTCCTCCGACTGAGCAGCGTCGATGAGGAGGCGGCGGATGAGCCCGAATACGCGAGGCGCCATAGCGTCGTAGAAGGTCGAGAACGCCTCCTGATCGCCTGTGGCGGTGCGCACAAGGAGCGCGTCGAGATCGACCGCAGGGGCGTCCTCCACGTCGTCTCCGCTCATCTCGTCCGTCCGGCGCTCCAGACAGGCTGCACTCGCCAGAAAGGATCTTCTTGCCAGAAAAGGCCTTCTTGACAGAGTAGTGCCGGGCCGCAGAACGCCTCTCGGCGCGAGGCCGCTCGGAGCGGCTAGTTTTGGAGCCCGGGGTTACTGCGGCCCGGCGACATCCAGTGTACAGGAGGCCTCGCGCTCACTGCCGGGCGTGGCGTTCGCAGCGGGAGAACGCAGATGCCCGTGTCGGGGGTTGACCTCGCGGAGGCCGGGTGGCGCGTCAGTCGAGCGAATCGGAGCGCCAGAGCCGCGCGCAGGCCGTGAGCTCCTCCGCGGTGCGCGTGAAGCGCAACGCGCGCGTGGTCAGTTCGCTGGCGCGTTCCGGGTCGAGGATGTCGCGGTCGTCGGCGACAGATGCGGCGCCGGCGGCGGCCACCCGGCAGAACGCGGCGGCGCGGTCGAGCGCCACGGCGAAATCGCCCTCGAACAGCCCGCGCAGGATGCGGTCGGCCAGCTCGGTGATCTCAGCCGGTCCGGCGGGACTCGAGGCTCCCGCGATCACCGGGTCGATGGACGGGAGAACCTCGGTCCCTCGCTGGTACAGGTATGCGGTGCCCTCCGCGTCCTGCCGGATCAGCAGCCGCAGGAGATAGATGCGCCACAGGGCACCCGGCAGGCTCTTCGCGTTCGAGCGGGACCACAACTCGGCGAGCGCGTCGATCCCGTGCTCGTCCGTGAACGCGACCAGCCGATCTACGACCGCGGGTTCGGGATTGTCGCGAACACGCGCCAGCAGCGCCCGCGCGGTCTCGTGGGCGACCCTGCTGATCTGCGCGGGATCCTCCCCGCCCATGAAGGCCTCGAACATTCCACTCGTGAACAGGGCGGGCTTGTGGAAGCGGTCAGACATCCCCCTATTCTCCCCCTGCGACCGGACCGAGTGAATCCACGCTAGATTGGACGCACGGGCCTGTAGCTCAGTTGGCAGAGCATCGGACTTTTAATCCGCGGGTCGTGGGTTCGAGCCCCACCGGGCCCACCCTTATATTCATTGGGATTCCAGCCCATCGGCGGTCGATTCAGACCCGATGGTTTCGGGTTTGCGGAGGCGTGGCCGAGCATCCGCTGCACGGCCTTGACGTCGGCTCCGGCCGAGACTGCCAGGCTCGCGGCCGTGTGGCGGAGGTCTTGCACCGTCAAGTGGTACGATATCTTGTACCACTTGGAGGAATCATGGCCATCACAGCAAGCGAGGCTCGCAGCGACCTGTTCGGCCTCATCGAACGCGTCAACCTCGACCAGACTGAAGTCGAGATCACATCCAAGCGCGGGTCGGCCGTGCTGATGTCGAAGGACGAGTACGACGCGCTCCTTGAGACCACCTACCTCCTGCGCTCCCCTAAGAACGCACGACGCCTCATCGACGCCATTGAAAGCGCACGCGCGGGAGACATCACCGAGCACGACCTGACCGGTGAGTGACCGCAAGCTCGCCTGGACCGCCGGCGGCTGGGAGGACTACCTCTACTGGCAAGGCCAGGACCGGCGAACACTGAAGCGGATCAACCTCCTGATCGAGGACATCCTGCGCGATGACCCGTTCGAGGGCGTCGGTAAGCCGGAGCCGCTGAAGCATGCGCTGGCCGGGGCGTGGTCGCGACGCATCGACGAAGCGAATCGGCTTGTCTACCTCGTCGATGATGTCTACGTGATAGTTCTGCAGGCTCGGTATCACTACTGACGGGAAGACGCTCGGTCCCACTTATCCTCCTTGATGCGCCGCGAGGTGCAGCGCTGCTCGAGGGCAGGCCGCGGCGCTTTACCCGTGGACTCGGCGGCGCGCCGCGAGCCCGCGCCAGGTCTCCTTTGTGGTGGAGGCTCGGATGGCAACGGTTGAGCTCGCGGGGTCGGTGGCCTAGGTTTGCTGACCGGGGCACATGTCCCGGAACGGTTGGGGCGAGTGGCCGAGCAGATTACTTCCAAGCAGTTCCATGAGGCTCCGGGCACGAGTGGCTGGCATGTCTTGTATGGAGGCGCACAGACCGTGTTCACCACCGGGTCGTTCGCAATCGGAGTGGAGTTCGTTCGCCGCATCGCCAACGAGGTCGTCGACGTGGGTCGAGAACCCGACATCGATCTGCGGCCTGAGGCGGTCGTCGTCCGTACCGCTGCAACAGTGAACGGGCGTCTCGACGGCTCCGATGTCGAGCTCGTGCAGCGTGTCTCGGCGATTGCCGACAAGATGGGCATCGCCCCCGATCCGTCGCTGTTGCACACGATCCAGATCGCCGTCGCCGAGGCGGAGGGCGTGCGCACTCGCGATTTCTGGATCGCCGCGCTCGGATACGAGGAGGTGGGAGGACTCCTGGTCGATCCGCTGCGGCGCGGACCGCGACTTTGGTTCGACGAAATCGCTTTGTCCGGCCGCGGCAGGACGCACATCGATGTGGCAGTCCCTAACGATCAGGCCCAAGAACGGGTCGCCGCCGTCGAGGCCGCGGGCGGCCGACTGGCCGATGGCTCGCACGCTCCCGACTGGTGGACCCTGGCATCCCCGGACAACCACGGTATCGACATCGCGGCATGGGGAGATGGGGAGGGCTGATCTGGTCGGTGTCCCGCCCTCAGACCACCCCTCGGCTCGTGATCCGTGCCCACACTTTGCCCACAGTTGGTCGAGATCCCATGCGATGACAATGGTCTTCTGTCATTCCAAATCCGCGGGTCGTGGGTTCGAGCCCCACCGGGCCCACCCTCACAAGCATTGGGATTCGAGGCCGTCAGCCTGGAGCGTGCTGGGTTCGACCTGCACGAGCAGGGCGCACATGTCGCCTCGAGAATCCCCACGGTGATTGCCTCTCACGCCCGCCTGAGGAGCACGTCGAGAATCTCACCGACGGCGACTTCGTCCAGGCCCTCCCTGCGGATCGGCTGGTTCGGATGCAGCTCATAGAAATTGCGACTGCCAACCCGACGGCGCGTCAGGTATCCGCTTTCGACCAAATCTCCGACTATCCGATGTGCCGCACGTTCCTGCACGCCCACACTTTCGGCGATCTCGCGGATCCGGATCCCAGGGTGGCGAGCGACGCAGTACAGGGCATGCATGTGATTAGTCAGAAAACCCCACTGAGCCATTGCGCTATCCTCCTGTCATTTGAGACATGTCTACATTGCCATGTCGTGTACAACAGGATAGCGTTGCCAATGCACCTTCTAAGGAGCACACCATGGCCGCCAACACCGAAATCACCCCTCCTGTCAGGATTCCCATTCCGCGGGGCCGAATGCGCCCGACGAGGCGAATCTCCCTGAGCGTCGGCATCTTGTACGTACTCACGTTCGTGTCCATCCCGACACTGGGGCTGTACGCGCCCATCAAAGAAAACGTCCGCACCTTCATCCTGGGAACCGCTGGAAGCACATCGGCATTGCAGGTGGGGGTGCTGTCCGAAGTCATTGTCGGCCTGGCCGGCATCAGCACGGCCGTAGTGCTTTACCCGCTGACCAAACGGATCAGTCAGACCGCCGCCCTGGGGTTGGTTGCCGCCCGGCTCTTGGAAACCTGCCTCATCTTCGTCAGCGTCGTCAGCCTGCTTACGATCATGACTCTGCGGAGCGACCTTGCTGGAGCCCCCGGGACAAGCCCAGCGATGCTGGCCACGATGGGTCATGGCCTGCTTGCGAACTACACCTGGACGTTCCTGCTCTCGCAAAGCCTGATGCCCGTCGCCTGCGACCTGCTCCTGGGCTACCTGCTGTTCCGCTCCGCCCTCGTTCCCCGGATCTTCCCGATCGTCGCCTTCATCGGCGCACCCCTGCTCCTCGCCTCCGACATCGCGGTCTTCTTCGGCGCATACTCCCCGGTGTCCCCGATCGCGGTTCTCGCCGCGCTGCCCGTCGCCGTGTTCGAACTGTCCCTCGGCATCTGGTTGATCATCAAGGGGTTCAAGACCACGCCGCTGACACTCGGATACGACGCAATCGGCCAGCCCGCAGGAGCCTGAACGTCGGCACCACAACGATGCCCCTGCCGCCCATCACCCTCAGCTGTCGGCTCACTCCGCGCGAATCAGTTTGGGGCGAATCGAAGTAGGGCGTTGCGTGCCCGGATTCCCACGCCCGTGGCCGGCACCAGGAAGTGCGACGCGATGACCGACCCCCGCTGGGCCCGACGGACTCGGCGCCGGTGGGTACGCTCGTAGTCGCTGAACGCGACGGCGTGGTCGTCCCCGTGGGACGCGAGCGCAGCGGCAAGGGTGCGCGCGGCGATGATGGCATTACTGGATCCCTCCCCGAGGAGAGAAAGACAACTGGCCGCGTCGCCGACCAACACGATTCGGCCGTGGTGCCAGGTGGGAAGCGCAATGCGTGTGACCGCATCCAGGTAGACATCGCCGGCGTCTCGCCAGCGATCCAGCATCGTGGGCGCCAGCCATCCGACGTGAGCATAGGCGTCCGTGACGAGCTTCTTGGCGGCGGCCCGGTCGCCCGGAGCGACCAGATGATCTGTGCGGAAGATGAACGCCGCGCCGGGGTGTCCGCCTGCCGGATGCACGGCGAGCATGCGGCCGGGCTCGTTGTAGATCAGAACGGAGGACGGATCAGCGATGTCGATGTCGGTCCGAATGGTTCCGACCGCCAAGCCGAATGGTCGAGCAAAGGCGGTCTCCGGCCCGAACACCAGCCGTCGAACGGTCGAATATAGACCGTCGGCGCCGACGACGAGATCAAACCGGCGATCTGCTGACCGCTCGAAGGACACATCGACACCGTCGGCGTCCTGGGCTAGAGCAGTGACCGTGTCACCTGACAGCAAGTGCACGGATGGCAGCACCGCATCGAGCAACGTTGAAGCCAAGTCCGCTCGGGCGATCTCGATCTCTCTCGCGCCGACCCGACGCGTGCGCATCGATGCCCGCGTGCGCCCGCTCGCATCGACGAAGACCGCCCGCGTCACATCGGTATCGGCGGCGCGCAGCCGCTCCTCGACTCCCATCGCCGCGACGATCGGGAGGGCTTCGCCGCGCACATCGACCGGGCTTCCACTCGAGCGCGTGTTCTCCGCACGCTCGACCATGGAAACACTCCACCCGGACCGGGAGAGCCAGAAAGCGAGGGCGGCACCGGCGATCCCGGCACCGGAGATGAGAACTGATTTCGACACGATCGCTCCCGGGACTCCGGAGTCCTTGTTGACCCGAGTCCAGGCCGAGGATGGACGCCCCTCGTGATCACGATGGTCCCGGATTCGACGGTGGTCAAGCAGGAGAGGCGGTCGGCGGGTGTAGCTTCTCCCTCAGAACGGAGACGCGAATGCCGCATTCAGCGCTGATCCTGCTTCACGCAGCATTCGCTGTCGCCAGCTTCGTGTTCGGGTGGCTCGTGCTCGCGACCGTGCCGCGTAACGCGTCGTCGCGGCGATTCGCCTCGTTCTTCTGGTGCACCGTGACGGCGATGCTGCTGCTGCTTGTCGTCGTCGCGGTCGACTGGGCCGGGCTCACCGTAACGAAGCGCGTTGCGTTCGGCGTTCTCTGCGCTCTGGCCATCTACCTGATCGTCCGCGCCGAACAGGCACGTCGTGCCCTGAGAGGTCAATCCGATGGGTGGCGCAAGAGGTTCATCGGTCATGTCGGCTTCGTGATGATCTCGCTGTTCGACGGCTTCTGTATCGTCTCCGCGATCGATCTCGGGATGCCCGCGGCCGTCATCATCGCCGTCGCCATTCTCGGCGTCGTGGTGGGAGTCGTCGTGATTCGCCATCTGGTGCGGCGCGACACGATCGCCCGAAGCGTCTGATCAGCCGGCGGCGAGGCTCAGCCCGTCTGACGCGCATAGTGGCGTCGCGCTTTCATCCGGTTGCCGCACTCGGCCATCGAGCACCAACGCGCGGAATTCGGTCGACTGTGATCAATCAGGAATTTGCTGCAGTCAGGGTTCGCGCATGGCCCGAGGGGCTCGCACCCATGCTGTGCACGCCGAGGAATGCCCAGGCCAGCACCACGACGATCGTGAGGACGAGCGCGACGGCGTTCAGCACCCGGTTGGTGCGGGCGCCGAGAAGCCGCGCGACGCCCGCGTAGATGCCGATGCCGAGGACGCCGCCCAGGGCGTTGGCCAGCACATCCGTGATGTCCGACCGCCCGATAGCGAAGACGTACTGAACCGTCTCGAACGCAACAGTCGTGATGAGGATCGGGAGGAGCCTGCGGCCGATCGACCAGCCGGACGTGAGCATGGACAGGTAGACCCCGTACGGCACGAAGACGATCACGTTCTCAATCACCTCGCTCCAGCCGACGACGCCGCCGGCCGTGTAGGAGCCCGCGAACGGAATCAGGTTGAGGTGCCGGCCGCTGTCTCCTGTCTCGTAGTTGAAGGGGAACTTGAACAGAACGAGCCCGACCAGCAGCACCAGGTAGGCGGCGAAAAGGATGGTCGTGAGCGTGCTGCTTCGGGGGCTGCGGCCACTTCGACTCGGCGTCATCTCTGTTCTCAGTCCCTCTGTAGTTGCATGCGACAACGGCGCGTCGCGCTATGCGACCCCGGTCACCCGGCTGCGCTCGAGCAGGTAGCCCACCGCTACGGCGCCGGCGATGCAGAGCATCACGGGCACCAGCAGGTCGGGGCCCTGGCCGGTGAACTCCATCGTGAGCAGCAGTGCGGTCAGGGGAGCCCGCATGGTGACGGCGAGGAAGGCAGCGGCGCCGATGAGGGCGAAGGCGGGGAGCTCCGCCCCCGGCCAGAGGAGGTTCCACGCCGCTCCCCCGGCCAGCCCGAGCCCGGCGCCGATCGCGAGGCTGGGTGTCAGCGTTCCGCCCGCCGCGCCCGCTCCGATCGTTCCGAGCGTGGCGGCCGCCTTCACGACCGTCATGAGCAGGATGAGCAGCACCGGCAGCGACGCCGCGAACGCCAGCTGCCCCAAGGCACGGCCGTTGCCCAGGATGGCCGGCAGCCACACGGCGGCGATGCCGACCGCGAGGAAGGTGAGCGGCATGACGATGAGGATGCCCCACGACTTCGGGCGGTGGACCTGCGCGAAGCGGGCCCCGCGCACGAAGCCGACCGCGGCCAGGCCGATCAGGGGTCCGGCCAGCACCGACCAGACGACAACCGTCGGCGTGAGGTGCAGCTCCGGCAGCGCGTACAGCGGGTTCGCCGGAACCACGACGCGCGCCACCAGCGCGGCGATCGCGGAGGTCGCGAACGCCGGCAGCACGGTCGCGAAGCTGATCTCGGCCAGCAGGATCTCGACGGCGAAGACCGCCCCGCCGAAGGGGACGTTGTAGACGGCAGCCAGACCCGCGCCCGCCCCGCAGGCGATCAGGATGCGCCGCTCTCGCGCCGAGACACCGGCCCGCTCGGCGAGCCAGCCGGCCCAGAGCGCTCCCACTTCTCGCGGGGCCACCTCGCGGCCGATCGACGCGCCGAGGCCGACGATGACGATCTGCAGGGCGGCATTGGCCAGGGTGACGAATGGCGGCATCCTTCGCCCGTTCACCGACTGCTCGACCGAGACCACGGCATGTGCCGGCGCCCGTGCGCCCCACCTGCGGAGCGCCCACCATCCGACACCGCCGATCACACCAGCGACGGCGAGCGCGACGACGCGGTTGACGGGCGGCGCGTCGAGGAGCCCCTCGTAGAAGTCGCCCTCCGAGTACCCGAACGCGAGGTGCTGCAGGGCGTGCAACCCCAGGTAGACGAGTCCGCCGCCGACGCCCGCTCCGACGCCGACCAGCGCGGTCACCACGACGAGACGGAGGAGCCACTGCGGCGTGGCGGGTCCGGGAGCCGGTCGAGCAGAGCGCACGGGCCCAGCGTAGCGGCGACGGGCGCAGCGTTCGTCCGTACGAAACTCGGCAACGAACTGTTCACCGTTCGCCGGTACGGTGAGCGCGTGGCCTCCTCCCTCCCCGAGCCGGTGAAGCTCGAGCAGGACGCGTCGCCGGCGCAGCCGTCGGCGTCCACTGCGTCACGATCGCGCGCGTCACGCGCCTCTCTCGACGAGTCGACCGTTCGACGCACCGCCACCCGCCTGTTGCCGCTCGGCGCCGCCCTCGTCGCCGGATGCATCGTCGCGAGCCTGCTTCTCGCCGTCTCTCTGCGCACCGAGTTCCCGCTCTTCTCGGAGGCGTCGGCGGCGCGCGGCCGCGACTGCACCACGATCGCGAGTGCTCGGCACGCGCTCGACGCGGCTCTGGAGGCCCAGCTTTCGCTGCGGGTCCGTGACGCGGACGCCCCCCGCTCCATCCGCTCGGCGATCGCGGCGTTCGGAGCGCGCACGCAGGATCTGGCGACACCGTCGGTCGAAACCGCCCTCAGTCCCGTCCGGAGAGAGCTCAACACCCTCGCCGACAGCGTGCAGGTCTCCGGGGCCACCCCGGATGCTCCCGTCGCCGACGCAGCGGTCGACGACGCGTTCGCCCGCCTCGCCCAGGCGTGGCAGGGCCCGATCGCGCGCGTCTGCTCCTGAGTGTGCGTCGACCACGGTCGCCGCGAACTCAGCCCGCGACCAGCGCTCCGACCTGTAGCAGGGAGATGGAGTCTGAGGTGCACGCCGTCACGTTGGCATCCTTGACGAAGAGGGACGCGGTCGATCCGGGCGGGTAGACGCGGAACCCATCTGCCGGCTTCGGACCGCAGTCCGCTTCCGGATAGTTGAGCGCCTGGGTGATCCGGAGCGGCGCCTTCGCGGTGCCACCTGGCTGGAGCACCACGGTCGGATGCGGCGTGCTGCGGTCGAACTCGGCCGGCTTGCCCAGCTGGGTGCCGTTGCCGTCGCCGACGAACGACACGCCCGGCCAGCCCTGCAGGGAGCATGGGGTCGAGCCGTTGTTCGTCAGAACGATGGTGACCTCGACACTCCCGGCGGCGCCGCCACCGCCCTGGCCGATCGTTCCGGCGAGGTTCGCGGTGTCGCATTGTCCGTCGATAGGCGTCGCGGTCGCGGTCGACGTGGATGTCGGGCGCGGTGACGACGTCGGCGTCGTGGATGCGGAGGCGCTGCCTGTCGTCGGCGCCGAATTCGGCGTGGCGCACCCGGCGACGGCGAGGGCGATGGCGAGCGCGACACCGGCGGAGCCGGCGACGCGGAGGGTCCAGTTCCCGGTCATGCGCCCATCCCATCACGGGAAGCGCGGCGCGCTCGGCGGACCCGCCGAACGGTCGGTGAGCGGGCGGATCCGGCCAATCGTGCGCCGCAGGCGCACTGCACCGCCCGAGACCGGCCTGGCAGGATGGACGCATGAAGGCGCTCGGCTCCTGGCTCGCACGATGGTGGACGATCGGGGTGCCCGCGATCGGGGTCGTGGTCCTGGTCGCTTTCTGGGCGGTGGAACTGAACACGATCGCGGTCGCTGTGATCGCCGTCGTCCTGGCGGGCACGGTGCTTGCCGCCGTGCAGCATGCCGAGGTGGTCGCCCACCGGGTCGGGGAGCCGTTCGGCTCGCTCGTGCTCGCGGTGGCGGTGACCATCATCGAGGTCGCCCTCATCGTCACGCTGATGACAACAGGCAAGGACTCCCCCGAGCTGGCTCGCGACACCGTGTTCTCCGCCGTCATGATCACGATGAACGGCATCGTCGGGCTGTCGCTGCTGCTCAGCGCCTCCCGTCGCGAATCCACCGCGTTCAACGCACAGGGCAGCGGTGCCGCCCTCGCCACGGTGACCGCCCTGGCGACGCTGACGATGGTGCTGCCGAGCTTCACATCCGCGCCCGGCCCGGTGTTCTCCACGCCCCAACTCGTGTTCGCGGCGATCGCCTCCCTCGCGCTGTACGGGATGTTCGTCCTCACCCAGACCATCGCGCACCGCGACTTCTTCCTTCCGGTGGGCAGCAAGGGCCAGCCGCTCACCGAGGACGACCACGCCGCGGCGCCGTCGAGCCGTACGGCCTGGATCAGCCTCGGTCTGCTGCTGCTGTCGCTGGTGGCGGTCGTGGGTCTGGCCAAGCTGGAGTCCACACCGATCGAGCGCGCGATCACGGGGATCGGCCTGCCGCAGTCGTTCGTCGGCGTCGTGATCGCCCTGCTGGTGCTGCTCCCGGAGGCGATCGCTGCGGCCAAGGCAGCCAACCGGAACCGGACGCAGACCAGCTTGAACCTGGCGCTCGGCTCGGCGATGGCGAGCATCGGCCTCACCATCCCCGCCATCGCGGTGGCGTCGATCTGGCTGCCCGGCGCGCTGCACCTCGGACTCGGGGCGAGTCAGATCGTGCTTCTCGTGCTGACCGTGCTGGTCAGCATCCTCACCATCGTCCAGGGCCGCGCCGTACGCCTGCAGGGCGGCATCCACCTGGTGCTGTTCGCGGCGTTCATCTTCCTGTCGATCGCGCCGTAGCTGGCTCGGTCACGGACGCGGTCGCCGCGTCGAACAGCTGCGCCGCCGCCTGAACCGCGGCCTCGGGGGTCCCTCCGCGCATCGCAGCGCTGGCGGACGCTCCGTCGAAGAGCAGCGTGAGCTGCACGCCCACGAGGTGCGGGTCGCGCGCGCCCGCGGCGGCGGCCTGGCGCTCGAAGTACGCGGTCAGCTCCTCCTTGAAATGACGGGCGACGACGGCGGCGGGATGTGCGCGGTCGCGCAGCTCCGTGGCCACATTGACGAACGGGCACCCGTAGAAGTCGCTCACCCGGGCCGCCTCGTGGAGGGCCTCGAACACGTGGAGGGTGCGCTCGCGCGGAGTGCCCTCCTGCTCGCTCGCGAAGTAGCCGGCGACGACCTGCGGGCCGTACTCCTGCAGCATCGTCGCGACGATCGCATCCTTGCCGTCGAAGTGCTGGTAGATCGAGCGCTTCGAGACCTCGGCCTCGTGCGCGAGCCGGTCGACACCGACCGCGTTCACGCCCTCCCGAACGAAAAGCCGCGCCGCGGCGGCCAGGACGCGGTCGCGCGGCTTGGGCTTCGGCGTCGGGATCGTGCGGGGCGTCGCGGTGGTCATCCTCCGATGATAGAGCCGGGGTTGCAGAAAGTAAACCGATCTGTGTACATTGGCACCTACGCCGATACACAGATCGGTTTACTTTTCGGAAGGATTCCCATGACCGACATCACTGGACGCATCGCCCTCGTCACCGGCGCCAATCGCGGCCTCGGCGCCGCCTTCGTCACTGCGCTCCTCGAGCGCGGTGCCAGCAAGGTGTACGCGGCGGCACGCCGTCCCGAGACCGTCACGAGCCGCGACCCGCGTGTCGTGCCCCTGGAGCTCGACGTGACCGACGCGGACAGCATCCAGCGCGCCGCGGCGATCGCGACGGACGTGAGCATCCTCGTCAACAACGCCGGCATCGCGGCCAACCAGTCGCTCGTCACCGGCGACCTCGACGAGATCCACCGCGAACTCGACACCAACTTCTGGGGACCGGTGCTCGTCACCCGCGCCTTCGCCCCCGTGCTGGAGGCCAACGGCGGCGGCGCCATCGTGAACATGCACTCCGCTCTCAGCTGGCTCGCCACCGGTTCGTACAGCGCCACCAAGGCCGCGCTCTGGTCCGCGAGCAACTCGGCGCGCGTCGAGCTGGCGCCCGCGGGCATCCAGGTCGTCGGCGTCCACGTCGGCTACGTCGACACCGAGATGGCCGCGGGTGCTCCGGGCGTGAAGGTGCCGCCGAGCCAGGTCGCCGAGGAGGCGCTGGACGCCGTCGCGAACGACGAGGCGGAGGCCGTCGTGGGCGACACCGCACAGCTCGTCAAGTCGCGGCTGCACGAGGACGTTCGCGTGCTCTACCCCCAGCTGGCCAAGTAGGCCTCGCCGCCGAATCCTTCCGGCCGGATGCCCCAGCTCAGCGACCAGGTCTCGCCCGGCTCCAGCCACCGCAGACCACGCCCTGAGTTGAGGGCGTTCGCCGGGGCGGTCATCGGCTCGACCGCGAGGGCCACCCCGCCAGGCTTGGTGGCGAACTTCCGGTGCGTGAACACCTGCACGTAGCGGAACGCGTCGTCCCCCCACAGCACCACGCGCCGACCGTCGTCTGCGCTGAGGGAATGCTCCACCGGCCCGTCGGGCAGGTCGGCGTAGCCCGTGTCGAGGTCCAGCTCGCTGACGCGACGGCCACGGGACAGATCGAACGGCGTACCCTCGACCGGCGCCTCCCCCGTGACGTTGCTGCGGTCGTCCACCTCGAAACGGGTGCGGGCGGCCACGGTCACGGTGAGCTGCTCGGGAGGGACATCCGCGATCCGGAGGTAGGGATGCGCGCCCACGGCGACCGGAGCTGCCGTCTCGCCCGCATTGCTGATCGTGTGGGTGACGGACAGCCCCTCGGTGTGCAACTCGTGGGTGACGGCGGTCTCGAGCAGGAAGGGATAGCCCGGCTCCGGGAAGATCGTCGCCGCCTGTGTGACCGTCGAGTCGCTGCGATCCACGAGCTCGTAGGGGCGGCGACGCAGCAGCCCGTGGCTCGCATTGCCCTTCGCCGGCTCGGTCAGGTCGAGCTGGCGGGGCTCGCCGTCGTACTCCCAGCGTCCATTCGCGACACGGTTGGGCCACGGCACCAGCACGAGCCCGCACGCCGAGGGCGTCTGCTCCTCAGCCGGATACGGCTCGGTCAGGTCGGACTCCGCGAAACGCAGCGACCGGATCCCGGCCCCCACCTGCACGATGGTGGCGCTCAGATCGCCGAAGTCGAGCTCGTACTGTTCACCGGTCGCGGGACGCATGGAACCAGGGTAGGCCTCAGGCAACGACCACGGGCAGACCGGCTTCCCGCAATGCCTCGACGGAGTCACGGGAGGCGGACGCGCCGGTGACCAACCCGGCGACCTCGTCCGCTGCGGCGATCCTCCCCAAGTGCGTGCGGCCCAGCTTGCTGCCGTCGGCGACGACGAGGGCGCGCTCGGCCGACCGGACCATGACGCGTTTCAGGTCGGCCTCCGGCAGGTTGACGTTGGTGATGCCGCCGGTGGGATGCACGCCGGTGCAGCCGATGAACGCAATGTCGGCATGCAGGCGCTCGAGGAGCACCGCCGCGAGCGGTTCGACCAGGGAGTGCTGCAGGGGCCGCAGAGTGCCGCCGGTGACGACGACCTCGAAGCGCGGGATGGCGCGCTCCAGTTCCAGCGCGATCGTGAGGCCGTTCGTGATCACAGTCACGCCCTCCAGGTCGTCGCGCTCGACCAGGGCGCGCGCGATCGCAGCCGTGGTCGTGCCGACGTCGAGGAGCACGCTGCTGCCGGAGACGACCATCGCGGCGGCAGCCTGGCCGATGCGGCGCTTCTCCTCCGCCGACGACTCCAGCGCCTCCTCGAAGCTCGGCTCGCGGGTGCCCACCCCGCGCAGCACAGCTCCACCATGCACGCGCCGGATGCTCTGCTCGCGGTCGAGCGCATCCAGGTCGGTGCGGATGGTCACGTCGGAGACCTGGAACGTCTCGCTGAGGTCCGAGACGCGCGCGAAACCGGCTCGGCCGATCAGCTCGAGCATCCGTTCGCGGCGGAGCGCGGCGGGCAGCGGTTCGCTCATACGCCCATGCTGCTTCGCTTGCGTATTCTTGTCAATACGAAAGCGTCAGCGTATTCTGTCTTTCGGAATCGAAAGGTTGGCATGGCTGCGATCACGAAGCGTCCCACCCGTCTCTCCGACGGCCGGGACCTCATCTACTACGACGATGCGGACACGACGCTGAGCCCCGAGCGCAAGCCGGACCAGCGCGAGGCTGCGCCCCGCCCGGCGACCGCCACCATGCGACAAGACCCTCTGACCGGCGAGTGGGTCTCCATCGCGGCCGCCCGGCAGAACCGGGTCATGCTCCCGCCGGCCGAGCTCGACCCGCTGGCGCCGGCCAGCCCGACGAACCCGTCCGAGATCCCCGACCTCTACGACGTCGCGGTGTTCGAGAACAAGTCGCCGTCCTTCGGGCCGCTCCTCGACGACGGCAACGCGCCGGAAAGTCTCGACGACCTCGCGGCGGTCGGGCTCGGCCGCACCCGCACCTCCGTCGGCCGCTGCGAGGTGGTCTGCTTCAGCCCGGCGACCAGCGGCGCTTTCGGGAGCCTGACCCCGTCGCGCGCTCGCACCGTCATCGAGGCGTGGGCCGACCGGACGACACAGCTCTCCGCGCTGCCGGGCGTGCGACAGGTCTTCCCGTTCGAGAACCGCGGAGAGGCGATCGGCGTCACGCTGCACCACCCGCACGGCCAGATCTACGCGTACCCGTACATCACCCCGCGTACGGCAACCCTCATCCGCTCGCTCGATGCGTACGGACCCACCCTGTTTGCCGACATCCTCGAGCGAGAGCGGGTGTCGGAGCGCGTGGTGCTCGAAGGCGAGCACTGGACCGCTTTCGTGCCGTTCGCCGCCCGCTGGCCGATCGAGATCCACGTCCTGCCGCACCGGCACGTCGCCGACCTCGCCGAGACGAGCGCCGCCGAGCGCGACGAGCTCGCTATCTTCTACCTCCGCGTCCTGCGCGGAGTCGACGCGCTCTACGACTCCCCCACGCCGTACATCGCGGCGTGGCACCAGGCGCCGGTCGGCGTGCGGCGAGACGAGATCCGTCTGATGCTGCAGCTCACATCGCCCCGTCGCGGCGCCGATAAGCTGAAGTTCCTGGCCGGTTCCGAGGCGGCCATGGGCGCGTGGATCGGAGACGTCCCGCCGGAGCAGGCCGCTGCCGCCATTCGCGAGGCCATCGGGCGCGCGGATGCGGAGAACCCGGTCGGCGAGCTGCCGGTCTCCGTCACCGAACTCGTGACCGCATCCCCCATCGACCGAGAGGCTGACCGATGACCGACCTGCGCACCGGCGTCCGCGACGACTTCGCCGAGGTGTTCGGCCGCGAACCCGACGGCGTCTGGTCGTCACCCGGACGCGTCAACCTGATCGGCGAGCACACCGACTACAACCTGGGATTCGTTCTCCCCTTCGCCATCAACCGCCGCACGCTCGCGGCGGTCGGCGTGCGCGACGACCGCGTCCTCCGCGTCGGCAGCACCTTCGCCGACGAGCTGGTGGAGGTGTCCCTCGACGACCTGAAGGCGGACGCGCTGAGCGGCTGGTCCGCGTACCCGCTCGGTGTCGCGTGGGCGCTCGGCGAGTTCGGTGCCGACCTGGCCGCCGTGCCGGGCGTCGACATCCTGATCGATTCGAACGTGCCCGTCGGCGCCGGGCTGTCCTCGTCCGCGGCGATCGAAGGCGCCGTTGTCATGGCGCTCAATGAGATCTGGCGTCTCGGACTCGACCGCCGCACACTCGCCCGCGTGGGCCAGCGTGCCGAGAACGTCGCCGTCGGCGCCCCGACCGGCATCATGGACCAGTCCGCGTCCCTCCTCGGCGAGCGCGACGCCGCCGTCTTCCTCGACTGCCGCTCACTCGACTCGCAGATCGTGCCGCTCGGACTCGAGGATGCCGGACTCGAGATCCTCATCATCGACACCGGAGTGACGCACGACCACGCGACGGGCGGGTACGCCGAGCGCCGCGCCTCCTGCGAGGAGGGTGCGCGCATCCTGGGCGTCGAGGCGCTGCGGGATGTGTCGGTCGCCGACCTGGACCGCGCGCGCGAGCTGCTCGACGACGTGACCTTCCGCCGCGTCCGCCACATCGTGACGGAGGACCAGCGCGTGCTCGACACCGTGCGCACGCTGCGCGAGGAGGGGCCGGCGGCGATCGGTGAACTGCTCGACGCATCCCACGTCTCCATGCGCGACGACTTCGAGATCTCGGTGCCGGAGCTCGACCTGGCGGTCGAGACCGCGCAGGCGAACGGCGCCATCGGCGCGCGGATGACCGGCGGCGGCTTCGGCGGCTCGGCGCTCGCACTGGTGCCGTCCGACGCGATGAGCCGCGTGCTCGTCGCCCTCGACGGGGCTTTCGCGGAGCACGGCTTCGGCCAGCCCGACCTCTTCACGGTGCGTGCGTCGGAGGGCGCTCGGCGCGAGAGCTGAGTTGCTGCCGGGACGGCCGCGTTCACCTACCCGTCACCGGGAGCAGGCAGGATGTGACAGGTGACGGAACAACGCGTGAACGAACCGGACGTGACCTGGCTCGACCCGGACACGGTCCAACTGCGGCAGACGAAGGCGTCGCACTGGGAGGCACCCTTCCTGTACCTGCTGTTCGGGAGGGAGCGGTCCCTCCTCATCGACACGGGTGCGACCACCGACGAGGCACAGTTCGCGCTGCGCGCGACCATCGAGCGGCTGACCTCCGACTGGCTGCGCCGCAATCCGGTCGTGTTCGTCCGTCCCTACCCGCTCGTGGTGGCGCATTCGCATGCGCACGGCGACCACATCGCCGGCGATGCTCTGCTGCGCGGCCGTCCCGGCACGACGGTCGTCGGCACCAGTCCGGCCGAGGTGATCGGCTTCTTCGGCTTCCACACCTGGCCGGATGAGACGGTCTCCTTCGACCTCGGGCGCCGCGTGATCGACGTGATCGGCGGTCCGGGCCACGAGCCGTCGGCGGTCGCCTTCTTCGACCGGCAGACGGGCATCCTCTTCACCGGCGACACCGTACTGCCCGCCCACCTCTACGTGCGCGATCTGACGCAGTTCCGCGCGACCGTCGAACGCCTGATTCGCTTCCGCGACGACCCGACGGCGCCGGTCCGGGAGCTACGCGGCGCCCACATCGAGATGTCGAACGACCCCGGCGTGGTCTACCCGCCGGGCACGGTCGACCAGCCGGACGAGGCTCCCCTGCCACTGCGGCCGCGCATCCTGGACCGAGTCCTCGCCGCCCTCGACGAACTCGACGGCACCCCCGGCCAGCGCGTCGTCCGCCGCCGCTTCATCGTCACCCTCAACCGCTGACCTCCCCCTCTCCCCCTCTCCCCTCTCCCGCCATCGCTTCCTCGAAAAGTCCGCCCGACACGCCGCCGGAGGGCGCACTTTTCGAGGAAGCGATTGCTGGGGTCAGGGGTCGGTTCGGCGAGAGGCGGAGATGACGGCTGCGGTGGTGGAGGCGATGGCGACGAGAAGTAGTCCGTAGGTGGCTGCGGAGAGATCGACGCTCCCGTTCACGCTCCAGACCGTGCCGTTGCCGTCGGCGCGCCGCCACTCGCACGCTGTGCCGATCGGCCACCACGAGCGCTGCTCGCCGAGCAGGGAGTTCCTCTCCCCGATGTGGGCCCCGGCCGGAGCCGGGCCGTACACCGAACACCGGTCCTTCCATCCGGCGCCGAGCGCCACGACACCGAACACGGCGCTCAACGCCAGGGAGAGGATCGCCGTCCCTACGAGTCCCGCGAAAACTCCCAGGTCACCAGCACGCTTCCGCATCCCTCGACGCTAGCGATGCGCAGGCGCTCATCAATCCCCCCGAAGAGCGACCCTCATCCCTCCCCAGACTGAACCGCCTCCGCCGTCGAGCCGCGAAGACTGCACACGACACGCGGACGGAGTGTGCAGTCTTCGCGGACTCGGTGGCCGGGGGCGTCAGGGCTCGACGGAGGTGGGGGTGCCGCCGGTGAGGCGGAGGAGCTCCTCGAAGGTGGTCGGGAAGACCGTGTGTGCGTGGCCGGCGGCCGCCCAGACCTCGGGGTAGCCGGCGAGCGCCACATCCACCACCGTGCGGAGCGGAGCGGGGTGCCCGAGGGGAGCGACGCCGCCGATGGTCTGACCGGTCGCCGCCTTGACGGTGTCCGCGTCAGCGCGGCGGATGCGGCCGCCCAGCTGCTCGCCGAGGAAAGCGGTGTCGACGCGGTGCGCGCCCGACGTCATGACGAGCAGCGGCTCGCCGTCCAGGGTGAAGACCAGCGAGTTCGCGATCGCGCCCACCTCCACGCCCAGTTCCGCCGCCGCGGCGACGGCGGTCGGGGTCGCGGTGTGGAACCAGCGCACCCGCGGCTCGACGCCGGCCGCAAGCAGGGCCGCCTCCACGCGTTCGACCGCGGGATGCGTCCGCTCGGCGTCCGTCACGCCAGTTCTCGCTCGGCCGACTCCACCACGTTCTGCAGCAGCAGCGCGCGGGTCATCGGGCCGACCCCGCCGGGGTTGGGCGACACCCAGGAGGCGACCTCGGCGACCTCGGGTGCCACATCGCCCGCCACGACGCTCTTGCCGGTCACCGGATCCTCGACCCGGCTGACGCCCACGTCGAGCACGATCGCGCCCGGCTTGACGTTGTCCGCGGTCACCAGTCCGGCGACACCCGCGGCGGCCACGATGATGTCGGCGCGGCGCAGGTGCTCGTCGAGGTCGCGCGTGCCGGTGTGGGTCAGCGTGACCGTCGCGTTGAACTCGCGGCGGGTCAGCAGCGCTCCGATCGAACGGCCGACGGTGACGCCGCGTCCGACGACGACCACATCCTTGCCCCGGATGTCGATGCCGTGGCGCAGCATCAGCTCGATCACGCCACGCGGCGTGCAGGGCAGCGGCGACGTGATCGGACGGTTGACGTTGAGCACCAGCCGGCCCAGGTTCGTCGGGTGCAGCCCGTCCGCATCCTTCGCCGGGTCGACGAGTTCGAGGATGGCGTCGGTGTCGAGGTGGCCCGGCAGCGGCAGCTGCACGATGAAGCCCGTGCAGTCGGGGTCCGCGTTGAGCTCCTCGACGACCGCTTCGAGTTCGGCCTGCGAGATGTCGGCGGGGAGGTCACGGCGGATGGACGCGATGCCCACCTCGGCGCAGTCGCGGTGCTTGCCGGCGACGTACCACTGCGACCCCGGGTCGTCCCCGACGAGGATCGTCCCGAGACCGGGAACGACGCCCTGCTCGCGGAGTGCACTGACGCGCTCCTTCAACTCCGCCTTGATCTCGCTGGCGGTCGCCTTCCCATCCAGAATCTGTGCGGTCACGCGGTTCCTTCCATCTGTTCCTCACTTAATCCGCGTTCCAGTCGCGAAACAGCGGATTAAGTGAGGAAGCGATTGGGGGGGGTGGGGGTGGGGGGTGGGGGTTAGATCGAGGAGGGGAGCTCTACGGGGAAGGCGTCCTGGCCGGAGGGGGTCAGGCCCGGGTAGAGGGGGAAGGCCGCGGTCAGGGCGTCGACGCGGGCGCGCAGGGCGCGGGTGTCGGCTCCGGGGCGCAGCGCGAGGGCGATAATGTCGGCCACCTCGGTGAACTCGGTGTCGCCGAAGCCGCGGGTCGCGAGCGCCGGGGTGCCGATGCGCAGGCCCGAGGTCACCATCGGCGGGCGGGGGTCGAACGGCACGGCGTTGCGGTTCACCGTGATGCCGACCTCGTGCAGCACGTCCTCCGCCTGCTGGCCGTCGAGCTCCGAGGTGCGGAGGTCGGCGAGGACCAGGTGGACGTCGGTGCCGCCGGTCAGGACGTCGACGCCGGCGGCGCGCGAGTCTTCAGCCGTCAGGCGTTCGGCGAGGAGCTGGGCCCCGCGGATCGTGCGGGCCTGGCGGTCCTTGAACTCCTCGGTCGCGGCCAGCTTGAACGCGGTCGCCTTCGCGGCGATCACGTGCATGAGCGGGCCGCCCTGCTGACCGGGGAAGACGTTCGAGTTGAGCTTCTTCGCGAGCTCCATGTCGCGGCTCACGATGAAACCGGAACGGGGTCCGCCGATGGTCTTGTGCACCGTCGAGCTGACGACGTCCGCGTGGGGAACGGGCGACGGGTGCAGCCCCGCGGCGACGAGACCGGCGAAGTGCGCCATGTCGACCCACAGCTTGGCGCCCACCTCGTCCGCGATCTCGCGGAAGGCGGCGAAGTCGAGCTGGCGCGGGTACGCGGACCACCCGGCGATGATGACCTGCGGCTTGTGCTCGAGGGCCTTGTCGCGCACGACGTTCATGTCGACGAGGAAGGACTCCGGGTCGACGCCGTACGAGACGGCGTTGTACAGCTTGCCCGAGAAGTTGAGCTTCATGCCGTGGGTGAGGTGGCCGCCGTGGGAGAGCTCCAGACCCAGGATGGTGTCGCCCGGCGTCGCGATGGCGGACAGCACTGCCGCGTTGGCGGAGGCGCCGGAGTGCGGCTGGACGTTGGCGTACTCCGCGCCGAACAGGGCCTTGGCCCGGTCGATGGCGAGCTGCTCGGCGATGTCTACATACTCGCAGCCGCCGTAGTAGCGGCGGCCGGGGTAGCCCTCCGCGTACTTGTTGGTGAGCACCGAGCCGACCGCTTCGAGCACGGCGCGGGGAACGAAGTTCTCGGAGGCGATCATCTCGAGGTAGTCGCGCTGGCGACCGAGCTCGAGCTGCAGCACCTCGGCGATCTCGGGGTCGACTTCCGCGAGAGGGGCAGTGAATGTGGAGGGCAACGTGTCGGTCAAAACCGGCTCCTTCGTACAGGGGTGGACCATCTGCGTATCGACCCAGGCGCGCGGCCGAATCCACCCGTGTTCAAGGAGGTTGCGTGTCGCTCCCCGATGGTGACCATCTGAGCGCCAGTTGCGACGAGGGCAAGCATAGCAAAGGGGGCTGCGCCGGGAACCCTTGCTCATAAGTTAGGACCCCTGCAATACTCGCTGTGGCCGACCCTCGTGGGGCGGGCGATGTCGGCCCTCCGCTCTCCTCCGATTTGTGTCGCCGATGCGTCAGGAGCCCCACATGGTCGTGCCTCGCCCTGTCCGCCTGGAATCCTCAGGCGATTCGTCGGATTCTGCGCCCTTCATCCTGTCCCCTTCCGCCCGGATCAGCGTCGCCGGTGCCGGTGCGGACGCGGTCGCCCGTCTGCTGCGCGCAGAACTCGCGTCGGACTGCGGGCGGGAGCCCGTCATCGTGGATGAGCCGCCCGCGTTCGGCGACATCGCGATCGTCATCGCACCGGGCGAGGGTCCGCACGAGGACGGGTCGGACAGCGCGGAGGGCTACACGCTGGAGGTGGCTGCCGAGGGCGTCCGCATCGGCGCGGCCACTCCGGCCGGCGCGTTCTGGGGCGTGCAGACGCTGCGTCAGCTGGTCCCCGCCTCCTGCGGAGGCGACGTGCTGACCATCGAGGCGGTGCGCGTCCACGACCACCCCCGCTACGCCTACCGCGGGGCGATGCTGGATGTGGCCCGCCACTTCTTCACGCCGGCCGAGGTGAAGCGGTTAATCGACGCCATCGCCCTGCTGAAGGTCAACCATCTCCACCTGCACCTGACGGACGACCAGGGGTGGCGCATCCACATCGAGTCGTGGCCCGAGCTGACCCGGGTCGGCGGGTCCACGGGAAGCGACGGGAGCCGCGGCGGCTTCTACACGCAGGCCGAGTTCCGCGAGCTCGTCGCCTACGCAGCCGAGCGCCACATCACCGTCGTCCCCGAGTTGGACATGCCGGGCCACACGAACGCCGCGCTGGCGTCGTATCCCGAGCTCAACCCGGACGGAGTCGCGCCGGCCTTGTACACCGGCGCGAACGTCGGCTTCAGCACCCTGCAAACCGCTGATGCGACCACGGAGCGGTTCGTACGTGACGTGGTCCGGGAGGTTGCGGCGCTGACCCCGGGCCCGTACCTGCACCTCGGCGGCGACGAGTGCCTCAGCACGACGGAGGCGGACTTCGCCCGATTCATGCGGGACGCTGCGCGGGTCGTCGCCGAGAACGGCAAGATCGCGATCGGCTGGCACGAGGTCGGCAAGGCCGACGGCCTCCCCGCCGGGATGGTCGGTCAGTACTGGGACTTCACCACCCCGCGCGGGCGAGCGGACGAGCTGGCGCTGGCCTTCGTCCGCGGCGGCGGTTCGGTCATCATGTCGCCGTCCGACGTCGCGTATCTGGACATCGTGTACGAGGAGGGCGACCCGATCGGCCAGGACTGGGCCGACGGGCCGACCAGCCTCCGCGATGCCTACGTGTGGGACCCTGCACGCATCGTTCCGGGGCTGGGTGACGCGCACATCCTGGGCGTGGAGGCTCCGCTGTGGACGGAGACGGTCACCAGCATCGAGGAGGCGGAGGAGATGGCGTTCCCGCGTCTCGCGGCCGTGGCCGAGATCGGCTGGTCGGCGGCCCCGGCTGACACCGATCCCGTGGAGAGCGTTCGCGATGTCACCGAGTTCGCCGAACGTCTCGCGAAGCTGGCCGAGCACTGGGACGCTGCCGGGACGCAGTACCGTCGGGTGCCCGAGGTCAGCTGGCCAGAGCCTGCGCGGTGGAGCTGAGCTGGCTCACGGGTAGCCGATGAACCAGAGCAGGACGATCGCGACCGGCTGCAACGCGACGCACGCGATGAGCGTGAACTTCCGCGCCCGGCGGTTGCGGGTGAGCCCGCGCGCCCCCGCCAACGGCGACAGCGGCAGCAGCAACCGGAAGAGGCTCTGCTGCGGCAGAAACACCGCGAACAGGTACAGTCCGTAGCTGACCCCGTAGGCGACCATATCGGTGCCGAGGGCCCGCACGGACGGCCGGGTCATCATCCAAGTGAAGGCGGCGACGATCCCGAGCACGATCAGCGCGCCAAGGATGCTGAGGTAGCGCCAGCTGAGCAGGAACCACGGGGTCAGCGGGATGAACGCGACCTTGCCGATGAAGCCTGTCCACCACGACAGTTCCGTGCTGACATACGCGTCGCCCGTGCCCGTCACCGCGGCCGCGATGATCGGCCACGACATCCCGGCCACGGCCATCACCACGCCGGACACGATCATGCTCAGCCGCTCACGCGGACGGAAACCCTCGCCGCCGCGGCGCGCCTGCACCATGCGGACGATCAGCACGATGGCGAGCGCCAGCGGCAGGGCGAGAGCGCCCGGCCGGGTGAACGCCGCTGCAACGCCGAAGGGCATCATCAGCCAGTAGCGCCGGTGGGTCATCGCGAGGAGTGCCGCGAACATCAGCAGGAAGAACAGACTCTCCGCATAGGCGATCTGGAGCACGAACGACAGCGGACCGAAGCAGAAGAACGCCGTCGCCCAGAACGCGCTCGACACCCCCGCCCGCGCCGCGACCAAACGGAACAGCACCACGCTGGCCGCCGCCCCGAACAGCATCGCGACCACGAATCCTGCCGGATAGAACGTCATCCCGGTCAGGAACATGACCGCGCGGACCACGATCGGGTACAGCGGGAGGAACGCCCAGGGGTTCTGCTGCACCGATCCGTCGCTGTCGAGCGGCAGCGACGTCGGGTACCCCTGCTCGACGATCTGCCCGTAGTACGCGGCGTCCCACGAGCCGGAGAACGTGAAGAACGTCGGGTCCATCAGCGGGCTCGAGTACGACCAGTGGCCGATGTTCGCCGCGATGAAGAGCGCCAGCATGAGCGTGGTCGTGAGCAGCCGGGACACGGCGTACAGGACGAGCACGGCGGCCCACCACGGGACCTCGCGCCCCGCGAAGCGGAGCCGGCGGGGAACCGACAGGGGGGCGGGTGTGAGAACCGACCTCCTGGTACTCGTCGTGCCCGCCGTCATCGTCCCATCCGTCTGCTCGTCCGCTGATTCGCCCCTTGGATGGTACTCGTGCGCGCTGCTGGTTGTGACCGCTTGTCTGAGCGCTACTTCACACTGCCCGCCGTCAGCCCGCCGACGAGCCGCTTCTCGATGAGCGCGAAGAGGATGACCACGGGGATGACGGCGACGACGGAGATCGCGAAGACGTACTGCCATGCCGCGTCGTACTGGCCGACGAACTTGGTGAGCGCGACCGACAGCGGCTGGTTGGCATCCGTCGACAGGATCACCAGGCTCGCCGCGAACTCGTTCCAGGAGGCGACGAAGGTGTAGATGATCGCCGTCACGATCCCGGGCCAGACCAGGGGCAGCTGCACCCGGAAGAGCACCGTCCACTTGCCTGCGCCATCCAGCTGGGCAGCTTCGTCGACCTCCTTGGGGACGCCGGCGAAGAAGGCGTGCATGATCCAGATGGCGAACGCGAGGTTGAAGGCCGCGTTCACCAGGATCATCGCCAGCCAGGTGTCGTTGATCCCGAGCGCCACCATCTCCTTGAAGAGTCCGGTGGCGAGCACGGTCGGCTGCAGCATCTGCGTGACGATGACCAGGAAGAGGAAGATCCCTCGACCGGGGAACCGGAATCGCGCCGTGTAGTACGCCGCGGGCACGCAGACGATGATGACGAGCACGGTGGCGAACACTGCGATCACGATCGTCGAGATCAGGTTGAACGGCAGCGGGGTCTCGGGAGTCGACCACATCGTGATGTAGTTCTCGGGATGCCACTGCTCGGGCAGGTAGGTCGGCGGGACAGCGAGGATGTTGTTCCTGCTCTTGAACGAGCCGATCAGCATGATCAGGTACGGCGCGATGAAGACCAGGGCGATGACGATCCCGGCGAGCACCCGGAGGGGCGTGCGCCAGGAGCGGGAGCGTCGCGAGCGGCCCGGGCGGGCGGCCGGGGCGCCCGCGATCAGAGTGGGGGCGGGCGCAGTCATGAGACCTCCTTCATCGGCTTCACGATCCAGAGGTAGAGAGCGACGACGACCAGCACGATCAGGAAGTTGATCACGCTGAGCGCGCTGGAGAGGTCGATCCGCTGCTCGTTCTGCAGCAGCTTGAACACGTAGGTGGTCGTCGTGTCCGCCTTGTATCCGGGGATGGATCCGGTCATGAGTTTGAGGATCGGGAGCGAGTTGAACACGTTGATGATGTTGATCAGCGTTGCGAGCGCGATGGCCCCGCGGAGGTTGGGCAGGGTGACGCTGAAGTAGGAGCGTGTCGCGCTCGCGCCGTCCATTTTCGCCGCCTCGAGCATGTCGCCCGGGATGCCGGCGAGTCCCGCCAGGATCGTGTACGTCGTGAACGGCAGCGACACGAACACCGCGATGCCGATCGACGAGATGAACGCCGGGATCGGCTCCTTCGTGAAGCCGAAGGGCTCCGCGAGCAGGTGGATGTCGACCAGGAACTTGTTGATGATCCCGTAGAAGGGGTCGAGGCCGTAGACGAAGACGGTCGTGGTCATCACGACGCTCGCCGCCCACGGCACGATGATCGCCATCCGCACCCAGCGTCGGCCGGGGAAGTTGGTGTTGAGGAACTGCGCGAGGGCCAGGGAGATGACGACGGTGATGACGACCACCGACACGACCCAGACGAGGGTGTTCAGCAGGATGCCCGGGACCTCCGGGCGCGACAGCACCGTGACGTAGTTCTGCAGGCCGACGGATCCGTGGTCGATGCCCGCGAGGGAGATCTTCCTGGTGGAGTTGTAGACCATGTATCCGGCGGGGAACAGGACGATGCCGAAGATCAGGATGAGGGCGGGCAGGGTCCACGGCACGGCTCGCCAGAGGTCGGTCGCACGCCCGTTGGGCTTGGGGGACGCCCCGCGGCGGGGACGGCCGGTGGCCGCCCCCGCGCGAGTCGCTTCAGTGGTGCTGGTCATCCGGGACTACTGGCCGTCGGCCTTCGCCTGGATGGTCTTCAGCAGGTCTTCGGGCTTGGCGCCCTGACCGAGCTGACCGATCTGGCTCTGGATCGCGCCTTGCGCGGCGGACCAGTTCGGGTTGGTGGACGGGTAGAACTTGGCGTTCGGCAGCAGGTCGAGGAACGGCTTGATGGTCTCGTCGGAGCCCATCACATCCGCACCGGACTTGGTGGTCGGCAGGAAGCCCTCCGCCTTGACCCACTTGGTGTAGACGTCCTTCGAGTAGAAGTAGTCGAGGAACTTCTTGATCGACGCCGTCTTGTCCGTCTTGTTCTTGAAGGCCATCAGGTGGTCGGCGACCCCCAGGGTGAACGGCGAGCCGTCCTTGGTCGGGATCGGCGCGATGCCGTACTGGAGCGACGGGTTCTTGTCCTTCAGCTGGCCGACTGTCGGCGGAAGGCCGACCTGCATGCCGAGCTGACCCTGGATGAAGACGTTCAGCAGCGGCGTGCGGTTGGTCGAACCGGGGTTCGGCTCCGTGAAGCCCTGGTTGATGATCTTCTGCATCTCGGTCGCGCCGGCGACGTTCTCCGGGCTGTCGATCGTCAGCTTCTTGGCGTCGCCGTATCCTCCGCCGGCACCGTAGAACCAGATCGCGGTCTCGGCCTGGGCCTCTTCGCTGCCGAGCGGCATGCCGTACGGGGTGACGCCGACGGCCTTGAGCTTGGCGGCGTCCTCCTCGAACTCCGCCCACGTCTTCGGCGGAGCAGAGATCCCGGCCTTGGAGAAGTCGTCCTTGTTGTAGAACAGACCGCGGGCCGAGGCGATGAACGGGAGCCCGTACTGGGTGCCGTCGATGCTGGCGTTCTTCTTGAAGGCGTCCTGGAAGTCGTCGAGCGTGGACGCCGAGACGATGTCCTTCGCCGGGTAGAGCAGATCGTCGGCGGCGAAGCCGGCGAAAGCGTCGATGTTCAGGATGTCGGGCTGCTTCTGGGCCTGGATGCGCGTCTTGATGACGTTGTTGATGTCGGTCCAGGATTCGACGTCGAGGTTGACCTTGATGTCGCTGTTCTTGGCCTCGAAGTCCTTGATGATCTGCTGCCATTCGGCCTTGGTGTTGTCCGAGTAGCTGGCGACCATCAGGTCGAGCGACTGCGCGCCTCCGGACGACCCGCCGGACCCGCCGCTGAAGCCGCAGGACGCGAGCGTCAAGGTGGCGACCGCCGCTGTCGCGACCGCCGCTCCCCACCGCAGTGACTTGTTCATTGACTTCCTCACTTCTTGAAGGGAAAAACACGAACCGTCACTGCTGGTGGTGCCTGCGCGACGATGCGTAGCTGTTTGATGCTTAGTGATTTGTTTCCGCTCGAAACAAGCACTTGCACTCAATGGATGATCGAAAGCATGGCGCTTGCGGGCCTCCGCGTCAAGGACAAAGCGAGAGATCGTTACATGGCGTTTACACCAGGGCGCGGTGTGGCCGAGATCCGCGAACGAAACGATTGAACATGATTACTAGACACAGCGTTCGATCATCAGCGATCATTGGCAGCGAGCAACCATGCATCGACTTGCCACAACGCCGAACAGGAGCGACCAGTGACGCACGCATCTCCCGCAGGGGCCTACATGGAGGCCGAGCTGCGCTCCCAGCCCGAGACCTGGGCCACCGCAGCCGGCCTCCGGGATGAGCAGGCGCAGCTTCCGGCCGCGGGCCAGCGGATCGCCGTGGTCGGCTGCGGGACATCGTGGTTCATGGCGCAGTCGTACGCCGCCCTGCGCGAGGCGGCCGGACACGGTGTGACGGATGCGTTCGCCGCGTCCGAAGCACCGGTGCTCGATCGCGATTACGACGCGATCGTCGCGATCACCCGCTCCGGCACGACGACCGAGGTGCTCGAGCTGCTCGACCAGTTGCGCACCGCGGGCAGCCGCGCACGGACGGTCGGCATCGTCGGCGACCCGGAGACGCCCCTCGTCGATCTGGTCGACACGGCCATCCGCCTCCCCTTCGCCGACGAGCAGTCCGTCGTACAGACGCGATTCGCGACGACCGCGCTCGCGCTGGTCCGCGCCTCCCTCGGGCACGACCTCGCCCCGGCGATCGACCAGGCCGCGGCCGCGCTCGAGGAGGAGTTGGATGACGAGCTCGTCTCGGCCGAGCAGTACGCGTTCCTGGGCGCCGGATGGACGGTCGGGCTCGCCCACGAGGCGGCCCTCAAGATGCGCGAGGCGTCGCAGTCGTGGACCGAGTCCTACCCCGCCAAGGAGTACCGGCACGGCCCGCTCGCGATCGCAGCCCCCGGTCGTGTCACCTGGATGCTGGGCGAGGCGCCCGCCGGGCTCTCCGGCGATCTCGCCGTGACCGGAGTCCGCTTCGAGGATGGCGCGATCGACGGGATGGCCGATCTGGTCCGTGCCCAGCGCGTCGCGCTCGCGCGCGCCCGCCGCCTCGGACTCGACCCGGACAGCCCGCGCAACCTGACCCGATCGGTGATCCTCCCCTCGTGAGCCTCGATCCCATTCGCCTGCCGGCCCCGGCCGCCGCCCTGCTCGGGAGTGGCGCACCGGTGCTGGCCTTCGACGTCGGCGGAACCGACACGAAGGCCGCCCTCGTGGATGGCGACGGCCGCCTGGTGCAGGTCGTCCGCATCCCGACGCCTCACGCGGATGCGGCCACCGGCGAGGCCGTGGTGGACGCGATCGCCGGACTGGCCACGCGGTTCGCCGCCGAGCATCCCGAGATCGTCCCCCAGGCGGCCGGGCTGCTGGTCCCGGGTCACGTCGACGACGACGCCGGGATCGGAGTGTTCGCGGAGAACCTGGGCTGGCGCGACTTCCCGTTCCGCGCCCGCGCGGAAGACGCTCTCGGGCTGCCCGTCTCCTTCAGTCACGACGTGCGCGGCGCCGGCGAGGCCGAGCACCGGCTCGGCGCCGCCGCCCCCTACCGCGACGTCGTGGTCATGGCGATCGGCACGGGGATCGCCGGCGCCATCTTCGTGGACGGCCGCCTGTACACAGGCGGCGGCATGGCCGGCGAGATGGGTCACTCCCGTGTCGCCGACGGTCCCGTCTGCGCCTGCGGCGGCGTCGGCTGCCTGGAGGCGGTCGCCTCGGCGGCCGCGATCGCGCGCCGATACAACGCCCTGACCGGGGCCGCGTTGCCCGGTGCGCGGGAGGTCCTGCAGCGTGCCGAAGGCGGGGATGCGGCCGCTCGCCAGGTCTGGGACTCCGCCATCGACGCGCTCGCCCTCGACCTGTCGCACACCGTCGCACTCCTCGCACCGGAGGCCATCGTGATCGGCGGCGGCCTGGCGCAGGCCGGGCCCGCGCTGTTCGGGCCGCTCGCGGAGAAGCTGGACAGCATCCTCACGTTCCACCGCCGCCCGGTGCTGCTTCCGGCGAGCATCGGCGAGAACGCGGGTGTCATCGGTGCGGCTCTGCGCGCCCGGGACCTGCTCGCCGCGACCGCCGCGCCGGTCGCGGCGCCAGATGCCGTCGCAGCGTCCACGGGCGAGAGGACCGCATGATCCTCACCATCACCCCGAATCCGGCACTCGACCTGACGTATCGCGTCCCCGCACTGCAGCCCGGGGAGACGCATCGCGCCGCGGCCCCGTCGGTGCGAGCCGGTGGCAAAGGACTCAACGTCGCACGCGTCATCGCGCAGACCGGCGGCCCGGCCTTCGCGCTGACCACGGCCGGCGGCCCCTCCGGCCTGCGGCTGGCGGACGATCTGGAGGCGTCCCACCTGCCTGCCGAGCTGATCCCGGTCGCCTCCCCCACCCGCAGCAGCGTCGCGATCGTCGACGAGACCTCAGGCGAGACGACGGTCATCAACGAGACCGGCGGGGCGCTCACGGCCGCCGAGTGGATCGCACTGAGGGATGCCGCGACGCGCCTCGCCGTCCCCGCGACCTGCCTCGTGGGCTCGGGGAGCCTCCCGCCGGACGCGCCGGACACGTTCTATGCGGACGTGGTCGCGATCGCCACGGCACGCGGCCTGCCCAGCGTGATCGACGGTGTCGGCATGGCCCTGCTGCTCGCAGCCGAGGCCGGCGCCCGCGTCGTCAAGCCGAACCGTCGGGAGCTCGCCGAGACGACCGGGCACGACGACCCGGTTGCCGGAGCCCGCCTGCTGCTCGACGCCGGAGCCGGGCTGGTCCTGGTCTCCCTCGGCGCCGACGGGATGCTGGCGGTGCCTCGCGTCGGCGAGCCGCTGCACGCCCGCCTCCCGAAGCCGCTCAGCGGCAACGCGACCGGTGCCGGAGATGCGGCCGTGGCCGCGGTCGCGACCCTACTCGCCGCCGGAACCGACGACCCTGCCGCCCTGCTCCGCCGGGCCACTGCCTGGTCGGCCGCCGCAGTGCTCGCACCGCTCGCCGGCGAGCTCGACCCCTCCTATCCGGAGCTCGAGGCACGCCTCGTGACCGGCTGACCACCCCGTCCACCCGTTACGCCGACTCCGGAGCCGCCATGCCTCTCGTCCCCACCGCCGACCTGCTGCACGCCGCGGTCGGACACCGCACGGGCCTCGCCGCGTTCAACGTCATCCAGCTGGAGACGGCCGAGGCACTCGTCGACGCGGCCGAGCAGACCGGCCTCCCCGTCATCCTGCAGATCTCGCAGAACTGCGTCGCCTATCACGGGTCGCTGGAGCCGATCGCTGCGGCCACCCTCGCGCTGGCGCGGGAGTCGACGGCGCACGTCGCGGTCCACCTCGACCATGCCGAGGACGAGCAGCTGGCCCGGCGGGCGGTCGAGGCCGGGTTCGGCTCGGTCATGTTCGACGGGTCGACCCTCGACTACGAGCACAATGTGGCGGCGACGGTTCGGGTCGTCGAGCACGCCCACGCCAACGACGTACTGGTGGAGGCCGAACTCGGCGAGATCGGCGGCAAGGACGGCGCCCACGCTCCCGGTGTCCGCACCGACCCGGCGGAGGCCCGGCGATTCGTCGAGGAGACCGGCGTCGACGCCCTCGCGGTGGCCGTCGGCAGCTCGCACGCGATGACCGAACGCACGGCGGCGCTCGACCTCGACCGCATCGCCCAGCTGCGACACGCCGTGCCCGTTCCGCTGGTCCTGCACGGGTCCAGCGGGGTGGCGGATGAGACCATCGAGCAGGCGATCCGTGCAGGGATCACCAAGGTCAACGTCTCCACCCACCTCAACCGGTTCTTCACGGACGCGATCCGGGCGTACCTCACCGCGCATCCCGAGGCGGTGGATCCGCGCAAGTATGTGCGGGAAGGACGGCGCGCGGTGACGGCGGAGGCGGCACGTCTGATGACCCTGTTCGACGTGGCGGGCCACGGCGGAGCACGCGGAACGGAGACGGGACACCGATGAACAGAGCTGAGCGGCTCAACGCCGTCCTCGACCTCCTCGCGGAGGCCGGCCAGGTCGAGGTGGACGACATCGTCGTCAAGCTGGACGTCTCGGCGGCGACCGCGCGGCGCGACCTCGACGCGCTCGCGTCCCAGCAGCTGCTCACCCGGACGCGCGGCGGCGCGATCGGCCAGTCCGTCGCCTACGATCTGCCCATCCGGTACAAGCGCGAGCAGCACGCCCCCGAGAAGCTGCGGATCGCGCAGGCGGCGAGCGCCCTCGTCCCCCGCGGCGCGGTCGTCGGACTGTGCGGCGGCACGACCAGCACCGCGGTCGCAACCGTCCTCGGTTCACGTCCCGACTTGATGGAGCCGTCGCCGCATACGAGCCTCACCGTCGTGACCAACGCCATCAACATCGCCGCACAGCTCGTCATGCGCCCGCAGATCAAGACCGTGGTGACCGGCGGGGTCGTGCACGCCCGCTCGTACGAACTGGTCGGGCCGTACAGCGACGTGGTGCTGGAGAAGATCACGATGGACATCGCCTTCATCGGCGTCAACGGCATCGACCCGATCGTCGGCGCCACAGTGCACGACGAGGGCGAGGCGAGCGTGAACTCCCTGATGGCGCGCCGGGCCACGCGTGCCGTCGTCGTCGCCGACTCGTCGAAGATCGGGCGCAAGGCCTTCGCCACCCTCGGCGGCCCGAAACTGCTCACCACCCTGATCACCGACGAGGGGATCACCGCGGACCAGCGGGCCGCCTTCGTCGATCAGGGGTTCGAGGTGATCGTCGCGTGAGCGGCGACCACCTCATCCACTCGGCACGGCTGGTCGACGGCGGGACCGTCGTCGATGACGGCTGGGTGCGCTTCGCGAACCGGGCCGTCGTGGCGGTCGGCTCTGGGCCGTCGTGGCGGTCGGAGCCGACCGTGCCGACGACGGACGCCGGCGGCGCGTGGCTCACGCCCGGCTTCGTCGACATCCACGTGCATGGTGGAGGCGGTGCAAGCTTCGACGAGGGTGCCGAGGCGATCGGGCGGGCACTCGACCTGCATCGGCGACACGGGACCACCCGTTCGGTGATCTCGCTGGTCACCGCAGCTGTCCCCGACCTGGCCGGGCGCGTGCGCGAGATCGCGGGGCTGACCCGGTCCGACCCGCGCATCCTGGGCTCGCACCTGGAGGGTCCCTTCCTCGACGTCGGCCACAAGGGCGCCCACGACCCCACGCTGCTGCACGCCGCGACGCGCGCTGAAATCGACGCGCTAATGGATGCGGCGGACGGCACTCTGCGCCATATCACGCTCGCGCCCGAGCTGCCCGGTGGGATGGACGCGGTGCGCGCGTTCTCGGAAGCCGGTGTCGCCGTGGCGGTCGGGCACACCGCCGCCGACTACGAACAGGCGCTGGCCGCCTTCGACGCCGGGGCGCGCATCCTCACGCACGCCTTCAACGCCATGCCCGGCGTGCACCACCGTGCCCCCGGCCCCGTGGCGGCAGCGACGCGGACCCCCGGCGTGACCCTCGAGATCGTCAACGACGGCGTGCACGTGCACCCGGAGGTGGTGCGAATGACGTTCGCCTCGGCACCGGGACGGATCGCACTGGTCACCGACGCCATGGCGGCCGCGGGCTCCGCCGACGGCGACTACCTGCTCGGCTCACTCGAGGTCGAGGTGCGCGACGGCGTCGCCCGGCTGGCCGGCGGCGGCTCGATCGCGGGGTCGACCCTCACCCTCGACGACGCGCTGCGGCGTGCGGTGCTGGAGGTCGGCATCCCCGTCCCGGAGGCGGTGCGCGCGCTCACGGAGACCCCGGCCGCCGCCATCGGCCGGGGCGCGGACGTCGGGCGGCTGGCACCCGGCTACGCGGCGGACGCCGTCCTGCTCGACGACGACTTCCGCGTGCGGCAGGTCTGGAGCGACGGCTCGCCGGTCCTCTGAGCGGGGCCGGTATCCGGTGGTCCGGACATGCCGTTGCGGTCTCGCCATAACGGCGAATCGGGACCACTCGTTCGCCGCTCGGCGCGATCAGGCGGCGGTGATGTCGCGCTGGCGCGTCATCCGCCCCACCACCATGACGAGCACGATGGACACCACCAGCAGCCCGACGTAGCACCACGGCAGCAGCATCAGGCCGCCCGCGTCGAAGATCAGGGCGCCGACCAGCGCTCCCCCGCCGATCCCGATGTTGAAGAAGGTCGTGTAGAGGGCGCTCGCGGTGTCGCGGAAGGCCGCGGACGACGTGTGGAGCAGGCGGGTCTGCAGCAGCGGCGGGAGCGCGCCGAAAGCGAGTCCCCACAGCAGGAAGGCGATCAGCGCGGGGACGGGCTGGAAGGCGAACACGGCGAGGGCCGCTACGGCCACACCCGTGATGAGCAGAGCCAGGATCAGCCCCAGCTGCGGACGCGGACCGAGCACCGAACCGGCCAGCAGGAGTCCGCCCGCACCGGCGATCCCGTAGACGAACAGCAGCGCGCCGACGTTACCCGCCGGGATGCCCATGGGCCCGGTCAGGAAGGGGACGACGAATGTGTAGAAGGCGTAGTGGCCGACCATCGTGACCGCCGCGATCAGGCAGACCATGACGACGGCCGGGATGGTGCGGTCGCGCGGCTTCGGGACGGAACGATCGCGGCGCCGCGTGCCCACCGCGTCCGCCTCGCGTTCCACCGCCGGCAGCAGCTTCCAGATGACGACGGCACCGACCATCATCAGGGCGGCGAGCAGCCCGAACGACAGCCGCCAGCCGAACAGGTGACCCGCGAACGTGCCCAGCGGCACACCCAGGACGAACGCGAGTGTGCCGCCGCCCAACGTGAGGGAGACGGCGCGGCCGATCTGCTCCTTCGGCACGAGATGCCCGGCATACGCGCCGACGATCGACCAGAACATGCCGTGCGCGACGCCGCCCAGGATGCGCGAGCCCACCACGAACTCGTAGGTCGGCGCGATGGCGGTGAGCGCGTTCGAGATGCCGAGCACGACCAGGATGCCGATCAGCAGTCCGTGCCGCGGCCAGCGCTTGGTCAACGCCGTCAACGGGGTGCTGGTCACCACGACGGTGAACGCGAAAACGGTGACGAGCAGCCCGATCTGGGCCTCGCTCACACCCAGCGAGGAGCTCATGTCCGGCAGCAGGCCGGTCGGGATCATCTCGCTGGTGACCGAGAGGAAGGTGGCGGCGGCGAGGGCGATCAGCCCCGTCCAGGGGAATTTCGGCGCAACGGGCACCGGGGTCGTCGAAGTGGAGGTCATACGGGTCTGTCCAACGGACGGCGTTCCCCAGCCATTCCGCCGCGACGAACGGCGACCGAGAATACGGAGGGAATGACGGGTCGACTACGCGCTGATGTGCGCGCCCAGGGCCGAGCGGGAACCGTCGACCAGGGACGATTCTACCCGAGGCCGCCCAGGACGGAAGCGCTGTCGGTGACCTCGATGAGCGGTGCGTACAGCGCCATGGCGTCCAGCGCGCGCTGGTGGTCGGCATCCGACAGCCCGGCGCACGCGTCGGCGGCCACCCGGATGCGCACCCCGGCGTCCGCCGCCCCGAGTGCGGTGCTCAGGACGCAGCAGTCGGTCGAGACGCCGGCGAGCACCACATCCTGCGACCCTCGCAGAGCCGCGCGCAGCTGGGCACCCCACTTGCCGAACGTCGGTTCGCTCACCACCGGATGGCCGGTGCCGCGAAACGCCAGCACCAGGTCGTAGATGGGGTCGTCGGACGGGACCAACGCGAACGGCCACTGCTCGTAGTACGGCACCCACGCGCCCTCGGGCCGCTCCGGCGCCACGAAGCGGGTGAACACGACGCGGTCGCCGAATGCCGGCACCATCCCGGCGATCACCGCCTCCGCCTCCGCGAACTTCGGTGTGAACCACTGGCTGGCCGGGTTGCCGAAGACCTGCTGCATGTCGACGACGACGAGAGTGGGACCGCTCATCGCTCCTCCTGACGACGCACGGCGTTGCGCGAGAACAGCAGGGTGCCGAGGTACCCGATCACCAGCGCGACGAGAACGCCCAGGTTCGCGAACGCCCAGTCGCCCTGCTTACCGCCGAACGGCCCGAGCAGGTAACCCTGCCAGCTGAGCCACCCCGCATACGTGTTCGTGACCAGGCCCCAGCCGATCACGGTCCCGATGACGATGAGGGCGATCGGGAGCCAATTGACCGCCCCGTACCGGCCGCGCCGGTCGTAGAGGTCGGCCTCGGCGTAGTCCCGCTTACGAAGTTGGATGTCGGCGACGAAGATGCCGCACCAGGCCGCGATCGGAACGCCCAGCGTGATCAGGAAGCCCTGGAACGGGCCGATGAAGTCGGTGGCCACGAACACGACGTAGACGGCTCCGGCCGTCATGATGACGCCGTCGATCCCGGCCGCCACGTAGCGAGGGACCCGGACGCCGACGCTGAGCAGCGCAAGCCCGGACGAGTAGATGTCGAGCACGGCACCGCCCACGAGCCCGAGCACGGCGACGATCACGAACGGCACCAGGAACCAGGTGGGGAGCAGCGACGCGAGCGCACCGATCGGGTCCGCGCCGATCGCGTCGCTGAGCTTGGACGATGATCCCGCCAGCAGCACGCCGAAGATCAGCAGGATGACCGGCGCGAGCGACGAGCCGAACGTCGTCCAGCCGACAACAGCGCCGCTGCGGGAAGACCGGGGAAGGTAGCGCGAGTAGTCGGCGGCCGCGTTCACCCAGCCGAGGCCGAACCCGGTCAGCATGAACACGAACCCGCCGATCACGTGCGGGGCGTCGCCCGCAGGCAGCGCAGCGACCGCACCGAGGTCGATGTGGTTCAGAACCAGCAGGATGTACACGACGGTGAGGACGCCGGTCACGATCGTGATGATCATCTGCATCCGCATGATCAGGTGGAAACCGATCACGCCGCCCACGATCACCAGCGCCACCACCACGATCAACGCCACGAGCTTCGTGACGACGCCGCCCTCCCAGCCCAGCTGCTCGAAGACGGTGGCCGTTGCCAGCGCCGCGAGCGACACCAGCACGGTCTCCCATCCGACCGTCAGCAACCAGGAGAGGAACGAGGGGACACGGTTGCCCTCGACGCCGAATACGGCCCGGCTGAGCACCATGGTGGGCGCCGAACCGCGCTTCCCGGCGAGCGCGATGATCCCGCAGAGCAGGAACGACGCGACGATCCCGACGACGCCGACGATCGTCGCCTGCCAGAACGAGATGCCGAAGCCGAGCAGGAACGACCCGTAGCTGAGCCCGAAGACGGACACGTTCGCGCCGAACCACGGCCAGAAGAGGTCGCGGGGGCGCCCTTTCCGTTCGTCCTCATGGATGGTGTTGAGCCCGTTCAGCTCGACGTTGAAGGCGGATGCCGCGCCCGAACGGGTGTCTGGCGCATCCTCACCGGTGCTGGTCATGCACCGATCGTCGTGCACCGGCGGGCGCGCGTCAACAGCGGCGCGCTATGCGGCCCACGGGTCGACGACCGGTATGCCCACGCTGTGCAGCCCTCTGTCTCGCGTCGCAATCGCGTCGGCCTCGGCCGCGACCGCCGTCGCCGCGATCATGGCGTCCGGAACACTGATCGGTCGCCCCTGTCCGGCACGCAACGACCGCAGGTTCGCACACTCGGTCGCCGCGATCATGTCGAACTCCAAGACGCGCTCGCCGAAGAAGTCGATGGCTTCGAGCACCATCTCCGCCAGCTCATCGCTCTTCCGACCAGCAGGGCTGTTATTCACACCCTGCAACAGCTCGGCCACGGTGACAGTGGTGATGAAGTAGCTCTGCGAGTCGTGGGCGCTCCACCACGACACAACAGACGGATGCGGCTCGGCCTTGACGATCTCCGAGACGACGTTGGTGTCGAGCACGATCATTCGTCCGGTGACCCATCTGCGGCGTTCCTTTCGAGCCACGACGGGTCCCATCCAACCTCCGCGAATCGGCTTTGCAGATAGTCAAGAGAATCGATCGTCTGGACGCCGGCGAGCGGCTCGACACCCTGACCAGTGGCCGCCCTCATCAGGATGTATTTGGCTTCCCGTTCTGGCGCTCGACGTTTGGCCTGCGCTCGCGCGCGGATCACCTCATAGACGTCGTTGTCGATGTCGAGCGTGAGCGTCGTCTTCTCCACCATGGCCTCCTAATACATACATATGTCACATACGACTCAGTCTAACACTCCGCGCCCGCTACCCTGAACTGGTGACCGACTCCCCCGCCTCCAACCACTGGGTGCTGACTTTCAGCTGCTCCGACCGTCCCGGCATCGTGCACGCGGTGAGCGGCGCGATCGTCGCGGCCCGGGGCAACATCACCGAGAGCCAGCAGTTCGCGAGCACCGACACCGGGCGTTTCTTCATGCGGCTGCAGGTGGAGTCGGACGCGGGACGCGACGAGTTCGAGCAAGCGCTCGCCCCCGTCGTCGAGCGGTTCGGGATGACGCACCGCGTCGACAACGTCGGCCGGCCGCTCCGCACGCTCGTGCTCGTGTCCAAGGCGGCGCACTGCCTCAACGACCTGCTGTTCCGCCAGCGCGCGGGCCAGCTGCCGGTCGAGATCCCGCTCGTGCTGTCCAACCACGACACACTGAGCGATCTGGCCGGCTTCTACGGCGTCCCGTTCGAGGCGCACGCCGTGTCCGACGCCGGGTCGAAAGCCGCCTTCGAGGCGCGCGTCCTCGAAGCGGTCGAGGAGCACGACATCGAACTGGTCGTCCTCGCGCGATACATGCAGATCCTCTCGCCGGAGCTGTGCGCACAGCTCGCCGGACGGGCGATCAACATCCACCACTCCTTCCTGCCCGGCTTCAAGGGTGCGAACCCCTACCGGCAGGCGCATGCGCGGGGCGTGAAGCTGATCGGCGCCACCGCCCACTTCGTGACGAGCGACCTGGACGAGGGACCGATCATCGAGCAGAACGTCGTGCGGGTCGACCACACCCAGTCGGTGCAGGAGCTCGTGGCGATCGGGCAGGACGAGGAGAGCCGCACGCTGACGCAGGCCGTCAAGTGGTTCGCGGAGGACCGGGTGCTGCTCGACGGCGCCCGCACGATCATCTTCCGCTAGCGGGGGAGCTTGGAGCAGCGCGAAGCGATGCCGCGACCCCAGCTCCGAGGGAGCCTGCGACCGAGGTTACGGAGCGCCGAAATGACGGTTCCCGTAGAGTGGACTGGTGACTTCCGCCCCCGAACAGCACGCCGCCGTCAAGGTGGGCGTCAACGATGTGATCCGGTTCGTGCTCGAGCTGTTCGCGATCGTCTCGCTGGGCCTCTGGGGCTTCCTGGCCTGGCCGCTCCCGTGGAACATCCTGGTCGGAATCGGCGCACCGGCGATCGCCATCCTGTTGTGGGCGCTCTTCCGCTCCCCTCGGGCGGTGCTCCACGTCGACGCGTTCGTGAAGGCGGTCG
Source organism: Leifsonia sp. RAF41 (assembly GCF_052114085.1). Taxonomy (NCBI): domain Bacteria; kingdom Bacillati; phylum Actinomycetota; class Actinomycetes; order Micrococcales; family Microbacteriaceae; genus Leifsonia; species Leifsonia sp. RAF41. The sequence goes on from NZ_JBFREB010000001.1 coordinate 2,576,998, forward strand.
TCGAGATCGTGGTGATGGGTTCAGCAGCCTTCGCCTGGTGGAGCCTGGGCCAGCCCGTCGTCGCCATCGTGTTCGCGGTGGTCGCGACCGTGAGCGGCGTCCTCAACTGCCGGCGCGAGTTCGCATGAGCCGCCTCGTCGTCCACAGTGCCCGCAAAGTGGATGCGGACGGGCGGGTGGATGAGTTCTGGTTCGTCGCCGACGGCGCCCACCTCACCGCGACCGGCTCGGGCGCGGGATGGCGGGAGGCGGCCGCCGACGCATCCCCCGGCGATCGGATCATCGACGCCCAAGGACACTGGCTCACCCCCGGCTTCATCGACCTGCACTGCCACGGCGGCGGCGGGCACCCGTACGACGACGGCATCGACGAGATGCGCGCGGCCCTGGCCACGCACCGCGCCCACGGCACCACCCGCTCCCTGATCTCGCACGTCGCCAATCCCCTCGCAGCCCTTCGGGAGAGCCTCAGCATCGTCGCCGAGCTCACCGCGACCGACCCGCTCGTGCTCGGCTCCCACCTGGAGGGGCCGTTCCTCGCCCCGGAGCGGCGCGGAGCGCACGACGCGCGCTTCCTGCGCGAGCCGCAGCCGGAGGCGGTGGAGGAACTCATCGGTGCGGCGCGCGGCACCCTCCGCACGGCGACCATCGCACCCGAGCTGCCGAACGCGCTCGAGTCCATCGGCGTGCTCATCGAGGCCGGCGTGGTCGTCGGCGTCGGCCACACGGCGGCCGACTACACCCAGGCGGCGCGGGCTTTCGAGGTGGGCGCGCGGCTGCTGACCCACGCGTTCAACGCGATGGAGGGCATCCACCATCGTGCTCCCGGGCCGGTCATGGCCGCGATCGAGAACCGGGACGTGACCCTCGAGCTGATCCTCGACGGCCTGCACGTGCATCCACCGGTCGCCGGCCTGCTGTTCCGCGAGGCGCCGGGTCGCGTCGCCCTGGTGACGGACGCGATGGCGGCGGCGGGCGCGAGCGACGGCGACTACCGCCTCGGCGACCTCAACGTGACGGTGCACGACGGCCTGGCAGTGCTGTCCGGCACACACACCATTGCCGGCTCCACCCTGACTCAGGATGCGGCCCTCCGTAACGCCGTGACCCTGGTGGGCGTGGATCCGGTGGACGCGGTGACCGCCCTCACCCGGACGCCCGCGCGCGTGCTCGGCGAGGACCACCGCTTCGGTCGTCTGCACACCGGCTACGTCGCCGATGCCGTGCTCCTCGACCACGAGTGGCGCGTGCGCACGGTCATCGCCGACGGCTCGGTGCTCTAACGGGGCTGCGTCCGCCGGTCGTCAGCTGCGACTGCGCCTCTTCGGAACGTCTGCTGTTGCGCGCCCGGGGGCAAACGCGACCAACGACCGCACACACGCACCGCTGCCGCCGCCGCCGCCGCTAGAGCGTCTGCCAGGACGGCTTGTTCGCGTACGCGTACCGGTAGTAGTCGAGGTTCCGCAAGCGCGACGCAGCGGCCTCGTCGACCAGCACGGTGACGTGCGGGTGGAGCTGCACAGCCGAGCCGGGGTTGGACGCCGACACCGGTCCCTCCACGGCACCGGCCAGCGCCTCCGCCTTGCCCTCACCGAAGGCGAGCAGCATCAGGTGACGCGCACGCATGATGGTCGACAGGCCCTGCGTGATGCAGTGCATCGGCACGTCGTCCTCCGACGCGAAGAAGCGCGCGTTGTCTTTCCGCGTCTGCTCGGTCAGCGTCTTGACGCGCGTGACCGACGCGAACGACGAGCCCGGCTCGTTGAACCCGATGTGCCCGTCCGTCCCGATTCCGAGCAGCTGCACATCCACCCCGCCCGACTCGGCGATGGCCTTCTCGTAGTCGGCGCCGGCGTGCTCGATGCCGTCGAGCGAACCGTTCGGCACGTGGATGAGCGACGGCGTCAGTCCGAGCGGCTCGACGACCTCGCGCGTGATGACCGCACGGTACGACTCGGGATGCCCCGCCGGGAGGCCCACGTACTCGTCGAGGGCGTAGCCGCGGACGTGGGACATGTCCACGCTCCGCTCCCGGATGCCGCGCTCCAGCGCCCGGTACACCGCCAGCGGAGTCGAGCCCGTCGCGAGCCCGAGCACGGCGTCCGGCTTGGTGGCGATGAGGTCCAGGATGCTGCGCGCGGCGAGGTCGCCCGCGGAGTCCTGGTCGGGGACGACGACGATTTCGGCCATCAGTTCTCTCCTACGAGTGCCGCACCCAGCGCGGCGACGGGGGTTCCTTCGGGGACGAGGCGCACCCGCCCTGGCAGGTCGAGCGACGCCAGGAACGGCGACGTGCGCTCCCAGTCGTGCAGCACCTCGTGGACGTCGCCGAGCAGGCGCTCCCCCAGGTGGCTCAGGCCTCCCCCGATCACCACGGTGGCGGGGTCGACGGTGAGCACGAGGACGCGCACCGCGGCGGCGATGCCCGCTGCCAGCCTAGCCGTGATCGCCTGCGCGTCGCGGTCGCCGTCGGAGGCAGCAGCGAAGACCGCGCGCACCGGGAGCGGGTCGTCGGTGGGCCACTGCCGCGCCACGCCGGAGCCGCTTGCGACGGTCTCCAGGCAGCCGCGCTGCCCGCAGGCGCAGACCGGACCCGCCGGGTCGACCGGCAGGTGACCGACCTCGCCGGCGATGCCGGTGCTGCCACGCCACAGCCTCCCGTCGACGACGATGCCCGCCGCCATCCCGGTCCCGAGGTTGAGGAACGCCATCGTGCCGGACAGGCCCAGGAGGTGGTAGGCGCCGAGCGCAGCAGCCTTGACGTCGTTCTCGACCCGGACGCCGACGCCCAGCCGGCCGGCGAGCATCCCGCCCAGCTCCAGCCGGTCGAGCCCCAGGTTCACGGCATGGGCGACATGCCCGGAGGCGGTGTCGACCATCCCGGGCACGCCGATCCCGATCGACTGGAAGGCGGCGGGCGCCAGGCCGGTCAGCTCCCCGATGCGCGACACCGCCGTGACCGCGGTCTCGACGACGGCGTCGTGGCCGAACCCCGTCGAGAGCCGGATGCGCTGGGTCAGCATCCCGCGCTCGTCGACGGCGACCGCGTCGGTCTTCGTTCCGCCGATGTCGATGCCGAGCCTCACGACCGGTGTCCGAGCAGTTCCAGCAACGCGCGGCCGACCAGCCGCGACGCACCGAAGGTGGCGATGTCGGCGTAGGCGCGATCGTCGCTCGGCCAGCCCATGTCGACGACGAGCACCCGCTCGCGTTCGGCGCGCAGCCGGTCGATCGCCGCGCGGGCGAACGCGCGGCGGTGGTTGTCCTTGCCGATGACGAGCACGGGCGACTGCGCGGCCAGCACGAGGTCGGGATGGTCCCCCTCGGTGAACAGCACCATCGGATTGCCGGCGAAAGCCGCGGCCCAGGGACTCGTCGGCTCGGCCTCGACCTCCGCGAACGGCCCCCAGGGCGCCGTGCCCACCGCGATGTTCGCCACCGTGTCGATCCGCACCACCGAGTACGTGCCAGCGTTCGCCTCCAGCCACTCCGCCGCATACGCGCTCACATCGAACGCCCGCTGCGCCGCCCGCACGTCCTCCTCCTCCACCCGGCTCCCGGCCCCCGCCATCGAGTCCGCAATGACTGCACGCGACACGCCGTGGAGGCCGTCAGTCTTCGCGGACTCGACGGTGGGGCTGCCGGCAGAGGAGGCGAGGGCGCGGACGCGGACGGCGGCGCCGGCGAGGCGGCGGGCGGAGAGCCGGGCGTCGGAGACGGCGGCGGCGATGGCGTGCTCGATCGCGGCGAGCTGCTCGTCGGTGTTCTCGGTTCCGATGCACAGCAGGTCGCAGCCTGCGGCAAGCGCCAGCACCGCCGCCTCGGGGATGCCCCGCTCCCCACTCGCACCGTGCATGTCGAGGGCGTCGCTGACGACGACGCCGTCGAAGCCGAGCTCGCCGCGCAGCATCCCTCCGATGATCGCCGGGCTGAGCGTGGCGGGGAGGGCGGCATCCAGCTGCGGCAGCAGGATGTGGGATGTCATGACCGCCCGTGCCCCCGCCTCGATGACCGCGCGGAACGGCACCAGCTCGCGCTCGCGCAGCTGCGCCGCCGACAGGTCGACCACGGGCAGTTCGAGGTGGGAGTCGGCGCCGGTGTCGCCGTGGCCAGGGAAGTGCTTTGCCGCGACCGCTACCCCGGCGCTCTGGAGGCCGCGCGTCCACGCCGCCCCGTGCTCGGCGACCACCTGGGGCGACGTGCCGAAGCTGCGCACGCCGATCACCGGATTGTCGGGGTTGGAATTGATGTCGATGTCGGGCGCGAAGTCCAGGTTGACGCCCGCGCGCCGCAGTTCGTCCCCCACCCGGCGGGCGACCCGCTCCGTGTACGCGACGTCACCGAGCCGGCCCAGGATGGCGTTGCCGGGATACGGCGAGCCGCTCTCGTAGTACAGCCGCGTGACATCCCCGCCCTCCTCGTCGATCGCGACGACTGCGTCCGGGTTGGCCGCGTAGATCGCGTCGGTGAGGGCGCGCAGCTGCTCCGCCGAGGCGATGTTCTGGCCGAACAGGCACACCCCGCCGAGCCCTTCGCGCAGTCGCGCCGCGAGCCACTCGGGGAGCGTCGTCCCGACGAACCCGGGCAGCAGCGTCGCCGCGATGCTGTGGCGCAGGTCCGGGTCGGTCAGTGCGGTGTCGGCGACGGACGCGCCGGTCACCCCTTGACCGCCCCGCTGACGAGGCCGCTCGTCATCCGCCCCTGCACGATCAGGAAGAAAATGATGACGGGCACCGCGACCAGGGTCGACGCCGCCATCACCTGGCCCCAGTCTGTCGCGCGGGAGGCGGACTGCTGAACGAAGCCCCGAAGCCACAGCGGCAGCGTCGCGCTGCTCGACTGCGGAAGGATGACCAACGCGACGGTGAACTCGTTCCAGGCCTGCAGGAAGGCGTAGACGCCGGAGGCGACCAGCCCCGGCGCCAGCAGCGGGAACGTGATCCGCAGGAACGCCTGCGTGCGGCTGAGCCCATCCACCATCGCGGCCTCTTCGAGGTCGGCCGGGATGCCGGCGACGAAGCCGCGCAGCATCCAGATCGTGAACGGCACGACGGCGGCGATGTACAGGATGCTGACGCCGATCACGCTGTTGAGCAGGCCGAGCGTGCCCATCAGCTTGTATTGGGCGATGAACAGCCCCTCCGCCGGCAGCATCTGGATGAGCAGAACCGCGAGCACGAAGGACCGCCGACCGCGGAAGCGGAAGCGGCTGATCGCGAGCGCGGCGAGGAACGCGAACGCCAGGCAGAAGACGACCGTGATCAGTGCGACGGCGACGCTCATCCCGAGCGCCGGGAAGAACGTCCCGCCGTCGACGACCGCGCTGAAGTTGTCGAACGAGCCGCCGAACGGCAGCCAGGTCGGCGTGGTGTTCTGCAGCGTGACGTTCGGCAGCAGCGACGAGTTCACCATCCAGTAGACGGGGAACACCCAGATCAGGGCGAGGACGATGCCGAGGGCGCCGAGCAGCACGCGCGAGACGCGGATGCGGCGGCGGTTCCGCGGGCGGCCGGCGACGGCGGTCGGCCGGGTGCCGGGTTTACGGAGCGAGGGCGCGGCGGTCATGATTCGTCCTCCTTGAGCAGGTGGCGCACGTAGAACCAGCTGAGGGCGACGGTCAGCACGAGCACGAAGACGCTGACGGCGCTGGCCATCGCGAAGTCGCTCGAGCCGACGCCGAGCTGGTAGATGTAGGTGCCGAGCAGGTTGGACTCGCTGGCGATGGAGCCCTTGTCCTGCAGCAGTTTGATCTGAGCGAAGACGCGCAGATCCCAGATGATCTGCAGGAGCAGGACGATGCCGAGGACCGGCCGGATGATCGGCAGGATGATGTAGCGCAGGCGCTGCCATCCCCGGGCACCGTCCATCTGCGCCGCCTCAAGCACCTCCGTCGAGACTTGCGTGAGTCCCGCGTAGACCGAGAAGGCGACGAAAGGGACGCTCATCCAGGTCACGATGACCATCGCCACGAAGAAGAACGAGAGCGGGTTCTGCAGCCAGTTGTGGTCCTGGAAGTCGAGTCCCCAGGATGTGAGCGTGTAGTTGACGACGCCGCGGCGCCAGTCGAACAGCCAGTTCCAGACGGTCATCGCGGCGACCACGGGCATGGCCCAGGCGAGCAGCAGGGCGATCTGCAGGATGATGCGGACGGCGCGGCCGACGACGTTCATCAGCAGCGCCATCCCGACGCCGATGATCACGGTGACGAACGCCGTCACCAGGCAGAAGGCGATGGAGCGGGCGACGACCACCCAGGTGTAGCCGTCCGAAAACAGGGTGATGTAGTTCTCGAACCAGACGAAGTCAGCCGGCTTGCCGAACTGCTGGGCCAGCCCGAAGTGCTGCATCGAGGTGATCAGCTGCCACACGACGGGGTAGCCGAGCGCGACGAGCAGGATGATGATGGCCGGGAGCACCAGGCCGTACGGCGTGATCCTCCCGCGGCGCCGGCGGGGCTGGTCGGCCGCTGGCCGTGGTGGCTCCGGCAGGATGAGGCGAGTGTCCTCAGTGGCGGTCACGGACGTCTCCTTGGGTATTCCGTAGGACGCAACACGCCGCACCGGTCAGTGCCGACACGGCGTGTTGCGTCCCAACGGTTCGAGCGGTGGTCAGCTCTTGACGTTCAGCAGAGCGTCGATCTTCTTGTCATACTCCTGCGCCAGCGCCTTCAGGTCGGAGGCGTCGCGGATCTTGGAGAAGAACTCCTCCATCACGTTGCCTGCCTCCACCGAGGCCCAGCCGGGAGCGGCCGGGGTCAGCTTGGAGTTCGAGGAGGACTCGATGAGCGCCTTCGCGAACTGGTCGTCGCCCAGCGAGGAGGTGTACTTCGAGTTCGCCGGGCCCAGTCCGTTCTGGCCGAGCATCTCCTGGTACTCCTTCGAGAACATGATCTTCAGGAGCGTCTTCGACAGTCCCGGCTCCTTGCTCTTCGCCGAGATGCCGATGTTGGAGCCGCCCGCGAACACCGGTGCCGGCTTGCCGTCGTTGCCCGGGAGCACGAAGGTGCCGAAGGTGGCGTCGTTCCAGGTACGCGTCGGCTTGCCGTCGTCGCCCTTCCCGAGGTCGCCGATCGACCAGTGAGCCCATCCCGGAGCCATGATGGTGGCGGCGGCCAGGGCGGTGTCACCGGTCTTGTTGCCGTCGGCATCGAGGGTCTGGTCGGTGTCGTTCAGGTAGATGTACTGGTTCGAGTCCTTGGCGTCGTTCGGCGCCTTGGATGCGTTCTTGTACAGGTCCTGGAGCTGCTGGAGGCCCTTCAGCGAGTCGTCCGACTCGAGGGTGGCCTTCCACTTGTCGCCGTCCTTCGTGGCGATGTCGCCGCCGTTGGCGAAGATCCAGGAGATACCGTCACGCCAGTCCTGACCGCCGAGGAAGAAGCCGGAGAAGTTGTCGATCCCCTTCGGGTTCTTCGCCGTGATGTCCGCGACGTTGGTGTTGAACTGGTCGAGCGTCGTCGGCACCGAGACTCCGGCCGCCTGGTAGACGTCCTTGCGGTAGAACATGTAGCGCGAACCGAAGTAGTACGGCAGCGTGTAGTTCTTGCCGTCCACCTTGCCGGCCTCGACGAACGACTGGAGCAGGTCGCTTCCGCCGAGCTCCTTGTACATGTCGGAGATGTCGAGGAACGCACCCACGTTGGTGAACGTCGGCGACTGGGTGTTGCCCATCTCCGTGACATCCGGCGTGTTGTTCGCGTCGGGCAGCGCCGTGGTGAGCTTCGTGACGATGTCTCCCCAGTCCTGCTGCTCGATCTTGAGGGTCGCCCCGGTCTCCTTGTTGAACTCCGTCTTCAGGTAGTTCCGCAGCTTGTCCGGGGTGTCGGAGCCGACGAGCCACAGGGTGACCGTCTTGTCCTTGCCGTCGGTGCTGGCTCCGGTGGAGCCGCCCGAGGCGCATCCGGCGAGCACGAGAGCGGAAGCAGTAGCCACAGCGGCGAGGCCGACGAGCTTTCTCTTCATGGCTGTTCCTTTCGTAATGTTGGGACTCTTGTTGGTAGGGATATGGAGCTGATCGACGGGGTGACGCTCTGTCACGAGACCCCGAGTCGTCCGGAGAGGACGAGAACGGCCGCGCCGCGCAGGACGATGTCCTGCCCCTGCGTGGTCATCCGGAGGGACAGGTCGGCGTGGTTCTCCGCCATCGTCCGATTCCGGAGCGTGTGGACGGTCGCCTCTGCGAGGGGGCCGTCGAGCAGTTCGGTCGGGCCGCTGAGCACGATCTCCGACAGGTTGAGGGCGCCGACGACCGGCGCGAGTGCGATGCCGAGGCGCTGCCCGGCCTCCCGCAGGATCGGCGTCGCATCCACCCCGGCGGTCTGGGCTTCCCGGATGCCGCGCTGCAGCTGCGGGACGCTCAGCCAGTGCTCGAGCACCTGGTCGCGGTTGTACGTCGTCTCGAGCCCCAGGTCGGTACCGACCATGACCTGGCCGATCTCGCCTGCCGCGTAGTGACTGCCGTACACGAGCGCGCCCGCGACGAGGAGACCTGCGCCGATACCGTGACCGACGCGGATGAGCATCATGTCGCCGGCTGCTCCCCCGTACGTGTGTTCGGCGAGGGCCGCGGCGTTGGCGTCGTTGGCGACGATGACCGGCAGGCCGGTGCGAGAAGCGAGGAGCTGCTGGAGGGCGAGGCCGGTCCAGCCGAGGTTGGGAGCGGTGAGGATGGTGCCGCTCAGGTCGACGACGCCCGGTGAGCCGACACCGACCCCGAGGATCGGGGTGGTGGCTGCGGCGACCAGCCGGTCGACGAGTTCCTCGACCTTGCCGAGCGCATCCTGTCCGGTGGCGGCACGGCCGTCGTGGTCGGCGAGCATGATCTCGGCCGACGCGATGATCACACCGTCGAGGTCCATGACGGCGCCGCGGAAGCGATCGTGGTCGCTGAGGTCGACGCCGATGATCTGGTGGGCGCTGCGATTGATATCGAGGAGAACGGCCGGCTTGCCCGGACGGGCGGATTCGCGCTGGCCCAGCTCGATGACGAGCCCCTCGGCGAGGAGCTCGGCGACGAGGTCGGAGACCGTCACCCGGGTGAGGCCTGTCTCGCGGGCGAGGTCCGCACGGCTGCGCTCCCCGGACCGGTAGAGCGTCTGGAGGACGAGCGAGCGGTTATGACCGCGTGCGTGTTCGGGGAGTACCTTCACGCGCGGCCGGAGCACACGCCCCGGGCCCAGCCCGCCGGCGCTTCCTTGCACCTCCGTCGTCGTCATGTTTGTTAGTAAAGCTTACGAACAAATGAAATGCAAGAGACGAAATGAAGTCGTTACACGACGACGGCTCAGGCGAGAAGCGCCTCGTGAGCGAGCTCCAGCAACCGAGCGGTGCGGAACTCCTCGTGCGCCGTCACGGTGAGTACGGCGCCCCGCTCGTCGTCGACGACGACGTACTGGCCGTAGCGCCCGTCGAACCGCCAGAGCCCGGACGGGCCCTCCCAGACCGCGACACCGTACCGATCGGTCGCCGGGTCCTCCCCCGTGTCGCGCCAGTCCGCGTGCATCCCGTCGATCCAATCGGCACTCACGATCCGCTGTCCCCGCCACTCGCCCCGGTCACGCAGCACGCGGCCGATGCGGGCGAGCTCCCCGGTGCGCAGCTGCAGCCCGGTCCCCGCGACGATCCAGCCCAGCGGGCACCGCATCCACTGCGGGTTGTCGATCGCGAGCGGGTCGAAGAGGCGCGGAAGCAACCAGTCCCGCACGTCGCCCACGGCGGAACCCAGCATCCGCATGGCGACGTAGGTGCTCGCATCGGTGTACTGGAAATGCGCGCCGGGCCCGCGGGTGGGGCGCCCGAGCATTTCTTGCGCGAGATCGCGCCCTGGGACCGGCTGGTCGCCGAACCACACGAAGTCGATGCCGCTCGACATGGTCAACAGGTGCCGGAGCGTGACCTGGTCGACACCGTCGCCGAGCTCCAGGCCCGGAAGCGCCTCCGACACGGTCGTGTCGAGCGACAGGATCCCCTCGTCGACCGCAATCCCGGCGGCCAGGGCGCTGACGCCCTTCGACACCGAGTAGAGGTTCTCCCGGTCGTCGCTGCGCCAGCGGTGCTCCGCCTCGTCCTCCCCGACGAGGGCGTGCACTCCGTACGCACCCAGTCCCTCTCGGTCGACGGACTGGACGAAACGGTGGAGCAGCGCATCCGCAGCGGTCATGGGTCCATTCTGGCGCGCCCGAGGAGGTCGTCACACCGCGTGCGACGACGCGGATTAGGCTCCAGGGATGACCGCCTCGCCCGCCCCCGCATCCACCCGCTCGCCCTTCTCGCTCGCCGGTTCGCGCGCCCTCGTCACCGCGGCGAGCCGCGGGCTGGGCCGTGAGATCGCACTCGAGCTCGCCGGGCAGGGCGCCGACGTGGTACTCGGCGTCCGCGACCCCGCAGGATCGGCCGCGCTCGTCGACGAGTTGCGCGCGTTCGGCGTGGCGGCGACGGCGATCAGGATGGACGTGCTCGACCTGGCCGCGAGCCGCTCGGCGATCGACGCGGCGACTGCGGAGCTTGGCCGGATCGACATCCTCGTCAACAACGCCGGCGGTGGGATCGACGCGCCCGCCCTGGAGGTCACCGAGGACGACTTCGACCACGTCTGGCAGCTCAACGTGCGCTCGACGTTCTTCCTGTCGCAGCACCTGGCCAAACACATGCTCGCGAACGGGGGCGGTTCGATCGTCAACGTCGCGTCCCAGGCTGGACTCGTGGCATTGCCGGGCGAGGCATCGTACTGCGCCGCCAAGGCCGCGGTGGTGCACCTGACGCGGTGCCTCGCGGTGGAGTGGGGACAGTACGGCATCCGGGTCAACGCGGTCGCGCCCACCTTCATCGAGACGGACGGCACGTCGTCCGCGCTCTCGGACGACGCGTTCCGCGCCGACACCGTCGAACGGATCGCCGCGCTCCACCGGATCGGCGAGCCCCGTGAGGTCTCCGGGGCCGTGGCGTTCCTGGCGTCTCCCTCCGCCTCCCTCATCACCGGCCAGACCCTCGCCATCGACGGCGGCTGGACCGCCCGCTGACCCAGGAGCGCCGATGGAGGCCATCCGCCTCCACCTCCACCTCCACCTCCGCCCACTGCGAAGGAGATTCGGCAGCATTCCGTCCGAATCTCCTGCACGTCTGCTAATCGAAGGAGATTTCGGCCCACTTCTCCTTCGTTTTGGGAGCGGGTCCTTCGCAACTCGACGCGGAAGCGCGAAAGGCCCGGCGGACGTGGTCCGCCGGGCCCCCAAACCCAGAGGTCAGGCCATGCGGGTCTTCAGGTTCTCGGCGATCGCGTCGAGGAACTCCTCGGTGGTGAGGAACTTCTGGTCGGGGCCGACAAGGAGTGCGAGGTCCTTCGTCATCTTGCCCTCCTCGACCGTCTTCACCACGACATCCTCGAGGGTGTGCGTGAAGTCGATGAGCTCCTGGTTGCCGTCGAGCTTGCCGCGGTGCGCGAGACCGCGCGTCCAGGCGAAGATCGAGGCGATCGGGTTCGTCGAGGTCGGCTTGCCCTGCTGGTGCTGGCGGTAGTGACGGGTGACCGTGCCGTGCGCGGCCTCCGCCTCGACGACAGAGCCGTCCGGGGTGGTCAGCACCGAGGTCATCAGGCCGAGCGAGCCGAAGCCCTGCGCGACGGTGTCGGACTGCACGTCGCCGTCGTAGTTCTTGCACGCCCAGACGTAGCCGCCCTCCCACTTGAGGCTGGATGCGACCATGTCGTCGATGAGGCGGTGCTCGTAGGTGAGGCCGGCCGCGTCGAACTTCTCCTTGTACTCGGCCTCGAACACCTCCTGGAACAGGTCCTTGAACCGGCCGTCGTACGCCTTCAGGATGGTGTTCTTGGTGGACAGGTAGACCGGGTACTGACGGTCGAGGCCGTAGTTGAACGAGGCACGGGCGAAGTCGCGGATGGACGCGTCCTGGTTGTACATCCCCATCGCGACGCCGGCGCCGGGCGCCTGGTAGATCTCGAAGGACTTCGCCTCGCCGCCGTCGGCCGGCTGGAAGCTCATCGTCAGCGTGCCTGGGCCGTCGAAGACGAAGTCGGTGGCGCGGTACTGGTCGCCGAAGGCGTGACGGCCGATGACGATCGGCTTGTTCCAGCCCGGCACCAGCCGCGGGATGTTGGAGATGATGATCGGCTCGCGGAAGACGACGCCGCCGAGGATGTTACGGATGGTGCCGTTCGGGCTCCGCCACATCTTCTTCAGGCCGAACTCCTCGACGCGTGCCTCGTCGGGCGTGATGGTGGCGCACTTCACGCCGACACCGTGCTTCTGGATGGCGTGCGCCGCATCGATGGTGATCTGGTCGTCGGTCTCGTCGCGCTTCTGGATGCCGAGGTCGTAGTACTCGAGGTTCACATCGAGGTACGGGTGGATGAGTGAGTCTTTGATGGCCTTCCAGATGATGCGAGTCATCTCGTCGCCGTCGAGTTCGACGACCGTTCCGTCAACCTTGATCTTGTCCATGGTTCTCCTGTGGTGTCTGCGTTCCAAGCCGACGACAGCTTACCCGAGCGCGGCAACTATCTTGACATCGAGACAGTTTTCTCTCGGCAAACCGTCGGTTGCGGACAGAGCTATGCGGCGTCACTCGCGCACGTTACCCTTTCGTCATGGCTGAGTTGAGACTGGAAGAGTTGAGCGCGCGGACGGTCGTGGCGGCGAACGCCCTGACACTGAAGCCGGGTCAGGAGCAGTTCGTCGCTCCGGTCTCCTACTCGGCGGCAGCCGCCGTCGTCGACCCGAACACGTCCTGGCAGCGTGTGGTCCTCGACGGGGATGAGGTCGTCGGCTTCATCATGGGCAACTTCGACCCGAACGCCGAGCACGACGAGTTCAAGGCCATCCTCTGGCGCATCAACGTCGACGCCGACGACCAGGGCCGCGGCATCGGCACCTTCGCCGTGCACGCGCTGGCCGATGAGGCCCGCGCGCGCGGCCACGAGCGCCTCTACGTCATCTGGGAGTCCGGCGAACTGGGCCCGGAGCAGTTCTTCCTGCGCAGCGGCTTCCTGCCGGTCGGCGAGACCCAGTACGGCGAGACGATCGGTGCGCTCGATCTCTGACACCCCCTCCAGCGACGAGCGGAGCGACGGTCGGGACTCCTTCGTCGAGCGCGTTCTCGAGGTCGTGGACGCCATCCCGCCGGGCCGTGTGATGACCTACGGCGACGTCGCGGCCACCCTCGGCTCCCGCGCCGCGCGCATGGTCGGCCAGATCATGGCGTACTACGGGAGCGACGTCCCGTGGTGGCGAGTGGTCCGGGCCAGCGGCCATCCGCCCGTCAAGCACGAGCACATCGCGCTCCAGTACTACCGGGCAGAGGGGACGCCGTTGCTGGGCGTCGGAACGGCGGCGTATCGCGTCGACCTCCGGGCGGCCCGATACGATGACGCACGGGATCATTCCTCCGACCGATGAACCACTCAGATCCGTAGTGTTCACTTCGTAAGAGACGTTTGTCCACTTTTCTTGTCCACCGTTCCCTGGAGCTGCCGTGCCCCGCATCCGAACCGCCGGAGTCATCGCGACGACGTCCGCCCTCGCCTTGGCGCTCTCCGGATGCTCGGTGCTGACCGCGTTCGAACCGCACGTCTCCGCCGAGATCTTCGACACCGCCAAAGACATGAAGGCCGCCAACACCTCCGTCTTCGGCTCCCCCTCGTTCGTCCCGGACGACGCGACGGTCATCCGGATCGACTACGACACGCAGGACGGGTCGGCGATCATGACCTACACGTCGAAAGCTCACCTCGCGCCGAATACGTGCACGAAGGCGACAACGCCGCCGAAGCCGACCATCCAGGACAGCTGGTGGCCGGTCGACGGCATCCCGCCGCAGGTCGGGGACTGCGGCAAAGGCTGGACCGTCTTCGCGATCGGCGACCAGGTCTGGGCCGCCAAGGCCGCGACCAAGTAACCGCCGCGTTCAAGCCGCGCACCGCGCGCCCGCGAGCTCAGGCAGCGACGGGGATGGTCAGCTCGATGATGGTGCCGAGCCCCTCCACCGAGCGCACGTCCGCTCGACCGGACACCGCCTCCACCCGGTCGCGCACCCCCTCCAGCCCGCCACCCGGCTCGATCTTCGCGCCGCCCTGCCCGTCGTCCTTCACGAGCACCGTGACGGTCGCGTCGGCGCGGGCCACGGCGACGGAGCAGTTGCGGGCGCCGGAGTGCTTGGCCGCATTGGCGAGGCATTCGGACACGCAGAAGTAGATCGTCTCCTCGACCACCTCCGGCAGCCGCTCGCTCAAATCGACGTGCACCTCCACCGGCAGGTGGCTGCGCAGACCGAGTTCCTCGATGGCCGACCGCAGGTCTCCGTCGGTGAGCACCGTCGGGTGGATGCCGCGGGCCAGTTCCCGCAGTTCGCGGAGCGCGTCGGCGAGCTGACCGGAGGAGCGCTGAAGGTCGCCCGCGAGCTCCTCGTCGCCACGCGCCTCCGCCTTGGCGGTGGCGATGCGCAGACTGATCGCGAGGGAGACCAGCTGCTGCTGGCTGCCGTCGTGGAGGTCCCGTTCCAGTTTGCGGCGCGCGAGGTAGCCTTCCTCGACGATGCGGAGGCGCGACTCGCGCAGCTCCTGGATGGTGCGCTCGAGCCGCGCGCGCAAGCGATCGTTGTCGACGGAGAGCAGCAGCGCCGACGAGACCGCGTCGAGCAGTCGGTCGTCCTGGCTGAGCGCCACGTCGTGCTCGATGAGGGCGATCGGCCCCTGGTCGGAGTCGATCGCGAGCGTCGACCTCCCTGGGCGCTCGGTGGGGACCGCCGCCGGCGCGGGTTCTCCGTCGCCGGTCTGGTACCTCTGCAGCGGCTCATCCCACCAGAACACCCGCAGCGACGTGTCGTGCAGAGTGCGCGCGAGGCTCGACTCCCACAACGCCCGGTCGACCTTGTCGCGGGCCACGATGACGAGATCGGCGACGCGCGAGCGGAGCCCCCTGGCGTACAGCACACCGCCCACGAAGGCCGGCGGGATGAGCGCGATCGCGATGGGCGGGATGAATTGCAGCCATCCCCCGTCCCAGTCCAGCGCGAAGCTCAGCGAGTCCTGGATCGTGCCGTAGCACCACAGCAGGATCGCGAGCGGCATCACGAAGGCGACGCGACGCGCGGGCAGCGAGCTGGTGAACCAGCGCGCGATCAGACGCGCAGCCACCGTGAGCATGAGGGCCAGGCCGACGAAGCGCCAGCCGATGCCCAACCAGAAGTCCGCGGTCTCGCTGGGGAGCACCGCGTAGGGATTGGCCATGCACCCGCATTGTGCCGGGTCCGGCGACGAGAACAGCAGGATACCGGCCAGGCGGATGGCAAACGCTACAGTCACCGCGAGCACCAGTGCCCTGTCGAACCGCGCAGTCAGCCGGCCGCTGGGGTAGCAGAGCACGAGGACGCCGACCAGCACCGCCCAGAGGTCGGTGACCCCCGCCACCCACGGCCAGACCCATCCCCACTGCCGAACCAGCGGGTACCAGGCGCCGGCCGACCAGAACAGCGCGGCCCCGACCATGAGCCAGCCCGGGATGGGACTCTTGACCAGCCGCCAGGCGACCACGGCGCAGATGATGTAGTCCAGGGCGACGGTGATGAACACGATCGCCCAGCCCGCTCCGGAGGGACGCGGACCGTAGTCGTTCGTCATGGCGCTCAGAAGCTGGGCGAGCACATTGGAGGCGACGGCAACGGTCACGGCGAGCGCCCGCACCGCGACGCGGACGGCGTGCGGGCGCGCCACGGGGCTCACCGCGTCGGTGCGTGCGAGATCCGGCCGCGCGGCGACCACGAGCTCAGGCTTCCCGGCCGAGGAAGCGCAGCACCGCGAGCACGCGCCGGTGGCCCTCCGCGGAGTCCTCCACGTCGAGCTTCGCCATGATGTGCCCGATGTGCGACTCCACCGTGCGCAGGCTGAGGTGCAGGTCGCCCGCGATGCCGGCGTTCGACTTGCCCTCGGCCATCAACCGCAGGACGTCCCGCTCGCGGGTGGACAGGGACTCGACCGCCGCCTCCGAGGAACGCGCCGACACCAGGAGCTGCACGACCTCCGGATCGACGATGGAGCCGCCCCGCGCCACGGTGCGGACGGCAGTGACGAGCGTGTCGGCGTCCGCCACGCGATCCTTCAGCAGGTAGCCGGTCCCGCTGCCGGCGCTCATCGCCCGGATCGCGTACGCGGCCGTCGTGTACATGGAGAGCAGGAGGACGCCCGCCTGGGAGCCGCCGGCCCGCAGCCGCTCGAGCGCGCGCAGGCCTTCGTCGGTGTGCGTCGGCGGCATCTTGATGTCGAGGACGATCGCGTCGACCGCGCCATCGGCCTCGACCGCATCGAGGAGCTCCTCGGCCGTGTCGACGGATGCGACGACGTCCATTCCACCCGCGCGCAGGATCTGCCCGATCCCTTCGCGCAAAAGCACTGCGTCGTCGGCGACGGCCACCCGGAGCGCGTGAGAACTATCTGTCTGTCCCCCGCTCACGCGCTTACCTTAGCAGGCTGCGGATCGCCTCACCGGTCAGCTCGTCTTTGTTGATGAAGCCCTCCGCGCCACTGTCGACGACCCGCCTGCCGTAGTCGGTCGCCGACCGGCTGGAGGTGAGCACGACGGCCGCCCCCGTAGCTCGCATCGCCGGCACGATGTCGAAGCCGCTGGCGTCCGGGAGTCCGACGTCGAGCAGGACGACATCGGGCGCGAGACGTCTGCTCAGCTCGACCCCGCCGGCTGCGGTGTCGCTGTCCCCGACCACGGTGAACCGCTCCAGGCGCAGGAGCTCGGCGGCCTGAGCTCGGAACCGCTCGTGGTCGTCGACGATCACAACACGGAGGGACATGAGTTCATCTTCACCGCACCAGCCCGGTCATTCATCCGTGCCTCCACGCAATCGGAATGAGGTGACCCCCCTGATGCGGGCCACATCCCGCCGGACGAGCATATGAGACAACCTCACCAACCCGAATGCTGAGGCGGCCGGCCCGCTGAACCGGACCGAATCCACCCGAGGAGAGAGCGATGTCCATCGCGACCCGAACCGCCGACCCGACCGGTATCGCCGCGATGCACGCGGCGACCGGGGCGGTCGCGGT
The DNA here is from genome assembly GCF_052114085.1 of Leifsonia sp. RAF41. Classification (NCBI taxonomy): domain Bacteria; kingdom Bacillati; phylum Actinomycetota; class Actinomycetes; order Micrococcales; family Microbacteriaceae; genus Leifsonia; species Leifsonia sp. RAF41. The sequence continues at coordinate 2,594,055 of NZ_JBFREB010000001.1, forward strand.
GGACGATCTCCCTCCCCTCTCCAGCGGTTCCGGGCGGCGCCGCACGGCGCCGGTCGTCGTGATCGATCTGCCGCGCGTGGCGCAGCGGTTCCACGAGCTGCGGGCGGCGCTGCCGTGGATGGACGTGAGCTACGACGTCTGCGCGCTCGCCCATCCCGCGCTCCTGTCAGCACTCGTGACGGAAGGCGCCGGCTTCGTCGTCTCGCACGATGCCGGAATCGACGCGCTGCGGCGCACTGGTGCCGACCTCGGCCGCGTGCTGCACGCGACGCCCGGTGCGCGTTGGCCCCAGCGTCGCACCGCATGGGCGGCGGGAGTGCGACGGTTCGTGGTGGACGACGCTCGAGACCTCGACGCCTTCGCCGTCGCGCCCGTGGGGACCTCGGTGCTTCTCCGGCTCGACCCAACCGACGCCGTCGAGGCTGCCGGGCACGCGAATGCTCTCGGCATCCACGTCGCGGGACTCTCGCTGCGCGTCGCACCGGATGCGGGCGCCGGCGACGTGCTCGATGCGGTCCAGGCCGCGATGGCTTCTGGCACACGGATCGCGTCCATGACCGGCCGCCCCCTGGCGTCGCTCGACCTCGGCGAGGCGCTCTCGGGGCCGTTCGCCGGCCGCCCGGGGCAGGTCGCGGAGCTCGGGCGCAGCATCCGCTCCCTCGTTGCGCCGGTCACCTCCCGCGTCCGCGTCTCAGCGTCGGCGGGACGCGCTATCGCGGACGACGCCATCACCATCGTCGCGGGCGACGCCGAGCGTTACGCCGACGCCGCGACCGCCAGCCGCTACATCGACGCCGGCGCGGAGGTCCTCGTCCTCCGCCGGCGCCGCCGAATCCCGCGTCCGTCCCGCGCGCGGTCGACCTGGTCCCCAGCGGGCTGACTCAACCCCTCACCCACTGGAGACAGGCGGAGGGGACCACGGGAAGGCTTCCCCGCGGTCCCCTCCGGAACGCCGTACCGTCCGGCTACACCAGCGAGTCGCGCCACGCGGCGTGCAGCTGGGCGAAGCGGCCCGTTCCGGCGATGAGGTCGTCGGGCGTGCCGTCCTCCACGACGCGGCCGTGCTCCATCACCAGGACGCGGTCGGCGATCGCGACGGTGGACAGGCGGTGGGCGATGATCACGGCCGTCCGGTCCGCCAGCAACGTCTGCAGCGCCTCCTGCACCAACCGCTCGCTGGGGATGTCCAGCGAACTGGTGGCCTCATCCAGGATGAGTACCGCCGGGTCGGCCAGGAACGCCCGGGCGAAGGAGATCAGCTGCCGCTGACCCGCCGACACCCGGCCGCCTCGCTTGTTCACGTCGGTGTCGTAGCCGTTCGGCAGACCCGAGATGAACTCGTGGGCGCCGACCGCCTCCGCCGCGTGCACGATCTCCTCCCGTGTCGCGTCCGGCTTGCCGAGTGCGATGTTGTCGGCGACCGATCCGCTGAACAGGTACGCCTCCTGGGTGACCATCACGATCGCCCGGCGGAGGTCCTTCGGGTGCAGGTCGCGCAGATCCACGCCGTCGAGCTGGACGGAGCCCTCGCTCGGGTCGTAGAACCGCGAGATCAGCTTCGCCAGGGTCGACTTGCCCGCACCGGTCGACCCGACGAGAGCGACCGTCTGTCCGGCCGGGAGGTCGAGTGTGAACTCCGGCAGGATGACGCGGTCCTTCTTGTAGGCGAAGGTGACGCGGTCGAACCGCACGTGCCCCTGCGCCGACCAGAGGTCGACCGGCTTCACCGGATCGGGGACGCTCGGCTCCTCCTCCAGCACGCCCGAGATCTTCTCAAGCGCTGCCGCAGCCGACTGGTAGGAGTTGTAGAACATCGCCATCTCCTCCATCGGGTCGAAGAACCGGCGCGTGTACAGCAGCACCGCGAGCAAAACGCCGATCGCGAGCTGACCGTCGGCGACGCGGAAGCCGCCGACGAGCAGCACGACGCCGACCGTCACGTTGCCGATCATCACGAGCCCGGGGTCGAAGATCCCGAACAGCTGGATGACCCGCGCGTTGACGTCGCGGTACTCCTCGACGAGGCCGCCGAACTCCTTCTCGTTGCGCTTCTCCTTGCGGAACGCCTTGACGGCGCGGATGCCCGTCATCGTCTCCACGAAGTGCACGATCAGCTTCGCCGACGCGACCCGCGAGATGCGGAACAGCACCTGCGAGCGCTTCTGGAACCAGCGCGTCAGGAAGTACAGCGGAATCAGCGAGCCGAGCAGCACCACTCCGCTCGTCCAGTCGATCGTGAACAGCGCGATCGCGATGAACAGCATGTACAGGAAGCCCTGCACCAGCTGATTGATACCCGAATCGAGCAGCTCGCGAATGGAGTCGAGGTCACTCGTCTGCCGGGAGATGATGCGCCCGGAGGTGTACGACTCGTGGAACTCCAGCGAGAGCTTCTGCGTGTGCAGGAACACCCGCTTGCGCAGGTCGATCAGGATGGCCTGACTGATCCGCGCGCTCAGCACCGTGTACCAGGCGATCAGTACGGCCCCGATCACACCGGTGATCAGGTAGGCGATACCGGCCGCGGCGAGCGGGAACCAGTCCTGCTTGAGCAGTGCGGGCAGGCCGTTGTCGATGCCGAATGCGATGATCGCCGGCCCCGCCACTTGCGCGGCGGTGCTGATGACGACCACGACAGCGGTCAGCCACAAGCGCGTCCGCAGCGGGTTCAGCAGCGAGCCGAGCAGCCGCAGCGAGCGACGACGGACCTGCCGGCTCTCCTCCTTGCTGAGGTCGTTGCGCTCTTCGCCTTCGACGCCCAGCACAGTCGTGGTGCTCACAGGTTCACCTCCTCGAGGATCTCGTCGTTCTCCTCGTCCTCCAGGCTGGAGATGACGAAGCGGTAGTGCTCGCTGGTGGCGAGCAGGTCGTGGTGGGTGCCCACGGCGGTCACGCGACCGTCTTCGAGCAGTGCCACCCGGTCGGCGAGCATCACCGTGGACGGGCGGTGCGCGACGATGAGGGCGGTGGTGGATGCGAGCACGCGTCGCAGCGCAGCCTCCACCAGTGCCTCGGTGTCGACATCGAGTGCGGACAGGGGGTCGTCGAGTACCAGGACGCTGGGGTTGGCCGCCACCGCGCGAGCGAGAGCGAGGCGCTGCCGCTGACCGCCGGAGAGGCTGAGCCCCTCCTCGCCGACCTTCGTCTCGACGCCCTCCGGCAGGTCGTACACGAAGCCGGCCTGCGCCACTTCGAGCGCCTCGGTGAGCACGCGTTCCGCCTCCGCCGACGCCGGGTCGAGGTCGTCCCGGCCGAGCAGGACGTTGTCCCGCACCGACGCGGAGAAGAGGGTCGCATCCTCGAACGCCATAGCGATCGCCTTGCGGAGGTCGTAACGCGTGAGGTCGCGCACGTCCACGTCGTCGATCTTCACCGCGCCGCCCGTCACGTCGTAGAGACGCGTCGTCAGGGCGGTCAGAGTCGACTTGCCCGAACCGGTCAGTCCGACCAGAGCCATCGTCTCCCCCGGCCGCACTGTCAGGCGGATGCCGTCCAGCAGGTCGGGGAAGCGCTCCGGGGAGTCCTGGTAGCGGAAGTGCACGTCGTCGAAGACCAGTTCGCCCCGCGGATCGGTGATCTTCACCGGTTCGGCCGGATCGGTGATCGTGTTGACCTCGTCCATCACCTCGAAGAAACGGTCGGCAGCAGTGCGCGTGTCGAACGTCATCGAGAGCAGGAAGCCGATCGACTCGATCGGGAAGCGCAGCACCGTCGCGGTGGCGAAGAACGCAACCAGCTCACCGACCGAGAGTTGCCCCTGCGCCGACAGCCACACGCCGACCACCAGGCTGATGCCGAAGGCGATATCGGGGACGAGCAGCAGCCACAGCCAGATGCCGGCGATGGCCTTCGCCTTCTCGATCTCGGTGCCGCGCAACTGCTCCGCCTGCGACTCGAAGCCCTTCAGCGCGTGCTTGCCGCGCCCGAACGCCTTGAGCACGCGGATACCGTGCACCGACTCCTCGACCGCCGTCGCGAGGTCTCCGGCCTGGTCCTGGCTGCGTCGCGCGATGATCGAGTACTTGTTCTCGAAGACGAAGCCGTAGATCCACAGCGGGATCGAGCACACCAGGAAGATGAGTCCGAGGATCCAGTTCCACCCGATCAGGATGGCGAACCCGACCACGATCGTGACGACGTTCACGACCAGCAGCACGATGCCGAAGGACAGCCAGCGGCGGATCATGCCGAGGTCGCTGACCGCGCGCGACAGCAGCTGGCCGCTCGGCCAGCGGTCGTGGAAAGCGACCGGCAGGTCCTCGAGCTGCTCGTACAGCGCGTTGCGCATCCGCGCCTCGACGTGGGTGCCGGGCGTGAGGACGAACCAGCGACGCAGCGAGATGAACACCGCTTCGGCGGCACCCAGCCCGACCACCAGCAGCGCGGCAGGCCAGACCGCCGACGGATCGCCCGTCGAGAGCGGGCCGTCGACCAGCCAGCGCAGCACCTGCGGGATGGTCAGCGCGACGAGGCTCGCGAGCAGCGCGGCGACCATACCGAGCACGATGCGGGGCGCGGCCGACTTGGCGAACGGCAGGATGCGCAGCAACGTGCGCACGGTGCTCTTCCGCTGGATGTCGTTGTTCTTCTGTGCCTGACCGACAGACATGGGTCTTCCGTTTTCTGTAGAGATCCGACGTGGAGTCGGCGGCGAGCACGCGGACGAGTCGCCGAAGGGCTGCCGACGGTGGCAGGCCTTGTGAGAAGGATGCAGTGCGCGCCGAAGCGCGCGGGCGGGGGCTGGAGCTACCGGCCAGACGGTCGGAGGCCGGCCACGAGGGCGGCGGCGACGGACCCGGGCACGGTGGTCTTTCGTGCGGTCTCGATCGTCGTCATGGCGTCCTCCAGCCTCGATGAATGCATCCTCATGTGCCGCAACAAGGCAGCCCTACAGGATATTGCCAGGGTTGACGAGAAAGCAAGACTTTTCTCGAACCGCCCGAGGGAGGGGACTCAGCGAATACGGATCGACAGGCAGGTCACGCAGCCCTCGAGCTTCTCGAACTCCGAGATGTCGACCTGGACGACGGTGTAGCCCAGGCTTTCGACCAGCGCCACCGACTGCGGGGCCGACGACGACATCAGCACGGTGTCTTCGGACAGGACCACGACGGCCGTGCCCTCGGCCTCGGGGACGGGGAGGAAGCGCTCGAAGATCCGCGGCTCGTCGACGATCGGCTCGTAGCCGATGACCGTGCCGTCGGGCAGAGCGGTGACGGCCGTCTTCAGGTGCAGCGCCTTGGTCATGGGGACGGCCACGACCGAGTAGCCGAGCGGAGCGACGATCGCGCGCAGCTGGCGCACGCCTTCCGCGTTCGTGCGGCCCCCACGGCCGACGTACACCGTCGAGCCGACCTTCAGTACGTCGCCGCCCTCGAGGGTGCCCGGCGCCTCGATGCGCTCCAGGCGCAGCCCCTGCGCCCGCAGCGCCGCCTCGGTGCCGGCGGGCTCGGCCTGGCGCGACTCCGCACCGGGCAGCGTGATGACGGCGGTGTCGCCGAAGACGACTGCGGTGTCCTCGACGAAGACGGAGTCGGCCAGGCGGTCGGCGCTCGCCACCTCGACGGTCTGCCAGCCGGCCTGGGAGAGCGCGGCGACGTAGCCGTCCCACTGCTTGTCGGCGAGTTCCGTGTCCACCGGCTGGCGGTCGATGTGCGTCGTCAGGCCTTCGGCCAGGTTGCCCGCCGGGATGCGGACCAGCGCGATGCGGCGCTCGGCGCGCTCGCCGCCGTCCACAGCCCGGAAGACCGCGTAGCCCGCGGTCGGGAACGCGATCGCGACCGACAGCCAGAACGGCAGGTTGATGCCGATGAACGACTGCAGCAGCTGGCCCCACGCGTCGCCCGAGAGCGTCACCTTCAGCACCGTGAACAGGACCAGGGTGCCGAGCAGCGTGCTCACGAGAGCGAGCACGATGCCCGTCACCACGGCGATCCAGCGTCGGTCCATTGCCCCGAGGAGCGCGGCCACGAAGCCGAGCACCAGCGCCGCCAGCGAGTTCCATCCCACGTACGGCGTCGTGGTCGCGAGCGCCGCCGAGTTGAGCTGGCTGGCGACCAGGATCACGAACGTCGAGGCGACGAACGCGATCGCGGCGACAGCGACAGCGGCGGAGATGGATGCGGCGAGCCGGCGGCCCCAGGAAGACGTCATGAGAACCAACCTAGTGGAGCGCTGCTATGCGTTCGCTGGCTCCCGCAGCCGTGCGAGCGCCAGCTCCTCGGCGGCCTGCAACGTGGTCACTCCCCGCTCGTCGGCCGCACGGAAGATCTCGGCGATCGTGTCGCCGATGCGCTCGACCCGCTCCTGCGTCGCCTCGGCGGTGACGCCCGCTTCTCCCATCATGTCGAGGAAGATGACGCCGCCCGCGTTCACGACGAAGTCGGGGGCCCACAGAATGCCGCGTGCGGCCATCCGCTCGGCGCCCGCGCGCTCGGCCAGCTGGTTGTTCGCCGGCCCGACGACCGCGGCGACGCGCAGCTCGTCGATCACGCGGTCGGTGAGCACACCGCCGACGCCCGCCGGCACGAACAGGTCGCCTTCGACGCGGTGCGCCTCCTCGGGGTCGACCCAGGTGGCGCCGAGGGCATCCGCCAGCGCTCGCTTCGCCGGGTTCACATCCGTGACCGTCAGCACGGCGCCCTCCCCGGCGAGTCGCATCGCGATGATCGAGCCGACGTGGCCGAGCCCGAGCACGGTCACCCGGCGACCGGCGACCGAGCGGCTGCCGAAGGCGCGCTCCAGCGTGGCGAGCAGGCCCGCGTAGACGCCGGCTGCGGTCGCGTCGCTGGGCTCACCCACGCCGCCCTCCGACGGCGGCAGGCCGCAGACGTGCGCGGTGCGCCCGGCGACCACGGACATGTCTTCGGCGCTCGTCCCGACATCCTCGGCCGTCATGTAGCTGCCGCCCAGCGTCTCGACCGCGTCGCCGAGGTCGAGCATGGCCTCGAATCGTTCGGTCGGCGTGAGCACCGTTCCGCGGGGCAGGTAGATGACCGCCTTGCCGCCGCCGCGGTTGAGCCCGGCGGCGGAGTTCTTGAGTGTCATCCCCTCAGCGAGCCGCAGAGAGTCGGCCACCGCCTCCTGCCAGGAGTCGTACGTCCACACGCGGCAGCCGCCGAGGGCAGGGCCGAGGACGGTGGAGTGAACCGCGATGCTGATGGTGAGGCCGCTCCGCCTCCCCTTCACCACGTGCAGTGTTTCGTGCGGCAGGTCTGTGGGCAGGACGGACATCGGTGTCTCCTCGTGGGATCGCGGTGAAAAATGCAACGGTCTTGTGGACCGCCGTCCATTCTCTCGCGCGCCCGCCGCGGAAGCAACGGCGTCGCGACCTCAGTCGCCGAACCAGCTGCCGCCAGCCCTCAGTGGAAGAAGTGCCGCTCCCCGGTGAAGTACATGGTCACGCCGGCCGCCTTCGCCGCTTCGACCACCTCTTCGTCGCGGATGCTGCCGCCCGGCTGGACGATGGCCCGAACCCCGGCGTCGATGAGGATCTGCGCTCCGTCCGCGAACGGGAAGAACGCGTCCGACGCAGCGACGGAGCCACGGGCGCGGTCACCCGCACGGCTGACCGCCAGGTGGCACGAGTCGACGCGGTTCACCTGTCCCATGCCGACGCCCACGGACGCGCCGTCGTGGGCGAGCAGGATGGCGTTCGACTTCACCGCGCGGCACGCCTTCCAGGCGAACTCGAGGTCGGCGCGGGTGGCGGCGTCCGCCTCTTCGCCCGCCACGAGCGTCCATCCGGCCGAGGAGAACTCTGTGAATCGGTCACTGTCCTGCACGAGGACGCCGCCGGAGATCTGACGGAACTCGGTGAGCGAGCGCGCGTAATCCTCCGGCAGCTGCAGGATGCGCAGGTTCTTCTTCGTCTGGAGCAGCTCCAGCGCCTCGGGCTCGTACGCCGGCGCGATGAGCACCTCGGTGAAGATGCCCTTGACCGTCTCGGCCATCGCGAGCGTCACGGTCCGGTTGGCGGCGATGACGCCGCCGTACGCCGAGACGGGGTCGCATTCGTGCGCCTTGCGGTGAGCCTCAGCGATGTCATCCGCAACGGCGATCCCGCACGGATTGGCGTGCTTGATGATCGCGACGGCCGGTTCGGAGAAGTCGTACGCGCTCCGCAGGGCTGCGTCCGCATCCACATAGTTGTTGTACGACATCTCCTTGCCGCCGAGCTGGGTCGCCTGAGCGATGCCGCGTCCGGCAGGCTCGGCGTAGAGGGCCGCCGCCTGGTGCGAGTTCTCGCCGTAGCGGAGGGTCTGCTTCAGTTCGGCGCGGGCCTCCCAGCGCTCAGGGAAATCGTCGGTGGACGGTGCCTCCCCCGCGAACCAGGCAGCAACGGCGCCGTCGTAGGCGGCCGTGTGCGCGAACGCCTTCGCCGCGAGCTCACGACGCTGGTCGAAGGTCGTCCCTCCGGCGGCGACGGCGTCCGTGAGCGCGGCGTAGTCGGCCGGCGAGACGACGATCGCGACGTTGGCGTGGTTCTTGGCCGACGCCCGGACCATCGCCGGGCCGCCGATGTCGATCTGCTCCACGACGTCGTTCCCGACCGCGCCGGAGGCGACGGTCTCCACGAACGGGTACAGGTTGACCACGACGAGCTCGAACGGCTCGATGCCCAGATCCTTGAGCTGTTCCTCGTGCGACGCCAGCCGCAAGTCGGCCAGGAGCCCGGAGTGGATGGCCGGGTGCAGCGTCTTGACCCGCCCATCCAGTGACTCGGGGAATCCGGTGACACTCGCCACATCGGTGACCGCGTAGCCCGCGTCACGGATGGTCTGCGCGGTCGAGCCGGTGGAGACGAGCTCGACCCCGGCGCCGGCCAGCGCCTTCGCGAGGTCGAGCAGGCCGGTCTTGTCGCTGACCGAGATCAGCGCCCGCCGGATCGGGACGAGATCCCGCTCGCGGTACAGGCTCGGGTCGTGACGGGGTCCGCTCATGCTCGGGCTAGCTCCTCGAGGTCGATGTGTCCGTTGGCGATGTCGAGGACGGCGTCGATGAGCAGCCGTCGCTCCACAGGTTTGATGCGCTCGTGCAGGGCGGCCTCGGAGTCTCCGGGCAGCACCTCCACGCGCTCCTGGCTGATGATCGGTCCCGCGTCCACTCCGTTGTCGACGATGATCAGGCTGGCACCGGTCTGCGTGACACCCGCGGCCAGCGCATCCCGAACCGCATGGGCGCCGGGGAACTCGGGCAGATACGCGGGGTGCGTGTTGAGAAGGTCGGGCGAGAGCGCATCCACCACCCGCGGCGGCACGAGACGCATGAATCCGGACAGGATGGTGAGGTCCGGCTGCCACTGCTGGATCTGCTCCAGCAGTGCGTCACCCCACTCCTCGCGGCTCGGGTACGACGTGTACGGCACGGTGAAGGTGGGGATGCCGAAGCGCTCCGCGTGCTCGAAGCCGTCCGCGTCGCGGTCGGCGCCCACCGCGACGACGCGCGCCGGGAACTCGGCGTCCCCTGCGGCGTCCAGCAGTGCACGCAGGTTGGAGCCACCGCCGGAGATCAGCACGACAATCGAGAGCACCCGACCAGCCTAGCGGCGCGCGCGACCGCCCACGACGAGCCCGATGACCGCCGCGACGGCCACCTCCACCGTCGCGATGGCGCCCACCAGCCAGGGATTGGGCCCGACATCGTGCAGGCGCCCCGGTCCCAGAGAACCGGAGGACCACCACGCGAGCAGCCCGAGCTGGATGCCGGCGACGACCCCGATGCCCACGGCGGTGAGGATGCGCGCGCGCAGGCCGCTCAGCCCGCTGCTTCCCGCCTCCACTCGCGACCGCAGCAGGACGGCGGCGAGGAAGCCCGCCAGGAGTGGGACGATGACGCCGACGAGGCCGAAGGCGTACCCGCCGGGAGGGATGACCCCGAAGACCGGCAGCCCCGGCAGCGGGCCGAGCTCCGTGCCGAGCGGGCTGACCGATGAGCCCGACCCGATCGCGAAACCCGGGCCGACGAGCCACGAGGCGATCCACACGACCACGTTCGGAAGCACCGCCAGCTGCCCGACCGTCAGTGCAGCGCCACCCGCGATGCCGGTCTGCAGCTGTTCGTAGAGGCTGATGATGGTGCCGTAATTGCCGAAGATCAGCAGGGCCAGGATCAGCGCGGCGATGCCGATGACGATCGCCGTCGCCGCCGTCCCGGCGCGAACAGCGGCCGCGGCCCCCGCGCGCAGCTGCCCCGGCAGTGCCAGGGTGCGGGCAGGACTCCGCAGAGCCGACAGGACGGCGGGGGCCGCGCCTCCCGACGATCGCGCGGACGTGGTCGTAGCCGTGGCCGATTCGGCGCCGTCGGGGCTCTGGCCGCCTGCGCCGTCCTCGCCCGGTCCGCGCAGCGCCGCGAAACCGAAGCCGGCCGCGATCCCGACGGCGTAGACGAACGGTGGGAGGACGATCCCCTGCCAGACCGAGGGCTGCGCCACAGCAGAACCCGACGAGAACACCACCAGGGTCGAGATGACCGCGAACGTCGCCAGCGCGCTGACCGCCCCCACCAGGCGCTGATCGGTCTCGGCCGCGCGCATCCCCGTCCGCACGCCCAATCCCGCCGTCAGCGCGGCGAAGCCCAGCAGCGCAATCGTCACCTGGAAGGGGACAGCGGCGGCCGGCAGCCCGAGCTGCGCGACCGTCTGCGGGTCGAGCGCGATAGTCAGATTCACGCCGTGGCCGACGAGCCAGATGTCTGCCGACGAACGCCACACCACCCCGAAATCCGCCCCCAGGTGGTACTGGGCCGCCCACAGGATCGTGATCGGGACCAGGCAGATCCCGAGTCCGATGGCGGCGACGATGAGCGCCTCCAGAGCGGCGAGCAGGGCGACGGTTGTGCGACTCATGACCGAACGGAGCCTACCGGCGCGCGGCCTCGCTGGACCGCCGACACTTCGGGGCTCAGGAGACCGTCACGACCGGCGTCTCCTCGTCCGCCTTCTCCGGCACCGTGATCACCGGGCGCTGCAGCAACTCCAGCACCGCGACCACGAGCGCAGCGAGCACCAGCGTCCAGATGATCAGCGAAGGGGTCAGCGGCCGGACGAACAGCACGACGGCGGCGGCGATCACGGCGACCACAGCGCGGAGGAGCACACGCTGGGCATACATCCACTCGCCCGCACGTCCGGTCGTGATGCCGTGCCTCTCCGCCGACTGACGCACCCAGGCGACACCCGACCCGAAGAAGCCGCGCAGTCTGCGCGGCACCGAGAACGGGCCGGCGAACCAGCCGACGACGGCCACGGCGATCGCCAGGACGAGCACGGCGACCGCCGTGTCGATCATCGCGTCGGTGACGGTCGAGAACAGCGTACGGGCCAGGGCGGAGGGAACGAGCGACGGCGTTACCGACGCGATGAACACGAGTCGGCCGCCCGCGATGGCGGCCAACGTCAGAGCCATCGCGAGCCCGAGCCCCACCGACGCCCAGACGAGGGCGAGCGCGCGCCGGCGCGCGACCAGCACGCCCAGCGCGAGCAAGCCGATCGCCACCCACGGGAGCCAGGCCCCCGCAGCGACGGCCAAGCCGTAGAACAACTGCAGCGTCGGGATGGACGAGCTCTGCGCGACCGTGATCGTCCGATCCACGCTCGGGATCTGCGACGCGAACGTGAGCCCCTTGGCCACCAGCAGCTGTTTCACCCGGTCGATGATGGGAGCGAGTTGGATGCCGATCGAGCCGTTCGAGCCGACGGTGATCGCCGATTTCGGATTGTTCTGCATCGTGGCGATCAGCTGATCATGGCTGGTCCGCAGCGCCTGCTGCCACACCTGCGCGAAGGCGTCCGAGGCCACGAACCGCTGGACGGTGGACTGCATCAGGGACACGATCCCCTGGGCGAGCGGCGCCTTGAGGGAGTCGAGCGCCTTCGTGGCGACCGGGCCCGTGCCGAGTTGCGTGATCCCATCGATCACCTGCGAGGTGATCTGCGGGATGTCGACATTCTCCTGCACGGCCTTGACGGTCTGGTCGGTGATGAACGACTGCACGTCGGGATCGTGGGCGAGCGGCGCGTACGTCGCGACGAAGGAGTCGGTGTCCGTGAGCTGCACCTTCGCCCACGACGCCACCACAGCGAGCGGGGCCAGGATCGAACCGACGACGATGAGGACCGTTGCGAGCAGCGTCCACGCCCAGCTCCGCCGATGCTTCTCGGTGGCGGGAAGGGATGCCGTGGGTACGTCCTCCGCAGCCGTCCCGGCCTGCACCCGCAGGGACGCGTTCTCCTCCTCCAGCGCGGCGATGCGCTGGAGCAGCTCGGTGTTCGTCAGGCGTGCCATCCCGTCCCCTTCCGGCGTTCATCCGGCGTTCCGGTGGGCACACTGTAGCGCTGCCCGGGCCGGGTGCGGCAGGGAGCAATTCGGCGGGATCGAACGACAAGAGGCCGGGACCCGTGCGGTCCCGGCCTCCTGATGTCTGGCGTGCGTCGTCTGGCGTGCGTCGTCTGCGTGCGTCGTCTGGCGTGCGGACTACAGCGCGGCGTAGACCTCGCGCAGGAGCTCAGCGGTCTCGGACGGCGTCTTCCCGACCTTGACGCCCGCTGCCTCCAGCGCCTCCTTCTTGGCCTGCGCCGTCCCGGCCGAGCCGGAGACGATCGCGCCCGCGTGGCCCATGGTCTTGCCCTCGGGGGCGGTGAACCCGGCCACGTAGCCGACGACCGGCTTGGTGACGTTGGCCTTGATGAAGTCCGCGGCGCGCTCTTCGGCGTCGCCGCCGATCTCACCGATCATGACGATCGCCTTGGTCTCCGGGTCCGCCTCGAATGCGGCGAGCGCATCGATGTGGGTCGTGCCGATGACCGGGTCGCCGCCGATGCCGATGGCGGTCGAGAAGCCCAGGTCGCGCAGCTCGTACATCATCTGGTAGGTCAGGGTGCCCGACTTCGAGACCAGGCCGATCGGGCCCTTGCCCGTGATGGTTGCGGGGGTGATGCCGACCAGCGACTCGCCGGGGGTGATGATGCCGGGGCAGTTCGGCCCGATGATCCGGGTCTTGTTGCCCTTCTCCTGGGCGTAGGCCCACGCCTCGGCGGAATCCTGCACCGGGATGCCCTCGGTGATGACCACCAGGAGCGGGATCTCGGCGTCGATGGCCTCGACCATCGCGTCCTTCGCGAACGCCGGCGGCACGAAGATGATCGAGACATCGGCCCCGGTCTTCTCGATCGCCTCGACGACGGTGCCGAACACGGGCAGCTCGACGTCACCGTGCGTGACGGTGGTGCCCGCCTTGCGCGCGTTCACGCCGCCGACGACCTGGGTGCCCGCCTTGAGCATGAGGGCGGTGTGCTTGGTGCCCTCGCCGCCGGTGATGCCCTGGACGATGACCTTGGAATCCTTGTTGAGGAAGATAGACATGTTTTTCGTCCTTCGCTTACTTCGCGGCCAGCTCGGCGGCCTTGTCGGCGCCTTCGTCCATGGTGAGCGCGAGGGTGACCAGCGGGTGGTTCGCATCCTTCAGGATGCGGCGGCCCTCCTCGACGTTGTTGCCGTCGAGACGGACGACCAGCGGCTTGTTCGCCTCGTCGCCCAGGATCTCGAGGGCCTTGACGATGCCGTTCGCGACCGCGTCGCAGGCGGTGATACCGCCGAAGACGTTCACGAAGACGCTCTCGACCTGCGGGTCGTTCAGGATGACATCCAGACCCGCCGCCATCACCTCGGCGGATGCTCCGCCGCCGATGTCGAGGAAGTTGGCCGGCTTGACGCCCTTGTGCTTCTCGCCCGCGTAGGCGACGACATCCAGCGTCGACATGACCAGGCCCGCGCCGTTGCCGATGATGCCGACCTGCCCGTCGAGCTTCACGTAGTTGAGGTTCGCCTTCTTGGCCTTGGCCTCGAGCGGATCTGCCGCGTCCTTGTCTTCGAGCGCCTCGTGCTCGGGGTGGCGGAAGTCGGCGTTCTCGTCGAGCGTCACCTTTCCGTCGAGAGCGATGATGTCACCCTCCTCGGTCAGCACCAGCGGGTTGACCTCGACGAGGGTGGCGTCCTCGCCCGTGTAGACCTCGTACAGCTTCACGAAGACGTCGGCGACCTTCTCGACGAGGTCGTCCGGGAACCCGGCCGCCTTCGCGATCTCGACGGCCTTGGCGTGGTCGATGCCGCCGCGCGGGTCGACCTCGATGCGGGCGAGCGCCTCCGGCTTCTCGACGGCGAGCTGCTCGATCTCCATGCCGCCTTCGACGCTGGTCAGCGACAGGTACGAACGGTTGGCCCGGTCGAGGAGCACCGAGAAGTAGAACTCGCGGGCGATCCGGGCGCCGCCGGCGACCATGACGCGGCGCACGACGTGGCCCTTGATGTCGAGCCCCAGGATCGCCTTCGCGGCTTCCTCGGCCTCGTCCGGGTTCTTCGCGACCTTGACGCCGCCGGCCTTGCCGCGGCCGCCGACCTTGACCTGCGCCTTAACGACGGTCACGCCGCCGAGCTTTTCAGCCGCTGCGCGCACCTCCTCCGGCGTGTCCGCGACGATGCCCGGAAGCACCGGGACCCCGTACTTCTCAAACAGGTCTCTGGCCTGGTACTCGTATAGATCCACGGTTATCCAATCCGCTGGTGGTCCGGTGCGCTTGGTGCGCTGCCCGCTGATTTCTCCGGGCGGTCCGACGCGAGATTAGCTCGACGCCGAGATAAATTCGCCAGGAAGAACTTTAGCGCCTCCGCCTGAACGGGCCGAAACCGGCGGAGTGTGCACAGCGGGGCTCGGGATGCGGTTCTCCACCGATCTGCGAACCGGCAGCGGACCGGGCACCCGCCACCGCGACCGTGGATGCATGACCCAACGACCCTTCACACTGATCACCGCGGTGAGCCTCGTCGGACTCGCCGTCCTCCTCGGAGTACTCCAGAGCCTCCTGGCCGCCGCGGCGCCCGCACGCGCGCTCGCCGGCGATGGGCATGGCCCCGGCTATCTCTCCTCAGACGGCTGGTGGCTCGGCGCGTATCACTTCGACGACGGCGCGCTCGGGTTCTGCCTCAACCCGGGCAAAGTGGCGCCGGTCGGCCTGCAGTACAGCTACGCCGACCCGGCGGGGATGGGGTGGTGGACACCGGAGCAATCCGCCGTGTTCGCCTACATCGCTCGCACGTGGGCCGGAAGCGGCGACCGGCTCACCGCGGGAGCCGGACAGCTCGCCACCTGGATGTACGCGGGCATGTCCGATGTCGACGCGCAGAATCATGCGGGACGTGCAGGCGCCGACACCGACGCGGTCTACGCGCGCGCTCTGCAGATGCTCGCCGAGGCGAAAGGCCGCGGCTCGACCGGCGTGCGGGCGGCCACCGTGGTCGAACTCGCCGAGACCGGGCCGGGGCGCGTGCGGGTCGAGCTCGCAGTGGACCGTCTCGCCGGACCGGAGCTCCTCCCCGCCGGCGCCCATCCCGTGCAGGTCAGGCTGGAGGGGGCGACGTTCTCCGACGGGACGGCCAGCAAGTCCGTCTCATCCGGCACCGACGTGGCGATCGCGTCCACGGGCACCGACCCGAGCGTGTCCGTCAGCGCGACGGCGACGGCATCAGATCTGCCGTACGGCAATCGGGTCACCGTGGCTCTGCCGGCGGTGGACGCGCAGGCCGTGCTCATCGCCAAACCCTCGACCGCTTCCGCCGGCGCCTCCGTCGATGTCGCGGGCCCCTCTCCTCTGCCGTTCCAGCCGCGTGTCGAGACGCAGACGACGGCCCCGGAGTCGCATCCGGGCGCAGAGATCGCCGACAGGCTGACGGTGGCGGTTCAGGAGGGGGAAGGCCTCCTGCCCACGTGGGGAGTTCGTTCGACGACAGACGGCTTCGCGCCCGTGCCCGCCGTCGTCGAGAGCACCCTGCTCGGACCCTTCGCCGACCCGATCGTCGAGGCGGAACAGGCCCCGGCGGGGGCGCCGACCGTGTGTACCGTCGAAACCGCGGTTGACGGCGTCGGCGAGTACACGACGCCGTCGTGCGTCATCCCGTCGGACGGGTACTACGTATGGACGGATCGCATAGACCCGGCGCGCACCGACCCCGAGCAGGGCGGAGAGCGGCTGCGGCCGTGGACGTCGAGGTTCGGGGTGGCGAGCGAGATCACACGGGCCGAGACGACGGTGGTTCCCGCAGCCACGACCCCCGCCGCGGTTCCGCCGACCATCGAGCTGGCTGAGACCGGGTCCCACGTCACGGTTCCCGCTGTCGTGAGCGGCGGGGCGGCCGCTGCAGGCGTTGCTCTGATCGGACTGTCGAGAGTCTCATCGCGTCGGGATGGTGCGACCCGACGGATGCGACGCATGCGCGGCCGCCGAGCGGCCCTCGAGAGCATCCACATGGATGTCGACGGGGTCGAGCGGCCCGCCCGTCCGCCGAGGATCGTCGGTCGTCGCCTGACCGGTCCGCGTCGCGCCCGCTCCACCTGGGTGGGGCCGTGAGCAGCCTCGAGAACGCCCTCCCCGGTCGCTCGCAGGACGTCGCGGCAGGATGTCATGGTGCGCAGATCACGCAAGAGACCCGTCGACGTGCGCGACATCGCGTCCGAGGCATTGACCCTCGCGGGCGGCGGGCGGGCGCTCCTCCTGCAGATCGCACATCCCGCTGTGGGCCGGGGCGTCGTCGAGCACAGCGACTTCGCGTCGCGGCTGATGGACCGCTTCGACGCGACGATGCTCTACCTGACGGCGTCCGTGTTCGGCACTCCGGAGGAGTTGCGGGCCATGCAGCGAGTCGTGAACCGGGCCCACGCTCCGGTCCGCGGTGGCCAGGAGGGCGACGGCACCCCGGCGTACAACGCGTACGACCCGGAGCTGCAACTGTGGGTCGCCGCGACTCTCTACCAGACCATGATGGAGCTGCATCGGCGGGTATTCGGCCCGCTGACCGGCGCCGAGGCCGATTCCGCATATCGCGAGCTCACCCTCGCCCTGTCGAATCTGCAGCTCTCACCGTCCCAATGGCCGGAGTCGCGAGAAACCTTCGACGACTACTGGGAGCGGATGGTTGCGGCGCTGCGTGTGGACGACGATGTGCTGCTCGTCTCCCGTCAGATCCTGTACCCGCGCGGCGTGCCCTGGTGGCTGCGGCCGGGCCTGCCCGCCATTCGGCTTCTGACCGCCGGACTCCTTCCCGAGCCCGCTCGGCGACAGTTCCGTCTGAGCTGGAACCCGAGCAGGCAGCGACGGTTCGACCGGCTGATCCGGTGGGTCGCGCTCCTGTACCCGCGACTTCCGTTGCGGCTTCGGCACCTCCCCCGCGACCGGTACCTGGCGAAGCTCCACCGAGCGGTGCGGTCGGAGGTCCCGGCGCACCCGGGCTAGGGAGCGAGCCCCCGGCTGCGCTCGATGCCTCGCGCCAGCAGCACGAGGACGATACCGACGCCCGCCCCGAGGACCGTCTCCAGGACCCGGTCGACGACGAGCACGTTGAGCGGAGTGGGACTGGCCAGGTGCGAGACCGAGAGCGCCAACGGTGTGATGAAGACCAGGGCGGCGCCGTAATGGCGAGCGACCAAGATCTCCGCGAAGAACTGACACACCACGATCACGCCGATCACGACGGCAGCGGGTGGCGACCACGCGAGGAGAGCAGCGGTCACCCCGACACCGGCGATCGTGCCGACGATGCGGTGCAACGAGCGAGAGATCGAATGGGCCGCGCGGGCCGGAGGGATCACCGCGACCAGGCTGACCACGGCCCAGTAGGCGTGCCCGAAGCCGAAGGCGAGGGCGATCGAACCCGCGACGAGCACGCCGACGACGTTCTGCGCCACGGTGAGCCACACGCGTGCATCACGAAGGGCAGCGAAGTCGGGGCTCGGACGACGGCGCAGCTCCGTCACGAGACCGGACCGCGCCAGCATTCCGCGCGAGACACCGGGGATGCGCCGGATGGCCCAGCCCGACATCGTCAGAAGCCACGCGAAGGCCGCCGTGGCGGCCGCCAGGCCGATGCGAGGGAGCGCGTCGGCGGCCGGCGTCGGAACCCCGGCGCAGACCAGCAGGGCGAACACGAAGAACAGCGCCTGAGGGGGCACCATCTGGAACACAGTGACGAACAGCGTCCCGCCTCCCACCACCACGATCAGCGCGAGCACGACGAGCGGCAACGGTTCACCCGCTACAGCGAGGAGCGTTCCCGCAGTGATGCTCGCCAGCAGGGCGATAGCCGCCGCCGTGAGCGTCCGCACGCGGATCCGGTACGGCTCGTTGCGTCCGTACAGCGCGGTGAACGCGCCGAAGGTGGCATACGCGGTGAGGTCGAGCCGGCCGACTGCGAACAACAGGAACAGCGGAACCGCCACGGCGAGCGCCGCCCGCAGACCGACTTCGAGGTTCTTCGGGGCCGTGAAGCGGGGGCTCACAGCTTGTCGATCGGCGCGATCTTGATGAGGAGCTTCTTCGCGCCCACCTTTTCGAACTGCACGTGCGCGACGCGCTTGGCGCCCTGGCCGGTCACCGCCGTGACCCGGCCATCGCCGAAGTCGGTGTGGCGGATGCGATCGCCCGGCTCCAGCTCGAGGTCGCCGTTGTCACGGACCTTGCCCGTGACACGGTTCGGCCACTCGGCCTTCGGCCGCTCCTGGCGGAACGTCGAGGCGGCGAGGCTGTCGTTCCAGCCACCGCCGGAGCCGCTCCCTGTGCCCCCGCCGATACCCGGCCGCCGCGCGTTGAGCGCGCGCGACTGGGTGCCGCCTCGGCCGTTCGCCGAGCCGGGAGACTGGCGCCAGTCGATCAGGTCTGCGGGAATCTCTTGCAGATAGCGACTCGGCATGGCGACGGCGGTCTCGCCGAACTGAGCGCGGGTCATCGCCAGCGACAGGAACAGCCGCTTCTTGGCACGCGTGATCCCCACATAGAAGAGGCGGCGCTCCTCCGCCGGCCCTCCCGGCTCGTTGGCGGACATCCGGTGCGGCAGCAGGTCCTCCTCGATGCCCGTCAGGAACACCGCGTCGTACTCGAGGCCCTTCGCCGTGTGCAACGTCATGAGCGAGACGGAACCACTCGAGTCGTCGATCTCGTCCGCCGCGGCCACGAGCGACACCTCGGTGAGGAAGTCGACCAGAGTCCCGTCCGGGTTGTTGCGCGCGAACTCGCGCGTCACGGCCACGAGCTCGTCGACGTTCTCCGCCCGCGCCTCGTCCTGCGGATCACGGCTGTTCCGGAGAACCTCCAGGTAGCCGCTCCCATCGAGCAGGAACGTCAGCACGTCGGCGACCGTCGAAACCCCGGTCGGGTTCGACGGGTCGATCTTGGACGCCGCTTCGTCGAGCAGGTTAGACAGCTGCAGGATCGCGTTCGTCACCTTCGGGCCGAGTCCCAGCGATGCCGCGTCGCGCATCGCGGCACGGAACGTGAGGCCGTTGTCCTCCGCATAGCTCGCCAGCTGGGTTTCCGTCGCCGGGCCGATCCCGCGCTTCGGCGTGTTCAGGATGCGACGCAGAGCCAGGATGTCGTCCGGGTTGGCGACCGTGATCAGGTACGCCATCGAGTCCTTGATCTCGGCTCGCTCGTAGAACTTCGTGCCGCCCATCACCTTGTACGGCAGGGCCGACCGGATGAAGATCTCCTCCAGCGCTCGGGTCTGAGCGTTCGTGCGGTAGAAGACGGCGATGTCCTTGTAGTCCATGCCGGCACTGTGGAGCTTCTCGATCTCATCGGCGACGAACTGTGCCTCATCGTGCCCCGAGTACCCGGTGTAGCCGACGATCTTCTCGCCGTCGCCCACGGCAGTCCAGAGCTTCTTGTCTTTGCGGTCGAAATTGTTCGCGATGACGGAGTTGGCGGCACTGAGGATGTTCTGCGTCGAACGGTAGTTCTGCTCCAGCAGGATCACCTTCGCGCCGGGGAAGTCGCGCTCGAACTCGACGATGTTCCGGATGTCCGCACCCCGGAAGGCGTAAATGGACTGGTCGGAGTCTCCGACGACCGTCAAAGAGGCGGCCGGGATGAGCCCCGCCGCGTCGCGCAGCGGCCGCACGTTGCGACCATGCTCCTCGAGGTCGTCCACGATCTCCGGCGCCACCGGCATCGTCAGCTCGCGGATGAGGGAGTACTGGGCGTGGTTCGTGTCCTGGTATTCGTCGACCAGGATGTGGCGGAACCGGCTCTGATAGAGGGCCGCCACTCGCGGGAAGGCACGGAACAGGAAGACCGTTTCGGCGATCAGGTCGTCGAAATCGAAGGCGTTGGCGCGGCGGAGCTCGCGCGTGTACTGCCGGAAGATCTCGAGGAACATGACCTCCTGCGGGTCGCTCAGATTCGCCGAGCGGGCATGGGTCTCGAGGTCGGTCAGCTCGTTCTTCAGCTTCGAGATGCGGTTGGCCGCCGCGCCGACGGTGAAGCCGAGGGTGTCGGCATCGAGCTCCTTGATGATGCGCTTGAGGAGCGCGCGACTGTCGCCCGAGTCGTAGATGGTGAAGCTCTGCGTCTTCCCGATCGTCTCGGCCTCGCGGCGCAGGATGCGGACGCAGGCGGAGTGGAAGGTCGAGATCCACATGCCCTGCGCTTTGCCGCCCAGCAAGTGCTCGACCCGTTCTCGCATCTCGTTGGCGGCCTTGTTGGTGAAGGTGATCGCGAGGATCTCGCTCGGCCACGCTTCGCGACTCTCGATCAGGCCCGCGATGCGACGGGTGAGGACGCTCGTCTTGCCCGACCCCGCCCCCGCGACGATCAGGAGCGCTTGGCCTCGATACTCCGCGGCCTCGCGCTGCTGCGGGTTCAGCCCGGCGAACAGCCGATCGCTCGGCCCCCAGTGATCGGACCCGGCCGATCCGGTGCGCGTTCGCCCATCGCCGCCGGCGCGTTCTGCATCGTCGCCCTGCCATCCGTCCAGGATGATCGGGACGGAGGAAGGGGTGGTCTGCGGGGCGTCGGGGAGGCTCGTCATGTCTCAGACGATTTTAGTCGCTGCCACCGTCATTCCGGGCGGGAGTCGCTCAGAGACCGTCGCGGACCGCCACGGCGAGATCGGGGTGGTCGGCGAAGACACCGTCCACGCCGGAGTGCAACAGAATCGAGAAGAATCGGCGCCAATCGCCCCACTCCGCGTCGGGTCCCGTCGTCCGGAACTCCTTCGGCAGCATCCCGTTCTCCGGCCGCAGGGTCCAGCAGAAGACCGCGAGGCCCGCCGAGTGCGCCAGATCGACGAGGTCGGAGGTGACTGCGCCGACATCGGCGGCGTCGTCCTCGCCGAAGAGCGCCATCGAGACGGAGCCCGACGACAGCACCTGCGACGTCTCGACGCTGACGCCGTCCACCCGCTCGGCGGGGGCGGCGGCCGAGCCAAGCGCGTAGAGCCCGCGCAGCGTGAGATCCGTGTCATACCCGGGCGCCTTCGAACCCAGCGCGGCGACACGGTCGGCCGGTGCGCCGGAGTCTTCCAGCAGGTAGACGCGCCTGCCGCGGAAGCCGCGGTCGTACAGCTTCGCGAGTACCGTGCGCTCGAAACTCTCCACGACGACGCCCGACCGGTCGGTCCAGCCGGCATCGGCGAGCTCCGCGGCGAACAGTTCGTCGAGCGGCAGTCCGGCGGCCTCGAAGTAGGTGGCGTGCTTGAGCTCCGCGACCAGACCGGGCGCGTTGCTTGCGCCGTCTCGGCCGCCACCGCCGCGACCATCGGCTCGGCGCTCGACGAGCTCCAGCAGGTCACGCAGCCGCAGCAGGGGGTAGTGCCCGTCGAAGGTCGAACTGGCCTGACGCAGAGCGGGGATGCGCTCGCGCGCCCGCAGCGTCGCCAGCTCGTCCCAGGTGAAGTCCTCGGTGAACCAGCCGGTCAGTGGGGCGCCGTCGACCTCCTTGGTGGTCCGGCGGTCGGCGAACTCGGGATGCGCGGCCACGTCCGTCGTGCCCGAGATCTCGTTCTCGTGGCGGATGACGAGCACGCCGTCCTTCGTGGCGACCAGGTCCGGCTCCACCGCGTCCGCGCCGAGCTGGAAGGCAAGCTCGTAGGAACCGCGCGTGTGCTCCGGCCGGTAGCCCGGCGCACCGCGGTGACCGATGACCACGGGAGCGGTTCGCGCGCGCATGGCCCGATCCTATCCACGCGGTGGGCGCGATCGGCGACGTCACGACGGCACACGGCGCGGAGTGCCAGAATCGTCGAGTGCCCGCCCAGCCGACCACGCCTACCGCTCACTGGATCGAGCCCGCCTCGCAGCTGCCTCTCCGGTGGGGCGGCTACCGCGCCCGGCTGCTGACCGGCCTCGCCATGATCGTCGTCGGCACCGCCTGCATCCTCGGCACCACGACGTACAGCCTCCCGCTCCTTCTGGTGGGCTCGCTCATGCAGCCGGCCGGATGGGCCGTCCTCCCGTCCACGATCGGCCGCCGCGTCGCGGTGGCGCTGCCGGTGCTGGGCTTCTCGTGGCTCATGCTGGGCGGTTCCGGCTTCGCGTGGTGTTACGCGGTCCCGCTCGCCGCCTGGCTCCTCGTACGCCTCCGGCCGCTCCCGGTGTTCGCCGTCCTCGCTCTCCCGATCGCCTGGAGCGTGATCGTCCCGCTGCTCGTGTGGGACTACCAGCAGGGCTGGGTCACGATCCTGACGAGCAGTGTGATCATCGTCGTGGCCGCCTGGGCGGCGCGATGGGGCGCCATCCGGCTCGATTCATGGCAATCTGTCAGAACTCTCAGAAAAGAACCCCGTAGATTAGGTACAGACGACCGTACCCGGTCCCCATAGAACGAGGAGCTCATGGCACTCAGTAACCCGGCCTTCTCCACGAACCCGGCGTTCTCCAGCAACGGCCAGGCCGCGACGGCCACCGCCGAGAACCTGGAGCAGATGTACCAGTCGCCGTCGGCGACCGCCGTCGACACCGACCGTATGACGGTCGAAGACTCGATCGTCAAGACGGCGATCTGCTTCGTCCTGCTGCTCGCGGGCGCGGCGGTCGGTTGGTTCGTTCCCGTCCTCGCGATCCCGGCGGCGATCGTCGGCTTCGTGCTGGCGCTGGTCAACATCTTCAAGCGCCGCCCGGTCCCCGCGCTGATCCTCGGCTACTCGGCGGCGCAGGGCATCTTCCTCGGCGCCATCTCGATGTTCTTCGAATCCCAGTGGTC
This sequence comes from Leifsonia sp. RAF41, assembly GCF_052114085.1. Classification (NCBI taxonomy): domain Bacteria; kingdom Bacillati; phylum Actinomycetota; class Actinomycetes; order Micrococcales; family Microbacteriaceae; genus Leifsonia; species Leifsonia sp. RAF41. The sequence goes on from NZ_JBFREB010000001.1 coordinate 2,617,075, forward strand.
GGGCATCGTCATCCAGGCGGTCATCGCGACCTTCGCCGTCGTGGGCGTCACCCTGGCGCTGTTCGCCTCCGGCAAGGTCCGCGCCTCGGCCAAGGCGACCAAGATCTTCCTGATCGCGATGTTCGGCTACCTGGCCTACTCGCTGGTCAACGTCGTCCTCATGTGGACGGGCGCGACCAACGGCGCGTTCGGTCTGAACAGCGTCGAGCTGGGCAACACCGGCATCAAGCTGGGCCTCATCATCGGTCTGCTGGTCGTGCTCCTCGGCGCCTACTCGCTCGTGCTCGACTTCGACGCCATCAAGCAGGGCGTCGCGAACCGGGCTCCCCGCATCTACGGCTGGTCCGGCGCCTTCGGAATCATGGTCACCGTGATCTGGCTGTACCTCGAGATCCTGCGGATGCTCGCCATCGCGCGCGACTGACGCACAGCCCGCAACGGCAGAAGGCCCGGGACGCTCACAGAGCATCGCTCACAGAGCATCCCGGGCCTTCTGCCGTCAGCGGGAGGTCACTCCCACTCGATGGTTCCCGGCGGCTTCGACGTGACATCGAGAACGACGCGGTTCACACCGTCGACCTCGTTCGTGATCCGATTCGAGATCTTGGCCAGCAGGTCGTACGGAAGGCGGGTCCAGTCGGCGGTCATGGCGTCTTCGCTGGAGACCGGCCGCAGCACGATCGGGTGACCATAGGTGCGCCCGTCGCCCTGCACGCCCACCGACCGGACATCCGCGAGCAGCACGACCGGGCACTGCCAGATCTCGGCGTCGAGGCCCGCGGTGGTGAGCTCGGCGCGCACGATGGCGTCGGCCTCCCGCAGCAGGTCCAGCCGCTCCTGGGTGACCTCGCCGACGATACGGATGCCGAGCCCCGGACCGGGGAACGGCTGACGCCCGACGATCTCCTCGGGAAGGCCGAGCTCGCGTCCGATCGCGCGCACCTCGTCCTTGAACAGGGTCCGCAACGGCTCGACGAGCTCGAACTGCAAATCCTCCGGCAGGCCTCCGACGTTGTGGTGGCTCTTGATGTTCGCCGCACCCGTCCCGCCGCCCGACTCCACGACGTCCGGGTACAGCGTGCCCTGGACGAGGAAGCGGATCGGGTCGCCCTCATCGGCGGCCTCGGCGATCAGGTCGGCCTGCGCCTGCTCGAAGACGCGGATGAACTCGCGGCCGATGATCTTGCGCTTGGTCTCCGGGTCGCTGACGCCGGCGAGCGCATTCAGGAACTGCTCCTGCGCGTTCACGGTGACGAGCCGGACGCCCGTCGAGGCCACGTAGTCGACCTCGACCTGCCGCGCCTCGTCTTGGCGGAGGAGCCCGTGGTCGACGAAGACGCACACCAGCTGATCGCCGACCGCCTTGTGGACCAGTGCCGCAGCGACGGCGGAGTCGACGCCTCCCGACAGCCCGCAGATGACGCGGCCGGACCCGACCTGCGCCCGGATCGCCGCCACCTGGTCAGCGATGACATTGCCGCTGTTCCAGTCCGCCGGGATGCCCGCGGCACGGTGCAGGAAGTTCTCGAGCACGGCCTGGCCGTAGGTGGAGTGCTTGACCTCCGGGTGCCACTGGACGCCGTACAGTCTGCGCTCATCGTTGGCGAAGGCCGCGACCGGTGTGCCCTCGGTGGAGGCGAGCACCTCGAAGCCCTCGGGTGCACGCGCCACCGAGTCGCCGTGGCTCATCCACGCGGTCTGCTCCTCCGGCTGACCGTCGAGCAGGACGCCCGCGTCGGAGATCCGAACCGCGGTCGAACCGTACTCGCGCTGGCCGGTCTTCGCGACCTCACCGCCGAGCGCTGTCGCCATCACCTGGAAGCCGTAGCAGATGCCGAGCACAGGAACGCCGAGCTCGAAGATGGCCTCGTCGAGCTGCGGGGCGCCTTCCTCGTACACGCTGGAAGGCCCGCCGGAGAGCACGATGCCGGACGGCCGCTTGGCGGCGATCTCGGATGCCGTGACGGTGTGCGGGACGATCTCCGAATAGACGTTGGCCTCGCGGACCCGTCGAGCGATCAGCTGCGCGTACTGCGCCCCGAAGTCGACGACGAGCACGGGCCCGGAGGGATTGGCGGAGTCTGCCCCGCCCAGCATGTCGGTCATCGAATCTCCGCTAATTTGTCGCCTCCGCGAGGGTCAGGGCTTCAGCCTCGCGGCTGGCCAGGTACGACTTCACCTGCTTGGTGATGCGCGCCTCCACGAAGAAGGAGAGGAACGGCACGACGCCACCGAGGGCGATCATGACGAACTTCGAGAAGGGCCAGCGCATCAAGGTCCACAGGCGGAAGTCGGAGATGAGGTACACGACGTAGAGCCAGCCGTGTGCGATCAGGATGCCCGTGCTCAGGTCGATGCCGGTCGGCGCGACCGCGGTCTGCACGGGGACGAACGTCAGCACACCGTAGTTGCTGAACGCGAAGAGCTCGTACCCGAGACCGTACTTGACGACCATCTCGGCGCACAGCAGGAGCAGCATGATGCCGGTGACGTAGGCGAACACCTGGTAGAACCGGAGCGCCCCGCGGATCTTCGGGAAGTCTTCGAGCTTGGGAGCGAGGGGCATGGGTCTATTCTACGTTCCCTGCGGCGGCAGCTTCCTGCGCCTCCAGCTCACGCAGCTCGTCCTCTTTCTCCTTGGCATCCTTCACCAGGCGATACCAGAGGAACACCGCGAACCCGGCGAAGATGATCCACTCGGCGGCGTAGAAGATGTTGAGCCAGTTCAGCTCGGTCTGCGCGATCGGCGGGGGCGAATCGATCTGCACGAGCCCGTCCGGAGCACCGCGTTCGACCACGTACGCGGCGTACACGTCCACCCCGTCGACGCCTGTCCACAGGTTGTAGAGCTGCCCGACCCCGAGACTCTTCATCCCGGTCGGATCCTTCTGTTTGTCGTCCGGTAGATCGGGCTGCTCATCCGGCAGGATGCGCCCGACGAGCGGCTGGGGCTTCGCTGGTTGCTCTGCCAGCCGGGCCAGCGAGGCCTTAGCGGTGGCCTCGTCGGGGGCCCATCCGCGAGCGACGGCGAGCGCGACCGGCCGCCCGTCGGCCCCCTCGATGGTGACGTGGCCGACCACCCACCAGCCGCTCTTCCCGTGGTTCAGGCGGCCGTGCAGCAGCTGGTAGTCCTGGGGGACGAACGTACCGGAGAACTCGACGAGCTGTCCCACCGCGGTGTCGCGCAGTGGCGAGCCCGGCCCCGCGACCCCGGCGAGCGGCAGGACGGTCTCCGTGGGCGCCTCGACCGCCTTACCCGACTCCACAGCACGCTCCAGCTGCCACTGGCCGAGCCAGGCGAATCCGGCGGCCAGCAACAGCGCGAACACGAGCGCGCCGATCCAGCGCGGGCGCAGCATCATCTGGAAGAGGGTGGTTTCGCCCGCAGGCGCAGACCCTCTCGTGGTCGTGTCGATGGTCAGTCCCGTTCCCGTTCCCCGCTGGTGTCCTGCTGCATGGCGCGCTCGACCATCCGGTCGACGGTATCGCGCGCGGCGTCCGGGTCGGAGTCGGCGGTCGCGGCCTCCACGAGCGCGATTTCCTCGTCGAGCATGGGATCGGGCGCCTTCTTCTTCCGTTCGCGTCGGCTTCTCCGGCCGGACCGTAGGATCATCGCACCGATCTTCTCGGAGTTCGCTGCGAGGATCGGGCCGAGCACGGCCATGATCAGGACGTACAGCCCCGCGAACGGCTGGATGCGCGCATCCAGTCCGGCCGACAACGACAGCGTGGCAAGGATGAGGGCGAACTCGCCGCGGTTCTGCAGGATGACCGTGGTGTTGATCCCGGCCTGCACGCCCATCCCGTTGATCCAGGCGACGAACTGGCCCGCCCCGATGTTCAGCACGATCGTCATACCGACGGCGATGAGCACCGGCACCAGGACCGATGGGAACAGCGCGGGATTCAGCGCGAGCCCGAAGTTGAGGAAGAAGAACGCCGCGAACACGTCGCGCAGTGGCGTGGCGATGTGCTCGATCTTGTTTCGGTACTTGGTCGCTCCAAGCACGAGGCCGATCAGGAACGCGCCGATCGCGTCCGTCACGCCCAGAAACTCCCCGATCCCGGCGAACAGCACCGCGAAGCCGAAGAACAGGATGGTGAACAGTTCGTCGTCCTTGGTACGGAACAGCCGCGAGACGAACCGGCCGCCCCAGCGGGCGATGGTGAACATCACCACCAGGAACGCGAAGGCGATGGCGAGCTTGCCGACCACCGGCCAGAAGTCCGTCTCGCCGCTCAGCACCACGGACACGATTGCCAGGTAGATGGCGATGAAGATGTCCTCCACGACCGTAACGCCCAGGATCATCGGCGTCTCGGTGTTCGCCAGCCGCCGCAGCTCGATCAGCAGCTTCGTCACGATCGCCGAGGACGAGGTCGCGGTCATACCCGCGATGATGAGCGCCTCTCGCGTCCCCCAGCCGACCATGAAGCCGAAGATCAGGCCGACGCCCATGTTGATGACGATGTAGGAGCCGCCGGAGACGATCAGCTTGCCGAAGTTGCCGAAGAACTCGTCCTGGTCGAACTCCAGGCCCAGATTGAACAAGAGCAGGATGAGCCCGAAGATCGCGATGAGCTCGATGTAGTGGCTCTCGAAGTTGAGCGGGAACCATCCCGTGTGCGGGCTCGCCAGCAGCCCGACGATCATGTAGATGGGGATCGCGGGGAGACTCACCAGCCTGCCCAGGCGCCCCAGCACGTAGGCGACGAGCAGCAGGATTCCGAGAACGATGAGGTCTTCGCCGAGATGCATCGTCGATCAGCCTCCGGGCGGAGCGTCGGCGCTGGGGCGCGGAGCGACCGAGCCCGTGCGGAAGAACGAGAACGCCTTGGCGACCTTCTCGGGGGTTCCGGCGACGACGAGCGTGTCGCCGGGGAAGACCTTGAAGTCGGGCGCGGGGGCGGGATTGGCGGAGTCCCCGCGCACGACGGCCACGACGGTGAGGCCGACGAAGCCGCGGTCGCCGGGCGCGCCCAGTTGCTGACCCGCGATGTGGTCGTCGTAGTCGACGGTGAACCAGTCGATGCTCAGGCCCGGGATCTGGTCGAGCGCGGTGAGCGTCTCGGTGATCTGCGTGCCGCCAAGCAGCTCGGCGAGGGTGTGGGCCTCGTCGTCGTTGAGCCGGAGCGACACCTTGGTGACGTCGCTGCCGTCCTCGTGGTCCGAGAAGGTGATGAGGTCGCTGTGACCGGACCGGTGTGCGATGACGCCGACTTTGCCGCCATCGTCCGTCACGAAGGTGTGCAGCACCCCGACCCCGGGCAGCTTGACCCGTCGAACGTCAACCATCATCCGTCTCCATCCGCCGGGTTCGCCGGCATAAGGGGGGTGAGCTTCCAGCCTACCGGAGGCGCGCGAGGGCCCTCCCGGGATCGTGCGCCCGGGAGGGCCCTTTGCGGTAGTTCTCAGCCGTGCTCAGCCGTCGGTCGCCGGGGCGTCCTCTCCGCCCGCACCGTTGACCTCCTTGGGCGCCTTGTCGGCACTGGTCGGAGTGCCGGCTTTCGACGATCCGGCCTTCGGTGCGAGATGCTTGGCCGCGGCCGCGTCCTCCTCGACGATGTCCGGAGCCTCGAGCCGGATGCGGTCCGCCGATTCGTCGTCGGGCTGCAGCTGGCTGGCGCGCTCGGCCTCGACCCGCCGGAGGTAGGTGCCCACTTCGCGCTCCTCGCGTTCCTTGTCCCAGCCGTGGACTCGCGCCAGGAGGGACGCCGCGACCGGCGCGGCAGACGCTCCGCGGTCCCACGCCTCGATGGAGATGCGGGTGCGTCGGGCGAGCACATCCTCCAGGTGAAGCGCTCCCTCGTGCGTCGCGGCGTAGACGACCTCGGCACCGACGTAGTCGTCGGCACCGGGCAGCGCATCGGCCAGCGACGGGTCCTCACGGATGAGGGCGAGGATGTCTTCCGCGAACGTGCCGTAGCGGTTCAGCAGATGCTCGATCCGGGCTACGTGCATCCCGGACTCCTGAGCGATCCGGCTCCGGCGGTTCCACGCGGCCTGGTAGCCCTCGGCGCCGACCAGCGCGATGTCCGCGGTCGCGGAGGCGGGGATCTTGCCGTCGAGCGCGCTGACCGCCGCATCCACCGCGTCCTTCGCCATCACGCGGTAGGTGGTCCACTTGCCGCCCGCGATCACGACGAGGCCGGGTACCGAGTGGGCGACCAGATGCTCGCGCGACAGCTTGGACGTCTGCTCGGACTCGCCCGCGAGCAGTGGGCGAAGACCGGCGTACACGCCTTCGACGTCTTCTCGCGTCAGCGGGACGTTCAACACCTCGTTGACGTGCGCCAGCAGGTAGTCGATGTCCGCGGCCGTGGCCGCCGGATGCGCCTTGTCGAGGTGCCAGTCGGTGTCGGTCGTGCCGATCAGCCAGTGCCGACCCCACGGGATGACGAACAGCACGCTCTTCTCGGTGCGGAGGATGAGGCCCATCTTCGACTGGAACCGGTCCCGGGGGACGACCAGATGGATGCCCTTGGACGCACGCACCTTGAACTGGCCGCGCTCCCCCACCATCGACTGCGTGTCGTCGGTCCACACCCCGGTGGCGTTGACGACCTGCTTGGCCCGGATGTCGAAGCGCTCGTCGGTCTCCAGGTCGTGCGCGCGCACCCCGACGACGCGCTCGCCGACCTTGATGAAACCTTCGACCCGAACGCGCGATGCGACGTGCGCGCCGTAGTGCGCCGCCGTGCGGACCAGGTTGGCGACGTAACGCGCGTCATCCACCTGTGCGTCGTAGTACGTGATGCCGCCGATCAGGGCGTCCTTGTTCATCGACGGGATGGCGTTGAGCACCTGACGCTTGCTGAGGTGACGGTGGTGCGGGACCCCGGGAGGGCGTCCACCGCTGTACGAGAAGATGTCGTAGAGCATCATCCCGGCGCCGATGTAGAAGCGCTCGTAGATCCGCTTGTGCAGCGGGTAGAGGAAGCGCACGGGCTTCACGAGGTGCGGTGCGATCCGCTGCAGCAGGAGGCCGCGCTCGATCAGCGCCTCCCGGACCAGCCGGAAGTCGAGCTGCTCGAGGTACCGGATGCCGCCGTGCACGAGCTTGGACGACCGGCTGGAGGTGCCGGAGGCGAAGTCGCGCGCCTCCAGCAGGCCGACGGTCAGGCCGCGCGTCGCCGCATCGACCGCGGAGCCGGCACCGACGATGCCGCCACCCACGACGAGGATGTCGAGCTCGGTGTCCTTCAGCGCCGCTATCGCGGCCGCGCGTTCAGCGGGGCCGAGCCGTGACGGATACGTCACCGCCGGGTTGGAAGCTGGCGTGGCGTGCCTATCGCCGCCCGGAGCCGACTGAGTAACGGTCATCGTTCTCTCCCTCCCCGACCGCCGACGGCCGGCAACTGGTCCTACTGCGTTCGGTAGGGCGCGACGACGACTTCGACGCGCTGGAACTCCTTCAGGTCCGAGTATCCCGTCGTCGCCATGCTCCGTCGCAAAGCTCCCACGAGATTCGCAGAGCCCTCCGCGACCGGTGCCGGCCCGTACAGAATCTCCTCGAGCGGGGCGACCTGCCCGACGGCGACGCGGTTGCCGCGCGGCAGCTGAGAGTGGTGCGCCTCGGCGCCCCAGTGCCAGCCGCCGCCGGGTGCGTCGGTGGCGCGGGCGAGCGTGGTGCCCAGCATCACGGCGTCCGCCCCGCAAGCGATCGCCTTGACGATGTCGCCGGAGCTGCCGAGGCCGCCGTCCGCGATGACGTGCACGTAGCGCCCGCCGGACTCGTCCATGTAGTCGCGGCGTGCGCCGGCGACGTCGGCGACCGCGGTCGCCATCGGAGCGTGGATGCCGAGCGTCGACCGGGTGGTGGATGCGGCCCCGCCGCCGAAGCCGACCAGCACTCCGGCCGCGCCGGTGCGCATCAGGTGCAGCGCCGCGGTGTAGGTGGCGGCCCCGCCCACGATGACGGGTACATCCAGCTCGTAGATGAACTTCTTGAGGTTGAGCGGCTCGACGTTCTTCGAGACGTGCTCGGCGGACACGGTCGTGCCGCGGATGACGAAGAGGTCGACACCGGCCGCCACCACCGTCTCGTAGAGCTCCTGCGTGCGCTGGGGCGACAGGGCGCCGGCCACGGTCACCCCACCCTCGCGGATCTCGGCGAGGCGCCGGGTCACCAGCTCAGGCTTGATGGGCTCGGAGTAGATCTCCTGCATGCGAGCGGTAGCCCGCTCGGCGGGGAGCTCGCGGATCTCGGCCAGCAGCGGCTCCGGGTCCTCGTAGCGGGTCCACACGCCTTCGAGGTCGAGCACGCCGACACCGCCCAGCTGGCCCATCATGATGGCCGTGGTCGGCGAGACCACCGAGTCCATCGGGGCGGCGAGGAAGGGGATGTCGAACTGATACGCGTCGATGGTCCACGAAACCGAGACGTCTTCCGGGTCACGGGTGCGACGGCTGGGAACCACCGCGATGTCGTCGAAGGCGTACACACGGCGGGCGCGCTTGGCGCGCCCGATCTCGATCTCCATACTCACGCGTTTCAGTCTAGGCCGCGACGCGGTGCGGGCCAGTGCCGGATGACAGTGGGCCAGTCGGCGGCGAAGGTGGGACAGTGGTGGGGTGACCGTCGAAGCCGAATCCCTCAACCGCCTGCGCCTGCGCACCAGCGAGAAGTGGCGTGCGTATCCCGACGATGTGCTCCCGCTGTTCGTCGCCGAGATGGACTATCCGCTGGCGCCTCCCGTCGCCGAGGCGCTGCACGCGGCGATCGACCGGAGCGACACCGGCTACATCGGGCCCGACGACCACACGCAGCGCGCCTTCACCGAGTACGCGCAGCGCCGGTGGGGGTGGGATGTCGACCCGGCCCGGACGCGCACGACGACGGATGTCGGGGTGGTCATCGTCGAGTCGCTGCGGATGCTGATCGAGCCAGGCGACCGGGTCGTCATCACGCCCCCGGTCTACCCGCCGTTCTTCGACTTCATCCCCGAAGCCGGTGGCGTCGTCGAAGAGGTGCCGCTCCTCGAAGGGGGGACCGACGGCACCGGTTGGGCGCTCGACCTCGCCGGGCTCGAGCGCGCCTTCGCCGGCGGCGCGAAGGCCTTCCTGCTGTGCAACCCGCACAATCCGCTCGGGCTGGTGCATCCACGGGCCGAGTTGGAGGCGGTGGCCGCGCTGGCAGCGCATCACGGCGTGTCGGTGGTCAGCGACGAGGTCCACGCTCCGCTGGTGCACTCGGAGGCGACGTTCACGCCGTTCCTGTCCGTGTCGGATGATGCGCGGCGCATCGGCGTCGCCGCGCACGCCGCCAGCAAGGCCTGGAATCTCGCTGGGCTGAAATGCGCGCTGTTCGTGGCCGCGTCCCCGGAGCAGGCGGAGCGCATCCACGCGCTGCCGATCGAGGTGGAGGTGCGCACCAGCCTGTTCGGACGCATCGCGACCGAGGCCGCCTACCGCTCCGGGCAGGAGTGGCTGGACGGCGCACTCGCGGCGATCGAGTCCAATCGCGCTCTGCTCGCACTGCTGCTGACCGATCGGCTCCCGCATGTCCGGTACCGGGAGCCGCACGCCAGCTACCTGGCCTGGCTCGACTTCCGGGAACTGGGCTGGGGCGACGACCCGGCCGCCCGGATCTTGGAGGAAGCACGCGTGGCCGTGAACCCGGGATTGGACTTCGGCGCGCAGGGCGCGGGCTTCGTGCGGCTGAACTTCGCGTGCTCCCCCGAGGTCCTCACGGACGCCCTCGACCGGATCGCGGAGCTCGTGCGCCGCTGAAACGCGCCGCTGAAACGGCGACTGCGGCCGTTCGTGACGTCTGCGGTGCGGCGAGCACCGGCAGACGTGACGAACGACCGCAGTCGTAACGCGGCGGGGTCAGCGGCGGTAGTTGGGGGCCTCGACGACCATCTGCACGTCGTGCGGGTGCGACTCCTTGAGCCCGGCCGCGGTGATGCGGACGAACTTGCCGCGCGACTTGAGCTCCGGGATGGTCCGCGCGCCGACGTAGAACATCGACTGACGAAGGCCACCGACGAGCTGGTACGCGACGGCCGAGAGCGGGCCCCGGAACGGCACCTGCCCCTCGATGCCCTCGGCGATCAGCTGCTCGTCGCTCGGCACATCCGCCTGGAAGTAGCGGTCGCGCGAGTAGGAGGTCTTCTTGCCGCGCGTCTGGAGGGCGCCGAGCGACCCCATTCCGCGGTAGTTCTTAAACTGCTTGCCGTTGACGAAGACCAGCTCACCGGGGGACTCGGAGGTTCCGGCCAGCAGGGACCCGAGCATGACGCTGTCAGCGCCGGCGACGAGTGCCTTGGCGATGTCGCCCGAGTACTGGAGGCCGCCGTCCGCGATGAGCGGAACGCCCGCCTCACGCGCGGCGAGGGACGCCTCGTACACCGCGGTGACCTGCGGCACGCCGACACCGGCGACGACGCGCGTGGTGCAGATCGAGCCGGGGCCCACGCCGACCTTGATGGCGTCGGCACCAGCGTCGATAAGCGCCTGCGCGCCCGAGCGGGTGGCCACGTTGCCGCCGATCACGTCGACATGCGACGCGCGCGGCTCATGCTTGAGGCGGCGGATGATGTCGAGCACGCCCGCACTGTCGCCGTTCGCCGTGTCGACGACGATGACGTCGACGCCCGCGTCGACCAGGGTCATGGCGCGGTCCCAGGCGTCGCCGAAGAAGCCGATCGCAGCACCGACGCGCAGGCGGCCCTCGTCGTCCTTCGTGGCGTCGGGGTACTTCTCGCTCTTGTCGAAGTCCTTGACCGTGATCAGGCCCCGCAGCTTGCCGTCGATGTCCACGAGCGGAAGCTTCTCGATCTTGTGCTCGGCGAAGATGGCGACCGCGGAGTCCGGGTCGATGCCGACGGGTGCGGTGATCAGCGGCTGGCGCGTCATCACATCCCGGACCTTGGTGGTCGACCGCTCGAACGGCGAGACGAAGCGCATGTCGCGGTTGGTGATGATGCCGACGAGGGTGCCGTCCGGCTCGATCACGGGCAGGCCGCTGACGCGGAACTGGCCGCACAGCGCGTCCACTTCTTCGACCGTCGCCTCGGGCGTGGTCGTCACCGGGTTGGTGATCATGCCCGACTCGGAGCGCTTCACCTTATCGACGTGCGCCGCCTGGTCTTCGATGGAGAGGTTGCGGTGGATGATGCCGATGCCGCCCTGGCGCGCCATGGCGACCGCCATGCGCGACTCGGTCACGGTATCCATCGCGCTCGACAGCAACGGGGTCGCCATCGAGATCCGCTTGGTGAGACGAGTCGAGGTGTCCGCCTCGCTCGGGATGACGTCGGTATGCCCGGGAAGGAGCATGACGTCGTCGTAGGTCAAACCGATGAAACCGAACGGATCGGGCTGATCCATTTCACCCCTAACAAGAAGATGCGCGACTGTGGATGCTCAATGGTAACGGCAGAACCTGGGCGGGTATTCCGCCGATCCTGAGCTAATCGACCGGCGCCAGATCGAGCTCTGCGGCCCTCTTGCCCTGGCGCGCGGCGACGATCATGTCGACGCTCAGGATGAGCAGCGCCAGCCAGACGATCGCGAACCCGACCCACCGCTCCGGCGGCATCGCCTCGTGCAGCACCGCGACCCCGACGACGAACTGAATGAACGGGGCGAAGTACTGGATGAAGCCCATGTAGACCAGCGGCAGGCGGCGGGAGGCCGCGGCGAAGAAGAGCAGCGGGACGGCCGTGATGACGCCCGCGCCGACCAGCAGCACGGCGTGCCAGGGCCCAGCGCTTCCGATCGTCAGCCCCACCGTGACGCTGACGACCACCAGCTGGATGACCGCCACCGGCGTCAGCCACATCGTCTCGAGCGTCAGGCCGGAGAGCGCATCCACTCGGCCGCCGACGCGCTTCTTGATGAGGCCGTAGAATCCGAACGAAAAGGCCAGGATGAGTGCGATCCACGGCACGGATCCGTACCCGACCGCGAGCACGATGACGGCGACGATGCTGACACCCACCGCCACCCACTGCGCGACGCGAAGGCGCTCGCGCTGGACCAGCACACCGAGAAAGACCGTGACGATCGGGTTGATGAAGTAGCCGAGCGCGGCCTCGACGACGTGACCACTCACCGTGGCCAGCACGTACGTCTGCCAGTTGACGTAGATGAACAGGCCCGCGAGGCCCATCGTGAACAGCACACGCCGGTCTGTCAGCAACGCGCCGAAGCGACTCCAGGAGCGGGTGACCGTCAGCGCGATTGCGCAGAACGCCAGCGAGAAGATCACTCGCCAGGCGACGATCTCCCACGCGCCGGCGGGTGCCAGCGCCAGGAAGTAGATGGGCAGGATGCCCCAGAGTACGTAGGCCGAGACGGCATAGATCAGGCCGGAGGAGCGGTGGGTGCTGAGGTCGTCGGAGGGTGCCACTCGTCCGACTCTACTGCCGCCGGCGAACTCCCTCGACGGTTGCGATTTGCGCCAATTCGCGGTTATGCGTCGTCCATAACCGCGAATTGGCGCAAACCACAGACGGGCGGGACGGGAAACCACGACGGCCCGGCTGCACAGGGCAGCCGGGCCGTCGGAAGAAGGATGCGTCAGCGGACGACGACCGCGAGAACGTCGCGGGCCGACAGGACGAGGTAGTCCTCGCCGCCGAACTTGACCTCGGTGCCACCGTACTTGGAGTAGATGACCTTGTCGCCGACGGCGACATCGAGGGGAACGCGGTTGCCGTTGTCGTCGATGCGACCCGGGCCCACCGCTACGACCTCGCCCTCCTGGGGCTTCTCCTTGGCGGTGTCGGGAATGACCAGACCGGAAGCAGTGGTCTGCTCAGCCTCGACCTGCTTGATGACGATGCGATCCTCGAGCGGCTTGATGGAGACCGACACGTTGACCCCTTTCCTGTGAAGAACAAGACTGATTAGCAACCTCGCAGTGAGAGTGCTAACCCGAGTCTAGGGGGTGGATTAGCAGTCACGCAACGTGAGTGCCAGGCACCCGCGGAAAGGCACCGACGTCGCGGAAAGGTAGCGTGGACGTCATGGAACGATCGGAGCTTGTCGCGCTGCTCAGCCCGGAAGGGCTCCGTCTTCTCGACTCGTTGCCGCCCTACAACAGCGAGCAGGACGTGCTGCGGATCGTCAGCGACCTTCGCAAGCAGGGCCACTCCCCCGCGCTCGTCGCCGCGGTGCTGACCCAGTCCAAACTCCGGCGAAAGGCGCAGGCCAAGTTCGGGGAGTTCGCCTCCAGCATGCTGTTCACCGAGGCCGGCCTCGAGCAGGCGACGCGCCTGCCGGTCGCCGCACGACATGCCGGCCGGTTCCGCGCCGCCGGAATCCGCCGGGTCGCCGACCTCGGCTGCGGCATCGGAGGCGACGCGCTCGCCCTCGCCGCGCTGGAGATCGACGTGACCGCCGTCGACGCCGACGAGGTCACGGCGGCCATCGCATCCTTCAACCTGGCACCGTTCCCCACCGCCACCGTCGAGCAGCGCAGGGCCGAGGATGTCGACCTGCGAGCGATCGACGGCGTCTTCCTCGACCCGGCCCGCCGGACCGCCGGGCACGCTCAGACCGAGCGGCTCGTCGACCCCGACGATTACACCCCGTCGCTCGGCTTCGCCTACGAACTGGCGACGGGCCGCTCCGTGGGCCTCAAGCTCGGCCCCGGTTTCGACCGCGACCTCATCCCCTCGACGGCCGAGGCCCAGTGGATCTCGGCCGACGGCCAGGTGGTCGAGCTCGGGCTCTGGTTTGGCGCCCTCGCCCGCCCGGGCATCCGCCGGGCCGCGCTCGTGTTGCGCGGCGACCAGGCGGACGAACTCACGGCCGAGTCGGACAGCGTGGACGAGGAGACCGGTCCCCTCGGCGAGTACCTGTACGAGCCGGACGGGGCTGTCATCCGTGCCCGCCTGATCGGCGACCTCGCGCGACGGATCGACGGCCGGATGATGTCGGACCAGATCGCGTACATCACCGCCGACGCCGCCGTGGAGACGCCCTTCGCGGCCGGTTTCCGCATCCTCGAAGCGCTGCCTTATGCGGAGAAGGACCTGAAGAAGGCGCTGCGCCAGCGCGGTATCGGCACGCTGGAGATCAAGAAGCGCGGCGTGGATGTCGACCCCGCCGCCCTGCGCCGACGCCTCGGCCTGAACGGCGACCGCCCGGCGACCCTGGTCCTCACCAGGGTGGCCGGGCGGCACACCGCACTCCTCGCCGAGCGACTGTAGGGCCGCCCGACCGTCGCCTCAGTAGTTGCTCGGGATGTTGTTCGCGAAGCTGGCGAAGAGGATCGCGAGGAAGATCCAGTAGATGATCGCGATCGCGATGCTGACGAAACCGAGGATGATTCCGGTCAGCCAGAATCCGCGGGCCTGCGGCTCCTTGTTCTTGCCGATGAAGCCCAGCACGATCGCGGCGATGCCGAACAGGAAGCCGATGCCCCAGGCCAGGTTCAGGACGATGCCGACGATGCCGCCGACGAGCGAGAGGATGCTCAGGATCGGCGACTTGGCGGCCGGCTGCCCGTAGGGCTGGGCGTAGCCGGGTGCCGGCTGTCCGTAGGCCGGCTGTCCGTAGGCCGGCTGGCCGTACGGCTGCTGCCCCGGCTGCTGCCCGTACGGCTGCTGCCCGTACGGCTGCTGGCCCGGCTGCCCGCCGTACGGCTGCTGCCCGTAACCCGGCGCCGGCGGCTGCTGGCCGTATCCGGGAGGCGGCGGCTGCTGACCGTAATCCGGAGCGGGCGGCGGGACCACGCCGGTGTCGCCCGCGGGCGGCGCGGGTGGGACCGGAGGGACCGGAGGGACCGAGCCGTTCTGCGTGTTGGGGTCCACCGGGTCGGTGGGGGCGTTCGGATCGGTCATGGGACCCATCTCCTTCATTGTGGAAGCTGGTCGGCGCCTCGCTCGGAAGCTCATTTCCTGAGAGAACGCTGGATCAGTTCCATGGTGGCAGGGCCCCAGCGGGAGTGTCAACGCACGATGTCAGCCGGTGACCTGAATCTCCGTGACGGGGAGCGTGGAGTCCGCCGAGAACGTCAGCTCGCTCGGTTCGTGCTCCGCCATGATCAGTTGCGCACCCAGTGCCGCGATCATCGCGCCGTTGTCGGTGCACAGCGACAGGGCCGGGATGCGGAGGGCGACTCCCGCCTCCGCGGCGCGCTGCACCGCGACCTGGCGCACCCGCGCGTTCGCGACCACACCGCCGCCGAGCAGCAACCGAGGGACGGCGTGTTCGCGGCAGGCGGCCAGCGCCTTCGTGATCAGGACATCGACCACGGCCTCCCGGAACGACGCCGCGACATCCGCCACCGGCACCTCCTCACCGGCGTCCTGGCGCTGTTCGACCCAGCGCGCCACCGCCGTCTTGAGCCCCGAGAAGGAGAAGTCGTAGCGGTGCTGCTCGAGGTCTTTCGGGCGGGTGAGACCGCGCGGGAACCGGATCGCCCGGGGATCGCCATCCGCTGCCACCCGGTCGATCTGCGGCCCGCCGGGATACGGCAGCCCGAGCACTCGGGCCACCTTGTCGAAGGCCTCGCCGGCCGCATCGTCGATGGTCTCGCCGAGCAGCTCCACATCCGACACCAGATCGCGGACCAGCAGGAGCGAGGTGTGACCACCCGACACGAGCAGGGCGATGGTGGGCAACTCGACCGGGTGTCCCGGACCGCCTGCGGCATCGAGCAGGTCCGCTCCGACGTGCCCGACGAGGTGATTGACAGCGTACAGCGGCTTGCCGAGGGATACGGCGAGCGCCTTCGCCGCGCCCACCCCCACCATGAGCGCGCCCGACAGGCCGGGTCCGCTCGTGACAGCGATCGCATCCACGTCGGCCAGCTCGATGCCCGCGTCCGCGATGGCCGTGCGCAGCGTCGGCTCCAGCGCCTCCAGATGGGCCCTCGCCGCGACCTCGGGGACGACGCCGCCGTAGCGGGCGTGCTCCTCCATCGACGACGCGATCGTGTTGGCGAGCAGTGTGGTGCCGCGGACGATGCCGATGCCGGTCTCGTCGCAGGAGGTCTCGATGCCCAGCACCAGCGGACCCTGATCGGCAGAAGTGGCTCGATTCATGCGATCGTGGTCTCCGGGGTCGGGACGGTGAGGCGCATGACGACCGCATCCACACCGTCCGGCTGGTAGTACTTGGGGCGCACCCCGATCTCCTCGAAACCGAGCTGCTGGTAGAGCGTCTGCGCTCCCGGGTTATCCGCGCGGACCTCCAGGAACACCTCCCGGGCTCCGCGGCGGCGCGCCTCTGCGATCATCGCCAGCATCAACGTGCGACCGAGGCCGTGGCGGCGGGCATGCGGCGCGACCGCGATCGTCTGGATGTCGCCATCGCCTCCCCCGCGTGGAGCCAGAAGCCCGGCGTAGGCATCGATCCGCTCCGGCGTGTCCGGCTCGAACGCGACGAGGTAGTAGCCGTGCTCGCCCGTCACCTCCGAGAGCATCGAACGCTCCGACCAGGCGTCGGTGAGGAAGATCGAGCGCTCCAGCGCCATGATCGCCGGGACATCGTCGGGATTCGCGCGCCGCAGTTCGTAGGCGCTCACGCCGTCACCCGCTTCGGTCCGGCGGAGAGCGTCACGTCGGGCGAGCGCAGGTAGAGCGCCTCGTCGCGGTCCATCGGCAGCCCGTTGGCGAAGCGCAGCTCGGCGAGCATCCCGAGTCGCCCGGCCGGGACGACGTCGGTCTCGACCCGCACCAGGTCCGGATGCGGCAGCTCGTCAGGCTTCGCGAGCCCTGGCCCGTCGAGACGGATCGGCAGGCCCAGATCGTCGGCGCCCGAGTAAGCGGTCCAGTAGCGCTCGCGGCGGCGGGCATCCGTCACGACCAGCAGCGGACCGGCGTACCCGGACGCGTAGCGGTCGTAGGCGACGGCGTCATGACTGACGACCGGCACCAGCGGCTTACCCGCCCCGATCGCGAAGGCTTTCGCCGCGGCGATCCCGACCCGGAGGCCCGTGAACGGCCCGGGGCCCATGCCGGAGACCACCCCGGACAGCGCCCGGACCTCGACGCCGGCGACGGTGAGCGCCTCGTCGATGAGCGTGCCGATCACCTCAGCATGCCGCATGGTGTCGGTCTCGATGATCTCGGAGAGCACGCCGGCATCCCGGTCGACCACCGCCACGCTGGTGCCGGCGGACGTGTCGATGGCGAGGAGCATGCGTCCAGCCTAGGCGGGATCGGCGACGTCGGCGCCCTGCGCCCAGCGCGGTCCGAAGCCGGTGATGGTGACGGTGCGCGGCTCATCGACCTCGTCGACGTCAGCTGCGGCGACAGCTGCGGCGGCGGAGTCGGCGCTGGGGTGTGCGGCGGACTCGTTCGCGCCCGTCGGCCGCTCGATCGCGACCTCCAGCCACGACTCCGCGACGCCGTCGAGCATCCCGCTGCCCCACTCCACCACGACGACCGAGCGCGCGAAGTCGATGTCGAGGTCGTCGAGCTCGAGGGCGCTCGACAGCCGGTAGGCGTCGACGTGCACCAGCGGTACACCGCCGGAGAGGTGGGGATGCGTCCGCGCGAGCACGAAAGTGGGGCTCGTCACCGGGCCGCGCACGTCCATCCCCTCGCCGATGCCCCGGGTCAGGGTGGTCTTGCCTGCGCCGAGCGGGCCGGACAGGACCACGAGGTCGCCGGCGCGCAGTTCGGCGGCGAGCTCTCGCCCGAGCGCGTGCATCTCGTCGGCCGTGGCCACCCGCCGGGTCGACGGAAGCCGCAGGGCTGCGCTCACTGGGCGCCCCCGACGAAGGTCCGCTTCAGCCGGCCGCCGAGCCGCGTGACGATCTCGTAGTTGATGGTGTCGGCCGCGGCCGCCCAGTCGTCCGCGCCGGGGACGCCGGTCGCGGGGTCGCCGAACAGCACGACCTCGTCGCCGACCCGCACATCCAGGTCGCCCACATCCACCACGAACTGGTCCATCGCAACCCGGCCGCTGATCCGGAAGGCGTGGCCTGCGATCGACACCGGACCCCGATTGGATGCGTGCCTCGGAATACCCTCGGCGTACCCGAGCGGGACCAGCGCGAGCGTCGTCTCCCCCGCGGTGCGGTACGTGTAGTCGTACGAGACACCCTTTCCGGCGGGAACCCGGCGCACCGCCGCGACACGCCCGCGGAGGGTCATCGCCGGGCGCAGACCGTACTCCGCCCCGGACCCACCGCCGAACGGCGACAGCCCATAGACGGCGATGCCCAGCCGCACCAGGTCGTACCGCGACTCCGGCAGCGTGAGCGCCGCGGCGCTGGCGGCGATATGCCGCAGCTCCGGCGCGAGGCCGGCGGCGCGCGCCCGAGCGAGCGCGCTCTCGAAGACGGCGAGAGCGGCCCGGTCGTCCTCCAGTGACGCGTTCGACAGGTGCGAGAAGACACCGCGCACGACCACGTCGCCGCTCGCCTCCAGCTCGCGTGCCCGGGCGAACACCGCATCCCAGTCGGCCTCGGCGACGCCGTTGCGGCTCAGCCCGGTCTCGACCTTCACATGGACGAAGACCGGCCGGTCACCGCGTCCGGCTCGGGCCGCCGTCTCCAGCTGCTCGAGGGACGACAGGCCCAGATCGAGGCCGGCGCGGGCGGCGGCCTCGAAGTCCTCGTCCGGGTCATGCAGCCAGGCCAGCACGGGGGCGGTGATCCCCGCCTCTCGAAGCTCCAAGCCCTCGGCGACCTCGGCGACCCCCAGCCAGTCCGCGCCGCCGGCGAGGGCTGCTCGCGCGCTCTCGACGGCACCGTGGCCGTAGGCATCCGCCTTGACGACCGCCATCACGTGCGGCGTGCCCACCAGCTCGCGCAAGCGGATGACGTTGGCTGTCACCGCATCCAGATCGACGACCCGCTCCCGGAACACCGCCGTCACGGCGCGCACTCCGTCACCACGAATGCCGTGGCCACGCCCGCATCGTGCGTCATGGATACGTGGATGCGCACGATTCCGCGTTCACGCACCTGCGCCTCGACCACGTTGTGCAGCACGAAGCCGGGGTTCCTCTCCTCATCGGGGACGATCTCCATGTCGTGCCAGCGCACGCCCTCCGAGCCGCCGAGCGCCTTGATCAGCGCCTCCTTCGCCGCGAAACGTGCCGCGAGCGAGTGCACCGGCAGCAACCGCTCCGCCTCCGTGAAGAGACGGTCCCGCAGCTTCGGCGTGCGCACGATCGACCGTTCGAAGCGGGCGAGATCGACCACGTCGACCCCGATGCCGGAGATCACGGCATCACTCCACGGTGACGGACTTGGCCAGGTTGCGCGGCTGGTCGACGTCGAGACCCTTGGCGGCGGACAGCTCCATCGCGAAGATCTGCAGCGGCACGACGGCCAGCAGCGGCTCGAACAACGGGGCGGCCAGCGGGATGCGGATGACCTCGTCGGCGAACGGCAGCACGGCGGCGTCACCGGCCTCGGCGATCGCGATGACGCGGGCGCCGCGGGCTCGGATCTCCTGGATGTTGGAGACGACCTTCTTGTGCAGCTCGTCCGACCAGCGCGGGCTCGGCACGACGACGAAGACGGGCTGGCCGGGCTCGATCAGCGCGATCGGGCCGTGCTTCAGCTCACCGGCCGCGAAGCCCTCGGCGTGAATGTACGCGAGCTCCTTGAGCTTCAGCGCACCCTCCAGCGCGATGGGGTAACCGACGTGGCGGCCGAGGAACAGCACCGACCGGGTGTCCGACATCCACTTGGCCAGCTGAGCGATCTCGGCGTGCGACTCCAGCACAGTCGCGATCTTCTCGGGCACGGCGTTCAGCTCGGCGATCGCGTCGCGCTGGTGAGCGGCGGACAGCGTGCCGCGCACGCGCGCCAGGTGCAGACCGAAGAGGTACAGCGCGGTGATCTGGGCCACGAAGGCCTTCGTCGACGCGACAGCGACTTCGGGACCAGCGTGGGTGTAGAGCGCCGCGTCCGACTCGCGCGGGATGGTCGCACCCTGCGTGTTGCAGATGGAGATCGCCTTGGCGCCGGCCTCACGGGCGTACTTGACCGCCATGAGCGTGTCCATCGTCTCGCCCGACTGGCTGATCGAGATGACGAGCGTGCCCTCGGTGAGCACCGGCTCGCGGTACCGGAACTCGTGGCTGAGCTCGACGGTGACGGGCACGCGGGCCCACTTCTCGATCGCGTAGCTGCCGACGAGCCCCGCATAGGCGGCGGTGCCGCACGCGATGATCGTGACCCGGTCGATCCCGGCGAAGTACTCGTCGCCCAGCGCGTCGAGCTCGGGGATGTGCACAGTGTCGTCGACGAGGCGGCCGCGCAGAGTGTTGGCGACGGCGTCCGGCTCCTCGGCGATCTCCTTCGCCATGAAGGAGGACCACCCGCCCTTCTCGGCGGCGGAGGCGTCCCACGCCACCTCGAACGGCTCGACCTCGACCGGCGTACCGGTGAAGTCGGTCACCGTGACGCTGTCGGGCGTGATGGTGACGATCTGGTCCTGGCCGATGGCCATGGCGCGGCGCGTGTGCTCGACGAACGCGGCCACGTCGGAGCCGAGGAAGTTCTCGCCCTCGCCCAGCCCGATCACCAGCGGGGAGTTGCGGCGCGCGCCGACGACGACGTGCGGCTGATCCTGGTGCATCGCCAGCAGCGTGAACGCGCCCTCCAGACGCGACACGACCGCCTGGAACGCCTCAGGAAGGTCGCCGGTGCGACGGTACTCGCGGCCGAGGAGGACGGCGGCGACCTCGGTGTCGGTCTCCGACTCGAAGGCGAAGCCGTCTGCCAGCAGTTCGTCCTTCAGGGTCGAGAAGTTCTCGATGATGCCGTTGTGGATGACGGCGAGGCGACCCTCGTCGCCCAGGTGCGGGTGCGCGTTCACGTCCGTCGGACCGCCGTGCGTCGCCCAGCGGGTGTGCCCGATGCCGGTCTGGCCGTTCGGGATGGGGTTCTCCTGCAGGTCCTCGGTGAGGACCGCCAGCTTGCCCGCCTTCTTCGCGGTCCCGAGCGCGCCGTCCGGGCCGATCACGGCGATGCCGGCCGAGTCGTAGCCGCGGTACTCCAGGCGCTTCAGGCCGCCAAGCAGCACCTCGAGGCTCTTGTCAGTACCGACGTACCCCACGATTCCACACATGGGGTCGAGTCTATCGTGGGCTTGGGTGGGGCCTCGCTGTGAGCGCCCCCCTAGACTTGGGGTCCTATGCTCTCGAACGGCGACTCCACCCCCTTCGTCGAACTGGGCCGGGCCGACTGGGCGGAACTGGCGCAGAACACGCGCCTCCCGCTGCTGGAGACGGAGATCGTCCAGCTCCGCGGTCTCGGCGATCCGCTCGACATGCGCGAGGTCGAGGAGGTCTACCTCCCGCTCAGCCGCCTTCTGAACCTCTACGTCGGCGGCGCGAAGCAGCTCCACCACGTCACCAGCGACTTCCTCGGCGAGCGCGCTGCGCGCACTCCCTTCGTCATCGGCGTCGCGGGGTCCGTCGCGGTCGGCAAGTCGACCATCGCGCGCCTGCTGCGGGAGCTGCTCTCGCGTTGGGATGACACCCCGCGCGTCGAGCTGGTCACCACCGACGGGTTCCTGCACCCCAACGCCGAGTTGGAGCGACTGGGCCTGATGGAGCGCAAGGGCTTCCCCGAGTCGTACGACCGCAAGGCGCTGCTGCGGTTCGTGACGGCGGTGAAGAGCGGCGCCCCCGAGGTGCGCGCGCCGTTCTATTCGCACCTGAGCTACGACATCGTGCCGGACGCGGAGATCGTGGTGCGCCGCCCGGACGTCCTCATCGTCGAGGGGCTCAACGTGCTGCAGCCGGCCGGCGGCGGCAACCGTCTCGCCGTCAGCGACCTGTTCGACTTCAGCGTCTACGTGGATGCGCGCACGCGCGACATCGCCCGCTGGTACGAGGAGCGTTTCCTCAAGCTCCAGCGCGGGGCCTTCGCCAACCCGAAGTCCTACTTCCACCGGTATGCCGAACTCACCGAGGATCAGGCCCGCGAGCGCGCAGCGACCATCTGGTCCCGCATCAACGAGCCGAACCTCCTGCAGAACATCCGCCCGACGCGGTCGCGCGCGAAGCTCGTCCTGCGCAAGGACGACAATCACGCCGTCAGCTCGGTGCTCCTGCGTAAGCTGTAGGGTCTTTAGACCCGGCGCTCAGATGCGAGAGGCTGTCAAGCTCTGGCCGTGGATGCGGTGGTCGCGTAGGCATGAGGTATGGCAACACCACGCTCCCGCGCCGCCGAAGTCTTCGGACAGCGGGTACGCGAGGCGCGCATCGCCCTCGGCATGAGCCAGGAGGACATCGCCAACCTGGCCGACATGCACGTCACCAACTACGGGCGGGTCGAGCGCGGCGAGGCCAACTCCGAGTTGCACACGATCGTCCGGCTCGCGACCGCACTCAACGTCGATCCCGCCGACCTGCTCCGCGGTCTGTACGGCAGCGACATGCTCCCGGACCGCTCGCGCGCCTACTCGGTTGCCGAATTCATCGCCGCCCGGCGCGCGCACGAAACCCGCTGACCGCCCGCGATCGGTCGGGCTCCGTCAGAGCGCCAGACGCTCCCGCACCACATCGGCCAATTCGTTGGCGAGACGCTCGGCGGTGACATGGTCGGCGGCCTCCACCATCACGCGCACCAACGGCTCAGTGCCGGAGGGGCGCAGGAGCACGCGGCCGCTGTCGCCGAGGGCGTTCTCCGCCGTCTGCACCGCCGTGAGCAGCTGCTCGTCGGAGTGGACGCCGTGGTGGTCGACGTTCTTCACGTTAATCATCACCTGCGGGTAGATCGTCATCACCGTGGCCAGCTCGGCCAGGGACTTGCCCTGGCGCGCCATCTCGCTGAGGAGGTGGAGACCGGTCAGGATGCCGTCACCCGTCGTCGCGAACTCGCGCATGATGACGTGTCCGGACTGCTCGCCTCCGAGGGAGAACTCGTGCTCGTTCATCTCTTCGAGCACGTAGCGGTCGCCGACAGCGGTCTCGACGACGCGGATGCCGTGATCGCGCATGGCGAGCTTGAGGCCGAGGTTGCTCATCACGGTGGCAACCAGCGTGTCGTCGCGGAGCTTGCCGCGCTGCTTCATGCCGACCGCGAGAATCGCCATGATCTGGTCGCCGTCGACGATGTTGCCTTCGGCGTCGACGGCCAGGCAACGGTCCGCGTCGCCGTCGTGGGCGATGCCCACATCGGCGCCCGCGGCGAGGACGGCCTTGGCCAGGTTGTCGAGGTGCGTCGACCCGACGCCGTCGTTGATGTTCATGCCGTCCGGCGCATCGCCGATGACGGTCACGCGGGCACCGGCGTCCGTGAAGACCTCCGGCGAGATGCCCGCCGCCGCGCCGTGCGCGCAGTCCAGCACGACATGGATGCCGTCGAGGCGGTGCGGGAGGCTGCCCAGCAGGTGGAGGACGTAGCGGTCCTCGGCGTCCGCGAAGCGGCGGATGCGGCCGACGCCGGCCCCTGTCGGAGTCAGCTTGTCGAGTTCGAGATGCTGCTCGATGCGATCTTCGACAACGTCGGGAAGCTTGGTGCCTCCCCGGGCGAAGATCTTGATCCCGTTATCGGGAGCAGGATTGTGCGAGGCGGAGACCATCACACCGAAGTCTGCGTCGAAGTCGGCGATTAGGAAGGCCGTGGCCGGCGTGGGGATGACTCCCGCGTCGTACACGTCGATGCCGGAGCTCGCGAGCCCGGCCGCCACCGCGGCGGAGAGGAACTCGCCCGAGACGCGCGGGTCGCGGGCGACAATGGCCTTCGGGCGCTTACCGGCGGCCCGCCGCGCCTCGGCGCTACGGCCTTGCGTCAGTACAGCAGCAGCTGACTGCGCAAGGCCGAGCGCCAAGTCCGCGGTGAGACTTCCGTTTGCGAGACCGCGAACGCCGTCGGTACCGAATAGACGAGGCATGGACCGAAGCCTAAACGCTCGTAAGCGTTAGCGCTTGGAGAACTGCGACGCCTTGCGGGCCTTCTTGAGACCGGCCTTCTTGCGCTCGGTGACGCGAGCGTCACGGGTGAGGAACCCGGCCTTCTTCAGAGTCGCGCGGTTGTTCTCGCGGTCGATCTCATTGAGAGCGCGCGCGATGGCGAGGCGCAGGGCGCCCGCCTGGCCGGAGGGGCCACCGCCGGTAATCTTGCCGATGACATCGTAGGCCCCGAGCAGGTCGAGCACCTTGAACGGGTCGTTGATCAGCTGCTGGTGCAGCTTGTTCGGGAAGTAGTCGGCGAACTCACGGCCGTTGACCGTGATGGTGCCGGAACCCGGGACCAGGCGCACGCGCGCGATGGCCTCCTTGCGGCGGCCGACGGCCGCTCCGGGAACGGAGAGGACGGCGCGCGGGGCCGCGGGGGCCTCGGTTGCCGGGGTCTCGGTCGAGTAGGACTCGACGTTGTCGGCCTGGGCCGACTCGATGCTGTCTGCGATCTTCGCCACGGTGGTGATAATCCTTTGTCTCTAAGTCGTGAAAGTCGTCGTCGTCGCGAACTACTGTGCGACCTGGCCGAGCGTGTACGGCTTCGGCTGCTGGGCGGCGTGCGGGTGCTCGCTTCCGGTGTAGACCTTCAGCTTGCGGAGCTGGGCGCGACCGATGGAGTTCTTCGGGAGCATGCCGCGGACGGCCTTCTCGACGGCGCGGACCGGGTTCTTCTCGAGGAGCTCCGAGTAGGTGGTGGCCTTGAGGCCGCCCGGGTAGCCCGAGTGGCGGTAGGCCTTCTTCTGGAGGAGCTTCTGACCGGTCAGCGCGACCTTCTCCGCGTTGATGATGATGACGAAGTCACCACTGTCCATGTGCGGAGCGAAGGTCGGCTTGTGCTTGCCGCGCAGGAGGGCGGCGGTGTGGCTGGCAAGACGGCCGAGCACGACGTCGGTCGCGTCGATGACGACCCAGTCTCGCTGGATCTCGTCTGCCTTCGGGGAATACGTGCGCGTCACAGTAGTGGCTGCTTTCTGTCTCGAACGGAGGTGTTCGTGAATCCCGCTCCGTGGGGGTTCGCCTCCCTCAGGAGGGAACCGGGCCGGTGGAGGGCTCACGTTCGTATGTCACGCCGCAGAAGGCGCGGACACCAAAGATCAATCGTACGGGACGTCGCCACCCCGGTCAAACCGGCTACAGTTCGCGCATCGCCCGGGTCCGTTCCGCGCGCAGCGCGAGCTCGGCCCCTTCGGGGTATCCCACCTCGAGGAGGGTGAGCCCGCGCGCCGGCATGACCTTGAACGCGCTGGTCCGGCGCCGCTCGTCGCGGAGCGCCACGAGGTCGCCGGCACCGAGCTTGCCCTCTCCCACCTCGACGCAGGCGCCCACCAGCGCACGGACCATGCTGTGGCAGAAGGCATCCGCAGTGAGATCCGCGACCAGAACGCCGTCCGCATCCTGACGCCAGGAGAACGCCTGCAGGGTACGGATGGTCGTCGCCCCCTCCCGCGCCTTGCAGTAGCTGGCGAAGTCGTGCAGGCCGAGCAATCCGTGAGCGGCCATGTCCATCGCCGCGACATCGAGGTCCGACGACACCCACGCCGTGCGGTGTCGCTGAAGCGGGTCGCGGAACGCTGTGCGATCGGCGACGCGATATTCGTAGTGCCGCCACAGCGCCGAGAAGCGTGCGTCGAATCCGTCCGGCGCGACGGCGGCGGCGAGCACGACGACGTCGGAGACCGGACCCAGGATGCCGTTGAGCCGCCGCGCGAGCGCCTCCTCCGCGGAAAGCGGTTGACGCATACCGTGCGGCTTGCGCAGCACCGCCTCCTGCGCCGGCGACAGGTCGACGTGCGCGACCTGTCCGACGGCGTGGACGCCCGCGTCGGTCCGTCCCGCCACCGTCAGGACCGGTGGGTCGCCGGCCCGGCGGAAGATCGTCGCGAGCGCATCCTCCAGCGCCCCCTGGACGGTGCGGAGGCCGGGCTGTCGCCCCCAGCCGTTGAAGTCGGTGCCCTGGTAGGCGATGTCGAGGCGGTACCGTCGCGTCGGCTGCCCGTCAGTAGGCACGGACCAGACCCGTCTCCGACTGAGCCGTGACGAAGCCCATGCCGGTGTAGAGGCCGAGCGCCCCGGTCGGGTTCTCGGCGTCCACATCCAGAACCACCTTGTCCAGACCGCGCGCGGCCGACGCCTCGAGTACGGCGCGCAAAAGGGTGGGCGCGATCCGGCGGCCCCGGTAGGGTCGCGTGACGGCCACGGTCGACACGTAGGAGCTCGAGAAGCCCTGACCTGCCCAGTCCTCCTGGCTCACGTCGGTCAGCAGGACACCCGCCACCACGCCGTCGACCAGGGCGACGAAGGACAGGTCGGCGACGAACGTGCCGGAGGTGAGCCCGGTGAACTGCTCGTCCGACAGCGGCTGACTGCCCCAGTGGTCGCGGAAAGCCTCGTCCCGCGCGAGGTGCACGGCATCCGCCAGCTCCGGCCGGTACGGCTCGATACGCACGTCGCCGGTCGGAGAGACGGCGGGGATGGGGTCGGCCAGGTCGCGCTCCATGGTCTGGAAGTACCGCGCCACCTCGAACCCACCGGCCTCGAGCAGCCGGCGCCGCCCCTCGGCGCGGCGGTCCGCGTAACCGACGAGCCAGCCCGGCAGACGTTTCTCCGACGCCGCGAGCTTCTGCTCGCCCCTCGCTCGTTGCCAGGTGAGCAGCTCGCGTCCGATTCCCCTCCCCCGGACGTCGGGATGGACGCCCCCGTTCATGAACTCGCGGACCAGGGTCTCCTGCCGCGGCGGCTCCATGACCACCCCGACGGCCACCACACGTCCCTCGCCGGAGACCGCGAGAAGGGTGTCCGCCTCCAGCTCCACGAAGCTGTAGGCGAGCTCCTCCTCCACCTCCTCGCGGGTGGTCAGGTAGTTCGGGTGATCGGCGGCGTCGATGGCGCGGTACACCTCGTACACGGCGTCCACGTCATCGGCCGTCGCCGGGCGCCACACGGCGATCTCCGCGTGCTGTGGACGGTACGTCGGAGGCGCGGTCACGCGGTCCCGGAGCGGCGGCAGGGAGGCGTCGTCGGTCGAGGTCATGCCTCTCACTTTAGAAGACGGCGACGGACACGACGAAGGCCCCGCATCGAAAGGATGCGGGGCCTTCGGGCGTGCGAGGAAGGGTGTTACGCCTTCTCCGTCTCGGTCTCGGCGTCGGACTCACCGGCAGCGTCGGCGTCAGCCGTCGCGTCCTCCGCGACAACTGCCTCCGCGGCGGTGGTCTCGGTGCTGGCCTCCTCGACCGGAGTCTCCTCGGCGGGGGCCGCGGTCTCCTCGACCGGCGCAGCCTTGGGGGCAGCGGTGGTCTTGGACGACTTCACCTTCGGGGTGACGGGCTCGAGCACGAGCTCGATCTGCACCATGGATGCGTTGTCGCCCTTGCGGAAGCCGAGCTTCGTGATGCGGGTGTAGCCGCCCTCACGCTCGGCGACCAGCGGCGCGATCTCGGTGAAGAGCTCGTGGACCACGGCCTTGTCGCTGATGACGGCGAGCACGCGACGGCGTGCAGCCAGGTCACCGCGCTTCGCGAACGTGATCAGGCGCTCAGCCACGGGACGCAGGCGCTTGGCCTTCGTCTCGGTGGTCTTGATGCTCTTGTGGGTGAACAGCGCTGCAGCCAGGTTGGCGAGCATGAGGCGCTCGTGCGCCGGGCCGCCCCCGAGGCGGGGGCCCTTGGTGGGCTTAGGCATGATCGGTTATCTCCAGTTGTAAAAGGTCTGATGGCGAAGGTCGGATGACGGCCTCAGATGGTGGTGGACTCGTCCTCGTCGTACCCGCTGTAGAAGTGGGCGCCGTCGAACCCGGGAACCGAGTCCTTCAGCGACAGGCCCATCTCCGTCAGCTTGTCCTTGACCTCATCCACCGACTTCTGACCGAAGTTGCGGATGTTCATGAGCTGCGTCTCCGACAGCGAGACGAGCTCGCTCACGGTGTTGATGCCCTCGCGCTTGAGGCAGTTGTACGAGCGGACCGACAGGTCGAGGTCCTCGATCGGCATCGACAGCTCGGAGCTGAGGACGGCGTCGACCGGCGCCGGGCCGATCTCGATGCCCTCGGCGGCGCTGTTGAGCTCACGCGCCAGACCGAACAGCTCGACCAGGGTGCGGCCGGCCGAGGCGATCGCGTCGCGCGGGCTGATCGCGGGCTTGGTCTCGACGTCGACCACGAGGCGGTCGAAGTCGGTGCGCTCGCCGGCACGGGTGGCCTCGACGCGGTAGGTGACCTTGAGCACCGGCGAGTAGATCGAGTCGATCGGGATCTGGCCCGCCTCGCTGTACTCGTTGCGGTTCTGCTGGGCCGAGACGTAGCCGCGGCCACGCTCGATGGTCAGCTCGACCTCGAACTTCGCCTTGTCGTTGAGGGTCGCGATGACCAGCTCGGGGTTGTGGATCTCCACGCCCGCCGGAGCCGAGATGTCGGCCGCGGTGACCTGGCCGGAGCCCGTCTTGCGGAGGTACGCGGTGATCGGCTCGTCGTGCTCGCTCGAGACGACCAGGCCCTTGATGTTCAGGATGATCTCGGTGACATCTTCCTTGACACCCGGCACGGTGCTGAACTCGTGCAGCACGCCGTCGATGCGGATGCTGGTGACAGCGGCGCCCGGGATCGACGAGAGCAGGGTGCGACGCAGGGAGTTGCCGAGGGTGTAGCCGAAGCCCGGCTCCAGCGGCTCGATGACGAACCGCGAGCGGAACTCGGAGATGTTCTCTTCGGTGAGCGTAGGACGCTGTGCAATGAGCACTATTTATTTTCCTTTCGACTGAGTGTCCGCTATATGACACTCGCGTCGCGCGTGAGGGACGACGTCGGCGAAGCCGGCGCCGCCCCTCGCTTGCGCGAAAATTTAACGGAGAGAACTGCTTAGACGCGACGGCGCTTCGGCGGGCGGCAACCGTTGTGCGCCTGCGGGGTGACGTCGTTGATCGAGCCCACCTCGAGGCCGGCGGCCTGGAGCGAGCGGATCGCCGTCTCGCGGCCCGAGCCCGGACCCTTGACGAAGACGTCGACCTTCTTCATGCCGTGCTCCTGCGCCTGACGAGCCGCCGACTCAGCGGCGAGCTGCGCCGCGAACGGGGTCGACTTGCGGGAGCCCTTGAACCCGACGCCGCCGGACGAGGCCCAGCTGATGACCGCACCGGTGGTGTCGGTGATCGAGACGATCGTGTTGTTGAACGTGCTCTTGATGTGGGCCTGGCCCACAGCGATGTTCTTCTTTTCCTTTTTGCGCGGCTTGCGAGCGGCCGACTTGGGTGCTGCCATTTCTTCTCCTGAATCCTAAGAGCGTGGGGCCGCAGGCCTTAGCGCGCCTTCTTCTTGCCGGCCACGGTGCGCTTCGGTCCCTTGCGGGTGCGCGCGTTGGTCTTGGTGCGCTGGCCGCGGACCGGGAGGCCCTTGCGGTGGCGGATACCCTCGTAGCTGCCGATCTCGACCTTGCGGCGGATGTCGGCGGCGACCTCACGGCGGAGGTCACCCTCGACCTTGAAGTTGCCCTCGATGTAGTCGCGGAGCGCGACGAGCTGGTCGTCGGACAGATCCTTGACGCGGATGTCGCCCGAGATCTCGGTCTCGCGCAGAGTCTGCAGCGCACGCGTGCGGCCGACTCCGTAGATGTAGGTGAGTGCGACTTCCACGCGCTTTTCGCGCGGGATGTCGACGCCTGCTAGACGTGCCATGTGTTGGCTTCTCCTGTGATGAGTGGAGGTCTGCAGCGATCCCGGTGCCCCGGCCTCCTCCGAGGGTGTCCCCCGCGTCCGTTTCCGGACTCAGGATCTGGGATCGCCTGTTTTTCTTTATTCGGTTATGGGAACTGCGATTAGCCCTGGCGCTGCTTGTGGCGCGGGTTCTCGCAGATGACCATGACGCGGCCGTTGCGACGGATGACCTTGCACTTGTCGCAGATCCTCTTGACGGAGGGGTTGACCTTCATAAGTGTTCTTTACCTTTGTTCGCTGTCTTCGTACCTCGCCTGGGGCAACCCGTCGGCTGGGGCCGTTACTTACAGCAGACCTTTACTTGTAGCGGTAGACGATCCGGCCGCGGGTCAGGTCGTAGGGGCTCAGTTCCACGATCACGCGGTCCTCGGGGAGGATACGGATGTAGTGCTGGCGCATCTTGCCGGAGATGTGGGCAAGAACCTTGTGACCGTTCGTCAGCTCGACGCGGAACATCGCGTTGGGCAGGGCTTCGATCACGGATCCTTCGATCTCGATGACACCGTCTTTTTTGGCCATAGCCTCACTGTCGCTAAAAGTAGTGGTTTGCTGGTCGTGCGTTGATCGGCGAAAGGCACGTCAGAAACGTGCCTAAGACACCAAGGATCTATCTTATGGGAAACGGCGCGATTCCGCCAATCCGCGTGTAGTATCTGCGCCCGCCGTCAGCGAACGGGTCACGGGATGGGCGTCGGAGTCACACCGAATGCGGCAAGGCCCGCTGACCCGCCGTCCTCCGCGGTGAGCACCCAGATGCCGTCCGCGTGCACGGCGACGCTGTGCTCCCAGTGCGCGGCCGCGCTGCCGTCCTCGGTGGCGACGGTCCAGCCGTCGTCCTTCACATACGTCTCCTGGTCGCCCATCACCACCATCGGCTCGATCGCGACGACGAGTCCGGGCCTGACCTCCGGGCCCTTCGCGCGCACCCGGTAATTGAACACCGGGGGCTCCTCGTGCATCCGGCGGCCGATGCCGTGGCCGATGTAGTCGGTGAGGATGCCGTAGTCGCCCTGCGCGAGGATGTAGTCCTCGATCGCTTCCCCGACCTCGTTGAGGTATCGCGCGGAGGCGAGCGTCGCAATGCCGCGCCAGAGCGACTGCTCCGTCACGGTGGCGAGCCGCTGCCGATCGGCGACCGTCTCCGGGTGCGCCGGGTCGGGCACCACGAAGGTGCGCGCCGCGTCGCCGTTCCAGCCGTGCAGGATGGCGCCGCTGTCGACCGAGAGGATGTCACCGGGCTCCAGGATGCGCGAGCCGGGGATGCCGTGCACGACCTCGTCGTTGACCGACGCGCAAATGGTGTGGTGGTATCCCGGTTCCAGCTGGAAATTGGAGGCGCCACCGGCCTCGATGATGGCGCGCTCAGCGAGGGCATCGAGTTCGAGCGTCGAGACCCCCGCTGCAACGGCAGCCGCGACGGCGTCGAGCGACGCGGCCGTAGCCAGCCCCGGAGCGACCATGTCGCGTAGCTGGGCCGGGGTCTTGTAGATGGAGCGCTTCAGTTTCATCGAGAAACGGGAACCGCTAAGCGACGGACCCGCCGGCGGGCGCGCCCGCCACCGGGTGGATGCCGCGTTCGGCGAGGGCAGCCGTGATGCGTTCGGCGACCTCGTCCATTCCGCCCAGGCCGTCGACCGGAACGAGCAACCCGCGATCGCGGTAGACCTCGATCAGCGGGGACGTCTCACGGACGTAGACCTCCTGGCGGTGCCGGATGGCCTCCTCCGAGTCGTCCGCCCGGCCCTGCTCGAGCGCGCGCTTGGTGAGCCGCTGCACGATCTCGTCCTGGTCGGCCGTCAGCTGGATGACTGCGCCGAGCTTCTCGCCGTCTGCGGCCAGCAACCGGTCAAGATAGTCGACCTGCGCGAGCGTCCGGGGGTAACCGTCGAGGAGGAAGCCGCCAGCGGCATCCTCTTCGCGCAACCGGTCTGCGACAAGCTGGTTCGTCAGGCTGTCCGGGACGTAGTCGCCCGCATCCACGATCGCCTTGACCTGCTTGCCGAGCTCGGTCTCGTTCTTGATGTTGGCCCGGAAGATGTCGCCCGTGGAGATGTCGGGGATCCCGTAGGTGGAGGTGATGCGGGAGGCCTGCGTACCCTTGCCCGCTCCGGGGGGACCGACGATCAGCATTCGGGTCAACGCAGAAGCCCTTCGTAATGCCGCTGCTGGAGCTGGGAGTCGATCTGCTTGACCGTCTCCAGCCCGACACCGACGATGATCAGGATGGACGTGCCACCGAACATGAAGTTCTGGCTTGCCCCGATCAAGGCGAAGGCGACAAGCGGTATCAGTGCGATGAAGCCCAGATAGAACGAGCCGGGCAGCGTCACCCGCGTGAGGACGTAGTCGAGGTACTCCGCCGTCGGGCGCCCAGCGCGGATGCCGGGGATGAAGCCGCCGTACTTCTTCATGTTGTCCGCGACCTCCTCCGGGTTGAAGGTGATGGCCACGTAGAAGTACGTGAAGCCCACGATCAGGAGGAAGTACAGCAGCATGTAGAGCGGGTGGTCGCCCTTGGTCAGGTAGTTCGTGATCCAGGTCACCCACGGCGCCGGGGCCTTACCCGCGGCCGGCTGGTTGAACTGCGCGATCAGGGCAGGCAGGTACAGCAGGGACGAGGCGAAGATGACGGGCACGACGCCGGCCATGTTCACCTTGATCGGGATGTACGTGTTGTTACCGCCGTACGTCCGGCGCCCGACCATCCGCTTGGCGTACTGCACGGGGATGCGCCGCTGCGACTGTTCGACGAAGACCACGCCCATGACGATGAGCAAGCCGATGGCGATCACGACGAGAAGGATCTCGATGCCCTGCGACTGGCCGACCGCCCAGAGGGAGGTCGGGAACTGCGCGGCGATGGAGGTGAAGATGAGGAGCGACATGCCGTTGCCGATACCGCGCTCGGTGACGAGCTCGCCCATCCACATGATGAGGCCGGTTCCCGCGGTCATCGTGATGACCATCAGCATGATCGCGTACCAGGAGTCGTCGGTGATCAGCTGCGTGCACTGCGAGACGGCGGTGGTCCCGAACAGCGCGCCGCTGCGGGCGACGGTGATGAGGGTCGTCGACTGGAGGACGCCCAGCGCGATGGTGAGGTAGCGCGTGTACTGCGTCAGCTTGGCCTGACCGGCCTGACCCTCTTTGTAGAGGGTCTCGAAGCGCGGGATGACCACGCGCAGCAGCTGCACGATGATCGACGCGGTGATGTAGGGCATGATGCCCAGCGCGAAGACCGAAAGTTTGAGGAGGGCGCCGCCGGAGAACAGGTTCACCAGCGAGTAGAGGCCGGAGGTGTCCTGGTTGGCGTTCAGACAGGTCTGAACGTTGCCGAAGTCGACGAACGGCGCCGGGATGAACGATCCCAGGCGGAACAGGGCGATGATGCCCAGCGTGAAGAAGATCTTGCGGCGAAGATCTGGCGTGCGGAAGATCCGCGCAACGGCGCTAAACAAACGTGCGTCCTGCTTTCCTAAGAGTCAGTCGGGCGGCCGGTCTCCCGGCCACCCGACTGTGCTGCTCGGCGGATGACTACTTTACAGAGCCACCAGCGGCGACGATCTTCTGCTCGGCAGAGCCGGAGACCTTGTCGACCGCAACGTTCAGCTTAACCGCAATGTCCCCGTTGCCGAGAACCTTGACCTTCTCGTTCTTGCGAACGGCGCCCTTGAGCACGAGGTCGGCGACGGTGACGTCACCGCCGGACGGGTACAGCTCGGCGAGCTTCTCCAGGTTCACGACCTGGTACTCGACCCGGAACGGGTTCTTGAAGCCGCGCAGCTTCGGCGCACGCATGTGCAGCGGAAGCTGGCCGCCCTGGAAGCCCGGACGCACCTGGTAGCGCGCCTTGGTTCCCTTGGTACCGCGACCGGCCGTCTTACCCTTGGAGCCTTCACCGCGTCCGACGCGGGTCCGCTCCTTCTTGGAGCCGGCGGCGGGGCGGAGGTGGTGCACCTTCAGGACCTGCTCGCGGGGAGCAGCGACGTCCTTCTTGGCGGAGGACTTGGCGGCCGGCTTTGCGGCCACGGTGTCATCCTTCGA
Source organism: Leifsonia sp. RAF41 (assembly GCF_052114085.1). NCBI lineage: Bacteria > Bacillati > Actinomycetota > Actinomycetes > Micrococcales > Microbacteriaceae > Leifsonia > Leifsonia sp. RAF41. Next base: position 2,650,661 of record NZ_JBFREB010000001.1, read on the forward strand.
GGAGGCGGCGGCCTTGTCGGCAGCGGCCGAAGCCGTCGCCTTCTTGGCCGGAGCCTTCTTCGCGGTGCTGGTCTTCTCCGCGGTCTTCGCGGTGCTGGACTTCGCGGCAGCCGGCTTGTCGGCAGCTGCCTTCGTGCTCGCGGCCTTGGTCGCGGGCTTCTTCGTGGCCGGCTTCTCGGCGGCCTCGGTGGTGGCCTTCTCGTCAGCCATTAGTCGATCTCCTCAACCTTCACCAGGTGAGCGACGGTGTTGACGTACCCGCGGTTCTGCGAGTTGTCCTCGCGAACGACGACGTCACCGATGCGCTTCAGACCCAGGCTGCGAAGGGTGTCGCGCTGGTTCTGCTTCTCGCTCACTTTGGACTTGATCTGCGTGATTTTCAGACGCGCAGCCATCAGGCACCTGCCTTCGCGGTCGCGGCGGCCTCGGCCGCCTCAGCCTCGGCACGCAGCAGGCGAGCCGGAGCCACCTGGTCGTAGTCGAGACCACGGCGCGCAGCGACGGCACGAGGCTCCTCGAGCTGCTTCAGCGCCTCGACGGTCGCGTGCACGATGTTGATGGTGTTCGACGAACCGAGCGACTTGCTCAGGACGTCGTGGATGCCGGCGCACTCCAGGACGGCGCGCACGGGACCACCGGCGATAACACCGGTACCTGCTGCGGCCGGACGGAGGAGGACCACACCAGCGGCGGCCTCGCCCTGCACCGGGTGCGGGATGGTGACTCCGACGCGGGGGACGCGGAAGAAGTTCTTCTTCGCCTCCTCGACGCCCTTGGAGATCGCCAGTGGCACCTCGCGGGCCTTGCCGTAGCCGACGCCCACCAGACCGTTGCCGTCACCGACGACCACGAGGGCGGTGAAGCTGAAGCGACGACCACCCTTCACGACCTTGGAGACGCGGTTGATGGTGACGACGCGCTCCAGGAACTGGCTCTTGTCGGCGTCACGGCTGCCGCGTTCGCCGCGGCCCTGGTTGCGCTCGCGTCCGCCACGGCGGGGCTCGCGGTCACCACGGCTGGTGGTGTTGTTGTCGGTGGACGCAGCGGTCTCGACCGGCTGCGCGGTGTCCGTTACCGGTTCGGCCACGGTCTGCTCCTTGTTGTTTTCGTCGCTCACAGGTTCAGTCCGCCCTCTCGAGCGCCCTCGGCGACAGCGGCGACACGGCCTGCGTACTTGCTGCCTCCACGGTCGAACACGACCGCGTCGACTCCCGCGCTCTTTGCGCGCTCGGCCACGAGCTCGCCGACCTTGCGGGCCTTGGCGGTCTTGTCACCGTCGAAGGTGCGGAGGTCCGACTCCATGGTCGACGCCGAGGCCAGCGTGCGGCCCTCTGCGTCGTCGACGACCTGCACGAAGACGTGGCGGGCCGAACGAGTGACGACCAGGCGCGGACGGACCGCGGTGCCCTCGATCTTCTTGCGAAGGCGGGTGTGACGGCGGTCGCGAGCGGCCGCCTTGCTCTTTCCTCTGGTACCCAGAGCCATGATTACTTACCAGCCTTTCCGGCCTTGCGACGAACGACCTCGCCGGCGTAGCGCACACCCTTGCCCTTGTACGGCTCGGGCTTGCGGATCTTGCGGATGTTCGCGGCGACCTCACCGACGGTCTGCTTGTCGATGCCGGCCACGGTGAGGCGGTTGTTGCCCTCGACCGTGAACGTGATGCCCACCGGCGGCTCGACGGTCACCGGGTGCGAGAAGCCGAGCGCGAACTCGACGGCCGCACCCTTCTGGACGACGCGGTAACCGGTGCCGACGATCTCGAGGCCCTTGGAGTAGCCCTCGGTGACGCCGATGATCTGGTTGTTGATGAGGGTGCGGGTGAGACCGTGCAGCGAACGCGAGGCGCGCTCGTCATCCGGGCGGGTCACGAGGACCTGGTTCTCTTCGAGCTTGACCTCGATCGGGTTCGCGACGGTGAGGCTCAGCTCACCCTTCGGACCCTTGACGGTGACGGCCTGGCCGTCGATCTTCACATCGACCCCGGTCGGGACGTCGATGGGCAGTCTTCCAATACGCGACATGGCGGATTACCACACGTAGGCGAGGACTTCCCCACCCACGCCCTTCTTCTCAGCCTGACGGTCCGTGAGCAGACCGGAGGAGGTGGACAGGATGGCGACACCGAGCCCGCCGAGCACCGTGGGGAGCTCCGTGGACTTCGCGTAGACACGAAGACCGGGCTTGGACACGCGCTTGATACCGGCGATGGAACGCTCGCGGTTCGGACCGAACTTGAGGTTCAGGGTCAGCGTCTTGCCGACGCGCGCGTCAGCGACGTCCCAGCCCGCGATGTAGCCCTCTTTGGTGAGGATCTCCGCGATGTGGGCCTTGAGCTTCGAGTGCGGCATCGACACGGTGTCGTGGTGAGCCGAGTTCGCGTTGCGCAGTCTGGTCAGCATGTCTGCGACCGGATCTGTCATGGTCATGGGGATTTTCCTTACTGACACCAGGTTTCGTTCAGCCGTTCACGGCTGACGACCTGTGGTGGAAGCGGGCCGGCCAAGGCGGCCGGCCCGCAGGTGGGCCTAGTTGGCCGCGTCGCTCGAACGGAATGGGAAGCCGAGCTGCTTGAGCAGCGCGCGGCCCTCCTCGTCGTTCTTGGCAGTGGTCACCACAGTGATGTCCATGCCGCGGACGCGGTCGATGCGGTCCTGGTTGATCTCGTGGAACATCGACTGCTCGGTGAGACCGAACGTGTAGTTGCCGTTCCCGTCGAACTGCTTGTCCGAGAGGCCGCGGAAGTCGCGGATACGGGGCAGGGCGAGCGAGAGCAGGCGGTCGAGGAACTCCCACATGCGGTCGCCGCGCAGCGTGACGTGCGCGCCGATCGGCTGGCCCTCGCGCAGCTTGAACTGCGCGATGGACTTGCGGGCCTTCGTGACCTGCGGCTTCTGGCCGGTGATGAGGGTGAGGTCGTTGACCGCGCCATCGATCACCTTGCCGTCACGAGCCGCCTCGCCCACACCCATGTTGACGACGATCTTCACCAGACCGGGCACCTGGTGCACGTTGGTGAAACCGAAGTCACCCAGGAGCTGCTGGGAGATCTCGTTCTTGTACTTCTGCTTGAGGCGGGGCTGGATTTTGCCAGACTCCACTGCAGTGTCGGTCATTACAGGTCCTTACCAGACTTCTTGGCGTAGCGAACGCGGACCGTCTTGGTGACGCCGTCCTTCGTGACGCTCTCTTCGCGGAAACCGACGCGGGTCGGCTTCTTGGTCTCGGGGTCGACCAGCGCCACGTTGGAGACGTGGATCGAGGCCTCGTGGGTCTCGATGCCGCCGGTCTTCGTGCCACGCTGCGTCTGACCGACGCGCACGTGCTTCGTCACGAAGTTGACGCCCTCGACGATGACGCGGTTCTGCTCGACGAGAACCTCGATGACGCGACCCTGCTTGCCACGGTCACCACCGCGAGCCTGCGAGCGGCCCGAGATGACCTGGACCAGGTCGCCCTTCTTGATGTTCGCCATGGGTTACAGCACCTCCGGTGCGAGCGAGATGATCTTCATGAACTTCTTGTCGCGGAGCTCGCGGCCGACCGGTCCGAAGATGCGGGTACCGCGGGGGTCACCGTCGTTCTTCAGGATGACCGCGGCGTTCTCGTCGAACTTGATGTACGAGCCGTCGGGGCGGCGGGTGTTCTTGCGAACACGCACGACGACCGCCTTGACGACGTCGCCCTTCTTGACATTTCCACCCGGGATCGCGTCCTTGACCGTGGCGACGATGACGTCGCCGAGGCCGGCGTAGCGACGGCTGGAGCCGCCGAGCACGCGGATCGCCAGGAGCTCCTTGGCGCCGGTGTTGTCGGCGACCTTGAGTCGGGATTCCTGCTGAATCACTTGGCCTTCTCCAGAATCTCCACCAGACGCCACCGCTTGCTGGCGCTCAGGGGTCGGGTCTCGTTGATGAGAACGAGGTCACCGATACCGGCGGCGTTGTTCTCGTCGTGCACCTTCACCTTGGAGGTGCGGCGGATGACCTTGCCGTACAGGGGGTGCTTCACGCGGTCCTCGACCTCGACGACGATGGTCTTCTCCATCTTGTCGCTGACGACGTATCCGCGACGGGCCTTGCGGTACCCGCGGACGATGGCCTCGTCGGCCGTCGACTCCGCGGCCGTGGCCTTGGTGGTCTCAGCCATTACTTGGCCTCCTCATTCGTGGCGTCGACCTCGGCGGTCTCGGCGGCCGGGGCCGCCTTCTTCGCACGGGTCTTCTTCTCCTTGGCGGGCGCGGCCTCGGCCGGGGCCGGGGTCGCCCGGATCCCGAGCTCGCGCTCACGGATCACGGTGTAGATACGAGCGATGTCACGCTTCACGGCGCGCAGGCGGCCGTGGCTCTCGAGCTGGCCGGTGGCCGACTGGAAGCGCAGGTTGAACAGCTCTTCCTTGGCCTTCTTCAGCTCGTCGACGAGTCGCTCGTCTTCGAAAGTGTCGAGCTCGCTCGAGGCAAGCTCCTTGGAACCGATCGCCATTATGCGTCGCCCTCCTCGCGCTTGATGATGCGTGCCTTGAGGGGCAGCTTGTGGATTGCACGGGTCATGGCCTCACGAGCGAGTTCCTCGGAGACACCGGAGACCTCGAAGAGGACCCGGCCCGGCTTGACGTTCGCGACCCACCACTCGGGTGAACCCTTACCGGAACCCATGCGGGTTTCGGCCGGCTTCTTCGTGAGCGGACGGTCGGGGTAGATGTTGATCCACACCTTGCCGCCACGCTTGATGTGACGCGTCATGGCGATACGAGCGGACTCGATCTGACGGTTGGTCACATAAGCGGGGGTCAAGGCCTGGATGCCGAACTCGCCGAAGGAGACCTTCGTGCCACCGGTCGCCTGGCCGCTACGGCCAGGGTGGTGCTGCTTGCGGTGCTTGACTCTGCGTGGGATCAACATGGTTATGCCTCAACTCCTGCTGCGGCCGGCGCGGCCTCGGTGGCGGGGGCGTTGCCCCGGCCGCCGCGACGCGGACGGTCACGGTCGTTGCGCTCGCGCGACGGCTTCTGGTTGGCCTGCTCGCGAGCAAGTTCCTTGTTCGTGATGTCGCCCTTGTAGATCCACACCTTCACACCGATGCGACCGAACGTGGTCTTGGCCTCGTAGAAGCCGTAGTCGATGTTGGCGCGGAGCGTGTGCAGCGGCACACGACCCTCGCGGTAGAACTCGGAGCGGCTCATCTCGGCGCCGCCGAGGCGACCGGACACCTGGATGCGGACACCCTTGGCGCCGGCGCGCTGAGCGCCCTGCAGGCCCTTGCGCATCGCGCGGCGGAACGCCACGCGGGCAGCGAGCTGCTCGGCGATGCCCTGCGCGACGAGCTGTGCATCGGCCTCGGGGTTCTTGACCTCGAGGATGTTCAGCTGGATCTGCTTGCCCGAGAGCTTCTCGAGGTCGGCGCGGATGCGCTCGGCCTCGGCGCCACGGCGACCGATCACGATGCCCGGACGGGCGGTGTGGATGTCGACGCGGACGCGGTCACGGGTGCGCTCGATCTCGATGCGGGACACGCCCGCACGGTCGAGCGACGTCTTCAGCAGGGTGCGGATCTTGACGTCCTCAGCGAGGTAGTCGCTGTACCGCTGACCCGGCTTGGTGCTGTCCGAGAACCAGCGCGACACGTGGTCGGTGGTGATGCCCAGACGGAAGCCGTACGGGTTGACTTTCTGGCCCATTACTTGCTCGCCTTCTTCGTAGCCTTGGCATCCTCGACCTCATCCGGCGTCGCGAGGACGATCGTGATGTGGCTGGTGCGCTTGTTGATGCGGAAGGCCCGACCCTGTGCTCGCGGCTGGAACCGCTTGAGGGTGGTCCCCTCGTCCACGAAGGCGCGGCTCACGTACAGGTCCTGCTCGTCCAGGTAGGTGTTGCTCTGGTCGGCCTTGACCCGCGCGTTGGCGATGGCCGAGGCGACGAGCTTGTACACCGGCTCGCTCGCGCTCTGCGGCGCGAACTTCAGGATGGCCAGGGCCTCCTGGGCCTGCTTGCCGCGGATCAGGTTGACGACGCGGCGGGCCTTCATGGGGGTGACGCGGATGTGTCGCACGCGTGCGATCGACTCCACCATTTCTCTCCTCCTTTCGCCTCCGCGTTAGCGGCGGCGACCCTTCTTGTCGTCCTTCACGTGTCCACGGAAGGTGCGGGTCGGCGCGAACTCGCCGAGCTTGTGGCCCACCATGGTCTCGGTGACGAACACCGGGATGTGCTTGCGACCGTCGTGCACCGCGATGGTGTGACCCAGCATGGCCGGGACGATCATCGAGCGGCGCGACCAGGTCTTGATCACGTTCTTGCTGTTGGCCTCGTTCGCGGCGACCACCTTGCGAAACAGGTGCTCGTCGACGAAGGGGCCCTTCTTGAGACTGCGTGGCATCTTCTCGAACTCCTACTTGCGCTTCTTGCCGGCGTTACGGCGGCGGACGATGAGCTTGTCGCTTTCCTTGTTGGGGTGGCGCGTACGGCCTTCCTTCTGACCCCAGGGGCTGACCGGGTGGCGACCACCGGAGGTCTTGCCCTCACCACCACCGTGCGGGTGGTCGATCGGGTTCATCGCGACACCACGCACGGTCGGGCGGACGCCCTTCCAGCGCATGCGGCCGGCCTTACCCCAGTTGATGTTCGACTGCTCGGCGTTGCCGACCTCGCCGATCGTCGCGCGGCAGCGCGCGTCGACGTTGCGGACCTCACCCGAGGGGAGGCGCAGCTGGGCGTAGGGGCCGTCCTTCGCGACGAGTCGGACGGACGAACCTGCCGAACGGGCGATCTTCGCGCCACCGCCCGGCTTCAGCTCGATCGCGTGCACGACAGTACCGGTCGGGATGTTGCGGAGCGGCAGGTTGTTGCCCGGCTTGATGTCCGAACCGGCGCCCGACTCCACGACGTCGCCCTGCTTGAGGCCGGCCGGCGCCAGGATGTAGCGCTTGGTGCCGTCGACGAAGTGCAGGAGCGCGATGCGCGCGGTGCGGTTGGGGTCGTACTCGATGTGAGCGACCTTGGCGTTCACGCCGTCCTTGTCATTGCGACGGAAGTCGATGACACGGTACTGGCGCTTGTGGCCACCACCGATGTGACGGGTCGTGATGCGGCCTTGGTTGTTACGGCCACCGGTCTTCGACAGCGGACGGAGAAGGGACTTCTCCGGCGTCGAGCGGGTGATCTCCGCGAAGTCGGCGACCGAGGAGCCGCGACGACCGGGGGTCGTGGGCTTGTAGTTACGAATTGCCATGTCTGTTTTCCTCTAGTCCTTCGCTCAGCCGACGGCCGTGAAGATGTCGATGGAACCGGACTTCAGCGTGACGATCGCACGCTTGGTGTCCTTGCGCTTGCCGATACCGAACTTGGTCCGGCGCGTCTTGCCCTGACGGTTCAGGGTGTTCACGGAAGCGACCTCGACCTTGAAGATCGACTCGATGGCGAGCTTGATCTCGGTCTTGTTCGAACGCGGGTCGACCACGAAGGTGTACTTGCCCTCATCGATCAGGCCGTAGCTCTTCTCGGAGACGACCGGCGCGATGATGACGTCGCGCGGGTCCTTGTTGACGGCGGCCATTACGCGTTCACCTCTTCCTTGTTCTTGCTTGCGATGAAGCCTTCGAGCGCGGCCTGCGAGAAGACGATGTCGTCACTCACGAGCACGTCGTAGGCGTTCAGCTGGTCGAAGGTCAGCACGTGCACGGTCGGCAGGTTGCGGACGCTCTTGAAGGCCAGCTCGTCGTCGCGCTCGAGCACGATCAGGACGTGCTTCGAGGTCGCGATGCCGCTGAGCAGGTCGACGACGGCCTTGGTCGAGGGCGCGTCACCCGCGGTGAACGCCTGGACGGCGTGCAGGCGGCTGCCGCGTGCGCGGTCGGAGAGGGCGCCGAGCAGAGCAGCGGCGATCATCTTCTTCGGGGTGCGCTGGGCGTAGCTGCGCGGCGTCGGGCCGTGCACGATGCCACCACCGGTCATCTGAGGAGCGCGGATCGAGCCCTGACGAGCGCGGCCGGTGCCCTTCTGCTTGAACGGCTTGCGGCCGGCGCCGGAGACCTCTCCACGGTTCTTCGTCTTGTGCGTGCCCTGACGCGCTGCGGCGAGCTGGGCGGTGACGACCTGGTGGATCAGCGGGATGTTGGTCTGAACGTCGAACAGGGCTTCGGGAAGCTCGACGGAGCCCGCCTTCTTGCCCTTGAGGTCGACGACGTCAATCGAGGTAGCCATGAACCTAGGCCCCCTTCACTGCGTTGCGGACGAAAACGATGCGGCCACGAGCGCCGGGAACGGCACCCTTGACCAGCAGCAGGCCCTTCTCGGCGTCGATGGCCTGCACCTTGAGGTTCAGGACGGTGACGCGCTCGCCACCCATGCGACCGGCCATGCGCATGCCCTTGAAGACACGGCTGGGGGTCGAGGAGGCGCCGATTGAGCCCGGCTTGCGGTGGTTGCGGTGCGCACCGTGCGAAGCGGAGACACCCTTGAAGTTGTGGCGCTTCATGACACCGGAGAAGCCCTTACCCTTCGACGTACCGACGACGTCGACCAGCTGGCCGATCTCGAAGGTGGCGTCGACGGTGAGCTCCTGGCCGGCCGCGTACTCGCCGGCGTCGGCGGTGCGGACCTCGGTGAGGTGACGGCGCGGGGTGACGCCCGCCTTGTCGAAGTGACCGGCGGACGGCTTGTTCACCTTGCGCGGGTCGATCTGGCCGTAGGCGATCTGGACGGCGTTGTAGCCGTCGGCCTCGGGCGTGCGGACCTGGGTCACGACGTTGGGCGTGACCTCGATGACGGTCACGGGGATGAGCTTGTTGTTCTCGTCCCAGACCTGGGTCATGCCGAGCTTCTTGCCGAGGAGGCCCTTGGAGGTCTTGGTCTCAGAATTGGACATAGTGGCACTCCCCCTTAGAGCTTGATCTCGATGTTGACGTCGGCGGGCAGGTCGAGACGCATGAGCGAGTCGACGGCCTTCGGCGTCGGGTCGATGATGTCGATCAGCCGCTTGTGCGTGCGCATCTCGAAGTGCTCGCGGCTGTCCTTGTACTTGTGGGGCGAACGGATGACGACCACCACGTTCTTCTCGGTGGGAAGCGGCACCGGGCCGACGACGGTGGCGCCGGCACGGGTCACCGTGTCGACGATCTTGCGCGCCGAGGTGTCGATGACCTCGTGGTCATACGACTTAAGCCGGATGCGGATCTTCTGTCCCGCCATGTCTGACTCTCTCTCTGGTTATGGCGTCGTACGAGACGGCTCTCTCGAGTCGTTCTTCGCATTGGACGCGGTGCGACGTACGCGTGGGGAACGCCACTATTCTTCTGTCAACTCCACCGACCGCGACTCTCGAGGCACAGGGATGTCCCTAGGCCTCTGAGGTGGTCGGATTGAGCGTGTCCTGCTGCCTGCGGCCTAACCAACGTCCGCGGCTATGACTCTCGCGGAGGGCTATGCACTGCCTGGCAGTGATCCGGTTCGCGCGCACACCTGCACGCACGTTCCGAAATGTTGAACTAGACAAGTTTGCCAGATCGCGGCCAATGCTGCAACCCGGGCGTGTCGCGTCGGCGTGGCGCCGAGGCGCAGTCACGCCATGGGGTGGTCGCTCGCGGGACTCCGGCCGCGGTCAGGAGGGCGCCGAGCGCCTCGGCGTCGCGGGCCACGGACCATCGCCAGCGAACGACGCGCCACCCCAGGGCGCGGAGGCGATCCTCGCGGATCTTTTCGTCCAGGACCACGCGGTCGGCGGTCCGTCCACCGCGCAGCGCCGGGTCGAGGTACTTGGCTTCGCCGTCGGCCTCGCCGATCACGCGTGCAGACGGCCACGCGAAGTCCACGAAGCCGATGCGCCCGTTCCCGTCCGCGAAGGGCGTCTGGAGGTCCGGCTCCGCCAGCCGCGCGGCCTGCATGTTGACGCGACTCACGGACTCGAGCGGTGACTCCGCCCGCCCGTCGGCGAGGGCGATCACATCCAGCGACCTCCGGTGGCCTCGCATGGGTTGAGCGCGCAACCAGGCTTCCAGCAGTTCAGCCTTGAGACCCGACAGAGACGTTCGCAGCGCGTGGTCGGCGAGCACGACGGCGTCCGCCGTGGGCGCCGTGGCGGCCAGGTCGACCACCGTCCGGAGCAGCGATGTGCAGCGCATCCCATCTACCTCGACGATGTCGTCGACGTGCACCTGGGTCGAATGCGCGACCACCCCGCGGGCCGAACGCCCGCCCCCGGTGCGGCCGACAGTGACGTGGATCCGGTCCGGGATCGCGCCGATCAGCGGCAGGCCGTGAAGGCTGGCGGCCGACCAGTGGGAGAAGACCGGAGGCCGTTTCCGCGTGCCGGCGAACCCGGACAAGCGCAGGATACAGCGCTCGCGGTCCGTCGTTCCCTCCCAATCGCGTGTCCGCACGTAGGCACCATGCGCGACGCGTACCTCATCTCCGCTCCGTGCAGCTCGGGCGTGCTGCTGACGGGTCTCGGCCCGGTCGTGCAGCTGACGGACGAGGATCACCGGTGGCCGGCTCGATTCGACGCTCATGGCCTCCGGTCTACCGGCTCGCCTCGGCTACTGTGTCGTCCGCACCGCAACCTGTGCAATCGGAGTCGCACCGCCGTTCTGTGGACGGAGCGCGAATGCGGTGTCTCGTAACGACTGCGGCGCGGCGCGCCGACGCAGTCGTTACGTCAGACCGCAGTTGGACGCGGAGCGAGCCGCGAGACGGCCGTCGCCCGCGGAGTGGCGGCGAGGGGCGCCAGACACGAAGGAGCGGGGCCGGCTAAGCCGGCCCCGCTCGAGTGACGCCTCGCGCCGTCACTCAGCTGAATCTTCACGACCGCTATGCGGCCCCGGAACTTCCGTTGCGAGAACCTGTCAGCGGTGTGTGCTGTTTTGCGAGGCCATGCGTATCCATAGGCGCTCCTCTCGTAGACGGGAACCGTTCCGGTTGAAACGATGCGTCAATTGTGCAACCGCGACGGCGAGAGGTAAACCCCTGTCAGCGGACAGCCAGGAACGCGAAAGAGGGCCGGGCCCGAAGGCCCGACCCTCTCACAAGTGAGATCCCGGAGGACTTACTTGCTGATCTTCGTGACGGTACCGGCGCCCACGGTGCGGCCACCCTCACGGATGGCGAAGCCGAGGCCCTCCTCCATGGCGATCGGCTGGATCAGCTCGACCGACATGTCGGTGGTGTCGCCGGGCATGACCATCTCGGTGCCCTCGGGCAGCGAGATGACGCCGGTGACGTCGGTGGTACGGAAGTAGAACTGCGGACGGTAGTTCGTGTAGAAGGGGTTGTGACGGCCACCCTCATCCTTGGACAGGATGTAGGCGGTGCCCTCGAAGTTGGTGTGAGGGGTCACAGAACCCGGCTTCGCGACGACCTGGCCGCGCTCCACGTCCTCGCGCTTGGTGCCGCGGAGGAGCAGACCACAGTTCTCGCCGGCCCACGCCTCGTCGAGCTGCTTGTGGAACATCTCGATACCGGTGACCGTGGTCTTCTGCGTCGGGCGGATGCCGACGATCTCGACCTCGGAGTTGATGGCGAGGGTGCCGCGCTCGGCGCGACCGGTGACGACGGTGCCACGACCGGTGATCGTGAAGACGTCCTCGATCGGCATCAGGAACGGCTTGTCCTTGTCGCGCACCGGGTCCGGGATGGAGTCGTCAACGGCCTCCATGAGGTCGAGGATGGACTGCGTCCACTTCTCGTCGCCCTCGAGAGCCTTCAGGCCCGAGACGCGGATGACCGGGGCGTTGTCGCCGTCGAAGTCCTGGCTGGCGAGCAGCTCGCGGACCTCGAGCTCGACGAGCTCCAGGATCTCCTCGTCGTCGACCATGTCGGACTTGTTCAGCGCGACCAGCAGGTACGGCACGCCGACCTGCTTGGCGAGCAGCACGTGCTCACGGGTCTGAGCCATCGGGCCGTCGGTGGCGGCGACCACGAGGATCGCGCCGTCCATCTGGGCAGCACCGGTGATCATGTTCTTGATGTAGTCCGCGTGACCCGGGGCGTCGACGTGCGCGTAGTGGCGCTTCGGCGTCTCGTACTCGACGTGGGAGATGTTGATCGTGATACCACGCTGACGCTCTTCCGGCGCCGAGTCGATCGACGCGAAGTCGCGCTGCACGTTGGTCGCCGACGGGTACTTGTCAGCAAGCACCTTGGAGATCGCCGCGGTGAGCGTCGTCTTGCCGTGGTCGACGTGACCGATGGTTCCGATGTTCACGTGCGGCTTAGTCCGCTCGAACTTGGCCTTAGCCACTGTGGTCCTCCTCAGGACTCTCGTGCAGGGCCACCGGTCGATGGATTTCGACCGGTGGATCTGCTGGATTGGTTTCTTATGTTACGGGATGTTGCCTGGGAGCAGTGACCGAGGTCACTCGCCCTTGCTCTTCTGGACGATCTCGTCGGCGACAGCCTTCGGGACCTCCGCGTAGCTGTCGAACTGCATCGAGTACACCGCACGGCCCGAGGTCTTGGACCGCAGGTCGCCGATGTAGCCGAACATCTCGGACAGCGGGACGTTCGCGCGAACGACCTTGACGCCGCTCGCGTCCTCCATGGACTGAATCTGTCCACGACGCGAGTTGAGGTCGCCGATGACGTCGCCCATGTACTCCTCCGGCGTACGCACCTCGACCGCCATGAGCGGCTCGAGGAGCACCGGGTTCGCCTTACGAGCGGCCTCTTTGTAGGCCATCGAGCCGGCGATCTTGAACGCCATCTCCGAGGAGTCGACGTCGTGCGCTGCACCGTCGAGGAGCGTCGCCTTGACGCCCACCGTCGGGAAGCCGGCGAGCACGCCGACCTGCATCGCGTCCTGGATGCCCGCGTCGACCGAGGGGATGTACTCGCGCGGAACGCGACCACCGGAGACGGCGTTCACGAACTCGTACGAGGTCTCCGGAGTGACCTCGATCGGCTCCAGGCTGATCTGCACCTTCGCGAACTGACCGGATCCACCGGTCTGCTTCTTGTGGGTGTAGTCGTACTTCTCGACCGTCCGGCGAAGCGTCTCGCGGTAGGCCACCTGGGGCTTTCCGACGTTCGCCTCGACATTGAACTCGCGCTTCATGCGGTCGACGAGGATGTCGAGGTGGAGCTCGCCCATGCCCTTGATGACGGTCTGGCCGGTCTCCTGGTTCTGCTCGGTGCGGAACGTCGGGTCTTCCTCGGCCAGCTTCTGGATCGCGGTGCCCAGCTTCTCCTGGTCGGCCTTGGTCTTCGGCTCGATGGCCACCTCGATCACGGGCTCCGGGAAGGTCATCGACTCGAGCACGACCTGGTTGTCCGGGTCGCTCAGGGTGTCACCGGTGGTGGTGTCCTTGAGGCCGATCACCGCGTAGATGTTGCCGGCGGTGACGGAGTCGACCGGGATCTCCTTGTTGGCGTGCATCTGGAAGATCTTGCCGATGCGCTCCTTCTTGCCCTTGGTCGAGTTGACGACCTGGGCGCCGGAGTCGAGGTGACCCGAGTAGACGCGCACGTAGGTGAGGCGACCGAAGAACGGGTGCACCGCGACCTTGAAGGCCAGCGCCGAGAACGGCTCCGTCGCGTCTGCGTGACGCATGATGACCTGCTCCTCGTCGCGCGGGTTGTGCGCCTCGATGGCGGGCACGTCGAGCGGCGACGGGAGGTAGTCGATCACGGCGTCGAGCATCGGCTGGACGCCACGGTTCTTGAACGCGGAACCGCAGAGGACCGGGTAGATCTCGTTGTTCACGGTGAGCTTGCGGATGCCCGCCTTGATCTCCGCGATGGAGAGCTCCTCGCCGGCGAAGTACTTCTCGAGCAGCGCGTCGTCGGCCTCGGCGACGGTCTCGATGAGCTTGGCGCGGTACTCCTCGGCCTTGGCCTGGAGGTCGGCCGGGATCTCCTGGACCTCGTACTTGGCGCCCATGGTGACATCACCCTTGGCGTCGCCGGGCCAGACCAGCGCACGCATCTCGACCAGGTCGACGACGCCGACGAAGTCGGACTCGGAACCGATCGGGAGCTGCATCACCAGCGGCTTGGCGCCGAGGCGGGAGACGATGGTGTCGACGGTGAAGTAGAAGTCGGCGCCCAGCTTGTCCATCTTGTTGACGAAGCAGATGCGCGGGACGACGTACTTGTCGGCCTGACGCCACACGGTCTCGGACTGCGGCTCGACGCCTTCCTTCGCGTCGAAGACGGCGACCGCGCCGTCGAGAACGCGGAGCGAGCGCTCCACCTCGACGGTGAAGTCGACGTGACCGGGCGTGTCGATGATGTTGATCTGGTTCTTGTTCCAGAAGCAGGTCACGGCCGCGGACGTGATGGTGATGCCGCGCTCCTTCTCCTGCTCCATCCAGTCGGTGGTCGAGGCGCCATCGTGCGTCTCGCCGATCTTGTGGTTGACGCCCGTGTAGAACAGGATGCGCTCGGTCGTAGTGGTCTTGCCGGCATCGATGTGGGCCATGATGCCGATGTTGCGGACCTTGTTCAGGTCGGTGAGCACGTCCTGTGCCACAGGGTTCCTCCGAAAGAGTTGAAAGTGAGAGGGTGCCATCCGGGCGCGGCACCTTTCAGTGCAACGCCCGGACGGCGAAATTTATTACCAGCGGTAGTGCGCGAAGGCCTTGTTCGACTCGGCCATCTTGTGCGTGTCCTCGCGACGCTTCACGGCGGCGCCGAGACCGTTGGACGCGTCCAGGATCTCGTTCTGGAGACGCTCGGTCATCGTCTTCTCACGACGACCCTTTGCGTAGCTGGTGAGCCAGCGGAGCGCCAGCGTGTTGGCGCGGTGCGGCTTGACCTCGACCGGCACCTGGTAGGTCGAGCCACCGACACGGCGGCTGCGGACCTCGAGGGTCGGACGGACGTTGTCGAGAGCCTTCTTGAGCACGACGACCGCATCCTGGCCGGACTTGGTGCCGACGCCTTCGAGCGCGTCATAGACGATGCGCTCAGCGAGGCCCTTCTTGCCGTCGAGGAGGATCTTGTTGACGAGCTGGCTGACGACCGGGGCGCCGTATACGGGATCGGCGACGACGGGGCGCTTCGGAGCGGGACCCTTGCGAGGCATTACTTCTTCTCCATCTTCGCGCCGTAACGGCTGCGAGCCTGCTTGCGGTTCTTGACGGCCTGGGTGTCGAGCGCGCCACGGACGATCTTGTAGCGAACGCCGGGCAGGTCCTTCACACGACCGCCGCGGACGAGCACCATCGAGTGCTCCTGCAGGTTGTGGCCCTCACCGGGGATGTAAGCGGTGACCTCGGTCCCGTTCGACAGCTTCACGCGGGCGACCTTGCGGAGCGCCGAGTTCGGCTTCTTGGGGGTGGTGGTGTAAACACGGGTGCACACGCCGCGCTGCTGCGGGTTGGCCTTCAGGGCGGGAGCCTTGGTCTTGGTGACCTTCGGCGTCCGTCCCTTACGGACCAACTGCTGAATGGTTGGCACTGAACTTCTCCTTTTATGGACTGCACGGTGACAGTTGCTGCATCTACCCCAGGAGCCACCGACCCGTTGGACGGGCGCGGAGGTTCTCGGGGGAATCGGCCGACAGGCGTTGTCCGCCAGCCGATATGCCGTGGGGGCCGGGATTCCGTGCGGTTTCCCTGCCCATCGGATGAGTACGTGCCGGCCCGCTCAGCTCCTGCCCCCTCTGAGGCGATAAGCACGGAGGGCATGAGACAAGCGCGCGACAAAGCGCACACCCGATAAATACTATCCGCCGGGCTCCTGGCGGTCAAATGGACGAGGGCCTTCGGGGGCCGTGTCCGCGCACGGCGAAAAGGGCGGCCGTCCTTCCGGACGACCGCCCTTCGTGGCGCGTGGAGGTCGGCTCAGCCGCCGATGCCCTTGGCGAGCTCGCTGTCGACGTTCTGGAGCGCGTCGGCGGCCTTGGTGAGGAACTGCGACATCCCGTCGAGTCCGTTCACCGCCTCCGTCGTGCCCTTGGTGAACTGCTCGTACGAGGTGTGGAAGGCTCCCGACGCCTGGTCCGTGACGAAGCCGCCGTTGACCAGGCCGTTCACCAGGTTCTGCAGCTCGTGGAGCTTCGCGGTGATGTCGTCCTTGCCTGCGGTGAGGCGGTTGGCGGCATCGGTCATCTCGCCGTACGTGACATTCATGTTGGCCATGACGGTCCTTATCCCTTCGGTTCGAAAGAGGCCGTACCCCCGGGGCCGACCAGCTACGTCCACCTAACCAGGCCCGGCCCGAGGACGGAATGGGGAGCACTCCCCATCCGGGCGGGTTCACCGCCGCAGGCCCAGCGGGATAGCCTGGCAGCCATGCCGTCGTATAGTCCGATGAAGCCGAACGCGAACCCCGCCGCCGCGCGTGCCCGACTGCCGCGCTCCGACCGAGCGTCGACGCCCCCGTCGGCGGCCGAGCGAGCCCTGCGACCGGTCGGTTACCTGCTGGTGGCGCTGGTGTGGACGGCGCTGAGCGTGGTCACCCTTCTGCTCCCCGCCGCCCTTCCGTTCGCCCTCTGGAGCACGAATCCCGACTTCAGCTCGCAGGAGTTCGTCACCGGTGGTGACGTCGTCCCGACAGTGCTGTTCCTGATCTTCGCCGTCGTCGTGCTGGTGCCACTGCTCGGCTACGCCTTCGTCGCGCTGCCCCTCGCCTCCGTGCCGCTCGCGGTGCTGTCCTGGACGTATGTCGGACGCAGCCTGGCGCCCGCGTACGCCGGCGAGCGCCTGTCGAGCACCGGATGGTCCCGGAACGTGATCGGCCCGCCGACCCTGGGGCCGACGGCGCTGTCGTTGCTGCCCGTCCGATTGACCGCGTGGACCCGGTTCTGGACCGAGCTGATGCTGCTCGGCTGGCGACCCGGCCGCGGCATCCTCCTCGCGGGCATCCCCTACGGGCTGGCGTCGTTCGCCGTCGCCGGGTGGCTGTTCTGGCCGGTCGGCACCGTCGGCGTAGCCGTGTGGACCATCCTCACGGCCGCACTCGTCGTCGCGACCGTCGTGCTGGTGGTGCGTGCGTACCGGCAGCGGGTCAGCGGCCGCCGGCCGGCAGCCCGAGCGGTGCCCGGAAGCTGATCGAGTCGATCATCGCGTCGAAGAGCTCCAGGTAGAGCTCCGGTGCGGTGGCCATCGGTGCGTTGACGCGCGCGTGGATGAGGCGCTCGCCTGCTGGTGCCGCGAACCGGTAGTCGGCGACGAGCTCCGGCGCTGATTGCTCCTCGTACGTCGTCTGGCGGACCGTCGAGCGCCGGCGGACCGGGCCGAGGGAGAGGTCGAGGGCCTCGTCGTCGGGGAAGCAACGCCCGAGATGGACGGCCGCGTCGGCCTCCGCATCGGGGGCGGTCGGCCACTCCTCTCGCGAGAGCACGATGGATGCCGGGAACGGTACGCCCGGCAGGATCTCGAGCGACAGGGCCAGCGCGAACGCGGAGCTGTCGTTCGCCAGGGCGACCAGACGCTCCAACTCGGTCTTCGCGGTGCGGCGCACGCGTGCCAGCCGGTCCGCCCGTCCCACCCGCTCGGTGACGAGCCGCTGGATGCGGCGCGCGGCCGCATCCTCGTCGTGCAGCGGGATCATCACCCAGGTTCCGGGGAAGACGATGGTCAGTTCGGCGTCAAGGGGGGTCAGGCGCGGGTCACTCATGCGTACTCCCCGAGGGTGACGCGAAGCGAGTCGGCGATCTGCTGCGTCTCCTCCACCATGTCGGCGAAACCGCCGACGAACGCGGACCGGAACACCATCTGGAACGCCTGCGCCGACCCGACGGGGAAGACGGCGAACACGACGCGTTGCTCGAGCAGGGCGTCCCCCGTTTCTCCCGCGTTCTGCGCATCCTCACCGGCGATCGCCGTCAGGTGCGTGAAGCCGACCAGCTCACCGGTCGCATGGGCGGTGCGCCACGACCGGTAGCCGAGGATCTCGTAGCCCGGCTCGCGGTGCGCGCCCTCTGCGTCGGCGGCGGCGAGGTAGCTCTCGGGGCTGTCGTCGGTCTCCAGTTGGAGCAGTTCGATCGTCTGGAACGCGTTCAGCACACCGGCCGCGGGCACGGGGATGTAGACCCGCGCGCGGGTCGCTCCGGTCGGGTCCTCCGCGTGCAGCACGCGCTGCAGCGCGCGCAGCCGCTCCGTCAGGTCGGCCGAGAGAGCACCGGCGTCCAGGGAGGCGACGAGGCGCTCGGGCCAGTCGTCACTCCCGTGCTCCCCCAGCAACTCGACGTCGTACCAGCTGTCCGGCGCCTCGAAGGAGAAGTCGACGATGTCCTGCGGGCTCAGCGTCATATCCGGTCCACCTCTCAGCCGTTGTGACTCTTGTAGGTCGGAACATACGTGTTCCCCTGGCCGATCGCGAATTTCTGCAGGTCGACGCTCGGCAGCTGCGGGAGGTCGGTGTGGTTGCGACCGCCGTCCAGCTTGTTGACGATGGAGTCGACCTTGCCGGGAGCGTTGACGAGCTCCACACCCTTGTTGATCAGCGCCGACCCCTGGTGGTAGGCCGCCACGACGGTCAAGGGATTCAGCTCCCGGGCCCCGAGGTCGTGCGAGACCGCGCGGACCACGTTCTGGTCGATGCCGAGCAGGGCGCGCATGGCCTTCGCCTTGTCCGCGCCGCTCGTGACCAGAGCCTTGTACGCCTCCCGCTGGGCCGCGCCGGATTCTCCCGCGGCCTTCCAGATGTTCAGGTCCTTGCCCGGGTTCTGGAACAGCTTGGTGGTCGCCGACTTCATCAGGCGCTTGCCCATCTGCATCTTGAGGATGGCGTTCGGGCTCGTGTGCACGCCACCGACCATCTTCGGCACTCGGGCCAGCCCCTTGATCCGCGCCGCCTTGCCCAGGAACGCGAAGATGCGGCCGCCGAAGACGCTGAGCACGACCGTGACGGCGGCGCCCAGGATGTCGAGGAACGAGCCCTCGCCGTTCGCGAACTTCACCACCGCGTCCACCAGCTTGATGATGGACGCGACGATCGCGATCACCGCGAGGACCTGCCCGAGCACGGGCACCCAGGCCAGGAAGATGGCGAGCACCCCGGCGATGTCGCCGATCGTGCTGATCACATCCATCACCTTGTCCCAGAAACCCGGGTTCTTGAGGCCGTTGTTGTGGTGGTCGACGACATCGACGATGGCGTCGACCGCCTTCTCGGCGGCACGGTTCTTCTTCTCGCGGGCGTCGTACCAGGCCTGGTGCGCTGCCTGGAGAGCCGCATTCGCATCCCGTGCCGCGTCGTCGGCCTTGTCCGCTGCCTTACCCGCGGTGGAGGCATCCTCGGGCTTCGCGCTCTGGGCCTCGGTGTGTGCGGTGGCAGCGGCGGTGTGCGCGGAGTCGGCCGCGCTCTTCTTCTGGTCGATGAGGGCGATGGCCCTGGTCGCGTCGTCCTGCGCCTCACGCAGCTCCGCGGCGTAGGTGATGAGCGCCGCAGCCGTCTTCGCGTAGCGGTCCTTGGCCTTGCCGATGTCGTCGGCGGTGTCCTTCGCCATCTCCTGCAGCTTGGAGACGGCCTGCGACTTGTAGCCGTCGACGTCATGGATCTTGTTCAGCTCCTTGACCGATCGCTGGATGGCCTCGCCGATGGACTGGTAGTGCCGGGCCTTCGACTCCAGCACGTCGGGGTCGCCGGTCAGCGGCTGGAACTCCTTGTCGCTCACTTCTTGTCCTCCAGCGCCTTGGCGAGGTCGCCATCCACCTTCACGAAGTTGTCTGCGACAGCGGCGATCACCTGCTGCACGTTCTTCACGTTCTCGGTCATGTCCTTGCGCTTCTCGTTCCACTTGTGCGCGAAGTCCCGGACGTGGTTGTGCAGGTCGTCGTGACCGGTGGCGTCCGCAACCGCGTCGCTGAAGTCGTCGGCGTTCTGGAACTCGCGCACGACGGCGTCGAGGTCGTCACGCAGCTGCACCAGTTCGTCCAGCTTGAGTACGAGATCGGACACTGTTCCTCCCCTGTCGGTCCACGATGCCCGGGTCCTCGGGCCATCCTGCCTTCAGCACCGTACCGGTGGTCCAGCGGGAGAGCGATGGGGAGCGGTCCCCATCCACACGTGTCGCAGGCAGTGGGTATGGTGCTGAAGTGCGACTGAAACTGACTCTCGCCCGCCCGTCCGGCAGCAGCGATGACATCGTCGTCACCGCGGACGCCGCGGCCAGCATCTCGGAGGTCGCGGCGACCATCGCGCGCATCGACCCGCGGCGCACCGGTCCGGTCGCCGCGCCCGGCGCGCTGACCCTGCGCGCGCAGTTGCCCGGACAGGCCGATCCGCTCATCTTGCCGCCGGATGCGCCGGTGGGTGAGGCGTGGATCGGCAGCGGCGCCACGGTGGCGCTGGCGGATGCCGGACTCCACTACGCACCGCCGGAGCTCGGCGACGTGCCCGTGGTGGCGACACTGCGCGTGCTGAACGGCACGCAGACCGGGACCGAGTTCCCGCTGCGCGCCGGCTCGACGGTTCTGGGCCGCGACGAGTCGTGCGACATCGTGCTGGAGGACCCGCTGGTGTCGAAGCGCCATGTGCGCTTCGAGGCGGGCGACGGCGTGGAGGTCGTCGACCTCGGCTCGGCCAACGGCGTCGTCGTCGACGGCGGTCTGGTGACACGGTTCACCGTCCGGCGCACCGAGACCCTGCTGCTCGGCGACACCGAGGTGGAGCTCGAGGTCAGGGCGGCCTCCGAGCTCCCTGCTGCGACGCCCACTGCCGGTCCGGTGTTCTTCAACCGATCGCCGCGCGTCGAGCGGCGCTACGCGGGCCAGGTCTTCCAGGCCCCCGAAGTGCCGGGCGAGAAGGACGACCCGCCCTTCCCGCTGCTCGCGATGATCACCCCGCTGCTCCTCGGTGGGGCGATGTTCGCCCTGACCCGCCAGCCGACCACGTTGCTGTTCGTGCTGCTCTCTCCGGTCATGCTGATCGGCAACTACATCAGCGGACGCACGCGCGGCAAGCGCAAGCTGAAGAAGCAGATCGCCGCCTTCGAGCAGCGACTCGAGGCGCTCTCGACCAAGCTCGAGCAGGAGCGTCGGACGGAGGTCGAACTGCGGAGGGCGGAGACCCCGACCACGGCCGATGCGCTGTCCGAGGCCGTCCGCCGCGGTCCCCTGCTCTGGACACGCCGGCCTGAGCACTGGTCGTTCCTCAACCTCCAACTCGGGCGCGGGACAATGCGCTCGCGCAACACCGTGCAGGCCGTCGACCGCGCAGAACTGATCGTCGAGTTCCAGGAGCGATTGGATGCGGTCGTCGCCGCCAACGAGCGCGTCGACGACGTGCCCGTGCTCGACAACCTGTACGAGTCGGGCGCGCTCGGCATCGCGGGGCCCGCCGATCTGATCGCCGGCTCCGTCAATTCGGTGCTGGTGCAGCTCACCTCCCTGCACTCCCCCGCGGAGCTCGCCGTCGCCGCCCTGGTCTCTCCGCGCTGGTCGCGAGAGCTCAGCTGGCTCAAGTGGATGCCGCACACCTCATCGCCGCACAGCCCACTGCCGGGCAGCCACCTCGCCGACAGCGCGTCCAGCGCAGCCGGCGTGCTGAGCGCGCTCGAAGGCCTGATCGAGGAACGGCTGGCCGACGCCCGGCGCGGACCGCAGCGCCGCGGCGCCATGGAGCAGGAGCGCGCCGCGCTGGAACGCGGAGCCGACGTTGGCCGCTCGCAGACGACCGACGGCACACCGTCTCCGGTGCCGGCGGTGGTGGTGGTCATCTCCGATGACGTCGCCGTCGACCGTGCCCGACTGGTGCAGCTCGCGGAGGCCGCGGCGGACGCCGGAGTCTTCCCGGTCTGGATCTCCGACGACGTCGCCGCCCTGCCGGCCGTGTGCCGCACGTTCCTGCAGCACACCGACCAGCCGCATCGCGCTCGCGCGGGCTTCGTGCGGCTCGGCGAGACGGTCGACGATGTCGTCACCGAGCCGGTCAGCGCCGCGACCGCCCTCGACTATGCGAAGCGGATGGCCCCCGTCATCGACGCCGGCGCGCTGGTCGCCGACGCGAGCGACCTGCCCCGGTCGATCTCCCTCGTGACGCTCCTCGGGCATGAGCTGGCCGAGTCCTCCAGCGCCGTGGTGGACCGCTGGCGGCAGAACGCGTCCATCCACGACCGCAGCTCGAGCGACCGGCCCGCGCGCCGCCGACCGGGCACACTGCGCGCGACGATCGGCTCCGCCGGTGTCGACGCCATGCACCTCGACCTGCGGACGCAGGGCCCGCACGCCCTCGTCGGCGGCACCACGGGAGCCGGAAAGAGCGAATTCCTGCAGGCGTGGGTGCTCGGGATGGCCGCCGAATACAGCCCCGACCGCGTCACCTTCCTCTTCGTCGACTACAAGGGCGGCTCCGCCTTCGCGGACTGCGTCAGCCTTCCGCACTGCGTGGGTCTGGTGACCGACCTCAGCCCGCACCTGGTCCGTCGTGCCCTCACCAGCCTCCGCGCCGAACTGCACCACCGCGAACACCTGCTGAACCGGAAGAAGGCGAAGGATCTGCTCGAGCTGGAGAAGCGCGGCGACCCGGACAGTCCTCCCGCTCTGGTGCTCGTGATCGACGAGTTCGCGGCCCTGGTCGGCGAGGTTCCGGAGTTCGTAGACGGCGTCGTCGACATCGCTCAGCGCGGCCGCTCCCTCGGCATCCACCTCATCATGGCGACGCAGCGTCCGGCCGGTGTCATCAAGGACAACCTGCGCGCCAACACCAACCTCCGCATCGCGCTGCGCATGGCCGACGAGTCGGACAGCCAGGATGTGGTGGGCGTTCCCGACGCCGGTCACTTCGATCCCGGGATCCCGGGCCGCGGGCTGGCGAAGACCGGACCCGGGCGCCTGGTGCGATTCCAGTCCGCCTACGGCGGCGGCTGGACCACCCGGGAGCCGGAGCGCGCGGGCGTCGAGGTCTCCGAGCTGCGCTTCGGCGGCGAAGTGCGCTGGGAGGAGGAGCGTCCGGCGGAGGAGCCGGAGCGCGACCTCGGCCCGACCGACCAGCAGCGCCTGGTCGCCTCGATCGTGCGCGCGCAAGCCGCCGCGCACATCCCGGCGCCACGTCGGCCGTGGCTCGACGAACTGGCGACGGCCTACGACTTGGGGCTGCTCCGGCAGCGGACCGACGCCGAACTCCTGCTCGGGGTGTCCGACATCCCGGACCGGCAGGAGCAACGACCGGTCTACTTCCAGCCGGACGTGGACGGCAACATCGCCGTCTACGGCACCGGCGGCTCGGGCAAGTCGACCGTGCTCCGCACGCTGGCGTCGGCCGCCGCGATCACACCCCGCGGCGGTCCCGTGCACGTCTACGGGCTCGACTTCGGGGCGGGCAGCCTGCGGATGCTGGAGAAGCTGCCGCACGTCGGCTCGGTCATCCCCGGCGACGACCCGGAGCGCATCATCCGGCTGTTCCGGATGCTCAAGGAGACACTGGAGGACCGCGGCCCGCGCTTCGCCGAGGCGAACGCCTCCAACATCACCGAGTACCGGTCGCTGACCGGCCGGACGGACGAGCCGCGCATCCTGCTGCTGGTGGACGGGTTCCCCGGCTTCCGCGAGGACTTCGAGATCCCGGCAGGACGGTCCCAGTGGTACGACGTCTTCCGCGACCTGCTCGCCGACGGCCGGCGCCTCGGGATGCACGTCGCGCTCACCGGGGACCGCGCGGGGGCCGTGCCGACCGCGATCAACTCACTGGTGCAACGGCGGGTGGTGCTCCGGCTGGCGGAGGACGGCTACGGGATGCTCGACGTGCCCAGCGACATCCTCTCGCCCGCCTCCCCTCCCGGACGCGCCATCGTCGACGGGTACGAGACGCAGGTGGCCGTGCTCGGCGGCTCGCGCGCCGTCGCCGACCAGTCGGAGGCCGTGCGCCGGCTCGCCGGGGCCATGGAGCGTGCGGGCATCCCGCACGCGCCGGTCGTCGGGTCGATGCCGAAGGAGCTGGCCCCGGAGTCGGTGCCCGACAGCGTCGGCGGCCTCCCGGTGCTGGGCATCGGAGACCTCGATCTGGGGCCGCTCGGCTTCGAACCGTCCGGCACGCTGCTCATCGCTGGGCCGCCCGCGAGCGGGCGCACCACCGCCCTCGCCGCGGTCGCGGACGCCGTCGCGCGTTTCGACACCGAGACGCGCCTCTACTACCTGGGAAGCGCGCGCTCTGCACTGTCCGCCTCGGGCCTCTGGACGGACCGGGCGCTCACTCCCGCGGACGCCGCCGAGCTGGCGAAAGACCTGGTGGCCGCCGTCGCCGACCCGGACACCGAGGGCCGGATCGCGGTGTTCGTCGAGAGCATCGGCGACTTCCTGCAGACCCCGGCGGACTCCGCCATCGTGGAGCTCGCCCGCGCCATCCGGCGGAGCGACCACCTGCTCGTCGCCGAGGCGGAGACGAGCGCGTGGGGCAGCTCCTGGCCGCTGCTCGGCGAGGTGAAGAACGGCCGCCGCGGGCTGCTTCTGCAGCCGGACTCCATCGAGGGCGACCTGCTGCTCAAGACGCCGCTGCCCCGGCTCAACCGGTCCGAGTTCCCTCCGGGGCGCGGGGTGTTCATCCAGAGGGGCAGCTTCACGAGGGTGCAGGTGCCCCTGGTGGATGCGTCCCTCCCGGCGCGCGTGCGGGTCTGAAGCGATCGAAGGAGAAGTGCGCCGGAATCTCCTTCGATGAGCAGTGCGGCAGGAGAATCGGACGGCTGGTGGCCGAATCTCCGACGCCGGCCGAGGGGGTTGGTGAGGGCCGAGGAGGCTGGTGAGGGGCGGGCGCTACTCCTCGTCGTCCCGCTCCCAGGGCCAGCGCGGCCGTCCGCGCTGGCGGAAGCGGCCGACCAGCACGAGCTGGTAGATCAGCGTGACGGCGAACGCGGCGAGGCCCGCCGTGATCGCCGGCCAGCCGACCAGCTGCGACAGGGCGAAAAGGAAGTAGTGCAGGGGGTCGCCGGGGTCCCCGATCGCGCCGGCGATGCCTCCGGCGGCGATGAAGACCGCGTAGCAGGCGACTCCGACGCCGAACGCGACACCCGGAGAGACACGCTGCCGGTCGCCGGGGACACGCGTTCCGAGCACGATCAGGAACACCAGGAGCATCAGCGCAGCCGCGATCACCATCGTCGGCCCGACCAGGGGACCGACCTGCGGATCGTTGACGACGTCACTGTCGGTCGCCAGCGAGATCAGCCCGAAGGCGCCCACGACGAGCGCGAGGTAGAGCATCGTCGCGAAGAACGCGACGACGGTGGCGTAGGCGCGCTCGTCACGCATCACTCACCCGCCGGTCAGTATCCCTGCTGCGTGTACGCCGAGGCGGCCTGGTTCTGGGCGTCGGCGACCTGCTGCTCGTAGTCGGCCTGAACCTCGGCGTTGCGCGCCTTCAGCTTGCGGCCGCGAGCTGCCAGCCACGCGCCGGTCCAGATCGAGATCTCCCGGGCGATGACGCCGGCGAGCACGGCGAACGGGTTCACCCACGCGCTGCGGAGCAGGATGGCGAACTCGTTCGACGTGCGGGTCCAGTACTGCGCGTCGATGAGGTTGGCGCCGATATACACGAGGTACACGAAGATCGCGACGAACAGGCCGCCGAGGATGTACGCCCACCAGCGCGACCGGTTGAGGATCTGGATGAGCACGACCATCCCGATGAAGAACGCTAGGACGGGCGCCCAGCCCCGGAGGCCGAACGCCACGCCACCGGTGAAGAACTCCAGCAGCGCCGGCAGGAACTCGTCGCTCGGTGTCAGCAGAGAGCCGACGATGAGCACGGCCGCAGCCCAGAGCACGGCGAACGCGACGGTACCGACGAGCGCGATGAGGATGCCGACGCCGCGGTTGCTCTTCTTCTTCGGCGGCTCGGGGCGCTGCAGGTAGATCGGGGTGACCGGCTGCGGGGCTGCCGCGGCGGCGCCGGCCACGACTCCCGTCGCACCGGCCGCGGTGGCCTCGCCCGCGGGAGCGGTCGCGTAGGCGGTGGTCGGGGCTTCGCCTGTCTGACGCAGGTTCGCGGCCTCGGCCGCGACGATGACGGGGGTGGCCGACTCGGCGGCCGACGCGGTGTCGACGGACGCGGAACCGGCGGCGGCTGCGCCCGGCGGCGTGCTGTTGCGTGCGACCGCGGCGGCGACGTCGTCATCGGTCGCGACGACGGGCTCCGGCTCGGCGATGGCGGAGGGACGCTGGGGCTCGGCGGGAACGGCAGCGGGAACGGCGGCCGGTGTCGCGCCTTCGTCGGCTGCCCCGTCGGCTGCCTCGTCGGCGGGCCGGTTGATGTGGCCGCGAGCAGAGACCGGCTCCGAGGGCGGCTCCACCACCTGCTGATCGGTGTCCTGCGGCTCTGCTGCGGCCGACTCCGCCGGGGCGGTCGCGGGGGCGACCTGGTCGGTGTCCGGCGCGGGCTCGTAGGTCGCGCGTTTCTGCGCAGACTCGGGCGTGTCGCTCATCCTGGCTCCTCCAGGGGCCCGGCGGGCCCGTTGCGCCCACTGTAGCAACGGGTCCGGCCGTGTCCAGGGAGGCGGGACCGGGGGTGGTGCTACTTCGCGGTGTTCACCTCCGAGGCCTTGTTGAGCACGTAGATGTATCCGCTGACCTTGCCGTCGAGCCCGACACCAGCGGACGCATTGTCGATGGTGAGGCCGTTGACGAGAAAGAGTCGCACACCCGTCTGCGCGGAGTGGACGAAGGCGACGATCTGGTCCACGGTTCCGCGCACCGTGACGCTGACAGGAACCAACGTGAAGTTGCTCGACGTGATGAGCGGGG
The DNA here is from genome assembly GCF_052114085.1 of Leifsonia sp. RAF41. Lineage (NCBI taxonomy): Bacteria > Bacillati > Actinomycetota > Actinomycetes > Micrococcales > Microbacteriaceae > Leifsonia > Leifsonia sp. RAF41. The sequence continues at coordinate 2,677,268 of NZ_JBFREB010000001.1, forward strand.
AGTTCAGCGGCGGGGCCCCGACCACCTTCACGGGCGCCGGAGGGGGTGTCGGCGAGCTCGAGGGCGAAGGCGTCGGAGTGGAGGTCGCGGCGGGCGACGAGCCGGAGGCCGCTCCAGGGGCTGGGGCAGCCGCAGGCGCGACGGGTGTCGTGTAGGCCTGCCCGTCACTGGTCGTGACAGACACGATCGTCACCCCGTTTGCTGCGGCCATCGAGTTGATCTCATCGCCGAAGGCCGGCCACTCCTCGAGGGTCGGAACGGAGGTCTTGAGCGACGTCAGCTTTTTCTTCAGCGTCGCCAGGTTCTCGCTGTCCTTCTTCATCTTCGCCAGAACCGTCTGCTTGACGGCGTTGCCGCTCTGCACTTGAGCGGTCTGGGCGCCCGCTGCCGATGCCTGGTCGAGCTGCGGCTGAATGCCCACGATCCAGCCCAGCGTGGCGATGACGGCCATCACCAGCACCGAGCCGATGATCCACAATCTGGTCTTGTCCATGTCACTGGCCCTTCGTCTGGAAGCGCTTCGTGTACAGCGACTCGCTCAGGTGGATGGTCACGGTCGACGTGTAGACACCCGTCGCGTCGAGGTTGACCGTGCCCGGCACCGCGTCGACGACACCGTCCACCTTCAGCAGACCGCGTACCCAGGTGGGAACGTCGGGGAACGTTGCGCTCACGGCCTGGAACGTCACCGTCGCGATGCGCGGGCCCTGCAACGGGTCGGTGGACTGCTGATAATTCGCGATCGGAGTTGCGGAGTCGATGGTCATCTTCTTGAAGAGCATGGTCTTCGGCTCTGCCTTGCCGACTTCCGTGAGGAATTTCTGCCAGTCCACCTCCGTCGAAGCGCCGACCTGCTGCGCCGCGACAGCGATGTCGACCTGGTTCTGGACGTTCCGCACCTCGAGATACTTCTGCTGCTCGGCGAGCAGCTCATTGGCCTTGGCCTGTGCCGTCAGGAGCTGCGTCTGCGCTACGACGTCGTACCCGAACGCCGCACCGCTCGCGACGATCACGAACAGGAACACCGCGAGAACGCCCCACGTGAATCCGCGTCGCGTGCGCGCGTTCCGGCGTGACGAGCGCACCTCGGGTGGTAGCAGGTCGACACGCGGATCACCGCCGATGCGCAGGTCACCGACGTCATGCGGCGGAGGCGCGACGGGCGCCTTCTTCTTCTTCGACGGTTTCGCGTCCGGAGTCTCCGGTGGGTCGGACGGACGACGGATGCTGATGCTCATGCTGCGCTCCCCAGGGCGAGGCCGAGCGCTGCGGACAGCCCCGACCGGTTCTGCCGCAGCTGCGTCGCGTCCAGGTGACGCGACAGTGTGACGGCGTGGAAGGGGTCCCCCGGTGCGACGGGGATCCGGGTCATCTCGCTGAGGGCCTCGGCCATGCCGGGGAGCTGCGAGCCGCCGCCGGTGAGCAGGATGCTCTCGACGGGCGTCGTGGGGCGAGTGTTGACGAAGTAGCTGACCGTGTTGCGGAGGCTGTTGAGCAGCTCGCCGGTGATGCGGTAGACGATCTCGACCGCCTGCTGCTCCTGTTCCGAGTTCACCTGCTTCGCGAGCCCCGTTACGGCCTTGATCCGTTCCGCCTCCCCTGCCGAGACCTCGAGGCCCGACCGCAGGGCCTGGGTGAGTTCGGCCCCGCCCGCCGGGATGATGCGGACGAACTGGGGGACGCCGTCGGTCGCCACGACGACACTGGTCGTGTTCGCGCCGATGTCGACCAGGGCGACCGTGCCCCGGATGCCCGCCCGGGTGATCATGGCGCGGGTCAGGGCGAAGGGCAGCAGGTCGACGTCGACCGGCGTCAGGCCCGCGAGCTGGACGGCCTTGACGTTCCCGAGCACCGCCTCCTTGACCGCCGCGATCAGGAGGCCGTTGACGACCGGCCCGGTCTCCAGCATGCCCTCGGAGATCGGGTAGAAGTCGAGCAGCGCGTCGGCGACCGGGACAGGGAGCATGTCCTGCACCAGGAAGGGGAGGCTCTCGCGGATGCGCGTCTGCGACATGCGCGGAACGGTCAGGTCGCGGGCCAGCACACGCTGGTTGCCCATCCCGAGCACCACTTTCTTGCTCTTGAACCCGCCCTGCTGCCACAGCTGCCGGAGGCCGGCCGCAATGGTGTTGGGTTCGAGGACCTCGCCGCGCGAGGCGGCTCCCTCCGGGATGGGGACCGCGGCGTGCCGCAGCAGCGTGGGTTTCGGCTTGCCGGGGTCGGCGAGCTCCACCGCACGAATGGTCGTGCTTCCGATGTCGATACCGACGATGCTGGTGGCCATCCGATCCTCCTTCTGTCTTGTGTGTCTGTTGTCTAAGCGAGTCCGAGCAGGGCCAGGTAGGCGCTGCCGATCGTGGGTCCTGCGAGGATGCCGAGCCAGGCGCCAGCGAGCATCCACGGTCCGAACGGGATGCCGCTGCCGCGGCCGGCGCGGCGCGTGACGACAAGAACCAGGGCGAAGAGGCCGCCGAGCAGGAACGCGGCGAAAGCTCCGACGACGAGCGGCGCCCAGCCGAGATACCCCAGGAAGAGGCCGAGGGCGCCCGCGAGCTTGACGTCGCCGAAGCCCATCCCACCCGGGTACACGAGCGCGAGGATGAGATAGAAGACGTAGAGCGCCGCCGCCCCGATCACTGCTCGCAGCAGCGCCATCGGGTCGCCCGCAACCAGAGCGGCCGCTCCGAGCAGCACCAGCCCGACCACGTAGGAGGGCAGCACGATCGTGTTCGGCAGGCGATGCGTGTCCAGGTCGATCAGCGCGAGCGCGATGGTGATCGCGGTCAGGTACAGGAAGGCGACGAGCGTGAGGAGACCGGCGACGACCGCTCCGGTCCCACCAGCTGCGGGCGCCTGCGGTCCCGCCCAGAACCACCACGCGACGAGTGCGAACGCGCCCGCTGTGGCAGCTTCGACCAGCGGGTAGCGGATCGAGATCGCACTGCGGCATGTCCGGCACCGGCCGCGGAGCGCGAGCCAGGACACGACGGGGATGTTGTCGTACGGCTTGATCTCGGTGCCGCAGCTGCCGCAGGCGCTCGGCGGGGACACGATGGAGCGTCCGGCCGGCACGCGGTAGACGACCACATTGAGGAACGAGCCGATCAGCGCGCCGAACACGCCGGCACACACGACCGCGAAGGCGAAGAAGGCGGGAGTCATGACAGCGGCGCCCCGTCCGACCCGAAAGCGGTCTTGACCTCGATCTCGGTGTTGACGTCGTACGACGTCGTCCGCGGGGTCGGGAACTTCGGCGGTGGCGAGTTCAGCAGCCGGGTGTCGTAGCTGTACTTCTTCAAGAAGCCGCTGCGACTGCTTCCCGCGCCTCTTCCCACCGGACCACGGAATTCCTGCGCGATGGAGCCGGTGACGCACAGGTAGGCCTGCGAGTCGCCCGAATCGTAGTTGTGCACCTCGAAGCTGTGGTTGTTGGAGAGGATGGCGGCGTTGATCGTCCGCGCGCAGTTGCCGCTCGAGGCGGTCGCCTCGAACGTGAGGTACGGCTTGTTGCTGGAGCAGGCCGTCCCGCTGCTGTTCGGGTACGTGGTCGGGTTGGTGCAGACGATCGGGTTCCAGACCCAGACGGCGCCTGCGCCGACGAGGCCGAGGATGTCGTTTGCGGCGTCCTGGTAGACGAGCTTCCCCGTGATCCAGGCGAAGTGCTCGGCGGTGACGGTCATCGCGCTGTGCATGGTGCCCTCGACGAAGACATCGCCGGCACGGCAGTCGTAGGTGGCGATCGACGGCACGATCTCGTTGGCGACCGGGTATCCGATGCCGTTGCCGGCTGCCGCATTGTTGGTCCCGCCGACGCACTTGAAACCGTTCGCGTTCGGGGAGGCGGAGGACGACCAGTAGTTCGCATTCGTCACCCCGCTCGGCACCGCCTGCACGTAGGCGAGGTTGTTGTAGAGCTGGGAGCTCGGACCGATCGTGATGGTTTGACCGGTGGCCCCGGAAAGTGTTCCGGAGTTCTGACTCTCGGTCTTCGCCGGATCGCCCGGGGTGCCGCAGAAGGCCGGCGCCGTACCCGCTGTGGCGTTTCCGTTCGACAGCTCGGTTTTCTTCGTCCACGGCGACCGGACGGTCATGGAGGCCACCCCTCCCAACACCGAGTACGTGATCTTGGTGGGCCCGGTGTAAAGGCACCCCGGGCTCGGCACCTTCGTCGAGATGTCCGTGCGCACCTGGTCGAGTTGCGCCTGGGCCGGTGGCATCGTGATCTGCGCCGCGTTCACGGGAGCACCGGCGCTGAACGTCGGCGTCTGCGCTCCGCCCGAGCAGTTGTTCGCGGTGTACAGCTTGCCGGCAATGGGAGTCGGGTTCGCGCTCGTCACTCTCTGCTTGAACGTGCCACCGCAGATGTTGAGGGTGTCGTTGGAATGGACCTGGCCGTCGAACGTATCCCCGGCGATGAAGTTGATCAGGCAGCCGCTGTCCCGCGTCGCCGCCCAGGCGTAGGCGACGGTGCAGTCCACATCGTTCAGCGTCGGGTCGAGCTCTTCGTAATCGGTGAAGTAGACGTAGTTGGTGAAGCCGGTCTGCTTGATGTTGGCGACGACGCTTCGCGTGACCGTATCCACTCGCCCGGTGGCACGCAGATGCAGGATGCCGTTGCTCGCGTACTTGGAGTTGTCCACCTCGTACCGGAAGGAGGCGTTCGCCGCGAGACCGTCTGTCAGGGGCACGGACGCCCACCGGCCGCCTGCTGCCGTGGTGGTGACGTCGAAGGCGGGGTTGTCGCGGCTGCTGGGCGGAAGTGCGACGGATCCCTGCGAGCCGTTGGCGATGGTGAACGCCGAGGCCGGGTTGCCGTACTGCTGGTAACTCGGGTCGTTCGTGAGGCGCCCCTGGTAATCGGCGACTCCGGCGAAGGCGGCCGACATGGCCGCATCCCAGTCCGCGTCGTGGTTGGAGCGGACCAGGCCGGAGACCGAGAAGGTCATCGTCAGGGAGATCAGCAGCAGGAGGACGCTGGCGATGCCGACGACCATGGCGAGCGCCACGCCGCGTTCGCGCGAGGCGCGGACCATCGCCAGCCGGGAGCGCAGAAGAGTGAGCATTTCGATCCCTATCCGACGTTCGCCATGCCGATGGTGTTGGTGAGGGTCACCGCGTTGGCCGCACCGGTCGCCTGGATGGTGATGGTCACCTGGATGGACGCGATCGCGGCCTTCTGGGTGTCGCTGGTGATCGTCGCCGGGAGCAGTTCGGTTCCGGCCTTATTGAAGTAGCGGAACACGGTGGTGCTCGCCGGGATGGAGTTGCACAGGTTGCGCGTCGGGCGCGCAGTGCCGAAGTCCCAGTGGCCGTTCGCGCCGGGGGTGTTCGACGTCGCCGGGTACTGGGTCTCGGTGAGGATGCCCGTGCCGGTGAGGGCGTAGCTCACCATGACCGGGCTCTCGGCGCCGTTGAGGTTCACGTAGGCGTAGAACTGGAGCCCGGTCGCGGAGGCGGAGATGATCGCGGGAGCGTTGAGCGGGTTGCCGGGCGTGGGGGACGCCAGCGGATTCGGGGTCGCCGCGCGGATCATGCGCGCCACCTGGTTCATCCCGTTCGACGCCTGCCGGGTGCCCCCGTCGATGGACTGCGCGAGGCTGACGCTGTGCGTGCCCGCGACGAACATCCACACGCCCAGAGTCATCAGGAAACCGGTGAGCATGATCGCGATGAGGAGCTCGATGAGTGACAGCCCGGCCTCGCGGGAGCGCAGCATCCGTAGCAACCACACAGCGCGCATCATGGCTGCCTCGGATCGAGGGTGAACGTGTACGCGTCCGGGTACACAGGGCTACCGGCGGGGAGGGTGAGGTCGGTCTTCTTGACCTGGTTGGAAGCGCCCGGCGTGTCGGTCTTGTTGCTCATCGCGTACACCCGCCAGCTGCCGTAGGGCAGGGCGATGGTGGCCGCGTTGCCGGAGGACACCGGGAAAGCGAGCGACATCGGCTTCGTGCACCCCGGATCCCCCGTCGAGGCGGGCGCTGCGGTGCTGACGGCGACGATCCACTTGCTCGACGTCTTGACCGTCACCAGCGGCATGAGAACGGTCGTTCCCGAGCCGGGGGTGACTCCGACAGCCGGCTGCCGCTGCCCGACGTTGCCGGAAGCGTTGGGCGTCACCCACTGAGCAGGATCGACCGAGAGACAGGACGGCTGGGTCGCCGGCGTCTGCACGTACTGGCCGGCGAACACGTTGTACCCCGAGCCCCACGGGAACAGCGGAGCCGAAGCCGTTGTCACCAGCAGCAGGGTGCTGGGCGTCACCGCCGTGGAGTAGGGGTCACCCTGGGAGATGAAGGTCATCGGGAGGGACGTCGGAAACAGGGTTCCGAGCGGCGCGCCGGGAGACAGGGTCAGGAGGGGATTCGCCGCGGTGTCGTACTGCACGTCGAGCACCGACGACTGGCCGGCCGTGACGTTGGTCTGGAACGACGGAGCCTGCACCTGCTTGCTGCTGATGCGGCCGTCGCCCGCCTTGCCCACAGTGATGGCGTATGTGCCCGGGGCGACCTTCAGCACGTAGCTGCAGCCGTCAGCATCGGTGGGATCCGGTGCGGTGGGAACAGCGGCGGCGGTATTCGGTGAGACGGTGGTGTCGACCTTCGCCGCGATGGGCACGCCCGGGAGGGCGGATCCGGAGGCATCGGTCACGTGGACGATGATCGTGCCCGTGGTCGGATCGTTGATCGGGCCGGCGGGGGCGAGCAGTGTGCTGGCCTGGACCGGGGTGGTCGAGGGGTTCTTGCCGTCCCACGAGACGGAGACGTTCAGGGTCTTGTTCTGCAGGATGCTGGTTCCGCTCCCACAGTCGGAGGCGGCGCCGGCGCTGTTCACCCAGCCGACCTGCTTCGTGATCGTGTAGGTCGTTCCGTCGAGTGTCTGGGAGACGATGCCGCCGGTGACGTCGAAGATGTCGGTCGTCGCCCGGGCCACGTCGATCTGCTGCGCGGCGAGATTGGCCGCGACTTCACTGGAGCGGCTGTTGCGGGTGAGGGTCATCGAGAGCGTCAGCGAGTAGGCGACGATGACGGAGATGATCGCGAAGACCATCATGGCGACGAGGACCTCGATGAGGGTGAACCCGCGGTCGCGGGACTCGTTGTCGTGGAAGAGGGTGTTGAGGCGGTTCACGGGGGTTCACCTCCCTGGGTCGGGTCCGGGGGTGGATGGTGGATCAAGGGCCGCTGGAGAGCGGAAGCGGGGCGCCGCTGGGAAGCGACGCCCCGCTGTCAGGAGCGGATCCTGTTAGCAGATGCCGGTCGTGGCACCGTTGGTCTGGTCGATGTGGAACGTCGTTCCAGTGCTGCTGACCTCCTGGACGCAGAAGGCAGTCGACGTTGCGCCCGTCTTGAAGGTCGGCGCGGTGTTACCCGGGCTCAGGGTGTAGCCGTAGTTGGCGAGCCCTGTGCCGGTCACCGCGTCGAAGGTCGGGAGGGTGGCCGAGGAGCCCTTGTCGGTGTAGTACGCGACGACGGCGGTCTTGGCGTTGGCGAGGTCGGACTTGACACTCGCGTCCTTCGCGTTGTTCTGGACTCCGATGTAGATCGGGATGGCGATGGCGGCGAGGATGCCGATGATGATGACCACCACGAGGAGTTCGATCAGGGTGAAGCCCTTCTCGTCCTCTTCGAGCAGCCCCTGGCGGCGAGCGTTCAGCTTGCCCATGAGACGGAAGTACATTGCAGTGTCCAATCGGTCGGGTGGAGGTGGTGCGGCTGGAGCGGATGCGAGTACCGCTTCCGGGATGACCATATTTCCCAGCGGTTTTGGAGAAATATCCCCCGTCAGAGGGGTTTTCAGGGCTTTCCCGACCCCAGTGCGGGGGCGTTTTGCCGCCCCTGGCCCCCGGCGGAGGGTCAGCCTCCGACGGCCGACGCGATGCTGAAGATGGGCAGGTAGAGGGCGACGACCATGCCGCCGATGACCACGCCGAGGAAGGCGATCATGAGCGGTTCGATGAGGGCTGTGAGCTGCTCGGTGGTGGCCTCCACCTCCTGCTCGTAGAAGTCGGCGACCTTGTCGAGCATGGTCTCGAGGGACCCGGCATCCTCGCCCACGGCGATCATCTGCGTGACCATGGAGGGGAAGACCTTCTGACGGCCCAGCGGGGTGGCTATCGCCTCACCCTGTCTGACGCCCTCAGCGACCTCCTCCAGGGCTTTCTCGAGCACGTAGTTGCCGCTGGTCTCCCCCACGATCCGCAGGGCCTGCAGGATCGGTACACCGGCGCTGATCATGTTGGCGAAGTTGCGGCTGAACCGGGCGATCGCGATGCGCTTCATCAGCGACCCGAAGACAGGCATCCGGAGCTTGAACGGATCCAGTCGCTTGCGGACCCCTTCGTCGTTCTTGTGCTTGGGCCACCAGAAAGCGAACACGATGCCCAGGACGGCGACCACCGGCACGACGAACACCATGGCGTGCGAGAGCTGGACGAGCACCAGCGTCGGGAGCGGCAACTGCTTGCCCAGGCCGGCGAACATCTTCTCGAAGATCGGCACGACGAACAGCAGCATGGCCGTGACGCCGACGATCGTCATGCAGAACACGATCACCGGATAGGTCAGGGCGGACTTGATCGCGGAGCGGAGCTTGACCTCCTTCTCGAAGTTCTCGGCCACCGCCTCCAGCGCGCCGTCGAGGAAACCGCCGGTCTCGCCAGCCTTGACCATGTTGATCATGAGCGGCGGGAAGACGTCTGCGTGTCTTCGCATGGCGTCGGAGACGGCGACGCCGCTCTCCACCTGGTCGCGGACGTCGGACAGCACGGCGTTGAACTTCTTGTTCGAGGTCTGCTCGGCGATGATGTTGAGGGTCCGGAGGAGCGACAGGCCCGCCCCGATCATCGTCGCCATCTGGCGGCTGGTCACGGCGAGCTCTTTGAGCTTCACCCCCGAGCCCGCGGACAGCTTGATCTCCCGATTCAGGCCCGTTCCCTCGCCCGCCTCCGCGATGGAGACCGGCGACAGGCCCATGGTCCGCAGACGAGAGGCGACGGCGGCTTCGCTTGTCGCATCCACCCGGCCCTTGACGATCTTGCCCTCGGCGTTCCGGCCCCGGTACGCGTAGGCGGTGCTCGTGCTCACGATCAGCCCACCGTTCCTGAGTAGCTGTCGCCGAAGTCGGGACCGCTCGCGGCGATCGCCATAGCCGAAGCCTCGGTCGGCGACTCGATGCGCTGGATGAGGCGGGTGATGCCCTCCTTGTCGTGCGCCTTCTCCATCGCGGACCGGCGGGTGATCACGCCGGCGTTGACGAGCTCGGCCAGGTGCTGATCCATCGTGCGCATCCCCGAATCCCGACCCGCCTGCATCATGGAGGGGATCTGATAGGTCTTGCCCTCGCGGATGACGTTGGCGATGGCCGGGTTCATCATGAGGATCTCGGTCGCGACCACCCGGCCCTTTCCGCTCGCGCGCTTGATCAGGGTCTGCGAGACGACGCCCTGGAGGGTGCCGGCCAGCTGCGCCCGCACCTGATCCTGCTGGTGCGGCGGGAAGACGTCGATCACGCGGTCGATGGTCTGCGGCGCATCCTGGGTGTGCAGGGTGGCGAAGACGAGGTGGCCGGTCTCCGCCGCGGTGAGGGCGACCGAGATCGTCTCCAGGTCGCGGAGCTCGCCGATGAGGATCACGTCGGGGTCCTGACGGAGCACGTGCTTGAGCGCGTTGTTGAAGCTGTGGGTGTCGAACCCGACCTCGCGCTGGTTGACGATCGACTTCTTGTGCACGTGCATGAACTCGATCGGGTCTTCGACCGTCACGATGTGGTCCGAGCGGGTGCTGTTCACGAGGTCGATGAGCGCCGCCAGCGTGGTCGACTTGCCCGAACCGGTGGGGCCGGTGACCAGCACCAGGCCGCGCGGCAGCTGCGCGAACTGGCCGACAGTCTCCGGTACGCCGAGCGCATCCAGCTGCTTGATCTCGGTCGGGATGAGACGGAACGCGCCGCCGTACGAACCGCGCTGCTGGTACAGGTTCACGCGGAACCGGGAGTTCGCCGAGATGGTGAACGCGAAGTCGAGCTCGTGTTCCCGCTCGAACTGCTGCAGCTGGCGCTCGGTGAGCAGGCTGGTGAGCGCGCTGCGGGTGCGCTCGTGGTTCCATGGCTCAGTGCTCGCCGCCGCGCGGAGCCCGCCGTCGACGCGGACCATCGGCGGGGCGCCGACCGTGATGTGCAGGTCGGAGGCCCGCTGGTAGACCACCTCGTGGAGGGCCAGCACCAGATCCTTGTCCGCCTTCTCGAGCGCCTCACGCTCGGGATCGGTGAGGCTCTCGTCGAACTCGGGGATCGTCGGGTGGTGGACTTCCTGTGTTTCGGGCACCGGCGCCGCGGCACGGCGACCGGCGGGGATCAGACGGGTCACGGGGGCAGTCGGCGCGCCCGGCTGCGGCGATGAAGCCGGGTGGTCGAGCGACCAGACCAGGGTGGCGGGCTCGGGCTCAGGGGCGACGAACGGCTCCGGATCGGCGTACGTGACCGGCTCGGGCAGAGCCGACTCGGGCGCCGAGTACGCCACCGGCTCGGGCAGCGCCGGCGCCGGCACCGGCGCCGCATACGAAACCGGCTCCGGCAGCACCGACTCGGGTGCCGCATACGAAACCGGCTCGGCGCCCACCGGCGGCCCCCACTGGGGCGGCGCACTCAGCGGCACACCAGGGCCGGGCGTCCACCCGCCGGCGCTCGCGCCGGGCGGGGTCACCGGGATCTCGTACACCGGCTTGTCCACCGGCGGCGGGAAGCCACCCCAGCTCTCGTCGTTCGTCATGTGCCCTCCTAGGCGACAACTCTCAGGATCTCGTCGACGGATGTCAGACCGCGCTTGGCTTTCTCCCAGCCGTCCTCGCGCAGGGTCAGCATCCCCTGCTCGCGGGCAGCCCGGCCGATCTCGGCACTGGAGGCGCGCTCGACGGCGAGGCGCTCGATCTCCTCCGTCACCGCCATGACCTCGTGCACCGCGATGCGGCCGCGGTAGCCGGTGTTCGAGCACGCGGGGCAGCCGACCGGGACGAACAGCTGCGGCGGCGCCTCATCCACGGGGATGGCGAAGCGTAGGCGGCGCAGGTCGTCGGCGACGAAGGTGCCCGGCTGCTTGCAGCGGTCGCAGAGACGCCGCGCAAGCCGCTGGGCGACGACGCAGTCGAGGGCGGAACCGACCAGGAAGGGCTCGATGTCCATCTCGGTCAGGCGTGTCACCGCGCTCGGGGCGTCGTTGGTGTGCAGCGTCGAGAGCACGAGGTGCCCGGTGAGCGACGCCTCGATCGCGATCTGCGCGGTCTCGTGGTCGCGGATCTCACCGAGCAGCACCACATCCGGGTCGGAGCGCAGGATGCTGCGCAGCGCGCTCGCGAACGTCAGCCCCGCCTTCGGGTTCACCTGCACCTGGTTGATGCCCGGCATGCGGTACTCGACCGGATCCTCGACCGTGATCACGTTGATCTCCGGCCGGGCGACGGCGTTCAGCGTCGTGTAGAGGGTGGTCGACTTGCCGGAGCCGGTCGGACCGGTGACCAGGATCATCCCGTACGGCTTCGAATACGCCTCGCGGTAGGTCTCGAAGTTGCGCTCCAGCAGATTCAGGTCTTTCAGCGTCATCCCCGTGTTGGTGTTGTCGAGGATTCGCATGACGACCTTCTCGCCCCAGACCGTCGGAAGGGTCGCGACGCGGAGGTCGATCTGGCGGCCGCCGTGAACCACCGACATGCGGCCGTCCTGCGGCTTGCGGCGCTCGGCGATGTCGATGTCCGACATGATCTTCAGCCGGGAGATGACGCCGTTCTGGATGCTCTTGGGCGCCGACTGCATGGCGTGGAGCACGCCGTCGATGCGATAGCGCACCCGGACGTCGTGCTCGGCCGGCTCGATGTGGATGTCCGAGGCGTGGTCCTGGATGGCCTGGCTCACCAGCAGGTTCACGAATCGGACGATCGGTGCGTCGTCGTCGGTCGACTCGGCGACCGACGCCTCCTCGCTGGCGGCCTTCTCCTCCTCCAGCGTCGAAGTCAGGTCGCTCAGCTCGTCGTCGGCGCGGATGTACCGGTCGATCGCGGCCCGCAGGTCCGTCTCCTCGGCGACAGCGGCCGCAACGGTGAGCCGGGAGGCGGCACGCACGTCGTCGATGGCGAACACGTTGCCCGGGTCGGCCATCGCCAGGACGATCATGCCGTCGACGGTGCCGATCGGGAGGACCGTGTGGCGACGGCAGATCGCGCCGGGGATCAGCGCGACGGCCGCGCGGTCGACGGGGTAGTCGGTCAGTTCGACGAACGGGATGCCGGCCTGGGCCGCTCGCGCTCGCGCCAACTGCGCGGACGTGATTGCGCCGCGCGTGATCAGTTCGCGCACGACGGACTCGTCCGCCGCCGGCTCGGTCTCCACTCGGTCGAGGTATTCGATCGGGAGGTGGCCGTGCAGGATGAGGATCTCGGTCATGGACGCCACGGGGACCTCCTCGGTGATACGGCTGCCGACGGGTCGGGTGAACGGCAGGTCCGACCGGGCAGAGGCGAGAGCTCCCTGGACGGCTGGGCGTAGTCACCCTATTCAGCAGCCGGAACAGGGCAACAGACCCGCGAGAGGGTGCCACACCGGTGGGGGGCACCCGGGTGCGGGTCGTGCATCCATCGTCCAATGGATGCCGCGGCCGGCCCAGAGCGCCGACGCTCCTTAATGCCGTCGAAGCCCCGGGAGCGTCAGCGCAGCTTGCCGCGGCGGCTCGCGAGGAAGATCAGCAGCAGGGCCACGACGGCGCAGCCCATGGTCGTCAGCCAGTACGGCAGAGTCACGGCGACGTGGCCGGAGGCGGCCTGCGCGATCCCCACGACGAAGCTCACGACGGCGGCGACCAGCAGCACGCCCGCGAAGCCGACCATCGCGCGGCCGGCCGTGTCCGTGTACTCGAGGAGCTGTCGCCACATGCGTCCATTCTCCCAGACCGCCACCCTGAGATTTGCGCCAAATCGTCGTTATGGGCCGGCCATAACCACGAATTGACGCAAATCTGAAGGACATCGGAGCCCGGGAACGACGAAGGCCCCCGGCTCATGCCGGGGGCCTTCGTCGTGCGGGTACCTGCTTAGTTGTAGGTGCCCGGGGTGTAGTCGTCCGAGCTGAAGCTGTCGAAGTCGACGAAGCTCAGGTCGCTCTCGTTGAACGAGGAGTCGTCAGCGAAGATGCGGTTGGGGTACCGCTCCGCCTTGGCCTCCTCAGTCGCCTCGACGGAGACGTTCCGGTAGCGCTGCAGGCCGGTACCAGCCGGGATGAGCTTACCGATGATGACGTTCTCCTTGAGACCGATCAGCGGGTCGGACTTGCCCTCCATGGCCGCCTGCGTCAGGACGCGGGTGGTCTCCTGGAAGGACGCGGCCGACAGCCACGACTCGGTCGCCAGCGAGGCCTTGGTGATACCCATGACCTCCTGACGGGCGGAGGCCGTCTTCTTGCCCTCCTGCAGGTGCGCGCGGTTGATCTCGTTGTACTTCGACCGGTCGACGAGCTCACCCGGCAGCAGGTCGGTGTCGCCGTGATCGACGACGGTGACCTTGCGGAGCATCTGACGGACGATGACCTCGATGTGCTTGTCGTGGATCGGCACACCCTGCGAGCGGTAGACGCCCTGCACGCCGCCCACCAGGTGCTTCTGCACCTCGCGGACACCCTTGACGCGCAGAACCTCCTTCGGGTCGACCGTGCCGACGATCAGCTGCTGGCCGAGCTCGACGCGCTGTCCGTCCTCCACCAGGAGGGTCGAACGCTTCAGCACCGGGTACACGTGCGGCTCGTCGCCGCTGTCCGGGGTCAGGATGACCTTGCGGGACTTGTCCGTGTCCTCGATGGTGATGCGGCCGGCAGCCTCGGCGATCGGGGACGCACCCTTGGGGGTACGTGCCTCGAACAGCTCCTGGACGCGTGGCAGACCCTGGGTGATGTCGTCCGCGGACGCGGAACCACCCGTGTGGAACGTACGCATCGTGAGCTGCGTTCCGGGCTCACCGATCGACTGGGCGGCGATGATGCCGACCGCCTCGCCGATGTCCACCAGCTTGCCGGTCGCGAGCGAACGGCCGTAGCAGGCGGCGCAGACGCCAACCGCCGACTCGCAGGTCAGCACGGAGCGGACCTTGATGTCGGTGACGCCGGCGGCGACCAGCTTGTCGATGAGCACGTCGCCCACGTCCTCGCCCGCCTTCGCGACCACGGAGCCGTCCGAACCGACCGCCTCAGCGGCCAGGGTACGGGCGAACACCGAGTTCTCGACGTTCGGGTCGCGGGTGAGGGTGCCGTCCGCACCGACCGTGGCGATCGGCAGGTCGAGACCCTTGGTCGTGCCGCAGTCGTCCTCACGGATGATGACATCCTGCGAGACGTCCACCAGACGACGGGTCAGGTACCCCGAGTCGGCCGTACGGAGGGCCGTGTCGGCCAGACCCTTACGGGCACCGTGCGTCGCGATGAAGTACTCCGCCACCGACAGCCCCTCGCGGTACGAGGAGATGATCGGGCGCGGGATGATCTCGCCCTTCGGGTTGTTCACCAGACCACGCATACCGGCGATGTTGCGGACCTGCAGCCAGTTACCACGGGCACCGGACGTCACCATGCGGTTGATGGTGTTGTCCTCCGGGAAGTTGGCGCGCATGGCCTCGGCGACCTCGTTGGTTGCCTCGGTCCAGATCTTCACCAGCTCCTGGCGGCGCTCGAGGTCGGTCGTGAGACCCTTCTCGAATTCCGAGGTGATCTTGGCGGCCTTCTTCTCGTAACCGGCCACGATCTGCGCCTTGTTCGGCGGAGTCAGGATGTCGCTCAGCGACACCGTGACGCCCGAGCGGGTGCCCCAGTAGAAGCCGGCGTCCTTGATCCGGTCGAGCGCCGCGGCGACCTCCACCTTCGGGTACCGCTCGGCGAGGGCGTTCACGATCGACGAGATCGTGCCCTTGTCGGCGACCTCCTCCACGTAGGGGTAGTCCGCCGGGAGCGTCTCGTTGAAGAGGGCGCGACCCAGCGTGGTCTCCACGATGGCGGTGGTCGGCTCGGCACCGGTGTCGGCTGCGTCGGACGGAACGTAGTCGGTCAGACGGATCTTGACCTTGGCGTTCAGGTGCAGCGTGCCCTGGTCCTTCGCGAGGATCGCCTCGGAGACCGAGGAGAACGCGCGACCCTCGCCCACAGCGCCCTCGCGGACGGTGGTGAGGTGGTGCAGACCGATGATCATGTCCTGCGAGGGCAGGGTGACCGGGCGGCCGTCGGACGGCTTCAGGATGTTGTTCGAGGCGAGCATCAGGATGCGAGCCTCGGCCTGTGCCTCCACCGACAGCGGAAGGTGAACGGCCATCTGGTCGCCGTCGAAGTCCGCGTTGAACGCGGCGCAGACGAGCGGGTGGAGCTGGATGGCCTTGCCCTCGACGAGCTGCGGTTCGAACGCCTGGATGCCCAGACGGTGCAGCGTGGGCGCACGGTTCAGCAGCACGGGGCGCTCGCGGATGATCTCCTCGAGCACATCCCACACCTGCGGGCGCGAACGCTCCACCATCCGCTTCGCGGCCTTGATGTTCTGAGCGTGGCTCAGGTCGATCAGGCGCTTGATGACGAACGGCTTGAACAGCTCCAGCGCCATCTGCTTGGGCAGACCGCACTGGTGCAGCTTGAGCTGCGGACCCACGATGATGACCGAACGACCGGAGTAGTCGACGCGCTTTCCGAGCAGGTTCTGACGGAAACGACCCTGCTTACCCTTCAGCATGTCGCTGAGGGACTTGAGGGCGCGGTTGCCGGTACCCGTCACGGGACGGCCGCGGCGGCCGTTGTCGAACAGCGCGTCGACGGCCTCCTGCAGCATGCGCTTCTCGTTGTTCACGATGATCTCGGGAGCACCGAGGTCGAGCAGACGACGCAGACGGTTGTTGCGGTTGATCACACGGCGGTACAGGTCGTTCAGGTCGCTGGTGGCGAAGCGGCCACCGTCGAGCTGGACCATCGGGCGCAGCTCCGGCGGGATCACCGGAACGACGTCGAGGACCATCGCGGCCGGCGAGTTGCCGGTCGCCAGGAACGACGAGACGACGCGGAGTCGCTTGATCGCACGGATCTTCTTCTGGCCCTTGCCGTTGGCGATCTGCTCGCGGAGCAGCTCGGCCTCGGCGGCCAGGTCGAAGGCCAGCAGGCGACGCTTGATCGCCTCGGCGCCCATGTAGGCCTCGAAGTAGAGGCCGTAGCGGTCGAGGAGCTCGTTGAAGTCCGCGTCCTCGGGCTTGAGGTCGCCGATCTTGAGGGTGCGGAACGACTCCCACACGCGCTCGAGGCGGGCGATGTCCTCGTCGAAGGACTTACGGAGCTGTCCCATCTCCTTCTCGGCGGTGTCCTTGACGCGACGCTTCTGGTCGGCCTTGGCACCCTCCTCCTCCAGTGCGGCGAGGTCGGTCTCGAGGCGCTGCAGACGCTCGGCGACGCGGGCGTCGCGCTGGTCGGACAGCGTCTTGATCTCGAGCCGGAGCTCGTTCTCGAGGCCGGGGAGGTCGGCGTGACGGCCGTCCTCATCCACGGAGATCACCATGTAGGCGGCGAAGTAGATGACCTTCTCGAGGTCCTTCGGCGCCATGTCGAGGAGGTAGCCGAGACGGCTCGGCACACCCTTGAAGTACCAGATGTGCGTGACCGGAGCGGCGAGCTCGATGTGGCCCATGCGCTCACGACGGACGGAGGACTTGGTGACCTCCACGCCGCAGCGCTCGCAGACGATGCCCTTGAACCGGACGCGCTTGTACTTGCCGCACGAGCACTCCCAGTCACGGGACGGTCCGAAGATCTGCTCTCCGAACAGGCCGTCCTTCTCGGGCTTCAGGGTCCGGTAGTTGATCGTCTCCGGCTTCTTGACCTCGCCGTAGCTCCAGCGACGGATGTCGTCGGCGGTGGCCAGGCCGATACGCAGCTCGTCAAAAGTTGTTGACTCGAGCAATGTTCCTACTCTCTACAAAAAGTTTCGTCAGTTGGCTGTCTGCCGGGTCAGATCTCGGCGTCAAATTTCATCAATTGACGACGACTCGAAGCGGGAGGAGATGTTGATGCCGAGCTCTTCCGCAGCGCGGAAGGCCTCGTCGTCCGAGTCGCGGAGGCTGACGGTCTGACCATCGGCCGAGAGCACCTCCACGTTCAGGCAGAGGGACTGCATCTCCTTGATGAGGACCTTGAAGGACTCCGGGATGCCCGGCTCCTGGATGTTCTCACCCTTGACGATGGCCTCGTAGACCTTCACGCGGCCGAGGATGTCATCCGACTTGATGGTCAGGAGCTCCTGCAGCGCGTACGCGGCACCGTAGGCCTCGAGGGCCCACACCTCCATCTCACCGAAGCGCTGACCACCGAACTGTGCCTTACCACCGAGCGGCTGCTGGGTGATCATCGAGTACGGACCTGTCGAACGGGCGTGGATCTTGTCGTCGACCAGGTGGTGCAGCTTCAGGATGTACATGTAACCGACCGACACAGGGTCCGGGTACGGCTCGCCGGAGCGGCCGTCGAACAGCTGCGTCTTACCGGAGCCGCCGATCAGGCGGTCGCCGTCGCGCGTCGGGAGGGTCGAGTCGAGCAGACCTGCGATCTCCTCTTCCCTCGCTCCGTCGAACACCGGGGTGGCGACCTTGGTGCCGGGGGCGACGCTGTACGCGGCCTCAGGGAGCGCTGCGGCCCACTTCGGCTTGCCCTTGATCTCCCAGCCGTTCTGCGCGATCCAGCCGAGGTGGATCTCGAGGACCTGACCGAAGTTCATTCGTCCAGGAACACCCAGCGGGTTGAGGATCACGTCGACCGGAGTTCCGTCCGCGAGGAACGGCATGTCTTCGACCGGAAGGATCTTCGAGATGACGCCCTTGTTGCCGTGACGACCGGCGAGCTTGTCACCCGCGGTGATCTTGCGCTTCTGGGCGATGTAGACCACCACGCGCTGGTTGACGCCGGAGCCGAGCTCGTCGTCGCCGTCCTGCGAGTCGAAGACCTTGACACCGATGATGGTGCCCTCCTCGCCGTGCGGGACCTTGAGGGAGGTGTCGCGCACCTCGCGGCTCTTCTCGTTGAAGATCGCGCGGAGCAGGCGCTCTTCCGCCGACAGCTCGGTCTCGCCCTTCGGCGTGACCTTGCCGACGAGGATGTCGCCGGGGCGCACCTCGGCGCCGATGCGGATGATGCCGCGCTCGTCGAGGTCGGCCAGGAGGTCCGGGCTGACGTTCGGCAGGTCGCGGGTGATCTCTTCCTTACCCAGCTTGGTGTCGCGGGCGTCGACCTCGTACTCCTCGATGTGGATCGAGGAGAGGGTGTCGTCCTTCACCAGGTTCTGGCTGAGGATGATCGCGTCCTCGAAGTTGTGACCCTCCCACGGCATGAACGCGACGAGCAGGTTCTTGCCGAGCGCGAGCTCGCCGTTCTCGGTCGCGGGACCGTCTGCGACGACCTCGCCCTGCTCGATCCGGTCACCCTCGTCGACGACCACGCGGTGGTTGTACGAGGTTCCCTGGTTCGAGCGGTCGAACTTGCGCAGGTAGTAGGTCTGGTACGTGCCGTCGTCCGCCTGGACGGTGACTGCGTCGGCCGAGACCTCGGAGACCACACCGGACTTCTCCGCGATGACCACGTCACCGGCGTCGATGGCCGCGTAGCCCTCCATACCGGTTCCGACGACCGGGCTCTCCGAGCGGAGCAGCGGCACCGCCTGGCGCTGCATGTTCGCACCCATGAGGGCTCGGTTGGCGTCGTCGTGCTCGAGGAAGGGGATCAGCGACGTACCGACCGACACCATCTGGCGCGGCGAGACGTCCATGTAGCCGATCTCGTCGGCGGGGATCAGGTCGACCTCGCCGCCCTTCTGACGGGCGAGCACGCGCTCCTCGACGAAGTGGCCGTTCGGGTCGAGCGGGGCGTTGGCCTGCGCGACGACGAAGTCGTCCTCCTCGGAAGCGGTCAGGTAGTCGATCTGGTCGGTGACCCGGCCGGCGACGACCTTGCGGTACGGCGTCTCGATGAACCCGAACGAGTTGATCCGGGCGAACGACGCGAGCGAGCCGATCAGGCCGATGTTCGGGCCTTCCGGGGTCTCGATCGGGCACATGCGGCCGTAGTGCGACGGGTGGACGTCACGGACCTCGACACCGGCACGCTCACGGCTCAGACCACCGGGGCCGAGCGCGGAGAGGCGGCGCTTGTGGGTCAGACCCGCGAGCGGGTTGTTCTGGTCCATGAACTGCGACAGCTGCGACGTTCCGAAGAACTCCTTGATCGCGGCGACGACGGGTCGCACGTTGATCAGGGTCTGCGGGGTGATCGCCTCGATGTCCTGCGTGGTCATGCGCTCGCGGACGACGCGCTCCATGCGGGACAGACCGGTGCGGACCTGGTTCTGGATGAGCTCGCCGACGGCGCGGATACGACGGTTGCCGAAGTGGTCGATGTCGTCGACGTCGAGGCGGATGTCCGTCTCGACTCCGTTGCGGAGGCCCTTGAACGTGGTCTGGCCGTCGTGCAGGGAGACCAGGTACTTGATCGTCGCGATGATGTCCTGAACGGTCAGCACCGAGTCCGACAGCGGGGCCTCGAGGCCGAGCTTGCGGTTGATCTTGTAACGGCCGACCTTGGCGAGGTCGTAGCGCTTCGGGTTGAAGTAGAAGTTGTCGAGGAGCGCACGTGCGGCCTCGGCAGCGACCTGCTCACCCGGACGCAGCTTGCGGTAGATGTCCTTGAGCGCCTCCTCCTTGGTGAGGATGGCGTCCTTCTCGAGGGTCAGCTCGATCGACTGGAAGCCGGCGAACTCGGAGAGGATCTCTTCGCTCGTCAGACCGAGGGCCTTGAGGAAGACCGTGACCGACTGCTTGCGCTTGCGGTCGATGCGGACACCGACCTGGTCGCGCTTGTCGATCTCGAACTCGAGCCAGGCTCCGCGGCTCGGGATGACCCGCGCCGAGTAGATGTCCTTGTCGCTGGTCTTGTCGGCCGTGGCCTCGAAGTAGACGCCCGGCGAACGCACGAGCTGCGACACGACGACACGCTCGGTGCCGTTGATGATGAACGTTCCGCGCTCGGTCATGAGCGGGAAGTCACCCATGAAGACCGTCTGGGTCTTGATCTCACCGGTGAGGTGGTTCATGAACTCGGCCTCGACGTAGAGAGGGGCCGAATAGGTCTTGCCCTTCTCCTTGCACTCGTCGATCGAGTACTTCTTCTCTTCGAGGAAGGGGTTCGTGAACGAGAGCTGCATGGTCTCGCCGAGGTCCTCGATGGGAGAGATCTCCTCGAAGATCTCCTCGAGGCCCGTGTTGGCGGGAAGATCCTGACGACCCTGCGACTCGGCCTCGGCGACGCGTGCCTTCCACACGTCGTTTCCGACCAGCCAGTCGAAGCTCTCCGTCTGCAGTGCGAGCAGATCGGGAACCGTGAGGGTGTCCGTGATCTTGGCGAACGAAAGACGAGATGCGGCTCGTCCGTTCTTGGGTGTCTTGTCAGTGTTGGTTGCGTTGCGCGCAGCAGCCAAGGAAATAACCTCCGTGGGCCCCGTCGGGCCAGTTACTCGGTCGTGGAGTGATGTGGACGAGAACTCCCAGTCGCATCGCGCCGCCTCATCTGACCCGAAATGTCGGGCCCAGGCGCGCACGGAGAGTCAGAGCCGACCGCAATATGAAGGCAGAAGTTTGACTGGGAGCGCAAAGAACAACTATATGTCAAACAGACGCGCCGTGTCCAGTCTTTTCTTGACCCGGACCCCGTCCTGATGTATAACCCGCCGCCAGTTGTTCTATTCCCGGCCGTCAGGGCCCCGATCAGGGGCGTCACGGATGGTACGTCGGCAGCGTGTCGACCGTCGCGATGACCGCTTCCTCCCGTGTGCGCGGAGACCAGCCGAGCACGCGCCGGGCCTTCTCGCCGGACGCGCGACGCGCGGTGCCGAGGTCGGGGAGCGCGTCCCGCACGCGGCGGCTGAACGGCGCGGCCGCCTTCAGCATCCACGGCGGCATGAGCTTCGTGCTGACCCGGCGCCCCGCGGCCTCGCCCAGGTGACCGCGGATGAGGAGGGCGACCTCCTGAGCGCTCATCACCTCGCCCGCGATCGCCAGGAAGCGCTGGCCGGCGGCTTCGGGCCTCGTCATGGCGAGGAGGTGCAGCTCGGCGACATCGCGGACGTCCACGATGCCGAAGTGCACGTCGGGCAGGCGCGGGAGGCGTCCTTCCTTCACCAGGCGGATCAGCTCGATCGAGCTGGACACGTCCGGCCCGAGCACCGGGCCGAGGATGCCGACGGGGTTCACGGTCGCAAGTTGCAGGTCGCCGCCCTCAGCGTGGATGAACGCCCACGCCTCACGCTCGGCGATCGTCTTCGACTGCACGTACGCGCTGATCGGACGACCACTGTCGAGCTCGGTCCAGTCCTCCTCGGTGAACGGGCGGTCGGTGGGCGGATGCCCGTAGCCGATCGCCGCGAAGGACGAGGTCAGCACGACGCGCTCGACTCCGGCGTCGCGCGCGGCGCGCAGCACGCGCAGTGCTCCGTCGCGAGCGGGACGGATCAGCTCGTCCGGGTCCTTCGGCTGCTTCGACGGGAACGGGGAGGCGACGTGCAGCACGAAGCGGCAGCCGGCGACCGCGCCCACCCACCCGTCATCGGAGGTCAGGTCCGCGATCGCGAACTCGAGCCGGTCGCCCGGGTCGTCGACGCCTCCCGCCGCAAGCTGCGACCGCACGTCGGCGGCGCGCGCGGGAGTGCGGATCGTCGTACGGACCCGGTATCCCGCCTCTAGCAGCGCGAGGATGCAGTGCGCACCGAGGAAGCCGGAGCCCCCGGTGACGAGGACGAGGTCGGGTCTGCTGCTCGGGTCGGTCACGGCCCCATCCTTCCCCCGGTCGGACGGCGGCGCTACCGCCCGGGCGACTGCGATCGTTTGTCACGAGTGCGGCGGGGCGACCGGGCGCACTCGTTCCGAACGCCCGCAGACGCTCGGTGAGGGCGTCGAGACTAGGCTGCCGGTGTGTCACCGAATACGCCCCCACCTGTGCCCGCGGTCGTGCTGTCGGAGAGCGGATTCCTGGCGGCGGTGGAGCCGGACCGCTTCGTGCCCGGCGCCTATCAGCTGGTGGTGGACGGGACTCCGCAGTCGCACGTCAACCTCGACGACCCCTCGCAGCTGTTCTTCGAGTACGTGCAGCGGATGGGCAACGTCATCGACCTGATCGGCGACCCCGGCGAGCCGATCACCGCGGTGCATCTGGGGGCCGGTGCGCTGACCCTCCCGCGCTACGTCGCGTACACCCGCCCGGGCTCGCGCCAGCAGGTGGTCGAGTTGGAGAGCCGCCTGGTGGATCTGGTGCGCGAGCAGCTGCCGCTCCCCCGGTACGCGCAGATCCGCATCCGGCACGGGGACGCCCGCGAGGTCGTCGGCAAGCTGCCCGCCGGGTTGCGCGGCGCGGTCGACCTGCTCGTGGTGGATATCTTCAGCGGCGCGCGCACTCCGGCGCACGTGACCAGTGTCGAGTTCTACCGCTCGGCGGTCTCCCTGCTGAAGCCGGACGGCATCGTGCTCGTCAACGTCGCGGACGGGCCGCCGCTGACCTTCGCCCGCAGCCAGGTCTCCACGCTCGGAGCGGTCGTCGAGAACGTGGCCGCTCTGGCCGAGACGCAGGTGCTGAAGGGCCGCAGGTTCGGGAACGTCGTGCTGGTCGGCTCCAATTCGCCCCTGCCGCTGGAGTGGCTACCGCGGCTGCTGGCGAGCGGACCGCATCCCGCGAAGGCCGTCGCCGGTGAGGAGTTGCGCACGTTCGCCGCGAACGCGCCCATCGTCACAGACGCGACCAGCGTGCCGTCCCCTCCGCCGGCGCGCAGCATCTTCCAGTCCGGCACCCGCCGGGACTGATCTCGTCGTTCAGGCGTGCCGGAAGGTCAGCGGCTGTCCGGGACGGAGCTGCGCGAAGGCGTCGAGGGAGGCGTCGGAGACCACGGCGATCACCGGATAGCCTCCGGTGACCGGGTGGTCGGCCAGCAGCACCGTGGGCCGACCGTCGGGCGAGACCTGCACGGCCCCGGCCACCATGGGCTCACTCGGCAGTTCGGCGGTGATCGCCCGTTCGAGAACGGCCGTCGGATGCGGTCCCGCGTCGGCCGTATGCGCCCCGTGACGGGCCGCGGCGGGCGGGTCCAGCCGCATCCCGATCCGGTCGGCTTCGGCCGCGGCGCGCCACTCGACGGTGAAGAACGCCTCCAGCGCCGCGGCGGTGAACCAGTCGGCCCGCGGCCCGCGGTGGGCGCGGACCTCGACGACGCCCGCTGCGGGATCGGCGACGGGAACGAAGTCGAGCAGCGGGAGGTCCGAGCCGGGATGCTCGCCGAGCGGCAGCAGGTCCCCGGCTGCCAGCGGCGCAGGACCGAGGCCGGCGAGGGTGTCCCTGGATCGCGAGCCGAGGACCGGCGCGACATCGACGCCGCCGCGCACCGCGAGGTACCGGCGGGCGCCGGCCACAGCCGGAGCGATGCGCAGGATCTGGCCCTCGTACGCGCGGACCGCGAGGTGCGCATCCACCGGTCCCCCGTCGAGCAGCAACGGACCCGTCGCACCGGTCACGGCGAACCAGGTGTCGCGCTCGAAGCGGGTCTCGAAACCGCCGAGCAGGACCTCGATCCCGGCGTCGGTCTCGGGGTTGCCCAGCAAGCGATTGCCGAGCCGCAGAGCACCGCGATCGAGTGCGCCCGAGCGGCCGACGCCGAGGGCGGCGAAGCCCGGCCGGCCGAGGTCCTGCACGAGGGAGAGCGCGCCGGGGTTCAGGATGCGGAGGCCGCTCACCGCGCCTCCCGGAACCGGACGACGGTCCCCGGCCGGAGCAGCGCCGGCGGGTCGGCGGTCTCGTCCCAGAGGGCCGCATCCGTCCGGCCGATCAGCTGCCAGCCGCCCGGGCTCGACCGCGGGTAGACGCCGGTGAAGGCGCCGGCAAGGCCGACCGCACCGGGAGGGACTGCGGTGCGCGGGGTCGCCCGGCGGGGCACGTCGAGCGGGTCGCCGTCGGTCACGAGGTAGGCGAAGCCCGGCGCGAAGCCGCCGAAGGCGACCCGCCACGGCGACTCGGTGTGGAAGCGGACCACCTCGGCTGCGGAGAGTCCGGTCAGCCGGGCGACCTCCCCGAAGTCCTCGCCGTCGTAGTGCACGTCGAGCACGACGGCGCGTGCCTCCACCGCTGCGGCGGCGAGCGGCTCGGTGCGGTGCACCCAGGCGGTCGCGGCACTCGGCGACAGGATGCGCGGCTCGACCACCACGCCGATCGTCCGGGCGGCCGGGATCAGCTCCACCACACCGTCCGGCCTGGTCGCGTCGAGACCGCGGAACAGGGCGAAGACCGCCTCCAGGTCGTCCAGCTGGACCAGGAGGGCGTGGTCGCCGTAGGGCAGGATGCGCCGCGTCATGCGAACGGCTCCACGCCGATGTCCGCGGCGGCGAGCGCTGCGCGAACGGCGAGCGCCATGGCGACCGCGCCCGGGGTGTCGCCGTGAAGGCACAGCGAGTCGACCTGGACGGTCACCTCTTCCCCGTCAATGGCGGTGACTGCGCCGTCGGTGACCATCCGGACGGCGCGGGCGGCGATCTCCGCCTGGTCGGACAGCAGCGCTCCGGGCTCGGTGCGCGGCACCAGGGTGCCGTCGGACCGGTATCCCCGGTCGACGAACGCCTCGCGCACGAACCGCAGTCCCGCCTCGCCCGCCGCGCGCTCCACCGCCGAGCCGGCCAGTCCGAGCAGAGCGAGGGACGGGTCGAACGCGATCACCGCATCCACCACGGCGTTCGCCTGCCGCTCGTCGTGCACGATGCGGTTGTAGAGGGCGCCATGCGGCTTGACGTAGCGCGCGGCGGTGCCCGCCACTCGAGTCAGGCCGCTCAGCGCCGCCAACTGGTAGAGGACCTCGTCGCGCAGTTCCGCCGGCGGCACGTCCATCGCCCGCCGACCGAAGCCGGCGAGGTCGCGGTAGGAGACGTGCGCCCCGACGGTGACGCCGTTGGCGGCGGCCTCCCGGCAGACGCTCAGCATCGTGGAGGCGTCGCCCGCGTGGAAGCCGCACGCCACGTTCGCGCTGGAGACGACCCGCAGCAGTGCGGCGTCATCGCCCATCGTCCACGCGCCGAAGGACTCGCCCAGGTCGCTGTTCAGGTCGATGGTGGGAGCCATGTGGCTATTGTCTCAACCTCGGAGCCCCAAGCCGTGGCGGGCTCCGTTGCCTCGGTCGCAGGCTCCCTCGGGGCTGGGGTCGCGGCACCGCTCCGCGCTGCCCCCAGCTCCACCGCCCGCGCCCGGTGCGCACGCACCTTCGCGCGGTTGCCGCAGCGCTGCATCGAGCACCAGCGCCGGGTGCCGCTGCGCGACGTGTCCAGGTAGACGAGGCGGCAGTCGTCGGCCGAGCACTCACGGATGCGCCCGTCGATGTCCGGGCCGAACAGGCGCACGGCGTCGCGGGCGAGCGAACCGAGGGCCTGGTGCGGGCGCGCGTTCGTCCTCCCCGCCTGGCGTCCACCGCCGGCCAGCACCGGTGGGATGTCGGGCGTGGCCGCGAAGAGGTTGATCACGTCGACGTCGTCGGGCGACAGGTCGTCGCCAGCACTCGCCTGCCGGGCCAACCGGCCGATCGCGGAGCGGAGTGCAACGGCGTCGCGGAGCTCGCGCTCCCCCGCGGTCGACGCGACCTCCGGGAATCGCTCGATCAGCCAGGCGTTCAGGCCGTCGGCGTCGCGGATGGCCTCCCAGTCCGCCGCATCTCCCGCGTCTCCCGCATCCCCCGCGTTCGGCGCATCGAAATCGATACCGCCCGTGTACGCGAAATCGAGGGCGAGAGCGCCCGAGTCGAACCACCAGCGCTGGCCGTCGCGGGGCTCCAGCCACTGGCCGGTCCGTCTGGTGAGTAACGCTTCCATCGCCAGAACACCCTACCTGGCGACGGATGGGAAGCCGGACGGCGGCGCTGGCATACTGGGCGGATGACCGCGACGCGCCCGGACCCGCACGCCCGGCTGGACGGCGCCACGGTGCGCCTCCGGGCGCTGACGCACGACGACCTGCCCGACCTGTTCGACGCCATCGGGCATCCGGAGGTGTTCGCCGGAGGCTGGGGAGGCGGACCGGCCGCGTATCGCGACACCTACGAGGAGTGGCGTGAGCACATGCTCCACTACCTCGACTGGGAGCGCAGCAACGTCACGGCGGTGGTCCTGCGTGACGGGGACCGCCTGGTCGGCACGACGACCCTCGGCGACTTCGACCTGGTGAACGACTCCGCGCACATCGGCTGGACGGCTTACGCGCCCGAAGTGTGGGGCAGCCGCGTGAACGGTGAGACCAAGCGTCTGCTCCTCGGCGCGGCCTTCGATCACGGGTTCGAGAGGGTGAAGCTCCAGGCGGATGTGCTGAACGAGCGCTCGCGGTCCGCGATCCTGCGGCTCGGAGCCCGCTTCGAAGGCGTCCTCCGGCACACGCAGCGCCGTGCCGACGGTAGCTGGCGCGACACCGCCGTGTACTCCATCCTGCGCGAGGAGTGGCCGGAGGTCCGGGATGCGCTGGACGCGCGACTGGGACTCACGCGCGCCTAGCGTACCTGCTGCGTCTGCTGCACCCCGGCACGAGTGCGGATGCGCGAGCAGCAGCAGACGTACCGGGCGACCGCAGACCCGCCGGTGACCTATTCGGTAGCCGCGGCCGCGGCGACGCGACGCTGCGACGACGAGACCTCGCGGTGCTGCCACGCGATGAGGTTCGCCGCATCGAAGCGGCGAGAACAGGCTCCGCAGGCGAGAGCGCGGGCCGGCTTCCGATACCGGTAATGCGTGTGCCCGTTCGGGCAGGTCCCCACCCAGGGGGCCAGGTCGTCCGCGATGGCACCGCCGTGGAGGCGCTTGCCCTCGTATCCCAGGTCGAGCGCGATCGCCCGCCAACGCGGACCATGGCCCGCCCGCGACCCGGCGAGCGCGTGCGCGACCTCGTGCAGCAGGATCTGGTGGATCTCGTCGTCCTCGTAGCGTGCGGCCAGATAGCGCGAGACGGTGATCCGCTTGGACGTGTAGTTGCAGAGCCCTGCGCGGGTCTTGGCGTTGTCGAAGCCGAAGCTCCAGACGTTCGGATCGAGGTGCAACGCGATCAGGGCATCCGCCCAGCGACGGACACGGTCGAGTTCCGCCATCAGGGGCGACCCCCGTCCGGAGCGCTCCACTCCTCCATGCCGTGCATCCTACGCGCGATCGAGGCCCGACTCGCTGCCGGGGGCGTCCCCGGAGGCTGCCGACGTGCCGCGGTGCTCATCCAGAGCGGACTGGACGACGGCGACCGCGGTCAGGGCGGCCTGGATCTCGGCGGGCGATGCGCCGAGCTTTTCACGCAGGAACACGGCGGACGTCATGTCGGAGAGAGCGTTCTCGTAGTCGCCCGTGTCGAAGTACACCTTGCCGCGGTTCTGGATGGCGAACGCCTCCAGCGCGGTCCACTCGCGTCCGCGAGCCTCATCGACGCAGCCGGTGAGCTCCACCACCGCCTCGTCGGCCTTGCCCTGGTACTGGAGCACCTGCGCTCTGCGAACACGCGCACCGAGCAGCTGCTCGCGGTCGCCGGTGAAGCGCGCCTGGCGCACGGCCTCGTTCGCCACTTCGTAGGCGTCGTCGAGCCTGTCGAGCAGGCGGAGGAGGACGGCTTTCTCGTTGAGCGCGCTCAGGCTGCGCAGGCTGCCGAGTTCTTCAAGACGCTCGCCGGCAGCGCGCAGATCGACGCGTTCGCGCAGGGTGGTCGGATCGTATCCGAGGATGATGCTCAGGGTTGTGCTCCCGATCGGTGTCTCGCCACCAGACTACCCGCAGGAGGGGGTCAGCCCGGGCGCTTGACAGCTTGTGCCGGAGTGAGCGGCACTTCGATGAGCCGATCGTCGCCCTTGCGCGGGGATCCGCGCCCGTCCGTGTTGTTCGTCAGGATCCAAATGCGGTCACCGACCGCGACCACATCGCGGAGCCGGCCGAAGGCTCCGTCGAAGGACGGCACGGCCGTCACGGGCGCCGCCCCATCGGTCGACCAGGCCGTCCACAACCGCTGGCCCCGGAGCGCCGCGAGGAACACCGTGTCGCCCACCACGGCCAGCCCGCTGGGGCTCGCCTCGGACGTCGGCCACTGATAGACGGGGTCCGTGTACCTCGGGTCGCCGCCGACGCCCTCGACCTCCGGCCAGCCGTAGTTCGACCCGGCGCGGATGATGTTCAGCTCGTCCCACGTGTTCTGGCCGAACTCGGACGCCCACATCGTGCCGCGCGAATCCCAGCCGATGCCCTGCGGGTTGCGGTGACCGTAGGTCCACACGGGAGAGGCGGGGAACGGGTTGTCGCTCGGCATCCGACCGTCCGGAGTGACGCGGAGGATCTTCCCGCCGAGGGATGCGACGTTCTGCGCGTTGCCCGGATCGGATGCATCCCCGGCCGTGATGTACAGCATCCCGTCGGGACCGAACGCGATCCGGCCGCCGTCGTGGTTGCCCGCCTTCGGGATGCCCGTGACGACCGGTGTCGGCGTACCGATCGAGTAGCTGCCTGACGCGCCGCTCAGCGGCATCCGCACCACCCGGTTGTCGTCCGCGGTCGTCAGGTACGCGTAGAGCTGCGTCGGAGCGGCCGATGGCACCGCGAGTCCGAGCAGGCCGCTCTCGCCTTCGTGGACGACCCCCGGCACCGTGCCGACGTCACGCAGGCCGCCCTGCGGCAGCCGTTCACGGATGCGGCCGGAGTCGCGCTCGCTGATCAGCGCCGACCCGTTCGGGAGAGGAACGATCGACCACGGTGCCTCCAGCCCGGTCTCGAGCACGGTCGTCTGCTCGCTCGGTTGCCACGGGATCGCCGCGACCGCCGCCGAACTGCCCGTCGGGCGCGGCGTCGGGCTGCGTGTGACCGTCGGATCCGGACTCGGCGCGGGCGCCGAGCATCCCGCCAGAACGACGACGGCCGCCGCCAGGGCGAAGAGCCCTGAGCGGCGGCCGGGACGGATCATCGTGGCCTCCGGTCGTCAGTCGACGACGCGGACGTCCTTCCAGAACGCGACGTAGTTGCTGTAGTCCTTGCCCACCCGATCGAACGAGCTCGGGTACGGCGTCGGATAGCTCCAGGCGCGGTCCTGCAGCAGGCCGTCCTCCCCCTTCACGGAGAAGTACTGGCACTCGCCCTTCCAGGGACAGGTGTACGGGGTGGCGCTCTCGACGAGGTACTCGGACTTCACGCTCGCGGGCGGGAAGTACCAGTTGCCCTCGATGCGGATGAGCTCATCCTGCGGGGCCTCGGCGATCACGGTGTCGTTCAGCACGGCTTTCATGTAAAACCTCCTGTCCGAGCGAACGTACGCCGGCCCGCGATCATTCCGAGGCGAGCGCACCGCTCTGCCGGGAGTCTCGCAGCACGGTCACAGTGTCCGAGGTTCCGAGGCGGCCGAGCGCCGCGATGTCGGCAGCCGAGGCACCGGCGGCGACGCGCTCCTGCCCGGA
Source organism: Leifsonia sp. RAF41 (assembly GCF_052114085.1). Classification (NCBI taxonomy): domain Bacteria; kingdom Bacillati; phylum Actinomycetota; class Actinomycetes; order Micrococcales; family Microbacteriaceae; genus Leifsonia; species Leifsonia sp. RAF41. The sequence continues at coordinate 2,706,768 of NZ_JBFREB010000001.1, forward strand.
GACGGAGGCGGTGAGAAGATGCGCGACGGCACCGCGCAGGCCGGTGAAGGCAGCGCACGCGGCCGCGGCCTCCGGCGATGAGTAGTCGATTCCGAGCGTAGCGAGACCGTCGACGACGGCGCCGGCGGCGAGCAGGTCTTCGACCGCGAAACGCGCCGCCCCGCCCGGCGTCGATCCGCCCGCCGCGATCAGCGCGACCATGGCCCTCCGGCCGAGGCGGACCTGCTCGTGCAGGATCCAGGAGGCGACGGCTGCGGCGTCCGTGAAGCCGGCGGCCAGCACGGCACCATCGCCGGGGAGTTCCGGCGCCGGCGACGATTCGTCGGCGAGCGCATCCACCCACACGATCACGTCGGCATCGGCGGCCACGGCATGAGCGCCCTCGACGGCCCAGTCGAAGCGCACCTGATACTTGGCCTGGCGCTGGGCAGCGGGAATGACGGAGTCGGAGTGCGTCGGCTGGGTCACCGAGCCATCGTAGTTCGCGCCCCGGGCCGTGCCTGCCGTGTTTCGCCCGGTGACGGCCGCATCTGCCGGCGGATCAGTTCGAAGTCGTGGCGTGAGATCTCGATCAGCCCGCGGCGCAGCTGGTAGCCCCAATCGGCGCGGTCGCGGGTGAAGTCGAGGGCGCCGAGAAGAGGGCGGATGGGCATTGCGACCGCATCGTGGTCCCACTCGACCCGCCGCCGCCACGGCTTGAAATCGCCCGCCGGCCCCGTCATCGCCGGACCCTGCGTCACCTGGAACACGTCGTCGTCGGCCAGGCGCCCGACAGCGGTGAACTGCTTGAGCGGCTCGCCATCCGGATAGGTCGCACGCGGCGAGTAGTACACGAAACCGTCGGCCGAGCCCATCCGCTCGAGGGGCGCTCGGGCCCCGTGATTGACCTGCGCGTAACCTCCGGCGACACCACGGAGGACGTGGTCGAGCTGCACCACGCCCAGCCAGTAACGGATCGCCATGCTCCCGTTGTAGCGCACACCTCCGTCACTCGTGTCGAAACGAGCCACGGCGATTCGACGTGTCCGTGTGGGGCACGTGTCCGGAACCCTGTCCGGAGCGGGGCATCTGACGAGAGGATGGGACCATGCGATTCGTGCTGATGGCACTCGCCGAAGGCGGCGAACAGGCCGCGACGCCGCGAGCGGAGCTCGACCGGTACGACGCCGACCTCGTCCGCGCGGGCGTCCTCCTGGCGGCGGAAGCGCTGGAGCCGCCGACCGCGGGCGTGTGCGTCCGCTTCGAGGGCGAGTCGCGCATCCTGAGCCGCCCCGCGGCCGGTGCGCTGAACCGGTTCTGGATGCTGGAGACGGCCGGCGAGGAGGAAGCCCTGGAATGGGCCCGGCGGCTGCCCCTCACCTCCGGCACGGTGGAGGTGCGGCGCGTGACGGGCGACGACGGGCGATGAGCCGGGGCGACGCGGATGACCGGGCGGCCGAGGCCCGGCGCGCGGTCGACTCGGTGTGGCGCATCGAGTCGGGGCGCCTCATCGCCGGGCTGGCCCGCTCGACCGGCGACATCGGACTCGCCGAGGAGCTCGCCCAGGACGCGCTGGTCGCCGCGCTCGAGCAGTGGCCGGACGCAGGCATCCCGCGCAACCCCGGCGCCTGGCTGACCACCGTCGCCAAACGTCGGGCGGTCGACGGCTGGCGCCGCCGAGAGCGCCTCGACGACCGCTACACGGCGATCGCGCACAACCTGGAGCAGGAGCTGGGCGACGACGACCCGGCGCGGGCGGCGCAGGAGCCGATCGGCGACGACCTGCTGCGGCTGGTGTTCGTCGCCTGCCACCCTGTACTCCCCCAGGCGGCGCGGGTCGCGCTCACCCTCAAGCTGCTGGGCGGCCTCTCGACCGAGGAGATCGCTCGCGCTTTCCTGGTTCCTCCCGCCACCATGGCGCAGCGCATCGTGCGGGCCAAGCGGACCCTCAGTGCGGCTGGGGTGCCGTTCGAGGTGCCGGAGAGGGCCGAGTTCGCGGAGCGCCTGGCCTCCGTGCTGGAGGTCGTCTATCTGATCTTCAATGAGGGCTACTCGGCGACGGCCGGCGACGATTGGATGCGTCCCGACCTCTGCCGTGAGGCCCTGCGGCTGGGGCGCGTGCTCGCCGAGCTCACCCCGCGCGAACCGGAAGTGCACGGCCTGGTGGCGCTGATGGAGTTCCAGGCGTCCCGGATCGGTGCGCGCACGGCACCGGACGGGTCGCCCATCCTGCTGCAGGACCAGGATCGCGCTCGCTGGGATCGCGTCCTGATCCGGCGCGGGGTCGCCGCGCTCGACCGCTCCGACACGCTTAGGCTGAGCAAGCGGCCCCCGGTGAGCCGCGGACCGTACGCGCTGCAGGCGGCGATCGCGTCCTGCCACGCGACGGCGACGACACCCGAGGCGACGGATTGGGAGGAGATCGTCGCCCTGTACGGCGCGCTGGCCGAACTGCGGCCGTCGGCCGTGGTCGAACTCAACCGGGCGGTCGCGCTCTCGATGGCGTACGGGCCGGAGGCAGGGCTCGAGGTGGTCGACCAGCTCGCGGTCGACGGCGCGCTGGCCTCGTACCACCTGCTCCCCTCCGTGCGTGCCGACCTCCTCCTGCGGCTCGGTCGCACGGCGGAGGCGCGGGTGGAATTCGAGCGGGCGGCAGCCATGACGGACAATGCGCGCGAACGGGAGCTGCTGCTCGCGCGAGCCGAGGAATGCCTCTGAGTACCGCATCCCGGCCACCGCATCCACCCGCGCCGGGGTGAGACTGGGAGCATGCGCGTTCTGCTCAAGTTGACGCTCGACTGCGACCCCGATGCCGTTTGGCGTGCCCTGCAGAGTCCGACCGCGTTCCGCGAGGTGGCGATGCCGTGGCTCGACTTCCGGTCCGACGAGCCCGCCGGGTTCCCGACGACCTGGGGTTCGGAGCACCGCGTCCGGGTGAAAGCCCTGGGCGCTTTCACGGTGGGGACGCAGGCCATCCGCCTCGACACGCTGCGGTCCACCGACCCGCGCGAGCGGGCGACGCGCATCCTGCACGACAGCGGCGGCGGGACCGGTGGCGTCCTCGCCGCCATACCGCACCTCGACCACCGGATGGCCATCGCGCCGGACCCGGCAGGGCCCGACGAGCACGGACGGCTCCGGACGCTGTACCGGGACCAGCTGATCGTGCGCGCGGGGGCGCTCACCCCGTTCGCCTGGTACGCCTTCTGGGCGTTCTGGCAGTGGCGCGGCGTGCGCCTGCGCCGCCTCGCGCCCACCTGGGCCTACGATCCGGAAGTGCGGGAGCCGGAGGATGAGCCGGCTCCGGCGGAGCAGACAGGAGCAGCGGAGAGATGACCAGCATCGAGCAGCCACCGGCGGGTGCGGACGCCGTCGCCGACATCCCCGCCGTCCCGCGCGCTGTCACCGCCGTCCAGACCGCCGACTGGCGGCGACGGGTGTTCGCGATGTACGCCTCGGTCCGACGGCTCGCGGCCCACGACCCCGCTGAGGCGCACGCGTACTGGACATCGTGCCGGAACGACCTGTTCTCGTCGCACCCGGCGTCGCCGCTGATGCCAGAAGACCGCGACCGGTTCACCGGCCTCCCGGTCGTGCCCTACGACCGGGACTGGCGTTTCGAGCTGCCGATCCATCCCGCCGCCGAACCGACACGGATGGACGTGGAGACCGGGACCGACGGCGTCGTGCCGTTCGAGCTGCTCGGCACGGTGCGGGTCCCGCTCGCGGGCACGCTGGACGTCTGGCGGCTGTCGTCGCACGGCGGCGGGCTCTTCGTCCCGGTCAAGGATGCGCTGGCCGGGCGGCCAGGCGGAACGTACGGCGGCGGGCGGTACCTCATCGACACGATCAAGGGGGCCGACCTCGGCCTCGACGCGGACGACGGCGAGACCTCGCTCGTCCTCGACTTCAACTTCGCCTACAACCCGTCGTGCGCCTACGACCCGGCCTGGGCGTGCCCGCTGGCGCAGGCCGGCAACACGCTCGCGGTCGAGATCCCCGTCGGCGAGCGCTACGCCGGCGCCTGACCCGCCCCGGTCCGTAGCCGCGCGTGAGATTTGCGCCAAATCGCGGTTATGGCGCCGTCAAAACCGCGATTTGGCGCAAATCGTGCGGGTGAGGCGGCAGCGGGTCAGCGGGTGACCAGGGTGAGGCGCTGCGTCGGGCGGGTCATCGCGACGTAGAGGGATGCGGCCCCGCGCGGCGACTCCGCGGCGAGCGCGTCCGGGTCGGCCAGCACGACGGCATCGAACTCGAGGCCCTTCGCCTCGTAGCCGGTCAGCACCGCGATCGGGCGGGTGAGACCGGCGGCGCCGCGGCCCGCCGCATCCCCGAAGCGCTCCCGGATCGCCGCGGCGACCTCCGGGAGATCGGAGGCGGTGGCGATGACCGCGAGGGTCCCCGCGTCGTCGATGCCGCGATCGTGCGCGACCGCAGCGGCGACGGCCGCCGCCAGCGTCCGCGGCTGCGTCTGTTCCTCCGGCGCAGCGAATGCGTCGATCCGGCGGATGGGCCAGTCGCCCTCGCGCACCGCGCGGGTGGGGGTGATGGGCAGCCCCGCGGCGACGGCGATCCGCTCCGCCTCCCGCGTGATCTGCGCGGGCGTGCGGTAGTTGACCGTCAGCTCCTCCAGACGCCAGGCGTCCTTGAAGACCGGCTCCAGCGCCTCCTGCCAGCTGGTGGCCCCGGCCGCCGACGCGACCTGGGCGATGTCGCCGACGATGGTGAACGATTTCATCGGGCAGCGACGCACCAGCACGCGCCACTGCATCGGCGAGAGCTCCTGCGCCTCATCGACCACGACGTGGCCGTAGGTCCAGCTGCGGTCTGACGCGGCGCGCTCCGCGGTGGTCCCGCGGTCGACCTGCTCGGCGAATCCATCGGCCAGCTGTTCGGCGCTGACGAGGCCCTGCACACCCATGTTGCGGATGGCCGCGCGAGCGTTCTCGAGGTCGCGCTTGCGCTGCCGCTCACGGTCACGGTCCGCGGGATCGGCGCGTCCTGGGAAGTCGCCCAGCAGCTCCGCCGCCTCGTCGAGCAGAGGGACATCCGACACGGTGAACGGCGCAGTGCGTTCGCGCAGGAGCGCAGCCCGCTGCTCCTCGGACCAGCGCGGCGTCAGCTCGGCGAGCCAGGCAGGACGGGCAAAGAGGTCCTGCAGCAGCTTCTGCGGGGTGAGCGGGAGCCACGCCGTGTTGAGGAGCACTCGCACGTCGTACGAGGTGCGGAGGTCCTCGCGCAGCACCTTCAGATCGGCGTCGTCGATGGTGGAACCTGCGGCACGGAGCTGCGCCGCAAGCTGATCCGTCAGCTCCGCCAGCGCACTCTTCACGAAGGTCACGCGGGCGACATTGTGCGGCTTGCCGGTCCGCTGCGCCTTCGCGAGCGCACGCTGGACGAGCTGCGGCTCCACCACGAGGCGTTCGTTCTCGACGACTACCGTCTGCGCCTCGGCCGGCGCCTTCTGCCGCGAGCGCACCGCGCGCGACAGCAGCCGTGCCATCTGCGCGGAGCCCTTCAGGACCGCCGCCTCCGGAGCATCCTCGGCCGTCGCCTCCACCCCCGGGAAGAGCTCGCCGAGGCTCGACATGACGACGCCGGTCTCGCCCAGCGACGGCAGTACCGCCTCGATGTAGCGCAGGAAGGCGGTCGACGGGCCGACGACGAGCACCCCGGAGGTGCTCAGCCGCTGTCGGTTCGCGTACAGCAGGTAGGCGGCACGGTGCAGCGCCACCGCGGTCTTGCCGGTCCCCGGTCCCCCCTGAACCACCAGAGCACCGCGCAGATCGGAGCGGATGATGCGGTCCTGCTCGGCCTGGATGGTCGCGACGATGTCGTGCATGCGCCCGGTGCGCTGCGCCGTCAGAGCTGCCAGGAGGGCACCCTCGCCCTGCACCTTCTCGCCGGCGCGGTCGCCCTCCAGCAGCGCCTCGTCGAAGACGTCGTCGTCGATCCGCGTCACCTGACGCCCCGACATGGTCAGGTGCCGACGGGCGCGGACACCCATCCGCTCGTTCGCCGTCGCCTGGTAGAAGGCGCCCGCCTGCTGGGCGCGCCAGTCGATCAGCAGGGAGCGCTGATCCTCGTCACGCAGGCCGATACGACCGATGTAGCGGTGATCGGAGCCGTCGACCGCCTCCTCCAGCAGCAGACGGCCGAACACGAGCCGGGCATCCACGTCGCGGAGTTGCGTGAGTTGGTCTTCATAGAGCCGGGCGAACGCGTCGCGCTCGCTGCGGGCCTGGTGGTTGCTGCCGACACTGTCGCGGCGCACGCGAGCGAGCCGATCCTCGGTCTCGGCGCGCAGCTGATCCAGCCGCTCATACAGTCCCGAGACCACGGCGCGTTCACGCTCGAGCTCCGATTCCAGCACGCCCATGGCCACCTCTCGTTTCCGGGCCGAAAGTCTACGACCTTCAGGTGGGCATGTGCTCTCAGCACTCATACGGCCGCATGCCCTATGCTGAAGATCTGCGGGTCGAAGAATGCCCGCTGCGTCGTAGAACGCTTCGCGTTGCGCAGGGCCCAGCCCCGCACGCTTCTCTTCATACGGCGAACGATCGCGCCGCTCGGTGCGCTCGCCACCAGATCCGCTGCGGCACGACGCCCTCCGGATTCGCTGCCGGAAAGGCACCCATCTCTTGACTTCAACTTTCGCCCAGCTCGGCGTACCCGCCCCGCTCGTCGCCGTCCTCGCCGCCGACGGCAAGACCGAGGCGTTCCCCATCCAGAAGGACACGCTCCCCGATGCCCTCGCCGGCAAGGATGTGCTCGGCCGTGGCAAGACCGGCTCGGGCAAGACCATCGCCTTCGCCCTGCCCCTCGTCGCCCGCCTGGGCACCGTGCTCGCCGGCGGCCGCCGCCGTCCTGGACGCCCGCTGGCCCTCGTGCTGGCCCCCACCCGCGAACTGGCGACCCAGATCGCCGCGACGTTCCGCCCGCTGGCCGATGCCTACTCGATGCGCGTCTCGACCGTCTTCGGTGGCGTGTCGCAGAACAAGCAGGTCGCCGAGCTCAAGGCCGGCGTGGACATCCTCGTCGCCTGCCCCGGCCGCCTCGAAGACCTCATGAAGCAGGGCTTCGTCAACCTCGACGCCGTGGAGATCACCGTGCTCGACGAGGCGGACCACATGGCCGACCTCGGCTTCCTCCCGGTCGTCACCCGCATCCTCTCCGCGACCCCGACCGACGGACAGCGCCTGCTGTTCTCGGCGACGCTCGACAACGGTGTGGACAAGCTGGTGAAGCGGTTCCTGCACTCGCCCGTTCTGCACTCCGTCGACGAGGCGAACAGCCCGGTCGCGGCGATGACCCACCACGTGCTGCAGGTGGACGGGGCTGACGACAAGAAGGCACTGGTCGAGGCGCTCGCGTCCGGCACGGGCCGTCGCATCCTGTTCACCCGCACCAAGCACCAGGCGAAGAAGCTGGCCAAGCAGCTCACCGCGTCCGGCATCCCGGCCGTCGACCTGCACGGCAACCTGGCGCAGGCGGCCCGTGACCGCAACCTCGCGGCCTTCGGTGAGGGCGGCGTCAAGGTGCTCGTCGCCACGGACGTCGCCGCACGCGGTGTCCACGTCGACAATGTCGAGCTCGTCGTGCACGTCGACCCGCCGATGGAGCACAAGGCGTACCTGCACCGCTCGGGACGGACCGCTCGCGCGGGCAGCGCCGGTGACGTGGTCACCGTGATGCTCTCGTCGCAGGCCGAAGACGTGCGGACGCTGCTGCGCAAGGCTGCGATCGCGGTTACCCCGCAGCGCGTGACGGCCACGTCACCGGCCGTGACGACGCTCGTCGGCCCGGTTGCGGCACGCGTTGCGCCGGCGCCCGTCGTGGCGCAGCCCGCCGGTGGCGGGAGCTCTCAGGGCGCGAACGCGCAGCGGAAGCGCGCGCGTCGTGCCGGTGGTGCAGGTGCCGCAGGCGGCGCTGGCACCGGCCAGGGCGGCTCAGTCCGCGGCGGCCAGGGCGGCGGCTCCGGCCGCGGCGGTCAGGGCGGCGGCTCCGGCCGCGGCGCTGCCGGTGGCGTGACCGCAGGCACCGGGAACGGTGCTGGTGCGGGCGGCGGATCGCGTCGTCGGAGCCAGCGTCCGGCAACCGCTCAGCCGGGTTCCGCTTCGCGCGGCGCCGGCCAGCACCGCGGCCAGTCCGCCGGGGGCCGCGACACCAGCGCTGCCTCCGTGCGCCGCGGCCAGGGAAGCCGTCGCGCTCAGGGCTGACCCCCTCCATCGAGTACACGAAGACTGCACGCCGGGAACGCTCCCGGCGTGCAGTTTTTGCGTACTAGATGGGGTTTGGGGATGCGGTCAGCGGGCGAGCAGTTCGACGCCCGCGATGACGCCGTCGATGAGTACGGCGTAGCTGCGGTCGAGGTCGTCGGGAAGGCCGAAGCCGCCGCCGAGCTCCAGGGTCACGAATCCGTGGATGGCGCTTCGCAGCATCCGGATCGCATCCACCAGCTCGTCCTCGGGCAGGCCGAAGCCGCGCAGCACCCCGGACAGCACCGTCAAGGTCTCGGCAGCGCGCGCCGCCAGCTCAGCATCCGCCGGATCGCTGCCGTCGGGCGCGACCTGCGCCGCTGCGTACCGGCCAGGATGCCGGTGGGCGAAGTCGCGGATGGCGTCCGCCGCGGCTCGGATCGCCTCCGGTCCGGCGCGGCCGATCGTCGCGGCGGCGAGGACGCGCGTCAACTCCGTCACCGACTCGATAGCCACCGACCGGCGCAGGTCGTCGAGCGAGGAGACGTGTTTGTAGAGGCTGGGCACCGCGACGCCCGCTCGTCCGGCCACCGCAGCGAGCGTCAGCTTCTCGAAGCCCGCCGTACCCCCGTCGTCGACGAGGTCGACCGCGACGGCCGTCACGGCGGGGCGCGTCAGCCCGGCCCTAGGCACGCGATGCCCAGGTCTCGCCATCGGCGCCGTGTCGCGCCCCGAGGAAGGCGAGCGTCGCCGGCACCGTGATGTCGGGGCGCTGCGCGTGCGGGTAATGGCCGGACTCCGGGACCTGCACGACCTCGATGCCGTGGGACCGCATCCACTCGATCTCGGCCGGAAGGTCGCGGTAGTCGGGGTCGAGCTCGCCGACGAACGCCAGGATGTCGGCCTGCACCTGCGGCACTCGAGGCTCGACGACCGAATGGGTGAGCTGGAGGGTCAACCGGCGGAACGAGGCGAGGCGGCCGGGCTCCGACAGCTTCGCGCGGATGGCCGCGACGTGCTCGGCGAGCCACGGTGCCTTGCGGCCCCGGTTCAGGGTGCTGCGGTAGTAACCGGCCCAGGCGGAAGCACCCCACGGCCGCGCGAACAGCACGCGGTACAGCAGGTGGATCAGCCCGGTCGTGGTGCGGCCCAGTGCCGGGTCACGCAGCAGTGGCCCGTAGAAGACCAGACCCGCGATGAGGTCGGGACGTTCGGCTGCGGCCCAGGTGGCCGCGGCGGCGCCCATCGAGTTGCCGAGCACGATCGCGGGCTCGCCCAGCTCCTCCAGCAGCGCGATGAGGTCGCGGGCGGTAGCGACGTCGCCGAACTCGTGGAAGGTGGTGTCGGAGTCACCGTGGGCACGTAGGTCGGTGACGGCCACCCGGTAGCCGGCCGCGACGAGCGGCGGGACGAGCTCGCGAAAGCTGGAGCGGAGGTCCCCCATGCCGGGAACCGCCACCACCAGGGGGCCGTGACCCTCGACGGTGTAGCTGACGCGTCCTTCAGGACGCTGCAGGTAGCGGACCTGCGACTCGACGGAAGTGTTCATAGCCATAAAGCTAATACCATTAGCCGCATAGCGCAAGGCTTCAGCGCAAGAGATTCAGCGCGAGAGATTCTGCTGAATGGGCTGCAGTTGCCTCAGGCGATCCGGCCCAGCGACGCCATGGCCGCCTTGACCAGGGCCCCACGGCCGCCCTCGAGCTCCTCCGTCACGGCGACGGAGATGGCCTCTTCCGGCGTCATCCAGGTGAGTTCCAGCGCATCTTGTCGCGGCTCGCACGTGCCGGTCACCGGCACGACGTAGGCCAAAGACACCGCATGCTGCCGCTCATCGACGTACTGCGTCACCCCCGGCATCGGGAAGTACTCCGCCACTTGGAACGGCACCGGGCTCGCCGGCAGCTGAGGGAACGCCATCGGCCCGAGGTCTTTCTCGAGATGACGGAAGAGGGCCTCACGCAGGGTCTCGCCGTACATGACGCGGCCTGACACGAGGGTGCGGGTCATCTCGCCCACAGCATTCGCCCGCAGCAGGATGCCGACCTCGACCACCTGACCGAGCCCGTCGACGCGGACGGGCACCGCCTCGACGTACAGCAGCGGTAGCCGCTGGCGGATCTGCTCCAGCTCGAGGTCGGACAGCCAGGCGGGACCCGGCTGCGGACCGTTGCCGGGACGCGGGTCGGGAGTGGGATCCGGATCCGGGGTGCGAACGCTCATGCATGAATCCTACGGAAGGGCACGGCAGGGACCTACGGGGTACAGACGGATCTGTGGATGGGCGGCACTCCGACGGGGGCTGTGGACGATTCCACATCCGGCAGAGAATGGAGGGTGCCGTTTCCCACTCCCGACCTGCGGATCGACCACGACGCCGTGCTGTGGTCCGCATCCGAACGCGATCGCGCCGGCCGGCCGCTCCTCATCCTGATGCACGGCTATGCATCCGACGAGGCCGACCTGTTCGGGATCGCGGCCTATCTGCCACTCGAGCCGGTGATCGCCTCCCTGCGGGCGCCGATTCCCGAAGGGTCGGGGTTCGCGTGGTTCTCCCGCTTCACGAACGTGCCGGGCGACCCGCTCGCCGGGAACGCCGATGCCGCCGCGCGCGCGGTGCTCGCCTGGCTGGACGACCAGCCGCGCGTGCCCACCGGCCTGCTTGGCTTCTCCCAGGGCGGCGCGATGGCACTACAGCTCCTCCGGCTCGCTCCCGAGCGCTTCGACTTCGCCGTACAGCTCTCCGGCTTCGTCGTGAAGGGCGAGCAGCCGAAGGATGTGGAGCTCGCCGAGGCGCGCGTGCCCGTGTTCTGGGGCCGCGGAACCCTGGACGACACCATCCCGGCGGCATCCCTGCAACGGACGTCCGACTGGCTCCCGGAGCATTCCGCGCTGGACGCGCGCATCTACGAGGGCATGGGGCACGCGATCTCGCCCCTGGAGCTCGGCGACATCTCCACATTCATCCGCGGTCACCTCCCTCGCTGAGGGTTCTCCACAGGTCCGCCTCCCGCCCCTGACAGTGTCGGTGGCCGGGTGCAGGATGGAGGGATGGGCGACGTGCTCGATCGATTCTCTCCTGCGACCCGCGAATGGTTCCGTGGGGCGTTCGCCGCGCCCACACCGGCGCAGGAGGGCGCGTGGGAAGCGATCTCGCACGGCAAGCACGCGCTCGTCATCGCGCCAACCGGTTCGGGCAAGACCCTCGCGTCGTTCCTGTGGGCGATCGACCGACTCGCGAGCGAGCCGCGTCCCGCCGACGCGAAGCCGGGCACCCGCGTCCTCTACATCTCCCCGCTCAAGGCCCTCGGCGTCGATGTGGAGCGCAACCTGCGCGCTCCCCTGGTCGGCGTGACGCAGACCGCGAAGCGCCTCGGAGCAGAACCGCCCCACGTGAGCGTCGGCGTCCGCTCCGGCGACACTCCGGCGTCGGATCGGCGTGCTCTGCTGAGCAACCCCCCGGACATCCTGATCACGACGCCCGAGTCACTCTTCCTCATGCTCACGTCGCAGGCGCGTGAGACGCTCGCCTGGGTCGAGACGGTCATCGTCGACGAGGTCCACGCCGTGGCATCCACCAAGCGCGGCGCCCACCTGGCGCTGTCCCTGGAGCGGCTCGACCAGCTGCTCGAGAAGCCGGCGCAGCGCATCGGCCTGTCGGCGACGGTGCGGCCAGCGGAGGAGGTCGCTCGCTTCCTCGGCGGCCGCGGACCGGTGGAGGTCGTGGCGCCTCCCGCGGGCAAGCGCTTCGACCTGCGTGTCGTCGTCCCTGTTGAAGACATGAGCGAGCTCGGCACGTCGACGTACGCCAGCGAGAACCCCGGCGACGGATCGCCGCCGCAGGCAGGGTCGATCTGGCCGCACGTCGAGGAGGCGATCGTCGATCGCGTGCTCGAGAACCGCTCGACGATCGTGTTCTCCAACTCCCGACGGCTGGCCGAACGGCTCACGGCCCGCCTGAACGAGATCTATGAGGAGCGACTGCTGGGTGGCGCGGTCGACGATGCCGCCCGCCGCGCACCGGCCGAGCTGATGGGCGGATCGGGTCAGACACGCGGATCGCAGGCCGTCGCCGACGAAGACACCCTCGTCCTGGCGCGCGCGCACCACGGCTCGGTCAGCAAGGAGCAGCGGGCACTCATCGAAGACGACCTGAAGTCGGGCCGTCTGCGGTGCGTGGTAGCCACGTCGAGCCTCGAACTCGGCATCGACATGGGAGCCGTCGACCTCGTCATCCAAGTAGAGGCGCCGCCGTCGGTGGCGAGCGGTCTGCAGCGCGTCGGCCGCGCCGGGCACCAGGTCGGCGAGATCTCGCGCGGCGTGGTGTTCCCGAAGCATCGGGCCGATCTCATCCACTCGGCCGTCGCGACGGAACGGATGACGGCCGGCCTGATCGAGTCGCTGAAAGTCCCGGCGAACCCGCTCGACATCCTGGCGCAGCAGACCGTCGCCGCCGCGGCGCTCGAGCCGATCGACGCGGACGAGTGGTTCGACGCGGTCCGGCGGAGCGCGCCGTTCTCGACCCTTCCGCGGAGCGCCTACGACGCGACGCTCGACCTTTTGGCCGGGCGCTACCCGTCCGACGAGTTCGCCGAGCTGCGCCCACGCATCGTCTGGGACCGCGACACCGGCGCCATCACCGGTCGCCCGGGCGCGCAGCGGCTCGCCGTCACGAGTGGCGGCACCATCCCGGATCGCGGCCTGTTCGGCGTCTACATGGTGGGCGAGAAGGCCAGCCGGGTCGGCGAGCTCGATGAGGAGATGGTCTACGAGTCGCGCGTCGGCGACGTCTTCGCCCTGGGGTCCACGAGCTGGCGGATCCAGGAGATCACCCACGACCGCGTGCTGGTCACTCCGGCGTTCGGCGAGCCGGGGCGCCTTCCGTTCTGGAAGGGCGACGGCATCGGTCGCCCGGCCGAGCTCGGCCGAGCGGTCGGCGCGTTCATCCGCGAACTGAGCACCGCCTCCCCGGCCGACGCCGAGCTGCGCTGCGTCGAGGCCGGACTCGACGCGTGGGCGACGAACAACCTGCTCGCCTTCCTACGCGAGCAGAAGGAGGCGACGGGGCACGTGCCGACCGACCGCACGCTTGTCGTCGAGCGCTTCCGCGACGAGCTCGGAGACTGGCGCGTCGTCCTGCATTCCCCGTTCGGCATGCCGGTGCATTCGCCCTGGGCATTGGCCGTCCAGGCCCGCGTGCGCGAGCGGTACGGCATCGATGCCGGTGCCATGGCGGCCGATGACGGCATCGTGGTGCGCATCCCGGACACCGAGGCTCAGCCGCCCGGCGGAGAGCTCTTCGTCTTCGAGCCGCAAGAGCTCGACGAACTGGTGACCTCCGAGGTCGGCGGCTCGGCCCTCTTCGCGTCCCGCTTCCGGGAGTCCGCGGCGCGCGCTCTGCTGCTGCCGAAGTACAACCCGGGTAAGCGCTCGCCCCTGTGGCAGCAACGCCAGAAGGCAGCGCAGCTTCTGGATGTGGCGCGCAAGTACCCGAGCTTCCCGATCATCCTCGAGACCATCCGCGAAGTGCTGCAAGACGTCTACGACCTCGGCGCGTTGACCGAAATCGCCAAGCAGATCGAGCAGCGCAGCATCCGCCTCGTCGAGGCCGCGACCGAGACGGCGTCGCCGTTCGCACGATCGCTGCTGTTCGGATATGTCGCTGCGTTCATGTACGAGGGCGACAGCCCGCTCGCCGAGAGGCGGGCCGCCGCTCTCTCGCTCGACGCCGGTCTGCTTGCCGAGCTGCTCGGTCGTGCCGAGCTGCGCGAACTCCTCGACCCGCAGGTCATCGAGCGCGTGGAGCTGCAGCTGCAGCGACTCGCGCCGGAGCGACGCGTGCGCGGAGTCGAGGGCGTGGCCGACCTGCTGCGCCTGCTGGGGCCGCTGTCGGTGGAGGAGGTCGCGGAGCGTCTGGAGGCGGATGCTTCGACGGCAGGAAGCACCGCCGCCGCCGAGCTGACTGGTGCCCCCGAGGACACGCCGGACGAAGCCGTCGCCCCGCACGCCGACCGCGCTGCCGCAGCCGCGCACCTCGCGACGCTGGTCGAGACGCATCGCGCCCTGGCAGTCACGATCGCTGGAACCGAGCGTTTCGCCCCGATCGAAGACGCCAGTCGGCTCCGCGACGCGCTCGGCGTGCCGCTGCCGATCGGCGTGCCCCTCGCGTTCATCGAGCCGGTCGACGATCCGCTGGGCGACCTTGTCAGCCGGTTCGCCCGCACCCACGGCCCCTTCGAGACGGCCGACATCGCCACCCGACTCGGGCTCGGCCCCGCGATCGTCCACGACGCGCTGCGACGGCTCGCGCGGGACGGGCGGGTGGTCGAAGGCGAGTTCCGCCCGCACGCCCACGGCACCGAGTGGAGCGACGCGGAGGTGCTCCGACGGCTGCGGCGCATGTCGCTCGCGGCTCTGCGGCACGAGGTCGAACCGGTCGATACGACGACTTTCGGACGGTTCCTGCCCGAGTGGCAGCACGTCGGCTCGACGTTGCGCGGAGTGGATGCGGTCGCATCCGTGATCGAGCAACTCGCCGGCGCGCGCATCCCTGCCTCTGCGTGGGAGTCGCTCGTACTGCCCAGCCGTGTCTCCGACTACAGCCCCGCCATGCTCGACGAGCTCACCGCAACGGGCGAGGTCATCTGGGCGGGTGACGGGAGCCTTCCGGGCGACGACGGCTGGATCAGCCTGCACCTGGCCGACTCGGCACCGCTGACGCTCGCGCCGCCATCCGACCACGAGCCGGATGAGCTGCAGCGCGGCATCCTCGAGGCGCTCGGCCGCGGCGGTGGATACTTCTTCCGCCAGCTCTCCGACGCTCTCGGCACGGAACGCGGGTCGGCGATCGACGACCCCGAGCTGGTCACCGCCCTGTGGGATCTCGTCTGGGCCGGGCGGATCACCAACGACACGCTCGCCCCTCTGCGGACGCTGACCGCCGGTGGATCCGGTGCGCACAAACGGCCACGTCAGCCCACGCGCGCCCGCATGTACCGAGGGCGGGTCGCCACGCGCTCCGCCATGGTCACCCGGATGGGACCACCGACCGCGGCGGGCCGCTGGTCGTTGCTGCCGCAGCGCGACCTCGACTCGACCGTCCGCGCGCACGGGCAGGCCGAGACCCTGCTCGACCGGTACGGCGTCGTGACCCGCGGCTCGGTGATGAACGAGGGCACCCCCGGTGGATTCGCACTCGCCTACAAGGTGCTCAGCGGTTTCGAAGACACCGGGCGTGCGCGGCGCGGCTACTTCATCGAGACTCTGGGAGCGGCCCAGTTCGCCAGCGGCGCGACCGTCGACCGGCTGCGGTCCTTCTCACGCGACCACACGCAGGAACGGCCCTACGAGGCTGTCGCCCTCGCGGCGACCGACCCTGCCAACGCGTACGGGGCGGCGCTGCCCTGGCCCGCCGTCCCCGGCGAGAGCGGCACGGGCCACCGCCCAGGGCGGAAGGCGGGGGCCCTCGCGGTCCTCGTCGACGGCGAGCTCACCCTGTACGTCGAGCGCGGAGGCAAGAGCCTGCTCTGCTTCGTCGCCGGGGCGGAGAAATCGGAGAAATCCGCTGAGCAGTCAGCGGGGCAGTCGGCCCGGCAGCCCTCCCAGGGCAGCCCTCCGAGCGGCGACGCGCAGCGGTCGGGCGGCGACCCGGCGCTGGTGCTCCGCACGGCGGCATGCGCTCTGGCGGCCCTGGTGACCTCCCGCCGCGTCGACAAACTGGCCGTCGAAACGGTCAACGGCGGCTTCATCCTCGGCTCCCCGCTTGGCGACGCGCTGTCGGAGGCCGGGTTCCTGGCCACACCACGCGGGCTGCGGCTCCGCGGATGAGCGGGGGAACGAGTGCCTGAAGGCGACACCGTCTATCAGGCGGCCCGCCGGCTCGAACGCGCCCTCGTCGGCCGTGTCCTCACGGAGACCGACTTCCGCGTCCCCGCCTATGCGACGGTCGACCTGTCCGGCGAACGGATGGACGAGGTCGTCAGCCGCGGAAAGCACCTTCTGATGCACGCGGGCGGTTTCACCATCCACAGCCACCTCAAGATGGAGGGAACGTGGGAGGTGTACCCACCGGGCGCCCGGTGGCGGCATCCCGGCTACCAGGCGCGCGCGGTCCTGCGAAACGCGGACGCCCAAGCGGTCGGCTTCCAGCTCGGCGTCCTGGAGGTTCTCCCCCGCGAGCGGGAGGACGAGGCCGTCGGTCATCTCGGACCCGATCTGCTCGGTCCCGACTGGGACGCGGAGGAGGCGTTGCGCCGACTGTCCGCGCATCCGGACGTACCGGTCGCCGTGGCCCTGCTCGACCAGCGCAACCTGGCCGGCCTCGGCAACGTGTACGCGAACGAGCTGTGCTTCCTGCGAGGTATTCTGCCGACGCACCCGGCGGGCGATACCGACCTCGCGGCAGCCGTCGACCTGGGGCACCGCCTGATCACGGCGAACCGTGACCGTCCGCTCCGGGTGACCACCGGCGACACGCGCCGTGGCCGCAACACGTGGGTGTACGGTCGCCGCGGTCAGCCGTGTCGCCGCTGCGGCACCCCGATCCGCTCCGCATCGCTCGGTCGGACCGAGCTGGAGGAGCGGGTCACCTACTTCTGCCCGGTCTGCCAGACATAGGCAGGACCGGGCAGAAGCAGGAGTGGAGGGATCAGGCCGCCGCTTCGTCCTCGTCCTGCTCGGAGGCGCTGCGGACCGACTCGAGCGCGGTGGACCACGACTCGAGCTGGTCGAACAGCGGGGTGAGCGCCGCCGTCTGCTGCTGGGTCGGCTTGAGCTGCCAGTTCTCGAAGTCGTGCGCGAGGCTGAGCCCGACGAACGCACTGACCGTGGCGACCTGCAGCTGCGAGAGCACCAGGCGCAGGTGCTCGACAGCGCGGGCTCCGCCGAAGACGCCGTAGCTCACGAAGCCGGCCGCCTTGTTGTACCACTCGGCGCCGACGTAGTCGATCGCGTTCTTGAGCGCGCCCGAGGTGCTGTGGTTGTACTCCGGAGTGACGAACAGGTAGCCGTCGAACTCGGCGATCTTCGCGGCCCAGGCCTTGGTGTGCTCGCCCGCGTACTGACCCATCGCGGCCGGCATGGCCTCGTCGAGATGCGGGAGGTCCCAGTCCTTCAGGTCGACGAGTTCGTAGTCGACGCCTGCGCGCTTGGACGCGTTCTCGTACACCCAGCGGGCGACGGCTTCGCCGTTGCGTCCAGGGCGTGTACTTCCGATGATGATGGCGATCTTCGTCATGTCAGCCTTCCGTTTGATGACGTGTCATCCATCCGCAACCGCGGGGCGTGCGTTCGCATTCCCGCTAGGCTCACGGCATGTCCGACGAGCGCGCCGACCGCAGCGACGACATCCACCTCCCCGCCGACGCGACGGAGGAGCAACGCCGCCAAGCCGGTGATCGCCTGCGCGAGCGGATCTACGTCACCTTCACGGCACTCGCCATCCTGATGGCGATGAACGGCCACGGCGAGCTCGACTCCCCCACCGTGCTGTGGACGCTGGTGATCTCCGTCGTCGGCGTCCTGCTGGCCGGCCTGGCGTCCGACCTGGTCTCGCACATGATCGTGCACAGCACCCTCCCGGCGGCGAACGAGTTCGGGCACATGCTGGCCGTCTCCTCCCGCGCACTCGGGGTCCTCGTCGTGCCGCTCATCTCCGTCGGGCTCGCGGTCTTCGACGTCATCCCCGACCGCACGGGAATGACCATCGCGATCGTCGCGCTCATCGTCTCCCTGGCCGTCATCGCCCGCATCGCCGTCGCCAGGACCGGACTGTCCGGGTGGCGCCAGCTGGCCGCACTACTGGTCATCGTCGCCCTCGGTGTGCTCGTCGTCTTCCTCGAAGCGCTGGTCCACTGACCGCGAGCTCGTGTGGGCCGCCCACAGCGTGTCAGGATGAAGTATGGCCACCGTGCGCACGCGTCCCGATCCGCGAAAGCTGACGGAAGACGAGCTGGAGCTGTTCCAGGCGTTCCATCTCATGCGCCGCGGCTTCGACCGGACGCTCGACGCTCAATTGCAGCACGACGACGGCATCTCGATCTCCGAACTCGAAGTGCTGATGACGCTCACCCGTTCGCCCGGGAGGCGGCTGCGCGTTCGCGACCTGGTGGATGCGACGGGCTGGGAGAAGAGCCGGGTCTCGCACCAGGTGACGCGCATGGCTGCTCGCGGGTTCGTCGAGCGGCAGGAGTGCGCCGAGGATCGCCGGGCCACCTGGATCCACCTGACCGGTGAGGGCCGCAGGGTGGTGGTGCGCGCCCTGCCGAAGCACTCGGCGACGATCCGCCGCATCCTGTTCGACGCCCTGTCACCCGAGCAGCAGGAGCATCTGCTGGGCATCTCAAGAAGCATGAACACGGCCATCGTCGCGGAGGACTGCGCGCCGCCCGACGACGACGAGGAGAGAGCCGACGGCGACGAGTGAGTTGACAGCGACGGCTGCATCGACGGCGACGGCTGAGGGTTCTCGAAGGCTCGCACGGCTCTGAGGCACCGGTTCGCTGGGAGACCGTGGCGGATTCGCTGGCCATTCGTCGGGAACACCGCGGGAAACCAGGCGGTTCCAAGGCGCTTCGCCCTAGCGTTTCGGTGTGCGACGCCCGAATTTCCCCGCCTCAGGATCCGACGCTGACGGCAGCGACCAGCAGCCGCCCGCGACGGAGGTCCTCGGACGCGCGCCGTCGGCCGACCCGCGTCGGCCGGTGCGCGCCACCCGCCCGGCGTCCGGCGTGCCCACCGGCGGCGCCCCCGCGCCGTTCGACCCGTTCGGGATGGGCGGGGACGCGCCGGGACTCGGCGGGGACGGCGCCGGACGCCGTGCCGGGGGCAACGGGCGCGACGACGGCGGACGCGGCAACGGCGGACGCGGCAACGGCGGAGCTGGCAGCGGCGGTGGCGACGGCACCGGCCCCACCCCCGGCGGCACACCCCCGCGCAAGCGCCGCCGCACCAAGAGGATCGTCGCCTGGACCGCCGCCGCCCTCGCCATCATCCTGATCGTGGTCGGCGGGTACGCCGCGTACAGCTACTTCCGTTTCGTCGGCGGCGTGAAGCACGTCGACGTGATCTCGAAGTCGGGTTCCGACGTCGACGGCACCGACCAGAACATCCTGCTGGTCGGCGACGACCACCGCCCGGACGGCGCGACCCAGGCCCAGCTGGACCAGCTGAGTACGACCGACGACGGCGGCGGCACGAACACCGACACGATGATGGTGCTGCACATCCCGGCCAACGGGAAGTCGGCGACGCTCATCTCCCTGCCCCGTGACTCGTGGGTGGACGTCCCGGGTCACGGCATGAACAAGCTCAACTCGGCGTTCTCCCTGGGCGGCGGAGGAAGCGACCCGACCAGCGGCGCCAAGCTCCTCATCCAGACGGTCCAGAACCTGACCGGCTTGAGCATCGACCACTACGTGCGGGTCTCCCTGCTCGGCTTCTACACGATCGCGCAGGCGCTCGGCCCGGTGCAGGTGTGCCTGAACAACGCGGTCGACGACCCGTATTCGGGCGCGAACTTCCCGGCGGGGGTCTCCACTCTCAACGCCCAGCAGGCACTGTCGTTCGTGCGCCAGCGGCACGGACTTCCGCGCGGCGACCTCGACCGCGTGGTGCGTCAGCAGTACTTCCTCTCGGTGGAGGCGCACAAGTTCCTCTCCGCCGGCACTCTGCTCAACCCGGGCAAGCTGACGCAGGTGCTGGATGCGGTGAGCGGCTCGCTCGAGACGGACCCCGGTCTCAACTTCTTGCAGCTCGGAGCGCAGCTGCAGGGGCTCACCGGCGGCAAGATCCAGTCGGCGACCATCCCCATCTCGGGAACACCGACCATCACGGTGGATGGGAACGACCTCTCGATCGTCGAGGTCGATACGGCGGCGATGCCGGCGTTCATCCAGAGCCTGATGGGCACGCCGACGGCGTACGAGAACGCGAAGGCGGCCACGCCCGCCGAGACGACAGTGACCGTGCTGAACGGCGGCAGCGCGAACGGCGCGGCCACGACGGCATCGCAGACGCTCGCGGCCGCCGGCTTCAAGACGGGCACTCCCGGCGACGCGGACACCCGCGCGACGACGGTGATCCAGTACAAGTCGGGCCAGGAGGCGCAGGCCAAGGCGGTCGCCGCCTACCTGCCCGGCGCCGCCGTCCAGCAGACGGACTCGGTGAGCACTGTGACCGTCGTCCTCGGCGACGACGGCATCATGCCGGCCGCCCCGTCGGCTGCGGGTCCCGCCGCGCCCGCCGCTCCGGCCCCGTCCGCCACCCCGTCCGGCCCGGCCACCAACTACAGCACCCAGGTCTGCATCAACTAGCCGCCGAGCTGCGGGACGGGACAGGACGGCTAGTCGAAGAGGCGGCGGAACACGTTCGTGTCGGCGAGGTCGATGAGTTCGTCGCCGCGGCCGTTCATGATCGTGCGCAGCGCGTAGAGCGTGAAGCCGCCGACCTGCTTCGCGGTGATCGCGGGTGGGATGCTGAGCTCCTGACGCGCGGTGACCACATCCACCAGGGCGGGCCCGTCGTGAGCGAACGCCTCCCGGAGCGCCCCCTCCAGCTCGTCCGGCTCCTCAACGCGCTGCCCGTGCAGCCCGATCGCCCGAGCCACCGCCGCGAAGTCGGGGTTCTCCAGTCCCGTGCCGTAGTTGACGAACCCGGCCGCTTTCATCTCGACTTCGACGAAGTTGAGCGAGGAGTTGTTGAAGACGACGATCTTGACCGGCAGCCTGTTCTGCCGCAGTGTCAGCAGCTCGCCCATCAGCATCGCGAGACCGCCATCCCCGGCGAGCGCGATCACCTGCCGGCCCGGGAACGCGGTTTGCGCGCCGATCGCCTGCGGGAGCGCGTTGGCCATGCTCCCGTGGGTGAACGAGCCGATCAGCCTGCGCCGGCCGTTCATACGCACGTAGCGCGCCGCCCACACCACCGGCGAGCCGACGTCGGGGGTGAACACCGCGTCCTCAGAGGCGAGCTCGCTGACCAGCCGGGCGACGTACTGCGGGTGGATGGGCGTGCGGTTGCGGTCGTTGACGGCGAGGTCATCGAGGCTCTTCCGCGCCTTCGCATAGTGGGCGAGCGACGAGTCGAGATGCTTGGTGTCGGTGCGCTCCTTCAGCAGCGGGAGCAGCGCCTCAGCCGTGTCCTTCACGCTCCCCACCAGGCCGAGATCGAGCGGGACGCGCCGCCCGAGGTTCTCACCGCGGATGTCGACCTGGATGATCTTCGCCTTGGACGGGAAGAACTGCTGGTACGGGAAGTCGGTGCCCAGCATGAGCAGGGCGTCGCACGACTCCATCGCCCGGTAGCCCGACGAGAAGCCGAGCAGTCCGGTCATGCCCACGTCGTACGGGTTGTCGTACTCGATGAACTCTTTGCCGCGCATCGCGTGCACGATCGGCGCCTTCAGCGCGGCAGCGAGGGCGACCAGCTCCGCATGCGCGCCCTCGGCACCCGCTCCCGAGAGGATGGTGACCTTGCGGGCATCGTTGAGCATGTCGGCGGCGCGCCGGAGCTCGGGATCGGCGGGCCGGGTCACGCGCGGCGAGAAGGCGATCGGGGCGGACTTGCGGCGCCCGACGCTGTCCGCGAGGAAGATCTCGCCCGGCACCACGATCACCGCGACTCCACGCCGCTCGACGGCGGTCCGCATGGCGATCTCGAGGATGCGCGGCATCTGATCCGCCTGGCTGACCAGTTCGGTGTAGACACTGGCCTCGCGGAAGACGTCCTGCGGGTGGGTCTCCTGGAAGTACCCGCTGCCGATCTCGGCGCTGGGGATCTGCGCCGCGATCGCGAGCACCGGCACACGGCTGCGATTGGCGTCGTAGAGACCGTTGATGAGGTGCGTGTTGCCCGGGCCGCAACTGCCTGCGCAGACGGCCAGCTCGCCGGTGAGCGCCGCGTCCGCCGAGGCTGCGAACGCGGCGGTCTCCTCGTGGCGGACGTGCTCCCACGTCATCCCGTCGCTGCGGCGGATCGCGTCGGTGAAGCCGTTCAGGGAGTCGCCCGGGATGCCGTACACCCGGCTCACCCCGGCGTCCTCCAGGATCTCGACGATGGTGTCGGCGACGGTGGGCATGGAGGTCTCCCCTCGATCACGTTCTCGTGGATTCAGGGCTAACGCTACGCCCCGTGCGCGAATCATCCATCCTGCGGAAAGGAACTGTGCGTTAACGTGAGCCCATCATGGTGATGCAGGTGAGGGCGCAGGTCACGCGCGACACGATCGTCGGCGGAGCGGCCGCCGTCTTCGGTCGGCGCGGCTACGGTCTCGCGTCCATCGCCGACATCGCCGAAGCGTCCGGCGTCACGAAGGGCGCGCTGTACTTCCACTTCCCGTCCAAGGATGCGCTGGCCCGAGCGGTCATCGCCGAGCAGCACAGGCGCACGATGGCGGCGTCGGCCGAGGTGCTCGACGAGGGTCGCCCGGGGCTGGAGTCGATGGTGCTGCTGAGCGGCCTCCTCGCCCACCAACTGCTGACCGACCCGATCGTGCAGGCGGGCATCCGGCTGACAACGGATGTCGCTTACCTGGATGAGCCGGTGAGGGATCCGTACCTCGATTGGCTGCAGACCGCCGAGTCGCTGTTCCGCCGTGCGGTCGGCGAGGGCGATCTCCGCCCGGACGTCGACCCGGCGATGCTGGCCAGCGTCGTGGTCGCGTCGTATACCGGTGTTCAACTGGTGTCGGAGACCTTCTCCCGCCGCGCCGATCTGCTGCAGCGGGTGCGGGAACTGTGGATCGTGCTGCTCCCGGGGATCGTGCCCGCTGACCACCTGGATCGGCTGCGGACCCTTCCGGATTCCATCCGCTGAGCCGGCCGCACGGGTGCATCCGACCCAGCCGCAGCGCCCCCCAATCCGCTGCGACCGCGCCGGACACCCAAGCATTCTACGGCAGAACCGGACGATCGGTATGAAGCAGGTCATCGTCGCTCCCGTGGCTGTCCCGGAAGCGAGGAGCACGTCCCGTAGACTTGCCCGACGGGGAAACGCCGGCGACGGTGGAAGCGGTACGGGGGAGGAACGGCATGCCGTCACGGGGCAAGGCTCAGAAGAAGCGCGCGACCATGCGCCTGGTCTACATCGACTTCTGGTCGGCGCTGAAGATGTCCTTCCTGCTGAGCATCATCGTGGCCGCGATCACCGTGGTGATCAGCCTCCTGGTCTGGTCGGCGATGGACCGGCTGGGCGTCGTGGGCTCCGCCACCACCTTCCTGGAAGACATCGCCGGTGCCCAGGGCGCCAACCTGGTGGCCGGACTGACGTTCCAGAACGTGATGACCTTCACGCTCGTCGTCGCCCTGCTCGAGGTGATCGTGGTGTCCGCCCTCGGGGCGATCTTCGCCGCCCTGTTCAACCTGGCCGTCCACGTGGTGGGCGGCTGGAAGGTCACCTTCGGGAGCGACTGAGCTCCAGGCCGCCCACGAGCAGGCCGACCCCGAACGCGAAGGCGGCCGCCGGGTCGTCCTCGTCCAGCGGCGACGCGGGCTCGTTCGCCAGGACCCCCAGCGAGTCGTACTGGATGCGCTGCTGCTCGTGCGACACGTGCCCGAGTACGAAGTGCAGCAGCGCCGTCGCCGCACGGCGCGAGGTCTCGGCGTCGAAGCCGCCGCGTGCGACCGCCCGCGCAAGCCGATCGAGCGTCTCGGGCGAGCCGAGCCCGAGTGCCAAGGTGCTCGACACGACCTCGGCGCCGTCGCGGTACGACAGCAGCGCGTCGCGGAGCGCGCCCGCTTCCGCGCGGACCGCATCCTGCCACCGGACGTCGTCCGACGGCTCGGGAGCCCGTCGGGTGGCGACGATGCGGTCGGCGAGTTCGGCCAGCAGGGTCTGCTTGTTCGGGAAGTGCCAGTACAGGGCGCTGGCCTGCACGTCGAGCGCTCCGGCCAGCCGCCGCATCGTGAGGTCGGGCAGTCCGAGGTCGTCCAGGATGCGCAGAGCCGCCTCCGCCACATCGTCGCGTGAGTGCCGGCGCCCGGTTTCATTCCCTGCCACCTCATCAGTATAGTGAACACCGTTCAGGTGAACACTGTTCAGGTAAGGAATACGCCCGTGACTCTCACCCCTTCTCCCGCCCCCGGCGCTCGTCGGCGGCTCGATGCCACCGACCTCGCCCGCGTCGCCGTCTTCGCGGCGATCGTTGCCGTCCTCGGCCTTCCCGGCGGGCTCAGCGTCTTCGGATCGGTGCCCATCACGGCGCAGACACTCGGTGTGATGCTCGCCGGGGCCATCCTCGGTCCCTGGCTCGGGGCGCTGTCGATGGCGGTGCTCCTCGCCCTCGTGGCCGTGGGACTCCCGCTCCTCTCCGGCGGCCACGGCGGCATCGGCGCGTTCGTGGGGCCGTCGGCCGGCTACCTGTTCGGGTGGATCGTCGGCGCGTTCGTCATCGGCATCATCGTGCACGCCGGGCGGCGGAAGCCGGTGTGGTGGCGCACGTTCCTCGGGATGGTGGTGGGCGGAATCCTGGTCGTCTACGCCTTCGGGGTGCCGGTGCAGGCGCTCGTCACCCGACTGCCGCTGGATGCGACCGCCGCGATGAGCCTCGTCTTCGTGCCCGGCGACCTGGTGAAGGCGGTCATCGCGACGGCCGTGGTCATGACGCTGGTGCGGGCCTATCCGCGAGCCTTCCGCCGCAGCTGGACCACCACGCCCCACGCGGAGGAGGCCGCGGCGAGCGCAACGCCCGAACCGGCCGAGCCGCGCGTCCCGTGACCGATCCCGTGATCCGCCTGGACGGCGTCGGTGTCCGCCTCGGCGACGTCGACGCGCTGAGCGACGTGGACCTGGCTCTCGACGCGCGGACGATCGCCGTCGTCGGCGAGAACGGCTCGGGCAAGTCCACGTTCGCCCGAGTGATCGCGGGGCTCGTGCCGCCGACCGTCGGCGAGACCCGCATCCTGGGCCTGGATCCGGTGCGCCAGGCCGCCGAACTTCGGCGACGGGTCGCCGTCGTCTTCAGCAACCCGGATGCGCAGATCGTGATGCCGACCGTCGAAGAGGACGTCGCCTTCTCGCTGCGCCCCGAGCGGCTTCCTCGCGACGAATCACGGCGACGGGTGGCCGAGACGCTCGAACGGTTCGGGCTCACCGCGCTGCGCGACCGGTCGGCGCACGACCTGTCGGGCGGCCAGAAGCAGTTGCTCGCGCTGGCCGGAGCGTTCGTCCGGCAACCCGACCTGGTCGTGGCCGACGAGCCGACCACCTACCTGGATGCGCGCAACGGTCGCCTGGTGGCGGCCCACCTGCTGGACGACACCGGGCACCGCCTGGTCCTGGTGACGCACGACCTCGCTCTCGCGGCGCGCTGCGACGCGGCCGTGCTGTTCGCAGGCGGACGGGTGGAGGCGGTCGGCCATCCCTCCGCGGTCATCACCGACTACGAGGCGGCGCTGGCGTGCTGAGGGGGGCGCCGTGCTGAGCCTGTACCGGCCGGGCAGCGGCATCCTGCACCGGATGCCGGCCGGACCCAAGCTCATCCTGCTGCTGGTACTCGTGCTTGCCGTGTCCCTGCTGCCGTCGCAGTGGTGGGCCGCCGGCGTCGCCCTCGGCGCGACCGTGGTCGTCTATGCCGCCGCCGGGCTGGGCGATGGGATGCTCGGGATGCGCGTGCTCGCGCGGCAGACTGTGGCGCTCCGCTGGCTGATCGTCATCACCCTGGCGGCGCAGTTGGTGTTCCTCGGCCCGGAGGAGGCGGTCGCGAACACCGCCCGCGTGACCGCCGCCGTGCTCCTCGCCGGGCTGCTCGCCCTCACGACGCGCGTGACCGACCTCCTCGACGCAGTCGAACGCGGGCTGCGTCCGCTGGACCGGGTGGGTTTCGACTCGGAGCGCGCTGCCGTCCTCCTGACGGTGACGCTGACGACGGTCCCCGTGCTCGCTCGGCTCGGCTCCGAGGTGCGCGAAGCGCAGCGGGCGCGCGGAGTGCGGCCCGGGATACGCTTCTTCGCAGTGCCGTTCCTCATCCTGTCCCTCAAGCACGCCGACCAGCTCGGCGAGGCGCTGTCCGCCCGGGGTGTGCGGTGACCGCGGCGCCGCGCGTGCTCGGGCCGGTCGTCGATGACGAGACCCGCTGCATCCACTATCACTCAGCGCTGGATGTCGTCGCGATCCGGTTCGCCTGCTGCGGCGAGTACTACCCCTGCCACCAGTGCCACGCCGAGACGGCCGGACATCCGGCGCAGGTGTGGCCGCTGAGCCGTCGCGGCCAAAAAGCCGTGCTGTGCGGGGTGTGCGGCGGCGAGCTGACGATCGCCGACTACCTGGCCACCGACTCCTGCACCCGCTGCGGCGCCGCCTTCAACCCCGGCTGCCACCTGCACACCCACCTCTACTTCGAAGTCTGACCGGCCGCCCGCGAGCACAGGAAAAATGTCGCCGACCGGGACGATCGACGACATTTTCCCTGTGCTCGGCGGCTACATCAGAACCAGCCGAAGATGCGGTCCAGCAGGTCGAGCAGCCAGTCGATGACCGGGATGCCGGTGTGCGGCTTGTCCGCCTTCACTTTCAGCGTGGTCCAGCCGACCACCCCGTTCGACGCGTTCTGCACGGACAGCTTGTGCTGGCCGTTGCCCGCGTCCTTCGGGAGCGTCAGCTTGACGACGCCGTCCGCCGGAACCTGCACCCAGCCGCCGCTGATGTTCTGCGGCTTCGAGTACAGCCAGACCGACACCCACTCGCCGGCGTGTGCAGCGCCAACGGTGATGCGGATGGGGTCGCCCGGACGGTAGGTGTCCTTGTCGACGGTCACCCTGTCCTCGAGCGCCTTGGTGAGCGCCGACTCCTTGGCGGCCCTCGGGTCGGTACCCGGCTTCGGGTTCGACGGCGCATCGGCGACGGTGAGCGGGACTCGGACCGTGGTGCCCGAGTCGGGCGCCGTCAGCACGAGCGTGCTCGCGCCGGCCGCTGTCGCGGGCACCGTGAACGTCACAGTGGCGTTGCCTGCGGCATCCACCGGGACGCTGCCGAGCGGCGCCGAGCCGTTCCAGGAGAGGTCGAGCTTCGTGTTCGCGGGGCTGCCGAGCGAGGTGAGGTTCAGCTTGGACACCTGGAGGGTGAGCTGCTGCCCGCGCTGCAACGTCCCGGACGGCACGCCGCTCACCCCGACGCCGCGCTTCTCGAAGCTGGGCGACAATGGGCTGTTCTTTTGGATGTAGCTGATCCACGCGTCCCGGTCGATCAGGCCCGAGTCCTTCGTGTTCGTCCCGGCAGCGAAGGCCCGGAAGTTGTCTCCGCCCTGAGCGAGGAACGAGAACGTCCCGATCCGGTACGACTTCGACGGATCGATCGGTGCACCGTTCACGAGGATGCTCGTGATGCGGTCGCCCTCGGGCCTGGTCGCGTCGTAGGTGTAGCTGACGTTCTTCGACAGTCCCAGGTTGAGGAACGCGCGGCTGGGCACGTTGCCGGCCGCGTCCCGCTGCCACTGCTGTTCGAGCGCCTGCTTGAACTGCGCCCCGGTGAGGGACGTGGTCCACAGGTTGTTCACGAACGGCAGCACCGCGTTGGCCTGGGCGTAGGTGACGGATCCGTCGGTGCCGTAGAGCAGGTCCGCGCGGAGCCCGCCCGGGTTGACCACGCCGATCTCTGCGCCGCCCAGCTCCTGCGAGGAGAGGGACGACAGCAGCGAGTCGGCGACCAGGTTGCCCAGAGTGGATTCGCTCATCCGGTCATCACGCGCGCCGCCCAGGTAGGCGGTGGTGATGTCCTTCGTCACCGAGCCGACCTTCTGGTTGCCGATCACGGCCGCGTCGGCGAGCGCCTTGTCGACGATCGTCTTGACCGCTGCGACCCGCGGGTACGCGGCGACGAGGGCGGCGTCGGCGTCGGTCGTCCGCGCGACATTGCGGGCGGTGTACGCGGTGACCGTGTCGGTCTCCGGGTTCACCGTCAGCGTCACCTGACCGATGTTCTCGCCGTAGCTGCCGGTCTGCACCACCGGACGGGTCTTGCCGTCGACTCCCGGCACCGGGGCATCCCACGCGTAGACCTTGTGGGTGTGGCCGGTGAAGATCGCCGCGACCTTCGCGCTCGTCTTGGTGACGATGTCCGCGAACGCGCCGCCCGCCGCGATCTCCTGGTCGAGCGTCGCGCCGTCGGGCGTGCCGAAGCCGGCTCCCTCGTGGTACTCGGCGACGAGCACGTCGGCCTCGCCGTTGGCAGCGTCGCCGTCCGTCAGCTCACCGGCGACGCGGTTGACCGCATCCACCGGGTCGCCGAAGTCGAGCGTCGACACACCGCCGGGTGACACCAGGGTCGGGGTCTCCTGCGTGACGGCGCCGATGACGCCGACCTTCAGGCCGTCCACGTCGAACAGGGCGTACTCCGGCAGAGCCGGGGTCTTGGTGCCCTTCTCGTAGACGTTCGCGCCCAGGTACGAGAAGTCGGCCGCATCCTTCACCCGACCGGTGAGGTCCGCGTAGCCCTTGTCGAACTCGTGGTTGCCGACGGCGCTCGTCTTGAGGTTCAGGGCGTTGAGCACGTCGAGCGTCGGGATGTCGCCCGCGCTCGCCGAGGCGAACAGGGAGGCTCCGATGTTGTCGCCGCTCGAGAGGAACAGCGAGTTCGCCTCGCCGCCCTCCGCGCGCAGCTTCTCGATCGTGCCGGCGAACTTCACGGTGTTGGCGTCGATCCGGCCGTGGAAGTCGTTGATGTTCATCAGGTTCAGCGTCACCGGCTTCGGGACGAGGCCGAGGCCCACCACGATCGGGTCGTGGTCGGAGGACCGGTAGGGGTCTGCCGCGTAGAAGTTGGTGACGTTGTAGTTGTAGCGGCTGTACTCCAGCGCTACCGACTCACCCGAGTTGATGTTCCAGACGTCAGCACCGGTTACGCCCGCGTTCAACGCCGGCGAGGCCAGCACGTGGTCGAGCGAACCGGTCGTGCCGCCGAAGGAGTAGGTCGCCTTCGAGGTGCGGGTGCTGACCTGGTCGACGTAGCCCGCGTCGGTGAGGACCTTGATCGGGTCCTCCATCAGGTAGGCGTTGAAGTCTCCGATCAGGAGCACCTTGTCGGTCTTCAGCGCGGCCTTCCGCTCGTCCGCGAACGCGACCAGCGCCTTCGCCTGCTTGACGCGCGAGGCGTTGGACGCGCCCTGACCGTCGCCCTGATCCGCGTCTTCACCCGCGCCGGAACCCTTCGACTTGAAGTGGTTCACGATCGCGAGGAACGCCTGCGAGTCCTTCTCGCCGACCTTCTTGAAGGCCTGGGCGAGCGGCTGGCGTGCGTTCGAGAACGCCGGGTCGTCGAGGATCTTCGCATCGCCGACCGGGACCGCGTTCGCCTTCTTGTAGATGAAGGCGGTGCGGATGACGTCCTCCGTCGCGGGGAGTTGCGACGGCGACTTCACGTACGCCCACACCTCCGAGCCTGCGGCCGCGTTCAGAGCACCGACCAGCGTGGCGAGCGCGGAGTCGCGGTCCTCGCCGAAGCGGGCCGAGTTCTCGATCTCCTCCAGCGAGACGACATCGGCGGTGAGGCCGTTGATCGCCGCGACGATCTTGTCCTGCTGGCGCTTGAGGTTCGCAGCGTCCGCGGCGCCGCGGGCGTCGCATCCACTGTTCACCGTGATCGGGTTGCCGTCGCGGTCGGTGTAGAAAGTGCAGCCGCTGAGCTGGTCGCCCGTGGTGGTGAAGTAGTTCAGCACGTTGAAGGTCGCCAGGCGGAGGTCGCCGCCCACGTTCTCCGGGGCCGCCGTCCGCGTGTTCGTGAACGACACCGGCTGGACCGCCGCCGCGTTGGCCGGGGTCAGCTCGGCGGTCGGCTGGAACTTCCAGGCGTTGTTGCGGTAGTCGAGGATGACCGGCCTGGTGAACGCGACCGGCTCGCCGACCCGGACCGGGTTGTCGAGCGAGACGTACGGCAACGGCTTGGCCTTGTTGGCCGCGCTGAGGAAGTTCGTCGACGCTCCGTCATCGAGCGTGACCGCTCGTGCGGCGTTGTCGGCGACGACCGCGGCGTACTCGGGCGAACCCGGGCGCGCGGCCTCCGTCGGCTGCACGAGTGTCTTGTCGCCCGCGGCCAGGCCGATCTCGCCGTACTGGTTGGCGGAGTACACGTCGGTGACGGTGAACGCGCCCTGCGGTGCGATCAGCATCCCTTCGAGGCTCTCGCGCTGGGCAGCCGTTGCGGGCAGGCCGACCGTCGCGGGAACCGGAGCCGTGACCGTGGAGGCGTCGAGCTTGGTCACTCCCGTCGCCGTGATTTCGGTCAAGCCGTTGAACTCGCTCACGGCGCCGGTGACCTTGACATAATCGCCCGCGGCGACCGCGCCGGCGAACGACGAGCCGAAGACGAAGACGGCGTCGGATGCCGTGTGGGTCGCGAGGTCGACCGCGCCGCCGGTCCCGGGGGTCTGCAGGTAGAAGCCGTTGAAGCCGCCGGTGGCGTACTGCGCCGTGACCACACCGGTGGTGGCGACCGTCGTGCCCGCCTTCGGGCTGGCGTCCCCGGTACCCTGGATCTCGGCGATCGGCGTGGTGTCCGCGGGTGTGCCGGGGTCGCCGGTGCCGGGGTCGCCCGTGCCCGGGTCGCCGGGAGTCGAGGCGGCGTTCTGCGGGGTGATGGTCGCGCTGAGCGTGA
The DNA here is from genome assembly GCF_052114085.1 of Leifsonia sp. RAF41. Classification (NCBI taxonomy): domain Bacteria; kingdom Bacillati; phylum Actinomycetota; class Actinomycetes; order Micrococcales; family Microbacteriaceae; genus Leifsonia; species Leifsonia sp. RAF41. Next base: position 2,737,523 of record NZ_JBFREB010000001.1, read on the forward strand.
AGTCGGCGCTGTTGTCGTCCGAGTCGGCGGCGTTCGTGCGCACCAGCGACTTGACGTCGGTGTTGGCGGACGGCGCCGTGGCCTTCGCCTTCTCGAACGTGTTGGAGGTGCCGTAGCCGAGCAGGTCGGCGACATTCGGGTCACCGGTGACCGAACCGGTCGGAAGCGTGAGTGCCGAAGCGGACTTGGCCAGGATCAGCGTGCCGGTGGTTCCGCTCGGGTTGAGGGCGTTGCTCGCCACATCCGGCGTCGGCAGAGCCTGGCCGTTGGAGCCGTTGGAGCCGCCGCCGACGAGGTAGAGGCCCTTGCCCGGGATGGATCCCGTGAGCGGTACGACGCCCGACGACGCGCCCGTGCCGGTAGCGGGACGGTACTGGAGACTCCATCCGCTCAGGCTGACGGCGCCGTCGCCCGGGTTGTAGAGCTCCACGAACTTGTTCGTGAAGGCCGCACCGGCGCTGCCGCCGGAGAGGTAGGCCTCATTGATGACGACACCGCTGCCGTCCGTGCTGGCGAGCGCGGGGGTCGCGACGAGGGCGCCGGCCACGAGGCCGGCTCCTGCGATCGCGGCGGCCGCAGCGCGTGCCAGCCTGCCGAAACTGCGTGACATTGTTCTCCTCGGTCGGTGAGGTGTGTGGATGAGTCGGTCGTCAACGTAGGGAAGCCGTTGAACGGGACTGTTGCCCGTGTGTGAACGTACAGAAAACTCGTTAGGGGGTAGACCGCTCATTTGAGCACCGACCGGGGGAGGCTGTGGATGCGCCATGATGAGAACCATGCGGATCGACGAGATCGCCCACTTCCGGGCCCTGGCCGCTGAGGGCCACCCCGCCCTCGCCGCCGAGACCCTCGGCGTCTCGCAGTCGACGCTCACCCGCTCGCTCGCGAAGCTCGAGCAGGAGATGGGCGTCGAGCTCTTCGACCGCCGTCGCGGGCATTTGGAGCTCAATCAGTACGGGGAGATCCTGCTCGCGCACGCGGTCCGCGCCGAGTCGGAGCTGGAGGATGCGCGGGCGCGCATCGAGGCCCTGCGCGATCCGTCCGGCGGCACCGTCTCGCTCGCGTACGTGTCGTCGTTCGGCGGTTGGCTGATCCCGCGCGTCATCAGCGAATACCGCAGTCTGTTCCCCGACATCCGCTTCGTGCTGCGCGGAGGCACAGCGGACACTGTGCTGGATGCGCTCCGCGACGGCTCGGCCGACCTCGCCTTCCTGAGCCCCGACCCCCGCGATCCCGAGATCGAGTGGAAGCCGCTCACCGCTGAGCGCCTCGTGCTCGGTGTGCCGGAGACGCATCCACTCGCCGGACGGGACGCCGTGACCGTGCCCGACCTCGAAACGTACGACCTCGTCGCCCTGCGCACCGGCTCGGGGCTGCGCCACATCGCGGACGCTTACTTCGCCGCGCACGGCGTGGTGATGAGCCCGGTCATCGAGGTCACCGAGCTCTCCACCCTGCGCGGCCTGGTCCGCGACGGCGTCGGCGTCGCGCTCATCCCGGACACCCCGGCGGAGCCCGGGATCGTTGCCGTGCCGCTGCGCGACGAGGCGACGCGCGTCATCGGCCTCGCCCGCAACCGCGCCCGATCGCAGTCGGCCGCCGCCGAGCAGTTCGCCCGCTTCGTGCACGAGGAGCTCGACTCTCTGGGGTGAGCCGAGGTCGGACGCAACGGAGGATATATCCCCCGGTCTGGCCGCCCGCTCCACCCCCGTCCGGGGCGGTGGAGGACACGCCGCGTCACGAAAGACGCACAGGCGGCTCACATGCGGTTGACTGTGCCCGCTCCACCTCACCAAAACACGTGTCTTGGAAAGGACTCCTCGTGACGTCTCCGCAGTACCCGACCGCCCCTCCCGCAGCCCCTGCGGGCGAGACCCCGCTCTGGGCTCCGCTCTACGGCGCGTCCCTCCCCCAGGCCGTCCAGCGCTTCTTCAAGAAGTACGCGGACTTCACCGGGCGTGCCAGCCGCAGCGAGTACTGGTGGTGGTACCTGGTCACCATCATCGTCGCCGTCGTCCTCGAGGTCCTGGCGCTCACACTCGGGACCGCCGGCGCGACCGTGAACGACGACGGCACCTCGACCCCCGGTCCGCTGTTCTGGCTGCCGGCGCTGCTGATCATCGTCTGGGGCCTCGGCACGATCGTGCCGCACCTGGCGTTGACCTGGCGTCGCCTGCACGACGTGAACCTGGCCGGGCCGTTCTTCTTCCTCGGCCTCATCCCGCTCGTCGGCGGCATCATCGTCCTCGTCCTGGTGCTCCTGCCGTCGAAGCCGGAAGGCGCCCGGTTCGACCGTCCCCGCGCCTAGCGGGAGCCGGGCAGGCTCCTCAGCAGGAGTCGGCCCACAGCCGGCGCGGCCGCTCGGGGTCGGTGTCGTCCAGCAGGACGGACGCCACCTCGCGCGGCGCGCCGAGCGGGTCCTTCTGACCGGTCGTCACGAACGACCAGTCGGGGCTCCGCTCCGGGTCGTGCTCGACCCACAGTGAGAAGTTCCAGAAACCGCGGAACGCCGGCGTCAGCAGCCCCTCGCCGTCGACGACGAGTACCGCATCCCGCGAGCGGAACGGCGCAACGACCTCGTCCCGGAAGGCGTCCGCACCTCCGTCGGACCCGGCGCTCGCCCGCTCCGCTTCCTGGCCCGCGTCGCGCAGGGCCGCCGCGAAGTGTTCGGCCACCCGGGCCGGGTCGGCGTCCGGCACGCCGGTCACCGCGACGAACCGAGGACCGCGCTGGTAGTGCTGCAGGAATTCGGCTGCCACATCCGCGTAGAACTCCCGCTCCGTTGTGCCGCTCTGCTGCGTGTCCGTCATCGTGGGCTCCTTCATGCGATCGCTCTGACACGAACGCTACGCGTCGCGCCACCATTCCGGCACCGACGTTCGTGTCCTGAACGTTCCCTGCGACTCTCTCCCCACGAAGCCAATCGCGATATATCGTGTCCTCCACAGTCTGTTGTCGGTGGGAGGACAGTTCATGAACGCGACGGAAGAAGACCTGCGGCCCCCGGAGGCCGTGCCCGAGTTGCCGGAGGACCAGGCGGTCGCCATGGTCGCCGTCACTCCCGAGCGCGAGGCGGAGCTCGAGACACGTGCCCGGGCTTTCATCCGCGAACTGGCCGCCGCCGAGCCCGGCACCGACGCGTTCACACGCAAGATCACCGGCTTCTCCCACCTCGGCGACACGGAGATGCGCGCATCCAGTGACGCCTCGCGCCAGCTGCTGAACCGGCCGGCCGCCTCCCTCGCCGCCGCGCGCGGGAAGGGTGTGCGCACCGACCCGCAGTACGGCGTGATCCGCACGCTCCAGGATCTGCGGGCGACAGTCAGCGACTTCGACCCGCAGCACCTCACCGGCCGCAACCGGATGCTCTCCCGCGTTCCCGGCGGACGGCGGTTGCGGCAGTACGTGCAGCGGTTCGAGTCCGCGCAGAAGCAGCTCGACGGCATCGTCTCAGCGCTCGACCACGGTCAGGAGTGGCTGGCGAGCGACAACATCGAGATCGAGAAGGAGCGTGCCTCGCTCTGGAAGACGACGGAACGCCTGAACGAGTACGTCGTCCTCACGGCCGCCCTCGACCGCGCGACCGTGGAGGCCGCAGCCGACCTGCGGATGACCGATCCGGAGCGCGCCACCGTGCTCGAGAAGGAGGCGCTGTTCCCGATCCGACAGCGCCGCCAGGATCTGACGGCGCAGATCGCCGTCTCGGTGCAGGCGTACCTCGCGCTCGACGTGATCAAGAAGAACAACGTCGAGCTCATCAAGGGCGTCGAACGCGCCAAGACGACCACGGTGTCCGCCCTGCGGACCGCCGTCGTCGTCGCGCAGGCCCTCGAGAACCAGCGCCTCGTCATCGACCAGCTGGGCGCCCTCCACCAGAGCACCAACGCTCTGATCGGGCGCACGGGCGAGGTCCTCCGGACGCAGACCGAGCAGGTGCAGAAGGAGCAGACATCGTCGGCGGTGGATGTGGAGGTGCTGCAGCGCGCGTTCGACAACGTGTTCGCGACGATGGACAGCATCGACACCTACCGCACCGGTGCGATCGCGAGCATGGCCAAGACGGTCGACGCGCTCGACCAGCAGGTGGCCCGCTCCCGCGACTACCTCAAGCGTTCCCGCCCGACGGACCCGCGCGGGTAGGCACGGTCGCGCCCTCCGGCGTTACCCTGGACGGCATGGCAGACAACCGACTCGCCGCCATGCCCTTCGCGCGCATCTACCCGCTGTACGTCGCGAAGGTGGAGCGGAAGGGCCAGAGCACGGACGACCTCGACACGGTCCTGCGCTGGCTCACCGGCTACGACCAGGACGGCCTGGAGGCCGCGGTCGCGGACGGCGTGGACCTGACCGGTTTCTTCGCGGCGGCGCCCCGGCTGAACCCGAACGCCTCACTGATCACCGGGATGATCTGCGGCGTCCGGGTGGAGGAGATCGACGACCCCCTCCTGCAGAAGATCCGCTACATGGACAAGCTCGTCGACGAGGTGGCCCGCGGCAAGAAGATGACCTCGATCCTCCGCGGCGAAGCGACGGCCTCATCACGCGGCTGAGCATGCCGGCCATGGCCATCGGCCGTCGCGGACGTTAGCCTCAAGACAGGCGACCCGGTCGGGGCCGTCGGGGAGGGAGTGGACATCATGGACGACCTTCACGGTTCGGCGGAGGAACGCCTCCGGCAGCTCGACGCGGTTAGTGCCGGCGGAGACGTGTCGGCGGAGTGGCTGGAACGGCACCTGCGCTCGGCGCTGAGCGAACTCGCGGAACTGGAGCCCGTCGTCGCGGCCGAGCAGGACCGCCGCGAGGACTACTGACCCGCGCGTTCGGCTTCAGGCCCGCGCCACTCCCGCGATCTGCGTGTTGAACGGGAGGAACGGCGAGTGCAGCCGGTAGTGCTCGACCTCCACGCTCGCGAAGCCGGCACCACGGACGGCCCGCTCCAGGTCGCGCTCGCACGAGCATCCCTCGAATGTCCACGCCCACGGGCGGCGGAACATCCGCTGGGACGCCCGGGTCGGCGTGCCATCCGGGGCGACGACGTTCTCCACGAAGCGGAACGTCCCACCCGGGCGCAGGATGCGACGGATCTCGGCGAGGACCGCCTCCGGATCCGTCACCGAGCAGAGCACCAGGGACGAGATCACCGCGTCGGCGCTGTGGTCGGGCAGTCCCGTCTGCTCGGCCATCCGCTCGCGGAGATCGAGCCGCACACCGCGGCGGTCGGCGGCCGCCCGCAGGCGGTCGTGCATGTATCGGTTGGGCTCGATGCCCACGAGGGTTGCGCCCGGCGGCAGGTACGGGAGGTTCGGCCCGACGCCCGGCCCGATCTCGACGACGCTGGCCGGCAGCCCGGCGAACACCCGCTGCTTGTGTGGGCGCAGCGATGACTCCAGGTACGGACCCATCGCGCGGAAGAACGCCGCGTTGAAGCGTCCCCGTCCGCGATGCAACGGGAAGCCGTCAGCAGTCTGGTCGCGGGTGGTGGTCTCGGTCATGACTCCACACTGCCCGCCAGGCGAACCGGGGACAGGCGTAGGACTACCCCACTTCGACCGGGCCGCGGCCGGCCGCTAGCGCTGGGACGCGTACCACGCGGCGATCTGGGCGCGGGAACGGAACCCGAGTCGCAGCCGGATCCGCTCGACGTGCCCCTCCGCAGAGCGCTCCTCGATTCCGAGTCGGGCGGCGATCTCGCGGTTAGTGAGACCCTCACCGATCAGCGCGGCGACCTCCCGCTGCCGAGCGGTCAATGCGCTGCCGTCGGCACGCGCGACCCGGAGGCCGAGGAATCGGCGGATGGCGGACACCAGCTCGTTCGTGTCCCCCGCCCACGGCAGATGCGACCGCCCCGCAAGCACCACCAGGCGTGCACCATCGATGCCGTCGGCCAATACCCGCGCCTGCGCGACCGGCGCCGCGCGGTCCTCCGACCGGTGAACCACGAGCGTCGGCGCCACCACCCGCGGGAGGAGGTCACGGACGTCGAGGCGGTAGCTCATCCCGAGCAGCGCCCGCGCGGTCTCCGCACTCGACGAGGCCCGCTGGTAGCGGGCGAACCCGGCTCGTGCGGCCGCCGTCGCGTCGGGCGCGAAGAGGTCGGTGAGCACGTCCGAACCGAGACCCCAGTGCGACGCGACCAGGCCCAGGATGTGATCGCGCGCGCTGGGCGGCGAGATCTCCGCCCCGGAAGCCCACCCGCCGTAGAGCACGAGACGCCGGACGGTTTCGGGATGGGCGGCCGCCCACGCGACCGCGACCGCGGCGCCCAGCGACGCCCCGATCAGGTCGAACGGTTCGGGTCCGAGATCGGCGACAACGGCCGCCAGCTGCTCCAGTTCGTAGTTCAGCGACGGCGGTCGGTCGGTCGGAGCGGACAGCCCGCATCCCGCCCGGTCGTAGCGCACCAGCCGGGCGCCGCGCGAGAGGGATTCGGAGAAGGCCCGCTCCTCCGGGAGCTCCCATCCCAGCTGCAGGTGGCTCAGCCACCCGGAGACGTAGACCACTGGGCGGCCGTCGCCGACCGTGGCGACGGCGAGCTCGGAGCCGTCCGCCGTGGTGACGCGGGAGAGGTGCTGCTGCACGGGTCTAGTGTGGCCGCTCCTCGGTCGTGCCGCACCGCCAGTATGCGCCGGTCCCCTCCCGGAAGGCGGCGGACGGACGAGGATCAGGCGCGGTCGTCCGGTACCCCGGCGGCGAGTTCCGAGAAGACCTCGGTGGCGTCGTCGAAGTGGGCCAGGCCCGCGGCCTGGCCCATCCACAGCGAGAGCAGGTCCGGCTCCCCCAGCTCAGCCGCCCGGCGACGGAACACGCCGGTGAGGATGTTCTGGAGCGGGAAGGATGCGCGCCCGCCCCGCGCCTCGATGGTGCGGACGGCGTGATTCGGAAGCCCGCGGGCTGCGCGTCCGCTCATCGTCCTGGTCAGGATGGTCTCGTGGGCGTCCGCGGTGCGGATGCGCGCGCGATGGACCTCCGGTGCCGCCGACTGCCTCGTGGCCAGAAACGCCGATCCGACCTGGACGCCGTCGGCACCGAGCGCGAACGCGGCGGCGACGCCGCGGCGATCGGCGATGCCGCCGGCGGCGATCACGGGGATGCCGACCGCGTCGACGACCTGGGGGATGAGCGCGAGTCCCCCGACGAGACCGGCCTCGGGGTCCGCGAGGAACGACGGCCGGTGTCCGGCGCCCTCCACGCCTGCTGCGACGATCGCGTCCACCCCGCCGGCCTCGAGCGCGCGGGCCTCGGGTACCGTTGTCGCCGCGCCGATCACGCGGATCCCTCGACGGTGCGCCTCGTCCACGACCTCGGTGGGCGGCACGCCGAACACGAAGCTGAGAACGGCCGGTTCTGCGGCGAGCGCCGCCTCCAGCTGGAGGTCGAACGCAGGCAGCGGAGCGACCGGCCACTCGGGAGGTGCGACTCCCGCTTCCGCGAAGAGATCGGCGAGGCCCGCGATCGCGCGGTCGTACTCGGCGCGGTCGAAGCCGGCGCCCGGCGCGCCCTCACCCAAGCCCTGGAACGGCAGCCAGAGGTTGAGGGCGAAGGGCCGCGCGGTGCGTTCGCGCAACTCGGCGGCGATGGCGGTGATCCGCTCGGGGGCGAGCCCGTAGAGGCCGAACGAGCCCAGACCCCCGGCCTCGCTCACGGTGGCGGTCAGGGCGACCGACGACATGCCGCCGAACGGGCCGAGCACGATGGGCGTGTCGACGCCGAGGAGTGAGCGCAGGTCCATCCGGGAATCTCCTTGATCGCGTTTTCTGCCGTCGAGCGTCCTAGACGGAGCCGAGGAACGAGGAGACGATGTCGAGGGATCCGGGGATGAGGCGGTAGTACGCCCAGGTTCCGCGCTTGCTCCGGCTGAGGAAACCGGCGTCGACCAGGATCTTGAGGTGGTGCGAGACGGTCGGTTGCGAGAGCCCGAGCGGCTCGGTCAGGTCGCACACGCATGCCTCGCCGTCTTCGTGCGCCGCGACCATGGAGACGAGTCGCAGGCGTGCGGGGTCGGAGAGAGCCTTCATGGCGCGCGCGACCGAGACCGCGTTCTCCTCGCTGATCACTTCTTTGGTGATCGGGGCGCAGCACGCCTGCAGATCTCGCAGCGGGAGAAGCTCGGTCATCGCCATGAGTCGATTCTGGGCTATACATTGACAAACGTCAATGTATTCGTTCACCCTGGGTTCATCGACAACCGTCGATGAAGAAGGGAGAATGATCATGGGATGCTGCGACACCGACGAGTGCCAGACTCTGCCCGACGGCTCCTGCGTGCCGGGCTGCTGCTGACGCCCCGGGCCGCCGCTCCCGAGGGAGCGACGGCCCCTCCCCCTTCCGCCATTTCGAATACGGAGAACCATGACCGACACTGCACCGACCGTCCTCTTCGTCTGCGTCCACAATGCCGGCCGCTCGCAAATGGCCGCGGGGTACATGCGCGAGCTTTCCGGGGGCCGGGTGGAGGTGCTGTCCGCGGGCTCCGAACCGAAGGACCAGATCAACCCGATCGCCGTGCAGGTCATGGCCGAGGAGGGCATCGACATCGCCGGCAGCACTCCGAAGATCCTCACGACCGAAGCGGTCAAGGAGTCGGATGTGGTGATCACCATGGGCTGCGGCGACACCTGCCCGATCTTCCCGGGCAAGCGCTACGAGGACTGGGACCTCACCGACCCCGCCGGTCGGCCGATCGACGAGGTCCGCCCCATCCGTGACGAGATCAAGCAGCGCATCCAGAATCTGCTCGCGGAGTTGCTGCCGACGGACGCTTGAGCCCTCCCACGGCTTCTTTGTGCAATAATGGTTTGTGTACTAATTAATTGCACGAGGGATGGGACACCCACGATGGCCGGCCGCTTCTGGCGCTTCTACGAACGCGCCAACGATGTCGTTCGCACGTTCACCGGACCGGCGCAGCTCGGCGCCGGGCACCCCGAAGAGCCGGATGTGCGCCGCACCGACGCCGCCTGCCCGCTCTGCGGAAAACCGCTCGACCAGCACCGCTTCGAACGGTTCGAGGATTCGCGAACCTCCACGCGCATCCACTGCCCGTGACCACCACGACCAACCCGCTCGCGCTCGAGAGCCAGGTCTGCTTCGCGCTGTCCGTGGCGGCCCGCTCGGTCATCGCGGCGTACCGGCCTGTGCTCGAACCGGTCGGGCTGACGCACCCGCAGTACCTGGTGATGCTCGCCCTCTGGGAGAACGAACCGCTATCGGTCCGCCAGCTCGCCGACCTGCTCGCGCTCGATTCCGCCACCGTCTCGCCGCTGCTCAAGCGGCTGGAGGCGCTGGGCTACATCGCTCGGGCACGCTCCTCGCACGACGAGCGAGTCGTCGAGATCCGGCTCACCGACTCCGGTCGAGAGCTGCGAGCGTACGCCGAGACCATCCCCGCGACGATGATGCACCGGCTCGGGATGGGGCCGGAGCAGTTGCGCGACCTGCATCGCGCGATGAGCTCGCTGATCGCGGCGACGCGAGACCCGTAGCCCGGTCTTCCCGCGCACCCGCGCCGAGGCGCATCCTGGGCCCATGACCGAAGCGGATGCACCCGAGACCGAGCCTGCCGAACCGACTGAGCCAACCGGGCCGACCGGCGGACCGGCCGGACACCGGAACCGGCGCGCACTCACAGCCGCCGTGTCCGCCGCGGCGGTGGCGATCACCATCGTCGGGCTCGCGACCCGGGGTCGCCGCACCACGGCCTCGCGGTCGACCCCCCTCGGCGCCATCACCCGCGGTGCGGCAGCGGGCGTCGTCGGCACCCTCGCCTTCGACACCTGGCTCTACCTGCAATACCGCCGGAAACACGGCAACGAACCCTTTCCGGACTGGGAGTTCTCGGCCGACGTGACCGGCTGGGAGTCGGCCCCGGCGCCCGCGCAGGTCGGGCGGCGCATCATCGACGGACTCTTCCAGACCGAGCTCCCGGATTCGCGCGCTGCCACCCTCAACAACATCGCGCACTGGGCCTACGCCCTCTCGGGAGCGACGGCGTACGGGGTCGTCGCAGGCTCGCTGCGGCGACCCCGGACCGCCTACGGGCTCATTCTCGCGGTCGGGATGTGGCTCTCCGGGTACGTCATCCTGCCGCCGCTGCATCTCTACAAGAAGATCACCGAGTACGACGCGAAGACCCTCGGGAAGGACCTCGCCGCCCACCTCGTCTTCGGCACGACCACGGCCGCAGTATTCTCCCTGCTGCAGCCCCACCGACGCCCCTGATTCCGACCGGAGCTTCGCCAAAGTGGACAGCGGGCGAACGGCCTGAGACATTCAGCCGATCCACCGACACGACCCTGGTGCCGCACCAGCGCCGGAAGCTACGGTGAAGAGGCACCGAGTGCCTTGCAACACCGTCTCCCACAGCACCCGTATCGTCACCCGGGAGGGAAATCATGGGCACTGTCACCACGTCGGACGGCACCGAGATCTACTACAAGGATTGGGGAACCGGTCAACCCATCGTCTTCAGTCACGGCTGGCCGCTCTCCGCGGATGACTGGGACAACCAACTGCTGTTCTTCCTGCAGCAGGGCTACCGTGTGATCGCGCACGACCGCCGCGGGCACGGCCGCTCCACCCAGACCGGCGACGGCCACGACATGGACCACTACGCCGCCGACCTGCGCGCGGTGGTCGAAAAGCTCGACCTGCACGACGCCATCCACGTCGGGCACTCCACCGGTGGCGGCGAAGTCGCGCACTACATCGGCACGTACGGCGAAGACCGGGTGGCTCGCGCCGTCCTCATCAGCGCCGTCCCGCCGCTCATGGTGCAGACCGAGAACAACCCGGGCGGCCTGCCGAAGAGCGTCTTCGACGACCTTCAGGCGCAGCTGGCGAAGAACCGCTCGGAGTTCTACCGGGCACTTCCGTCCGGGCCGTTCTACGGGTTCAACCGGCCCGGCGTGGAGTCGTCGGAGGCCATCATCGAGAACTGGTGGCGCCAGGGCATGATGGGCGGCGCGAAGGCGCACTACGACGGAATCGTCGCCTTCTCGCAGACCGACTTCACCGAGGACCTGAAGAAGATCACGGTCCCGGTGCTGGTCATGCACAGCGAGGACGACCAGATCGTCCCCTACGCCGACGCCGGCCCGCTCTCGGCCAAGCTCGTGCAGAACGGGACGCTCAAGACGTACAAGGACTTCCCGCACGGCATGCCGACCACCCAGGCCGACACGATCAACGCCGACCTGCTGGAGTGGCTGAAGTCCTAGCCGCGAGCAGGCGTCAGTGACGAACGCCCCGGAATCCGCGTGGCGGATCCGGGGCGTTCGCCCGAACTACCGCTCAGGGGTGGGTGATGGTGAGCTCGGGTGAGCTGAACGGGAACGGGAAGAGGACGGTTCCGGTCCCGAGGAGGCTGTCGACCGGCACCAGCATCATCCAGAGCAGACCGATGGCGGCGGCCACCAGGGCGAAAATCACGGTGAGGGCGGCGGCGCGGTCGAGGACGCGCAGTGCCTCCGGTACCGTGGATGCCCTGCGGGCGACCCTGCCGATCGCGACGAACACGATCAGGGCGAAGACGGCGTACATCACCCAACTCGGGCGGAGCACCAGGCTCGCGCACGTGACGTGGGCTTCTCCGTTCGGACCGAAGGTCCCGTCACCATCCGAACACGTGCCGACACTTCCTGTGCTGAGCGCCGTGTAGACGAGCGCGGCGACGCCGGCCGTGACCAGCAGCCGGCGCAGCCGCACCAGAATCGGTCCAGCGGGCAGCCGCGACAGCTCCCCCGCGTCGACCGTCGCTGTCCCCGTCATCGGCATCACGTCCCCCTCGCGTCCCGGACGGAATGACCATACCGGACGGCATGCGTTCCCCGCTATCGCCCCGGTGGGCTGATTGCGGGTCGCCGGAGTCCGGGTCCGGGTCCGGGTCCGCTAGGGTCGGCTCATGCTGCAGAATCGGGAGGTCGCGGGGGCGACCATGGGGTCGGGGCGCCGCGTATCGGCAGCGACCTTCGGGCCCTACGGGTACCTGAGCCTCGCCTGGCCGGTCGCGCTGGTCGCCGTGTTCTTCTCCGGAGTAGCGCTCGAGGTCGTCGATCCGCTGGGGCTGCACTGGTCGTGGTGCGCTCTTGTCTTCATAGTCGCGATCTCCGGCATCAGCCGATTGGCCGGCCGCCGCGGCGCCGACGTCGACGCGCGCTGGCGCTCCGGCCCGCGAACCCCCGCGTACTGGACGCAGCGCTGGGCTCCCTGGGCGGCCGTCGGTCTCATCCTGGTCGCGTTCCTGGGGTATATAGCGGGTCTTCAGGTGCTCGCGGCCGTCGCCGTCAGCGTTGCTGTCGTGGCGACGGCGGCGGTAGCGCCGGCCTACTTCGCGGCACCGCCCGAAGCGGCTGACTGACGGTCCCACCCGGGCACGAGCACGATCCGGCCGAAGACGTTCCCCCCGTCCAATTCCCGATGTGCTTGCGCCGCCTGGTCCAACGGGAGGACGTCGTGGACCACCGGCGTGAGGCGGCCCTCCGCCGCTTCCGCGAACTGGGCTGCGCGGACGCGGTTGCGGTCGGCCACCGGGATCGTCGCAAGGCTGAAGGTCGCGAAGTACCGCGACTCCTGGAACCCACGGATCAGCGTCATCCCGAAGTCGGCCGGCGGGAACCCCGCGATCGCGCCGACGAGAACGAACCTGCCGTTGGCGGAAAGACGGTCGATGAACGTCGGCACATCGGCGCCGCCGACGATATCGACGATCACGTCGAAGGTGGTCGTCCCCTCTGCTCCGCCTGCGCCCGCCCGATCCAGGATGCGCGTCGCGCCGAGGCCCGCAAGCCGCCGACCACGTTCAGGCGAGGACGTCGTTACCGCGACCTCCCGCGCCCCGGCTTGCGCTGCGAGCTCGACGGCAGCGATGCCGATGCTGCCGGCAGCTCCGCGCACGAGGACCGTCTCACCGGCCGTGAATCGCACATGCTGGAGGGCGAAGTGCGCCACGGTGGCCGCACTGCCGTGAGTGACGGCGTCGACGGCCTCAAGGCCCGCCGGGAGGGGCGTCAGGTCGTCGACGTGTGCGACCGCCCACTCCGCATAGCCGCCGCTGGTTCCCGTGAACGCCCACACCCGGCGTCCGATCCACGACGGATCGACCTCTGATCCGACCGCCGACACCACGCCGGCGACCTCGCTCCCCGGGACCATCCCTTCAGGGAACGATCGCCCCAGCGTGCCGCGGCGGATCACCGCATCCACTCCGCCGACGCCGATCGCTTCGACCCGCACCAGGACCTGTGTCGCGCTCGCTCTCGGGACAGGCGCATCGATCACGCGCAACCCACTCGGATCACCGAACTCCTGGATCGTGATCGCCTGCATGATCGTCTCCTTACATCCTGCTCGCGGTATCATCCGACGGTAACGGACGCCCCCGTCCGGTTAGTGCAAGTGAGAGAACGGGATAAGAAAGTGCCTCAGCTCCGCGCCGACGCCCGCGACAACCGGGACCGCATTCTGGCTTCTGCCCGCGTCCTTTTCTCCGAGCGCGGCCTCGACGTCGGCATGCGAGAAGTCGCCCGCCGAGCGGAGATCGGTCCTGCCACGCTGTATCGCCGCTTCCCCACCAAGCAGGAGCTGGTGGAGGAGGCCTTCGCGCTCGAGCTCCGCGCATGCCGGCAGATCGTGATCGACGGTGCAGGCGACCCCGACCCGTGGCGCGGGTTCGCTTCCGTCATCCGCCGCCTCACCGCGCTGAACGTCCGAAACAGGGGGTTCGTGGATGCCTTCACGTCCGCAGGCGCGGCGGACGGGACGATCGCCGCTCACCGCCGGGAACTGCTCGGGATGCTCGCGGAGCTCGCGCGCCGCGCCCAGTCCGCCGGCGACCTCCGTGCCGACTTCCGCATCGAAGACCTGACCCTCGTCCTTCTGGCGGGGCGAGGTCTGTCCGCCGCTGCGCCCGAGCGTCGGGCAGACGCCGCCGAGCGTTTCGCCGAGTTGGCGATCGCTGCCTTCCGCGCGGAGTCCCGATAGCCCGCACGCATTCCGACGCTAGTGCGTGGAATCCTCCGTGTGGTTCCCTTGCACCAACGGCCGAAAGGACATCCATGGAACGTGTGGGGCGGAAAGCGGAGAAGCGTGTCCGCTCGTCGCGGACCGGTGCGCACCGCACGCGCCCGGGCGCCTGAACCTCATGTGGGATGCAGTAGGGCACCTGTTCCCTCTCGCCATTGCGGGCGCCGTGAGTTCGGTCCCCATCAGCGCGACGGTCATCATCCTGCTGTCCGCGAATCAGCGACGCTCCTCCATCCCGTTCACTCTCGGATTGGTGGTGGGCATCGCCCTCGTCACGCTTCTCTTCGCCGTGTTGGCGCAAGCCCTGCCTTTGGCGTCCCACCGCCAACCGCAGGTTGCGGTCGGCACCTTCGAGATCGTGATCGGACTCGCCTTGGAGATTCTCGCGTTCATCGAATGGCGGCGACGCCCCCGCGACCATTCCGCCCCTGAACCCCGCTGGCTGAGAGCCGTCGGATCGTTCGGCCCCTGGTCGTCACTCGCTTTCGGATTCGGTCTCGCGGTGCGGCCGAAATCGATTCTCCTGGGCGCCGCGGCCGGGCTCGCCATCCGTGGAGCGGATCTGATGGGCTGGCAGTACCCCGTGGCGGTCCTCTTCTACACGCTCATCAGCGGGTCCACGGTGGTCGCGCTCGTGGTGATCGCTCTGAGTTCGCCGGTGCGGACGCGACCGTTGCTGGAGCGGACCCGTGCCTGGATCGCGGGGAACGGCGCACTGGTCACGGTGCTCATCCTGGTGATGGTGGGCGCCTTCGTCCTCGGCAACGGGGTGAGCCGGCTGGGATAGCGGCCGCCGGAACCGCTTCAGCGCTGGCAGCGATAACTTTATCAAGACGCCGTGCGCTGATAAAGTTATCAGCGTGCGCGACGCTCTCAACAATCCCTTCAGCCCCGGATCGGACACGGTCCCCGACGTCTGGGCCGGCCGGACGGAGCAGCTGAGCGACTGGCGCGACGTCGTCCGTCCGCGCAGGCTCGCCGGCCTCCCCGAGCGCGGCCGCACGATCCTCGGCGAACCGGGGCTGGGCAAGTCCACGCTCGTGCGCCGCATCGCTGAGGAGGCGGAGCGGGCAGGCGACTGGGTCACACCCCAGCTCCGCATCCCATCCGGCGCAGACCCGCTCAAGCTCGTTGCCGGCGCCATCCTGAAGCTCGCCACGGAGGCCGGACTGGCGTCGGCACGCGAGAAGCGGATCGGCGACGCCATGGCTCGCGTACAGGAGGTGGCCGCTGCCGGCATCTCGCTCACATTGCGCGCCACCGCCGGTCCCGAGCCCTACACGGCGCTCACCGAGCTCCTCGTCGAGGTGGGCAACGCGGCGATCGCCCACGGCCACGTCATCGCTCTGATCCACATCGACGAGATCCAGAACATCACGGACGAGAAGGCCCTCTCCCAGCTGCTCATCGCCCTCGGGGACGCGCTGTCCCACCAGGTCGTGGTCACCGTTCCCGGTGGCGCGAAGGTGACGCGTTCGCTCCCGATCGAGGTCTACCTCACCGGCCTCCCCGACTTCGAGGACATGACCGGGGCCCGCAAAGGCGCAACCTTCGCGCGCCGGTTCAAGACCACCACCCTCAGCGGCATCGACGACGAGGATCTTGCCGAAGCCCTTCAGGAGTTCGTCCTCGAGGGCTGGGAGGTCCCCGACGGCTCCGGCGGCACCACGAGGATCCGGATGGAGCAGGATGCGGCGTCCCTCATCGTCGACGTCTGCCGCGGGGAGCCGTTCCTCTTCCAGCTGGCCGGCGAGCAGGCCTGGTACGCGGGGCGGGGCGACACCATCACGGTCGATGAGGTCCGTACCGGTTGGCGAGGCGCGCAGCGCGAAGCGACCGCGCACGTCGAGCGCATCCTCGAACGCCTGCCCAGCAGGGAGACCCAGTTCCTCCAGACGATGGCATCGCTTCCCGTCGCTGATCGCACACTCACGAACATCGCGCGGCAGATGGGTCTCGAGAAGGCCACCGACGCCGGACCGACATCGCAGCGACTCGACACCGTTCGCGGCATCATCGGGCGCGGGAGGCTCTACACGTTCCGTCACCGCGCCGTCGAGGCCTACCTCACCAGCAGCTGGCCGAACGTCTGAGCGCGGTGGCTCTCAGTACAGGTCGATGTCGTCCAGCGCCGTGAGTCGCAGCCAACGGTAACCGTAGGCATCGAGGGAAACGGTCAGCGCCTTGCCCTCGACAGGAACCTGTATGCCGGTGAAGACGTCGGTAAGTCGCCGGTCGTCCGCTGTGGCCGGGAGGGTGAGCTGCACCTCCCGGGGCTCGGACGCGAAGTTGTGCAGTGCGATGATCTGTCGGTCGCCCACGGTCAGGGTGTGCGCCAAGACCGCCTTGTCGGGCTGCTCCAGAACGTCGAACGCGCCCCAGCCGAACTCTCGTCCGTTGCGGTAGTGCCGGATGAGGGTGCGGATGAATGCGAGCAGCGAGTCCGGATCCCGCCGCTGGTCGGCGACATTGACGTGTTCCGGGCCGAACCCGCCCGAGGTGACGGCTCTACGAAGCTTTGATGTCGGCGCGGTCGAGAAGCCGCCGTTTCGATCGGCGTTCCATTGCATGGGAGTGCGGACCGACAACCGCCCGCCGACATCGAGATTCTCGCCCATCCCGATTTCTTCGCCATAGAAGAGCACCGGTGTTCCCGGGAGGGAGAACATCAGGCTGTAGACCATGCGGATGCGGCGCGGATCGCCCTGGAGCATGGGAGGAAGCCTGCGCACCAACCCGCGGTCGTAGACCTGCATCCGTTTTTCCGGACCGAACGCGGCGAAGACTTCGGCGCGTTCTTTGTCGGTGAGCTTGTCGAGGGTGAGCTCATCGTGGTTGCGCACGAAGTTCGCCCACTGGATATCCGGCGAGCCCTTGGGGCGGCTGAGGAGTGCTTTCGCCAGGGGGCGCGCGTCGCCACGGGCGAGCGACAGGTACATCTTCTGCATGCTGATGAAATCGAACTGCATCGTGAGTTCGTCGCCCTCCTTTCCGCCGAAGAAGGTGTTCTGGTCGCTCCGGGGGAGGTTAACTTCGCCCAGCAGGATCGCCTGCCCCGAGCGCCGGTCGAGGAACGATCGCAGGTCGCGAAGGTAGGCGTGCGGGTCCGGCAGCAGTGCTGCGCCGTCGACGATGCCGGTCGTGTCGAGAAGGAACGGCACAGCGTCCACACGGAATCCGGACACCCCCAGCTGCACCCAGAATCCGACGATCTTGGCGATCTCATCGCGCACCCGCTCGTTCGTGATGTTGAGGTCGGGTTGCTGACGGTAGAACACGTGCTGGTAGTACTGCCCGGCCTTCTCGTCGTACTGCCAGTCACTGGTCTCCTGGTCGGGGAAGACCGGTTTGGGCTGACGTTTCGGCGGTTCGTCCCGCCACACGTAGAAGTCCCGGTAGGGCGAGTCGGGGCTCGAGCGTGCGGCCTTGAACCAGGGATGCTCGTCCGAGGTGTGATTCACGACGAGGTCGACGATGACGCGCATCCCGCGATCCTCGGCGATTCGGATCACCTCCACGAAATCCCCGAGATCCCCGAGCCGCCGATCCACACCGAGGAACTCCGAGATGTCGTATCCGTCGTCCCGGTCGGGCGATGGATAGAACGGCATGAGCCACAGGCACGTGACACCGAGCTCCTCCAGGTAGTCGAGCCGGCTCGCGAGACCACCGAGATCTCCGATGCCGTTGCCATCGCCGTCCATGAAAACCTCGACGTCGAGGCAGTAGATCACGGCGCTCTTCCACCACAAGTCGCTGGTATCGCTGACCTTCATCGCTGCTCCACCGCCGATTCTTTCGCCAGTCCGGACGTCCGGCCCCGGTTCACGCTATCGGCAGCCGTGAGTGGCGGGCTACCCCGGCGGGCGGCTCGAGTTCATGGCCCGGCTGGCCCGCGCGGTTCGTCCCAGTGTCCGCCCTGTTCCGGCTCGCCGGTTGCGGCGAGGATGGCCTCCTCGACCAGCCGGGCGTTCGGCCGTCGGTGCAGTGCGAACAGGTAGACGGCATCCAATACGCCGAGCGTGTTCGTCAGCAGTAGGGTCACGAACCACGGCTTGCTGCCGTTCCTGGCCGCTCGCCAGAGTGACGCGCCTTTCCAGGCGAGACTCCAGACGATGACCGCGACGAAGAGGGCGCGGCGAGCCGGCGGTATGTCGGGCATGCGCATCCCGAATGGGCCTGTGTTGTTTCTCATGGGCCCCATTGGACTGCCGTTGCCGGCCGGGTGGCAAGGGGACCGCTGAACGCATCATTGTGCGCTCGCCCAGCCTGACGGCAGACTCAGCCTCGGAAGGGAACGCACATGGATGATCGCACCGGTGTTGCAGACGAACCAGCCCGAGGGCTGTCCGGTGAATGATCAGCTTCCACCGCTCATCGGCGGCATCCTGATCCTCGTCGACCTGGCGATCCGCATCGCCGCGTTGATCATCGTGCCGAGGGACCGCAAGCCGACGGCCGCCATGGCCTGGCTGCTCGCCATCTTCCTGATCCCGTTCATCGGCATCATCCTGTTCCTGCTCATCGGCAACGTGAAGCTCCCCAAGAAACGGCGCGAGAAGCAGGCCGAACTCAACCGGATGATCGCCGAGCGCGCCTCGGAGGTCGAGCTGGCGGGCGACCGCTCGGCCTGGCCCGACTGGTTCGCGGGTCTCGTGCGTCAGAACCAGAGCCTGGGCGCCCTGCCGGCCGCCAGCGGCAACAGCGCGACTCTGATCGGCGACTACACGACCTCGATCGACGCGATGGCCGCCGAAATCGACACCGCCACCCGTTTCGTGAACGCCGAGTTCTACATCGTCTCGTTCGATGCGACGACGAAGGGCTTCTTCGCCGCGATGGAACGCGCCGTGCAGCGCGGGGTAGCGGTCCGCCTCCTCGCCGACTACGTCGCCTCGCGGCGGGTGGCCGCACACGACGAGACCTTCGCCGAACTGGATCGCATCGGTGTGAAATGGAGTTACATGCTGCCGGTTCGCCCCTTCAAGGGCGAATACCAGCGACCCGACCTCCGCAATCACCGCAAGCTGCTCGTCGTGGACGGCCGGGCGGGGTTCATGGGGTCGCAGAACCTCATCGACCGCAGCTACAACTCTCCCAAGAACATCAAGCGCGGACTGCAGTGGCAGGAGCTGATGACACGGGTGACCGGGCCGATCGTCGCTGCGACGAACGCCGTCTTCCTGTCCGACTGGTACCTCGAGACCGGTGAGCTCCTGGAGGCGGAGGCGAACGTGCCCGCCCGGGATGTGCCCGCAGACCCGTCGCCGGATGCCCTGGTCTGCCAGGTGGTACCGAGCGGCCCCGGCTACGTCGGCGAGAACAACCTGCGCCAGTTCCTCACCCTGGTCACCTCCGCCCAGCACACGGTCATCATCACCAGCCCGTACTTCGTACCCGACGAGGCGATGATGTACGCCATCACCTCAGCCTGCGAGCGCGGCCTCGAGGTGCAGCTGTTCGTCTCCGAGATCGGCGACCAGGGATCCGTCTGGCACGCCCAGCGCTCCTACTACAAACCGCTCCTGCAGGCGGGCGTGCAGATCTGGCTGTACCCGGCCCCGTTCATCCTGCACTCGAAGCATGTGTCGATCGACGACGATGTCGCGGTGATCGGGTCGAGCAACATGGACATCCGCTCGTTCGCCCTCAACTCCGAGGTGACGCTGCTCGTGCGCGGCGAAACGTTCGTCGCTCAGATGCGGGCGGTCGAGCAGGGCTACCGCGACGCCGGCCGCCGGCTCACCCTCGAAGAGTGGGAGAAGGAGCCGGCGTCCGCCACCTTCCTGGATGGGGTCGCCCGGCTGACGTCCGCACTGCAGTAGTCGCGCACACTGGCCCGCACCCTCCGCGACCCGGTCAGTGAACCGAGAAACCGCCGTCGACCGCGATCGACTGCCCCGTGACGTAAGCCGCCGAAGGGCTTGCAAGAAACACGGCGGCGCCCGCGAAGTCTTCAGTGCGGCCGTTGCGACCGACAAGCGTCCGTGCCGCGAGTGCAGCCACGGTCTTCGGGTCGGCGCTCAGCCTCGCATTCAGGGGCGTCTCGACGAATCCGGGAACCAGCACATTGGCCGTGACACCGTACTTCGACCATGCCTCCGCCTGCGAGCGGGCCAGCCCCTCGATGGCAGCTTTGGACACACCGTAAGCGCCACTGGACGCGAACGCTCGATGCGCTTGCTGGGAGCTGATGTGGATGATTCTCCCGAAACGTCTGGACGCCATCGCCGGAGCCAGTCGTTGCCCGAGGATGAACGGCGCATCCAGATTCACTGCCATGGTCGCATCCCACGTGGCTTCGTCGAGGTCAGCCATCGGCGGCCTCAGATTCACACCCGCGGAATTCACGAGGATGTCGACATCCCCAACCTGGTCTGCCAACTCATGGACGCCGGATCTCGTCGCGAGATCGGCCTGGATTCCTCGCGCGGAGCCGTCGGCTGCGAGAATCTCATCGACCGTGGCGGAGATGGTCGACCACGTCCGGGCAGCAATGACAACACGGGCTCCCGCCCCGGCCAAGGCGACCGCGATAGCCCGACCGATGCCGGAACTGCCACCCGTCACCAGGGCGGCTCGTCCGTCCAGCCCGAAGAGTGATTCCAGCGCCACGTGGGCAATGCTAGCGACCCGGCATCGCCTGCGACGGGGCTTGCGCGGGGGCAACCGGTTCGCGGCGGCGCTGGACCGTCAGGTAGAGGCGGTGGGCGGTGATGATCAGGGTCAGCCAGGCGGCGCCGAGGGCCCACGCAGCGAGGACGTCGGTGAACCAGTGGTGGCCGAGATACATCCGGCTCAATCCCACAGTGAAGGCGTAGAAGCCGGCGCCGCAGATCAGGAGCACGCGGGCGTGAACGGAGTGGCGTCTGAGGATCAGCAGGTAGGCGATGATGCCGACGACGACGACCGCGTTCAACGTGTGGCCGCTCGGGAACGACGGCGAGAATTCATACGGCGGCACAGCGTCCGTCAGCGGTGGGCGATGCCGGCCGATCAGGTCCTTTCCCGCGATGGTCATCAGGAGTGAGCCGGTTCCCGCAGCGGCGATGAGCAGTACCGGAGTCCACGAGCGACGGCGCAGAGCGAGCACGAGGATGGCCGTCACCGCGATGATCGGCATACCGATCTCGCCGGCGATATCCGTGTAGCCGATGGTGAAGGCATTCAGCACGGGCGAGCGCAGGTGCATCGCCGCGTTCAGGACGGGCAGGTCGAGGCCGGCGACGCCGTCCTTGTCCGTGACAGCGTCGTACACCTGCGCCGCGATCAGGGTGAGAACGACGGCCAGCGTCATCCCGACGACGAGGGTGATGATGAGCGCAGCGTTCGCTCCCAGGCGGGCGCTGATCCAGTGCGCGAATCGTGCCAGTTGCCGACCGAGCGGCGTGTACCAATGCGTGAGGTCACGGTCGCCCACGAAGCGGTCATCGGTGACCTCACCCCGGACACCGGTCTCATGTGGATCTGGGGTCAGCGGGGAACCGGTCATTGCTCGCATTGTGCCCGCCCGCCTTCCTTCCGGATACCGTCGCCGGCTGAGTAAGCGCTCAGAGCACGGGCGTCATCCGATGGGCAGCGCGCTGAGTGGGCGTTCTGCGTCAGCTCGGCGTCATCGGGAGTCGACGATCCAGCCACCACATCGTGATCGCCCCAGCGATGAGGCCCCAGAGCGCCGATCCGATTCCGCCCACGACAACACCGGACACAACGACGAGGAAGGTCACGATCGCCGCGATCCGGTGCCGCACGTCCTCCAGTGCGGCCACGATGCTGCTGACGAGCGCTCCGAGCACCGCCAGACCGGCGACCGCGGTGACAAGGATCGCGGGCGCAGCACCGATCAGCGCAGTAGCCAAACCCGCAGCCGCACCGAGCGGAAGATAGAGCAGACCGTTCGTCAGAGTTGCGATCCACCGGCGGGATGGGTCGGGCGACGACTCCGGCGACGCCATGATCGCTGCGGTGATCGCGCCGAGATTGATCGCGTGGCCGCCGAACAGGGCCGCGCCCGCCGAGCCGAGGCCCTGGCCGACCAGCGAGAACCGTGGCGGCGCGACATAGCCGTAGGTCTGCATCACCGCGAATCCCGGAACGTTCTGACCCGCCATCGTCACCACGAACAGCGGCAGCCCGACGCTCAGAATCGTGAACGGATCGAATGTGGGGGCGACGAACACAAGTTGCGGCGAGATGGCGGCCCCACCTATCCAACCGGTTCCCGCGGCCACGAGTATTGCCACAACGGCCACCAGCATGGCCGCCGGCACTGCCCACCGCGGCGCGAGCCGGAACAGCACTAGCCAGACGACCACGATCGGGACAGCGTACTGCGGCAGGGTGGCGACCGCCTTCACAGGCGCCAGGCAGATCGGCAACAGCACTCCGGCGAGCATCGCACTGGCCAGCGGTCGCGGGATACTCGCGATCGCACGGCCGAGCCGCCGCCATAGTCCGGAGAGCACCATGAGTGCCGCCGACACCACGAACGCGCCGACGGCGTCCGAGAAGCGGGTGCGCCCACCGGCCGCAGCAAGCAGCACCGCGGCACCCGGCGTAGACCACGCGATCGCGAGAGGCACTCGCAACCAGAGCGCAGCTGCCGTGCTGACGACGGCAATCGCGATGCACACCGCGAATAGACCCGATGACGCCTGGGCGTCCGTGGCGCCGACAGAATGCAGACCAGCGATGACGATGACGAAAGACGACGCAAACCCCGAGATGGCCGCGACGAACCCGGCCGAGATCGGCTGAAGCACGGATGTCGAAGCGATAACAGAGAGCTTATCTTTTCCCGCACCTCGACTACCGCGGGGACAGAACTCAGTGGCTCACATACCCGCTCGCGAACGTGTCGTCGACGAGCGTGTAGTACCGCGTGCCACGGCTTTCCGAAGACAGCGCCCACGTCCGCTCGAAGCGGCGTCTGGCGGTGCCGTATTCGATGACGATGCGCTCAGCAGCAGTCGGCAACTGCGAACTCCACTGCTGCGGGGCGCCGAGGCCCTCCGCCTGCAGTACGACCTGCGGAGCCGACGCGGACGAAGCTGCGGTGAGCTCCTTGACCTGCACGGAACTCAGGCGTGCCTCGGTGACGGGGCGGGTGATCATTTCGATGTTCATCGCGAACCTCCAATATAAACAAACGTTTAGATATAAACTACGCCTGTCAGAGGCAGAGCACAACTCGGGAGGAACGACGTGGCACGACGGTATGACCGGGTCGAAAGCGAACGCCTGTTGGTGGAGGCGAGCATCGTCGAATTCGCCCAGAGCGGGATCGGCGGTGCACGCATCGAGAAGATCGCCGACCGCGCCGGGGTCAACAAGGCGTCCATCTACGCCTACATCGGCAACAAGGAGGACCTCTTCGAGGCCGCGTTGCAGACCAAGCTCGGGGAACTCGCGCACACCGTCGCGATCCGGTCCGACGACGTCAGCTCCTACGCCGTCGACCTCTTCGACTTCCTCACCGAGGACCCGGTGGTCGCCTGGTTGTTCGAGCAGGAGGCGCTGTATTACGGATCCGCAGACGTGCCTGCGTTCGAGGCGAGGGCCGGCTATTTCCAGTCCCGCGTCCACGCTGTACGGGAGGCGCTGGGTGAGGGCGGGGACGCCGAAGCGACCTACTTCGCGATCATCGCCATGTGCTACTGGTTCGTGGCTGCACCGCAGATGGTGCGAATGGTGTTCCCTGACGTGCCGGAGGCCGAGGTCAAGACCCGGTATCGCGAGCGCATCAGGGCGACCGCCCGCTCCATGCTCGCCACCTAGGGGCCGGCGCGATCGCAAAACGCTGCATAGCCAAACACCTCCGAAGCACTGCATCATGCGGCCAGATGGGCAAACGCGCATTGTGAATGACATTTGGGGAGGTTGGTTCTGATGACTCGGACGGAAACTCACGACGCTGCTCAGCGCTCAGGCTGGGTCGGCTGGATCTACTTCGCAGGGATCGTGCTGTTGATCGGTGCGGCCATCGACATCATCTATGGCCTCATGGCGATCATCGGCCCGAACACGGCGTACTTCGTCGGCGCGCAGGGCGGCGTCGCATCGTTCAACGTCGCCGGGTGGGGATGGTGGTCGCTGATCATCGGCCTGGCCATGGTCGTGCTGGCGTTCTTCCTCCTGACCGGCCGCACGTGGGCTCGCATTCTCGTCACGATCGTCGTCGCGATCAACGCGGTGAGCCATGTGCTGTCGCTGCCCGCACAGCCGTGGTGGGCGATCATCATGATCGCGCTCGACGTGTTGGTGATCTACGCGGTGACGGTCCACGGCAGAGAACTCCGCTCCTGACGACGGTTTTCTCGCCGTGCTGTGATTTCCACCGCGTTAACCAGCGCGTGCGAAACTCGCGCTACCGGCAGAAATCGCTTCATGAGCGGAGCGGATGCTGAAGGCCGAACCACATGATGTGGTCGGCATAGGCGTGACCGCCGATTCGGCCGCGGGGGTGGCCACGGCGGTCACGCCGCCTGGGCGTTAGGGGCGTACTGGAACGCAACAATCGAGCGCGTCCCCCGTCAGGACGCGGCTAATGAGCGCCAGCGGGGCAGGCGCGCAGCTTTAGAGCTTGTGTACAAAAACCGGCGCGACGGATGGCTTCCCTTTGGGCGCTCCAGCAAAGGTGACCCCCGTTCTGGGTGTACAGAACGGTCTTGTCCCCCATAATGCGGACAAGTACTCTCATCTCTGAGCCGACGTGACCGCCCGACATTCGGTCGCGGGTGGCTCGATGTAGGGGAACCCATCCCCTCGCTCTACGTCGACCCGACGACGCGGCACCCCGTTGCGCTCCTCTCGAGCGCGCACGCTTGCGCCTGCCGGGTCCTGACCCGAACAGAATGTGAGTGTGTGATGAACAGGTTCCTGAAAGGCGCGATCTCCGGGGCGGCGGGAGTCGCCCTCCTCCTCGGGGGAGCCGGATCCTTCGCCCTCTGGAACGGGACCGCCAGCGCTGCGGCAGGCACCGTGCAGTCTGGGACGATGACGATCGCGAACACCCCCGGTTCCACGCCGGCCTGGACAGTCACCCACGGCGGCGTGACGACCGCGATCGCGTCGATCGGCGCCTTCCGCCTCGTTCCGGGCGACACCCTGACCCTCACACAGAAGGTCGACATCTCGGCCTCCGGCGACAACCTCTCCGCGATCCTGAGCCTCGACCCCACGTCGATCGTCGTTGGAGGCAACGCCGCGAGCTCGGAGCTGGCGAGCGCTCTGGCGCGGACCGCGACCATGACGATCCCCGGCACCCTTCCCGCCGGGCTCACCGCGGGCCCGGCGCCGTACTCGTACAAGGTCACGGGTGCCCTGGGCACGAAGACGGTCACCATCGTGCTGAGCGCGCCATTCGACGCAGCAGGCACGGCCGCGCAGGGCGGCACCATCGATCTGACAAAGCTCGCGTTCAAGCTGGCACAGCAGTAGCAGGGCGAGCGCAACCAGTCAGGCGAGCATCCGGGGAGGGGAGGCGATGATGTCCGATGTGCGAAGGGGATGGAGTGCGCTGCGCACAGGCGCATTGGCCGCTCCCGCGCTCGCCGCTGCCATTGTCGTCGCCGCCCTCCTCCCCGGGACCGGAAGCTACGCCCTCTGGAACGGCGCTACCACCACGGATGCCGGGACCGTCACGGCGGCCACCGTCTCGGTGACGGAGACAATGGCGCCGTACCTCGACGTCGCCTTCCGATCCGGACGCACCAGCGCGACCGGAGGCGTGCTCGTCACCAACACGAGCAGTGTCACCGCGTCCGTGACCACCGTCGCGACACTCGGTCCCGGCAGTTCCGCCCCTCTGGCAGCAGCCATCGCGGTCCTCGCGTGGCCCACCGCGAGCACCGCATCCTGCACCGCCTCCGCCGTGGTACCACCAACCGCGTACTCCGCGACGTGGGCGTCGGCGGCGGGTGTGCCACTGACCGGCACGCTCGGCCCCGCCGCCCTCGGCCCCGGCGCATCGACCGGCTACTGCGTACGGACGACCATGAACGTCGCGTCGGCCTCCGGAATCGCCAGCGGGTCGGCGATCGACATCGCGATGACAACGACGGTGAGCGCCGGCAGCACCTGGTCGAGCACGGCGACCACCGGCGCCAGACAGTCATTCGCCGACGACCTCGCTCCGTCCGCGCCGACGGCCCTGACCGCGAGCGCCACTGCCGGCTCGAGCGACGGAGTGGGCCTGTCGTGGGCGGCCGCGACAGACAACGTGGGCGTGGTCGGATACGACGTGTACCGCAGCGGCGCGGCAGCACCGATCGGCTCCACCTCCTCAACGACGTTCACCGACGACGGCGCAGCCGCCGACACGGAATACACCTACTCGGTCGTCGCTCGGGATGCCGTCGGCCTGACGTCGCCGGCAGCCACGTTGGTGGTCGGGCCGACCGCAGCAGCCCCGGCCTCCTCGCCGGCCCCGGTGACTCCGTGAGGTCCACGAAGACGAAGTCCTTACTGGAGTACCTCGGCATCGGACTGAGCGCCGGACTCCTCGGCCTCGTCATCCTGGTCGCCCTCGCCGCCATCGTGGTGCCGAAGGTCGCCGGAGCGACCCCCGCGACCATCCTGACCAGCTCGATGGAGCCCACGCTTCCGCCCGGCACCCTGGTCATCGTGAAGCCGGTGCCGGTGCAACAGATCCGCATCGGCGACGTCATGACCTACCAGCTCCGCTCCGGCGACCCGGCCGTCGTCTCGCACCGAGTGATCGCGATCACCCGGTCGACCACCGGAGGGCTCACGTTCACCACCCGAGGCGACGACAACGCGGAGACGGATCCCCCGGTCATCCCGGCCCAGGTGCGCGGAGTCGTCTGGTACAGCGTGCCGCTACTGGGCTATGTCAACAGCGCCCTCGACCACGGGCAGCGCTCGTGGATTCTGCCCGCCCTGGGTGTGCTGCTCCTGCTCTACTCCGGCTACATGGTCCTTCGCGGCGCCCTGGCGACCGCCTCCAGGCGTCGGGCGGACGCTCAGGCGCGCACCGACGCCGATGCCCTCGGACGCCCACTCGAGCCCCGACCCGAAGTGGGGGCTGCCCCCGCGGAGCCGGCCATGAGAGCGTCAACCCAGGATCACTCCGATGTGCTCCCGCACTTTCGAACCCGAATCGAAGGACAACGATGATGACCTTTTCAACTGAGGCCCCTGTCGACCCCGACGCAGCCGCTTCGCTCGCGCATGTGATGCTCGAGTCGGAGATCCAGGCGCGGATCGCAGCCGTCCGCGAGCTCGCCAAGCAACGCAAAGCCATCCACGAGGCGCTCGCGGCTTACGAGGAAGGCTGGAACGCGGCGGTCAAGGAAGGCTGGACGGTCGAGCAGCTTCAGCAGATCGGCCTGAAAGAGACCCCGTTCGAGACGTCCGCCGACGCGCGCCCAGCCGTTGAAGCCGTCACGCCGTATGCGGCGCCGGTGGCCATCAGCACCGAGTACCGGTCGGACGTCTCCACGACGCCGAGCTACGACACGCCCTCATTCGGTGGCCCGGTGGCGGTCCCGTTCAACGGCTGAGCGCCGGGAGACGAATCTCCCCGTCCCGCCGGCCGGTTGCGAGAGTGATCCTGTTGCGATCGAGTTGGAATCTACGGCACGCCAGAGCGGTGGGGCCGCCCGCCCGAGGCGAATAGAGTCGGACCACCCTTCCCGATGAGCAGAGGAGCTTCACGTGCGCACGGTCAGACTCGGTAAGAGCGGTCTTGAGATCAGCGGGCTCGTGCTCGGGATGATGTCGTACGGCGACCCGGAACGCGGCGGCCATCCGTGGAGCGTCGGCGTCGACGAGGCGCGGCCCTTCGTGCGCCGGGCTTTCGAGGCGGGCGTCACGAGCTTCGACACAGCGAACGTGTACTCCCTCGGCTCCAGCGAGGAGATCACCGGCGCCCTGCTGGCGGAACTCGGGTCGCGCGAGGACGTCCAGATCTTCACGAAGGTGAACGGGCGAATGCGCGACGGGCGAAACGGCGCAGGACTCTCTCGCGCCGCGATCATGCACGAGATCGACGCCTCGCTCACTCGTCTGGGAACCGATTACGTGGACCTGTACCAGATCCACCGCTTCGATCGGCACGTTCCGATGGAGGAGACGATGGAGGCGCTCAACGATGTGGTCAAGGCGGGCAAGGCGCGCTACATCGGCGCCTCCAGCATGTGGGCGTGGCAGTTCGCCGAGCTCCAGCGGGTCGCTGAGCTGAACCATTGGACCCGGTTCGTGTCGATGCAGGACCAGTACAACCTGCTCGATCGTGAAGAGGAGCGCGAGATGCACCCCTACTGCCGAGCCACCGGTATTGGTGTGCTGCCTTGGAGCCCGCTCGCGCGTGGCCGGCTCACCCGCCCGTGGGATGCTCCCGGCTCCGGCACGCGTGCCGACAACGACGAGTTCGGCAAGACGTTGTACCGCGCGCAGGAGGAGTCGAATCGCGCCATCGTCGACGCGGTCGCCGCCGTCGCCGCCGAACGGGATGTGCCGATGGCGCAGGTCGCGCTGGCCTGGGTGGCCGGGCGTGACTCCGTGACCGCACCGATCGTCGGCGCGACCAAACCCCACCACATCGACGACGCGGTGGCGGCTCTCGAGCTCGCGCTCACCGACGACGAAGTAGCCCGTCTCGCGGCGGCCTACACGCCCCGGGAGCCTGCCGGGTTCTGACGGCCTCCGAGCTATGGCGGTTACCCGTTGGGGGAGGCTGCCGATAGTCGGAGTATGCGTACTCTGGTGGCTTCCCTGGCCGCGGCGGCCGTCGCGATGGCCACGTTCGCAGCCGCGCCCGCGCCTGCCGATGCTGCCTTCGGAAGCCGGCTCTACGTCGACCCGTACAGCGACGCGCGGACAGCGGTCGATAGGCTGACGGCGTCCGGCGACGATGAGGCCGCTGCCCTCATCGAGCAGATCGCCAGCCAGCCCACCGCCGTCTGGCTCGGGGACTGGTACAGCCCGACGCTGCTTCTCAGTGTGATCCAGCGGCACCTGCGGGCGTCATCGGCTCAGGGGGCGACTCCGGTCTTTGTGACGTACGCCGTGCCGGACCGCGACTGCGGTGGTTACTCGGCAGGCGGGTTCACAGCGGACGCCTACCTCGACTGGAACCGTCAGGTCGCCGCCGCGCTGGCCGGAAGCCATTCCGTCGTGCTGGTGGAACCCGACTCCCTCGCGATGCTGTCGAGCGCGAAGTGCGCGGGAGTCGCTGACACGCGGCTGCCACTCATCCGGTCGGCCGTCGACATCTTGAATGCGGCCGGCCTCACCATCTACCTGGATGGAGGCAATGCCCGCTGGCTGTCCCCGGATGCGCAGGCCGCGTACCTGAGAGCTGCGGGGATCGCCTCGGCGCGCGGATTCTTCACGAACGTTTCGAACTTCGACGCGACACAGACCGAGAGGGACTACGCCGGAAGGGTGTCATCCAGAGTCGGTTGGAAGCACTTCGTGATCGACGTCTCGAGAAATGGCCACGGCTGGACCGGAGGCTGGTGCAATCCGCCGCGAGCTGCTCTCGGGCAGAACCCGCAGATCACAGAATCGTCCGCTACGAAACTCGACGCGCTGCTCTGGGTGAAGCATCCGGGTGCGAGCGACGGCGGATGCAACGGCGGTCCGCCGGCCGGCAGCTGGTTCGAGTCGGCTGCGGAGGCTCTGGTCCGGGGAAAGCTGTCCTGAAGCAGCCCCGTGTCGAGTGTGAGGCTCTTGTCACGGACGGAACGGGTCGCTCACTATGGGGTCGTGGCAGGCGAGGTGGTCTCGTTGCCGAACACGCGCGATGTTCGAGAAGGCCGGCTTCGCTTTCGAGCGTCACATCGGCAAGAGCAAAACCGTGATGCGGATCCACGTGGACGCAGCCGCGCACGCGGCACACTAGCTAACGGACCGACGGGCTTCAGCGCTCCCACACCGGCCGCGCCTGGCCCGCCAGTTCGATCAGGGGTGCGCTGTCCAGCACGACATGCGACTCCGGGATGCCGAAGGCCGGCCACTGGGCGACGATCTCGACCGGCCCGGCGGGTGGCAACGGCCACAGCCACATCCCATCGTCGAAGCGGTAGCTTTCCTCGCCGCCCCCGCCGCCACCACCGGTCTGGCTGAGGCTGTGCTTCTCCGGAGTGATGCCGTACATCCCGGGCGGCTGGTCGAGGATCAGCTGCTGACCGTCGCCGAGGACGACGCCGTAGCGGAGCCGGTCGGGGTCGAAGCGCACGAAGTGGCCGTGGATGCTCGACTGCACCTCGCGCCATTCGCTACGGGTGGCGCCACCTCGACGGATGCGGCGTTCGATGACGAACTCGACGCCGTTGCTGTAGACCCTGGCCATCGTCAGGATCAGTGCGACGCTGTCGTTGATCGCGATCGTCTCGTTGATCGGAAAGATCGCGGCGAGCTCGTCATCCGATGGCTTCCACCACGGCGCGGGCGTATGTTCGCTGCCTTCGGTCTCGTCCTCGGGCGGGTCCGGCGGGAAGAAGCTCACGATGGACACCCGACCATAGAAGATGCTGCAACCGCAAGGGGCGTCTAGAGGCGGACGCCGCCGCGGCATTGTCCGCCCATCCGCGCATCGCCCTTACGTCAGTCGCGGGGGTGGTAGCCGACGACCAGGAGCGCCCAGCTCGGTGATGCCGTGACCGAAGCGGAACAGTGGATCGGCGGTGTCGAAGGGCACGTCCGGCCGCGCCGCCTCGACGGCCGCCATCGACCGCGGGAGGTCGAACGGTAGACGACCCTGGGGAGCGAATCGTCCGGTCAGCACGTCGAGAAGCGCCTCGGCGCTCGCACCCCAGTTCACCGTGACGGCGGCTGCGACCTCGACGATCGGCTCCAGGATGGCCGGCCGATCGGCGTAGACGTCGACGATGGTCGGCGCGTGCTTCGCGAGGTCGCGGACGTGATCGATGACCTCGTCGGAGAACTCCAGTGAGCCCGAATGGAACATGCTCTCGAAGGTTGTGGGCCGCTGCTCGAACGGGGCCTGGAGGCGCACGATGATCGCGTCCGCTTCCTCCGGCGTGGCCACGAGCTCGCCGTATCCGGCGAGGCGATCCGGGT
The DNA here is from genome assembly GCF_052114085.1 of Leifsonia sp. RAF41. Classification (NCBI taxonomy): domain Bacteria; kingdom Bacillati; phylum Actinomycetota; class Actinomycetes; order Micrococcales; family Microbacteriaceae; genus Leifsonia; species Leifsonia sp. RAF41. The sequence continues at coordinate 2,768,591 of NZ_JBFREB010000001.1, forward strand.
CGATACCCTCGACGTACAACCGTGACGCAACAGCGAGGGGCAGCGTCGGCGCGTCGACGGATCCGTTGGTCAGCACAGTGATGGATGCGCGCTGCGCTCGCTCACCGACAGCACGGAACTCCGGATTCCCGACGATCCCGTCCGCCGCAGCGGCGTCGACGTACGGCTGCTCGAACAGGCCGAGCTCGAACTTCTCGCGGAGGATCCGACGAGCGGACTCGTCGAGGCGCGACTCGCTGACCGACCCCGAGACAACAAGGTCGACCAGCAGCTCCGGACAGGCCTCGCCGCCGAACTGGTCGGCACCCGCGTCGATGACCTTCTTCATCCGCTCGCGCGGGCTCAGATGCTCCACTCCCCACGCACGGGCCGGGAACGGGTCACCGAAGATCTCGTGGTCGCTCAGCAGCCCCCAGTCCGTGCAGACGAGTCCGTCGAATCCGAACCGGTCGCGCAGCAATCCGGTGATCACCGACCTGTTGAACCCGAATCCGACCTCCTCGTACTCGGTTCCGACGGGCATGCCGTAGTAGGGCATCATCTGCCGCGTCCCGGCGGCGATGAGGTCCTCGAAGGGCTTGAGGTGGAGCTCGAACGCGCCGCCGGGGTAGACCTGTTCCCGTCCGTGGGCGAAATGGGGGTCCTCGCCGTCCTTCTGCGGGCCCCCGCCCGGGAAGTGCTTCGTCATCGTCGAGACCGATCCGGGACCGAACGAGGCGCCCTGGAATCCCCGCACGTACGCCGACCCCAAGCGACCGGCCAGTTCAGCGTCCTCGCCGAAAGTCGCCACCTGACGCGACCAGCGCGGCTCGGTGGCCAGATCGACCTGGGGATGCAGCGCCACCCGCAGTCCGACCGCCACATACTCCTGCCGGGCGATGTCGCCGAACCGCTCCACGAGCTCCTCATCGCCGATCGCCGCCAGTCCGAGCGGCTCCGGCCACTCCGAGAACGGCCCAGCCATCATCGCCGTGCCGGGATTGTCGGTGAACGAGTGGCGCGGGTCGCTCGACACGGTCGCGGGGATCCCCAAGCGGGTGGAGGCGGCCACCTCCTGCAGGGCGTTGTGCCACTCGGCGATCTCGCGCGCGGTTGCGGCACCGCCGACCAGGTTGAAGTGCGACATGTGCCGCCGCTCGACGAGATCGACGGGGGCTAGGGTCCCGAAGACCGGATTCGCCTCCGTAAGGTCGCCGATGCCGATCATGCTGTGGAAGCAGAGTCCGGCCTTCTCCTCGATCGTCATCGCGTTCAGAAGCAGATCGATCCGTTCGCTGGTCGGGAGGTCGGAGTTCAGCCAGGGCCGATCGCCGGTCGGTTCGGTCGACGTCATGTCTTTCCTTACAGTCGCTCGAAGACGGCGGCGAGCGCTTGGCCGCCGCCGATGCACATGGTCTCGACGGCGAGGGTGCCGTCGAGGGCGGGCAGCTCGTGCGCGAGGGTCGCCAGCATCCGCAGGCCCGTCGCCCCGATCGGGTGGCCGATCGAGATACCGCTGCCGCGCGGGTTGAGTCGCGGGTCCTCGGCGTCGATTCCCCAGTCGGCGAGACAGGCGAGCACCTGCACGGCGAACGCCTCGTTCAGTTCGATCACGTCGATGTCGGACCAGGCGAGCCCGGCGCGCTGCAGGGCGCGGTTCGCGGCAGGGACGGGGGCGACGCCGAACACGCGCGGGTCGTTGCCGGCGACGGCCCACGATCGCAGCCGCAGCATCGGGGTGAGGCCGAGCTCAGCGGCGTGCTCGGGCGTCGTGACGATCGCTGCGGCGGCCGCGTCGTTCTGGCCGCTGGAGTTGCCGGCGGTGACCGTGGCGTCCGGATCGTCACGGCCGAGGATGGGGCGCAGGCCGGCGAGCGCCTCGAGGGTCGTGTCGGCGCGGGGATGCTCATCGCGAGCGACCACGACGTCGCCGCGCCTGCCGGGCACCGTCACGGGCACCAGCTCGGCATCAAAGGCACCAGACTCCTGCGCCGCGACGGCACGCTGGTGGGAGCGCAGGGCCAGCGCATCCTGGGCGTCGCGGGGGATGCCGTACTCGCGTCGCAGCGTCTCGGCCGAACCGACGTTCCCCTCCGGCGTCGGGAAGTTCCGGCCGCCGACGGTCTCCCGTCCGCGGGCCAGGGCGTCGTGCAGCATCAGTCCGCCGGGCGGCAGCCCGCGGCGTCCCTGCTCCGTATAGAGGGGGGCGTTCGACATGGACTCGGCGCCCAGCGCGATCAGCACCTCGCTCGCACCGGTCTGCACCTCCATCGCGGCGTTGATCACGGCCTGGAGTCCCGACCCGCACCGGCGGTCGAGTTGGTAGCCGGTCGTCGTCACCGGGAAGCCCGCGTTCAGGGCGGCGACGCGACCGAAGGCGGGCGCCTCCATCGTGGGATACCCCTGGGAACCGATCACGCCCTCCACGACGGCCGGGTCGATCCCCGTGCGCTCCAGCAGGGCCAACAGCACCGTCTCGGCGAGCGCGAGCGCCGGCACGGGGGCCAGCGCGCCTCCCATCCGGCCGACGGGCGTCCGCAGGGGCGAGCAGATCACGACCTCCCGCAGCTCAGGCATCCACGGCCTCCCGGGTGACGGTCAGCGCGGCGCCGGTCGCAGCCACCACCTGCTCCTCAGTGGTTCCGGGGGCGAGTTCGCGCAGCACGAAGCCGTCGACGGTGACATCGATCACGGCGAGGTCGGTGATGATCCGATCCACGCAACCGCGGCCGGTGAGCGGGAGCATGCACTGCTCGACGAGCTTCGGCGTGCCGTCCTTGGCGACGTGCTCCATCACGACGATGACGCGCTCGGCGCCGTTGACCAGGTCCATCGCGCCGCCCATCCCTTTCACCATCTTGCCGGGCACGGCCCAGTTGGCGATATCGCCTGACGCGGAGACCTGCATCGCGCCGAGGACGGCGGTCGCGATGCGTCCGCCGCGGATCATCCCGAAGCTCATCGCCGAGTCGAAATAGCTTGCGCCGGGCAGCACGGTGACCGTCTCCTTGCCCGCGTTGATGAGCTTCGGATCCTCCTCGCCCTCCCACGGGTAGGGCCCGACGCCGAGGATGCCGTTCTCGGAGTGCAACACGACATGCACGCCCTCCGGCAGGTGGTTCGGGATGAGGGTGGGCAGGCCGATCCCCAGGTTCACGTACGAGCCGTCCTCCAGCTCCTGCGCGGCGCGGGCGGCCATCTCGTCACGGGTGCGCGGCATGTCAGGCTCCTTCGGGGCGGACGCGGACGGTGGTCTTCTCGATCGGCAGGTCGGCGGACTGCTCGGGCGTCAGCGCGACCACCCGGTCCACGTAGATGCCCGGGAGGTGGATGTCGTCCGGGCCGAGCACGCCCGGCTCGACGAGGTCGTCAACCTCGGCGATCGTTATCCGGCCCGCCATCGCGGCCAGCGGGTTGAAGTTGCGGGTCGACTTCTCGAAGCGCAGGTTCCCGTGCCGGTCGCCGACCGCGGCTCGCACCAGGCCGTAGTCGGTGCGGATCGCTGTCTCCAGCACGTACTCCCGGGAGGCGCCAAACACGTCGAACGGGCGCAGCTCCTTCGGGCCGCTCGCCTCGGCGACCGACCCGTCCGGCGCGTACCGGATCGGCATCCCGCCATCGGACACCGCCGTTCCCGCCCCGGTCGCGGTGAAGAAGGCCGGGATGCCGACACCGCCCGCCCGCAGACGTTCGGCCAGCGTGCCCTGCGGGGTGAGCTCCACCTCCACCTCGCCGCCGAGGTACTGGCGCGCGAACTCCTTGTTCTCGCCGATATAGCTCGCGATCACGCGGCGGATGCGGCCGGCGGCGAGCAGCTCGCCGAGTCCCCAGCCGTCGACGCCGCAGTTGTTGCTCACGACGTGAAGCTCTCCGACGCCGCGCTCGAGCAGCGCCCGGATGGTGACGATCGGCACGCCGGACAGGCCGAAGCCGCCGACCGCGAGGGAGGCGCCCTCCGGGATGTCGGCGACCGCGTCGGCGGCAGAGGCATAGGTCTTATCCAAGGGGTTCCTCCGTGAAGACGTCGCGCATGATGGCGAGCGCGCCGTTGGCAGCGGGCAGGCCCGCGTAGATGGCCGTGTGGTGGATGACCTCGGCGATCTCGGTGCGTGTCAGGCCGTTCCGCAGCGCCGCGCGCACGTGCATGCGGAGCTCGTTGTCGTGCCCGCCGGTGACCAGGCTCGCCAGCGTCGCGATGGAGCGCTGCTGCCGGGTGAGCTGCGGGCGCGCCCACACCTCGCCCCATGCGTAGCGCGTGATGAAGTCCTGGAAGTCGGCGGTTTCGGGTGTGATCGCCGCCGTTGCCCGGTCCACGTGGGCGTCGCCGAGGACCTCCCGGCGCACCCGCATCCCGTTCTCGGCGACCGAGCCGGGACCCAGCACGGTCGTCAGGAGTTCGGCTGCGGAATCCGGGTCTTCCAGTGGGATGAGGTGGGCCGCGTCCCGGAGCTCGACGAAGCGCGCCCTCGGGATGCCGTCCGCCAGCTCGCGCATGAGCGCCGGCGTGGTCACCGCGTCGTGCGCGCCCGCGACGACGACCGCCGGCGCGGTCACGGCACCCAGGTCCTCCCGCCGGTCGAAGCCCGCGAGTGCCTCGCAGCACAGGGCGTACGACTCGTCGTCCACGTCGACCAGCGTGCGGAGCGCGTGACCGCCCGGCCCGTCCGGATGCGCATCGAGGTAGCCGGGCGCGAACCAGCGCTGGGCGCTGCCCGCCACCACGGAGGCGGTGCCGGACGCCCGGACCTGCGCAGCACGCTCCGCCCATCCCTGCGGGGTGCCGATTGCCGCACCCGAGCAGAACATCGCCAGGCTCAGCACCCGGTCGGAGGCGGCGACCGCGAGTTCCAGGGCCACCGCACCGCCGAGGGAATCCCCCGCGACGTGGAAGGCCCCTCCGCCAATCTCGTCGACGACGGTGAGCACCGCGCGTGCGAGGTCCGCAACCGTGAAGCTTTCGCGGGCGGCCGGCGAGACGCCGTGCCCCGGCAGGTCGACGCGCAGCATACGCGGACGGTCCGGCGCCTGCGCGAGCCGCGCGACGACCCCGTCCCACAGCTCGGTGGTGGTGCCCAGCGACGGAAGGAGCACGAGCAAGGGCGCCGCGGACGCCGTGGGCGCGGCGGGGACCATCGAACCCCGCAACCGCAGGATCGTCATCGGTCGCCTCCCTCCACCGCTCGTTCGAATCGTGCCAGCGCTGCGTCGACGGTCGCCGTCGCGCGCGGCGGCTTTGCGGGGTCGACGTGCGCGCGCCGGATGTGCACCACGAGGTCCTCGGCCGCGTGGGCGAGCAGCGCTGCACTCTCGGCGCCCAGGCGGAGGCACTCGCGCCAGGCCTGCCATTCTGCGTGCCACTCGCCGGCCGGTCGGGCGTCGTAGCTGAGGGATGCGGTCTGCACCACCGCGAGCGGGCCGCTGACCCGCAGACCGTTGGCGACCAGCAGAACGGCGTCGACCGGGTTCTTCTTGTGCGGCATCGCCGACGAGCCGCCGCCGTGCAGCGGTGTGACGACCTCGTCACGGGCGAGCAGTCCCAGGTCGCGTCCGATGCGGCCACCGGCCGTGCAGACACTCGCGGCGGCCCGCGTGACGGCGAGCACCGGGGAGCGGTCGGTGTGCCAGGCCCGGCCCGGATCGGTCAGCCCGACGGCCGCGGCGATCCGGCGGCGCAGTTTCGCGACGGCGTCCGGGTCTCCGGAGAGCCGCGCGAACGCCTCGCCATCCCCGACCGCGCCCCCCAGTTGCAGCGGGAACTCGACCGCGTCGAGCACCTCCAGGGCCGACGTGATCGCATCCAGCCAGCCGCTGAGCACGGCGCCCAGGGTCGTCGTCTCGGCCTCCTGCATGAGCGTGCGGACGGCGAAGGGGGTGGGCCGGTGCTCGCGCACAAGAGCGGCGAACCGACGGCCTGCCTCCCCGAGGCGGGTTCGCGCGCCGACGAGCGCGTCCCTGGACACCACCATCAGGGCGGTGTCCAGCACGTCCTGACTCGTCATCCCCTGATGCACGAGGGTTCCGCCCTGCTGGCGGAGCGCCTGCGCGAGCCCGACCACCGGGACGCCCGCCTGCCGCGACTCGCGGAGCAGAGCCTCCCGGTCGAGCAGGTCCGCGTCCAGCGTGGAGGTGGTCTCGACACCGAGCAGGCCGCCCCAGGCGACGAGGTGGGCCCGCTCCAGCTCGATCATGGCGTGCAGGATGCGGTCATCCGCGACGACCGCGGCATCCGCGCCCGCCGGTTCGAGCAGCCCCCAGTCGAATGCGTCAACCACGTCCATCCCCCATGAAGTCGAGGAACACCGTCTCGCCCTCGCCCTGCAACCGGATGTCGAACCGGTAGCTGCGCTCCCCGTCCTGCTCCACCAGGAGCGTGCCGCGGCGGTTCTCCGGCACGGTCGCCAGAAACGGGTCGTCGGGCGAGAAGTACGCCCGCGTGAACAGGTGGTGCAGCAGGCCGCGGGCGAAAACCGTCACCAACAGGTACGGCGCGCGACCCGGCGCGGTCGCGCCCGGCAGGACGGTCGTGAACGTGTAGTGCCCCGCCCGGTCGACGGCGGCACGGCCGAAGCCGGTGACTGTGTAGCCGTCGCGGTGGAGGCTGCCGCGTTCGGCGATCACGGCGCCGGACGCATCCGGGCCCCAGATCTCCAGAATCGCATCCGGCACCGGCACACCCGCGCCGTCGTAGACCGTGCCGTGGAGCCGGATCGACTCCGGGTCCACGCGCGGCGTCACCTCGGGACCGCCGTCGTACGGCAGCGCATAGCCGAAGAACGGCCCGACGGTCTGCGACGGCGTCTGCAGGTACTCGCCTTCAGGCACGCTCGCCTCAGGCATGCTCGCCCTCCTCCGGCTCCATCCAGGTGGCCTTGCCGCCCGTGAGCACGATGTCCCAGCGGTACCCCATCGCCCACTCCGGCACGCTGATGTCGTGATCGTACGCGGCGATCAGCCGCTGCCGCGCGGCGGGGTCGGCGATGGACTGGTAGATCGGGTCGAGCGCGAACAGCGGGTCGCTCGGGAAGTACATCTGCGTGATCAGCCGCTGCGTGAACTCCGACCCGAACAGCGAGAAGTGGATGTGCGCCGGCCGCCACGCATTGCGGTGGTTCTTCCACGGGTAGGGCCCCGGCTTGATGGTCACGAACCGGTACGACCCGTCGTCGCCGGTGATCGCCCGGCCGACGCCGGTGAAGTTCGGGTCGAGCGGCGCGGGATGCTGGTCGCGCTTGTGCACGTACCGGCCCGACGAGTTCGCCTGCCAGACCTCGACGAGTTGCCCGCGCACCGGGCGCCCCTCACCGTCGAGGACCCGGCCGGTCACGACGATCCGCTCCCCCAACGGCTCGCCGCTGTGCTGGATGGTCAGGTCGCTCTCTTCCGGCGCGACATCCGAGTGCCCGAACGCGGGCGAGACGAGCTCGATCTCCTCCGGGTCGGCGCGCACCAGCTCGTGGGTGGGATGCCGCAGCGTGGAACTGCGATAGGGCGCGAAGTCGCGCAACGGGTGGATGGGGAGCGGTCCTGCCGCGTCGGCAGCGGCGTGCGCCTCGGCGATCTCGTCGCTGATCTGCTGCTGGCTGAGTTCCGTCATCGTTCCTCCTCAGAAGGGCAGGCCGGCGTACTGCTCGGCGAGCGCCGCCCGCGCGTGACGGGACCCGGTCGTGTACTCGAGCTGGCCGACCTGGCTGCGGTAGCGGAAGGCGCGGGTCGACTCGTCGGCGATCTCGTGGTGCACGTGCAGCATCTCGGTCATCCACTGCGAGAACTGCTGCACCTTCCACTGCCGGGCCAGCGCCGACGCACTGTAGCGGGTGAGCGGGGAGTCGTCTCCGCCGTACCGCGCGGTCAGTGAGCGGCCGAGCAAGGCGACGTCGGCGATCGCCGAGTTGAGCCCTTTGGCGCCGGTCGGCGGCACGATGTGACCGGCATCGCCGACCAGGAACAGCCTTCCGTGCTCCAGGGTGGACGCCACGAAGCTGCGCATCGGAGTGATCGACTTCTCGGTGATCGTGCCCTCGTGCAGCGTCCAGCCGTCGACGCCGAGCCGGGTCTGAAGCTGCTCCCAGATCCGTTCGTCGGGCCACTCATCGATCGACTCGGACGGGTCGACCTGGAGGTACAGTCGGGACACCGCGGGCGAGCGCATCGAGTGCATGGCGAAACCCTCGGGGTGGAGCGCGTAGATCAGGTCGTCCGTGGACGGCGCCACATCGGCGAGGATGCCGAGCCATGCATACGGGTAGCTCCGCTCGAGCGCGGTCACGCCCGGGATGGATGGCCGGCACACGCCGTGGTAGCCGTCCGCGCCGACGATGAAATCGCAGTCGATCCGCTCGCCCGAGGCGGTGGTGACGTGCGGGGCGTCCGAATCGATGCCGTACGGAGCGACTCCCTCGACCTCGAACCGGATGTCGGAGCCGAGCCGGTCGTGTTCGGCCAGCAGGTGCTTCACCAGCGCCTGCTGGCCGTACACCGTGACCGTGCGCCCCACGAGGTCGACGAAGTCGACGTGGTGGCGCTGACCCTCGTACTGCAGATAGATGCCGTGGTGGGTGAGTCCGCGCGCGTTGAGGTCGGAATCGAGGCCGAGGTCGCGCAGGATGTCGACCGACCCCTGCTCCAGCACTCCCGCCCGGATGCGGCCGAGCACGTACTCGCGGCTCTTCTGCTCCAGGATGACGAAGCCGATCCCGGCCCGTCGCAGGATGTGGCCGAGGAGCAGGCCCGCTGGACCTGCTCCGATGATGGCGACCTGGGTGCGCATGGTTCTCCGGCTCCAGTCAGCGGGCGTCGGCGCCGAGGGCGGGCGCCACGCCGGCGGCGGACGGCTCGAGGGCGGCGAAGGTCTCCGCCACCCAGTCGGCGATGATCCCCGCGACGTACGGCATGTTGTCGATGGAGATGTGCTCGGTCCCGCCCTCGGGATCGTCGAAGATCCGCAGCTCGCGCCGAGGGCTGTTCACCGCCTGGTCGTACGTCTCATGGGCGTAGCGCACGGGGATCTGCCGATCGCCTGCGCCGTGCGTGATGAGCAGCGGGGCGGTGATCTTCTCGGCGACGCCGTTCAGGTGCATCCCGCGGGTCTTCTCGATGAACTCGTCCATGTCCTGCACGCCCCACACCCAGAAGACGTGGTCCCAGTAGTGCGGCACGGGGTTCTCGCCCTCACGGTTCCGTCGGGCCTCCTGCACGGCTGCCCAGTTGTGGTTCGCGCCCCAGGCCACCGCAAGCGCGAGCCGCTTCTCGAAAGCCGCAGCCCGGGGGGCGTAGTACCCGCCGAGCGACCAGCCGACGATGCCGATCCGGTCGGGGTCGGCGCCGAGCTCCTGCGCGTTCGCCTCGATCCAATCGATGATCGCCGCTGCCCACACTTCCGTGTCGTAGCGCGCCGTCAGACCCCGCAGCCGCAGCGCCTCTCCCGAGCCGGGAGTGTCGATCATGAGGGTGGAGATGCCGCGCTCGGCCAGCATCCTCGGGAACCCGGAGTAGTACATCATCTCCTTGGTCGAGTCGAGACCGTTCCACTGGATGATCACGGGATGCGGCCCGTCGCCCGGGGCGCGGTAGAAGTAGCCCGGCAGGGACGAGTCCTCGTAGGGGACCTCCACGCGCGTGAGCGGGATGTCGCTGAGCTCCACGTGCTTGAGCAGCAGGTCGATCGACTTCTGGTAGGCGGCGTTGCGGCCCTCCCACCGCGGCGACTGCAGGCGCTCGGCCTGCGAGGTGTACAGCGACGCCCGGTAGTACGTCTCTCCCGCGCCGATCCGCCGGCCGGTGGCCTCGTCGGCTTGCGCCTTCGCGACCAAGCGGTCGGCGACGGCCTCCCAGGAGGCGTAGAGCTCGGCGGTGCCGGCGTCGTCGCCGTTCTGCGATGCGAGCAGCACCGGCTTGCACGCACGGTCGACCTCGTCGATGAAGCCGCCGTTGTTGAGGGTGGCGACGACGGCCAGGCTCCAGACGTAATTGGTCGGGAAGTACATGAACACGAGGGACTCCTTAGCTACTGCGAACGTGCTGCGCCGGCCGCGATGCGGTCGGCGAGGTATTTGGCCCCGGCGGAGGAGGCGAATCCTCCGTCGACGGGGAGGTCGGCGCCGGAGAGGTACCGGGACGCGTCCGACATCAGGAAGACGGCGAGCCCCGCGACGTCGTCGGCCTCCCCCAGACGTCCGAGCGGCGTCAGCTCGAGCTGCGCCTCCCGCATCGCCGCTGGGGCGTTCGCGGTCATGTCCGTCTCGATGAAGCCGGGATGAATGGTGTTCACCCGGATGCCGCGCGGTCCGTACTCGCTGGCCGCGACGCGGGACAGCCCGCGTAGGCCCCACTTGGAGGCCGTGTACGCGGCCGTGTAGTGACCGGTGAGTCCGGCGACCGAGCCCACGTTCACGATGGACGACCCGTCGCCCATGAGCGGCGCGAGGGCGCGCATCCCGAGCATCGGACCGGTCAGGTTGACCGCGAGCACGCGATCCCAGTCCGCGCGCTCGGTCTGGCCGATCCCGGCGCGATGGGTGATGCCCGCGTTGTTGATCAGGCCGTGGAGAGTCGATCCGTCCAGGGTCCGTGTGAGCTCGCCGGCGAGGCGTGCCCACGCCCCCTCGTCCGTCACGTCGAGGTGGCGGAAAGAAATGCGGTCGTCCAGGGCACCCTCGGCGTCGACGACATCGGTTGCGATCACCTGAGCGCCGAGCTCCGCGAGCATCCGCGCCTCAGCGGCCCCCTGGCCGCGGGCGGCGCCCGTCACGACGACGGTAGCGCCGTCGAGCCGAGCGAATGCCTCGAGGAAGCCCGAGCTCATAGCGCCACCCGCTCCTCACGGCTCCGCTGTCGCGAACGCTCGCGCGCGGGCGGCAGCTCAGGGGCGGCGACGGGGGCGCCGACCGGCCCGACGAGCTCGCCGATGCCCTCCACCACCATCCGCACGGTGTCGCCGTCGGTCAGCGGGGGCGGAGTGAGCTCGCCGCGGCGGCCCCACAGCTCGGCCAGGCAGCCGCCGTTGCCGGTCGTTCCGGAGCCGAGCACGTCGCCGGGAACGACCCGCGAGTTGCGCGAGGCGTAGGCGACCAGCTCCGGGAACGGCCAGCCCATGTTCGACACGAGGTCGTACCCGATGCGCTCGTCGTTGACGTACACCTCGGCACGGATCGCGAGGAAGCCGTCGTCGTCGAGGTATGGCTCGAACTCGTCGGCGGTCACGATCCACGGGCCCAGGCTCATGCCGAAGTCCTTGCCCTTGGCGGGGCCGAGCCGCACCTTCATCTCGCGCGACTGCAGGTCGCGGGCCGACCAGTCGTTCATGATCGTGTAGCCGAAGATCACCTCGGCTGCGTCTGCGGCGGTCAGGTTCGAACCATCGACACCGGACGCGCCTCCGACGACCGCCGCGACCTCCAGCTCGAAGTCGAGCCGCGCGCTGACCGGAGGCCGCAGCTGCTCGCCGGGGCCGAGCACGGTGTGCGGGTTGGTGAAGTAGAACGTCGGCGCCTGGTACCACTCGGGGACGACCTCGCTCTTGCCGTCGACCGAGGCGCTCACTCCCTCCACGTGCTCCTCGAAGGCGACGAAGTCACGGATCGACGCGGGGACGAGCGGCGCGAGCAGCCGCACGTCCGCCAGCGCGCTGGCGTCGTCATCACGCGCGCGGGCGAGCAGCGCATGCGCTTCCGCCAGCCCCCGGGTGAGGACGTCGCTCACGGTCAGGGAGTCCGGGAAGGGGACCACCCGGTCCCCGACCACGAATCCCTCGGCCACAGCTCCGCCGACCGACCAGCGCGCGATCCTCATGCCGGCTCCGCCATCCGGTGCGAGATGCCGAAGATGAGCCCGGCGGCATCGGCCTCCCTGTTGTGGTCGATCTGCCACTGGCCGAGCTGCACGGAGGCGTCCACCACGGCCTGCGCGCGCGGGAGGCGACGGGCGTGGAATTCGTCCCAGAGCGCGTCGTCCACGGTGTCCGCCGCGAGCAGCAGCTCGGTCAGCACGACCGCATCCTCCAGTGCCTGCGCAGCGCCCTGCGCGATCGTGGGCGGGCAGGTGTGCGCCGCGTCGCCGATGACGACGGAGTGCCCGCGATTCCAGGGCGCCGGCACGACGTGCTGCGTGAACCAGGTGTAGTTGACGTGGGCGCCCGCCTGGAGATCGGCGCGGATGTCGTTCCACGGACCGCCATAGGCCTGAGACTCCTCGAGCATGAGCGCGACAGCCTCCTCGTCGGTGAGGCCGACCCGCTCCTGCGCCGGCTCGACGAGGAACGCATACATCGTGTCCTCTCCGGTGGGGGTGTAGCCCGCGATGTACACCGGGCCGCCGTAGTACAGCTCACTGTGCTCGACCGAGGCCGGGCGCGAGACGAACGACCGCCAGATGCCCATCCCGGTCGGCTGGGGCTTGGTCTCGATGCCGATCAGGTCCCGGACCGCCGAATTCAGCCCGTCGGCGCCGACCAGGAGGTCGTAGGTGCCCGCGGGCGAGCCGTCGACCTCCACCGCGACGCCGTCGGCGGTCTCTGCGACGCCGGTGACCTTCGTACCGAACCGGATGTTCGCGCCGGCGGCGATGGCGTGGTCGAGCAGGATGCGCGCGAGATCGGGGCGGTACATGCCGCCGGTCGCCGGGAAGTCGGGGCCGCCCGTCTTCACCTCGGGCAGCTCGGCGACAACCGGCGCGTCCGGGCCCGGCGCCCGCAGGGTCAGCCCTTCGAAGAAGTAGCCCTTCGCCTGCACGTCCTCCCAGACGCCGAGCGCGGCGAAGGCGCGCAGCGCATTGCCCTGCAGGGTGATGCCCGAGCCGAGCGCGCTCAGCTCGGGCTTGGACTCGAAGACGTCGACCTCGACACCTGCCTTGGCGAGCTGGATGGCGGTGGCGAGCCCCGCGACGCCGCTTCCGGCGATTGCGACCTTCTGTACGGCGGTCATTCAAGAACCTCTCTGTTCTCGGGATGCTCGGCTCCAGCGGAGCGTGTCGGCTAGAGCAGTGCGATGGGGTTGATCGGCGACCCGACCGCGGCTGTGATCGGCAGCGGCGGGGCCGAGAGGAGGAAATCGTATCGGCCGAGCCGGGCGCATTCGGCTCCCAGCTGCTCTAGGTCCCACATCTCGCCGATGGTGAGCCCGATATTCGGGATCACGACCTGGTGCAGCGGCTGGAACGCCGGCACGTCGAACTCGTTCGGACGCACCTCGAAACCCCAGGTGTCGGTCGCGATCGCCGCGATTCCGGTGTCGCGCAGCCAGCCGGCGGTGGTCAGTGAGAGCCCGGGGGCCGGCCCTCCGGCGTACTCGCCCCAGCCGTCGCGGCGCACGCGGGCGAGCTGTCCGGTGCGCACGAGGACGACGTCACCCGTGCGCACCGAGCTGGTGGGGCCCTGCGCCTCCGCACAGGACCGGAGATCGGCGGCGGTGATCGCGTACCCGTCGGGCAGCTCTCCCGTCTCGGGCCGCAGGTGCCGCCCGACATCGAGCAGGACGCCGCGCGAGACGATCACAGAGGCCGCGTGCTCGATCCCGGTCACCAGGTCGCCCTCGCTCGTGACGACCTCTCCTGCGCGCCGGCCGTTCCAGGCGTAGCCGTGGTCGAAGATGTGGCCCAGGCCGTCCCACTGCGTCGAGCACTGCAGCGGCATCGCGATCACATCGTCCGCCCCGCCAAGCCCGTGCGGGAAACCCTGATTGCCGCGTTCGGCGTCCGTCCCGGTGTCGAGCATCGTGTGCACTGGATTGGTGCGGCGGCGCCAGCCCTTCTGCGGGCCGTTCATGTCGAACGACTGCGCCAGGGAGATCGCCAGACCCTCGCGGACGAGCGCGGCGGCCTCCGTCCGCTTGGCCTCGTCGATGAGGTTGAGCGTGCCGAGCACGTCGTCCTCGCCCCACCGGCCCCAGTTGCGGTAGGCCTCCGCCCGCGCCGCGATCTCGGCCTCCGGATCCTGACGGTTCAGGTCCGCCGGATTCTCGCTCGGTGCCGTCATCGTCAGCCGCGACCCTGGACGGCGTACGGGTTGAGCAGCGCCTCCTTGATCTCGTCGGGCACGCCCTCCTCGGTCGCGCTCGGCCCGTCGGCGGCCGGGAACGACTCGGTCATCGACATCGGCATGGCGCCGTTGCGGTAGAAGTTGTTCGACCCCAGCGACGGCTTCCACGTGTTGGGCTGCCAGTCGGGCACGTAGTTCCGGTATCCGCCGGTGTTCAGCTCGATACGCAACGACGACGGCTCGCGGTAATAGAGGAACGTCTGCTCGCCGATCCCGTGGATGGAGGGGCCGTACTCGATCGGGACACCGTTCTCCATGAGAACGTCGGCCGCGATGAGCAGTTCCTCGTAGGTGTCCACCCAGAACGCGAAATGGTTGACGCGTCCGGCGCGGGTCGAGCCGTCGAGGACGACGCCGAGGTCGTGGGACTTCTCGTTCGTGGTGAGCACGGAGAAGATCGAGATCGGCGCCTCATCCAGCTCGGTCCGGGCCATGATGCGGAAGCCGAGAACATCGTTGTACCAGGCGGCGAAGGCGTCGACGTCGCTTGCAGCGAGCGTCACGTGGTCGAGCTGGCGCGGGGCGCCGGCGACCTTGCTGCGCTTCTCGGGACGGTCCGGGTAGATGGACGCGACATGGCCGGGAGCCTGGTGGCGGGTGACGTCCCAGTGCAGGGTCATCGAGTGGCCCCACGGACCGGTGAAGCGGTAGGCGCGGCCGATTGCGGGAACATCGTCCAGCCATTGGCCTTCGATGCCGGCGGCTTCGATGCGCTTGGCCGCCTCCTCGAGCGCCTCGGCGCTCGACGTGCGCCAGGCCATCGTCGCGAGCGTCGGCTCCGTGCCGGGCGAGACGACGACGGAGTACGCGTAGTAGTCGCCCCAGCAGCGGAGGTACACGGCTCCGTCGACGCGATCCACGACGGTCAGACCGACCTGCTCTTCGTAGAACTTCACGGACGCCTCGACATCCGGGGACGTGATCTCCACGTAAGACAAGTGGGAGAGAAGCTTGATCATCCTTGATCCTTTCCAGACGGGCCGAATGTGAATGCCCGGTCTCTACTTTCGGGTCCGCATCCAGATCAGGGAACCGCGTATCGGCTATGCCGGGGATCAATGAGACTGATTTCCTTGGTCCGCATCGTTCTTTCTTCGGTCTGACAGCGGCACAAGATCTGGCGGCTTCGACGCAAGTGGCCCCCATTTTGCCTGTTTGGCCCTCGCGTTGTGTCAGAATCAAGCATGGCTAGGGATTCCGCACTCAGGTTCGGCGCGCAGACCGACGAAGCCATGAGCCTCCTGCGTGTGATCAACCTCGTGCGCACAGGCGAGGCCGACACGCGTCCCGAGATCGGCAGGCTCACCGGGCTCGGCCGGGGCGTCGTCGCCCAGCGCGTCGAGGCCGCGATCGAGATGGGCTTCCTGGAGGACGGCGAGTACGGCCCCTCCTCCGGCGGCCGCGCGCCGCGCACGCTGCGGTTCCGCGCCGACCAGGCCATGATCGTCGTCTGCGCACTCGGCGCCCTCCATATCCGTGTGGGCCTCGCCACCCTCGACGGCGAGGTCATCGCGGAAGCGCACCGAGCGTGGGATATCGGCCGCGGACCTGCCGAGACGATCGACACCGCTCTCGGGATGCTCGACGAACTCCTCGCGTCACAGCCGGCACGGCCCGTGTGGGCCGTCGCGGTCGGCGTTCCCGGTCCCGTCGACTTCGAGACCGGATCCCCTGTCGCGCCGCCGATCATGCCCGGCTGGAACGGCTTCGACGTGCGCCGCCGCTTCGAGCAGCGCTTCGACGCACCGGTCTGGGTGGACAACGACGTGAACCTGCTGGCGCTCACCGAACGAGCACATCGCCGCGACGACAACGTCGACCTGATCTACTGCAAGGTCGGCAGCGGCATCGGCGCGGGACTTCTCTCGCACGGCCGCATTCACCGCGGGGTGAACGGGGCCGCCGGCGACATCGGGCACGTGAGGGTCCGCGACTCGACGACGCCCTGCCGGTGCGGCAAGGTGGGCTGCCTGGAGGCGGAGGCATCCGGCTGGGCGATCGTGCGGGACGCCGAACTCGCGCTCCAGGAAGGCGCCACGGGAGTTCTCGCGAACGTGGTCGCCCGTGGGGAGCCGATCACCCCGGAGGTCGTGTCCATCGCCGCTCAGGACGGCGACGCCCTGGCCATCTCGCTCGTGCAGCGCTCCGCCCGGCTGATCGGCGAGTCTATCGCCGCACTCGTGAACATGTTCAATCCGGGGGTGATCGTGGTCGGCGGCGCTCTGTCGGCGGCCGGCGAGCTCTTCCTGGCGGAGGTGCGCCAGCGCGTCTACGAGCTCTCGCTGCCTCTGGCGACCCGCGACCTGTCGATCGTGCGGTCGGTCGGCGACGAACGGGAACCGCTGCGAGGCGGCGCCGAACTGGCGATCGAGGAGCTGTTCGAGGTGACCTTCCCGCGGTGGTTCGCGGACGGCCGGCCGAGCATCGAGGGGATCAAAGCGGCGGCAGCATGATCCCGATCCTGGGCGACGACGCTGTGATCGCCACCGCCGACGGGTTCGACGTGCGTCTGCGCCTGCCGTGGATCCGCTCCCTGCCGCTTTCCAGCGTCTCACGTGTCCAGGTCCACCTCGACGGTGAAGAGTGCCCCGCCGAGGCGCCGGGCGGCGACGGCTGGTGGTTCCTGCAGGACCGGCTCGCGCTGCGCATCCACCGCCCGTTGCGTCCCGGCGTGCACACCGTCCGGGTGTCTTTCCGGCTGCTCATCCCGTACTTGCCGGGCGGGCAGGAGGGACCGCTCCAGCTCGACTTCGACGCCGAGCGAGAGGTGGCAGCCGTCGGCGATGCGCCGTGGACGCTCGCAGTGAGCGCTTTCAACTGGACGCCGGAGGTGATCCGCGCCGAGCGTCCGTCGACCGACATCGCGGTCGGCATCGTGACCTCCCGAGTCTCACCAGTGGTCGAGCTCGAGCCCGGGCAGTTGTGGCGATCGTTCCCGTCGACCTCCACCGCGGAGGCAGCGGAGCTGCGCGAGCGGCTCGTCGCCGCGGGCGGCCGGGTCAGCCTGGTCGGGGCGAGCCTCGATGACTGGCTGAGGCCCACGCTTCGGCGCGACGAGGACGAGCGGCTCGAATTCCTCCTCCCGCAGTTGCGCACCGCCCACGACGTCGGCGCGGAGGGCGTGCGACTCCCGATCGGGCAGGCGGGACCGGCGCTGCTGCGCAGGCTGCAGCCCGTGCTGCACGATCTCGACCTGACCCTCTACGAGGAGCTGCAGGGCGGACAGACACCCGACACGGCGCCGGTCGCGCGCGCGATCGACGACATCGTTTCTCTCGACGACGAGCGAGTGCGGCTGCTCGTCGACACCAGCATGTTCATGCCGGCGTTGCCGGTGACGTATCTCGCGGCGCTGGCGCCTCACATCCCGGAGTCGCTGCTGGCGCGGCTGAGGGACGCCTGGCTGGAGCCGGAGACGCTGGAGGCGGTCACTGCGCACCTCCGCTCCGGTGGCGTGCCTCCCTCCGCTCACGCGCTCTACATGAACCTGCTCGTGCGGTTCGGCCGGTCGCCGGTCGACGTCGTGCGCGGCATCCTCCCGCTCGTCGGAGCGTTCCACCTGAAGTTCTGGGACCTCGATGACGCCGACGGCCGTGTCTCTCAGCCGCTCCGCGACCTCGGCACGCTGCTGCGTGCCGCCGTACCCGGCTTCGCCGGCACGCTCTGCAGCGAGTGGGGAGGGCACGAGTGGCTCGATGCGGACCCCACGGAACAGACGCGTGCGCACCTGTCGCTCGTCCGGGCCGCCCTTCAGCCCTCGCGGTTGTAGTACGGCCAGGGCAGGAACCGGCGCTCGCCGCGGCGATCGGGACCGGTGAGCGTGACCTCACCCGTGGCGGCCCACTCGACGCCGCGCGGGAACATTCGGATGAACTCGATGCGGCGGAAGGTGTCGATGTCGTGGCCGATGGTGATGGTGAACGAGCGGCCCGCTCCGTACTCGTTGATCCACGCGATGGGCTGGTCGGTGTTCATCCCGGGGAGGGCCGCCACGCCCTCCGGCGGGATCGCGACCGGGTAGTGCGCCATCGGCCAGACCGGCGCGTTCTCGTACGACTCCAGGTCGTCGAAGGTCGTCACCAGCACCTGGGCCCCGTCGAGGATCTCCACACCGGTGAGGATGTCGTCGCCGGTCACCGTCCAGCGCGCGCTGATGCCGTCGGTGATCGGGTGCCGCGGCTCGACCGTGTCGAGCTGCGCCTCGCCCCACGGCCGCGGCCGCAGGCCGCCGGCCACCGTCAGCCGCGAGCCCCGCATGACGTTGTACTCGTCCGGATAGCCCCAGTCGTCCTCCTGCGCGGCCGAGCCGTGGAACCAGACGATCCCCTTGCCGTCATCGTGGACGAACTTCAGCAGAGCCGCATCCGTCTCGGCGCCGAACCCGGTCGCCTTCTCGTGGTACCCGTCGCGGCCCTCAAAGACCACAATGACGACGTCGTACTTGTCGATGACCGCGGCGCCGAGGCCGCGCGGGTCCTCCACGACCCGCACGCGGAACCGGCCGGTGTCCTCCAGCAGGGTCGTGATCCACTGGTTGTGCTGGCGGAAGCTGCGGTGCTCGTTGTCGTGCTCACGCGTCATGTGGCCCGACAGGATGAGCACATCCAGTGGATCGGGCATCACTCGGCTTTCGTCGAGAAGGCGGCGTCGAACGCGGCCTCAGGAGGGGTGATGGAGTTGAGCTCGCGGACGAAGGCAATGGCCTCCGGAGCGCCCTGAAGGCGATCCATGCCCGCGTCCTCCCACTCGACGGAGGTCGGGCCGGTGTAGCCGATGAAGTTGAGCGCGCGGAAGATCGGCTCCCACGGCACCTCGCCGTGCGCGGTGGACACGAAGGTCCAGCCGCGCCGCGGGTTCGCCCAGGGCAAGTGCGAGCCGAGAACGCCGTTGCGGCCGTCGAGGTTGGTGATCGACTCCTTCACGTGCACGTGGAAGATGTGGTCGGCGAAGTCGAGGACGAACGCCACCGGGTCCAGCTGCTGCCACATGAAGTGCGACGGGTCGAAGTTGATGCCAAAGCTCTTCCGGTGACCGATCGCCTCCAGCGTCGCCTTGGCGGTCCAGTAGTCGTAGGCGATCTCGGAGGGGTGCACCTCGAGAGCGAACCGCACCCCGACCTCCTCGAAGACGTCGAGGATCGGATGGAAGCGGTCCGCGAAATCCTGGTAGCCCGCGGCGATCCACTCGTCGGAGGCGGGCGGGAACATGGCCACGGCCTTCCAAATCGACGAGCCGGTGAAACCCGTCACCGTCTTCACACCGAGTGCGGCGGCCATCCGCGCGGTCAGCTTCAGCTCCTCGGCGGCGCGCTGCCGCACCCCTTCCGGGTCGCCGTCGCCCCACACCCGGTCGTTGAGGATGTCGCGGTGGCGCTGATCGATCGGGTCGTCGCACACGGCCTGGCCGGCGAGGTGGTTGGAGATCGTCCACACCTTCAGGCCGTTGCGCTCCAGGATGTCGCGGCGCGACTGCACGTAGGCGGCATCGTCCCACCGGGAGACGTCGAGGTGATCGCCCCAGCAGGCGATCTCGAGGCCGTCGTAGCCCCACTCGCCAGCGAGTCGCGCCACCTCCTCGAACGGCAGGTCGGCCCACTGGCCGGTGAACAGGGTGATCGGTCGCGTCATCGTTCTGACTCCTTCAGGATGCTTCAGACCCGGTCGTCCGCGGCGATGCGGACCCAGGCGGAATCGTTCGCCGAGCTCTCCTCGACGGCGGCGAGGGCACGCTGCACCCGCAGGCCCTCGGCGAAAGTGGGATGCGGTTGGGTGCCTTCTGCGATGGCCCCCACCAGGTCCACGACCTGGTGACTGAAGCCATGCTCGTAGCCCAGCATGTGGCCAGCGGGCCACCAGGCGGAGACGTAGGGATGCACCGCCTCGGTGACGAGGATCTTCGTGAAGCCCTGGCGTTCCTCCGGGGCGGTCCCGTCGTAGAACTGCAGTGTATTGAGGTCTTCCAGGTCGAAGCGCAGAGCGCCCGCGGTGCCCGAGACCTCGATCGACAGCGCATTCTTGCGGCCGGTTGCGAACCGGGTGGCTTCGAACGAGGCCAGCGCACCACCGGAGAGCCGACCGGTGAAGATCGCGACATCGTCGACCGTGACCTCGCCGTACCCTTCGCTTGCGCTGCCCGACAGGCCGGAACCCGTCGCCTGCAGCGGTCGCTGCTTCACGATGGTGTCGAGCACACCCGTCACGGCGTCGACCGTCTGCCCGGTGACGAACTGGGTCAGGTCGACGATGTGGGCGCCGATGTCCCCGAGCGCTCCGGATCCCGCGTGCTCCTTCTGCAGCCGCCAGGCCAGCGGCATCTGCGGATCGACCAGCCAGTCCTGACGATAGGCGGCGCGGACCTGCTGCACCTCGCTGATCGTGCCCTGTGCGATCAGGTCGCGGAGCAGCGTGACCGCCGGCACCCGACGGTAGGTGAAGCCGACCATGGCGACGACGCCGCGCTCGGCGGCCCGGGCGGCGGCCTCCGCCATCGCCTCGGCCTCCGCGACGGAGTTGGCGAGGGGCTTCTCGCAGAGCACGTGCTTGCCCGCCTCCAGCGCCGCGATCGCGATCTCGGCGTGGGAGTCGCCGGGAGTGACGATGTCGACCAGGTCGATGTCGTCGCGGGCGATGACCTCCCGCCAATCGGTCGCCGCCTCGGCCCAGCCCCACTGCTGGGCGGCCTGGGCGACGGCATCGGCGTTCCGGCCGACGACGACGGCCATCTCCACCTTCTCGGGGAGAGAGAACATAGCCGGAGCCTGGCGCCAGCCCACCGAATGGGCCGACCCCATGAACCCGTAGCCGATCATCGCCACCCGCAGGGTCATGCCAGCACCAGCTCCCGTTCGACGGGGACGCGGTTGGTCACGTAGCGGCCGGGACCGCCGTCGACGCCGGGCATGATCTGCATGTAGAGCAGGCGCATGGTGAGCACGACCTCCACGGTGAGCTTCTCCCCCGCTTCCGGCGCGTGGCCCAGCGGGATCACGACGTCGGGCCTGTCGGCGACGAACCACAGCGTCTCGGACTGCTCGGGCAGCTCCTCGATGCGGTAGCTGCGGCCGTTCAGCTCGAAGCGGAGGTCGTCGCGCGGGATCGGTACCCCGTTGACGCTCGCCGCGACATCGTCGACGGCGGAGAGCCAGAGGCTGCGGTACCAGGGCAGCTGCACCGAGACGGCGATGCCGTCAGCGGTGCGCCGGACGTCCTGCTCGGCGAAGAGCGAATTGTGCGTTGCCATGATCCGGATCCCTTACTTGAACGTGTCGACGAACGTGTCGTGGGCCACCGGAGGCTCGGGCTCGAGCTTCTGCACCGTCGACGGGCTGTACGGGTGGTTCTCGCTCGGCACCGGCTCATCCGCCGGGGGCATGAACGCGGGCTTGCCGTCGTCCCCGAAGTACATCAGGTCGAGGTCGAAGGCGTCCTGGTTCTTCTCGCCGAAGCTCACCCAGTTCTCCTCGAACGGCGCCCGGGCCAGCTCGTAGCACCGGAACTTCCAGATCTTCCATTCGCCGTCCTGGCGCAGGAAGTCGATCGCGTACTTGCACCAAACCCAGTGCGCCCAGACCTTCTTGCCCTGCACCTCGCCCGGGGAGTACATGAAGTCCGGGCTGTCCTTGGCGACCTCGGGGTCGGTGAGACCCGACTCCGTTCCCGCCATCAGCCAGACGCCCTTGGCGGTCTCGCCGTCCCCGGCCACCTCGATCACCGGGGTGGTGGTGGCGTGCAGGATGAGCTTCCCGACCGGTGACGGTCGGTCGCGGTGGTACCGGGTGACGCTCTCCCAGGTCGTGTACTGGCCGGCGTTCGTGTACCGGGCGCGGATGCCCTCCGTGCCCTCCTTGACCCAGAGCGGGATGATCCGCTCGTCCTGGAAGGCATTGTGCAGGTACATGTAGCGGCTGAACAGGTTCTCGATCTCGCCGTGGTCGGCGGCGCGGCGGGCGAGCCGTTGTGCGGCGGCGACCTCGTCGCGCAGGCGCGCGACCTCGGCAGTGAGTTCCGAGAGGGTTCCCTCGGCGATGGTTTCTGACATGTCGTGCTCCTTCGCGGTTCAGGCCGGGACGCCGGCGACGGCGTCTTCGATGGTGCGCCGCATGAGCGCGTGCTGCTTCTTGACGAGGTCGATCGGGTCGGCCTCCCCGAGGTCGGAGAACGCGTGACCCTCCCACTCGCTGGAGAGGTATCCGCGGTATCCACCCTGGACGAACTGACGCACGATGCGCGGGATGTCCATAGCCGGCTCCTGGCCCTCCGCATCGATGTCATAGAACTTCGCGTGCACGTGGAAGATCTGCGGCATGATGTCGAGCCACTCCTCCGGCGGCACCAGGCCGTGCATGTTGAACGCGAGCCGGGTGAACGGACCGAATCGAGCAGGGTCGACGCCTTCGCCCGTGAGGTAGTCCTCGAACTTCTGGTTGCGCACGTGCATGGGCGTCGGCTCGTGCCAGATCTCGTCCATGACCGGGAAGTGCTTCTGGTCGAGGCCCATCTTCGCGAGCTGCGACAGCAGCGTCGGCGACAGGCTGTGCATGGTGGAGGAGAAGTCGGCGGTGAAACCGAGCCGGTCGCTGCCGAGCTCCTCGTACAGCTCGCGGATCCCGAGCACCTTGGGATCGTTGGGGCCCTGCGGCGCGTGGATCTCGTAGCCGAGCCGCTGGTCGTACTTCTCGGCGAGCGGCAGGAGGCTGCGCAGCAGCTCCCGGCCGGCCGAGCGGATGACGACCCGCTTGAACCCGAGCGTATGCGCGGTCTTCAGCTGGCGGGCGAGGAAGTCGTGCTCCTCGTCCGGCGTCATGTCGCGGTCTTTGCGGCGGCCCATGTCGAGGTTCGTGCCGACAGCGCTCGGCTCGAGGCCGTACTTCTCGAGCGAGTCGAACCAGAGCTTCTCGAACCCGGCGTCGACGTCGGGGTACGTGCGCAGGAGCTGGGCGATGTTGAACTCCACGCCCGGCCCGATGCCGTTCTCGGCGACCGCGGCGATGAGGGTCTCCGGCGTGTAGACCCCGGCCGCGAACTCACTCGTCATCGAGTAGAGGGTGGTGCCCAGTTCGATGCCGGTGCCGGCGATGCCTCCGGCTTCGGCGTTGTCGTTCGCGGTCATCGGGTCGCTCCTTCGATGCTGGGCAGCCATTCCGACAGCTGGACACGCGCCTCGGCGGCGTCGGTGACCATCCGGCTACCCGCGTTCTGTGCCGCCGACCGCTGCACGGCCTGCTCGTCGCGGATGATCTCGAACGGCGACTGCCAGTAGTTCCAGTGCCAGCCCTCGTACTCGCTGGAGATCGCGCCGTTGTAGCCGTTTTCCACGAGCAGCGCGATGAGGTCGCGCACCGGCACGGACGGCTCCTCGTGGGTGTCGTCGATGCCGAAGAACTTGCCGTGCACGTGCTTGATCCACGGCATGATCTCCAGCCAGTCGTCGACGCGTGCCGGGCCGAACAGGCCGGTGCCGTTGATGGCGAAGTCGATGCCGAGGTCGGGTCGCCCGTTCTGGGCGGCGAGGCCGATGAAGCGGCCGAAGCGCTGGCCGTGGTCGGCCTGGTCCGCCGGCGGACCGGCCTGGTAGAACTCGTTCCAGAGGTCGACGACCTGCCCGAGCAGCTCGTCCGTGGCTCCGCGGCGGCGGTAGGCCTCCAGCAGCGACGGCGCAAAGCCGACGGTCGTCGCGCCCCAGTCGGCGGTGAAGCCGAGGAACGGCGAGCCGACCTCCTCGAAGCGGTCCCGCAGCGCGAGGATGCGCGGGTGCGACGCGTACTGGTCGGCGTGCACCTCCAGGGCCAGCGTGACGCCGTACTCCTCGGCGATCGGCGCCAGCGCCGCCATCGAGTCGGGCGTGATCGAGATCTGCACGCGGGCGATCGGGAAGCCGAGCTTCGCGGCCGCCTCGATCTGGCGGCGCATGTACTCGATCAGCTCGTCCTGGTTCAGCAGCCGGTCGCGATGGATGCCGATGTCGGCGTTGATCGCGAGCGAGGTCGGCACCAGCCCGACCTCGGCGATGAGGTCGCGGAACCAGCCGGCGTAACCGTCGTCGATGGCGGGGAACCCGCGGAAGCTGGAGAAGCCGATGATCTCCAGCCCCGGGCCGTAACCGTCGGCGGCCACCTTCCGGATGAGGCCCTCGAGGTCGTACTCGCGGGCGTGGAATGCGCGCGTGAAGCTGTACAGCGTCACGCCCTGGATCGGGGATCCGAGGTTGCCGGTCATGCCGTCGCCGCCTTCATGGTCTTGGTGTCGTGCTCCTCGATGTGGAGCACTTCGTTCTCGCCGATCACGATGTACGGGATGTAGAGCGTGAGTTCCACGGACACCTCGTGCTCGCCGCCGTCCGCGGCGACCGGCACGTCGCCGGAGAGCACTGCGGAGTCGAGCGGGAACCACCACGACTCGGTGTCGTCCGCCATCTCGGCAAAGGTGCGTTCGCGGCCGTTGAGCTCCCAGCGGAGCGTCTCGGCCGGAGCGGGCACGCCGTCCACGGACAGCGAGGCGCCTGCGATGCAGGACGCCGGGAGTGCACGGTACCAGGGGATGCGCACGTCGACCGCGGCACGCGTGCCGCTGGTCGTGAGCGTTCCCTGCTCGATGATGCGATCGGGGATCACGAGTCCTCCTTGACTACTTTTTCCACGTTTCTACAGACTAATGTCGGTTTGCTACATAAGCAAGGATTCATTCGGCACCGAGCTCGCTCGCGATGCGGCGAGCGCCCTTGACGGCGAGTGCGACCGAGGTCAGCGTCGGATTGCAGGCCGTCGCCGTCGGGATGACGCCGTTGCCCGCGACGAATACCCCGGGCGCCGCCCACACCTCGCTGTCCGGCCCGCACACGCTCAGGCCGTCGTCGGTCTCCCCCATCCGCACGCTGCCCTGGTAGTGGAGGGAGGCTCCGAGCGGCATGGTGAACGGCCTGTCGCCGATCGGGGTCCCCACCGCTTTCGCGAGCTCGACGATCTCGTCCTGTGCGCGCGCGATCACCGCGCGGTCGCGGTCGGTGAGCGTGTAGTGGATGCGCAGGGCGGGCATCCCGTACCAGTCGCGCTCGTCGTCGCTGAACGCCACCCGGTCGTCCCACTGCAGGTCCTTGGCGCAGAATAGACCGAGCCCGACGATCGAGCCCGGGACGACGGGATCGTCGTCGGCGAGCGGGATCGGGGAGGCGTCGAGCTGCATGACCTGGCCGTGGAACGGCACAGCGTCGGTGTACGGCACCCAGCTCACGCCGCTGCGCTCGCTGATGGCTCCGTCGATCACCTCGTCGGCTCCGACGTCACCGGTGCCGGCCTTCCCCGGGGCGTCCTTCGCCACGGACTCCGCATCCCGGATGCGCGTGGCGTAGACCACCTGCGTCTGGTCGTTGAGCATGCGGCCGAGGGCGGCGGGGCGTATCCCGCTGGCCCAGAGCACCTGCGGCGTGCGCAGAGCGTCGGCGGCGACGACCACGAAACGCGCGCGAACCGTGTGCAGCTCGCCCGTACGGCGGTCGCGGACCTCCACGCCGGCGGCCCGGCCGTCCTCGAGCAGCACCCGGGTGATCAGCGACTCGTCATACAGGGTGAAGTGCTCGTTCGCACGGGTCACATCGCCGAACACCACATCGGAACCCGACCAGACCAGGCGCCCGTCGTCGCGCCGGTGCACCGCGAGCGGCATCTTCTGCACCCGCTGGGCGGGCGGTCGGCCCTCGTCCACGGCCTCGGCGAGCCGCTCGCGCACGAGAGCGGTGAACGGCGCTCCGTCGAACGCGTCGGTGGTGACGCCGAGCAGCCGGTCGCCCTCGTCGAGCAGAGCGTCGAGGTCGGGGAGGAACGCGATGCGCTCGCTGTCGCCCGGGCGCGGGCACGCTCCGGTCCAGTGGGCGCCCATCCCGCCCACATTGCTGGAGAACGCGACGACGGGCATGCCGTCTTCGCCCGGCTCCTGAAACCCCTCGTCGAGGAGGTAGGTGCCGGGGCGCCCCCGGCGCTGCCCTGCGGTCACCGCACCCGGAGAGCTCACGGTGTCAGCGCCCGCGCCCGGGCCCTCCGAGCGCTCCTGCGCCTCGGCCCGCGTGACGGGGTCCTCGATGTTCTTGACGTGCGCGCCCGGCGGATTGGACACCGTGGGCCCGACCTCGAACAGCGCGATGGTGGCGCCGGGCGCCTCCTCGCTCAGGATGCGTGCATACGTCGCGCCGGCGGGGCCGCTGCCGACAATGGCGACGTCGACGGATTCCGGATAGCGGCTCACGCGGTCACCGCCAGCTCGCGGATGAGTGCGACGGAGGCCGCCGACTCTTGCGTCGGGTAGTACTCGAGGCCGATCGGGCCGTCGTAGCCGGAGGATCGGAGGATCCGCAAGCGCTCCGCCCAGTCGAGGTCGCCGGAGCCCGGCTCGCCGCGTCCGGGGGCATCGGCGAGCTGCACGTAGGCGATCAGGTCGCCCGCGTTGGCCAGCTCCGCCGCCATGTCCTCGCCCTCGACGGCCGAGTGGTAGATGTCGTAGAGCACGCCGAAGTACGGGGAGCCCACGCCGCGCGCGACGTAGACCGCCTCGGCGGTGCGGTCGAGGAGTGAGCCCGGGTGGTCGACGCGGATGTTGACCGGCTCCAGGGCGAGCGTGATCCCCGACCCGTCGATCTGCGCGATCGCCTTCTGGTAGATCTCGATCAGCTTGTCGAGCTGGACCTGGCGCTTCCACCCGCCGAAGCCGGTTCCGCTGCCGACGACCATGCGCGGGCAACCGAGGTCCTGCGCGATGGCGACGCCCTCGTCGAGCTTGCGGAAGAACTCCGAATGGTCCCACGGCGGGATCATGAACTGGGTGCGCGGCTCCGACAGCTGGGCGGTGAGCGACGTGCCGGTCTCCTCCAGAGCGGCCTTGAGCGCGGGGAGGTCCTTCGGCGTCGTCGGTGCATCGACGCCGGTCGGACCCCACATCTCCACGGCGTCGAAGCCAGCGGCGGCCGCTGCGCGCACGCGGTCGTGGTAGTCGCCGGCCTCAGTGAAGAGCAGTTCGATGTTGGGTGCGAGCTGGTACATGGGTTCTCCTGTTCAGAACATCGGATGGTCGTGGGCGGCATGCACGGGAACCTGCTGAAGCACATCCCAGTGCTCGACGATCCGGCCGTCCTCGAATCGGTAGATGTCCGCGACCGCGGCGTCGGGGACGCCGGGTCGGGAAGCTTTGACGTGCACCATCGCCAGGTCACCGTCGACGAGGATGCGCTGGATCTCGAACCGCGCATCCGGGCTGCCGTCGAATTTCGGCGTGAGAGCCTCCACAGCGGCGGCGGGGCCGTCGGGGATGTTCGGGTTGTGCTGCCGGTAGTCGTCGGAGACCAGGAGGGCGAAGGCGGCGGCGACGCGCTTCTGCGTGTAGAAGAGGTCGCAGAAGCGCTCGAATGTCTCGCGGTTGTCGCTCATGCGCGGTCCTTCGAGGTCTCGGCCGTGCTGGACAGCGGCGTCCGCGCTGCGATGGTGACAGGGCCGAGCAGCCCGCTCGGATCCTGCTGGGCGAACGCGGAGAAGAAGTCCGGCTGCGCCTTCGCGAGCGTGTTCGTCACCTCGACCTCCATGGTGTTTCTGCCGGCCAGGACACCCGCCGGCACGTCGAAGACATACGGAGGCGCGATGCGGCTGCCGAGGTCGACCCCGTTGAGGCGCACGCTGGCGAGTTCGAAGACCTGCCCGAGATCGAGGACGTGCTCGGCAGCGTCATCCCGGGAGTCGAACGACGCCGTGTACCGCGCCGTGCCGCTGAACCGTGGCAGGAGATCGGGGTCGCTGAGCGGCCGCAGGCCGTCCAGCTCGCCCCATTCCGAGAACGCGGGCTCGGATGCTGTCGCCGTGGCGACCGTCCAGGTCGACACGAGTTCGACGGCATCGCCGAGCTCAGCGGCCGGCCGGACCGGCAGGCCCTCCCAGGCCGTCGGCGATCCGACGAGCAGCACGACCGACTCTCCGGGGCCCAGCTCCAGGGAGACCGACGTCGTCCTGCCGTCGACCCTGCCGGGCACCTCCGTGAGAGTTCCCGTTGCGGCGTCGAAAGCGACGATCTCCCCGGCTCGCGGGAGGGTCGCCGTCGCGCGCACGGTGTCCCTCACCGACTCGTTGACCACCATGAACACGTCGGCGTCGCCGGCGTCGCGACGCAGCACGCGCACGGACGCGCACGGCGGGTCGAGGCGCACAGCGCGGTCGCTCATCCCCTGGACGGCAGGCACCAGTCCCTTCTCGGACACCGGGCGGAACCGCAGCTTCAGCGCGTTCCCGTCGACGCGGGGCCCGGAGACGTCCGGAACGGAACCGACGAAGACCACGGGGACACCCGCATCGTCGAGCCGCAGCAGCTCGAGCGCGACGTGGGCGGGCAGGTACGCGCTGCCCGGAACGATCAGCGCGTCGTAGGTCTCGCCGCCGAGCGTGAGCGTCGAGCCGTCCACCCCGGCGTCCAGGAGTACATCGGCAGGGACGACGTCGGCGTCGAGCTGAGCCTCCATCAGCAGGCCCAGCGGTCGCTCGAACGGCATCGCATCGCCCAGCCACTCGGCGTCCGCGTGGTAGAGCACCGCGAACGGGGCGACATGCCCGCCGCTCTGGAGCAGGTGGCTGAGCCGGTTCGTATACGCGCTGAGCAGGTGCTGCAGCGGGTACTGCGGATTGTTGCCGCGTGCGTAGAAGTGCGGAGGGCAGTCCGGGTCGGGGAACGGCGCGGGCGAGAACGCGTGCGGCACCACGTGCGTGACCCCACGCACCAGGAGGTGATTCGTCAACCAGGTGAACAGCCGCAGACCCGCGTACCAGCCGTAGGCGCCGATCGTCTCGCACATCGCCCTGCCCTGCTTCAGCGGGTCGAGGTGCGCGGCGGACGACGCGAGCTTGGCGAGCCCGAAGTGGAAGAATTCGCCGTCGGCGGCCCCGCCGATGTTGCCGAACGGGCCGCGGGAGAACCCAGGGACCACCTGGCCGCCGATGATGTCGACGCCCGCCATGTCCTGGCCGGCCATCGCCCGGAAGTAGTGCCCGGCGCCCGGGCCGAGCCTCGCGTGGGATCCGTTGTCCTCGATGACATGGCCGATGTACTCGACGCCGTGCGCACGGCACCAGTCGCCGAGCCGCCGGCCGAAGTTCTCCGAGTACAGCCGCGAGACCGTGTCCATGAAGGCGTACCGCACCTCGCGTCCGCGCTCGCCGCCCGGCATCCACAGCAGGGGCAGGAGCGGGACCGCATCCTGTCCGAGCCGCTCGGACAGCCGAGCGGCGACGTCGTCGTTCCACGGCAGCGGCACCGCCTTGCCGAGCCGCGAGTCGAAGTCGAACGTGTCCGGGTCGTTGTAGAGCCCGGGCTCGTCGCTGAAGAACCCCGCGATCGTCGCGCCGAACTCGTCCGCGTAGCGCTCGTGGATGCGCTCGTAGACCGTGTCGATGAGCAGTTGGGTGGAGGCGGCGTTCAGGTAGTCGATGTGCTGCGCGTGCCGCGCGCTTCCGCCTTCGCCGACCTCCAGGAAGAAGACCCGCCACCAGCCGTCGGGGATGTCCCAGTGCAGCACCCCGTCGACGATCCGGTCCGTGAGGTCGACGGGGTCGCCGGTGAGCTCGTCCGAGTCCTCGGCCCGCCGGAAGGCGAGCACCCGAAGCAGTTCCCCGGGCTCCCGCGCCGCATCCGGTCCCCAGAGCGCGCGGCGTTCCACAATGAAGGAGGCACCGCGTGCGGGACCGACGGCGTCGGTGTGCCGCTCGCTGAGGAAGTGACGGTGCAGTTCCGCGGGCGCAGCCTCCACCGCGCCGCCGGCGTGACCCGTAGGAAAGGTGTCGTCGTCGAAGAACCACACCGTCATGCCGCGGCGCCGGGCGATCTCGAGCACGGCGTCCACGTCGCGCCACCAGCCGTCCTCGAGGTACTGCGGATGCGGCCGCGCCTCCAGGATGACCGCGCCGATGCCCGCGTCGGCGATGCGCTCCATCTCCTCGCGCACGACCTCGACCGGGCCCCCCTTCTGCCAGAACAGGGGCATGATCGCGTTGGGGACCGTTCCGGCCACGATGTCGCGGAGGCGCTGCAGGGTCATGCGGACTCCTCCAGACGTAGTCCCAGCCGGTGCTCGACGGTTCCGTCGCTGATGGTGAGAGTGAAGTCTCCCGGTTCGAGCACGCGGTGCACGCCGTCGGCCCAGAACCGGAGGTCGTCGTCGTCGATCCGGAAGGCGACCGTGACCGACTCTCCCGGTTCGAGGGTCACCCGAGTGAACCCGCGCAGGCGCCGCACGGGCTGCGTCACCGACGCGACCTCGTCCGTGACGAAGAGCATGACGACATCGTCGCCCGCGCGGTCGCCGGTGTTCGTGACTCGCACTGTGGCGTCGATGCCGGCCGCCGCCTCCTCTGCGCTGGCGATGGTCCGCGACACCGCGAACCCGTCGAGGGTGAAGGTCGTGTACGCGAGACCATGACCGAAGTCGAAGCGCGGGCCGAGCGGGAGGTCCAGGTACTTCGACGTGTAATAGTCGTCGGTGTTGTTCGGGCCGGTGAAACCGGCGATCGTCTCGGGCAGCAGCGCACCCCCGGTCCGCGGCGGACGGCCGGTGCGCTCGTGATCGTGGTGGATCGGCACCTGGCCGGCCGCGCGCGGGAAGGTCATCGGAACACGGCCTCCCGGGCTGACCCGGCCCGACAGGGTCCTCGCGATGGCGGCCGGGGCCTCCGAGCCGAGGTGCCACACGCAGAGCGTGGCAGCGACGCGCTCGATCCAGTCCTCGACGACGAGCGGCCGGCCGGTGGCGAGCACGACGACGATGCGCGCGCCGGCGTCTGCGAGCGCGTGGATGAGGCGTCGTTGCGCCTCGGGGAGGGTGATGTCCGCCCGCGAGCTCGCCTCACCGGAGATCCGGCTCGGTTCGCCGACGGCGAGGACGACGAGGTCGGTGTCCGCAGCACGCTCGACAGCCTCGGCGATGGAGGCGTCGGTCGCATCGAAGAAGCCACAACTATCGACGACCTCCCAGTCGACGTGCGGGAGTTCGGTCGCCAGCGCATCCGCCAACGACTCGGTCACCGGCGAAGCGAAGTGCTGCACCCACGTGCCGAGGTGGTCGAGACTGCGCGCGTACGGTCCCGCAAGCAGCACCCGGCCGGTCGGGGGAAGGGGCAGCGCGCCGTCGTTCGTCAGAAGCACGGTGCACCGCTCGGCCGCCTGACGCGTGAGCCCGCGGTACCTCTCGGTGGCGCCGGTCGAGGCGGTGGAGGCGTCCACGTACGGTCGCTCGAACAGGCCGAGCCGCTGCTTCAGGCGAAGGACTCGGCGCACCGCGTCGTCGACCCGCGCGACCGGAAGCTGGTCAGGTGAGACGAACGCCACGCCGTCCGCATCGACCAGCAGCGATCCGCCCATCACGATGTCGACACCGGCTTCGATCGCCGCGGCCACGGCCTCGCGCTCGTCGGCCACCACGCCGTGGTTCACGAGCTGGGCGACACCGTCGGCGTCCCCGACGACCACGCCGTCGAATCCCCACTCCTCCTTGAGCACTCCGGTCAGCAGAGCGCGGTGGGCATGCATCGGGATGCCGTTCAACGCGTTGAACGCGGCCATGACCGTCGCCGCTCCGGCCTCAACGCCGGCCCGGAACGTTTCGAGGTAGACCTCGCGGAGGCGGCGGTCGGAGACGTCGGTAGTGTTGTAGTCGCGGCCCGCCTCGGCGGCGCCGTAAGCGACGAAGTGCTTGAGGCAGGCGGCGAGCGCGTCGCCCGTGTCGAGTGCCCTGCCCTGATACCCGGCCACCTTGGCGACGGTGAGGATCGACGACAGATACGGGTCCTCGCCGAAGCCCTCGACCACCCGCCCCCAGCGCGGGTCGCGGGTGACGTCGGCCATCGGTGAGAACGTCCAGGTGACGCCCGCCGATCGAGCCTCCGTCGCCGACACCCGGGCGTCGAGCTCTGCGACCGCCGGGTCGAAGGCCGCCGCCTGCGCGAGCGGCGTCGGGAAGATCGTGAACTGCCCGTGGATCACGTCGAGCCCGACAAGAAGGGGGATGCCGAGCTCGGTCTCCTCGACGGCGATCCGCTGAGCCGCGTTCGTCTCCTCCGCGCTCGGGGGCCAGAAGGTGGAGCCGATGCCGCGGCGGATGAGTTCTTCCCGCTCGGTCGCGGAGGGCCTCCACACGATCTGCAGCTGCAGGAGCTTCTGCTCCCAGGTCATGCGCGCCAGCAGGGATTCGATGTCGACGGTCATCGGTCCCCCTCGGGCGCATCCTCCGCGAGCGGGCGGTACCGGAACTCCCGGAACACGACCTCGCCGTCGGCCGCCGCGAACAGTGCGGGCCGGAGGCTCTTCAGATCGTTCACCGTCGCCGAGTGCGCTCCGGAGGTGTCGTAGCGGACGCCGTGCCGCGTCCAGTCCTCCCCCGGGCGGCGCTGCCAGCCGGTCACGATGTGGTGGTCGTTCCGCAACCGCAGCTCGATCGTCGCGCCGGGTTCGGCCGGCTCCCGCCAGTGCGTGCGGATGCCGCCCGCGTAGCTGGGCAGCGCCTCGCCGTCCCAGCCCATCCCGAAGAACATGCGGTGGTTGAAATAGAGGAGCAGGCCGCCGGTCGCGCCTCCTTGCACCTCGAGTGTTACCTCCACCTCGTAGGCGTCGTCCATCGCCCAGGTAGTGAGCGGCGAGGAATCGGACGGGGAGGAGCCCTTCGCGGCAAGCACCAGCCCGTCGCCGAAGCGCGCCCGGCCCTGCTCGTCGGGCCCGGGGTTGTCGAAGACCCACCGCTCGCCCCACGCGGGGGCGGCGAAATCGTCGGAGGGTGCGGGAACGGCGACCGGGGTGCACCCGCTCCCGGAGGCCGCGGGCGTGGTGAGCGGCGCGCCGACATCGCTCGCGGCGGCGAAGGGCCAGCCGTCGTCCGTCCACTCGATCGGCTCCAGCAGCGCCTGACGGCCGAGCGTGCGGAAGCCGTTGGCATAGCCGTGGGACACCATCCACCAGGAGCCGTCCGGAGCGTCGAGGATCGTCGCGTGCCCGCGCGACCACCACGCCTCGTCGGCCGACCAGGTGCGGGCGATCGGGTTGCCCGGCGCGTTCTCCCACGGCCCGTGCACCGACCGGGACCGGGCGACGATCACCATGTGGCCGGTCGCCGGGCCCCCGGTTCCGCCGACCGCGCTGACCAGGTAGAACCATTCGCCGCGGCGGAACAGCTTCGGTCCCTCCAGGGCGTACGCCTCGGTGATCCACTCGTCGGGATACCGCCAGCCGTCGTACACGTGCTCCAGCGGCGTGACCGCCGTCAGCCCGTCCGCGCTCAGGCGGCAGCGACGGATGCCGCTGACGAAGAGGTACCGCTCGCCGTCCTCCCCCACGACGTGTCCCGGGTCGATCGCGCCGGAGACGCCGGTGAACGTCGGCTCGCTCCACGGCCCCTCCGGGCTGTCGGCGTGGGTGACCCAGATCTGCGGCTCCGGGATGCGGTCCGACCAGGCGCTCGGGATGAACGGGATGTAGAGGTAGAAGCGTCCATCGTGCTCGATGAAGTCAGGGGCGAACACGGTCGTCAGGGGCTTCTCGAGGGCGCTGGTCACGAACGTCCAGTTCACGAGATCCGGCGAGCGCCAGATCGTCAGCCCCGGTGACGCGTCGAACGACGAGTACGTCAGGTAGTAGTTCTCGCCGACGCGCAGCACCGCCGGGTCGGGCCGGTCACCGGGCAGGACGGGGTTCAGGAAGGTCCCGTCCCCCCGGTCGGGAGCGGAACGCGGAGCGGAGGTCATGCGATGTCAGCCCTTGAGCCCGCCGGCGTACCCCTGGATGAACTTCTTCTGCGCGAAGGCGTAGAACGCCAGGATCGGGATCATCGAGACGATGACGACCGAGAAGATCAGGTTCCACTGCGAGACCAGCGAGCCGACGTAGCTGTACATCACGACTGGGAGGGTCTGCCAGGGCGTCCCGTTGAGGAAGATCAGCGAGGTGAAGAAGTCGTTCCAGACGATCAGCCCGGCGAGGATCGCCACGGTGCCGGTCGCCGGGGACATCAGCGGCAGGACGACCTTCCAGAACACCTGGTACCGGTTCGCGCCGTCGATGATCGCGGCTTCCTCGTACTCCGGAGTCAGGTTCCGGAAGAAGTTCGCATAGAGGAAGACCGACAGCGGCAGCAGCATCCCCGTATAGATCAGGATCATGCCCCACGGGTTGCCGACCAGGCCCACGTCGCGGGCGCCGATGTACAGGGGCAGCGTGCCGAGCTGCGTCGGCAGGATGATGGCGACGAGGAACAGATAGAAGGAGCGTCGGCTCCATTTGCTCGTCGACCGAGCGATCCCGTACGCAGCGATCGAGCCCAGCCCGACCAGCAGGATGATGCTGCCCGTCGTGATGATGAGGCTCGACGCGAGACCTGCCCAGATGTTGCCCGACGAGGTGGAGGCCGGCGAGAGCAGCGTGATGAAGTTGTCGAAGGTGGGATTCGTGGGCGGGGCGATCGCTGCCGAGCTCAGGATGTCCGGGAGCGTCTTAAGGGAGCCGACCAGCAGGATCCAGAACGGCAGCAGCAGGATCGCGGCCGCGATCAGCACGATGATCTCGATGGCGAGGGTCTTCTTCGTGTACCGGAACATGGCTCACGCCTCCTTGGCCGAGCGGTCGCGCGTCGCGTACTGCTGCGCGATGGAGAAGAGCAGGATGAGCAGGCTGAGCACGAGCGCCAGCGCGGCTCCGAATCCGAACTGCTGGTAGGTGAACGCCTGCTGGTAGACCTCCAGCGCGAGCGTCTGGGTGGCGCCGGCCGGGCCTCCGCCCGTCAGCGCGACGACCTGGTCGAAGACCCGCAGACCCTGGATGAGCGTGAGCGTCGTGGCGATCGCGACCGACGGCTGGATCATCGGCAGCACGACGTACCGGAACCGATAGAAGGTGCTGGCGCCATCCAGCGCGGCGGCCTCCTCCATCTCCTCCGGCACGGTCGCGAGACCGGCCAGGTAGATGACCATGACGAAGCCGATGTTCTGCCAGACCATCACGACGAGCACGCACCAGATCGCGAGCCCCGGGTCGGCGAGCCAGTTCTGCTTCGGGAGGCCGACGCCGGCCAGCGCCTGGTTGAGCGGGCCGTTGTAGTCGAAGATGAACTTCCAGATGTACGAGACGGCGATCGGGCTGACGACCACCGGCATGAAGATCAGCGTGCGCAGCGCGTAGCGCGTCTTCAGCGTTCGGTTGAGCGCCAGGGCGAAGAGCAGTCCGAGGACGTTGGTGAAGATCAGGAAGCCGAAGGCGAGGAGGAGGGTGTTCCACAGCGACCCGATGAGCTCGGGCGTCTGGAAGATCTTGACGAAGTTCTGCAGGCCGACGAAGTCGAACGGGCCGAGGCCCGACCAGTTCGTGAAGGCGAAGAATCCGCCCGCGATCGTGGTGACGTAGATCACGACAACCATCAGCACAAGTGCGGGGAGGGCCCACCACCAGCTGCCGAGCCGGACCTGATAGGCCTTCTTGTGCGGCGCGCGGCGCGGAGCCTGCACCTGCGTCTCGAGCTTCGTCATTCTCCGCACCTCTGACTGCGTCGTCATCGATTCGTTCCTTTCAACCGGTTCGGGCGGCCGGCCCTCAGAGGACCGGCCGCCCGGGTAACCGGATCAACCCCAGTCGGTGTCCATCTGCTGAAGCACCTGCTTGACGGTCATCTGACCGGTGAGGATGCCCTGGACGCCGTTGCCGAGGTCGGTGTAGATCTTGGCGTTCGGCCACTCGGTCGGCGCGTAGCCGCGGGTGTCGTTCTTAGCGATCTCGTCCTTGATGCTGGCGTACTGCGGCAGCAGGGTCGAGTCGTTCTTCACGTTGACGGGGATCGAGCCGACCTCTTTGGAGTACGCCTCCTGGCCCTTGTCCGAGATGATGTAGCTCAGGAAGTCCGTCGCAAGCTTCGGGCTCTGGGTCTTGGCACTGGCCGTGACGCCCTGGTCGGCGCTCAGCGACAGGTAGGTCTTCGTACCGTCGGGGGCTCCGACCGGGAGTGCGATGAGCTTCACGTGGCCACCCGCTGCCTGCATGATCTGCTGCGCCGCGCCGCTCGGAGCGAAGAAGCCGAGGATCTTGCCGGAGGAGGCGCCGTTGGTCAGAGCGTCGAACCCGGCGCTGGTGGCGCCATCCTGGAAGCATCCCGCGTCGTACATCTTCTTGATCGACTCGAGGGCGGTCGTCCAGCCCTTCGTCCCGGCGAAGGTGACCTTGTTCTGGGCGCGCTTTGCGTTCCAGTCCTTGTCCTTGCCGTACACGGTGGAGGTGGCGAGTGCGACCGCGAGGATGCCGTTGTTCTGGAAGGTCGATCCGGCGAGCCCGTAGACCGTCTTTCCCGCGTCGCGTGCCTTGCCGCACTGCGCGATGATGTCGTCGAGGCTCGTGGTCGCGTCGATCTTCACACCGATGGACTGGGCGAGCTCGTCGTTGTAGATGACGCCGTTCAGCTGGGTGCCGAGGGGCACACCGTAGATCTTGCCGTTGTAGGTATAGAGGCTCTTGGCAGAGTCGGGCATGTTCTTCGTGATCGACGCGTCGTCGAGGGGGAGCACGAGTCCGGACTTCGCCCACGGGAGGATCGACTGGGCCTGGCCGGTGCCGCCCTCGGCGAAGAACGTGTCGGGGGCGTTTCCGCCCTGCACCCGCGTCGCGATCGTCGTGCCGTAGCTCTGGACGGGAAGGTTCTGGGTCGTGATCGTGACCCCCTTGTTCTCGGCCTCGAACGCCTTGGCAAGGCCGTCGTAGGCTGCCTTGTCCTGGTCGTTCGTGGCGCCGTAGGCGAAGGTGATCGTCTGCGGCTCCTTACCCGAGGAACCGCTGCTGGAGCAGCCCGCGAGCGTAAGCCCTGCGGCGACGGGAATGGCGAGCCAGGCAAGCCGGCTGGTGCGGCTCCTGCGTGTGTGCTTCATCGGATTGACCTCTTTTTAGACTTCGTTGTCGGTGAGGCGGCGGCTGTGTCGCTGTCTCCTCTGGGGGCGTTTCGAGTTTCGCAGCGCTAAGGCAGATAAACAACGCTACTTCTGCTTATCCCAGACATAAGCTGGGTCGATACCCGATCGATACGCGGCGGGCCGCTCGCCTGCAGACCGCCTCGTTATAGTGAAGACGCCCACCGTCGGGCAGGAAGGATCACACATCGTCGTGACAGATTCCCCGCTGATGTCGCGGCTCGATCTCAACCTGCTGATCGCGCTCGACGCCCTCCTCACCGAGCGCAGTGTGACGCGTGCCGCCGAGCGGCTGCGGCTCAGCCAGCCCGCGCTGAGCGCCTCGCTGTCGAGACTCCGGGTCCACTTCGGGGATCCGATCCTCGCCCGACGCGGCAACGCCTACGAGCTGACGCCGCTGGCCCTGCGGCTTGCCGACCACACCACGATCGCGCTGGAGGCGGCGCGCCGGGTCTTCGAGAGTCAGGCGACCTGGGACCCGTCCGAGTCGGTGCGCCAGTTCTCGATCTTCGGGTCCGACTACGGGTTCACCACCATCGGACGTGTCGTCTCGGAGCTTGCCGCCGCGCAAGCCCCCGGCGTCCACTTCCGGTTCATGCTCCACAACCCGACGGTGGTCGAAGACGCCGCGAACCGCCTCCGATCGGTGGACGGGATGGTCATCCCGCACGGATTCCTCACCGAGCTGCCGTTCGTCGATCTGTGGCAGGACGACTGGGTCGCGATCGTCGCCGAGACGAACGACCAGGTGGGCGACGTCCTCTCGCGCGAGGAGCTGTCACGGCTTCCCTGGGTCATGAACTACCAGTCGCGCTCAGCGTTCACCTCCGCGGAACGGCAGGTGCAGCAGCTCGGGATCGAGCCCGACGTCGAGGTCGTGGTGGAGAGCTTCCTGGCGATTCCGCATTTCATCGCGGGCACGAACCGCGTCGGCATCATCCATTCGGCTCTCGTGCCGCTGGCCAAGCGCGGCGCCGCGGTACGGGTCGTTCAGCTCCCGTTTCCCCCGACCCCCATCGTCAACGCGCTGTGGTGGCACCCAGTCCACTCGCACGACCCCGAGCACACGTGGATGCGCTCCCTCTTCGAGGAGGCCGGCCGCATCGTCGCCGCGGGCGAGCACACCTGAGGGGCTACCTCAGCAGCGCGAGGCGGGCCCAGAAATCGGCGAAGAGCACGCGGGTGTCCACGGTGTCGTACAGAGTCAACGCCCGCGGCTGAGGATGCACAGCGTAGTTTCCGGCGTCGTCGATCCAGGGCGCATCCACGATGCGCGACGCGCTCGACTCGGTCGTGATGGCCGTGAACAGGACCGGCGGGCTGTCGCCCATCGGCCAGTTGCCGCCGACCCGGATGAAGTCCGGAGGCGAGGTGAAGCAGTCGTAGAGCCACTCCCCGAACGGACCGGCCGACCGAAGGCCGACCTCCAACTCGGCCACCGACACAGCGCACTGCCGATAGACGTGCTGCGGAACCTGCGAGATTCGCATCCGGCTCTCGTTGAACACGACCTGAGCAGCCGGGATGTCGAGGACGAGGTTGTACTCCCATGCGCCCTCGGGATACGACCCGCCGCCGATCCAGATGAGGTCCGCCCGGTCTGCGAGGGTCGGGTCCGCGCGTAGCGCTGAGGCAACGTTGGTGAGTGGGCCGCCGCACGCGATGACGAGCGGCAACGGGTCGTCACGGCGCGACTCCTCCAGGATGAGCAGCGCCCCCGCCGTCGGACCGTCGAGCTCTGCGAAGCCGACCTGCACGTCCTCGGCGATCGGAGGGACGCGGCTGAGCCCGAGGCGCGCGACGAGCTCCTCGACGATCGCCTTCGCCGGATGACCGACCGGGTAAGGCATGTCATCCATCGCGATCGAGGTGCAGGTGATCCCCCGGATCTCTGCCGCGTCAGCGAGTAGGTGATGCGTGAGCGCGACGAGCCCGTCCGGGTCGCCGGCGAAGTCGTTGTCGACGATCACGCGCATCTGGGGCGTGACGGGGATGCGACGATGGCTCACCGGCTTCGCCCGATCCAATCGCCGATCGCGGCCAGGGTGCGCGCCGCACCCGGGTCCGACGGCTCGTTGATGTGCCCGTGGTCGGCGTCCGGCTCGACGTAGAGGGTGGCGTCGAGCCCGGCTGCCGCGAGGCGGGTGGCGAATGCCTCGCCCGAGGGTCGCAGGCTGTCGTGCTCGCACACGACCACGAGGGTCGGCGGGAACCCGCCGACCGATCCGAGCCCGGGGAACGCGTGCGGGTTGTGCATCCCCTCGGGCGAGCCTGCGAAGTTGAGCGAGAGTTTCGCGTAGGGCGACTCCGGGTCGGGGATCCCACCGGGATGCGCGCCGTCCGGATCGAGCGCCGGGTAGCCGAGCACAAGGCCGCCGGGCAGCGATTCTCCCGCGTCCCGCAGCCGCGCCACCGCCCCGGCAGCGAGGTTGCCTCCCGCACTCGCGCCGCCGAGCACGAGGGCCGCGGGCTCGACGCCCAACAGCTCCGCACTGTTCGTCCCGGCGTACCGCCACGCGGCGAGCACATCATCGGACGGCGCTGGGAAGTGCACGTCGCCCAGGCACTTGACGTAGTCGACCGCGAGCACCGGAATGCCGCGTGCCGCGAGCTCGAGCGCCACCCAATTCGACTCAGGCATCTCCAGGTACCCGCCGATGAACGCGCCACCGTGCACCCAGACGAGCGCTGCGCCCGCGTGCTCGACCGTGTCATCCCGGTACAGCCGCGCCGGCTGCGGGCCGCTCGGCGCCTCCACCACCAGGTCACGCGTGCGCACGTTCGCGAGGTGGGGGAACCGCCGCAGCAGCGACGCCGTGTCGATATCGGGGCGCGGGTCGGCCGGCTCGCCGTGATCGCGCAACCACGCGATGGCGTCGGGCAGGGGCAGCGCGCGAAGGTCGGGCTGAGTGTCGGTCATCGCGCCGCCGAGGCCGCCTGCAGCGAACGCATGCTCGCCCGGATGAGGTCGTGCTGCTTGCGCACGAGCAGGAGCGGGTCGACCTCGCCCAGCTCGGCGAACGCGTGGCCCTCCCATTCGCTCGACCAGTAGCCGCGATAGCCGCCCTCGACGAAGATCCTCACGAGTTCCGGGTAGTCGATCGCGGGCTCCTGGCCGTTGTCGTCGATGTCGTAGAACTTGGCGTGCACGTGGAGGATCTGCGGCATGATGTCCGCCCACTCGTGCGGGTCGACGTGCCCGTGCATGTTGAACGCCAGGTGCGCGAACGAACCGAGCCGGCCCGGGTCGAAGCCGCGGCTGTTCAGGTAGCCGATGAACTCCTCCTGGCGCTCGCGCATCGACGCTTCGGTCCCCCAGATCTCCTGGAGCCGCTGCACCTCCTCGTCCCCCAGGCCCGCCCGGCGCACCGCGCGCAGCAGGGTCGGCGACATGCTGTGCATCGTCGACGAGAAGTCGGCGACGAAGCCGAGCAGCGGCGAGTCGAGTTCGGCGTAGAGGTCGCGCACCTTGACGATCTCGGGCGCGTTCGGTCCCATCGGCGCGTGGATCTCGTAGGCGAGCTTCAGATCGAGGTCTTCGGCGACCGGCAGCAGGCGGCGCAGCAGCTCCGGCTTCGCCGACTGGATGCGCACCAGCGGGAAGCCGAGCTTCTTGGCGCCGCGGAACAGCAGCTCGCTGACCTCGAACTCCTCGTCGGGCGTCATGTCACGATCGCGCCGCTTGCCCATGTCGAGGTTGGCCCCGAATGAGCTGGCGTCGAAGCCGTGCCGGTCGAACGCCTCCCGCCAGGTCGTCACGAACTCGTCGGAGACGACCGGATACGTCGGCAGCACCTGGGAGGCCACGATCTCGATCCCCGGGCCGATACCGAGCTCCGCGACCCGGTCGAGCAGCCCGTCGAAGTCGAACCAGCCCGCGCGGAACTCCGCACTGGCCGAGTAGAGCGTCAGTCCCAGCTTGAACGGATCGGCGTCGGTCGCTTCGGGCGCCGGAGGAACGTCGGTGACGAGCACGGGCGGTTCGGCATCGTGGTCCGTCGCGGTGAGCGCCAGGCGCTGGTGCACGATGTTGGGCACGTAGAGCCCGGGGCCGCCATCCTCTCCCGGCCTGATCTGCATGTACGGCAGCCGAAGCTCCCCGTGCAGCTCGACCTCGTGGGTCTCGCCGAGTTCGACAGCCGGCGCGCGCCGGACGATGAGCAGCGGATGCGACTGCAGGTACCAGAGCACATCGCTCTGCTGCGGGAGGTCGGCGAGACGAAAGCGCACCCCGTCCAGCTCGAAGGCGAGGTCCTCCTCCGGCACCTCGGCGCCGTCGAACGTCAGCCGGAGGGTCGTGACGGAGGACAGCCACAGGCTGCGGTACCAGGGGATGGTCAGGGCGAGCGCAAAGCCCTCCGGGTGGACGCGCAGGCTCGCGTCGTCGATGAGTCCGTTGGGCATGGGTCAGTTCCTGTCTGCGTGCGCCGCAGCGCGTTCTGCGGCGATGGTACGGATGAGGGCGTGCTGCCGCCGGAGCTGGTCGGGCGCGCGGTACGGCTCGTGGTGGCCCTCGTACTCGCTCGACAGCCAGCCGGTGTAGCCGGAGTCGACGACCACGTCGATGATGTCCCGCCACGGGATGTAGTGGTCGACGAGGTCGTCGTCCACCTCGTAGAACTTGGCCTGGAAGTAGACGGTGTGCTCCATCACCTCGGCCAGGTCGGACACCGGCACGAACGGCACCACTGGCGGACGGGCCGAGCCGTCGCCCATCCGGAAGGAGGCGCTGCCTCCGCGCCGCGGATATGACGACAACTCGAAGACGCCGGTGTCGATCAGGAGGCCGAAGTGTTCGGAGCCGGTGCGCTCCTTGAACTCCAGGTACTCCTCCACGACCGGCGATTTGATGACGGTCGGCCAGTGGATCTCCGGGCAGATCACGATGCCGAGGTCGGCTGCCAGCTGGAGGTTGCGCTCCACGGCCTCCTGCCAGATCGGATCGACCATGAGGTCCTCCGAGATGACGCCGATCTTGGGGCGCACGAACGAGAAGCCGAGGGTCGAGGCCAGCCGCAGGTCGAGCTCCAGCTGCTGCGCGCCCTCGGCTGCGGTCATCCCGCGGCCCGGGAAGCGGCGCGTGTCGATCCACGAGCCGTAGAGAGTCGGCGTGAGCCCGAGGCGCTCGTTGCGGGCGAACCACGCGTCGATCCACGCGGTGGACGGGTTCGGGTAGTCCTGGATGTGGCCTTCGCCCAGGATCTCGAGACCAGTGGCCCCGAGGTCGGCGACGTCGGCGATGCAGTCCTCGACCGTCATGGTGACGCCGATGTCGTCGGTGTAGCTGTACAGCGAGACGCCGAGGCCGAAGGGGAGGTCGTCGGTGGTTCCATTTCGATCGCTCATTTCACGATCACCGCCTTCCGCGTTGCGGTCCAGATCGAGGGCTGGAGCTCCTCCGGGATGTACGACATCCGCAACCGCAGCTCCAGGCTCACGTCGTGGATGCCGCGCGCGAGTCCGCCGTCGCGGGGGACGGTCAGCACGGCGGCGTGGCCCAGGGGCCAGCGGGCGTCGGCGGCCTGCTGCAGCTCCCCGAAGGAGAACTCGCCGGCCGGGAGGGTCCAGCGGATGGTGTCGCCGTCGAA
This sequence comes from Leifsonia sp. RAF41, assembly GCF_052114085.1. Classification (NCBI taxonomy): domain Bacteria; kingdom Bacillati; phylum Actinomycetota; class Actinomycetes; order Micrococcales; family Microbacteriaceae; genus Leifsonia; species Leifsonia sp. RAF41. The sequence continues at coordinate 2,811,126 of NZ_JBFREB010000001.1, forward strand.
GCGCTCACCGTCGACGGTCACCGTCGGCTTCTCGATGAGGTTCGCCCACAGCCCGCGGTAGTAGGGGCTGCGCACGCGGAGCTGGAAGCCGGTGGGCGCAGCCTCCGGGCCGACGTTGCGGAACCCCGCCGTTTGTATGAGTTGTTCTTCGAGCATCGGATTCTCCTTCGGATCGAGTTCGTACGTGTCAGTTGCGGGCGTCTGCAGATGCGCTCGTCGTCGCGGCCAACTGCGCGGCGGCCTGCCGCGCGCCGCGCACGGCGATTGCGACGCTCATGAGCGTGGGGTTCATGCTCGTGGCGGTCGGGATGAGGGCGTTGCCGCCGACCACGAGGTTCTCGTAGCCCCACACACGCGAGTACGGATCGGCGACCGAAGTGCCGTCGTCCTCCGCGCCGAGGCGCATGGTCCCCTGGTAGTGCAGGCTGGAGCCGTTCGGCAGCAGCCGGGGCTCGGCGACGAACGTGCCGAGGGCGTTTCCGGCGCGGCGGAGGCGCTCCGTGGCCTCGGCGATCTCGCGCTGCTCCCCCTCGGTGAGTTCGTACGAGACGGTCATGTTGGGGAAGCCGCGGTAGTCGAGCTCGTCGTCGTCGAAGGTCACCCCGTCGTCGTAGCGCGGCTGCTTGCGCATCCCGTAGCCCATGTTGACGTACCCCCAGCGGTTGCCGGCCGCCGGATGCGCAGGGTCGAGCTGGAACGGCGGCCTCTCCGCATACATCACCTGCAGGGAGAACGGGTGGCCCGGTTCCGAGAAGGGGATGCGGTTGACGGCCGCGACCGGATCGGCCGGGTTGGTCGCCCTGCGGGCGAGTTCCGCATCCAGCTCCTCCTCCGTCGCGAAGCGGCCCATGCTCTCGGCATCGAGGGCGACGGTGGAGATCACGACCGGATGTTCGGTGAGGTAGTGGCCGAGCGCCCGCGGGCGGATCCCGGACGCCCACAGCAGCTGTGGGGAGCGGAAGGCGTCGGCGGCCACGACGACGAGGTCGGCGTCGAACCCGTAGAGCTCGTGGTTGCGCAGGTCCTCGACCAGGACACCGGTAACCCGGCCGTCGGCGTGCTCGATCCGGCGTACCAGGGAGAGGTCCCGCAACTCGAATCGCTCCGTGAGGTCGCTTCCTGGCTCGATCAGCGGCCCGAGAACTACGTCGGCTCCGGCCCAGCGCATCGTGCCGTCCGCCTGGGGGTCGCCCGAGACGGGCAGGGTCGACGGCCCGTAGCCGTCGGGCAGCTCGGAGCCGAACTCCTCCGTCAGCAGCGATCGGATCGCCGAACCGATCTCCGAGTCCGCGAAGGCTGAGGTCTGTACGTGCAGGAGCTGCGACGCTTCCGCGACGAGTTCTTCCCACTCCGGGTCCGCGATGAACGGGATGCGCTCGCTGAACGACGGGCTCGGCGTCGCGCATGTCCAGTGGGCGCCCATCCCTCCGACGTTGGTGGACGCCGCCCCCGCGGGGAAACTCGGCGCGTGCCCCGATCCCTCACCGCCGAAATCGAGGAGGTGCGTGCCCCCGCGTGCGGTGAACATCCCCTCGACGACGACGGAGGAGGGGATGCCGAGGGATTCGCGGAACGCGCCGGCCTGCGGACCCTGCGACAGCTCGCGCGCCCGCTCCTTCTCGTCCGGGTCGGGGATGTTGCGTACGTTCTCTCCGGCGATGGCGCTCAGCTGCGGGCCTGCCTCGAACATGACGACGCGCGCGTCGGGAAGGGCCTCGAGCAGCAGCCGGGCGTAGGCGGAGCCGATGGGTCCGCTGCCGACGACGGCGATGGTGTGGGTCGGGGTGAGGGTCATGGTGGTCTCCTGGTCGTGCTCAGGCGGGGATGGACGCGGTCGATGCCGCGCGCAGCGGGTCGGTGTCGTCGGACAGACGGCGGTTCGGCAGCAGGATCGACGCCACGATGCCGACGACATAGGTGATCGCAAGCGCCACGAAGATCGGGACGAACACGCTCTGGTAGACGTGTGCGACCTGCTGCTGGATCTCCGGGCCCTGGGCGTGAACGATGGCGGGCGTGAGCGTGGCCGGGTGGAGGCCGGTGGGGAGCATGGCCACGACGGTCGCGCCGATGATGCCGCCGATGAGGGCGGTCGCGACGGTTGCACCGACCTGTCTCACCAGGTTCACGCTGGCCGTGATGGTGCCGGTCTCCTGTCGCGGCACGGCGCTCTGGACCACCGCGACGATGAGGCTCATGAAAGCGCCGGTCCCGAGTCCGACCACGGCCATCGCGACCGCGGGGGCCCACAGGGGCGCACCGGCAGGAAGCAGCGCCATCGCGCCGAGGCCGGCGGCGCCGAGCACGGTGCCGACGAGCGGGTAGACGCGGTAGTGGCCGGTGCGGCTCACCAGCCAGCCGGTCGCGAGGTTGCTGACCAGCATCCCGAACACCGTCGCGATCGGCACCAGCCCGGAGACCGTGGCACTCGTCCGGTACGCCATCTGGAAGTACGTCGGAAGATACGAGGTGATGGAGAACAGGCCGATGCCGACGATGGCCGAGATGACCGTGCCCGCGGCGACCGTGCGGTCGCGGAACCAGCCCAGGGGCACCAACGGCTCCTCGACGCGCAACTCGATGACGAAGAAGACGACGAGGGCGACGGCTGCCACCACGAACGCGACGGTCGAGGCAGCCGCCTGCGCACTGTCGCCCACCCAGGACACGGCCAGCACCAGGGCGACCAGGCCGATCGTGAGGGCGATCGCCCCGGCGAAGTCGAAGCGCCCGATCCGCCCGGGTTGGATGTGCGGGACGGCGACAAGCGCGAGGGCGAACGCGACGATGCCCACGGGGGCGTTGATCCAGAACACCCACGGCCAGCCCCAGGTGTCCGTGATGATGCCGCCGAGCACCGGCCCGATGAGGATAGCGACGGGAAAGGCCGCGCCGATGATCGACATGTATTTCGGCCGCTGCCGCGGCGTGGTCACCTCGGCGATGATCGTCTGCGACATCAGCTGGAGGCCTGCCGAGCTCATCCCCTGGATCACTCGGGCGACGATCAGCCAGACGATGCCGTTCGCGAAACCGCACGCGACGGAGCTGAGGATGAAGACGGCGACCGAGCTGAGGAACACGGCGCGCGGCCCGATCCGGTCGCCGAGCTTCCCGAGAACGGGCAGCAGGACCGTGCTGGCGAGCGTGTAGCCGACGACGATCCAGCTCATGTGCTCGAGAGCACCGAGCTGGCCGGCGACGGTCGCGATCGCTGTGCTGACGACGGTGTTGTCCAGGGCGCCGAGGAAGGACACGGCGAGAAGGGAAGCGACGAGGAGGCGGAACCTGAGTGGCGAGAGCGGCATGCGAAACCCGAACGATCGGGTGATCGACGCGACGGTTTGTGCCCTCGCCGCAACGTCACGGTGAGGAACGGGCAGAAGCCCCGACGTCATTGTCAGTCTACGACGATCTTAGGTATTTTTTCAACCTAAGTAGGGGTTTCGCTCAGATCCGAAGCAGGGTGACCTCGGCAATGCCGATGCCACGCTGCGGCACGATCGCGAGACGCTCGTCGCCGTTGAGGAATCGCGCTGGCCGCACCTCGCCGTCGTCGAGCACGAGTTCGCGCACCTCGTCGATCTCGACCGTCGCATCGTCTGCGGCGAAATCGAACAGCGCCGCCTGGCCCGCGACGATGAACCGGTCGGGTCCGGTGCGGATCACGATGCCGAACGGGCGGTCGTCCCCGGGCGACGGGATGGCGCCGGGCCTCGTCTCCGACGGCGACGGCTCCGGCTCCGGGAGCTGCACTCCAACATCCAGGAGCATCCGGGCGAAGAGGCCGGGCCCGTTGCGCACGGTGAGGGTGAGGTCGCCGAAGCTGTGCGACGCGGACTCCACGTCGGCTCCGAGCGCGAATCCCCAGACGTTCCCGCGGGAGCGCTGCTCCAGGATCTGGTCCGCCAACGCCAACAGGCTGCGGGCGGCCTCGAAGAACAGCGCGCCCTCCCGGCCGTCCTCCAGCCCGAACGCGCAGTAGCCGATTGCGTCCAGCGCCCCGACCGCGAGGAACAGGTCACCGGCGGAGAAGCGCGACTCCGGGACGAACAGCGGGTTCCCGCGCTGCGCATACGCCTCGAGCACCGGTCGGGCGTCGTCGATGTAGATGTCCGGCGACACCCAGTCGAGCGACGGCGCCGCCGCCTGCCACAGTCCGAGCATCCGCGCGGTCGGGCCCCCGCTCGGATATTGCCCCGGCCTGTCCTGGCCCGGCTGCGGGCCGAGCCAGGCGTTGGCGAAGAACGGGATGCGTGCAGTCGAGCGCACCGGAGCCGCGACCCCCTCGACGTACGATGCGAACGCCCACGCCATGAACGTCTCCTGGATGTCGTCGTCGTTCCCGGCGAGCTGAGACCACGACGCCCCGGCGGGTGCCGTGAGCACCGCCCCTGCGACCCCGCCGGGGAGCGCCTCCGGGTCGTTCCGTGCGAGCTCCACCACGATGTCCGGCATGGCGGCGTTCCACGCGGCGAGCGCCGGTGCGGAGTGATCCCGGGCGGACCCGAGGAGGCCGATCTCGTTCTCGACCTGGATCATGATCACGGTCCCGGCCTCGTCCATCGCCGTCAGGTGCCCGACGAAGGCCGCAAAGGCGCGCGCGTCCGCGGCGACGAGTTCCGGCGAGAACACGGAGAGCGCAGGTTTCGCCGTCGAGCCCGCGTAACTGAACGGCGTGGGCAGCGGTTCGTCCTGCAGCACCGCTCGCGGGAACCTCGCCGTGTCGGCGCGGACCCAGGTGGGCGCGTAGGTCGACAGTGCGTTCTTGAAGGCGCCGAACCAGATCACTCCCAGCCGCAGACCTGCGTCGCGCGCCTGCCGGACCAGCTCGTCCACGATGCGGAAATCGAAGTCGCCCTCGGTTCGCTCGACCTCCGCCCAGGAGACCGACACCAGAACGGTGTTGATGCCGACCGTCGCCAGCCGGCCCCACTCCGCCTCCAGGTGGGCGGCATCCGACGAGCTCGAGTTGTGCAGCTCGCCGCCGATGGCGAGGAAGGGACGACCGTCGACGATGAGCGACGAAGTTGGGGTGACCGCAGTGTCCATGTTTCCGAGTATCGCAGGCTTCCGCAGGAAAGCTGCATAAGTTACACGATTCTTGACAATACGAACCGGCGTTGTGTACCGTCGTCGCTTACACAGGCGGGGTGAGGGCGCCCGGCATCACGGCCGGAGCGAATAATCCCCCTCGGCGCCTCCAGCGCGCCGGGCGAGCACGAGGACCCATCGCGTCCCGCTTGTGCATGCCTCCGGCGGGCCGCCAGCACTCCTGGAGCCCAAGAATGACCACCTTCACCACGCCGCCGGCGTGTCCCTTCGCCGATCCCGAGCGGCTGTTCGCCGACCTCGAGGCGGCCCGCCAGCTGGACGATCCGCCGCAGTCCGAGACGTTCGGCGGTGCCCGGGTCTTCACGGCCTACGACGACATCGTCGCGGCCCTCCATGACCCGGAAACCTTCTCGTCGCAGCCCACGGTCGGCACGGTGCCGTCCCCGTGGCGCGAACAGTTCGAGGGCCGCGTGCCCAGCCGCGGGACGCTGATCGGCGTCGATAACCCCGACCACGATCGGCTCCGGTCGAGCGTCAACACCTTCTTCATGCCCCGCAGGCTCGCCCGGTTCGAGCCGTGGATCCGCGAGGAGGCGCACCGGCTGGTCGACCGTTTCGCAGAGAGCGGGGAAGCCGACCTCAAGACCGCCTTCGCGCTGCCGCTGCCGCTTCGGGTCATCAGCCATATCGTCGGGATCGACGCGGAGCGCGGCGAGTGGGTGGGCGAGGCACTCGGTTTCTTCATGGGACCCCGGGACATCCACCACCCCGGCACACCGGACGAGAAGGCAGCCAAGCTCCTCGACCTCCACGACCACCTCCGGGAGCTCATGCAGTTGCGTCGGGTCGACCGTCGCGACGATCTGATCAGTCACATCTGGGATCAGCGCGACAGCGGTGCGGTCGAAATGACCGACTTCGAGATGCTGTCCATGTTTCCCGGGCTGATGCTCGCGGGACACGAGACGTCGTCCAACCTGATCTGCGTCGCCCTGTCGCACTTCCTCGCCGATCCGGACCTCTATGCGCGCGTGCAGCATGACGACGCTTCCCGCACGAGGGCGCTGGAGGAGATCTTCCGTTTCGAGTCCGCGATCACCGGCATGAAGCGGCTCGTCACCCGTGACACGCAGCTGGGCGGGATGCCGTTGCAGGCAGGCGACGAGGTCTTCCTGGCGTACGCCGCGGGATCCCGCGATCCGAGCCGTTTCACGCATCCTGAGCGGATCGACGTCGAACGCACCGGGGAGAGTCCCCATCTCGGGTTCGGCCAAGGTGTCCACGCGTGCCTTGGCGCGCCGCTGGCGCGGCTGCTCCTCCGCATCGAGCTCGGCGTGCTGCACGAGCGGCTGCCCGACCTCCGCGTCGCCGTGCCGGCGCAGGAACTGCGCCACACCGTGGTCTCGGAGGGGCGCGGGCTCGTGTCGCTTCCGCTCGCATGGACGCCGACGACCCCACCCGCGCGAACGAGCCGGAGCTCCACGGACACCGCGACACCAGAGTCCGTCCCCGTGATCGTGAGCGGCCGCCGAGATGTGGTGCGCGGCGTCGTCGAGCTGACCCTGACCGCCGTCGCGGGCGACCTCCCGGCGTGGCGCCCGGGCGCTCACATCGACCTGGAGCTTCCGGGAGGGATGGTGCGGCAGTACTCACTCACGGGAGACGCGAGCGACGGCGCGTACCGGGTGGCGGTGCTCCGTGAGGACGCCGGTCGCGGCGGGTCCCGCGCTGTGCACGACGGCGTCGCGGTCGGCGACCGGCTACGCATCCGCGGACCTCGCAATCACTTCGCACCGCAGCCTGCGCCGTTCTCGCTCTTCCTCGCCGGCGGGATCGGTATCACGCCGCTGCTTCCCATGGCCGCGGAGGCCGAGGCCGCCGGTCTCCCGTGGCGCTTGCTCTACCTCGGGCGGTCACGCGAAACGATGGCCTACGCGGACGACCTCCAGAACAGGTACGGCGCCAACGTCTACCTGTGGCCCAGTGCTGAGCGCGGTCGCTACGACATCGACGACGTGTGGCGGCGTCTCCCCGCCGGCGGACGGGTGTACGCCTGCGGCCCGGAGGAGCTCCTCCTGGCCCTCGAAGAGTCGGCCCGCCGAGCGGGCCGTTCGGACAGCGTGGTCGTCGAGCGGTTCGCCCCGCGCGCGCTGTCGCCACTCCCGGATCGACCGTTCGACGTCGAACTCCGTCGCAGTGGGATCACCGTTAACGTGGCCGCCGGTGAGTCCACCCTGGACGCAGTCAACCGCGCGGGAGCCAACGTGCTGTCCACGTGCCGCGAGGGCACCTGCGGCACGTGCGAGGTGCGAGTGCTCGCGGGCATCCCAGAACATCGGGACTCGGTCCTCGGGCTGGAGGACCGGTTGGCGGGAGACACGATGATGACCTGCGTGTCGCGGTGCGTCGGGGAGAAGCTGGTGCTCGACCTGTGACCCGGTTCCCCCTCACGGGAAGCAGGCCGCGGGCGAGCTGGCGGCCGGCGGATCGCCTCCAATAGGTTGGAGAGATGACCCCCGCACCTGAGTCCGTCTCGCCGTGGCGCCGCTTCTGGGAGAAGGGCGGGTGGTGGCGGTCGTTGCTCGTGGTCGTCGCCTACTTCGCCATCTACCAGGGCGTACCGCTGTTGTTCGCTCCGCTCTTCCCGACCGCGCAGGACCCGGCAGCGACGATCTGGCTCTTCACGGTCATCCCTATCGCCTTCGGCGGTCTCGTGCTGGTCGCCTTCGCCTGGTCCCTCGGATGGCTGGCCGAGCTGTTCGGGCCGCAACCCATCCGGGGCAGCGGCTGGATGTGGGTCGCCGTCGCCGTGGTGCTGATCTTCAACATCGTGCGCTTCGCCACCATCGACTATGCGAAGGCCGGGGCCGGCGTCGTCATCGCCTGGCTCGTGGCCGGGCTGTGCATCGGTTTCGCCGAGGAGACTCTGACCCGCGGCTTCGTCGTGAACCTCATGCGCAAGCACGGCTACCGCGAGATCGCCGTCGCCTGCGTCTCAGCGGCACTTTTCGCATTACTCCACGCGAGCAATCTGCTGACCGGACAATCGCTGATCGCGACCGCGATCCAACTCGTCTACACGTTTGCGTTCGGCATCCTGATGTACCTGACACTGCGGGTCACCGGGAACCTGATCTGGCCCATCCTCCTGCACGCGTCTACCGACCCGTCGATCTTCCTCTCCACCCTCTATCCCGCGCAGGGCGCAGCAGCTTCCCTCGGCGGCCTCGGCAACCCCGTCGTGATCGTCGCGGGCCTCGTCCTGCTCATCTTCATCCGCGGCAGAGTCACGCAGAACGCCGCGCCTGGACTCGCGGAGCCGACTCCCCGGCTCGTCTGAGCTGAGTAGCCTGGGGATGTGACTGCTGTTGCGCTTCTGAGCGGCCTGATGTCAGCGATCGATGACCGTCGCTGGAGTGACTTGGGTGGCTACCTTCATGAGGATTTCTCCTGCCGGTACGTTCATACCGGGGAGTCCTTCGACCGTACGTCCTGGATTCGGCTGAACGCGGAGTATCCGGGATTCGAACACTTGGTCGTCGAAGAGATCGTCGGAGATTCGGATCGCGCGGCCTGCCGTTCGCATGTGACGGGGCAAGGGCGCGAGGGCTTGGATCACTTCGAGTGTGCGACGTTTGTCCGAGTGCGGGACGGATTGATCGAACAGATGACCGAGGTCTGGGCAGACGTTTCTCAGAGCGCGCCCGTCGGCACCCGGCCAGACACGAGGTCTTCCCCCTGACGGGTCGTCCATGCGATACGGACTGGCACTGACCGAAAGACCCGCCGGGCAGCACCCGGCGGGTCTTTCGGTCAGGGCGGCAGCGGACCTCCGCCATACTGCTCGGGGTCAGCCGTTGGAGCCTGCGGGTTTCGTCGTGGGCGTGAAGCCCTCGAGCTTGTTCGCGGCGTCAGCGTACTTGTTGGTGAAGGTGCTCGCGTAGGACACCTTGGACGTGTCCAGGCCGAGCGTCTTCTCCATGTTGAAGATCACCTTCGGGCCACCGGCGGGCATGATGCCGTCCGGGAGGAACTGTCCCTTGTCGGAGGTGAGCCCGTCGATGTACTGCTGCTTGCTGATCGTGCTGTTCTGCACGAAGTCCTGAGGCAGCTTGTCCGCGATGTCCTTCGCGCTGTGGGTGGCGATCCAGTGCATGGTCGCGACCAGGGCGTCCACCGTCTTCTGCGCGGCGTCCTCGTGCGCCTTCACCCAGCTGGCGTTGGCGAGCAGCCCGGCTGCGGGCCATGCTCCGCCGAGGGCCTTGGTGGCACCGGCTGTAGTCGCCAGGTCGACCGCAGTCGTCGCGAGCTTCTGCGATGTGAGGGCGCCGACTGTCGGCTGCGTGGTCATCACGCAGTCGGCACTGTTGCGTTGGATGGCAGCGATCGCGGTGGAGCCGGCGTGGACCGCGATCGTGTTGTACTGCTTCTTGTCGATGCCATGCTTGGCGGCGAGGAACTGCGTCAACTCGTCGGTGCCCGAGCCGAGGTCGGTGACTCCGAGGTTCTTGCCCGCGAAGTCGGCGGCGGACTTCACACCGCTTTTCGCACTGCACATCTCGCGCTCACCGGGAGCACCCGAAAGCTGGACGAGGTTGATGACATCCTTACCCTTGGCTTGGAAGTCGACCGCGTGGATGTACCAGGCTCCCGCCATATCCACCTGTCCGGACGCCATCGCCTCTTCGGCGCCCACACCGCCGTTCTGCTCGGTCGACAGCTCCATGTTGACGCCGTACTTCTTGTAGTAGCCGAGGCTCTGGGCGAGTTGATACGGGAGGTAGATCTGCTTGTCGATCCCGCCGACCATCATCTTGACGGTCGGCATCGGCGTGGCGGACGAACCGCCCCCGCCGGATCCGCTGGCGCCGGAACTGCAGGCGGCGAGTCCGAGAGCGACGATGCCCGCGGCTGCGATGACACCGATGGTGCGCTTGTTCATTAGGGTTCCTTTCGTGGTGCCGGCGTGCCGGCGTTCTGCGTCGTTGCAGGTCTTCACAGCTCAGATGGCCTGGGCTTCGGAGCGGCTCGGTGGCCGCCACTTCAGCAGCGCCTTCTCGAGGAGGGTGATGAGGTACTCGGCGACCAGGGTCACGACCGCGACGATCACCATGCAGGCGAAGACGGTATTCGGGTCGAAGTTGCCCTGCGACTGGCTGATGATCAGTCCGATGCCGTGCTGTGCGCCCAGCACCTCGGCCACCAGTGCCCCGATGATCGCGAATCCGAACGCGGTGTGCAGGCTGGCGATGATCCAGGTCATGGCGGAGGGGATGGTCACGTGCCGCGCCACCTGGGCCGGCGAGGCACCCAGAACTCGGACGTTGGCCACAAGGTTGGGATCGACTTCGCGCACGCCCTGGAAGGCGTTGAAGAACACGACGAAGAACACCAGGACGGCCGCCAGCAGCACCTTCGGCACGACCCCCAAACCGAACGCCACGATGAAGATCGAGCCGAGCACGATGCGCGGGATCGAGTTGACGATCTTGATGTACGGGCCGAACACCGACGCGAGGTAGCGATTGGAGCCGAGAAGGATGCCGAAGACGACCCCGGCGATGGTTCCGACGACGAAGCCCAGGAACGCCTCCTGAACCGTGATCCAAAGGTTCTCCCAGATAGTGCCGAACGCGGTTCCCTGAGTGAACAGCCGCACCAGGCTGTCCCAGATGCCCGAAGGCTGGCCGTAGAAGAACTTGTCGACCCATCCGGCGGAGGTGAACCACTGCCATCCGCCGACGACGATCACAGCGACGGCGATGCGTCCGATCCAGACTGCGGTGGTGCGGCGCCGGAGCGCGCGGCGGCCGGCAAGCTGCAGATCGGTCTCGCGGCTGACGCCGAGCGCGGGCTGGGGTGTCCTGGTGGTGGTCATGGTGGTCACGCTGCCGCTCCTGATGTCTGCTGGTAGGCCCGGGTGACTTCGTCACGGAGCGACTCCCAGATCCGGCCCTGGATCTCGAGGAAGCGCTCCTCGTGGCGGATCTCCTGAACGTCACCGCGGGGGCGAGGCAGGTCCACGTCGAAGACGTCCTTCACCGTGCCCGGGCTGCTGGTCATGATGACGACCTGGTCGGCGAGGGCAACCGCTTCGTCGAGGTCGTGGGTGATGAAGAGCACGGTGGGGCGCAGCTGCTCCCAGAGCTGCAGGAGCTCGGTCTGCATGATCGCTTTGGTCTGCACGTCGAGCGCTCCGAACGGCTCGTCCATGAGCAGGATGCGCGGGTTGTTGATCAGCGCCGCCGCCATGGCGACGCGCTTGCGCATGCCGCCGGAGAGCTGGTGCGGGTAGCGATCCTCGAATCCGGAGAGACCGACACGGCGCAGCCAGTCCATCGCGAGTGCCGTCGCCTCCCGCTTCGATGTGCCGAGCAGGATGGGGCCGATCATCACGTTGTTCAGCACGGTCTTCCAGGGGAAGAGTGAGTCCGCCTGGAACATGTAGCTCACTCCGGAGGTGATGCCCTCGACGATCCGGTTTCCCACGCTCACCGAGCCTGCGCTGGGCCGTTCCAGCCCGGAGACTTGAGCCAGGGTCGTGGATTTACCGCAACCCGTCGGTCCGACGATCGCGCAGAAGCTTCCCGGCTCCACGGTGAACGTGACGTCGCGGATGGCCGTGAACGTCTCGCCCTTCGGGGTCAGGAACCGTTTGGTCAATCCGACGATGTCGATGCGCGCCGACTCGTCGGACGCGGGGGTCGTGACGCTGTCACGGGGTCGTTGTCCAACCATCTCGAAGACCTCTCTGTCTTTCGGTGTGTGAGGACGATGCTCCGTCAGCGGCCGCTCCGGTGTCGCGCTTGTGGTCGATTGGGTGGGATCTGAGCGTTGTGGAAGGTTCTGCGCGTTCTGCGCGCGTGCAATGCGCGGGTCCGGATGAAAGACTTTCCGGGATGCGACGACGGATCAGGCGACTGTCGAGCCAGATCCTGCTGGCTCAAGTGGCGATCCTCACCGCCTCCCTGGTGATCGGTTTCGTCCTCTTCGCGCAGACCGCGCGCAGCAACCTCGACGCCGACTACCAGGCGAGGGCGGCGGGGATCGCCCAGACCTTCGCGGGCATTCCCGAGATCCGCACCTGTATGACGTCGCCCGGCCCGGACTGCGCCGAGACGGTGCAGTCCCTCGCCTCACAGACCGCAGCACGCACCGGCGCCGACTACGTCGTCGTCATTGACCGCGACCGGGTGCGGCACTCGCATCCCGATCCGTCCCTCATCGGACAGAAGGTGTCCGAGCCGCTGGTCGCGGCAGACGGCCGGGTGCACCTCGGAGTGGACTCGGGAGCGACCGGTGTGAACGCCAATGCCCGCGTTCCGCTCTTCGGGGAGGGCACGACGGTGGTCGGCGAAGTCTCCGTCGGCATCCGGGAAAGCAGCGTCAGCAGCGAACTGCTGGCCGAACTCCCGACCTACGCGGCGTGGTTCGTGCTCGTGCTCGCCGTCGGAGCGCTCGCCTCCTTCGCGCTGGCGAGTCTCCTGAAGCGGCGCACATTCGGCCTGGAGCTGGATGAGATCGCACGGCTCCTGCAGGAACGGGAGGCGACGCTGCACGGCATCCGCGAGGGCGTCATCGCCATCGACCCCGCCGGGCGGATCACCGTCGTCAACGATGAGGCCCGACGGCTGCTCCACCTCCCCGACGGCGCGGGAGGACGGTTCCTCGACGAGGTTCTCGCGGCGACTCCCATCCGCGACACCCTCACCGGAACGACGGTGATCACGGATGCGATCGCGATCACCGACGACTACGTCCTGGTCATCAACCGCATGCCGGTGACCATCGGCGGGCGAGCGCACGGCGCCGTCGTCACCCTGCAGGATCGAACGGAATTGACGGCCCTGACCCGCCAGCTGGATGGCGAGCGCAGCTTCACCGAATCGATCCGCGCCCAGCAGCACGAGTTCTCCAATCGGATGCACGCGCTCTCCGGGCTGCTCGAGCTCGGTCGGCCGGACGAGGCACTGCAGTACCTGAATGAGATCCGCGGCACGACCGCCGACCTGGACAACACGCTGCGCACCCACATCGGCGCCCCGATGATCATCGGACTCCTGCTGGGGAAGGCCGCGGAGGCGAACGAGCGGGGCATCGACCTGGTCATCGCTCCCGACACCGACCTCGGCGAGGCACCCGACCGCGTCCAGGCGCTGACGACCATCCTGGGCAACCTCATCGACAACGCCTTCGACGCTCTGACGGGTGCGCCGGCGCCGCGTCGGACGGTCGTGAGCATCGTCGAGTCGCCCCAATCGCTCACCGTACGCGTCTCGGACAGCGGGCCGGGCATCCAGAGCACGGAGGTCCCGCGGATCTTCACCAGCGGTTATACGACCAAGCAAGGCTCCGCCGTTCGCCATAGCGGGCTCGGCTTGTCACTCGTCCAGTCGACGGTGGCGAAGTTCGGGGGCACCGTCACCGTGTCAGAAGGTCCTGGTGCCGCGTTCACTGTCGTTCTGCCCCGTACCCGGGTCCAGTCGGGTGAGGTGACGCGGTGAGCGAGCACCCGATCACCGTCCTGGTGGTCGACGACGACTTCCGGGTGGCCGGGGTGCATGTCGGTTTCGTCGAGGCGGTGCCGGGCTTCCGGGTGGTGGGGACGGCGCACACGGGGGCGGAGGCTCGGGCTCTGGCCGCGTCCCTTCGACCCGAGTTGGTGCTGATGGATGTGTACCTGCCCGATGAGGACGGCCTCGAGGTGGTGCGCAGCCTCCTTGCGGACCCGGCTCCCCCAGCGGTGCTGATGATCTCCGCCGCGAACGACCTCGGCACGGTTCGTCGCGCGGTCCAGCTCGGCGCCCTGCACTACCTCGTGAAGCCGTTCGGCTTCGCGGAGCTGGCGGAGAGGCTCGCCGCGTTCAGACGGGCGCAGGACGACCTCGCCCGGTTTCCGGCGGTGGCGACCCAACAGGACGTCGACCGGATCTTCGACCTGCTGCGACCGGCGACGGCCGCCCAGGCCGATGCGATCCGCCGGCTCGCCCCGACCCTTCAAGCCGTATTCGACGCGGTCTCCGGCAGCGTGTCGAGCATTTCCGCGTCTGATGTGGCCGCCGCGGTCGGTGTCAGCCGGACGACGGCGCAGCGCGCGCTGACACAGCTGGAGCAGAGCGGCGTCCTGCGGTTGGAATTGCGGTATGGGGCGACCGGCCGTCCCGAGCACCGCTACGCGGTCAAGCGGGGGTGATCCGCCCGCCTGCAGTCGTATTCCTCCCGACCAGCGCACACACGGCGAGTCCCGCTCCCATCATCACAGCGCCGGCGACCAGCACCGCAAGCGTGATGATCAACGACTGAGCCGCGCGCTCCTCCGTGCGGGAGAGGGACTCTCCGGCCATCAGCACCTCGCCGTCCGGCTCCGCCTGAGCGACGATCGCGAACCGCAGTCCCGCGGAAGGTTCCCAAGTGACCGCGTCGGTGCCCCGTTCGCGGGCGGTGTCGATCACGCCTGCGGGCGGGTCCGCCAGCACTCCATGCAGGTACCCGTTCCCATGGATCGGCCGGTCCGTTCGGTCGTAGCGTGTCCAGAAGCTGCCCTGGGAGCGAGCGAGGTCGACACGGGAGGGTTGCCCCACGACCTCTCCGGACAGAAGCGCCCGCGGTGCGTCCTCGACCGCACTCCGGCCCTCGTGCTGGACCATCACGTAGGTCGACCCGACCGCCAAAGCAAAGAGGCCGTAGACGACTACAGCGAACACCACGCGTTGTACCCACATGCGGCCATGATCGCCCTGCGCCCCGGCCGGCGACATCCACCTCCGGAGGTATGTCTGAAGCCGCCGGCGGTGACGACGTGTGGGCCGGTCAGACCCCGGCGGCGGTCACGATGAAGTCGGTCGCGAGGCCGGCGAACAGTCCGATGAGAATTCCGACGTACAACGTGAGACCACGATTCAGCTTGAGGGCGACGCCGATGAGTTGCACAAGCACGTAAACGATCGACCCGGCCGCCAATGCGAGGAACGTCAGGGCGAGCGCATCGCTGACGACCACGCTTCCGAGCAGAGTGCCCACCAGGGTCGGGCCGCCTCCGATCAGTCCCAGCAGCCCGAGCTGAGCCCACGGCGCAGGATGGGCGGAACCGGCCAGCGGAGCCGTGATCCCGAATCCCTCCGTGGCGTTGTGGAGCGCGAAGCCGATGACCAGCACGACGGCGAGCTGCAGTTCACCGCTCGCCGCCGACTGCCCGATCGCGAGTCCTTCGGCAAAATTGTGCAGGCCGATGCCGACGGCGATGAGGAAGGCCAGTCTGCTCGCGGGTTCGTTGAGACGCAGCACGCCGCCTCCGGTCGCCGCAGGTCGCCGCGGTGTCCGGCCCTGTCGGCTGATCCACCGGTCGTACGCCACCAGTCCGAGCAGTCCGACGGCGACGCCGACGAACAGCAGGGCCGCCAAGCCGATGAACGGCCACCAGGAGGCGGCATGACCGACCGACGCGGCAGTGAGCGCGGCCTCGACCGGTTCCACGGCATGCCCGAGTACGTCCCACAGCAGGAACAGCAGCACACCGATGGTGATCGCGTTCAGCATGGCGCGGATTCCGGTGCCACGAGCGGCCAGTCGACCCACCGGAAGCCCGATGAAGATGGTCCCTCCCGCGATGATTCCCATCACGATGACGGTCCCCGTGTTCACGCACTCTCACTTCCTGACGACGATTAGGCTCACCTAACCTACAGGACGCGCCTGTCGTCAGCGGGCGAGGAGGTCCGTCATCGGTGTCGCTGCCGCGCTCTCCCCCACAGGCGGGAGGCCGAGCCCGTCTTCGATCGTCCGCAACAGCGAATAGTGCGAATAGGGGACGTTCGAGACGGCCCCGCGCCGGGCGGCCGAGCCGGCGAAGACGCACGTGACGACGTTGTCGCTGCTGTCGCCCTCGTCGAATGTCACCACGAGCAGCGACCGCTGCGATGTGAAGGCCGGGGATGCCAGGATCTCCGGAACGATGCGCGAGAGCCAGGCGTCCCCGGTGGGGATCGAACAGCTGTGCATGTCGTTGCACAGGTCCGGACTCACGAACGAGAACGCGGGAAGCGACGACGCGGTGGCGAGGTCGGCCGCGAACGCATTGAACGGCACGTCGTGCTGGCGGCAGTACTCCAGGGACGCCGTCACGCTCGGGTAGTAGAGGAAGGGGTTGTGCTTCACCGCGTACCGGGCTGTGTTGGCGGCCGAGCAGGGCGCGGGCATCCCTTCCGCGTACATCCTCCAGCTCCGTCCCGCCGCGCGTAGGGAGTCGGCGAGATTCGAGGAGGTGACCAGACAGGAGCCTCCCGGCGGGTTGCAGTCGGAGGTGATGCCTCCGGTGGTGCCGCTGGTGAGCGCCAGATAGTTCGGCAGGCTCGGATGGGTGATGGCGCTGTACTGCGACGCATGCGCGTACTGCGTCAACAGCTCGTTGAAGTACGGCGCATCGCCGTTCCCCACGATGCTCGATGCGGGCTTGTTCTCCTCAAGGATCACGACGACGTGCTGCAGCGCACCCGACGCCGCTCGTGCGCTGGTGCTCGGTACGGCCGTCGACCCCGGTACGGCCGACCGTGCCGACCCGCTCCCCGCTCCAGTGCAGCCGCCGAGCAGGAGTACGACCGCGGCAGTGGCAGCGAGAGCCGCCACCGTCGTCACGAAGCTCCGTGCCCTCATCACCCCATTATCGGCACAGTGCAACCTCAGTGAGGGCACCACTCATCCCACGCACAGCCCGCACGCCTGATGCCCGGTTCCGTGCTCCGATGGGGTCAGCGGCCCGTGTCGTCGGGTTGGACGTGAGCCGCGGAATGCTCTGCGGCCGTCCTGAGCACCTGCTCCACTTGGTCGGCTGCGGCGGCCGGCCCGTCGCCTGCGACCTCCCGCCGGGCCGCCTCTCGCGCGGCCGCGCGATAGCCCGGCTCGGCCAGGATCGTCGTGATCGACTTAGCAATGGCCTCCGGTGGGGCGCTCTTCTTGATGCGGAGCCCGAGCCCCGCGTCCTGGATCGCAGCGCCCACCATGGGCTGATCCATCAAGGGGTGCATCGGGATAACAAGGCACGGCACGCCGTTCGCGATCGCCTTCATCGCGGTCGAGTGGCCTCCGTGAGTGATCAAGAGGTCGACTGTGGGCAGGATCGCGTCGTGGTCGGCGAAACCCAGAACGGTGACGTTGGGTGCCGACGGGAGTTCTTCGGCCGTCGCTCTGCCGCCCGTCGTCACGATCGCCTCGGCGGGCAGCGAGGCCAAAGCGGCGATCGTGCGGCGATACACGTCGACCTGCCCCGGCATCCAGGCCGTGCTGAAGCTGACCAGGACACGCGCCCTGCCGCCGTCAGGATGGTCTCCAACCCCGGCGTGCTCCGTCGTCCCGGTCCAGACCCGTCGCGCGGTCGCCGCCGACCGCGCCGGGTCGAGCGCCGCGTCGGTGGCGACGAGCTCGAGATCCGCCGTCTTCCAGATCGCCCGCGCGTTCAGCCCGCGCAGCTGGGCGAGCCGTGCGACCGGACCCCGGGCCCACCCACCGTTCCAGTAAGCGTAGAACGTGTGGAACAGCACCACGTACGGGATGCGACCGGTCGCGGCCGCCCGGCAGACTGAGAGCAGCATGCAGTCGACCACCGCGAAGTCGATGTGCTCCTCCGCAGCCACGTCGCGGAAGTCCTGTGCCAGCCGGGGGCTGGTCGCGGCGAACACGAAGTCCGAGATGACGCGCGCCGCGGATGAGCGCTGCGTGCGGTTCCACGGGCGCATTCCGCCGAATCCGCGGAACTCGAACCCCGCATCCGTGATCCTGTTCTCTTGGTTGGGGTGGCCGAGGAAGAGGATGCGATGACCGCGCGCCGCGAGAGCTCCCGCGATGGCGATCGCCGGAGGCGTATTGCCGCCGGCATCGATGGTGACGAACAGGATGGTGGCCATGTCAGTTCCGTTCTAGAACGGCCGCGACCAGGCGATGCATCCGGTGGGCGGTCTCTTCCGCACTGAGGCCGCGGTCGCGGCGCAGCAGTTTCCAGGTGAACACGTCCGTTGCGACCACAAGCAGGTCGATCAGCGTGTCACGTTCCCCGGTGTCCGCACCGGGCAGCAGCGGGCCGAAGGCGTTCTCGACCCAACTGCGGTGAAGCGTCCTCCCGGACGCCGTGATGGCGGCAGCACGGGGCTCCCAGCTCTCCTGACCGAGCAGGAGGAGCACTCCGTCGCCGCGCAATTCGTAATGGTCGACAATGGTCTCGAGAGCATGAGTGACCTCGCCTGGGACCGTCTCGCGTTCGGCCAGCACCTCGCGCTCGGCGAACGACTGGGCGGCATCGAAGAGCGCGTCGCGGCTGCCGAACTGCCGCAGGATTGTCTGGACCGACGTGCTCGCGCGCTCCGCGACGTCGGGCAGAGCGATCGACACGAGCGGACGCTCTAACGCGAGCCCCAACGTGGCATCCAGGATGCGCTGCCGAGTCCGCTCCGTCTGCTCGGCGCGCGTCTGCATCACATACTGTCTGCTCGTTTTCATGTCACTACCCATTAACGCCGAATTAGCAATTGGTGTCAATAGGCGTTAACACGAAATTAGTGCGATTGTGACCACTGCACCGTGGGCACTTCCCAACCGGGACAGGCCCGGCCGGTCCCGTCCGAACAACGGAAGGCCTCGTCGCGCCGCGATCGACTTAAAGTGCACCAGGAACGCACCACGCACAGACCTAAAACGCAGAAAACCCCTGGTTTACCAGGGGTTTTCTATGGCGGTACCGGTGGGATTTGAACCCACGGTGGGCTTTCACCCACACAACTTTTCGAGAGTTGCACCTTCGGCCGCTCGGACACGGTACCGCCGACTACTGTACGCGATCGGGGCGGCCGTCTCCAATCGAGAGCGACCCATCGCTGGGTCGGCCGTCCGGGGTACTGTTCCGTCCATGGGAGCACTCCGTCGCATCGTCGTGTCCGCCGCCGGCCTCGTGGCCACCGCTGCTCTGGCGGGCGTCGGCTGGCAGCGCATCCAGGCGAAGCGGCTGTCGGTCGCCGAAGCCCGTGTCCGCCTCAACGAGACGCTGCCGGTCCACTCCAAGTGGTGGCGGGATGCGGCTAAGGGCTCCGGGGAGCTGCTGTATGTGGCGATCGGTGACAGCGCCGCCCAGGGGATCGGGGCTTCGGCTCCCAAGAACGGTTACGTCGGCATCATCGCCGATCACCTCCGCGCCGTCACGGGGCGTACCGTCCGCGTCGCCAACCTGTCCGTCTCGGGCGCGACCGTCGCCCTCGCGGTCGCCGACCAGCTTCCCCGCTTCTCGTCGCTCCACCCCGACATCGTGACGGTCTCCATCGGTGCGAACGACATCGCCGCCTTCGACCCCGAGCGCTTCCGGTCGGGGCTGCGAGCCGTTTTCGCTGCGGTCCCGGACCACGCCATCGTGGCCGACCTCCCCTACTTCTTCCTGCCGTGGAACGAGAGACTCGTCGCGGAGGGCAATCGCATCCTGCGCGAGGAGGCGTCGGCTCGAGGGCTGCAGGTCGCCCCACTGCACGAGACCATGCGGCATGAGGGCCTGCGCGGCATCTTCACCCAGTTCGCCGCCGACCTGTTCCACCCGAACGACCACGGCTACCGGGTGTGGGCGTCGGCGTTCCTCCCGGCCGTCAGCGCGCGGGCGCGGGCGCTGTATCCCCGGCACGGGGAGGTCGCCGAGGCGGAGGCTCTCAGCGCCTGATCGTGGACGGTGCCAGGTGCGAGAGGATGCGTCCCCACACGGGCACCACCGCGAGGTGGCCCACCCCGGGCACCATCTCCATCCGCGCATCCGGTAGCTCCCGCTGGTACCACGCGGCGTGCGCGTGGCCGGCGAGCGGGTCGGCCTGGCCCGCGACGATCAGAGTCTTCGCCGCGACATCGGCGAGGTCGAATCCCCACGGCCGAGCGGTGTAGCTGAGGATGTCGCCCGCGACACCACCGGTTCCCTGCCGGTACGCCTCCTTCAGCATTCGCCCGAGGCGGTCGTGCATCCCGGGCCGTGCCAGCGCCTGCTGGTCGACGGTGCCGATTCCGAGGGCGTCCAGGGGCACCTCGCCCGGCTCCGAGGCGGCCGCGACGGCATCGGCCTGCGGCTGCAGCATGGCGCTGAGGCGGGCCATCGCTTCATCCGGCTCCATCGCGGCGAGCTGGTCGGAGAGCGCCTGCAACTCAGGATCGATCCACGGCACGGCTTCGTTCGGTGCGGGCGTGCCGACAATGGCGACACGGTCGACAAGCTGGGGATGCCGTGCTGCGACGGCCAGCGCCACCCGGCCTCCGGCCGACCACCCCGCGACTCCGATCGTGCGCGGCCGAGTCACCCCGATGACGCTCTCCGCGACGACGACGGAACGGATGTACTCGGCGACGTCGTCAGCGGCCTGCACGATGCTGGGCCAACTGCCCGCCGGCCACGGGTCGCTGGAGCCGTAGCCCGGCCGGTCGAGTGCCACGATGTGCGCGTTGCGTTCAGCGGACACGTCGGGGTCGGGGTCGAACACCGAGGACCCGGGCGCCGCGTGGCAGAAGATCACGATGCGCTCGGCGTCGGAGTCGCCGAAACCGGAGACACCGACGACGCGGCCGGAACGGAGAGTGAACGTGCGGTCAGCCATGGGGCCCATTGTGCACTCGGCCACCGACGCGCAGAAGTGGCCACATCCATGGGCCCGTCGAGATGTCCACAGGTCGCCGCGATCCTCCCGGCAATGACGGTGGCTCCCCGTAATGTTGAGCCCGATCGAGGAGGTGCCGTGCCGAAGGCGTCCATCAACTACCGCTGCTCCGAATGCGGGTGGAACACGGCCAAATGGGTCGGCCGCTGTCCCGACTGCGATTCGTGGGGCACGGTCGCCGAGACGGCCCAGCCCACTGGTGTGCTCCGCGCGCTCAAGCCGGTCACCATCGTCGCCGGCCGAGAGGCGCGGTCCATCGCCGACATCCAGGCCGATGGCGTGCAGCGACGCCCGAGTGGCATCGGCGAGTTCGACCGGGTGCTCGGCGGCGGCATCGTGCCCGGCGCGGCCATCCTGCTGAGTGGGGAGCCCGGCGTCGGCAAGTCGACGCTGCTTCTCGAGGTCGCATCCCGAGCCGCGCGCGCCCGCAATCGTGTGCTCTATGTGAGCGCGGAAGAGTCGGTGAGCCAGGTCAGGATGCGCGCCGAGCGCACCGGCGCGGTCCACGACGAGCTGTACCTGGCCTCCGAGACCGACCTCGCAACGATCGTGGCGCAGATCGACGCCGTCGATCCGTCCCTGGTCATCGTCGACTCGGTGCAGACCGTGTCGAGCAGTTCGGCCGAGGGAATGGTGGGCGGTCCGAGCCAGGTGCGAGAGGTGGCCAGCGCGCTCGTCCGGATCGCCAAAGAACGCGACCTCCCCATCCTCATCGTGGGGCACGTCACGAAAGACGGTTCGATCGCCGGGCCGCGAACGCTCGAACACTTGGTGGATGTGGTCTGCCAGTTCGAGGGCGATCGGCACACCGCGCTCCGGTTCGTGCGAGCGCTGAAAAACCGGTTCGGCCCGACCGACGAGGTCGGCTGCTTCGAGATGGCCGGCGACGGCATCGCCGAGGTGACCGATCCGAGCGGGCTGTTCCTGAGCCGCACCACGACTCCCGTGTCCGGCACGTGCGTGACCGTCGCGATGGAAGGTCGCCGACCACTCCCGGTCGAAGTGCAGGCGCTCGTCGTCGGCACGTCCGCACCCAACCCACGCCGCGTCACCAACGGTGTGGATGCGTCCCGCGTTGCGATGCTCCTCGCCGTGCTCGAGCGCCGAGCCGGTATCAAGCTGGGCGACAAAGACGTCTACGTCTCGACCGTCGGGGGTGTGCGCTTGGCCGAGCCGGGTGCCGACCTGGCGATCGCCCTCGCCATCGCCTCCGCGGCGACCGAGCGTGCGATCCCGCACACGCTCGCGGCGTTCGGCGAGATCAGCCTGGCCGGTGAGGTCCGGCCCGTCGTCAGCGGCAAGCAGCGCACGGCTGAAGCCGCACGACTCGGCTTCACCACCCGAGTGGACGACCGGAGCGCGTCCATCCGCGAAGCACTGCGGCTCGCCTTCGCGTCCGCCACGACCGAACGGGAACGGGAGCTCGACGCGGCGTTCTGAGGTCGTCGAAACCGTCGGCCCACGTTCGACGTCATGGTGACGACGTCCATTCACCGAAAGGAACGACCATGCCGCAGTACGCCATCTTCATCTACTCCGACACCACGGCGGAGCACGACGACGCCGAGCTCGCCGAACACGACCAGCACTCCGCCGACCTCATCAGCTCGGGCGCCCTCACCGCGGCGTATGCGCTCGGCTCCTCATCCACCGCCAAAACGCTGCGCCGTGATGGCATCACCGACGGCCCATACACCGAAAGCAAAGAGATCATCGCGGGCATCGGCATCATCGAGGCGACCGACCTGGATGCGGCACTCGCCCTTGCCCGCCAGAACCCCGCGATGCGACACGGCGCGGGAGTCGAGGTGCGCGAGATCGTCGGCGCCTACACGCGCGGTGACGAGGTCACTGCAGAATGATCTGCTTCGTCTCCGAGCTCTTGATGCCCGAGACGCTGGTCTCCAGGTGGTACGAGGCACCCGCCGCCGGCACCTGTGGCCGGTCCGCCTGACACGTGGACGGGTCAGACCGGGTGCGGTCCCAGGTGATGGGCGCCTGGGACGAGATCGTCTTGCCGGGCTGCAGAAGCACCTCCGCATCCACCTTGTCGCTCTGGCAGTCCGTCGACTTCCAGTACACCTCCGACCCGCTGGTGATCGTGAACACCTGCTGAGCCGTCCCGGCGTCGATCGTGCACGCCGCCGACCCGGTGTTCGTCAAGGCGACGGAAAGCTGCGGAAGTTCACCGGCCGCGTACGTGTCCTTGTCCGTGACCGCCTCGACCTTCACGTCAGCCGGTTTGCACGGCTGCCCGTCGGCCGACGCGCTGCTGGTCGGGATGCTCGTCGCGGCTGGAGCGGGAGTGTTCGTCGACGCGGCTCCCGACTTCGGCGCCGGCTCACCGTTCGACGCGCCGGGGCGAACGACGATGAGGACGATCACGACGACGACAGCGATCACACCGATGAGGACGATGAGCCGGCGGCGCCAATAGACGCTGCTCGGCTGGGGGCCGACCGGATTCTTGAACGTCGACATGACCGCACTATAACCAGCGACACGCCGCCGTAACGGCAGGCGCGCCCGCCGAACGGGTAGCGCTCAGAGACGCTTCAGCATGCGGGTGTTGCCGAGAGTGTTGGGCTTCACCCGCGCGAGATCGAGGAACTCGGCGACGCCCTCGTCGTGCGAGCGTACGAGCTCCGCGTAGAGCTGCGGGTCGACCGTCTCCGCGCCCATGTCGACGAACCCGTTGCGAGCGAAGAAGCCCACCTCGAAGGTCAGGCAGAACAGTCGATCGAGCCCCAGCTCACGCGCGTCCGCCTCCAGCCGGCCCAGCAGCGAACGTCCGACACCCTTGCCGAGCCACTCGTCTGAGACGGCGAGGGTGCGCACTTCCCCCAGGTCGCTCCACATCACATGCAGCGCCCCGCACCCGATGAGGCGGCCATCGGCGTCCTCCGCCACCCGGAACTCCTGCACCGCCTCGTAGAAGGTGACCGTCTCCTTGCCCAGCAGGATGCGACGCTGCACGAGCGGCTCCACCAGCTCCTGGATGCGCTGGACGTCGCCCGTCCGCGCCCGCCGGATGATGAACCCTGGTCCGCTCTCGCTCACCGTTCCACCCTACCGAGTGCGGAAACACAGAACTGCCGGCGCCCATTCGGGCACCGGCAGTTCTGGTGAAGCTGACGCTCAGTCGTTCGCGGCGAGGTCCGGCGTGGCCGGTCCGGTGCCGATCGCGGCGGCGGCGTTGATCCCCGCACCGATCGGCTCCTTGCGGGCCGTCGTCGTGAAGACGAACTCGCCGTCGGCGAAGTCGACGTGGACGTGGTCGCCCGAGTTCAGCTCGCCGTGCAGGATCTTCTCGCTCAGACGGTCCTCGATCTCGTGCTGGACCGCGCGACGCAGCGGGCGGGCGCCGAGTGTCGGGTCGAACCCGACCTCGATCAGCCGCTCCTTCGCCGGGAGCTCCAGCTCGATGGTCATGTCGCGGTCGAGCAGACGGGTCGACAGCCGCTTGATGAACAGGTCGACGATCTGCAGGAGCTCGCTCTTGTCCAGCTGCGGGAAGACGATGATCTCGTCGACACGGTTCAGGAACTCGGGCTTGAAGTTCTTCTTCAGCTCCTCGTAGACCTTCCCGCGCATCCGGTCGTAACCGGTCTGCGAGTCGCCTTCGATCACGAACCCGACCGGACCGCCGGAGATGTCCTTCGTTCCGAGGTTGGTGGTCATGATGATCACGGTGTTCTTGAAGTCGACCACGCGACCCTGACCGTCCGTCAGACGTCCCTCCTCCAGAATCTGGAGCAGCGAGTTGAAGATGTCCGGGTGCGCCTTCTCGATCTCGTCGAACAGCACGACGCTGAACGGCTTGCGGCGGACCTTCTCGGTGAGCTGGCCGCCCTCTTCGAAGCCGACGAATCCGGGAGGGGCACCGAACAGTCGGGAGACCGTGTGCTTCTCGCCGTACTCCGACATGTCGAGCGAGATCATCGCCGACTCGTCGTCGAACAGGAACTCGGCGAGCGCCTTCGCCAGCTCGGTCTTACCGACACCGGTGGGGCCGGCGAAGATGAACGAACCGGACGGACGCTTCGGGTCCTTGAGGCCCGCACGGGTGCGGCGGATGGTCTTGGAGAGCGCCGCGATGGCCTCCTCCTGACCGATGACGCGCTGGTGCAGCGCCTTCTCCATGAAGACGAGTCGAGCCGACTCCTCCTCGGTGAGCTTGAACACCGGGATCCCCGTTGCCTGCGCCAGCACCTCGGCGATGAGTCCCTCATCCACCTCGGCCGTGGTCTTCACGTCGCCCGAGCGCCACTGCTTCTCGAGGCGCAGACGCTCGCCGAGGAGGTTCTTCTCCTCGTCGCGCAGGCTTGCGGCCTTCTCGAAGTCCTGGTCCTCGATCGCGGCCTCCTTCTGGGAGCGGACTCCGGCGATCTTGTCGTCGAACTCGCGCAGCTCCGGCGGCGCCGACAGGATCGACAGGCGCAGGCGGGCGCCGGCCTCGTCGATCAGGTCGATCGCCTTGTCCGGGAGGAAGCGGTCCTGGATGTACCGGTCGGCGAGGTTCGCTGCCGAGACGATCGCACCATCGGTGATGGACACCTTGTGGTGCGCCTCGTAGCGGTCGCGCAGCCCTTTGAGGATGTTGATCGTGTGCGGCAGCGACGGCTCGTTCACCTGGATGGGCTGGAAGCGGCGCTCGAGCGCGGCATCCTTCTCGAAGTGCTTGCGGTACTCGTCGAGCGTGGTCGCGCCGATGGTCTGCAGCTCGCCGCGGGCGAGCAGCGGCTTCAGGATGCTGGCCGCGTCGATCGCGCCCTCAGCGGCACCGGCCCCGACGAGCGTGTGGATCTCGTCGATGAAGGTGATGATGTCGCCGCGGGTGCGGATCTCCTTGGTGACCTTCTTCAGGCGCTCCTCGAAGTCGCCGCGGTAGCGGGAGCCGGCGATGAGCGAGCCGAGGTCGAGCGTGTACAGCTGCTTGTCCTTCAGCGTCTCGGGGACGTCGCCGCGGACGATCGCCTGCGCAAGACCCTCGACGACGGCGGTCTTGCCGACGCCGGGCTCACCGATCAGCACGGGGTTGTTCTTGGAGCGGCGCGACAGGATCTGCATGACGCGCTCGATCTCCTTCTCGCGCCCGATGACCGGGTCGAGCTTGTTGTCGCGCGCGGCCTGCGTGAGGTTGCGGCCGAACTGGTCGAGGATCTGGCTACCGGCCTGCGCGGTCTGCTGATCGTTGCCGCCGACCTGGACCTGCTCCTTGCCCTGGTAACCGGACAGCAGCTGGATCACCTGCTGACGGACGCGGTTGAGGTCGGCTCCCAGCTTCACGAGCACCTGGGCGGCGACGCCCTCGCCCTCGCGGATCAGGCCGAGCAGGATGTGCTCGGTGCCGATGTAGTTGTGGCCGAGCTGCAACGCCTCGCGGAGGCTGAGCTCGAGCACCTTCTTGGCGCGCGGGGTGAAGGGGATGTGGCCGGTCGGCTGCTGCTGGCCCTGGCCGATGATGTCCTGGACCTGCTCGCGGACGGCGTCCAGCGAGATGCCGAGCGACTCGAGCGCCTTCGCGGCGACGCCCTCACCCTCGTGGATCAGGCCGAGCAGGATGTGCTCGGTCCCGATGTAGTTGTGGTTGAGCATCTTGGCCTCTTCCTGGGCCAAGACGACGACACGGCGGGCGCGGTCGGTGAATCTCTCGAACATGTCTACTCCTCGGCGACACCGTTGCAGGTTCGGCGTCGATACAAAGAGAGTAACCACCGCTTCCCCGCCTTCGTGGCCCTGTTCGCCATGGGCGTGACGCGGCTGGCGCGGGCGGGCGGATTGTGCAGGGTCAGCCTTGGCGGGTGGGAAGGGTGAGGGTGGTGTCGGGCATGACCACCTTCACCTCCGCGGTCTTCGTGATGCGCTCAGGAGTACTGAAGACGGTGGTGTGCGGGACGATGTCGTGGGTGCAGATCCCACCGGGTGCGGGCGCGAGCGTGGCCGTGATGGTGTCGTCAGCGGTGGCGGCGACGTTCTGCACTTTCGGCGGGCAGGTCGAGCTGCCGTACAGCACGATGGCGAACTGCGTTCCGTCTTCCAGCCAGGCAGTCCAGGAGGCGCCTCCCGCGCTGCTCGCAGGCGCGTCGACCCCCTTCGGTTCTCCCGCGTAGCCTTCGAGCGGCCTGCTCGGCGCTGTGCTGCACCCGGCGAGGACCGCGACGGTCGCGAGCGCTGCGATGGCGGAGACGAGACGGGGGACGGTCCGGGGCACGGGACCATTCTAGGAAAGGACCGCTGAGAGTGACGAGCCAGACGCCTAGGATGCCGCTATGAGCAACCTCGAGCGCGACCCCGTCGAGGTGGTGGCCACCGATGTGCTCACCGCGGCGAGGGTCGAGATCCTGGAGCCGCGCGATGTGCCGCTCGGCGGACCTCGCGCGATGACCGTGCGCCGCACCCTCCCCCAGCGCCGGCGATCGCTCATCGGCGCCTGGTGCTTCATCGACCATTACGGACCCGACGACGTGTCGTCGACCGGGGGGATGCGCGTTCCGCCGCACCCGCACACCGGCCTGCAGACGGTCAGCTGGCTCTTCGAAGGCGAGATCGACCACCGGGACAGCGTCGGCAGCCACGCCCTGGTGCGCCCCGGCGAACTCAACCTGATGACGGCGGGACGCGGGATCAGCCACTCGGAGGTGTCGACGCCGGGAACGCTGCGCCTGCACGGCGTACAACTGTGGGTCGCGCTGCCCGCGGCATCCCGGAACATCGCCCCGTTCTTCGAGCACCACGCACCCGTGCCGGGACGCATCGGGTCGGCCACCGTGCGGACGTTCGTCGGCGCCCTCGCGGGCAGCGGGACCACCGCGACGGTGTTCTCGCCGCTGGTGGGAGCCGAACTCCTGGTGCCCGGTGGGGCCACGATCGACGTGCCGCTTGACCCGTCTTTCGAACACGGCATCCTGATCGACACGGGGGATGTCACCGTCGACGACGTCGCCGTCCCCGTCTCACACCTCGCCTACCTGCCCCCCGGACGAACGAGCGTGCCAGTGCGGGCCGACTCCGACGCGCGCGTGGTGCTGCTCGGAGGCGAGCCGTTGCGCGAGCAGATCGTGATGTGGTGGAACTTCATCGGGCGCAGCCACGACGATGTGGTCGCATTTCGCGCCGACTGGCAGAGCGAGGTCATCGCCGGAGGCGATCCGAACGGCCGCTTCGGTTCGGTGGACGGGTACGACGGTCCACCCCTCCCGGCGCCGGAGCTTCCGACGGTTCGGCTTCGCCCGCGCGGCTGACTGTTCTCGTCCACAGCTCCGGCCCTTCGCTCCTTCTCCACGGCTTTGCGCTGTCGCGGCCTCGACGCCTCCGAACAGGCGAGCATTGAGTCATGTGCATGCAAAACTCTTGAATCTGCATGCACTGACCATCTACCCTGGACCTATGGGAGTCACCGTGCAAGTAAGAGATCTGGACCCGGCCGTCAACGAGCGACTGAAGGGGGCTGCGGCCGCCAAGGGGCTGTCGTACTCCGAGTTCCTACGGAGAGAGCTCACCCGCGTCGCCGAAAAACTGCGCATCGATGAGCGCTGGAACGAATTGAAGTCGTCTCAGCACCTCGAGGCGAAGCTGCTGGCCGCGAAGGCCGACCTGCGACGGCCGCTGCTCGATGTCTCGACCGAAGAGATCGTCCAGGGCATCCGAGAAGATCGGGACAGCCGATGAAGGCCGCCGTTGTCGACTGCAGCGCATTCGTCGAACTGTTGACGACAGAGGGCCTGATCGCGTTCGAAGACAATGCGGAACTCGCGGACTGCATTCTCGTGGCCCCGCATCTTCTCGATCCGGAGTTCCTCAGTGCTGTGCGCCGTCAAGCGATGGCGCGCCCACAACAGAATTCGGACTGGGAGCGTGTCATTCTGGCGTTCTACCAGCTCGACATAATGCGCATGGAGCATGAGCCGCTCTGGGCAGAGGCATGGCGGTGGCGCGACAACCTCACCGCCTACGACGCCATGTATGTCGCGCTCGCCCACCTGTTGGAGCTTCCCTTGGTGACGGCCGACGAACGGCTTGCCTCCGTGGCGGCACGCTGGTGCGAAGTGCGGCGGGTCAGCGAGCTGCAGGCGGCCTGAGGAGGTTGCTGTTCACTGCAGCGCAGACGTCAGCCGTGCCAGGTTGTCGAGCACGGTGGATCGCAGCGGCTGCTTCATCCACTCGTCGAGCGTGAGCTCACGGCTGTCCTTGCGATAGCCGTCTTCGACCTGTCGCATCTCTTCGACGAAGGAGCGTCCGCGCACCATGAGCGAGACCTCCATATTCAACTGGAAGGAGCGCATGTCCATGTTGCTCGACCCGATGACCGCGACGTCGTCGTCGATGGTGAAGTGCTTCGCATGAAGGATGTACGGAGCCTTGTACATCCAGATCCGCACGCCGGCGCGCAACAGCGCCTCGTAGTACGAACGCTGCGCGTGATAGACGAGGGCCTGGTCGCCGATCTCCGAGACGAACAGGTCGACGGCGATACCGCGCTGAACAGCGGACGTGATCGCCATCAGCATCGACTCGTCCGGGACGAAGTACGGGGAGGTGATGACGATGCGCTCCTGCGCGTAGTACAGCAGCGCAAGGAAGAGCCGGAGATTGTTCTCGCCGGCGAACCCCGGGCCGGAGGGGACGACCTGGGCGTCCAGCTCGTTGTCGTCGATGTCGTCGGTGATCGGCTCGGTCTCGCGGCGAAGCAGCTCGTTCGTCTCGCTGTACCAGTCCGTGATGAAGATGGCGTTCAGACCGGCGACGATCGGGCCCTCGAGCCGGACGATGAGTTCTTTCCACTTGAGCCCGCGCCGGATGTTCGACTTCTTGTTGTAGCTGCGATCGATGATGTTCTGCGAACCCATGAACGCGACGCGACCGTCGACGATGAGCAACTTGCGATGGTTGCGCAGATCGGGTCGCTGATACTTGCCGCGGAAGGGCTGGACCGGGAGCATCAACTGCCACTTGGCGCCCATGGCGGTGAGGCGCTTGAGGGTCCGCTTGTAGTCGGGGGTCCGCAACGAGGCGATGTGGTCGAGCAGCACGCGCACGGTCACCCCGCGCTGCACTGCCTGCTCGAGCTCGTCGAAAAGGGGAGCAGTCGTCTTGTCGAGCGTCAAGATATAGAACTCGATGTGGACGTAGCGGCGAGCCTTGCGGATCTCGTCCGCCATCGCATCCAGCGAACCCTGGTAGTCGCCGTTCAGCGAGGCGCGGTTGCCACCGACCAGCGGCATGGCGCCCAGCTTGCGGTTGAGCTCGACCACTCCCTCGAGCCACGTCGGCCAGGGGTGATCCCGTCGCACCCGCTCGATGCCGTCGGTGCTGTCGATGATGAAGCGGTTGATCTCCTCCTGCTTCTGCCGTCGGCTCTTCGGGAGCTTGTAGCTGCCGATCAGCAGGAAGAACAGGATGCCGATGTACGGGATGAGGAAGATCGCCAGCAGCCACGCGGTCGCGGAGGTCGGCTTGCGATTGCGCGGAACGATGATGACCGCGAGCACACGGATGACGAAGTCGACGAGGAAGGCGAGACCGATGGACAGCGAGACCCAGAAGCCCGTCTCCATCTACACGTCCCTCCGGTGACAGCAGCGGAACGCAGCTGCGCCCTCAGAGATACCGTATCGGACGTCAGAAGCCGCTGCGGATCAGGGCTTGGGGGCGAGACCCCGGCGGGACCGCTCCTCGGCCTCCAGGCGGGTGTACGCCTTGCGCTCATTGCGGTCTGCGCGAACGATCGCGCGCATGATCGCCCAGAACAGCAGACCGACCAGAATGGTCGGCGCGAGAGCCCAGACGATACCGCTGATGACGTCGTTCATAACGCCACCATGGTAACCCGCGGCGGTGGGAACGGCGCTGGGAACGGCGCTGGGAGGCAGCGCACCCTACTTGACCAGCGGGAACAGGATGGTCTCGCGGATGCCGAGACCGGTGAGCGCCATCAGCAGGCGGTCGATGCCCATCCCCATACCGCCCGTCGGCGGCATACCGAACTCGAGCGCGCGCAGGAACTCCTCGTCGAGGCGCATCGCCTCGTTGTCTCCGGCAGCGGCGAGCTTCGCCTGCTCGACGAAACGCTCGCGCTGGACGACCGGGTCGATCAGCTCGGAGTATCCGGTCGCGAGCTCGAAGCCGCGCGTGTACAGGTCCCACTTCTCCACGACGCCATCGCGGGAACGGTGGGAGCGTACCAGCGGGCTGGTGTCCACCGGGAAGTCCATGACGAACGTCGGCCGCACCAGGTCCGTCTTGACGTAGTGCTCCCAGAGCTCTTCGACGTACTTGCCCGCCAACGGGTGCTCGATCTCGATGCCGGCCAGCGCGGCGAGTTCGCGGAGGCGCTCGATGGGGGTCTCCGGCGTGATCTCCTCATCGATCGCCGCAGAAAGGCTGTCGTACATGCGGATGCGGTCCCACTCGCCGCTGAGGTCGTACTCGGTGCCGTCGGCCCAGGTCACGACGTGCGAGCCGGAGATCGCGACCGCCGCATCCTGAATCAGCTTCTGAGTGAGGTCGGCGATGGAGTTGTAGTCGCCGTAGGCCTGATACGCCTCGAGCATCGCGAACTCCGGCGAGTGCGTCGAGTCGGCACCCTCGTTGCGGAAGTTCCGGTTGATCTCGAAGACCCGGTCGATGCCACCGACGACAGCGCGCTTCAGATACAGCTCGGGTGCGATGCGCAGGTACAGGTCTGTGTCGAAGGCGTTCGAGTGGGTCACGAACGGACGCGCCGAGGCGCCGCCGTGCATGACCTGCAGCATCGGGGTCTCGACCTCGACGAAGGCGTCCTCCGCGAAGGTCCGACGCAGGCTCGCGACCGCTGCGGCCCGATCGAGCACCGTCTTCCTGGCCTGATCGCGCGCGATCAGGTCGAGGTAGCGGGCGCGGACGCGGGTTTCCTCGCTCAGCTCGTTGTGCAGGTTCGGCAGCGGGAGCAGCGCCTTCGAGGCGATCTGCCACTCCTGCGCCATCACGGAGAGCTCGCCGCGGCGGCTGGAGATGACCTCGCCCGACACGAACACGTGGTCGCCCAGGTCGACGAGTTCCTTCCAGGCGACGAGCGACTCCTCCCCGACCGCGCCGAGCGACACCATGACCTGGATGCGCGACCCATCACCCGACTGCAGCACGGCGAAGCAGAGCTTGCCCGTGTTGCGCAGGTGGACCACGCGTCCGGCGATTCCGACCACCTCGCCGGAGCTCTCATCGGCCTGCAGGTGCTCCCACTTCGCCCGCACGGCCGGAATGGTCGTGGTCACGGGCACCTGCACGGGATACGCACCGCCCGCAGCGCTCTGCGCCTCGGCGAGCAAGCGGTCGCGCTTGCTCAGGCGGACGGCCTTCTGCTCGCTGACGTCGTCCTCGCCGGTCGGGTCTTCGCCCAGGGCGGCCGCGGTGGTCTGCGCGTCGGTCATCGCTGTCTTTCCGTTCGGGGTGGCGGTGCTGTTCGAGGTGGCGGTGCTGTTCGGGGTGGCGGTGGTGGCCGCCGAGGTCACGTCGTGAGGCGTCTGTTGTCGATCAGCCGGGTCGATCCGACTCGTGCGGCGATCAGCATCAGGGCGGGACCATGGTGGTCGGGCGACGCCTCGCGGAACGAATCCCGGTCGACGATCGCGAGATAGTCCAGCTTAACCGCAGGCTCCGCCTCGATGCGCGCGTGCGCGGCCTCCAGAGCTGCGGCCACGCCGTCAGCGGCCGCATCGGCACCTGCAGCGAGTGCGCGCGAGAGCGTGACCGCGGCGAGCCGGTCGTCCTCCCCGAGGTAGCGATTGCGGCTGGACAGCGCCAGGCCGTCTTCTTCGCGCACCGTGTCGACGACGGCGATCGTGACCGGGAGGTTGAGGTCGTCGACCATGCGGCCGATGACGTGAACCTGCTGGGCGTCCTTCTGGCCGAACACGGCGATATCGGGCTGAACGATGTTGAAGAGCTTGCTCACGACCGTGAGCACGCCGTCGAAGTGGCCGGGACGCGACGCACCCTCGAAGAGGCTGCCGGACTCCCCGGCCGAGACGCGGGTCTGGGACGGGCCGGCGGGGTACATCTCCGCCGCGCTCGGCGCGAAGACGACATCCGCAAGACCCTCGAGCGCCGCAACGTCGGAATTCAGGGTGCGCGGGTAGCGATCCAGATCCTCTCCGGGACCGAACTGCAGCGGATTCACGAAGATCGACACCACGACGAAGCCCCCGAGATCCCGCGCACGCGAAACGAGACGCACGTGACCGTCATGCAGCGCGCCCATCGTCGGCACCAGCACGACTCGGCCAACCGGCGCGTCCGCCGGGCCGTCCTGCCGCGCGGCGCGACGCGCTTCGGCGACCCGTGCTCGCAACTCGGCGATGGTGGTGATGATCTCTGGCATGCGCGTCCCTCCGGCCGGGGGTGACCGGCCGGAACCAGGCTACTCGCCGCGGAGGAACCAGCCGCGACCGTCGTCGTGGGGTCCGCCGTCCCCTGGGCGCGCATCGGACTGACCGTCCTTGAGCGCGTCCAGGACCTCCTCGACACCCAGCCGGGTGGGCGCTCCGGCCCGGGTGAGCGCGTTGTCGACGGCGGAGCGGATGAGCGAGCTGAGGAACGAGCCCGGGTTCTCGACGCCGATGCTGTGCAGCAGGCCGGTCGACTGATCGACGATCGAGCGGGAGAACGATGTGGCCGTCGCAATGGCCTCCGCGTACGCCGGCCGGTCCGCCTCAGCGACCACGACCGGCTCGCCGCCCATCTCGACCACCAGCGCCTGGGCGATCGGCAGCATCGCGGCGGGGGCGGTCACGGCGAAGTAGCTCTCGGCGAGGCGGGTGAGGTCGAGGCTCGTGCCCGTGAACTCCAGCGCCGGATGCACGGCGAGCGGAATGGCGCCGGCGGCAGCAGCGGGGGCGAGGACGTCGATGCCGAACCCGGGAGCCGTATGCAGCACGATCTGTCCGGGCTGCCAGGTCCCGGTCGCCGCGAGACCCGCGACCAACGTGGGGAGCTCGGCGTCCGGTACCGCGAGGATGACGAGCTCGCTCCGCTCGACGACGGTGGGCACGTCGAGGATGGGGACGTAGGGCAGCATCCCCTGCGCGCGCTCACGGCTCGACTCGGAGACGGCGGAGATCCCGACGATCGCATGGCCGGCGCCGGCGAGCGCGAGACCCAGCACCGGGCCGACGCGGCCGGCGCCCACGATTCCCAGCCCCAGCCGTCCGGAGCGCTGCGAGGGAGGCCGTGCGGACGGGAGCATCAGGGTTCCTCCTGGTTGCGGGGTGGAGCGGGGGCGGCGTGGTCGGGTCCGACTGCGGGAGCCGGCGCCGCAGCCCCCTGCGACCTGCGCTCCCCGACATGGCTGCCCCAGCGGTGGCTGCGGTCGGCGGCCGCGGCGGCAACGGCTCGCGCCGACACCTCCTCGAACAGCCGGACCCCGGTCGGCGCATCGATCGCCGCGAGGCGCGGTCGGACAGGCCCGGAGACAGTGTGGAAGCGGGCCTCGGCGAGCCGGAGCGCCGCATCCACCGGCCCCTGCTGCAGTTCGAGGCTCTGCAACCGGGCCAGCGGGACGATGGCGAGGCTCCGCCAGACGACCCCACGCCGCAGCAGGATGGCGTCGTCGACAACCATGTATCCGGTGCGCTGCCACGAGAACGGGCGGATCCAGGCCCCCCGGCGCGGGCTGCCGGTGAAGTCGTCGCGCCCGCGGGACACCATCCCGGCCTCGATAAGGGCCCGGTGCTCCTCCGTCGCGAACCACGGCAGAACAAGCGACAGCACCCGGGAGACATCCGCCGCGTCGCCCACCGGGAGCATTGTCGTGTTGGGCTGGCCGGCGGCGCCCTTCTCGCGGGAATGCCCGGCCGTGTCGATCCGGATCTGCCACCACCCGAACGGCCGCCACAAGAGCGGCTGCAGCACCTCGACGGCATGGATGCGCCCGGGCGGCAGGGTCTCGTTGCTGGTGCTGAGCAGGCCGAAGCCCACCCGCACTCCGTCCGCCGTCCCGGCGATGGAATACCGGAGCGATTTCGTGAACCGGTTGATGTAGAAGCTCGCCGAGCCGATCAGTCCCGGGAGCACGACGATCAGGAGCCACAACTCCCCGCTCGAGGCGCCCCAGATCAGGAACGCGACGACGACGAGGAGGAACACGGTGAACCCGCTGAGCAGCAACGATCCCAGGAGTCGGAGCGGCGGGATCTTCACCACGGATGCCGGCGGTGCGGCGTTCGGGTCGAGTTCGGGCGCGAGGAACTCGTTCACCCGCCGACCGACGAGGTCGCCGACGGCTGCGGTGCGGGAGGCGGTTCCCGGTGCACCGACGGCCGCGACCGCCCCGGAAGCCTCCGCCGCCGCCTCCGCGGCCCGCACCCCGGACGCGAGCCGCAGCACGTCGCCGCGCAGCCCGTCGGCCAGGGTCGACCCGAGGTACGCGAGCTGCACGTTCGCGTCATGACCGGCGACCGAGATGTCCAGCTTCGCGGCGCCGAAGAGCCGGGCGATCACGGGACGGACGATGTTGATGCCCTGGATACGGTCCAGCCGCGCCTTCCGCTGCGTACGGAACAGGATGCCGCTCCGCACCTCCACCGCGTCGCCCGTGATCCGGAAGCTGTGCATCCGCCACGACAGGTAGAAGGCGCCCAGGCAGAGCAGCAGCACCACCGCGAGCCCGAGCAGAGCCCAGCCCTCCCAGCCGTGGTCGTAGATGGCGTCCAGGGGGTCGCCGGTGTACTCGGGGGCGCCGACGAAGAAGCCGATCAGGCGCTCCCGCAGGTTGGAGAGCACGAACCCGAACACGGCGATGAAGACGATGCCGCCGCGCAGCAGAGGGGTCGCTGGGTGCAGCCGGTGCCACTCGCCGTCCGTGTACCGTTCGGCCGCGCGCTCCGCCTGCGACAGCGTGGACGCGGACCCGGTCCCGCGGGTGTGCGGCGCGCTCACAGCCCCGCCCGCCTGCTCTCCGCCAGCTCGACCAGCCGGTCGCGCAACTCTGCCGCTTCCGGCTCGGGCAGCCCCGGCACCATGACACCGGTGGAGGCGGCCGCCGTGACGAACTTGAGGTCCGCCAGCCCGAGCATCCGGCTGACCGGACCACGGTTGATGTCGATGAGCTGCATCCGTCCGTAGGGGACGGAGACGAAGCGCTGGAACATGATGCCGCGGCGGAACAGCAGGTCGTCGTCCCGCAGACGGTAGCCGATGGACCGCGCACGACGCGGTGCGATCACCAGGGCGAAGACGCTCACGACGACGACGGCCGCCAGCACCACCCACCCGAAGGTCCACCCGCCGACCAGCCACAGGAAGACGCTCGCGGCGGACAGCACCAGGCCGGTGATCACGGTGCTCGCGATGACCACGACAACGTATTTCGGTGAGACCCGGCGCCACTCGCCGACGTTGAGGTCAATCCGTGGGGACATGGACGTTCTCCGTACGCTCGTCGTCGTCGTCACCGGGCGGGAGGGTGCAGAACAGCTCCGCGAGCAGACCGGCCACGAGCAGGATCACGGCTCCGGCGGTCGCGAGCGCGGTCAGGAGGATGGCGTTGCCGGCGGGCAGCACATCCCGCGTCAGGAGGTACGCGCCGATGCCGATTCCGGCACCCACCAGCAGAGCGCCGCTGAGGCTGCACGCCTTCGCCAGCACGACGATGCGCGTCGCCTGGAACGGGTCGATGCGCCGCACGCTGCGTCCGCGGACGGCGCGACGGATGGGCAGGGCGAACGCCACGACGATGACAGCAACCGCCAGCAATGTGATCGGAAGCGTGAGCGGCGGGATGAAGACGGCCGCGCCCATGCTGGACGTGGCGAGTTCCGCCAGGAAGCCGATGACGAGGC
Organism: Leifsonia sp. RAF41; assembly: GCF_052114085.1. Lineage (NCBI taxonomy): Bacteria > Bacillati > Actinomycetota > Actinomycetes > Micrococcales > Microbacteriaceae > Leifsonia > Leifsonia sp. RAF41. The sequence continues at coordinate 2,847,655 of NZ_JBFREB010000001.1, forward strand.
CGGCGATTCCCAGGCCGATCAGGGAGGTGGGGCGCGTGCGATTCACGAGCGTTCCTCCCAGAGCCGGACGGGGTCGGTCGCCCGAGCCGCGAGTTCTGCCACAGTGCCGCGACCGGCGAGCCGCGCGTTCGGGTCGACCTCAAGCCAGGGAACGAGCACGAAGGCGCGCTCGTGGGCCCGTGGATGCGGCAGCACGATGCGCGGATCGTCGTCCGACACGATTCCGTCGAAGTCGACGATGTCGATATCGATCGTGCGGTCACCCCAGTGCTCATCGCGGACGCGACCCAGCCGGTCCTCGACCTCGTTCACAGCGGCGAGCAGCCCGAGCGGCTCGAGCAGAGTACGGACCAGCGCGACGGCGTTGAGGTAGGCGGGCGCCTCGTCGTCGATCCCGTCCGGCTTCAGTGCGGGCGTCTCGTAGAGCCGCGACACGGACTGGATGTCGATGCCCGGTTCCGTGCGCAACGCATCCACCGCCGACCGGATGGTCGCGGCGCGGTCGCCGAGGTTGCTGCCGAACGCGAGAACGGCGGGGACGCCCACCCGCATCCGGACCGGCTTGCCGATCGGCGCCGCGTTCATGACCGGCCCCGGGTGATGCGCACGGCGACGTCGCTGAACGGCACGCTGATCGGCGCCTGCGGCTTGTGCACGGTCACCTCTACGGCGTCGACGGGCTCATGCGCCAGCACGGTCGCCGCGACGCGCTCGGCGACGGTCTCGATGAGGTCGACCGGGTCACGTTCGACCGCGGCCACCACCTCCTCGGCCAACTCGCCGTAGTGGACGGTCGCGGCGAGGTCGTCGCCCGCCGCCGCGCGCGACAGGTCGAGCCACGCCGTCACGTCGACGACGAAGTCTTGACCCTCCGCCCGCTCGAAGTCGAAGACACCGTGATTGGCGCGTACGCGCAACCCGGTCAGGACGATCGAATCGGTCGGCCGCGAGTGGATGTTACTCATCGCGTCCAGCTTGCCACGACCGCACCACGTCCAGGGCGATCCGCGTCGACGGCACGTCGTGGACACGGACCGCCCACGCTCCGGCCTGCGACGCCAGCGCGGAGATCACCGCGGTCGGGGCGTCGCGGTCCTCTGCAGGCGCACCATCCGGGAGCAGCGCGCCGAGGAACCGCTTGCGGGATGCCCCGATCAGCACCGGGTAGCCTAGCGTCTCGATCTCGTGCAGGCCCGCCAGCACCTGCCAGTTGTGGCGGGCGTTCTTCGAGAAGCCGATTCCCGGATCCAGGATGAGCTTGGACGGGTCGACACCCCGCTGCAGAAGGTCGGTGACCCGTGCCGACAGCTCCGCGCGCACCTCGGCCACCGTGTGCTCGTAGACCGCCCGCGAATCGGCAGCGTCGAGCCGGCCCCGCCAGTGCATCACGACGTACTGCGACCCCGAATCCAGCACCGCATCCGGCATCCCCGGATCGGCCAGTCCGCCGGACACGTCGTTGATGATCGCCGCCCCGGCCTCCACGGCGGCGCGGGCGGTGGATGCGTTGAGGGTGTCCACGCTCACGGTTACGCCGCGCGCCGCGAGCTCGCGGATGACCGGGACGACCCGGCTCTGCTCCTCGGCCGGGTCGACGCGCACAGCGCCGGGGCGCGTGGACTCGCCGCCCACGTCGACCAGGTCGGCGCCCTGGGCGACCAGTTCGAGACCGTGCTCGATCGCCGCTTCGGGCTCGAGCCAGAGCCCGCCGTCGCTGAACGAGTCCGGCGTCACGTTGAGGACGCCCATGATCAGGGTCACTCGGTGCCACGTCCGATCAGCGCCATCAGCTCGGCGCGGGTGGTCGGGTCGGTGTAGGCGCCGCGGGCGGCCACCGTCACCGTCGAGCTGCGAGTCTGACGCGGGCCGCGTGTGGTCACGCAGGCATGCGATGCGTCGAGGACGACCAGCACGCCGCGTGCAGCGGCTCCCTGCTCGATCGTGTCGGCGATCTGCTCGGTCAGCCGCTCCTGGATCTGCGGCCGAGCGGCGAGGGTCTCGATGATGCGCGGGATGCGGCCCAGCCCGATCACCGTGTCCCCCGGCAGGTACGCCACATGGGCGACCCCGAGGAACGGCAGGAGGTGGTGCTCGCACACGGAGCGGAACTCGATGTCGCGCAGCAGCACGGTCTCTGCCTGCCGGCCCTCCTCCAGAGGGACGGGCTCGCCGAGATCGTCAGCGGCGTCCCGGCCGACGCCGGCGAAGAACTCGGCGTACGCGTCGGCTACGCGCGACGGGGTGCTCGTCAGCCCCGGGCGCGCCGGATCCTCGCCGATGGCGGCGAGGATCTCGGCGACGGCCGCTTCGATGCGCGGACGATCGAATCCGGTCATGCGCGCGGCGGCCCTAGGCGGTGGCCGGCCGCGGCTTGATGACCGGCGCGCGCTTCGGCTTCGCGCTCGGCGGCTCGGAGTCGACCCCGCCGTCCACCGCGCCTGCGTCGATCGGGGCCTTCGGGAACGGGATGGGCGGAACGTCCGAGATCGGCCGCTTGTCACTGGAGAGCCACTGCGGGCGCTCCGGAAGCTTCTTCACGTCGACGAAGATCTCGGCGATCTGGTTGTGGTCGAGCGTCTCGTGCTCGAGCAGCTGCGCGGCGAGGCGGTCGAGGACGGCCCGGTTGTCGTTGAGCACTTCCCAGGCCTCGTCGTGCGCCTTCTCGATGAGCTCGCGCACTTCGGCGTCGACGCGCTCGGCGATCCGCTCCGAGTAGTCGCGCTGGTGGCCCATGTCGCGGCCGAGGAACATCTCCCCGTTCGCCTGGCCCAGCTTGACCGAGCCGATGTCGGCGCTCATGCCGTACTCGGTGACCATCTTGCGGGCGATGGAGGTCGCCTTCTCGATGTCGTTCGAGGCACCGGTGGTCGGGTCGTGGAAGACGATCTCTTCCGCGACGCGGCCGCCCATGGCGTAGGCCAGCTGGTCGAGCAGTTCGTTGCGCGTGATCGAGTATTTGTCTTCCAGCGGCATCACCATCGTGTAGCCGAGGGCACGGCCGCGCGGCAGGATGGTGATCTTGGTGACCGGGTCGGTGTGGCGCATCGCCGCGGCAGCGAGAGCGTGACCGCCCTCGTGGTACGCCGTGATCAGCTTCTCCTGGTCCTTCATGACCCTGGTGCGCTTCTGTGGACCCGCGATCACGCGGTCGACGGCCTCGTCGAGGGCGCGGTTGTCGATCAGCTGAGCATTCGATCGCGCGGTGAGCAAAGCGGCCTCATTGAGGACGTTCGCCAGGTCGGCACCGGTGAAACCGGGCGTCTTCCGGGCGAGGACCTCGAGGTCGACGGATGCCGCGAGCGGCTTGCCCCGGCCGTGCACTTCGAGGATCTTCTTGCGGCCGAGCATGTCGGGCGCATCCACGCCGATCTGACGGTCGAAGCGGCCCGGGCGCAGCAGCGCGGGGTCGAGGATGTCGGGACGGTTGGTCGCCGCGATCAGAATCACGTTGGTCTTCGGGTCGAAGCCGTCCATCTCCACCAGGAGCTGGTTCAGCGTTTGCTCGCGCTCGTCGTGTCCGCCGCCGAGACCGGCACCACGGTGACGTCCGACCGCGTCGATCTCGTCGATGAAGATGATGGCGGGAGAGTTCTCCTTCGCCTGCTGGAACAGGTCGCGGACGCGGCTCGCGCCGACACCGACGAACATCTCGACGAAGTCCGAACCGGAGATCGAGTAGAACGGCACGCCGGCCTCACCCGCGACAGCGCGGGCCAGAAGCGTCTTGCCGGTTCCGGGAGGGCCGTACAGCAGCACACCCTTCGGGATGCGGGCGCCGACCGCCTGGAACTTGGCCGGCTCCTTCAAGAAGTCCTTGATCTCTTCCAGCTCTTCGATGGCCTCGTCGGAGCCCGCGACGTCATCGAAGGTGACCTTCGGGGTCTCCTTCGTGACGAGCTTCGCCCGCGACTTGCCGAACTGCATGACCTTGTTGCCGCCGCCCTGCATGCCGGAGATCATGATCCAGAAGAACACGCCGATCAGCAGCGCCGGGATGAGGAAGCCGAGGATGTTGACGAACCAGTTCGGCTGCGGGACCTCGTCGTCGTAGCCCTTGGGGAGGTTGGCGTCGTCGACCGCCTTCACCACATCCTGGCCACGCGGGGTGACGTAGTAGAACTGCACCTGGTCGCCCAGGTTGCCGTCCGGCTCCTTGAGCGTCAGATCGACGCGGTTCTCACCGTCGACGATCTTCGCGCTCGACACCTTGTCTTGCGAGAGGTATTCCAGACCCTTCTGGGTGGAAACACTCTTGAAGCCGGACATGGTGATCAGGCTGGAGCCGATCCATACCGCGATGATCGCGAGCACGACGTACAGGATCGGGCCGCGGAAGATCTTCTTGACGTTCATGGTGCGACCACAGTACCGCCTGGGCGCTGTGGGCCGCCTGCGTGTTCGCTCTGGGCGGCCTCCACGACGGATGGCCGCTCAGCTGTAGACGGCGGGGGCCAGAATCCCGACGCCGCGGAGCGTGCGGTAGCGCTCGTCGTAGTCGAGCCCATAGCCGACGACGAACTGGTTCGGAATGTCGAACCCGACGTACTTGACGTCGATCTCGACGCGCGCCGCATCGGGCTTCCGCAGGAGGGTGAAGACCTCGATCGACTCGGGACCGCGGCTGCGGAGGTTCGAGAGGAGCCACGACAGGGTGAGGCCCGAGTCGATGATGTCCTCGACGATGAGCACGGTCTTGCCGCTGAGGTCGGTGTCCAGGTCTTTCAGGATGCGGACGACGCCGCTCGACTGCGTTCCGCTGCCGTAGGAGCTGACGGCCATCCAATCCATGGTCACGGGGATGCGCAGCTCGCGCGACAGGTCGGCCATCACCATGACCGCGCCCTTCAGGACGCCGATCAGCAGGACGTCTTTACCCGCGTAATGGCCCTCCACCTCGCGGGCCAGCTCGGCGATGCGGGAGCGGATCTGCTCCTCGGTGATCAGAATCTCGGTCAGGTCGTTCTCGACGTCCGTGAGCTCCATGAGGAAGGCGCTGTCCTTACTTACGTTGTGGTGTGGAACATGAGCAGGCCGTTCTGCCTGACAACTCTAACGCCTGGCAGATCGACCGCTCCCTGACCGTGCCAGTCGGTGATCAGGGCGGCGACGCCAAGCGTGTGGGCCCGCGTCAGCGAGACCCCGAACTCGGCGGAGACGATCAGCCGGATGATGCGCTGGCGGAGGGCCGCCGGGTCGGCGGCGAGACCGCGGACGTCGAGGGTGACTGAGCCGTCGTCGGCCTGGCTGACCAGCTCCTGCGCCCACTCCAGGGCGAGCCCGTCGAGCGCCTCGTCGTCTTCGCGAAGCTGCTCCGCCGTGCGGGCGAGCGCTTCGGCGATGCCCGGGCCGAGCTCGCGCTCGAGCACAGGGAGCACGGCCTTCCGCACGCGCACGCGCGTGTAGGAGGGGTCGTCGTTCTGCGGGTCTTCCCACGGCTCGAGCCCGCTGTCGGCGCAGAACGCCCGCGTCTCGCCGCGACGGAGACCGAGGAACGGCCGCAGCAGGCGGCCCGTGTCGGGCAGCATCCCCTGCAGGCTCGACGGGCCGGAGCCGCGGGCGAGACCGAGCAGCACCGTCTCGGCCTGGTCGTCGAGGGTGTGGGCGAGCAGGATGCGCTCGGCGCCGGTCGCGGCGCGCGCACGATCGAACGCGGCATGACGTGCGGCGCGGGCGGCGCCTTCCGGACCGCCGTGCGCGGCGACCTCCACGCGCTCGATCACGACGGGGTCGAGCCCGAGCCCCGCCGCCTGCTCAGCGGCCCGCTCGGCGACGCCATCCGAACCCGCCTGGAGGCCGTGGTCGACGATCACCGCGCCAGCACGGTAACCGGCGCGCGGCGCCTCGAACGCGGTCGCTGCGGCGAGAGCGAGCGAGTCCGCTCCCCCGCTGAGGCCGACGAGGAGCAGGGCACCCGGCGTCAAGGGAGCGGGACCAGCGGGCCCGTGGTCGTCGTGCTGGTCCGCCTGCGGGAGAGCGGTCGCGGCGCCGAGGGCCGCCCGGAGGGCGCGGCGGGCATCCGCGATCGGCGGGGTCAGGCGTGGACGGCGCTGGGGTCCTTCGGAACCGGTGAGGGGCACCTAGTAACGTTAGTGCCGAATCACGACCCACAAAGGAGCACCGGCATGGCCGAATACGACGTCGTCATCGAGATCCCCAAGGGGAGCCGCAACAAGTACGAGGTGGACCACGAGACCGGTCGCGTGTACCTCGACCGCGTGCTGTTCACGAGCTTCGTCTACCCGACGGACTACGGCTTCTTCGAGAACACCCTGGGCGACGACGGCGACCCGCTGGACGCGCTCGTGCTGCTCGAGTACCCGCTGTTCCCGGGCGTCGGAGTGAAGGTGCGCCCGGTCGGTGTGCTCAACATGAGCGACGAGGCCGGCGGCGACGCGAAGGTCATCGCCGTGCCGTACAAGGACCCGCGCTGGCAGCACATCCAGGATGTGAACGACATCCCGGAGCAGACCCGCAAGGAGATCGAGCACTTCTTCGCCCGCTATAAGGACCTCGAGCCGGGCAAATTCGTCAACATCGACGGCTGGGGCGACGCCGCCGAGGCCGACGGCCTCATCCAGAAGGCCATCGCGAAGCTCGCCGCCGAGGGTCACTGACCCCGGCGCTAGCCGCCGAGCACAGGAAAAATGCCCCCGATCGCGCTGATCGGGGGCATTTTTCCTGTGCTCGCGGGCTGGGTCAGGCGCTGGGCCGCGCGACGAGACGGTAGGGGGAGCCCCAGACGGACTGGACCTTGACGACGTCGCCCTCGGTGGGAGCGGCGATCATCATGCCGCCGCCGATGTAGATGCCGACATGGTAGAAGTCGCCCGGTCCGTCGCCCCAGAAGATCAGGTCGCCCGCCTGCTTGGCGCCGTAGGACACCAGCTGACCGCGGTTCGCGGCCGTGTAGTACTGGTTGTTGACGGAGTGCGAGCCGATGTAGACGCCGGCGTAGGCGTACGCCTTCATCGTCAGGCCGGAGCAGTCGTAACCGCGGGGACCCTCGCCGCCGAAGATGTACGGCTTGCCCAACTGGGCGCGCGCATACGCGATCGCGGTGTCGACGACGTTGCCGTTCGGCGCGGCGGGCGCCGCCGGGGCCGCCGGGGCCGCGCCGCCCCCGCCGGACGCGGGTGCCGGTGGCTGGTTCTCGGCGGCCGCCGCAGCCGCCGCAGCTGCGGCCGCTGCGGCTTCCGCCGCCTTACGCGCGGCCTCCTGAGCGGCACGCACCTGCTCCCCCTCTAGATACGCGGCCTCGGTCTGTGCCGACGTGTTCTTCAGCGTGGCCAGCTGCGCCACAAGCTCGGTCGACTTCTGCTGCTGCGCGGCCAGCGCGGACTGCGCCTTGGCCTGCGCGTCCTGAGCCGCCGCCAGCGCCTTGTCCGCCTCGTCGGCGAGAGCGACGCGCTCGGTCTTCGCTGCCTTAGCCTGGGCGGTGAGAGCATCCGCCGTGTTCTTGTCCTTCGTGGCCTGGTCGTAGACCGCCTTCGACTGCTCCGTCAGCTTGCTCATCGTACCCAGCTGGAAGAGCAGCTTGTCCGCATCCGAACCCGAACCGCCGCCCTTCAGCATGAGGTTGGTGGTGACGTCTCCGCCGCCGGACTTCGCCAGGTGGGAGGCGAGCAGACCGGCACGCATCTTGGAGGTCTTCGCCTTCTCGGCCGCGTCGGTCGCCTGCTTCTGGAGGTCGCTCGCCTTCGCGGTCGCCGCCTGCAGCGCATCCTTGGCCTGGAAGTACGCCTCAGCCGCCTTCTCGGACGCGACGCGCGCCGCATCCACACTCGACTGCAGCCCGGTGATGAGCTTCGTGATGTTGTCGATCATCGCCTGCTGGTTGGCGACGTTGTTCTTGGCCTGCTGCACGTCGTTCCAGGACGGGTAGTCGACCGCCTGCGCGGGGGCGACGATGCCGATGGATGCGGTGACCGCGCCCATCACACCGGCTCCGATGGCGAGACCCGGGCGGACCCGGCTGGTCTTCGCGTTCTCGTTAGCCAAGGGGTGCCTGCCGATCTCTCATGAAGGGGATGCCGTCGACCTTCGTGTCGTTGATGCGCACCTCGTAGTGGAGGTGGCAGCCGGTGGAGGCGCCGGTGGTGCCGACGCGTGCGATCGGCTGGCCGGCGCCGACATGCTGCCCGATGCCGACCAGGATGCCGCCGTTCCGGATGTGCGCGTAGCCGGTCTTGACGGCGCTGCCGTTGTCGAGGAGCACGAAGTTGCCGTAGGTGCCGTTGGGGCCGGCATAGATGACGGTGCCCTCGTGGGCCGCGTAGATGGGGGCGTTGCACGAGGCGCCGATGTCGATGCCGAGGTGGTAGGTGCTGCCGACGCCGCCGGGCGAGGGACGGGCGCCGAAGCCATCCGTGATCGGACCGGCTGCAGGAACCGCCCAGCCCTGCGGGCCCACATATCCACCGGGGAGCCCGCCCGAGCCGCGAGCAGCGGCGGCGGCCGCTGCGGCAGCGACGCCGGCCTGGTAGCCGGCCACCGTCTTCGCGGTGCTGTCCCGCAGCGCCGCGAGCTGCGCCTGCATGATCACGATCTGCTTCTGCTGCTCGGCCAGCTTCTCCTGCGCCGCCTTGGCAGCGGCGATGGCGGCCTGCATGGCGGCCTCCGCGGCCACCCGGAGCTTCTCGCGCTCGGCTTTGGCCACGTCGGCCTGTGCGGAGAGCGACTTGGCCGTATTCTGCGCGGCCTTGGCGTCGGTGTAAACCTGGTTGGACTGCTCCACCAGTTTCGACATGCTGCCCAGACCCGACAGCAGCTTGTCCGGGCTCGTCGTCGAGGCCTTGTTGCCGCTGAGGAACAGGTTCGCGGTCAGATTGCGGCCACCGGTCCGGTAGAGCTGGGCGGCCAGTTTGCCCGCCTGGGCGCTCGCGTCATCCGCCTTCTTCTGGCTGGCCGCGGCCTGCGACTCCAGGTCGAGCGCCCTCATGGTGGCGTTGTCGAGGGCCGTCTGCGCCGCCTCCAGCTCCTCTCCGCGCTTCACTGCAGCGGCCTGCGTCGAGGCGACCTCGCCCTTGAGTTGCGAGATGAGGCCGTTGATGCGGTCCACCTGGGCGTTGGCGGCGGACTCGTTGGCCTTGGCGTTCTGGACGTCCTGCCAGGACGGATAGTTCTCGGCGTACGCGGGGGCGGCGACCGACCCGACAATCGCCACCGCGGCGACGGCCAGACCGGCCAGGGCAGCACGGAGAGCGCCGCGCCGCGAACCACTCGGGGGCGTGGTCGGGGGTGCCGTTCGGCTGCTCATCTGGCGTCTCATCGTGTTATCGACCCGCTCGCTTCTGCATCCTCAGTGGTCACACACGTCACATGCGTCCCACGGTCAACATGCGCAACTTTAGCAACATGGCGTTTTCCGGCGCCCGAAATCGGCTTGGGAACGGTGATCGGGGGCGTGCGCTCGCACGGGCGGCCGGGGGGACCGCCTGGGCCGCAGACTACGGTGACTGGTCGCCCGGTGCCGGGATTTGGCGGTGGCGTTGCGAGAACCGAGAGGTGCTCATCCACCCCGACCCGCCCGGGATCCGAATCCGATTCGCAATCTCGTTCGGTCTTCCGTATGCTTGTCCGTCGGTGGTCATGGACAGCGCAAGCCGTTCGGGACGATCCGGCCCCATCGTTTAGCGGCCTAGGACACCGCCCTTTCACGGCGGCAGCACGGGTTCGAATCCCGTTGGGGTCACGTCCAACGGTCCACTAGTATCTACAAGCAGCACAATTCAAAAAGCACCACAATAAGGCCCTGTAGCGCAGTTGGTTAGCGTGCCGCCCTGTCACGGCGGAGGTCGCGGGTTCAAGTCCCGTCAGGGTCGCTCAGGCGACAAGCCCTTCCAATCGGAAGGGCTTCCGTCTAGGTGGACGCGCGAGTGTCCCCCGGCTCTGTAGCTCAGTTGGTAGAGCGTTCGACTGAAAATCGAAAGGTCACCGGATCGATGCCGGTCGGAGCCACCAGAGAAAGCCCCCGGTCCGTTGCGGAATCCGGGGGTTTTTGGTTGCCGAGGAGAAGCCCGAAAGACGCTTCAGCATCGAAACCACCGGTGTCTCAGTGGTCACACACCGTCGTGTGGCTTCGACGATGGAGTGGACGCGCGCCCGACTCACACGAACAACAGTGCGATCAACGCGATCAGCGGCGGCGTGGACTGGGCGATCGCCCCTCCGACACCCTTGCCGCGTTCCCGGCCCATGCCCATTCGGTCAGCGATGAAGAGCACGATGCCGGCAAGGAACAGCAGCCAGCAGAGGTAAGTCACGAGCGTTCGGCCGACAACCGCCTGACCCATCCACCAGGCGATGACGCCGATGACCAACCCGCAGCCGAGGAACAGGTTGTAGAAGCCGACGCCGAAGGCCCACAGCCGCACCGCCGCGACGTCCGCGGAGGGCACGCCGAAGATCGCGTTATGGATGGCCGGACGCTCCAGTAGCAGCGCCTCCCAGACGAACACCATGATGTGGATGGCGGCGGTGAGCAGTGCGAAGATCCAGACCACCGCGACCATGACGTCCCCTTCCGATGCTGAGGATGCTAAGACGAGCGCGGGCTGGGACCCCATCCCGCGATTCTGGGATTTTCGTCCGTTGGAACGGCTCTCATACTGGACGCATGTGGGAGGAACGCGCCCACCATGCGCGCCAGGAGATCCTGGCCCTCGCGGGCGACGGCAATAGCCTCAGCGAGTTGTACGAGCGCGCCATCGCGGTCATCGAGCGAACCGTGGGCGCCGAACTGATGTGCTGGGCTGCGCTTGACCCCGACACTCTGACGATCAGCACGATGATCAGCGGTGCGGTTCGGATCCCGCAGGAGTACGAGCCGCTTCTGGCGGACGCCGAGTACCGGGAGACGGAACCCCACACATTCGCTGGCCTGGCGCGGACGGGCCGGGTGGTCGCACGGCTCTCCGAGCTCTCCACCGCCGACCGCGACGCCAGCGCGCGCGCACGGACCGTGTGGCGCCCGCTCGGGCTCGACCAGGAGCTACGCACGCTGTTCACCGTCGACGGTACGTGCTGGGGAGCCGCCGGGATGGTGCGATCCGGCCAGGACTTCGACGAACGGGAGGTCGAGTTCCTCGCCGCCGTCGCGCCCGCCATCGCCTCCGCGTCTCGCGTCGCGGTGCGAACCGAGGCGGCCGCACGGCTACCCGGTGCGGCTCCTGCGATCGTCGTGTTGGGCCGAACCGGCGATCTGCGCACCGCGACGCCTGCTGTGCGGGAGTGGCGCCAACGCTTCGACGACATCGCACCCGCGCGGTTCGAACTGCTGCTTCACCTGATGTGGGTGGGCGCGCGGTCATCACCCTCGAGCGTGTTCCGTACGCGCGTTAGGGACGGCCGTGCGCGCTGGGCGGTGCTCGAGGCGAGCCCGTTGATCGGTGATGAGGAGGACCAGGTCGCCGTCCTCCTCTCGCCCGCCGCCGCAGATGACATGGGGACGCTGCTGCTGGCGGCATACGGATTGACACAGAGAGAGCGCGAGGTGTGCCGCGAGGTGATGCTCGGACTCTCGACCGCGGAGATCGGCCGCCGGCTGTTCATCTCGTCCTTCACGGTGCAAGACCACTTGAAGTCCGTATTCACGAAAGTCGGCGTCCACAGCAGGGGAGAGCTCGTCGAGAGGCTACGGCCGGCCGACTGAGTCAGGCCGGCGCCGGCCATGGCCGAGGATCTGCTCCTACACTCGGCTCATGCAGACGCATGACGTGGTCGTGATCGGTGCCGGGTTGGCCGGTCTGCGGTGTGCCGCCGAACTGGCGGCCCAAGGCCGTGAGGTGCTCGTGCTCGAGGCCGCGGATCGCGTCGGCGGGCGCCAGCGAACCGACCGCGTCGATGGCTTCACCCTCGACCGCGGATTCCATGTCTTGAACACCGCCTATCCGGCTGTCCGCTCAGCGGTGGACGTCCGCAGCCTCTCCGTCGCCGCGTTTCCGACCGCGGTTCGGGTGCGCCGCAAGGACGGTGCGATGGCGACCCTCGCGCATCCGCTCCGGCATCCGGGTCTGCTGCCGGCGACGCTCGCCAGTGGTTTGGTGAAACCGCGGGACCTCGCCGGACTCGTCCGGTGGGTCGGGCCGATCGCCCTGTGGCCTCGAACCGCGGTGGGTCGCTCCGACAGCACCATCGGCGAGGGCTGGGACGCAGCGGGCCTCACCGGAGCGCTGCGCACCGAGGTGCTGTCGCCGTTCTTCTCGGGAGTTCTCGCCGACTCGTCGGAATCGACGTCCGACACGTACGTGCGCCTTCTCGCCCGGTCGTTCCTCCCTGCAGCGGCCGGGCTGCCCCGAGAGGGCATCGCCGCGCTTCCGATGGCGCTTGCCTCACGCGCTCGAACGGCAGGGGCGGAGGTTCGCCTCAACCGCGCGGTGAACAGATTGCGGCGGCGGGACGGTCGCTGGGAGGTGGACGCGCTCGGAGAAGGAACGCTGCTCGCGCGCGACGTAGTCGTGGCGGTGGGCGCGGAGGCCCTCGAGGGGCTCGTGGACGAACCCGTCCCTCCCACCAGGGGATTGCAGACCTGGTGGTTCGCGACCGACGAGCCTCCGGGGTCCACCTTTCTGACGATCGACGCCTCCTGGGAAGGCCCGATCGTCAACGCGCTGGCGATCTCCGCAACCATCCCGGAGGCCGCGCCCCGAGGCCGCCACCTCGTACAGGCCACCTGCCTCTGGGCTCCCGGAAACGGGCCCGGCGAGAGCGACGTGCGCAGCCACCTGGTGCGGCTGTACGGCCAGGCCTCGGCGGCCTGGCAACTCCTCCGCCGCGACGACATACCGCACGCCCTCCCCGCATTACCCCCGCCGTTGCGACGCTCATCCCCTGCTCGCATCGGTCCCGGCCTGCATCTCGCCGGCGACCACCGCGAGTCGCCCTCGATTCAGGGGGCCCTGCACTCCGGCCTGCGGGCGGCGAGATCGGTGCTCAGCGCCGGTTAGGCCTGCACGGGGATGGCCACGTCTTCGGTGACGCTCCACAAGCCGAGTGGAGCCGTGGAAAGCACCGCTTCGATACCGGCCTGGCGAAACGCATGCCGTGTATCCGCCGGACCGTCCGCGAAGTGCGCCCACCCATCCTGGTGCGCCACGACGACGCGAGCTGCGGCGAGGACTTCGGCAGCGGCCGCGGCTCGCTCCGCGGTGAACGTCAGCGGGCGGTCGTCGAACTTCGTCGGCACATGCGCGGCTCCCGCGTTCAGGATTGCCACGTCGATGCGCGGGAATCGTCGCGCGATGTCCGCAACAGCCTTCAGGGAGGCGTTATCGCCTCCCACATAGACCGTTGGCGAGTCTCGCGCTTCCATGACGAATCCGCTCACCTCGCAGTTCACGTAACCCTCCGGCCCCACGTCGTCAGCCGGCCCGTGGAGAGCCGGCGTCGCGGTGATCCGCACTCCAGATGGATGAGAGAACCGCTCCCAGGGGACGAGACCCCGTGCCCGTGGTCCCAATTCGGATGCGCTGGTCGGGGTGGTGAGCACCAACGGTGACGAGAGCGCCAGCCGGCGCCCGCTGGTGTCGAGGTTGTCGGGGTGTTGCGAGTGACTCACGAGTACCAGGTCGATCGGTCCGAGTGCTGCGGCCGGGATCGCCGGCCCGGCCGTCTTGCGCAGGTAGCCGTAGTCGGTGGGCGGATCGAAGGTGGGGTCCACGAGGATCCGGAGCCCGTGGATATCGATCACCGTCGTCGGCCCGCCGATCACGCCGACTCCGAAGGCCCTCCGCTCGCGGTTGATCTCCGTCATACAGTCCTCTCCAGCCGGTACCCGGCAGCACGGAGCGTCTCCGCCATGTGCTGCGCGTACCACTCCGGCCACTGCTCGTCGTAGACACCGCCGAGGTCCTGCTTCTCGTGGATGCCATGGGCCTCCGCGGCCTGGCGAAGGTGGTCGAGAATCACGGTGACCGTGTCGTCCGTCTCCGGTTCACCTGTCGCGGCGCTCATCGTCCCGGCAGCCGCTTCTTGCTTCTTCGATGTCGTAGACCGTCAGCTGGAGCCCTTGAGCGGATTCCGCAGGGGCGTCCGTCAGTCCCGTGCCGAAGATGATCAACGCCTCCGACTCGGGAGGCGTGAACTGCACCACCCGATAGTTTCATATACATCTCATTCCGCCTTCCGCTGAGAACGGGGGCCCGCCGAGCGAGACTCAGCCTAGAAGCGGGCCGGATAACGGGTCAACCGATCGTCATCGCCAGGCCGAATATCGGTCCGTCGGGCCGCCCTTCAGTACTCGGCTGAGTATTGTTCTGCAACTCAGCGCGTGATCCAACCAGGGAATAGATCGGCGTGCATGGAGTTGAATGACACGTCAATTACTTGATTGACACGTCAATCATTGGGATCAGAAAGGTCCTTCGACATGCAATTCGGAATCTTCTCTGTCGGCGATATCGCGCCCGACCCCACCACCGGTCACACGCAGAGCGAGGCAGAGCGCATCAGCAACATCGCCCGTATCGCGGTGAGGGCCGACGAGGTCGGACTCGACGTCTTCGCACTCGGCGAGCACCACAATCCCCCATTCGTTCCCTCCTCCCCCACCACCTTGCTCGGCTACATCGCGGCACTCACTCAGCAGATCACTCTGAGCACGGCCGTCACTTTGATCACCACCAACGACCCCGTCAAAATCGCGGAAGACTACGCGATGCTGCAGCACGTGGCGGGTGGACGCCTCGACCTGATGATCGGCCGCGGCAACACGGTTCCGGTGTACCCCTGGTTCGGCAAGGACATCCGCGAAGGTGTGGCGCTCGCGCTCGAGAATTACAACCTGCTGCATCGCCTGTGGCGTGAGGACGTCGTGGACTGGGAGGGCCGGTTCCGCACCCCGCTCCAAGGCTTCACCTCCACTCCGCGGCCGCTGGACGATGTACCGCCTTTTGTCTGGCACGGCTCGATCCGCACACCCGAGATCGCCGAGCAAGCCGCGTTCTACGGCAACGGATACTTCGCCAACAATGTGCTCGCACCCAACCTGCACTTCAAGCCGCTCGTCGACTTCTATCGTGAGCGATTCGAACACTACGGTCACGGCACGAAAGAGCAGGCGATCGTCGGCCTCGGCGGCCAGGCGTTCATCGCCAAGCGCTCCCAAGACGCCTGGACGCGATTCCGCCCGTACTTCGAGAACTATCCGCTGTTCCGGGGCAGCTCCCTCGACGACTTCGTCTCCCGCACCCCGCTCAGCGTCGGCAGCCCTCAGGAAGTCATCGACAAGACGCTGACTTTCCAGGAGGGCTTCGGGGACTACCAGCGGCAGCTGTTCGCGCTCGACGGTCTGGCGTTGCCTCTCGACGTCGCGCTCGAACAGGTAGAACTCCTGGGCACAGAGGTGGTACCCGTCCTGCGGAAGGAGATGGCCGCGCGGCGATCCGCTGACGCGGCTGCAGCGCCGACTCACGCCGATCTCGTCCGGAGCAAGTACGGGGACTCGGAGCCGCGTCAACCGCGCCCGAACCCCAACCGCGGAGACAACCTCTCCGGCACATCGCCCTACCAGGACAGCGACCCCGCAACGGAAGCCCGCTTCCCGCTATCCGTCTGACCGTAAGGAGCACCATCATGAACACCCAGCAGGCCGGCCTTCGCGACAGCGTCACGCGGCCCCCCGTGCAACTCGTCATTCTCAGCGCCGGCGTGAGCGATCCGTCATCGACCCGGCTCCTGGCTGACCGGATCGCTCAGAAAAGCGCCGACCTCCTGAGGCGGTCCGGAAGGGACGCCAAGATCGCGGTCATCGAGCTCGGCGCGACAGCGGTCGATGTCGCTCAGGCGATCGTGTCCGGATTCCCGAACGAGCGCCTTCAGCAGGTGATCCAGCTTCTGGCCGGCGCGGACGCCGTCATCGTGAGCACGCCGGTCTACAAGGCCGGAATCAGCGGACTGCTCAAGTCGTTCGCGGACGTGCTGGACAATGACCTGCTCATCGCCAAGCCCGTCGTCCTCGCCGCCTCGGCCGGCACCGCACGTCACGCCATGGTGGTCGATGACCACATGCGTCCGCTGTTCGCCTTCCTGCGGGCTCTGCCCGTGCCGACCTCCGTTTTCGCGGCACCTGAGGACTGGGGTTCTCCTGCGCTGAGCACACGCATCACGCGCGCAGCAACGGAACTCGTCGGCCTCCTTGCGAGCAAGGTGACCGAGACGATCACAGACGGCGCGTGGGCCGACTACAAGCACCAGTTCTCGGGGAACGCCACCCTGGCTGAGAGGACCGCCTCAGACGTCGACTTCAGCACCGACCTGATGCGTCTCGCTGCAGGCGGACAGAGCGGGAGGGCCCAACCGGTCCAGGTCGAGGGCTGAGATGTCGGACACCCAGTCGGTAACCGAGGAGCTTCTCAACCTGTGCGACGAAGGGCCCGCCAGCGACGAATTCGTTCGTGGCTTGCTCACGAGGGTGGGTGACAAGTGGTCCATCCTCACTCTTCGGACACTGGGCGAAGGGCCGCGACGTTTCACTGAGCTGCAGCACGCCATACCGGGGATATCGCATCGGATGATGTCGGTGACTCTGCGGGCGCTGGTCGTCGACGGACTGGTACACCGGGAATCCTTCGATGAGATGCCGCCTCGAGTGGAGTACTCCGTGACTCCGCTCGGCGAGACACTCCTGCGTCCGATGCTGACGCTGGTCGCCTGGGCGAACGACCACAGCGATGAAATCCAGCGCAATCGATCTCAGGCGACAGGGAGGCTGTGACCGCGACATCCGTCGGGGTCACAGCCTCCGTCGCTACGAGGAGCGCGCTCAGATCGTCACCAAGCGGTTGCGCCACCATCGACTGCGTAGTTCGCGCCCGTGATGTATGAAGCGCGATCGGAAGCGAGGAACGCCGCCAACTCCACGATCTCCTCTGGTCGAGCGAAACGCTTGAGCAGAGTCTTGCTCGTTATAGCGTCTCGAGCGATCTGGTCGTCGCCGAGGTCGCGATCGCTGGCCGGGGTCAGCACGGGTCCGGGGCTGATGGCCACCGCACGGATTCCGTGGGGCGCTCCTTCGAGCGCCATCTGACGGGTCATTCCGATGACGCCCGCATTAGCAGCAGTGTGCCCCACCATCGGCGGGAACTGTCCGCCGATCATCCCGGCCTCCGACGCGACGTTCAGGACCACGCCGCCACCGCGTGCAACCAAGTGGCGCCAGGCGTACTTCGTGACGAAGAACGGAATGTCCAGTTCGCCGGCAATCGTCTTCCGCCAGTGCTCGACCGAAAAGTCGGACATCGGGCCGAAGTACTGGATCGCGGCGTTGTTGTAGACGACATCGAGTCCGCCGTAGGCAGCGACAGCGCCGTCGACGAGCCTTGCGGCTTCTTCCGGGTCCGTCAGGTCGATCGGCGCAATGCCGGTGATCTCCCCGCCGGCACGGCGCACGATGTCGACGGTCTCCTCATTGGCTGCCGCATTGATGTCCGATCCGACCACCTTGGCGCCTTCGCGTGCAAAAATACTCGCGGCGACGCGGCCCTGGCCGCCGGCAGTACCGGTGATCAGGACGATCTTTCCGTCGAGAATGCCCATAATCGTTTCTCCTTACTGTTTCGTCCGAGGGCCTTCTTGTCAGCTGGCGAGGGAGCTCGTCGAAGCGCGATGTTGCGCGAGCGCCACCGACCAGCCCTCGAGCTGTGCGAAGAGGTTGCTCAGGGCGTCGTCATGCTGCGGTCCCGGAGCGAAGTCCACGAAGTTCTCGTAGTCGGTGAACAGCGACAACGCGACCTGCGATCGCACCGTGGCCATCTGCAGCTCGGCCGCGATCAACCGGAGGTGCTCCACGGCACGAGTGCCACCTACGCTCCCGTAGCTGACGAAGCCTGCCGCCTTGTTGTTCCACTCGGCGTAGATGTAGTCGAGCGCATTCTTGAGGACGCCGGATGTCGAGTGGTTGTACTCCGGTGTGACGAAGATGTATCCGTCGTACTGCGCAATCTTCGCGGCCCAGTTCCTCGTGTGCTCGTTGGCGTACTGTCCCATCGCCGGCGGGATGACCTCGTCGAGGTGGGGCAGGGGGAAGTCGACTAGGTCGACGAGGTCGTAGCTCACGCCGGGGCGTTCCGAAGCCGCTTGCTGCACCCAGCGAGCAATCTCTTCGCCTTTACGACCGGGTCGGGTGCTGCCGATGATGATGGCTATCGAAGTCATATTCTTCTCTCGGTTGTGGCATCGACTCAACGGAGTTCCGTGAGTCACTGGGCCACAACGAGCTGATCAGCGCAGCATTCCGGCGGTTCCATACGCACTATTAAGTGCGTGGATACGCACTTTCAAGTGCGGTCGCAGCCGCTGACCTAGTCGGCCCAGTCGACGGAGGTGAACATCGCGCCCGAGTCGGTGAACGAGCTGATCGACCCTTTGACGTTCGCTTCAATCGCACCCGTCGAGGTGATGTCGCCCGTCTCGCCGGTTGCCGGGATCGTGTAGTCGGCGTGGAACGTGACCTCCCCGGGCGTCGACGTCGTCACGGGCCAGCATCCACCCGCGCTCACATCCGCCGTGGTGGGGACCCGGCATCCGAAGTCCCAGGCGCCGATGGCGAGCGTCGGCCGTGATTGCACCTGCCAGGACGAGTTCGTCCACACTTCGCCCGGGTCGGCGCCGGACGTCAGGGAGAAGGAGCATCGCGCCGGGTGGAAGGACGGATCGGCCACGCACGTGTCGAACCAGGCGTTCGCTGCAGCGACCGCGGCGTCCTTGCCCTTCGGAGTCAGTGTCGCCGGCACCTGGAACCGATCGGACTGGCCGAAACCAGCGACGGAGACCGCGGCCTCCGGCAGTGTGAACCACGGCGACGGGGATGCGACGGCAAGGGGATATGTACCCGGGAACGCGTGGATGTGCAGCACCGCGCCTTTCCACCCGAGCGGAACCCCGGAAAGAGTCGCGTCGATTCGCCCCGGCGCGCCCAGAGTGATGTCCACCGTCGTGAGTTCCACAGGCCGGAGCTTCCAGGTGTCCAGGCCCAGCAGACTGACCGGACTACTCCGCTTTCGCAGTTCGAACCTCGCTGTCGTCGAACCGCTCTTCTGCTGGATGCGCACGTCGACCGTCGACCCGGTGCCGACCGTGCGTGTGTTGAGGATGCGGAAACCGGTCATCCGGTCCGTCGCATGGCTGTAGGCCTTGTCGGTGAGGAGAACCTCCGACGGCTTCGAGGCGCGCCCCTCCATCCGCAACGCGGCCGAGATGTCACCGCGCTCCACGTTCGACAGGTAGGCCGAGACGACCGCCGACGGCTGAGAGGCCTCGCGGGCGCTGAAGAAGAGCACCACCACCGTGGCGCCCAGGCCCAGGCAGAGCGCCGTCGCGAATGCCCCGATCGCAATCCACAACCGAGTGCGCGTCGTCATACTGATCCCCCTGAGCGAAGTAGTGCGAGCCACAGCATAGCGATGGGTCGCGGGTCCGCTCACACGTCGCGGGCGAAGAGGTCCTCCCAGGTCTCGCGCCGGATCACGGCCCTCGCCTCACCGTCGTGCATGAAGACGACGGGTGGGCGCCGGTAGCCGTTGTAGTTGTTCGCCATAGTGTGCGTGTACGCACCGGTGGCGGGCACGGCGAGAAGGTCCCCAACCCGCGCTGCGGGCAGCCGCAGCGGGTCCACGAGCACGTCGCCGGACTCGCAGTGCCGGCCGACCACCACGACGTCTTCGGAATCCTCGTCCTGCATGCGGCCGGCGAGGACGGCCTCGTACCGCTGGTCGTACATCGCCGCCTCCAGGTTGTCGCCCATGCCGCCGTCGACGGCGACGAAGTTCCGGGCGTCTCGCTTGACGGTCGTGACCGTGTAGAGGGTGAACGCGGACCCGTTGACCATGCTGCGTCCGGGTTCGATGATGAGCTCGGCATCGGTTGGCAAGTGCTCGTTTGCGGCTGCGAGCAGTGCGTCGACGTACACGTCCACGGACGCCGGCCGGTCCTCGTAGGTATATCGTGCGCCGAGACCGCCGCCCAGGTCGTAGACCGGGAAGGTGCCCAGCGCTGCCAGCGGCGCCACGGCCGCGGCGAGCTCCGCCGGGTCCATGATCTGCGATCCGACGTGAGCGTGGACCCCGCGCATGTCGAGCGACGGGCTGGCCTCGATCCGGGCGATGAGGCGGCGAGCGGCCCCGGCGGTCAGCCCGAACTTCGACCCTTTCTGCCCGGTCTGCACGTGCGGGTGCGTGGACGACGCGACCTCGGGGACGACGCGGACCAGAACGCTCTGGACGCGCCCGGGAGCGACGAGTTGCTCCAGTCGGTCGACGTCGTCCTCGTTGTCCACGACGACGAGGCCGATCCCGGCCTCGACGGCGATCCGCAGTTCCTCGGTGGTCTTGGCATTGCCGTGCATGACGACGAGCGCAGGGTCCACCCCCGCGCGGAGCGCGCTGAGCAGCTCGCCGCCGCCCGCGACGTCCAGACCGAGCCCCTCCTCCACCATCACCCGCTGCACGGCGGTCGCCGGGAAGGCCTTCGACGCGAAGACCACCCGCGCGTTCGGCCGTCGCGAGGTGAGGGCGCTGCGGTACTCGCGCGCACGCGCCCGGAGGGAGCCCTCGTCCACGATGATCGCGGGCGTCCCGAAGTCACGCGCCAGGTCGTCGACCCGGCAGCCGGCGACCACCAGGGTCCCGTCGGGGTCGACGGCCGACCCGGCCGGGAAGAGGTCGAGGATGGGATGCGCCATGGCTGGTCCTTCTGTCGATCAGGCGATGACGGTGACGCCGTGCGGGACGACGACGACCGGAACGGGCGAGTGGCGGACGATCTTGGCGGCGTGGGAGCCGAGGAACACGCGTGCGATCGGGCCGAGTGTGCTCGATCCGACGACCAGCAGCTCGTCCGGCTCCCATGCCACGTCTGCCATGGCCGACTCCCAGGTCTCGCCGATCCCGATGGCGACGCCCGAGACGGCGGGAGCATCCTCCAGCTCCGACACCCGGCGCACCAGCGAAGCCGCGTGCTTCTCGACGTCGGCGGCCCACGTGTCGGCGATGGCGGTCTCGGCGTCTAGTCCGGCGCCCGAGGTCCCAGAATCGGGCGGCACGACCGCGAAGGAGGCGATTCGCAGCCGGGCGCCCAGTGACGCGGACAGTGCAGCGGCGCCGAGAACGAGGCCGGCTGACGCGCCGGTTCCCCGGTAGGCGGCCGTGACCCGGCTGACGCGGGAGCCGCCCGCCGTGCGATAGCCCCGCGGCGCGACCGCCACGGGAACGGGTGACGCGTGGAGGAGGGTGTCGCTCTCCGCGCCGAGCGCGATGCGCCCAGGCTCCGCTTCCGCCGCCGAGCCCACGACGATCAGCGTTGCCTTCCGATCCTCGGCGATGCCGATCAGACCGCGCCGGGCCGACGGAGCCTCGTACACGAGGTACTCCGCAGCGACCGATGCGCCGAGCACCGCCGCAGCATGGTCGAGCGCGCTGTTCGCGTTGTCCCTGGTGTAGTCGCGCCACTCCGCGTCCGCGCCTCCTGCCGTCGCCGGCCACGCGGACGGGACGACAGCGGCGACGACCAGCTCGGTGCCGGAGGAGCGGGCGAGCATCGCGGCCAGGTGCAGCGCGGATGCGGAACGGTGCGCGGGGTCCACCCCGACGACGATGCTCATTTCCGGCCCGCCCGGCGGCGCTGCGCGGCTTCGCGGATCTCGCTCTTGCTGGGCTGCGCGAAGTTGCTCGTGTACGGAACCTCCGCATCCACGACCCCCGGCCCGACCTGGAGTTTGGAGTGCGTGCGGCCATAGAACCAGTAGAAGACGAGGAACGCGGCCGTCCAGATGACGAATACGACGATCGTGATCAGCCTCAGCTGCGTGATGATCGCGATGCAGCCCACGATCGACAGGATGGGGATGGTCCAGCCGAGCGGGAGGCGGAACCCGCGCTCCAGCTCCGGCTCCCTAACCCGGAGGAGGATGACGCCCAGTGACACGACGAGGAAGGCAACAAGGGTCCCGATGCTCGTCATCTCGGCGAGGAAGTCGATCGGGATGACAGCGGCCAGAATGCTGGTGGCGACCATCACGATCAGGGTGTTCTGCACCGGCGTCATCGAGCGCGGATTGACCTTCGCGAACACCGGCGGGATCATCCCGTCGCGCGACATGGCGAAGAGGATGCGGGTCTGCCCGTACAAGACGACCAGCGTCACCGAGAAGATCGAGATGATCGCGCCGATCGCCACGATCGTTCCCGGCCACGCCGAACCGATGATGTTCTGCAGGATTGCGGCGAGTCCGGCATCCTGGTCCGCGAACTTGTCCGGAGCCTGCGCACCCAGGGCCGCGACGCTCGTGAGGACGTACAGCACCACGATGATGATCAGCGCGAACATGATCGCGAGCGGGAGGTTGCGCTTCGGGTTCTTCGCCTCCTCCCCCGCTGTCGACACGGAATCGAGGCCGACGAACGAGAAGAAGATGATTCCAGCGCCGCCGACGATGCCCGCGAACCCGGCCGGCGCGAAGTTGTGGAAGTGGTCGGTGTTCCAACCCGTGAACGCGATGGCGCAGAAGAACAGCACGACGGCGATCTTGACGACCACCATGATGCTGTTGACCGTGGTCGACTCCCGCGCGCCACGGAGCAGCAGCAGCGAGCACAGCACGATGACGATCACCGCGGGGATGTTGACGATGCCGCCCTGCTCCGGCGCCTGGGAGAGCTGCACCGGCAGCTGCCAGCCGAGGACGTTCTGCAGCAGCTGGTTGACGTACTGGGACCATCCGACCGCGACGGCCGCCGTCGAGACGCCGTACTCCAGCAGGAGGCAGGCTCCGACAGCCATCGCCGTGCCTTCGCCGAGCGTCGCGTACGCGTAGGAGTACGTCGAACCGGATGCCGGCACCGCCCCCGCCATCTCGGCGTAGCAGAGGGCCGTGAGCCCGGCGACGACGCCGCCGATGACGAACGACCAGATCACGCCGGGCCCGGCGACAGGAACCGCCTGGGACAGGATGAAGAAGATCCCCGTGCCGAGGGTCCCTCCCACGCCGATCATGGTCAGCGAGAAGAGGCCGATGCTGCGCCTCAGGTGCACCTCTTCGGCGGCCCCGGTGGCCGTCGTGGGCTTTCTGCGCAGCAATTGCTGAGCGATGGTGGGCATACCAGTCTCCTTTGAGTGGTGGGGGTCAGGATCCTGCGGCGCCTCAGTCCAGGCGAGTCACCCGGAACCGCTCGACCCGTGGATCGACGGCTCCGCGCACGTAGCCGGACGGAGAGGCGGCGACCGCTTGGAGGAAGGCCACAGTCTGGGCCGTGATCTCCTCGCCGGGGATGAGGTTCGGGATTCCCGGCGGGTAGGCGGCGAGGGTATCGGCGGAGGTGCGGCCGACGGCGTCGGCCGCCGGCATGAGCTCGGTGTCGGCGAAGAAGGCGTCGCGCGGCAGCAGGCGCAACGCTCCGGCCGCGGGCAGGGCAGGGAACCCGTGGGCGGCCGCCTGGGACCGCTCGGAGCGCGCCTCCTCCGAGTCGGCCGCTGCTGCGAGTGCCCGGTGGGCGCGCGCGACATCCGGTGTCTTGCCCGCACCGATCAGTGCGACGAGGGAGGTGGCGGTCGACATCTCGAAGAAGATCCCGTCGACGTCGACGAGCCGCTGTCGGAACCAGTGACCGCTGAGCCCGGTGTTCGACACGTCGATCGCGACGCGCAGCGGATCGACGGCGACGATGTCGTCGAAGGCGTCGAAACCGTCGCTGAGCACGCCGAACCGCGGATCGCCGCGCAGGGCGTCGCGGAGCGCGTCCGCGACCGCGATCGACCGTCCGATCAGTTCCGCGCCGGTCGCGAGCGAGTGCCGGGCGATGTCGAGCGAGGCCAGCAGCAGCGCGGACGTCGAGGTGGAGGCGGTGATCGAGACGGCGCGTTCGACGAGCGGCTCAAGGGCGTCGGCGAACGGGCCGTGGCCCAGGTGCAGCATCGCGGACTGGGTGAGCGAGCCTCCCATCTTATGAGTGCTCGAGACCACGAGATCCGCGCCGAGCCGGGCGGGTGACTCGGGCAGGTCGTGGTGGAACCCGAAGTGCGGTCCCCACGCGCCGTCGACGATCAGCGGCGCGCCGTGGGCGTGTGCCACCCGGGCGAGGCCGGCGACGTCGGCGACGGCGCCGAAGTAGCTCGGCGAGACGATGTAGACCGCGTTCGCCGGGCACCCCGTGCCCGCTGCGGCGGTCAGCGCGTCGTCGAGCGCAGCGGGCGACACGCCGTGCGCCACGCCGTGGTCGGCGTCGATGGAGGGAAGCACGAACGAGGGCGCCAGGCCCGCCCAGAGGACGCCGTCGCTGAAGCTCGAGTGTGCGCTGCGCTGCGACAGGATGTTCACGCCGAGCCCGCGAGCGGCCAGCGCGGCGATCCGGTTGGCCTGGGAGGCACCGCCGGTGAGGAACCAGGTGCGCCGGGCACCCCACGCCTCGGCCGCGAGTTGCAGGGAACGGCTCAGCGGCGAATCCTCCCCGAGGTCGATGTCATCGATCAGCATCGGGACGTCGAGCGCCAACGGGCGCGGGCCGAAGAATTCGGCCAGCCGTGCGCTCAGACCGAGCTCGTCGCCTCCGTGCCCCGGGACCATCAGCGCGAGCGGCCCGCGGGCGGCGTGACGCTCCAGGGCGTCGGCGTACGGCGTCTCCCACTGTCCGACGTCGGCCGCGGGCGGTAGCGGACGCGAGCGGTCGATCGCGGAGGAGCCTGTGGGGACCATCCCTCCATCGTGCGGGTCTGGCTCCCCAGCCGGAATACCCAGAACTTCGCCCTGCCCACATAGACTGTATGTGGCTCAGCGCTCGACGCATCTGCCGTCGACATAAGGACAGGGGCATCCATGGCCGATCTGCGGCAGTTCGAGGCGCTCAGAGCCGTCCACGCGGAAGGTTCCGTGACCGCCGCCGCCCGACGACTGGGATGGGGTCAGCCGACGGTCGACTACCACCTCAAGAACCTGGAGCGACTGGTCGGCTCCCCCGTTCTCGCGCGCTCCCCGCGGGGCAGCAAGCTGACGCCCGTCGGCGTGCTCCTCCTGGAGCGGGCGCGGGAGATCCTGACCCTGAGCGAGCGGGCGATCCGGGATGCGCGCGAGTTCAGTCAACTGGGGCGCGTGCGGCTCCGCTTCGGGACCTTCGCGACCGCAGCTGCGAGCATCCTGCCGTTCGTCGCCTCTCGCGTCGGCGACCTCGGCATAGAGATCGACGCGCTTCTGGCGGAAGTCCCAGAGCTCGTCGACGGAATCAACCGCGGAGCGCTCGACGCCGCACTCGTCTACACCGTCCCGGGTTACGACCTGCCGTTCCGTCCGAACGTGGTCGCCACGGAGGTTCACCGCGATCCGCTGATGCTCGCTCTGCCGGTAGGGCATCCGCTCGCGTCCCGCTCGTCCGTCGACCTGCCGGCCCTGCTGTCGCTGCGGGACGAGCGCTGGGTCTTCGCCACGACCGCGGACGACCCAATGGACCGCATCGTCGTCGACGCGTTCGCGGCGGAGGGGCACGACCTCGACGTCGCGATCAGGACCGACGAATTCCAGGTGCTGCTCGGGATGACCGCCGCGCGCATGGTCGTCGGACTCATCCCGAGTCTCGCCACCAGCGCCGCGCATCCCGGAATCGTCCTGCGCCCGATCAACGACCCCTCGTTCGTCCGCTCGATCCTCGTGGCGACGTCGGCGGAGGACGCCTCGCGCCGTCCCTCACCGGCCGTCCGGCAACTCGTCACTGCGATCCGGGACGCGTTCGCGGCGGTTCGGGAGGACACGTGAGCTGGGCCACAGGACCACCCGCGAAACATGGCCGTCCCCCCTTCCCATCGGGGCTATTCCGCCTACGGTTCGTTCGGTAGCGGGGCGACGCCTGGATGGGGATGAGCGAGCGCCAGCCTCTTTCGTCATCGATTGATGGAGGAAGAACATGAAAGCAGTGGTGTATGACGGTCCGCGTGATGTCAGCGTCAAGGATGTCCCGGACGCCCGAATAGAGCGGCCGACGGATGTCCTGGTGCAGATCACCTCGACCAACATCTGCGGATCGGATCTGCACATGTACGAGGGCCGGACCGACTTCGAGACCGGCCGATGGTTCGGCCACGAGAACCTGGGTCGGGTCGTCGAGGTCGGTGACGGCGTCGACAAGGTGCAGGTGGGCGAGTACGTCGTCGTGCCGTTCAACGTGGCGTGCGGGCATTGCAAGAACTGCGAGCGCGGACTCACGAATTATTGTCTGACCGCGCAGCCCGAGAAGGAGTGGGCGGGAGCCGCGTACGGGTTCGCCGATATGGGCCCGTGGGCCGGCGGTCAGGCCGACCTGTTGCGGGTGCCCTGGGGCGACTTCAACTGCCTGCGGCTGGGTGAGGACGCGCAGGAGAAGCAGTCGGACTACGTGATGCTGGCCGACATCTTCCCGACGGGGTACCACGCCACCGAGATGGCTCATGTACTGCCCGGCGACCAGACCGTCATCTACGGTGCTGGACCCGTCGGCTGCATGGCGGCCTATTCGGCCATCCTTAAAGGTGCGAGCAAGGTGATGGTCGTCGACCGCCACCCCGACCGGCTGAAGCTGATAGAGGAGATCGGTGCGATCCCGATCGATGACTCCAAGGTCGACCCCGTCGAAGCAGTCAACGAGATGACCATGGGGCTCGGAGCGGACAACGGCTGCGAGTGCGTCGGCTACCAGGCGCACGACGTCGAGGGGCACGAACACCCCAACATGACACTCAACAGGCTGGTCCAGTCCGTCCGGTTCACTGGCACCATCGGTGTGGTCGGGGTTTACATCCCGGAGGACCCGGGAGCCTCCGACGAGCTCGCAAAGCAGGGCGAAGTCGCGTTCGACTTCGGGCAATTCTGGTTCCGCGGACAGACCATGGGCAGCGGGCAGGCACCGGTGAAGAAGTACAACCGGCGGCTGCGCGACCTCATCGCCGGCGGCAAGGCCACCCCGTCCTGGATCGTCAGCCACGAGCTGTCACTGGATGAGGCGCCCGACGCCTACGAGCACTTCGACAACCGCGACGACGGCTGGACGAAGGTCATCCTCCACCCGGCAGGGGCCTCCGCCTGAGAGCGGCACGGCGGCCGACGGCGCCCGGCACGCCCCGGGTGCCGTGGTCGACCGGCCCGCCTCAGGAGCACCCATGTCCGACCGCATCCTGTCTGCTCGCCGTGCGCACGGATGACGCGATCGTCGCAGCCTGCCTCGTCAGCATCGCCGCCGTCGCCGTTTCGGTGATCCAGTCGAGCAACCGGCACGGCGATCCGGTCTCGATCGCCCTGGTCATCCTCGGCGTGCTCGGGACGATGGTGGCCTGGGCACTCGTGAACACGGTGTACGCCTTCAAATATGCCCGCATGTACTTCGTCGACCACCACGGGAGCGGCTTCGACTTCAACCAGGACTCCTCGCCCACGTACAGCGACTTCGCCTACCTCGCCTTCACCATCGGGATGTCGTATGGCGTCTCCGAGGTCGAACCGAACACCACCGGAACGCGCCGAAAAGCCCTCATGCACGCGCTCCTGTCCTACTTCTTCGGGACGGTGCTGATCGCGGTTGCCATCAACCTCGTGACGAGCCTCGGAGGTCAGGGCTGAGCAGTCGCGCGGCGAGGGCGAGCAGCCGGTGACCGAACGTTGTCGGGCGTGGTGGTGCCGGCGCCGCCGAGACGTCCGTCCGGCGCGCGGCCCCCGGCAGGAATTCGACGAATCCACACTGGGGGCAACTGGACAAGTGTTGGTGGACGGCAAGACCGACGCCGTAGTACGGGTTACGGCTGACGCGCATGCGGGTGAGGCAGCGCGGGCACCATCGCGGGCGCGTCACCTGATTCGGCTCGATCATCGTGGTCCAACGGCTTCGGGTGGGCGAGCAGGTCGCGGGGACCGCGGTGGCCCTTCCCCACCCGAAGGGGAGGGCCACCACGTCAGGGTCGGACACGTCGACCGTGTAATCACGGTAGGCACAAGGCTGGAGGGCTGCTATCCGCGGAACGACCATCCCTGTCCGGTTTGCGAACGACCCGCGCCCGGTGGCCTCCTGCTGGTCCGGCGGCTCCATCCGGCGTGCTTACAATCGCGGCATGCTCCCGCATCCAGCCGAACTCTTCGCGACTCATCGCGTGGCTGCGGGCCGGGGTGTCGACGAGGTCCGGCACGCGCTCTCGGAGGTCTTCCTCCCCGTCGAGTTCCCGGGAGCCGGCCGCGCGGGAACTGTCGACATGACGCTCAACGCGCTCCATGTCGGCCGGGTCACCTGCGGCTTCATGCAGTTTCGCGATGAGGTCAGCATCGAGACTGTGGAGGCCGAGAACTATCATCTCGACATCCCGGTCAACGGCCGCGCGGTCATGAGGGCCGGGGCCGGCCCCAAGATCTACGCGACACCGCGTACCGCCGGCGTCTTCACCCCCGGCAAGCCGGTGCGGCTCGACTGCAGCGCGTGGTTCTCGCAGCTGTCCGTGATGATCCCCCGCGCCGAGCTGCAACTCGAGATCGAACGCCTGCTCGGCAGGGAGTGCATCCGCCCGCTCGAGTACTCGAGCGAGCTTGACGTGACGGGGCCGGGCGGCCGGATGCTGATGCAGGCTCTGCGGATGATCGACGAGGCCGCCGCCGTCGAGGGCGGCCCGCTCGGACATCCTCTCGCGCGACTGCGGCTGGAGCAGACGCTGATCCAGTCGATGTTGTTCGTCCAGCCGCACAATCACTCGGCCGCTCTCCAGCTCACGGCACCCGCGCCCGGCGCTCGCCCCGTCTCGCGCGCCGTCGACTTGTTGCGGGCCGACCCCGGGCACCCCTGGACAGTCGTCGAGCTGGCTGCCGCGGTGTCGGTGAGCGCACGCAGTCTGCAGCAGGGCTTCCGACGCTCGCTGGACACCACGCCCATGGCCTACCTCCGTATGGTGCGGCTAGAGAAGGTGCGGGAGGACCTCACGAAGGCCGAGCCCGGGACGGACAGTGTGACCCAGGCCGCCACACGGTGGGGTTTCCTCCACCTGGGGCGGTTCGCCGCAATGTACCGCACCGCGTTCGGCGAACACCCGTCGCAGACCCTGCGGTCGCCCTGACCGGGGTCGGCCAGCGGAACCAGTCGAGCACCGAAGCTGCGCGCGGGACTGACGCGCGCGGTCGTCAGGCCGCGACCACCGCAGCCTCCTCGTCCGCCGTCGCGGCGACGGTGTCGTCTGCGGCGCGCCGGCGACGGACGGTGAGCAGGTGTCCGAGGGCGATCAGGCCGAGACCTGCGGTCGCCCAGAGCGCCAGCCGCAGACCATCGAAGCCGAACGCTTGACCGGGGAAATACGTGAGCGCTCGGGAGGCGTCGAGCCAGGCGGCGCCGTTCCAGAAGGTGTTGAGGCCGGCGAAGAACGCCGGTTGCAGGTCCTGCGGGAAGATGCCGCCGCAGCTGGTGACGTTGAGCATGACGAACAGCAGCGTCAGGGCCGGTGTGGTCCAGCGGCCGAGGAACGGGTGCAATCCGACGCCGATGGTGATGATGCCGAACGTGTAGAGGGAGGCGAGCAGCCAGATGCTCCACTCGTTGCCGTTGAGCACGTGGAAGAGGGGCCCGGCGACGACGGCGCCGACGCCGGCGACGACGAGGGCGGTGGCCGCGGAGACGGCGACACGCCACCCGACCGCCAGCTTGGCCGTCACGGCGGCGAGCGCGATGGCGCTCGAGTAGCCGCCGACGCTGAGGGCGACCATGAGGAAGAACAGTCCCTGACCGGTGCCGTCGTCGGCCGGGACGGGGTGCACGTCGTCGATCGTCACGGGCAGGTGCTGCTGGTACGCGATCGGCAGGAAGAGCTTCTCGGCCGCCGACGACTGCGTCTCCGAGGCCGCGGTGGAGACGTAGATCGTGGCATGCGTGGCGTCCGCCTGGTACGCGGCGGCGAGTTTCTGGTCGGTGAGCAGCTGCTTCGCCTCTGCGGCCGTCTTCACGGTCGTCACATCGAGCTCGGCGGGGGCCTTGTCGTTGAGGGTCTGCGCGAACACCTGCGCGGCAGGTCCCTCTCCGACGATGGCGACGGGGATGTCGTGCGGCTGTGGCGCGTGGAATGCGCCCAGGTAGGCCAGCGCCATCCCGCCGACGAGGAACAACGGGATCAGGATGTGGGAGCCCAGCGACTTCCAGAACGCCGCGGGGGGCCAGAAGTGCGGGCGCGCGATGCTCGGCGGTACGGGTGCGATGCGGTGCGTCGACATGCGGTGGTGGGATCCCTTCGAAGTTGCTTTATGCAACATAGAGGAGAGTGTTGCGCTATGCAACTCAGCGGGCGATAGACTTCTGCGGATGACCAGGGACGGGCGCGACGCATCCATCGACCGGGTACAGCGGGAGCTGACCACCGTCGGGCGACGCGGCACGGCCCGGATCCGCCGCGAGAATGAGGCGATCTCGACGGTCGACCGATCGCTGCTCGCCTACATCCGTAGCCATCCAGGCTGCCGGGCGGTGGAGATCGCGGCGCACTTCCAGCTGAACCGCTCGACGGTCTCCCGCCAGCTCGCCGCGCTGCTCGGCCACGGGCTGGTCGCGACGGCGGGCACTGCCGCATCCTCCCCCGGACGCGGTGTTGCGCTGCAGCTCACCCCGCAAGGCGAGCATGTGCTGACCTCGGCCGCCGAGTTGCTGCACCGAGACATGACCGAGCGGCTCGCCGACTGGAGCGAAGAGGAAATCGGACAGTTCGCCCGCCTCTTGGAACGGTACAACGGCGACTCGACCGGCTGAGCCCCGCCGTTCTGGGGCGAGGAGGGGCCCCGTATTAGGCGGCGGCGCGCCTCACGAGCGCCGCTATCGTCGCCGCACCGCGATCGTCGAGATGGTCGACCGCGTACGCGGTGGGCCACAGCCCACTGGCGTCGTCGAGAGCCGCGTCAGGGCTGAACCCGAGGGTGCTGTAGCGGAGCTTGTCCTGCAAACCGCTGCGATAGAAAACGACGACCTTGCCTCCCCGCCACCAACCGGGCTGACCGTAGTAGAGCTTCGGCTGAAGATCCGGCACCGCTTCCGTGACGATCTCGTGAAGGCGCTCGGCAACCGCACGGTCCGGCTGGGGCATTGCGGCGATCTTCTCTCTCATCGCGGTCGCATCGGCCGCAGCCTTGTCTGCGGCCTTCGCCGTGCGCGCATCCGCTTTCAGCTCTGCAGCCCGCGTTTTCATTGCGGCGCGCTCCTCGGCCGAGAACCGTCCCTCGCCGTCAGCTGTCGTCGCCATCGCCTGTGCCCCCTCGCGGATCCGTTTCTCCAGGCTAACGCCGGCCGCGGGCGCGCGCGCGCTAGTAGCTCAACGGCTCCCTGTGCTCGGTGTGAGTTGCGCGATGAAATCCAATGCGTCCTCCGCCATGCCGGGCGAGATGTCGTGCCCGGCGTCGGGGTAGATCCGCTCGACCACCGTCGAATGCGTGGGCAGGAATGCGCGCATTCGCTCGATGTCGTGCACGGTGATCACGTCGTCCTTTGCTCCGTGGCCCCAGAACACCGGCGGCCGCAGATGACCGAGCGTCGCGTCTCCTCTTTCACCGTCGTCGGTCGTGAAGCCGCCGAGGGTGACGACGAACGCGAGACGGTCAGGCGCCCGCCGCATCGCCTGGAGTGCCACCGCCCCACCCTGCGACCAGCCGACCGCACCGACGACGGCGTCGCCGAGGTTCTCTGCGATCCAGGCAAGCAGCCCGTCAGCGGCGGGAGCAGCATCCTCGGACAGCGCGCCCTGCCGACCGTCGTCGCGCACGCGGAACCACTCGAACCGGTCACCGAGAGGCAGGGGCGCCTGCAGCAGCACCGTGCGCCACGGCGACGGCGCGCGCTCGGCTATCCAGGCCAGATCGTCGCGAACGCCGTAGCGGCCGTGGAGGAAGAGCAGTACCGGATCGGTCGTCGCCGACACTGTCTGATTCAGCCCCGCCGCTCGGTGGCGAGCAGAGACCACACCTGCTTGTCGTGGAAGACATCTCCGACGGGCCACGCCTCCCGGAGCACGCCATCGAGGGTCATCCCCAAACGACGGGCGACCGCGGAACTCCTCTCGTTGTCACTGCGGCACCGCCACTCCGCCCGGTGCATCCCTCGGACGTCGAACGCGTAGGCGAGCAGCTCTCGCACGGCGCTCGTGATGTGACCGTTCCCTTCGGCCCCCGGTTCGAGCCAGCATCCGACCTCGAACGCGCGCGTTGCCGCCGAGAACTCCACGAACATGACGCCGCCGACGAGGACGTCGTCGGTCCAGATGCCGTAGATGCCTGCTCCGTCCCGGGCGGCACGGTCGGCGTAGCGCTCGAGGGTGGCACGCGCACCCTCCACGTCGGTGGTGACGAACGACGGCCCCACCCACGGGCGGATGTGCTCCCGCGCGCGGTCGAGGTGCGTCGCGAACTCCTCCGCCCGCCACGGCTCCAGTGGCCGCAGAGTACCGCCGGAGGACAGCGTCTGAGAGAACATGGGCACACGCTACACGGCGAACCGTTCGCTGGATTCGCGCCGTCTGGGTCAGCGACGACTGGCGAGCTCTCCGGCGACAGCGTCCGCGACCTCGTCGCGGTTCAATTCCGGCCGCGCGGCCGCGATCTGCTCCGCGAGCGCCGTCAGGTCGGCGTCGGAGAACTCGACGTCCTGCGCGGTCGCATACGACGTGCGGAGAAGCGCGGCCTGCGCCAGGAAGAACGCGAAGTGACCAGGGCTCCTGGTCAGGTACAGCTTTCCGCCGGCCAGGCCGAAGGCATCCCACTGCTGCGCGGTGATCGCCTCCACGAACCCGTTGGAGAAGATCGCAATACCCGGGACGGGAGCGGCGCCGGCCTCACGGTTCTGGATGCAGAGCGGGAGGAACGAGGAGCCCTGGATGCCTTTCAGGTCGTCGATGGTTGCCATGTCGATTTCATCTCCTATGAGTGCTGCGTTGAAAGAGAGCGCCTGCTCCTTGAATACGTTCGCGTCGACACGTCCGCCGTTGCCGAGATTCGCACCTGACGTGAACTGGTGCCCACCGATCTGCTCAGGCGCCCATGACCCCAACGGTTGCGGGAAGCCCCACTGATCGATGTCGTACCAGGCGACGAGTGCCTGTGCCCCTGTGGCGCGGACAGCCGCCCAGGAGGAGCCCTTCATCGGCGAACCCGAAGCGTACATGAACACGCGTCGCGGGTCTCCGCCGACGAGCGCTTGTACCGTTCGGATCCAGCGGGCCGCCTCGTCGTCGGAGTACATGTTGCCGTCGTCGAGCACCTCGTTGTCGAGGACGAAGAAGTCCCCCGGTTCCGGGTTGCGGAGGTTGCGAACGTAGAACTGCGCCGCCACTTCCGGATCGTGCCCGCCGGTCACCCAGTAGTGGCCGGTGATCATGCCGTGAGCCCGCGCGAGATCGACACGGCCGGCGTACGAACCGGACACGTACCGGGGAATGTTGTCCCCACCGAGCTTCACGTAGCAGACACGGACACCCTGCTGGTAAGCGAGAGCGAAGTCGAACACAGCGTTGTTGCTGGACAAGTCGACGCCGAGAATCGTCACCTCTTAATTGTCTGCGCAGCAGCGGCGAACGTGACTAGTGGATGCCACCGCTCACGGCCTTGTTCAACGTTGTAGAGTGGAGCAAAGTTCCCCAGGGAGGACGAATGGCGGCAACGCTGCACGACGTGAGCCGACTGGCCGGTGTGTCGATCAAGACGGTCTCGAACGTGATCAACGACTACCCGTACGTGCGCGACACGACACGACAGCGCGTCCTCGCCGCCATCGCGGAGCTCGACTACACCCCGAACCTGTCGGCGCGGAGTCTCCGATCGGGCCGCACCAACGTGATCAGCCTGATCATCCCGGAGCTGCGGAACGCCTACTTCGCCGAGCTGGCCGACTCCGTGATGCGGGCCGCCAGCGAGCACGGCCTGTCAGTGCTGATCGAGCAGTTCGGCAACGACCGCGCGAGCGAGCTCACCGTGCTGCGCAACCGGCGAGGCCGCATGGTCGACGGCATCCTGTACAGCGTCCTGGCCCTCGACGAGTCCGACCGACAGACCATCGCCGAGGTGAGCACTCCGATGGTTCTGCTCGGGGAGCGCATCTTCAACGGCCCCAAGGACCACGTCACCATGCAGAACGTCGAGGGCGCGCGGGCAGCCACGGAACTGGCGCTCGCGGGCGGCCGCCGGCGCATCCTCGCCGTTGGGGCTCATCCGGGCGAAGCGATCGGCTCCGCCGGTCTGCGGCTCGCGGGCTACCGCGAGGCCCTGGAGGCGGCCGGGATCGAGTACGACGAGCGCTTCGTCGTCCCTGCCGGCACCTGGCACCGCGCCGACGGCGCCCGCGCCATGCGGACGTTCCTGGAGACCGGGCACGAGTTCGACGCCGTCGTCGCCTTCAACGACACGCTCGCGCTCGGCGCGCTTCGCGTGCTCCAGGAGGCCGGATTCCGCGTGCCGGAGGATGTCGCGCTGGTCGGGTTCGACGACATCGACGAGACCCATTACTCGATGCCGACGCTCTCCACGATCGACCCCGGGCGCGATGACATCGCGCGCCGGGCTGTCGAGCTCCTCCTCCGCCGCATCGAGAACGACTCGGAGCCGTTCGAGCCGGAAGAGATCGCGGTACCCTTCCGGGTCATCGCGCGCGAGTCGACTCCCGCTCCGGTGGGCGCCGTGAGCCCGGTGGCCGCCGACGCCTGACCGCGGCGAAGAACGTACGGGCGAGGAGGGGGCGACGGCGGCCGGATCGCCGTCGCCCCCCGCTCACGACGGCCGGCGCGTCGTCACGATGTCAGCTCAGCAGGATCTCGGTCCACGAGACCGCGGGGAGCGGGATGCGCAGCTCCGAGCCGTTGCGGTGGACGGGAAGGTCGCGCAGGGCGACACGCTCCGGGTCCTCGCGCGTGTTGGCCGCATCCAGATCGGGGTCGCTCAGCGTGCGGGCGGAGGCCGTCAGTGCGGCCGCATCGGCGCCCAGGGTCGCCAGGTCGATGACCAGCTCGGTCGGGTGGTCGACGGCGCGGTTGACGGCGAAGATCGCGTAGTGGCCCGCTTCCTCGTCGTGCGTGGCCACCGCATCCACCAGGGGGACCGCTCCGAAGCGCTCGGTGTCGTAGCTGCCGACGGTGACGTCGAGGCTCAGCGCGACGCCGCGGCCGTGGGCCGAGGTGGCGGCGAACGGGAAGAAGGTGGTCTGCTTCCAGGCCGGTCCGCCCGGCTCCGTCATGATCGGCGCGATCACGTTGACGAGTTGCGCGAGGGAGGCGCTTGTGACCCTGTCGGCGTGCTTCAGGAGCGTGATCAGCAGGCTGCCGAAGACGACGGCGTCGGAGACCGTGTACGTGTCCTCCAGCAGACGCGGGGCGACCGGCCAGTTGTCCGTGCCGGTGATGCGGTCCACGTTCTCGAAGCGGGTGTTGTACCAGATGTTCCACTCGTCGAAGGAGATGTTGATGGTCTTCGAGCTGCCCCGGACCGCCTTGACGCTGTCGGCGGTGGCCACCACGCTGCGGATGAAGTAGTCCATGTCGACGCCGGAGGCGAGGAAGCTGCCGAGGTCGCCGGTGTTCTCGTAGTACGCGTGGCACGAGATGAACTCGACGTCGTCGTAGGTGTGGCTGAGGGTGACCCGCTCCCACTCGCCGAAGGTCGGCATCGACGAGCTGGAGGAGCCGCACACCACGAGCTGCAGCTCGGGGTCGTACATCTTCATCGCCTGCGCCGTCTTCGCGGCGAGCCGGCCGTACTCCTCCGCCGAGCTGTGCCCGAGCTGCCAGGGGCCGTCCATCTCGTTGCCGAGGCACCACATCCGCACGTCGAACGGCTCGGTGCGCCCGTTCGCGATGCGCTGCTTCGACAGGGCCGATCCCCCGCGGTGATTGGCGTACTCGAGCAGGTCGAGCGCCTCCGACACCCCGCGGGTGCCCAGGTTGACCGCGAGCATCAGGTCACTGCCCACCTTGTCGAGCCAGGTCTGGAACTCGTGCAGGCCCACCTCGTTCGTCTCGGTGGAGTGCCAGGCGAGGTCCAGCCGCTCCGGCCGCTGATCGCGCGGACCGACCGAGTCCTCCCAGCGGAACCCGGAGACGAAATTGCCGCCGGGGTACCGCACGGTGGTGACGCCCAGTTCCTTCACGAGGTCGATCACGTCCGTGCGGAAACCGTCGGAGTCCGCGGCCGGGTGGCCGGGTTCGTAGATGCCGTCGTAGACGGCCCGGCCGAGGTGCTCGACGAACGAGCCGTACAGGCGCGGATCGATCGTGCCGATGGTGGCAGAGGAATGGAGGGCGAGGTGCGCTTCGTGCATCGGATCTTCCGTCAGTGGGTGGTCGGGCGGGCGGTGTCGGGCTGGGCGGAGTCGGGCAGGGCGACGTCGGGGAGGGACGACAGCCGGCGGGCATGCCGGCGGTAACGTTCGGCGACCGGGTTCTGCACCCGCAGCAGGCCCTCAGGCGACTCGGCGAGGTCGTACAAGCCCATGGTGAGAAGGTGGTCGGCCCGCGGACGGTCGGTGTGCCGCCAGGTCCACTCGTACATGTCGAAGAGCGGCCACCAGACGTAACCGACCACCGGAGTTCCTTCGGCCCGCATCCGCTCGACGAGGGAGAGGGAGTCGTCCAGCCAGCCGATGCGCTCGGCGACCGTCCCGGTGACGCACGTCTCGGTGACCATGACCGGCGCGTCGTACCGTGCGGCGAACGCGGCGAGCGCCTCACGGAGCCCGTCCGTGCCGCGGTCGATGCTCGGTCGTGGGTCGGCGAAGCCGCCCCCGTGGTGGACACCGGGCTCGAACAGTTCCGTCGAGTGCCGCGGGTAGTAGTTGACGCCCATCACATCCGGCCGCACGGCGTGCGAACGGAACCAGTCGAACTCGTCATCGCTCACCGCGCCGGCGAGCCGATGCCGCAGCGGGTGCGACGCGTCCACACCGCCGGTGACGAGGTCCTCCACCAGGTGCACCTGATGGCGCACCCGCTGCGCCTCGTCCCGGTGCTCCGGTGCGGTGTCGTCCCCAGTGAAACTCATGGCGGCATCCACGTGCACGAAAGTCGCGCGGTCGCCGATCCGCGCGGCCAGGGCCTCCTGGCTCAGGACGAACCCGCGCGCCAGGTTGGCGGCGATCGCGGCGAAGCCCGCCGCCCCGGTCCGGTACGGCGGCCAGTAGCCGTACTCGCCGGAGAACAGAGCGTGGATGACCGGCTCGTTGACCGGGGTGTAGTCGACGACCCGGTCGCCGTAGCGTTCGCCGAATCGGTCGGCGAACTCCGCGACGTGCTGCGGATAGTCCGCGGCCGCGAACTGGCCCTCCAGCCAGAGCGGAGTCCCGTAGTGGAGCAGGTCGATGATCGGGCGCAGGCCCGCGTCGAGCAGCGCATCCACGGCCCGGTCGGTCCAGTCCCAGTCCCACCGGCCGGGCTCCGGGGCGATCCGATACCAGGGCACGCCCCAGCGCAGTACCTCCGCACCGACGCCGGCGGCGAGG
Organism: Leifsonia sp. RAF41; assembly: GCF_052114085.1. Lineage (NCBI taxonomy): Bacteria > Bacillati > Actinomycetota > Actinomycetes > Micrococcales > Microbacteriaceae > Leifsonia > Leifsonia sp. RAF41. The sequence continues at coordinate 2,885,073 of NZ_JBFREB010000001.1, forward strand.
GCGAAGTCGTCACGGTAGCGCTCGTAGTGCTCCGTCAGCGCGTACTCGTCGATCGCACGCTCGCCGGGCCGCTCCTGCGGGACGAACGTGTCCTCGATACCGAGACCGAGGTGCAGGCGGCCGTCCTCGAACCAGCGCGGCGCCGTCACTTCAGCCCCGTGGTCGCGACGCTCTCGATGAAGCGGCGCTGCATGATGAGGAACATGACGGCGAGCGGCAGGACCGCGATCAGCGACCCGGCCATCATCGTGCCATAGGGGATGATGCCGCTGGGCCCGGTGAGGAGTGTCAGACCCGAGGTGATGGTGCCCATCTCCGGCGAGGTCGTGAAGACGAGCGGCCAGAGCAGGTCGTTCCAGTTGTTCACGAACGTGAAGATCGCCAGCGTCAGCAGAGCGGGCACCGCGTTCGGGAGCACGATGCTCCGGAAGATCCGGAACTCTCCTGCCCCGTCGATCCGGGCGGCGTTGTCGAGGTCTCGCGGCAGGGCGATGAAGAACTGCCGGAGGAAGAAGATGCCGAAGGCGTCGGCCGCGCGCGGGATGATCAGCCCGGCGAACGTGTTCACCCAGCCGAGCTGCGCCACCAGCTGGTAGACGGGGATGAGCGTCGCCTGGAACGGGATCATCAGGCTGGCGACGATGACGATGAGGATGACCCGGTTGCCACGGAAGTCGATGCGGGCGAGCGCGTACGCCGCGAGCGAGTCGAAGACCAGGGCGAACACCGTGACGCCACCGGCGAAGACGAGACTGTTGACGAACAGCCGGCCGAACGGCAGATCGCTGAAGATCTTGGCGAAGTTGTCCAGCGTCCAGGTGCCGGGCAGCAGTGTCGGCGGGTAGGCGTTGATCTCCGAGGCGGGCTTGAAGGCGGTGAGCACGATGACGATCACCGGCAGCAGCACAATGAGGGTCAGCACGAGGGCCGCGGCGAAGAGGAGCCAGCGTTCGGTGGAGCGTCCGATCCGCCGGCGGCGCGGAGCGACGGTCGGCCGGCTCGGTGCGGTGCGGGCGACGGTGGCGGTCATGCGAGGTCCTTCTCACGGCGTCCGAAGAAGCGGAACTGGATGAGGCTGAGGATGAGCGTCGCGGCCAGCAGCACGTATGAGAGCGCTGTCGCGAGGCCGAGGTCGAGCTTCTTGAAGCCCTCCTGGTAGATCTCCATCACGACGGTCTGGGTCGAGCGGTAGGGCCCCCCGCCGGTCATGACGTAGATCTGGTCGAACGCTTGCAGGGCGGCGATCATCGCGAACACGACGACGAATGCCAGCGTGTTGCTGAGCTGCGGGAGGGTGATGCTCACGAACCGCCGCCAGGCGCCGGCTCCGTCGATCTTCGCCGCTTCGTACAGCGACTCCGGGATCTCCTGCAGGCCGGCGATGAAGATCACCATGTAGAACCCGAAGTTCTTCCAGATGGCGACGAGCACCACGGTCGGCATGGCGAGCGCCGGATCCTGCAGGACGTTGCCGAGTTGCACGCCGACGCTCCGCAACCAGTAGTTGAGGAGACCGACCTGCGGGTCGAGGAGGTACGTCCAGGCGAACGCGGCAACGGCGAGCGACACGATGAACGGAAGGAAGAGCGCCGTGCGGAAGAAGCCGCGCCCGATTAGCCGGCGGTTGGTGAGCAGGAGGGCAAGCAGGAGCGCCGCGATCAGCGCTGTCGGCGTGAACAGGACGGTGTAGAGCGCGGTGTTTCCCAGCGTCGCGAGGACACGGGGGTCGGTGAACACCTGGACGTAGTTGTCGAAGCCGACCCACTCCTCCAGCCCGAATCCGCTGGCGTTCGTGAACGACAACCGGAGGGCCGACAGCATCGGCCAGCCGACGAAGGCGATCAAGACGATCAGGGCCGGGAGCATGAAGAGCAGCGCCAGCGGGCCGCGGCGGCGCCGGGATCCGCGCCTGCCTCCGAGCGGCGCCGGTGGCCGGTACGGGCGGCCGGTGCGGGAACGAGTGAGAGTGGTCATGATCGCTTTCGAGGAAGTGGTGGACCGCCGAGTGGACCGCCGCGGCTGCGGCGGTCCACCGGGATCACTTGCCGAGGGCCTGCTGCACCTGCGAGGAGGCCGACTTCAGCAGCGCCGCCGGGTCGCCGCCGGCGAGGGCCTTCTGGGTCGCCTCATCGACCGCTGACAGAACATCCGTGCTGTTCGCGACGCCCGGGAGCAGCGGGCGCGCGTCTCCGACGAGATCGGTGAGCGAGGCCACGATCGGGCTGGAGGCGACGGCGGACGACGGGATGTCGGTGCGCAGGGGCGGCCAACCGGAGCCGATGGACCACTTGGTGGCGACATCCTTCGTGAAGAAGTAGTCGAAGAACTTCTCCGCGGCCGCCTTCTTGGTCGAGTCCGCCTGGGCGGTGACCGCGGCGGAGATGCCGATGGCCGACGCCGCCGATCCCTTCGGACCGGCCGGGATGCCGGCGATTCCGTAGTCGATCTTGTTCTCGGTGGCGACGCTCGCCATCCACGGGCCGCCGATCTCCATCGCGGCCTTGCCGGAGGAGAACAGCTTGTCACTGGCGACACCGTCGAGCCCGGTCGGTGAGATCTTGTCGGCGGTGACGGCCTTCGACCAGTAGGAGAGCGTCTCGGTGTTCTCCGAGGAGTCGAGCGCCGACTTCGAGCCGTCGATGATCTTCCCGCCGTTGCCGTAGAAGAGGCTGGCCCAGACACCGTTGCCGACGGTGGCGTGGTCGGGCAGGGCGAGGCCATACTGCTCAGGCGTGCCGTCGCCGTTCTCGTCGACGGTGAGCTTCTTCGCGTCGGCGACCCACTCGTCCCACGTCTTCGGGAAGGAGCTGATGCCGGCCTTGTCGAACAGTGCCTTGTTGTAGATGACGGAGAGCGGCACGAATCCGGTCGGGACGCCGTAGTACGAGCCCTCGATCTTCTCCATGTCGACCGCCGCGGGGCGGATCGAGGCCTTCTGGGTCGCGTCGCTCGCGTAGAAGTCGTCGAGCTTCGCGAAGGCGCCCTTGGAGGCGTAGACCGGCAGGTTCTCGGCCGGCATCGCCACGATGTCGGGACCCTTCTTCGCCGAGAGGGCGGGGAGGAGGGTGTCGCCGATGACCGCCCACGTCTTGGTGGTGGTCTTGATGGTGATCTTGTCCTGGGACTTGTTGAAGTCGTCGACGATCGAGTCGAGCACCTTCCCGTCGGCCTCGGTGTAACCGTGCCAGAAGGTGAGGGTCACCGGGCCGGAGTCGCTGGAGCCCGGGGAGCTGGAGCAGCCGGCCAGCGCCAGGGAAGCGCCAACCGCGACGGCGAGCGTCGCAAGCAGTTTCTTCATTGAATGCCTCTCGTGGGACCGACCGCTTCGTCGATCGGATCGGATTTACAACGATGCACTATAACGTTGTAGAAAGGATTCTACGAAGCTGTCGCCGCGGCGTCAAGCGCTCAGTGCGTAGCGATGAAGGCGCCCAGCGCGTGGTCCGCGAACGCCGCCCGGAGCGCCGGAAGGGAGCCTGCGCGCCTTACGCGGCGACGTCGTCCCCGGCGTCGTCGTCCCCGGTCTCGCCAGCGAGGGCCGCCTCCATGACGCCCAGGCGCGCCCAGAGCTGGCTGTCGACGCCGTAATGCCGCCGGGCCACTGCCAGGCCCGCCTGCGCCAGCCGGCCGATCCCGCCTGGTGCGTCGATCAGCTCCTCGATGCGGTGCGCGATGTCGTCGGCCGCAGGCTGCACGATCAGGAGGTTGCGGCCGTCCATGAACAGCCGGTTCTGATCGAGCGCATCCGTCGCCACGATCCCCGCGCCGCAGAGCGCCGCCTCGATCACGGAGCCCAGCGGGAAACCGTCGAACGCGTTCGTCGACAGGACGCCGGGCCGGTTCGGGGAGAGGACCAGATCGATGCCGCTGAAGAACGTCCGCAGTTCCTTGGTGGTGAGGACGCCATGGAAGGTGAGGACGTCCTCCAGGCCTGAGATGTCCACCTCGCGCTCGGAGAACCCTCCGATCACATGGGCCTCGACCGGGATCTCCCGCTCGCGGAGCCCGCGCACCGCGTCGAGGAAGACGTCGTAGCCCTTGTCCTCGCCGCGTTCGGTGTACTTGTGGGCGGCGAAGGCGAGCCGCAGGACCGGCGACCCGGACGGGTAGTAGTCGGTCCGGAATCCCGCGCCCGGCCCGAGGTACAGCGGGCTCACGACCACCCCGAGGATCTCGTGCACCGCGACCTCCGGGGCCAGCGCGCGCACGCGCTCGGTGACCAGCGGTTGGGTGGTGATGACGCCGCGCAGCAACGGCGAGGCGAGAACAGCGTCCAGCTTCGCATCCGCCTCCGCGTCGCCGAGGTTGAGCCCGCCGCCGGGGTACAGGGTCACAACGAACGGCGTCCCCGTGGCGTGCAGATCGTCGAGGAAGTAGGCGGCGTTGTTGAGGAAGGTCATCCAGGCGAGCGACGCACCCTCCAGCGCGTCCCTCGAGTACGGCTTGACCCGATCCGCGAACTCCGGGTACTCGGCGACGTAGAGCGGCAGTTCGTCGAGCAGCGGCTGCGTGGTGAGCACCTCGGCGACGGCGTTTCGCTTCATGAGCCAGTTGAATTCGGCGACGCGGAAGCCCGTCGCCAGGCGCGGGAAGATGTCGTCGAGGATGACGACGCGCCCGCGCGACGTCATCGGCCCACCACCTGCTTCAGCTGACGTGCGGCGCGGCCGGGCCAGCTGCGCACGGGAACCTGCCGCATGCGGGCCCAGACGTGTCGGGCGAGCTCTCCGCTCGGGGTCGTCATGACGGCCCCGCGCCAGGTCTCGCCGTACTCCAGCTGCGACAGGTACTGGCGGGTCACCTCGGACATCTCGTGCGTCTCGTCGCCGGCGAGGGCATGGAGGCTGAGCTCGGTGAACCCGTAACGGGAGCGCAACAGCAGAGACGTGTTCTCGTCTCCGAGGAGGATCCGCAGCGACCGGAGCCCGTGCACCCGGTTCGCCTCGGACATGATGCACGGGAGGTTGCACCAGAGCAGGGCGATCTCGCACGCGCGCTCGTCCGGGAACGCGACGTGCGGGTTGACCATCGAGTCGCCGAAAGCCTCGATCAGCAGCTCGTCGCTGCATCCGTCGAAGAAGCGCTCGTCGACGGCGATGTGCTCGTTGAAGCCCCGGATCACGTTCGCGCGACTGTTCGCGCTCGCGTTCTGTTCGGCTTCGAGCAGCCGGAAGCGGACCAGGTCCTCGTCGCCCAGCACACGGATGGGCCAGTGCTTGACGAGCGCGATCCAGCGGTCGAAGTCGGGCAGCTGACGCATCCGGTTGTCGTACAGTCCGTACTCGGTGTAGAACTCGCGCCGGATGAGCACGCTGGGGTGGCAGAGCGCGTTGCCGTTCTCGAAGAAGTGCCGCAGCCACTGCGCTTGCGACCGGTTGCGTTGCCGGAAGATGTTGTGCCAGTGCGGGATGCGCTCGGGAGCCAGGAGCTCGCCGGACTCGCCGACGAAGCGGGCGCTCGTGAAGACGGCCCCCAGCTCCGGGTGCGCTGCGAACTCGTCGAGCTGGCGCTGAAGCTTATGCAGCTCCCAGGCGTCGTCGGAGTTGATCACGGCGACGAACTCGGCCCGAGCCTGCTGCACGGCGAAGTTGAGTGCGGAGGCGGCGCCCTGGTTCGTGTCGAAGCGGTAGACGCGCACGCGGGGATCGGCGAACCGCGCGACGACCTCCATCGACCCGTCCTTCGATGCGTCGTCCACGATGATCAGTTCGAGGTCGGTCATCGTCTGGTCGAGGACGCTGGAGATCGCCTCTTCGATCCAGCGCTCGTGGTTGTACGACGTCATCACGACCGAGACGCGCGGAGCAGGACCAGTGACGCGCGGGATCGGGAGGGCGGTCTGCGACGGCAGCGGATTGGCCGGGCCGTCCAGCACGTCCGCGAGCTGCACCGCCCGCGCTTCGAGATCGTGGAGCAGCCGGGTCAGCTCGACCTGGACCTCGGGCGTCGACAGCTCGATGTAGCGGGGCAGCAGGCTCCGGATGCGCTCGTCACGCTCGCGACGGGAGGTCTTCGACCACTCACCGCCGGAGTGCTGGCGGTAGAGGGTCAGCACCTGCGGGATGAACCCCGCGTCGCCGAACGCGAGCGCGGACAGGTTGACCATCCAGTCGTACGACGTGATCTCGAAGACCTCGGGCGAGAGACGCTCGAGGACGTCCGTGCGGTACATGCACGCGCTGAAGGTCGCGAACCAGTTGACCTCGGCCAGACGTCGCGCGTTCACCGACGTCGACATCCGGGCGAACCCGATCGCCGGCGCGATGCTGGCGCTGCCCGTGGACTCGTCGTGCAGCAGCACGCGGGAGGCGACCATCGAGTGCTCGGGATGCGCGAGCAGGTGGTCGACCTGCAGCCGGAGCTTGTCGACCGAGATCCACTCGTCGTCGCCCTCGAGGACAGCGACGAACTGGCCGCGGGCGGCGGAGAATCCGCGCGCGTAGTTGAGGGTGATCCCCAGACGCGGCGCCTCGTCCAGCACGGTGATGTCGAGCTCGCTGCTCTCCGACCATGCCAGGAGTCGCTCGCGCGTGCCGTCCGTCGAGGAGTCGTCGGCGACGATCACCTCGAAGGGATGCGGGCTCACTTGCGCCTCGATGGAGGCGATCGCCCTGTCGATGAAGTCGAGGTGATTGTGCGTGACGAGAAGCACCGTTGCGACCGTGTCGGTCAAAGCACTCCTCCCTTCTGGTGCCAGCGGACGATGTCCGCGATCCGATCTGCGTCTTCCAGGCTCAGCCCGCCGTAGAGCGGCAGCGCGATCACCTCGTTCGCCGCCGTGCGGGCCACCGGGAGGTGCTGCGCGCTCGGCAGGGTGTCGTACGGCTCGACATCGCTGCACAGCGGCGAGAAGTACTTCCGGCTGATCACGTTCAGCGAGCGCAGCGTGGTGTGCAGGTCGTCGCGGCTGCTCCCGAACTCGTCGGCGTCGATGCGCAGGACGAAGTACTGCACGATGCCGTCGCCGCCGGACACCACGCGCAGCCCGGGGATGCCGTCGAGCGCTTCGAGGTACCGCGTCGCGACGCTTTGTCGCTGGTCGATCTCCGCATCCATCATGTCGAGCATGGACAGGCCCATCGCGGCGTGCACTTCGGACATCTTGCCGTTCAGCCCGATGCCTTTGACGTCGTGCTCGTTGACGATCCCGAAGTTGCGGATCAGCCGGAGCCGGCGGTCAAGGTCCTGATCGGTCGTGATGAGCGCTCCGCCCTCGACCGAGTGGAACAGCTTGGTGGCGTGGAAGCTGAGCATCGTGATGTCGCCCAGCCGGTGTCTCTCGGCATCCACCACGGGCGCCGTGCGGCCGAAGATGTGGGCGCCGTCGTAGATGACGCGCAGGTCGTGGCGCTGGGCGATCTCGTCGATCGCCTCGGTGTCGCAGAAGCGCCCGTAGACATGGGTGCCCATGATCGCCCCGACATCGGGCGTGAGCGCATCCTCGATCAGCGTCGGGTCAAGGGTCAGGGAGTCGTCGATGTCGACGAAGACCGGCTCCAGGCCGAGCAGGGAGATGGCGTGGACCGTCGCGGGGAAGGTGAACGGCGTGACGATGACCTTGCGGCGTTCGAGCTGCAGCGAGCTGACCGCCGCCAGGAGCGCGCTCATCCCGTTGTTCCAGAGCGAGACCCGGCCGGCGCCGACCCGCTCCCCCACGGCGAGCTCGAGCATCTCATGCATCGGGCCCATGTTGGTCAGGATGTTCGTCGCCCAGATGGACTCCAGACGACGGACGTACTCGGTGAGCGGCGGGAGCGCAGGGCGGCTCACGTACACCGGCCGCTCGAAGGGCAGCGGAGCCCTCACGAACGGCTCGCCTCGATGAAGGAGCGGTGGGTCGCCAGCACGCCCTCGCGATCGCGATGGCGGAGGCGGCGGTTGCCGAGGTACACGCCCCACGGTTCGAGATCGCGGGTGACGACGGTGTTGGCGCCGACGGTGGCCCCTTCGCCGATGGTCACGCCGGGGAGCACAACGGCGTTCGCGCCGATCACGCAGAACCGGCCGATGGAGACGGGCGCCCGAGTGGTGTTCCGGTAGGCCTCGTCGAGCGTCGAGTTGCCGAATCCCCATCCGGTGAAATCGTCGGTGCCCGTCAGGATGCGCGCTCCCTGCGAGAGGGCGACGAAGTCACCGAGCGTCACCTCCTGGCCGCCGGTGATCGACGAGAAACAGGCGAGGTGCACGTAGTTTCCGAGGGTGATCGTTTCGCGCGCGACCACGAGGACGAAGTCATCGATCAGCACGGGATCGCCGAAGCGGATGTTCTCGCGCCCGATGATTCGGGCGCCCTCATAGATCGTCTGCAAAATCCCTCCGGCAGCTAGTATCCCGTACTACGGGGACCGCCCGTTCTACCCTGGCCGCAATCGGGCCCTGTGGGACTCTAGCCGTGCGGCACGACCGCCGTTTCTGCGGGGCCTGCAGTGGCCCAGGAAGCGAGGAGCCGAAGTCGCTCGGCGGACGGGGATCCGGGCTCGGCCGTGTAGACGAGCAGGACGTGCCCGGGCTCCGCCGTGATGGCGAACTCCTCGTAGGCGAGGGTGAGGTCGCCGACCAGTGGATGGTGGAACCGCTTGGTGCCGGCGCCGTGGGCACGCACGTTGTGGGCTCCCCACAGCTGCCGGAAGGTGTCGCTTCGGGTGGAGAGTTCGCCGACGAGATCTTGCAGGGCCCGGTTGTGCGGGTCGCGTCCCGCCTCCGCCCGCATGACGGCGACGCACATGTCGGCGAACAGGTCCCAGTCCGGGTAGAAGTCGCGCGACGCAGGGTCGAGGAACTGGAAGCGGGCGAAGTTGGGGGTTCGTCCGCCGTCGCCGATCAGGGGCGAATAGAACGCCCGGCCGAGCGCGTTGAAGGCGATCACATCGGACTTCGCGTCGCGGACGACGGCAATGCCGTCGGTGAACGCCTCCAGGGCCCAGTGCAGGCTCGGCCGAGCTGCAGGGCTCTTGGCCGGTCGCCGACGCTGGCGACCCGACACCGGGATGCCGTCGGCGGCGCGGGCGAGATCGAACAGGTGGGCCCGCTCGGTGTCGTCGAGCTGGAGCGCCCGGGAGACGGCATCCAGAACCGCGGCCGATACTCCCGCGATCCCGCCGCGCTCCAGCTTCGCGTAGTACTCGACGCTCACGTCGGCGAGCATCGCCACCTCGGAGCGGCGCAGCCCGGGGACACGGCGACCCGTGCCGGCCGGGAGTCCGGCCTGCTCGGGTGAGAGCCTCGCGCGACGCGACATCAGGAATTCACGCACTTCGCCGGGGTTGTCCATGCTGTCGAGGGTAGAGGCGGATGCGGCCGTGAGGGATGCTCTGCCAGTACACCTCTTGTCAGGGACTCCCTCGTGCGCGGGGGTCCGGCTTTGCTGGTGTTCGTGACAGAAACCCTCGCCCCCGTCCACCGGGTGCGCGCCGGCCGAGCGCTGGCGACGCTCCTCCTGGTGCTGACGGTCTTCGGACCCATCTCCATGGACCTCTACCTTCCCGCGCTTCCGGCCCTGACCGCCGAGCTGGGCGCGGCAACCTCCCTGGCCCAGCTGACGGTCACCGCCTGCCTGATCGGCCTCGCCGCCGGGCAGCTGATCGCCGGACCGCTCTCCGACCGGTTCGGGCGGCGCGGGCCCGTGCTGATCGGAGTGACGGCGTACGTCATCGTCTCTGCGCTCTGCGCCGCGAGCCCGACCGTCGAGGTCCTGATCGCCGCCCGTCTCGTCCAGGGGATCGCCGGCGGCGTGGGCATCGTTATCGCGCAGGCCGCCGGTCGGGACGTGTACGAGGGAGGACGGCTGATCCGGTTCTACGGACGACTGACCGTGATCGGCGGGTTCGCTGCGATCGTCGGCCCACTGCTCGGCGGCGCATTGACGGCGGTGCTGGATTGGCGTGGTCTGTTCCTGGTCCTGTCCGTGATCGGCGCCGTCATCCTCGCCTGGGTGGCATTCGGGTTGCCGGAGACGCTGGCCCGCGAAGCGCGGACAGCGGCAGGTTTCGCCGTCATCGGCCGGGACATGCGGCTGTTGTTCTCCGACCGTCGCTTCGTCGGATCGGTCGTCGCGCAGGGCTTCGTCTACGCGGCGCTGTTCGCCTACCTCAGCGGCGCGACCTATGTGCTGCAGGGCATCTACGGCCTGTCGCCTCAGGGATACGCCCTCGCCTTCGGGCTCAACTCCGCCGGGTTCATGGCGTTCGGCTACCTCGCCGGACGCGCGAGCGAGCGGTGGAGCGTCCTGGGGACGCTCGTCACGGGTCTGGCGGCCGCCGGGCTGGGCGCCGCTGGGCTCCTGGTCGCCGGCTTAACGCACGTGCCGCTGGCCGTGGTGATCGTCTCCTTGTTCCTCCTGGCGGCGGGCACCGCGATCACCAGCCCTCCTTCGACCACACTCGCCCTCGCCGATTACCCGCAGATCGCGGGCACCGCATCCTCTCTCCTGGGCGCGGCGCGATTCGCCTTCGGCGGCATCGCGGCTCCGCTGGTCGGCATCGCGGGGTCGCTCAGCATCCTGCCGCTCGGGCTCGTCACGACGATCTCGATCCTCATGGCGGCCGCATCCGGCCTCGTCTTCCTCGCACGTCCGGCCCGGGCGCACGCTCCGGCCGGCCCCACCACCATCCCCTCAACGGAAGGAACACCCACATGCGTGGAGTAGTCATGTACGCCCCCGGGGACGTCCGCGTCGAAGAACGCGACGACCCGGCCATCCAGGAGCCGACCGACGCGATCATCCGCGTCTCGGCCGCCTGCATCTGCGGCTCGGACCTCTGGCCGTACCGCGGAACCGACGCCGTCACCGAGCCCACCCCGATGGGACACGAGTACGTCGGCGTCGTCGAGCAGGTCGGCGACGACGTGACGAACGTGAAGGTCGGCGACTTCGTCGTCGGGTCGTTCTTCGCGTCCGACAACACCTGCGAGATCTGCCAGTCCGGCTACCAGTCGCGGTGCGTGCACGCCGTACCCATGGGCGCTCTCGGCACGCAGGCCGAGCTGCTGCGCGTCCCTCTGGCCGACGGCACCCTCGTCGCGACGCCGACCGCGCCGACCCCGAAGCAGGTCCGCGGGCTGCTCGCCGCCTCCGACGTGCTCGGCACGGGATGGTTCGCCGCGGTGGCCGCCGAGGCCGGGCCGGGCAAGACGGTCGCCGTCGTCGGCGACGGCGCGGTCGGGCTGCTCGGTGTCCTCGCGGCGAAGCAGCTCGGCGCGGACCGCATCATCGCGATGAGTCGCCACGCCGACCGCCAGGCGCTCGCCCTCCGGTTCGGAGCGACCGACATCGTCGAGGAGCGCGGCGCTGACGGGGTCGCGAAGATCAAGGAGCTCACCGGTGGACTCGGCGCGCACTCGGTGATCGAGGCGGTCGGCACCCAGGAATCGATGATGCAGGCGATCCGCTCCACCCGCCCGGGCGGGCACGTCGGTTACGTCGGCGTCTCGCACGACGTCGAACTGCCCGGCCTCGAACTGTTCTTCTCGGGCGTGCACCTGCACGGCGGACCGGCACCGGTCCGCCGCTTCCTTCCTGACCTGATCGAGCTGATCATGAATGATGAGATCGATGCCGGCGCGGTCTTCGACCTCACCCTCCCGCTCGACCGGGCGGCCGAGGGGTACCGAGCAATGGACGAGCGCCGGGCCATCAAGGTGCTGCTGGAGACGGAGAACGCATGATGATCCTGGTGACCGGCGCATCCACGGGCCTGGGGCTCGCCACGGCCGAGACGCTCGCGCGCGCCGGTCACCAGGTCGTCCTGCACGCACGGCGGCCCGACCGGATCACCGACGCCTCGGTGCGCGATCGGATGCACGCCCTCGTGTTCGGGGACCTCTCCGACGATGCGGAGACGCGGGATGTCGCCCGGCGCGCGGCCGAGTTCGGCCGCTTCGACGCGGTCATCCACAACGCGGGAGTGATCGACGGGCCGGTGACCGCCGTGAACGTGATCGCGCCGTACATCCTCATGGCGACGCTGCCCGCGCCGCAGCGCTCGATCGTGCTCAGCAGCGGGATGCACCTCTCCGGTTCCGCGGACCTCGAGCGTGCGTTCGCCGGCCGGGGCGACTACTCGACCAGCAAGCTGCTGGTCACAGCGCTCGCGATGGCTGTGGCGGACCGAACGACGACCCTGTCGCACGCCGTCGATCCCGGCTGGGTGCCGACGCGAATGGGCGGCCGCGGCGCCCCGGACGACCTCGAGGAGGGGCACCGCACCCAGGACTGGCTGGCGACGGCGGATGCGTCTGAGATCCGGCCCGTCACCGGCGGGTACTGGCACCACCGGCAGACCAGAAAGCCTCACCCGGCAACGGTCGACCCGGCGTTCCAAGCAGCTCTGATCGAGCGGCTCGCCAACCTCACCGGGCTGGCCCTCCCCGCGTGACCCTTGCAGGAGTTTCGAACGCGCATCGTTTGAATCTCCTGCAGGACTACCAATCGAAGGAGGTCCTGGCCCGATTCTCCTTCGTTACGCCGCGGCGTCAGGGTCGGCGCGCTCAGAGCACGTCGTAGGTCAGGTGCGTGGCGGCGGGCGTGACCACCGCCGACCGCTGGCGCAGGGTCCGCGGAGGCGCATCCACGAACAACGGAGTACCCGACCCGAGCAGCACCGGCGCCAGGTGCAGGGTCAGGATGTCGACGAGTCCCGCGGCAACCGCGGAGCCGATCACCGCCCCTCCGCCCATCAGGACGACATCGAGGTCGCGTCCGCTCGCCGCTGAGGCCGCCTCGGCCCGCTCGCGGGCGGTACGGATGGCGTCCGCGAGTCCGGTCGTGACGAAGGTCCAGTCGAGTTCGGACAGCCGGACCGACGTCGGCGCCGCACTGGTCACGACGATGAACGGTGGCCTGCCCACTTCGGCGGCGCCATAGCCGACCTCGTCGCTCCAGCCGTCCGGGCCGTCGATGATGTCGAACAGGCGGCGACCCATTATGACGGCGCCGGAGCGGTTCGTGCCCTGCTCGAGCAGCCCCTGCTCGTCGGGGTCGTCGGAGAACGCCCAGGCGTGCAGGGCGTCTCCGCCGTCGCCCATCCCGTTGTCCAGGGCGACGTTCGGTCCGGCCACAAAGCCGTCGAGGGAGACGGAAATATCTGCGATGACCTGGGTCATGAGGAACTCCTCCACTGCGATTCGCGTATTCAACGTTTCGGTTGAATACACGGTACGACCCGACGTGGAGGCGCGTCAAGACCCCGTCGCGGCACAGGCCGCCCGACGGATCCGGACTCAGGAGGCGAGGGCAACCTCGCGGAAGCGGATGACGGAGGAGTCCGCGCCCCTGTCGGCGCGGTCGTAGGCCGCCCGGATCGGGTTCACCGCCCGGCCGTTCGGCAGCACCACCTCGAGCCCCGCATCGGAGGGCGCCGCACGCCAGTGAGCGGCGACACTCCAGTGGCCGCCGTCCGTCCGCACCAGGATCTCTCCGATCAGGCAGCCGAGGCTCTGGAGCGTGAACTCGTCACCCACGAAGCCCTCATCCGAACCGAGGTCGACGAAGAGGCGCTCCACGTAGTCCAGGTCCGCCGCGACGTAGGTGATGGTGTGCCCGTAGATGTCACGGATACCACCCGCCATCGCGCCGGCCAGCATCGAGCCGGCGGCGGGGTCGGGCCGCCGCCGGCTCGTCGCACGGGGGAACCGGAACATGCGGCCCACGGTAGGCCTCCCGATCCCGCGGCTGCTCGCCCCATTCCGAGTGCCCCCACAGCGGGGTACCCTGTGCGGGCTCCACCTGAGCCGACCAGGAATCGCCGTCGCTATGCTGAGCCCGACGGCACGGGCGCACGCACATCCATCCAGTCCGATAGTAAAGTTCACCGAGGCGGTGCGGGCCGCGGCAGGATGAGGAGGCCCCGGTGGCGAAACGGACGCGGGCGACGGCGACCACGAGCACCCTCGCGCGCGTCAACCAGACGGCCATCATCGAGGCGCTCCGCGAATCGGGTGCCCTCTCGCGGCAGCAGCTCGGCGCCAAGACCGGGCTGAGCCCTGCCACCATCAACCGGCTCACCGCCTCCCTCATCGAGGACGGCCTCGTCGTGCCCGCCGGCCAGGAGCCGTCCACCGGTGGCCGACCCTCCGTCCTGCTGCGCTATGCGGGCAGTTCGCGCCTGGTCGCCGCCATCCAATTGCGCGCCGAGACGGTCACCGGCATCCTGGTCGACTTCGACGGGAAGGTCGTCTTCCGCAGGTCCGTCGCTCTCGGGCGCCGCGAGCCCGACGTCCCGGGAACGGATGACACCGCGCACGACCAGGACCGACAGCTGAACAAGGTCTTCCGCCTCTTCGACGACCTCATCGCCACCGCCGACTCGATGGGCACCCCCTGCCTCGCGGTCGGCGTCGCCGTTCCCGGAGTCGTGCAGCAGCCGGACGGCGTGGTCGGCACCATGCCGGAGTTCGGCTGGACCGGGGTCCACTTCGGCGCGCTGCTGCGCAAGCGGACGCCGCTGCCGGTCGTCGTCGAGAACGACGCCAACGCCCTCGCCTACGGGGAGCTGCACGCGGGCGCCGGCCGCGGGCTCTCCAGTCTGGTTGCGCTCTTCCTCGAGAACGGGCTGGGCGCCGGGATCGTCGCCAACGGCGAACTGCATCGCGGCGCACGCGCGGAGGCGGGCGAGATCGGCTACCTGCTGATGGAGCGGTCGTCGCTCGAGCGCTCCTACGACGCACGCGGCGACCTCGAAGACCGCATCGGCTCGCTCGCACTGACCGATCGTGCGCGCGAGCGCGGCATCCCGATCCCGTCGACCGGCTCGCTTACCGCCGAGGACGTGTTCGAGCTGGCACGCGACGGCAACTCGGACGCGCAGGAGCTGGCGGACGAGATCCTCGATATGGTCGCCATCGCGGTGGCGGCGCTGGTCATCGTCCTCGACCCCGAGCTCGTCGTGGTCGGCAGCAGCTTCGTCGGCAGTGCGGACACAGTCATTCCGGGCATCCAGGAGCGCTTGCGCGGCCGCATCATTCGCGTGCCCCGCATCGAGCCGGCCACGCACCGGGAGGATGCCGTCCTCCTGGGCGCCGCCGAACTCGCCGCGGCCGAGGTCAACGGCTTCGCCTACCTCGCCTTCTGACCCAGCCCCTTCCCCCATCGCGATTCGTGCCGAATGTGCGGTATGACGGCACCATTCAGGACATTCGTGACGAATCGCTCCAGGCCACATTCGTGACGAATGGACGTTTAGGCGGCGCCAAAAGCGACATTCGTGACGAATGGGGCAGCCAGGGAACGCTTGACATCGACGGAGGGCACCCATAGGTTTGTGCTCAACTTCTTCTCACTCCGATAGGAAAGAAGAAGGCCCCTTCAACGACGCAGAGGAGCAGACGTGATCGTCGGAATCGACATCGGCGGCACCAAGACGCACGTGTGCGTCGAGGACGACGCCGGCGCCGGGCTCCTCGACCGGTCGGTCAAGACCGCCGACTGGCAGCACGGCGGCCTCCTCCACTCGGAGGACAACGTCCGGAACCTCCTCGCCCTGATGGATGCTGTGCCCGGGGCGGACAACGCCCCCCTCGTCGTCGGCGCCCACGGTCTCGACAGCGAAGCCCAGACGCTCGCCTTCTCGGAGACGCTCGCCGAGCTGCACGACGGACCGGCCCTCGCGGTGAACGACGTCGAGCTGGTCGGCCCCGCCGCAGGCTTCGATGAGGCGATCGCGGTGATCGCCGGCACCGGCAGCAAAGTCGTCGGCCGCCGCGTCGACGGCTCGCTGGTCAGCGCCGGCGGCTACGGCTACATCCTGAACGACCCCGGAAGCGCCCCCGCCCTGGTCCGCGACGCCGTCCGCACCCTGTTCGACGCGGTCGACGAGGACGAGCCGCGCGACGCCCTCGCCGACGCGCTCTACGCCCACTTCGGCGTCGACGAGATCGTCGGCCTCTCGAACGCGCTCACCGTGCACCCGCGCGTCACCGCCTGGGGCGCCGCGGCCCCGCTCGTCTTCGCCGCCGCCGACGCCGGCAGCGTCCGCGCGACGCGCGTCATCGAGGCGGCCGCGGACGAGCTGGCCCGCAGCGTGCAGCTGGTGCACGAGCGCGGCGCCATCGGCACCGACGTCGTCTGCGCCGGCGGGGTGGTCAGCCACCAGCCCCGGCTCTTCGACGCCCTCGGCGAGCGCCTGCGCGCCCGCGGACTCACCCACTCCATCCACCTGCTGGATGTCGCCCCGGTGCGCGGCGCTCTCGCGCTCGCCCGGCGGCTCACGGAGGCGGCCACTGTCGTCCCCTTCGCACCATCGAACACACGGAGGAAGTCATGAGAATCACATCCAGGGGGCGCCGCCGCGCTCTCGCGGGCATCGGGATCGCCGCCACCGCGGCGCTCGCCCTCAGCGCCTGCAGTGTCACCGGCGCGGGCACCTCGTCGGGCGGCCAGGGCGACGGGACGGGCACGATCAACGCCCTGTTCATGAAGCAGGCGGGCTACTCGGAGACCGACATCAACACGATGATCAAGGACTTCGAGGCCAAGAACCCGAAGATCACCGTCAAGCCGACCTTCGTCGCCTACGAGGCGCTGCACGACAAGATCGTCACCTCGGCTCCGGCGGGCACCTACGACGTCGTCCTGTCGGACGTCATCTGGCCGGCCGAGTTCGCCTCCAAGGGGATCATCACGGACGTGACGAAGCAGTTCCCGTCCAGCTGGAAGTCGGACATGCTCGGCGGCGCGCTCTCCAGCGCCGAATACAAGGGCAAGTACTACGGGGTGCCGTGGGGCCCCTCCACGAAGCTGTTCTTCTACAACAAGGACATGCTCGCCAAGGTCGGCGCCTCCGGCGACGACGTGAAGACCTGGGACGGCGTGCTAGCGGTCGCGAAGAAGCTGAAGGACGCGGGTGTCGTCCAGTACCCGCTCGCGTGGAGCTGGGCGCAGGCAGAGGCCCTGATCTGCGACTACGCGGTGATGCTGGGCGCCTACGGCGGTCAGTTCACCGACGACAGCGGGAAGCTCGACATCAACAAGGGCGCGGGCGTGCAGGCGCTCGAGTTCATGAAGAAGTCGATCGATGACGGACTCACCGACCCGGCGTCGACCACCTTCCTCGAGGACGACACCGACAAGTCGATGGCGGCCGGGAAGACCGCGATGGAGCTCAACTGGGAGTCGACCTTCCGCGACCAGAACGATCCGTCGATCTCGAAGGTCGTCGGCGAGGTCGCCGTCACCTCGCCGCCCGCGGGCCCGAGCGGTGACAACCCCGGTGTGAACGGCTCGATGGCGCTGTCGATCGGCTCGAAGTCGAAGAACCAGGCCGCGGCGTGGAAGCTGATCGAGTACCTCACGAGCGAGGCGGTCCAGGACCAGTACACCAAGTCGTCGATGACGAACTGGAAGGCCAGCTACACCAAGCCGGAGATCACCAAGGCCAACCCCGAGGTCTTCGCGGCCGCGGGCAAGGCATACGACTCGATGATCCTGCGTCCGCCGGTGCCGAACTACAACACCGTGTCGCAGGCGCTCCAGGTGGAGATCCAGAACGCGCTCCTCGGCAAGAAGACCCCGCAGCAAGCCCTCGACGACGCGGTCAAGGCCGCCAACGAGAACCGCGGATGAGCGGCGTGTCGGTCGCCGGAGTCGAGACGGAGCGGCGGGCACCCGTAGCGGGTGGCCGCCGGAACCGCCGCAAGCGCGACAACCAGGGACGGCTCGCCTTCTGGCTGCTCCTTCCTGCCGCCATCGCGGTGTTCGGAGTGATCGTCTACCCGATCCTCCGCACCCTCCTCATCTCGTTCTTCGAGGTGAACTCGGCTCTGGCGACCGACACCCCGTTCGTCGGCCTGCAGAACTACATCCACACCCTCACCTCCCCCGGATTCTGGGCGGCGATGGGGCGGACGCTGTACTTCACCCTCGTCTCGACGGCGCTGGAGCTGGTCTGCGGACTGATCGTCGCCGGGCTGCTCAACGCCAAGTTGCGGGCGCGCTGGCTGTTCCGGGCGATCGTGATCATCCCGTGGGCGATCCCCACGATCGTCAACGCCGCGATGTGGAAGGGCATCTTCAACGCCCAGTACGGCTCGCTGAACGCGGCGCTGACGCAGCTCGGCATCATCCACGAGTACCAGGCGTGGCTCGGCGACCCGACGCTCGCACTCAACATGGTGATCCTGGCGGACGTGTGGAAGACGACCCCGCTGGTCGCCTTCTTCCTGCTCGCCGGGCTCACGTCCATCCCGGAGGAGCTGTACGAGGCGGCGAAGCTGGACCGCGCCGGCTGGCCCCGCATCTTCCGCTCCATCGTGCTGCCGATGCTGGTGCCGTCGATCTCGATCGTTCTGGTGCTGCGCACGGTGGAGGCATTCAAGGTGTTCGACATCGTCTACGCGATGACGCGTGGCGGGCCGGTCAACGGCACGCAGACGGTGGCGTACTACGCCTACACGACCGCCTTCTCCGACCAGAACTTCGGCGTCGGCGCCGCCCTGTCGTACATCATCGTGCTGGTCATCCTCGTGCTGACCTTCATCTACCTGCGCATGCTGCGCCGATCCGAGATGAGCCTGCTGTGAAGCGCACCACCCGCAACTCGATCCTCCTCCACCTGGCGGCGCTGGTGGTCTCCGTCATCATCCTGCTGCCCTTCGGGTGGATGGTGATCGCCAGCGTGACGCCGCAGCGCGTCCTGATCAGTACGCCGCTGCAGTGGATCCCGGACACGCTCGACTGGAGCCGCTACGAGCTGATCCTCCGCGGCGGCGCGGACAGCCTGGGGGCGACCTTCCGCGCGGCGCTGGCGAACACCACCATCGTCGCCGTCGGAACGGTCGCGGTGTCGATGGTCGTCGGGATCCTCGGGGCGTACGCTTTCGCGCGGCTCCGGTTCCGGTTCCGTCAGGCGGTGCTCATCCTGTTCCTGGCGACCTACATGCTGCCGCAGATCGCGCTGCTGATCCCGCTGTACCTGATCCTGAACTCGCTGGGGCTGCTGGACACGGTGACCGGGCTGATCATCGTCGACTGCTCGCTGGTCATCCCGTTCGTCCTCTGGATCCTGAGCAACTACTTCCTCACGATTCCGGAGGAGCTGGAGGAGGCCGCGCGGATCGACGGCGCCTCCCGGCTGGGCGCGCTGTTCCGCGTCGTCCTCCCGGCCGCCCGCCCCGGCATCTTCGCGGCGATCATGTTCGCGTTCCTGCTCGCCTGGGACGAGTTCATGTACGCGCTCATCTTCACCTCGTCGAACGCGGCGAAGACCCTTCCCGTCGCCATCAGCGAGTTCGCCGGCCGGTACACGACGGACTTCGGGCTGGTGGCCGCCGGCGGCATCCTCGCGGCGATCCCACCGATCGTCGTGGCGTTGATCTTCCAGCGCTACGTCGTCAGCGGCATGGCCGCCGGCGCCGTCAAAGGCTGACCGGCGGGCCGACCGCCTCCCGAACCTTCCACCCAACACGTAAGGACACCATGGAACCCACAGCCTCTTTCGTCGACGCCATGCGCGCACAGCCGGAGAACCTCGACCTGGCACTGGAGACCGTCCGGCGCGACCTCGCCGCGGCGGCGCTCCCCCGCTGGGGAGCGGAGGACAGTGTCGCGGTCGTCGCGATGGGAGCGTCGCTCAACTCGGCGCACACCCTCGTCGCGGCGCTCGCGGCGGCCGGTCGCCCGGCAGCGTCGTTCGTCGCCTCCGACGTGGCCGACGGTCTGTCGGTGGTGCGCGCAGATCACAGCATCGTCGTGTCAGAGTCCGGGCGCAGCCCGGAACCGCTCGCCGCCGCCCGGACGCTCGCCGCCGGCACGCGCGTCGGCATCAGCAACTTCCCGCAGCAGCCGATCAGGGACGAGGTGGATGCGGTCCTCGGCCTGGGCGGCTTCCCGGACTCCCCGGTGTACACCGGCGGGTTCACCGCGACGATCCTCGCCTATGCACTGCTTCTGGATGCGGTGGGCGCGCTCGACGCCTCGGCGGAGGCCGAGCGCATCCCGTCGCGGGCCGCGGAGGCGCTGCGCGACTACGCCGAGGTCGCCGAGACCGTCGGGCGCGTACTCGCCGGCGCCACGACGATCGACGTCGTCGGGCGCGGCGGATCACTGACCGCGGCCGCGGAGCTGTCACTCATGGTCCGCGAGGGGCTGCGCACACCGAGCAGCGCGTTCGAGACGTTCCAGTACCTGCACGGCCCGATGGAGGTGCTCTCGTCGGACGACGCGCTGGTGGTCTTCGGCGACGGACGCGAGCTGAGCATCCCCTCGTCCGTGCTCGACGCGGGTGTGCCGGTGGTGCTCATCACCTCGGCGGATCCGGGGAGCGTGCCCGGAGCCGGGCGTGCGAACCTGACGGTCGTGCAGCTCCCGTCGGGGCTCGGCGTGTTCGAGCGGGCGGTCGTCGAGACCGTCATCGGCCAGCTCGCCATCGCCGCAGCCATCCAGCACAAGCCGTACCCCCTGGAGGACTTCCTGTATCACCAGGACGACACCAAGCTGCCGGTGCGATAGCGCAAAAGTTCAGGCGACGCAAGGGCCCCGGCCTGGCGTTGACCCCGATCCGGAACCACGGTCTTATAGAACCATGATTGCTCTCATCGTCATCCTGCTCGTGATCTGGGCGGTTCTCGCCATTCTCGGCTTCGCCATCAAGGGACTGCTCTGGCTGGCCATCCTCGGCTTGGTGTTCTTCGTGATCACCCTGATCGTCGGATTCATCCGCCGACGCGGCAGCCGCGTCTGACCCGTCCCCCCCAACGCGAAAGCGGCGGCGTGCTCTCGAGCACGCCGCCGCTTTTCTCATGTGCGCCGCTCGCCACAGTTCCGTCGATGCGGTTGGACTTCCCGCCCGACACGGACGAATCTGGAGTCATGGCTTACGTTGCGAATCCCTCCCGTTACGACCAGATGCTGTACCGCCGCACCGGCCGCAGCGGACTCGACCTGCCCGCACTGTCTCTCGGGCTGTGGCACAACTTCGGCGACGACCGCCCGTTCGAGACGCAGCGCGCGATCGTTCGCCGTGCGTTCGACCTCGGCATCACACACTTCGACCTGGCCAACAACTACGGGCCGCCGTACGGTGCCGCCGAGGTCAACTTCGGGCGCATCCTGCAGGAGGACCTCCGGCCGTACCGCGACGAGATGATCGTGTCGAGCAAGGCCGGGTGGGACATGTGGCCCGGCCCGTACGGGCAGGGCGGTGGCAGCCGCAAGTACGTGCTGGCCAGCCTGGACCAGTCGCTCGCCCGCCTCGGGCTCGACTACGTCGACATCTTCTACTCGCACCGGCCCGACCCCTCCACACCGCTCGAAGAGACGATGCAGGCGCTCGACACTGCGGTCCGCTCGGGCAAGGCCCTTTACGTCGGCATCTCGTCCTACGGGCCGGAGGAGACCCGTCGCGCGGCCGAGATCCTGCGTGAGCTCGGTACGCCGCTCCTCATCCACCAGCCGTCGTACTCGATGCTGAACCGCTGGATCGAGAACGAAGGCCTGCTCGACACCGCCGGAGAACTCGGCGTCGGGGTGATCGGCTTCACGGCCCTCGCGCAGGGCATGCTGACGGACAAGTACCTGGACGGCATTCCGGAAGGCTCACGCGCCCGCGCGGGCGACTCGTTCGACGCCGACTGGCTGACCGACGAGGCAGTGGACCGGCTGCGAGCACTCAACGAGCTCGCGGAGGCACGGGGCCAGTCCCTCGCCCAGATGGCACTGGCGTGGGCGCTGCGGGATGAGCGCGTCACCTCACTCGTCATCGGAGCAAGTCGTGTGGAACAGCTCGAGCAGAACGTCGCTGCGCTGGGCAATCTGGAGTTCAGCGCGGAGGAGCTCGCCGCCATCGACGAGTATGCGGTCGAGGCGGGCGTCGACCTCTGGGCGGGGGCACGGCGAGGCGAGATCTGACCGCACGGGCTCCCGGATGAGCCGATGTCCGCAGGGTCCGGCTGTGAGTTTCCGTAGTACTCGCCCACGCGTCGCCCAGCGTTGTCTGGTTGTCTGGACGGTGTTCCCATCCGACGCCTAGAAGTTGTGGATATGACCGTCCTCGCGGAACCGGATCTCCGGGCGGGTCACCCGCTTCGCGCGGCGCGACCCTGGGCGATCGCACTCGCTTTCGGGCTCGTCGCGACGGTGCTGTGCGCGGCGGCGAGCTGGGTCCCCTCGCTGTGGGGCGACGAGGCGGCGACGCTGCTCTCCGCCAAGCGCCCGCTCGGCAGCCTGCTCGGGATGCTGACACACGTGGACGCGGTCCACGGGCTGTACTACCTCGTCATGCACGGCTGGATCCGCCTGGCGGGCGAGAGCCCGTTCGCGCTACGGCTGCCGAGCGCGCTGGCCGTCGGCGCCGCCGTCGCGGCGGTCACCCTGATCGCCGGACGTCGCGGCGGGGTGCGTTCCGCGGTGACCGCCGGGGTCGTGGCGACCGTGCTGCCCCGCCTGACGTACGCCGGCGAAGAGGCGCGCTCCTACGCGGTCACCGCCGCCGCCGCGGCTTGGCTCACTCTGCTGCTGCTCTGGCTGATCGAGGGAGGCGGCAGACGGCTCTCGCCGACGGCACGGCGGCTCGCCTGGCTCGCTTACGGAGTGGGGATGACGGTCGCGTCGTACCTGTTCCTTTATTTCGTGACGCTGCTGGTGGCGCACGGCGCCGTGCTGCTGGCGACCCGCGCGTCCCGGCCGACCCTGCGGGCGTGGGCGTTGTGCGCCATAGGAACCGTGGTGGCGCTGCTCCCCCTGGCCGTCATCGCCTACGCCGAACGCGGCCAGATCAGGTATCTGAGCGAAACGCCCGATGACCCGTCGATCTGGTACTACTTCCTCTGGTTCGGGATGCCGTGGGTCGCCGTCGCCGCGTGGGGGCTCGTCGCCGCGGCACTCTGGCCAGCGTGGCGGGCGTGGCGGTCGCGCGGCTCGCTGGCGCTCCCTCCCGGCCCGCGGCCCGCATCCACCCGGCTCGTCGCGGCGACGTGGCTGTTTCTCCCGACCGGGCTCATGCTTCTGGTGAACATCGCGTACCCGATGTACACCGGTCGCTATTCGACCTTCGCGGCACCGGCCGCCGCATTGCTGATCACCGAGGGAATCCTCGTCGTGGGACGCTCGCTGGGCCGCGACGCACGGAGCGCCGTGACCGCGACAACGATCGCAACCGTCGTCTTCGTCATGCTGTGCGCGCCGGTCTACGTGCTCCAGCGCGGGCCGTACGCGAAGAACGACAGCGACTGGGCCGCGGTGAGCGCCGCGATGGCGGCGAACGCCGGCCCGGGCGACGCCGTCGTGTTCGATCAGTCAGCCAAGCCCTCGCAACGCCCGCGGCTGGCGATGCGCACCTACCCGCAGGGGTTCCGGGGCCTGCGGGATGTGACGCTCCGCACCCCCTACTACCGCAACGACTGGTGGGGGGATCGCGCGTATTCGGTGACCCAGGCGGCCGAACGCGGGAGGTTCGAGGGCGTGGATCGCGTCTGGGTGATCGAGGTCCTCGATGACGGGGTGCAGGACATCTCCGGTCTGCCGGAGCTGCAGGCCATGGGCTTCGACGAGCGGGGCCGCACCATCACGACACACCGCAGCGTGATCATCGAGCTGACCCGCTGACTCGGTGACCCGCTTGCGGTCAGGCCGCGTCCACCGGCTGGATGAGCTGCGGCCCGTCGTCGCTGGTCTTGAACGGTGCCACCTGTTCGAATCGCAGCGTCTCGGCCTCGGCGACGCCGGCTCGCACGGCCTCGTCGACCAGTGCCTGGTCGCCGACGATCGACGGATCGATCCAGTGCTGCCACATGTCCTCCGGCAGGATGACCGGGTTCCGGTCGTGGATGTCGGCCAGGGTCTGCACGGCGTCTGACGTGAGGATGGTCGCGGTCAGCACCCAGCGATCGGGGTCGTCCTCGTCTTTGCTCTTGTCGCGCCACCACGAGTAGAGGCCCGCGAAGCCCATGAGCTGGCCCTCGGGGTAGCGGATGAAGTACGGCGTCTTGCTGCCCTTCGGCCCCTGCCACTCGTAGTAGCCGCGCGCCAGGACGATGGCGCGGTGCGACTGGACGGGCTTCCGCCAGGTGGACTTGGTCGCGATCTCCTCCGCCCGCGCGTTGAACGTCGGGAACTTGGGCTTCAACGTCTCGGACCAGGACGGCACCAGCGACCAGTGCGCCCGCTCGAATCGCAGCTCGCGGGTTTTCGCGGAGTCGATCAGGACGGGGATGTCGTCGGTCGGGGCGATGTTGAAGTCGGCCTCCCAGTCGGCGCGCCATTCGTCGGGTCGTCGCCCCGTTCGCTCCACGAACTCGGTGATCTCAGCGTTGACCTTGTCGTCCATCGCGAACCTGCCGCACATGCCGCCAGCATAGGCGCGACCACCGACGCTCGTCCCGGCGCCCCCCGAAAAAGGGGGGCCGGGAATGCTCAAGTCGATGTATTCTCACTTTTACGGACAGCTGATAAAGTCTCACCTTTCGGTCGACCGTAACCCGAAGCAACACCCGACCATCACCCGAAACAGGTCGCGCCGCGCCGGGCATTCCCGGGTCAACCCCCATCAGCCGGGAACGCCCGGCGCGCGTGCCCATTAACGCTCACACGAAGGGGATTCGCATGAGGAAGCGGGCACTGATCACCGGTATCACCGGACAGGACGGTTCGTATCTCGCCGAACTGCTGCTGGAGAAAGGCTACGAGGTCCACGGCATCAAACGCCGCTCGTCGACCTTCAACACCAGCAGGATCGACCACATCTACCAGGACCCGCACGAAGACCGGCCCAACCTCTTCCTGCACTATGGCGACCTGACCGATTCGTCCAACCTCACCCGCATCGTCCACGATGTGCAGCCGGACGAGATCTACAACCTCGGCGCTCAGTCCCATGTGGCCGTGAGCTTCGAGGAGCCCGAGTACACGGCCGATGTCGACGCCCTCGGCCCGCTGCGTCTGCTGGAGTCCATCCGCCTTCTGGGTCTGACCGACTCCGTCCGCTTCTACCAGGCCTCCAGCTCGGAGATGTTCGGGCTGGTGCAGGAGGTCCCCCAGCGTGAGCAGACCCCCTTCTACCCCCGGTCGCCCTACGCCGCCGCGAAGCTCTACGCGTACTGGATCACGGTGAACTACCGCGAGTCGTACGGGATGTTCGCGTGCAACGGCATCCTGTTCAACCACGAGTCGCCGCGACGCGGCGAGACGTTCGTCACCCGCAAGATCACGCGTGCGATCGCGAACATCGCCCACGGCATCGAGCCCTGCCTCTACATCGGCAACCTGAACTCGATGCGCGACTGGGGCCATGCCCGCGACTACGTCCGGGCGCAGTGGCTGATGCTCCAGCAGGACCAGCCGAACGACTTCGTCATCGCCACCGGGAAGCAGTACTCGGTCCGCGACTTCATCGCCATGACCGCCCGGGAAGCCGGCCTCACCATCACCTTCGAGGGCGAGGGCCTCTCCGAGATCGCCCGCGTCATCGACGTGGACACGGACCGGGCACCGGCGGTCCGGGCGGGCGATGTGATCGCCCGCGTCGACCCCCGGTACTTCCGCCCTGCCGAGGTGGACACCCTGCTCGGCGACGCGAGCCACGCGCAGCAGGTCCTCGACTGGCTGCCGGAGATCGGCATCGAGGAGCTCTGCGCCGAAATGGTCGCGGAAGATCTCATGACGGCCCGGCAGACGTCGCTGCTGCGTTCCCATGGCTACTCCGTGCTCGTTCCGGCGGAGTGACCATGCGCGACACCAGACGCATCATCTTCGTCGCGGGGCACCGCGGCATGGTCGGTTCGGCCATCGTCCGGCGCCTCAAGGCCGCGGGCTATGACCGGATCGTCACCGCCACCCGCTCCGAGCTCGACCTCACCGACACGGCCGCCGTCAACCGATTCTTCGAGCGGCTGAAGATCGACGAGGTGTACCTGGCCGCGGCGAAGGTGGGCGGGATCGTCGCGAACAACACCCGGCCGGCGGAGTTCATCCACGAGAACCTGATGATCCAGGCGAACGTCGTGGACGCCTCCTACCGGGCCGGCATCGAGAAGCTCATGCTGCTCGGATCGTCCTGCATCTACCCGCGCGACGCGGCGCAGCCGATGGCCGAGTCCGCCCTCCTCACAGGCACCCTCGAGGCCACGAACGAGCCGTACGCCATCGCCAAGATCGCCGGAATCAAGCTGTGCGAGAGCTACAACCGCCAGTACGGCACGGACTACCGGAGCGTGATGCCGACCAACCTGTACGGGGAGGGCGACAATTTCGATCCGGTCGGCAGCCACGTCATCCCGGGTCTGATGCGCCGCTTCCACGAAGCGGCCCGTGTCGGAGCTCAGGAGGTGGTGGTCTGGGGCACCGGAACGCCGAAGCGCGAGTTCCTCCACGTCGACGACATGGCGGCCGCGAGCGTTCACCTGATGGAACTCGATGCGTCGATCTACCGGGCGCACACGTCGCCCATGCTCTCGCATGTCAACGTCGGGACCGGGGTCGACTGCTCGATCCGCGAGCTGGCGGAAACGCTGGCACGCGTGACCGGCTTCCGCGGCGCGATCCGGTTCGACACCTCCAAGCCCGATGGCACGCCCCGCAAGCTGCTCGACGTCTCGCTCCTGCGGTCGCTCGGGTGGTCGGCGAGCATCCCCCTCGACGAAGGCCTGCGACGCACCTACGGCTGGTTCCTCGAGCACCAGGACGAGTACCGGGGCGCTAGGGACGCGGCGTGAAGGTCACCTTCATCGGGCTCAACTATGCGCCCGAGACGACAGGTATCGCCGTCTACACCGCGGGAGCCGCGGAGGGCCTCGCCGCTGCCGGTCACGATGTGCGCGCGGTGGTGGGCTACCCGCACTACCCCGCGTGGCGGATCAGCCCCGGTTACACCGGCCTGACCCGTCGGGAGCGCATCGCCGGTGTCCGGGTCACCCGAACACGTCACCCCGTTCCCGCGCGCCCCGCACTGGTGAACAGGACGGTCATGGAGGTGGTCTTCGGGCTCAGGGCCGCAGCGGCCCGCTGGGGACGGCCGGATGTCGTCGTGCTCGTCACGCCGGCGCTCTTCTCCTCCGCCATCGCCTCCGTGCGAGCCCGGCTCGGCCGCACACCCTCCGTCGCCTGGGTGCAGGACATCTACAGCCTGGGCGTCGCACAGAGCGGCACGGGAGGCGGATTCGCCGGACGCGTCGCGCGAGCGATCGAGGGCCGTCTGCTGCGCTCGGCGTCCGGCGTCATCGTCATCCACGACCGCTTCAAGCGCTATGTGGTCGCTGAGCTCGGCGTCGACCCGGACCGGGTGACCGTGGTCCGCAACTGGACGCACGTCGAAGCCGTCGACCCGGGCGTGCGCGAGCAGACCCGGGCGCGTCTCGGCTGGCGGCCGGACGAGACCATCGTTCTCCATGCAGGGAACATGGGCGCCAAGCAGGCCCTCGAGTCCGTGGTGGAGGCGTCCCGGCTGGCCGAGGGCCGCGGTTCCCGCGTGCGTTTCGTGCTCCTGGGCGACGGAAATCAGCGGGCCGGCTTGCAGGCGATGGGGGCGAACGATCGCCTCGAGTTCCTCGCTCCTCTCCCGAACGGCGAATTCGAGCAGGCCCTGGCCGCCGCCGACGTCCTCCTTGTGAATGAGCGCGCCGGGCTGACGGAGATGTCCGTCCCCAGCAAGCTGACCTCGTACTTCAGCACCGGCCTGCCGGTGATCGCCGCCACGGACGCCACCAGCATCACCGGTGAGGAGATCGAAACGACCGGTGCCGGCCTCCGCGTCGACGCCGAAGATCCCGCGGCCCTCCTGGATGCGGCGGAGCGCCTTGCAGCCGATCCTGCGCTGGCCCAGCGGCTGGGAGCGGCTGGCCGTGCCTTCATGGATCGCGAGCTCAGCGCACAGACGGGCATCGCCGCCGTCGGGGCGGCCCTCGCGGCTCAGGCGGCGCGCACCCGGCCGTACTCGACGGTTCCCGCACCCGCACCCTTGCAGAGCCAGAAGTAGCCTCCGCGGAATTCGGTGTCCTTCGAGGTGACCGTCCACCCGGCATGACCGGAGCGGGTGACGCTCAGGCCCTCTGCGTCGGCCTTCACGGTGATCGTCACCCATTCACCGGCGGTGGGCGGGGTCGTGGCGACGGCGTTCAGGGACTCGCCGTCAGCCTCCCCCGCGCGCCGCTTCACGAGCTCGAGCTTGCCGTCGGGGTGGAGGAGCGCGTGATATCCGCTCGTCTCCGACGCGACCCCGAGGCGGTAGCTGTGGTCGTCGGACAGCCCGAAGGCGAGTCCCGCACCCGACTGGGCGGGGCCGATATCCCGCGGCCAGCGAAGCCGGGTGCTGAAGGCGGCGGTGCGCGGCGCCGTGGCCATCGAACCCATCAGATAGCTCTGCGACCGCGAGTCGGCGAGCGCGATCGACGCGCTCCGTTTGTCGATGACCGGCTGGGCCGGCCATCCCTCGTCGACCGTCCAGGGCAGATCGCCCGTGGCGCGCAGTCCCGACGCGAAGGCGTCGGTGGCCGCCGGCTTGAGCGAGCGCGTCACATACGGGTAGTTGGATGCCATCATCCCGACCACGCCCAAGGCGCGGAACCGGTCGACATCGGATCGGTAGTGGACCTCCCAGACGATGACCGGCTTGCCGGCCGCGACGACGGCCGAGATCTCGTCGTCGGTGAACGTGTGCATCGCGCCGAGGTAGTCGAATGAGGGGGCCAGCTCTGCGGCGCGCGGGATCAGCTCGGGGCTGAAGTAGCCCCAGGTCCGGTAGCCGCGCTCCCTGGCGGCCTTGACCTGGCCGGCGCCGACCCACTGCTTCCAGACGAAGTGCTTGGTGGAGTCGGCGTAGCTGTCCATCAGGTCGAGCAGGGCCTTGGTGTTGGTCCCCTGCTTGTCTTCGATGAAGATCACGTGCGTACCCGCGTACGCGTCGAGGACGTCCTTCACGAGCGGGATGGGCTGCGGCTGCGACGCGGGCCCGAGCCAGCGGCCGGCGTCGATCGTGAGCTGCTTCAGTTGCGCCCAGGTGGCCTCCGCGATCTTGATGTTGGCCCCGCTGGTGCGCGCCATATCCGTGTCGTGATGGCACACCAGGACGCCGTCCTTGGTCGCGTTGACCGACACTTCGATCGCTTTCGTGCCGATCCCGATCGCCTCGGAGTACGCCTGCATGGTGTGCTCCGGCCAGTTGTCACCGGAGCCGCGGTGGGCGATGAAGAACGGTGTGGTCGAGACGAGGCTCTCGATCGTGTACCGCGTGCCGGCGTACGGTGTCGCGGTGAACGTGGCGCCGGCCGTCGGCCGCGCCGGGCCTGTGCTCACCGTCGAACAGCCCGCCAGGAGAAGCGCCGAGCCGCCGAAGACCAGGAGGTCTCGGCGGCTCAGCGATCTCGAGGAGGACGATCGGGGTGACTCCCACCTCGGGTTCATCCTCTGATCTTAACTACTGCTTGGTGAAGGTGAGCTGGAGAACCGGGCGAAGCGACGCCGAGTTGTCCGTGGAGTACAGCCGGATGTTGTCGGTGTCCGCGGTCGCCATCGACATGACGACCGAGGTCGACGTGCCGAGGAGAGGCGACAGCTGGCCGGCGTTGAGGGCCGCGGAGTAGGTCGTGTTGGTGGCCGTCGCCCCCGTCAGCGTCCCGAGAGCTGCTCCGAACGACGTCGGCCGGTTGTTCCACGTCACCGTGCTCTGGTCCCACGCGCCGTTCAGGATGTTGAACAGGACGGCGTTGGTGGTGCCCGCCGTGGGATCGCCCGACGTACGGACCTGGAGGGTCGCCCCGGTGAGGGCGTACCCGGCCGGGGCCGTCGGCAGTGCGAAGGTCAAGAACGACTGGATAGGCGAGGTGCCGGTACCACCGCGTGCGGAGAGCTGGTTGTAGCTCCCGTAGTTGGTGGTGGGCACTGCCGCCGCAACCAAGGCGTCCTGTGCGGCCATCACCGGAGTCGTCACCGTGACCGGGGTCACCGTGACCGTTGCCGTGGCCTGGGCCGACGGCGCGCTGTTGTTGCCGGCGCCGTCGGTGGCCGTGACCACGTAGTAGTACGTGCCGTTGGCCGTGCCCGAGTCCGCGAACGTGGTGCTCGTGCTGGTGCCGAGCATCGTCGCAGCGCTCGGAGTGAAGCCCGAGGTCGTACTCCGGTAGATGGTGTATCCGGTGACACCCACGTTGTCGGTGGATGCCGTCCAGCTGAGGTTGACCGTCGAACCGTTCACTGTGGCGGTCAGGCCGGTCGGGGCCGTCGGCGGCGTGGTGTCGCCGACGGTCACGGAGGCCGGGCTCGAGGGGGCGCTGCCGTTGCCGGCCGCGTCCACCGCGATCACCTTGTAGTAGTAGGTGCCGAGGCCGGGGACGGTGTCCGTGGTGGACGTGCCCGACGGCGAAGCGACCAGGTTGCTCGCGTCCGGAGTGAAGCCGGACGAGGTACCGCGGTACAGCTGGTAGCCGGTGACCCCGACGTTGTCGGTCGAGGCCGTCCACGAGATGCTCGCGGTCTGCCCGTTGAGCGAGGTCGTGACCCCGGTGGGAGCCGTCGGTGCCGACGTGTCCGCGATGGTCACGGATGCAGCGGCGGACGGTGCGCTGGCGTTGCCTGCGCCGTCCACGGCGATCACCTTGTAGTAGTACGTGCCCACCAGGCCGTTGGCGTCGGTGAAGCTGGTCGTCGTGACGCCGCTCGCCACCTGGTTGGCCGCGCTGGGCGTGAACCCGGCGCTGGTGTCCCGGTAGACGGAGTAGCTCGCGACTGCCACGTTGTCGGTGGACGCGGTCCAGGTGACCTGGGGCGCGCCTCCGTTCGGCGTGGCCGCCACATTGGTCGGCGTGCTCGGCGGCGTGGTGTCGGAGCTTCCCAGAGCGTAGTGGGCGCTCACCTGGGAGGCGGAGAGTGCCGAGGCGTAGACCGCGGCCTCGTCGACCGTGCCGGCGAAGTAGTTGCTCGACGGCTGGGACGGCCAT
Organism: Leifsonia sp. RAF41; assembly: GCF_052114085.1. NCBI lineage: Bacteria > Bacillati > Actinomycetota > Actinomycetes > Micrococcales > Microbacteriaceae > Leifsonia > Leifsonia sp. RAF41. Next base: position 2,915,925 of record NZ_JBFREB010000001.1, read on the forward strand.
CCGCCCATGTTGCCGCCGCCCAGTCGCCAGTAGCCGGTGAAGGACTGGTTCGTGGTCTCCGGGTTGGTTCCGACGAGCGCTCCGTCGACGTACAGCGCCATCCCGCTCGAACCCTGCGTGGCGACCAGGTGGTGCCAGACATTGTTGTTGTAGGAAGCGGGGCTGGTGATGGATGCGACGTACCCGGCCCAGACTCCGAAGAGCAGCTGACCGCTGTTGGTCATGTAGACCTGCTTGTCGTAGTTGCTTCCGGTGCCGGTGGGCACATCCTCGAACCCGATGAGCTTTCCGCCCTGCTGTGTGTTCGTCTTGAACCACAGTTCGGAGGAGAAGCTCCCGGTGGTCCCCTGCGGCTGGGCCTCGGCCACGCCGCCGTTCTGGGTTCCGTCGAGGGTCACGGCCGAGTTCGTCGAGACCACGCCCGGCTGCCCGAGCTGCACGCCGCTTCCGTAGGTCCCGGGGTGCTGGGCGTAGAGCGAGGAGTCCGCAGCGGTGCTGCCGGAGGCCTCAGCGAGGCGCCAGTAGAGGTCCGGTGCGTCACCGTAGACGGCCGCCCCGTACGTGTCGGCCGGTGCCGGCGTCACGTTGGCCGTGTAGCCGGCCGCCGAGTAGTGGTTGACCACCTGGTTGGGGCTGAGGACCGTCGGGTAGACAGCCGTGTCGTCGATCGCGCCCTGGAAGTAGTTCGCGCTCGGACGGGACGGCCAGCCGTTCAGGTTGTCGTAGCCGACGCGCCAGGTACCGACGTAATCCTGGTTGCCCGGCACGGAGTTCTGCCCGACCTTCACACCGTCCACGTAGAACGCCATTCCGCCCGGCCCCTGGGTGCCGACCGCCTGGTGCCACTGGCCGTCGTTGTAGGCCTTGCTCGACTGGACCGTCACCGTGCTGCCGTTGTAGGCACCGAAGATCAGGTTGCCGCCGTTGGTCATGTAGATCTGACGGTCGTAGCTGCCGCTCAGGCTCGGGTTCCCACTGTTGGTCGCCGGGCGTCCGTTGCCGAATCCGACGATCTTGCCGCCCTGGGTCGTGGTCGTCTTGAACCACGTCTCAACGCTGTAGACCTTCGGGCCCTGGATCATCTCGTCGCTCCAGGCGTACTGGGAGACGCCGTCGAAGTTCGCCGCGGTGCTCGGGTCGCCCTGGATCGCTCCGGGGGCTCCGCCGATCGCGCCGTTCTCGTAGGTGCCGTTGAGTCCCGCCGTCGTGTTGCCGGACTTGTCCTGCAACCACGTGCCGGAGGTCTCGTCGTACCGCCAGAACAGGTTCGGGCCGTCACCGAGCACGGCAGCCGCGTAGGCGGAACCGGATGCGGTCGCCCGAGCGGAGGTCGCCGTCGACAGAGCGCTGGTGTTGGTTCCGTCGCTCGCCGTCACACGATAGCTGTAGGTCGTCCCGGCGGTCACGTTCGTGTCCGTCCAGGTCACCTGGGGACGCGTCCACCAGAGGGAGCTGGCCTGTCCGCTCCACACCGGAGTGCTCGCACCGTTGCGGTAGATGCTGTAGGTGATCAGGCTGTCGTCCGGGTCGACGACGGTCTTGATGCGGACCTGGATGGCGTTGGAGGTCAGCGCCTGAGCCGTGGCCTGCGGCACCGGAGGCGTCGAGGTGTCGTCGGGTCCGAAGCGGACGAGGCCCTGCTGGGCGTGTCCGTTCATCTGCGTGAACTCGCCGCCGTACCAGAGGAAGTCCTTCCCGCTCGTGGCGCCGCGAGCGACGACGTTGGCGCGCGGGCCGATGCCCTCGTTGATGCCGTCGTTGCCTCGCGGGTCCCAGCCGAGGAGGGTCGGGGTGTCGGTCGACGAGGCGTTGAAGTAGTGCCGCGTGCCGTCCTGCTGCTCGTTCATGCTGCTGCAGTCGTGGTGGTGCGTCGCCTCGTAGAGGGTGCTCTTGTAGACCAGGAGTGCCTGCGTCGCTCCGAGGCACGTGTCGCGCCAGCGCTGCTGCAGCGTGTTCCAGTCGATGGAGAAGACGCCGTCGAAGACGCCGCCGCCGGTGCCCTCGTTGCCACCGTAGAAGGCGGACCCGTCAGACGTCAGCGCCTTGGTGACGGACGTGTGGGCGATGAAGGGCTCGGGGTAGTTGGCGAGGTTCGCACCCGTCGAGCCGTCCACGACTCCGACGGAGTGCGAGGCGGCGCCGTTGACGGTGTCGAAGTCGCCGCCGATGGCGACCTTCGTGCCGTCCGGGTTGACGGTGATGGCGCGTCCCGTGAGGTCGGTGTCCGCGACCCAGGGCAGCACCGCGCCGGTCGTCGCGTTCAGGGCCGCGAAGTGCTGGCGCGGGGTGGACCCGATCGCCGTCATCGCGCCGCCGATGTACAGGGTGTTGGTGGCCGGGCTCACGGCGATCGCGTAGACCGCGCCGTTGATCGCTCCACCGAGCGCGTGATACGTCGAGACCTTGCAGGTGCGGAGGTCGAGCTGCGCGAGCCGGTTGACGTTGACGCCGCCGATGGTGGAGAAGCTGCCGCCGACGAAGAGCGTGTTGCCGTCGGCGGACGGTGTGATCGCCCGGATCTGCGGGGTTCCTCCGGACAACGTGACCGGGAACTGGCAGCTGTCGGGCGCGCCGGTCTCCGCGTTGAGCACGGCGAGCCCTGTCAGGGTGAGCGGCGTTCCGCTCGTCCCCGCGGGCGGGGAAAGCCGGGTGAAGTTACCGCCTGCGAGTACTTTGCCGTTCGACTGACCGAGGGCGTAGACCTCGTTGTTGACCTGCCACGTCGGTAGGTCGACGGCACTGAATGAGACTCCAGGCGACAGTGCGGCCGCCCCTTGCACGAAGGGCGCGGCCACCACCATTCCTAGAGTGATCGCGGCTGCTGCCGCGATGCCGATAGATTTGCGCATAGCCCCTGCGTCCCCTCGGGTCGGCGGTGGAAGGGGGTTCCACCGCGGGAATTGCTGTTCCGGGGACTCTCACATTTGTGGGAAATCCTCAGCTTTTAGGTTGTATGAGACTTTTTCATCTTTTCGCCGCGAATGGCACCCCCCGATAGGGGCACGCGGCCCGAAATAGCGAGGAACGCGAACAAAAATGATGACGTTCGGGCAGGCGGTCGGCGAACTGCGCACCGCGCAGAAGAGCAAACGCGGGGTCTCGCTGTACTCCCGATTCGTGAACCGTCCCCTCGGCCGGCTGCTGGCGGCGGCGGCCTATCGCGCCCGGATGACGCCCAACCAGGTCACCGCGGTATCGGCACTCGTCACCGCTCTCGGCCTGGCGGTGCTCATCGTCTTCGGTCCCGGGATCGCCTCAGGAATCGTCACCGCGGTCTTGCTCGTGCTCGGCTTCGCCCTCGACTCCGCCGACGGCCAGGTGGCCCGCCTCACCCGCACGAGCTCTCCGGCCGGCGAGTGGCTCGACCATGTGGTCGACTCGGGCAAGATCGTCGCCGTGCACGCCACCGTGCTGGTGGTCGTACTGCTCCACGGGCTGGCGGGTCCGGGCTGGGCGTGGATCCCGCTGGCTTTCCAGGTCGTCGCGATCGTCACGTTCGCCGGCGGGCTGCTGATCGAGCTCCTGAAGCGGGCGTCGCGGGCGGCCGGGGCGCCTTCAGCGTCACCCTCGACCGCGCCACCCTCGACGCTGCGTGCGATCGCCCTGCTTCCGGCCGACTACGGCATCCTCGCGATCGCGTTCGTGCTCTGGGTCTGGCCGCCGCTCTTCATCGTCGTCTACACGCTGCTGTTCGCCGCGAACGTGATCATCGCGCTGCTGCTGCTCGTCAAATGGTTCCGGGAGCTGAGTCGTCCGGCAAACCCCTGACCGGGGTGTCCTCCTCGGACAACTCGACCTCCTCCTGCACTTCCTGCGCACGCCGCGGCCCGAGCTCCACGAGGTCGCCCCTCCGATGGCGCCGGTACAGCACCGTCGCCGGGACGATGAAGGCCAGCGGAGCAGCGACCGCCGCCGCCACGAAACCCGCGGCGAGGCTCGCATCCACGCCGCCCAGCAGGTAGCCGATCGTAAAGGCGCTGAGGCTGACGAAGACGAGGACGGCGCGACCGACCGTCACGACCGCCTGGTACCCCATCAGCCGCATGACGATGGCGTGGATGCCGGCCCACCCGGAGCTCAGGGTGGCGGCACCGACCAGGGCGAGGCCGGTGACCAGCTCGTCGTTGGCGACGCCGTGCAGCTGGAACCCGCTGAGCGCGACCGCGGCGGTGAGGATGACGACGCCCACCACGGCGACCAGCCCGATGACCCGCGCCAGACGCGTCCCGTTGCGGATCAGGTCCTCGGTGCTCGCGTAGGTGCCGCGCGTGGCGCCGTCCGCGATGAGGTTCGTGGTGCTTGCCGCGAATACCAGGTTCAGCGGACCGAGGAGCGTCTGCGCGAAACGGACACCGCCGATCAGAGTCGACGCCCCCAGAGCACCCAGCACGAGGAGCGGCAGGGTGGAGTTGAACTGGCCGATGGCGAAGTCCGCCAACTGGAGGCCTGCGGGGCGGATGTACACCCGGAGGGGCGTGAACCGCGCCGGCCTCGGCAACCGGATCAGCATGACGAGGACGGGCACGGCGAGCGACAGACCGAGATATGCCTGGTAGACCGCCGGGTCCCGCGTCGCGATCAGCAGGACAGGTGAGGCGAGAACGAAGAGCAGGCGCAGCCCGTCCGCGAGCGCGACATCCCACCTCCGGTCGGCGGCCATGGCACGGTAGCGCAGCCAGTCCTGCAGGATGGGGAACAGGCCGCTGAGGATGAGCAGCGCCACCAGCCACCACGTGTCGATCCCGAGAGCGACGGCCGACCCGCCGAGGACGACACCGGACACGACGGCACCGGAGCCGCTCAGCGCGAACCGGGTGTGCGCGTCCTTGTCGTGACGGAACTGGATCAGCGCCGGCTGGAACAGGAAGGACCGCACCAGCCCGACCAGCGTGATCGCTACCAGGTTCAGCAGGGCGAACTGCGTGAACGCATCCGGGTGCATGAACGCGGCCGCGAAGATCGTGGCGATCGCGCCGGAGGCGCTCGTCAGGACCTGCGAGAGTACGAGCGGTCGTCCCGCGATCGAGGCGACGCGCCTCCAGAGCCGCTTCATCGACGGCTGAGGGCGATCGTCACGGCCCGCGCGAGGTTCTCACCGACGCGATCGACCGTGAAATCCGGCGGCACCTGCGCGGCGGCACGCTGAGCGACCGCGAGCGCGGCGAGGTCGAGTGCAGCCGCGAGTGCCGCCGTCAACGCCTCGTGGTCGCGCGGGTCGATGACCGTGGCTGCGGGAGCGACCGCGACGATCTCCTCGTGTGCGCCGTCGTAGGTGGAGATCAGGACCGGTTTCCCTGCGTTGACCGCCTCGAACCCGTTGAGAGAGCGGTAGTCCGCGAGGGTCGGGCAGACCACGAGGTCCGAGTCGGTGTAGAAACGGCCGGTGTCCGCGTAGGCGACCCGGCCGTGGAATCGCACCCGCGCGTCCAGGCCGAGGCTCTTCACCCGTTCGCGCAGCGGTTCCAGCTCATCGCCCGACCCGACGATGTCGAGCGTCCAGGCGTCGGCGAGCTCCGCAGGCAGGTCGGAGAGGGCCTCGACGAGCAGCCCGATCCCCTTGCGCTTCGTGACCGAGTTCAGGAACAGGATGCGGGCCGGGCCCGGCGTGGGAGCCGGCTCCCCGGTCGGCGCCGCAGGGGCGGACGTGAGGTAGGGCCCCACCACGACGCGGTCGTGCTCCACGCCCAGCGTCTTCCGGAGAAAACGCTCGCCCAAGCGGTTGCTCACCACGATGGCGTCGGCGCGGCGCGCTACGAAGCGTTTCACCATGAGGCTGAGCCGGCCGCCGGGAGCCCCGCGGAAAGCGGGGTCCGACTCGAGCAGGAGGATCGTCCGTCGCCGGGCGATCCGCGCGGCGACGAATCCGGCCAGCGAGGTCGGGCTGAATTCGATCAGGATGTGGGCGTGCGCCCCGGTCCGCAGCAACCGGACGATGGCGCCCAGAGTCGGCACCCGGTACACGCCGAGGTACTCCACATCACCCACCCGGCGCCGGGATCGCTTCAGGCGGATGAACGCGAGGATCGGCCGGAGCGGGAGTTCCGGGTAGCGGCCCACCGGGAAGGAGCGGTCGACGGGCACGATGCCCGACGGGAACCGGCGCGCGAACTCCGCGAAGATGTCCCGGAAGTAGATGAGATCGCCGTTATAGCCGTACGCACCCGAAACCCAGGCCACGCGAGCATCCGCTGCAGCCACCTGAGCATGATGAGCCATCGGTTTTCCTCCCGGGTTGAGTGGGAGTCTAACCACGTCTGCGTACACTGAGAAAATGTCTCAGTTTCCGACGCGCCGACTCGCGGGTTTCACCGGAGCGGGATACGACAAAGGTCGCAACCCGGCGGTCCAGGCGATGTGGCTCCTCGTATCCGGGCTGATCGTCATCCGCTGGTGGTGTCCGGTGCCGCTGCGGACCGCCATCCTCCGCTCGTTCGGCGCCACCATCGGCTCGGGCGTTCTCATCCGGCACGGGGTGAAGATCCACTGGCCGTGGAAGCTCACGGTGGGCGACGACTGCTGGATCGGCGAAGGCGCGTGGATCCTGAACCTGGAGCCGGTCACCCTCGGGCACGACGTCTGCATCTCTCAGGACGTGCTGCTGTGCACAGGCAGTCACGACCGCCGCTCTCCGACCTTCGAATTCGACAACGCACCCATCGTCGTCCGCGACGGCGCGTGGGTGGCCGCCCGCGCGACCGTGCTGCGCGGTTGCACCATCGGCCGCAACGCTGTGGTGGGGGCCACTGCCCTCGTCGTGAGCGACGTCCCCGATGACGGCATCGTGACCGCACCGGCCGGCGCGCCCGCCAACGGCCGCCGCCCGCGCAGCGCTGCGACGACGATGGACGAGGCCTGAGAGTGCGCATCCTCTCGATCGTCACCCTGGTCAGCCCGACGGGAGAGTACGGCGGGCCGGTCCGGGTCGCCGTCAACCAGGCCCGGGCGCTGACCGAACTCGGCCACGATGTCACCATCGCCGGGAGTTTTCGTGGCTTTCCGGAAGCGCCGAAAGCGCTGGAAGGCATCCCGGCCCATCTCGTCCCGGCCCGCACCCTGCTTCCCGGCGTTGGATTCGCCGGCCTGGCCGCACCCGGCCTGAGCCGCTGGGTGCGCAGCGCCGCCCGCTCCGCGGACGTGGTGCACGTGCACCTCGCCCGCGACCTCGTGACGGTGCCCGCTGCAATGGCCGCCCGGCGGGCGAAGATCCCGTACGTGCTCCAGACGCACGGCATGATCGATCCCTCCCGCAACCCGCTCGCCCGGCCGCTCGACGCCGTCGCCACCCGGCGCGTACTGCGCGATGCCGCCGCCGTGCTGTACCTGACCCCGGTCGAGCGCGCGGGGCTGCGCGCCGTGGCGGGCGACGGGATCGCGCTGTCCGAATTGCGAAACGGTGTCCCGTCGGCCGCCGAGGCCGCACCGCCCCAGGGACTCGAGGTGCTCTACCTCGCCCGCCTCGCGCCACGCAAACGTCCGGAGACGTTCGTGGCGGCGGCGGACACGCTGGGCGCCGAGTTCCCGAAGGCGACCTTCCGCCTCGTCGGCCCCGACGAAGGCCGCGCCGAAGAGGTCTCACGTCGCATCCGGGAGTCGGCCGCGGATGTGGCCTGGGAGGGAGCTCTCGACCCCGACCGGACCGGCGAGCGACTCTCGCGCGCCGCGATCTACGTGCTGCCCGCGGTCGACGAACCGTACCCGATGAGCGTCCTGGAGGCGATGGCCGCCGGACTCCCGGTCGTCGTGACGGACACCTGCGGTCTCGCGCCGATCATCGCCGAGACCGGCTGCGGCATCGTCGTCGACGACTCCATCGAAGCGCTCACCGCGGCGATCAGACGACTTCTGGCGGATCCGGCGCTTCGTGCCGACCAGGGGCGTCGAGCTCGTGAGGTCGCCCGGGAGCGGTTCTCGATGCAGGCGATTGCGCACGATCTTCAGGCGATCTATCGGCGAGCAGTGGACGGGCAGCCGGAAGCTGCGCCACAAGACGCCGATCCGCTTTCGTCCCCCTGACGGGCGCGCGGCTCCGTTTGGCGACGAAGAGGATGCAGGCGATCGCGATCGCGACCGTCCCCGACGCCTGCAGGAGCGATCCACGGAGCAGGATCAGCATGTAGACGGGGAAGATCGCGCCGACGATCGCCCAGAGGCCGTTCTCCGCGAAGGCGGGGATGAGCCGGGTGTCGAAGCGGCGGAGGGCGAACCCGGCGACGACGAAGACGGCCAGCAGCACGATCACTCCGCCATTCACCAGGCTCTCCGCCCACAGCGGGGCCGAGAGGTTGGTGAAGGGGTAGCCGCGGTAGTTCGCCAGCAGGATGCCGGTGTCGATCGGCTTGTTCGCCCAGATCGCGCGAGGCACCCAGAAGAACAGCATCCCCAGTGCCTGCTGCCCGGGCACGACGAGCCCATCGTGCACGAACGAGTATGCGTTCGCGATCTGCCAGAACGCGTCGTAGTCCGGACTCCCCTTGTACTCGCCGAAGAAGCCGTCCCACGTCACGTCGACCGTCGTCCTCCGGAACGCGTCGGCGAGCGGGAACACGAAGATGAGCCCGGCGATCGCCCCGACCATCGTGATCCGTCGCCGACGTTTGGTGAGCATGGCCCCGGCGTAGACCAGGAGGGCGAACCACACGGTGCCCATGCTGTACCGGGCGCTGCTCACCGGATTGACGACGATCAGCAGGAGCGCGGCCGCAGCGAAGATGATGAGGAGGTAGAGGCGGCGGTGCTGGGTCGTGCTGCGACGCAGCACCGCCATGGCACCGACCCCGACGAGCAGGGGGTAGATCGACAGCGCGTACATGATCGAGCGCGTGGCCGGATCTGTCCAGGCCGCCTGCCGCGCGGCGAACGCCGTGTCACGGCTGCTCAGCAGCGTGCTGACGCCGATCTTCTGCACGAAGTACGCGGCGAACAGCACGCCGACCACCAGGAGCAGCAGCGTCCGGCTGCGGTCGATGCCCGTAACCGGCCGCGCAGCGCGCTCCGCGGTGGGCGCGGCGTGGGGATGGATGCGGAGCGAGCGCTCACGCAGGACGGCGAGCACCCGCCCGAACTCATAACTGAGCAGGCCGGCCCAGACGATCGTGGCCGTCGGGACGTCGAGGTCGGGATTCATCCCCGGGGTGGTCGTCGACAGCAGCCCGCTCCGCATCTGCACGGTCGGCGCGAGCCCCATGAAGATGTAGGCGAAGAGCCAGAAGAAGAAATCGAACAGCTGGGCGTCGCCGCGGACGATCGCGTAGGAGAGCCGGATACCGGACCAGACCGCAATGGCGATCGTCAGCATCCACCCGGTGCTGCGACCGACATCCGGGACATCGACGGCCAGCAGGGCCGGGATCGCACCGGCCAGGATCGCTGCGAGGACGACGAAGCCGAGAGTCTTCGTGGACGCGGAGTGGTGGTCGTGGTGGGTCGTCAGCCGGTTCTCCCGGCGCAGGGGGAACCCGGCCGTCACTTGACGGCCGCGGCGATGCGGGCGGCGATGGCCGCCTGGCCGGAGTCGCTCAGCTTGCCGTCGGTGAACATGCTCTGGTTGAGGGTCGGGGGGTCGAGCAGGCTGACGTAGGTCAACCCGAGCGACGTCGCGGCGGTCTTCACGGCCGCATCGGTGTTCTGGAGCTCCTCCGAGGGCTGGGCATCAGCCGAGGCGGGGCCGACCGCGATGATGGTCGCGTGCGGCAGCCCCTGGTGCAGGGTCTGGAACGTCTGGGCGACCTGGACGCTGACGTCGGTCTTGTCAGCGGTCTCCGCCCATCCGCCGGCGACGACGACGATCTGCGGATTCAGGGCGACGATCTGTGGAACGGACTCGAGGAAGTCGGGGCAGGGTTGCGAGCCGCACGTGCCCGCGACCGTGTAGCCGGTCGCCGAGTGCGAGAGGTTGACCTGCTGCCATCCTCTGGCCTGCGAGACCAGGGTCGGCCAGGATGCGTGGCCGAGCGTCGCCACCGACTCGCTGCCGCCGAGGAAGACCGCCACCGGCTGGTTGTTGACCGCCTGCAGGACCGGCCAGCTCGACGTCTCACGCGGGGCGCTGTGGGCGGACTGGACGGCGAAAGCGGACAACGCGATCGTCGCCACCGTCAGGCAGCCGATGCCGACGAGGCCCAGGATCCGGGCGACGGAGAGGCGGGCGAGCGAGCGCATCCTCAAATAATCGCACACTATAATGCGGAGACGCTTCTCAGAAGGGCACTAGATGGACGGTCGACGCTTCGCGAAGCTGCTTCTCACACGCTGGATGATCATCGTGGCCGCCATCGAGGTCGGACTTCTCGGCGGGGCAGCGTACGCGCTGCTCGCGACGCCGAAGTACACGGCAGAGTCAGAGATCCTGGTCTCGGCGCTCGGCAGCGACAGCACGACCGATCTCGCCCAGGGCAACAGCTATTCACAGGCGCAGGCCCGCAACTTCGCGCTCATCGCGACGCGCAACTCGGTCCTCGACCCCGTCATCTCGACCCTCGGCCTGCGCACCACCCCGGGCGCGCTGACGTCGCAGATCTCCGTGTCGGTTCCGCTCAACACGTCGCTGATCAGCGTCTCCGTCGACGACACGTCGCCGTCGCGCGCCGCCGCCATCGCGAACGCCGTGAGCGCGAGCCTGAGCAACGTCGTCGCCAACCTCACACCACGCCGCAGCGACGGCACTCTGCCGGTGACGCTGGAAACGGTGCAGCAGGCCAACGTCCCCCGCGCGCAGTCGTCGCCCAACGCCCTGGTGTCGATCATCCTCGGCGGACTGCTGGGCCTCGTCGTCGCCGTCGCCGGGATCGTCGTGCGCGAGCTCGTCGGAGCGAAGATCCGCAGCTCCGACCAGATCAGTCAGATCGCCGACGTCACCATCCTGGGATCGATCGTCGAAGACAAGACGATCGCCGACAGCCCCGTCCTGCTCCAGGGCGCCAACTACTCCAAGCGTGCCGAGGAGTTCCGCCAGGTCCGGACGAACCTGCGCTTCCTGCAGGCGGGCAAGGACCGCAAGGTCTTCGTCATCACCTCGTCGATCCCGGGCGAGGGCAAGAGCATCGTGGCGGCGAACCTGGCCGCCGTCCTCGCCGCGTCCGGCAGCTCGGTCTGCCTGGTCGAAGCAGACCTGAGACGCCCGTCGCTCGGCCCGTACCTCGACCTCGAAGACAGCGTCGGAGTGACGAGCGTGCTCGCCGGCGACGCGACCGTGGATGAGGCGCTCCAGACGTGGGGACCGGACGGCCTGCAGGTCATGCTGTCCGGGCAGCTCCCGCCGAACCCGAGCGAGATGCTCGGGTCGCTCGCGGCCGAGGAGCTGTTCGTCGTTCTCAGCAATCGGTTCGACACTGTCATCGTCGACTGCCCGCCGCTGCTCCCGGTCACCGACGCGGCCATCATCGCCCGGTACTTCGAGGGTGCGATCATGGTCGCCGGCTCGGGCAAGGTCCAGGTGCGCGAGTTCCGCCGCTCGCTGCAGATGCTCGATTCGGCCGGAGTCCCCCTCCTCGGCGTGATCGCCAACCGGACCTCCGCCGAAGCGGAGACCAAGTACCAGCGGATCTACGCCGCCAGTGCTCCTGAGCCCGAAGCCGACGACGTCAAGGCCACGGCAACGGACCGGGGCCGCAAGCGGGACAGCCGCGAGCGGAGCGATGCCGACGCCCGGCTCTGAGCCGGCGAACATCCTCGTGGTCTGCACGGGGAACATCTGCCGCTCGCCGTACATGCAGTTCACCCTGACCGCGGCACTCGCGGCGGCGGGCGTCGATGACATCGTCGTCGCGTCAGCCGGCACCCACGCTGTTCCCGACTCGGGTGTCGCGCCGCACATGGCGGCCCTGCTGAGGGCCGACGGACTGGATGTCGACGGTTACGCGACGCGGCAGCTCACGGCCGCCATGGTCGCCGACGCAGACATCGTGCTCACTGCGGAACGCGCACATCGCAAGCAGGTCGTACTGCTCGATCCGCGGGCCCTGGGGCGCACCTTCACCCTCCTGCAGTTCAGCCGGCTGCTGCCCGTCGCCACGGCGTCGGGCAGACACCGGGCGGAGCAGTCGGCGAAGACGCGGCTGAAGACTCTCATCGAGCGGTGCGTCGCGGCGCGGGGGACCGTCGGCCCCGGCGGCAGCGGTGACGACGTCGCCGACCCCTGGGGATTCGCCCCTGACGCCTACCGGCGCTCCGCGGAGCAGATGCGACCGGCCCTCTACACGGTGGCGGACGCACTCGTCCCGCGCGGCATCGGTTCGATCATCTGATCGCCTGCGCCGCGCGGGACGGGTGGTGGTGCTGGGTGTGACTACTTGGCTACGACCGCGAATCCGAAGTACTCGAAGTCGTTGACCTGCGGAGTGTTCGTCACCGTGTAGGGCGACGTTCCCGAGAGGATCGTCTGGCCGCCCCGGGTGGCGGACGCCGACACGGTGCCCGCAGCGAGCGGGACGACGGTCGACGTGACGCCGGCGGGGACATCCACGGTCTTGGTGGTGCCGCCGACCTTCACCGTCAGGGTGGCCGGTGCGGTGAGCATCGTCAGCACCTCCACGGTGTCGCGAGGCGGAGTGCCGGTGCCGTCCAGGTTCGGCGTCTCGATCCGGCCGATAGCCGGCTTCGAGGTCGTGAACTGGTCACGGTGCGTCACGTACAGCGAGTCCTTCTGGATGGCCGGTGCCGACCCCGTCTTGAACTGCGCGAGGTAGTACGCCGAGACGTCGAGGAAGGTGACGCCGTGGTTCGCGGACGGAGCGACGGCGGTGTTCTCGCTGTAGTCGTTCCAGGTCGCGATCTGCACCAGATCCGCACCGTCGCCGATGGCCTTCTGCCAGGACGCCCGGAGCAGCTCGGTGTTGTTCGCCTCCGCGTACTTGCCACCGTTCGGTCGCGAGTCCTGCATGGCGACCGGCTGCATCCACTTCACACCGAGCGCGTGAGCACTGGCTGCGAGGTTGGGGGTGTTCTTCATGCTGGCCGCGGTGCGGGCGCCCCAGTTGCTGAGGCCGTAGCTGATCGGTGCGAAGGCAGCCATGTTCTGCTGGCTCGCGTTCTGGAGCACCGCCACGAAGGCGACATTGATGCCGTAGGAGTTCTTGAGCGTCGAGATGACGCTGGACCACCAGGACGGTGCCATGTCTTCCGCCGCGAAGGAGCTCAGAAGGTAACGTCCGTCGCTCAGCCGGTAGGCCGACGAGTACGAGTACAGCTTGGCGAGAGAGGCAGCGACAGCCGTGGGCGACGCGTTGACCGCGCCGGAGCTGGCGTCAACGTTCGGCGTGACGGTGAAGTTGCGCTTCGCGTTCTGGGCGGCCTGCATGAGACGCACGGTGGTGTCCCAGTTCTGGCCGGACCAGCTCATGACGTCGACGGTGAAGCCGTCGATGCCGGCGTCCGCGGCCTGGTTGACCTCGGTCTGAAGATCCGTGGTCCTCCAGTCGCCGCCGAGCGGCGCGCGGCCGATCGGACGGTCGCGGAGCAGACCGCCGTAGGCGATGTGCTTACCACCCTCACCATTCGGGTTGAGGTAGTTGTTCGCGTAGTAGTCGGAGACGGGGTTGCTGTTGTCGATCGACACCGGGTACGGCGGGAAGTAGTGCGCGAAGACCTTCTTCGCGGACGAGCCCGCAGCGGGGATCGGGAACGCTCCACCGATTCCGGTCGCGGTCGGCTGCGTCACGGGCGGGTTGGGCCCGGTCGCGGGAGGTGCCGGCTGCGTGGGTGTGGTGGTCGGCGGCGGGGTCGGCTTCGTCGGCGCGGACGGCTCACCGGACCCGGTCGGGGTCGGCGTGGGCGTCTGGGTCGCCGGCGGCGTCGTGGGGGTGCCGGCGTCTCCCAGCGTGAGGGAGAGGGTCGGCGACGTGAACGTGGTGCCCACGTACGGCTGCGAGTAAGCCAGCTCGAACGCGGCGTCCGAGGTCGTCGAGACCGCGGAGACGTTCAGCGGGATGCTGACCGTGGCGCCCTTCCGGGCCTGAGCGAGCTTGGTGTTCACCGTGCTCGCCGAGGGGACCGGCTTGTTGTTCTGCGTCAGGGTGGACGCCGACCAGGCGGTGCTGGTCGGGTACACCTGGAAACCGCCGGTCGACGCGGCCGTGTTGGTCACACGGACGGTCATGGTGGCTGCGACGACCTTCTTGCCGTCGGGGAGCGACGCGGTCGGGAACTTCACCAGAGTGCGGTCCGCGGTACGGGTGGCGCTGAGGTACGGGAGCTTGTCGTGGGTGCTTGCGGGCTGCCGGGTGGTGACCCAGCTGGCCTGCGAGGCTGCAAGTGTCGCCGTGTCGGAGCCGGCCGTGAGGGCAGACGCTGTGACCGGGACGGCCACGGCAGCGATGAGCGCTGCGGCGACGCCTGCGGCAATGCCAGCGATGCGTCGTCGGGCACGACGGCTGGCGGTAGGGGTGGATGGGGTGGTTCGGGGCACAGAGCGGTGCTTACCGGGGTGTGTCATAGATGCTGTCCAATGCGGGGGTTTGCCCCCTTTATGGGGGACTTGAACTGCGACCACGCTAAGTCTACGAAGTCGCCGGGGTCAAGTTCATGCAGGTGCATCGTGCCGTGTCCCCCGTATGAGGGATGCGCGTCAGCTTAGACCCGACCTATCATTTAAAAATGAGGATCACTCGAATCGCGTGGGTCGCCACCGCCGCAGCCGTGCTGCTGGTCGCGACGGGCTGCACCTCGCAGCCCGACCCGAACGCGACGGCGTGCACGGGCTGGTCTACCGCGACAGACGCGTGGGCCACTGCCGAGCAGTCCGCGTCGACCTCGAGCGCACACCTCGCGTCCCTTCGGTCGGATCTGCACTCGGAACTGCAGAAGGCATCACGCACAGCGACAGGCGAAGTGAAGTCGGCGATGACGTCCGCAGTGGCCGATCTGCCCGACAATGCGCTTCGGATCGTCGAGCCTGGATCGAAGTATCGCTCCGCGTACGACTCGGCGAACTCTCAGGTACAGAAGGCGTGCGCCGCTGCGGGGCACACGATCGCGTTGAAGCCCGCGCCGGTCGTCTCCTGATTTGCGTGCCCCCCAAAAACGGGGTAGCCCATCCCCTCTACAAACGAGGTAACCTCATCTTTATGAATTGATGAGGAAGATTCAGTTATATCGAGTCTCTTCATACCGCTTGTCATACCGCTTGCCCCCGAATGCAGACCCGAATGCGTCCGGCGATCCGTGAGACCTCACGAACGCCTCGGTGCACTGGCCGTCGTTCGGTCACCCGCGCGAGGAGGACGCACGAATGACCGTCATCAAGCCCCGAGTTTCGCTGATCGGTGCCCGCGAGACCCCGATCCGACCGTTGTCCTCCGAGCGGGTGTGGGCCCGGCAGTACCGGACGCGCCTGCTCGTCACCGACACCGCGATCATCCTGGCGTCGACGATCGGCGCGATCTTCGTCCGCTTCGGCTTCGATCAGGCGACCCCGCAGGTGGCCGGCTTCCCGGCCGACTACCTGACGCTGTCGCTCCTCATCTCCGCCGCGTGGCTGTTCACCCTCTCCGCCTACCGAACCCGCGACCCGCGCGTGGTGGGCGTCGGCGTCCAGGAATACAAGCGGGTCGTGAGCGCCACGGCCCTCACGTTCGGCCTCCTCGCCATCGCCTTCCTCGTCGGCAAGGTGGAGATCGCCCGCGGCTACTTCGTGCTGGCCCTTCCCGTCGGCATGGTCGCGGTGCTGTTCTCGCGCTGGCTGTGGAGGCAGTGGCTCATCCACCAGCGCGCCTTCGATCACTACCTCTCCCGCGCCCTCGTCGTCGGCACCCACCGCGAAGTCGACTACATCGTCCGGCAGATCCAGCAGGCATCGGGCGCCGCGTACAACATCGTGGGCGTCTCGCTCGACACCGGAAAACGGAAGGGTCCGAAGAAGCAGGCGGCCCTCGAGCGGAAGATCACCTCCAGCTCCCGCGAGGTACCGGTGGTCTCCGACCTCGACGGCGTCGCGAGCGCCGCAGCCCGGCTCGGTGCGGACACGGTGATCGTCGCCGGCCGGGCGCTGGGCGGCGGCGACTACGTGCGGCAGCTGTCCTGGAAGCTCGAGGGCACCGCGACGAACCTCGTCCTGGCTTCCCCTCTCACCGACGTGGCGGGACCGCGGATCCGTTTCCGCCCGGTCGAAGGCCTGCCGCTCATCCAGGTCGACATCCCGCAGTTCGAAGGCGGCAAGCACATCCTCAAGCGAGCGTTCGACTTCGTGGCCTCGGGTGTAGCTCTCGTCCTGCTCGCGCCGCTCTTCGCGATCATCGCCCTTCTCATCAAGCTCGACGACGGCGGCCCGGTCTTCTTCAGCCAGGAGCGGGTCGGCCGGAACGGCGAGACCTTCCGGATGTACAAGTTCCGTTCCATGGTCGTCGACGCGGAAGCCCGCCTCGCCTCCCTCGAGCAGCAGAGCGAAGGCAACGGCGTGCTGTTCAAGATGAAGAACGACCCCCGCGTGACCCGACTCGGCGGAGTTCTCCGCAAGTTCTCGCTCGACGAGCTGCCGCAGATCGCCAACATCTTCCTCGGCGACATGAGCGTGGTGGGCCCCCGGCCGCCGCTGCCGCGGGAGGTGCGGGGATACGAGAACCACGTGCGCCGTCGCCTCTTCATCAAGCCGGGCCTGACGGGCATGTGGCAGGTCAACGGCCGCTCGGACCTCTCCTGGGAGGAGAGCGTGCGGCTCGACCTGTACTACGTCGAGAACTGGTCGCTGCTCGGTGACCTGATGATCATCTGGCGCACGATCCGAGTGCTGACCCACCCGGTCGGTGCCTATTGAACCCGCGAACGAAAGGGAAGCCCGTGACCCGACGTGTCGGCTACGCCGCAGGGGCGTTCGATCTGTTCCACATCGGACACCTGAACATCCTGAAGCACGCCAAGAGCCAGTGCGACTACCTGATCGCGGGCGTGGTGTCCGACGAGATGCTCGAGCTCACCAAAGGCATCAGCCCGGTGATCCCGCTGGCGGAACGGCTCGCGATCGTCCGCAGCATCGGCTACGTCGACGAGGCGGTGCCCGAGACGGTACCCGACAAGCTCGACATGTGGCGGGAGCTGCACTTCGACGTGTTCTTCAAGGGCGACGACTGGCGCGGCACCGAGAAAGGCCTGCGACTCGAGCGCGAGTTCGCGGCGGTCGGTGTCGAGGTCGTGTACTTCCCGTACACGATGACCACGTCGTCGACGCAACTGCGGAAGGCGCTCGCGGCGCTAGCCGGCTGACTCCTCGGCGAACCGGTCCGTCGTCTCGATCAGCGCATCCAGGATGCCCGGCTCGTCGAACGCGTGGCCCGCATCCGTGACCATCCGCAGTTCGGCCTCCGGCAGCGCGCGGTGCAGGTCCCACGCCGTCATCGGCGGCGTGCACACGTCGTACCGGCCCTGCACGATGACGGTCGGGATGCCGGCCAACGCCGGAGCGTCGCGGATCAGCTGGCCCTCCTCGAACCAGCCGCCGTTGACGAAGAAGTGGTTCTCGATGCGCGCGAAGGCGACGGCGTAGGCCGCTTCCGTGAAGGTCTCCACCAACTCCGGACGCGGGAGCAGCGTGATGGTCGACGACTCCCACCGTGACCAGGCGACCGCCGCCGGCCGGTGCACCGCAGGGTCGGGGTCGGACAGCAGCCGCTGGTACGCCCGCATCAGGTGCGACCGCTCGGCCTCAGGGACCGGCTCCAGGAACCCCTCCCACAGGTCGGGGAACAGTGCGGCGGCTCCGCCCTCGTAGAACCAGTCGAGCTCCTGGGCCCGCAGAGTGAAGATCCCGCGCAGCACCAGTTCGGTCACCCGGTCCGGATGCGTCTCGGCGTAGGCGAGTGCGAGCGTGCTCCCCCACGAGCCGCCGAACACCTGCCACCGCTCCACACCGAGGTGCTCGCGCAGACGCTCGATGTCCGCCACGAGATCCCAGGTCGTGTTCACCGCCAGGTCGGCCTCCGGCTCGCTGGCGTGCGGGAGGCTCCGGCCGCACATCCGCTGGTCGAAGAGGACGATGCGGTACCGCTCCGGGTCGAACAGGCGCCGGTGCGCCGGGGTGGTCCCTCCTCCCGGTCCGCCGTGGAGGAAGACGACGGGCTTGCCCTCGGGGTTCCCGCTGACCTCCCAGTAGAGCTGCTGGTCGTCGCCGACCTCGAGCATGCCGCTGTCGTAGGGCTCGATCTCCGGGTACAGGCTGCGCATGGGGTGAGGCTACCGGCCGGAGGCGGGACAGCTCAGAGGCGCGACGCGGGCACCGAGAACGTGTCGCAGGCGGACGCGCCCTGGCGGTAGCCGGTCGTGAACCAGCGCTGGCGTTCCTCGGCCGAGCCGTGCGTCCATCCCTCCGGGTCGACGCGGCCGGTCGAGGCCTGCTGGATGCGGTCGTCGCCGACCGCCGCGGCCGCGCTGAGCGCATCCGCGATCTGCTCGTCGGTGATCGGTTCCAGGAAGGTGTGGCCCTTCGCGTCCTTCGTCGTGGAAGCGGCACCCGCCCAGCTGCCGGCGAAGCAGTCCGCCTGCAGCTCCGTCCGCACGCTGTCGGAGGCCGGACCGGTCTCGCGGCTGGTGTGCTGATCCATGATCCCGGCGATGTTCTGGATGTGATGGCCCCACTCGTGCGCGACGACATACATCTCCGCCAGCGGGCCACCGCTCGAGCCGAAGCGGGTCCGCAGCTCGTCGTAGAAGCCGGTGTCGACGTAGAGGGTGCGGTCGGGCGGGCAGTAGAACGGGCCGACCGCGCTCGTCGCACCGCCGCATCCCGTGCTCGTCTGGTCGGTGAAGAGGATGAACTGGGGGGACGAGTACGAGCCGCCGAGCTCGGGCAGCTCCTGCGACCAGTACTGCTCCAGGGACGCGGCGGCGCCCTTCATCCGGCAGTCCACGCTGGCATTCGCGTCGGCACCGGTCTTGCAGTCGACGAGGGCGTCGCCCGTGCCCACCTGCTGCGTGCCGCCTCCCGTATCGCCGCCCGTCAGGCCCGTCAGGTCGACCCCGAGAAGTTGCGAGATGAGGAAGATGGCGACCGCGCCGAGGCCCACGCCACCGGCGGCGATCCCGGTCGTACGGCCGCGGCGGCGCACCTTGCCGCCACTGATGTCGGCATTCGGATCGAACGTCATAGGTCGCACGGTACGCCGAGGACGCGGCCACGACTCGGGGGGTTGCGCTGCGGCAGCAGACCCGGTCTAGGCTCGGCAGCGTGAGCGCCTCCCCCACTCCCGTGACCGTCACCGTGACCGGGGCGGGCGGGCAGATCGGCTACGCGCTGCTGTTCCGCATCGCCTCCGGGCAGCTGCTCGGGCGGGACACGCCCGTGCGGCTCCGGCTGCTCGAGATCCCTGCCGGGGTGCGCTCGGCCGAGGGGACCGCGCTCGAACTGGAGGACGGCGCCTTCCCGCTGCTTCACGGCCTCCAGGTGACCGACGATGCGCGTGCCGCGTTCGACGGCGTGAACGTCGCGCTGCTCCTCGGTGCCCGGCCGCGCGGACCCGGGATGGAGCGGAGCGACCTGCTCGAAGCGAACGGCGCGATCTTCGGCCCGCAGGGCGAGGCCATCAACGCCGGCGCCGCGGACGACGTTCGCACCCTGGTCGTCGGCAACCCGGCCAACACGAACGCGCTCATCGCGAGCGCGCACGCGCCCGACGTTCCGCGCGAGCGGTTCACGGCCATGACCCGGCTCGACCACAACCGCGCGGTCGCTCAGCTGGCCCGGCACCTGCGCGTGCGGGTGCGGTCCATCGACGGCGTCATCGTGTGGGGCAACCACTCGGCGAGCCAGTACCCGGACCTCACCCATGCGACGGTCGACGGGCGGCCGGCGACCGAACTGGTCGATGAGCGCTGGCTGGCGGACGACTACATCCCTCGCGTCGCCAAACGCGGAGCCGAGATCATCGAGGTGCGGGGTTCCTCGTCCGCCGCCTCCGCGGCGAGCGCCGCCATCGACCACGTGCACGACTGGGTGAACGGCACCGCCGACCGCTGGACGAGCGCCGCCGTGGTCTCGGACGGCTCGTACGGCGTGCCCGAGGGCCTGGTGTCGTCGTTCCCCGTCCGGTCGGCGGACGGCGAGTGGAGGATCGTGCCCGACCTCGCGATCGACGCGTTCTCCCGCGAGCGGATCGACGCATCCGTCGCGGAGCTGGTCGCCGAGCGCGACGCCGTCCGCTCCCTCGGCCTCCTCTAGCGCCGCCCCACGCCGCCCCCACCACCCGAGTTTCGTGCCGAATTGCCGCTATGCGCGCCCCATAACGACAATTCGTGCCGAATCGTCGCGAAGGCAACGGGCCACGTTTGTCGCCCCGAAGGGTCGTTATGCGCACGCACGAACGATTTGCGCCAAATCGCGGTTATAGCGGCGCCATAACCGCGACTTGGCGCAAATCTCGCGCGGGTCAGCGCTTCTTCTGAGACTTCTCCTGGGCGGGGAGCGTGCCCGCGGCACGGTGCTCCGCGTAGTAGGCGCGGGCCTCGGCCTGGCGCTCGGCCTCCGCGCCCGACGCGATCTTCGCCCGGACCAGTTCGGGACCGTACCCGAACGCATCCACCAGGTCGACGGCGTGCGGGCGGATGCGCGTGAGCAGCCGGTCGATGTACGCCTCGACGGCCTGGGCTCGCTGCGGCGACAGGCGGCCGTTCATCAGGTACCAGGCCAGGTGCTTCTCGATCAGGCAGAAGCCGAACAGGTCGCGCAACCAGGTGAGCACCTGCTTGGTCCCCTCGTCCGGAGCCTGCTCGAGCGCATCCGTGAACGCCTCCCACTGCAGCAGCTCGCCGTGGGCGCGGGCCGCCTCGATGAGCGCGTTCTGCTGCGAGTTGAAGAGGTCGGCGGCCGCCTTCTTGCCGAGTTTGGATGCGGGGCGCAGCTTGCCGGCGATCTGGGCGATCATCGTCTCGACGCGGGCCGTCAGCAGCTCCCGCTGTGTCGTCGGCTCCTGCAGCCAGTTGACCGCGCGGGCCGTCGAGCCGAAGTCGCGGACCGTCTGCGCGACGCTCCGCAGACCGGACCCGTGGTATGCCTTCCCCGCCGCCTGGGTGACGACGTACCGGGCGAGCGCGCCGGCGTCCGCCTTCGCGAACTTGCGGCTGTAGTCGGTGAGCAGTCGCTTGGCGACCAGCTGCAGCAGGACATTGTTGTCACCCTCGAAGGTGACCCAGATGTCCAGGTCCTGCCGCAGCGAGGTGAGCCGGTTCTCCGTGAGGAAGCCGGCCCCGCCGCAGGCCTCGCGCGCCTCCTGCAGAGTGTCGAGCGCATGCCAGGTGCTGAGCGGCTTGAGCGCCGCCGCGATGGTCTCCAGGTCTTGGCGGTCGGTGTCCGTGTCGTGGGCGCCGCTGAAGACGTCGTCGAACTTCCGCAGGAAGACCTCGTGCGCGAAGCTCGCCGCGTACGTCGTCGCCAGGCGCGGGAGCAGCCGGCGCTGGTGGCGCTGGTAGTCGAGGATGACCTCCTCGTCGGAGTCGCTGCCCGCCGTGAACTGGCGGCGCTGGTCCGCGTACGTGATTGCGATCTTGAGGCCGATCTTCGACGCGATGACGGCCGAACCGTCGAGCGAGACGCGGCCCTGCACGAGCGTGCCGAGCATGGTGAAGAACCGGCGGCCGGGGCTCTGGATGGGCGAGCTGTAGGTGCCGTCCTCCGCGACGTCGCCGTAGCGGTTCAGCAGGTCGGTGCGCGGGATGCGGACCCCGGTGAAGTGCAGCCGGCCGTTGTCGATGCCGTTCAGTCCGCCCTTCTGGCCGTCGTCCTCGCCGCCGATGCCCGGCAGGAAGTCGCCGTTCGCATCCCGGATCGGCACGTAGAAGGCGTGCACGCCGTGGTTGACGTTCTGCGTGATGAGCTGCGCGAACACGACCGCGGCGGTGGCATCCACTGCCGCGTTGCCGAGGTAGTCCTTCCACGCGCCCCGGAACGGGGTGTCGATGACGAACTCCTGCGTCTCCGGGTCGTAGGTCGCGGTGGTGCCGACGCTGGCGACATCCGAACCGTGTCCGGTCTCCGTCATGGCGAAGGCGCCGGGCACGTCGAGCGACATGATCGCGGGCAGGTACTTCTCGTGGTGGTGCTCGGTGCCGAGGTGCATCACGGCCGAGCCGAACAGGCCCCACTGCACGCCCGACTTGATCTGGACGGACGGGTCCGCCGCCACGAGCTCCTCGAACGCAGCGATGTTGCCGCCGTTGTCCTCCTGGCCGCCGACCGACTTCGGGAAGGCGCGGTGCACCTGGCCGTTCTCGACCAGCAGCTTGAGCTGCTCGAAGACGCGCTTGCGATGGTCGGCGACCGAGAGCCCCTCCTGCTTCTGCATCTCAGGACGGGACGAGAGCTCACGCGAGGCCAGCCGCGCTTCCGCCCAGTCACCCAGCAGTTGGCGACCCAGCGCTTCGACGTCGACGTGCGGCGTGACGCCGATCGGGGCGGGCTCGGGGACGGCGGGCGTCGTCGTCGCGGTGGTGCTGGATGCGGGGGTCGCGTTCGGGACGCGTTCGGCAGTGTCGACCATGACCTCTCCTTCAGAAAATCGTGGGGTGCCGCCACGCTACGGCTGCCGCCCCGGGAGCGGAAACCGTCGGTGCGCCGCCTACAAACCCCGGTCGCTACGTCTCCCCCTGCGTTTGCGGAAACCTCCAAACGCGGTGGTCCCCCGCATCACACCACGCACAAGCCGCCGAACGGCCTGGTCAGGCCGCGCGGCGGGGAGCCCGGCGGGTGCGGAGGTCGCGCGGCTGCTGCTGGGAGCGCGGGGCCCGGAGCGGGAGGGTCAGCGCGGCGCGGGCCGCGGCGGCGCCCTTCAGTTCGACGACGGTCCCGGCCGCGAGCTGCGCATCGCGCTCGACGCGTGCACCGTTGCCGACCATCGCGTTGTCGCCGATCTTCGCGCCACTGCCGATCTTCACGCCGGAGCCCACGACGCATCCCGCGCCAATGTGGACGTTCGCGCCGACGAAGGTACGGTCACCCACCGTCGCGCCCTTGTCGATCCAGCTGCCCGCACCGACGTACGCATCCATCCCGACGCGCGCATCCGCCTCCACGTAGGCCGTCGGCTCGATGTACGCCGACTCGGCCACTCGCGCCGACGGGGAAACGAGTCCCCGGCCGTTCGCGTGGCGCTTGTACTTGACGACGGCGCCGGTCTCGTCCTCGAGCTCCTCGATCATTCGTGCCATCTAGTTCGTTCCTCCTCCGAGGTCGCCTCGGTAATCGTTCAATGTCATAACGCCGGGCGCGACGAAAAGATTCCCTGATCGCCCGGTGGAACGACGGACGATACGCCCCCGGGCCGCCGCCGCAAGGGGTTCCGGCGAGTGGATGCTGCGCGGCCGGCTTTCCGGGAGGACACCGGAGCGTCGACTGCCGTTCAACCGGTGTTCGCCCGGCTGCCCGAGGCTTCGGCTGAGCATCCTCTCAGCGCGCCGGCGCCCGCCTGGACCGGCCCGCGCATCCACCCGAACGTCAAGGAGAACACGCGTGCGCACGCACTGGAAAGGCCTGGCCGTCATCGCGGCCGCCGGGCTCTGCGCCACGGCCGCCCTCGCGGCGGCCGCACCGGCGACAGCCGCGACCGCCCCGTCGGTCGTCATCAACGAGGTCGAGTCGAGCGCGCCGAACGGCGGCCCCGATTGGGTCGAGCTGAAGAACACCGGTGTCGACGACGTCGACCTCAGCGGCTGGTCCGTGCTCGACAACGACGACACCCACACCGCCGTGCCGCTCCCGTCAGGGTCGGTCGTCGCCGCGGGCGGTTACTTCGTCATCGACGACGCGACGCTTGGCTTCGGCCTCGGCGGCGCAGACTCCGCTCGCCTGTACGACCCCGCGCACACGCTCGTCGACACCTACAGCTGGACGGCGCACGCCGCCGTCACGTACGGCCGCTGCCCTGACGGGACGGGGGCGTTCCGCAACACCACCACCTCGACGCAGGGCGCGGCGAACGACTGCAGCACGCCGCCCGTGCAGGTCAAGATCAACGAGGTCGAATCGGACGGCGACACCTCCGACTGGATCGAGCTCATCAACAACGGGACGGCCCCGGCCGACCTCGGGGGTTACATCCTGCGCGACGACAAGGACGCGGACGCGTTCGTCATCCCGACCGGCACCTCGGTGGCGCCGGGCGGCTACTACACGGCGGACGTGTCGGCGTTCTTCGGCCTGGGCAGCGCCGACCAGGCGCGGCTGTTCGCGCCGGACGGCTCTACCCTCGTCGACTCGTACGCCTGGACCGCCCACGCGACCACCACGTACGGACGCTGCCCGAACGGCACCGGCGCCTTCGCTACGACGAGCGCGCCGACGAAGAACGGGCCGAACGCGTGCCCCGGCGACGTCGTGCTCGCCGCGTGGCCGGGTGGGACCGACGTCCGCACCGTCGACGCCGCGAACGTGCTCGGCGGCAACATGAGCGGGCTGTACTACCAGGCCTCCGGGACCGCCGCGCCCGGTGTGCTGTGGGCCGTCAAGAACGGGCCGGGGACGCTGTACCGCCTGCTCTGGAACGGAACCGTCTGGACGCCGGACACCGCCAACGGCTGGGCGAACGGCAAGGCGCTGCACTACACGGACGGAACGGGCGACCCGGACTCGGAGGGCGTGACGATCACCGGCGCCGGCCCGGACGGCGGCATCTACGTCTCCACCGAACGCAACAATGCGGCCAACACGGTCAGCCGTCCCGCCGTCCTCCGCTTCGACCCGGCGCAGGCGGGCACCTCGCTCACCGCGACGGCCGACTGGAACGTCACGGCCGATCTCCCCGTCGTCGGGCCGAACCTCGGCCTCGAGGCGGTCACCTGGGTGCCCGACAGCTATCTGACGCAGCACGGGTTCAAGGACGAGAAGACCGGCCTCGCGTACGACCCGGCGGTGTACCCGGGTCACGGCGACGGCCTGTTCTTCACCGGGCTCGAGGCGAACGGATCCGTGTACGCCTACGCGCTCAGCACCTCCGGAGCCTTCGCCCGGGTGGCGACCATCTCGACAGGGATGCCGGGAGTCATGGAGCTGCAGTTCGACGTCGAGCGCCAGGCGATCTGGGCGGTCTGTGACGACACCTGTCACGGGCAGCACGAGCTGCTGACGGTCTCGCCGTCGGGGACGTCTGCGGGGTCGTTCCAGGTGGCCCAGACGTTCTCGCGGCCCGCCGGGATGCCGGACTACAACAATGAGGGCTTCGCCGTCGCTCCCCAGGCGGAGTGCGTGGACGGGCTCAAGCCGGCGATCTGGTCCGACGACACGAACGACGGGGGCAACGCGCTGCGGCAGGGGACCGTGGCGTGCACGGTGCTGCCGGGTGGCGGCGACGGCGGGAACGGGGGCAACGGCGGAAACGGGGGCAACGGGGGTAGTGGCGGAAACGGCGGCGGGACGCCCGCCGCACCTGCGGTGACGGTCTCCACGGGGTCGGTCGCGCCGGGCGGCGCGGTCACGGTCTCGGCCAGCGGCTTCGCTGCTGGCGAGAAGGTGGAGGTGTGGCTGCACTCCGATCCTGTGCTGCTCGCCGTCGTGACGGCTGGACCGACCGGTGCGGTCTCGGCAACGGTCACCATCCCGGCGACGACCCCCGCCGGCGCTCACACGATCGTGCTGCGGGGGCAGTCGTCGGGAGCGACGGCGTCCGTTGCGATCACGGTGACCGCCGCAGCGGTTGCGGTGAACGGTGGCGCTGCCGGATTGGCATCGACCGGCTCCGATGTGACTCTTCCGCTGGGCGCCGCGCTGCTGCTCGGGGCGACCGGCGGCGGGTTGCTGCTGGCTCGCGGCATCCGCCGCCGCTCCGCCTGACCCTGGCGTAGACAGAGGGCCCGGCCGCCGCGCGGCCGGGCCCTCTGCGCTTTCGAACCGCTCGAACCCTCAGTCTGAAACGGACGCAACCACCGAGAGCAGGGCCTCCCCGTATGCCTCCCGCTTCTTGGCACCGATTCCGGGGATGCCGTCGAGGTCGGCGAGCGAGCCGGGACGAGCCGCGGCCACTGCCCGCAGCGTCGCGTCGGAGAAGACGATGTAGGCGGGCACCGACTGCTCCCGTGCCGCCTCGGCGCGCCAGGCGCGGAGCGCGCCGAACAGCGGTTCGTCCTGCGCCGCGAGGTCGCCCGAGGCGACGCTGCGAGACGACCGTGTCGAGCGTTCGGGACGATCGGGTTCGGTCCGCAGGACCACCTGCCTGCCTCCGGAGAGCACCTCGGTGCTCGCCGGTGTGATCGTCAGGACGCCGTACTCGCCTTCCGGCTTGAGCAGCTCCTGCGCGATCAGCTGCCGGGCGACGCCGCGCCACTGGCTTTCGCTCAGGTCGTCTCCGATCGACCACGTGGACAGCTGGTCGTGACCGTACTGCTCGACGCGCGCCGTCCGCTTGCCGCGCAGGATGTCGATCAGGTGACTCGCTCCGAAGCGCTGGTTGCGCTCGCGCTTCAGTCGTACCACCGTCGAGAGGAGCTTCTGCGCCGGAACCGTGCCGTCCCAGCTCTCGGGCGGCGTCAGGCAGGTGTCGCAGTTGCCGCAGGGTCCGGACGACTGCCCGAAGTAGGCGAGCAGATTGACTCGGCGGCACTGGACCGTCTCGCACAGAGCCAGCATCGCGTCGAGGTGCTGGGTCAGCCGCCTGCGGTGCGCGAGGTCGCCCGGGGAGTCGTCGATCATCCGGCGCTGCTGCACGACGTCTTGAAGGCCGTAGGCGAGCCATGCTGTCGACGGGAGTCCGTCTCGGCCAGCGCGGCCCGTCTCCTGGTAGTACCCCTCGACCGATTTCGGGAGGTCGATGTGCGCCACGAATCGGACGTCGGGCTTGTCGATCCCCATGCCGAACGCGATGGTGGCGACGACGATGACGCCCTCCTCGCGAAGGAAGCGCGCCTGCGTCGCGGCTCGCTGGCCGGCTTCGAGGCCCGCGTGGTACGGCAGAGCCGTCAGCCCGCGCGATGAGAGGAACTCGGCCGTCTTCTCCACCGAGTTGCGGGACAGGGCGTAGACGATTCCGGCGTCGCCGGGATGCTCCCGTGTGATGAAGTCGAGCAGCTGCTTTCGCGGTTCGGCCTTCGGGACGATCCGGTACTGGATGTTGGGCCGGTCGAAGTCGGAGACGTAGTGCTCCGCACCCTCCAGCTTGAGGCGTGTCGTGAGCTCGCGATGGGTCGCCTCGGTCGCCGTTGCAGTCAGGGCGATGCGTGGAACATCCGGCCAGCGATCGGCCAGCTCGGAGAGCGCCAGGTAGTCGGGACGGAAGTCGTGCCCCCACTGCGAGACGCAGTGCGCCTCATCGATGGCGAAGAGAGCGACCTTCCCGCGCTCGAGGAAGCGCTTGGTCGACTCGGACGACAGCCGTTCGGGAGCGACGTAGAGGACGTCGAGCTCACCGCCGAGGTACGCGCGCTCGACCGCGGACCGCGCCGACGCATCCTGCGTGGAATTCAGGAACGCCGCGCGAACGCCGACCGCCTTCAGCGCATCTACCTGGTCTTGCATGAGGGCGATGAGTGGCGAGACGACCACCCCCGTCCCCTCTCGTAACAGGGAGGGGATCTGGTAGCACAGGCTCTTGCCGCCGCCGGTGGGCATCAGGACGACGGCATCTCCGCCGCCGGCCACGCGTTCGATGATCTCCTGCTGCTGCCCACGGAACGTGTCGTAGCCGAACACCGTGCGCAGCGCATCCTGAGCCGTCTGGAACCGCGCCGGGGTCGCCCGAACGACGGGCGCAGCGACGGGCGCGGCGACGGGCGCGGCCACCCGACCCGCCCGTGCGTACGGGTCGTCGAACTCGGGAGGCGGCTCCTCGTCGAGAGGAGGCGCGTCCCTGTCGTCGGGGACCCAGTCGGTGGCGGAGCTCATACCTCGATCGTAACGGCGGCCGCCGACGACGTTCCGGCCGTCGCGGATCTGTGGAGAACCCCTCATCCACACCCGCGCTCGGGTACCATCGCCCACATGCGCCGCCTGATCGTGACCGAGTTCATGACCCTCGACGGGGTCGTGGAGGCTCCCGGCGGCGAACCCACGCATCCTCACTCCGGCTGGACGATGCCCTTCAGCACCGATGACCTCCGCGCGTTCAAGCTGCGGGAGGTGCAGGAGGCCGAGTCGCTCCTGCTGGGGAGGCGCACCTACGAGCAGTTCGCCGACGCCTGGCCACCGCGCGAGGGCGTCTTCGCCGAGAAGATGAACGCCATGCCGAAACACGTCGTCACCTCCCGACCCGCCGAACTCACCTGGAACGCCACACCAGTCGACCAGCCGGTCCGCGCGGGCATCTCGGCGCTGAAGGAGAGCGACGGGGGGCCGATCCTCGTCGCCGGCAGCGCATCCCTCGCTCGCTCGCTGCTGGTGTGGGGGCTGGTGGACGAGCTGCGGCTCCTCACCTACCCGGTGATGGTGGGCGGCGGCTTGCGGATCTTCCCGGACGACCGAGAGAAGTGGACGTTCGAACTCGCCGAGCTCGACCGCTTCGCATCGGGCGCCGTCCTGCACACGTACCGTCTGGCCGGGAGCTGATGGGCTCAGCCATCCTGGGGCTGCTCGGCGCCTTCGTCTACGGGTCCGCCGACTTCCTCGGGGGCCTGGCCGCGCGCCGGATCGGGCCGCTCCGGACCACCGCGGTCGGCGCCGTCGCGGGGCTCGTACTGCTCCTGATCGCGCTTCCGCTGGTCGGCGGCACCTGGTCTGCCGCCGCGCTGGGCTGGGGTGCGCTCTCCGGACTGGCGGGAGCGGTGGCCGTCGCCCTCCTCTACGCCTGTCTCGCGATCGGGCCGATGAGCATCCTCTCGCCGCTGACCGCGCTGGTATCGGCACTGGTGCCGGTGACCTGGGGGCTCGTAGGCGGCGACCGGTTCGAGCCGATCGGGTACTTCGCGCTGGGTCTCGCCCTGGTCGCGGTGGTGCTGGTCGGTTTCGTGCCCGAGAAGGGAGCCGTGCGTCCGCAGACTCGCGCGCTCGTGATGGCGGTGGCCGCGGGCGCGATGATCGGGGTGTTCCTCATCATCCTCGACCAGACTCCGGATGATTCCGGCGTCGTCCCGCTGATCGCCAACCGCCTCACCAATGCGGCCATGATGTGGACCGTCGTGGCGATCGTCGTCGTGCGTGCGCGGTCACGCGTGCCGGTGGACGCGGGACGCGGGCCGGCGGCTGGGCTCACGGAAAGCGCGCGGAGCGGCATGCGGCTCGAGACCCGCGGGGTCCGGATCGCCTCAGGCGGAGGTCTGCTGGATGCGACGGCCAACCTCCTCCTCCTGATCGCGCTGCGACTCGGCGACCTCACGACCGTCTCGGTGCTGACCGCGCTCTACCCGGCGGGCACCGTGCTGCTCGCCGCCGTCGTGCTGCGCGAGCGTGTGGCGCCGGTGCAGTGGGCCGGCCTCGTCCTCGCGATCGTCGCCGCCGCGCTCCTCGCCGTCAGCTGAGGCACCCGGATGCGCGGAGCCGCGAGATGCGAGTCGATGTCCCAATCGCAGCCGAGTTGCGACGTGTTGTCACCACTCGGCGAAGGGCGGTCAGTGGGCGGTGGGCGGAACGACCTGCGCCGCCTGCTCCAGGGCGGGGATGGCGGCACGGAGCGCGTCCACCTGCTCCGGACTCAGCTCGCCGAGCACGTCGGCGACCGCGCGGGCCCGGTCGGAGCGGGCCTCCAGCAGCAGGGCCTTCCCGGCTTCTGTTCCGGTGACGAACAGGGACCGGCGGTCCTGCGGGTCCGGTGTGCGTTCCACGAGCCCGCGGGTTTCCAGCTCGGCGACGATCCGCGTGATGGTCGGTGCGGCCGCCACCTCGATGGCGGCGAGCTCGCTGGGGCGCAGCGGACCGTTCCGGACGATCGTCGACAGGGCGGAGAGCTGCCCGTGGCTGAGTCCTCCGGTGGAGGAGCGGATGCGGCGGTTCAGCCGCCCGACGGCCAGGGCCAGACGGCCGGACACCTCGTCGACGCCTTCGTCGTCGCGTCCGGCCGCCGGCCGATCGTCAGCTTCATGCGCTGTGGGCACCGACTTCCTCGCCTTCCTCGGTGGCCGCCTGCCGCTCGGGCGCGGCGGCCTCCTCATGAACATACTTGCCTCCGCCGAGGAAAGAGGCGATAGCGCCGATGACGCTCATGACGGCGGCGGCGATGAAGACGACGACGAGACCGTCGTGGAAGGGCCCGGAGATGAGCTGCGGGAAGAACTCCTTGCCCGTCAGGGTGGCCCCGTCGACGTGCGGCGCGGTGAGGATGCCGGTCGGTCCGAGCAGGCTCTGGATGGGGTTGTAGCCCAGGAACGCGGCGAACAGCGAGCCGACCGGCGGGGTGTTGCCCACCTGCGTTGCGACGGCCGCCGGGACGCCATGGGAGGTCAGTCCGTTCGTCAAAGCGCTGGGCAGAGCCACCGAGAGCCCGGCGATCATCAGGGAGAAGAAGATGCCGATCGAGAGCGAGCTTCCGGCGTTCAGGGCGACGCCGGCCATCCCGGAGGCGGCCCCGCGTTCATTCGCCGGCACGCTGTTCATGATGGCCGTCCGGTTCGGCGACGAGAAGAGTCCCGAGCCGATACCGTTCAGGCCGGTCAGCAGCGCGAACTGCCAGTATTCGAAGTTCACGGGAATGAGCAGCAGCCCCACGAAGGTCGCCGCCACGAGCAGGAGGCCGACGGTCGCGAACCCCCGCGAGCCGTACCGGTCGGAGAGCGCACCCGAGATCGGACCGGCGATGAGGAAGCCGATGGTGATCGGCAGCATGTAGATGCCGGCCCACAGCGGGGTCGCCTCGTAGCTGTACCCGTGCAGCGGCAGCCAGATCCCCTGCAGCCAGATGATCAGCATGAACTGCAGCCCACCTCGACCGATTGCGGCCAAGAACCCGGCGAAGATTCCGGAGGAGAACGCCCGGATGCGGAACAGCCGCATGTCGAACATCGGCGCCGGCACCTTCAGCTCGACGAAGACGAAGGCGACGAGCAGCAGAATCCCGCCGATGATCGACCCGAGGACCCACGGGTTGCCCCATCCCTGACTCGAACCGCCGTAGGGCTGGATGCCGTAGGTGATGCCGGTGAGCAGGGCGATCAGGCCGATGCCGAAGGTGGCGTTGCCGAGCCAGTCGATCCGGCCGGGATTCTTCTGGCCGACTTCATGCAGCGACTTGATGGACCAGATGGTGCCGATCACCCCGAACGGCACCGAGACGAAGAACACCGCGCGCCAGTCGATCTCGGCGAGCACGCCGCCGAGGATGAGGCCGATGAAGCTTCCGGCGATCGCCGCGACCTGGTTGAGGCCGAGGGCGAAGCCGCGCTTGTTGGCCGGGAACGCGTCCGTCAGGATCGCCGTCGAGTTGGCGAACAGCATCGCACCGCCGACGCCCTGGACGAAGCGGAAGACGATCAACCACATCGCGCCGGGCCCGCCGCTGAACGGGTCGAGGCAGAGCGCGATGGCCGCCAGGGTGAAGATCACGAACCCGAGGTTGTAGATCCTGACGCGGCCGAACTGGTCGCCCATCCGGCCGAACATCACGACCAATACCGCGGTGACGAGCATGTAGCCCATCAGCATCCAGAGCAGGTAGGACACGTTGCCCGGCTCGAGCGGGTTGAGCTTCACGCCGGTGAAGATGGCGGGCAGAGAGATGATAACGATGGACGAGTTGATCGTCGCCATCAGCATGCCGAGGGTGGTGTTGGAGAGCGCCACCCAGCGGTAGTGCGGGTGGTCTTTGGTGAAGATGCCGGAGCGGGCCACGGAAGTCCTTGTCAGAGTGCGCGCGAGTACGTGGAGATGCGGTTGTTTATATGCGTCAACTATATAACCGACGACGCGCAGGCATTCCCCGAGCGAAGATCACTTTTCCAAAACTTTTGACACCCGAACGGGTGACGCTTTTGCTGGGACACGCAACATATCCGTCCGACGCTTACAAAGGAGTATCAGCGTGTCACGACGTCTACGAGTCGGTCTCATCACCACTGCGGTGATCGGGGCCGGAGCAGTCCTGTTCGCCCAGGGTGCGGCATTCGCCGCCCCTCCCGCCGCCCCCGACCACCACACGCCGGCCGCAGCCGGGACCCTCCGCCAGCTCGCCTCCCAGGTCGGGCTGCGCGTGGGCACCGCCATCGACACCGACCAGCTCGCCTCGAACAGTCCCTACCGGGCGATCGCAGCGACCCAGTTCTCCTCGGTAACGCCCGAGAACGTGATGAAGTGGGAGGTGGTCGAGCCCACGCAGGGCACCTACGACTGGGGACAAGCGGACCGGCTCGTCGCGTTCGCCCAGCAGAACGGGCAGCTGGTGCGCGGCCACACGCTCGTCTGGCACAACCAGCTCCCGGCCTGGCTCACTGCGGCTGCGCCGTCGATGAGCGCCGACCAGCTGCGGGCGATCCTCAAGAAGCACGTCATCGACGAGGTCACCCACTTCAAAGGCAAGGTGTGGCAGTGGGACGTCGTCAACGAGGCGTTCAACGATGACGGAACCCTGCGCGACACCATCTGGCTGCAGAAGCTCGGCCCGGACTACATCGCCGATGCGTTCCGCTGGGCGCACCAGGCCGATCCGAAGGCGCTGCTGTTCTACAACGACTACAACATCGAGTACACCGGCCCGAAGAGCAACGCGGTCTATCAGCTCGTGAAGGATCTGAAGGCGAAGGGCGTCCCGATCGACGGCGTGGGCTTCCAGACGCACCTCGACACCCAGTACCCACTGCCGGATCTGCAGAACAACCTGCAGCGCTTCGCCGACCTCGGCCTGAAGGTCGCCGAGACCGAGGTGGATGTCCGCACGACACTCCCCGTGACTCCGGTGGAGCAGAACGCACAGGTGGCGGGGTACACCTCCACGCTGCAGGCCTGCCTGGCCGTGCGAGCGTGCCTGTCCTACACCGTGTGGGGATTCGGCGACGCGTACTCGTGGGTGCCCGGCGTATTCCCGGGCGAGGGTGCGGCGACCATCTACGACGAGAACCTGCAGCCGAAGCCGGAGTACACGGCGCTGCAGCAGACGCTCGCGCTGGCCGCAGGGGCCCCGGGTCGCTCGGATCCGCGGCACTGAGTGAACTGAGCACCGCCGCCGCTCGAGCATTCTCGGCGACGGTGTCGTATAGCCGTTAGCCTCAGGTGGTGGCGACTCCTCTGGCCAAGAACCGTGCTCTCCTGGCTCTGCCAGTCGCAATAATCCTCCTGCTGGGATCCTGTCTCGTCACTTTCCTGGCGAGGACCATGGCCCAGGGCATGCCCGCAATTGATGCTCTGGGCCATGGGTTGGACCCGCTGCTCTGGCCTTACTGGTGGGTGTTTTCGATCGTCTTCTATGCGGGCGCCGTCGTGCTCACGAGGGTCGTCGACGCGCGTAGCTACTGGGTCGCGGCTGCGTGCGGCTCCCTCGTCGGCATCTCGGCAGCGTTGGTCGGTTCCGCTGTGAGTGCGGCCGTTTTCGAGGCCAACGTCGGGAACCTCTACAGCGACCTGGTTGGAACAACCGCTGTGTTCCTGTTTCTCAGCCTCGTGCAGGCAACGCCGTTGTGGTCTGCTCTGCTGTTCTGTTTCTATAAGGCCGTCTTGATGAGGCGAAACGCGACCGACGACCATCAGTGAAGACGTCTCAGATCGGGTCCCTTCCCCCGCGCCGCCCCCGCTTGCGAGAACATTGAGGGGAAACGGCGGTTCGGTCTTCTAGCCTGGCTAGCGATATGCTGGGCCAGCTTGGCGCTCACAGAACGAAGGGGACGCCGATGACCCACCCGGTCGCAATCCAGGATCAGCTCCGCACGCTTCTCGACGCGGAGCGCGGCCTCGAAGACCTGCTCCGCCCTGAGCCGGCGTGGTACCCGGTGCTCATCCGCCAGCTCGAACTCGCCGTCGGCGACCAGCGGATCATCTATCTCGGGGCCGCGGTCGCCACCGGGCTGTCCACCGTGACCCTGCGCGTCGGCATCTTCACCGATCACGTCGTCGTGGCCAGCGAAGTCATCGACGATGGCACCCCCGGTGCCCAGGTCGTCACCCGCGTGGAGAGCCGCGCGGGACTGCTGCGGTTCGAGCTCTCGGGCGGCAGCGAGGCCGACAACGCGTCCGAGGCATCCTGGTCCGGAGGGTTCCGCATCCGGGCCTACTACCAGTCCGGTCTGACGGTGACCGTACCGGCGAACATTATCGACACCGAGGCGAAGCAGGTGTCCGTGCGCGCGGTGCTCGACGGCATCCGCGCCGACCTGCAGCGTCGACCGGGCGACCTCAAGCCGGTCGACGAAGAGGAGTGACCAGCACGGCCGCGGAGCAGCCCAGAGGGGGCGGGCCCCGACGGCGTCGCCACCGCATCCGGAACACTGTCATCACGGTGCTCGGAGTGCTCGCGCTGGTCGTCGTCGGCTTCCTGGCCTGGGCGTCCACGCCGATGATGGGCGACCGCAGCGCCGCCCTGGAGGCGTGGCGCGATCCCGCGGTGACCATCCATGACGCCGGCGACTCCGTCGTCCTGGCTCCGAGCGGCGAGGCGTCCGGAACGGGTCTCGTCTTCGTGCCGGGAGCGCTCGTCGATCCGTACGCGTACCTCTACAAGCTGTCCGGTGCCGTCGAGGAGACGGGGCTCACAGTCGTCATCACCAAACCGACTCTCAACCTGGCGTTCTTCGACCAGCGTCCGCTGTCGACGTTCACGGCGCACGCTCCCGACGTGACCGACTGGTACGTCGGCGGCCACTCCCTCGGCGGGGTGCGAGCGTGCCAACTCGCCGACGACCCCGCTGTGAAGGGACTCGTCCTCTTCGGCTCATACTGCGCGAACGACCTCAGCGACAGTGACCTGCGGGTGCTTTCGATAGCGGGGGGTCGCGACGGCCTCAGCACGCCCGACAAGATCGCCGCCGCCCGCCACCTCCTCCCCCCTGATGCCCGCCTGGTCGAGATCGACGGCATGAACCACGGCCAGTTCGGTGACTACGGCTCGCAGCCCGGCGACAACTCCGCCACCATCGACGACGAGACCGCCCGCGCCCGCCTCACCGACGCCCTCTCCGACTTCTTCTGACCCTCCCCCACAGTCGCTTCCTCACTTAATCCGACGACACGCGCGGCGGGAGCGGATTAAGCGAGGAAGCGATGGCGGGGGGCAGGGGCAGGGACGCGAGAAGCGGCGCTGACGGTCACGTCAGAGCCTTCGACCGTCTTGTGGGTGCCGACGATGTCCTTGGGCGAGACCTGGCCGGGGACGACGTGGTACGTGAGGACCGAGGTCAGGGTTGCGGCGCCTGCGTCGGTCTTCAGCGTCTCGATGGTCGCCGGGTCGATCTTCTTGAAGGCGTCATCCACCGGCGCGAAGACCGTGAACTGGCCGCCGTTGAGCGTGTCAACGAGGTTCACGTTCGGGTTGAGCTTGCCGGAGACGGCCGCGACCAGGGTGGTCAGCAGCGGGTTGTTGCTGGCGGCGGTCGCCACCGGGTCCTCCGCCATTCCGGAGACAGAGCCGGAGCCCGACGGGACCTGCTTGGCGTAGGCGGCGCAGCCGGGGCCGACGAGGTCGGCGGCCGGGTCCATCGCCGACGACGATGCGGACGGGCTGGAGGAGGCCATCGGGGCCTTGGAGTCGCTGGTCGACGTGCCGGCTCCGGACGAGCAGGCAGTGAGTGCGAGTGCGGCTGCGGCCAGGAGGCCGGCCGCTGCGAGACGGGCGGAGGTGCGCATTGTTCTCTTCTCCTTCGAGGGATGGTGCTGATCGAGAGACCGTCGCCGTGGACGGTCATGAGGGGTTCGGGGTGGCCGCGGAATCGGATTGGACCAATCCATCACCCTCTTCGGCGACGAACACCGGACGTGACAGCGCAGAAGCCAGTGAAGAAGAGAATCGCCACCATCGCCTGGGCAGCGCTCGCCGGTGCGGTGAGCGGCGGTGTCTTTCTCGCCGCCGCCGAGCTGGTCGCGCTGCTGGTCGCCCGGGATGCCGGGCCGATCCTCGCGGTCGGCTCGTTCGTGGTCGACATCGTGCCCCGCTGGGCGAAAGAACTCGCCATCAACCTGTTCGGCTCGAACGACAAGCTGTTTCTGCTGTCCTCTCTCGGCCTCGCGGTACTGGTCGCGGCCGCGGCGGCTGGGGTGCTGGAGCTGTGGCGGCGCTGGGTGGGCGTCACCCTGTTCGCGCTGGCGGGGATCGCTGCTGTCGTGGCGACGGTGACGCGTGCCGCAGCGAGCCCTCTCGCCTTCTTGCCGTCTGCGGTCGGGGCGGTCGCCGGAGCCGTCATGCTGCGGCTCCTGATCAGCAGCCTGCGCCGCTGGCGCGAGGGTGGCCTGGATGCGGCGGGTACTGCCGCGACGGGCGTCGACCGCCGCCGGTTCCTGCTGCTCACGTCGGTCGCCGCACTGGGAGCGGCCGTCGCAGGAGTCGGGTCCCGGCTCGGCTCGGCCGCCACCTCGTCCATCGCCGCGATCCGGGCCGCCGTGAAGCTGCCTGCCCCCGGCTCCCGTGTCCGCGTCCCGGACGGTGCCGACCTGAAGATCCCGGGCATCTCCCCGCTGTTCACCCCGAACAAGGACTTCTACCGGGTGGATACGGCACTCACCGTGCCGTCGATCGACCCGGCCACCTGGCGCCTCACGATCGATGGGATGGTCGAGAAGCGCATCCAACTCTCCTTCCAGGATCTGCTGGATCTCGGCCTCGACGAGTACTCCGTCACCCTGACCTGCGTCTCGAACGAAGTGGGCGGCAACCTGGTCGGCTCGGCCCGCTGGCTCGGCATCCCGGTACGGTCGGTGCTCGCGATGGCCCGCCCGCGTTCCGGAGCCGACATGGTGCTCTCCCGGAGCATCGACGGCTTCACCGCCGGCACTCCGCTCGGAGCCCTGACCGACGCCAAGCGCGACGCCATCCTGGCCGTCGGGATGAACGGCGAGCCGCTTCCCCTCGAGCACGGTTTCCCGGTGCGGATGGTCGTGCCCGGCCTCTACGGCTACGTCTCTGCGACGAAATGGCTGACGGAGCTGAAGGTCACGACGTTCGCCGCCGACCAGGCCTACTGGACACCGCGCGGCTACAGCGCAAAGGCGCCGATCAAGCTGTCGAGCCGCATCGACACTCCGCGGGTCGACAAGCCGGTGTCGGCCGGCCCGACGAAGATCGCCGGGGTCGCGTGGGCGCAGACCGTCGGCATCCAGCGCGTCGAGGTGCAGATCGACAGCGGCGAGTGGAAAGAGGCGACCCTCTCCGCCCCGGTCAACACCGACACCTGGGTTCAGTGGTCGCTGGACTGGGACGCCACCGCAGGCAGTCACACCCTCTCGGTGCGCGCGACCGACCGCGCCGGACGCATGCAGGAGCAGAAGCGCGCGCCCATCGCACCGAACGGGTCGACCGGCTGGCAGCAGACGTTCGTCCGCGTCGGGTGACACCTCCTCACGCGTAGTTCGCTCGATACGATGCGACGCATGCCCATCAAACTGGAAAACGTCGGCATCGCCGTCCGCGATATCGAAGCGACGATCGCCTTCTTCACCGACCTCGGCCTCACGGTCGTCGGCCGTGACACGATCAGCGGCGAGTGGGCCGATACTGCCGTCGGGCTGGACGGGAACCACGCCAAGATCGCGGTGCTGCAGACGCCCGACGGAGGCGGTCAGCTCGAGCTGTTCGAGTACATCCACCCGGACGCCATCGAGACGGAGCCCACGCGTCCGAACGAGATCGGGATGCACCGCGTGGCCTTCTCGGTCGACGATATCGACGAAGCCCTCGCGATCGCCGCGAAGCACGGGTTCGCGCCGCTGCGAGGCGTCGCGACCTACGAGGACGTCTACAAGCTCAGCTACGTGCGTGGTCCGAGCGGCATCATCGTGATGTTCGCCGAGGACCTGACGAAGTGACGCCGGGTCGGGGGCACGCCCCGACTCACGCACGAGACGGGGCGCACTCCCCCGGATGACGGCTGCGAGTGCCGTCCGTATCCCCGGTTTAAAACATACGGACTTACCGGTTTGGTCGCAACCGTTGTGTCACGACGCCTCGAACGCGGGTCTGAGCGCCTGCCAGAGCCGAGCCACATCCGACGGAAGCCCCTCCAGCGTCCCGAGTTCGTCCGCGATCATGTACGCGCCGAAGAAGCCCTGGACGGCGACCCGGGCGAGCGCGGCAGCGTCCACTCGTTCGAGGTGCCTGTCGTCGATCTCCTGCTGCAACAGGCCGCCGATGACCACGACCCAGCGGTCGTAGGGGTTCTCATCCGGTGCCGGCGGGAACACCGTC
Source organism: Leifsonia sp. RAF41 (assembly GCF_052114085.1). Taxonomy (NCBI): domain Bacteria; kingdom Bacillati; phylum Actinomycetota; class Actinomycetes; order Micrococcales; family Microbacteriaceae; genus Leifsonia; species Leifsonia sp. RAF41. The sequence goes on from NZ_JBFREB010000001.1 coordinate 2,954,060, forward strand.
TGCGTCAGCTTCATCGCAGCGCGGACCCGTACCTGGTCAACGAAGACCGCAGCCACCCTCTGCGTCAGCTCCTCGGCAGCGGCAAGCCCACGCAGTCCTGACTCCGCGACCTCGGCGATGATCACCGGCCAGTTGCCGTACTTGTCAGCGACCAGCGCCTGCGCGATGTCGAGCTTCGATCGGAAGTGGAAGTAGACGGCGCCCTTGGTGGCTCCCGTTCGCTCCACGATCCGCTCAAGACGGGCGCCCTCGTAGCCGTGCTCGTCGAACTCCACCGCGGCAGCATCGAGGATAGCGATCCGCGTGCGTTCGGCGCGTTCCTGTCTCGGCATCCCGCGTCGCCCGTCTTCCGAAGTGATGTGCTCGAGACGACGATATCGCGGGCACCCCCAGGTCTGGTGACAAGAGGACACCGCGAGCGGCTCTCAGCGCGGCAGTTCGCGCACTTCGGTCGTACGCTCGCCCGGGTTGTCGCCGGTGTTGACCGTTCCGGCGCGCTCGACCATGACCACGAGCGCCTCGCCGTCGGTGCGGGGACGATGCTCCACACCGGCCGGAACCACGAAGACGTCGTTCGCGCCGAGTTCTACGTCGCGATCCCGCAGTTGCAGGGTCAGCCGCCCCTCGACGACGAGGAACAGCTCGTCACTGTCGGGGTGCGCGTGCCAGACGAATTCGCCGGCGAGACGCGCGACCTTCACGTCGTGGTCGTTGACGCTGGCGAGCCGGTGCGGCTGCCACGGCTCGCGGATGAGGTCGAAGGCGGTGGAGAGGCTGGCGACGGATGCGTCCATGCCGCCAGCCTAGGCGGGCTCGCGTCTCCGCGGTCGCGCCGTCGGAGGCCGGTGGTTGGATGGGGTCGTGCTCCTCGACACGCTCGTCACGACGACCGAGGCCGTCGCCTCCACCCGCTCCCGCCTGGCGAAGGTGGATGCGCTGGCCGCGCTGCTCGGCCGCCTCGATCCGGAGGAGATCGCCCCGGCTGTGGGGTTCCTCGTCGGCAAGGCGCGACAGGGGCGGGTCGGGGTCGGCTGGCGCGGGCTGAACGGGGCGATGGGCGAGCCGGCGGCGGAGCCGACGCTGACCGTGGACGACCTGGATGCGCTTCTCGACCGGCTCGCCGCCCTCTCGGGCTCCGGCTCCGCGGGCGAGCGCAACCGTGCCTTGCGCGAGTTCACCGAGCGGGCGACCGTCCGCGAGCAGGACTTCGTCGCCCGCGTCCTGCTGGGCGAGATGCGGACCGGCGCGCTCGAGGGTGTGCTGATGGATGCGATCGCCCGCGCCTCCGAACGCCCCGGCGAGACCGTCCGCCGCGCCGCGATGCTGTCGGGCGACCTCGGCGAAACGGCTCGGCTGGCGCTGACCGGCAGTGCGGAGGAGCTGGAGGCGGTCGGCCTGCTGGTCGGACGGCCGGTGCTGCCGATGCTCGCGGCGTCCGCGTTGACGCCGACCGAGGCCCTCAGCACCACCGGGACGGCGTCGGTCGAGTACAAGCTCGACGGCGCGCGCATCCAGGTGCACCGGCACGGCGACGACGTGCGGGTCTTCACCCGCAACCTCGCCGACATCACCCACCGGCTGCCGGAGGTGGTGGAGGTGGTGCGGCGGCTCCCCGTCCAGGATGTGATCCTCGACGGCGAGACACTGTCACTCGACGAGGAGGGCGCGCCGCGGCCGTTCCAGGAGACGATGTCGCGTTTTGGCGCGGAGGCCGCGCGGGAGACCGTGCTGCACCCGTGGTTCTTCGATGTGCTGCACGTCGACGGACGCGACCTCCTCGATGAGCCGCTGTCCGTCCGCCTCGCGGAGCTGGAGCGGGTCGCGGGCGAGCACCGCATCCCCGGCGAGATCACCGACGACCCGGAGGTCGCGGAACGCGTCTCGAGGGATGCACTCGCCGCCGGTCAGGAGGGGGTGGTCGTCAAGGCGATCGACTCGCTGTATGCCGCCGGCCGTCGCGGGTCGAGCTGGATCAAGGTGAAGCCGGTCCACACCTACGACCTCGTCGTGCTGGCGGTGGAGTGGGGGTCGGGACGACGCCAGGGCCTGCTCTCGAACATCCACCTCGGCGCCCGCGATCCGGACGGCGATTTCGGCGAGCCTGGCGGGTTCGTCATGGTCGGCAAGACGTTCAAGGGGCTCACCGACAAGGTGCTGGCCTGGCAGACCGAGCACTTCCAGGAGATCGAGGTGCGTCGCACCGCCGGGACGGTGTGGGTCGCGCCGACGACCGTGGTGGAGATCGCGATCGACGGCGTGCAGCGCTCGAGCCGGTACCCGGGAGGGATCGCGCTGCGGTTCGCGCGCGTGAAGCGCTACCGCGACGACAAGGACGCGGGCGAGGCCGACACGATCGCGACACTGCGGTCCCTGCTGCGCGAGTAGCGCCGGCCGACCCATCGGTACGATGACCGCATGACGACCTCCTCCCCCGCCTGGGGCATCCTCGGAACGGGCGGCATCGCGGCCGCCATGACGCGCGACCTGCAGCTCGACGGCCACACCGTCGCCGCGGTCGGCTCGCGCACGGCGGAGTCGGCGGCCCGGTTCGCCGCAGCCAACGCCATCCCGCGCTCGCACGGCAGCTACGAGGATCTCGTCGCCGATCCGGATGTGGACATCGTCTACGTCGCGACTCCGCATCCCCAGCACGCCCCGAACGCCCTGCTCGCCCTCGCCGCCGGCAAGCACGTGCTGGTCGAGAAGCCGTTCACCATGAACGAGCGGGAGGCCCGGCAGATCGCCGACGCCGCCCACGCCGGCGGCCTGGTGGCACTCGAAGCGATGTGGACGCGCTGGCTGCCCCACATGGAGCGGCTGCAGGAGATCATCAGCGACGGCACCCTCGGCGAGCTGCGGTCGGTCGTGGCGCACCACGTCCAGCTCACCAATCCCGACCCGGAGGGCCGGATGCTGAAACGGTCGCTCGGCGGCGGCGCGCTGCTCGACCTCGGCATCTACCCGGTGTCCTTCGCCTGGGATGTGCTCGGCGCCCCGAGCGAGGTTCTCGCCCTCTCCACCCCCACGGCGACGGGCGTGGACCGCCAGACCTCCATCCTTCTGGGCTACGAGAGCGGCGCCCAGGCGGCCCTGACGACCGAGCTCGACGCCGCCGGCGACAACAGCGCCGTCATCGTCGGGACGGACGCCCGGGTCGAGCTCGACGCGACGTTCTACGCGCCGACCAGCTTTCGCGTCGTCGACCCGAAGGGCCACGTCATCGAGACGTACGAGTCGCGCATCGACGGACGTGGGATGCAGTACCAGGCCCGCGCGATCGAGCGGCTCATCGCCGCGGGAGGCGGCGAGGACGTTCGGCTGCCGCTCTCGCAGACGGTGGCGATCATGGGCACGCTCGACACCATCCGGGAACGCATCGGGCTCGACTACGAATAGGCCGGAACCCTTCCGCCTGCGCCAGGCACGGAGTTAGAGTGCGGCGAGGGCCGCTGGCCCGGCGGGAAGGAGCATCGAGGATGACGGATCTCTCCGGCAGGCGGGCGCTCATCACGGGAGGCGCCAGCGGCATCGGGCTGGCCTGCGCGGAGGCCTTCGCCGCCGCGGGGGCGCGGGTCACCATCGCCGACCTCAACGGCGCCGCCGCGCGCGACGTGGCGGAGCGGCTCGGGGGCGAAGCATGGGAGGTCGACCTCGCCGACACCGCCGCCCTCGCGGATGTCTCGGTGGAGACCGACATCCTCGTCAACAACGCCGGAATCCAGCACGTCCGACCCCTCCCCGAGTTCGAGCCGGAGACTTTCTCCCTCATGCTCCGGATCATGGTCGAGGCTCCGTTCCTCCTCATCCGCGCCGCGCTGCCCGGGATGTACGATCGCGGCTTCGGCCGTATCGTCAACATCTCGAGCGTCCACGGCCTGCGCGCCTCGGAGTTCAAATCCGCGTATGTGACGGCCAAGCACGCGCTTGAGGGCCTCTCGAAGACGACGGCACTCGAGGGCGGTCCGCACGGTGTCACCTCGAACTGCATCAACCCCGGCTACGTCCGAACGCCGCTCGTCGAGAAGCAGATCGCCGACCAGGCGCGCCTGCACGGCATCCCGGAGGACGAGGTGGTCGAGAAGGTCATGCTGACCGAGGCCGCGATCAAGCGCCTGGTCGAGCCCGCCGAGGTGGGCAGCCTCGCGCTGTGGCTGGTCGGCCCGGACTCCGGGATGGTCACGGGCGCGAGCTACACGATGGACGGCGGCTGGAGCGCTCGATGAGCGGCACCCCCTACGCAGCTGTGACCGCGACCGTTGCCGGCGGGCAGCTCGCCGGCGGCAGCTGGAATCCGGACGCGCCGGGGCTTCCCGTCCTGGCGCTCCACGGGATCACCGCGAATCACCTGTCCTGGCAGTTGGTGGCCTCGGCGCTGCCGGACACCCGGGTGATCGCGCCGGACCTCCGCGGCCGCGGACGGAGCGGCGAACTCCCGGGCCCCTTCACCCTCAACGACCTCGCGGACGACCTTGCCGGGATGCTCGACGCACTGGGTGTGGAGCGCGCAGTCGTCGCCGGTCATTCGATGGGAGCCTTCGTCGCGGTGCGTTTCGCCGAGCGCCACCCCGAGCGGGTGGTCAGGCTGGTGCTCGTCGACGGAGGCTTGCCCATCCCGTGGCCGCGGGACATCCCGCCCGAGCAGGTGACGGCGGTGGCGCTGGGGCCCGCCCTCGAACGGCTGCGGCGCACCTTCGCGTCCGCCGAGGATTACGAGCAGTTCTGGCGGCAGCATCCCGCAATCGGGCCCTGGTGGAACGACACGTTCGCCAGGTACGTCGCCTACGACCTCGTCGGCGAGGCGCCGACTCTGCGGTCCAGCGTCAGCGAGGAGGCCGTGTCGGTCAACTCGGTCGAGTTGTACGGCGACGGCGGCTACGCGGAGGCCCTCGCCGGGCTCGGCCTGCCGGTCGCGTTCATCCGCGCTCCGCGCGGGCTGCTCGACGGACCGCCGCTGTACCAGCCGACCGTCGTGGCCGAGTGGAAGGAACGGCTGCCGGGGATGAGCGTGCACGAAGCCGACGATGTCAACCACTACACGATCCTGATGACCGACCACGGACTGCGGCATGTGTTGCCGCTGCTCGATCCGCCCGCTGTTGAACCGCCCGCTTCCGACCCGAAGGAGTCACCCGCATGAGTGGAACGCTGCTGCCCGGCATCGACGCCCGCACCGTCCGCACCGACCGCTACACCGGCAACGTCCTGGAGCGCCCGGCCGACGGCGAACCGCTCCAGACCGTACTGTTCGTGCACGGCAACGTGTCGTCGTCGCTGTTCTGGCAGCCGCTCATGCTCTCGCTCCCGGGCGGCGTTCGTGCGTTCGCGGTCGACCTGCGCGGCTTCGGTGACAGCGAGATCCTCCCCGTGGATGCGACGCGCGGCGTCCGCGACTTCTCCGACGATGTCGCGGCGGTCGCCGACGCGCTCGGCCTGGGTGCCGTCCACATCGTCGGCTGGAGTCTGGGTGGCGGCGTCGTCATGCAGCTGCAGCTCGACCGGCCGGAGCTGGTCGCGAGCCTGACCCTCGTCTCGCCGGTGTCGCCGTACGGTTTCGGAGGCACGGCAGCGGACGGGTCCCTGCTCAATCCGGACGCGTCCGGTACGGGCGGCGGCGGCGCGAATCCGGACTTCGTCGCACGTTTGGAGGCGGGTGACACCGGCGAGGAGTCACCGACCTCCCCGCGGGCCGTCTACCGATCCTCGTACGTGGCGCCGGGCTTCGTCTCGGAGTACGAGGACCTCTGGGTGGAGTCGATGCTCTCCACCGCGACCGGCCCCGACAACTACCCCGGCGACGCCGGCACATCGGAGCACTGGCCCGGTTTCGGCCCGGGGACCCGCGGCATCCTGAACACGCTGGCCCCCACTTACTTCGATACGTCCGCGATCGTGGATGCGCCGGTGAAGCCGCCGATCCTGTGGATCCACGGGGATGTGGATGCGATCGTCGGCGACGCCTCCTTCTTCGACCTCAACCAGCTGGGCGCGGCGGGCATCATCCCCGGCTGGCCCGGCGCCGACGTGGCTCCCCCGCAGCCGATGCTCGCCCAGACGCGCGCCGTCCTGGACCGCTACGCGGCGGCTGGGGGACAGACACGGGAGGTGGTCTTCGAGAACTGCGGACACTCCGCCCACATCGAGAAGCCGGAGGAGTTCCGCGCCGAGCTGCTCGCCTGGATCAGCTGAGACACGCGGCGCGGAGACGCCACCTGACGATCTCGCGTCACACCGTGGTGTCGAGCCTCCCCGCCTCCAGCCCCAGCATTCCCTCGACGGCACGGGCGAGCGCGGCCGCACGACCGGTGGTCGCGGGCCAGCGGACGAGCGCCTGCGCGTTCAAGCCGTCGATCATCCCGAGAAGCTGCCAGGCGGCGGCCGCCGCGTCGTCGGTGACGAACACGCCGGCGGCGACACCGTCGGCGATCACGCCGTGGATGTGCGCCTGCCACGCATCCATCTGGTCCCGGACCGCCTCGGCGAGCGCCTCATTGCGGCGGCCGAGCGCCCAGGCCTCCACCCAGACGACTGTCACGTCGTCCCGCGAACCGTCGAGCAGGGTGCTCAGCAGAGCGGAGAGTCGGCGTTCGGGGCTCCCTGCCTCCTGCTGCAGCGCCCGCACCTCGGCGAGCTCGGCACCCACGACAGCGGTGAAGGCGGACGCGACGAGCTGATCCATCGCGGGATGGTAGTGGGCGACGAGCGCGGGCGTCACGCCGGCGCGAGCGGCGACGCTCCGCAGGGTCACGGCGGCGAGACCATCGGCGAGCGCCAGATCGCGCGCCGCGGCGGCCAGTTCGGCGCGGCGCTCCTCGGGCGGTCGGCGGGCTGCTCTTGACATGGTTCGCCCAGTATAGGTAACTTCATGACACCTATTGATCATTTGATCAACAAATGGTCGCCGACCGACGGAGGACACGATGACCTGGCGCATGCCCGCCGAGACGGCTCCCCACGAGCGCACCTGGATGGCGTTCCCGCGAGCCGGGCTCACCCTCGGAGACGACGCCGCGTCCGCTGAGGAGGCGTACGCCGCCTGGACCGCTGTCGCGCACGCCGTCGCCGAGTACGAGCCGCTCACGATGCTCGTCGACCCCAGCGAGCGCGAGCGCGCACGACGCATGCTCGGCAGCCACGTGGAGCAGGTGGAGGCACCGCTGGACGAATTCTGGATGCGCGACTTCGGCCCCACCTTCGTCGTCGACGACGAGCGCCCCGGCGTCCTCGGCGCCGTCGACTGGACGTTCAACGGCTGGGGCGAGCCGGGGTGGGCGGAGTGGCAGAAGTCCGCCGAGATCGCTCGCTTCGTGGCCGAGCAGACCGGCGCAGAGCTGATCAGCTCGCTCCTCGTGAACGAGGGCGGCGGCATCCACGTCGACGGCGAGGGCACGGTGCTCCTGACCGAGACGGTCCAGTTGGACCCCCGGCGCAACAAGTACGCCGACAAGGCGCGCGTGGAGGCGGAGCTCGCCCGGACCATCGGCGCGACCCACGCCATCTGGCTGCCCCGCGGCCTGACCCGCGACTACGACGACTTCGGGACCAACGGCCACGTCGACATCGTGGCGACCATTCCCTCGCCCGGCACTCTGCTACTGCACGCGCAGCGCGATGCCGAGCACCCCGACTTCGCGGTCTCTCGCGACCTGCGCGCGCTGCTGTCGGAGACGACGGATGCCGCGGGCCGCAGCTGGGACATCGTCGACCTCCCGGCGCCGGCGACCCTCCGCGACGAGGAAGGCTTCGTCGACTGGAGCTACGTGAACCACCTGGTCGTCAACGACGGCATCGTGGCGTGCGGCTTCGGCGAGGAGCGTGCGGACGCCGAGGCGACCGAGATCCTGGAGGCGGTGTACCCGGGACGACGGGTGACGATGATCGACTCGCGGCCGATCTTCGCGCGCGGCGGCGGCATCCACTGCATCACCCAGCAGCAGCCCGCCCTCCCGGAGGCGCAGGAGGCGACACGATGACGTTCGACGTCGTCGAGGCGTCCATCGCCGACCTGCGGCGAGCGCTGGAGTCCGGCCGGACGACGAGCGAGGACCTGGTCCGGGCGTATCTTGCGCGGATCGACGCGTACGACGCGTCGGGCCCGATGCTCAACGCCGTCGTGGTCCGCAACCCCGACGCTCTCGCGGAGGCGCGCGCCTCCGACCAGCGGCGCGCTCGCGGGGAGACGCTGGGGCCGCTGGACGGCATCCCCTACACCGCGAAGGACAGCTACCTGGCGCGCGGACTGACGGCCGCGGCCGGCTCGCCCGCCTTCGAGCACCTGGTCGCGCAGCGGGACGCCTTCACGATCGAGCGGCTGCGCGCGGGCGGCGCGATCCTGCTCGGGCTCACCAACATGCCGCCGATGGCGAACGGCGGGACGCAGCGCGGGGTCTACGGGAGGGCGGAGTCGCCGTACAACGGCGACTACCTGACCGCCGCGTTCGGGTCGGGCTCCTCCAACGGATCCGGCACCGCTACGGCCGCCAGCTTCGCCGCGTTCGGCCTCGGTGAGGAGACCTGGTCGTCGGGTCGCGCTCCCGCATCCAACAACGCCCTCTGCGCCTACACGCCGTCGCGGGGCATCATCTCGGTGCGGGGCAACTGGCCCCTGGTGCCGACGATGGATGTGGTGGTGCCGCACACGCGCACCATGGCCGACCTGCTCGAAGTGCTGGACGTCATCGTCGCCGACGACACGGAGACCCGCGGCGACTTCTGGCGGGCGCAGCCGTGGGTGCCGCTGCCCGCCGCCTCCGAGCTGCGGCCTGCGTCGTATCGTCGGCTGGCCGAGGCCGGCTCACTCGCCGGGCGACGGTTCGGCATCCCGCGGATGTACATCAACGCCGACCCCGCGGCAGGGACGGCCGAGCATCCGGGAATCGGCGGCGCGACCGGGCGGCGCATCGAGACCCGCGCGTCCGTCATCGCCCTCTGGGAGGAGGCACGGCGGGACCTCGAGGCGGCGGGTGCGACCGTCATCGAGGTCGACTTCCCGGTGGTCTCGAACTACGAGGGCGACCGGCCGGGAGCCCCCACGATCGCGACGCGCGGTCTGGTGACGCCGGAGTTCCTGCGTCGCGAGATCGTCGACCTCTCGGCCTGGGCGTGGGACGACTTCCTCGCCGCGAACGGCGATCCGGAACTCCGTACGCTCGCCGACGTCGACGGTGCGCGCATCTTCCCCCAGCCTGCTGGCGCCCTCCCCGACCGCTACGACGGCTTCGAGGACGACATCGCCGACTACCCCGCCTGGGTGCGCGAGCATCCCGGCACGACGCTCGACGACATCCCGGAGCTCGCCGACGGTCTGCGCGGCCTGGAGGAGACGCGCCGGGTCGACCTGGAGGAGTGGATGGATGGGCTCGGACTCGACGCGGTGGTCTTCCCGGCCGTCGCGGACGTGGCTCCGGCCGACATGGACGTGAACCCCGCCTCGGCCGACCTCGGGTGGCGCAACGGCGTGTGGGTCGCGAATGGCAACCTCGTGCCGCGGCACCTCGGCATCCCCACCGTCACTGTTCCGATGGGAACGATGGCCGACACCGGGATGCCCGTCGGCCTGACGTTCGCCGGCCGGGCCTACGACGATTCGGCGCTCCTGTCGCTGGCCGCGGCGTTCGAGGCCACCGGCGCCCGCCGCACGGAACCGCCGCGCACGCCGCGCCTCCCGTAGCCGCGCCTGCGTAGCCCGCACGCTCCGATTCGTGCCGAATGTCGCTTATGGGCGGTCCAAAGCGAAAATTCGGCACGAATGTGCCGCGCTCGGAGCTCGCGATTTGTGCCAAATGGTGGTTATCGGAGCGGCATTACCGCGATTTGGCGCAAATCTCGGGCTCGGGCAACGAGTGACGGCCTCTCAGCCGTGGCTCAGCCGGCGACGCCGACCGCGCGGCGCTCCGTGTCAGGCCGACCGAGCGCCTCGAGCATCGCGGCGGCGAGGTCGGCGCGCGAGATGGTGAACCCGCGCGGGACGGCGCCGCCGACACGCGTGCGGTAACGACCCGTGGCCCGACCGTTCGTCAGCATCGGCGGCCGCAGGGCGGTCCAGACGGTGTCGGATGCGGCGAGCGCCTCCTCCATCTCGCGGAGGTCGTCGTAGACCGGCCGCAGTGCGCGTCCGACGAGCGGGAGGGCGATCCTCCTGCTGATGAAGCTGTCGTCGGCGGGGGGCGGTCCCACGGGCGCTGCGCTGATGACGACGATGCGACCGGGGGCGGCCGCAAGGATGTGCCGGGTCGCGGGGGCGGCGACGGGAGCATCGGCACGCGAGCGCGGCCCGATCGCGGAGAGAACCGCGTCTGCCTCCCCGATCGCCGCACGCACGGCTGCCGTGTCGGCCAGATCGGGCACGATGCGTTCCGTCGCGCCGGCGGGGAGGCTCGTCGGACGGCGCACGACGGCGGTGACCTCGTCGCCACGTTCGAGCGCTTGGGATACGAGCTGGGTGCCGGTTCGTCCGCCGGCTCCGAAGATGACGATTCTCATGTCGTCATGATAAGTGATAATCACATCGCCGTGCAATCACGGTTCGGTACGATATTGAGATGCCGGAACCGGAGATCGCCCCGCTCGAAGCGCGCGCCAGCTTCCTCCTGTCGCAGCTCGGGTTGCAGAGCGCGCAGCGCTTCACGGCTGCACTCGCACCGCTCGGGATCACCCCCAACCGCTTCGGCGTGCTGGCCCACCTCGCCCGCCAGGAGGGTCGAACGCAGCAGGAGCTCGCCACCGCTCTCGGGCTTCACCGCAACTCGATGGTCGGGATGATCGACGACCTCGAGGAGCGCGGGCTCGTCGAACGGCGACGGCACCCGGACGATCGCCGCGCCTACGCCATCCACCTGACCCCGGCCGCGCGCGAGGTGCTCGCCGCCGGGGACCGGCTCGCCGCGGAGCAGGAGGAGGCGCTGCTGGCACCGCTCGACGCCGGCCAGCGCGCTGAGCTGCTCGAGACCCTGACCCGGCTGGTCGCGGCTGCCGGTTACCGCACGGGCGTCCACCCCGGCCTCGGCGGGCGGCACTGACCCGCGCCCACCCCCGCTCCCGCCCCGTCGAGATTTGCGCCAAGTCGCGGTTATCGGCACCGCATTCCCTTCATTTGGCGCAAATCGTGCGCCGCGCGTCCGTCGGAGGGGTGATGCGGATGCGCCGGGGGATGGACGCGCGTCCCCTCTCGTGACTGCGAGCGTGGGGGTATGCACTCCACGAAGTCACGCATCCTCGGCGCAGCCCTGTCCGTCGCCGCCGCATCCGTCGCGCTGAGCGTCGCCCTGTCGGGATGCTCGGCCGTCACGAGCGGAGCGCTCGCACAGCCTGCGAGCGCAGGCGGATCCCTGCAGGCGGGTGCGGTGCCGGGCGGCGACGGTGGCTTGTCCGACGACGACGGTTACATCGCCGACGGCTCATCAGTGCCCCTCGACAGCGACCTCCCGGCCGTGACCCGGCTCGACCCTGAACTGCTGTCGGCCCTCCGCGATGCGCAGCGCGCCATGCAGGAGGAAGGCAGCGGCTCCGGGATCACCATCGCCGATGGCTGGCGATCCGAGCGCTACCAGGAGCACCTGTTCGCGCAGGCGGTGCGCGACTACGGCAGCGAGGAGGAGGCCGAGAAGTGGGTGAAGCGCGGAAGCGACTCCGCCCACGTACGCGGCGAAGCGGTCGACATCGCGGACGCCGGAGCGATGGACTACCTCAACCGGTACGGCTCCGCCTGGGGGCTGTGCCAGGTCTACGCGAACGAGGCTTGGCACTTCGAGCTGCGCACGCAGCCCGGCGGCGAGTGCCCCGCCCAGTCACCCGACGGCCGCGGCTGATCCGTCAGCAGACCTCGTTGGCAATCATGGTGTTGGTGCCCACCTGGATGGCCGTGACGGTGCCACCCGCGTAGAGATCGCGGAAGAGCATCCAGCGGCTGCCGTCCGTGATCCCGTAGGTCGGAACGCCGCTCTCCTGCGTCACGCGGAGCTCCGGGTAGGCGGCCTTCAGTTGATCGAGCGAGGAGCCGATCCCGATCCCGGTGGCCGTGCGCGGCGAGCGCTCGACGTCGGCCGCGGCGGGCGCCGCCGTCCCCTTCCAGAAGACGGTGGACTCCGCGGCCCGGGAAGGGTCTCCGCGCTCGGCGCGGACACTGGCATTGAATTGACCGGTCAGGACGTACACGAAAGCCGAGCATTCCGCGTCCGGAGCGCGCAGTTGCCGGAAGGCGGCGAGCTCACCGGGAACGTCCGCCAGCGGCGCCCCCGAGACGAGCGGTCCGATCGCGTCGAACGAGATCACCCACGTGGCCGGATCGGCCGGGTCCGTCGACGGGGTAGGCGTCGGCGTAGGAGTCGGGGGAGGAGTCGCAGTCGTGGCTGCGGAAGGCGTCGGCGATGCCGAAGCCCTGGGCATCTCCGCCTCCGCATCCACCCCCGTGCATCCGGCCATCGTCACGGTGAGCGCCACCGCGCACACCAGCGCGAATCCGCGCGCCCTCACTCCCGCCACAACCATCCCCCTCGGTATGAAACGACCCCTGGCCGCAGCATAGTGACACGCTCACTAAACTGGAGCGCGTGTCCAAGGTATTGAGCAGTCTGCCCGTCGGTGAACGAGTCGGAATCGCGTTCTCGGGAGGGCTCGATACCTCCTGCGCGGTCGCATGGATGCGCGAGAAGGGCGCCGTGCCGTGCACGTACACCGCCGACATCGGCCAGTACGACGAACCCGACATCGCGGCCGTCCCGGGTCGTGCCCACGAGTACGGAGCCGAGATCGCCCGGCTCGTGGATGCGAAGCGCGCGCTCGTCGAAGAGGGCCTGATCGCGCTGCAGTGCGGCGCGTTCCACATCCGCTCGGGCGGCAAGACCTACTTCAACACCACTCCCCTGGGCCGCGCGGTCACCGGCGTCATGCTGGTGCGCGCGATGATGGATGACGGCGTCGAGATCTGGGGCGACGGCTCGACCTACAAGGGCAACGACATCGAGCGGTTCTACCGCTACGGCCTCATCGCCAACCCGCGCCTCCGCATCTACAAGCCGTGGCTCGACGCCGCGTTCGTGGAGGAGCTGGGCGGCCGGACCGAGATGAGCGAGTGGCTCGTCGCCCGCGGCTTCCCGTATCGCGACGCGACCGAGAAGGCGTACTCGACGGACGCCAACATCTGGGGCGCCACCCACGAGGCGAAGCGCTTGGAGGAGTTGGATGCCGGGCTCGACATCGTCGACCCGATCATGGGGGTCGCGGCGTGGCGCGACGACGTGCAGGTGACGCCGGAGACGGTTTCCGTGCGCTTCGAGGCCGGGCGTCCCGTCGCCATCAACGGCGTCGAGTTCGATGACCCGGTGGCCCTCGTGCTGGAGGCGAACGCCATCGGCGGCCGTCACGGGCTGGGCGCGTCCGACCAGATCGAGAACCGCATCATCGAGGCGAAGAGTCGCGGCATCTACGAGGCGCCGGGCATGGCGCTGCTGCACATCGTCTACGAGCGGCTCCTGAACGCGATCCACAACGAGGACACCGTCGCGAACTACCACAACGAGGGCCGCCGCCTCGGCCGCCTGATGTACGAGGGCCGCTGGCTGGACCCGCAGTCGCTCATGCTCCGCGAGTCCCTGCAGCGCTGGGTCGGCTCCGCCATCACCGGCGAGGTCACCCTGCGCCTGCGCCGCGGCGACGACTACACCATCCTCGACACGACCGGCCCCGCGCTCAGCTACCACCCCGAGAAGCTATCCATGGAGCGGGTCGGCAACTCGGCGTTCGGCCCGGGCGACCGCATCGGCCAGCTGACCATGCGCAACCTCGACATCGCCGACTCCCGCTCCCGCCTGGAGCAGTACGCGGCGTCCGGCCTCATCGGCGGCCCGACCGGTGAGCTGGTCGGCGAGCTGGAGGCGGGACGCGCCCGCGCGATCCTCGAAGGCGTCGAGCCGATCGACGAGGCGCTCTCGCGCGACATCGACCTCAGCTCCGAGGGCGCGGCGTTCGACTCCGGCACCGACTGAGCTGTCGGATGCGGCGCACCGAGCGCCACATCCTCGTTCGATCCGTACCATGAGGGTATGGACGCGCGCGCGGCGGAGGCGGAGGAGCACCGCCCTGAGAACTGGCCCCTCGGCCGGCTGCTCGGTGCCGCATCCCGGGCGGTCGAGCGGGCCTGGGCGGATGCTCTCGAGGCACGCGGCCTCACCCACGCCGGCCTGATCGTGCTGCACCTGCTCGAGCTGGGCTTCGACTCGCAATCCGATCTGGCGCGGATGGCGCAGGTCGAGCCGCAGACCATGTCCGGCACGGTCGACCGGCTGGTGCGGGAGGGGCTCGTCACCCGGACGCCCGACCCGGCCGACCGCCGGCGCCACGTCCTGGCGATCACGCCGGAGGGGCGCACGGCGTTCGCCGGTGTGCGGGGCCTGGAGGACGAGGTCTTCCCCGACGTCGGCGACCCGGCCGCCCTGCGCGCCGCGCTCGTGCAGATCGTCTCCGCGCGGTCATGACCGCCTCCCACCGCGTCGCCGTGCTGGTGCTGGAGGGCGCGAAGCCGCTCGACGTCGGCATCCCGGCGCAAGTGTTCTCGCACCGGGAGAGCATGCCGTACGAGGTGCGCGTGTGCGGGGCGGCGCCCGGCCTCGTGACGGGAGGGGACGGGCTGTCGTACCACGTGGCCGATGGTCTGGAGGCCCTCGCGCAGGCGGACACCGTGTTCGTGCCGGGCTACCGCAACCCGGCCACGACGGACCCTCCCGCGGCGGTCGTCGGCGCCCTGCTCGCGGCTCACGAACGCGGCGCGCGACTGGCTGCGATCTCGACCGGAGCGTTCGCCCTGGCGGCGACAGGGTTGCTCGACGGTAAGCGGGCGACGACGCACTGGCATTACACGCGCGCGCTGGCGGAGCGGCATCCTCTCGTCCGGGTCGATGAGAACGTGTTGTTCGTCGACGAGGGCGACATCCTCACCTCGGCCGGTGCCGCATCCGGAATCGACCTCTGCCTGCACCTCGTGCGGCGGGATCACGGGGTCGGACTGTCGAACAGGGTCGCCCGGCGACTGGTTGCGGCTCCGTACCGGAGCGGCGGGCAGGCGCAGTACGTGCCGCGCAGCGTCCCGGAGCCGCTCGGCGACCTGTTCGCGGAGACCCGCGACTGGGCGCTCGCCCGCCTCGCCGAACCGCTGACGCTGGAGGAGCTCGCCCGGAACGCGAACGTCTCCCCTCGGACGTTCTCACGACGCTTCGTCGAGGACACCGGCTACACACCGATGCAGTGGGTGCTGCGCGCCCGCGTCGACCTGGCGCGCGAGCTGCTGGAGCGGACGGATCTGGGCGTCGAGCAGATCGCCGCCCGCGTGGGACTCGGGACGGGCGCGAACCTCCGCCTGCACTTCCAGCGCATCCTGGGCACATCGCCGACGGAGTACCGTCACACCTTCTCGGCCTGACCTCTCGCGTCGAGTTGCGACATCATGTCGCAACTCGGCCCCCGTTACGGCATCTACTCACGACTCGACCGCGGCCCCGGGAGGTGCCTGGCGGGATACTTACGGTAGGTGGCGCAATGTCTGGCGGGATGCTTGCGATACGTGTCATTCGTGCCTCTGGCGAGCTCACGGAGGCTCACGGAGCATGGATGCGGTACACGAAAGGAACCCCATGACCCGCATCGCCATCAATGGCTTCGGCCGCATCGGCCGCAACACCCTCCGCGCCCTGCTGGAGCGCGACTCCCACCTCGAGGTCGTCGCCATCAATGACCTCACCGCCCCCGCGACGCTCGCTCACCTGCTGAAGTACGACAGCTCCCTCGGCCGCCTGGGCCGCACCGTCGAGGTCGACGGCGACGCGCTGGTGGTCGACGGCCACCGCATCCGCGTGCTCGCCGAGCGCGAGCCCGCCGACCTGCCGTGGGCGGAGCTGGGGGTGGATGTGGTGCTCGAGTCCACCGGACGCTTCACCTCCGCCGGCGCTGCCCGCGCTCACATCGCCGCTGGCGCGAAGCGCGTCCTGGTGAGCGCGCCCGCCGACGGCGCGGACGTCACCCTCGCCTACGGCGTCAACACCGACGCCTTCGATCCGGAGAATCACGTAATCGTCTCCAACGCCTCCTGCACGACGAACGCGCTCGCTCCGCTCGCGCAGGTGCTGGACGACCTCGCCGGCATCGAGCACGGCTTCATGACGACCGTTCACGCGTACACCCAGGAGCAGAATCTGCAGGACGGCCCGCACCGCGACCTCCGCCGTGCGCGTGCGGCCGCTGTGAACATCGTCCCGACGACGACCGGCGCGGCCAAGGCCATCGGTCTCGTGCTGCCGCAGCTCGACGGAAAGCTCTCGGGTGACTCCATCCGCGTCCCCGTCCCGGTCGGGTCCATCGTGGAGCTGAACACCACGGTCGCCCGTGATGTCACGCGCGACGAGGTGCTCGCCGCGTACCGCGCGGCCGCCGACGGCCGACTGCGCGGCATCCTGGACTACGCCGACGAGCCGCTGGTCTCCAGCGACATCACCGGTCAGCCGGCTTCGTCGATCTTCGACGCCGCTCTCACGCGGGTGGACGGCCGCCACATCAAGGTCGTCGCCTGGTACGACAACGAGTGGGGCTTCTCCAACCGCGTCGTCGACACGCTGGAGCTGTTGGCGCGCGCCTGATCAGGCCACCGTTACCTCGGTCGCAGGCTCCCTCGGCGCTGGGGCCGCGGCACCGCTCCGCGCTGCCCTATAGCTCCACCGCGCGCGGCACCTTCACCGTGAGACTCGACGGGTCGACCCAGGTCCGGAGCGCGGACGCGCGACCGAACAGGTCGCCGTCCAGCTCCACCTCCTCAGCGCGGCTCAACCGCATGACGAACTCGCTCCCCTTCAGGTAGTTCATCGCGCGGACCTCGTGGTCGGCGCCCATCAGGCGCCGGCCCACGCTGGTCCGGCGGAGGACGCCGTTCTCCCAGAAGATCTTGACCGCGATCTGCACCCACCCGATGAAGCCCTCGGGCCGCAGCACGATGATGTCGAACTCGCCGTCATCCACGGCCGCGTCGGGAAGCAGGAGGACGTTGGCGGGCAGCGAGCCGCAGTTGCCGATCAGGACGGTGTGGGCACGCGCCGAGTGCTGCCCGCCCTTGTCGAGCTGGTAGCGGATGCGGAGCTCGTTCTTGTCGCGCAGCACCTTCCCTATCGCCTTCACGTAGGCGAGCCAGCCGTGGCGCGCTTTGAGGTCGTCGTCGGTCGCGGCGATCATCTGGGCGTCGATACCGACCCCCGCCATGACCAGATAAGCGTGCCGCCGGGTGGGTCCGCTGCCGTCGCGGAGTTCGACGACGCCCATGTCGATCGCCCGATCGCCGCCGTCGAAGGCTGAGTCGAGCGCGTTCTCCACGTCGTCCAGGGTCAGATCGAGGTTGCGGGCGAGCAGGTTGCCGGTGCCGGAGGGCAGTAAGGCGATCGGCACCCCCGTGCCGCGCAGGGTTTCGGCGACCGTGCGCACCGTCCCGTCGCCACCGGCAGCGATCACGACGTCGACGCCGCGTTCGAGGGCCTCCTTCGCCTGGCCTGTCCCCGGGTCGTCCTCGGTCGTCTCGAGCCAGAGGGTCTCTGCCCAGCCCCAGCGCTTCTCGGCGGCCGCGAGCGCTTCGCGCAACGCGGGCTCATCCACCTTCACCGGGTTCACGACGATGGCAGCGGTTCTCGGTTGCTCGGGCATACCCCGGACAGTACCGGCGATGGGGCGGCTGCGGAAGCGGAGCGAAGACGCGAAGGGCGGTCAGCCCTTGCCCTTGCCCTTGTCCTTCCCCTTCCCAGGAGGAGTCTTATCTTTGCCCGGGCCAGGAGCCGGCTTCGCTGGCTCCTGCTTCGCCGGTGCCTGCTGCACCGGCTGCTGCGGGACGGTCTGTGTCGGTTCCTGGGTCGGAGCCACGGCGGGGGCAACCGTCGCGGGCGGGGCCTGCACGCTCGGGGTCGGCCGCGGGGTCGTGGGAACGGTCTGCGGCTCCGCCGACCCCGGCGCCATCACGCTTCCGAGCGCAAGCGCGGAGGCGACGACCAGGATCGACCCGGCGACGGCACCGGCGGCGACGAGACCGCGACGGCGGCGCGGCTCCGGCCGCGAGCGCGTCGTCCGCCGAGCGGGCAGCACCCGCGTCGGCCCGGTCTCGCTCTCCGCGACGGGAGTCGTCACGCCCGCAGCCGCCGCGACCGGCACACCGCCGAATGACGACATCGGCACGGTCGCCACGTCTTCCGGCGCCTCGGGTGCCCAGCCGGCCAGTTGCGGCGCAAGCTCCCGGGCCATCACGGCAACCTCCATCGCGTTCGGCCGCAGATCGGGATCCCGCGCTGTCATCGCGGCGAGCAGCCCGCGCCAGTCCTCCGGGAGAGATGCGGGGATGCGCGGGTCGCGCGCCGCCCGCGCCGCCACGGCCTCCACCGGGTTGCCCGGGTACTCGCGCACGCCGGTGAGCGACTCGAGCACCACCAGTCCGAGGGAGTAGATGTCCGCCGCCGGCCCCGGTTCGCCGGCGAAGATCTGCTCGGGGCTGAGGTAGCCGGCCGTTCCGATGACCGTGCCGATGGTCGTGATCCGCTCGGACCCGACCAGGTGCGCGATGCCGAAGTCGGCGAGCTTAACGACCGGCCGGCCGCCGGGAATGCTGGAGTCGGCGAACAGGATGTTGCCCGGTTTCAGGTCGCGGTGCACCATCCCGGCGTCGTGCACGACGACGAGCGCCTCCGCGATACCGGCGGCCACCTCGATCGCCTCCTCGGTCGGCAGGGGACCGCCTTGGAGGCGACTCCGGAGGTCCTCGCCGTCCACCAGCTCCATCACCAGGAAGCTGGGCGTCGCGTCGCCGTCGGAGGCGAGGTGGGCATCGTGCAGGGCGACCAGGTGCGGGTGACTCAGCCGCGCGAGCATCGTGGCTTCGGTGCTCCGCCGGGCGTCATCCACGGCGGTTCCCGCGGCGAACACCTTGACGGCGACCTCTCGGTTCAGCCGGCGGTCGAGCGCACGGAAAACCGTCGCCATTCCGCCACGACCGAGTTGGTCGTGCAACTCGTACCGCTCGAGGAGCACTCTTTCATCCACCGCGCGAGCATACGCGCCCATCTTGTGGCCGTGAATCCGCCGACAGTAAGGTCCACCCCCGTTGCGTCCCGGGCAGAGGAGGGCATCACTGGGGAGGGTGAAGCACGAACCGGAAGCGACTCCGCCCGACACGGGCGTTCTCGAGGCGCTGCAGGTCTATCGTGCGGCGGAGGCGGCCATGCGCCGACGCACCGGCTCGGCTATGGGGATCGGCGAGAACGATCTGCTCGCGCTCCGCCTCATCCTCGACAACACGGCGGCCGGGCGGCCCACCTTCGCGAAGGACATCAGTGCGTACCTCGGCGTCTCCAGCGCCTCCACAACCCTGCTCGTCGACCGGCTGGCCCGCGCCGGCTTCGTCGAGCGGCGGCCGAGCCGCATCGACAAGCGTTCCGTCGAGCTGCTCCCGACCCGCGCGGCTCTGGGCGACACCGGTCCCCTTCTCGCGGCGGCGCAGGAACAGATCGCGGCCGCGACAGCGGAGTTGAGCCCGGATGAAGCGGAGACCGTGACACGCTTCCTCACCAAGATGCGCGAAACGGTCGACCGCATCGCGGCGGAACGCATCGCTAGAACCAAACGAACCTGAAGTCAAGGGGATTGCTAGGCATTTGAAGTAGTTGTTTCGTGGATCCCGTCTAGGAAAGGACACTTCTCCATGAACATCCTGCTCATCATCGTCGCGATCATCGCGATCATCCTGCTGCTCACCGGTGGGTTCGTTTCCTCGCTGAACTTCCTCCTGTGGGTCGGCATCATCCTGCTCGTCCTGGCTGTGATCGTCTGGCTGGTGCGGCTGCTCACGGGGAGCCGTCGAGTCTAGGCGGAGGCACCCATGAGTCTCGGCGCGGGGATCTTCCTCGTCGTGGTGGGCGCGATCCTCGCGTTCGCCCTCAACCTCCAGGTCGGCTGGATCGACCTGCACCTGGTGGGGTACATCCTGATGGTGGCCGGAGTCATCGGCATCATCATCGGGATCGTGCTGCTCACCCGGCGTCGCACTTCCGTCGCTACCACCCGTACGGCCGTCGATCCTGCGACGGGTGAGCGGATCACGCGCCGGACGGGCGAGTCGGACGACATCGTCTGACACCCCTCTCTGAAACCCAGAAGACCCCGTGCTCACGGCACGGGGTCTTCTGCATTTCCGGCGTCAGTCCATCGTGTCGAGGATGCCCGCCAGGTCGTCGAACGTCGTGAGCGGGTTCAGGATGGCGAACCGCGTGTTCGGCCGGCCCGCGTGCGAGCTCGGGGTGACGAACGCGCGCTGCTCGTCCAGCAGACGGGCGGACCACACGGCGTAGTCCTCCTTGCTCCAGCCGTCCCGTTCGAAGACCACCACGGAGAGCTGCGGTCGGCGCACCAGGCGGAAGCCGTCGCGCCGCTCGATCTCGTCGGCGATCTGCTCGGCCAGCCGGATGGACGCGGTGACCGCGTCGCGGTAGGCCGCCGCACCGTGCGAGGCGAGCGAGAACCAGAATGGCAGGCCGCGGGCGCGCCGGGTCAGGTGCGCGGCGTAGTCGGAGGGGCTCCACTCGGTGTTGTCCGTCAACGTGTCCAGGTACTCGGCGTGCTGGGTGTGCGCGCGCCGACCGGCCTCGGGGTCGCGGTAGATGAGCGCGCACGCGTCGAACGGCGCGAACAGCCACTTGTGCGGGTCGACGATGACGGAGTCTGCGTGCTCGACCCCCGCGAACCGGTCCCGCGCGAGCGGAGACAGCATGCCGGCGAGGCCGTACGCGCCGTCGACGTGCAGCCAGAACGAGAACTCCGACTTCAGTGCGGCCACCGACGCGATGTCGTCGACGATGCCGAAGTTGGTGGAGCCGCCGGTTGCGACCACCGCGAACACCGCATCCCCGTACTCCTGGAGCGCCGGACGCACGACATCACCCGTCAGGACGCCGGACTCGCCGGGCGAGACGGCGACGACCTCCACATCCATCACCCGGGCGGCGGACGAGATGGACGAGTGCGCCTCGGCGCTGCAGACGATCACCCAGCGACCGGCGGGGTTCCCGCGCTCGGTCCGGGCCGCGTCGCGCGCGGCGACCAGGGCGGACAGGTTGCCGAGCGTCCCGCCCTGCACGAAGACGCCGCCAGCGGTGGACGGCAACCCGAACTCGCCCGCCAGCCAGGAGAGCACCTGGTTCTCGGCGTAAACGGCGCCGGAGCCCTCCAGCCACGATCCGCCGTAGACGGCACTCGCGGACACGACCAGGTCGAATGCGGTCGCCGCCTTCGTGGGCGCGGTCGGGATGAACGACAGGTAGCGCGGGTGGTCCGTGGTGATGCAGGCGGGCGCGAGGACGTGCTCGAACAGGGCGAGGGCGCGCTCGGCGCCGATTCCCGTCTCGGAGACGGTCTGGCCGGCAAGCCGGCGCAGTTCGAACTCGGGCAACGGCTTGTCGAGCGGGGTGTCCTCGCTCAGGATGCGGCGGCGCGAGTAGTCGAGCACGAGGTCGACGAGCTCCCGGGTCTCGGGCGTCACCGCGTGCATGCGGTCGTGGAGCGGGGTGGGCTTCTGGGACATGGAACCTCCGACGGATATGCTTTCACACAGATCGAGCATCCGTTTGCCCTCATCTGCAACGACGTTGCGCATCGCGTGCGCAGACGCACGAATCACGCGTGATCGGCTCCGCTATCGCTCGTTCTGCTACGTTCGAGCGGTGAGTGACACACCCGCGGCCGACATCCCGACCGACGCGGCGCTCGTCGATCGCCTCATCGCCGAGCAGCATCCGGAGCTTCGGGCGGAGCTCCGCCTGGTGTCCGACGGCTGGGACAACCAGCTGTACCGGCTGGGCGAGCGGTTCGCCGTCCGAGTCCCCCGCCGGGAGGTCGCCGCACACCTGATCGAGCATGAGCAGCTCATGCTGCCCGGCATCGCCGCGCGCGTCAGCGCACCGGTGCCCGTGCCGATCCGCGTCGGTATCCCCTCTGCGACCTTTCCGTGGCCCTGGAGCGTCGTCGAGTGGTTCGACGGGACGGACGGCGCCTCGGTGGGCACGGACGCCCGCACGCCCCTGGCGGAGCCGCTCGCCGGTTTCGTCGGCGAGCTCGCCATCCCCGCGCCGGATGCGCCCCGCAACCCGGTCCGCGGCGTGCCGCTCGCCTCGCGGCACGAGGCAGTGCGAACGCGCCTGAGGTCCCTCGCCGGACGGATGGAGGTGGCGCACCTGGAGGAGGCGTGGCGCCGAGCGCTCGACGCCCCCGCCTGGGACGGTCCGCCCATTCTGCTCCACGGCGACCTGCACCCGGGCAATCTGCTGCTCGGTCCCGACGGTTCGCTCGCCGCGGTGCTCGACTTCGGGGATGTGACCTCTGGCGATCCCGCGACCGATCTGGCGACCGCGTGGCTGACATTCGACGGGGACGCCCGCGGGCGCTTCCGGCGAGCGCTCAACCACCAACCTGACGCCGCCACCTGGCGACGTGCGCGCGGCTGGGCCGTGGCGATGGCCTCGGCACTCGCGACGGCCTCCGACGACAATCCGCGCATGGCCGCACTGGCCCGGCACGCGCTGGAGCAATTGGAGGAGTGAGCGGAGCGGGCGCTACATCCCGCGCTCGTGCGTGGACCCGGTCACCGGCTGGCCGTCCTCGTCGATGGCGATGAGCCCGCTGGAACTCGCCGCGGCCGTGGCCAGCCGCTCGACCCAGTCGCGATCCAGCGACGGCAGACGCGACCCGCTGTAGCGGAACCGCAGCGGGATCGACGGGTCGATCCAGATGGTCGTCCGCCCGTCCCCGTTCTCCGAAGCCTCCCGCCAACTGAGGGCGAATGACTCCTTGCGGCGCAGCTTCGAGACGATCACCACCTCGAGGTGTGCCAGCACGCGGTCCTCGAACGAGATCTGCGTGCTGCTGTCGTACATCAGGTATCCCACAAGGCACCTCCACGCTCACCGTACGCTACTGAAGCGCTCGCGAGGGCGTCGAGCGCTGCCTGGGCGCCGGGCAACGGAAAACGGAGGAGGTCACGACCGAATCGACCGTGACCTCCTCCGTTTTTAGAGGCTGCTGGGTGCCCTACCAGTCGTTGCCGACGCGGATGAGCTTCTTGTTGACGAACTCGTCGGCGCCGAACCGGCCGAGCTCGCGTCCCGAACCGGACCGCTTCACGCCACCGAACGGCAGCTCGGCTCCGTCGGCGAGGACGACGTTGACGAAGACCATGCCGGCCTCGATGCGGTTCGCGACGCGCTCGGCCTGCTCCTTGTCGGTGGTGTAGAGGTAGGAGCCGAGTCCGAACGGGGTGTCGTTGGCGATGCGGACCGCCTCCTCCTCGTCCTGCGCGCGGAAGACCTGCGCGACCGGTCCGAAGAACTCCTCCTGCGACGCCGGGTTCTCCGGCGTCACGTCGGTGAGCACCGTGGTCTCGAAGAACGCTCCGTTACGGCCTCCGCCGCGGACCAGGGTGGCGCCGTTCTCGACCGCGCGCTTCACCTGCTCGTCGAGGTTCTCCGCCGCCTTCAGCGACGAGAGCGGGCCGAGCGCCGACTCGTCGCTGGTCGGGTCACTGGCCTCGACCTCGGCCAGCTTGGCCGTGAACTTCTCGAGGAACGACGGGTAGAGCTCGTCGATGACGACGAACCGCTTGGCCGCGTTGCAGGACTGGCCGCTGTTGTCGAGACGCGCATCCACCGCGTTCTGCACGGCCGCATCCAGGTCGTCGGTGGAGAGCAGGATGAACGGGTCGGAACCGCCGAGCTCGAGCACGACCTTCTTCAGGTTGCGGCCGGCGATCTCGGCGACCTTCGCGCCGGCGCGCTCCGAGCCCGTGAGCGAGACACCCTGCACACGTGGGTCCGCGATGACGGTCTCGATCTGGTCGTGGTCGGCGTAGATGTTGATGTACGCGCCCTCGGGGAAGCCCGCGTCGAGGAAGATCTGCTGGATCGCGGCCGCCGACTCCGGGCACTGCTCCGCGTGCTTGAGCAGGATGGTGTTGCCGATCACCAGGTTCGGGCCGGCGAAGCGCGCCACCTGGTAGTACGGGAAGTTCCAGGGCATGATGCCGAGCAGCACTCCGAGAGCCGAGCGGCGGATGACGGCGGTGCCGTCGCCGTCCAGCAGCGTGATCGGCTCGTCCTTCAGGAACTCGTCCGCGTGGTCGGCGTAATACTCGTAGATCGCACCCGCGAAATCGACCTCGGCGAGCGCCTGCTCGACCGGCTTGCCCATCTCGAGCACGATGATGTCCGCCAACTCCTGGCGGCGCTCCAGGTGCAGTTCGCCGACGCGGCGGATGAGAGCGGCGCGCTCCTGCCCGGTGGTCGAACGCGACCACGTGCGGAACGTGTCGTCGGCGGCGGCGATCGCGGCCGTCAGGTCGGCGTCGCTGATGGTGTCGAAGGTCTTGACCGTCTCGCCGGTGGCGGGGTTGGTCACGGCGTAGCTCATGGCACTCCTCATTCTTCGCTGAAACGGGTCTAGCCCATCCTCACAGTACGGCCTCCGGGGCCACTGTGACTCGCCACAGCGTCCAGCCGCTCCCGGAACGCTCGACGTCGCGTCCAACCGTCGAGCCCCTTCGCGGATCCTCGTGCGCGAGCTTTCGAATCGGTACGCCCCATGAGGGCACGCGCGGCGTTCAATGGAGTGAGATCAGGGCCGTATCCCGAACGGGAAGGAGTGGCCGATGGCTGAGCCGCACATCGTCATCCTGGGAGCAGGGTTCGCGGGGTTCGCCCTCGCCCGCGCGCTGCGACGGGACGCCGCGTCGAAACGCCTCCGACTCACCGTGGTTGACCCGCAGCCGTACCTCACCTATAAACCGCTGTTACCCGAGGTGGCCGGCGGCGAGACACAGGCGGCCAACAGCGTTGTGCCGCTGCGCCGCCAACTGAAGCATGTCGACTTGGTAGCCGGTTCGGTGGAGTCGGTGGACACAGTCGCGAAGGTGGCCGTCGTGCGCGTCCTCGACGGCACGGAGAGGGCGCTTCGGTATGACCACGTGGTGTTCGCTCTGGGCGCGGTGACCAAGACCCTGCCCATCCCTGGACTCGCCGCCAACGCCGTCGGTTTCTCGAGCGTCGAGGAGGCTGGATACCTTCGCGATCACGTGCTCGAGCGCATCCGCTTCGCGGCGGCGACGGCTGACCCGGAGGCGCGACGACGCGCACTGACATTCGTCTTCGTCGGGGGCGGTTACACCGGCGTCGAAGCGATCGCTGAGTTGCAGCGTCTCGCGTCCGCCGAGTTCGGCAGGTACCGGAATCTGGACGGCGAGCGGATGACCTGGCTGCTGGTCGAGGCGGCGGGCCGGATCGCGGCGGAGCTCACCGAGGCGCTCTCCGCTTGGACGCTGCAGCTGCTACGCCGGCGCGGCATCCGGGTGCTCCTGGACACCGAGATGAACTCGTGCGAGGACGGCGACGTCGTGCTCAGCAACGGTGAGACCCATCCGTCAGACACGATCGTGTGGGTCGCCGGCATCAGGCCGAATCCCGTGCTGGAGCGTACGGACGTCCCGCGCGGGAAGAAAGGCCATGTGCAGTGCGCCGCGACCCTGCAGGCGGTGTCCGCCGACGGCACACCGGTCGACGGGGTGTGGGCGCTCGGAGACGACGCGCAAGTGCCCGACCTGATGGCTCCCAGCCAGCCCGCGTACTACCCGCCCAACGCGCAGAACGCAATCCGGCAGGCCAGCGTGCTCGCAGACAACCTGCGTCGAGCACTCAGCGGTCGACCACTGGTCGAATACCGGCACCGCTCGCTCGGCACGCTGGCCAGCTATGGCGGCATGCACGGGGCGGCGGTCGTCCGCGGGGTGCCCCTCCGGGGGTTCCCCGCGTGGGCCGTCGACAAGGTCTATCACGCGATCGCCCTTCCGAGCGTGGGTCGCCGGTTCCGGCTGGTCCTCGGCTGGATCGGAAACGGGCTCACACCGCGGGACGACGCCCCGGTGAGCGCGTTCCCGCAGCCTCGCGAGCGCTTCCGAGAGGCAGCTCGCGAGCAGTCCGAGCCCTGAGGTCGCCGAGAGGCAGCTAGGAGCCGCTCGCCCGCGCCGCCCATCGGTCGTCGCGATGGGCCGTTGACGCGCGCCCCTCGAAGCGTTGGATGGCGAGGGGGAGCCGAACGACAAGGAGAGACCATGACGACCGTGAGCGAATTCGTGATCGAGCGCATCCGGGAGTGGGGCGTGCGACGCGTCTTCGGATTCCCCGGAGACGGGATCGGGGAGTTCGACGGTGCACTCGGCAAGGCGGAACGCGCCGGAGAGGGCCTGGAGTACATCCGGCCGACGCACGAGGAGATCTGCGCCTTCATGGCGACGGCGCACGCCAAGTTCACCGGCGAGGTGGGCGTGTGCATCGCAACCTCCAGCCCGGGCGGCTTTCACCTCATCAACGGGCTGTACGACGCCAAGATGGACAACCAGCCGGTGGTCGCCATCGTCGGCCAGCAGGGCCTCGACTCGCTGGGGACCTTCAACCAGCAGGAGAGCAACCTCGAGCGGACGTTCTCGGACGTCGCGGCGTACGTGCAGACCATCGTCTCGCCCGCCCAGGCGCAAGCGGTGGTGGACACCGCCTTCCGCACGGCGATCACCCGCCTCCAGCCGACCGTGATCATCCTGCCTCACGACGTGCAGGGCCAGAAGATGGTGGAGCCGGGCGCCGAGATGTGGCACTCCCGCTCCAGCGCCGTCGCGCCCTCCACCGCCATCGCACCGCCGGAGGAGCAGCTTCGGGCGGCCGCCGACATCATCAACGCCGGCGAACGTGTCACCTTCCTGGTCGGGCACGGCGCGAACGGCGCGACGGCGGAGGTACTGGAGGCGGCGAAGCTCGCCGGCGCCGGCATCATCACCAGCCTGCGCGGCAAGCAGGTGGTGCCATCCGACGTGCCGTTCCACACCCAGCAGCTGGGCCTGCTCGGCTCCCGCGCGAGCTACCTGCAGATGAAGGACTGCGACACCCTCGTCCTGCTCGGCACCAACTACCCGTACGGGCAGTTCCTGCCCGCGACCGGGCAGGCGCGCGCCGTCCAGATCGACCTCCGGCCTGAGCAGCTGGGCCTGCGATACCCGACCGAGGTCAGCATGTGGGCCGACGTGAAGACGGCGCTGGCTGGACTCATCCCCCTTCTGACGCGGAAGGACGACCTGTCATGGCAGGAGAAGGTCGCCAGCGACATGGCGAAGTGGGACGACGAGCTCACCGCGCAGGCGGAGCAGGTCTACGACGACGGCGTGAACCCGCGCCGCGTGTACCAGGAATTGAACAAGAGGCTCCCGGCGGGCGCGGTGGTCACCGCCGACGCGGGAACCAGCGCCGACTGGTACGGCCAGTACATCCGCCTCCACGACGGGATGCTCGGCGACCTTTCCGGACGGCTCGCGAGCATGCTTGCGGCGATGCCGTACGCCGAGGCGGCCAAGTTCGCGTACCCCGATCGCACCGTGGTCTGCACCATCGGGGACGGCGCCTTCCAGATGCTCGGCATGAACGAGCTCATCACTCTCAAGAAGTACCTGTCGCGCTGGTCCGACCCGACATTCATCGTGCTCGTCCTGCACAACGACGATCTGACCCAGGTGTCGTGGGAAATGCGGACGGAGGACGGCAACCCGGTCTGGTCCACCTCTCAGGACGTCGAATCGGTGGACTACGCCGGTTGGGCGCGGCTGCTCGGCTTCAACGGCATCACCGTCACCGGTGATGACGATGTCGCGGCGGCGTGGGATGCGGCGTTCGCCCACCGCGGGGTGACCCTGATCGACGCGCACACCAGTCGCAACGTCCCGCCGCTTCCGCCGCACATCACGGCCGAGTTCGCGGTGAACACCGCCAAGGCGCTGATGAAGGGTGACCCGGAGGGACTCGGAGCGATCAAGGACTCGGCCGTATCCCTCGTCACGGAGGGAGTGGAGCGCGTCAAGAGCGCCGTGCGGCGCGATCACGACGGCGACGACGTCCAATAGGAAGGCCGGGATGCGGCGGGGTGCGCAAAATCGCGCAAGGCTTGCGGCCCCGCAAGGCTTTCACGGTAAAAAGGAGTCGTGAGCGACGAGGAACAGGTCGATGCAGCCCTGCGAGCAGCCGATGTGCTGATGCACGTCGCCGCACGCTCGGTGATGGAGGTCGAGCACCTCGTCAGCTCGCCGCAGCTCCGTGTGCTGGTCTTCATCGCGACGCGCGGCCCACAGAACCCGGGCGACATCGCGGTCGAGTTGGGCGTCCACGCGTCGAACGCGACGCGGACCAGCGAGAAGCTGGTGCGCGCCGGACTCCTCGAGCGGCGCGAGGATCCGCAGGACCGGCGCTACGTGCAACTCACCCTCACGCGAGAGGGCGAGAAGCTGGTGGAGCGGGTGATCGCGCACCGGCGCAACGCCCTGGCCGAGGTGTTCGCAGCGATGGATCCGGCAGACCGCGAGGCCGCCGCACTGTCGTTCGCCGCGTTCGCCGCCGCCGCCGGCGTCGAGCCCTCCGAAGACGGCCGCTTCACCCTGAAGCAGCCCGCCTCCCACTGACAAACGCCCACCGTCGAGTCCGCGAAGACTGCACACGCCAGGCGGCGTGTCTGTGCAATCTTCGCGGACTCGGCGGTGGGCGGAGTGCGCGCGGGCGGTTACTGCCCGAGGGTGAGGAGGACGTCGTCGCCGGGGGCAGCGGGGACGAAGTCCGCGGCGATCTCGGCGCGACCGAGGAGCTCGGTCATGCGGCGCTGACGCTGCTTCGGGATGAGCGTCACGACGGTGCCCTGCTTGCCGGCGCGGCCGGTGCGGCCGGAGCGGTGCAGGTACGTCTTGTACTCGTCCGGGGCGTCGGCCTGGATCACCAGGTCGATGTCGTCGACGTGGATGCCGCGGGCGGCGACATCCGTCGCGACCAGCACGTTCACGCGACCGCTGGTGAGCTGGGCGAGATTGCGCGTACGGCGGGACTGGTTCAGGTCGCCGTGCAGGCTGACGGCCGGAATGCCGGCGTCGTCCAGCTGGTCGGCGAGCATCTCGGCGAACGCGCGGGTGCGGGCGAAGACGAGGGTCTTGCCGTCGCGGTCCGCGAGCTGCTCGATGATGGCGCCCTTGTCGCGGTGCTCGATGACCAGGACGCGGTGGTCGATGGTCGAGGACTGCTGGTCCTCGCCCGCCACCTCGTGCACGGCCGGGTCGACGAGGAACTCGTCCACCAGCTTGGCGACACCCGAGTCGAGGGTGGCCGAGAAGAGCAGACGCTGGCCACCGTCGGCGGTGTGACGCAGGATGCGCTGCACCGGCTCGAGGAACCCGAGGTCGCACATGTGGTCGGCCTCATCCAGGACGGTGATCTGCACCTCGCTGAGGTCGAGTCGGCCCTGCTCGAGGAGGTCCTCGATGCGGCCCGGCGTGCCGATCACGATATCGACGCCGCGCTGCAGCGCACCGACCTGGCGACCCTGCGGGACGCCGCCGTAGATCTGCGTGGTGAAGAGACCGACGCTGCGGGCGATCGGCTGCACAGTGCGGTCGATCTGGAGCGCGAGCTCGCGCGTCGGCGCGAGGATGAGCGCCCGCGGGGCGCGGCCCAGCTGGCGCTTGCCACCGGCCTTGCCGGACTCGGCCCACAGCTGCATCAGCCGCTCGGCGAGCGGGGCACCGAAGGCGATCGTCTTGCCGGAACCGGTGCGGCCACGTCCGAGGACGTCCTTGCCGGCCAGCACGTCGGGCAGGGTGGCGGCCTGGATCGGGAACGGCTTCTCCGCCCCCAGGTCGGCGAGCGCACGGACGATGTTGCCTCCGAGGCCGAGGTCGGCGAAGGTCACGCCCTCGACATCCTTGGCCTGGATGGCATCGGCCTCGAGGCGATCGAGGACGACATCCTCGGTCGGCGTGAAGGCCGGCTTCTCGTCGCGCGACGGGTAGAAGGAGGAGTCGCGACGCGGTCGCTCGGCACGGTCGTCGAACTGGCGGCGCGGACGCTCGTCGAAGTCGCGACGCGGACGGTCGCTGCGGTCGCTGAAGTCGCGACGCGGACGCTCGGCACGGTCGTCGAACTGACGGCGCGGACGCTCGTCGAAGTCGCGACGCGGACGCTCCGTACGATCGCTGAAGTCGCGACGCGGACGCTCGGCACGGTCGTCGAACTGACGGCGCGGACGGTCGTCCTGGTCGCGACGCGGACGGTCAGTGCGGTCGCTGAAGTCACGGCGCGGACGCTCCGCGCGGTCGTTGAAGTCACGACGCGGGCGCTCGGCGCGGTCGTCGAACGAACGACGCGGACGCTCATCCTGATCACGACGCGGACGCTCCGTGCGGTCACCGAAGTCACGACGCGGACGGTCGGCACGGTCGTCGAACTGACGGCGCGGACGGTCGTCCTGGTCGCGACGCGGACGCTCGGCGCGGTCGTCGAACGAGCGACGGGGCCGGTCCTGGCGCTGCGAACGGTCGTCCCATTCGCGCTCGGTGCGGCGGGCGTCCTTGCCGCGGGGCTCCCAGTTGGGGCGGTCGCCGCGCGAGCTGGCGCCGCGGCCGGAGCTGGCGCCGCGGCCGGAGCCGCCGTCGCGGGAGGAGCCGCCGTCGCGGCCGGAGCCGCCGTCGCGGGTGCCGTACGTGGAGCGGCCGCGAGCGGCCCGCTCCTCGGTGCTCCAGCGAGCCTTCTTGCCGTCGGCCGGCTCTTCGGCGCGGTAGCCGCGGTGCTTGGGGCTGCGGCTGCCGCTCTTGGGGGCGGCGGAGCGTGAGGGTTGCGATCGTCGTTCGTTGCTGAATCCGGGCATGGATGTGCTTCCTGGGTTATGTCGAGTGCTCGGCGGCGCGCGTAAACGCACCGAATGAATCCCGGGCGAACTGTGTCCGGGGCCGTTCACGATTGTGTGATCTGCACCGCCTATCGGGTGCAGAACCGGCCCACTTGACTGACAAACCCATCCGCGCAGATCGCGCAGTGTCAAGAGCCGACTTCCCTACGATAGCGGATGGATGCTGAGAACGGGCTGCCGATCGCCCTCCGCACGGGAGCAGCTGCGGGGTATACAGGGAGGTATGAGCGCAGGCACCTCCACGGACAGGCTGGACGCGATCGTCATCGGTTCGGGTCCGAACGGTCTCTCCGCTGCGGTCACGCTCGCGCGCGCCGGCCTGTCGGTGCGGGTCTACGAGCGCAACGCCACCATCGGTGGTGGCCTGCGCACCGAGGAGGTCACGCTTCCGGGCTTCCGGCACGACATCTGCTCGGCCGTCCATCCGCTCGCCTTCGCTTCCGGTTTCTTCCGGAAGTTCGGCCTCGAGAAGCGCGTGCCCTTCGTGGTGCCCTCGGCGTCGTACGGCAACCCCCTCGACGGAGGGCGCGTGGCGATGGCGTACCTGGATCTCGAGCGCACGGCCGACGCGCTCGGAGTGGACGGCCCCGCCTGGCGGAACCTGCTCGGCCCTCTGGTGCGCGAGGCGGACGCCGTGGCGCAGTTCACGGGGTCGCAGATCGTGCAGGTGCCGCGGCATCCCCTCGTCGCTGCCCGGTTCGGTCTGACGGCACTCGCCCAGGGCGGACCGTGGTGGGATCTGCCGTTCCGCACGGAGGCTCCCGGCGCCCTGCTCTCCGGCGTGTTCGCGCACACCACCCTTCCCCTGCCGAGCCTTGCGGGCGCAGCGGCGGGCCTCACGCTCGCCACGTATGCCCACGCCCGCGGCTGGCCCATTCCGGTGGGTGGCAGTCAGGCGATCGCGGAGGCGATGGCCGCGGATGTCCGGGCACACGGCGGCGAGATCGTCACGGATACCCAGATCGACTCACTGGCCGACCTGCCCGACGCGCGGGTGATCGTCTTCGACACCCACGTCGCGACCGCAGCGCGTCTCGGAGAGGACCGGCTGCCGGCCGGGTACCTCCGGCGCATCTCCCGCTTCCGCGACGGCAACGGCGTCTTCAAAGCCGACTTCGCCCTCTCCGGGCCCGTGCCGTGGACCAACCCAGAGCTCTTCGAAACAGCGACCGTGCACCTGGGCGGCACTCGCCGCGATGTCGCACGTGCCGAGAATGCGGTGGATGCCGGACGCCACAGCGAGCCCCCGTACGTGCTGCTCTCCCAGCCTTCGCTCTTCGACCCGACGCGCGCGCCGGCGGGCAAGCACGTGCTGTGGACCTACACGCACACGCCGCGCGGATCGACGGAGGACCGCACCGAGGCGATCATCCACCGCATCGAGCAGTTCGCGCCCGGATTCCGCGACCTGATCATCGGAACGTCAACCATGAACGCCGTGCAGATGGAGCAGCACAACCCGAACTACATCGGCGGCGACATCTCGGCCGGGGCCCCCGACTTCGCGCAGCTCGTCGCGCGTCCGGTGCTCTCGTCCGACCCGTGGCGCATGCCCGGCCGCGGACTCTACCTCGCCTCCGCCTCCGCTGCCCCCGGGCCTGGCGTCCACGGGCTGGGCGGCTACTATGCGGCTCGCAGTGCGCTGCGCCACGAATTCGGATTCACCCGGATGCCGGACCTCGCGCCCGGTCCCGGCCAGACCATCCCAGCACCGGACGCGACGCTCGTGCCCGACGCCATCCATCCCCACACCCTCCCGGAGCAGTGAACATGTCCGTCAACGTCCGCCGCATGGCCTGCACGCCCGAGCAGGTGTTCGACGTCCTCGCCGACCCGTGGGTGTATCCCACCTGGGTCGTCGGCGCCTCCCGGCTGCGCGCCGCCGACGACCG
Source organism: Leifsonia sp. RAF41 (assembly GCF_052114085.1). Classification (NCBI taxonomy): domain Bacteria; kingdom Bacillati; phylum Actinomycetota; class Actinomycetes; order Micrococcales; family Microbacteriaceae; genus Leifsonia; species Leifsonia sp. RAF41. Next base: position 2,986,753 of record NZ_JBFREB010000001.1, read on the forward strand.
CTACCCCGCGGTCGGCTCGCGCCTCCACCACTCGATCGGCGTCTGGCCTCTGGTGCTGAACGATGAGACCCGCGTCGACGAGTGGGACCCTCCGCGCCGGATGGTGCTGGAGGCGAAGACGCGCCCGTTCGGCACCGAGCGCGTCATCATCGACGTGAAGCCGCGCGGCGGGGGGTGCATCGTCCGTATCGAGGAGCACCCCCACACCGGCCTGGTCACACGACTTCCCGGTGTGATTGCGGACGCGCTGCTGCACGTGCGGAACGCCGAGGCACTGCGTCGGCTGGAGTGGACGGCGCGAGGGCGCGCCGCCCAGTAGCGACGCGCCCTCGGACCCGCGTGCGGCTCGTGCTAGCCGGCCGAGACCGCTCGGGTGCCTCGGTCGCGCGTCGACTCGGTCCGCATGGACTCGGACCGCGTCGACTCCACCGCGATCTTGCGCGGCTTGGCCCGCTCGGCGATCGGGATCATGACGCTCAGCACGCCGTTGTCATACGACGCCGTGATCCCGTCCGGATCGACGTCGTCGCCGATCGTGAACTGGCGCAGGTACGCGCCGTACGGGCGCTCCTGCGCGAGCCACCGTGCGCCGTCGCGGTCGGCGGCGCTGCGGACGGCGCGGATGGTCAGCAGGTGGCCGTCGACATCCACATCCACCGACGCGGGGTCGGCCCCGGGCAGGTCGGCGTTCAGGATGTAGCGGTCACCTTCGCGGAACAGGTCGACCGGCATGATCCGCGGCTGGCGGCTGGTGTCGAAGACGCTCTGCGCGATCCTGTCCAACTGGGAGAAAGGATCGAACGACATGGCCATTGGATGTACCCCTTCCTTCAATTGAGCTGATGAGAGGCGCTTTGTGCCCCCTTTCGGCCACAGATATTAGCACTCCTACCCGGAGAGTGCCAAGACAAAAACCACCGTGTCAACCCGCTTCCGACGGGTGCCGGTGCGGCCTATCGTGCGCTGTGTTCCTCGAGCAGAAAGGACCCATCGTGGCCGTGAGCGAGACCAAGACGAGTACCAAGACCAGCGCCAAGAAGGGCGCACCCAAGACCGCCGCCGTGCGACGCACCAGCGCCGTCGGCGTCGCCCCGACCCGGCGAGAGCACGCGGAGCACGGCTTCGTCGCCTCGACGGAGCTCGCCCAGAACTTGCAGCGCGTGCACGTCGACCTGATCGAGCTGCACCTGCAGGGGAAGCAGGCACATTGGAACGTGGTCGGACACAACTTCCGCGACCTGCACCTGCAGCTCGACGAGATCGTGGAGGCCGCCCGCGAGTTCAGCGACACGATCGCCGAGCGCCTCCGTGCCCTGCACGCCACTCCCGACGGCCGCAGCGCCACCGTGGCCGAGCAGACCAGCCTCCCCGAGTTCCCGAACGGCGAGGTCGAGACCGGGGAGACCGTCGACCTCATCACCGAGCGGCTGGAAGCCGTGGTGCGGACGATGCGCGACGTGCACGACGACGTCGACGAGGAGGACCCGACATCGGCCGACCTGTTGCACGCCATCATCGAGCGTCTCGAGCAGTACGCCTGGATGGTCAGCGCCGAGAACCGGACGCCCAGCCGGGCCTGACCCCTTCGTGAGTGGATGCGGCGGGCGCCCTGGCGGCGGCCGCATCCATCCACGTAATACGACGGACACATGCCGCGGCTACCATCGGGCGCATGCCGACCGAGATCCGCCCCGAGCCGCCGCGACAGCCCGACATCGAGCAGCTGCTGCGGCTGAGCGACGACTTCGCGCTCGGGCTCTATCCCGCCGACAGTTGCTACCTGCTCGATGTGAGTGAGCTGGAGAAGCCGGGCGTCACGCTGTTCGTGGGCCGGAGCGACGGGCGCGCACTCGGCATCGCGGCGCTGGTGGTCGATCCTGGTGCACCGATGTACGCCGAATTGAAGCGGATGTTCGTGCACGCGGATGCGCGCGGTCAGGGCCTGGCGCGCGGGCTGCTGGCAGCCGTGGAGGCGGCGGCCGCCGAAGCGGGGATCGCCGAGCTCCGCCTGGAGACCGGGCCGCTGCACGACGCGGCGATCGCGCTGTACGAGAGTTCGGGTTACGAGCGCATCCCGAATTTCGGCGCCTACGTCGACGGCCAGTTCTCTATCTGCTACGCGAAGCCACTGGCGGTCACTGCCCGCTGAGAGGCGTCGAAGACACGCGCCACCAGACGCACCTTCCTTCGTTTCCCGAGTGGATCAGCTCCCCCGGATACGGCGGGACAGCTCCGCCGCCGCGTCGCGCACCCGCGCGGCCAGCGCATCCCACCCCTCCGCCGGTACGTTCTCGCGCGGGAACGTGACCGCGATGCCGGCCGCCGGCCACCCGGCGTGGTCGCGTACCGACACCGCGACCGAGGCGAAGCCCGGCGTCACGTCGCCGTCCTCCGTGGCATAGCCCCGCTCGCGCGCCTCCGCCACGACGCGGCGGAGCTCGGCGTACGAGTGCGGGCCGGAGCCGGTGCGGTCCTCGAAGGCGCCGGAGTCCGGGTACAGTGCGCGCAGTTGCTCACGGGGCAGCGTCGCGAGCAGCGCTCGGCCACTGGCGGTCAGGTGCGCCGGGAGCCGGACCCCCACATCCGTCACCAGGCGCGGCCGGCGCGGCGCGCGCTCCTCCACGATGTAGACGACATCTCGTCCGTGCAGCACGGCGACGTGGCCGGACTCGCCGAGCGCATCCACCAACGCCGCGACGATCGGGCGGCCGAGCCGGCTGAGGGGTTGCTGCCGAGAGAATCCGCTGGACAGCTCGTACGCTGCGACGCCGAGGCCGTAGCGTCTCGCCTCCGGGAAATGGAGCACGAAGCCGTGCTCGGTGAGAACGGCGAGCAGGTGATACACGGTGGAGCGGGGGAGGCCGAGCGCCGTAGCGATCGCGGCCGCCGGGACCGGCCCGCGCTGCGTGCCCAGGTAGACGAGGATCCGGAGCGTGTTCTCGGCCGCGGGAACCTTGCTCATCGCATCCACCTCCGCCCTCGGTGCGCCGATCGCGGCACTGCTTGCGCTGTCTGGGATCCCGGACACCGAGCAGCCTACAGCCGGCGCGCGCGACGATGCCGCGCCGCGAAGATCGGAGCATGCTCCAGACCCAGACCCTCGTGACCGTCGGCGCCGGCCCCCTCAGCGTCGACGACGTCGTCGCCGTCGCCCGCCACGACGCCCGCATCGAACTCGACGCCGAGTCCCTCGCCGGCGTGGCCGCGTCTCGCGCCATCGTGGAAGCGCTGGCCGACGACACGGAGCCGCACTACGGGATCTCGACCGGGTTCGGGGCACTGGCCACCACGTTCATCCCCGGCGACCGTCGCGCCCAGCTGCAGGCCAGTCTGGTGCGGTCCCACGCCGCGGGCTCCGGCCCGGAGGTCGAGCGTGAGGTCGTGCGCGCGCTGATGCTGCTGCGCCTCTCGACGTTGATGACCGGCCGCACCGGCGCCCGACCGCAGACGGTCGAGACGTATGCCGCCCTGCTCAACGCCGGTGTGACCCCCGTGGTCCACGAGTACGGCTCGCTCGGTTGCTCCGGCGACCTCGCGCCGCTCGCGCACTGCGCCCTCGCGGCCATGGGCGAAGGCCGGGTGCGGGTCGACGGCGAGCTCGTGGACGCGGCGGACGCGCTGGCGGCTGCGGGCATCCGACCGGTCGTCCTGGCCGAGAAGGAGGGCCTGGCGCTCATCAACGGAACCGACGGGATGCTCGGGATGCTGGCGCTCGCCATCCACGACCTGCACGGTCTGCTGACCGACGCCGACATCGCTGCGGCCATGAGCGTCGAGGCGCTGCTCGGGACCGACGCCGTGTTCGCGGACGACCTGCAGCGGCTGCGGCCGCAGGCGGGCCAGGCGGTCGCCGCGGCGAACATCCGGACGATGCTCGCCGGCTCGCCCATCGTCGCCAGCCACAAGGGCCCGGAGTGCACGCGCGTCCAGGATGCGTATTCGCTGCGCTGCTCGCCGCAGGTGCACGGCGCCGCCCGCGACACGCTTGCGCACGCCGAGCTGGTCGCCGGCCGCGAACTCGTGTCGGCGGTCGACAACCCCGTGCTGACCCTCGACGGCCGCGTCGAGTCGAACGGCAACTTCCACGGAGCGCCGGTCGCGTACGTGCTCGACTTCCTGGCGATCGCGGTCGCCGACGTCGCGAGCATGTCGGAGCGCCGCACCGACCGCTTCCTCGACCCGGCGCGGAACCAGGGACTGCCACCCTTCCTCGCGCACGAGGTCGGCGTCGACTCCGGACTGATGATCGCGCAGTACACCGCGGCCGGTATCGTCTCCGAGCTCAAGCGGCTGGCGACGCCCGCGTCGGTGGACAGCATCCCCTCGTCCGCGATGCAGGAGGACCACGTGTCGATGGGATGGGCGGCCGCCCGTAAGCTGCGCCGCGCCCTGGACGGCCTGGCCCGCGTGATCGCGATCGAGGTCATGACCGCCGCCCGCGGCGCCGACCTACGTGCACCGCTCCGGCCCGGCCCGGCGACCGGCGCCGTGATCGCCGCCCTGCGCTTGACGGTCCCCGGCCCCGGCCCCGACCGCCACCTCTCCCCCGAGATCGAGGCCGCCTACGTCCTCGTCACGTCCGGCGCCCTCCGCGCCGCCTCCCCCCTCCCCTGACCCCACAATCGCTTCCTCACTTAATCCGCTGAAACGCCGTCGTGGCGCGGACTAATCGAGGAAGCGATGAATCGTCGAAAGGAAATCGAGAACGATGGATGGAGCACGACCGGTTCGCGCTGCACGCGGCACGGAGCTCAGCGCCAAGAGCTGGCAGACGGAAGCGCCGCTGCGGATGCTGATGAACAACCTCGACCCCGAAGTCGCAGAACGGCCGGACGACCTCGTCGTCTACGGCGGCACCGGGCGGGCGGCACGCAGCTGGGAGGCGTTCGATGCGATCGTCGCCACCCTCCGCGACCTGGAGGCGGACGAGACGCTGCTGGTGCAGTCCGGGAAGCCGGTCGGTGTGTTCCGTACCCACGAATGGGCGCCTCGCGTTCTCATCGCCAACTCCAACCTCGTCGGCGACTGGGCGACGTGGCCCGAGTTCCGCCGCCTGGAGGCGCTCGGGCTGACGATGTACGGCCAGATGACCGCCGGATCGTGGATCTACATCGGCTCGCAGGGCATCCTGCAGGGCACCTATGAGACTTTCGGCGCGGTAGCGCGCAAGCTCGCCGCCCGGCAGGGTGGGTCCGACGAGCACAGTGGCGGGTCGCTCGCGGGCACTCTCACCCTGACCGGCGGATGCGGCGGCATGGGCGGGGCGCAGCCGCTCGCGGTCACGCTCAACGGGGGCGCCGTCCTGATCGTGGATGTGGACCGCTCCCGCCTGCAGCGCCGCGTCGACCACGGCTACCTCGACGTGCTCGCCACCGACCTCGACGACGCCGTCGCGCAGGCGCTGGCCGCCAAGGATGCGGGTCGGGCCGTCTCCGTCGGAGTGGTGGGCAACGCCGCCGAGGTGTTCCCCGAGCTGCTGCGCCGCGGCGTTCCGATCGACATCGTGACCGACCAGACCAGCGCGCACGACCCGCTCTCGTACCTCCCCTCCGGCTATGGCGTCGCGGAGTGGCACGACCGTGCCGCCGCCGACCCCGAGCGGTTCACCGAGGACGCCCGCCGCTCGATGGCCGCCCAGGTCGAGGCGATGGTCGGGTTCCAGGATGCCGGCGCCGAGGTGTTCGATTACGGCAACTCGATCCGCACGGAGGCGCAGTTGGGCGGCTACGATCGCGCGTTCGACTTCCCCGGCTTCGTCCCCGCCTACATCCGGCCCCTCTTCGCCGAGGGCAAAGGTCCGTTCCGCTGGGTGGCGCTGAGTGGCGATCCCGCCGACATCGCCGCGACCGACCGGGCCGTGCTGGAGCTGTTCCCGGAGGACGAGCACCTGCGACGCTGGATCACCCAGGCCGGCGAGAAGGTGCACTTCGAGGGCCTTCCGGCGCGCATCTGCTGGCTGGGATACAAGGAGCGGCACCTCGCCGGGCTGCGGTTCAACGAGATGGTCGCCTCGGGCGAACTCTCCGCCCCGATCGTCATCGGCCGTGACCACCTCGACTCGGGCTCGGTCGCCTCCCCGTACCGGGAGACCGAGTCGATGGCCGACGGCTCGGACGCCATCGCCGACTGGCCGCTGCTCAACGCGCTGCTGAACACCGCGTCCGGCGCGACCTGGGTGTCGCTGCACCACGGCGGCGGCGTCGGGATCGGACGCAGCATCCACGCGGGCCAGGTCGTCGTCGCCGACGGGACGCCGCTTGCCGCCGAGAAGATCGAGCGGGTGCTGACCAACGATCCGGGCACGGGCGTGATGCGGCATGTCGACGCCGGCTACGACCGCGCGGTGGAGGTCGCCGAGGAGCGCGGGCTGCGCATCCCGATGCGTGAGCAGACCGCGACGCGGCGATGACGGCGACCCTGGTCACCGGGATCGGCGAGCTGGTCACATTCGATCCCGCGCATTCCGGACCACTCGGGCTGGTCGAGGACGCCGCGGTTCTGATGGTGGACGGCCACATCGCCTGGACAGGTCCGGCATCTTCGGCGCCGAACTCCGACGCCGACGCGGTGATTGAAGTCGATGGCGCGGCCGTGATCCCCGGCTTCGTGGACTCGCACACGCACCTCGTGTTCGCCGGTGACCGGGCCGCAGAATTCGAGGCGCGGATGGCGGGGCAGCCGTATACCGCGGGCGGAATACGCTCCACGGTCGCGGCGACGCGCACTGCGACGGATGACGCGCTGCGGTCACGGCTCGCCGGCTTCGTCGCCGAGCTCCGCACCCAGGGCACGACCACGTTCGAGGTCAAGAGCGGGTACGGGCTCACCGTCGCCGACGAGGAGCGGCTGCTCCGGCTGGCGCGCGAAGTGACCGACGAGACGACCTTTCTCGGCGCGCACGTCGTCCCGGACGAGTTCGCCGACGACTCCGACGCGTACACCGACCTTGTCACGGGCCCCATGCTCGATGCCTGCGCTCCGTACGCGCGCTGGATCGACGTGTTCTGCGAGACGGGTGCCTTCACGGTCGAACAGGCCCGCCGCATCCTGACCGCAGGTGCTGCTCGCGGGCTCGGTGTCCGCCTGCACGCCGCGCAACTCGGCCCGGGCGACGGTGTCGCTCTGGCGGTCGAACTGGATGCGGCGAGCGTCGACCACTGCACCTACCTGAGCGATGACGATGTGGAGCGGCTGGCCGCCTCCGACACCGTCGCGACGCTCCTCCCGGGCGTCGAGTTCTCGACCCGGCACCCGTACCCGTCGGGCCGACGGCTGCGGGATGCGGGAGCCACGATCGCGCTCGCGAGCGACTGCAACCCGGGTTCGTCCTTCACCTCGTCGATGCCGTTCTGCATCGCGCTGGCGGTGCGTGAATTGGGGCTCACTCCCGCCGAAGCGCTCGAGGCCGCCACCCGCGGCGGTGCGGCCGCGCTGCGCCGTGACGACGTCGGCCACCTCCGGGTGGGTGCCCGAGCCGACCTCGTCGTCCTGCACGCCCCCACCTACGTGCACCTCGCCTACCGTCCCGGCGTCCCCCTCGTCGCCCGCACCCTCCACGCGTAGCTAGCCGCCGCTAGCGAGGGGGGTCAGCGGGAGGCGAGGCCGGCGGCGGCCTCGAGGACGAGGAGAGCGGCCAGACGGACGGTGCGGGCGTCGGGGGCGTCGGCGGTTGCGTCCACCTCGGCGATGTCGATCGAACGGACGAACGGGGATGCTGCCGCCAGGCGGGCGAACCGGCGCAGCTCCCACGCAGCCAGGCCGCCGGGCACCGAGGCCGGGCACCCCGGGGCGACGGAACGGTCGCAGACGTCCACATCCAGGTCGACGTGAACCGGCCCGCCGGCCGAGCCGGCGATCTCCATCGCCTCCGCCATCACATCCTCGATCGACCGGGTGTGCAGTTCGCCGCGCGTGATCACCGTGATGCCGTGCTCTGCGGCCCGCCGCGCGTAGGCGGCCGAGTTGGCGAAGTCGGCGATGCCGATCTGCACGACTCGGCGGCCGTCCAGTCCGGACTCGAGCAGCTCGCGGACCGGTGAGCCGTTCGACCTCCCATCGCGGAGATCGTGATGGGCGTCGAGAGTGATGAGACCGGCGGACGCCAGCTCGTCCCCCGCCGCACCGAGCGCGACCGGCACGGTGAGGGAGTTGTCGCCGCCGACCGCGACCGTCAGCCGCGACCGGCCGACGGCCTCCGCGACGGCGGCGGCCGCGCGCTCGCGCCCGTCCGGTCCGTCCGGCGATGTCACGTCCCCCGCGTCCGCGAACCGCAGCGCCTCGACATCGAGCCCTGGAGCGAACGCCGAGTACCGGCGCAGGGCGTCCCGCACGGCTGCGGGAGTCGCGTGCGCGCCTGTCGGCGACAGCGACGTCTCATGGGTCGGGATGCCGATCAGCGTCAGATCGGCGCCGTCGGGCCCCAACGGCGGCCAGTCTCCGGCGCGCGGCCACAACGGATCGACGGACAGCCCTAGCTCGCTCATACCGCGACCCTAGCGATGCGGGAGGCGGGCGCGGCGGACGGCGGACGTCCACCCGTCTGGGATTCCGGACGTCCCGCCGCCGCACCGCTCAGATCTGGGAGCCGCCTGCCGGCCGCGTGAACACGGGAGGCTCGGGGTTCTCCGGCGACCGACCGCCGTCGGACGGCCCGTCGCCCGACGGCCCGTCGCCTGACGGCCCATCCGCTCCACCCGAGCCGCTGCCGGGCGTGCCGTCCCCGCCGCCGAGGTCCGCATCCTTCGCCGCCCTCCGCGCCGACTTGCGCTCGCGGCGCCCCTCGACGAGGTTGTACAGCGTCGGGAGCACGACCAACGTGAGTACGGTCGACGAGATCAGACCGCCGATCACAACGATCGCGAGCGGCTGCGAGATGAAGCCGCCGTGCCCGGTCAGCCCGATCGCCAACGGGGTCAGTGCCGCGATCGTGGCCAAGGCCGTCATCAGAATCGGCCGGAGTCGTCGGGACGCGCCGTGCGCGACGGCGTCGGCCACACTGAGCCCACGCTGTCGGTACTGGTTGACCAGGTCGATGAGCACGATCGCGTTCGTCACCACGATGCCGATGAGCATCAGCAGTCCGATGAGCGACGCCACGCCCAGCGGGATGCCGGAAACGAGCTGCAGCAGGATGGCACCGGTCGCAGCGAACGGCACCGACACCAGCAGCTCCAGCGGTTGACGCAGGGATCGGAACGTGGCCACCATCACGATGTAGACGATCAGGATGGCCGCGAGCAGGGCGAGCCCGAGCTGCGAGAACGCATCCGACTGGCTGGATGAGACACCGCCGATCTTCGCCGTCGCTCCCTCCGGCAAGTCGGCCGCCTTGAGCGACGCCGTCACATCCGCGTTGGCCGTGGTCAGGTTGTCCGTCGCGGGTGTCGCCGTCACGCTCGCGGTACGGAGACCGCGCTGAGTGGTGACCGTCGCCGGCCCCTTGACCTCCTTGACCGCGGCAAGGCTGTCGAGCGGGACCACGCCCGTGACGGTCGGGATGGGCAGCTGAGCCAGACCCGCGACAGTCGTCGGCGGGTTGTCGCTCTGCAGGTAGATCTTCAGGGTCGTGTTGTCGATGGCAACCGAACCGGCCTGCGTCGGCTGCATCGCCTGCGACACGAGGGTGCCGACGGCGACCTCGCTGAGACCGGCCGCGGCGGCCTTCGACCGGTCGACCTCGACGGCGACGTACGGCAGCGACGCACTCAGATTGGAGGTGACCTGCTTCAACGAGGACTTCTTGTCCAGCTGCGCGACCACCGAATCCGTCGCCTTCTGCAAATCCTCGTTGCTGCTCGCGGTGATGTCCACCTCGATGTCGCTCGAACCTCCGAAGCCGCTGGAGGTCGAGAGCGTGATCTCGCCCTGGTCCTTGATGCCGGCGATCTCGTCCGAGATCGTGTTCTGCAGTTTCGCCTGGTCGGCGTTCGGGTCGGTGGTGATCGAGAACGTCGTGCCGCCGCTGCCGCCGGTGAACGCGTCGCGCAGCGACGATCCACTGGATCCGATCGAGACCTGCACGGTCTTGACGCCCGCGGTGTCGAGCAGCTTCTGCTCCACAACCTTCGCCGCGTCGTCCTTCGCCTGCAGGCTCGCGCCCGGGTCGAGGGTCTGTGTGACGGTCAGCGAGTTCTGGCCGCTCGATCCGAGGAAGTTCGTCTTCAGCAGCGGCACCGAGAAGAACGTCAGCACCAGCACGACGGCTGCAGCGACGATGGTCAACCACGAGTGCCTGAGGGTCCAGCGGATGATCGGCAGGTATCCGGCCTGCAGCCGTGACGGGTGCTCGAGCTCGTCGACGCCGCTGGTCGTCGCCTCGTCCACCGAGAGGTGCGCCGACTCGACGTCGGAGCCGCCCTCGTGCTTGTGCGCCTTCGGCGCGCGCAGGAACCAGTAGGCGAGCACCGGGACGATCGTGAGCGCGACGAGCAGCGACGACAACAGCGCGATCGTGACCGTCACGGCGAACGGGCGGAACAGCTCCCCGGTCACGTCACCGACGAACGCCAGCGGCAGGAACACCGCAACGGTCGTGATCGTGGAGGCGGTGATCGCGCCGGCGACCTCCCGCACAGCCCGCACGATGGTGACCGCCCGGTCGGAGCCCGCCACCAGTTGCCGCTTGATGTTCTCGATGACGACGATGGAGTCGTCCACCACGCGTCCGATCGCGATCGTGAGCGCGCCGAGCGTGATGATGTTGAGCGTGTAGCCGGAGGCCCACATCACGATGAACGTGATGAGCACACTCGTGGGGATGGAGATGACCGTCACCAGCGTCGAGCGGATCGACAACAGGAACACCAGGATGACGATGACGGCCATCGCGAGGCCGAGCAGACCCTCTTCGGTGAGGGAGTTGATCGACTGGGTGATGAACGGCGCCTGGTCGAAGACGACCGTGACCTTCGCGTCGGAGCCGAGCTTCGACTCCAGGTCCGGGATGAGCTTGGTGACCTCGTGCGAGACCTCGACCGTATTGGCCGAGGGCAGCTTGGTGACGGCGATGGTCAGTGCCGGCTTGCCGTCCACCCGCGACAGCGAGGTGATCGGGTCGTCGGTCTCGGCGACGGTCGCGACGGACCCGATCGTCGCCGGGGTGGTGGGGGCGACGACGGTGGCCGCGCCCGCTCCCGCGCCCGCTGCGCCGCCGACGCCAGCCTTGCCCGCACCGGCGGCACCGCCGGCACTCGCACCCGCCGACCGCACCAGGGGCAGCCCGGCGATCTCGTCAACCGAGTTCACCTGGGTGCCCGACTGGATGGACAGCGTCTTGCCGTCCTCGGTGATGGCGCCGCCCGGGATGAGCACGCCGCTCTGCTGCAGCGCATCCTTGATCGCCGAGGTCGACGCGCCGGCGGCCGCCAGCTTCGCCGGGTCGGGCGTGATCGTGATGCGCCGGCCCACCTCGCCGACGAGCTGGGCGTCGTTGACGCCCTTCAGATCCTTGATGTCCGGCAGCACCAGCTTCGTGATGTCGTCGCCCAGTTTGCGCTGGTCGCTCCCGCCGGTGACGGCGAGCTGGATGACCGGCAGATCGTCGATGCTTCCGGAGAGCACTTGCGGCTCGACCCCCGACGGGAGGGTCGACTTGATGCGGTTGATCGCCTGGTCGATCTTCTGCTCGGCGGTCGCCAGGTCGGTCCCGTAGGTGAACTTCACGGTGATGATCGACTGGTTCGTGCTGCTGACCGCTGACGTGCTGTCGAGGTCCGGAACGCCCTGGATCGCCGCCTCCACCGGGGTGCTGACGTCGTTGTTCACGACCTCCGGCGAAGCACCGGGGTAGCTGGAGAGCACCACGAGCTGGGGGAAGGAGATCGACGGGATGAGCTCCTGCTTGAGGTTGCTGAGCGCGAGTCCGCCGAAAATCGCTGCGACGATCGTCACGAGCGCGATCAGAGCGCGATTCTTCATGCTGAGGACAGCCAGGAAATGCACGGGGGTTCCCCTCGAGGGACGGGTTGCAGGACGTGCGACACCGGTGGCGCACGCAAAGTATGTCAGGAGAGGGTGGGCGCTCTCTTCATGCCCAGGTACGACATCCTGCTACTCCCCGGGGAGTCCCGCCCGGGAGTCAGACCACGCTGGGAAGCGCTCCCTGGTCGAAGTAGGGCACCGGCTCGTTGGCCGCGACAGCCCAGGCGCCGGACAGGGCGGTGAAGGCGCGCTCGTACTCCTCCGGCGTGTACGTGATCGGGATGCGGAGGAAGCGCTCGAAGGCACCGTCGATCCCGAACCGGGGTCCGGCCGCGATCAGCAGACCATGACCGCGTGCGGCGAGCGCCAGCGCCGAGCTGACGGGGGCCCCGATGCCCACCCACGCGGTGAGGCCGCCGTGCTGTACGGGCATCGACCAGTCGGGGAACCGCTCCGCCACGAGCCGGCGGACCGTCTCCCGGCCATCCCGGAGCTGCTCGCGCCGCTCCTCCATGATCTCGTCGAGCTGGGGCACCAGCCGCGCGACGACCAACTGCTCGATCACCGGAGTGCCGAGGTCGGTCGCCGGCTTGGCCGCGATCAGGCGCTGGATGTGGGACCGCTCGGCGCGGATCCAGCCGATCCGGAGTCCGCCCCACAGCGTCTTGCTCGCCGAGCCGATCATGATGATCGGCGCACCCGGCGATGCGGGGTCCGCGTACCGCGGCATCGGCAGGTATTCTCCGACGCGGTCGATGTCGAGTTCTGCCGTGGTCTCGTCCGCCACCACGATGGCGCCGTGACCGGCGGCGGCGGCCAGCACACGCTCCCGCGTCTCCGGCGACATGGAGGCGCCGGTCGGGTTGTGGAAGTCGGGGATGAGGTAGGCCAGCGCCGGATTGGCGCGATGGAACGTCTGCTCGATCGCGTCCGCATCCCATCCATCGTTCTGCTCGCCGAGGCGGTGCGGTCCCTCCTCGGGCGCGGTGACGGTGATGGGAACCAGCCGGGCTCCGGCCAGGCGGATCGCCTCGATCGCGTGCGGGTAGGTGGGCACCTCGATGACGACGCGGTCACCGCGCTGCAGGAACGTGCGTGCGATGAGCGCGATGGCCTGCTGCGCGCCCACGGTGACCAGGATCTGGTCCGGATCGGTGGGGAGCCCGCGGCGGGTGTACCGGTCGGCGATCTCTCCGCGGAGGTGCGGCAGGCCCACCGGGTCGTAGCCGGGTTCGGAGAGGAAGCGGGGCAGGTCCTCGGCGGCGGCTCGCGCTGCGGCCGCGAGCGAGGAGGCTGCGGGGAGGGACGCCTTGGTGAAGTCGAGCATCCCCTCGCCCCCGACGGCCGGGAGCGGGAGTGTCCGGCCCGGCAACCGCGTGACGCTCCCCGAGCCGCGCACGCTGTCGACGAACCCGGCCTCGCGCAGCTGGCGGTAGGCTGCCGCGACCGTCGTCCGGCTCAGTTCGAGGCGCCCGGCGAGGTCGCGTTCGGCCGGCAGGCGCGTTCCGATCGGGATGCGACCGTCGAGCACCAGCAGGCGGATGCGGTCGGCGAGCGCCTGGTAGCCTGCGGCGCTCGTCCGCCACGCTCCGAGGAGGTTCTCGAGCGAGCGGGCGGTGAGCTGAGCATCCGACATGCAGGCCACTTTAGGCGAATTGGCATCTTGCCGCCAGTCCAATTGTCGCGATTGGATTGTGTCATGACCAGCCGACTGCTCCTCACCCGCCGCCTCGTGCAGCTGCTGATCGGCCTGTTCCTCTACGGAATCGCCATCGCGCTCATGGTCCGCGCCGGTATCGGCCTGTCGCCGTGGGACGTCCTGGCGCAGGGGCTGTCGCTCAAGACCGGCATCCCGTTCGGGTTCGTCACCAACCTGGTCGGGCTCGTGGTGCTCGCGTTCTGGATCCCGTTGCGCCAGCGTCCCGGCCTCGGAACCGTCCTCAACGTGCTGCTGGTCGGCCCGAGTGCGCAACTCGGCCTCGACCTCATCCCGCAGCAGACGATCCTGTGGGTGCAGGTGCTGTTCTTCGCCGCCGGCCTCGCACTGCTGGCAGTGGCGACCGGGCTCTACATCGGCCCGCGGCTCGGTCCCGGGCCGCGTGACGGCCTGATGACCGGGCTGCACGCTCGCACCGGTCGTCCCATCTGGATGGTGCGGACCGCCATCGAGGTGACCGTGCTGATCATCGGGTGGGTGCTGGGCGGCAACGTCGGCGTGGGAACGCTCGCGTTCGCGCTGCTCGTCGGGCCGCTGTGCAGCATCACCCTCCCCTTCTTCGCGATCCGCCTGCCGCAGGACGCTGCAACGACTGAGGCAGCGCTGGAAAGCGAGCTCGAGGGAACGGCCGAGCAGTCGGCCGGCCTCGAGGAGGAGCAGGATGCCGTCCGTTACGACGTGCGCGACGGCATCCTGCTCGAATCAGACCGCGCTGCGCACGCACGCGTCACGCGGTCCGACTCCCCATTCGTGCGCGGTCCCCAACCCGACCGCGCCGCCGCCTCGCGGCCGACCCCCGCGTCCCGCCCGTCGCGCCTGATCGCCGCCCACTGGCTGGACGACCGCCTCACCCGCCGCCCCCGCCACCCCTGACTGAGTCCCACCATCGCTTCCTCACTTAATCCGCGAATCGGGGTCCGTTAGCCGGATTTTTCGAGGAAGCGATGGTGGGACAGCGGGGGCTAGGTCAGGTGGGCGGCGGCGTAGAGACGGAGGGCGTCGCGGACGAAGGTCGCCCCGGAGGTGCCGCCGTAGTTGGCGGCGAAACGGTCGTCGGTGACGTACATGTCGCCGAGCCCCGTCAGGTAGGCGGCGGCGGGGGCACCCGTACCGTAGCCGGGGGTGCCGGGGATGCCGGCCAGCCACTCGGCGTGACGGCGCGCGAGCTCCTGGGCTTCGTCGGAGTCCGGCGAGACACCGCTCGCGGCGGCGGCCTGCCAGTCCTTCGCCAGTCGCTCCTGGCGGTCCTGCCACTCCCGCCGCTCCTCCGGCGTCTTGCTGCGCCACCAGCTGTCGGATGCCGCGTACGCATCCTTGCCCCAGCGCTGCTCCACCTCCTCCTTGTACTGCGTGTGATCGAATCCGTCGAACATGCGCTCGGCCACGATCTCTTCTCCTTCCTCCACTGCGTGGATCGTCGACTCGACCGACGCGATCTGCCGCGCCAGCCGTTCCCGCTCCGCCCGTAACCACGCAAGGTGGTCGCGCAGAGCGGGTGCCGCATCCGTCCGATCGTCGAGCACGCTGCCGACGGCGTCGAGGCCGAGACCGAGCTCGCGAAGCAAGAGGATGCGCTGCAACCGCACGAGCGCGTTGCGGTCGTAGTACCGGTAGCCGTTGCCGCCGACGCGGCTGGGCTTCAGCAGCCCGATCGCGTCATAGTGGCGCAGCGTGCGGCTGGTGGTGCCGGCGATCCGCGCGATGTCCTGGATGGACCAGTCCATGTCTCCTCCTCCCGTGCGGTTGTGAAACCCACGTTAGGAGTTGACGTTACGTCAAGGTCAAGGTCAAGGAGCGGCGGCTAGCGCTTCGCCCGGGCGGGGACCTTCGGCTCCGGCTCGGGGATGGACGCGGCTATAGACTCCGCCGTCTGCGGCGGCTCTTCGATCGTGATCGGCACCTGGTGGATGTGGATGGGCGTGCGCGCGGCAGACGCGGGCGCCAGCGGCCGGCGGGCGATGGGACGCACCGGCTCGCCTCGGCGATCCTGTCCCGGCAGCGGCCGCGAGCGGCGGCCGTAGATGAGCGACGACGAGTCGAGCAGCCACGGCACGAGCGCGACGGTGACGCCGTGACAGAGCATGAGCTGCTTGCTGATCCGGCGGGAGCGGTGGTTGTGCAGGAGCCCCTCCCACCAGTGGCCGACGATGTACTGCGGGAGGTAGACCGTGACGACCTCGGAGCCGTGCTCCTCACGCCGGTGCTTGAGGTACTTCACGAGGGGGATGCCGAAGTCGCGGTACGGCGACTCGATGATGGTGAGCGGCACGTGGATGTTCTGCTCGATCCACTGCCGCTGCAGCTTCTGGGTGGCCTCCTCCTCGATGGAGACGTGGACCGCCTCGATCGAGTCGTGGCGGGCGGCGATCGCGTAGTCGAGTGCCTTCAGCGCGGGCTTCTGCATCTTGCCGATGAGCACGACGGCGTGGTCGCCGACGCTGCCGAACGTCGTGACGGGGTCGACTTCGACCTCCTTCTCGACGTCACGGTAGTACCGGTTCACGCCGAGCATCAGGAACCACAGGATCGGCATGAAGATGAAGACCAGGTACGCGCCGTGCGTGAACTTGGTGATCGTCACGACGATGAGCACGATCGCGGTCAGGCAGGCGCCGAAGGCGTTGATGCACAGCGAGCGGATGATGCCCGTGCGTTCGCGCCCGGTCTGGCCGCCGGTGCGGAGCAGCGAGATCCAGTGCTTCACCATCCCGGACTGGCCGAGGGTGAACGAGACGAACACGCCGATGATGTACAGCTGGATGAGCTGCGTCAGGTTGGCCTGGTAGACCACCAGCAGCACCGTCGCCGCCAGAGCCAGGATGATCATGCCGTTCGAGTACACCAGCCGGTCACCGCGGGTGTTAAGCGCCTTGGGAGCGTACGAGTCGCGGGCGAGCACAGAGCCGAGCAGCGGGAAGCCGTTGAACGCGGTGTTCGCCGCGAGCAGCAGCACGATCGCGGTCGCAGCCTGCACCAGGAAGAAGAAGAAGGTGTTGTTGCCGAAGGTCGCCGCGGCGATCTGGGCGATCAGGCTGCGCTGAGGCTGGGTCGCGCAGTCCGCCCAGCCCTGCAGGTCGCAGGGGTTCTCGGCGTAGTGCACGCCGCTGATCAGCGCGATCGCGGTGAGGCCGGCGAACAGGGTGATCGCGATTCCGCCCATCAGGGCCAGGGTGACCCGAGCGTTTCGGATCTTCGGGGTGCGGAACGCCGGGACGCCGTTGGCGACGGCCTCCACACCGGTGAGAGCCGAACATCCACTGGAGAAGGCGCGGAGGAGCAGAAGGACGACGGCCGCTTGTGTGAGCGAGTCCGCGTGCACCTGGTATCCGGCCGACTCGGCGACGGGAGCGTCGCCGAAGACCGTGCGGATCAACGCCGTCACGATCATCAGGCCGATGCTGCCGATGAAGATGTAGGTCGGGAGCGCGAACGCCTTGGACGACTCGCGCACGCCGCGCAGGTTGACCGCGGCGATGAGGATGACGCACAGAACGGCGAGCTCGACCCGCCACGGCGCGAGGAAGGGCAGGGCGGAGATGATGTTGTCCACGCCGGAGGCGACGGACACCGCGACGGTGAGCACGTAGTCCACCAGGAGCGCCGACGCGACGATCAACCCGGCCTTCTCGCCGAGGTTCTTGTGGGCGACCTCGTAGTCGCCACCGCCGGAGGGGTATGCCTTGACCAGCTGTCGGTAACTCAGCACGACGGTCACGAGCAGGACCACGACGGCCACCGCGACCCAGGGAGCGAAGGTGAGGAACGCCAGGCCGCCGAGCAGCAGGATCATCAGGAGTTCCTGCGGAGCATAGGCGACGCTCGAGAGCGCGTCCGAGGCGAAGATGGGTAGGGCGAGGTGCTTCGGGAGCAGTTGTCCTTCGAGCTTTTCACTCGGAAGCGGGTCGCCGATCAACCAGCGCTTCGGGGATCTCCCCTCAGTTGTCACGAGTGGCGAGCATACTCGCTGCCAATGCACTGTCAAGTCGGCGCGTCGCGCTGTCCCCAGCATCGTGATCTGCAAACACTGAGGGTCGCACCTGCGGCGGCTCGTCCGCCGCGGATTGGCGCGGCGCTCGGGGCGCGAGCGGCCTCACTGGGAGCCGAATGAGCATTGACTGACTGTTTCCGAAAACCGGCCAGAAGCGGTCAGCGGCGCTCGAGAGCCTCGGTGACTGCGCGGCGCACGCGGTCGAGCTCTCCCTTGAGCAGCGGCACCACGTCCGCTGGGAGCACACCGCGAGCCGCCTGGTAGCGCAGGTCGGTCCGCAGCTGCTGACGGAACTCGTTGATCGCCGCCTCCGCATCCCGAACGGCCCCGATCCCCGCCGCCCGCGCATCCCGATCCGCGTCGCGGGCATCCTGCCGCGGGTCGACCCTCGAGGCGTTGCGCTTCGCTTCCCGAGCGGCCGACGCCAGCTCGGCACGGAGGGTCCGCATGGCGTCGTTGACGCCGGCGCGGACCTCATCGGCGAGTCGGCGCACCGAGTCGGTGACCTCTTCTTCGATGGCATCGAGCTCCGGGCGGCGGGCGGCGAGTTCCGCTCGCCCGGCATCCGTGATCGCGTATACGGTCTTGCGGCCGTCCGCGGACTTGGTGACAAGGCCCTCCTCCTCCAGCTTCGCCAGCCGGGGGTAGATGGTGCCCGCACTGGGGCTGTAGGTGCCGCCGAAGCGGTCGGTCAGCGCCTGGATCAGCTCGTAGCCGTGCCGCGGGGACTCGTCGAGGAGGCTCAGCAGGTAGAGGCGGAGGCTGCCGTGAGAGAAGACGGGGCTCACGCCGATGCCTCCTGCGGCGCCGCGCCTTCCGCGCTCTGGGCGCTCGCGGAGCTGCGGAGCACGGCCGCGTCGCCCGAGACGGAGTTGACGCTGATCTCGACCCACGTCCCGTTGAGGGTGCCCGACGTGCCCGTGTACCCCTTACCCATTCCGCCGACGACGGTCATGTTGTCCAGCTGCACCTTGCCCGAAACGGTGTTCACCCGGTAACGGGCGCCGACGGCCTCCGGGATGCGAATGGTCGTGTCCCCCGACACGGAGTTCACGTTGATGTCGTCCGGCGTCCCGATGACGTCCAACATGACGTCGGCGGAGACCCCGTCGGACGAGAACCGGCGGATGGCACCGGTGGCGGTCACATCGCCCGAGACCGTGTGGGCCGTGATGCGACCGGTGTGGTCACGGACGGAGAGTTCGCCGTTGACGGAGTTGAGCTCGATGTCGCCGGTGAGGCCGTCGGCCACCACATCCCCAGACACCGTGCTGAGACGCGCGTCGGTGTGGAGTCCGGAGACGAGCGCGGTCGCCGAGACGACACCGAACTTGAGCTCGACGTCGCGCGGAACGAGCACGCTGACATCGGCACGCGCACTGGAGCGCATGGACTTGAAGACTTCGATGAAGTTGTCCCAGCGCAGCTGCGGGTGGTCGATCTCGAGGCGGTCGCCGTCGATCACGATCTTCAGGTCGCGCCCGGCGACCGAGTGGACCTCGATGCGTGCACCCGGCTCGTCGTGTCCGACGATGTCGATCTGGCCTCCGATGAAGCCGACCTTCAGCGCGCGGACGACCTCGACGTCGATGGTGCGGCTCTCGCCCGGCTGGATCAGCCACTTCTCTTGTGCCATCGTGCTTGCTCCTTCTTCTCCGGTCCTCTGCCGGGGACCGTCGGTGATTCGCGTTATATCGCGACTGTTGACGTGAATCACGATATATCGCGAGTGGATGCGATGCAAGCGCACTCAGCTGAAATGGGAGGAGTTCAGGGGGTGCTCAGGGGAAACCCTGAACAGAGGCGGCCTCCCACTAGCGCCGCCGCAGCCACGGCTGCAGCAGCCGTGTGACGAACGGAAGGAGCAGGTAGGTCATGATCGGGGTGAGGCAGAGCGTCGTCGCGAGCACGGTGGCCAGCGGCCACAGGCTGTGCCAGCCCGGCACGAACATCCCGGTCAGGTACGTGAAGGCCAACGAGAGCGGGAAGAACCCGAGCCAGATGGTGACCGCCTGCTTCCAGCGCGGCGGAGCCGACGGCACTCCCGGCTGCGGCTCATCGAACCAGCCCTCGATACCCGTGCGGCGCTCCACGCGCGACACCTCGACGAGCTCCCGGCCCTCATACAGCCAGTCGGCGCGGTCGTCCGACGCCTCCCAGGCCTCCAACGTGTCCGAGTCCGCGAAGCGGTACAGCATGTGCCACTCGCCCGAGTCGGCGTGCGCCCGCACCCATCCCGAACCGAGGAAACCCTCGTAGCCGTTCGCGAGGTTCACGCCCGACTGCACCCAGTGGGTCACCTCCGTCAGGCGGTTGCCATCGACGCGACGGGTGATGGATACGGTCACGGGCAGGCGACGCGCTCGTGGCGCATCCAGCAGAGGCTCTTGTGGAGACATGACTCCATTGTCTCCGGGCCGCGTTACGTGCGGATTTCGGAGGTCAGCGCGAACCGATCAGCGGAGGCCCGTCGCGCACCACGAGCCGCGGGGCGACGAGCCGGTGCCGTGGGTCCGCGAGGCCCTCACCGGGTCGGACGCGGCCGCCGCGCGCGCCGGTCAGCAGCTCCAGGACCCCAGAGCCAGTCGTGACTCGTTGCTCCAGTCCGCGTCCAGTCGCGACATCATGTCGCAACTCGACGGAGTCACCGACCGGATGCGCGCGGCCGGGGCGATCGAGTCGTGACTCGTTGCGCCCATCCGGCACGAGTCGCGACATCAGGTCGCAACTCGGGGGCTGGGTGCGGAAGGTCAGAGCTGAGCCATGACCTGGCGGGCGATGATGCGGCCGGCGCGGTTCGCGCCGATCGTCGACGCCTGGGGGCCGTACCCGGCGAGGAAGATGCGCGAGTCCTGCCAGGACGCGCCCGACGCGACCGTCAGACCGCCGGTCTTCTCCCGCAAGCGCAGGGGCGCGAGGTGGCGCAGCTCCGGACGGAACCCGGTCGCCCAGATGATGGCGTCCGCGCGGGTGAACGAGCCGTCCGGCCAGCGCACGCCGTCCTCTTCGATCCGGGTGAACATCTCGCGCTCGATCAGCACGCCGCGCTCGATGCCCGCGGCGATCCTCCGGGTGCGGGGCACGCCCGTCCCACTCACGATCGACGGGAGCGCCTGCCCGGATCGCGCCGCAGCATCCTGCATCGCCACCGCGGCGACGCCGCCCTCGATGGTGAGTTCCGATTCATCGCGGAAGTCCACCGGTCGCCGCGCGGTCCAGGTGAGAGACGCTGCGATGCCCTCCAGCTCGAGCAGGAACCCGATCGCGCTGGTGCCGCCTCCGACGACGATGACCGACTGGCCCGCGAACTCCTCCGCCGACAGGTAGCTCGAGGTGTGCACCTGGCGACCTCTGAACGTGTTGATGCCCGGGTAGTAGGGGACGAACGGCGCGCCCCACGTGCCGGTCGCATTGACCACGACGCGGGTCGCCGTCTCACCCCGGGTGTGCTGGACGATGAGGTCGGCACCCTTGTCGAAGACGCTCGTCACGGTGACGGGACGCTGGACGTCGAGACCGTAGAACTCCTCGTACCGGCGGTAGTAGCCGGCGACGATGTCCCGGGCCGGGAGCGAGCGGTCGGCCGTGTCGAAACTCAGGCCGATCTCGGACATTCCCGGCAGATCGTTAACGTGGTGAGCGCTGCCGAGTTTGAGCGCATCCCACCGGTGCTGCCACGCTCCGCCGGTGCGGGGACCCCGGTCGTAGACGACGAAATCGACCCCGGGAGTCAGCTCGAATCGACGGAGGTAGTAGGCGACCGCGAGGCCGGCCTGACCCGCGCCGATGACCACCACCTGGGTGTCGGTCCTGGTCGTGCTCACGCGCTCATCCCATCATTTCTCGCTGTGCGCCGACTCGGGGTCTCGTGGGGGCCGCATGCTAAACTGAATCGTAGTTTTCACTGTTTCTATCGGATCCCCGGCGAGTCTCTCGCACGGGCTGGGACCAAAAGGGGGTCACGCATGGGGCGCGGCCGTCAAAAAGCGAAGCACACCAAGATCGCTCGCGAGTTGAAATCGTTCAGTCCGACTGTGAACTATGACGCGCTGGAGCGCGAGCTGACCGGTCACTCCCACAGCGAAGACGGCCAGTACGACAAGTGGGCCGAGTACGAGCCCGAAACCGACGACGAGTTCGAGTACGAAGACGAGGACGAGGAAACGGGCACGCCGAAGCGCGCGTAGTCCCCTTCCGACCGCACCGTACCGATCTCCGCCAACCCGGTCACAACCAACCCTGACGGGTCGCTATCGTCACCGCCTCCGAGCGGTTGCGGGCACCGGTCTTCCCGATCGCGCTCGACAGGTGATTGCGCACCGTGCCCTCGCTGAGGTGCAGCCGACGAGCGATGTCGGAGATGCTCCCACCCTGACCGGCGACATCCAGCACCTCCGCCTCCCGGACGGTGAGAGGCGACGCTCCGGATGCGAGCGACTCCGCCGCCAGCGCCGGATCGACCACGCGCAACCCTGAAGCGACTCGGCGCACCGCATCCGCAAGCTGTCCGGACGGCGTGTCCTTCACCACGAACCCGGACGCACCCGCCTCCATCGCCCGACGCAGATAGCCGGGGCGTCCGAACGTGGTGACGATCAGCGACCGGCAGAGCGGAACCTCGGCGCGCAAGGCCGCCGCCGCCGCGATGCCGTCCGCTCCGGGCATCTCCACATCGAGCAGGGCGACGTCGGCGTGCGCTGACCGCGCGGCGGCCACCACCTCGTCGCCGCGCCCCACCTGCGCCACGACTTCGAAGTCCGGTTCGAGGTCGAGGAGGGCGGCGAGGGCGCCGCGGACCAACGCCTGGTCGTCGGCGAGCAGCAGCCGGATGGTCCCTGTCACGCAGTCCTCCGCACGCTGAGCAGGGTGCCTCCGCGCGCGCCGGCGCCGACGGCGAGGACCGCACCCGCTTGGGCTGCGCGCACGGCGAGCCCCGCCAATCCCGAGCCGGCCGTCCGGAGCGTCGCCGAGGTGTCGGCCGCACCCAGCGGGGCCGGCACTGACCCGGGATCGACGACGGGCCCGCGACCGTCGTCCTCGATCTCCAGACTGTCGCGTGCGACCGTCACCCAGCAGTTACGGGAGCCGGAGTGGCGGATCACGTTGGTGACCCCTTCGCGAAGGACCCATCCGAAGAGCTCCCGCAAGTCGGGGTCGACCGCCTCGCCGTTGCGGGGAAGGTGCGCCCGGATGTCGGCGGCGGCGAGCCCGGCCTGCGCGGCGGCCAGCTCAGTGGAGAGGCTCATCTCGCGGTAGCCCGCGACGGCGGCCCGCAAGTCGGCGAGCGCCGACCTGCTCAGCCGTTCGATGTCGGCGATCTCGTCCGCTGCACGCACCGGGTCGACGGGGATCAGCCGCCGGGCCAGCTCCGACTTCACGGTCACGACGGTGAGTGAGTGCCCGAGCACGTCGTGCATGTCGCGCGAGAAGCGTGCGCGCTCGTCGACCACCGCCAGCCGGGCGATCTCGCTCTGCGCGTTGCGGAGTCGCCGGAGCGCGTCGATTTGGCGGGCGAACGCGCTCATCATGACCCCGATGGACACCGTCACCAAGGCGATGAACCAGTCGTCTTCGAGGGAGCCGGCCGCAGTGAAGACCACCAGCTGGAGGATGCCCAGGCCTCCGATGATCGCCAGGCTGACCGCGCTGCGCGCCACCACCATCCCCGCCACGCACGCGACGTATACCCACGTCCAGGTGGCGACGGTCCCGATCAGGGGGAACAGCGTCAGGGTGAGCGCGAAGTAGGCGGCGAGGCCGATCAAGCGGACGCGTTCCGACTCCCACCACAGCAGCGGAGGGAGCACCAGGAAGCCGACGTAGATCATGGCGAGCAGACCCGTGGTCAGCAGCTTCTCGCCGAGCGTCCCGCTCGATGTCCACAACCCGACCAGCACCGAAACCTGGTAGAGGAGCCCGATCGCGGCTCCGGGATACCAGCGGAATGCGGACGGATGGGTGAGCCGGACCCACCAGCCGATCGGCTGGACCTCCTGCACCTCACGCGAGAACACGTTGCTACCTTAGCCAGCGGACCGGCGGCGCTCAGCCGCGAGCAGCGTCGCGGCGGTACCGCCATACGATGAGGGCGCCGAGCGCCAGCGTCCACGCCACCAGCACGATCGTCGGAGTGACGGCGTCCCCGCTCTGCAGCGCGCCGAGTTGGCCGACGCGATTCAACCAGTACGAGGGCACGGCTTTGGCGACATCGGCCACCCACGCAGGGAACACCTGGAGGGGGATCCACAGCCCGCCGAGCACCGCCATCCCCATGAACACCGCCATGAACAACGGCTGGGCGAATTCCGGCTTGGCGAACTGTCCGATCAGGATGCCGAGCAGGGCGAACGGGACGACGCCCAACCAGATCGCCAGACCGGCGAGCACCCAGCTGCCGACGGCGAGGTCGGGACGATACAACGCGACCGACACCCCGACGATGACCAGGATGCTGAACAGCGCGAGCGCCAGGGCCGCGATGAGCTTGGAGACGAGGTAGCCCGTGCCGCTGAGGGGGGTGATGCGCAGCTGACGGTTCCAGCCGATCGACCGCTCCGTGACGATCTGGAACGCCTGCGAAAGGGCCGACATCATCCCTCCGTACGCGGCGACCTGGATGGTGGTGACCACGATCCACGGGAGGTGCGTCACCGCATCCACCTGACCTTCGCCACCGAACGTGCCGCCGAACGCGAACAGCATGACGAGGGGGACGGCAAGGGTGAAGATCATCGCCCGCATGTTCTTCAATTGGCGGAGGGACTCGTGGCCCAGGTACGCGATGCTCATGAGACTGCTCCTTCTGGATCGCGCGACTCGGTGAGGGCGAGGAAGGCCTCGTCCATCGTGTGCGCGGTCACCTCGATGTCGTGGATGTCGGGGCGCGCCGTGAGGAGGGCGCGCAGGGTGGCGTCGGAGTCGTCGCTGACCAGCGTGAGCTGGTCGCCCCGGCGGTCGACGGAGCGGACGCCGGGGAGCGCGAGCAATTCGGCCTGCGTCTCCGGGGCGGCGGCGAAGGTAGCGGTTGCCCGGATGCGCCTGCCGGAGACGACCGCCTTGACCTCGGTCGGCGTCCCGTCGGCGACGACCCGTCCCCTGGCCATCATCACGATGCGGTCGGCGTACTCGTCTGCCTCTTCGAGATAGTGGGTGGCGAAGACGACTGTGCGACCGGCCTCCGTGAACTCGCGCATCGACTGCCAAAAGGTGCGCCGGGCCTCCACATCCATTGCCGCCGTCGGCTCGTCGAGGAACAGCAGGTCGGGGTCGGAGACGACCGCGACGGCGAACCGCGCGCGTTGCAGTTGTCCGCCGGACAGTTTGGAGACGCGCTGCCGCCCGATCTCGGTGCAGCGTGCCCGCTTCAGCGCCTCGTCGACGCTGAGCGGGTGGCGGTGCGCGGCCGCGACCAGCGCGACCGACTCAGCGACGGTGAGGGTCGGCAGCAGCGCGCCTCCCTGCAGCATGGCCCCGACGCGGCCGCCGTGGATCGCATCGTGGGGCGGGCCGCCGAACAGCTCGACGCTTCCCGACGTAGGTCGCGCGAGCCCGAGTGCGAGGTCGATGGTGGTGGACTTTCCGGCCCCGTTCGGGCCGAGCAGAGCGACGACCTCACCCGGACGGATGCTCAGGTCGACGCCGTCGACCGCGGAGAGCGCCCCGAACGTCTTGCGCAGGCCGGTGAGGCGGATGGCTGGTGTCTCGTTCACCCGTCCAGACTCGCGGAACGGCGGGACCTGTGAGCAGGGCGGGTGTCAGGACGACGGGGTGACGTTTGTCACGCCCGTGCCTCGCGCATCCCGGCCGCTCTGACCAAACCGATGACCCCGGCGATGCCGCCCCCGGTGATCAGAAGGCCACCGATGAGCACCGCGAGGTCCTGCCCGCCGCTGAGCGCGGCTGCGGGCGCCGCGGCCGTGGGGTCGTCCGGCGGGAGAACCGACGACGCTCCGCCGCCGCCTGCTCCCGGGTGGTTCGCCGCAGCCGTCACGGCAGCAGGCGGGGTCGCGGGCACGGCGGGGAGCCGTACGGTCGCGGAGGCGGTGGACACCGCGGTGGATGCGCGCTGCAGCAGCACGAAGAACGTTGCGGCCGGGGCACCCGCGGGCCGCGACAGAAGCGGTACGGACACGGTTGCCGAAGACTGTCCGTCGGCGAACGCCACGACCGTCGACAGTTGGCCGTAGTCGGTTCCGGCGGTCGCCGTGCCATCGGCGGTCATGACGTCGACAGTGGCCGTCCCTGCGGGCGACGGCCTCGTGACGGTGACCAGGACGCCGGTACTTCCCGCAACCACGGAATCGGCCGTAACGCCGAGCGGAGCGCTGGCGGCGGTCGCGGTGAGCGTCGTCGTGCCGACCGCCGAGAGGAGGCCGGACCCTGCCGCCGGCTGGAAGGTTGCGGTCACGGTGTGCCGGCCGACCGCGGGCACTGGGAGGTCGGCGCGTGCGACTCCGGCCGAGACGGGGACGGCGACAGTCGCTCCTCCATCGAGTGCGAAGGCCACCGTTCCGGCGTCCGGCGCACCGAGGAGCATGCGGGTCACGGCCGCCGAGACGGACGCCTGACCTCCGGCGGAGACCTGCGCAGGCGCGCTGACGGTGACCGCGGTCGCCGTCGTGCATGCCGGGGCACCGTCGAAGCCGACGTCGGTAGTGCCGAGCCGCCAGGCGATGCCGGGCTCGGCCGCCGCATCCACCGTCACGAGCCACACGCCGTGATGCTCGCCCGGCTCGAACGTCGAGGGTTGTCCGCGATCGGCGACGCCGACGGTGAGGTCGTTCGCACCCGAGCCCGCCGGAACAGTCACGGCCGTCGATACTGCAGCGCGGTAGCCGAGGACGACGGTGCGAGAGGAGACGGTGCCGAGGGGCGCATCCTGAACGCAGTCGACGAGCGGAGTGAGCACATCGGCGGGGGCGGAAGGTGAGGCTGTCGCTGTGCCATCCGCCGGCGAGGCCGCCGCCAGCGCGGGCCCGGCACCGACCAGCACACCGAAGGCGGCGAGGGTGAGCGCGCATGCCAGGCGAAGGGCATGCGGTCGTCTCACACGCGTCACTCTATCCGGAGGTCGCCCGGCGCCGCTCCGACCAAAAAGGGTGACGTCGCGTCAGTTCGCGTAGCTCCCGACGAGCCGCACGGCGCCGCCGTCTACGCCCTTCGCACCCTGCTCGAAACCGGTGAAATCCCGGGACGAGGTCGACACTGTTCCCGCGCGCCAGGTGGGGATGCCGTCCGCCGTGATCGCCGCGGCGACCGCATCCGCCGCCTCGGCCGCGACGACCGCGAACATCCCGATGCCGAGGTTCCAGGTGCCCTCGCTCGACTCGAGGGTGGTTCCGGCGAGGTCGCTCAGGATGCGGAACACCGGCGTCGGCGACCAGCTGGCGCGATCCACCTCGACCCACGAGCCGACGGGCAGCACCCGCGCGAGGTTCGCCGCGATGCCGCCACCGGTCACGTGACTGAGGGAGTGGATGGCGCCGCCGAGGGACGCATCCTGCAGCACCCGGAGCAGCGGCCCGGTGTACAGGCGCGTCGGCTCGAGAAGCGCCTCGCCGACGATCCCGCCGAACTCCTCTGAACGGTCCGTGAAGCCGATGCCCCGCGCCGCGAGGATGTGACGGACCAGCGAGAACCCGTTCGAGTGCAGGCCGGACGAAGCCAGGGCGAGCACCGCATCCCCGTCGCGCACGCGCTCGGCGCCCAGCACCGCATCCGCCTCGACGGCGCCGACGGCCGCACCGGCGACGTCGTAGTCGTCCGGGCCTAGGAGGCCCGGGTGCTCGGCGGTCTCGCCACCCACCAGCGCGGTGCCGGTCTGCTCGCAGGCGCGGGCGATGCCCTCGACGATGGCCGCGATCCTCTCGGGAACGACCTTGCCGCAGGCGATGTAGTCGGTCATGAACAGCGGGCGGGCGCCGACCACGACGATGTCGTCGACGACCATTCCCACCAGGTCTTGGCCGATGGTGTCGTGCTTGTCGAGCGCCTGGGCGATGGCGACCTTCGTGCCGACGCCGTCCGTCGAGGTGGCCAGGAGGGGACGCCGGAAGTCGCGCAGGAAGGACACGTCGAACAGTCCGGCGAAGCCGCCGACACCGCCCAGGACCTCAGGACCCTGCGTGCGCCCGACGGCCGCCTTCATCAGCTCCACCGCCCGGTCGCCCGCTGCGGTGTCCACGCCGGCGGCAGCGTAGGAGGCGGACGTTGAGGCGCTCGAGTCGGTCACCCCACCATCGTATCCGGCTGGTCGGCCGGGCTACTCCTGGCGGGCGGGGTCGCCGAAGGAGAGGAGCGGCTCGAGCTCGGAGTCGGGACCGGGCTCGCAGCCGTCGGAGGTCGCGTCGGAACCGTCGTCTGTGGGAGCGAGCGCGGGGCGCTCCAGCAGGTTCTTGCCGAGGTGGTGCGCGTCCGGCAGCTCGATCGGGTAGACACCCGTGAAGCACGCGGTGCACAGGCGCTCGCGCGGCTGCTCGGTGGCGTCGATCATGCCGTCCTCGGAGAGGTAGCCGAGGCTGTCCGCGCCGATCGACTGGCGCACCTCATCCACCCCCAGCCCGGTCGCGATGAGCTCGGCGCGGGATGCGAAGTCGATGCCGTAGAAGCACGGCCAGGTGATCGGCGGGCTGGAGATGCGGACGTGCACCTCGGCCGCGCCGGCCTCGCGCAGCATCGAGACCAGGGCGCGCTGCGTGTTGCCGCGGACGATCGAGTCGTCGACCACGATCAGGCGCTTGCCCTTGATGACCTCTTTGAGCGGGTTCAGCTTGAGCTTGATGCCGCGCTGGCGGATGGTCTGCGACGGCTGGATGAAGGTGCGGCCGACGTAGGAGTTCTTCACCAGGCCCTGCCCGAACGGGATGCCCGACGCCTGCGCGTAGCCGATGGCGGCGGGGGTGCCGGACTCCGGGGTGGGGATGACCAGATCGGCCTCGACCGCGTGCTCCCGGGCCAGCTGGCGACCCATCTCGACGCGCGCTTCGTAGACTCCGCGACCGGCGATGGTGGTGTCGGGACGCGCGAGGTAGACGTACTCGAAGACGCAGCCGGCGCGCTTCTCGGTGGCGAAACGCTGGCTGCGGAGACCGTTCTCGTCGATGGCGATGAGCTCGCCCGGCTCGACCTCGCGGACGAAGCTGGCGCCGACGATGTCGAGGGCCGCGGTCTCGGAGGCGACCACCCAGCCGCGCTCAAGACGACCGAGGACCAGCGGACGGACGCCCTGCGGGTCGCGCGCCGCGTACAACGTGTGCTCGTCCATGAACACGAGGCAGAACGCTCCGCGCAGGCGCGGGAGCACATCCATCGCCGTCGACTCGAGCGTGTGATCGAGGTCGCCGGTGAGCAGGGCGGTGACCACGGCCGTATCGGTCGTGTTGCCGCGCGACAGCTCGCCGTCGTGCTGCGGGTAGCGCTCGTGCACGAGCTGCATGAGCTCGGCGGTGTTGGTCAGGTTGCCGTTGTGGCCGAGGGCAACCGTGCCGCTCGCGGTCGAGCCGAGGGTCGGCTGCGCGTTCTGCCAGCTGGACGCCCCGGTCGTCGAATAGCGCGTGTGGCCGACGGCGATGTGGCCGGGGAGCGAGTTCAGCGCGTTCTCGTTGAAAACCTGCGACACGAGACCCATGTCTTTGTAGATGAGGATCTTGTCGCCGTCGCTGGTCGCGATGCCAGCGGACTCCTGCCCGCGGTGCTGCAGCGCGTACAGGCCGAAGTAGCTGAGCTTGGCGACCTCCTCGCCGGGGGCCCAGACGCCGAAGACACCGCAGGCGTCCTGCGGTCCCTTCTCGCCGGGAAGCAGATCGTGACTGAGAAGACCGTCGCCTCCGGACACAGCAGACCCCTTTCAGGAAGTCGTGATGTTCAGCTCTGGGTGTCGCTCGTGCTGTCGTGCTGCGTTCCCGGCTCCGCCGAGTCGGCCTGCCGCGCAGGTGACGTTCCGGGCTCGGGGACGCGTACGTCGATTCTATCCGCCTGCACACTGCGCGCTCGACGGCCGGTCGCGCGGTCGACGACGAGTGCGACGACGGCTCCGATGGCGACCCCGACGATCACGCCGATCGCCAGCAGAAAGCCGAAGACGCTGCCACGGTCGTACGTGGGGTTCTCCGGGAACGAGAAGGTCAGGATCAACGCCACGATCGCGAAGATCACCGCGCCGGTGATCATGAACCGGAAGTATCGCGGCGAGCGCCGCACGCGGACCTCCGCCGGGGTGACGGTCTCCTCGAACTGCTCGTCGCCGTCGGGGGTGTCGGTCATGTCCCCATTGTCCCAGATCGAAACTGGACGACGGTCGGGCGTCATGGATGGGGCCGGGCTGCGTCTACGAGGGTGTGAGCACACCATCCCGACCGGCCACCGCGTCCCGTCGAACAGTCGCCCTGGCGGCTCTCGCGGCCGGCGCGTTCGCGTTGCTCCTGGCGGCCGCCGCCGTTGCCGCTGTCGCGTTCGGCGTGCATCCCTGACGAGGGTTCAGTACCGCAGGGGCAGCAACCCCTCGAGCGAGGCGCGCTGACCAGAGGCATGCACGGCGCCGGAGGCGACCCCCTCGTCCCAACTCATGGCGCCCGACGCCAGGGCGAGGAAGGTCGCGGCGTCGGTCTCGACCACGTTCGGCGGTGTCCCACGCGTGTGACGCGGGCCCGGGATGCACTGCACGGCGCCGAAGGGCGGCACGCGCACCTCGACGGTGTTGCCGGGCGCCCGCTCCGCGAGCAGTTGAAGGAGGTAGCGCACAGCCGTGGCGATGGTGTTGCGGTCGGCTCCCCCTGCGACGGCGGCTCGGGTGGCCGGGCCGCCGACGTCGTCCGCGATCTTCGCTCTCGCCATGCGTCAATACTCCCACTGGGCGCGGGCCCCCGGACCTGACCCCGGCGGCCGCAGCCGATCCCTCTAGCATGGGGGCGTGAAGATTCTCGTCCTCGGTTCCGGTGCCCGCGAGCACGCCATCATCACCGCGCTGCTGGCCGAGGGAGTGCGGCACGATATCGTCGCGGCCCCGGGCAACGCCGGCATCGCGCAGGATGTGCCCGTCGAAACGGGCCTGGATCCGCTCGACGGCGAAGCGGTCACCGAGTACGCGATCGAGAACGGCATCGAGCTGGTCGTGATCGGGCCGGAGGCCCCGCTCGTCGCCGGCGTCGCCGATCCCCTGCGCACCCGGGGCATCCCCGTCTTCGGGCCGGGCAAAGCCGCGGCTCAGCTGGAGGGCTCCAAGGCGTTCGCCAAGCGGATCATGGATGCCGCGGGCGTCCCGACCGGTCGCGCCGTACGCGCCGAGACCCTCGCCGATGCGGAGCGGGCACTCGACGAGCTGGGGTCGCCCTACGTGGTGAAGGCGGACGGCCTGGCCGCGGGCAAGGGCGTGCTCGTCACCGAGGACCGCGCCGCCGCGGTCGACCACGCGACGCACTGGCTGCTGCACGGGGGCGTGCTCATCGAGGAGTTCCTCGACGGCCAGGAGGTGTCGCTCTTCCTGGTCAGCGACGGGCACGACGTGCTGCCCCTCTCCCCCGCCCAGGACTACAAGCGCCTGCTCGACGGGGACGCCGGTCCCAACACCGGCGGGATGGGCGCGTACTCGCCCCTCCCGTGGCTGCCGGAGACGTTCGTCGACGAGGTCATCGACACCATCGCCCTCCCGACCGTGCGCACGCTCGCGGCAGAGCAGACGCCCTTCATCGGGCTTCTGTACTGCGGGCTGATCGTCACCGAGCGCGGCATCCGGGTCATCGAGTTCAACGCACGCTTCGGCGATCCGGAGACGCAGGTGGTGCTGCCGCGACTCGTCACGCCGCTGTCGACGCTGCTCTACGCGGCGGCGACCGGCGGGCTCGGCGGGATGCCGCGTCCCGAATTCGCGCTCGACACCGCCGTCACCGTCGTGCTGGCCAGTGAGGGTTACCCCGAGGCTCCGCTGACGGGGCGCCCGATCACCGGGCTGGATGCGGCCGCCGCGGTCCCCGAGGTGACCATCGCCCACGCCGCGACCGCGGTGGACGAGGCGACCGGCGAGCTGCTCGCGACCGGCGGCCGGGTGCTGTCCGTCGTCGCGCGCGGCACCGGCTTCGCTGAGGCGCGCGACCGCGCCTACCAGGCCGTCGACCTCATCCACCTCGCCGGCGCCCAGTACCGCACCGACATCGCCGCCCGCGTCTCCTGACCGAGCGCCCTCAGCCCCACCATCGAGTCCGCGAAGACTGCACGCTCCGGCGGCGTGTCGCGTGCAGTCTTCGCGGAGTCGATGGAGGGGGTTAGGGGAGGAGGCGGGTGAGGAACGGGTTGCGGAAGCGGGAGTCGGGGTCAAAGCGGGAGGCCAAGGCCGCGAAGTCGGCCAGGCGGGGGTAGAGGGACGGCACGATGCCGTCGCGGTCGACGTAGAGCTTGCCCCAGTGCGGGCGGGCACCGAGCGGCAGCAGGGCCGCCTCCACCTGCGGCAGCACCGCCTCCACCCCGGCCTGGTCGCGGAACCACGTGAAGTGCAGCCCGACCACGTCCGTCCCGTACGCGCTCGACAGCCACAGGTCGTCCGCCGCGACCGTACGGATCTCGCTGATCTGCAGCAGTGGCGCGATCACCGGGGCGAGCGCGCGCACGGCCTCGATCGCCTCAACGGCCCGCGCCCGCGGGACGAGGTACTCGGACTGGATCTCCTCACCGTTCGACGGCGTGAAGGCGAACCGGAAGTGCGCCAGGCGCTCGCTCCACGGTCCGACCACTCCCAGCTGCTCGGTCGTGTTGCGCACATCCATCGTCGGGATCATGTGGCGGGCTTCGGTCAGGGCCGGAGCGCCGAAGAAGTCGTCCTGGATGAGCGTCTCGACGCCGTCCAGCTCCTTCAGCCAGGCGAGCGAGACCGCGTCCTCCGCCCACGTCGTGAACAGGCTGACGCTGTATGCGGCAGAGGTGACCTCGTCGAAGCGGCCGAGGACCGCCTCCCACGGCACGCCGCCGAAGAGCCGCTGGCGGGCGTTGTACGTGGGGCGGATGTCGAGGGTCACCTCGGTCACCACACCGAGCGCGCCGAGACCGACGACCGCACCCTCGAAGCCGTCGTCACCGCGCCGCAGACCGACCAGCTCGCCCGAGCCGTTCAGGATGCGCAGCCCCGCGACGGCGCTCGCCAGGTTGCCGTTCCGGTCGCCGGACCCGTGCGTCGCCGTGGCGATCGCGCCTGCGACCGAGATGTGCGGCAGCGAGGCGAGGTTGTGCAGTGCCCACCCGGCGTCCTGCAGCGTCTGGGCGAGATCGCCGTAGCGGACGCCGCCGCCCACCGTGACTGTTCTCGCACCTTCGTCGATGCTCACGTCTCCGGGCAGGTCCGCCGTGCTGACGAGCAGTCCGTCCGTGTCGGCCAGGTCGTTGAACGAGTGCCGGCTGCCCAGTGCGCGCACTGCGCGGGCGCCGACGACCAGCTCGCGCAGCTGCTCGACCGTCGTCGGCCGGGCGATCCGCTCCGCCCGGTACTCGTAGTTGCCTGCCCAGTTCTTCTCGGTCATCACGGCCCTTCCTCGGGTCTCCGCCAGCGGCCGTCCGACCGTTCGACACTCCCCATCCTACGGATGTGACCGGACCCACGACCGCCGTCCGAGACGATCGAAAACGTGCGTTGCCGGGCGTGCCGACCGCGCAGTATGGTGCCCCTGAATAGCAGGGTGGGCGTCCGAGAGAGGGGCTGACATGGCCGAATTCGAGTACGGTCCGGCGGAGTTGATGGTGGCGCAGTTCGACACCGACCGACCGTCGGCAGGGGTCGTGCAAGCGATCCTCGACCTGGTGGAGAGCGGCACCGTCCGCCTCCTCGACCTGGTCTTCGTCGAGCGGCACCCCGACGGGAGCGTCGACATCATCGAGCTGGAGCAGATCGGCGACGAGATCGGTCTGACCGACGTCAGCCTCGAAGCCAGCGGCATCGCCGGAGACGAGGACGTGGCGCAGATCGCCGAACTCTTGGAGCCAGGCTCCACGGGTGCGGTTCTCGTGATCGAGCACCTGTGGGCGAAGACCCTCGCCAGCCGCTTCTTCGAATCGGGTGGCGTCGTCGTGCACAGCGAGCGCATCCCCGCACCGGTTCTGAACGCGGTCGCGGCCGCAGCGTACGAAGAACTCGAAACCACTGAGAGCTGAGGAGGACACCATGCCGTTGAGGAGAATGGGACGCCCGGGACTGATCGGGATGGCGGCCCGCACAGCGGTCGTCGCCGGAACCGCAACGGCGGTCTCCGGGAACGTTCAGCGACGCCAGCAGGAGAAGGCACAGAGCCAGTACGACCAGCAGCAGGCGCAGGAGCAGGAGCAGCAGGCGCAGATGCAGCAGATGGCACAGCAAGCGGCGGCGCAGCAGGCGGCGATGCAGCAGCAGGCCGCTCCGGCGGCCCCCGCTGCGGGGAGCGGCGACGACATGATGGCGAAGCTGCAGCAGCTCGCCACGCTGCACTCGCAGGGCGTGCTGACGGATGAGGAGTTCTCCGGCGCTAAGGCGAAGCTGCTCGCGTAGGGCGGGGGAACGTCCCTCTACGATGGACGCGTGAGCGATCTTCCGGGCTGGGCCCACGTCTATTCGGGCAAAGTGCGCGACCTGTTCGTGCCCGAGGGCGCGGACGGGCTCGCCGAGACCGACAGCGTGCTCGTCGTCGCCAGCGACCGGGTCAGTGCTTTCGACCATGTGCTCGAGCCGGGCATCCCGGGCAAGGGCGAGCTGCTGACCACGCTGAGCCTGTGGTGGTTCGACCAGTTGGACGACGTGCCGAACCACCTCATCCCCGACCACGCCCTGGTCGGCGATCGCGTGGTGGAGCGCATTCCCGCGGCCGTCTCCGGCCGGTCGATGCTGGTGAAACCGCTCGACATGTTCCCCATCGAGTGCGTCGTGCGGGGCTACCTGACGGGAAGCGGCTGGGCCGAGTACCGGGAGTCGCAGAGCGTCTGCGGCATCCCGTTGCCCGTCGGCCTGCAGAACGGCGACCGCCTGCCGGAGCCGATCTACACGCCGGCCTGGAAGGCCCCGCTCGGCGAGCACGACGAGAACATCAGCTTCGAGCGGACGGTCGAACTGGTCGGACCGGACATCGCGGAGGAGCTGCGACGCCTCTCACTGCACGTGTACGCGCGCGGGGCCGCGATCGCGGAGGCGCATGGCGTCATCATCGCCGACACGAAGTTCGAGTTCGGCGCAGACCGCACCACCGGTGAGATCACCCTCGCCGACGAGGTGCTCACCAGCGACTCCAGCCGTTTCTGGGATGCGGCCGCCTACGCCACGGGCGGCAGCCCGGAGGAGCGGATGGCCAGCTTCGACAAGCAGATCGTCCGCGACTGGCTCGCCGGGAACTGGGACAAGACCGGTACCCCGCCGGAGCTGCCCGCCGACATCGTCGAACGCACCGCGGCGCGGTACCGCGAACTCCTGGAGCGTCTGACCGGGCGCTAGAGGGCCGGTCGACGCCGCGCCCGTCGCTCCGGTCCGGCTGCTCACATGCCCCCGCGCGCATCCCGCACGGTATAGCGTCCCGGCATGGATGCGAACACCCCTCCCGCCACGGCCGCCGTCGCCGACGCCGCGGTCCGTCTCGGCATAGCGGTCGGCACGGCGCCGGTCAGCCTGCTCCCGCTTCTGCCCGGCCGCCCCTTCGCCGGTCCCGCCGCCCCCGTGACGCACCTCGGCAGTGTGGATGTGCTGCTCGAGACCATCGACGACGCACCTGTGGGGGCGGTGCTGGTGGTCGACAACGGCGGCCGCGACGACGAGGCCTGCGTGGGCGACCTCATGCTGCTGGAGGCGGCGACGGCCGGGATGTCCGGCGCGGTCATCTGGGGACGGCACCGCGACTCCGCCCAGCTGCGCGCGATCGGCCTGCCGGTGTTCAGCCGGGGGGCGCATCCCTTCGGCCCGCGCCGGGTGCCACCGGCCGGCACGGCGATGCGGTCCGCGTTCCTCGACGGCGTGGCCGTGACTCCGGACCACTGGATCGTCGCCGACGACGACGGTGTGCTCGTGCTGGCCGCCGGCGACCGTGAGCGGCTGTTCGCGGAGGCGTCGCGCATCCAGACCGTCGAAGGGGCGCAGGCGGACCGCATGCGTGGCGGCTCATCGCTGCGCGACCAGCTCGATTTCGCGAGGTACCGCCGGGAGCAGGCCGCCGATCCCACGCTGACGCTGCGCCGGTATCTCGCCGAGAACGGCGGGGCGATCGAGACGTGAAATAGTCCCGGTCTGCCGGGTGTTTCCCTCTGTATGCCCGAACTGCTGCCCGCCGACTCCGCCATGGGTGCGGTCACGCTCCGCGTCGCCGACCTCGACGCGATGACCGCCTACTACCGCGACGCCGTCACGCTCAGTGTCCTGGCCGCGGACGGCGGTCGCGTCATCCTCGGCCGCGGTACGACGCCCGCGGTGATCCTGGAGCACGCGCCCGAGCTGCGGCACGCGTCCCCGGGCGAGGCCGGGCTGTTCCACACCGCGATCGTCTTCGACACGCAAGAGGCGCTGGCCGCGGCGGTGTACTCCGTCGCACGACGCGCTCCCGGAACCTTCACCGGCAGCGCCGACCACCTCGTCAGCACCGCGTTCTACTTCACCGACCCGGAAGGCAACGGCGTCGAGCTGTACTGGGATCGGGACAGGAGCCTGTGGAGCTGGACGCACGGGCAGGTCGAGATGGCGACGCTGGCGCTCGACCCGAACGGGTTCCTCACCGAGCACCTCACCGAGCGCGGGGCCGCCCTCGGCGAAGCCGACGGGGTCTCGCCGTTCGGGGACGCATCCGTGGGCCACGTGCACTTGTCGGTCGGCGACGTCGCGTCTGCGCGCGCCTTCTACGTCGATCGACTCGGTTTCGAGACGACGGCGGCGCTCGGCGGCAGCGCGCTGTTCGTCAGCGCGGGCGGTTACCACCACCACATGGCCATGAATACGTGGAACAGCCGTGGCGCCGGGCGGCGACAGCTCGCGCTGGGGCTCGGCCAGGTCGAGATCCGGGTGCCGTCGGCCGACGATCTGGGCGCGCTGAGCGAGCGGATGCGGCACTACGGCGTGGCCGCGCGCGACGACGGACGCGCAGTCACCTTCGACGACCCGTGGGCGAATGCCGTTCGAGTCGTGACGGAAGCGGAGGAGGTCCCGGCCTGAGCCGGCTCGAAATGCGGAAAAGGGAGGAGGTCGCAGCCACGGTGGCTGCGACCTCCTCCCTTTTTGTCGAGATCCCGCGCGTTAGTCGGTGACCGGGGCGGCGTGGACGCCGTGCGGCGGCTCCTCGCCGGGAGCGGCATTCGTCGCCGGAGCGACGTCGGCTGCGTGCGATCCGTGAGGGGTCGCATCCACCTGCACCGGTGCCGCGTGGGCGCCGTGGGTGGCGGGCACCTCGGCGGGCGAACCGGACGAGGCACCGGCGGTGGCACCTGCAGGAGCACCGGCCGCCGCCCCTCCGGCATTACGCGCCCACGCCGGCGGCTTCGGGCGCTCCCACCAGACGACGATCAGGGCGCCGAGGAAAGCGACCGCGGCGGGCAGCAGCAGCGCCTCGGACATGGCCTGGGTGAACCCGGCGTGCAGGAACTGCGGCAGCTCGGTGCCCGAGGCGGCACCGCTGGCGCTCGCTGCTCCCCCGGCGGCCTTCGGCAGGTCGGCGGTGAGGCGGCTCTCGATGAGGGCGGCGATGGATGCGCTTCCCAGCACGGCGCCGATCTGGCGGGTCGTGTTGAACACACCGGAGCCCGCGCCCGCCTGATTCATCGGCAGGTTGCGCGTGGCCGTAGTCGAGATCGGGCCCCAGACTCCCGACATCGCTATGCCGAGGGTGAAACTCGGGATGAGCAGCAACCAGATGTTGATATCCGGCGACAGCATCACCGAGTAGAGGCCGAGGGAGAGCGCGAACAGCAGCAGGCCGGCGACAGCGATGTTCCGCGGGTTGACGCGGTCGATCAGGCGCCCGACGATCGGGGCCAGCGCACCGGTGGCGATCGCCATCGGTGCCAGCATCAGAGCGGATTCGGTCGGCGTGAGGCCGCGCACGGTCTGGAAGTAGAACACCAGCGGCAGCGCCATGCAGGTGACGGCGAACCCGACGGTGGTGATCGCGCCGTTGGACAGCGAGAAGTTGCGGTCGCGGAACAGCGGCAGGGGGAGCAGCGGCTCCTTCTTGTTCATCGCCTGCCAGACGACGAAGCCCGCGAGGACGACGATTCCGGAGATGATCAGGCCCCACACCGAGATGGGACCCC
Organism: Leifsonia sp. RAF41; assembly: GCF_052114085.1. NCBI lineage: Bacteria > Bacillati > Actinomycetota > Actinomycetes > Micrococcales > Microbacteriaceae > Leifsonia > Leifsonia sp. RAF41. The sequence goes on from NZ_JBFREB010000001.1 coordinate 3,024,600, forward strand.
AGATGACGCCCCAGTCGTAGGTGCCGCCCTCCTGGATACCGAACACCAGCAAGAACATGCCGACCGCCGACAGGATCACACCCAGGATGTCGAAGCTGTGGCTGTGCGTCGGCAGCTTCGGGACGAGGCGTACCGCGAGGATGAACGCCACGATACCCACGGGCACGTTGATGAAGAAGATCCACTCCCAGCCGAGGGTGTCGACGAGCACGCCGCCGAGGATCGGGCCGACGAGCGTCGCCACACCAGCGACCGCGCCCCACAGACCCATGGCCGCGCCGCGGCGCTCCGGCGGGAAGATGCGGGTGATGACGGCCATCGTCTGCGGCGTCATCAATGCGGCGCCGAGGCCCTGGACCACACGGGCGGCGATCAGCCAGCCGATGCTGCCGGAGAATCCGCACCAGGCCGAGGCGAGGGTGAAGATCACCAGACCGATGAGGTAGAGGTTCTTCGGGCCGAAGCGGTCACCGAGCCGGCCGGTGATCAGCAGCGGCACGGCGTAGGCGAGCAGGTAGGCGCTCGTCACCCAGATGACGGCGTTGTAGTCCGTCCCGAGGTCGAGGCCCTTCATGATCGAGGGATTGGCGACCGACACGATGGTCGTGTCGATCAGGATCATGAAGAATCCGATGACCAGCGCCCAGAGGGCGGGCCACGGCTTCAATTCGCGTTCCATTGTCACGTTCTTCCTGTTGAGAGCTGGGTCGCTCAATGTTTTTCCTCGTCCCAGGAGAGGGCTCCCGATTCGAGGTCGTGGATGAGGGCTTCGAGCGTGGCCGCGTCGGCCTCCGCCATCGCGCGCTGGTAGCGCACGTCCACCCAGTACTTGGCGGGCAGGGACTTCGCCCGTACGGTCCGGATCGCCTTGTCGTACACGGCGACATCTGCCCGAATGAGCCCGACGCGCTTCCGGAGCAGCGCGATCACCGTCTCCGCGGGCAGGTTGTGGGATTCGCCGAGGCCGAGGGGGAACTCGGGGAACTCGTTGACAGGGGTGCCGATGATGTCGGCGATGCGCTCACCCAGGGCGAGAGTGCCGTCCTCGGTGATCGCGTACGTGGTGCGCTCAGGCCGGTTGCCTTCGCGCTCGGTGCCCGTCGCACGCACCAGACCGTGCCGCGCCAGGCGGTCGACGGTGTGGTAGAGCGAGCCAGGGCGCACCTTCACCAGCCGGTCCTCCGAGCGCTGCACCAGGGTCTGGTACATCTCGTAGGGATGCGAGGGACCCTCGGCGAGCAGCGCGAGCGCTGCGACGGCGAGAGGAGTGAGGGTGCGTGATTCAGCCATAGTTGTTCCGTGTTGATTATTCCAGAAGGAATATACGGCACGGATCAATCCGGGTCAAGTAGCGTGAACGTCAGATGAACAAGGAGCGATGATGCTGTACTCACTGCCGGGTGACCGGTCCCCGCAGGTCGCCGACGACGCCTGGGTCGCCCCCGGAGCGACCGTCGTCGGTGACGTCACCCTGCAACCGGGCGCGAGCGTCTGGTATGGCGCGGTCGTGCGCGCGGATAACGCGCCCATCGTCATCGGGCCGGACTCGAACCTGCAGGACAACGTCGCCGCGCACGTCGACCCGGGGTTCCCGCTCACGGTCGGCGCACGCGTCTCGGTCGGCCACAACGCGGTACTCCACGGCTGCACGATCGAGGACGACGTGCTGGTCGGGATGAGCGCGACGGTGATGAACGGAGCGCGCGTCGGCTCCGGCTCGCTGATCGCGGCAGGCGCGGTCGTGACGCAGGGCGCCGTCGTCCCGCCGCGGTCGCTGGTCGCCGGGGTACCCGCGAAGGTGCGGCGCGAGCTCACCGACGAAGAGCTGGACGGCATCGCGCGGAACGCGGCCGTCTACCTCGAGAAGACGGCCGAGCACCGGCAGGCGACCCGGCTGGACTGACCATCAGCCGTCCAGCATCGCCCGGTTGAGCGCGAGCAGCTGCTCGGTGAACATCCGCGCGCCACCCTGGGCAGGATGTCGCACAGCGGGCGCCTCGATGCCGGCCTCGGCGAGCGCCCCCTGCGCTTTGCGCCCGACCGCGACCACCGTCTCGATGCCGAGCGCCCGGATCAGCTCGTCGGCGACCGGGCCGCCGGCGCGCACCTCCGAGGACCGCGGGGTGCGGTTCGTCTGCGGGAGCCCCGCCACGAACGGGTGGTGCGGGTAGACCGGCCACGACAGCGGGAGCGGTCCGCGCCAGCGGCCCATCGTCTCCCAGTAGACCCGGCTGGACGCCTCCCACGGCGCCTGCGGCGCGGCGGGGAGTTCCAGACCAGGCAGCACTCCCGCCTCCACCTCTCGCACCGAGGTGAAAGGCACGCCGGTCACGGTCATCCCCCGCCAGCCGGGGGCCTCCCCGAGCAGCAGGATCGGCGCGTGCGGTCGCTCCAGGTAGCGCCGCAGATTGCGCTCGCGCATCCGCCCGGCGTCGTCGTGGCCGAACAGCAGTTCGGCGTCGTCCGGCGCGGGCACCTCGCGGATCATCTCGAAGAAGCGGTCCAGCACCACCCCAGGCTACGGCCGCACGGCGACCCGCGGGTGGGAGCGCGTGGCGAGTGCCCGGTCCACCTCGGCGAGCGGGAACGTCGCTCCGACCTGCGCGGCGAAGGGGTAGCGCTGCCACGCGTCGGCGAGGAACCGCACCGCCTGCTCCAGGTGTCGCGGCGCGTAGTTGTGCACGCCGCGGATGGTGAGGAGGTTGCGCACCAGCTGCTCGGGAGCGACGCCGAGCTCCGGCCCGGTCGCGACCGAGCCGACGAGCACGAGTACGCCCCCCACATCCACCGCGCCGAGCAGCGCCCGCACCGCCGCCGGATCGCCGGACAGTTCCAGCGCGATGGTCGGCGCGCCCGCGCGCCCGCCCGCCTTGGCGAGCACCGCGGGGAGCGACGTCGGGTCGGCGACCGCTGCAGCGCCGAATGCCAGGGCCGCTTCCCGTCGGTCCGGTAGCGGGTCGCTCACCACGACGCGAGACCCGGCGTCGGTCGCCATCGCCGTGGCGGTGAGGCCGAGCATCCCCGCTCCGGCGATCAGGACCAGCGCCCCATCGAGGGGGACGATCACCGATGCCGCCTCGAGGGCCGCCGCCACGCTCGCGGTCGAACACGACGCCGGGGCGAGCACTTCGGCAGGGACGTCGTCGGGAACCCGCACGATCGGCGTCCCATCCAGGATGTGGGTGTGCGTGGCGAACCCGCCGGACAGCTCCCAGCCGCGGCGCATCCTCTCGTGGCCGTACTTCTGCAGGTTCACGCACTTCTGCGGCAGCCCCCGGCGGCAGCGGACGCACCGTCCGCACGGGACCGCCACGGACCAGACGATGCGCTCCCCGAGCGCGACGCGGTGCCCGTCGGTCGTCTTCGCACCACCCCGGCCCAGGGCGACGACCCGGCCGACCTGTTCGTGACCCAGCACGAGCGGCGCTTGGGCCTGCTGCTGGCCGAGCACCGTGTGGATGTCGGAGCCGCAGACCGTCGCAAGCTCCACCTCGGCGAGGACGTCTCCCGGCGCCAGCCGCACCCCCGGCACGGCGACCGCCTCATGCGCGCGCCCGTCGCCCGGCCACACCATGGCGGTGGCCGACGGATACACGCTCACCCCCATCCCCAGGCGCGCCGGCGGCTCGACGACGCGCGGGGTGACCGCCTTGATCGTCACCGGGCGCCGGGCCCCTCCACGGCATCCGCCGGGGACTCGAAGGAGGGCTGGTCGAGGCCGGGCTCCTCGTAGCCGAGCAGCTCCGGCAGGTCGGCGATGCTCGGAAGCACGGCGTCGGCACCGGCGTCCAGGAGGGTCTGCTCGTCGTGGACACCGGTCAGCACCCCGACGACCAGGCCCGCGCCGGCCGCGATCCCCGACGCGATGTCGCCCGCGCTGTCGCCGACGACGACCATCCCCTCGACGCTGGATGCGCCGGTGCGCAGCAGGGCCGTCAGCGGCAGATCGGGGAACGGCCGGGCGCGGCCGGCTTCCCCGGCTGTGAGCGTCACGTCCGCGAGATCGTTCCAGCCGAGAGCGTCGAGCACCGCGCCCTGGGTGCGCGCAGAGAAGGCGGACGTCAGCGCGACCTTCACCCCTGTGGCGCGAAGCCGGCGGATGAGTTCCTCCGCACCGGCGACGGCACGGAGACCCTGCGCCTCCACGAGGTCGGCGTAGGTCGAGTCGAACACGGCGTTGGCGTGCTGCGCCTGGTCCTCGTCACCGGTCAGAGCGCGGAAGACGCCGAGCGTCGGCTGACCCATGGTCTCGCGGACGAAAGTGAAGGCGGTCGCCCGCTCATCGGGTGTGTTGCCGATGCCGGCGGCTGCCGCGGCCCGGGTGAACGCGCGCTCGACGAGACCGTCGTCGATCACGGTCGTCCCCGTGAGGTCGAGCACGACGAGTTCCAGGTCGGCGAGGTCGTCGTCGCGTTCGTCGGCGAGCTCGTCCCAGTCGTCCTCATCCCAGCGCTCGGGGTCCGGGTTCGCGGTCACGTCGTCGAACTCGCTGGTGATGCGTCCGTCGGGGGTCATGGTGGAGCCTTTCGTCGCGGTCGTCGACGTGGGGTCGGGAGGCATCGCTGCTGTCTTCCGCCACCCCAGCGTCAGCGTGCCGTCAGGTTAGGAGCCGGGTGCGACGACGTGCGCAACTGCCGGTAACGCGCCGGTGAACGGAGCGAGGACGGCGGGAATCATCGAGCACTGTTGCACTTTCCTCACGATCGGCGCAGACTTGCAGCATGGCCGATGGCGACAACACCCGCGAGTTCGATCCCGAAATCGTCACCGACTTCCGGGAGCGGATGTCGTACGGCTCCTATCTGGAGCTCGAGACACTCCTCAGCGCGCAGCGTCCGGTGAGTCGACCGGCCCATCACGACGAACTGCTGTTCATCATTCAGCACCAGACCACCGAGCTCTGGCTGAAGCTCGTGCTCCATGAGCTGGAGTCCGCGCGCGACCTGCTGCGGGCCGACGACCTCTCCCCGGCGCTCAAGCGCATCGCCCGGGTGAAACACATTCAGCGCACCCTGACCGAGCAGTGGTCCGTGCTGGCGACGCTCACGCCGACCGAGTACGCGGAATTCCGCGGCTTCCTCGGCAACTCGTCGGGCTTCCAGTCGTACCAGTACCGCGCAGTGGAGTTCGTGCTCGGTAACAAGAACCCGCGGATGCTCAGCGTGTTCGAGAGCGACCCGGCCGCACACACCCTGCTGTCGGGGCTGCTCGACGCACCGAGCATCTACGACGAGTTCTTGCGCTACCTCGCGCGTGCCGGCTTCGACATCCCGACTTCCGTGCTGGAGCGAGACGTGACGCACGCGCACGTCTTCACGCCGGAACTCGTCCCGGTGTTCCGCGACATCTACGAGCACGCCAACGACCACTGGCGCGAGTACGAGGCCTGCGAGGAGTTCGTCGACCTGGAGGACAACTTCCAGCTCTGGCGGTTCCGTCACCTGAAGACCGTGCAGCGCACGATCGGCATGAAGACTGGGACCGGCGGATCGAGCGGGTCTGCGTTCCTTCAGAAAGCACTCGACCTCACGTTCTTCCCCGAGCTGTACGCCGTACGTACGGAGATCGGAGCGCCCGCGTGAGCGAAGCGCATCCCGAACCGGACATCGACACGTATCTCACCGTCGATGCGGTCTGGAGCGGCCACCGCCTCCTCGGCGAGACCACGTTGCGCAGCGACGGGGAACGCCTGCACCCCGTGGAGGACGTGCCCGCGCACGCACGCGGACGTCACCACCGCCTGGACGGCACGCTCTTCCCGCGCCTCACCGACCATCACACGCACCTCGGCCTGACTGACCAGCACGCCGTCTTCGCCGGCGGTATCACGCACGCGATCGACCTCGGCTGGATCCCCGCCGTCGCCGCCGGCTGGCTCACCGACGACCTGACGCGACCGTCGGTCGCCATCGTCGGCTCCCTGATCACCTGCGTGGGCGGCTACCCGGTGAACGCCGGGTGGGGGCCGCCGGGCTCCTCGTCAGAGGTCGGCGGCGAACGGGAGGCACGGCTGGTGGTGCGGGCGAATGTCATGCTCGGAGCCTCCCGCATCAAGGTCACCCTCAACACCGCGGCCGGTGAAACTGTGGAGAACCGGGTCCTCCACGGAATTGTGGCCGAATCCCACGCTCAGGGCGTGCCGGTCACGGTTCACGTCGAGGGTGAGGGCCAGACAGCTCGCGCCGTCGCCGCCGGGGCCGATCAGCTCGCGCACGCCCCCTTCACCGAGCGCCTCGACGACGCGTTGATCGAGGAGGCCGCCCGTCGGGGGATGAGCTGGGTCAGCACGCTCGACATCCACGGCTGGGGCGAGCCGACCGAGCAGCACGCCATCGCCTCCGACAACCTCGGCCGGTTCGCCCGGGCGGGTGGTCGTGTGCTATACGGCACCGACCTGGGCAACGGCCCGCTCGCGGTCGGTGTCAACGAGCGCGAGCTGCGCGGGATGCTCCGAGCGGGCGTGGATCCCGATGCCGTGCTCCGGTCGATCGCGGGCCTCCGCCGGCCCGACGGCCGCCCGCCGACGATCGGCCCGCGCGTCGCCTGGATCCCGACCGCTCCCCCCGAGCGCGACGCCCTCCCGCACGCGCTCCCCGGCTGGCTCGCCACCGCCCGCGGTCTCACCGTCGCGCAGCTGACCACGTCCGATGCGGCCCGCGCCGATGCCGACGGCTCCGGCCACGCCACACCCTCCGGAACCGCCCGCACCCCCACCTCCTTCCCCGCGACCTCTGAGGACGACGCATGACCGACTTCGACACCGCCCTTCCCCTCTCGCTTGCGCCCGACCCCCTGAGCGCGGCCCGGGCACAGGACGCGTCCGACCCCCTCGCCGCCTTCCGAGCCCGCTTCGCCGGCCTCGACGACGGGAGCTCGCAGGTCGTCGCCTACTTCGACGGCAACTCGCTCGGCCGCCCGACGCGCGCGAGCGTGGAGCGCATCCACCGCTTCCTGCTGGACGGCTGGGGCGACCGGCTCATCCGCGGGTGGGACGAGGAGTGGATGGACCTGCCGTTCACCATCGGCGACGACCTCGGCCGCGCAGCCCTCGGCGCCGCACCCGGCCAGACGTTCATCGGCGACTCGACGACCGTGCTCCTCTACAAACTCGCGCGCGCGGCGGTGGACAGCCTCCCGGAGCGCAGCGAGATCGTGTTGGACACCGACAACTTCCCGACCGACCGCTACCTGCTCGACGGCATCGCCCGCGAGCGCGGGCTGCGGCTGGTCTGGATCGAGGCGGACACCGAGGCCGGCGTCACGCCCGAGCAGGTCGCGGCAGCGGTCGGCCCGCGGACGGCCCTGGTCGTGCTCAGCCACGTTGCCTACCGCTCGGGCTTCCTCGCCGACCTGCCGGCGATCACGCGAATCGTCCACGATGCCGGCGCGCTCGTGCTCTGGGACCTCTGCCACTCCGCGGGCTCCGTTCCGGTGGGGCTGGACGCAGCCGGCGTCGACCTCGCCGTCGGCTGCACCTACAAGTACCTCAACGGCGGCCCGGGGTCGCCCGCGTTCGGGTACGTGAACGCGCGCCTCATCCCCCACCTGACCCAGCCCATCCAGGGGTGGATGGGCGTCCGCGACGTCTTCACGATGGGGCCGGAGTACCAGCCGGCGGACGGCGTGCGCCGCTTCCTCAGCGGAACGCCGCCGATCGTCGGGATGCTCGCCATGCGCGACACGATCGCGATGATCGAGGAGGCCGGCATCGACGCGGTGCGCGCCAAGTCCGTTGCGCTCACCGAGTTCGCGATCGCTCTGGCGGAGGAGTGGCTGACCCCCCTCGGCGTCACGCTGGCCAGCCCGCGCGAGGCCGAACGGCGAGGCGGCCATGTCACCCTCAACCATCCGGCCATGCGGGACGTGACGGCGCTGCTCTGGCAGCGGGACGTCATCCCCGACTACCGCGACCCGGACGGCCTGCGTGTCGGCCTGTCGCCGCTCAGCACCAGCTTCGAGGAAGTGTGCGCCGGGATGGCCGCGGTGCGGGATGCGCTCGGCGAACTCACGCATGACTGACGTCGCCGGCGCAGACGTCGCCGGCGGCATCGATGTCGCCGTGGCCGACGACCTGGAGGCGACCAGCGGCAGCGCCACGGCGCTGCTCCGGACCGTCGTCGGCAGCATCCTGCGCCCGATCGGCGGGTGGATGAGCGCGGCAGGCGCTGTTCGCCTGATGGACGACCTCGGCATCCCGGCCGCCACCGCTCGCTCCAGTCTTGCCCGCCTCTGTTCGCGCGGCGTGCTGCGGCGGGAGCCGAGGGATGGCGCGGCCGGCTACGCCCTGGAGCCGGCGGCAGTGCCGATGCTGGAGCGCGGCGATGCGCGCATCTTCGGCGAGCGCGTCGAGGCGTCCGCGTGGTGCCTGCTGTCCTTCTCCTTCCCCGAGCGCCGCCGCAGCAGCCGCGACCGCCTGCGCCGACGGCTGTCAGCGCTCGGCTGCGGAACCGTCGCCGACGGCCTGTGGATCGCCCCGGCCGCCCTGGAGGACGAGCTGGCGGCTACCGTTCACGACATCGCCGGGGAGGCCGCCGTCGTGCTGTTCGCCGACGCAACCCCTCGCGGCGACCTGGCCGCGGGCCTCGCGCGCTGGTATGACCTGGAGTCGATCCGCCGCATCCACGATTCGTTCCTCACACGCTTCGGAGAGGCCCCGGAGCCGCCCGACGACCGGCGGGCCTTCGCCGTGTGGATGCGCGCGCTCGACGAGTGGCGTGTCATCCCGTACCGCGACCCCGGCCTTCCCGGTGCGGCGCTCCCCCCGGACTGGCCCGGCGCCGCGTCCGCCGGCCTGTTCGGACGCCTGCGCGACGACCTGGAGGGGCGCGCGATCGCCCACGCGGCCGCCGTCGCCGCTCCGGCCCGCACTGTCGGACAGTCACGGTAGAATCGACAGCGAACCCCCACCCTTGTCGCCCGAGTGAGCGGAGTATCCCCGTGCCGACCATCGTTGTTGAAGTGATGCCCAAGGCCGAGCTGCTCGACCCGCAGGGCAAGGCGGTCGCCGGAGCCCTCGCCCGGACGGGCCGCGGCCGCGTCAGCGGTGTCCGGGTCGGTAAGCGCTTCGAGCTCACCGTCGACGGGCCGATCGACGACGAGGTGCGCGCGACGGTCCAGGAGATCGCTGACGAGATCCTCTCCAACTCGGTGATCGAAGACGTGGTGGGCGTCCACTACCCCGCCGAGGTCGACGCCTGATGCGCATCGGCGTCATCACCTTCCCCGGCTCCCTCGACGACCGCGACGCCCTGCGCGCCGTGCGCCTCGCCGGCGCCGAGCCGGTCGCGCTCTGGCACGGTGAGCACGACCTCCAGGGCGTCGACGCCCTCGTACTGCCCGGCGGCTTCAGCTACGGCGACTACCTGCGCTGCGGCGCGATCGCCTCCCTGTCGCCCATCATGACCGAGGTCGTGGATGCGGCGACCCGCGGGATGCCCGTGCTCGGCATCTGCAACGGCTTCCAGATGCTCGCCGAGGCGCACCTCGTGTCCGGCGGCCTGATCCGCAACGACCACGGCAACTTCATCCGCCGCGACCAGCACCTCACGGTCGAGAACACGGGCACACCGTGGACCAGCGGCTTCGAGCAGGGGCAGGAGATCGTCATCCCGCTCAAGAACGGCGAGGGCGGCTTCATCGCCTCGGCCGAGGAGCTGAACCGGCTCGAGGGCGAGGGGATGGTCGTCTTCCGCTACGCAGGCGTCAACCCGAACGGATCGCTCAACGACATCGCCGGCGTGCGCAACGAACGGGGCAACGTGGTCGGCCTCATGCCGCACCCCGAGCACGCAGTCGAGGCCGGCTTCGGCCCCGACACCCGCGATGCCATGCGCTCCGGCACCGACGGCCTCACGTTCTTCACCTCCGTCATCCGCTCGGCCCTCGTCGAGGCCTGACGCCCCTCCCTCCGCCCCGCCGTCGCTTCCTCGATTAATCCGGCTCGCGGCGGCGCGTCGGCGGATTAAGCGAGGAAGCGATGGCGAATCGGGAACCCGGCGCCGCGTCGCGGACACTTCATAGATGTGAGGGGTATCCAACTGGACGAGGCGAGCGTGCTCGAACGAGTGAACGCCGGTGATGCGGATGCGTTCGGGGCGCTGTTCGATCTGCACCACGACCGTGTCTTCCGCCAAGCGATCCGGCTGACGTCGTCCATCCACGACGCCGAGGACGTGACGGCGGTCGTCTTCCTGGAGGCGTGGCGCCGCCGCGATGCGATGCGCGAGGTCAACGGCTCCGTCATCGGCTGGTTGCTGGTCATGACGAACTTCGTGTTCCGCAACTACGCCCGGGCCTCCCGCCGCTACCGCGAGGGCCTCCAGCAGTTGCCGCCGCCCGAGCATTCGCCGGACCATGCGGGCGCCGTGGACGACCGGATCGACCGCGACTCCCGCCGGGCCGCTCTGCGCTCGGCGCTGGCCACACTCCCGCGACGTGACCAGGACATCCTGACCCTCTGCGTGCTCGAGGAGCTGAGCACGGCCGACGCAGCAGCGGCGCTCGGCATCGCACCGGGCACCGTGAAGTCGCGACTGTCGCGCGCGAAAGCCCGCCTCACCGAGCTCCTTCAGGAGCCGACTCAGATGAACGGAGGAGAGCGATGAACGACGAGCCCACCTTCGACCCGCGCCGCAAGGCGGCGATCCGCGACCTCGTGGTGACAAACGCCGCCGCGAACCCCGGACGAGCCGGCGGACGTAAGCGCACCGCGCTGATCGTCACTCTCGTGCTGCTCGCCGTGAGCATCTCCGGCGGCACGGTCGCCTACGCCCTCAGCAACGGCCTCCTGGAGCCGGCGCCAGTCGTCACCGCAACCGCGACACCGACGCCCACGCCGACCGCGACATTGACACCGACGCCAACGGCCACGCCGACTCCGACGCCAACCGTTGCGGCGCCGGTGCAGGACCCGTCCGATCCGTCGACCTGGGTGATCGGATTCGAGAGCGTCGGCCCCCTCGAGCTCGGGACGCCGTTCCCGGCTCAACACCAAGCGGTCCCGGCGCTCACCGACATCACCGACTCGATCTGCGTCAACGAAATGGCCCGTCTTCGGTCGCCCGCCGGCCTGTCCTTCACCCTGGTCGGTGCAGCCGACGGCTCGGGGCGAACTGCGGCGATCGAGTACGGCAAATTCCGAAACGGCTCCGAGGACCGCGCCACCGGCCCGAAGACGGCGGAAGGCATCGGTATCAGTTCGACCATCGATGAGCTCATGGCCGCGTACCCGGCGATCGTGAAGACTGGTTCATACAGCGACGTCGTCACGTATTACGGCCTCACCGACGGTCAGGGCGGCTGGATCGTGTTCTGCGTGATCAACGGCACGGTCGCCGATATCCAGATCGGCAACGAAGCGGTCCAACCGATCGGTCAGGGTGGGGTGAAGACGATGCCTTCCGAGCGCTGCCCAGCCTGACCCGTCGCCGTCACCTTAGCGCCGCCCGGCGTCGCGTGCCGCCGCTCCCGGTAGACTGGACCCCATCCCCCTGCCCCGCCCAGCCAGGAGTGCCTGCGTGACCGACACCGCCACCACCCACGTCGTCGACACTGTCGCGAACGCCGCCGAGACTCCGGAGCGGGAGCAGCCGTACGCAGCGCTCGGCCTCAAGCCGGATGAGTACGCGCGGATCCGCGAGATTCTCGGCCGACGCCCTACCAGCGGTGAGCTGGCCATGTACTCGGTGATGTGGTCGGAGCACTGCTCCTACAAGTCGTCGAAGATGTACCTGCGCCAGTTCGGGCAGAAGGTCAGTCCGGCGATGAAGAAGAACCTCATGGTCGGGATCGGCGAGAACGCGGGCGTGGTGGACGTCGGCGAGGGCTGGGCCGTCACCTTCAAGGTGGAATCGCACAACCACCCCTCGTACATCGAGCCGTTCCAGGGCGCCGCGACCGGCGTCGGCGGCATCGTCCGCGACATCATCTCCATGGGCGCGCGCCCGGTCGCCGTCATGGACCAGTTGCGCTTCGGCGCGATCGACAACCCGGACACCGCCCGCGTCGTGCACGGCGTTGTGTCCGGCATCTCCTTCTACGGCAACTGCCTCGGCCTGCCGAACATCGGCGGCGAGACGTACTTCGACCCGATCTACCAAGGCAACCCGCTGGTGAACGCGCTGTCCGTCGGCGTCCTCCGTCACGAAGACCTGCACCTGGCGAACGCGTCCGGCGCCGGCAACAAGGTCGTGCTGTTCGGTGCGCGCACCGGCGGCGACGGGATCGGCGGGGCCAGCATCCTCGCGTCCGACACGTTCTCCGCGGGCGGCCCGACCAAGCGTCCGGCCGTTCAGGTGGGCGACCCGTTCGCCGAGAAGGTGCTCATCGAGTGCTGCCTGGAGCTGTTCCGCGACAAGCTCGTCGAGGGCATCCAGGACCTCGGCGCCGCGGGCATCTCGTGCGCGACCAGCGAGCTCGCCTCCAACGGCGACGGCGGGATGTTCGTCGAACTCGACAAGGTGCTGCTGCGCGACCCGAGCCTCACCGCCGAGGAGATCCTCATGTCGGAGAGCCAGGAGCGCATGATGGCCGTCGTCAAGCCGGAACTGCTCGACGCGTTCCTCGCCGTCACCGCCAAGTGGGATGTCGAGACCAGCGTGCTCGGCGAAGTCACCGAGACCGGACGCCTCGTCATCAACTGGAAGGGCGAGGAGATCGTCAACGTCGACCCGCGCACGGTCGCGGTCGACGGCCCGGTGTACGAGCGCCCCGTCGCCTACCCGACCTGGATCGACGCCCTGCAGGACGACTCGGCCTCGGTGCTCGCGCGCCCGACCACCGGCGACGAGCTGCGCGAGCAGACGCTCGCCCTGCTCGGCAGCGCCAACCTGGCGGACAAGGGCTGGATCACCGACCAGTACGACTACTTCGTCGGTGGCAATACGGCGCTCTCCTTCCCCGACGACGCGGGCATGATCCGCGTCGATGAGGAGTCCGGCCTGGGCTTCGCGATCGCGACCGACGCCAACGGCCGCTACTGCCAGCTCGACCCGAAGCAGGGCGCCCGGCTCGCCCTCGCGGAGGCGTACCGGAACGTCGCCGCCTCCGGGGCGGTCCCGGTAGCGGTCACCGACTGCCTCAACTTCGGCAGCCCAGAGAACCCCGAGGTCATGTGGCAGTTCTCGCAGGCCGTCGAGGGCCTCTCCGACGCCTGCCTGGAGCTGGAGATCCCAGTCACCGGCGGCAATGTCTCCTTCTACAACCAGACCGGAGACACCCCCATCTTCCCGACGCCGGTCGTCGGCGTGCTCGGCGTGATCGACGACGTCGCCCGCCGCATCCCGGCCGGCTGGCAGGACGAGGGCGAGAACATCTACCTGCTCGGCACCACCCGCGAAGAGCTCGACGGCTCGGCCTGGGCGGGCACCATCCACGGTCACCTCGGCGGGCACCCGCCGGTGGTGGACCTCGCGGCCGAGCGGTCGCTGGCCGAGGCGCTGCACGCGGCGTCGCTCGAGGGGCTCGTCTCCTCCGCTCACGACTTGGCGGACGGCGGCCTCGCGCAGGCCCTCGCCGAGAGCGTGATGCGCTTCGGCGTCGGCGCCCGCGTCTGGCTGACCGAGATCGAGGAGCGCGACGGGGTGGATGCGGCGACGGCCCTGTTCTCGGAGTCGACCGCCCGCGTCATCGTCAGCGTCCCCCGCGAAGACGATGTGAAGTTCCGCGGCCTGTGCGACGGACGCGGTATCCCCGCCCTCCGCATCGGCGTGACGGACGCCGAGGTCGGCGCCCAGCCCGTTCTCGAGGTGCAGGACCTCTTCACCATCGGCCTCGAGGAGCTCCACGGCGTGCACCGCTCCACCCTCCCCGAGCACTTCGGCCCCACGGTCGCCTAGCCGTCTAGCAGCGCCCTCCGCGCCCAGCCGACAGTTCCTCAGTTCTTCGAATCGACACGCCGTCGCCCGGTCGAAAAACTGAGGAGCTGTCGGCGGCCGCTACGGTGAAAGCGTGACGCGCGCCCGCACCGACGAGCTCCCCCGCCAGCCCATCTCTCGCCGCACCCGCCGCATCCTCTACGGTTGCGCGATCGTGCTGGTCTGCGTCCTGATTGTCGCGAGCCTCGTCTCGTCGTCACCCTGGCCGTCCGCGCTCGTCATCCGAAGCGTCTTCGAGAAAGGCGCGGCGGATACGGTCGCCGAGATGAAGCCGTACGTACCCACGTCCGGGATCGCGGCGAAGACCGGCATCCGCTACGCGCCCGACTCACCCGACACCACCCTCGACGTGTTCCGTCCGGATACTGCGGATGCGCCCTTGCCGACAGTCGTCTGGATCCATGGCGGCGCCTGGATCTCAGGGGCCGCCGCCGATGTCGATCCGTACCTACGGATCCTTGCGAGCCACGGCTACGCCACGGTCGGCCTGAACTACACGGTCGGCCCGGAGGCGACCTATCCGACCGCGGTGCATCAACTCAACGACGCGCTCGCCTACCTCGACGCGAACGCCGCGGCGCTCGGCATCGATCGGACGCAGATCGTCCTTGCGGGCGACTCCGCCGGCGCGCAGCTCGCGAGCCAGCTGGCTACGCTGACCACCAACCCGGAGTACTCCCACCTCCTGGGGATCGCTCCCGCCCTCGAGGCGTCACAGCTCTCCGGCGTCATCCTCAACTGCGGCGTCTACGATCTCGACGCTCTCGCCGATCTGACCGGCATCGCCGCCTGGGGTTTCAAGACCGCGCTGTGGTCCTACACCGGCACCAAGGAGTGGTCGCAAACCTACGTGGGCAACACCATGTCGACCATCCAGCACGTCACGGCCGACTTCCCGCCCACCTACATCTCGGGCGGCAACGGGGACGGCCTCACCTGGACCGAATCCATCCCGATGTCCGCAGCCCTGAGAGGCAAGGGTGTCGATGTGACGGAGCTGTTCTGGCCGGCCACGCACGAACCGGAGTTGCCGCACGAGTACCAGTTCCATCTGCATTTCCCCGAGGCGCGGCACGCGCTCACGGCGACGATCGACTTCCTCACCGCGCACACGCACTGAGGGATGCCGCGACGGCCCAGCGCCGCGTTCCGGCCGCTCGCGACGAAGGAGGAGGGCGCTCGCATCTCCTTCGATTGGCACTGACGCAGGAGATTCGCACGCAGCACGGCCGAATCTCCTTCACCGCGGGGAGGCCACACGCGCGACGGCGGCTAGCGCGAAGCCGCCTCCGTCACGGCGAGTTCGGCCTGCCGGCGGGTGAACAGGCGCACACGCTGCTGCGTGAGGAGGATGCCCGCCAGCACGACCACCGCGCCGACCGGCTCGTTCCAGGTCAGATGCTCGCCGAGGACGAGGATGCCGAGCGCCACTCCCACCACCGGCGTGATGTAGGTGACGCCGGACGTCGCGGTCGGGCCCCAGGCGCGCAGCACGTTCATGTTCCAGATGTAGACGACGCCCGTGCCGAGCGCGCCGAGCGCCAGCAGCGACAGCAGCACCGGCCAGCTGAAGTCGACCGGATGCCAGGCGATGATCGGCGTGAGGAGCAGCATGATCACGGCTGCGATGCCGATGTTGAGGAGCGCGCTCGTGGTCGCGGATACCGCCCGCGGGCTGATGAAACGGCGGATGTAACCGAAGCTGAATCCATAGCACGTAACAGCGCCGAGGCACGCGAGCTGGCCCCACAAGCTGCCGGCGAGCGCATCCACCGCCCACGGCCCGACGACGACGACCACGCCGATGATGCCGACCAGCACGCCCAGCACATGGTCGCGGTTGAGCTTCTCGACACGGAACGCCACGGTCACGAGGATCGCCGTGGTGATCGGCGTGACGGCGTTGTAGATGCTGGCCAGGCTCGACGAGACGTACTGCTCCGCCCAGGCGAACAAGAGGAACGGGATGACGCAGTAGGTGATGGCGACGACGGTGAAATGCAGCCACACGATCGGCTCGCGCGGGAGCTTCGCACGCATCACCAGCGCGATGATGCCGAGGGTGACCGCGCCGAAGACGAGGCGCGCCCACGCCACCTGCCCGAAGCTGACCCCCTCGAGGGCGACCTTCATGAACAGGAAGCTGGCGCCCCAGACGAGCCCCATAGCGGCGAACTGCAGTGCAACCTTCACCCCTTGACGCTATCGGTTGCCACCGACTCGGGCACGCGGGAATCGGACGCGCAGTGGATCATAGGAGGCGGGAATACTTCCTGCGTCTTCGCGTTGTATGCATTTGCATAGAAACGGCGAGAACAACAAGAGGAGCCAGTCATGCAGTACGGAATCTTCTCCGTCAGCGACATCACCCGCGACCCGGTCTCCGGGGAGACGCCGAGTGAGGCGGAGCGCATCGAAGCGATCGTGAAAATCGCCACCCACGCCGAGGAGGTGGGACTGGATGTCTTCGCGATCGGCGAGCACCACAACCCGCCGTTCTTCTCGTCGTCCCCCAGCACCCTGCTCTCGCACATCGCGGCCCTGACCAAGACGCTCACCGTGACCACCTCCACCACGTTGATCACCACGAACGACCCGGTGCGCATCGCGGAGGAGTACGCGATGCTGCAGCACCTCTCCAAGGGCCGCATGGACCTCATGGTCGGCCGCGGCAACACCGGCCCGGTGTACCCGTGGTTCGGCCAGGACATCCGCCAGAGCCTGCCGCTCGCACTGGAGAACTACAACCTCCTGCACCGCCTGTGGCGCGAGGACGTCGTCGACTTCGAGGGACGCTTCCGCACCCCGCTGCAGGGCTTCACCTCCACGCCGCGCCCGCTCGATGACGTACCGCCGTTCGTCTGGCACGCCAGCATCCGCACGCCGGAGATCGCCGAGCAGGCCGCCTTCTACGGCAACGGCTTCTTCGCGAACAACATCTTCTGGCCGAAGGATCACTACCAGCGGCTGATCGCGTTCTACCGCGAGCGCTTCGAGCACTACGGCCACGGAACCGCCAAGCAGGCGATCGTGGGACTCGGCGGCCAGGCCTTCATCGCGAAGAACTCGCAGGACGCCAAGGACCAGTTCCGCCCCTACTTCAACGAGGCCCCCGTCTACGGCAACGGCCCGACGATGGAGGAGTTCACCGACGCGACCCCGCTGACCGTGGGGAGCCCCCAGGAAGTCATCGACAAGACGCTCGGCTTCCGCGAGTGGGCCGGCGACTACCAGCGCCAGCTGTTCCTGATGGACCACGCCGGCCTGCCGCTGAAGACGGTGCTCGAGCAGCTCGACCTGCTCGGCGAGTACGTCGTCCCGGTGCTGCGCAAGGAGACCGAGGCCCGCAAGGACCCGGAGACCCCCGACGCGCCGACGCACGAGTCGCTGGTCCTCGACAAGTACGGCGACTCCGCCCCGCGCCAGCCGCGGCCGAACGCGAACCGCGGGGACAACGTCACCGGCGCATCCCCGTACCAGGACACCGAGGAGCAGTTCCAGGCGAGCTACCCGTCACTCTGACGGAGCCCAGGAAGAAGGACAGATCATGACTGACACCTCGCAGCGACCGTTCCGCGTCGTGGTGGTGAACGCGGGCGTCAG
This sequence comes from Leifsonia sp. RAF41, assembly GCF_052114085.1. Lineage (NCBI taxonomy): Bacteria > Bacillati > Actinomycetota > Actinomycetes > Micrococcales > Microbacteriaceae > Leifsonia > Leifsonia sp. RAF41. The sequence goes on from NZ_JBFREB010000001.1 coordinate 3,042,077, forward strand.
CGACCCGTCGTCCACCAAGATGCTCGCCGACCGGCTCGCCCTCCGGGTCGAGGCGGCCGCCCAGCGCGACGGCCGCACGGTCGAGACGCTCAACCTCGACCTCCGCGAACTCCTGCCCGAGCTGGGCGCGGCCCTCGCCTCCGGTCACCTGGGCCCGAAGTTCACGAAGGCGATCGAGGCGCTGAAGTCGGCGGACGGCATCATCGCGACGGCGCCGGTCTACAAGGCCGGCCCGAGCGGGCTGTTCACCTCGTTCTTCCAGGTGCTCGACAACGACCTCCTGATCGCGAAGCCGGTGGTGCTCGGCGCGACCGCCGGGACCGCCCGCCACGCCCTGGTGGTCGACGGCGAGATGCGTTCCCTCTTCGCCTTCCTCCGCACGATGACCACGCCCACGTCGGTCTTCGCCGCCACCGAGGACTGGCAGGACAAGGCGCTCACCAAGCGGATCGACCGCGCCGCCCGCGAACTGGTCGTACTGATGGAGTCCGAGGTCGAAGCGAAGATCACGGACGCCTCCTGGGACAGCTACCAGCACGAGTTCGGCTCGGCCGGCGGCAACGAGCTGGGCATCGACCTCGGTTCCGACCTCATGCGGCTCGCGGCGGGCGGGACCCTGCCCACGCAGCGGCGGTAACCCTCCGCGCAGCGGAACCGTCGGTTGGCACGGCCCGCCCCGCTGGGACGGTCTCAGGCCTGGCCGGGGCGTCCCACCTCCGTGTCGAGGTCGCCTTGGGCCGCGGCGGATCCGCTGCGACCGCCACCGTAACCGCGCAACACGAACGCGAGGATGACGGCGACGGCAGCGCCGGCGAGCGGTCCGGCCAAGTAAACCCAGTAGTCCCTGAAATCTAGCGAGGCGAGGTCTGGACCGAACGTCCGGGCGGGGTTCATCGACGTGCCCGAGATGGGGCTGCCCCACAGTCCGGCGAGCGCGATGTAGCCGCCTACGCCGATGGCGCCGATCACCCCCAGGTTCTGTGCGCCCGAGGCGGTGCCCAGGATGACGCTGACCAGTCCCAGGGTGAGCAGCGCCTCCATGAGGAACGCCTGAAACGCGGTGAACCCGTCTGCGGGATAGTTCGACCCGTACGAGGCAGACACCCCGATCAGAGGCTGCAGCAGCAGTGCAGCCGCCGTCGCCCCCGCCAGCTGGGCGACGATGTAGGCGGGGACGCGCCGCCACGGGAAGTCGCCGCGGAGCGAGAACGCGAGCGTGACCGCGGGGTTCAGATGCGCGCCGGAGATCTTTCCCATGAAGAGGATGATTCCCATCACCATGAGCCCGGGGGCCACGACGGCGGCGCTACGGCTGATCACGCCAGGAAACGCCTGGCTCATCATCCCGCCTCCTGCGGCGACGATCACCAGGAGGAAGGTGCCGTAGACCTCGGAGACCAAGCGCCGCCATTCCTGGCGCGGGTTCTCGAAATCGGCCATGGGTCTGACGACCTCGACCTCGAACCAGCGCTCGAACCGCCAGCGGGTTTCCCTGCTTTGCTGCTCATCCATCGTTCGCTCCCGTGTCGCCGCGAGCATAGAAGCCGCGGAATGGGGAGGGCTAGGCAGCTCTGCGAACCTCCCGTTCCTGTCGTCATCTCGCGGCGTGCATCCCCGCGGTAGGGTGCAGGGTAGAACAGGGAGGTGCTGGGGGTGGACGTACTCACCGTGCTGCAATGGATCGGCGTCGTCGTGTGCCTGATCCTGGCGCTCTCCGGGCTCCTCCCGGTGGTCGCGGCGGCCGCCACCTTCGTAGTCATCCCGTTCCACGCCTGGCTCAACCACTACAAGAAGGCGGCACCGTACCTCCCCCGCGTCGCCATCGTCGTGCCCGCCTGGAACGAGGGCGCCGTGATCGGCGCATCCATCGACCGGCTGATGAAGCTCGACTACCCGCGCGAGGCTCTGCGCATCTACGTGGTCGACGACGCGAGCACCGACGACACCCCCGTCGTGGTCCGCGACCGCGCCGCGCAGTACCCGGGCAACGTCCACCTCCTGCGCCGCGACCAGGGCGGACAGGGCAAGGCGCACACGCTCAACCACGGCATCACGAAGATCCTCGAAGACGACTGGATGGAGGCGCTCCTCATCATGGACGCCGACGTCATCTACACACCGACGTCGCTCCGCCGGATGACCCGCCACCTGGCCGACCCGGAGGTGGGTGCGGTGTCGGCGTACATCCGCGAGGGCAGCGCCGACCGCAACTACCTCACCAAGTTCATCAGCACCGAGTACGTGCTCTCGCAGCCCGCCGCCCGGCGCGCGCAGAACGTGCTCGGCGCCCAGGCCTGCCTGGCGGGCGGCGCACAGCTGCACAGCCGCGAGAACCTGCTCGCCATCGGCGGACGCATCGACACGACGACGCTCGCCGAGGACACGATCACCACCTTCGAGACGCAGCTCCAGGGTCGGAAGGTCGTGTTCGAGCCGCACGCCCACGTGCTCGCCGAGGAGCCGCGCGCGATCGACGGCCTGTGGAAGCAGCGGCTGCGCTGGGCACGCGGGAACGTGTCCGTCACCGCGCGCTACTCCAAGGTCTGGTTCCGGCCGTCGCGCACGCACAACCTGGGCGGATTCAGCTTCGGGATCGTGTGGTTCAGCTTGTGGCTGCTGCCGCTGATCATGATCATGTCGTCGATCGGGCTCGCGGGCCTGCTCTTCCTGCAGAACCAGGTCGCGACCGGTGTCTTCCGGGTGCTGTGGATCTCGGCCGCGCTCGCCTACCTCTTCGTGCTCATCCTCGGCTCTCAGACCGACGGGAAGACGACGAGACACGAGTTGGGCCATGTGCTGCTCTTCCCGGGGATCATCAACATGATCGTGATGATCACGGCGTTGTTCCCACCGGTGACGCTGGTCTGGCTGCCGGGGCTCTTCGGGGTGACCCTCAACGGCCCGACGCTGTTCGCGCTGACCCTCGCCATCTACATCTGGATCCCGTTCTCGATGGTCTTCGCGTGGCTCGCGCGCAAGGCGGAGAAGACCCGGGCCGGCCGCTGGCTGTCGCCCACCCTGATCTACCTGGCCGGCTACGGATCGCTGCTCTGCGCGATCACGTTCGACTCGTACCTCAAGGAGCTCGCGGGAGCCGAGGCGAAGTGGGACAAGACGGAGAAGGTCGGGCGCGTCGCCACCGGCTGAGCCGGTCGTACCGCCGGACCACATCCATCGGATGACGTCCGCCGCCCGGGATGCGCCTTCGGACCGATGCCGGCGCCACGACCCCGCGGCCACGCTGGAGGCATGACACTGACAACCCAGTCGCCTACGGCCCTCGAGGCCACCCGGCTCACCAAGGCCTACGGCCCCTCCGTCGCTCTCGCCGGCGTCGACTTCCGCGTCGACCGCGGTGAGTCGGTCGCGATCATGGGGGCGTCGGGCTCGGGCAAGACGACGCTCCTCCACTGTCTGGCGGGCATCGTCGTGCCTGACAGCGGTTCCGTCGTGCTGAACACATCCCAGGGGCGGGTGGACGTCATCGGGCTCGACGAGGCGGGCCGGTCGCGACTCCGCCGGGAGTCGTTCGGCTTCGTCTTCCAGCAGGGGCTGCTCCTGCCGGAACTCACGGCCGTCGAGAACGTCGCGCTGCCGCTGATGTTGAACGGGATCGACCGGCGGGCGGCCGAGCAGACCGCGGCGATGTGGCTGACCGCACTCGGGCTCGCCGGCTTCGAGTCGCGGCGCATCGGCCAGCTCTCCGGCGGCCAGGCGCAGCGGGTGGCCATCGCCCGCGCCCAGACGACCGGAGCCGCGGTCGTCTTCGCCGACGAGCCGACCGGCGCCCTCGACTCGGCGACCTCCGCCGAGGTGATGGATGCGCTCATCCTCTCAACGACGGAGCGCGGGCGTTCCCTCGTCGTCGTCACGCACGACGAGAGCGTCGCGGCCCGCTGCTCCCGCATCCTGCGCCTCGCGGACGGCCGGATCGTCAACGGGGAGATCGTGGATGGGGTGAGCGCACGATGACCACCCTGCGCCTGGCGTGGCTGTTCGCCCGCCGCAGTGCCTCAGCGCGGTCGACCGTTGTGCTCCCCGTTGTCGCGTTCGCGGTCGTGACCAGCCTGCTGCTCATCGTCGCCGGCGGCGCCCAAGCGTTCTTCGTGTGGACGGACGACATGGCCGGCGTCTACCAGGCGCTCGCGGTGGTCGCCCTGTCGCTCCTCCTCGTCCCGCTCGCCGCGCTCGGGGGATCGGCGGCCCGTCTGTCCGCGCGGCGACGTGACGACCGGCTCGCGAGCCTGCGTCTCCTCGGCGGCACACCGCGGCTCGTGACCGCTCTCACCGTCATCGAGTCGACGCTGCTGGCACTGGTCGGCGCCATCGCCGGTGTGATCGTGAACCTGGCGGTGTCGCCCCTGATCGCTCTGATCCCCTTCCGCGGCCACCCGCTCGGGATGTCGGTTTTCCTCGGTGCCGGATGGACCGCCTCTGCCGTGGCGGGTATCGGGCTCCTCGCCGCCATCAGCGCCGTCGTCGGACTGCGCGGGGTCATCCTGTCGCCACTCGGAGTCCGGATGCGGGAGAGCGCACCGCGCATCCACTGGGTCCGGGTGGTGATCACCATCGGGATGATCGCGATCGTCGTCGCGGTCTTCAGCGTGCTGCCGGACTCGGCCGGGATCGGTGTCATCGTGGGAGTCCTGGCCGTCGGTTTCGGCGGCAGCATCGCCGTGCTGAACCTCGTCGGGCCTTGGGTTCTGCGGCTCGTCGCGTCGGGGCAGGCGCGTCGCGCGCGTACGCTCCGGCGGCTGCTGTCCGCCCGCGCCGTCCTGGAGTCGCCGAAGGCCGCTTGGCGCCAAGTCTCGGGCGTCGCGATGACGAGCTTCACCGCGGTCTTCGCAGGGGTCGCCATCTCGGTCGCGGGCGACGCCGGCGACTCGGCCGGTGCGCAAGCACGGCTCCTCGTCGGAGACGTCCGAACCGGTGTGATCATCACGATCGCCGCCTCCTTCCTGATGGTGGCCTGCTCCGCCGGCGTGAACCAGGCCGCCGCGATCCTCGACAGACGCGACCTCTACGTCAGCCTCGACCGGATCGGGGTACCGGTCTCCGAGATGAACGCCGCGCGCAGCCGTGCGGTGCTCTCACCGTTGCGGATCACGGCGATCGGCTCCGCGGTGACGGCGGCGGTCGTCATGTTCCCGCTGACCGGGATGAGCCTTCTGACGTCGCCCCTCACCCTCCTCACCGTCGTGGGTTGCCTGGCGGCCGGGATGCTCCTCGTCTGGGTCGCGGTGCGCGCCACGCGGCCGGTGCTCACCCGGGTGCTCGCCGAGCCATCCCCCAGCCTGTGACCCAGTAGGGTCGGAGCATGCCCCAGAACAGCGACGTGGAAGCTGCGCTCGAGCAGCTACACAGCATCCGTCAGAGCATCGACAACATCGACGCCGCGGTCATCCACATGCTCGCGGAGCGGTTCAAGTTCACGCAGCAGGTGGGTGCTCTGAAGGCCGAGCACGGCCTCCCGCCGGCGGATCCGGAACGTGAGAAGGAGCAGATTCAGCGACTGCGGGCCCTGGCCGAGGAAAGCCACCTCGACCCGGCCTTCGCCGAGAAGTTCCTGACGTTCATCGTCGCCGAGGTCATCCACCACCACGAGCGCATCGCCGTCGAGAACGGCAAGTGACCGGATGGGCTGGGATGCCGCCGAGCTGCCGGACGCCCATGGCCGGACGATCGTCATCACGGGCGCGAACGCCGGGGTCGGCTACTTCACCGCGGAGCAGCTCGCCCGGGCGGGCGCTCACGTCGTGCTCGGGTGCCGCGATCCGGAACGCGCAGAGGCCGCCGTGTCGGCCATCCGCCGCCGGGTACGCGGGGCGAGCGTCGAGGCGATGCCGCTGGATGTGACCGACCGACGGTCGATCGACGCGGCGGCGGATGCGCTGCTCGGTCGCGACCGGGTGGATGCGCTGGTGCTGAACGCCGGGATCGTCCACCCGCCACGAGAACGGCGGACCGACGACGAGGGCAACGAGCTGGTGCTCTCGACCAACGTGCTCGGCCACTTCCGCCTGGTCGCCCGGGCGCTGCCTGCTCTGGAGCGGACGGACGGGGCCAGGATCGTCACGCTCGGATCGCTCGCCAGCCGCCTCGGCCGTCTTCGGCTGGACGACCTGCAGCTGGAGCGCGGGTACACGTCGTGGCGGGCGTACTCCGGGTCGAAGATCGCGGCGCAGGTGTTCGGGTTCGAGCTCGACCGTCGTCTGCGGGCGGCCGGATCCGGTGTGCAGAGCGTGGTCGTGCATCCCGGTTACTCGACCTCGGGCCGAACGCCCGGCATCCGCGGGGTCAACCATCCGTCCCGGCTGAAGCGCTTCGCGGACAACCTGCAGGCCGCGTGGACGCAGGGCAAGGACGACGGCGCACACGTCCCGGTCCGCGCCGTGCTCGACGCCTCGATCCCGGGCGGCTCCTACCTCGGCCCCGCTCTCTGGACCAAGGGCGCCCCCACCCTCACCCCCGCAACGCGCGCGACCCGCTCGCCGCGCCAGGGCGCGCGCCTCTGGCCACTCCTCGAGCAGGCATCGGCGCAACCCTTCCCCCTCCCGTAGCCGCCGAGCGGGGGTTAGTCGACGACGATGGTCAGGAGGCGGTGGTTGGCTGGGACCCGAGCGCGGAGGGCGTCGCGAGCGGAGGCGTAGTCGGGGCCGTCGGCCTCGATCTCGTCGATGGCCGACTCGCGGATGATCGCCTTCGCGATCACCCGGCCGCCGCGCGGCATGGCGTTGTGCACCTGGAGAAGCTCGAAGCCGTCCGGCACCTGCTCCTCGATGAGTGCGCGCGCCGACTCGGCGTCGTCCGCCTCCGCCGTGAGCTCACGCGTCTGGCTGGTCTGGATGAGTCCGCGCACCTTCATGCGATCAACGCTAGCCGACCGGCGCCTCAGACCTGGACGGCTCCGCCGCGCAGTGTCGTCCCTCTCTGCCGCCGGACGGGGGCTGCCGATACGGTGAGGGGATGGACTACCGCACGATCTCCCTCGACGAGACTTCCGCCCGCGACCTGTCGGAAGCCGGGTTGCGCTACGCCCTCGTGGATGCCGCCGACGCGGACGCCCTCGACGGGTGGATCCGCGCCGACTTCCGCGGCTTCCATGACCGGCAACCCTCCGCAGAGGTCCTGGAGGGGGCACGCGAGAACTTCGCCGCCCGGCGCAATACGGCCGTCTACGACGACGCAGGCCCGAGCCGCGAGCCGGTCGGCACGGTCAATGCGTGGCCCGCCCCGCTCACCGTCCCGGGCGGGGCGCGAGTGGATGCGTGGGCAATCAGCTCGGTGACCGTCGCCCCCACGCACCGCCGCCGGGGCGTCGCACGTGCGCTGCTCGGTGGCGAACTCCGCACAGCACACGCGCTCGGCCTCCCGCTCGCGATCCTGACCGTCTCCGAATCAGTCATCTACGGCCGCTGGGGTTTCGGCCCGGCCACCTGGTCCACGGCATGGTCGGTCGACACCAAGCGCGTGCGCTGGATCGGCGGTGAGACGCCGGGCCGCCTGTCGTTCGCCGAAGCGGACGAGTACGGCGAGATCGGCGCGAAAGTGCTCGACCGCGTGATGGCCGGCCGCCACGGCGAAATCGGCTTGGAGCCGTACCTGGCTAAGCGACTCATTGGCCCGCTCAAGGCCGACCCGGAGGCGGACAAGGTGCGCCTGGTCCGTTACGACTCCGACTCGGGGGATCCTGAGGGCTTCGTCTCCTACGTGCTCAAGGGCGATGACGACTTCACCCGGCACACCGTCGAGGTCCGCCACCTGGCGGCTGCCACCCCGGCAGCACACCGGGCCCTCTGGCGCTTCCTGCTCGAGCTGGACCTCGTCGCCACCGTCAAGATCTGGACGCGCGGCATCGACGAGCCTGTCCAGGCACTGGTGAACGACATCCGCGGCGCCCGCGTGACCGACCTCGAAGACCACCTGTGGGTGCGCGTCCTCGACGTCCCGGCCGCTGTGCAGGCGCGGACCTACGAGCGCGACGGCTCGGTGGTTCTCGATGTCGCGGACGACCTCGGCTTCGCGTCGGGACGATTCCGCCTGACAGTGCGAGGCGGCCAAGCGGAGGTCGCTCCGACCGACGACGCACCGGATGTGACGCTGCCCGTCAACGCCCTCGGAAGCGTCTACCTCGGTCACGACATCGCCCGCAATCTGGCCCTCGCCGGGCGGATCCAGGGCGACGTGGATGCGCTCGACCGCCTGTTCCGCACGGCGGTCCCCCCGCGCCTCAGCACCTGGTTCTGACGAACGTACCGGAATAGCGCCCCAGTATTCCGGTTTTGGTCCCCTAAACCGGAATAACTACGAGTTATTCCGGTTTCCGGGCATAGAATCGGATCAAGGACCTACTATTCCGGATGGGGGTGGCGCATGCCAGCTGTCCAGGATTGGCCACCCCACACTGTGGAGAATGTGCCATGGCGGTCCCGCAGTGGCCGTGGCACTCGGGCGGACCGAACGCTTGCCTCGGTCGATGCGACCGTCCCGCCCTTCATCGCGAACCTCGACCTCCCCAGCGACCCCGGCGCCCAGGTAGCTCAGGAGCGAGCCGTCCGAGCCTTGGCGGAGTTGGATGCGGACTCACGCCCCGGCGCCGGGGCGATTTCGGCATTTCTCATCCGCACCGAGTCGATCGCATCCTCCAAGATCGAGCACATCGAGGCGTCGACGGAGGATTTCGCGCGTGCGCTGGCAGGCGGCCGCGCCAACGCGAGTGCCACGTCAATGGTTTCGGCTGCCCAAGCGATCACCCGCATGACCGACGACGCCGGAACGGGGACCATAACCAAGGAATCGCTTCTCGCCGCCCACCGTGCGCTCATGGCCGATGACCCCGCAGACGGCCCCTACGCAGGCCGAATACGCGATATGCAGAACTGGATCGGCGGAAGCGACTTCTCCCCGATCGACGCCGTCCATGTGCCGCCGGTTCCAGAGCGGATCGACGCCCTCCTCGAGGATCTCCTTCGCTACGCGAACCGGGACGACGTACCGGTCATCGCCCAGGCCGCGATCGCCCACGCGCAGTTCGAATCCATCCATCCGTTCACTGACGGGAACGGGCGCATCGGCCGAGCGCTCATCGGCGCTATCTACCGCCGCCGCGGACTGACCGCCACCTCGACCCCTCCCGTCGCGTCGGCACTCGCGGCCGACCGGGCCCGCTATTTCGGACTGCTGACGCAGTACCGGCGCGGACAGGCCGCGCCGATCGTCGCCGAGCTCGCGCGAGCGACGCAGATCGCGTCGGAGGAGTCACTCGTGTCGGTCCGCGCGATCCAGCACCTCCCGTCCGAGTGGTGGGAGCAGGTGGCGCCGCGCGCGGGCAGTGCGGTCGCCGCCCTTCTGGACGGGCTCAGTCACCACCCGGTGTTCGACGCGGATTCGGCGGAGGACCGCATCCGCCGTCCACCCTCGACCGTCTACGATGCGCTCGACCGCCTGGAGAAGGCGGGCATCATCCACGCCATCACCAACCGGACCCGGAACAAGGTCTGGGCGGTCACCGCGATCATCGACGAGCTGAGCGCCCTCGACCGCAGGATCGCCTCCCGGGTTCCGGCAGCCTGACTCAGTCGATCAGGTCGTGGCGCACCACGATCTGATCGCGGGCGGGGCCGACACCGATCGCGGAGATGCGTGCGCCGGAGAGCTTCTCGAGGGCGAGGACATAGTCCTGCGCGTTCTTGGGCAGGTCCTCGAAGTTGCGGGCGCCGCTGATGTCCTCGGTCCAGCCGGGGAACTCCTGGTAGATGGGCTTGGCGTGGTGGAAGTCGCTCTGCGAGGCCGGGACCTCGTCGTGGCGCACCCCGTCGACGTCGTAGGCGACGGCGACCGGGATGCTCTCGATGCCGGTGAGCGTGTCCAGCTTGGTGAGGACGAAGTCGGTGACGCCGTTGACGCGGGCCGTGTAGCGGGCGACCGGGGAGTCGTACCAGCCGGTACGGCGCGGGCGGCCGGTGGTCGTGCCGAACTCGAAGCCGCGCTCGCGGAGGAACTCGCCCCACTCGTCGAACAGCTCGGTCGGGAACGGGCCGGCGCCGACGCGGGTCGTGTACGCCTTGACGATGCCGATCACGCGGTCGATACGGTTCGGCCCGATGCCCGAGCCGGTCGCCGCGCCACCGGCGGTGGAGTTGGAGGAGGTGACGAACGGGTACGTGCCGTGGTCCACATCCAGCATGGTCGCCTGTCCGCCCTCGAAGAGCACATACTTGCCCTCCTCCAGTGCCTGGTTGAGCAGCAGCGAGCTGTCGACGACCATGGGCCGCAGCCGCTCGGCGTGCTCCAGCAGCTGCTCGACGACCTCGTCGACGGAGATGGTGCGACGGTTGTAGACCTTGGCCAGGAGGTGGTTCTTCTGGTCGAGAGCGCCCTCGACCTTCTGGCGCAGGATGTTCTCGTCGAAAAGGTCCTGGATGCGGATGCCGACCCGGTTGATCTTGTCGGCGTAGGCGGGGCCGATGCCGCGGCCGGTGGTGCCGATCTGACGCTTGCCGAGGAAGCGTTCGGTCACCTTGTCGATCGTGCGGTGGTACGACGTGATGACGTGCGCGTTGGAGCTCACCCGGAGGCGCGAGACGTCTACGCCCCGCGCGATGAGCGCATCCAGCTCTTCGAACAGCACCTCGATGTCGACGACGACGCCGTTCGCGATGACCGGGGTGACGCCCTCGGTGAGGATGCCCGACGGCAGCAGGTGCAACGCATACTTCTCGTCGCCGATGACCACCGTGTGGCCTGCGTTGTTGCCGCCGTTGAACTTCACGACGTAGTCGATGCGACTACCCAGGACGTCGGTCGCTTTGCCTTTGCCTTCGTCGCCCCACTGGGCGCCGATGATCACGATCGCGGGCACGTTGGAGTCCTCTCGGTGGATGGAACGCTGCGGCGCCACGCGGACGACCGTCGCACTCGATCCTATCGCGACGGCGTTTCGGGCCCCGTATCGAGCATCTGCCGAGAGTGGGTGGTTAAGTTGCACACGAGTGTGCAAGAAGGGCGTACACTGGGGTCATGCCCACCCCCTCCTCCGCCCGTGCTCCGCGCCGCGACGCGGCCGCCAACCGCGAGGCGATCCTCGGCGCGGCGGCAGTCGCACTGAACGAGGACATCGACGCCTCCCTCGAGACGATCGCCGCCCGCGCCGGCCTGAGCCGGCGCGCCGTGTACGGCCACTTCGCCACGCGCGACGAGCTCCTCATCGAGGTGTTCACCCGCGGCGCCCGGCGCCTCGCGGCCCTGCTCGACCCGGTGTCCAATCCCGATCCGCTCGTCGAGATCGCACTCTTCGGCGCCACCCTGTGGGCCGAGGTGGAGCACATCCGCGTGAGCGCCGCGCTCGCCGTGCGCGGACCGCACCGCGCCATGGTCGGAACCGCACTCGATCCCGCGCGCGAGCGACTGCGCGCAACGGTGCGGCGCGGGATGGATTCCGGCCGGATCCGCACCGACCTCGACAGTGAGACGGTCACCCGGCTCATCGAGAACGCCGCCGTGTCGGTGCTCGACGAAGCCACGCGCGCAGGGCTCACTCCGGAGGCAGGACATCGGCTGGTCATGCTCGCCGGGGTGGGGGCCGCCGGGATGGGGTGGCGCGAGGCCGGCGAGCTGATCGCATCCACCCCCGAGCTCGCATTCAGCGCGGAGACCGTGGACCAGAACAACGGAGGACAGCGATGAAGGTCGTGCTGGAGCAGGTCGAGAAAGGCGCCGCCCTGCCGCCGACCTCCGCCGTGTTCGAGACCGGGCGGGCGTCGCTCGCCCGAGCCGAGACCGAACAGCGCCCGACCGTCCTCGGGCTGATCGCCTCGGGACGGATGCGGCCCGACGCGGGCACCGTCACGATCGACGGCGCCGCCGACTACGCCGCGATGCGGCGCCGCATCGCCCTCATCGATGCCCCCGACGTCTCCGAGCCGGCCGCGGACGTGACCGTCTCGGGCATCGTGGCGGAGGAGCTGATGTTCGCCGGCCGTGCGTCGCATCCCGTCGCGGTCGGCCGCTGCCTGCGCGACCTCGGTGCGTCCGAGTGGGCACGGCAGTCGATCGGAACCGTACCCCCGACCGTCCGCATCCGCCTCCTCGCCGAGCTGGCGCTGCTGCGGAAGGGCGTTGATGCCCTCGTTCTCGTCTCGCCCGACCGGCACGGCGGCGACCCCGTGGAGTGGTGGCGTTTCGCGCGCGAACTCGCCGGACGCGGCATCGCGGTGCTCGTCGTCGCGGGCGACGCCTCGGCAGCCGCCATCGCCGCCGCCTCCCTCGTCTCCCGAATGGATGAGACGGAACCCCAGACCTTTGACGAAGACCCCGGCCGGGACGACACCGACGATCTCCCGGACCTGATTGTGGAGAAGTGATGAAGATCCCGCAGATGATCGCGGCGGAGTTCCGCCGCCTGACCGCCAGCCCCATGTCCATCGTGGCGCTCATCGCGCTGATGTGCGTGCCGGTGCTGTACGGCGGCCTCTACTTGTGGGCGAACCAGAACCCGTACGCCAACCTCGACCGCATCCCTGCGGCCATCGTCGTGGACGACAGCGGCACCACGGTGGACGGCAAGACGGTGAACTACGGAAGCGACGTCGCCGACCAGCTGATCGCGGACGGCTCGTTCCAGTGGCACCGCGTGGCGCAGGGTTCTGCTGCGAGCGGCGTCGACGACTCGAAGTACGACTTCAGCATCACCTTCCCGAAAGACTTCTCCTCCGCACTCGCGTCGGCGTCGGGTTCCAGCCCGCATCGCGCGGTGGTGACCTTGACGACGAACGACACGAACAGCTACCTGGCCTCGACGATCGGCACCCAGGCGGCCGAGAAGATCCGCACGTCGATCGTGAAGCAGGTGAACGAGCAGGCGGCCAAGCAGTTCCTCATCGGGCTCGCCGACATCCGCTCGAGTCTGGTCACGGCAGTGGACGGCGCGAACAAGCTCGTGGACGGCAGCGCCAGTGCGCAGTCCGGTGCCTCGCAGCTGGCCGACGGGACGTCGCAACTCGCCTCGGGCTCGCAGGAGCTTGCAGGCAAACTCGGTGAGCTGGCGTCCGGCGCGCAACAGGTCAGCGACGGTGCCGCTCAGGTGGCCGCGGGGAACCACCAGCTCGCAGCGAAGGCCAACGATGCCGGAACCGCGGCGGCGCAGATCGCTGCCGCGGCCCCCGCGGCGCGGCAGGACCTGCTGCAGCGTCTCGCCGCCGCCGGCGCGACCCAGGCGCAGCTGGATCAGGTGACCGCGGTACTCGGCGACCTCGACACGAAGGTGCAGTCCGGCAACGAGCAGATCCAGGGAGCGGTCGGCCAGATCAACCAGCTGGCGTCCGGGGCGGACCAGGTGGCGGGAGGCGCATCCCAGGTCGCGTCCGGCTCGCAGCAGGCGGCCTCGGGAGCCTCTCAACTGGCGTCCGGTGCGTCGACGGCAGCAGGCGGTGCGGCACAACTGCGCGACGGGCTCACCACTCTGCACGACGGTACCGCGCAGCTGCGCGACGGCCTGAAGGCGGGCGTCGACCGCATCCCGGACAACTCGCCTGCTCTGCAGGCGAAGCAGTCCTCGACGATCGCCGACCCGGTGAACCTGAAGAACGACTCGATCACATCCGCCGGAACCTACGGCGCCGGCCTCGCCCCGTTCTTCGTGGCACTGGCGGGCTGGATCGGCATCTATGCCCTGTTCCTGATCGTGAAGCCTGTGTCGCGGCGTGCGATCACAGCGCTCCACTCCCCGGTGAAAATCACCCTGGCCGGCTGGCTCACTCCGGGCCTGCTGGGCGCCATCCAGATGATCGGTCTGTTCGCGATCGTCGCCGGAGCCCTCGGCTTCCGTATCGACAATCCGGTCGGGATGTACGGGATGATGGGGCTCGCCTCGGTCACGTTCGCGGCGATCATCCTCGCCCTCAACGTCTGGCTCGGGAGCGTCGGGCAGTTCCTCGGCCTCGTGCTCATGGTGCTGCAGCTGGTCACCGCGGGCGGGACATTCCCGTGGCAGACCCTCCCCGGACCGCTCGCCGCGCTCCACCATGCGCTGCCGATGTCATACGCGGTGGACGGCATCCGTCAGGTCATGTACGGAGGCAACCCCGCGACGGCGTGGGCGGACGCGGGTGTGCTCGCTCTGTGGATGCTGATCGCGCTGCTCATCGCGGGGATCGGGGTCACGCGGATGACGCACTTCCGCACGCTCCGCGACCTGCGGCCGTCGCTGATCGGGTAGCGCACCCCTGGTGGGCCGACCGCGGCGAGCGCTAGTGTGACGGCCACCAGCACCCGATCCGAGGAGGACGACCATGGCCGATCTCGAAGTCCAAGCGGCGCTCGCGCAAGCGCGCCAGGCGGCGAGCGCCGCGAGCTACGACATCCAGAAGCTGCCGGAGGACTCGATCGAGCGACAGGCGCTGCACAACCTCATCACCGCCGTCGACTCCATCATCGAGGCGCTCGACGCCGACTGAGCCGGTGGACGGCGCCAGCGGCGACGACGGTGGCCGGCGCTAGGGTGACGGCGTGACCCATACGCTGCGCATCCTGCACCTCTCCGACACGCACCTGTACGGCGATGGACGGCTGCACTACGGGGTCGTGGATACGCTGGCCGGGCTCGACCGGGTTCTTGCGCGCGCCGCCGAGGTGGCCGAGGTCGACCTCGTCGTCGCGTCCGGCGACCTGTCGGAAGACGGCACGGCTGCCTCGTACCGGAAGCTGCAGCGCACGCTCGAACCGTGGGCCGCCGAGCGCGGCGCGCCCGTCGTGTACGCGATGGGCAACCATGATCTGGCGGACGGCTTCGAGGAGGTCCTCGGGGCCCGCGAGACGGTGACCACTGTGCGCGGATTCCGGGTGCTCACCATCGACACGGCTGTGCCACAGGCCGGCTACGGCCGCGTGGACGAGTCGCAACTCGAGTGGCTCGGCGACGTGCTCGCGACACCCTCCGAGCACGGGACCGTCGTCGTGATGCACCACCCGCCTGTGCCCCCAACGACGGTGCTGTTCGAACCGCTGCGGCTGGTCGACCCGGACGCGCTGCTCGAGGTGTGCAGTGCTGGGGACGTCCGGCTCATCCTGGCTGGGCACTTCCACCACGGGCTGGCCACCGAGGCGGGAGCCGCCGGCATCCCCGTCGTCGTCGCACCCGCTGTCGCCAACACGACCGACGTGCTGTGGCCGGTCCCCCGCGAGCGGGCCGTGCGCGGTTCCGGGTTCGCCTGGGTGCAGCTGCTCGACGACGGCCCGGTCCGCGCCCACTTCCTCACCGCACCGGCACCCGACGACGGGCAGACGGTGTACGACCTGGATGCCGCCGCCATCCGGCGTATCGCTGACGACGCCGGGTGGCGGGAGTGAGCACGACCGCGGGCTATTCGTCGACCCCGCTCTGGAAGAAGCTCGGACTGAAGCCCGGGATGCGCGCGGCGGTGCTCCATGCCGATGCCGGGTGGCACATCCCCCTCGACGACGGCCCCACGGTGACGTGGGTCGACGACGGGGCAGCCGGACTCATCCTCGCGTTCTACCGCTCGGCGGACGCCTTCCTGACCGAGCTGCACGACCTCGGCGAGCGCATCCGGCCGGACGGGATGCTGTGGGCGGCGTGGCCGCGCAAGGCTGCCGGGCACGTCAGCGACCTCTCCGAGAACGTGATCCGGGATGCGGCCCTCGACCGCGGCCTCGTCGACGTGAAGGTGGCCGCCCTCGACGCCGACTGGTCGGCCCTCAAGCTGGTCTGGCGCCGCGCCAACCGCTAAGCGGGCTGTCCCTGCTCCGCGCCGCCGAACGGGACGTGTTGCGTGATCCACGTGTGCATGGCGATCGCGGCGGCAGCCGACGCATTGATGGAGCGGGTGGACCCGAACTGCGCGATCTCGACCACGGCATCCGCCGCGGCCAGCGCCTCGGCCGACAGACCGGGACCCTCCTGCCCGAACAGCAGCACGCATTCCCGGGGGAGGGCGAACGTCTCGATGCCGACCGAACCGGGGACGTTGTCGATCGCGATCACCGGCAGGCCGGCGCCGCGCGCCCATGCCACGAAATCGGCCACGTCGTCGTGGTGCACGACGTGCTGGTACCGGTCGGTCACCATGGCGCCACGCTTGTTCCAGCGGCGCCGCCCGATGATGTGGACCGTGTCCGCGAGGAAGGCATTCGCACTGCGAACGATCGATCCGATGTTCATGTCGTGCTGCCAGTTCTCGATCGCGACGTGGAACGGGTGCCGGTGCTCGTCGAGGTCGGCGACGATCGCGTCCATGCTCCAGTAGCGGTAGCGGTCGATGACGTTGCGGGTGTCGCCGTGGCGCAGCAGTTCCTGGTCGTACCGCGGGTCGTCCGGCCAATCGCCGGGCCAGGGTCCGACGCCGTTCGTCGTCAGCTCGTGCGTCGGGTTCGGCGTCTCTTCCACCGGACCAGCGTATCCACGGTCTCCGCGCCCCCTCACCGCTTCGCGCCCCCGGCCCCTAAGCTGGACGCATCCGATTCCCGGCGAAAGGAGTCCGCGTGACGCGTCGCGACGAGATCGAGTGCTGGCTCACCGACATGGACGGCGTGCTCGTGCACGAGAATCAGGCGCTACCCGGTGCATCGGATCTGATCCAGCAGTGGCGGGATCAGAGCACGCCCTTCCTGGTGCTCACCAATAACTCGATCTTCACCCCGCGCGACCTCGCCGCGCGACTCCGGACGTCCGGACTCGATGTCCCCGAGGAGTCCATCTGGACTTCCGCCCTCGCGACCGCCGACTTCCTCAAGTCGCAGATGCCCGGGGGCAGCGCCTACGTGATCGGCGAGGCCGGATTGACCACGGCCCTGCACGAGGCGGGCTTCATCATGACCGACACCAACCCGGACTACGTGGTCGTCGGCGAGACGCGCAGCTACTCCTTCGACGCGATCACCAAGGCGATCCGCCTGATCGGCAAGGGCGCCCGCTTCATCTCGACGAACCCGGACGCGACCGGCCCGAGCGCCGAGGGCCCGCTGCCGGCGACCGGCGCGGTGACGGCGATGATCACGAAGGCCACCGGCCGCGACCCGTACGTGGTCGGCAAGCCCAACCCGATGATGTTCCGCTCCGCGATGAACCGCATCGGGGCCCACTCCGAGAACACGGCCATGATCGGCGACCGGATGGACACCGACGTCGTGGCGGGCATCGAGGCCGGCCTCCACACCATCCTGGTGCTCACCGGGATCAGCGACCCGGCTGAGATCGAGCGCTACCCGTTCCGGCCGGACGAGGTGCTGACCGGCGTGCACGAACTGGTGGCGCGGGAGCCCATCGAGACCGAGTTCTGACGGGGTCGCTCCGGCTGGGGAGGGACGATGGACGACTTCGCGCGCATCCGGTCCGCGATCGCGGACGCCGCGAGGGAGACCTGGACCCAGTTGCGTGACGAGCATCCCGCCGACGACTTCTACTACTTCGGACTGTGGACCACTCCGGTCGCGCATCGCCCGGCACCGACCGCGTGCTCGGCGCAGGGCTTGCGGATCGCGGTCGAGACCGCGCGAGCGGACGGCCTCCCCGCGTCGGTGGACCAGGTTCGCTGGATGGTGAACGCGTCGCCGTACGACCTGTTCGGTGACGCTGCGTTCGCCCGGTTGGAGCCGCTGTTCGAGGCACGAGGCGACCCCTATGACCGGCCGCGACCGCTGAACGAGGCGCTCCTCGGAGCGATGGAAGGGGCTCTCTCCGACTTGGACGCGGAAGGCTTCTTCGGTTCCGGGACGGCGCGGGAGGCGGTGGTGGTGAACGTCACGATGCCCGCGCATGAGCGGCCGGAGGACGCGCTCGCGTCAGCCCGACGGCTCAATCCAGCCAACGCGCTGACACGGTACGCGGCGGATCTGTCGGCGACAGGGCGGCTCTAGAAGTACCGAAACGGGCGCGTCAGGCGCCCGGACCGGGGCCCGCGACCGACGAGGTCAGCGGCTGCCCACTGGAGCGGTTGGCGAAGCAGTAGTACGAACGCTGGCCGTTCTTCCACTGCTCTTCGGTCGCCGGGAACGAACCGACCACCTGCAGGTCCGGGTATGCACCGGCCGCGCCGAGGTCCACCACACCTCCGGCCGTGCACAGGCCGGGCATCTGCTGCGCCAGCGCATCCGCCCCGGGGTACGGCGCGGCCGGGTCGGCGGAGAGCAGGTTCGTGTACACCAGCTGGGCGGTGTGCGGTGCGGTGCAGTCGACGACCGTGAACTCCTCAGCCCAGACCGAGGTGAACGGCTGGATGCACTCCCCGCCACCGAGCGCATCCCACGGGTGGGTGCCCGCCCCGACCGCTGCGGCGGGCTTCGGCGTGACGGTCGGAACCGGTGTGGGAGTGGGGCTGGGGGCGGTCGCACGCGGTGTAGCCGAGCTCGTCGGCAGGGGTGCCGGTTTCGCCGCCCCGAAGAGCGAGGGGATGCGCGTGCCGAGCGCGAAGAGTCCGACCAGCACGAGCACCACGGCGAGGACGGCCACGCCGATGAGCAGGATGCGATTGTTGCGCGACCCCCAGAGCCCGGTGCCACCCGGTCCAGTGGGCGACGTCGGGCCGGCAGGAGCGGCAGGGCCGGCGGGAGGGGCCACGTCGCCCGCGGTCGCTGCGAATGCTCCCGCAGCGCCGGCTGACAGCGACCCGGTCGCCGCGACGGGCATAGGCGCAGCGACGGGCATTGGCGCAGCGACCGGCGTTCCGGCAGTCGCCAATGGCGTGAAGCGGGGCGGGGATCCCTGTGCATAGGGGTCGGGGCGGCCGGCGTCCGAAGTGTTCGGCGGTGGGAACGTGAACGGGGTCGTCGCGGTGAGTTGCGGGCCCTCGAGGTCTGCGGCGGGCTCGGGCGCAGACGCCACGGCCGCCGTCTCCTCCTGCGCGCGCTCTCGCTCCGCTTCGCGCTCGGGCTCGGGGTCGGGCTCGGGCTCGACCGCCTGTGCTACGGCGACTTCTCCGAAGAGTGCGGCCAGCCCGTCCGTGCCGTCATCCGCCGGATCGCCGTCCGCATCGTCCGGCTCCTGCAGTGCCGCATCGAACGGCGCGGGGGCGGGCTCCGGCTCCGGCTCCGATGCCGCTGCGATACTCGCGGCGTCGATCGCGCTGGTCGCGGGCGACGGCAGCCCGCCGAGCGCCAGTTCCGCCTCTGCGGCGGGAACGGCGGGTTCAGAAGGAAGCGCAACGGGTGACTCGTCGCGGTCCGCCCGGAGGAGCGCCGCGATCTCGGCCGCGTCGAGCTGTTGTGTCGGGGTATCCGCATTCGCGGGCTCGGGTCGCGGGCCGTCCGGAGACGCGGGGGCCGTTGCGGGTCGGGTCAGCGCGGAGGGGTCGATCGGGATGATGCTCGTCGTGTCTCCGATGACGGAGCGCCCGGACGGTCCGTCCCCCTCGGCGTCGCCGAAGCCGAGCAGCGCGGCCAGGCCGTGGCTCTCCGCTGATTCGGCGGCAGGAGCGACGGCGGCCGGCGCATCGAAGATCGTGCGGGGAGGCTCCGGCTCGGCCGGCTTCACGGGCTCGCGTGACTCGATCACCCACGAGCGCGCCGCGGCGGGTGGCTCCTCCGCCGGCTCGACATCGGCCGGCGTGACCTCGACCGGCTCTGTGAGCGGCGGCTGGTACACCAGCGGAACGAGCGGGGTCGGGTCCACCGGCGGCGCCGGCACGGACTCGACAGGCACGGACTCGACCGGAACAGACTCCACCGGGTCCGCTCCCCCACCCGGCGTGAGGTTCCACGAGAACGCGACCGGGAACTCCGACGCGGCCGGTTCGTCGGCGGCGGGAGTCTCGTCTTCGGTGTTCAGGAGGTCATCGAAGCGGCCGGGCACCGGCTCCGCCGGCGACTCCCCACCGCGCTCTTCGTCCGGCTCGACGATCGGCAGCGCCGCCGTCGGCGACTCCTCCGGCCGTTCCATGTGGCGGCCGCCTGTCAGCTGCTGCAGGAGCCAGTCCGAGCTCCCGAATTCCGGCTCCGTCGCCTCGTCGGGAGTCTCCGGGCGCCCCTCATCCGCCGCGCCCCTCCCGCGCTCGTCGGACACTACGCCAGCCCCAGGTCCTTCAGGCCGATGGCGGCGAAGTACGGGTAGCCCGCGCCCTCGATGACCTCGCGGGCACCGGTGTCGCGATCGACGACCACGGCCACCGCGGCGATCTCGGCGCCGACCTTCTGCAGGGCTTCGATCGCCTTGAGGGGCGAGCCCCCGGTCGTCGAGGTGTCTTCCAGAACGACGACCCGCTTGCCCTGGAGGTCCGGGCCTTCGACCTGCTTGCCCCGACCGTGGTCCTTCGGCTCCTTGCGGACGACGAACGCGTCGTAGGACAGTCCCTGCGCGGCGCCCTGGTGCAGGATGGCCGCGGCGACAGGGTCTGCGCCCATGGTCATCCCGCCGACGGCGACCACGTCCGGGACCTCGCGGATCAGGTCGATCATGACCTGTCCGATGAGCGGGGCGACACGGTGGTCGAGGCTGACCTTGCGCAGGTCGACGTAGTAGCTCGCCTTCTTGCCGCTGGTGAGCGTGAAGTCGCCGTGGAACACTGCCTCGGCGGCGATGTAGTCGATGAGCTGCTGTCGTGCGTCGGTCACATCCCCGATTCTAGAGGGGAACGCCGCGCCGGCCGGGAGTTCTCCACAGGCCGTCGACGTTCCACGCATGCGCGCTCCACTCGGAAGAGGTCGGTGGCGGCCGATACGATCGGGGCATGCGCGTCGCCACCTGGAATGTGAACTCCATCCGCACCCGAGTGGTCCGTGTCGTCGACTGGATGGTCCGCGAAGACGTGGATGTGCTCGCGATGCAGGAGATCAAATGCAAGCCCGAACAGTTCCCGTACGCGGAGTTCGAGGCGGCCGGATACGAGGTCGTGCTCCACGGTCTCAACCAGTGGAACGGCGTCGCGATCGCCAGCCGACTCCCGATCGAGGATGTGACGATCGGCTTCCCGGACATGCCCGGCTTCTTGAAAGACCACGACGGCCCCGACCTTCCGAAAGAGGCGCGGGCCATCGGCGCGACGATCGAGGGCGTCCGGCTGTGGAGCCTCTACGTGCCAAACGGCCGCGCTCTGGCTGACCCGCATTACATCTACAAGCTCGACTGGCTTGCGGTCCTCGCCGCCGACACGCAGCGCTGGCTCGCCGAGAACCCGTCGCTGCAGCTGGCGCTCGCCGGCGACTGGAACGTCGCCCCGCTCGACTCGGATGTCGGCGACCCTGCGCTGGTCCCCGGTCTGTCGACCCACATCTCGCCACCCGAGCGGGCGGCGTTCGCCGCCTTCGAGCAGGCGGGCCTGACCGATGTGGTGCGGCCGATCGTCCCCGACGGCTACACCTACTGGGACTACAAGCAACTCCGGTTCCCGCGCAATGAAGGCCTCCGCATCGACTTCATCCTCGGGTCGCGAGCCTTCGCCGACCGTGTCGTCGGCGCCAGCATCCACCGCAACGAACGGAAGGGCGTCGCCCCCAGCGACCACGTCCCCGTGCTCGTGGAGCTCGCCTCGGCGCCGGCCGCCGACGATGACGACGCCGACCGCCCCATGATCTTCGGCTGACCGAAGTGGCGATGAGCGCGCCACCCGCACCGCGACGGCCTGTCATCGTGTGGGATCTGGTGACCTCGATCGTGCTCCTCGTGGTCGCGATCGTCGTCGCGGCCGGGCAGACGTTCGCGGCCGCCTTCCTGGTGTTCGCAAGCGACCCGTGCGGCGGATCGACCGTGTGCGACACCGGCCGGATGGGCGTCGGCTTCTTCGTGGCCCTCCTCAGTCCGGGCACCGTGACCCTCGTGGCAGTGATCGCCACCATCGTGCTGCTGGTGAAGCGGAGGATCTCGTTCTGGGTGCCGATCGTCGGCATCCTTCTGGCTATCGGTGGGTGGGCGGGCGGGGCCGCCCTCGTCATCTCGGGCGTGCCCGGCTCGACCTTCTGACACCCGGCCCCGCCCTTCCAGCAACTTCCGTTACGCCGCGTTTCGGGCGGGCCAGCGGGATGACAACTCGCTCGATAGCGTCGGGCGCACGATGTCTTCCACCTCCACCGCCTTCACCGTCGAGTTCTCCGCCGTCGCGCGCAGCTTCCCGACGTCCGGACGCCGTCCTGCGTCCGAGGGCCCGCGTGCCGTGCTGCGGGATGTGTCGCTGAGCGTCCGTGCAGGCGAAGTCGTCGCCATCCTCGGGCCGAGCGGCTGCGGCAAGTCCACCCTGCTCCGCATCGCGGGCGGCCTCGACAGTCCGACCGGCGGCGCGGCGCTCATCGACGGCACACCGATCGCCGGGATCGATGCCCGGTGCGCCGTGGGCTTTCAGGAGCCGCGACTCCTGCCGTGGCGGTCGCTCGCCGACAACGTCGCTCTCGGCCTCCCGCGCGGCCTGGACCGATCCGCCGGTCGCGAGCGCGTGTCCCGGCTGCTCGAGCTGGTCGGGCTGACCTCCTCGGCCGACTTCCGCCCGCGGGAGGTGTCCGGCGGAATGGCCCAGCGCGCCTCGCTCGCCCGCGCGCTCGCCCGCAACCCCGGTGTGCTGCTGCTCGACGAGCCGTTCGGAGCCCTGGATGCGCTCACCCGCCTCCGCATGCAGGATCTCCTGCTCGACATCCACGCCGCCGCGCCCACGACCGTCCTCCTGGTCACCCACGACGTCGACGAGGCGCTGCAGCTCGCAGATCGTATCGTCCTGCTGGGCGCCGAGGACGGCCGCCCGGGGTCGACCATCCGCAGCGTGACCACAGTGCCCGGCTCGCGACCGCGCGACCGCGGCTGGGCGGAACTCGCCGAGCTCCGGGCCGAACTGCTCGACGGCCTGGGCATCGACCGCCACGGTCGCGCCCACGGCGAGGAGCGCACGACGGCCCTCCCCGTGTTCCCGTACTGACCTACCGCACCACATCACACCCGCACCGCACCCGCACCTCCCCAGAACACTCCATCGAAAGACGAGAGAGACACCATGCGCCGCAGATCGACCATCCTGACCGCCGCCGCCGGAATCGTCGCGGCCACCAGCCTGCTCCTCACCGGCTGCGTGGCCGGCGAAGGGTCCGCCGCGGAGCCGAGCAGCAGTTCCGCCGGCACGAAGGGTGGCACCCTCAACATCGACTTCGCCACCTACAACCCGCTGAGCCTGGTCATCAAGAAGGAGGGTTGGCTCGAGAAGGCGCTGAAGAAGCAGGACATCACCGTCAACTGGGTGCAGTCCGCCGGCTCCAACAAGGCCAACGAGGCGCTGCGCTCCGGCGCCATCGATGTCGGCTCGACCGCCGGATCGGCCGCGCTGCTGGCCCGCTCCAACGGCTCTCCGATCAAGACCGTCGACATCTTCTCCCAGCCGGAATGGTCGGCCATCGTGGTCGGCCCGAACTCGACCATCACGTCAGTGAAGGAGCTCAAGGGCAAGCAGATCGCAGCCACGAAGGGCACGGACCCGTACTTCTTCCTGCTGCAGGCGCTGGAGGCGAACGGCCTCTCCGCGAGCGACGTCACGATCCAGAACCTCCAGCACGCCGACGGGTGGGCCGCCCTCCAGAACGGCTCGGTGGACGCCTGGAGCGGCCTCGACCCGATCATGGCGAACGCACAGAAGGCCGGCGCGAAGCTGGTCTACCGCAACGTGAAGTTCAACACGTACGGCTTCCTCAACGCGACGGAGTCGTTCCTCAAGACGAAGCCGGATGTCGCCCAGACCGTCGTGAACACTTACGAGTACGCCCGCGCCTGGGCCGCGAAGCACCCGGAGGAGACGGCAAAGGTCCTCTCCGACGTCGCCGGCATCGACCCCGCCGTCGCGACCACGGTCATCACGGAACGCAGCAACCTGGACGTCTCCAACGTCCCGGGCAGCGCGCAGCTCACGGTCCTGAAGAAGGTCGGCCCGATCTTCGTCCAGTCCGGTGACGTCCGCTCGCAGTCAGACATCGACACCGCGCTGAAGACGCTCCTCGACCCGTCCTTCGCCAAGAAGGCCGACCCGAGCGCCGTCGGAAACTGACGACCGGATGACGACGCAGAACGCACCAGACGGCGACGGACCGTGGATCGTCGCCGGCGGACCGGGACTCGAGGCCGCGGGCGGCACATCCGTCGCCCGCGAGCGGCCCCGCGAGACCGGAGCCGAACCCGGCGGTCGCACGCCGCTGGCCGCGCGCCGCGGGGTGCGGATCGCGGCGGGGCTGGCCATCCCCGTCGTCCTGCTGGTCGTGTGGCAGGCGGCATCCACCTCGGGCGCTTTCACGTCGTCACAGCTCCCGTCCCCCGCGATGGTGTGGGAGGCGGCCGTCGACCTCGCGCAGCGCGGCCTGCTGGGCCAGTACATCGCGATCTCGACCCAGCGCGTGCTGGTCGGCTTCGCCTTCGGCGCCGCGCTCGGTGTGCTGCTCGGTGCACTGGTGGGGCTGTCGCGCTGGTCCGACATCCTGTTCAGCCCGACTCTCGCCGCGATTCGGGCCGTACCGTCGCTGGCGTGGGTGCCTCTGCTGATCCTCTGGTTCAAGATCGGTGAGGATTCGAAGATCATCCTGATCGCGATCGGCGCGTTCTTCCCCGTGTATACGACGGTCGCGGCCGCGCTGAAGCACGTCGACCGTCAGCTGGTGGAGGCGGGACGCGCGTTCGGGCTCGGTGGCGTGCGTCTGTTCACGACGGTGCAGCTGCCTGCGGTGCTGCCCTCCGTCATCTCCGGTTTGCGTTTGGCACTCGCGCAGGCATGGCTCTTCCTCGTGGCGGCGGAGCTGATCGCGTCATCGATGGGGCTGGGCTTCCTGTTGAGCGACTCCCAGAACAACGGCCGCACCGACCGCCTGTTCCTCGCGATCATCCTGCTGGCCATCCTGGGCAAGATCACCGACTCCCTGGTGGGGGTGTTCGAGAAGTGGGCGGCCCGGCGCTGGGGCTGACCCGGTTCGGCGAAGACGGCGCACTTTCCACGATCCGCCTGTGAATTCCAGGCCCTGTACGCATCCGCTGCGGAGCCTACCGTCGCCTTCGACGACAGAAGACGACGATAAGGAGCCAACATGGCCGCAGTTACCCAGTCCATCGACGTGAACGTGCCCGTCACCACGGCATACAACCAGTGGACCCAGTTCGAGTCCTTCCCTCACTTCCTCGACGAGGTCGAGGAGATCACCCAGGTGGACGACACGACCAATCACTGGCGCGTGAAGATCGGCGGCGCGGAGCGCCAGTTCGACACCGTGATCACCGAGCAGCTCCCCGACGAGCGCGTGGCCTGGAAGTCGGTCGCGGGCGACACGGAGCACGCGGGCGTCGTCACCTTCCACCGGCTCTCGGACGCCGAGACGAAGGTGACCGTCCAGTTGGAGTGGGCGCCTTCCGACGCGCTCGAGAAGATCGGGTCGGTCTTCGGCCTCGACGACCACGCCGTGAAGAAGGATCTCGAGAACTTCAAGAAGTTCATCGAGTCGCAGGGAACCGAGACCGGTGCCTGGCGTGGCGAAGTGGACCGCGGCGACACGGTCTGACCGTCCCGCAACGAACGACGGCACAGACGACGACGGCCCCGGTGTTTCCCACCGGGGCCGTCGTCCGCCAGAGAGGTCGGTCAGGGGCTTAATCCGACCACGTTCAGCGCGTACCGTCCGCACAATGAACCCCACACCGGACGACCCCGACGGCCACCAGAGCGACGCCGACCAGACGGCGAAGGACCGCTCCTACAGCCCGGCGAGCGAGCGCGAGACCGAGGTCAAGCAGCAGGACTCGACCGGCGACACCGTCCGCCCGGGGACGGGCGGCCCCGATGACGTGGGCGACGTGCCCGTCCCTCCCGAGGACGATCTCGACCCGGCGACCATCGTCGCGCGCGGCGACATCAGGCCCGAGTAGGGCTCACTCCACCCGTTCACCGCGACGCTTCGCACTCGCGGCGTAGATGCGCTCGACCACCCAGAGCAGGATGCCGATCGCGAGCAGCCCGAGGCCGATGGTGTATTGGCCGGCCGGGCGGCCCGAGGTCCACGGGAACACCAGGTAGAGGCACGTGATCGCCCCGACGATCGGCAACGCGGTCGGGGTTCGGAAGTGCTTGTGGTCAACAGGCTGCTTGCGAAGCACGAGCACGGCGACGTTCACGACCGCGAAGACGGCGAGCAGCAGCAGGGAGGTCGTGCCTCCAAGCAAGGCGACGACCGATCCCTTCGGATCGAGCGACACGTAGCTGATCAGGCCGACGGCGAGCGCCGACGTGAAGAGGATCGCCGTCCAGGGCGTCCTGCGCTTCGGCGACACCTTCGCCAGGAACGGCGGCAGCACCTTCTGCCGGCTCATGCCGTAGAGCAGGCGGCTCGCCATCATCATGTTGATCAACGCCGTGTTGGCGACGGCGAACATCGAGATGAACGGCAGGAGGTCGTTGATCGGGAACCCGGGCGCCGCCTTCTCGACCGCGGTCACCAGCGGCGTCTCGCTCCCAGCGAGCTCCCCGATCGGCACCAGCGCCACAACGGTGATGGACACCAGGACGTAGATGACGGCGGCGATCCCGAGGCCGCTGAGCATCATCTTCGGGAAGATGCGGCTCGGATCCTTCGTCTCTTCGGCCATGTTCACCGAGTCCTCGAAGCCGACCATCGCGAAGAACGCCAGCGACGTCGCCGTGCTCACCGCGAGCAGCACGCCCTTGTCTTCGGGCGTCTCGAAGGCGACGACCCGCGACCAGTCCGCGTTCCCACCGGAGATCGCCCACAGGCCGATGAAGATGACGAGCAGCAGACCGGACAGCTCCACGAGCGTGAGCACGACGTTCAGCCACACGCTCTCGGCGACGCCGCGCAGGTTGACCAGCATGATCAGCACGATGAACGCGAGCGCGATCAGCAGCGTCGTCAGGTTGTCGTCGGGGATGCCGAAGCCGACGGTCAGGTTCACCGCGAAAGCACGCGATGCGGTCGATGCCGACGTGATGCCCGAGGTCATGACGATGAAGCACACGATGAAGGTGAAGAAGTGTATGCCGAACGCCTTGTGTGTGTAGAGCGCGGCGCCCGCCGCCTGCGGGTACTTCGTCACCAACTCCAGGTACGAGAAGGCGGTGACCGTCGCGACGGCGAACGCGAGCAGGAACGGCAGCCAGGCGGCGCCACCGACCTCGGCGGCGACCTGCCCGGTGAGGGCGTAGATGCCCGTGCCGAGGATGTCGCCGACGATGAAGAGCAGCAGCAGACCGGGCCCGAGGGCCCGCTTCAGCTCCGGCTGCTCCGGTTCGACAGTCTTGACCACCTGGGTCCACGACGGATCGCTCACGATCGGCTCCCTTCGACACCTTCGCTCGGGGAGCCACTGTATGTGAGTTCTCACAGAAAAGGGAGTCTTGGCTCCCGGAGTTTCACTGCCTGCCGGTGAACTCGTCCATCGAGTCGTAGACGCCGAAAACGCGCCCGGCCACCACATCCCACGCCCGCGTCGGCAGCAGGCCGCGCAGCGTCTTCGCCAGTCCGACCGTCCACGGGAGCATCAGCATCGGCCGGCCCGCCAGCATCGCTCGCCAGACCCGGTCGACCACGTACTCGGGCGTCATCACGGGCGTCAGCAGGGGCCCACGGGCGCCCGCGAACATCCCCGTGTCGATGTAGCTGGGGGCGACCGTGGTCACCTTGACGTGCGCGTACCCCTCCTGGACCAGCTCCAGGCGGAGGCTGTCGCTCCACCCGATGACCGCCCACTTGCTCGCCGCGTAGACGCTCATGCGCGGGTTGGATATGGTGCCCGCCGCCGACGCGATGTTGACGATCCGCGCCTCCCGGGCGCTCTGCTGCATGCCGGGGAGGAACTCGCGCGTGACATACATCGGCGCCAGGGCGTTCACCTGCATGGTCGGGCGGGTGTCCTCTCCGTTGTCGTGCTCCCAGAAGTACTTGCCGCGCACGATCCCGGCGTTGTTGATGAGCACGTCGATGCTGCCGACCTCTTTGCGGACGGCCTGCGCGGTCTGCGCGATCGCGCCGAGCTCGGAGAGGTCGACGACGTACGGCAGCACGCTCGTCCCAGGCCCGCCGGCGGCCGAACTCGGCGAGCTCGGCGGCGCGCCCCAGGCTGCGGCGGTGCGCCCGGCGAGAACCTCGCGCCGCAGCCGGTGCGTCAACTCGAGGAGCGCGGCCTCGTCGCGATCCCACAGGATGACGGCACGTGCGCCCTCCAGCACCGCCCGCTCGGCGTACAGCCGCCCCATGCCGGACGCCGCACCGGTGATGAGCACGCGTGCGCCGCGGACCGTTCTCGCCATGTCCCCATCATCGCAGGGGCGACAGGACGCGCGCATCCAACGCTCGAGCACCGAAGTGCACGTTGTGGCTGCTATTTCGCCGGAATAGCAGCCACAACGTGCACTTCGATCGGGGGTGCAGGGTGGGCGCTCAGCAGACGGTGTTTCCCTGCGTTCGAGGGCCATCCGGCGCACTTTTCCGCCGAATTGGACAACAAAACGCTTGCGATCCCCGGATAGGCTCGTCACATCCATTTACGTGCCGCGTGCGAGCGGTCGACCAACGACGGGAGGTTCGTCATGTCTCAATTCGTCCAGAACTTCACATCCAGCGCAATTGTCGGAGAGCCCGAGGTCGTCGAGGACGGCCGCCCGGTTCGCGAGGTCGCGAACGATCCCGCGTGGCTGCGTCTGAAGGACGCGGCCGTCGCCCTGCAGGCACTCCAGGTCAAGGACGGCTCGGTCGAGCAGGAGTCCGACCGGCCCGCCGCAGCTGAGCACGTCCGCACCATCGTCGACTCGATCGCCGCACTCGCACCGGCCTTCCCGCACGACGCGTCCTACCTCGCCGCCCTGCAGCGCGACTTCGCCCGCTGGGCGGACGAAGGCTTCGGCGTCCCCGATTTCCTGGACGCCCTGAACGAATTCCAGCCGCAGCAGCACCGCGTCGACGGGCTCGGCCACCTGGTCGTGTTCCCGATGTACACCCAGAACGGCAGCGCGAACCGCCTCGTGGAGGCTGTGCTCGTCGAGGTCATCTGGCCGGAGTTCATCGCGGAGCTGGAAGCCGGCGAGTACGGCAACAAGCTGTTCGTCGCCCTGCGCTTCGTCGACTTCACGCCGGGCTACGACACGAACTCGGCGGTGCTGTTCCCCGAGACGGTAGCCATGCGCGAGATCCCGAGCTTCACGTGGGGCGCGATCTTCCAGGATCGGGAGGCGGCACGCTACCGCCGTGTCGTCCGTGCCGCCGCGGAGATCACCAAGCTGGAGCTGCCCGAGGA
Source organism: Leifsonia sp. RAF41 (assembly GCF_052114085.1). Lineage (NCBI taxonomy): Bacteria > Bacillati > Actinomycetota > Actinomycetes > Micrococcales > Microbacteriaceae > Leifsonia > Leifsonia sp. RAF41. The sequence goes on from NZ_JBFREB010000001.1 coordinate 3,071,268, forward strand.
CGCCGCCGCGATGCTGGACGACCAGCACCTCACGGAGGAGACCTTCGCGATGTGGGACATCATCCACGACCGCAGCCACATGCGCGGTGACCTGCCGTTCGACCCGTTCATGATCAAGCAGCGGATGCCGTTCTTCCTCTACTCGCTGGAGGAGCTGCGGTGCGACCTGACGGCCTTCCGCGAGTCGGTGAAGCTGGAGCGCGAGCTCGGCGCTCTTCCGGACGCCGAGCTGTCGGACGCGCAGCGCGCCATCCGCGACACCGCCCACCTGGTGCAGTACGCCGTGATCTTCGACCGGATCTTCCGGTTCGCGATCACCGGCAGCCGCGTGCGCAACTACGACGGGCTCGGCGGCCAGCTGCTGTTCGCGTGGATGCACCAGCACAACGTGCTGCACTGGACGGACACCCAGCTCACCATCGACTGGGAGAACGTTCCGGACGTGGTCATCGCCCTCAGCGACCAGATCAACGACCTGTACTGGCGTTCGATCGACCGCCCGAAGGTGTCCCACTGGCTGGCCGCCTACGAGATGCTCACCGAGACGCTCACCCCGCATCCAGCCTCCAACTGGGCGCGCGGACTGTCGGATGAGGTACTCGCCGGTCCGCCGAAGGGCTACACCGACCAGGTGCTCGACGACGAGTTCCCGCTCTCGATGTTCTACGAGGCGCTGAACAAGAAGATGGCCGCCGTTATCGAGTCCACGGCCGGTATCACCGGAACCACCCGCAGCACCGATAGCGCGGACTACGCATGACGGACGCCGCTGAGTCCCACTCGGCGGCGGACCGCACGGCCCGGACCTCCTCGGAGGCCGGGCCGTCCGGCGTCGCCGGCCGTCTCGTCCTGATCGCCGGGGCGACGAGCGCCTCCGGTGAGGCGGTCGCCCGGGCGCTGACCACCGCCCGCGCCACCGTGATCGCGGTCGGCACCCGGCAGGAGGCGCTGGACGCGTTGGCCGCCGCGGTGCCGGGCGTCCGGACCATCGTCTGCGACCTCGCCGACCGGGATGCGGTGGCCGAGCTGGCCATCCGCGTCCACCAAGAGTTCGGGCAGCTGGATGGTCTGATCCACCTGGTCGGCGGGTGGCGCGGCGGAGGCGGGCTCGCCGGGCAGAGCGACGAGGACTGGGACTTCTTCGACCGGTCGTTCCGGACGCTCCGCAACACGACGCGAGTGTTCTACGACGACCTGGTCGCCTCGCCTGCCGGGCGGCTCGCGATCGTGTCGTCCACCGCGGTCGACAAGCCGTACGCGGGGGGCGCGAACTACGCCGCGGTGAAGGCGGCGGCGGACGCCTGGACGCGTGCGGTGGCGCAGGGCTTGGCGAAAGATGCTCCGCAGTCCGCGGCCACCGTGTTCGTCGTGAAGACGCTCGCCGGGCTGGAGGCGCGGCTGGGCGAGGAGGTCGTGGGGCTCTGGTCGGCGACAGCCGCGGAGGTCGGCGGACGACGCATCCCACTGGAGCCTGAGAGGATGGATGGGTGACGCTACAACTCCACGACCTCACCCTCCGCGGCTTCGCCTCCGACAACTACGCGGGCGTGCATCCCGAGATCCTCGACGCCATCGCGGCCGCCAACAACGGCCACCAGATCGCGTACGGGGAGGACGTCTACACGGCCCGCCTGCACGAGGTGTTCGCTGAGCACTTCGGCGAGGGTGTCGAGGTCTACCCGGTCTTCAACGGGACGGGCGCGAATGTCGTCGGTCTCCAGTCGATGCTGCCGCGCTGGGGCGCCGTCATCTGCGCGAAGACCGCGCACATCAACACGGACGAGGCTGGCGCGCCCGAGAAGGTGGCCGGCATCAAGCTGCTCACGGTGGAGACGCCGGACGGAAAGCTGACGCCCGAGCTCATCGATCGCGAGGCGTGGGGCTGGGGCGACGAGCACCGCGCCCAGCCGCTGGTCGTCTCGATCACGCAGACCACCGAGCTCGGAACGGCGTACACGGTGGAGGAGATCCGCGCGATCGCCGACCACGTGCACAAGCACGGCATGAAGCTGCACATGGACGGCTCCCGCATCTCCAACGCGGCAGCCACCCTGGGCGTGCCGCTGCGGGCGTTCACGACCGACGCGGGCGTGGATGTGCTCAGCTTCGGCGGCACCAAGAACGGGATGCTCTACGGCGAGGCCGTCGTCGTGCTCAACCCGCAGGCGTCGGAGGGGTTGATCTACCTCCGCAAGCTGAACATGCAGCTCGCCTCCAAGATGCGCTTCATCTCCGCTCAGCTCATCGCCCTGCTCACCGACGACCTCTACCTGCGGTCGGCGTCGCACGCCAACGCGATGGCGACCCGGCTGCGGACGGCGCTGGAGGCGGGCATCGCTGACGGCAGCATCCAGGGCGTCGGCTTCAGTCAGAAGACGCAGGCGAACGGCGTGTTCGCCACCCTTCCGACGGGCGTCGCCGACCGTCTTCGCGAGCATTTCCGGTTCTACGACTGGGATGCGGCGAACAACGAGGTGCGCTGGATGTGCGCTTTCGACACGACCGAAGACGACATCGACGCCTTCGTGGCCGCGCTCGTCGAGGAACTGAACGCGGCTTAGCGGCGCGTGTCCCCTGTTGTCCCTCACATTGGGGGCAGACCGGGGTACAAAATTGTCCTCCATTCGACCTACACGAAGCGCACTTTTCCTGTAGTCTTCAAGAGCGCCGGGGGAACCCGAATATCCATCCGGCGTAACCCCGAACGTATGCCGGGCCGTGAGAAGAAACCCTAGTCTTCTCATAGCCCGGCATCGTGGCTTAACGGGGAAAGCACAGCAGGGGGAAAGCACAGCCGCGCTACGCGTCGCCCATCATCAGCCCCTCGATCGTGTGCTTCTGGGTGATCGGCGTCAACTCGTCGACGACCGGGCAGACCAGGTGCTGACGCACCCGCTCCGGCAGCGACTCGTAGAACTCGTGCGTGACCGCCATGTCGTGGTGTTCCGCGTTTCCGGCGCCGGGAGCATCCACACCGAGCACCAGGACGGGTCGCGACGACTGCGACGTGTTCGCGGTGCCGTGGTGCACGGTCAGCGCGGACCGAGCCGAGATATCGCCGCGGTTCGGGTATTTGCGGACCGCGCGTTCCTCGAACCGCGGGTAGAGCTCCGTGACCGGGAACATCTCGTGCTCGAAGCCCTCCGGCAGATCCCACTGGGTGCCCGGAGCGATCTCGAACGGCCCCATGTCTTCTGCGGTGTCCACCGCCGTCAGGTTGAACGCGAGCGACGTGAGCCGGCCGGTCTTCTTCGTCTCGTCCGGCATCGGGAAGTCGCGGTGCCACGGCTGATCCTTGGCTCCGGGGCCCGGCACGTCGAAGCCCAGCTCCACGAGCTGGTAGCCCGGCCCGAGGACGGCTTCGCAGACGCCGCGCACCCACGGGTGGTCGACCAGCTCGACCCAGCCGCGCATCTGCTCCGGGTGGATCTCGACGTAGTAGCGCTTGGTGCCGCGCCCGACCGCGCCGCCCTTCCGCTGCAGCGCCTCATCGAAGGCGACCTCGATGTCCTCGCGGAGCCGGTCGGCCCATTCCGGGCTGAACGCGCCCCTCTTGCCGACGGTGCCGTCGGCGTAGAGCGCGGTCACCGCCTCCTGGATCTCGGGCTCGAGACCGATGGTGTCCGGCTGAGCCGGTGTGACCCGGGGAACGTCGTCGTTCATGGGGTTTCCTCTCCGTCTTCGTCGATCGTCAGGGTGCCGAGGTGCAGTCGACGCGCTGTCTCCTCCTCATTCCAGGAGTGGAACGCGATCACGTCGGTGCCATCGGGCGCCACTGTGAGGGAGTTGTGGCCGGGCCCGCGCAGGTCGCCTCCGCTGCGCAGCAGGGGCGGCTGCTCGACGTGCGACCACGGCCCGAGAGGATGATCCGCAACCGCCACCCCGACGGCGTATCCGGGGCCGGTCCATGCGCCGCCGGAGTACGTCAGCCAGTAGCGGCCGCCGCGGTACAGCACGGCCGGCCCCTCGAGCGTGTGCCAGTCGAAACGGCGACCGTGGATGAGACGGTCGCGCTCGTAGAGCTGCCAGTCGGCGTTCGGCGCGAGCACTGGCACGGCGGGACCGGCGAGGGCGGTCATCCCCGCGTCGAGCGGAGCGACCGCCAGGTGGGTGCCCGGGCGCTCATGGTCGAGCACGTCGTGGGCGAAGAACAGGAACCAGCGGCCGTCGGAATCACGGAACGGGTGAGCGTCGATGGCGAAGACCTCGTCCGGCGTCAGGTCGACGCCGACGTCGCGGAACGGTCCGGTCGCGGACTCGGCGCGTGCCACCCGGAGGTGGTGCCCCTCGATGCCGCGTCCGACGGAGTAGAACATCCAGAACGCGCCCTGCGCCTCGGCCACCTCGGGCGCCCAGTAGTCCTCGCCGAATCGGTCGGGCAGGCGCTCCAGGACGGCGCCAGCACTCTCCCACTGCTTGAGGTCCGGCGACACCAGCGCCTCGAAGACGCGGTCGCCGTCGCTGCCCGGATGGGTGCCGTAGGCGACGTAGTCGCCGCCCGAGAGTCGCAGGACGAACGGGTCGGCGAAGTAACCGCCCCACACCGGTCCCCAGTGATCGGTGACGCGTAGGGAGCCTGTGTTCATGACGACAGCTCCGGCAGGCCGTCGCGCCAGGTCACCGGCACGGCATGCATGCCCCGGTAGGCGAAGGCCTCGTCCCACGAGTGGAACAGCATCCAGCCCCTGCCCTGGAACGTGATGAGGTCCTCGCCGCCCGGGCCGAGATAGCGGCCCTTCGAGCCTGAGGTCGAGAGCAGCGGCTCCTTCGCCTTCGTGTACGGGCCGAGCAGGCTCGCGGATGTCGCAGCGCCGGTCACATACGACGAATTGCCGTAGTCATTGGCGGAGTACAGGAGCACGAATCCGTCGTCGTGGTGGACGATGACCGGCGCCTCGACCAGCTTGCCCTCCCACGATTCGGTCTGCTTGATGAGCTTGGTCGGCTCACCGGTCAGCATTGCGCCGTCAGGCGACAACGGCTGCGCGGAGATCCACGTGTCGAAACCGCAGCAGTTGCCGTCGTTCTTCCACACCAGGTAGCGCTGGCCGTCGGCATCCGCCGTCACGCTCGCGTCGATCGCGCCGCCCTCATCGACGGGACAGACCAGCGGCTTGTCGGCGGTCGAGGTGAACGGGCCCTCCGGCTTGTCGGCGAAGGCGACACCGATGCACTGGTACTTGCTGGCGGCATCCGACGCCGTGAAGTACAGCGCGAACCGGCCGTCGGCCAGCTTCGCCGGGCCAGGCGCCCAGGTCTTGCCGGGGAGCGCCCACGACGGCAGCGTGGGCAACGCATCCTGGTCGCTCACCTTCCAGGTCTTCATGTCGCCGCTGGTCGCGACCTGCACGTTCGCAGCCGGAGTGTTGGTCGCGTAGGCATAGACGGTGTCGCCGACCACGAGCGCGCCCGGGTCGGGGAAGTCGCTGTCGATCTGGAACGGCGCGATGGAGGGCGATGACTCACTCGTCGATGGGGACCCCGCCGAGCAGCCCACGAGGCCGGCGACGAGCCCGAGCATGGCACCGGTCGCCAGGGCTGCCCGGCGGAACGTCATCCCTTGACCCCGCTGGTGGCGACGCTCTCCACGATCTGCTTCTGCGCGAAGAAGAACAGGATGAGCACCGGCACCGAGGCGATCACCGCGCCCGCCATCACGATGGCGTAGTGCGTCGAGTACGCACCCTGCAGCTGCGACAGACCCGGCTGCAGCGTCAGGTTCTCCGGGCTCAGCAGCACGTACACCGGCCACAGGAAGTCGTTCCAGTTCGCCAGGAAGCTCAGCACGGCGAGAGTCGCCAGTGCCGGACGGGCCAGCGGAAGGACGATCTGGAGGAAGATCCGGAAGTCGCCGGCACCGTCGATCCGCGCCGCCTCCTCGATCTCCGCCGGGAGCCCGACGAAGAACTGACGGAGGAAGAAGACGCCGAAGGCGCTCGCGGCACCCGGGATCGTGATGGCCCAGATCGTGTCGAGCCAGCCGAGGTTCTGCACGATCAGGTAGTTCGGGATGAGGAAGATCACCGGCGGCACCAGCAGCGTCGAGATGATCAGGCCGAAGACGATCCGCTTGCCCCAGAATTCGAGGCGGGCGAGTGCGTAGGCGGCCATCGAGGCGGTGACCAGGATGATCACGGTCTGCATCGCCGCCGCCGCGAGGCTGTTCAGGAACCAACGGAACACCGGCTGCTGCCCGCTGGCCAGGGTCGTGTATGCGTCGGTAGAGAACGGGTTGGGGAAGGCCGAATACGGATTGCGGATGGCGTCGCCGTCGGTCTTGAACGACGTCAGCACGATCCACAGCAGCGGCAGGATGACGGCCAGGGCCAGCACGATCAGCACGGCGTAGAGCAGGGTCTTGCGCGCTGCCGCCTTCGGCGTCTGCTTGCGACGGGATCGAACGCTCTTCGGCGTCGCAGTTTTCTCGGGAGCGGTCGTCGTTGTCATGAGACGCTCTTCTCTGCGCGCTCCCGCTGCAGGCGGAAGTTGATGATGCTGACGATGGCGAGGAAGGCGAAGAGCACGTAGCTCATCGCTGCCGCGGCGGCCAGGTTGTTCTGCGACAGGCCCTGGTCGGCGATGTACATGATCGCCGTGCGGGTCGTGTTGCCCGGGCCGCCCTTCGTGATGAGGAACGACTGACCGAACATGTTCGCGCTCGCGAGGATGGTGATCGTGAAGACGAAGGTCATGACCTGACGCAGACCCGGCAGCGTCACATTGGTGAACTGACGCCACGCGCCCGCGCCGTCCAGGGCCGCCGCCTCGTAGAGATCAGCGCTGATGCTCTTGAGCCCGGCCAGGATGATGACGGTGTTGAAGCCCATCGTCCACCAGACCGTGACACCGGCCAGCGTGACCCACACCCACGGAACATCGACGGTCCAGGGCAGGTTGTCCGGCAGTCCGATCATGCCGAGCAGGTGGTTGATGATGCCGGCCTGGGTGTCGAGGAGGTACTTCCAGATGACACTGATGACGGCGACGCCGAGCACGTACGGCGCGAAGAAGACGCCGCGGAAGAACGATCCAGCACGGATCTTCTGGTTCAGGAGCACTGCGATCAGCAGTGGGATGACGATCAGGAACGGAACACTCGCCAGGGTGAAGATGCCGGTCGCGGCCATCGACTGCCAGAAGTCGCCGGAGGTGGCGGAGCCGGGTGTGAACAGGTCGATGTAGTTCTGCAGCCCGATGAACTTCTGGGTGGCCCGGAACGGGCTCCAGTTCGTGAGGCTGATCCACAGGCCGAAGACGGCGGGGGCCAGCACGAACACGATAAAGAGCACGAGGAACGGCGCCAGGAAGAGGTAGGCGATGCCGGTGCGGCGCGGGACGCCGGGGCGGCGGCCAGCCCGGCCGCCGCGGGACGGGCGTGGCGCCCCGGTCTCCCGGGGCGCCACGATCGAAGCGGTGTCAGCCACTGTACTTCGCCTTGTTCTGCTTGAGCAGAGTGTTGGCCTTGGCGACGGCGTCGTCCAGAGCCTGCTTGGGGCTCTTCTTGCCGGTGACGGCCTCGTTCACCGCGGTGGTGATGGTGGCCTCCACGGTGCTGATGCCCGGGGCGATCGGCTCGTAGTGCGCGTAGGGCAGCTCGTCGAGGAACGGCTTCAGGTGCGGGTAGGTCTCGACCAGCTTCGGGTCGTTGCGAACCGAGTTCTGGGCGGGGAGCTCACCGGTCTGCGGCCAGTCGGCCGAGTTGTCGTTCATCCACTTCACGAACGTCGCGGCAGCGGACGTCTTGTTCTTGTCCTGCCCCTTGTTGTTCATGAACATCCAGTGGGTGGAGCTGGACCAGACGCCCTTCTCGGTGCCGATCTGCGGCACCGCGGTGGCCTCCCAGCTCAGCTTGTCGAACGCGGTGTTGGTCGTCTGCCAGACGCCGTTCCAGTTGAACGCGGTCTTGCCTGCGATGAGGGCGTTGATGTTGCCGTCCTGTGCCACGTCCGCCGGGCTGTAGCCCTTCTTGATCAGGTCGGTCATCCAGGTCAGCGCCTGCACGCCGGCGTCGGAGTTGAAGGTCGCCTCGGAGACGTCCTTGTTGAACAGGTCGCCGCCGTACTGCCACAGCAGGCTCTCGAACTCGAACGTCCCGGTGAAGACGTAACCGTCGACCCACTCGCCCTGAACGCCCGCGGCCTTCAGCTTGTCGAGCGCGGCCAGGTAGGACGTCTTGTCCGTGGGGATGGAGTCGACACCGGCCGACTTCAGCACGTCCTTGTTGACGTACAGGCCGAGCGGCGTGATGCTCCACGGCACCGCGTACTGGGCGCCGTTGTACTTGCCGGCGTCGAGCAGCCCCTCCGGGAAGTCACTGGCCTTGTAGCCGAGCGACTTCACGATGCTGTCCGCCTTGAGCACGAGTCCCTGTGCCGCGTAGGTGGCGATGTCGTCACCGTGCCCGACCGCGACATCGGGGCCCTTGCCGGCCTTGACCGCGAGCGGCATCTTGCGTGCGATGTCCGCCCACTCCATCGGGACGTCTTTCACAACGATGTTCTTGTGCTCGGCATTGAACTTGTCGATCAATTTCGGTACGAGCACGGGGGCGGCGCCACCCGTCCAGCCGTTCCAGAAGCTGATGTTGACCTTCGGTCCGGTGTAGTCGGCGGCGGAGACGTCTCCGCTACCGGATCCGGAGCTTCCGCAGGCCGTCAGCGCGAGCCCGAGGCCCGCGGTGACCGCCACTGCGATCGCGCGTGCGGCGAATCGCTTCTTCATCTGTTCTCTCCCTTGAGTGAGCCGTTCACGCGACGTCTTTTCGCTGCTCGCACGCATGACCGGTGGTGCTGGTGCCGGAACACTCGGCATGTTCGGCGAATTTACAGCGCTGGACAGACGGTGTCAACCCGGTGCACAGTGCGCAAGGGAGTGCGCTGTAGAGTGACCCCGGCGGGAAACCGCATGATGACGCGAGAGGATGCGCGATGGCGGTCAGACTTCAGGACGTGGCGGAGCACGCCGGCGTCTCCATGAAGACCGTCTCCAACGTCGTCCGCAACTACGCCCACGTCAGCCCGCAGATGCGCGAGAAGGTGCAGCGGGCCATCGACGAGCTCGGCTACCGGCCGAACATCATGGGCCGCCGCCTGGCGACCGGCCGCACGGGCCTCCTGGCCCTGGCCTTCGCCGACGTCACGCTGCCCTACTTCGCCGAGCTGGCCCGTGTCGTCGCCGACGAGGCCGAACGCCGCGGCTACCGGGTGCTCCTCGAGCAGACCGAGGGCACGATCGAGGGCGAGCGTGCGGTGATCAGTGCCGGCGAATCGGGCCTCGTGGACGGCATGATCTTCCAGCCGAGCGTCATGAACTCCGCCGAACTGGCGCAGACGCGCACGGACATCCCCCTGGTGGTCCTCGGCGAGAACGCGGCCCCGCTCACGGTCGACCGCATCATGATCGACAACGTCGAAGCCGCCCGCGTCGCGACCGAGCACCTGATCGCTCAGGGCCGTCGGCGCATCGCCTTCGCCGGTCACGAGAGCTCCCGGCCGACCCGCACCTCGAAGCTCCGCATGGCCGGGTACCAGCAAGCGCTGGAGGACGCAGGGATCTCCCCCGAGCCGCAGCTCCTCATCCCGAGCGTCGCCGTCTCGGCCGGAAACGCTGTGCGGGCGGTCGGCGCTGCGCTCGACGCGGGACTGCAGTTCGACGGACTGGTCTGTCGCGACGATCTGGCCGCGATCGGCGCCCTCCGCGCCCTGCAGGAGCGGGGCCTCCACGTGCCGGATGACGTCGCGGTGACGGGATGGGACAACACCCCGATGACGGCGGTCACCTACCCGTCGCTCACGTCGGTCGCGCCCGACATGCGGGGCCTGGCCTCCCGCGCGGTCGAGATGCTGCTGGAGCGGGTCGGCGGCTTCGACGGAATGGGTCGCCACGAATTGGCGCCGTTCTCGCTCGTCGTGAGGGAGAGCGCGCCCTCCGTCTCCTGACCACGGTTTCCGGCTTTACAGCGCTGCACAGATCGTGCATGCTAAAGGGATGCTCACCGAGGAACGCCGCGTCGAAGCGGCCACCGCGCAGGACGGCCGCTACCCGCGGCCCCAGCTCGTCCGGGCCGACTGGCTCGACCTGTCCGGACCGTGGACTTTCGCATTCGATGACGACGATCGCGGCCGACGGGAGCACTGGGAGTCCGCAGGGCCGCTGCCGGGCGTCATCCAGGTGCCGTTCCCGTTCGAGTCGGACGCGTCAGGCGTCGGCGACACCGGCTTCCATCCCGTCGTCTGGTACCAGCGCACCGTGCTGCATGACGACGTCCCATCCGGCGAGCGCATCCTGCTCAACTTCGGTGCCGTCGATCACGCCTCCGAGGTGTGGGTCGATGGCCGCTCGGCCGGTCGGCACGAGGGCGGCTCCACCCCCTTCTCGCTCGACATCACCGATCTGGTCGGCCAGGGCGACTTCTCGATCACCATCCGGGCCGACGACGACCCGGCCGATGTGGCCCAGCCGCGCGGCAAGCAGGACTGGCGCCACCACCCGCACTCCATCTGGTACCACCGCACCACCGGCATCTGGCAGCCCGTGTGGCTCGAGGCCGCCGCGGACGTCCGCATCGAGCAGCTGCACTGGGTCACCGACGTGCCGGCCGGCGAGGTCATCGCGCAGCTCCGTCTGAGCCGGCCCGCTCCGGCCGGGACGACCGTGCGCATCGAGGTCGCCCTCGGCGCCGAAACGCTGGCGACCGTCGAGACGAGCGCTGCGGGCCGCGAGCTCGTGGTGCCGTTCCGGATCCACCGTCAGACCAACGGGCAGGCCTACGAGGAGCTGCTGTGGTCGCCCGCGCATCCCACGCTCCTCGACGCCACCGTCCGCCTGCTGGTGCCGAACGCGCCGGCGGACATCGTGTCCTCCTACTTCGGGCTGCGGTCCGCGGCGGTGGGGGGCGGCCGGTTCCTGCTGAACGACCGTCCCTTCTACGTGCGCTCGGTACTCAACCAGGGCTACTGGCCGGAGTCGCACTCGGCCGCGCCGAACGCCGACGCTCTGCGCGCCGAGGCTCAGCTCATCCTCGACCTGGGCTTCAACGCCACCCGCCTGCACCAGAAGTACGAAGATCCCCGCTTCCTGTTCTGGGCCGACAAGCTCGGGCTGCTGGTCTGGGGCGAGGCGCCGGCCGCCTACGCCTTCACGCCGGAGGCGGTGCGCCGCAGCATCGCGGAGTGGTCCGCGATCCTCGACCGCGACCGGTCGCATCCCTCGATCGTCACGTGGGTGCCCCTCAATGAGAGCTGGGGCGTCCAGCACCTGGCCCACGACGAGCGGATGGTGTCGTACGCGAAGGCGCTGGTGCACCTCACGAAGACGGTCGACCCGACGCGACCGGTCATCTCGAACGACGGTTGGGAGCACGCCGCCTCCGACATCCTCTCCATCCACGACTACGACCACGATCCTGCCCGGGTGGCCGAGCGGTACGCGACGCGCGAGGGCATCCTCGGGGCCGAGTTCACGTTCCCCGGGCGACGCCTCATTGTGGATGCGGAGCAGCGCACGGATGCGCCCCTCATGCTGACCGAGTTCGGCGGCGTCTCGTACACCGAGAACGGGCCGGCCGACGCGTGGGGCTACTCCACGGCTACGAGTTCGGAAGACCTGGTGGACCGGCTGCGCGCGCTGGTCGACGCCGTTCGGAATTCGGCACCCCTGGCCGGTTACTGCTACACCCAGCTGGCCGACACCGGGCAGGAGACCAACGGGCTCGTCTTCGAGGACCGCCGACCCAAGGCGCCGATCGAGGAGCTGCGCGCGATCTTCGGCGCGTGACCGCTCGGCGCGTGACGGCTCAGCGTCCGAGGCTCGGCGTCTAGTGCTCCGCGCTGCGCGGAGAGACCCAGGCGTCGGGTTCGTGCATCTGTCGACGCGAGCGCAGGCGGCGTACCGTTCCCGCCATGACCGACACCCGAACCGACACCGCGGATGCGCCCCTCGACGGGCAGGTGGCGAGCCTGAGCACCAAGACCGTCGCCCACGTCATCCACTACCGCCGGAAGACCTACGTGACCCGCCCGGCAGAGGGATACGCGCTCCTGAAACGCGTCCGGACGCTCCTGCGCGACGGCACGACCGACCTGGTGCCGCTCGTCCACCGCGACGGCTTCGTCTGGCTGGCGGTTGGCCCCAGCATCCCGATCGCGATCGACCAGATCGAGACCGATGCGGGCCACAGCGAAGAGCACACCCTCAAGCGCCTCGGGCTGGACTGATGCCAAGCCGAAACCGCTGGTCCGGACATGCCGTTATATCTGAGCGATGACGGCATGTCCGGACCAGTAGTTCGGTGACGCGGGCTCAGGCTCCTGCGGTGCCCACCAGCTCCCGAGTGGTGGACTGGTCCTTCGGCGCCGCCGCGGCGGCCTCGGGAACAGGCTTCGCCGGCTTCGCCTTAGGCTTCGCCGCGGCCGGCGCGACCGACGGCATCGCAGGGAACGTCGGGATCGGCGCCGTCTCAGCGGGACCGGCGTTCGTGGCGAACTCCTTGAGCCACGGCAGCAGCTCGGGGCCGAGGTCCTCGCGTGCGACCGCCATCTGGACGATCGCCTTCAGGTAGTCCAGCCGGTCGCCCGTGTCGTAGCGGCGTCCACTGAAGATGACGCCGTGCACGCCTCCGGTCCACGCCGGTGCCGTCGCGAGGCCCTGGAGCGCATCGGTCAGCTGGATCTCGCCGCCCTTGCCCGGCTCCGTCTTCTCCAGGATGTCGAAGATCTCAGGCCGCAGCACGTAGCGTCCGATGACGGCGTAGTTCGACGGTGCGTTCTCGCGGCTCGGCTTCTCGACCAGTCCGGTGATCCGGACCACGTCGTCGTCGTCGGTCTCGACGACCGCGGCGGCCCCATAGAGGTGGATGGACTCCGGCGGCACCTCCATGAGTGCGACGACGGTGGTGTTCAGCGCGTGCTGCACCTCCAGCATCCGGCTGAGGAGCGGGTCGCGGGCGTCGATGATGTCGTCACCGAGCAGTACCGCGAACGGCTCATGACCGATGTGCATCTTGGCGCGGAGCACCGCGTGGCCGAGGCCCTTCGGGTCGCCCTGCCGCACGTAGTGCATGTCGGCGAGCGACGTGGAGTAGCTGACCGCGCGCAGGCGGTCGAGGTCGCCCTTCTTGGTGAGCGCATCCTCCAGCTCGGCGTTGCGGTCGAAGTGGTTCTCGAGCGCGTTCTTGTTGCGGCCGGTGATGAGCAGGACGTCCGTCAGCCCGGAGGTGACGGCCTCCTCGACGACGTACTGGATGGCCGGCTTGTCGACCACCGGGAGCATCTCCTTGGGCATCGCCTTGGTAGCGGGCAGGAACCGGGTGCCGAGTCCCGCCGCGGGGATCACGGCCTTCGTCACGTAACTGGTCATGGTTGTCTCCTGAGATCGGCGGGTCAGCGGACGGGGGCGAGCGAGGCGAGGTCGTCGGCGAGCGGAGCGACCTCGGGCACGGTGCCCATGGCGTAGACGCTCCAGCCGGCACGGTTCCAGGCCGAGGCGTCGAGGCAGTTGCGGCCGTCGATCACGGTTCGGTTCCGGACGATCTCGCTCAGGGCGGCGGGGTCGGCGGTGGTGAACTCGTCCCACTCGGTGAGCACGACCGTCAGGTCGGCGCCGGTCAGCGCCTCCTCCATCGAGTCCGCGTAGCCGAGGGTGGGGTAGAGCCGCTGGGCGGTGTCACGCGCCTGGGGGTCGTAGACGACCACCTGGGCGCCGCGCAGGTGCAGGGCGGCCGCGACGTTGAGAGCGGGCGAGTCGCGGACGTCGTCCGTGTGCGGCTTGAAGGCCGCGCCGAGCACACCGATCTTGCGGTTGAGCACCGAGCCGCCCAGCGCCTTCAGCGCCAGGTCGATGACCCGCTGGCGACGGCCCATGTTGATCTCGTCCACCTGCTGCAGCAGGCCGACCGCTGAGTGCGCGCCCAGCTCGTTGGAGCGGTACATGAGCGCACGGATGTCCTTCGGCAGGCAGCCACCGCCGAAGCCGAGGCCCGCGTTGAGGAACTGGCGCCCGATCCGCGCGTCGTGTCCGAGCGCGTCGGCGAGCAGGGAGACATCCGCCCCTGCCGCGTCGCACACTTCGGCGATCGCGTTGATGAACGAGATCTTGGTGGCGAGGAACGCGTTGGCGCTCACCTTCACCAGCTCGGCCGTCGGCAGGTCGGCGACGAGCACCGGGCATCCCTCCGCGATCGGCTTCTCGTAGATGCGGCGGAGGGTGGCCTCCGCCTTCGCGGACGTCCCGCCGAAGACGAGGCGGTCGGGCGAGAGGGTGTCGTCGACCGCTTTGCCCTCGCGCAGGAACTCGGGGTTCCAGACGAGCTCGACATCGATCCCCTCGGGCACGGCATCCGCGATGATCGCGCGGAGCCGGGCTCCGGTGCCGACCGGGACGGTCGACTTGCCGACGATCAGGCCGTCGTGCGTGAGGTTCTCGGCAACGCCCCGCGCCGCCGCCTCCACATAAGAGAGGTTCGCGGCGAACGAGCCGGACTGCTGCGGCGTGCCGACGCAGATGAAGTGGACGTCCGAGACGGCGACGGCCTCCGCGAGGTCGGTGGTGAACGTCAGCCGGCCGGCGGCGACGTTCCGGCGGATGAGCTCGGGGAGTCCGGGCTCGAAGAAGGGAGCGCGTCCCTCCTTCAACTCCTCCACCTTGCGCGGGTCGGTGTCGACGCCGACGACGTCGAAGCCGAGCTCAGCCATGGCGGCAGCGTGCGTGGCGCCGAGGTAGCCGGTGCCGATGACGCTGATGCGCGGGGCGGGCTGGTCCTTGATCTTCTTCGGAGCGGTCATGGTGATCGTCCTTTCTCTGGGCTTACGGAGCGGGTGTGAGGGCGAAGTCGTCCTCGGGTCTGGTGAGGCCGGTGATGAAGGCCGAGAGCGAGTCAGCGCGTGAGTCGATGCGCCAGTCGTTGGTGGCGCGGACCCCCTCGACGTAGCTGGTCACGGCGAGGTTGAACCAGGAGAACCCGATGATGTCGTCGTTCTCCGGTTTGGCGAGGGCCTGGAAGAAGGAGGTGATCCAGGCCGGTTTGTGGCCGTCGGTCTCCGAGGCCCCGACTTCGGCCAGCACGATCGGTTTCTTCGTGATCGAGCGGAGCTCGTCAAGGCTGGCCTTGAACGTGTAGTCGAAGCTGAAGTCGTTGTCGGCCTTGTACGGCGGCCGCAGGTATCCCGAGAGCCCGACCCAGTCGACGTAGCCGTCTCCGGGGTAGAGCGATTCGAGGTACCCAGGAGCCCTGTGCGACGCCGGCAGGTTGTTGACGATGTTGGGCGCCCAGACCCAGACGACGAGGCTGTTCGCACCCTCCTGCTGGAAGATGTCGTGGACATGGCGCCACATCTTCACGTAGTCGCCCGCACTGTTGCCGTTGATCGACTTGCCCTGGCCGTCGGTCTCCGCCCACGGGTACCAGATGCCGTTCATCTCATGGTCGAGCCGGATCCCCAGGGGGAGCCCGGTGGCGACGATGTCCTTGGCGTACTGGTGCAGGTAGGCGTCGAAGTCTCCGCGGATGATGTTCGGCAGCGAGTAGGCCGGTGCGTTGATCGCGTCGTTGCCCGCATCGATGGGGCGCGACTCCCACGTCATCAGCGGCAGCCGGCCCTGCTGCCAGGAGCGGGTGACGGCGTTGGCCCGGAACGTCTCATCCCAGCCGCTGAAGTAGCCGACCATGTTGGGCGAGACGCCCACCTTCGCGCTGGTGGCGTCGAAGGTCGCCCAGTTGAAGGGCGCCTGCTCGGTGTACATGCCGTAGTAGCGGTTGGCGGGGTTCACCACCTCCGCGCGGGACGGCGCGGTGATCGGAGCGGAAGGCGAGCCACCCGAACCGGAGCCGGAGCCGCCCTTCGTTCCCGTCCCGGCCGCTGTGGCCGAGCCGGAACCGGACTTGGCCTGCGCCGCGGAGAGCTGCGCCTGCACGCTCGAGAGCTTGCCCTCGGCGGCCGCGACCTTCTGCTGGGCGGTCGCCAGTTGCTTGGCGGCGGCCGCTTGTGCGGCGAGCGACGCCTTCTGCAAGGCGGTGAGCTTCCCCTTCTGGGATGCGATGGTGTCGGTCGCGCGGTCGAGGTTGCGCTTCAGTTCTGCGTTCTGGGCCGCGTACGGGGTCACGACCTCGGCGGCCTGGTCGACCGCCTTGCGGAGCGGCGCCCCCGTGGGCGACACCCAGACGTAGGCCGAGATGCCCACCAGGACGGCGGTGAGGACGATGGCCGCCGCGGCGGTCGCCTGCGAACGGGATTTGGACTCGGACCACCAAGCGGCGGTTCGGGAGGGGGCGGTCTGGTCAGACAAGGAAGAGGGCCTCCAGGGTCAGGATCGCGATGCCGATCAGATAGGGGATGGCGGCCAGCGCGTTGAGCCGGCGCCTCGGGGTCTTCTTGGGGGAAACGGCCGGTGCCTTGACGGCGGCCTTCGCTTCGGCTCTCGTGGCGACCTGCGTGCGAGTGGCGAGAGCCGTCGCGGTGGTCATGCCGCCGACGGCATCAGGCAATGCGGGCGTCGGTGAACTCGCTTCTGCCGCGCCGGCCGTGTGCTGGAGGATCTCCTCGTCGGAGCTGGTCTCCGCGGGGCCGCCGGCATAGGCGCCGGCGCGAGTGCCCCATCCGCTGGCGTGCGCCATCCGGAAGAACCCCATCAGCCGGATGGGCATCAGGAAGAACGTCGACACGATGATGAAGATCGGGAGCCGGAAGAAGTCGCTCGGCTTCTCGCCGAGGTGCCGGATCTGCCGGATCGACATGCTGATCACCGACGACGCGACCATCAGGGCGGCGACGGTGAGGATGCCGCCCTCGATCCCGTAGGACTTCAGGAAGCCCTCGTAGAAGTTGTAGCCGCCGCCGGTGATGGACCGGTAGATCCAGCCGCCGATGACTCCCGCGAGCATGAACGGAAGCAGGATGTCCATCACGAAGAAGAACGCCAGCAGCGGCGCGTGGCCGAGCATCCACGGGAGCATGCGCAGGGTGTTGTACTGGCTGCCGCGGGCCCAGCGGAGCTGCTGCTTGTAGAGCTTCTTGACCTTCAGCGGGGCGTCCGTGTAGACGAGGCTGGTGTGCTGGTAGACGGTCCGGTAACCCTCTTTCAGGGTGAGGTTCGTCAGCGTCCGGTCGTCGGAGACCTCGAGGAAGACGCCGAGGAACTTCTCGTTCATGAACTTGTCCATGACCCGCATCAGGATCGAGCGGCGGAAGGCGATCGTGCGGCCGGGAAGGCAGCCGATCTGGCCGACGACGCTCTGCGCGGGCATCGAGTAGAGGGCCCGGGAGTTCTCCAGCCAGTCCGCCCAGCGGGTGATCCAGCTGCGGGTCGGCTCCAGGATGCGCTGCTTGGTGGTGACGCCGCCCACCCGGTCGTCCGCGAACGGCTTCACGAGCTCGGGCAGCGTGCCGTCGGTCCAGATGGTGTCGGAGTCGACCAGCACGGTGATCTCGCCCGTCGACATCTTGGTGCCGATCATGACGGCGTTGCGCTTGCCCGGGATGGGCGTGTGCACCCAGCGGACGAGCGGCGCGAACTCCTCGCACACCTCGGCGAGCTCCGGGTTGGGGGCGCCGTTGATGACGACGATGATCTCCCCCGGCTTCTGCTCGACCATGCGGCCGAGCACGTCGCGGAAGAGGTCGAGGGGCTCGTCGACGACCGGGACGACGACGCTGGTCGTGCCGTGGAACTCGCCGGTGTAGGCACGGTAACGGCGCGACATCAGCACCTTGACGATCCAGATGACCCAGATCAGGGCGGAGTAGATGGCGAAGAGATAGAACTCGGGGTGTCCGCCGAGCATGTGGCGGAGCTGTAACAGGAAGATGAACACGGACGTGACCTCTCACAGGGATGGTGGGGGCGGCATCCGCAGCGCTGGGGATCTGGTCGGGTTCGGGTGTTGACAGTTCTACGTGAGGGTGGTGACGGCCCGCAAGTGGGGGTCGACTGAAGGGTCGCGGCGTGTCGGAGCGTCCCCCGTTTCGGGGTGTCCTCGGACACGCGGACACCGAGAGCACGCGCGCGCGAAGCAACCTCAAACGAATGGAATGCCTGATCGCCGAGAAGAACGCTCTGTCTACGACCGCCGTTGGAGGCACCATCCAACGCGCCCGGAATGCATGGATTCTGTACCCCGGTTGCACCGCTCGCCGAACCTCGGCGAATGTTACGAACTTTTACAACCACGACACATTGCGTTCACACAGCGGGCGCGGGAATAGCCCGCTTCTCGATGCGTTTACATGGTTATAGCTCGGCAATGGAGCCGCCGCAATAAACCGCCAATACGCATTGCCGAGGAGACCCTTGTGACCATCGCCGACTACGCCTCACGCGCCGCCGACACCTCCGTGCCGCTGCTCCCTGCGCTCGCCGAGCGCTGGAGCCCCCGCGCCTTCGACGCGGCCACTCCCATCGACGAGGACAAGCTGCGCGCCGCGCTGGAGGCCGCCCGCTGGTCGCCCTCGGCAGCCAACACGCAGCCCTGGCGGTTCATCGTCGCTCGCCGCGGCAGCGCGGCCTTCGACACCATCGTCACCAACCTGCAGGGGTTCAATCAGGTGTGGGCGGGCTCCGCGGGCGCACTCGTCGTCGCCGTCGCCGAGACTGTCGACGCGGAGGGCAATGAGCGCCGCTGGGCCACGTACGACCTCGGCCAGGCGGTCGCCCACTTGACGATCCAGGCGCACCACGACGGGCTGCACGCGCACCAGATGGGCGGCTTCGACCCCGAGGGCCTGCGAGAGGCGTTCGAACTCGACGAGGGATTCGTCCCCGTGTCGGTCACCGCGCTGGGCACCCTCGGCGACGCGGCAGCGCTGCCGGAGCCGCTCCGCGAGCGCGAGGCGGCACCGCGCACGCGCCGCCCGCTGGAGGACCTCGTCGTCGTCAACGACTGACGGCACCGGCCGGCGTACACACAGAGGCGCCCGCGGGGATGTGTTCACATCTCCCCGCGGGCGCCTTCTTCGTTGGCCCTAGGGGCGCACCAGCGTCTTGATCGCGCGCCGCTCATCCATCGCGGCGTAAGCCTCGCCGATCTCGTCGAGCGGCACTTCCAGATCGAACACCTTGCCCGGGTTGATCGCGCCGGACCATACATCCTGCAACAGATCCTCGACGTAGTTGCGCACGGGAGCGACGCCGCCGTTGACGCCGATGTTGCTCTGGAACAGCGGTCGGACGGGGAGCTCCGGGCCGCCGTTCGGGACGCCGACGTAGCCGACCATCCCACCCGGGCGCGCCGAGCGAATCGCTTGATCCATCGACTCCTTGGTGCCGACGGCCTCCAGCACGCAGTCGGCGCCGATCCCGTCGAGCAGCTCCTTCACCGCGGCGACTCCCGCGTCGCCGCGCTCCGCGACGATGTCGGTCGCGCCGAACTCGCGGGCGAGCGCCTGGCGGGTCTCGTGGCGCGACATGGCGATGATCCGGGAGGCGCCCAGCCGCGCCGAGGCGAGCACCGCACACAGCCCGACCGCGCCGTCTCCCACGACGACGACCGTGCTGCCCTGCGTCACGCCCGCTGAGACAGCCGCGTGGTGGCCCGTGCCCATCACATCCGACAGCGTCAGCAGGCTCGGGATGAGTTCGGCGCGCGGATACTCGGGGGTCGCGACGAGGGAGCCGTCCGCGTGCGGCACGCGCACCCGCTCGCCCTGGCCGCCGTCGGCGAAACCGCCGATGCGGTCGTCCGCACCCCACCAGCCGCCGTGCAGGCAGGACGTGCTCACGCCGTTGCGGCAGTTGACGCAGGTCATGTCGCAGTCGTAGAAGGGCGCGATCACGAAGTCGCCGGGCTTGATGGTGCGCACCTCGGCACCGACCTCTTCGACCACGCCGACGAATTCGTGACCGATCCGGCGCGGCTCGTTGGTCGGCGTCACGCCGCGGTACGGCCACAGGTCGCTGCCGCAGACGCACGCGGCGACCACGCGCACGATGGCGTCGAGGCCGTTGGCGCCTTCACCGGTGTAGAGGGAGGGATCGGGGACTTCTTCGAGGCGCACATCGCGCTCTCCGTGAATGACTGCAGCACGCATGATCCGAGCCTACGCGCAGGGCGTGCCGGTCTGCGCCGGGTGGCGGGCCGGTGGCAAGGGCGGGCAGGCGCGTGCCCGGTCCCGGCCGTGCCGAAAAGCGAGGAGATTGCGGGGCGGCGGCCCCCGCCTTCCTCCGTTCGCCGCGATATTCGGCCGCTCACTGCATCCACTCCTCCGTTTCCGTCGAGGGCGGGGTTGACGGGGAGACAGAGCGGACCCTGCGGGAAACGGAGGAGAAACGTGGCGCAAAGGGGCCGAACGCGCGAAACGGAGGAGACAGCCGCGATAGAGGAGCGGAACACCTCCGTTTCGACGCAGTGCGGGGCGGCGGCGCCCGATCACCGGATGCCGCCGCCCGCGGCGTTACTCGTGCACCGCGTCGACCGTCAGATGATCGGCCTCGCGGTCGAGGTCGACGCGCACGAGGTCGCCGTCGCGCACGTCACCGGCCAGCAGCGCGGTCGCGAGACGGTCCTCGATCTCGCGCTGCATCAGCCGCCGCAGCGGTCGCGCGCCGTAGATCGGGTCGTACCCGCGCTCCGCGAGCCAGGCCCGCGCATCCGGAGTGACGGCCAACTCCAGCCGCCGCTCCGACAGCCGCGCCATCAGCCGATCGAGACCCAGCTCGACGATCTCGCCCAGCTCCTCCTTGGTCAGCGTCGAGAACACGACGATGTCATCCAGGCGGTTCACGAACTCCGGCTTGAAGGCTTCGCGCACCATCTGCAATACCGCCTCCTCACGCTCCGTCTCGTTCAGTGTCGGGTCAACGAGGTACTGGCTGCCGAGGTTGGAGGTGAGCACCAGGATGGTGTTGCGGAAGTCGACCGTACGGCCCTGGCCGTCGGTCAGCCGACCGTCGTCGAGTACCTGCAGCAGCACGTCGAACACCTCGGGGTGCGCCTTCTCGACCTCGTCGAGCAGGATCACCGAGTACGGACGCCGGCGCACGGCCTCGGTCAGCTGGCCGCCCTGCTCGTAACCCACGTAGCCGGGAGGGGCGCCGACCAGGCGCGAGACGGAGAACTTCTCCCCGTACTCACTCATGTCGATGCGGACCATCGCCTTCTCGTCGTCGAAGAGGAAGCCGGCGAGCGCCTTCGCGAGCTCTGTCTTACCGACACCCGTCGGCCCGAGGAAGAGGAACGATCCGGTCGGGCGTCCGGGGTCGGAGATACCGGCTCGGCTGCGGCGCACCGCATCCGCTACCGCCTGCACAGCCTTCTTCTGTCCGATGATCCGCCGGCCCAGCTCGTGCTCGAGGTGCAGCAGCTTCTCGGTCTCACCCTGGGTGAGGCGGTCGACGGGGATGCCCGTCCACGCGGCCACGACGGCGGCGATGTCGTCAGCCGTCACCTGCTCGTTGACCATGCGCGGGACGTCGTGCTCGGCCTGCTCGGCCTCCGCCAGCTCCCGCTCGATGCCCGGGATGGTCTCGTACTCGATGCGGGATGCCTCCTGGTAGCGGCCGTCGCGCAACGCGAGGTCGCGCTTCGTCTTGGCCTCCTCCAGCTGTGACCGCAGCTCGCCGACGCGGTTGAGCGACGCCTTCTCGGCGCGCCACCGGGCCTGCAACTCCTCCAGCTCGGACTCCTGCTCCCGGAGCCGCTCGCGCAGCTGCTCCAGGCGCTCCTTGCTGGCGTCGTCCTTCTCCTTCTTGAGGGCGAACTCCTCCAGCTTCATCCGCTCGACCTGGCGCTGCAGCGTGTCGATCTCGACGGGCGCCGAGTCGATCTCCATCTTGAGCCGGGAGGCGGCCTCATCGATGAGGTCGATGGCCTTGTCCGGCAGCTGGCGCGCAGTGATGTACCGGTTCGAGAGGGAGGCGGCGGCGACGAGCGCCGAGTCCTCGATGGTCACGCCGTGATGGGCCTCGTAGCGGCCCTTCAGTCCGCGGAGGATCGCGACCGTGTCTTCCACCGACGGCTCGCCCACGTACACCTGCTGGAAGCGGCGCTCGAGGGCCGCATCCTTCTCGATGAACTCGCGGTACTCGTTGAGCGTCGTCGCGCCGATCAGCCGCAACTCGCCTCGGGCGAGCATCGGCTTCAACATGTTGGACGCGGCCACGGACCCTTCGCCGCCACCAGCGCCCATCAGGATGTGGAGCTCGTCCACGAAGGTGATGATCTGCCCGTCGGCGTCGTTGATCTCCTTGAGGACGGCCTTCAGCCGCTCCTCGAACTGCCCGCGGTACATGGCGCCCGCGACCAGCGCTGACAGGTCGAGGGCGACCAGTTGCTTCCCCTTGAGCGAGTCGGCCACGTCCCCCGCGACGATGCGCTGGGCGAGGCCTTCGACGACCGCCGTCTTTCCGACGCCGGGCTCGCCGATGAGCACGGGGTTGTTCTTGGTGCGGCGCGTCAGCACCTGGCTGATGCGCCGGATCTCGGCGTCGCGCCCGATCACGGGGTCGAGCTTGCCGCTCTTGGCGATCTCCGTGAGGTTGACGCCGTACTGTTCGAGGGCGCTCTTCGCGTCCTCCTGCGTGGAGGGTGCTCCCTGCATGTTCGCCATGTGGTTCCTTCCCATTTCGTCGTGGGCAAACTTGAGTCTACTAAGCTCAACTTTGTTGGGCGAGAGGCAATTCCCGATTCAGGGGCGAAAAATCTGTAGCCTGTCGCTCATGGTGGATCCGGCCGACCTTCGCGTTGTGCTGCTGGACAGCGCGACGGCGGCGACGCTGGCGCAGGTGCTGCCGCTGCTCTTGCTCACTCTCATGGTCGAACTCCGGCGGGTGGAGATCCACCGGCGCGGCAACATCATCGCCACGCGGGTGCTCCTCGGTGTCTTCTTCATCGCGTTCGGCGTCATGGAGACGGTCTTCGTGCTCTCGATCGACGGCGAGCTCATCCCGTTCAGCTGGAGCGATCTGCTGTGCGGATTGGCGATCTTCGCGCTTCTGGCGCTGTTGTTCTTCTTGTCCCTGCTCGAATCGCCGTCGAGCCACCGGCGCGAGGACGAAGACCTGTAACAGGCACTGGTAGCACCACTACCGGTAGTGCTACTATCAACCCGTGCTCATCTCAGAACTCTCCGAACGCTCCGGCACCCCCGCTGCCACGATCAAGTACTACGTCCGCGAGGGGCTGCTCCCGGCGGGCGAGCGCATCGGCGGGAATCGGACGCTGTACGGCGACGAGCACGAGCGGCGGCTGCGGTTGATCCGCGCGATGCTCGAGGTCGGCAAGCTGTCGATCGCCTCCGTGAAGAGCGTCCTCGAGGCGCTCGACGAGCCGGACGCGCCGCTCGCCCACACCTTCGACGTCGCGCAGCAGGCGCTGTCCCGCTCCGCGGTGCCGGACGTCGCCGAGCCGTCACCCGAGGCCCTCGCCCGAGTCGACGCCCTCACCGCACGCGCCGGATGGGCGGACTGCGACGACAACATCGGTCGCCAGATCGCGGCGCGCGTCATCGACGCCTTCGCGAACGCGGGCTTCCCCCTCCCCGACGACTACCTCGACCGGTACGCGGCGGCCGCGCGCGCCCACGCCGAAGCGGACCTCGCGGCCGTCGGCGCCATCCAGGACCCGTCGCGCATGACCGAGCTGATGGTCGTCGGCACGGTGCTCGGCGACACCCTCTCGCTCGGCCTGCGACGCATCGCCCAGGCCGTCGTCACCAACGAAAGAAGAAGCTCATGAAGACCGTCTTCGCCTGGCACCGTCCGCTCATGACGGTCGCCGCCCTCATGGTGGTCAGCACCGTCGTCTGCCTCGTCGGACTGCTCGTCGACCCGCGCCAGGTCACCGGCCTGGACGCCTGGGCCAAGCCGCTCAAGTTCTCGCTGTCGATCCTGCTGTACAGCGTCACGTGGGCCTGGTTGATCGCTCACCTGCCGCGCTGGCGACGGGTGGCCCACGTCGCGGGCACCGTCATCGCGGTCGCACTCATCATCGAGCAGGTGCTCATCGTCGCAGCGGCGGCGGCGGGGACCACGAGCCACTTCAACGTCTCCACTCCTCTCGCCGGCGCGATCTGGTCGGCCATGGCCGTCTCCATCACGACCCTTTACGTCTGCACCTTCCTGACCACGATCGCCGTCTTCTTCCTGCGGCTCGGCACCCGGTCGACGACGCTCGCCGTGCGGGCGGGAGCGGTGATCGCGCTCGTCGGGATGGGGCTCGCCTACCTGATGACCGGTCCGACGGCGGCCCAGCTGGCCGACTTCCGGGGGATCGCGGGCGCACACACGGTCGGTCTGGCCGACGGGGGTCCGGGCCTGCCAGTGCTCGGCTGGAGCACCGTCGGCGGCGATCTCCGCATCCCGCACTTCGTGGGGATGCACGCCCTGCAGCTGCTGCCCCTGCTCGCAATCCTGCTCGGCTGGCTGGGCCGTCGCTGGCAGCTGCTCGCCGACGACCGGGTGCGCACGCGGCTCGTCGTGGTGGCGACGGTGGTCTACGCGGCAGTGGTCGCCCTGGTCACGGCGCAGGCCCTGGCCGGCCAGTCGATCGTCCGCCCCGATGGCGTGTTCCTCGCGGCCGGCGCGACCCTCGCGGCCGCCGCCCTCGTCGCGACCACGCTCATCCTCACCCTCCGGCCGCGCTCCCCCTCGGCCCTAGTCCCCGCCGCCTAGCCCGCGAGCAGCTAGCGGGCGGCGGCTAGCGGGCGGCGGGGTCGCGGTCGTCGATGTTGGCGGGGGCGGCGGCGTCGAGGTCTTCGGGGAGCTCGAGGGGGCGCCGCGTGTAGTAGCCGCGGGCCTTGCGGTAGAAGAGCAGGATGGGGACAACGCCGAGAACGATCAGCCCGAGGCCGAGCACGTTGACGATGATCGCGTCGTCCTGGAAGTTCTGCACGATGCCGAGCACGAAGATGACGCCCATGAAGATCGCGCCCGCTGCGGGCCACAGGCCGATGAGGATGAAGTTCTTCACCGACTTGAGCAGCACCCGACGGTAGGCGACCACCACCGCGAGGCCGGCGAGCGTGTAGTAGAACGCGATCTGGATGCCGATGGATGCGATGGCGTTCGTCATGATGTCGCCGACCGTCTTGCCGATGAGGTTCGCACCCAGGAACAGGATGACGGACACCCCGACCACGACCAGCGTCGCGAACGCCGGGGTGCGCCAGCGGCGGTGAATCGTCCCGAACACCTTCGGGATGGTGTTGTCGCGTCCCATGGAGAACAGCGTCCGGGTGACCTGGATCAGGGTCGTCTCCAGCGTGGCGATGGTCGACAGCGCCACGGCGACGACCAGGATCTTGCCGCCGATGCCCGGCCAGACGGCCTCCCCGAGGATCGACAGGACGTTCGCGCTGTTCTCCTCGATGGTCTTGGCGGGCAGGATGACCATGGTCGCGATCGTGAAGATCTCGAACAGCAGGAAGACGATGATCACGCCGATGATGCCGGCCGAGCCCGCGTTCTTGTGGCCGTCCTTGGTCTCCTCGTTGAGGTTCGCCGCCACATCCCAGCCCCAGAAGTAGAAGGCGGCGATGAGCGCAGCCGAGACGAACACGCCCTGGCCGGTGAGGTGCTGGAAGCCGAGCCAGTCCCACGAGAAGGAGGGGCCGGCGTGTGCCGAGGTCGTCGCGCGGACGATCATCAGCACGGCGAAGACGAGCAGGATGCCGACCTCGATCACCGACATGATCCACTGCGCGCGGGCGGTGACGTGGACGCCGAAGAGCACACACGCCGCCATCACGAGGAACCAGAGGGCGCCGACGCCGGTGATCAGCGGAACGTTCTCCGCCTGGTCCGGCGCGAACAGCGTGACCGTCATCGCTCCGGCGGGCAGCGCGCCCGCGACCATGAAGATGGTGGCGGAGATAACGAGCGCCCATCCGGACAGGAATCCGAGGATGGGATGCAGCGCCCGCGCGACCCACGAGTAGGCGGCGCCCGCGTTCACGTCGAGGCGCCCGAGGTAGAGGAACGCCCACGCGATGCCGAGCATCGGGATGCCGCACCAGAGGAGGGCGGCCGGGGCGCCGAGAGCCGCGGCACCGACCAGCGTCGCCGTCGTGGCCGCGATCGAGTACGCCGGTGCGCTGCCCGCGACGGCCATGACGATCGACCCGGCGGCGCTGACGCCGTCGGCCTTGAGCGCGTGATTGTCACCTCGGCCGGGTTCGGTGCCACCGGGCGTGGCATCGGGCCGGGAACTGGTCTGCGTCATTGCTCTCCCTGGCTGAGAAGGGTCGCGAAGTTCGGCGGAGCTGGGGGCGCAACGCCGGTGTGCGACAGGGGGACGTTAGCAACATCCGCCCGGGAGGACAAGCGTGTTACGACGGATTCGATTGCCGAATTGCCTTCGGAGCCCCTGAAAGCGTTGCGAATCCGCTCATCCGCAACGGAAGAAGTCGTCGAACTCCCGGATTCGGCTCTGCGCGGTCAGCCGCGCTTGCGCGACGCCGTGACGGTGAATTTCGCGTTGCGGGCGATCTGCCGCGTCGGTCCCACCGTACGTTCGAGGGCCGCCCGGTACCCGAGGTGCGAGTTCCATACGGTCCACAGTTCGCCCTCGGGCGCCAGCACCCGACCTGCATCCGCGAACAGCCGGTGCGCAATGCCGGTGTGCACCGCCCCGCCGATGTGAAACGGCGGGTTGAGCACCACGAGGTCGGCGGATGCGTCGGGCTGCGAGCGCAGGCCGTCGTCCCGGACCACGGTCACGCGGTCGGCGACATGGTTGGCCGCCGCGGTCGCGGAAGCGGAGGCGACAGCGGCGGCGGACTGATCAGTGGCGATCACGTGGAGGCCCGGCCGGCCCGCGGCGAGCGCCGACGCCAGCACGCCGGTGCCGCAGCCGAGGTCGATCGCCGTGCGCGCCTCCGGCACCGCCTGCCCGAGCACGCCGAGCAGGAAGCGCGTCCCGATATCGACGGCCGTACCCGCGAATGCAGCACCGTGGGCGCAGACCCAGAGCCCCGTGTCCGCGTCCAGCGTCCGCTCGGGCCAGCGGTCCAGCACGGTGGCTGCGGCGGGATGCGGCTCCCGCGCCGTCAGCACGCGCGCCTTCTGGCGAGCCAGCGACGCCTCCACCGACCCGAACACCTCCGCGAGGACACCGTTCATCGCGGTGGTCATATGCTTCAGCATCCCGCTGGCGTAAACCGTCACATCGGGGTGCGCGTGCTCTGCGATAAGGGTGGCGATCTCGGCGAGCGCGTCGAGGCTGCGCGGCAGACGGAGGAGCACCGTCCGGGCTCCCCGAACCAGCGACTCGTCGAGCGGGCGATGCTCGAACGTCCCACCGAGGTCGAGAGCTGCCGCATTGGCGTCGAGCGCACGCTCGCCGGTGAGCGCATCCTGGTGCACCCGGATGTCGTGGGCGCCGCGCGCGGCCGCCGCGAGTGTCAATGCTCCGTACCCGTCGCCGATGACGACGAGTCCTGGCGCAGCAACCGCCTCGCCCGCGAGGTCGGCGAGCAGCCGGTCGGCGGCGTCGGACGCGAACAGGTTCGGCGCCTCGACATCCGGCCACCGGCCCAGCCGCTCATAGGGGAAGTCGGGAGCTGCGGGGGACACGCCTCCAGTCAACCAGAGGGCGCGCTCGGCAGCATCCCGTCACCGGCCGGCGGGCCTGCCTCGACCGCGAGGGGCGGGAGGTCGAACTCCTTCGCCACCGTACGCCCTGACGGCGTAGGCCCCGGCCCGGTCGGCCATAGACTGGCCGCAATGTCCGCGCTCGCCTGGCTCGCCGCCGCCCTCATCGCGGTGGGCGCATACCCGGCGTACCGCTTCGTGCGGCGCTCGTGGCGGTTCCGGGCGAACGCGACGGTGACCGCTGTCATCGCGAGCCAGGTCGCCGGCCTGGTACTCGTCGTGCTCGGCGTGCTGCTCCTCCCCCGACCGGATCTGGTCGGGATGGGATGGTTCGTCCTCCTGCTGGCCGCGACGGTCCTTCCACTCGCGATCGGCGACCTCGTGCAGTCCGCCGACCGCAGGGCCGTCCGCGTCGCGGTCGCCGCCGCCGCTGCCGCCCTCACCGTCGGCGTCATGGGTGTCGCGGCGACGCCGGCACTCGCACAGCCCGTGGTGGCCGGCCGCGCCATCCCGGTCACCGCGAAGACACTGGCCGAAGGTTATCAGCTGGCGGTGCACATCCCGCCGACGGCATCGGAGTTCGAAGCCCGCGACGCGCACCTGTTCGTTCCACCGGGCTGGTTGCGCGATCCCTCCTCCACACGGCCGGTCGTCGAAATGATGATGGGCCAGCCGGGCAGCCCGACTCTGGGCGCCACCCTGGACGCATTGCACAGCCTCGGCGACGACCGCCTCAATCAGGCCCCCTTCGTCCTGGTCGTCGACCAGCTCGGCGCGCTCGACAAGAACCCGCCGTGCGCGGACGTGCCCGGGACCAAGCTGGTCACCTATCTGGCCAAGGATGTGCCCGCCTGGATCGACACGAACCTTCCCGTGGCGCACGACCGCGCCCAGCGGGTTATCGCCGGGTTCTCGCATGGTGGCGAGTGCGCGGCGTACCTGGGTGCCGGCTTCCCGGAGACCTGGGGCGCGGTGATCGACATCTCCGGTCCGGACAAGCCGGGCGAGTACCGGCCCACCGTCACGCGCGACCAGTACTTCGGCGGCGATCAGGTCGCGTACGAGAAGACGTGGCCGGCCAACGTGCTCGCATCGCGCGACTACCCGCAGACGACCGTCGGCATCTTCGTCGCCGGTGCGGAGGATGCGAAGTTCCGTCCGCAGGTCGAGGACACCGCGACGGCGGCCGAGAACGCCGGATGGAAGGTGACCTACTGGGCGGTCCCTGGGGCGGGGCATTCCAGTCCGACGCTGACGAAAGGCCTGGCCACCGGGTACAACCAGCTGATCGGGTCGTGGATGCGCTCCGGCGTGACCGGCTCGGGCGAGCGGTTCCTCTGTGTGCCTGACCAGACGTCTCGCGCCTGCGGGCTGACGCAGGCGGCGGCGGTCGCCGGGACGGTCGCGATCGTGGACCTGTCCGCGCTGGCGGTGTTCCTGGTGATCGCGTTGAGCCTGTTCTTCGCCCGTCGCGGGGCGTCTCTGCGGCGCGCGCGTCCCTCCCTCGACGACTGACGCTGTTGCGCCCGGCCCCTTACGATTTGCGCCAAATGTCGGTTATGCGGCGCTCATAACCGCGATTTGGCGCAAATCGTGCGAGCGGGGCTTACGCGGCCACGGCGGCGCGGGATGCGATGAACGCGTCCACGCAGCGGCGGATCTCCTCGTCCGTGTGCGCCGCTGAGAGCTGCACACGGATGCGCGCGCGACCCTTCGGCACGACGGGGTACGAGAACGCAGTCACGTACACGCCCTGACGCTGCATCTCGTCGGCGATGCGGCCGGTGAGCGCAGCATCCCCGAACATGACCGGCACGATGGGATGCGCACCCGGCAGCAGGTCGAAGCCGGCCTCGGTCATGAGCCCGCGGAACAGTTCCGCGTTGGTGACCAACTGGGCCCGCAGGTGGTCCGACTGCTCCAGCAGGTCGAGGGCGGCCAGCGTACCGGCGACGATGGAGGGTGCCAGCGTGTTCGAGAACAGGTACGGCCGAGCGCGCTGCCGCAGCAGGTCGACGATCTCGCGACGGCTGGCGACGTAGCCGCCGGAGGCGCCGCCGAGCGCCTTGCCGAACGTCCCGGTGTAGATGTCGATCCGGTCGGAGACCCCGCAGAACTCGGGTGTTCCCCGTCCGTGCTCGCCGACGAAGCCGACCGCGTGCGAGTCGTCGACGAAGACCAGCGCACCGAACTCGTCGGCGAGGTCGCAGATCTCGGCGAGCGGGGCGATGTAGCCGTCCATCGAGAAGACACCATCGGTCACGATGACAGTGAAGCGGGCACCCGCATCCCGAGCCGCCTCCAGCTGTGCACGCAGGTCGGCCATGTCGCGGTTCTTGTAGCGGAACCGCTGCGCCTTCGAGAGGCGGATGCCGTCGATGATGGATGCGTGGTTCAGCTCGTCCGAGACGATGGCGTCCTCGGCGGTGAAGAGCGTCTCGAACACGCCTCCGTTCGCGTCGAAGCAGGACGAGAAGAGGATGGTCGCCTCCGTGCCGAGGAATTTCGACACCCGACGCTCGAGCTCCAGGTGCTGCTCCTGGGTGCCGCAGATGAAGCGCACGCTGGCCATCCCGTAGCCCCAGTCGTCGAGCGCCGTCTTGGCGGCATCGCGCAAGGCCGGATGGTCGGCCAGACCCAGGTAGTTGTTGGCGCAGAAGTTCAGCACCTGCTGGCCGTCGGCGGTGATGAGCGCGGACTGCGGGCCGTGGATGCTGCGCTCGCGTTTGGTGAGCCCGGCCTCCTCGATCTGCTGCAGCTGTGTCGCGATGTGCTCGCGGAAAGTTCCGTACATCTCTAGACCTCCGTCCAGTCGAGGATGACCTTGCCGCCGCCGGCCGCGGCGGCAGCGGCGAAACCCTTCTCCCAGTCGCGCGCGGGGAAGCGGTCGGACACGATCGACGCGATGGCGTCGTGCAGGGTGGCCGAGGTCTGCAGCATCGCACCCATGGCGTTCCACGTCTCGAACATCTCGCGGCCGTAGATGCCCTTCAGCGTGAGCATGTGCGTGACGACGATTCCCCAGTCGACGGCGATCTGGTGCGACGGAAGCCCCAGCATGGCGATGCGGCCGCCATGGTTCATGTTCTCGATCATCGACGGCAGAGCGGTCGGGGCGCCGCTCATCTCGAAGCCGACGTCGAAGCCTTCGCGCATCCCGAGTGCCTTCTGTGCTTCGTGGATGTCGTGCTGCGAGACGTCCACGGTGAAGTCGGCGCCCATCCCCCGCGCCAGCTCCAGCCGCTGCGCGCTCACGTCGGTGCCCACGATGAAGCGCGCGCCGACGTGGCGGGCGACGGCGATGGCCATCAGGCCGATGGGCCCGCATCCGGTGACCAGCACATCCTCACCCACGACCGGGAAGGCCAGTGCGGTGTGGACGGCGTTGCCGAGCGGGTCGAACAGCGCACCGACCTCGGGCTCGATCGCGCTGTGGTGCACCCAGACGTTGGTGGCGGGCAGCACGAGCTGCTCGGCGAACGCTCCGTCGCGCTGCACGCCGACACCCTGCGTGCGGATGCACATCTGGCGCCGGCCGGCACGGCAGTTGCGGCAGGTGCCGCAGACGATGTGCCCCTCGCCCGACACCAGGTCGCCGACCTCGACGTCGTGCACCAGGGGGCCGACCTCGATGACCTCGCCGAAGAATTCGTGGCCGGGGATGAGCGGGGCCTTCACGGCCGACGCCGCCCAGTCGTCCCAGCGCTGGATGTGCAGGTCGGTGCCGCAGATGCCGGTGCGTAGGACGCGGATCCGGACATCCTCGGGGCCCATCTCGGGCTCGGGTCGGTCGACCAGTTCGAGGCCGGGTGCGGCCTCGCTCTTGAACAGGGCTCTCATCGTCGCTTCCTCGTGGGAGTCGGTGTGCTTCATCGCGTGACCGCAGCCGCCTTGTGGGCGGGCCCGGCCGAGATAGAGCCTAGACCAGCGGTCCGGGGACGGACGCTAGAGTGCACGCATGAAACGCGCGCTGATCGTCATCGACCTGCAGAACGAGTACGTGACCGGCCATCTGAAGATCTGCTACCCCGACCTGCTCACGTCCATCCCGAACATCGAAGTGGCGTGGGATGCGGCTGACGACGACGACATTCCGGTCGTGGTCGTCCAGCACATCGAGGACGAGGGCGCGCCGGTCTTCGCACGCGGTTCGGAGGGCGCGGCCCTGCATCCTTCTATCGCCGACCGGGTGCCCGCCCACGTGGTCACCAAGGGCAGCGTCTCGGCCTTCCCGGGTACCGACCTGGAGGCATGGCTTCGCGAAGCCGGCGTGGATACGATCACGATCGCCGGCTACATGACCCAGCACTGCTGCGCGGGGACGGCCCGGGATGCGGCCGAGCTGGGCTTCACCGTGGAGTTCCTCTCCGACGCGACCGGGACGCTCGACCTCGTCAACGAGGCCGGCGCGATCTCGGCGGACGCCCTCCACCGCAGCGTGCTGGTCACCATGCAGTCGGAGTTCGCCGCCGTTGCGACGACGGAGGAGTGGACGCTGGCGGTCGAGGCCGGCGTCGCACTGCCGGGATCGAACCTCTGGGACAGCACCGGCCACGCCCGGCACCCCGCCAAGCACGCCGAACTGCACAAGCTCATGCGCGAGGTCCGAGCCGGGATCGATCGCGAGATCGCCGCCGGCGAGGCGCACAACATCGAGAACACCCTCTACGTCGGCCAGGGCGTGTCCTCGCTCTGACACTCGCCGTGCGCGCCGGCCGCCGAGTGGTGAGTGGATGCTCCAACCGGCGTCGAGTGGTGACATCATGTCGCAACTCGGCGAGAGGGCGGTCGCGAGCTCAGCGCTCCAGTGGACGCCAGACGACGACGGAGGTGCTCCGTCGCGTGCGCGTTCCGGCGCGCAGCGAGACGACCTCACCCTCCGAACCGGCGGCGAAGACGCGGCGGCCCGGACGGTTCAGGAGCTCGTCGGCCAGCGCCGACTCCAGCTCGCGGATCCGGCCATGGAGCTCGCCCACCTGGTCTTCGAGCTCGATGATGCGCCGGATGCCCTCCAGGCTCACGCCCTCGGAGCCGAGGCGCGCGATCTCCTGCAGCTTGGCGATGTCGCGCATCGAATACCGGCGCGACTTTCCGGCCGTTCGGCTGGGGCTGACGAGTCCGAGCCGGTCGTACTGGCGGAGCGTCTGCGGGTGCATGCCCGCGAGCTCTGCCGCGATCGAGATCACGAAGACCTGGCTGTTCTCGTCCATCGTCAGCTCCGGGCCTTCGTCAGGATGTCGTCGCGCGGGTTCTCGTCGGGCAGCTTCGCGGCGAACGCCTCCAGCGCATCCTTCGCCTCGGCGGAGAGGTGCGACGGGACGGCGACCTGCACGACCGCGAGCAGGTCGCCCGTGCCCTTGCTGGTCTCCACGCCTCGGCCCTTCACGCGCAGGACGCGTCCACTCGGGGTTCCGGGGGCGACGCGCAGCTTGACCGGGTCTCCGCCGAGCGTCGGGACCTCGATGGTCGCGCCGAGCGCGGCCTCCGCGAAGGTCACCGGCACGTTGACGCGCAGGTTGAGGCCGTCGCGCTCGAAGACCGGGTGCTTGCGGACGGTCACGGTCAGGACGATGTCGCCCGCCTCGCCGCCGTCCGGGCTGGGCTGACCTTTGCCGCGCAGCTTGATCTTCTGCCCGTCGGCGACCCCGGCCGGGATCTTCACCTTGATCGGCTTGCCGTCGGACGCCTGCAGCGTGATCGTCTCGCCGCGCGTGGCGGTCAGGAAGTCGATGGTCGTGTGGGCGGTCACATCGCGACCGCGGGTCGGCCCGCCGTAACCGCGGTAGCCGCCCGTCGTCGAGCCGAACCGGCCGTTGCCGAACAGTCCGCCGAAGACGTCGTCGAACCCGCCGCCTCCCTGCTGGAAGGTATAGCTCTGCTGGCCGCCCTGGCCGCCCTGGCCGAACATCCCACCGAAGACGTCGTCGAACCCGCCCTGCGCACCCGAGCCGGGCGCGGTGAACCGGGCGCCCGTGCCCATCGCGCGGATCTGGTCGTACTCCTTGCGCTCCTCGGGGTCATTGAGCACCGAGTAGGCCTCGCTGATCTCCTTGAACTTCGCCTCCGCGGCGGCGTCGCCGGGGTTCGAGTCGGGGTGGTACTTGCGCGCCAGCTTGCGGTACGTCTTCTTGAGGTCGGCCGCGCTGACGTCCTTGGAGACGCCAAGCACTTTGTAGAAGTCCTTGTCGAACCAGTCCTGGCTAGCCACGGGCGCCTCCTCTCAGGTCGTTGTCTATCGTGGATGAAGTCTGTATGTTTCGCGCGCACACGGCGACCGGAGCGGCGGGACGCATGTCCCGCCGCTCCGTCATGTGCTGCAACCGGCTCAGGCCGGCACCGCGACGACGACCTTCGCCACCCGGACGGTGGTGGAGCCCAGCCGGTAGCCGGTCTCCACGACCTCGGCGACGGTGTCCGCCGTCACGCCGGGGGTGGGCTGCTGGAAGATCGCCTCGTGGATCTGCGGGTCGAAGGGCTCGCCCTTCTCGCCGTACGGGGTGAGGCCGAGACGCTCGACCGCGGTGCGGAGCTTCGCCGCGATGGACGAGAACGCGCTGCCCTCGCCCAGGTCGCCGTGCTTCTCCGCCCGCTCGAGGTCGTCGAGCACCGGGATCAGGCCCTTCACGGCATCCCCCACTGCGCGCTCGCGCTCGATCTCGCGGTTCGCCTCCGTGCGCTTGCGGTAGTTCGCGTACTCCGCGGTCACCCGCTGGAGGTCGGCGAGGCGCTCAGCCGCAAGCTGCTCGGCGGTCGTCTGGCCGGAGAGGATGTCGAGGTCGTCGTCGCTCAGGATGTCGCCCTCCTCCTTCTTCTCCTCGGCCGGGCCGACGTCGACGAGCTCCTCGTGGGAGAGGTCGTGCTCGCCGGCGTCGTCCTGCGGCTCACCGTCGGGCTGCCGGACCTTCCCGGTCTCGGGGTCGATCTTCCGCTTGTCGCGGATGATCGGCTCCTCGCGTTCTGGCTCTTCCGAGCCACCGTTCTGGTCCGACATCGTTACTTCTTCTCCTCGTCGTCGACGACCTCGGCGTCGATGACGTCCTCGTCGTCGGAGGACTGCTCGCCCTGCTGACCCTCGGCCGGCTCGGATGCCGCTGCCTCCGGAGCCTGCGCGGACGAGTAGATCGCCTCGCCGAGCTTGCCCTGGCTCGCGTTGAGCTTGTCGTACGCGGTCTTCACAGCGTCATCGTCTTCGCCCGCGAGCGCGGTCTTCAGCCCGTCGACGTCGCCCTGGACCTCGTTCTTGACATCCTCGGGGAGCTTGTCCTCGTTGTCCTTGATCAGCTTCTCGATCGAGTAGACGAGCTGCTCGGCCTGGTTGCGGGTCTCGGCGGACTCGCGGCGCTTCTTGTCCTCCGCCGCGTGCTCCTCGGCCTCGCGCACCATGCGCTCGATGTCGTCCTTCGGCAGGCTGGACCCGCCAGTGATCGTCATCGACTGCTCCTTGCCGGTGCCCTTGTCCTTGGCGGACACGTGCACGATGCCGTTGGCGTCGAGGTCGAAGGTGACCTCGATCTGCGGGATGCCGCGGGGCGCCGGGGCGATACCGGTCAGCTCGAAGGTGCCGAGCGGCTTGTTGTCGCGAGTGAACTCGCGCTCGCCCTGGAAGACCTGGATCGCGACGGACGGCTGGTTGTCGTCGGCCGTCGTGAAGGTCTCGCTGCGCTTGGTGGGGATGGCCGTGTTGCGCTCGATGAGCTTGGTCATGATCCCGCCCTTGGTCTCGATGCCGAGGGACAGTGGGGTGACGTCGATGAGGAGGACGTCCTTGCGCTCGCCCTTCAGGACACCGGCCTGCAGGGCGGCGCCGACGGCGACGACCTCATCCGGGTTCACGCCCTTGTTGGGGTCCTTGCCACCGGTCTCCTGCTTCACGAGCTCGGAGACGGCGGGCATGCGGGTCGAACCACCGACGAGCACGACGTGCGCGATGTCGCCGACCTTGATGCCGGCCTCGCGGATGACATCCTGGAACGGCTTCTTGGTGCGGTCGAGGAGGTCGCTGGTCATCTGCTCGAACTGGGCGCGGGTGAGCGTCTCGTCGAGGTTGGCCGGGCCGTTCTCGGTCAGCGAGAGGTAGGGCAGCTGGATGCTGGTCGACATGCTCGACGACAGCTCCTTCTTGGCCTGCTCCGCCGCCTCCTTCAGTCGCTGCAGGGCGATCTTGTCCTTGGAGACGTCGACGCCGGTGCTGTCCTTGAAGCGCTTGATCAGCCAGTCGACGACGCGCTGGTCCCAGTCGTCGCCGCCGAGGCGGTTGTCGCCGGCGGTGGAGCGGACCTGGATGGTCGAGAAGTCGTCGTCCTTGCCCACTTCGAGCAGGGAGACGTCGAACGTGCCGCCACCGAGGTCGAAGACGAGGATGAGCTCGTCCTCCTTGCCCTTGTCGAGGCCGTACGCGAGTGCGGCAGCGGTGGGCTCGTTGATGATGCGGAGCACGTTGAGGCCCGCGATCTCGCCGGCCTCCTTGGTGGCCTGGCGCTCGGCGTCGTTGAAGTACGCCGGAACGGTGATGACCGCGTCGGTGACGGTGTCACCGAGGTACTGCTCGGCGTCGCGCTTCAGCTTCTGCAGGATGCGGGCCGAGATCTCCTGCGCGGTGTACTTCTTACCGTCGATGTCGGTGGTCCAGTTGGTGCCCATGTGGCGCTTCACCGACGATATGGTGCGGTCGACGTTGGTCACCGCCTGGCGCTTGGCGGTCTCGCCGACGAGGACCTCGCCGTCCTTGGTGAAGGCGACCACCGACGGGGTGGTGCGG
Source organism: Leifsonia sp. RAF41 (assembly GCF_052114085.1). Classification (NCBI taxonomy): domain Bacteria; kingdom Bacillati; phylum Actinomycetota; class Actinomycetes; order Micrococcales; family Microbacteriaceae; genus Leifsonia; species Leifsonia sp. RAF41. Next base: position 3,107,542 of record NZ_JBFREB010000001.1, read on the forward strand.
AAGCCCTCCGCGTTCGCGATGACCGTGGGCTCGCCGCCCTCGAGCACCGAGACGACGGAGTTCGTGGTTCCGAGGTCGATTCCTACTGCACGTGACATATGTGCTTTTCTCCTTTGTTGCTGGCTTGTGGGCCGTGAAAGTCTGGGGTCAAGACTTGAGCCTCGACGACTCAACACTGCCATCCACGCGGGACCGTGTCAAGATGTCGACGTCAAAACTTGAGTACACATGACTCAACTTTCAGGAAGCCGCACGTATTCCGCGCTCAGCCGGCGAGAGTGCCCTCGGCCGCGGCGTTGGGCGCGGGGTCGGGCAGCCGGCGCATCCGGAAGGCGTTGCCGACGCCGAGCAGGCCCGCCAGCAGCGGCACCAGTAGGGCGACCTGCAAGGAGATCGGCCGCGACTCGGTGTTGATGCGAATGACCTCGGCCTGCACCGCAGGCGGCTCGGTCGCCAGCAGCTCGGCGAGCTTGGTGTTGGACATGACCTCGGCATCCGTCTCCAGCACCTGCGAGATCTGCTGCTTGTCGTCGGGCGGGAGGACCGTGCTCGCATCCGTCTTGGCCGTGAACGTCGTCGCCAGCGTCGCCAGCATGATCGCGCCCGCGAACGCGAGCCCGAAGGAGAGCCCGAACGACCCGGCGGCCGAGTTCACGCCCGCCGCCTCGCTGACCCGCTCATCCGACACTGGGGAGAGCGTGTAGTTGTTCAGCTGCGAGACCAGCAGTCCCAGCCCGCAGCCGGCGACGATGAGCGGCAGGGTGAGGTACCAGCCGGACGTGGCGATCGGCACCAGGGGGATGATCGACGCGATCCCGACGACCACGAGCACGAAGCCCCACAGGATGAGCGACGCCGGCCTCCGCTTCAGCCTGCGACCGGCGAGCAGGGCGACTACGAACATACTCAGCGACAGCGGTGCGATGGAGAGCCCCGACCACAGGGCGTTGTATTCGAGCACCATCTGCAAGTAGATCGGCAGCGCGATCATCGTGCCGCCCAGCGCGATCTGCTGGAGTAGCTGGCCGGACACCCCCGACTGGAACAGCTTCGACCGGAAGAGCCCCGGGTCGAGCAGGGTGGGCTTCGACCGCCGCGATCGGTACCGCAGCCAGATGACCAGCGAAAGCAGCCCGGCGACGCCGACGAGGATGATGAGCAGCACCCGCTCTCCGCCCTCCTGCCAGACCAGGATGCCCGTGACGATGCCGCCCATGCCGATGACTGAAAACAGTGCGCCGACCAGGTCGATCGACCGCTCGCCGGTGTATGGGACGTCCTTCACCAGGCCGATCCCGGACAGCACGACCGCGATGATGACGGCTTCGAGCAGGAAGCCGACCCGCCACGACAGGAATGTGGTGATGAAGCCGCCGAGCAGCGGTCCGACCGCCGCCGCGATCGCCGCGGATGCTCCGACGAGCGCGTAGACCCGCTTCTGCTGGGCGCCCTCGAAGTTGCCGTGGATGAGGGACTGCATCGCCGGCAGGAGCAGGGATGCGCCGATGCCGCCGATGACCGCCCAGAACAGAATGATCGCCCCGAGGTTCTGTGCCAGGGTCATCGCGATGGCGCCGACGGCGTACCCGAGCAGCCCGAGGACGTAGGCGAGCTTGCGCCCGATCAGGTCGCCCGTCTTGCCGCCGATGAGGATGAACGCCGCCGACACGAGCGCTTCGAGCGCGATCGCGCTCTGCACCCCGCTCACCGTCGTGTGGAGGTCGTGGACGACTGCCGAGATCGAGACGTTCATCAGCGACGTGTCGACGACCAGCACGAACATCGCCATCGCGAGGAGGAGCGCAAGGCGCCCGTTGAACGTGGTCGGCGTCGCGTTTCCGCCCGCCGAGCTTGCAGCCGACATGACCCACCTCTCGTCTGGCGTCAGGGAAGCACACGACGCGATGATTGGGACTCCCCCAATTCACACCGACCCCACAAGCACCGTCGATAGCGTCGAAGCATGGATACGGATCCCGCCGCAGCACCGCTGCTCTCCACGCGCGCGATCGAAGCGCTGCAGAGCATCGACCCCGCCACGCTGAGCGAGGTGCAGGCGTTCCGCGACGATTTCGCGCGGTTCATCATGCCGTACAAGTTCGGGATCGACGAGATCTCGACCAAGGTCAGCATCCTGCGCGAAGAGTTCGCGGAACTGCACGACTACAACCCGATCGAGCACATCTCCAGCCGCCTGAAGTCGCCGGAGAGCATCGAGCAGAAGGTCATCCGCAAGAACTGCGACCCCAGTTTCGATGCGATCCGCGAGGCCATCACCGATATCGCCGGCATCCGGATCGTCTGCAGCTTCGTCTCCGACGTCTACCGTGTCTTCGACCTGCTCACCGCACAGGAGGATGTGCGGACGCTCCGGGTGAAGGACTACATCGCCCACCCGAAGCCGAACGGCTACAAGAGCCTGCACGTGATCGTCGAGGTACCCGTGTATCTGAGCGAGGGGCCCGTACTTGTGCCCGTCGAGATCCAGCTGCGGACGGTCGCGATGGACTTCTGGGCCAGCCTCGAGCACAAGATCTACTACAAGTACGACGGCGAAGTCCCCGAGGGCCTCCTCCGCGACCTGACCGCGGCGGCCGGCACGGCGAGCCAGCTCGACGTCACCATGGAGGACCTGCACCGCCAGGTGCGCGGCGACGACCGCGGGACCGTCTACAGCCTCCCGGCCTCGATCTGAGCCGGACGGTCAGTAGCCGACGACGCCGGTGAAGTCCGGGGAGCCGTCGGGTCGCGCCGGCAACGGCTGGCCGTTGATGTAGCGCGGCCACTCCAGGCGGAGTCCGGCGGAGGCGTCGAGACGCGGGTAGGGCGAGGTGGGAAGCGAGGCCGGAGTCGGTCCCGTTGCCGCTGCCGGCGGAGCCTGCGGCGCCGGAGCGAACGCCATAGCGGCGGGCCCCTGCGGCCGCACGGCCTTCGGCCCGAACAACGAGTACGTGAGCGGGATGAGGACGGTGCCGAGCGCATCCAGGATCGCCACCACGGCGACCAGCCGCCAGTACGTCTCGCCGAAGTCGACGCGCGTCCAGATCAAGGGGAGCGACAGGCCGCCCGTGAGCAGGCCGACGAGCACCAGCGTCGCCACGGTCACCTTGCTCATGATCGGCCCCGTGAACCGACGCTGCGTGTTGAGGACGAGGTGGATGTGCAACAGGCCGATACGGGTGACCAGCACGAGCAGGAACCACGAGAACGGCTCCCACCAGGGCTCGGCCGCGTCGTAGCCGAACCCTCCGACGGGCTGGACCGCCGGCATCCACACCTTCCACAGGCCGATGCCGAACAGGTACACCGACGTGATGACACTGACCGCGCCGAACCAGGCGGCCCGCCGAGCGGAGACGTCCGCGTCGTACCAGGACACCAGCGCGAAGAAGACGAAGAGGCCGATCGTGCCGATGAGCCGCCAGCATGTCTCGTCGAACCGGCCGAGCACGACGGCGTAGACGCCGACCAGCGCGGCGGCAATCAGCGCGCCGACGACGATGCGCGGCATCAGGTGACGGACCCAGCCGTAGGGATTCGGTGCGGTGCGGGCAGTGCTCACGGAGCCTCCGATGTCGGGTGTGCCGCAACGCTATGGCCCAGCGGCCCAGCGGAGAATCCGTGCGTCCACGGAATCCCGCCCGGCGATCCGGACAGCGTCAGGAGGTCGTCGCGGCGAGCCACTCGTCGAACGGCTGCACGCCGAGCCGCGCCTGCGGACCGCCGAGCAGCGTCCCGTCGCGCAGCGCCTTACCCCACCGGCCAGGGAGCGCAACCGTGAGGACCCGCCCGTGGTCGCCCTGTGCCGCGAGGTAGCGGCGGACGAGGGAGGGCATGTCCTCGACCCGTGGGCCGGCCAGGTCGCGCTCGATCCCGCGCGGCGCGCCGACCGCGATCTCCGCGAGCGCTGCGCCGACTTCCGCGGCAGCGACCGGCTGCGAGGTCATGGCAGGGACGATGCGCAGCCTCCCCGGCGCGCTGCGTACGGCCAGTTGCGCGGCGAATTCGTGGAACTGCGTCGCCCGCAGCAGCGTCCATCCTGTCCCCGACTCCTGCACCAGCCGCTCCTGCAGCGCCTTGCCCGCGTAATAGGCGGACGGCGCCTCGGCCGCGCCGACGATCGACAGGGCGACGTGGTGCCCGACACCCGCTTCCCGCTCGGCGGCAAGCAGAGTGCGCGTGACGCCGCCGAAGAACGCCTTCGACCGCTTGGCGCCGAGCGCCTGCACCGACGTCACGTCGATGACCGCAGTGCAGTCGCGCAGCGCCTCCGTCACACCGGCGCCCCGCTCGAGGTCCACCCCCGTGGCGCGACTCAGGACGACCGCCTCGTGCCCGGACGCGGCGAGCGCCGCGACAACGTGCCGACCGACGACACCGGTGCCTCCCGCCACCGCAACCCTCATCGCACGACCCCCGAACGATCGGCGGCGCGCGCCGACGGCTCCTGTAGCGGCTCCTGAGGCGTGCGCGCGCGCGACGGAAGCAGGAGCGCCAGCCCCAGCAGCGCGCTCAGCCCGAGCGAGACGAGAGTGCCCACCCGGTCCCCGACCGAGCCCTCCAGGTGGGATGCGTGATAACCGAAGTGCAGCACCCCAAACACCGCCCAGGCGAGTCCGACGATCCTCCCGGGCTGGGCGGATCGGGACAGGGCCGCGCCGAGGCTGGCGGCACCGAGCCCGAGGTAGAGGGCACCGACGTCGCGGATCAGGTGTTGGTTGAAGGGTCCGTCCACGTCGATCCAGTGCATCCCCAGACCGGGGAAGGAACTGTAGAAGGCGTCCGGGGCGAAGAACGCCCACCCGCCCACGAAGGCGCCGAGCGCCACGCCGAGCCCGAGCAGGGTGCGCCGCAGAGGTGTGTTGTCCATGCCTCTCCGACGACGCAGCGAGGCGGAATGTGAGGTGGGGCTCGCATTCCGGGTGCCCGATTCGTCTTAATGGGTGTGATGGATGAATCCTCGATCGAAGTGGACCACGCCGTGGTGGCGGAGCGCCGCCACCTGCTGTCGCTCGCCTACCGCATGCTCGGCACGGTCGCCGAGGCCGAGGATGCGGTTCAGGAGACGTACGCACGCTGGTACCGGCTCACTCCGACGTCGCGCGACGCCATCGCCAACCCGGCCGGGTGGCTGACCCGGGTAGCGGGGCGGGTGTGCCTGGATGTGCTCGGCTCGGCACGCGTACGACGTGAGCGGTACGTGGGACCGTGGCTGCCCGAACCGGTCCCGTCGGACACGTTCACGACCGCGATCCCCGCCGACCCGCTCGACCGGGTCACCCTCGACGACTCGGTCAGCACGGCACTCCTGCTGGTGCTGGAGGCGATGACGCCCGCCGAGCGGGTCGCCTTCGTGCTCCACGACGTCTTCGGCCTGCCGTTCGACGAGATCGCCGAGGCGGTGGGCCGTTCGCCCGCCGCCTGCCGCCAGCTGGCCGCATCCGCTCGCCGACGAGTGCGGGAGGGGCGCGAGCGCGACGTCCCCCGCGCCGAGCACGACAGGGTGGTGCGCGCGTTCGCGGAGGCGGCTGCGGGCGGAGACCTCGGCGCCCTGGTGGCCGTCCTCGATCCGGAGGTCGAGCTCACCTCGGACGGGGGCGGGGTGGTGAGCGCCGCGCGCCGACCGGTCCTAGGCGCGGACAGTGTCGCCCGCTTCCTCCTCGGCCTGACCGCCAAGTACCCGGATGTCGCAGTCGTGCCGCGCGAGACCGGAGACGGGCTCGGCTTCCTGATGGTCGACGACGGCCAGGTGACCGGGGTCATGACCTTCAGCGTGCGGGACGGCGCCGTCTCCGGCATCCGCATGGTCCGCAACCCGGAGAAGCTGACGCTCTGGGGGTGATCCGCGACCGCTGCCGGCCGCGTCGTTCATCTGCCGCGTCGTTGCTCTGCCGCGTCGTTGCTCTGCCGCGTCGTTCACCGGGCGTTGGGTGCCCGGCCCTACGCTGTCCCCATGACCACCGATCTGCCCGGTCGCGGCATGGGCGACGATGCCCTGGTGACGACCGCCAGCCCGCTCTTCGCCGACAGCGCGACGGACCGCCGCATCCCCACCCGCTGGGTGGTGGCGTGGGCGTCCTGGGACTGGGGCGGCGCCGCGTTCAACGCGGTCATCACGACGTTCGTCTTCACCGTGTACCTGACGAGCAGCCTGTTCGTGAACCCGTCGGTCGTCGCCGCGAAGAACGCCGAATCGGGCACCTCCGGCCCCGCACACACCGCCTACGACGCGGCGGTCGCGGTGCTGTCGAGTGGTTTGGCGTGGGGCGTCGGCATCGCAGGGATCGTCGTGGCGCTCATCGCGCCGGTGCTCGGTCAGCGGACCGACGGCTCAGGGCGGCGCAAACTGTGGCTCGGCGTCAACACGGGCGTCGTGGTCGTGGTGACCGCGCTCATGTTCTTCGTCGTGGGCGAGCCCGCGTACTTCCTCCTCGGGGTCGCCCTCGTCGCGATCGGGACCGTGTTCTACGAGATCGCGACGGTCAACTACAACGCGATGCTGGTGCAGGTCTCCACCCCGAAGACGGTGGGACGCGTCAGCGGCTTCGGGTGGGGCGCCGGCTACCTGGGTGGCATCGTGCTGCTGCTCATCGTGTACTTCGGAATCGTCACGAGCAACGACGACGGCACGGGCGGCTTGCTGCACGTCCCGACCGCTGACGGGCTGAACATCCGCATCATCGCGCTGATCGCCGCGTTGTGGACCCTCGTCTTCTCACTACCGGTGCTCTTCGTGGTGCCGGAGATCCCGCCGAACGCCCGCACGCCGCGCGTCGGCTTCTTCGCGTCGTATGCGGTCCTCGTCCGCGACATCGGCCGGCTGTGGAAGGAGAGCCGCAACACGGTGCTCTTCCTCATCGCGTCGGCACTGTTCCGCGACGGACTGGTGGGCGTGTTCACGTTCGGCGGCATCCTCGCGCAGGGCACCTTCGGCTTCACCAGCGGACAGGTGATCATCTTCGCGATCGCGGCCAACGTGGTCGCCGGTGTCAGCACCCTCCTCTCCGGGAGGCTGGACGACCGTTTCGGCCCGAAGGCGGTCATCGTGACGTCGCTGGTCGGCCTCATCATCGCCGGGCTGGCCGTGTTCTTCACCCACAACCTGGGAGCCGCGGCGTTCTGGGTCGGCGGACTGGTGCTCTGCCTGTTCGTCGGGCCGGCGCAGTCCGCGAGCCGCACGTTCCTGGCGCGCGTGACGCCCGCCGGACGCGAGGGTGAGGTGTTCGGGCTCTACGCGACGACCGGTCGCGCGGTGTCGTTCCTCGCGCCGACGCTCTTCGCGGTGTTCGTCGCGGTCGGCGGGGCCCAGTTCTGGGGCATCCTGGCGATCGTCCTGGTGCTGGCGATCGGGCTGGGGCTGCTGCTCCCGGTTCGGGCGCCGCGCCGCACCGCCTGAGGTTCGTTCGGCTTCGGGTCGTCGTCTGTTCCTGTGACGATTTGCGCCAAATCGTCACTCCGGCGACGCGCGCCGCGGTTTCCTCGCGATGATTTGCGCCAATTCGCGGTTCTGACGCGCTCTTTCCCACGATTTCCGCCAAATCTTCTGGGGTGCGGACGGCGACTCATCGCGATTCGTGCCGAATTGGCGTTATGGCGCGGGGATACCGCACATTCGGCACGAATGTGCGGTAGAGCGAGGGCAGCGGGATCAGACGGGGTCGGCGGGGTCCGGGGTGGGGCGGGGCCAGGCGCGCACGAAGCGGTCGAAGAGGTCGGCGAAGGTACGCGCCTCCTCGGGCGTGAAGGCCGAGAGGGCGGTCTCGACGGCGGAACGGCGGTGGGTGCGGAGCTCCTCGAGCTGCGCACGGCCGGCGGTGGTCAGCTGGATGAGCGCGCGGCGCGCATCGGACGGGTCGGGGATGCGACGCACCAGCCCACGCTCGACCCCCTCCTGCACCAGGCGGCTGGCGCGCGGCTGGTCGACCCCGATCGCGGCGGCGACGCCGCTGACGGAGAGGCTGCGACCGTCCGCATCGGCTGCCTCCAGCGCCTCCAGCATGCGGACGCGCGCGAAGCGTCCGAGCGATCCGTCACGACCACGACGGCCGGGGCCGGGGCGCGCCGAGTCGCCGAACGGCATCCCGTTGGGCTGAGCGCTCCAGTCGACGCGACCTGACGCATCCCGAACCGAGTCGCCCTCCGTCGGCGTCGCGCGGGCGTCACCCCCCGGGCGACCGGGCCCCCAGGGGCCGGCCCCGAAAGGACCGCCGCCCCAATGCTCGCCGTGGTGTCCGTGTCCGTGGCCGTGCTGCATCCCGTCGGCCCAGGGCGGGCGCCGACGGGACTGGTCGCGCCGCACGGCGAGGAGTGCGTGTTCGACCATCGCCACGATGTCCGCTTCTGGCGGAACTGCGGATTCGTCTTGACGATCGTCGTTCATGCATGTAAGTATACATTTACTTGTAACAGTACATACAAACGGAAGGAGAGCCGCGATGACGAACATCGACGACTCAGCACAGACGCCGCCCGGATACTGGTTCGGCGTGATCGAAGGACGACTGCACGAGCGGATGCGCGAGGCACTCGCCGACCTCGGGCTGCGCCGCGGAGGCTGGCGCATCCTCCACACTCTGGCGGACGGCCCAGCAACCGCCGAGGAGCTGGCCGAGCGCCTGCCCCACGGCGACGGCGGCCAGGGCGCGGGACGCCAGCCCGGTCACGACCGCCGCAACGCGTTCACTGACGGACACCGTCGCGGCGCGCACCCGGGCTGGCGCAGCCAGGAGCCCCGCGACGAGCAGCCGAGCCCGCGGGAGGGCGAGCGTCCGCGTCCCGACGCGCACGAGCACCCCCACGCCGACACTCACGGGCACTCCCCTGAGGGTCGCGAGCACGACGACGCACACGGACACCACCACGGCGGACCGGGTGGCTTCGAGCAGGTGTTCGAACGCGGGTACGTCCGCGGGTTCGACCGCGGCTTCGCCTTCGGCGTAGTGCGCGGCGGTCACCCGGTCGGTCCGTTCGGCGGCCACGGCTACGGACCCTTCCCCGGCGGACACGCCTACGGCGCTTTTCCCGGACGCCCGTTCCCGGGCGGGTACGGCTACGGCCCCTTCCCCGGCGGTGACGCCGGCAATCGCGGCCACCGCGGCAATCGCGGCCAGCGCGGCCCCCGCGGCCACCGGCGCGGGCACCGCGTCCTCGCCGAGTTCGTCGAGCGCGGCTGGGTCTGGTTCGACGGCGACCGCGCGACGCTGACCGACGAAGGCCGGGCCGCACACGATCGTGCGTTCGAGCGCGTTCAGACGGTCCGCGCCGCACTCGCCAGCGGCATCTCCGAGGGCGACTACGCCGTGACGATGGCGACGCTGGAGGCGATGGCCCGCAACCTCGGCTGGCGTCCCGCCGGGCAGCAGGAGTCGCCCTCAGACGGCGCGCCTAGTATGGACGCATGACGCCACCCCGCGAAGAGGTCGTGCTGCTCGCCGAGGACGGCACCCCCATCGGAACGGCGGACAAGGCGACGGTCCACACGACGGACACTCCGCTCCACCTCGCCTTCTCCTGCCACCTCTTCGACGGGGAGGGACGCATCCTCGTCACCCGCCGGGCACTGAGCAAGGCGACGTGGCCCGGGGTCTGGACGAACTCGTTCTGCGGGCACCCGGGCCCGGGCGAGGCCATCGACGATGCCGTGCGCCGGCGCGCGGCGGACGAGCTCGGCGCCCGGATCGACAACCTGACACCGGTTCTTCCGGACTTCCGCTACCGCGCCGTCGACGCGGCCGGGATTGTCGAGTACGAGGTCTGCCCGGTGTACACCGCAACCGTCGTCGGCGAGCTCGACCCATCGCCGGGCGAGGTCGTCGAATGGACTTGGGCCGACCCGCGAGCCCTGCTCTCCTCCGTGGAGGCGACTCCGTGGGCATTCAGCCCCTGGCTGACCCTCCAGCTCCCCGCGCTCTACGCCGACGACAGTCTCGAAGCTTCGGGTCAGCTGTGAGTCGGACTCACTATTTTCCACCTGTGTAATTGACTGTGGATAACTCTTCCGACGTATGCCGGGAGGGGTATCCGCTCGCCCGGCGAGTCAGTTCGCCCAGACCCGATCGACCGCGAGGGTCGGGACGAAGGCACGCTCGGGATCCCGTGCGTCCGGCCACTCCGGAAAGTCGAACACCGCGAGCATGAGCTGCAGCGGATACTGCGGCGGCGCGTCCAGCATCCGGACCACCCGCCCGTCGACGCGGAAGGTCGCCTGGTCGCCGTCCCAGTGCGCTTCGTAGGCGTGCGGCTCTGTGGCGTCGATCGCCAGCGGAACCTGCTCGAAGTCTTCAACCAGACGAGGGTCGCGGAAGGCGTGGAATCCCATCCCGACGAGCGCCTGGCCATCGTGGAGGTCGCGGCCGAACACCTCCATCACGCACAACTCGCCACTGCGTTGTGGCGCGTCCTCGAAACCGACCAGCCACAGGGACGCCATCGATCGAGCGCTGAGGTAGAGGGATGCGCGCATCCCGACGGTGCCCCGGTCGACCAGGCAGCCGCGGAACTCCTCCTGCGCCTCTCGGACAAGGACGCCCTCCCGGTACGGCTGCTGCCCGACCGTCGAGCCGACCGGCCCCGAGAAGTTGCCGGTCTGCACCCCGGACACCCGCAACGGCGGCTCGTGGTCGCCCGCGCACCACAGCCCCTGCTCCGGCGGGATGCTCAACTCGAGCCGGGAGTCGTCGATCAGGTACGTCGCGCGCGTTTCGGCGAGCGAACTCCACCCGGGAAGGTAGTGCGGAAGCCAGACCGCGCGGTCGAGCTCCGGGGCGTCGAAGTCGTCGAACACCGCGGGCTTCTCACCCCGTGCGGGTGGCGTCGATGTGCTGCTCCAGCCACCAGGTGCGGCCCTCATCATCGGATACCCAGCCGTCCCACTCGAACGACTCGTCCGTGATGTTGGAGAAGTTCCAGCGGATGGGGCGTCCGTCGGTCTGGGTGCCGTCCTGCCGGATCCCGTCGCGCCGGTACGGGGTCGCGACGAGGGTGCAGAAATCGCCGGCTTCGGCACCGAACCAGCTGACCCGCCACGCACCCAGCGTCGTGTCGTAGACGCGGACTGTCGACCCGCGCCCGCGCACACCCTCCGGGTCGGTCTCGTCCCGGATGACCAGGACGTCCTGCACGGCGCGGCCGCCGAGCGTGTATGCGAAGATCCACTCGTTCACCGACTCACTCCAGGTGCCGGTCGCCTCGTCGACGAGCCGGACCTCCGCCGTCCAGCTACCGACAAGCCGGCCGAACAGCTGCATCCTCTGCGGGTTGTGCTCCATCGGACCGGTGCTGATCAGGGCCCGCGCGAACGCCTGGTCGGTGGTCTCGCTCATGGTGCCCCTCTCGGTCGGACGGCTCGGCTCAGGCGGGGCGACCCGCTTCTGTGGTGGAGACGTCGGTGCGGTGGAAGTTCAGGTACGAACGGGATGCCGTCGGGCCACGCTGCCCTTGGTAGCGAGAGGAGTACTCCGCCGATCCGTACGGCCGCTCGGCCGCCGACGACAGTCGGAAGAAGCACATCTGACCGATCTTCATTCCCGGCCACAGCTTGATCGGCAGCGTCGCAACGTTGCTGAGTTCCAGGGTCACGTGACCGGAGAACCCCGGGTCGATGAATCCGGCGGTGGAGTGGGTGAGCAGTCCCAGCCGGCCGAGCGAGCTCTTGCCCTCGAGTCGCGCGGCGACGTCGTCCGGCAGGCTGACCAACTCGAAGGTCGACCCGAGCACGAACTCGCCCGGGTGCAGGATAAACGGCTGGTCCGCATCCACCTCGACGAACCGCGTCAGTTCCGGCTGGTCTTCCGCCGGGTCGATGAACGGGTACTTGTGGTTGTCGAAGAGCCGGAAGAACCGGTCGAGCCGCACATCGACGCTCGACGGCTGGACCATCTCGGGCTCGAACGGCTCCAGCGCGATCCGCCCGGAGCCCAGCTCGGCCTTGATGTCACGATCGGAGAGAAGCACGCGCCCAGCCTATCGGTGGGCTGTCGGGGGTGCGCCACCCCGCCCTGCGGTAATACCGTCAGTGTCATGTGCCGCAACATCCGCTGCCTTCACAACTTCGAACCGCCGACCACGAACGACGAGGTGCGGGAGGCCGCCCTCCAGTTCGTCCGCAAGGTCAGCGGATCCACCCACCCGTCCCGGGCGAACGCCGCCGCGTTCGAGCAGGCGATCGACGAGATCGCCGACGCCACCCGGCGGATGCTCGACCAGCTGGTCACCAACGCACCACCGAAGAGCCGCGAGCTCGAGGCGGTCAAGGGCCGCGAGCGGCACGAGAAGCGCATGGAGCGGGAGGTTCGAATCCGCACGGCGTCGGTGTGACCTCAACCGCGCACCGGGTTCGGGCGCCGACTGCCTGGGGAGCGGGATCGAGGCGCTTCTTCAAGTGGACGGGGCCGGTGTTGGGCTGGGAGCGACGGGTGGCTGCTTGGCCTGCGAGATCGCTTTCTCGAAGGCGGCAAGGGTGGCCGCGTCCACCGTTCCTGTCGGCGAGACGCCCAGGTGCGTCTGGAACGCCTTCAGTGCTTCCGTGAGTGCGGGCGTCCATTGTCCGTCGACGGGTCCGTCCCAGAAGCCGGCAAGCTTGAGCGTCTGCTGGAGCGCGGCGGTCGTTGCCGCGCTCTCCTTGGCAGCAGCGCCGCCGAGTCCGACCAGTTTCGCGTCCAGTGCGGCGGTGGTCGCCTTGTCCATCGCGCCGGTGACAGGCAGACCGCTCGCCTTTTGGAGTTCCTGGACCGCTGCAACGGTCTGCGGACCGTACACCCCGTCGATCGCTCCCTGGTAGTAACCGGCGGTCGTCAGGCCCTGCTGCAGCGTCGCCACATACGTGCTGACGGCAGCCTCGGCCTCCTGTGCCTTCTCGTCGGGAACGCAGCCGGCATCGGCGAAAAGCCGCAGCCAGGAGAACTCGAGCGCGACAGCGGCGCTGTTGAACTGCTCGGACGCGGCTGCGAGCGTGGTCTGGTCGGTGATCGCGGCCTGTGCGGAGGAGAACTCGGAGTCGGCCTGCTTCACCCGGTCGACAGTGGCGCTGGGGACAAGTGGCGTCGCCGTTGCGTGGGGCGTCGCTGTGACGGTCGGAGACCCGGATGGCCCGGCCTTGGCCTGCTCCAGCGCTGCTCGAGCGTCGGTGAGCTCGTTCTGGGCCGTCACCCAGTCTTTGTGGGCCTGAACGGCCGCTTCTGCGTCGTCGAAGGCGGCGTCTCGCGGCTTGGCGAGATCGGCGCCCGCATCCTTCACATCTCCGACGGTCGGGGCGGTCTGGGTGAGGACGTCACCGTACCGGTCGAGTGCCTGGATGTAGGTCTTACTCGATCGGCAGAACGTGTCGGAGGCGGTCGTCGCCGCAGCCTTGGCCTCGTTGGCCGCCTTCTCCTTCGTGGACACCTGTGCCTGGGCACGGTCCACCGCGCTGAGGTCGCCCGAGCAGCCGACCAGAGCGGCCGTCACAAGAGCGAGGGCGGCCGCGGCAGCGACTGCGGCCGCTCGAACCCGCGGACCAGTCCCGCGGCCGGGCCTCCTGAGGTCGTCCATCACGCCACGTTGCGCGCGTCGCTATTCGGCGGCGTCCTGCACTTCGTTGTCGAGCTTCTCGTCATCGACGGCGATCTCCTTGCGGGTGACGCCTGTCGCGTGGCTGAGCAGACTCTGAATCTGATCGGCGTCCGCCGGGGAGACCACGACGACGATTCCCGCGCTCCCCGCATGCAGCGTCTCGCTGATGGCTTTGAGATCCTCGGCCGACGACTTCTTGGAGATGTGCCCTGCCAGCGCGCCGATACCCGCGCCGGCGCCACCTCCGAGCAGCAAGGCGCCACCCAACGCCACCGCAGGGAACAACGCGACGACGAGCCCGCCGGCCAACCCGATGGCGAGCCCCTTCCGCCCACCGTGGTGCTTATCCCCGTCCTCGCGCTTCGGGATTTCGACGTTGCCCTCCTTATCGCGTCTCACCACCGCCGCATCGAATGAAGCGTGCTTCCCCGCCTCCTTGAAGTGCGCATGCAGGGCATCGAAATCCGCCACCGCTTCCTCTTCGCTCGCGTACTGGGCAGCGAGCGCCACATACGGCTGATCAGCCATGGTCGTTCTCCTTAAAACCAGCCGGACCGCCGGCCGTCTCCGTCGCTGCGATGGTCGCCGCAGCCACCCGCACCGTAGTTCCGAAGTGTCGCGCCGCACTAGAGACCAATTCAGACGGCCCGAAGCTGGCGCTGAACGCTCTCGCCCATGCGGATGTCCCGGCTCCTGCAGAATCCCCTGTGGCTCCCTCTAGCCGAGCCGGTCGCCGCGGGTGCATCATGCGGCCACCGGGACAGACAAGGCAGTGCACTGTCCCGACATCGAACTCCGGGGGAGCGCTGCAGATAACAGGAGCAACACATGGCCGCTTCCGAATCGGAGTCCCAGGAGCCGGGCAGAAGCGTTGGCCCCACGAGCGAGTTCAGCCTGTTCTTCCGGGTGAAGCCGGGCGAGAGCGAGTCGCTTCGTACCGCGCTGGAAGACCTGCAGCAGACGGAGGGATACCGACCAGGCGACTACGGGATGGCCGTATCCACCATCCACGAGGCGCGGTTCGTGCTGTTCGACGACGACACACGGCTGGCTTTCATCACCAGTTTCGACGGCCCCTGGGACGCCTACATGGACGACTTCTTCAACTCCGGTCCAACGCTCGCCCTGTTCGACCTCGTCTTCCGCCACACCGAGGGCTATGACGGCCTCCCCGATCTGGCCACGGAGAAGGCGTTCATCCTCGGTGCTCAGCAGCGCGCAGCGGCCTACGCCCGCAACTACCCGGGAACGGTGAAGGAGATCCGGAAGGCTCAGCGGGTGAACGCGGCGTTCCAGCGCGTCCTGGATCATCCGGACGCCGGGGCCGCGCTCGAACATCCGGCCCTGCAACCCCTGCTCGACGAGGCCGGGGACTGACGGGGATGTCCGATCACATCTCCGGGCCGCGGGCACTGGGCAACCCGATCGCTGACATCACCGACGTCTACGCGTTCCCCAGCCCCGAACGCCCGGGGCGACTGGTCTTGATCATGAACACCCTGCCCTTCGCGAAGGTGTCCAACGCCTTCTCCGAGGGACTCGTCTACCGCTTCCGGGTGCGTCCGCTGGGCGTCGCCGACGACGGCGCTGTACCTCTCGTGCCCGGCGAGCGGGAGTTTCGGTTCGACTGCGTGTTCTCGCCGCCCGACCGGTCGGCCGGCGATTCGTTCAGCCAGGAGGGCAGCGTCACCACCCCGGCAGGCGATGTGGTGCCGTTTGTCGTGAACGACGAGAACGGTGGGTCCGGAGGCGGGGTTCGCGTGTTCGCCGGCCCGCGGTGGGATCCGTTCATCCTCGATGCGCCCGCCGCGCTCAAGACCGTCGCCACCGGCCGGCTCGCCTTCACCGACCCGGGCGCGATCTTCCTCGACGGTAAGAACGTGCTCGGCCTGGTGCTGGAGATCGAGACGGCTCTCCTGGGGGATGCGACGCTTGTCGGCGTGATCGCGGAGACCCTCACCCGGGGCGTGTTCAACGTACGCATCGAGCGCGTGGGGCGCCCGGAGGTGAAGAACCTGCTCCTCGGACCCAAGCAGTTCGATCAGGTCAATCGTGATCTCGAGATCCGCGACCTGTACAACATGGAGGACGGCTTCCACCTTGAGGACGGCTACGCCGGCGCCTACCGGGCTCGGCTGAACGCCAACCTCGCCTTCTGGGACGGGCTGGACGACGCGGTCGACTGGCCACTCGACGGCGGCACCCATCCCCTGACCGAGCTGGTGCTCGCCGACTACCTCGTCGTGGACGTCACGAAGCCTTACCAGGAGCACGGCTCCTTCCTCGAGATCGAACTCTCCACACGGGAGGGCCGGTCCCACGAGACCGCGGGGGGCCGCGCTGTCAACGACGACATGATGGACACGTTCTTCACGACCTTCATCAACGCCGGCAACGGTCCCACCATCCGCGACGGAGTGGACGCGTCCTCCCGCCCGGCATCGATGGCCTTCCCGTATCTCTCGCCCCCGAACCCGGAGCCACCGGAACCGCCGGAGCATCACTGATGGCCGACACGACGGACATCGCGCTCGAACTCGACGACATCCAGAGCGGTGCACTTCACGAGCGGCCCTCCCCGTACGTCGGCACGTACCTGTTGCTGCGCGTCGACGACCGCGCCGCCGGCAGAGAACTCGTCCGCCGGCTCGTGCCGCTGGTGGACGCAGGAGTGCCGTCGAACGATCCACGACAGGACGCCTGGATCACGGTCGCCTTCACTTACTACGGGCTCGAGGCGCTCGGCGTTCCTCAGGAGTCCCTTGACACTTTCGCACCCGAGTTTCGCGAGGGGATGGCGGCACGTGCGGCTCACCTGGGAGACGTAGGAGAGAGCAGCCCCGAGAATTGGGAGAAGCCGCTCGGCACAGCCGATGTCCATATCGCCATCGCCGTGCTCGCACCAGACCTCGATCATCTGCAGTCTGTCGTCGAGAAGGCGCGACGCGCACACCAGGAACTGCCCGGCATCGCCGTCGTCTGGCGGCAGGACTGCTATCAACTGCCGACCGGACGCACCTCCTTCGGCTTCAAGGACGGCATCGGGCAGCCCACCGTGGAGGGCAGCGGCCGACCATCGGCCAATCCGCTCGAGGCCCCCCTCAAGGCGGGCGAGATCGTCCTCGGTTACCCGGACGAGACGGGCGAATTGCCGCCGATGCCGAGCCCGGACGTCCTCGGCCGGAACGGGACGTACGTGGTCTTCCGGAAGCTGCGCACCAAGGTGGCGGCCTACCGTCAGTACCTCCGCTCGCGGGCCTCGAACCGCGCGGACGAGGCGCTGCTCGGCGCGA
Source organism: Leifsonia sp. RAF41 (assembly GCF_052114085.1). Classification (NCBI taxonomy): domain Bacteria; kingdom Bacillati; phylum Actinomycetota; class Actinomycetes; order Micrococcales; family Microbacteriaceae; genus Leifsonia; species Leifsonia sp. RAF41. Next base: position 3,124,383 of record NZ_JBFREB010000001.1, read on the forward strand.
AGATGGTCGGACGCTGGCAGGGAGGAGCGCCCCTCGCCCTCTCCCCGGATCACGACGACGAGCAGCTCGGCGCAGACCCGTCACGCCACAACCACTTCACCTACGGGGACGATCCGCGCGGCTTCAAATGCCCCGTGGGCGCCCATGCCCGCCGCGCGAACCCGCGCGACGCTCTCGACGGTGACGGCAGCGTGGATGTCCGCCTCCATCGGATGATCCGGCGAGGCACGAGCTATGGGCCCGAGCTGCCGGAGGGTGTGCTCGAGGATGACGGAGCGGACCGCGGCATCATCTTCGTGTTCGCGGGTGCGCACATCAAGAGACAGTTCGAGTTCGTGAAGACCCAGTGGCTGAACGACGGCATCTTCATCGGGGCGCCGAATGAGGCGGACCCGATCGTCGGCTCGCCGCGCGGTTCCAGCGACTTCACCATCCCGAATCGCCCCATTCGCCGGCGGCTCACGGACATCCCTCCGTTCGTGGTCACACGCGGTGGCGAGTACTGCTTCGCGCCCAGCCTGTCCGCGATGCGGTGGCTGGCCGACCTTTCCTGACCCGACCCTGCGAGGAGAACACCTCATGACCGAGACCTCGACCGGTACAGAGCGCTGGAAGCTGCTCGACTTCCCGCGGCCGCCCGCTGACGCTCAAGAACCCGAATCGTCCGTCCTCGTCGACTACCGGCACGACGGGCGGATCGCCGTCATCACGCTGAACCGCCCGCACGCCGATAACGCCATCACCACCGAGATGGGTGCGCGTCTCACGCAGGCCGTCGAGGACATCGCCGTGCGGACGGCTGTCCGGGTGGTCGTACTCACCGGCGCCGGGGATCGGGCGTTCTCTGTCGGCAGCGACCTGCGGCAACGCAACAAGATGACAAAAGAGGGCTGGCTGCGCCAACGGCAGGACTTCGACCGCACCCTCTACACGGTGCGCCAGCTGCGCAAGCCGATCTTCGCCGCGGTGAACGGCATCGCCTACGGAGGCGGGTGTGAGCTCGCGCAGAGCTGCGACTTCATCATCGCGTCAGAGGGTGCCACGTTCGGGCAGCCCGAGGCGATGCTCGGCCTCTCCGCCGGCGGCGGATCGCCGGTCTTCCTCCCCCGGCTGGTCGGGCCCGGGCGCGCCATGCAGATGCTCCTGACCGGAGACCCGATCACCGCGATCGAGGCTCACCGGCTCGGCATGGTCAACGAGCTCCACCCGGCGGACCAGTTGCTCGATGCCGCCCTTCGCATCGCGGAGAAGATCGCAAGCAATTCGCCGACCGCCGTCCAAGCCGTCAAGCGCGCCGTCCAACTCGGGGAAGGGCAGCCGGTGGAGCAAGCCATCGCGATCATGATGGACGCCCACTGGCGCTCGGCCGTGCATCCCGATCGTGTCGAAGGCATCGGCGCCTTCAATGACGACCGCGAACCCGACTTCCGCGACTCCGACTACTGAACAGCATTCGACCCGGTTAAAGAGGAGACAAGCGATGGATACCAGCGCCGACCTGCGCGACACGCGCGCGGGGCTTCAACTGATCAACCCGGCACCGTACAACGCCGAGGCGCCACCCGAAGCACTGGTCGGCGAGATCACGCCAACCGACCTCCACTATGTCCGGAGCAACTTCCCGCTGCCCGAGCACGACGGGACCCTCCAGGTGGGCGGCGCGGTCGCCCGGCCCCTCACCCTCACACTCGACGACCTGCGGGCGCTGCCTTCCCACGAGCGTGCCGTGACGCTGGAGTGCGCAGGCAACGGCCGCCTCCAGATGCGCCCGTTGCCGACCGGCGAACCCTGGGGCGACTACGCCGTCTCCACCGCCCGCTGGAAGGGCGCCCTCCTCCATGACGTGCTCGCGCAAGCCGAACCGAGCGCCGAGGGCATCGACGTCCGCTTTACCGGCGCCGACCACGGCGCCTACCACCTCAAACCGGTCCTCGCTGATACGAACAGAGAGGATCTGAGCTTCGTCCGTGCGCTGCCCCTCGCCCTTGCCGCCGATCCCGGTTCCGACATCCTCATCGCCTATGAGATGAACGGGGAGCCGCTCGGTCGCGACCACGGGGCGCCCTTCCGCCTGATCGTGCCGCACTGGTACGCCGTTGCATCGGTGAAGTGGCTCAGCCGGATCGACGTGCTGACGGAGACGTTGACCGGTGAGTTCCAAACCGGCCATTACATGTACGAATGGGCCGACCGGCCGCCCGAGCCTGTCGACCTCATGCGGGTCCGAGCGCGGATCACCGCCCCTGCCGCAGGATCCACCATCCCGGCGGGCACCTGCACGGTCCGCGGCAAGGCGTGGTCCGGCAGCGGTGCCATCGCCCGGGTCGAGGTGAGTCTCACCGGTGCCGGCGAATGGTTCCCGGCGACCCTGGCGCCGCCGTCCGGCCCGTATCACTGGCAGGAGTGGACCTTCGACTGGGATGCGGTCGACGTAGGGCGGCACACCCTGCGGGTCAAGGCGACCGACGCTGCAGGGAACGGCCAGCCCGAGGTGCCGCTCTGGAACCGTCTCGGATACGGAAACAACGCGGTCGAGGTCATCTACGTCGATGTCGTCTGACGCGAGGAGTGCCGGGGCCGTCGGCCGCGCGCTCCTCTGGCCCGTCCTCGGGATGGGCGCGGTGATCCTCGTGCTCCACGTCGGCGGCCTTGCCCTGCTTCTCGGTACCACGGGGGCAGCCGTCAGGCCCACCGTTCTGGGACTGGGCCTCACGGCGTACACCCTCGGCCTGCGTCACGCCTTCGATGCGGACCACATCGCGGCCATCGACAACACCACCCGGAAGCTCGTCAACGACAGCCGCAGTCCTATATCGGTCGGGTTCTGGTTCTCGCTGGGCCACTCGAGCGTCGTTCTCGGCCTTATCCTCGCTCTCACCCTCGGAGCTCGGGTGTTGGTCGGACCCGTCACCGAGGAGAACTCGCCGCTTCACCAGATCACCGGCATCGTGGGAACGAGCGTGTCGGCGGTGTTCCTCTACGCGATCGCCGGTGTGAACCTGTTCTCGCTCCTGTCCGGCCTACGCAGCGACCGCACCGGCTCGGCAGAGGATGTGCGCCCGGGCGGCCCGCTGGTACGGCTCTTCGGCCGGGCCGTCTCGTCCATCCGGCGCCCCGGACAGATGTATCCGCTCGGAGTGCTGTTCGGGCTCGGGTTCGACACGGCAACAGAGATCGGGCTCCTCGCCATCGCTGCCACGAGCTCTGCGGCTGGGGTGGCTTGGTACACCGTGCTGGCACTCCCTCTGCTCTTCGCCGCCGGGATGTCGCTCCTCGACACGTCGGACGGCGTTCTGATGCGGTTCGCCTACAGTTGGGCATCCGGCGCGCCCCGAAGGCGATCGCGCTACAACCTGACGGTGACGGCTCTTTCTGTCAGCATGGCGCTGATCGTCGGCACGATCCAGTTGATCAACCTCCTCGGCGGCGAGTTGGGTCTCGAAGGGGCGATGTGGAGCTGGGTGCGCGGGGTCGATCTCACCGTCGTCGGGATCGGGATCGTCGCCCTGTTGCTCCTCGTCTGGTGCTCTGCTGTCGTCGTGGCCCCTCGGGCACGGACGCGACGGGAACGCGAAGAGACCGCAGAACGGTGAGCCTTGTGGCCGTTCACTCCCCTGCTCGATCGACCCTCCTACGGCCCGTAGGCGAGCGATGTCATTCCGAGCGAGTTCAGGTATCGCTTTCCTGCCCCGGGTCTGGCTGGAAGCGGTAGCCCATCCCCGGTTCGGTGAGGAGGAATTGCGGTCGGGTGGGGTCGGGTTCGAGCTTCTTGCGGAGCTGAGCGATGTACAGGCGCAGGTAGCCGGAGTCGCCCACGTGCTGTGGTCCGCGGATGTCGGACAGAATGGATCGCTGCGTGATCAGCTTGCGCGGATTGCGGAGCAGCAGCTCGAGGATCTGCCACTCAGTAGGAGTGAGCCGCACCGGCCGTTCGCCCTGCGCTGTCCGGATCAGGACGATCTTGTTCCCGAGGTCGACGGACACGTCGCCGAACCGTACGACGGGTGCGTCGGCGGCGCCGGACGCGCGGCGGGTGAGCGCCCGGATCCGAGCGAGCAGCTCGTCCGCGGAGAAGGGCTTGGCGACATAGTCGTCGGCGCCGGCATCCAGCGCGCCGACCTTGTCCGAGGAGTCGACGCGCCCGGAGACCACCAGGATGGGCACCGTGCTCCAGCCGCGGATCGCCTTGATGACGTCGAGGCCGCTCAACACCGGCATTCCGAGGTCGAGCATCACGAGGTCGGGATGCACTTCCACGATGAGGTCGAGCGCTTCCTTGCCGTTGCGCGCCAGCGAGACGCTGTAGCCGTGCGCGCTCAACATGATGCGCAGAGCACCGAGCATCTGCGGATCATCGTCGGCGACGACGAGTTTCATCTCAGGCGTCCTGTGCAGCGTCGGCCGGAGGACCTGCGGCCTGACGGGCGGTCTCCGTATCGCCCGCGCGCCCGCTGTCGTCGACGGGGAGTGCGAGCACCATCGTGAGGCCGCCAGCGGGGGTGTCCTCGGCGGCGAGCGTGCCGCCCATCCCCTCGACGAACCCCTTCGTCAGCGCGAGCCCGAGGCCGATGCCTGCACTGTTGTCCGTGTCTCCCGTCCGCTGGAATGGATGGAAGATCTCCTCTTTGCGGTCGTCGGGCACGCCGGGGCCATGGTCGGAGACCCGGAGTTCCACGTGCCCGCCGAAGGTGCTCGCACTCACCCGGGGAGGCTGTCCCTCCGGTGAGTATCGCAGTGCGTTGCTGAGCACGTTGACGAGCGCTCGCCGAAGCAGGACCGGGTCGGCCGCGACAGGGGGGAGCGTGTCGGAGACGTCGATGACGACCTCCGCGGGCTTCACCGACAGCTCATCGAGGACCGGGGGGATCAGATCCTCCAGCTCCACCGGCTGCAGCGAGACCGCAAGCACTCCGGCCTGCACGCGGCTCACGTCCAGGAGGTTCGTCAGGAGGTCGGCGAGGTCGCGGAGGCCGACCTCGGCGGTATCCAGGAGGTCGTCCTTGTCTCTCGCCGAGAGACGGCTGCCGGCGGATCGGAGACTCGTCACCGCGGCGGTCGTCGCCGCCAGAGGGCGGCGCAGGTCGTGCCCGACCGCGGCCAGCAGTGCAGTACGGACCTTGTCCGTCGCCTCCAACGGCCCCACCTCCTGTGCCGCGGTGCTCAGGTCGGCGTGCTCGAGCGCAGCCTCGAGCTGAGTGACGATGACCGAGAGCAGCCGGCGATCCGCCGCTTGCAGATCGTCGCCGTAGAGTTCGAGCGATCCCCGTGTGCCCACCGGGATGCGGGTGGGCTGCGCATCCGGCGGGATCTCACCGTCGACGCTCTCGACCCGGCCTTCGTCGGCCGTGAACCGGACCGCCTGCAGCCCGAACGCCTCGCGCGATCGGGAGACCAGCGACTGGACGGCGTCTCCGCTCCGGATGACGCTGCCGGCGATCGTGACGAGGAGTTCGGATTCCGCCGCCGCCCGTGCGGCGCTCCGTGTCCGGCGCGCCGACTGGTCGACGACGACGCTGACCAGCACGGCGATGACGATGTACAGGCCCAACGCGATCAGATGCGTCGGCCGACCGATCGTGAGGGTGTTGTACGGGCTGACGAACACGAAGTCGAGCGTCAGGCCGGAGAGCACTGCAGCGAACAACGCCGGCCAGATCCCGCCGACGAGCGCCACGACGACGACCAGCAGCTGGTAGCTCAGCGCTTCGGCGGTGAGGGAGTCACTGCTCCGGATCTGGCTGAACAGCAACGTGAGGAGGGGGCCGGCGATGAGGGCGAGCGCGAACCCGTACACCTGCCGCCGCACCCCCAGAGCGCCGGTGCGACGGAACTTCGGCAGGTTCCGGCCGCCGGCGGACGCGTGCGTGACGATGTGCACGTCGATGTCGCCGGATGCCCGGACGACCGTGGCGCCGACCCCCGACCCGGTGAGGAACGCGGTGAGCCTGCTTCGACGGGAGACCCCGATGACCAGTTGGGTCGCGTTGCTGGCCCGCGCGAAGGCGACGAGCGCCTCCGGGATGTCGGTGCCGACGACCTGGTGGTAGCTGCCGCCGAGTTCCTCGACCAGCTTGCGCTGTGCGGCAAGCGACGCCGGGTCGGCCTCCAGGAGCCCGTCCTGGCTCGCGACGTGCACGGCGAGGAGCTCGCCGCTGCCGGAACGCGCAGCCACGCGCGCCCCGCGACGAAGGAGGGTCTCCCCTTCCGGGCCGCCGGTCAACGCGACGACCACGCGTTCGCGCGCCTCCCACTTCTCCTCGATGCCGTGCTCGGCGCGGTAGCGCTGCAGTGAGTTGTCGACCTCGTCGGCCAGCCACACCAGAGTGAGCTCCCGCAACGCGGTGAGGTTGCCGAGACGGAAGTAGTTCGAGAGGGCGGCGTCGATGCGGGTGGCCGGGTAGACCTGCCCCTCCGCCAGACGGTCGCGGAGCGATTGCGGGGTCAGGTCGACGACCTCGACCTGGTCGGCGCTGCGGACGACAGAGTCGGGGATGGTCTCCCGCTGCGGGACTCCCGTGATCTGTTCGACGACGTCATTGAGCGATTCGATGTGCTGGACGTTGACGGTCGAGATCACATCGATGCCGGCGGCGAGGATCGCCTCGACATCCTGCCAGCGCTTCGCATTGGCGGACCCGGGTGCGTTGGTGTGAGCGAGTTCGTCCACCAGGGCGATCTGGGGCTTGCGTGCGATGACGGCGTCGAGGTCCATCTCCGTCAGCGTGATGCCGCGGTGCTCGACCGTCTTCCGGGGGACGAGTTCGAGGCCATCCAGGAGGGCCGCGGTGGCCTCGCGCTCGTGCGTCTCCACGACCGCGACCACCAGATCCTTGCCCAGGTCGTGCAGGCGATGCCCCTCTTCGAGCATCAGGTAGGTCTTGCCGACCCCGGGTGCTGCTCCCAGCAGCACCCGAAGCCGGCCCCGAGTCGCCATCCTCTCGCGCCCTACTTGTTACCGTCGGGGTCCATCGCCGCCAGGGCGATGTTCAGCTGCAGGACGTTGACGGTGGGCTCGCCCAGGTAGCCGAGGTCGCGCTGCTGGGTGTGACTGTCGACCAGCGCACGCACCGAGTCGGCGCTGATCCCCCGTGCCTTGGCGACGGCATCCACCTGGAGCAGCGCATAGGCGGGTGAGATGTGCGGATCCAGTCCGGATCCGGAGGCAGTCAGCGCTTCGGCGGGGATCTGGCCGGCGCTGACCCCGTCGACCCTCTCGATCGTCTGAGTGCGCTGCTGGATGGCCTTCAGGAGGTCGGGATTGTTCGGGCCCCAGTTGCTTCCGCTGGATGCTCCGGCGTCGTACCCGGTCCCTGCCGCGGACGGCCGGGACTGGAACCACTGGGGCAACGGGTTGCCCTTCTTGTCGGTGAACGACTGGCCGATCAGGCTGGAACCGACGACCTCTCCCTGGTTCGTGATCGCCGAGCCGTTGGCTTGGGCCGGCAATGCGAGCTGGCCGATCCCGGTGATGACGAGCGGGTAGACGATGCCGAGGGCGACGGTGAGGAGAGCCAAAGCCCGGAGTGCGACCCAGAATTGGCGACCGGTTCCGCGAAGTGACGCGTTCATGATGTCTTCCGTTCCGATTTCTAGAATCCGGGGATCAGGCTGACCAGAAGGTCGATCAGCTTGATTCCGATGAAGGGGGCGATGATCCCGCCGAGGCCGTAGATCAGCAGGTTGCTGCGCAACAGCAGGGATGCGGATGCCGGCCGGTAGCGCACGCCGCGGAGGGCGAGCGGGATCAGGACGACGATGATGAGCGCGTTGAAGATGATCGCCGACAGGATGGCCGACGACGGCGAATGCAACTGCATGATGTTGATCGCCTGGAGGCCGGGGAACACTCCAACGAACATCGCCGGGATGATCGCGAAGTACTTCGCGACGTCGTTGGCGATGGAGAACGTGGTGAGCGCGCCGCGCGTGATCAGCAACTGCTTGCCGATGCTGACGATGTCGATCAGCTTGGTCGGGTCGGAGTCGAGGTCGACCATGTTGCCGGCCTCTTTCGCCGCCGACGTTCCCGTGTTCATGGCCACACCGACGTCGGCCTGAGCGAGCGCCGGAGCGTCGTTCGTGCCGTCGCCGGTCATCGCGACCAGGTTTCCGCCCTCCTGCTCCTTGCGGATCAGAGCCAGCTTGTCTTCGGGGGTCGCTTCGGCGAGGAAGTCGTCGACTCCGGCTTCGGTCGCGATCGCCTGCGCCGTGATCGGGTTGTCGCCCGTGATCATGACGGTGCGGATGCCCATCCTGCGCATGTCCGCGAAGCGGTCGGCGAGTCCCGTCTTCACGATGTCCTTGAGGTAGATAGCCCCGAGGATGGTCGCCGCGCCGTTCGCGGACTTGGTTGCGACGGCCAGCGGCGTGCCGCCGGCCCGGGAGATGGCATCCACCTTCTCCTCAAGGTCGCTGAGGATCGCCGGGGCGATCGGCCCCGCCTCCTGCGCCCAGGCGATGAGCATGGACGCAGCGCCCTTGCGCACCTGGCTGCCGTCGGCGAAGTCGACACCGCTCATGCGGGTCTGCGCCGTGAACGGCACGACCTCGCCCTCCAGGTCGCCGTCGTGCACGAAGCCCTGCTGCTCGGCGAGCGCGACGACCGAGGAGCCCTCGGGGGTCGGGTCGCTGCGCGAGGCGAGCGCGGCCGCCCTGGTCAGGTCGGCCGGTTCGACCCCGAAAACCGGCGTGAACGCGGCGGCTTGGCGGTTGCCGTATGTAATCGTCCCGGTCTTGTCGAGGAGCAGGGTGGTCACGTCGCCGGCCGCTTCCACCGCGCGACCCGACATCGCGAGGACGTTGTGCTGCACCAGGCGGTCCATGCCGGCGATGCCGATCGCGGAGAGGAGCGCACCGATGGTCGTCGGGATGAGACAGACCAGCAACGCGACCAGGACCGTGACCCCGGGAGCCGCGTTCGCGAACCCTGCGACCGGGCCGAGCACGAGGACGACCACTACGAAGATGATCGTGAGTGCAGCGAGGAGGATGTTCAGCGCGATCTCGTTCGGCGTCTTCTGGCGAGAAGCTCCCTCGACGAGTTTGATCATCCGGTCGACGAACGTCTGACCCGGCTTGCTCGTGATCTTCACCACGATGCGGTCGGAGAGCACGCGCGTCCCGCCGGTGACGGCGCTGCGGTCACCGCCCGATTCGCGCACGACGGGAGCGGACTCTCCGGTGATCGCCGACTCGTCCACCGAGGCGATGCCCCAGATGATGTCGCCGTCGCCGGGGATGAGTTCCCCCGCGGTCACGACGACCACATCGCCGAGGCGAAGGTCGGCCGAAGCGACCTGGCTGACCTGCGCGTTCGTTGCCGCCGCATCCGCTTTCCCGTCGTAGTCGGCGACACGGTTGGCGACAGTCGTCGTGCGCGTCTTGCGCAGGCTGGCCGCCTGTGCCTTGCCCCGGCCCTCGGCGACCGACTCGGCGAGGTTCGCGAAGAGCACGGTCAGCCAGAGCCAGATCGCGATCGCCCAGGTGAAGCCGACCGTGACCGGTGAGCCTCCCGAGGTCTGCGGACCGAGGAACGGCTGCGCGATCGCGAGAACAGTCGTGAGCGCCGCCCCGACTTCCACGATGAACATGACGGGGTTGTGCCACATGTCCTTCGGGTTGAGCTTGCGGAATGCACCGGGAATACCGGCGATCAGCTGTCCGCCGCTGAACGCACCCTGGGGTGCCTTCCGGCCGGACGTGCCACCGCTCGATGGGGCGGTGTCTGTGAGTGTGGACATGGATCAGTGAAGCCCTTCTGCCAGGGGACCCAGCGCGAGAACGGGGAAGTAGGTGAGTGCGGCGACGATGACGACCGTGCCGACGACGAGGGTGACGAAGAGCGGGCGATGTGTCGGCAGAGTGCCTGCGGTAGCGGGTACCTTCTCCTGCCCGGCCAGCGAACCGGCAAGCGCCAGGACGAACACGATCGGCACGAAGCGGCCGAGGAACATGACGGCACCGAGTGCCGCGTTCAGCCACGGCGTGTTCGACGTGAGTCCCGCGAACGCCGAGCCGTTGTTGTTAGCGGCAGACGTGAACGCGTAGAGCACCTCGGAGAAGCCGTGCGGTCCGGGGTTCCAGATCGAGACCTTCTCGATCGTCTGTTCGACGGCGGGGATCGCGAAGCTGAGCCCGGTGCCCAGCAGCACCAGCGTCGGAGTGGTCAGGATGTAGAGGCTCGCGAGCTTGATCTCGCGAGCGCCGATTTTCTTCCCGAGGTACTCCGGCGTGCGGCCGACCATGAGACCTGCGAGGAATACCGCGATGATGGCGATGATCAGGATGCCGTAGAGCCCCGATCCGACGCCGCCGGGTGCGACTTCGCCGGTCATCATGTTCAGCATGGCGATCATCCCGCCGAGCGGCGTGTAGCTGTCGTGCATCGAGTTCACGGCCCCGGTCGAGGTCAGCGTCGTCGAGTTGGCGAACAACGTCGACCCGAGGATCCCGAACCGCTGCTCCTTGCCTTCCATCGCAGCGCCCGCCGCCTGCGTGGCGGTTCCACCGGCCTGCAGCTCGAACAGCGTCATCGAGACCAGAGTGATCACGAAGATGGTCGACATCGCGCCGAGGATGGCGTAGCCCTGACGGTTGTCGCCCACCATGCGTCCGAACGTGCGCGGCAGCGAGAACGCGATCACCAGGAGCAGGTAGATCTCGATGATGTTCGTCCACGCGGTCGGGTTCTCGAAGGGATGCGCAGAGTTGACATTGAAGAAGCCGCCGCCGTTCGTGCCGAGTTCCTTGATCGCCTCCTGCGAGGCCACCGGGCCGCCGGGGATCGTGACCGTCCCGCCGGTGATCGAGGTGACGTGCTCGAAGCCGTTGAAGTTCTGCACCGCGCCGCCGATGATCAGGACGATCGCGAACACGGCCGCCAGCGGAAGCAGGATGCGCAGGGTCGCGCGGGTCAGGTCCACCCACAGGTTGCCGACGGTGCCCGTGCGGTGCGCCGCGAAGCCGCGCACCAAGGTCATCGCCACGGCGATACCCACCGCTGCGGACAGGAAGTTCTGCACAGCCAGGCCTGCAATCTGCACCGTGTAGCCCATCGTCACCTCGGGCGAGTACGACTGCCAGTTGGTGTTGGTGACGAACGAGATCGCCGTGTTGAAGGAGAGACCCTCCGGAACGGCGGGGAGTCCCAGCGCATACGGCAGGACCTCCTGGATGCGCTGAATCAGGTACAGGAAGAGAACGCCGAGCACCGAGAAGATCAGCACGCTGCGGAGGTAGACCGGCCAGCTCTGTTCGAGGCGCGGGTTGACGCCGATGAGCCGGTAGAACCCGCGCTCGACCCGGAGGTCCTTCTTCGACGTGAAGGTGATTGCCATGTAGTCGCCGAGCGGGCGGTACGTGAGCCCGAGCAGCAGGATGAGCGTGGCGAATTGCGCCACGAAAAGCCAGACCGTCATTTCTAGAATCTCTCCGGCTTCAACAGGGCGTACACGAGGTAAGCGATCGACGCGACGGCCAGTGCCGCCGCCAGCAGGTCGAAGAAGATCACAGCTTCTCCACCCCTCGTCCGACCAGGGCGACGATCGCGCCGAGCGCGAGAATCCCCACAACGCAAATGAGGTCCAACACGGAACTTCTCCATCCGGGTCATCCGCCTCGCCGATGCCGGCGAGACGACGGGATCTGGCGCTCTGCCAGAACCACGGGCTCCATATAAGTGGACGGGAGAGCGCCGGATGCGCGTCCTAACGCAATCAATACGGTGGGGACGGAAGTCCTAACGCTTTCCCTCCGGCTGGCGCCTCTCTTCGCCCACACCTGGCCCGTCGCGGGAGCGGTCCTCAGCCTGTTCGGCCTGGTCTTCCTCAGCGATGCGGGCCCCGTGTTGAGCATGGCGACCGTACTGGTCGCCTACGTGGTCGGATTCGCCATCGCCGCGCGTCTCACCCGCGGCCTGCGTTCACGCAGCCGGAGCCTGACCGTGGCGTCGGAGTACGTCGGCGGCGAACTCCGCGAGTTCGGCGACGTCCACCTCCTGCGCGTTTCCACCTGCCTGCTCATGGACTTGGAAGCCCGGCGGAAGGCCGGGCTCGTCGGCCCCGTCGCCTACGAAGCGGAGTGGGCACAGGTCTACGACGCGCTTCCAGCCGAAATCGCACCGACGCTCAGAGCGGCGAGTAGACGGTGAGTTTGGCCAAAAACCATTGAGCGGGTAGTCTGGGCCGCAGCCTTACTTCCCAGTGTTTTACTGGGATTCCGGGCCGCGCGAGTGTAGTTCAATGGTAGAACTTCAGCTTCCCAAGCTGATAGCGCGGGTTCGATTCCCGTCACTCGCTCCACTAGTCGAAGCCGCGTTCGCGGTAGAGGTCGATGCTTTCCTTCAGCGCCTTGAGCACGTAGGGAGGAAACTCCATCCCGCTGTGCTCAGCCCAGAGCAGTTGCGCTTCGATTCGGCCGACCTCGCGTGCGTACTTCTCGAGGTCGTCGGCGAATCCGAGCACACTCGCAACCCCACCCATCTGAGCGCGATAGCGGTCTTGGCCGTTCGTGCCGACGAGGTTGTACGTCTTCTCCCTCAGAATCCGCGCCAGATAGAGCTGCCACGGTTTGAGCTCACCACTCTGGATCAGTTGGGTCGCGCTCATCCGATAGAACGCGAAGTGACCCGGTTCCTGTCGGCGGATCGGGCTGATGATCGTCTCGGCGATTGCGGCCTCGTCGAGTTGCAGCATCCCGTCGTAGAGGACGTTGTAGGCCAGCACCGCCTGTCGTTCTGTACTCGCGCCGGTCAGGTAGTAGAGCAGGCGGGCGATGTCCTGGATCGAAGAGAAGTGCGCGAGGGCACCCATGATCTTGATCGTGAAGGAGACCGTGAGTTCGGGTTGGGCCGCAGGGCGACCGAGGTCCTGCTGCAGGCGGTCGAGGATCAAGCCGTGCTGGATCTCCTGCGGCTGCCACACGTCGGCGTAGAACATGCGGTCGACTTCGTGCACGTCGGGTAGCAGAACGAGCAACTCGAGCACGTTGCGGTCGACCTCGAGCTCCACCCGGGCGAGATAGTCGATGACATGGCCGTAGCGATCGGCGACAGCCGACGGTTCGCGCACCTGGCGGTCGACCGAATCGAGTGCGATCGGCGGATGCTGCTCCCCGAGCCGTTGGACATGCTCGAGGATTCTCTGCGGAGAGATGCGATCTGTCATCACGTCCATCATGGACTGACGGCCGCGCGCTGGGCACTCCCCGCTCCCATCCGATCCGGCACCCTCCGTGTCAGGATGAAGTGCATGCTGCCGGGAGGGCCGGCAGCCGAGCGAACCGTCCGGCTGGGCGGAGGACGGCGGCGCAGGTGGGAGTCCGGAAACGAACCCCGCAGTGGTACGGCCGAGCCGGAAGGCTCATCGCGGCCGCCGTCGCCGTGACCTTGTGCGGGCTGATTGCGACGGCGGGAGCCGTGAGCGCCACTGCTGCGCCCGCTCCCGCCGACCCCGCGGCCCGCGCGCAGACGGGAGCGTTGGCTCCTACCGGCGTCGACGACTTCTCATTCGCGAGCTTCGACGGCGACTATCGACTCGGACGCGATGCGGAGGGGCATTCGACGCTCACCACGGTCGAGACGTTGGTGGCCCGCTTTCCCGAGACCGACCAGAACCACGGCATCAGGCGCGAACTGGTCGAGGACTACGACGGCCACCCGACCGACCTGAAGGTCGTCTCGGTGACCGACCAGAGCGGCGTCCCGCGACCCTACAGCAGCGAATCCGACGGCGGGATCCTGTCGTTGACGATCGCGGCGAAAGACTACGTGCACGGCGACCAGACGTACGTCATCACCTACCGGCAGACGAACGTCACACGCTCCTTCGCCGACACCGGCGACGACGAGTTCTACTGGGACACGAACGGCACGGCCTGGGCGCAGCCCTTCGACCGCGTGACAGCCGCCGTTCATCTCGGCGCGGGCTTGGCAGGAGCCCTTCAGGGCACGGCGTCCGCGTATCGCGGCGCGCAGGGCTCCACACAGGCGGCCACCGTCGAACGCACCGACGACGGGTACCGCTTCCGTGCCGACCAGCTCGGCCCGCGGGAGAACGTCACGTTCGCGATCGGCTTCGCTCCCGGTACCTTCATCGCGCGCGCCGACGGACTGTTCGACACCGGATGGGGGTTCGCGTCGATCGTCGGGCTCCTGCTCTGCGTTCTGGCGCTGATCGCCGCGATCGTCGTGCGCGTGCGGTTGCTGCGCGATGCCCCGGGGCGCGGCACGATCATCCCCGAATACGTCCCGCCGACGGAGGGGCTGCTTCTCGCGGCGGACCTGACCGGTCGCAGCAAGAAGGCGGTTCCCGCGCAGACGCTCGACCTCGCCGTGTCGGGCAGGGTCCGCGTCCTCCAGACCGAGGGATTCTTCGGCCGATCCTCATACACGCTGGAGTTCGTCTCCACGGAGGCGTCCGGCCGCCAGGCGCTGAACGAACCGCATCCGACGACCGATGAGCTGCAGTTCTTGCGCGCTCTGTTCGGCGACGCGCTCATCCCGGGCAGCACCCTGGAGCTCGGCTCGTCCAACTCCCGGGTCGCGCGCGCCGTCTCCGCGTTGCTCAAGCGGGTGCACACGGATGCCACCAGGTTCGGGTACCGCACCGCGGGCCCCCGAGGAGCGGTGCGTACGGTTTTCTTCACCGCCTTGGGCGCTACTCTGCTGGCCGCTGTCAGCGCGGTGCTCTGCCTCGTCGGCGTCTACGGAGGGGCGGTGCCCGTAGCGATCCTCCTCAGCTCGGTCCTGCTCTTCATCGCCACCGCCGTCCTCCTGTCGCGCTCGCCGCTCACCGGCCGCGGCACGGCCCTGCGCGAGTATGTGGACGGATTGCGGATGTACGTGGAGCTCGCCGAAGCCGACCGCATCCGCTACCTGCAATCGCCGCAGGGGGCCGAGCGGGTGTCCGTCGCCGTGAACGACCCGCGCGAGATGCTGAAGCTCACCGAGCGCCTGCTGCCGTGGGCCGTGCTGTTCGGCGAGGAGAAGAAGTGGCTGGCGGAGCTGGGGAGGTTCTACGAGGAGACCGGGCAGACGCCGACCTGGTACTCCGGCCAGACCGCCTTCAATGCAGCCGTTCTCTCGCACATGGTCAGCGGGATCTCGTCCAGCACGACCATCGCAAGCAGCTCGTCATCCGGCGGGACCGGCGGTGGCGGGTTCTCTGGTGGCGGAGGCGGCGGTGGAGGCGGCGGCGGGGTTTAGGTCGACCGACGCTGGCCGTCAGCGGGACGCGCTAGCTTTCAGCCCGACCGCCGGGAGCAGCACGCCGTCGATCAGCGACAGCAGGAACTCTCGGTCCACGGGCTTCTGGAGGATGAGCACGCGGTACGAGGTCATCGACGGCATGATCATCGCCAGTGTGTCGACGTCCGTGTCGGCGGCGATTTCGCCGCGGTCGATGGCACGGCGCATCAGCATGCGGTTCAGGGCGGCGCGGGGCTCGATGATCGCCGCGGTCACCGCCTCCACGAGTTCGGGGTTTCGGGCGAGCATGGAGGTGATCCCTGCCATGACCTGCAGCTTCTTCTCGCCGTCCTCGATCGTGTGCGGCCGGATCATGGCGACGAGGTCGCCGCGCAGGGTGCCGGTGTCCGGTACGTGTTCCAGGTCGATGTCGTTCTTCTTGAGGCAGGCGATGGCCTCCACGACCAGCTCGCTCTTGGAGGACCAGCGGCGGTAGACCGTGGCCTTGCCCGCTTGTGCGCGGGCCGCCACCATGTCCATCGTCATCCGGTCGTAGCCGGTCTCGGCCAGCACTTCGATGGCGGCATCCAGGATCTCCGCGTCCCGGGTGTGGTCGCGGCGGCGGCCGAGTTTTCGCGGGGCGTCGTCGGTATGGAGCTGCGTCATTGCGGCTTCTTCCTGTTCTGGCTGGTGCATCACATCCATTGTAAGGTTAATTTTGGAACTCAAGAGATCCGAAACTGGCAAGTTTCGTATATGCTTGCCGCCATGTCGCAGACTTCCTCCCTCCCCGCAGTCGTTCCCGAGGCGCCCGGCACGCCCGCTGCCCGCTCGCACCGGTGGTGGACGCTCGTCACCGTCGCCCTGGCGCAGCTCATGGTCGTGCTCGACTCGACCGTCGTCAACATCGCCCTGCCGTCCGCCCAGCAGGACCTCGGCTTCTCCAACGCCGACAGGCAGTGGATCGTCACCGCCTACTCGCTGGCGTTCGGCAGTCTGCTGCTGCTCGGCGGTCGGCTGTCCGACCTGATCGGCCGCAAACGAGCCTTCATCATCGGCCTCATCGGCTTCGCCGGGGCCTCGGCGCTGGGCGGGGCCGCCGGTACGTTCGGGATGCTCGTCGGCGCCCGGGCGCTGCAGGGCGCGTTCGGCGCACTCCTCGCCCCGACCGCGCTGGCAGTGCTGACCACGACGTTCACCATTCCCAAGGAACGCGCCCGCGCGTTCGGCATCTTCGGTGCCATCGCCGGTGCGGGCGGGGCGGTCGGCCTCCTCCTCGGCGGAGTGCTCACCGAGCAGTTCAACTGGCGTTGGAACCTCTACGTCAACGTCTTCATCGCCATCATCGGGATCGTCGGCGCCGCATTCTTCGTGGCCTCGACTCCGCGCACCGGACCGCGTCCCCAGCTCGACATTCCCGGGACGATACTCGTCTCAGGCGCCCTGTTCTCACTGGTCTACGGCTTCTCGAACGCCGAGAGCGACGGCTGGGATTCGCCGTCCTGCTGGGGCTTCCTCATCGCGTCCGGCCTGCTCCTGATCGCCTTCGTGCTCTGGCAGCGCCGCGCCGCACATCCTCTGCTTCCGCTGCCGATCGTGCTGCACCGCAACCGCGCAGCCTCCTACATCTCCATCCTCATCGCCGGTGCCGGGATGTTCGGGATCTTCCTCTTCGTCACCTACTACTTGCAGGCGACGCTGAAGTTCACACCCATTCAGACCGGGCTGGCGTTCCTGCCGATGATCATCATGCTGGTGGCGGCGGCGCAGCTCTCCACCAACCTGACGCTGCCCCGGTTCGGGCCGAAGGTGATGGTGCCGATCGGGATGGTGATCGCAGGGTCCGGGATGGTGTACCTGACCCACCTCGGCGTCACCGCGAACTATGCAGCCGACGTCCTCCCTCCGCTGATGATCCTCGGCTTCGGCATGGGCTCGATCATGCCTGCCGCGATCCAGACCGCCACGTTGGGTGTCGACCGGCACTTCGCCGGGGTGGCCTCGGCCCTCGTGAACACCAGCCAGCAGGTGGGAGGCTCGATCGGAACGGCCCTCCTCAACACGCTGGCGGCCACAGCGGCCGTGGACTACGTCGCCTCCCACCTGCCTCCGACCGCAGAGGTCGCACGCGAGGCGGCCGTCCACAGCTACGCGACCGCGTACTGGTGGGGCGCCGCGTTCTTCGCCTTCGGTGCCGTGCTCTCCGCTCTGCTGTACCGCCGGCGCACGGCACCCGCAGCGGCCGCTCAGGTTGCAGCCGCTCCAGCGCAGTGACCTTCAGCTGACCCGGCCCGAGCCATACCCCTGCGTCAGCTGCACCCCCACCCCTTTCCAGCGCGGAGAGGAGTGGGGGTGCTTTTTGCGTGCACAACCGAACACCGTGGCGGATGTCGCGTCACGACTCGACGGGTGCGTCGTCTTCATGGGTAACGGGGTATTTCCCTGTACGGTCGCGAACCGGACCGCCCCTTCCGAACTTCGGGTGAGGGACACGAGGATCGCGCGTTCAAAGACGAACGAAGATGGAAGATTCACATGAACCGACTGACGAAGGTGGCGTCGGCAAGCAGCATTGCGGTGGGCCTGATCCTTGGGAGCGGAATCACCGCGGCAAATGCGGAGGAGGCACCCGACTCGGCTGAGGCGGTGTTCACTGAGTTCGTGGACGCCCTGAAAGTCGATGCCAAGACCGATGCCGCGCTAACCGAGCAGTTTGACGACCTGCCGCCCGCCGAGCAGGAGCGGGTGGCAGACGCAATCGAGGCGAATCCGCTGTCCGTTATGGAGTTCGACGCCGGTGCGCCGACCCTGACCGCGGGGACCGGGACCACTGCACAGCCGGCGCTGGCACACAACGTTGCCAGCTCGATCAAGTCGGCGGCGCATCACAACATCGCCACCACTAAGCGGGCCTCCGCACGAAATGCCGCCAGCGGGCTGCACATCCAGACCGCCGCGGCTGCGCCTCGGTACACGGCAACCTATCCGGTGAACGCAAGCCTGTTTGGGATCACAACGGGCACGTTCAACATGCGCTACGTCTTCGAGGCCACGTCGACCAACGTCACCCGTAACCTGGAGTGCACGGGCTGGTTCACCGGGGTAGCCGGAGTCTGGAACATCAGCACCAGCCAAAGCAACTACGTCTCCGGCGGCCAGGGCACATGCGCGGTCAAGTACAACATGTCGCTTGCCTTCAAAGGCTCTTTCTTCAGCGCCAACAAGCAGCAGCAGCTTGTCTACAAGGGCACCAAGCTCACCAGCGCGAGCCTGAAGAACATCTAGCGATGACCAACCCCGCCATGACCCGAAACCACCCCGCCATGACCGACCGGGGGTTACTTGCCACCTCCGTCGTAGTCAGCATCCTGGCTCCAATCGTGTGGCCTGCGCTCATCGGTGCGGTTGTCCTCTTGGTCTGGGCCTCGGTGCGGTTGGCCCGGCAACGGCCCCGTTCGGTGGCGATGCTCACCACCGCAATTGTCCTGCTTGGCCTGTCAATCGTTGTCGCGGTGGCACTCGGGGCGGCTACCTCTGCAACATTTGACAACACGGGCGACGGGAAGGTGACCCTCATCCCGGGGTGACCCGCCCCCGTCCGGCCCCCGGTTCGAACCACTCATTCCCTTTCGAGCCGGTTCGGCCCGAAGGTCATGGTTCCGATCGGGATGCTGATCGCCGCGTCGTGCCTACTCCGTGGCGGCCCCGAACCACCGGCGCAGCCGAGCGCGCAGGTCCCCCTGGTCGGCCCCGATCCATGCGATGTGCCCGTCCGGGCGCAGCAGCAGGGCGGGGCCGCCCAGGTCGGCATCCAGGCTTGCCACGGAGTCGACGCGGTCCGCCCATCCCGCAACCGTGAGTGTGCCGGTCGAATCGAGCAGGAGCCCCCGGCCGTCGCGCATCCGCTCGTACAGGCGACCCTCGGACAGCGGAAAGTCCCGCATCCGGCGCCCCAGCAGCGCTGGACCGTCGCCGAAGTCGTAGCGGACGCCCGTCCCCGCGATCTTTTCCGCGAGGAACCTCGCGACGTCCTCGAACTCGATCAGCTCGGTCAGCAGGCGCCGAACTGCCTGCGGGCCAGGCTCCGGCGAGATCAGCTCGCTCTGCGCGCGGGTGATCGTCAGCACCTGCTCCGCTGCCGGGTGCCGCTCGCTGAAGTACGTGTCCAGTAGGTCCTCCGGCGCCCAGCCGTCGATCTGGGCGGCGAGCTTCCAGCCCAGGTTGAACGCGTCCTGGATGCCGAGGTTGAGTCCCTGGCCGCCGAGCGGGGGATGGACGTGCGCGGCATCACCGGCGATCAGCACGCGACCGACGCGATAGCGCTCAGCCAGCCGGGTGGCGTCGGTGAAGCGCGACAGGGACCGCGGCGAATGGATGCCGAAGTCGGTTCCCGCATAGGCGCGCAACTGCGTCCGGAACTCGTCCAGCGTGGGCGGCGCCGTGCGGTCCTCCGACACGGATGCCGCCGGGACGACCGCGCGGAAGATCCCGTCGCCGGTGGGCCCGATTCCGAAACCGAGATGCGTCTTGCGGACCTCCTCCGACACCGCGGCGACTTCCTCCGCCGAAGCGGTCGCCTCCACCTCACCGAGAATCCACTCGGTGGTGGCAGGCTGCCCCGGGAAGTCGATACCCAGCGTGCGGCGGACCACGCTGCGACCCCCGTCGCAGCCGACCAGCCAGCGCGACCGAACGCGCGAACCGTCGGCCAGCTCGACTACTACCCCGTCGTCATCCTGCTCGAACCCGGTGACCTCCTGGCCCCGGCGGATCTCCGCACCGAGCTCCGCGGCGCGGTCGGCCAGCAGGCGGTCGGTGATGGGCTGCGGGATTCCGAGCGTGTAGCCGTGCGCCGTGTCGAGCGTCACCGGATGCGGGCTCACGATGCCGGCGAAGCTGCCGATGCCGGGATGTCGCGTGCCCTGCTCGAGGAAACGGTCGAGCAGCCCGCGCTGGTCCATGATCTCCAGGCTGCGTGCGTGCAGCCCGAGCGAACGGACGAGCCGGGTCGGCTCGGCGTCGCGCTCCAGCACCAGCACATCCACCCCGTGCAGCCGCAGTTCGCTCGCCAGCATCATCCCCGTCGGGCCGCCGCCGATGATGACCACGTCGAATGCATCCGAACCCATTGAGCCCCCTTCCGACCGGGTTGATTCCGGCCGCGACCAGCAATTCTGGTTGATGAGGGGGCCCTTGCGGCAAGTCCCCCCGCCTCCGGTATCCTGGAAATGCGGGAAGAGCCGAGGCGCCTACTCGTGACTCGGCACGGGCATGCGACCCGTTCGCACCAACAGCTCGAAGCGGTCGGGCACACCCCAGTGCTCCACGATCCGGCCATCCACCACCCGGGCGATGTCGATGACCGTGAAGCGCACCGGGAGACCGCTGGGCGGCCCGAGGAATGGACCGGTGTTGGTCCCCTCCGCCTCCGCACGCACCCAGATGATGTCGTCGTGCTCCGCCCAATCCTCGACCGAGAACCGCAGGTCCGGCATGGCCGCGTGAACGTCCTGGATCCCCTTCTTGACCTTGGCGATGGCGTCAGAGCCCGTGCCGGACAGCCCGAACTGGTGCTCGATCAGGTCGGGAGAGCAGAGTTCGTCCACCACCGCAGTGCGCCCGGTGGCGAACCCTTCGACCAGCATGCGCTCGATGACGCGGAGAGCGGTCGGCTTGGCTTCTGTGTTGAGCATGAAAACTCCTTCGTTGCATTCTCGCTGCTTTCAATGCAGTGGTACTGCATTGAGTGCACTGACTAGTATCGATCGTGTGAACGCCGACGTCAAGACCGGATCGACCTACCGACAGGAGCGAGCCCTCCAGACGCGCGTCCGCATCGCGGAAGCGGCCCAGTCGCTCTTCGCCCGCGACGGCTACGCCGTGACGAGCATCGAGGCGATCGCGAGGGAGGCGGGAGTCGGCACCCGCACGGTCTACGCCGCCTTCGGCGCCAAGCGCGAGATCCTGAACCAGATCTGCGAACGCTGGCTCGAGCGGGCGCGTGCGCGGGAGCTGGCCCGCGAGACGCTGGAGCTGCCGGACGCGATCTCGCGCGTGCGCGGCGCCGCCCACTGGCTGACCGTTCTGTACTCGACGGACTTCGATGTGGTCCGCATCCTCGACTCCGCCCTCGACGAGGACGCACCCACCCGGGCGCTGCTGCACTCGAAGCTCCGCGGCCGCAACCGGGTGATGGACAGCCTCATCGCCTCCGTCGAGCAGGAACTCGTCGTGCCGCTGGCCGAGGCGCAAGCGGTCTACCGGGCCTTCGCCGCGAGCGGGGTCTACCTGGAACTGGTCGTGAACTCGGGATGGACGCCCGCCCGCTTCCAGGGCTGGCTCGAATCGACGCTGACGACCCAACTCCTCGGGACAGGCTCCGACACGCTCACGCCCTGAGGACCGCCCCGCTACACAGCGTTTCCACGCCGGAGAGCCACCGGGTTCAGGCGTACCCACACCACGCTGACGAGTCTCCCAGTGAGGTCGACGGCGATGGATGCGGTGGTGCGCCCATCCTTCGACAGCAGCAGACCTGGGCTGCCGTTAACCGGCCGTTCACTGACCTGCAGGCCACGCTGGGCGCCGAGGCCGTGCGCGAGCAGGAGGGATGCATCTTCCACCCCGTGCACCACACGCACCGTCGCCCGGTCGGGCTCGCCCGCGTCCACCACCACCGAGACGTCCGGGTCGAGCAGGGCACGAAGCCGCCGGAGGTCGCGGGCCGATGCTGCGGCACGGAGTTCGCCGACGGTGCGGCGGCGGTGCGGGAGGAGCGACGGCAGCCAGGCTGTCGTGGACATGACGTCTCCTTCAGTCCGAAGGGATGAAAAAGGGTCCGGCGGCGGATGGGACCAGCCGTGGTCTGCTTGGCGACTCCCCCGGGGATGGGGACGCCTGAAACCCGGTGCTTCCGCTCTTACCTCACGGCTCGGCCGGACCGGTCGGGATCACCGCGTAACGGTGACCTGCGCATCCAACCACTGGTCGAATGTCGTCGGGAAGACCTCGGCGTCGGGGCCGGGGAGGAGCTCACGGTCGGTGAGGTGCGCGCCGAAGTAGCGGGCATCGCGGTCGGCGACGACCGTCCGGGTGTCACCGCGCGCGACGAGTCCTCGTGCGATCAGCTCGGTGAGGAGGAACTCCTCCGGACCGCTCACCTCGAGCACCGCGCCCAGCGGGGTGCCGGCAGCCGTGCGTGCGACGGCCGTAGCCACATCCTCAGCAGCGGTCGGCTTGATCTGCACGGGAGCCAGCCGCACGGTGTCGCCGTCGGTCGCGGCGTCGGCGATGGACTTCACGAACTCGAAGAACTGTGTCGCGTGCACCAGTGAGAAGGGGATGCCCGACTCGCGGATCAGCAGCTCCTGCGCGACCTTGGCGCGCATGTAGCCGCTGTCGGTCATCCGCTCGGTGCCGACGACCGACAGTGCGACGTGGTGCCGCACCCCGGCCGTGCGCTCGGCGGCGAGCAGCGTGTTGGTGGACGCCGTGAAGAAGTCCATGACGGCCTTGTCCTCGAATGATGGCGAGTTCGAGACGTCGACGACCACGTCCGCACCGGCGAGCGCCTCATCCACCCCCTCGCCCGTCAGCGTGTTGACTCCCGAGTTGGGTGAGGCGGCGACCGCCTCATGCCCGTGGGCTGCCAGCTTGGTGACCACTTTCGAACCGATCAGGCCGGTCCCGCCAATGACGACGATCTTCATGTCCCGTGTCTCCTCAGGCTTGCGTTGCGACGGCCACGCGCTGCGGCCGGTCACTAGCTATGACCGGATGGGATGGCGGGATGTGACAGCCCACCATCGCGGACAGCGGACAAGCAGCCAGCGGACAGCGGACAGCGGACAGCGGACAGCGGACAGCGGACAGCATCTGCCGCCCGAGAGACCGTTCCTTTGCCGGGGGAAGCCATGACCTCGACCCCATCGGCGTCCGACGACACTGCCACCCGAGCACTCAACGAGAGTCGATGTGATGGAACTGCAGCGCACGCTTGAAGTCGGCATCCGCCAGCTTGATCGGCTCTCCGTTGTCGACGATCACTGGCTCAGCTGACAGCCCAGCGTCGATCGCCCGCATCCAGAACGCCCACGAGGTTCCCTCGGCCTCGCCAGGGCGTCCGTACTTGGAGGTGAACTGGATCCCGAGCGGCTGGGTGCCGTCGTCGAGGGTGGCTTCCTCGCGGAGCCACGTCGCGATGCGCGTCGTGAGCCGCCTGTCGTTGGAGGTGACCTCTGACACAGTCAGCGTCCCGTTGATGCCGCGCTTCAAGAGGTCGTCTTCCAGCCCGGCTGAGATCGCCGAGAGCGTGTCGCTGCTCATCACGTCCACGAACCAGCCGTCGGGGAACGTCAGCTGATACATCCGCCGGCCGTCCCGCCAGATCGTCGGGAGCCAGCCTGGCTGCATGTTCCCTGCCTTCAGCCAGTCGGCCTCGACCAGGTCGCGAGCCCGCTTGGGGGAGATCCCGAAGAGTTCAGCCGTCTTGCGAATGGCGCGATCGCGGCCGGCGGCCTCCTCGTGCGCCCACGCCAACGCTTCGATGTACGCGGTGCCCGCACTATCGGATGCGTAGACGGTGCGGCCGGGTGTGTCCCAGCGGTTCCAGGCTCGTCTCTTCGAGTCCTCTCGTATGGGTGGATTCATCGGCCCGTAGGACGATTTCGCGATCCGGTAGACGGGCACCGTTGGGCTCGCCACCAGGCGCAGCCCGGTGGCTGGATCGACCCGGGCCGTCACCCGAGGAAGCCATCCTCGACCATCGCCTTCGCGGCGGCCGCGGCCTCCTTGAAGCGGTTCTCGCGGATCGCGTCGACTGGGGTGTCGTAGTCCAGGAGCGGGTTCGAGCCGATGAACCACATCCGCGCCACGTGCTCGCCCTCGGAAGCCGTGATCGCTAGCCACTGTGTGTGCGCGAACTGAAGCCGGCGTACGGCGTCGATCTTCGGCTCTGGGCCGTCAGCACGCGCCCACTTGTAGCTGATCTTCGGGTCCTTGCTGCCCGCCAGAGAAGCAACCAGGGTCGCGCCAAGCGCGGAGTTCAGGCGCCGCGTGATCTCGCGGATGCCGATCTTCGCGGATGCCGAGTGAGCGTTGCGAGTCGTTGTCGCCATGTTCATCACAACCACCTCCTTCAGCACACTAACACCGAACCCCGTGGAATCATAGTGAAAATCTGCTACTTCATCCCCGGCAAAGCGACTTTTAAATCCACCCAATAACCACTGACAATGTCGATGGAAGAACCCCTTCGTGGTCGACCCCATGAAACGCTTTGCGAGTTGGTCCGGGTGCCGGAACCCGAAG
Source organism: Leifsonia sp. RAF41 (assembly GCF_052114085.1). Lineage (NCBI taxonomy): Bacteria > Bacillati > Actinomycetota > Actinomycetes > Micrococcales > Microbacteriaceae > Leifsonia > Leifsonia sp. RAF41. Next base: position 3,148,876 of record NZ_JBFREB010000001.1, read on the forward strand.
GCCCGGACCCGCACCTACCTAGCCCTCACTCAGCGATACAGGACGAACTGATAGTTTGCCCAAGACACCGCGGTGTTCAAATCAGCAGCGGCAGCGTTGGGGTACGTGAGCCGGCCCGTGCAGGTGTAGACCACGTTGTAGCCGCCAGGGACGGCTGCTGTGCTCACGTCGTGGCACGAACTCGCGCTATTCGAGTTGTAGGCCATCCAGGTTGCATTGCTTAGCGCGTCGCCGGGAGTGTTGCCCACGCCCTTGTAGTAGGACCTCGTCGGCAGATTGTTATCCAACCATCCGTCCAACGTTTCGGAACACAGGATCGTAGCGAGGTACCCGCCTGGGGTCTCACCCACGGAGAGCGTTTGACAGTCGGACCCGGCAGCGCTGGCCGGGGCCGCAGTCACGAAGCCCACACCCAAAATGATGCCTACGGCCGCTGCAGCTCCAGTGATCATTCGAACAATTTTCTTCATGGTTCCTCCTTGGACCATTGGCGCACGAAACTCTTTCGGCGGGAGGACGCAGAAACCATCTGATCGAAACCACGCCCTCGCCTTAGACGACGCGGTTCACCCCCAAAACATGACGCCAAGTGAACGTTTTGTCCCGCGACTGGCTCCGGCGGGTCGGGACAATCGTGGTCGGGACTCGGGCCCTCAGCCCTTAAATGCGCGAGCCTGGCTCAGCTGCCGTCGCTGTCACAAACGGGTGCGGCGTTCGGTCAGAGTCGGAGTCGGGGTTTCCCGGCACTTCGACGGACGGATGCACCCCATGACCAGATGGCTCAGCACACAGCAGCGCACGGTACTCACGGTCGCCGTGCTGGCGACCTTCATCGCCTTCCTCGATGGGAGCGTCGTCACCGTCGCCCTCCCGGCGATCGGGCGAGAGCTGGGTGGCGGACTCGCCGCGCAGCAGTGGGTGGTGGACGCGTACCTGCTGACCCTCGGCTCGGTCATCCTGCTTGCCGGATCGCTCTCCGACCTGTTCGGCCGGAAGCGTGTGCTCTTCTGGGGTCTGGTCGGCTTCGCGGTGGCCTCGGCGCTGTGCGCGCTCGCACCGACCGCCGGCGTGCTCATCGTCGCGCGCGGGCTGCAGGGTGTCGCCGGGGCGCTCCTCGTCCCGAGTTCGCTCGCACTCATCCTGAGCACCTTCTCCGGCGCGCAACAGGCCAGGGCCATCGGCACGTGGACGGCCATCACATCCGTTGCCAGCATTGCTGGACCGGTGCTCGGCGGCGTCCTCGTGGACACGCTCTCGTGGCGGTGGGTGTTCGGCATCAACCTCCTGCCGATCGCCGTCACCCTGCTGCTCCTACGCGGCCTCCCGGCCGACGCTCCCCGCTCCACCGGAGCCCGGGTGGACTGGTTCGGCGCAGCACTCGGCGTGATCGGACTCGGGCTGCCGGTGTTCGCGCTGATCGAGCATCCCCGATTCGGATGGGGATCCCCGCTCATCGCGGGATCGCTCGCCCTCGGCCTGGTCGGGCTCGTCGGGTTCGTGCTGTGGGAGCGCCGCTCGGCGCACCCGATGCTGCCACTGGCGATCTTCCGTGCACGCGACTTCTCGGTGGGGAACGTCGCGACCGCCTTCATCTATGGCGGCGTAGCCGTCGGGACCTTCGCGCTCTCGCTGTTCCTCCAGCAGGGCGCGGGGTACAGCGCGACCCTCGCCGGGTTCGCGATGGTGCCGTCGAGCATCCTCCTGATCGCGCTCTCGGCACTCTTCGGGCGTCTCAGCGGGCGGGTTGGCGCGCGCGTCATGATGACCGTCGGCCCGCTCGTGGCGGCCGGCGGGTTCGCCCTCATGCTTCGGATCACCAGCCAAGCGGACTACGTGACGGAGGTGCTCCCTGCCGTCGTCATCTTCGGGCTCGGGATGTCGATCACGGTCGCTCCGCTCACCGCGACGATCCTCGGCGCCGTCGATTCCGCGCGCTCCGGAATCGCGTCCGCGGTGAACAACGCGGTGTCGCGCGTCGCCGGACTCGTCGCAGTCGCGCTCGCGGGATCCGCCGGTGGCGCCATGTCTGCCGTGGCCGGGTTCCACGAGCTGGCGGCCGCAGCGGCCATCGCCATCGCGATCGGTGCGATCGTCTCGGGCATCGGCATCCGGAACCCGCGACCCGCCAACACCGACGCGTCGCCCTCGGGGACCGCGGCCGCCCCGCATCGCTCGCTGCTGCGCTGACTCGGGGGCGCCCTGTCACATCCGGAACGCCTATCCGGTCATAGTCGGTGAGCCCTCGGATCGACCGACGGGCGGAATGGAGAACGACATGAGGATCGTCGTCATCGGCGGCACCGGCCTGATCGGCCGACGCGTGGTGGAACTGCTCAAGAAGCGCGGGCACGACGCGGTCGCCGCATCCCCCTCCACCGGTGTGGACACGGTCACCGGGAGCGGCCTGGCCGAGGCACTGCAGGGCGCGGATGTGGTGGTCGACACCCCGAACGCGCCGTCATTCGAGGACGGCCCGGTGCTGGAGTTCTTCGAACGGTCGACCGCCAACCTGGTCGCCGCCGAGAAGGAGGCAGGGGTCGGCCACCACGTCGTCCTCTCGATCGTCGGGACCGACCGGTTGCCCGACATCGGGTACATGCGCGCGAAGGTCGCGCAGGAGCGCATCGTCGACGAGAGCGGCATCCCGTTCACCATCGTTCGGGCGACGCAGTTCTTCGAGTTCATCGGTGCGCTGGCCGACGGATCGACCCAGGGCGACAGGACCGTGCTGTCGGATGTGCTCATGCAGCCGATCGCGGCGGCCGACGTCTCGGCCGCGCTCGCGGAGGTCGCGGCGGCGACCCCGGGCAACGAGATCATCGAGGTGGCCGGGCCGGAGCCGCTGCGACTGGACGATCTCGCACGCCGCCTGCTGGCCGCCCGCGGCGACGCCCGGACTGTCGTGACCGACCCCGCCGCCGGATACTTCGGCGGCACGGTCGACGACCGCTCACTGGTCCCCGGCAACGATCCGGCGATCACCGACCACCGCCTCGGGAGCATTTCCTACTCCCGCTGGCTGGAGAGCGCTCGCTAGCATTTCGACCATGCTCGGGGAGACAGCGCAGACGGACGACCTGAACGCCGCAGCGGAAACGTTCGCGGCGGTTCGACCACGCCTGTTCGGCATCGCCTACCGGATGCTCGGCACGGTGGCCGACGCCGAGGACATCGTCCAGGACACCTGGGAGCGCTGGCAGAACGCCGACCGGAGCGCAGTGCGCGAGCCGGCGGCGTTCCTGGCGACGACGACGACCCGGCTGGCGATCAACCTCGCGCAGTCGGCGCGCGTGCGGCGCGAGACGTACGTCGGGCCGTGGCTGCCCGAGCCGGTGGACACGAGCGCCGACCCCCTGCTGGGTGCGGAGCGGGGGGAGGCGCTCGAGTTCGCCGTGCTCGTGCTGCTGGAGAAGCTGACCCCGACGGAACGCGCCGCCTACGTGCTGCGGGAGGCGTTCGACTACCCGTACGCGCAGATCGCGGAGATCATCCAGGGGTCGGAGGCGTCGGCGCGGCAGCTGGTGAGCCGAGCCAGGAAGCACCTCGCGGAGGAACGGCAGGTGCGCGAGGTCGACCACCAGGAGCAGCGCCGGATGCTGGAGGCCTTCCTCCAGGCGGCGAAGTCCGGCGACATCGAGGAGCTCGAGCGGATCTTCGCCGACGACATCGTCAGCTACGCCGACGGTGGCGGCCTGGCACGCGCCTCGCGCATCCCCGTCTTCACGCGCGAGACGGTCGCCAAGTACCTGCACGCGTTCCACAGCCGGTTCTGGGAGGGGACGGTCCGCATCGTGGAGGCCAACGGCGCTCCTGCGGCGGTGCTCGTCCGGGACGGCGCCGTGGTCGCGTTCGTCACCCTGGACGTCACTGCGGACGGCATCCGCCGCCTGCAGTGGGTGCTCAACCCGGAGAAGCTGGAACGGCTGCCCGTCCCCGCCTGACCGCATCCCGAAATCGCGCAGCCCCGGATGTCACAAATCGGGGGGCTGTCCTGTCATAGCTGGTGAAGGCATCAGCAGCGCGAGACAGGAGTCAGCAATGCGCAGGATCCTGGTGGTGGGCGGCGGCTACGCCGGTTTCTACACCGCATGGAAGCTGGAGAAGAAGCTCCGGCGGGACGAGGCCGAGATCGTCGTGATCGATCCGCGGCCGTACATGACCTACCAGCCGTTCCTCCCCGAGGTGGCAGCGGGGTCGATCGAGGCGCGGCACGCGGCGATCCCGCTGCGCAGCCACCTGAAGCGCGCGCGTCTCATCCACGCCTCGGTGACGCGCATCGACCACGCGTCGAAGAGGGTGTCGGTGCTCCCGAAGGACGGCGAGCCGTTCGACCTCGGCTACGACATCCTCGTCGTCACCGCGGGCGCCGTGACCCGAACGTTCCCCATCTCGGGGATCACCGAGAATGCGATCGGGATGAAGCACGTGGAGGAGGCGGTCGCCATCCGCGACCGCTTGCTCGAAGCCTTCGACCGGGCGTCCGTGCTCCCGCCGGGACCGGAGCGCAGTCGGCTGCTGACGGTCGCCTTCGTGGGCGGCGGTTTCTCGGGCGTCGAAGGGTTCGGCGAGCTGCTGTCGCTGGCCACGGCCTTGCTGAAGTCGTACCCCGAGCTGCGGTTCTCGGATCTGTCGTTCCACCTCGTGGAGGCGCGCGACCGCATCCTGCCCGAAGTCACCGACGGGCCGGGACGCTGGGTGGTGCGGGCGCTGGAGCAGCGCGGGGCGCGCATCCACCTCGGTGCTCAGCTGGTGTCGGCGGAGGGCGGCCATCTGGTGCTCTCCACCGGCGACGAGTTCGACGCGCACACGATCGTCTGGACGGCCGGCAACGGCGCCAATCCGGTGGTCGCCAACCACACCGACCTGCCGCTGACGGCGCGCGGCTCGGTGATGGTGCGTGCGGACCTCCGGGTCGGAACGCCGGAGCAGGTGGTCCCGGATGCGTGGGCCGCCGGCGACGACGCCGCGGTTCCCGACCTGGCGTCGCCCATCGAGGGGGCGGTGACCGTGCCGAACGCGCAGCACGCAGTCCGGCAGGCGAAGCGGCTCGCCAAGAACATCGTGGCGACGCTGCGCGGCGAGCAGCCGAAGGACTACGTTCACCACAGTCTCGGTGTCGTGGCGACCCTGGGCCTCGGGAAAGGGATCTTCCAGTGGCGCGGCATCGTGATCACCGGATTTCTGGCATGGGTGATGCACCGCGGCTACCACGTGCTTGCCATCCCGACCTGGGAGCGCAAGGTGCGGGTGCTGCTGATCTGGGCGAGCGCCGTGGTGTTCGGCCGCGACATCGTCTCGCTGCTCTCGGTGCAGCATCCGCGCCGCGCGTTCGTCGGCGGCGGGGCACCGGACGAGCTCGCCGGGAGGGTCTGATGCCCGTCGACCGGAGGGTCCGCCCCTCGATGACCGTGCGTGCGTCGCGACTCGTCGCCGGCACCTCCGTCGGCCGCCGTACCACCGCCCTGCGCGACGAGCTCAGGATGCGGCGAGCGCCGCTGCACTGGACGAATCTCTTCGGTGTCGTCGCGTTCGCGTGCGTGGTCGTGCTGTTCGTGACGGGCTTCATCCTGATGTTCGCGTACACGCCGTCGAGCGAACGGGTGACCTACAGCGGACCCTACGTGCCGCTGGCGGGCGCGGAGATGTCCAAGGCCCTGCAGTCGACCCTGGCGATCTCGTTCGAATTGCCCGGCGGTCTGCTGATGCGCCAGGCGCACCACTGGGCGGCGCTGCTGCTCCCGGCCGCGCTCATCCTGCAGCTCGCCGTCACCTTCTTCACCGGGGCCTTCCGCCGGCCGCGGCGCCTCTCCTGGCTGCTGCTGTTCGGGTTGCTGCTGACCGCGCTGGTCGGGGGCTGGAGCGGCTACGCCCTCCCCGACGACATGCTCTCGGGCACCGGGCTACGGATCGTCGAGGGGATCGTGCTCGGCATCCCGGTGATCGGGACATGGCTGTCCGCTCTGCTGTTCGGCGGCGAGTTCCCGGGGCGGATCATCGAGAACCTCTACCCGATCCATGTCGCCGTCGTCCCCGCGCTGCTCGTGGTGCTGATCGCGCTGCGGGCGCGGACTGCGTACGTCAACAAGCCTGCGCAGTTCGCCGGGCCGGGGCGGAGCGAGGACGTGATCGTCGGCGTCCCCGTCTGGCCGAACCTCGCCGTTCGCGTCGGTGGCCTGTTCGCCATCGTGACAGGCGGACTCCTGCTCGTCGCCGCTACCGTCACGATCAGCCCGATCTGGCTGTACGGGCCATCCTCCCCTGGCAACGCCTCCGCCGGCAGCCAGCCCGACTGGTACACGGGGTTCCTCGACGGCGCGCTGCGGCTCGTCCCGCCCGGGTGGGAGGTGGAGTGGCTGGGCCGCACCTGGACGTTGGCGATCCTCGTCCCGCTCGCCGTCGTCGGCCTGTATCTCCTCGCGGTCGCGGTCTACCCGTTCGTGGAGGAGTGGGTGACCGGCGATCACCGCGACCACCACATCCTGGACCGACCGCGCAACGAGCCGACCCGCACGGGGCTCGGCGTCGCCGCCCTCGTGTTCTACGCCGCGCTCTGGGGAGCCGGCAGCGCGGACCTCGTCGCGACCCACTTCCACCTCACGGTCGAGTCGGTCGTCGCCGCCTACCAGGCGCTCGTGGTGCTCGGCCCGATCGTCGCCTTCTGGCTGACCCGCCGGGTGTGCCTCGCCCTGCAGAAGCGCGACCGCGACATCCTGCTGCACGGGTACGAGACCGGGCGGATCGTCCGGCTGCCCGGCGGTGAGTACGCCGAGGTGCACGGGCGTGTGGATGCGGAGGAGCGGTACCGCCTCGCCGGTCCGGTCGCAGCACACGGCGTCGACGTGCATCCCGACGAGAGCGGGCGGCTGGGGCTCGCGCAACGACTGCGCGGGGTGCTGTCCCGCGCCTACTTCGAGGACCGGCTGGAACCCGTGGATCAGGTCGACGGCGTGAGCGGCGACGGTGGAGGACGAACCGATGAGGCCATCACACGGGGCGAGGCGACGCAGCGGGCGGGTGCGGCCTGACGGCGGCGGTGCCGCGCTCCCCCGGGCGTTCCGCGACGCCTACCGCACCGACGACCCCGTGGCGCTTGCGCGACTGCTCGGCCCCGACGTCTGCGTCGTCGTCGACACCGGCGGCGTCGCCGGGGCGGCGCACGGACCGGCAAGCGGGATCACCGCGGCGTTGACCCTGCTCCGTGTCGCCCTCGGGGCACCGATGACGTTGCGCCTGCAGGTCCGCTCTATCAACGGCCGGCCGGGACTGCTGGCCTCCCGCGACGGCCGCCTGGTCGCCGTCATCGCCCTCGACGGACGGGCGACAGCGGTCCGCCACGTCTGGGTGGTCACGAACCCCGAGAAGCTGTCGACCTGGGGCTAGCCTCGTCATCGCTGCCGAAGGAGTTCCGGCGTCGAATCTCCTTCGATGAGCAGTCCTGCGGGAGATTCGAACGGGATTCGGCCGAATCTCCGCGCCGCGGCCGACCGAAGCAAGCCGGCGAGTGCAACAGGAGGATGCTCACAGAACCCTGCCAGGCGGTCCGCCGCTAGGCTGGGTGCATCAAGGGGAGTACTCCCGCCTGCAGTGAGTCCGTCAGTACGGATGCGCCATCGCATCCCGGACCGCTGGTCCCGCAGTCTTCCGGCCGGGGCGGAGGAGACCTTGGCGAGTCGCAACGCCTATCCCCTTGGAGTCCCGGTGCAGGTCACCCCGCTCATCTGGATCATCACGATCGCTGTCACGATCGCGTTCTTCGTCTACGAGTTCTTCGCTCACGTGCGCAAGCCGCACGAGCCGACCATCGGCGAGTCCGCGCGGTGGTCGGCCTTCTACATCGGTCTGGCGCTGCTGTTCGGCGTGGGCATCGGCATCGTCTCCGGCTGGACCTACGGCGGCGAGTACTTCGCCGGCTACCTCACCGAGAAGGTGCTGTCGGTCGACAACCTCTTCGTCTTCCTCCTGCTGATGTCAGCCTTCGCGGTTCCCAAGGCGTACCAGCAGAAGGTGCTGATGATCGGCATCATCATCGCGCTGGTGCTCCGCGGCGCGTTCATCGCTGTCGGCGCGACGCTGATCGAGAACTACTCGTGGGTGTTCTACCTGTTCGGCGCGCTGCTGCTGTTCCTGGCGTGGCGGCAGGCGTTCGGCTCGCACGACTCCGACCCGTCCGACAACAGGGTGATGCGGTTCGTACGCCGCCACCTCCCGGTCACCGAGGAGTACCACCGCGACCGTTTGACCGTGAAGAAGGACGGCCGCCGCTTCGTCACGCCGATGTTGCTGACCATCATCGCGATCAGCCTGATCGACGTCGTTTTCGCGGTGGACTCGATCCCCGCCATCTACGGCCTGACCAGTGAGGCCTACATCGTCTTCACCGCGAACGCGTTCGCCCTGATGGGCCTCCGCCAGCTGTTCTTCCTGATCGGCGGACTGCTCGAGCGGCTGGTCTACCTGTCGCAGGGGCTCGCGGTCGTCCTCGGCTTCATCGGGGTCAAGCTCGTGTTCCACGCGCTGCACGTCAACGAGCTGCCGTTCCTCAACGGCGGTCACCCGGTCGAGTGGATCCCCGAGATCCCGACGTGGTTCTCGCTCGTCTTCATCGGGGCGACCATCGCCGTGGCGGCCGTCGCCAGCATCCGGAAGACGCGAAAGGATGCGCAGGCCGCCGTCACGACGGATCCGGTTCGACAGCACTGAGCGGCGAGGCGTCCAGGTCGTCGCGCCAAGCCCGGAGGGTGTGCCGGAACCCGACCAGCTCGTGGCCGACCACCTCGACAACCGCACCGAGCGCGACCAGGCCGACGACCACGCTCAACGCGGTCAACGTGCCCGGCTGCTCCAGGTCGATCGCCTCGCCGGGATGCGTCATCGCCCCCACCACGACCGCCGCCGCCAGCGGGGCGAGAGTGATCAGCAGGAGCGGGAGGTGCGTGAGGTCGAACGACCGCAGCAGCACGCTCCAGGTAAGGAAGATCAGCGCGATGGTGGTCGCCAGAGGCACGGCGAGGGCGAGCGCGACGCCCAGCAGTGACACGCCGCCGCTCTCCATGGCCATCGTGGTCAGGTGCAGTCCGGCCCCGATCGCCGTGATCGACCCGAACAGCGCGAGGTGCGCGTAACGCCACGGGAAGGCCCGCTCGGGGCGCCGTTCCAGGATGAGGCGCGACGGCACGAGGAAGTAGGTCCACCAGACGGCCGCCGCCGTGATCAGCCCTGAGGAGGCGATGAGCACCGCCTCCACCGACCAACCCGTCTTCTGGGTGAGCACGCCGACCGCGGACGTCGTCCCTGCGATGACCTCGCCGATCGTGATGATCGTGAGGAGGCTGAACCGCTCCGCGAGATGACCGGCGTTCCACGGCGAGAACCCGTACCAACGGGTCGCCAGCACCGGGGCGACCATCTCAAAGAAGGCGAGCACGACGAGCGCACCGACGGTGACGGCGACGGGCAGCGGGATGATCGCCGTCAGCAGCCAGCCGACCTGCGCGATCGAGATGATGACGACGTACGACACCGCATTCCGGCGGTGGTCCGGATCCTGCCGGGCCGCCCGCAGCCAGAGCAGGATCTGCGGGACGCGCATGATGATGTAGCCGAGGACCATGAGGAGGTTGTTCGGGCTTTCACCGTGCGCCGCCCGCTCGAAGCTGACAGGGAGTCCGTAGGTGAGCACGATCACACCGATCATCTGCACGATCGTCCCCAGACGGGAGACCAGGTCGTCGTTGTCGTAGGCCGAAGCGAACCACGTGAAGTTCAGCCACGCCCAGGAGACCGCCCAGATGGCGAACACGTAGGCGCCCAGCGCCGGCCAGATGTCGCCGTGAGCGAGCTGCTCGGCCAGCTGGTCGGAGGCGGCGGCGAAGGCGACCACGTACGTGAGGTCGTAGAGCAACTCGAGGGGCGTGGCGCTGCGCCCGCGCTCGCGGGGGTTGCGCCCGCCCATCGGTCGGATTCGGTGGCGCAGCTCCGACCTCAGGTGGTCCGTGATGTCCGTCATGCCGCCTCCTGCCCTTCCGGCGCCGAGTCTGACGCATCCGTGCCGGGCGGGGAAGGGTCGCGGGTCAGGCGCCGCCGATGCGCTCGGCGAGCAGCGTCAGCAACGCTTCCGCCGCCCGACCGGGACGCGCGCGGGCGATCGCGCTCAGCCGCCAGTCGACCGGCTCACGGAGCGGGCGGACGACGGCACCCGGAGCGGGGATGATCGTCAGCTCGGGCAGCGCGGCCACCCCGAGCCCCGACGACACGAAGCGCGGGATCTCGCCCAGGTCGGAGAGCTCGGTCGGGACCCGGCGCGTCAGCCCGAGGGCGGAGAACGCGCGGTCGAGGGTGACGCGGTTGCCGAAGCCGGGGCGCGCATCCACCCACGGCTCCCCCGCCAGGTCCGCGAGCGACACCGCCGTACGACCGGCGAGTGGATGCGCCTCCGGCAGCACCGCGAGGAACGGGGACTCCACGAGGGGGCGCGTCAGGAGGTCGGGCACCGCATCCGGAAGACCGTGGAACGCGATGTCGAGCCGTCCCTGGCGGACGTCCTCCACGAGCCCGGTGGACCCGCTCGGCGACGGGCCGAGGCGCAGGTCGACCCCCGGGTGCCTGCGATGGAACTCGCCCATGATGCCCGGTAGGTCGACCGTGGTGAGGTTGGTGAAGATGCCGACGCGTACGGTTCCGCGCAGCGGACCTCCGCGGTCGGCGAGCTCGCGCATCCGCTCGACGGCCTCCAGCGCCGCACGCGCTTCCGGCAGGACGGCCTCTCCGACGTCGGTCAGGCGCACGCCGTGCGCGTCCCTCTCGAACAGAGGCAGCCCGAGTTCCCGCTCCAGGCTCTGGATGCCGGCGGAGACCGTCGACTGCGCGGCGAAGACGCGCTCCGCGGCGCGGGTGAAGTTGCCCTCGGCCGCGACGGCTGCGAAGTATTCGAGCTGGCGCGTATCCACGGCGCAATCGTATCCTTCGATGCTCACCATCGGCTATTTCCGTTGGACTCGATGGTCGGAGGGGAGCATCCTTCAACCATGACCACCACGCTCGACACCCCCACCACCGACCGCCGTCCCTTCCGCCTCCGGCACGGAGCCGGCTTCTGGGTGATCGCGGCGGCGTTCCTCGCGGTGATGGCGTTCTCGACCATCCCGACGCCGCTGTACGCGCTGTATCAGGCGCGCGACGGCTTCCCGACCTGGGTCGTGACCGTCATCTTCGCCGCCTATGCGGTCGGTGTCATCGCGAGCCTGTTCTTCATCGGGCACCTCAGCGACTGGGCCGGAAGGCGCCGGATGGTGCTCATCGCGGTGCTGGTCGAGATCGTCTCCGCCGCGCTGTTCCTGGTCTGGAACGACGTTTCCGGGCTGATCGTCGCGCGCACGCTGTCCGGCATCGGGGTCGGCGCGCTCACCGCGAGCGCGACGGCTCACCTCAGCGAGTTGCGTGCAGTCGCCCGCCCGGAGGAAGGGCCGCGGCTCGCCGGAACCGTCTCCACCGTGGTCAACACGGGCGGCCTGGCGCTCGGCCCGCTCATCGGCGGCGCGTTCGCGCAGTTCCTCCCCACCCCGCTCCTGCTCCCGTACGCCGTGTTCCTGGTGATCCTGGCTCTGGCGGCGGTGGCGGTGGCGTTCGTGCCCGAGACGGTCGAGCGCGCGGAGGAGCGACCGGCCTACCGGCCGCAGCGGATCTCGCTGCCCGCCGAGGCGCGCGGCGCATTCTCCGCCGCCGCGGTCGCCGCATTCGCCGGCTTCGCGGTGTTCGGACTGTTCACATCCCTCGCCCCGAGCGTGCTGGCGGGGACGCTGCACCAGACGTCGCACCTGCTCGCCGGGGCCGTGCCCTTCGCGGTGTTCGCCGCGTCCGCCGTGTCGCAGATCGTATTCGTGCGGACGTCGACCCGCGGGCAGTTGATCCTGGCCCTGGTGCTCATGCTGCTGGGTCTGGCCGGTCTCGCGGTCAGCGTGCTGGTCGCGTCCCTCGCGGTGTTCGTGGTGAGCGGCGTGCTCGCCGGTGCGGGAGTCGGTCTGCAGTTCCGCTCGGCGATCGCCGTCACCGCCTCGCTCGCCGCGCCGGAACGCCGCGGCGAGGTACTGTCGGCCATCTTCCTCATCGCCTACATCGGTCTGGCGCTGCCGGTGCTCCTGGTCGGTGTCGCGCTGATCGTCTGGCCACTGGTCCCGGTGCTGGTGGTGTTCGTGACCGCGATCGCGGTGCTGTCGATCCCGGCAGGACTGAGGATGCTGCGCCGCGCCTGACCCTCAGGCGGCGCCGACCCGCCGCGGCCGGTGTCCGCGTAGGGTCGAGGCATGGCTCGCACCGACACGTCCCGCCCGATCGCTCTCGTCACCGGCGCCTCGCGCGGGATCGGCAAGGCGGTCGCGATCGAGCTGGGACGCACGCACCACATCCTGGTCGGAGGTCGGGATGCGGAAGCCGTGGACGCCGTGGTCGCCCAGCTGCCCTCCGCGGAACCGTATGTGGCCGACCTCGTCGCCGACCTGACCGGAAAGTCGCTGCCTGCGCTTCCGGAGCGGCTGGATGTCCTGGTCCACTCGGCCGGTGTGGAGGGCGGCGGCACGATCGAGGAGACGGATGCCGAGGTCTGGCGTCACGTCTTCGAGGTCAACGTCTTCGCGGTCGCGGCGCTGACCCGGCGCGCGCTTCCGGCGCTCCGGGCGGCGGAGGGCATCGTCGTGTCGATCAACAGCGGATCCGGGCTCGCCAGCGGCCCCGGCGGCGGGGTGTACGCCGGTTCGAAGTTCGCGCTGCGGGCGCTCACGGACGCGCTCCGCGAGGAGGAGCGCCCGAACGGTGTGCGCGTGTCGAGCATCCACCCCGGGCGTGTGGATACGGACATGCAGCGCGCGCTCGTCGCCCGCGAGGGCCACACCTACGACACCACGTATACGATCACGCCGGAGATGGTGGCCGCGACCGTTCGCACGGCCGTCGACCTCCCGCGCTCCGGCACCGTCGAGTCCCTGTCCATCCGCCCGCACCACCGCCGCTGACCCCCGCCCCACCGCCGAGTACGCGAAGACTGCACGCTTCATGACCTCGAAACGTGCAGTCTTCGCGTACTCGGTGGTGGGCGGTGGGCGGCTGGGGGCTAGGTGCTAGGGGATCAGTTGTCGGGGTCTTCGGGGCCGCCGCCCGAGGTGGTGTCCTCGCCGGATTCGGGGGCACTGCCGTCGGAGCCGGCGCCGTCGGGCAGCTCGTCCGCATCGGGGCGCTTGTTCTCGTCGCTCATCGCGTCATCCTTCCGTTGGGTCCTGCCGCGCGACGGTACCCCCGTCGATGCTCACAGTCCATCCGCCTGCCCGGCGACGACCCGGTGGCGTCACGCGGCTCGCGTACACTGCGAGCACCTTATGAGCACTGGATCCCCTTCCCCGTCGTTCGCCCCGCTGGCGCGGCGGCTGGGCCTGCGCGACGCGATCGCCATCGGGCTCGGCTCGATGATCGGCGCCGGCGTGTTCTCGGCCTTCGCACCGGCGGCCGGGGTCGCGGGCGCCGGGCTGCTGGCGGGACTCGTCGTCGCCGGTTTCATCGCGTTCTGCAATGCGACGTCGTCGGCGCAGCTCGCCGCCCAGTACCCGACGTCCGGCGGCACCTACGTGTACGGCAGGGAGCGTCTCGGGGAGTGGCCCGGGTTCGTCGCGGGATGGTCGTTCGTCGTCGGCAAGACGGCGAGTTCGGCGGCCATGGCGCTGACGTTCGCCACCTATGCGGTGCCGGGGCCCTGGGTGAAGCCGGTCGCCATCTTCGCGGTGGCCGCGCTGACCGTGGTGAACACTCTGGGCGTGACACGTACGGCCCTCCTGACGCGCATCCTCGTCGCCGTCTCCCTGGTCGCCCTGACCGTCGCCATCGTGATCGGGTTCACCCACACGGGGGCGACGGCCGCAGAGCCCGGTCCGCCCGTTTCGTTGTACGGCATCCTCCAGGCGGCCGGCTTCCTGTTCTTCGCCTTCGCCGGGTACGCCCGCATCGCGACCATGGGCGAGGAGGTCGTGGATCCGGCGCGCACCATCCCCCGCGCGATCACGACAGCGCTGGGAATCGTGCTCGTCGTGTACGCCCTGGTCGCGCTCTCCGCCCTGCACGCCATCGGCCCCGCTGGAATCGCGCAGGCGGCCGCGCCTCTGGGAGCGGTCGCGCAGACGAGCGGTACAGCGTGGCCGGGCGTGGTCATCCGCATCGGCGCCGCGGCCGCCGCCCTCGGCGCTCTGCTCGCCATGATCGCCGGGATCGGGCGCACCAGCCTGGCGATGGCGCGCACCCGCGACATCCCCGCGTGGTTCTCCGCTGTCCACCCGCGCTTCCGGGTGCCGTACCGGGCCGAACTGGTGCTCGGTCTGATCGTCTGCCTGCTCGTCGCAGTGACCGACCTGCGCGGCGCGATCGGATTCTCGTCGTTCGGCGTGCTGCTCTACTACCTGATCGCCAACGCGTCCGCCTGGACGCAGGACCGCGCGCACCGCCGCTACCCACGAGCACTGGCCGTCGCGGGCGCGGTCGGCTGTGTCATTCTCGTCGCCGCGCTCCCCGCCGGCTCGATCGTCGCCGGAGTGCTGGTCTTGGCGGTCGGGATCGGCTACCGTTTCGTCCGTCTGCGAGCATCCGGGCGCGCCAAGAGGTACGAGGACGAGGGATCATGACGGGAGCTGGGCATGAGTGATGTGGGAGCCGCCGAAGGGATCGACCCGAGCGTCGGTCCGAGCGGGCCCGGATGCGTCGAGTGCACGCAGACCGGCGACTGGTGGGTGCACCTGCGCCGCTGTGCGACCTGCGGGCACGTCGGCTGCTGCGACGACTCGCTGAACACCCACGCGACCAAGCACGCGGCCAGTACCGGGCATCCCATCATCCAGAGCTTCGAACCGGGCGAGGACTGGTTCTGGGACTACCGCAGGCAGACGTTCCTCGACGGCCCGGAGCTCGCGCCGCCGGTCAGCCATCCCGTCGACCAGACCGTCCCCGGACCGGCCGACCGCCTGCCGAGTGACTGGCGGCGCCTGTTGGAACAGCGCGGCTGATCCTGCACCGGAAGCCGCCGCAGCGCTCGGCGGTGTATCGCGGGACATGTCAGGCGGCGTCCGGCACGACGACGACCTTGCCACGCAGACCGCCGGAGGCCGCCTCGACGTGTAGTGCTGCCAGATCGCGGAGCGACACCCGCCGCGCGACATCGACGCGCAACTCACCCGCATCCACGAGCGCGACGATCTCCGATAGCTGGGACACGTCACTGCGGACGAACACGTCCACGGCGCGCACGCCACGCTCCTCGTCGGCCGGCGCCGGCATCCAAGCGGTCGTACTCACGACCACGCCGCCCGAGCGCACCAGGCCCACCATCGCCTGGAAGTCGTCCGGGGAGATCGGAGCGAGGTTCAGGAGGATGTCGACGGGCTCACCCACGGCCCCGAGCACGTCGGTGCCGGTGTGGTCGACGACCTCGTCAGCGCCGTCGTCCAGGACGCCTGCCCGGCTCCGCGGACTGACGGTGGCGATCACGTGCGCGCCCGCGCGCTTGGCGAGTTGGACCGCATAGCCGCCGACCGCTCCACCCGCACCGCTGATCAGCACGCGCTGCCCGGCGGAGAGGCCCGCGTCGTCGAAGAGCGCCTGCCAGGCGGTGAGGGCCACAGAGGGAAGCGCGCTCGCATCCGCCAGGGGGATGCTGGTCGGCGCGGCCGCCAGAGCGTCGGCCGGGGCCAAGACGAACTCCGCGTTCGCTCCGTCCGCGACCATCGGCAGGAACCCGACGACGGCGTCGCCGATGGCGAGGTTCTCCACGCCATCGCCGAGCGCGTCGACCACGCCGGACACGTCATACCCCGGCACGTGCGGCAGGGTCACCGGGATGGCTTGGCGCAGGTTGCCGCTCCGAATGCCGTTGTCGGCCGGGTTGAAGCCGGCACCGGCGACGCGGAGGCGGACCTGACCGGAGCCGGGGTCGGGCACCTGGACGTCTTCGTAGCGAAGCTCCTCGGGGCCGCCGTACTGGTGGAAGCGCATTGTCTTCATGATTTCTCTCTCCATCGTCGATATTTGCTTCGAATGTGAAGCACATAGGAACAGTAACATCGCTTCGAATTCGAAGCAACATATACTTTCTCCATGAGTTCCCCCTCGCCGGCACTCGACCCTGTCGAGCTGGCCGCCTACTTCTCCCTCATCGAGGCGACGAGCCTCCTGCGGCATGCCGTCGAGCTGCAGCTCAAGGAGGCCGGAGAGCTGAGCTACGTCCAGTTCCAGCTCCTGGCGCGACTCGGTGACGCCCCCGACGGCAGCCACAACATGACGGAGCTCGCCGACGGCGTCGTGTACAGCCGGAGCGGCCTCACCTACCAGGCCGGCCTGCTCGAAAAGGCGGGGCTCGTCACCCGCGCCCCCTCGGTCGAGGATGAGCGCGGAACGACCGTCACGATCACCGACGCCGGCCGTGCCCGCCTCGCCGCCGTGTTCCCCGGCCACATCGAGGTGCTGAATCGGATGCTGTTCGACGCTCTCCCGCGCGACGACATCCGGATGCTGGATGCGCTCCTCACCCCGGTGGTCCGGCACATGCGGGCGATGCCGCCACGTTCGGCGAGCCGACGGCGCGGCAAGGGTTCGGCCTCGGCGGGCCTGGCCGGAGGGGGACAACGAGATTAGCGTGGCGGCATGAGCCCGTCGTCGAAGTCGGAGACGTTCCTGGAAGTGGACGGGCAGGAGGTGCGCATCTCCAATCCCGGCAAGGTCGTCTTTCCTGAGCCTGGATTGACCAAGCTGGACCTCGCGAACTACTACGTCGCCGTTGCGGAGGGCGCATTGCGGGGCGCGGGCGGGCGACCGATGGTGCTCAAGCGGTTCGTGAAGGGGCTGTCGCAGGAGCCGTTCTTCCAGAAGCGCGTCCCGGACGGCCACCCGCCGTACATCGACACCGCCACCCTGCACTACGCCAGCGGGACATCGGCCGAGGAGACCGTGGTGCGGGACGCCGCCGGACTCGCCTGGGTGTCCAACCTCGGTTGCCTCGACCTCAACCCGCACGCCGTCCGCGCCGAAGATCTCGACCATCCCGACGAGTTGCGCGTCGACCTCGACCCGATGCCCGGCGTCGACTGGTCGCAGATCGTCGACGTCGCCTTCATCGCGCGTGACGTCCTCAGCGACCACGGTCTCGTGGGCTGGCCGAAGACGAGCGGCTCGCGCGGGCTGCACATCCTGGCCCGCATCGCCCCGCAATGGACCTTCGCCGACGTGCGCCTCGCCGCCGAGACCCTGGCTCGGGAGGTGGAGAACCGCGCGCCCGGCCTGGCGACGGCCCGCTGGTGGAAGGAGGAACGCGGCGAGAGCGTCTTCGTCGACTTCAATCAGAACGCCAAGGACCGCACGGTCGCATCCGCATACTCCATCCGCCCGCTGCCCGACGCCCGGGTGTCGACACCGCTCGACTGGGACGAAGTGCGTTCGCGCCGCCCCGAGGAGTTCACGGTGCCGACCGTGCTGCAGCGCTTCGCCGAGCGCGGTGACGCCCACGAGGGGATCGAGGATACGGTCGGCTCGCTCGGCGCGCTGCTCGCGCTGGCCGAGCGCCTGGGACCCGCCGAGAAGCCGCCACGTTCAGGAGACGGCGCCGGCCGCCGCGTCTCGCAGATGCCGCTGATCGAGGTCGCCCGCACGAAGACGAAGCCCCAGGCGGTGGATGCACTCGAGCAGTGGAAGAGTGCCCATCCGGACGCGGCGGCGCTGCTGCATCCCGCTGACGAGCTCGTGGATGGGATGCGCGGCTCCAGCTCGCTCTGGTACCGGGTGCGCATCAACCTGCAGCACATCCCGGAGGCGGACCGGCCGGCGCAGGGCCCGCTGCTCGCCGACTACGACCCCTGGGCCGGGCGCGGCTGACCGGAGCGACGCCAGCCGGGCAGCAGACTCTCCTGATGCGCCCTGCGGAAGCGAGCCGGCGTCCGACCGGTCTCGGATCGGAACGCCCGCGAGAACGCGGACTCCGAGCGGTACCCGACCGCGGCCGCCACCGCCGCGACAGCCAGGTCGGATCCCGCCAACAGGTCGGCGGCGGTCATCAGTCGTGCGCGTGTCAGGAACTGGCCGAAGGTCATGCCGGTGGCCGCGTGGAACCGCCGGATGAAGGTCGCGCGGGACATGGACGTCCGCGTGCTCAGTCGCTCGATCGTCCAGCGGTCGCCCGGTCTGGCCAGCACCTCCTGGATGGTCGCGCTCATCGACGAGTCCGCCACAGCGGTCCAGATGCGGCCGTGTGCACTGGACGCGGTGCTGGTGCGCAGGACCATCGCGATCAGGACGGTGCAGAAGGCCGACATGATGGCGGCGGAGCCAGGGCCGTCGCGATCCGCTTCGGCGCGCATGGACTCGCTCAGGCGGGTGAGTTCCGCGCGGCTGTCCTCCGACCGGAAGAGGGATACCTGGGTGGGCGTCGGCAGGGAGCCGAAGAGGATCGCGCCGGCGCCGGCGCCGATCGTGTAGTGGCCGCAGAAGAGGTCGATGACCGGCTGGCCGCCCGCCGCGCTCGTCGTCAGCGAGAAGGTCGCCCCCGGCCGCTCGGCAATGGATCCGGCCGACCCGGCGCCTGCCGTGATGATCCGGTGGCGGCCGCCACTCGGGATGACCACGACGTCTCCCGCCGTCATGTGGTGGAGGGTTCCCCCGACTTCGAGGTCGCATTCGCCCTCGAGAAGCACGTGGAAGGGGATGTCGCGGGGGCCGCCGCTTGCCACGTCCATTTCGGTGGATCCGGCGAGCAGACACCGCTTGTCGAGGGTTGCTTCGAGGCGTGCCATGCGCAGCAGCTGGCTGATTTCATCCATGTGAGACTTTCGAGCGGTTTCCTGATACCCGACAGGCTATTCGTATCATTCGCAGGCCTTCACACTCAAGACATGGACACTACGACTGCACTCACGGCCGACGTCATCGTCGTCGGATTCGGTAAAGGCGGCAAGACCGCCGCGCACGCGCTGACGGACGCCGGCAAGCGCGTCATCCTCATCGAGGAGTCCGAAGAGATGTACGGCGGCACCTGCCCCAATGTCGGCTGCGTGCCGACGAAGATGCTCGTGCACTACTCCAACTCGCGTCGTCTGGAAGACGAGGCCCAGGAGTTCTTCGCCAACTCGATCGAAGGTGTTCGCGCGCTCACCGCCAGCTTCCGGGCCGGCAACTTCGAGGCGCTCGACGGAAAAGACACCGCCACCGTGATCACCGGCGCGGCGCACTTCGTCGACGCCCACACGGTCGCCGTTGGCGAAGGCCGGGACCGGATCACGGTCACGGCCCCGACCATCCTGATCAACACGGGTTCCGAGCCGATCGTGCCCGACATCGACGGCATCGCGACCAGCGCGCACCTGATCTCCAGCACGGACCTGACCCGGGCCTCGCACCTCCCGGCGCACCTGGTGATCATCGGCGGCGGGTACCTCGGGCTGGAGTTCGCATCCATCTACCGGCACTTCGGGTCGGAGATCACGGTGCTCGAGGCTGCCGACCGCCTGCTGCCCAAGGAGGACGGCGACGTCGCCGATGTCGCAACCGGCATCCTCGCCGGAGACGGGATCACCATCGTGACCGGAGCGACCGTCGACCGCATCGACGACATCGAGGGAGGCGCGCGGATCACTTACACCAAGGACGGGCAGACCTTCACGGTCGACGGGGACGCCTTCCTTCCCGCGACCGGCCGCAAGCCGGCAACCGCGGGACTGGACCTCGACTCCGCGGGTGTGAAGACGACGCCGCCGGGCGCCGTGGTCGTGGATGAGTTCCTCCGGACCTCGCAGCCGCACATCTTCGCGCTCGGTGACGTGAACGGCGGGCCGCAGTTCACCTACGTCTCGCTCGACGACGCGCGCATCGTCATCGATCAGCTCCTCGGCGGGGGCACCCGCAGCACGGCGGATCGGGTGGCCGTCCCGAGGACACTGTTCATCACGCCGCCGCTCGCCACCGTCGGGCTGACCGAGCGGGAGGCACGCGATCAGGGCCTCAACATCGTCGTCGCGCGGGAGAACGTGGCCGACATCGTCGCGATGCCCCGCGCCTACACCGTGGAAGAGACCCGCGGGGTGATGAAGTTCGTCCTGGATGCGGACACCGACCTGATCCTGGGTGCCGCCATTCTCAGCATCGACGCGCAGGAAGTCATCAACACGGTGGCCCTCGCGATGCGTCAGGGCGTCACCTCCACAACGTTGAGGAACGCCATCTACACGCACCCCAGCACGACCGAGGCCCTCAACGAGGTGTTCGGCAAGATCGTCGCCTGACGACGATTCGGGCTGGCCGGAGTAGCCCCGGCACTCGCATCATGGTCCGAAGAGGAAGAACCCAGGAGGACTCTCATGAAGGCGATCACGGTGACCGACCGGTCCGAAGGAGCCGGGGGAGCGAAGCTGGAGGATCGCCCGTCCCCGCACGCAGCGGAGAACGACGTCGTCGTTCAGGTGCGCGCCGCGAGCTTCACACCGGGTGAGCTGGCGTGGCCCGCGACATGGACCGACCGGGCCGGTCGCGACCGGACCCCGTCCATCCCCGGGCACGAGCTCGCCGGGGTCGTGACCGCGCTCGGCTATGGGACGACCGGCCTCACGGTCGGCCAGCGGGTATTCGGCTTCGCCGACTGGGCGCGGGACGGGACACTGGCCGAGTACGTGTCGGTCGAAGCGCGCAACCTGGCCCCGCTCCCCGGCGACATCGACTTCGTCACGGCGGCCAGCCTCCCGATCTCGGGCCTCACCGCCTGGCAGGGGCTGTTCGAGCACGGCCGCCTGCAGGTCGGCCAGACCGTGCTGGTCAACGGCGTGGCCGGCGGAGTCGGGACCGTCGTGGCGCAACTAGCACGGGATGCGGGCGCTTACGTGATCGGCGCCGGGCGGTCCGCTCACCGGGAGCGAGCGGAGGAAGCCGGAGTGCATCGATTCGTCGACACCGACGGCGACTGGTCCGAGGCCGCGGGAGGCGCCGATCTCGTCTTCGACGTGATCGGCGGGGAGGTCGGCGTGCGGTCGGCGGCTCTGGTCCGCGACGGCGGAACACTGGTCACCATCGTGGAGCCGCCGCAGGCTCAGCGACCGGGAGTCACCGCCATCTTCTTCGTGGTGGAGCCGGACCGGTCGCAGCTCGCCGAGCTGGCGCGACGCGTCCGCGCCGGGAGGCTGCGCACCTTCGTGGGGGATGTCGTCCCGCTTGAGGATGCCGCGGCTGCATTCGGCGCGCGTCCCAGGCGGAACGGGAAGACGATCGTGCGGGTCAGCGAGGACTGACAGAGCCGAAAGAAGGCACTAGCCGAGCCCGACGTGCACGTCGTACCTTCAGGCCACCCGAAGCGATCATCGCTTCGGCCAAACGAATGGAGTTGTCATGAGCTTCTGGGATTTCATCGTCTGGTCGTTCTGGTTCTACCTGGTGATCGTCTGCATCTCGATCTTCATCCGAGTCATCATCGACGTGTTCCGCGATCCCGAACTCAACGGCTGGGCAAAGGCTCTGTGGATCCTGTTCCTGGTCTTCGTCCCGTTCCTTGCGGCATTCATCTACCTCATCGCGCGCGGCGGCAGGATGGCGCAGCGGAGCGCGGCGGGAGCCGTGCAGGCGCAGGAGGCGTCCAACCAGTACATCCGCTCGGTCGCCGGGTCCGGTGCGAGCTCGCCCGCGGGTGAGATCGAGTCCGGCAAGCGCCTGCTGGACAGTGGCGCGATCACTCCCGCCGAGTTCGAGACCCTGAAGGCGAAGGCCCTCGCCGGAGCGGCCTGAACCCCACGGAAACCGACAGCCGACGCCGGTCCGCGCACGAGGCGCGGGCCGGCTTCAGCTGTGCCGGGGCTTGCGCGGCGGTCGGTCGTCGCGCTGCCAGGAGTCGCTCCGGCCGCGACCGCCGGTGTCGGGGCGCAGCTGGATCAGCTTGCCGCCGATCCGCGTTCCGGAGAGGCGCGAGAGCGTGTCGCCGGGGAGGTCTGCGGGCAGTTCGACGATGGTGAAGTCGGGCATGATCCGGATGTGACCGAAGTCTTCGCGGCTCAGGCCACCCTCGTTGGCGAGCGCGCCGACGATCTGGCGCGGCTCCACCTTCTGCCGCTTGCCGACCTCCATACGGTACGGCGCCATGGCCTGGCTGCCGCGCTCCCGCCGCGGACGGTCGCCGCGGGCACCGCGGTCGTCACGGCCACCCCGGTCGGCACGACCGGAACGGTCCTCCTGCCGCGAGTCGCGCTCGACGCGCTGCGAGAGCAGGTCGTCGGCGCTGAGCAGCAGCGGCTCCTCCCCCTGCGCAACCACGGCGAGGGCCGCCGCGACATCCGCCTCGGGCACGTCGTGGTGCTCGACGTAGTGGCCGATGATGTCGCGGAAACGCGAGATCCGCTCCTCCTCGGCCAGCGCCTGCGTGATGGCGTCGTCGAAGCGGGCGAGCCGCGTCACGTTGACGTCGTCGACGGTGGGCAGCTGCATCGGGGTGAGCGGCTGCCGGGTGGCCTTCTCGATGGCCGTGAGCAGGCGGCGTTCGCGCGGCGTCACGAAACTGATGGCAGCGCCGCTCCGGCCCGCGCGCCCGGTGCGGCCGATGCGGTGCACATACGACTCGGTGTCGACCGGGATGTCGAAGTTGACGACGTGGCTGATGCGCTCGACGTCGAGACCGCGCGCCGCCACATCGGTCGCCACCAGGATGTCGAGCTTGCCCGACTTGAGCTGGTCGACGGTGCGCTCGCGCTGGGCCTGGGCGACGTCGCCGTTGATTGCTGCCGCCGAGTAGCCGCGGGCGCGGAGTCGCTCGGCCAGAGTCTCCGTCTCGTTCTTGGTGCGAACGAAGATGATCATGCCCTCGAAGTTCTCGACCTCGAGGATGCGCGTGAGCGCGTCCACCTTCTGCGCGTACGACACGACGAGGTAGCGCTGAGTGGTGTTCGCCGACGTCGTCGTCTTCGACTTGACGGTGATCTCTTCGGGATCGTGGAGGTACTTCTTCGAGATGCGGCGGATCTGCGCGGGCATGGTCGCCGAGAAGAGCGCGACCTGCTTGTCGTCGGGGGTGTCGGCGAGGATGGTCTCCACATCCTCCGCGAACCCCATCTTCAGCATCTCGTCGGCCTCGTCGAGCACGAGGTACTTCAGCTCGGAGAGGTCGAGCGTCCCCTTGTCGAGGTGGTCCATGATGCGCCCAGGGGTGCCGACCACGATGTGCACGCCGCGGCGCAGTGCGGAGAGCTGCACGCCGTATCCCTGCCCGCCGTAGACCGGCAGCAGGTGCACGCCCTTCATGTGGGTGGCGTAGCTCTCGAAGGCCTCGGCCACCTGCAGGGCCAGCTCGCGCGTCGGCGCCAGCACGAGCGCCTGCGGGCTCTTCTGCGACAGGTCGAGGCGGGACAGGATGGGTAGCGCGAAGGCGGCCGTCTTGCCGGTGCCTGTCTGGGCGAGCCCGACGACGTCGCGACCCTCCAGCAGCAGGGGGATGGTCGCGGCCTGGATGGCCGACGGGGTCTCGTAGCCGACATCTTTCAGGGCCTTCAGGACGGCGCCATCCAGCCCCAAGGAGGTGAAGGTCGGCGCTTCGTCGGCGGTCTCGGCGTCGCTGTGCGCGGAATCTGGCGTAGTCACCATCCAACGGTAGTCCCGGCAGCCGGTGACGTGCTAACGCCATCGGCCATCGTCCCACCGCTGGGGACTCGCAAACTGAAGGAGATTTGAACGTTCAGCGTTCGAATCTCCCGCCAGACTGCCAATCGTCGGAGATTCGACGCCCGATCTCCTTCGTTCTGGTCGCCACCGATCGGGGAGATGACGAGATGCTCGAAGTGATCGGAACCACGCTGCCACTGGCACTCGGGATCGCGATCAGTCCCGTCCCGATCATCGCCGCCATCCTGATGCTGCTCTCACCCAAGGCACGCGGTCAGAACCTGCGGCGACGAGGGGTGACCGCTGCGGCTACGACTGCGGTCTTCGCGACGGGCGCCGGGCCGGGACTGGTGACGACCTTGGTGACGACGGCCGCCTTGGCCACGGGGTGGCCGACGACCCCCACTCGTCCTACACGTGCTGCTCGCATCTCAGGCCCCCTCTTTGTCTGCTTCTTGTTCGAGCTCGTCTTCCAGCTCCGCTTCCGCTTCGAGCGCGTCAGCGATGTCCTGGCTGTGGATGCGTCCGTCGGCGATGAGCCGGCCGCCGGCCCGACGGGCTGCAGCGGCGAACGGTGCGGCCCAGATGTTCTCGTAGACGATCACGCCGGCCACGCTTCCAGGATCCATGGCGGCAGCGAGGTCGGCCACGTCATCCTCGGCGAGGAAGTCGGCGAGTTCCGCCGCGATGGCCTCGAGAGGGCCGAGCCCGTCGAGGTCGGACAACTCGACCCCGTCGACGTCTCCGTCCGCGTCTTTGATCAGGACCATCGCGTCGACGAGCCGGATCGTCCCGGAATCGACGAGACGAGCGAGTTCATCGAGGACCTCACCCGAAAAGTTCTGCTGCCCCTCGGGGAACTCGATGATGACGAAATCAACCGGTGCTGCTACCTCTGCTGCGTCGTCGGTCACGATGTCTCTCCTTCGGTCCGCGTGCGCTCAGGCTACGCTCCGGCGACGCGATCGTGGATGCCGCAGTTGCGGGTTCGTCTGCGCCTAATCCCCACCACCGGAGGCCTCAGCGCTCAACCTCTTCTGCCGGCCGCCCCGCGGCGGCGCCTCCGTAGGAATTCCCGCCGAGAACAGCAGCGAGAGCAGGCTGATGGCGATGAGCCCGAAGAAGGCGATGCGCAGTGAGGACAGCTGCGAGTCACGGTAGAGCCCGGCGAGCGTGCTCGCATCCGTCGAGGACAGGCCGGCCTCGGTACCGATCTGTTCGACGGTCGACGAGGGCACGATCGAGACTCCGCCGTGCGTCTCCGACGCGACCTGCGCCTGCACCTCATCGGAAAGAGTGCTCCCGGCAACGGCTCCCGCGAAGGAGGTGGATAGGGCGGCGATCAGGATGGAGCCGATCAGGGCCGTTCCGAGCGAGGAGCCGAGGTTCTGGAACACCCCCTGCAGGCCGCCCACCTCGCTCGTCTCCTTCTCCGTCACGCTGGACATGTTCACGTTGCCCAGCTGGGACGCAAGGAGCCCGAGCGCGGCCCCGGCGAGGAACATCCCGACCGCGAAGAGGCCGGCACGAAGGTCGGGGGTCACAGCGCCCAGGAGCAGCAGGGAGCTCCCGACCAGGATGAACTGCCCGGCCCGCACGATCCGCCGCGGCGACCACAGCTTCGACAGCCGCGTGCCGACGATCGAGAACAGGATGAGGGAGATCGACAGCGGGAAGATCTTCAGGCCGGTCTGCAGCGGATCGAGGCCGAGCGTCATCTGCAGGTAGACCGGGACCATGAAGAAGAGCCCGGCGGTGACCGCGTATTGGGCGCCGAGGACGGAGAGTCCGCTCCGCAGCCGGCGGATCGAGAACATCTCGACGTGCACGAGAGGTGACCGCCCCGCGGCCACGAGCATGCGCTGGCGGCGGACGAACGCCCAGAGCAGGACACAGCCGATCAGGATGAACCACGCGGTAAGCGAGATCTGCAGTGGCGCGATCTCGACTCCGCCGATCTGCGGCGACGTCAGGGGCACGACCCACCCCCAGGTCTTGCTCTGCAGCATCCCCAGCACGACCAGTACCAGGCCCACGGCCGACAGGAGGACACTCCACACGTCGATGCGGGAGTGCTGCCTGACGGTCCGGTCGGTGATCAGCCGGGTGAGCAGTACCACCGCGATCATGATCACGACCTCGCCGAAGAAGACGTACCGCCAACTCAGATAGGTCGTAACGTAGCCGCCGATCAGCGGCCCAGCGGCGACCGCGGCACCCGAGACGGCTCCGATGGTCGCGTAGGCGGAGATGCGGTCCCGGCCCTGGTAGTTGTCGGCCACGAGCGCCGCGATGGCCGGGATGACGAGAACCGCACCGAGGCCCTCCACCACCGACCACCCGAGAAACAGGAACACGATGTTCGGGGCCAGAGCCGTGGTCAGCGAACCGAGCGCGTACACGATCGACCCGATCACGAAAGCGCGGCGGCGACCCCAGATGTCGCCGAGTTTGGCGCCCAGCATCATCAGCGCTGCCATGGTCAGCGTGTAGAAGGTGATCGCTGCCTGCATCGCGGAGACCGTCGTGCCCAGGTCGGAGACCACGGTAGAAATCGACACGTTCATCACGGTGCCATCGAGGACCATGACGAACTGGGCGCATCCCAGCACGAGGACGACGGACCACTTCTTCATGCTGCCCCGCTTCAGGGCGTGGTGTAGACCAGCGTCAGGGTGGGCCGATAGTCCGCTGTCGGCGCCTCACGCGACCAGAGCCGCACGTTGTCACTCCCGGCGGCACTCCCGAGCCTCAGCGTGATCGAGGTGCCCGCGAGCGGAGCCAGATCGGCAGCCGAGAGCGTGGCGGTGTAAGCCGTGTTCAGCGCGGTCGCACCGTTCAGCTGGCCGAGGACTCCCGATCCCACCGCCGTCGGGCGGTTGTTCCAGGTGACGGTCGCCTCGTCCCAGGCGCCGTTGACCAGCCGGAACTCGTGGGTGTCCGTCGATCCGGCAGTCGGATCGGTGGACGTACGGACCGAGATCGTCGCCGAGGTGAGGACCTGTCCGGCCGGCGCCGCAGGCAGGTCGAACCGCAGGAAGGACTCGATCGTCGTGTTGAACCGCGAGGAGATCTGGTTCGTCGTCCCGTACGCGAACGCCGGGTTGACGGCCGCGGCCATCGAATCAGCGCTGGTCACGATCGTCTGCGTCGTCGGCGGAGCCGACGGACCGGTGACCGTTGCGCTCGCCGCAGTCGAGGCGCCGCTCACGTTGGACGAGCCGTCCGTTGCGGCGACCTTGTAGTACCAAGTGCCCTGCGGTCGAGCCGTATCGGTGAAGTTCGTGCTCGTGACGTTGCCGATCCGAGACGTGTCGTCTGCGGTGAACCCGGCCGTCGTTCCGCGGTAGACGAGGTAGCCCGTCACTCCCACATTGTCGGTGGACGCGTTCCAGACCAGGTCGACGTTGTGGGAGGCATCGACCGTCGCGGTCAGACCCGTCGGCACGCTCGGCGGAGTGGCGTCCGGAGCCACGATGACCACCGATGCTGCACTGGATGCGCCGGAGACGTTCCCGGCGGCATCCCGGGCGGTTACCTTGTAGTACCACGTGCCCTCGGAAAGGGGAGCGTCGTGGTACGTGGTTGCGGCGATGTTCGGCTGGATGAGGGTGTCGGCACCGGGCACGAAGCCCGCGTCCGAGCCGCGGTACAGCGCGTACCCCGTCACTCCGACATTGTCGGTCGAGGCCGTCCACGAGATGTCGGCCGCGAGCCCGGCCGCAACGGCGGTGACTCCCGTCGGAACCGTCGGGGGCGCCGCGTCCACGACAGCGACGGCCGCGGAGGCTGCGGACCCAGCGCTGGCGTTGTTGGCGCCGTCGAAGGCCACGACCTTGTAGTAGTAGGTGCCCGGAGGCGGTGTCACGTCTTCGAACGTGGTTCCGGTCACCGTTCCGCGCAGTGTGTCGGCAGCGGGCGTGAACCCGGCGGTCGCGCCACGGTAGACCCGGTAGCCTCCGACTCCGACGTTGTCCGTCGAGGCGTTCCAGGAGACGTCGACGTTGGAGCCGTCGAACGAGGCGGCAACCGATTGTGGGGCGCTGGGCGGCACCGTGTCGACGAAGCCCGTCCCGACGCTGTAGTGGTTCTGCACCTGCTGAGCGGACAGTGCCCGGTAGTACACCGCCGTCTCGTCGAGCTGTCCGTCGAAGTAGCGGTTCGCCAGCGAGTTGCCGGTCGTCGGGTAGCCGCTGAGGTTGTCGCCGCCGACGTGCCACGTGCCGAAGTAGGTGCCGTTGCCGGTCGTGGCGTTCTGCGACTGGAGCACCCCGTCGACATACAGCTGCATGCCGCCAGGGCCTTGCGCGCCGACCACGTGGTGCCATTGCCCGTTGTTCAGAGCCGTCAGGCTCCGAAGGGTGGTCGTGCCGAACCCGGCCCGAACGCCGAAGCGGAGGAAGCCGGTTCCGTTCTCCATGTAGACGACGCGGTCGACCGTGCCGCTGACCCGATCCACCCCGGTATCCGATCGGGGCCGTCCGTCCGACGATCCGTAGTTCGCGAGCGCCCCACCCGTCGTGGACGTCGTGCGGAACCAGGTCTCGACCGAGTACGCCGCAGGGCCGCGCGCGATGACGTCGTTCCAGATGTACTGCGGCAGTCCGCTCGGCTGCGTGTCGGTGAAGGTCGCGCTGGCGCTCGCGTCGTTCGGGATCGCCCCCGAGGCAGTCCGGGTGACGCCGTTCTGGGCGAGGCCGTTGAGGCCGACGACGGTGGCTCCGGCACTGTCCACGACCCACTGCGCGTTCGCCGTGTCGTCGTAGCGGTAGAACAGTCGCGGCTGATCGGCGATCACCGTCGACGCGTAAGCGGATCCGGTCGTGGATGCCGTTGCGGTCGCCGTCGCCGACAGGCCGCTCTGGTTGTTGGCCGCATCGATCGCTCGCACCCGGTAGGTGTAGGCGGTGCCCGGGGTGACGTCGGTGTCGACGAACGTCGCCTGATAGCGGTACCAGTGCTTCGACTCCGCGACCCCGGTCCACACCGGCGTGGTCGTGTTGTTTCCGCGGTAGACGGCGTAAGTGATGTCCGAGTCATCCGGGTCGTAGACCCCACGGATGTTCACCTGCACGGCGTTGGGCGTGATCGCCCGCGCAGCGAGGGTGGGTACCGGCGGCGCCCCGGTGTCGGTGGGGCTGAAGCGGGTCAGGCCTTGCTGGCTCGCTCCGTTGACGCGCGTGAACTCGCCGCCGACCCAGAGGTAGGGGGTCCCGTTGGTCCCGTTCCCGATCGCGATGGCGCGCGGGCCGATGCCCTCACCGGTGCCGTCGTTCAGTTCGGGGAGCCAGCCGATGTGCAGCTGGTTGGGATCGGCTGCATGACTCACCGAGAGGAAGGTGCGGCGACCATCCGGGAACATCCCCTGGGCGGAGCAGTCGTGGTGGTGGTGCGCCTCGAACAGCAGGCCCTGGTAGGGCACGATCGTCTGAGTGGCTCCAGCGCAGTTGTCGCGCCAGGCCTGGCTGTAGTCCGACCAGTTGATCGCGATCGCACCGTCGAAGCCGTTGAACCCCTCCTGTGCGACGAAGAACCGTGTGCCGTCCGAACTGATCGTCTTGGTCCGGGACGTGTTCCCGACGGTGCTCGCAGGCCACGTGTGCAGCACTGCACCCGTGGTGGAGTCCACCACGGCGAAGCTGTGCGTCGCCGATCCGTTGATGTCGAACCAGTCGCCGCCGATGGCGAGCCGGGTGCCGTCCGGCGAGAGCTGGAGCGCGTCCCCGCGGGCGTTCTTGTCCGGTACGACGACGGTGCTGTAGAGGTCCTGCGACGCACCGGATGCGTTGGCGACGAAGGCCGTCTGCAGGGCTCCCGCACGGTTGACCTTCGCGAAGCTGCGCCTGGTCTGTCCGCCGACGGTCTGGAAGACGCCGCCGAAGTACACGGCGTCGGCGGAGGGTTCGATCTCGAGCACGTAGCTGGAGATGCCGCTCACCCGGAATGGAGTCACGGTGCACGTCTCGACATTGATCTCGGCGAGGCGCGTCACAGCGACGCCGCCGACGCTGGTGAACTGGCCGCCGATGAAGACCGAGTTGCCGTCGGGCGCCGTTTTCACCGCGTAGACCGATGCCGTGCCGCCGGAGAAGGCCACCGGCAGCTGGCAGGCATCCGGCGCGCCGGTCGCGGCGTCCAGGATCGCGAGACTCTGCAGAGTGCGCGCGGTGCCCGACTGACCGGCCCCCGGGCGTATCTCGCTGAAGGTTCCCCCGACGACCATCCGGCCGTGTGAGGCGGCCACCTGCCACACGGTCCCGTTGGTCTGCCAGGTCGGCAACGCATCGGCGCTGAAGGGGAGATCCGGCGACAGTGCCTGTGCTTCGTCCGCGGGCGATAAGGCAATGCTCCCGATCGTGAACGTCGCCACAGCGGCAAGGCAGGCGATAAGTCGAGTACGCACGGTCGGCCCCGTTCCTCGAGATTGTCGAAGCCGGTGGCCGCACTCCTTCGTGCTTCACCGGCCGTCCGCGGGTGTCCCGCGGGCTCTCGCGCTGTCAGCTACGATTGAAAGTGAAGTTTACTCACCTTTGTGCCTGCAGTGGAAGAGCAAGGCGGCCTCCGGTCCCTGGTCCGCCCGGACGAATCGAAGACCGAGCTGCGTCAGCAAGACCGGTCGGTCGTCATCCTCCGGGGACCCTTCGATGAGGACGACGTCGACGTGCGACTCGCGCGCGAAAGCGGCGTACGCCTCCCGCTCGTGGGAGCGGGAGGAGACGACGCGGACCACCAGGGCGACGCCGACGGCGGCCAGCGCAGTTCCCAAGCCCTCCAGGAAACCGGCGATCTCCGCATCCCGCGTCGGTCCCGCGTCCCCCCGCCGGATCACCAGGCCGACACTTCGAACGCTGTTCCCCGCCAGGGCGCGTGCCCGAGCGCTCGGACGCCAGCCGAGCTCGTCGGCAGCTCGGATGATGCGGGCCGTCGTCGCTGCGCTCAGTCCGCGGCGACCATTGAACACGAATGACACCGCGCTCTTGGAGACGCGGGCTCGTGCGGCCACATCCGAAATGGTGACGCGGCGCTCACCCGGGTCACGGGCGACCCCGCGGGCGGGAACCGGACCCGAACCGGTTCCCGCCTGAGGGCCGGCTTCGGCTACCCGGCGACGGCCCATGGCCCGTTGGGGGCGCCCGGAGCCTGGTTGCGGGTGTACCACTTGGCGACGTACACGATGCCGCGGTAGCTCGCCTTGTCGCCGGCGTTGAAGACGCGCGACGGCGTCCACAGCGCGGTGCCGTCCGGCGCGTTCGCGATCTCCTGCCACGGGCCGGTCACCGATCCGGGGACGTCGCCCCGGCTGTACCAGCCGGCGAGGAAGGTCCGCCCCTGGTAGACGACGGTGTCACCGGCTCCGAAGACACGGGACGCGGTCCACGAGACCGCGCCGCTCTCCGTCAGCGCGAGTTCCTGCCATGCCCCCGTGTTGCTGAGGCCGGGCTGTTCACCCTTCGTCGACCATCCCGCCTTGTACACCGCTCCGCGGTAGCTGACGACGTCGCCCGACTTGTACGAGGTCGCCTTATTCCACGCCGCCGGAAGCACGACCGTCACGGTCACCGTGGTGCTGCCACCGTCGACGGAGTCACTGCCGGAGTAGGTCGCCGTCAGGGTGTGGTCGCCCGCTGCGAGACCGACGGGGAGGGTGAACTCCGCGACACCGTTCCTCAGTGCGGCGGCACCGCGGTCCTTGGTCCCTTCGGTGAGGGAGACCTGCCCGGTGACGGGCAGTGGCGAGGTCACGGTGACGGTGACGACAGCCGCGGTCCCCCAGTTCGCGGTCACCGCAGGCGCACTGACGATGACTGTCGCCTTCAACCCGTCGAGCGCTGCCTTCAACGATGCCGCGCGGGCATCGATCACGGCCTGCGTGCTCCCGGAGGCCTTCAGCGTGGCCTTGGCCGCATCCAGCGCGGGCAGCAGCGGAGACCAGCTGGCGGGCGTGTACATGGTGCTATCGAGCCCCTCGGCACGATCCACCAGCGCCTGCAGCGCGGCGGTGTCGACCGCCACCGTGACCGGGCACGAGACGAACTCCTCGCCGGCGGCATGCGTCAGCAGGATGGACGTGCTCCCGGGAGCACCAGCCTTCAGGTCGACGGAGACGGTGCCGTCTGCTCCCGCCCGCGGCGCGGAGGCAACCGACGCGACAGAGGGGTCGAGCGAGTACGCGGCGAACAAGTCCCCGCTGGTAGCCGGGGTGATGGTCCCCGTCAGGGTGGCGGTGCCGCCGCGGCCCACGCTGACCGGGGCGGTGCAGGCCAGGTTGTACCCGCCGTACACCTCGAACTCCCAAATGTTGAGCCCGTACTTGGTCGCCGGCGACCCGATCACCCGGACGTAACGCACCTCTGCGGTGGCGAAGTCTGTCGTATCCCGACGGTGGTCGGCGGTGCCCGGATTCTGCACGCGCGCCAACGGCATCCAGTCGGTGCCGTTCACCGAGCCCTCGAGTTGGTAGTCGGTGGAGTTGCCGCTCTCCCATTCGACGACCGCCTGGGACACCGGCTGGACCGACCCGAGGTCGACCTGCAGCCAGTTCCGGTTCGTGTACGGTGCGGTCCCGGTCGGGCGCACCGACGACCACTTGGTGGTCTTCGAGCCGTCGGTAGCCGCGGGAGCCTGCACATTTGCGAGGTTGTTGTAGACGCTGTCAGAGGTGGTCGGCTTTCCCTGGGCGAGGTTCACCCGCCCAGCGGTCGTGGGGGCGGTGGTGATGGCGCTGTCGCCGAACACCTCGAACTCCCACACGGAGACGCCGTAGGTGGCGATCGCGCGCTTCACGGTCTGCATCCGGACGTAACGGCCGGTCGCGTTCAGCGCCACCAGGTCGGTGCCGCCATCGCTTCCCACTGCCGGGGTCGCGTATGCATCGCGCCAGGTCCTGCCGTCATCGGAGACCTGGAGCTTGTACTGGCTGGCGTAGGAGGCCTCCCACGACAGCCGGACGGCTCCCACCTTCTGCACACTGCCCAAGTCGACCTGGAGCCACGACGCGTCCGGTGACCCTGTCCTGTCGGCGATCCACCGCGTGGTCGGGTTGCCGTCGGTCGCGCTGCCCGGGCTCGTCCCGTCGGACGCGGTGGTCGGTGCGCCGAGGGCGAGGTTCGTGGCGGAGACCGCCGCGAACTCCGCGACCGAGTAGGAGCCCCCTCCCGGCCCATCCAGGGGCAGGATGCGGACGAAGTTCGCCGTCGTCGGCGGGAAGTCCACGTGCTGGTGTCCACCTGCACCGTTCTGGACCAGCTTCCGATCGGTCCAGGTGGCTCCGTCCATGGAGGTCTGGACCAGGAAACGGGACGCGTAGTCGGTGCCCCAATCCACGTCCGCCCCCAGGGCGTACGTGCCCGCCGCCAGACGCTGACTCAGCCACGGGCCGGTGCCCGACGACTGCCAGGTCGTGGTCTGGTCCTTGTCACCGGCGAGCGCGGGAGCGTGACCGGCGGCCGAGCCGCTCGCGGTGTAGGGCGAACCGCCCGAGAGGTCCGCGGCCAGCGGCTCCGTGACGGTCTTGCCCAGGTTCGCCCCTGTCCCGAGAACGAACGTGCCCCGCGACGCGGCGTCTCCCCCACTCAGCGTGACATCCACGAGGATGCCCGGCTGGCTCGGGTTCGACAGGCTCACCACCGGGGTGCCCGAGGACTCGTCGAGCATCAGGATGCCGGGCTGGCTGACCGTGAGGGTACGGCCGTCGCCGAGCTCGAGGGATCCGGCCTTGTAGAAGGTCGCCATCGTCCGCTTGAGTCCGGGATGCTGCACCGCCTGCACCGACGTGTCGTTGCGGAGGATCTTCACGGCCGGGGCCGCCGCGTAGGCCTGCGTCTGGGCCGCCGTCTTGGCCGGGAGCACGATGTACTCGTAGCCGGCCTTGCTCGGCGTTACGCCGTGGTCGAAATACAACGAGAACGCGTCATGGCTCTCTGGCTGGTCGCCGTAATAGCTGCCGGTCTGGGTCTTGTCGGACACCGTCAGGGCCTGGTTCGACGGGAACACGTACCCGACCTTGTCGTTGTACGCCCACGACGGATCCTGGACGACTTTCCCGTCGGTCCCTGCCGCGACCTTCTGACCGTCGACCGACGCGTTGGCCTTGGCTGCGACCTGGTTCACCGTGGTGTGGATGGGCGCGGTAGAGGTCGACTGGATGCCCGCACCGAGGGCGACCATCTCGTCGTCGAAGTAGTAGTAGCTCTTCTGCGCCTGGGTGCCGACCCGGTCCAGGCTCTCCACAGTCGCGCCGTACACGCCGTCCGAGACACCGCCCGTGAACGCGCCGCCGTTGGCGGATCGGCCGTCCTTGCCGAGAGTGGTCTCCTTCACGTACGGCACGGTGGTACCCGGGTAGTGGAACCAGTCGAACGCCGGACCGAGGTCCGTGTACTCCTTGTTCGTCACCTGGATCGCCGTCGTGCCGGTGCGGTTCCACACGATCTCATTGCCGACGTCCTTGCGGATCGTCGAGCGGTATTCGCTGCCGACGGTGCGGCTCGAGTTCAGGCCGGTCACGATGCCGTAGTCCGCCCGCTGGTGCGAGGAGAACTCCGAGCGCCAGAAGTACGTGTCACCGATCGCGCCGTTGCCGGCCGTCTTCCCCCGGATGTTGTCCGCGAGCTGGCGGTACGTGGTCGCGTAGAGCGGATCGGTGCGCGCCATCCGGTCCAGCGGATCCAGGAACACGGCCGCATAGCTCGTGACCCCGTCCACCGTCGTCGCCGGGCGGTACAGCAGGTAGAGCATCTCGATCTCGCCCCGGATCAGCCAGCGGGTGCCGTCGATGATGTAGAACGCGATGGTGTCCAGCTGGTCACGGGTGAAAGTCAGGCTCGTGCCGCGAGCCGAGTCCGCCCACATCGCCACCATGGTGAACAGGGCCATGCCGTAGCCCTCGCTGTACAGCTGCGCGCCGTGTGCCCAGAATGTGGCATCCGGCTGCACCGCCTCCTGCACGGTCCCTGAGTCGTCCACCGCCACCGTCTGCACCATTGTGGCGAAGCCCGCCTTGATCTGATCGGCGTTCCGCGTTGCGAGCGCCTTGTACAGGTAATCGGAGGTGCGCCAGGCGCCGTTCGCTCCGGCCGGATCGAGCTTGCCCTGGTTGTGAGTGATCGCCAGTGCCGCGGCGCCCGGACTCAGCACGTCGCCCACGAAGATCGAGATGCGACCCATGGCGATCGACTCGCCGATCTCCGTCTCCCACCAGTTGGTGTTGCCCGGGTTCACCTGGTCCCAGTAGGCGAGCGCGCGCTCCTCCGCCGCGATCAGCCGGGCGTCGTGGTACCCCTTGGCCGAAGTCTCCCGGTACGCCTGGGCGATGGCGACCATCCGGTAGAGCGCCTTGTAGGCATCCCACGTCTTGCCGTTCGCCGAGCTCGTCGTGTCCTGGTAGTTCACGTCGGACCACGAGCCGTCGGCGTTCTGCGACGCGACATAGTCCAGCGCGTTGGAGGTCTGCGCCAGGTAGATGCCGTTGGCGATCTGTACCTCGTCGCCCTGACTCAGGTAGTAGTCCTGCAGCCGGGTGACGATCGTGGAGACGTCCGTCTCCAGATCCGCTGCCTGCGCGGGAGCGGTCACGCCGGCCACGCTCAGAAGGGCGGCGACGAAGAAGGCCACGAGCGCTGAGAGGCGCGAGCGGCGGACGAGCGGACGTGGAGCGTTCGGGTCTTCAGGATGACGCATCATTGCGCGGGACTCCTTGTCAGGTGAGCGGGTTGGGTCAGAGGGTGCGGACCAGGCGTGCAACCGATATCCGTGTATCGGCGGCACCGTAGAAGACGAAGTGCTCTCCTTCGATCATCTCGATCGCCGTGGGGAAGAGCACGTTGGCCACTGTGCCCGCAGTCTCATCTGCGGTTTCGGGGGTCATCAGCGGCTCGCTCGACCGGGCGAGGACGCGCGAAGGATCGTCGGCGTCGAGCAGCATCGCGCCGACGACGTAGCGGACCGTGAACGCCTGGGGCACGAACGATCCGCCCGGAAGGGACCCGGTCACTCCGTGGTGCAGGAGCAGCCAGCCCTCCGGCACGCGGAGCGGCGCCGGCCCTGCGCCGATCTTCAGCGCCTCCCAGTCGTACTCGGGCCCGGCGACGAACCGGTGACCGGCGGGCCGGGTCAGAGCGGTCAGATCCTGAACGGCGTCCTCGACGGGCACATAGGAGATCCAGATGCTGGCGCGCGCGTCCGTCACGCCCGCCGGAAGCGGCGGTTGCTCGTCGGGCCGGACGAATCCGAAGTCCCACATGGGCCGGTGCAGCATCGCGAAGCTGGGACGGCCCTCCGGGTCGGGGACGATATCGGGAAAGAAGACGACATCCTTATTGGGGAACAGGTTGAGGTCGGTGTCGAGCCCGTCGTCGTACTGGAACTGGATGGGCCCGAGCCGACGCCAGCCGATGCCGTCCGTCGAGATGGCGAGCGCGGGCTTGGGGCCGAGCGGCCCGAACGCCACGTAGGACATGACGTGGATGCCGAGGTCCTTCAGCGGCGTGATGCGCGGGTCCTCGACGCCGCCATGCGCGGTTCCGTGCTCCCATCCCCGCTCCGCCTCCAGTGCGATCTCGAGCTGGTCGACGCCCGTCGGCAGCCCGTCGGTCACGTGGACGCGTGCCCGGCCGATCCGCGACACGTTGCTCTGGGCCACCAGCCGCGGGAACAGATGTACCGTGCCGTCCGCGTCCTGGACCGTCGCAGGGTTGAGTACGCCTTCGGCCTGGCGCGGGTCGGTGGGGTCGGGCTCCATGACGACGCCCACGCGTTCGAGGGTGTACGGGATGGCGACAGCGGTGGTGCCGGCGGCGATGGTGGTGGACAACAGGACCTCTCTTGCGGGTGGGGTGGAACGGAAACGGCTCAGCCCTTGACGGCGCCGACGACTCCGTTGACCAGGTAGCGCTGGATGAAGATGTAGCCGACGATCAACGGGGCTGCGACGATGAACGTGGCCGCCGCGAGCAGCGGCCACTGGTTGCCGTACGTCCCTTTGAAGGCATACAACCCGACGGTCACCGGGAACTTGGTGGGGTCGGCGAGCAGGACCGTCGCGAGGATGATCTCGTTCCAGATCCAGACCGCCTGCAGGATGAACACGGTCACCAGTGCCGGGCGCGCCAGCGGCAGGATGAAGGCAAAGAGGTAGCGCCAGTAGCCGACCCCATCCATCGCGGCGGCTTCGTCGAGTTCGCGCGGAATCGATTTCACGAAACCGCTCAGCAGCAGCGGGCCGACGCCGACTCCCACGCCGACCAGCAGGATGTAGCCCAGCTGCGTGTCGTACAGGCCCAGGCGCAGCAGCAGCTGGAACTGGGTGATCAGGGCGTTCGGCAGGAACAGCACCAGAACGAAGATCACCGACCAGTACTTAGCGCCGCGGACGTAGCCACGGGCGACCGGAAACGCGAGCACCAAGGTGAGCAGGGTGCCGATCGCCGAACCCGCCGCCGTGTACAGCACGCTGTTGACGATGTATGCGCCGAAGTCGCCCTTCTCCCACGCGGTGGCGAAGTTGCCCCACTGCGGATCCGCGACGAGACCGACTGGGTTCGCCACGAACTCCGCCTGCGACTTCAGCGCCGTGTTGAGCAGGTAGAGCAGAGGGAACAGGAACACGACGAGCAGGATGAGCGCGGAGAGGTATGCCCCGATCGGCAGGCGTCGCCGCCGACGCTTCACTACCGTCTCATGCGGGCGTGCGGCCGTGGCCGGCAGTGACTCGGAAGTGGTTGTCGTCATAGCTTCGCCTCCCGGCGGCGCAGGATGACCAGCGCGAGGATCGACACGATGGCGACCAGCACGAACTGGACCATCGAGACGGCGGATGCGTACCCCTGCGACTGCGACAGCGTGGTGCCGGAGGCGCCGCCGAAGCCTTGCACGTAGACCAGCAGGGAGAGCACCTGCGTGGAGCGGTTGTTCGGTCCGCTGAGCACGTAGATGAGCTGGTAGCTCTGCAGCGCGTTGACGATGCCGAGGAGGACGTTCGCCGTGATCGAGGGTGCGAGCAGGGGGACCGTGACGCTGCGGAACCGCTGCCAACCCGTCGCCCCGTCGATCTGCGCCGCCTCGAGCAGCTCTTCGGGAATCGCTTGCAGCCCGGACAGGAAGATGATGACGGAGATGCCCAGGACCATCCACACTTGCACCAGGATCACCAGCGTCAGCGCCAGGTGAGGGTCGCCGAAGAACGCGGAGTGGCCGCCGAACAGGTCGAGCACCGACGCGGCCGGGCCGCCGCTGACATTGAAGATCAGCGACCAGACCAGGCCCGTGACCGTCACACCCAGGATGGTGGGCATGAACACCACGGCGCGGTAGAAGTCCCGGCCCTTCAGCTTGCGGTTCAGAAGCACCGCGACAGCCAGCGCGACCACGATCTGCACCACGGTGCTCACGACCGCGAAGATGATCGTGTTCCGCAGCGCGTTCGCGCTGTCCGCCCACTTCGCAGGCGAGAAGAAGTCGACGTAATTCTGCAGGCCGACGAAGTTGATCGGCAGGCCGGGCAGGCCGCGCAGGTCGGTGAGCGACGCGATCAGCACGCCGACCGCCGGGACGAAGCCGAAGATGCCCAGCAACAGCATCCCGAGCCCGAAGGTGATCCGGACCGGTGTCCGGCGAGGGAAGGGGAACGATTCAGTCATGTGTCTCTCGACTCCCGAGCGGGCGGCCCGAACATCTGCGGGCCGCCCGTCTCGACAGCGCGTCAGCCGGCGGCCGACCACGCCTTCTGAGCGGCCTGAGCTGCCTGCTCGGCGGTGGCGGAACCGAGCGGGCTCAGCGCAGGGTAGTTGAACGGGAAGACCGCATCCTGACCCGCCTTGTTGTTGGCGAACCAGATCTGGTCCCACGCCGGCTCGTATGACTTCGTGTAGCCGCCGATCGACTGGAGGAAGTCGCTGGTCGAGATGCCGGGCTGTGCGGACGAGAAGCCCGACTTCTGCAGGAACTGCTCGTAGTTCTTCTTGTCCGAGAAGAACTTCAGCCAGGCGATGGCCGCCGACTTGTTCTTCGCCGAGGTGGGAACCGCCAGCTGCAGCTCCGTCTTGCCGTTGAGCAGCGCGTTGTCGGCCGCGTCATCCGACCCCGGGAACGGGAAGTACCCGTAATCGAAAGACTTCGCGACCGCCGCATCGATCGTCGGCTGGTCCCAGGTGCCGTCGACGGTCATCGCGAAATCTCCCGCCGCGAATCCGGACGGGACTGACGTGTAGTCGGCGCCCGCCGCACCCTGCTGCGCGTTCTTCAGGACGTACTCCGTCTGCTCCAGTACCTTGACCTGGGTCGGGTCTGTGAGCGTGGCCTTATTCGTCCACAGGTCCTTCGCGAGCTGCTGCTTGTCGGCGACTGTCGGGTAGAGCGACGCCACCGAGGCCAGCATGGGGAGGCCGGCCGGCCAGCTGTCCTTTCCGCCCAGGCCGAACGGCGTGACGCCCTTGGCCTTCAGCACGTCGACCAGCTTGGTGAACTCGCTCCAGGTGGTGGGGACCGTCAGCCCATTGTCGGCAAAGATCTTCTTGTTGTAGAAGACACCGGTGTAGTAGCTCACGCCGGTCGGTACTGCGTACTGCTTGCCGCCGATCGCCTGCGCGTCGAGCAGGGTGGGCGTGTACTGCTTGAGGAACGACTCACCGGTCAAATCGACCAGACCGCCCGCCTTGGCGAGCCGCGCGTCGTCCGTCGCCGCGTCCTTCGCGTAAGACGGCGTCTCCATCAGACCCTTCACTACGAACAGGTCGAGGTTGCCCGCCGTCAGTCGGGAGGATTTGGTCGCCGGGTAGTTGTCGTTCGAGACGGTGGAGAAGACCACATCCACCTTCGGGTACTGCTTCTCGAACGCCTGATTGATCGCTCGGAAGCCGGCGTCCGTGGCGTCGCTGCTCGAGACGAGCAGCTGGAGTTTGCCGCTGGGCTCGCCGTCTGTCGATCCGCCTCCGCCGCCGGAGCAGGCGGCCAGCGCGCCGATCGTGGCCGCGGCGACCGCGCCGGCGAGCAACCGCCGGCCCAATGTCGTACCGCGCAACCTCTTCGTTGCCATGTGATGTCTCCTCGTCGAGTCGGGAATGTCCGCATGTGATTCGGGTTCCAGAAACGTTTCGGAAGCCGAGAGAGCGAACCACCGAAACGTTTCGGTTCCGTCATGCTGCCATGCTCAGGTCGGCGAGCGCAACCCTTGGTGCGCGGCGATCGGTGGTTCGGCTCAGCGCCCGGCGCGCGCCGGGCCAGTGGAATCGCGGACGATCAGCTCCGCATCCGGGATCCGCACGTCGCTGACGGCGCCCGTCTCGATCAGCTCGAGCAGCATCCTGCCCGACTCGGCGCCCAGCTTCCGCGGAGATGTATGGACAGTCGTCACGGACGGCCGCACGTAGGTGCCGAGGCGGATGTCGTCGAAACCCACCACCGAGAGCTGTCCCGGCACATCCACCCCGAGATGCTGCGCCTGGGCGATCAGCCCGATGGCCGAGAGGTCGTTCGCGCACACCACCGCCGTGGGTGCGTCGGCGAGCGCGAGCAGTGTGGATGCGGCGGACGCGCCGCCCAAGTAAGTGAAGTCCCCGGGAACGACCGGACCCGGCGCGAGCCCGATCTCGAGCAGCCCTGTTCGCCAGGCGTCCTCGCGCTCCACCGAGTGCGTCATGTTCGCGCGGCCGCTGACGTAGGCGATGCGGCGGTGGCCCAG
Organism: Leifsonia sp. RAF41; assembly: GCF_052114085.1. Classification (NCBI taxonomy): domain Bacteria; kingdom Bacillati; phylum Actinomycetota; class Actinomycetes; order Micrococcales; family Microbacteriaceae; genus Leifsonia; species Leifsonia sp. RAF41. The sequence goes on from NZ_JBFREB010000001.1 coordinate 3,189,185, forward strand.
GTCCACCAGATGCCGCAGTGTCGCCCGGATCCCCGCCTCCGGGTCCTCCCGCACGGCGGGAATCGGGAAGCCGATGCCGGGGTTGATCGCGACCGCCGGCAACCCGAGCCGCTGGACCAGCTCGATCCGCGGATCGTCGACTTCCAGGTCGCTGATGAAGACGCCGTCGACACGGCGGTCGGCTGCGAGCTTCTCGTAGCGCTGGAGCACCTTGTCCGACTCAGCGCTGATCTGCAGTACGAGTGCATACCCCCGAGGGTCGATCGCATCCTCGATGCCGCCGATGAACCCGCCGAAGAACGGGTCGAGCTCCAGCACGTCCGGGTCGCGGTGCAGCACCAGGCCGACGGTGAACGCCCGCCGCCCCGACAGGCTCTTCCCGCGAAGCGAAGGGACGAATCCGAGTTCCGCAGCGATCCGGATGATGCGCTCGCGCGTGACGTCCGACACCCCGGGGCGGCCGTTGAGCGCGCTCGAGACCGAGCTGATGGCAACGCCGGCCTTGCTCGCCACGTCGACAATCGTCACCCGCTCATCGCCCACAGGTCCCTCGCCTTCCGCCCTCCGTCGAGCGACGGACATCCTATGCCGGATGTGGTGGCGGGCGCTCGTCGGAGCGTTTGACCGACAGTGCGACCGCTTGTTGACGAAGACGGTGCAGGCGTCGATAGGACGTGTTCAAGGTGCTGACCAGGATCGCTGAAACGAGGATCGAGATCCCGGAGCCGAGGAGGACGGCGAGGGTGCCCTGGTCGGCGATTTCGGGTCTGTTGTCGAAGGCGAGTTCGTTCATCAGCAGGGATACGGTGAAGCCGATCCCGCCGAGCGCTCCAGCAGCCAGGAGTCCGTGGACGGTGATGTGGGGCCGGTTGTCTCGGCTGATCAGGGTGTAGAGCCAGGTTCCGAGGGTGATTCCGACGAGCTTGCCGACAGGCAACGCGATAAGAATCCCCCAGAACGGCGGTGAAAGCTCTCCGATGCCCACACCGGGGATCGGGACGAGCGCAGCCGTGAACGCGAACAACGGGAGGACCACACCGTTGGTGAAAGGTTCAAGCGTGTGGCGTGTGCGCAGACCGGGCTGGTGCGCCATCGCGAGTCCGAGGGCGACACCGGCGATCGTGGGATGGATACCGGAAAGGGCCACGAGCACCCACACCAGCACGGCCAAAACGACGAGCAGCAGGAAGACAAGGACGCGGAAACGGCCTCCGATGTGTCGGCTGAGGAACGCGAACCCGGTGACCGTGATGGCGGCGGCGATCAGCAGCAGCGGGTTGATGTCGTGGGCGAAGAAGACGGCGATGATCACGATCCCGACCACGTCATCCAGGATCGCCAGCGCGAGCATGAAGATGCGCAACCGCGACGGGATGGAGCGTCCGAAAATCGCGAGTACGCCAAGCGCGAAGGCGATGTCGGTCGCCGTAGGAACCGGCCAACCGCGGGTGTAACCGGATCCCGCGGTGATGCTCAGGTACAGGGCGACGGGTACGAGGACTCCGAAGGCTGCCGCGACGGCGGGACGGATCGCCTTCTTCACCGTGTTCAGTTGGCCGTTGGTGAACTCGTTGCGCAGCTCGACAGCAGCGACGAAGAAAAACACAGCGAGAAGGCCTTCGCTGACCCACTCACCGAGCGTCAGATGAAGCGCCGTCCCGGCCGGCCCGACTTCCACCTTCTCGAGCGCCAGCACCGGAGCACCGATCGATGTATTCGCCACGACCAAGCCCACGACAGCCGCGACAAGCAGCAGAACGGCTGCGACACGTTCCGATCGGACGAAAGACATGCGGGCTCTCCTCGGCAGTCGGAGCGGTTACCCACCGCCCGCCGACCAGACTTCCCGGCACACCCAGATCCCCACCCTATCCGCTGACCTCCGGACGGTTGGCGTGCACGAGCGCCCGCAGCCGACGACCAGGTGTGCCCTACGTTCCGGCGGCCGCCGTGCGGAACCGTGGCAGCTGCACATCGAACCGGCAGCCGGCCTCAGTGTTGCGCACCGAGATGTCCCCGTCGTGCGCGGTGACGATGCCCTGCACGATCGCCAGGCCCAGGCCCGCACCTCCCGACACCACCCCGTCGCGCGGGGACCGCGCGGCGCTTCCCCGCCAGCCCGCGTCGAACACCTTCGCCAGGTGCTCCTCCGGGATGCCGCCACCCTCGTCCACCACGCTGAGCACGACCGACGAGCCAGCCCCCTCGCGCACAGTGACGTGGATGCCGGAACCTGCCGGGGAGTGCTCGATGGCGTTGAGGAGCAGGTTGTGGATGACGCGGGACAGTTCCCGCGCGTCCCCCCACACCGTGAGGTCGCCGTCCTGCGATTCGTTCAAGGAGATGGAGCGGGTGGCGGCAAGCGGCGAAAGGTCCGCCACCGCATCGCTGACGATGTCGTACAGCGACAGGGGGCCGAACTCGAGCTGCAGGCTCCCGGACTGGATCTTGGACAGCTCGAACAGGTCGTCCACCATGTGACCAAGCGTGGCGCACTGGCTGCGCAGCTGCCGGTAATACCGCTCGGGATCGGCGGCGATGCCATCCTCGAGCGACTCCGCCATCGCCTGCATGGCTGCCAGCGGGGTGCGAAGATCGTGCGAGATCCAGGCGACGAGTTGCCGTCGCGACTCGTCGAGCATCCTGACCTCCTCGCGCGACTCGGCGAGACGGCGGGACATATCGGCGAGTTCGCGCGAGAGGGCGCTGAATTCGCTGCTGTCCTGCGGCTGCGCCGCGACGACCTCGCCGTCGCCGACCGCTCGAGCGGCATCGCGGAGTGTGCGGCTGGTGCGCACGAGGCCCATCCCCAGCACCCCCGCCACCCCGAGACTCACGACAGCGGCTACTGCGATGACCCAGACGAGCACCACGAAGTCGTGCGGCGAGATGTACATGGCCCGGGCGATGGCCACCGTGCCGCCGACGATCGACGCGACGGCCGCCAGCACGACAACACCGAGGCGAACCAGGATGGACGCGCGGCGCAGCAGTTGCAGCACCGCCACCGCCACCGCCGAGATCACGAGCGCCACGACCAGGCTGGTGCCGACGATCACGGCGAGGTCCGCGAGAGAGAGCATGTCCGCCGCCTCCTCAGGCGCTCATCCGGTAGCCCACCGCCCAGACGGTGGTGAGGTGCCGGGGTTTCGTCGGGTCGTCCTCGATCTTCTCGCGCAGCCGGCGGACGTGGACGGTGACCGTGGACAGGTCGCCGAAATCCCATCGCCAGACCTCTTTGAGGAGCTGTTCCCGGCTGAAGACCTGGTTGGGATGCTTGAGGAAGAACGCGAGCAGATCGAACTCGCGGGCTGTGAGGGTCAGCGGCCGGCCGGCCTTCCTGACCGTGCGGTTGGAGGGATCGATCGCGAAGGCTCCGAGGAGGAACGGCGCCTCGGGGGCGAGTTCGCCGACGCTGCGGCGCAGAATGGACTGCACGCGCAGCACCAGCTCGCGCGGTGAGAACGGCTTGGCCAGGTAGTCGTCGGCGCCTGCCTCCAGCCCCTCGATCCGGTCGTCGGTGGAGCCGAGCGCGGTCAGCATGATGATCGGAACCGTCCGGCGGCTCCGCAGTCTCCTGGCGACTTCCAGCCCGTCGACACCCGGCAGCATCCGGTCCAGCACGACGAGGTCGGGCGGCGTGCGCTCCGCGAGAGCGAGAGCATCAAAACCATCGACCGCTTCGTCCACGATCAGGCCGGCCGAGCGGAGGTAGCCGCTGGCCACCTCCCGCACGGTGGGGTCGTCCTCAACCACGAGCACGCGCCGGTCGCGCACGTCGCGCACCGACGGCGAGCCGGTGGGAAGGGTGGTCATGCGCTCAGCATAAGTCGGCAGCCCGGGCGGCGGGCCGCTCCGAATCCCGAGGGGCGTCACTGTCCGCGTTTCGTAAGATTCTGGCGGCGCCGCCCGACCATCCCGCTGCGTAGCGTCGAACCGTGACCGTACCGATCGACGTCGTGTTCCCGTGTCTGAACGAAGCGGAGGCGCTGCCGGTACTCCTCGCCGCCCTTCCTCCGGGATACCGGGCGATCGTCGTCGACAACGGGTCGACCGACGGCAGCGCCGACGTCGCCCTGCTCGGGGGAGCCGTCGTGGTGAGCGAGCCGCGCCGAGGCTACGGGGCCGCAGTCCATGCCGGCCTCACGGCTGCGACCTCGGACCTCGTGCTGGTGTGCGACGCCGACGGAACCATCGACCCGGCCGAGTTCGATGCGCTGGTCGCTCCTGTGCGGGCGGGAACGGCTGATCTCGCCGTGGGGCGCCGTCGCCCCACCTCCCGGCAGGCGTGGCCGGTGCCGGCCCGGGTCGCCAACCTGGTGCTCGCGTGGATGCTGCGTTCCCGGACCGGCCTTCCTCTCCGCGACCTCGGCCCCGTGCGCGCTGCGCGCCGGGGGGCGCTCCTCGAACTGGAGGTGAGCGATCGGCGGAGCGGTTACCCGGTCGAGCTGGTGCTCCGCGCGCACCGGGCGGGGTGGCGACTGAGCCATGTGGATGTGGCCTATCACCCCCGCATCGGCCGGTCGAAGGTGACCGGGTCGCTGCGCGGTTATCTCACCGCTGTCCGCGACACGCGGCGACGCCTAGCCGAGGCAGCCCGATGACCGCCGTGGTCGTGATCGCCAAGGAGTGCCTCCCGGGACGCGTCAAGACGCGACTGCAGCCGGAGTTCACCGCGGAGGAGGCCGCTGCCATCGCGACCGCAGCGCTCACCGACACGCTGAGGGTCGGGTGTGCGCTTCCGGCGTCCCGCCGCATCCTGTACTTCGATGGCGCCGTGCCTCCGGCGGCCGCCGCCGGCTGGGAGGTGCTGCCCCAGCGCTCGGGCAGTCTCGACGAGCGGATCGCTGCCCTGTTCGACATGCTGGACGAACCCGTCCTGCTGCTCGGCATGGACACGCCCCACGTCGACCCCGCGACGCTCACCGGCGTGTTCGCGGACGATCCGGACGTGGATGCGTGGTTCGGTCCCGCGACGGACGGCGGCTTCTGGGCGCTGGCGTTGCGTCGGCCGGACGGCGCGCTCGTGCTCGGCGTTCCGATGTCGACCGAGGCGACCGGCTTCCACCAGCTGGAGCGGCTGCGCACCGCTGGACTCCGGGTGCGGCTTCTTCCCGCGCTCACCGACATCGACACGGCGGCGGATGTGCCGGCCGCGGCCCAGCGCTCGCCGGCGTTGGCCCGCGCGCTGGACGAACTCCGGCCGGCCGGGGTCATCGCATGAGCGTGGCCGAGGGCTGGAGCTCGGGCGCCCTCCTCGATTCCGGCCTCGTCGAAAACGGACCGTTCGGCCCCGGGCAGTCGGCCGAGTTCGGGCGCGGCGGCGCCGAGCCCTACGAGCTGGCGCTCCGTACCGGAGGCGGCCCCCTCACGGTGATCGCCCGGGATGGGGGCGACGAGGATGCATCCCACCTCGACGTGTCCGCCTACCTCGCCTCCGCGACGGACGGAGAGCGCGAGGTGCTGGCGCTCACGGACGGTCCCCTGCTCGACATCGGCTGCGGCCCCGCCCGGCTGGTGCGCGCCGCGATCGAGGCGGGGAGGCTCGCGCTCGGCATCGACATCTCTTCGGCGGCCATCGGGCATGCGCGGTCGGCAGGACTGCCGGTGCTCCACCGCTCGGTGTTCGACCCGCTGCCGGCAGAAGGCACGTGGGGCGCCGTCGCGCTGTTCGACGGCAACGTCGGTATCGGCGGGGACCCGGTCGCCCTCCTGTCCCGAGCGGCGGAACTCCTGCGCCCGGGCGGCCGGATGATCGTGGAGGCGCACGCAGACCCGCAACAGGATGCGAGCTTTCTCGCGCAGCTGGTCCACCCCGCCGGCGCTCGGAGCGCGTGGTTCCCCTGGGCGGAAGTGGGTGCGCGCGTCGCGACCGGGATCGCGGGGGACCTCGGGATGGATGCGACAACGGTCACGATCGCCGGGCGGGCCTTCGTGCTCGCCACACGATGACGGTGGACGTAACGACCACCGCGACCACGATCACCAGCCAGAGCACGGCCAGCCGGGTGCCGTAGTCGCCGGGGAGCACCGTGGGATTACGCGGCCCGCGCGCCTGCGCGACCAGCTCGGGCACCACCAGGGCCGTGAGGAGGGCACCCACGGCCAGGCCCGCCTCCACGACAGTCACCACGGCGCGCGGCAGGCGCCGCCCGACGCGTCGCAGCAGCAGGTCGATGGTCGTCTCGATCGGCACCAGCACCGCGTCGTGCAGCACGACCGCCGCCGCAAGCCAGACCACCACCCCGACGATTTGCGCGATCCGCAGATCGACGACGAGGAACACAACGCCCGTGCCGATCAGTGCGAGGCCGAGGGCGCCGATGATGCGGCGGATGCGCGTCATCCGGGCATCACCTCGATCGAGGCCAGCCACTTCGTCTGCAGCACGCCCGGCCGGCCGGGTGCGATCACGCGAGCCGGATAGCCGTGGTCGAGATCGAGCGTCTTCCCACCGAGCGTCAAGGCGACCAGGGTGGCCGGGTCCTCCGCGAACTCCGGGCCCATCGTCGTCCGGCGATAGGCCCCCCGCGGTTGCAGGCTGCTGATCAGGAGGGTGGCGCCCGCGGGTGCGCCCACGAGAGCGAGGAGGTCGCGCATCCGCACGCCACCCCACTGCGCTGTGGTGCTCCAGCCCTCGACGCACGCTATTGGGAGCGTGGAGCTCGCCTGAGGCAGGCCGCTCAGCCGGGCGCGGTCGAAGGTCTCGGCGCGGTCGCCGTTGCGGACGGTCAGCCGCCAGTCCGCGGCCTGTGCTGTCGACAGCACCCCGGCAGCCTCCGCGGTCATATTGACGGGAACCCCCTGCGGTCCGTCGCCCTGCACGCGGGGCGCGAAGAGGTTCAGCGGCGCCAGCACGCCGAACGACTGGCCGGCGGTGAACGCCACAGCCGCCGCCCCGGCGGCCGCGATCGTGCCGAGAAGCGCCCGGCGCGTGATCCCCGGCCGATCAGTCATCGGTCACGCTCCGATCCTCGGCGGCGCTGCGGCGCGACCAGAAGCGCACGACGATCGGGAGCTTCACGGCCACGTGGAGCGCGATGGACCCGACGATCACCCAGGCGAGCGCAAAGTGCGTCTGCCGGAACGGGAACGGCCACGGATACCACTGGTACGTGTTGACCAGCCCGATGGCGGGTTCGAGCAGCGCGGTGGACACCAGCAGCGCGACGGACGCGCGCTCCAGCACCTGTCGCACGGAGCCCACCGGCGGCCACAGGAGCAGCCGCGGGTACACCGTCCACAGCTTGCCGAGCAGGAGCGGGAAGATCGCGACGCCGACCGTGACGTGCAGACCCTGGGTGAACGCGTAGAGACCGGGCCAGGTGGGGAAGCGCATCCCGGGCAGCGGCTCCTGCAGGAGGTGGCTGTACAGGCCGGTGAGGAAGCAGACGACGAATGCGGTGGCCAGCAGGCGGCCGATGACGACCGTCGTTCGCGCCGTTCGCGCCGGGGCCGCGAGCAACCCCCGGGCTCGGGCCATCCGCGGCTCGAGGGCGCGGGAGACACGGCCGGTGACGGACATGCTCCGATTGTGATCGGAGGCGGCGCGCAGGATGCGCGGCAAATCTTACGATCTCCGAACGGGAGGGCGGATCCCGGTCCGAAGCCCGCGGGGAGCAGCCACACTCGAGGACGTGAAGGTCGTCCTCGTCTGCGTGCTGCTCGCCGCGCTGACCGCTGTCACGGCCGTGTCCACGGCGACCATCGCGGGTTTCGTGCCGGGCGCCAAGCCCGCGCTCGGGATCACGGCGGGCGTGACCTGGCTGCTCGCCGCTGCGGCGTTCCTCGTGCTGCTGCGCGTGCGAGGTCGCGCAGCGATCGTCCTCGTGCTGGCCGGGTCGGCGGCGCTGGGATGCGCGGCGCTGGCCGGGCCCCCGAACCTCAGCACCGACTCGGCACGGTACGCCTGGGACGGCATCGTGCAAGATGCGGGTCTCTCGCCCTACGCTCACGTTCCCGCCGCCGAGGCACTCGACCCGTATCGCGTGCCGTGGCTGTTCCCGGTGCCGGTGCCCGCCGCCGACGGCTCGCTCCACTGCGACGGCCCTCGCATCTCGCAGACGACGACCCTGCCGGGCGGAGACCTGCTCTGCACCGCGCTCAATCGGCCGCACGTTCCGACGATCTATCCGCCGGCGGCCGAGGCGTACTTCGCGGCCGTCCGCGCGGTGGTGCCCGTCGAGGCCCAGTACGCGCCGCTCCAGGTGAGCGGCCTCCTGCTGAGCCTGGGGACGACTGTGCTGCTGGTGTTCGGGATGCGCGCTCGCGGACTCGACCCGCGCTGGGCCGCGATCTGGGGCTGGTCGCCGTTCGTGGCGACGGAGGCAGTGACCAACTCCCACGTCGACGTGCTCGGTGTGCTGTTCATGGTCGCCACGACCTTCGCCGCCACTCCCGCCCTGGGCAGACGCCTGAGCGGCCGGGGATCGCGGCTGCACGAATGGTTCGGACCGGAGGGGAGCAGGCGCCGCGCCGCGCTCGTCGGGGTGCTGGTCGGGCTGGCCGCGGCGGCGAAGTTCGTGCCGGCCATTGCGGCCCCAGCACTTGTCCGGCGACGGCCGGTCACCACGCTGCTCGCCGCGGTCACCACGTTCGCCGTCTGGTACATCCCCTATGTAGCGGTGACCGGATGGGCCGTCATCGGCTACCTCCCTGGGTACCTCAATGAAGAGGGGTACGAGAGCGGTAAACGCTTCGCCCTGCTGTCTCCGTTCCTTCCCGGGCTGTGGGCGACCGCGGTCGCGGGCGCGCTCGTCCTCGGGGCGCTGGTTCTCGGGTGGCGCGCTGCCGATCCGCGGGCGCCCTGGCACGCCCAGGTCGTCTCGGTGGGCGCAGTGCTGCTGATCACGAGCCCGAGTTACCCCTGGTACGCGCTCATCCTCATCCCGTTCATCGCGCTGAGCCGGCGCTGGGAGTGGCTGGTGGTGCCGATCGCTCTGACCGTGAAATCGCTCGTCCCCTCGCACACGACCGCGACGCTGGTCCTGGCGGCGGCCGCCGTTGTGGCGGCGACCGTGACGGTCGTGCGCTGGAGGCGCTCCGTTCCGCTGACCGACGTTCCACGCATTGCGGACCCCGCCGCGGCACCCCGGCCGGCGGCCACTCGAGAGGAGACATCATGACCGGAGCCGAGATCGCCGTCATCGGGGGGTCGGGCCTCTATCGGCTGTTCGAGGACAGCGCCGATATCGAGACCGTCGCGTTCGACACCCCATACGGACCGCCCTCGGGCCCGATCCGCATCGGCGAGGCGGCAGGCCGCCGGGTGGCGTTCCTGGCCCGGCACGGCGAAGACCACGCCCTCGCGCCGCACCGCATCCCGTACCGCGCGAACATGTGGGCGCTCGCCGCGCTCGGCGTCCGAGCCGTGATCACATCTTCGGCCGTGGGCGGGCTGTCCGAGCGGGCCCGGCCCGGCCTGTTCGTCGTGCCCGACCAGCTCATCGACCGCACCAGTGGCCGTCCCGACTCCTACTTCGATGAGGGCGATGTGCAGCACCTCGCCGCGGCCGATCCCTTCGACCCGGTGCTGCGGGATGCGGCGACCCGGGCGCTCGCGGCTCTCGGCGAGGAGGTCGTCCCGGAGGGCACGACCGTCGTCATCCAGGGACCGCGGTTCTCGACGAGGGCCGAGTCGTTCTGGTTCCGCTCCGCCGGGGCCGACATCGTCAACATGACGCAGTACCCGGAGGCGGTGCTCGCGGCCGAGCTCGGTCTCGGGCTCGTCACCATCTGCTTCGTGACGGACACCGACGCCGGCACGGCCGCGGGCGATACCTCCGACGCTGCCGACGCCGCGCTCGTGCTGGAGCGGATGGCGCAGGCCGGTCCCCGCATCCGGGCGGCCGTCGCGGCCACCGTCGCCGCCGTGCCGACCGGCTACCGGCCTCGGACGCTGATTCCCACCGACGCCGTGCGCCGCGTGCTGTCCGCTCCCGTCTCCGCGGGTCGCGCCGGATGACGCACCTCATTGTGACGGGCGGGCTGGGCTTCATCGGCTCCCACGTCGTCGAGGCCGCTGCGGGAAGCGGCTGGCGGGTGACGGTCGTCGACTCGCTGCGTCCGGACGTTCACGCCACCGCCGAGGTGCCCGGCTGGTTCAGCGCCCTCCGAGGCGACGTCGACCTACTCGTCGGCGATGCCGGCACGATCCCCGAGACGCTGCTGCGGTCCGCCGACGCGGTGTGCCACCAGGCGGCGAAGGTCGGGCTCGGTGTGGACTTCAGCGACGCGCCCGACTACGTGGAGTCGAACGTCGGCGTGACGGCGCGATTGCTGGCCGGGATGGCTGCCGCCGGGACGACGCGACTCGTCCTGGCCTCGTCGATGGTGGTGTACGGGGAGGGCCTGTACCGTGACGGCGACGCGGTGGTCCAGCCGCCTGCGCGCGCCGTCGATGACCTGCGCGCAGGCCGGTTCGATCCGCTCGACCGGGAGGGTCGCCCCCTGCAACCGTTGCTGATCGGCGAGGACGACCCGACCGAGCCCCGCAACGTGTACGCCGTCAGCAAGCTCGCCCAGGAGCAGCTGGCCCGCTCGTGGGCGCGGTCGACCGGTGGCCGCGTGGTCGCGCTGCGCTACCACAACGTCTTCGGAGCCCGCATGCCGAGCGGCACGCCATACGCGGGCGTCGCGTCCCTGTTCCGTTCCCGGCTGGACGAGGGCCTAGCCCCCTTCGTGTTCGAGGATGGCCGGCAGCGCCGCGACTTTGTCGACGTCACGGATGTGGCCGCCGCGAACGTGCGCGCGATCAAGTGGCTGGAGACGCGACCGGAGGGCGCAGTGCACGCGTACAACGTCGGTAGCGGCACGGTGCGCACAATCGGCGAGTTCGCTTCGGCGATCGCCGACGCCCTCGGGGGCCCCGCCCCCGTGGTGACAGGCGACTTCCGCCTCGGCGACGTGCGCCACATCACGGCCTCGTCCGAACGCATCGCCGCCGAGATCGGATGGAGCGCGCAGCGCCCCTGGCGGGATGCCGTCCGCGCCTTCACGGCGGCGCCGATGCGGCCGCGAGTGACAGCCGACGACGTGCCACGGCGAACACTCGGCCGACCGCGAGAGCCACCGCCAGGGTGACGGCCGAAGCCGGGCGGAGTCGAGTGCCCCCAGTGCCGCAACGCAGTTCGTCAGATCGGCAGAGGAGCGCGGGCCTCGCCCGCGCGAAGTGTCGGCCAGTCAGCGCCCACACCGATCACCTTCTCGCGCAAGCTCGGAAGCCAGCGCCGATTCCACTCCTGCACGGTGACGCAGCACACGTCCAGCCGATCTGCACCGTCTGAGAGGGCGAGCGCCTGCTCCGCGCTATCCCGCGATGACCACACCGGAAGTGCTTGACCCTCACCTCGGGTCAGCGTGAGCAAGCGGTCCGGGGTGAGCATGAACCAGACACGCGCGTCCCGCCGTGCCCTTCGCGCGAAGTCTTCCCACGTTGCCGCTTCGATAAGTGTGCTCACGGTCCGTCTCCGTCCCCCTCTTCGCGTACCCGACGTCACTCAGCCGATCACTTCTCAGCCGACCTTCTCGGGCGCTCGCTCCGGCGCGGGCGCATCACGAGACGGCACAGCCGCGGCCGGCCGCGGCCTCTGCGATCGGTAATATTCTCGCCAGATCAGCCGGTGCAGCGGGATCCACCGAGGGATCGTGCGCAATCCGGGGATGAAAGGGATCAGCGCCAGCAGAAGGGTCAGCACCCCCATGATGAGCACGACCAGCAGGTCCGCGTTCGGCGCTGAAGAGAAAGGCTCCACCTGGTAGAAGAGCGAGAACAGCCACAGCCAGGACTGGCCGGGATAGTTGCCGGTCTCGTTCATCATTCCCCACTGGTCTCCGGTGAGGTGCTGACGTGCGGCCAGGTCCTGGAAGTAGGTTCCGTCTCCGAGGAAGAGGATCGCCCGGGTGTAGTCCTGGTTGTAGAACCCGTGGCCGGCGAGCGCACCGTCGAGACCACCGCTTCGCGCCATCGACGTCAGCGAGGTGACGAGGGCGGGTACCGGACCGTAGGCTGCTCGCGCCGGAGGCAACGCGGTGCCCTTATCCGCGGCGAGTGCTTTGCCGTATGCATCGGTCCAGCGCGCCTGCGTCGGCGAGCCGGCTGCTGACCACGTGGTGACGGCGCGGGGCACGACGGGCAGCGTCCTCAGGGGCGCGATCACGAAGTCATTCGCGGTATCGATCGGGATCCGCACACCGGACAGGCTCTGCAGGTCGAGCGGCCCGAGCGTCTGGGTGGCATCGGGCGTCTTGTTGTAGGGCGGCCCGTAGGTCGCCGTGTCGCTGGTCCCCCCGAGTTCCGCGGTAGCGGTGGTGGCGAAGTCGAGAGGCTGGCTCTTCGCCCACGACGAGAAGGTCACGCTCGGCTCGTCCGGCGACCCGAGAACCGCGACGATGCCGACGGTGAGCAGGCACACGATGATGAATCCGACCGTGACCTCCTTGAACAAGTCGTAGTCGCGGACTCGGCCGTGCCATGGCCGGGTCACGAGGTCGTCTCCAGCGCGCCACGACATGCTCGGCCGGGGCTTCATGGCCGCGTCTCCGATTCGCTGCCGGGTCGGATGATCTGGTCGTCCGATTCCGTGGCGTCGATCGGTGGCACCACTCCGTGCATCCGCACCAGCAGCACGTGAAGCGCGACGATCGCTGCGACCCCGAGTGGGAGCAACGCGATGTGCCAGGTGAACATCTGACCGAAGTCGGCGACGTTGAACCAGGCGCCGACTCCCACCGCGTTCAGGGCGTCTTTGCCTTCGAACGCGATCCACTGCGAGTCGAAATTCGTCTGCAGCAGGTACCCGGTGAACGCGGCGACGATCGAGACGGCGAAAGCGATCACCCCGGTGATCCAGGTGAGAACGCGGCCTCCCCGCCAGGCGGCCATCCAGTACTTGCCCCACAGGTGCACGACCATGAACACGAAGAACAGCTCGACGCTCCACAGGTGCACGCCATTGGTGAAGTGCCCCAAGGCAGAGACGTGGTACCAGCCGGGCCCATTCAGGCTGAGCACCAATCCTGAGCCGATCACGACCACGAGCGCGGCGAGTGCCGCCATACCGAACACGTAGATCCAGGATGCGACATAGCTGGGCTGGTCCTGCGGGAGCAGCTTGTCGGGCGGCAGCCGCTTCAGTAGCCAGCGGCGCGCCCGCCCAGTCCAGGTGTAAACCTCGTCCGGAGCGTCGTCGCGTCGAATGCCGGGCGTAGTTCTCTGAGAAGTCATCGCCGCCGCCGTGCCTTCGGGAACGGCAGTACGAGTGCCAAGACGAACAGCACGAGCATGATCGCGATGACGATCAAGTTACCGAGCTGGATGACGAAACTTCCCCACCCGAGATAATTTCCCAGCTCCATACTGGCGGGAACGTCCACGAGGCTCTCCTTCTCTCCATGAGCCAGCCTGGAAGGTGTGGAGGATCGCGCCAAGAGTCGAAAGTCCCTCAGTCGCACCGCGCGGCTGTCGCTTGAGCGAAGTTGCGGTCGCCGCTTCGCTTGAGGCACCCTCACGAGGCACTTTTGCGGGCGGCTCTTACAGGAATGGTCCACCCGCGGAACGACGCTGTTCACCGAATGACGTCTGAACCACATCGGTCTGTCTCAGTCATGGACCGGCTATAGGACGCCCTCCGGGACGGCTGGCGTCTCGGCTGCATCGTCGATGACGACGGGCTTCACACTCTCGGCGATGCCAGCTGTCGTGTTGCCGCCACTCATTGCTTGAAGGTGCTGATACACGATCTCAGCGAACGTCGGGCACTTCGCCAAGGTAAGAGCCTCGCTTAGCGTCTTGCTGTCGCTCTGGCTTCGGTAGTAGGAAATCTGTGCTCGGATCACGTTGTCGACGGCGCGCGGGACGTTCTCACCAATCAGCTGGAAGAACGAGTCGGCGGAGTGTACCTCGTAGGGCAACTCATCGGAGACGTCGCTAAACCCCGCGTCATCGGTGACCAGGTAGGTCGCCCCGCACGCTATTGATGCGGCATAGACGTGAGTGTCGTGCGTGTCGTCTCCTGGGAATACCATCCCTGCAGGGAAATCGCGGACGAGTTCATCCAGAGACGCTTCGATCTTCTCTTTCACGTTGCTCGTGAGGTGACCCGGACCACCTATGTTGTTTCTCCGAATCCGGTACAGAACCTCGGCGATAACGTCGTTGGAGCTCGCCACAGTGAACATGTCACCGCAGGTCTCTTTCCGCAGCAGGAACAGCCAGTCCCGAAGGGTCTTCGAATATAGGACGTTCGCGTCCACGAAGACGATCGGCACTCGCATCTGATCAGGATAGAGGGGTCCGCGGACACCTCGCGGCGAGTGGTGCGTTATTCTCCGCCGAAGTCAGCCTCGAACAACTCGTTGATAGCATCCGAACGCTCAGCTTCGCGCGCCTGACGGAATGCTGACAGGTCGCTCCAGCGCACCCGCCGGTGCGTGCCTCGCATAACGGCGGGGAGCTTGCCGTCGGTGATCAGTTTCACGAGCGTGGGGCGAGAGACTCCGAGCACGTCGGCAGCGTTCGACGTCGTCAACAGCTCGGGCATCGACTCCAACACCACACGGCCGCCCTGCTCCATCCGGTGCACGAGCGAGTCGAGGATCTCGGCGAGGCCAGCTGGCACCTGGATACTCTTGCCGGTCTCCGTTGTGATCGTCACACCGGAGAATCTCTCATCGCCGATCTGCTCGACGACTTCGGCAGCCTCCGCGCGTAGCTCATCAGTGATCGTCACGGATGGGCGCGCCAACGTTGCGACAGTCATTATCTTTCCTTCGCTAAGCCGAGCTCTGCTTTCTTCCCTTGAAGGTGCTGACCAATCGGCTTTCGTTTGCAACTGTAAGCCTAATCTAGCGTGCTGTAAAGATCACGCGACACCATTGAAGCGTGCGGCGGCACAGAGGTTGCCGGGCCTGTTTCGCCTAGGTCGGCGTCGCCACCGGCGTTTTCGCTACGGGATCGTCTAGAGGGCACGTTCCGGAGCACAAAGGCGATCCGATCGGACCGCGATAGTAGGGTGCCGATCGTGACGACCCGGAAGTGTGGGTGTCGAAGGGAGGCGCCATGATCGCGGGCCTGAACAGGCTGGTCGAACTGGTCGAGGATCGTCTGAACGACGACCTCGACGTTGCATCCTTGGCGCGGGAACTCGGCACGACGGAGTACCACCTCCGGCGGATGTTCTCGTCGCTCGCTGGGATGCCGCTGTCGGATTACATCCGGCGTCGCCGAATGTCAGTCGCGGCAGCGGATGTTCTCGGAGACGACGACCTGCTGAGCATCGCGGTGCGGTATGGCTACGGCTCAACCGAGGCATTCGGCCGAGCGTTCCGATCAGTGCACGGCGTCAGCGTCGGCAGTGTCAAGCGAAATGGCGGCCCCCTTCGAACGCAACCGCAACTCAGGTTCCGCCTGACTGTAGAAGGGAACATCTCCATGGACACCCGAATCATCGACCGGCCGGCGTTTCTCCTCGTCGGCCACGCCGCCCGCGTGCCCCTCATTCACGAGGGCATCAACCCGCACATCCAATCCCATATCGCCTCCCTGCCGGCGGCAGAGCACGCGCGCCTCAAAGCCCTAAGCGATGCCGAACCGGCTGGCCTGCTCCAGGTCAGCGCCGACGTCGACCCGGACTACACCGAGGGAAGCGAACTGACCTACCTGCATGGAGTAGCTGTCACGGGCACGGCTCCGGTGGCGGACGATCTCGACACGATCGAGGTTCCGGCCGGCACGTGGGCGATGTTCCACACCGAGGGCGAGTACCCGGCTGCGCTGCAGGAGGCGTGGGCTGCAACCGCGACTGCTTGGTTCCCGTCGAACCCATGGAGGCTTCGGCCTGGACCGTCCATCGTCGCGGTACTCGACCGTGCCGACGACTTCAGCACGGCCACCTGCGAGCTCTGGCTCCCCGTCGAGCGCGCGTAGTAGAGAAGGACCTGTCGGCCGTGGGATGCGGCAGGTCAGCCGCCCGCTCAAGGATCGTCAAGTGCGACGTGGGATCTGATCGTCGAGAGCTATGCGGTCCAGGCAGCGGAGATGCTTCGATCCACAATTCGACGCCGGCCGCCGGGAGCGCCAGGGTCATGGCTGGCCACTCCTGCCATCCACAACAGCGCCATCAGGTCATCCGACGTGAAGTCCTGATCGGAGCCGGTCGCCCGGATGCTGAGCCCGCAGTCATCGCCCAGGCGTACCTGAAGCTCTACAATGACCGGCGGGACGCAGAGTTGCACTACGTCGCCTACGACGGCTGAGGCGTCACCCAGCTGCGGTGGCGGCAGCGGCCGCGAACCTGCGGAGCGACGCGACCTGCTGTGCGGTACTCGGTGGCGCGTCGGCCATCTGCCACGTGGAGACGAGCGCGGCCATGCCACCGATTGCGAAGGTCCGCGCGTCGCCGGTCAGTGCGATCTCCGGCCGAGTGTCGCGATCCGACTCCATCAGCCATGTGGTGACCGCCGCTGCGAGGACTTCAGCGACCCGCTCGCCGCGTGGAATGGCGCGGAGCTTGTCGAAGAACTCGCGATCGGCTCGCCCAGCAGGGATCAGCTGCAACCCGTGCCCAAATGGCGCTCACGCGATTTCTGCGATGTCCGCTACCAGCCCGACCAAGCCGTAGGCAGTGGACAGATCGATGTCCGGATAGCCGAAGGTGCGCGGGCCGCGACGTTGCGATCCTGGAATGAGCAGGAGGCGTTCCATCATCTCTGTCAGACGTACATCTACTTCGAGGTCGACCGAACTGGGGAAAGCGGGCCCGATACCAACCTCGGCTGATGCCAGGGCTCGCGGTACCGCCTCCTCGATGAGCGAACACGCCACTGCCGGGTGCACACTGTCCGCTGCCCGGACCCCGAGCGCTCGCTTCACCGTCACCGTCATCACACCGGGAAGAACGTCCCCAGCCTCCTCAGTTGCGGCGTCATCGCCGGTCACCAGGACGGTCCTCGCGCCGTGACGGTTTGCCACCGCCGCGCTCAACCCGATCTCGCCAAGGACGGTGCCGTTGATTCGTACCGAATCGATGGTGCGGCCGCTGAGGGTGTGCGGGAGAACAGCGTCGGCGAGGCCCGCTCGACCGTGATAGCCCACCAGGAGCAGTGCGTCGAAGCCTCGATCCACTCCCGCGACCATGTCCAACGGGCGTGGGGTGCCGCGAATCAGCCGCGCCCGCGGATCCAGCCGATCCGACAGAATGTTCAAACCCCTCGCGTGAGAATCGCACACCGTGACCTCGGCCTCTTTGCTCGCGGCGAAGACTCCGCGCACCGCTGCGGACGCTTCGTCCGTCATCAATTCGCGTGCGCGTTCCCACCCGGGACCGCCCGGCGCGATATCCGACCGGTCGACGACTCCGCCGATACCCTCCATATCGACTGACACGAGTACCCGCATGCACTCACACTACGGGCCCGCTAGAGGAGCCGCTAACGCACCTGACACGCAGGACGATCCGCTAACGCACGTGACGCGCAGCACGATCGGCCACTGGGCAGTATCTCGTGCTGGGCCTGCGCGGTGATTGAGACCGCTCAGGATGGCTGCGCGGGATGGGATGCGAGCACTTCGCCGAGGAGGCGGACAAGGGTGTCCCGATCAGTGAGCGACAGCGCTGCGAGCAGTTCGTCCTGAACCGCGTTGGCCTGCTCCCGAAGAGCGGCGAGTCTTTCCGCGCCGTTCGTGGTGATAGTCACAATGTTTCGCCGTCGGTCCGTGGGGTCAGGGCTTCGGCGTACGGACTCGTCGGCTTCAAGGCGGACGACGATGCCGTTGACGTTGTTGCGGTCCAGGCCGAGGGCCCGTCCGATGTCCGCCTGGCTCAGCGGCCCGTACTCCTGCAGCGCGGACAGAACGGCGAAGTCCGACCGCGCCTCGAGCGGTATCCGCATTCCGGTGAGGCGTGCCCCGATCGTCGCAACGCGTCCAGCCTGCCAACTCACGAGGGTGCGGAGCGCGAGGGGAGGCTGAGAGTCGTCCGGCATGCACCAAGCTTATCAGTTGGTGTCACCAACAGATCGTGCTAACGTTGGTTTGACCAACATTGGTCCAACCAAGGAGTATTTATGTCTCGCAATCTCTCAACAGGCACTCTCGCCGGTCGGCGCGTTCTCGTTCCCGGCGGTACGGGTGGCGTCGGCGAAGGTGTCGTCCGCGCCTTCCTCGTGGCCGGCGCCGATGTGGTCGCGCCGACGCGCTCCGATCAGCGAGGAGCGGAGCTGCGTGCAGCCCTCGGCGACCTCGGTGTCTCGCCGCTCCTGCACATGCCGACGCACGACTACACCACCTTCGACGGCGCGGAGGAGCTCGGCCGGCAGATGACCGAACGTCTCGGCGGAATTGACGACGCCGTGGTCCCCGTCGGCGGATGGTGGCAGGGCGGCTCCCTGACCGGCATCCGCGAGGACGACTGGGCGGCGGCGTTCACGGGGCTGACCACCGCGCACATGGCGCTTGCGCGTGCGATTGTTCCGCGGTTGAGCGGCGTCGGCGCCTACACCGTTGTCGTCGGACAGTCCGCGGAGTGGCCCGTCCCGGGCAGCGGCCTGGTGAGCATGGAGCAGGCCGCGGTGCTCATGATGCAGCGCGTCCTCGCCGCCGAGAACCCGGACCATCGGATCCACGCGCTGATTCTCGGTCCTGTCCGCACCCGGTTCGCCGACGGTGATCCGAACCACGTTTCCGCCGCCGAGATCGGCAACGCCCTCGTCGCCCTCGCTCAGGCCGGGGACGGCCCCAGCCGTGCCGTGCCCCTGGCATCCAGCCGTGAAGCCTGCGAGCTCCTGACCGAACTGACACAGACGGCCTGAACGCATTACCCTCAAAACCCCTCCGGGCTGATCCGTCCGGAGGGGTTTTGAGGGTTGCGGCAGTCTCAAAGCGCGCCTTGGGGGTCCGCACTGCCCCGGCCACATAGGCAGGTATCGTGTGGCAGTCCCCGGCCGGTGGCGCGCAGCTTCGGCTCGGTGCCGTCGGTTATGTGAGACCTATGGCCGCTGACGCCGCCGGACCGTCGTGGCGCTTACGAGCGAGCTCGTTGTCCAACGATCCCGCTCTAATCGAAGGCCAGATGGCGCCCATCTGACTGGCGCAACCGGTTGAGCCGCTGCGGTGGCCGCGCACACGCCGTAGATCCCAAAGTTAATCGTGGAGTAGGTGGGACCATCGCCAGTCGATTCGGAGCCGGAGTCAAGTGGGGGTTCAACCTTCAGGCGATACCCATCCGGGAAGATCAGTTCGATACCTGTTGCATCACACGTCGCCCGCGACTGAGCGGCGAGGTCGCTCACCAGGATCGGGTTCCGGTCGACGCACCTCGGCAAAGAGGTCTCTTTGTGAGTGAATGAATGCGCAGACGGCAGGTGCAGCCCGCCGCCCAACATGGTGACGGCGGCAGCGAGAAGGCCCGCAAGGACGACCGCGATCGCCGCGGAGACAAGGAGGCGGCGAACCTGTACCCACATTGAGTGTCCCCATCGATTCCACCCGCCACACTTCCGTCGCTCACGGCGTCGAACGAGGTGGCGAGAACCCGCAGAAGGAAGACCCGCTCGGGTTTCGGTCCACGCTAGCCGGAACACGTCCGGGTGGCTGATCGATCGCCACCCCAATCCGGGCGCCTTGACTTGTAGAACGAAGGATGTGGGGTCGGGTTCCGGGTGACCGCAATCGCTGCCACGTGCTGGGCTCTGCCGACTTATCTCGGTCCGCGCTGTTGCTGATCCCCTGGTCGCTGTCGCGGGTGACAGCGCCGATGCTGAACTGCCGATTGGGGTTGCCCCGTCTGGCTCGTAGACGTCGATGCATCCGATGCCTATACGCTGACGCAAATGACGACGACACCCGCCGAAGAGTCCGGGACTACCGCGTACGACAGCATCGCGGAAGGCTACGCGGCGCTGAATGAAACCAGCCTTCTGAACGAGTACTACAACCGGCCCGCGCTGGTCGAACTGGCGGGTGACGTCACTGGGCATCGGGTTCTCGACGCCGGCTGCGGGTCGGGACCGGTCCTTGCGGATCTGCGGGACCGCGGCGCGATCGTCACGGGCTTTGACTCGAGCGCAGGGATGCTCGACCAGGCCAGGCAGCGACTTGGTGCCGACGCAGACCTGTTCCAGGCTGACCTTGTAGATCCGCTGCCGTTCCCAGACGACACCTTTGACGACGTCATCGTCTCCCAGGCGCTGCACTATCTCGAGGATTGGGGCCCGACCCTGACGGAGTTCCGACGAGTGCTGAAGCCCGGCGGCCGGCTGATCGTCTCCGAGGAACACCCGTCCGCGACTTTCCTCAGCGATCGACTCTCCGGTGGGACGTCCGAGTACTTCGGAACGCGAGCTCGCATCGAAGAATGGACGATGGGCGACGGTACGGCAGAACTCACCTTCTGGGACCGACCACTCCACGCGATGACCGACGCGTTCGCCGCAGCTGGGTTCCGTGTGGAGGCGATCAGTGAGCCGGCGCCGTCGTCGGCTGCGTACGAGCGATTTCCCGAAGAGTTCGAGAATCGTCCCAGCGGGCGCTTTCTGGCTTTCCTGCTCTTCGTCCTGCGATAACGGCCAGCCATAACTCGACATTGGCGCGGTACGCGGGCGAGCCAGCATGTCGATAGGGCCATGGCCGAAGATGCGAATGAATCACGATGGTTCCGAACGGTGGGAACGGTTGGAGCTAGCTGATCGCCGCGGTCTGGGGCCTCTTTGAGTGGAGCCATGCTCACGATTGCGTTGGTCGATCGGCGCGGCGGCCGCGGCGCAGCCCCGCCTACCGGCGCGGCCATGGATGAACCGGCCGATGAGGCCAAGCGATGCGCGATGAGAACCAACGGCGGTTGCTCTGGCATAGGGGACCTCGTCGGGGACGTAGACGTCTCGGTGGGGGATCCCTTGCGAGACTGGACGGCGACCGGTATTCCTTGCCAGTTGTCTGCCGGGATGAGTCAGATGGGAGCACGACGGCGACCAGCCCGAGTGCCTCAGGGTGCCGCGCATCCGGCGAGACTTGTTGCGATCGCGGGATCGCTGCACGATCTCTGCGTCCATCCAGTATCGCCACCGTACGAATCGAAGGCGTTGGTGGAGTAGACCGTCACTTCTCCGCTGCTCGGGGTAACGAAGGCGAAAGAGACGATGGGGTCGCCTTCGGTAGTCGGAACGCTCCACGCAAGTTCCGCAGCGTCTCGGCTGGAAACCGCCGCCTGGAGACACTCGACTGCCTCGGAGGGCAGCGATTGGCCCTGAGCAAGGACAAACGCTCCGCACGTCTTTTTCGCGTCGCTGGCGCCAACGGGGGCGGGTGCATCGGACAGTGCTTGTGCGGCGTCAATTGGATCCCCGGCCGGTGCACGCCCGATGGGGTACGACTGTACGCACCCCGAAAGCAGCGCCGCGACAGTCGCTAGGGCGAGGACGCCGCCTGAAGTCAATAAGTGGCGACCTCCTGCAACCTGACTCATGGCGACAAAGGTAGCGTCAGAAGCACGCGTAGCGCCGCGCCGTAAGCGGATCGGCAAACGGGCGCCTCCTGTGTGTCGGTCATCGTCAGACGCCCGGCCGCCTGCTTTCCGTCGTCGGCGGCACTCAGCAACCGCACCAGCTATGGTGCTGAGACGCCCGGGGAATGCCGGCGCCGGTAACTCATCTCGCCCGGCGCTCGGTCACCGTTCTTGTGTCCCGCGGTCCTGCTTGGATGCCCGAGCGGCCAGCTCGGCACGGTTTGCGACGCCGAGTTTGCGGTAGATGTGGCCCAGGTGCGTTTTCACCGTGCTGCGACTCATGAACAAGCGTGCTCCGACGTCCGGGTTCGACAACCCTTCCGCAATCGTAGTCACTACCTGCATTTCGGTTGGCGTGAGGCTCGCCCAGCCGGTCGTCGGGCGGGAACGAGGCCCGCGGGTTCGTCGGGCGTGAGCGACTGCTTCCGAGAGATCCCACGCCGATCCAGCCGAGGCGGCGTCTTCCCCTTCAGCCGAGTCTCGGACAACCTGAAGAGCGGAGACGGTCTGAACATAGGACGCCTGCTGTGCCGGGGTGCGCGGAAGTCCCAGGCGCGCACGGGCAGCCGACGTCGCAGCAAGGAGCCGCACAGCGTCTGCAGAAGGTTTCGTGAGCGCGCTCACGCGTGCCAACGCCTCCACGCTCGCGATCTGAGCAGGGACCAAACCATGCTGGCACCGGATGGTCAGAGCTTCGTGGTGGAGGTCGGCAGCTCGGCCCGATGTCGCGAGGGCTTCGGCCGCCACATCGCCTTGCCCCGAGAGCGCTTGGGCGAGAGACCCGGGAAGGTCAAGGCGCCGGCAGGCATGGACGGCCTGGACGAACACCTCTGACGCCTCGTCCACGCGGCCGAGAGCTGCCAGGGCGGCACCCAGTTGCGGCAGCGCGCGAGCGGAGATCCACGTCTGGGCGCCGCGCTCCGTCGCCGTGGCGGGACGCTCGAGCCAAGCGACCGCTGACTCCGCGTCTCCTCGCTGTGTCGCAAGCAACGCCATCGCCTCGTTCAGGCCGGGAATGAACACGTCGTCGCGGTCGGCAAACCGTGCGAACGGAGCGAGGAGGTCGGACGCCAGAGCGGGGTCGCCACGCAACGCGACGATCCGGGCGAGGGTAGAACGGGCAATCCCCAGCCGAAGGTAGTCGTTCAGCGGCTCCGCGAGAAGCACCGCCTGCTCGGCCAGCTCCTGCGCGAGCGGGAGGTCACCGGTGTCGAACGCACCGTCGGCTTGGTAGGCGAGTAACGTCGACCGAATCCCTGGATGGTGGGGCAGATCCTTCCCCATGCCTACCGCCGCCACGGCCTGCGCTTCCGTATGCTCGTCTCGCAGGTGCAGGATCATCGTCTGCAGGGCACGCGACGCTCCCCCCACAAAAGCGCTTCGGGTCGCGAGAGCCGATTCGCGGGCCCGTTCGCTCAGAGCCCACGATTTGTCGAAATCGACGTAGAAGGAGCCCACAGCCGACAGGAGAAGACATTCCGCGCGCTCGGCTGTCGCCCCGATCTCCTCCGCTAAAGCGAGCGCTTGCACGGCTGCCTGATACTCCACGTCGAGGGGTCCTGCCGTGTCTGCGACAAGGGCGAGACCGATCAGAAGCCGTACCTGGAGCAGGGTCCGATCCTCGGGCCCGCGTTCGACGGCAGCCCGGAGGAAGGTCATTCCCTCTCGGCCGCGCTGGTCGAAATGCCAGTACCAGGCCAGGCTAGCGGCGAGCTGCCGACCTGGTTGCGGGTCGAACGCTGCGAGCCCGTGCTGCAGGCCGGCCACGAGATTGTCGTATTCGAGAGCGATTTCAGCCCGCCAGGTGAGGGGACTTGATACCCGATCCCGGTCTGCGGCCTCCGCGAAGCCGACGCACCAGCCGAGGTGGCGAGTACGTATGACCTCGTGTTCGTTGGACTCCGCAGCGCGTGCCGTCGCGTAGGCGCGGATGGTCTCGAGCATCCGATAGCGCGGGCGACCGTCGCGTGTTTCGGTTATGAGGAGTGATTTGTCGACGAGTCGGCCGATCGCCAGCAGGACGTCCTGGGAGGTGACGTCCTCCCCGTCGACGCACACCGCCTGAGCGGCGGCGGCCGTGAAGGAACCGGCGAACACGAAGAGGCGGCGAAAGATGACGCGATCAGCGTCATCCAGCAAGGCGTAGCTCCAGTCGATCGATCCCAGCAGGGTCATCTGCCGCCGAGGGGCACCCCGAGGGCCACGGACCAGCAGCGAAAACCGATCCTCAAGGCCCGCCTCCACCTGCTCGGGGGTGAGAACCCGCATCCACGCGGCGGCCAGCTCCAGCGCAAGGGGGACCCCATCCAGGTGGGCCGCGATGGAGAGCACCGCCCGGGCGCTGGACTCGTCCAACTCGAACTCCCGCTGCACCAGCCTGGCGCGATCGACGAACAAGTCGACAGCGTCCGCGTCTTTCAGCGGCGGAACCGGCCAGACCGCCTCGCCGGAAAGGGCCAACGGCTCCCGGCTAGTCACCAGGACGACGACGTCCGGGCAAGCGCGGAGCACGACCTCGACCAGGTCGGCCACACCTGCAAGGAGGTGTTCAGCATTGTCGAGACAGAGAAGCCCACGCCGCGATGCCAGGAGATCGCAAAGGGACCGGAGTCGGTCCCCGACGGGCGGGGCGCCGACAGCGGCCGCCACGGCCTCGGCCACAGATGCATCGTCTGACGGAAGGGACAGGTCGACCCAGAACACGCCATCCGGAAAGTCGCTCAGCCGCCGGTGTGCGACCTCTGCCGCCAGGCGCGTTTTACCCGCTCCGCCAGGCCCCGTGAGAGTGACCAGGCGTCGCTGGGAGAGAAGGCCGGACACCATCGCGACCTCGTCGCCTCGGCCGATGAAGGCAGTGAGCGGCATCGGAATGGCCGCCCCGGACGCGGACACACCCGAAAAGCCGGCATCCTCCGGGGCACTCATGCGCTCAACCCTGCCATGCTCCGACCGCGGGCACCATGGCGAAAACCATCTTCCGCACGCAGCACATATCGGCCAGGTGGTCGATGTTCTGCTCGGAGCATCCGGACAAGCTCAGGAGCACACAACCATTGACACGAACCGGAGTAGAGCATGGTTTCCTCACCCTCGACGAAGGCAGCGACAGGCCCCCTGGTCGTCTCCGACCGCAACCCCCGCTATTTCACACCCACCGCCGGTCCGGACGCGGGAAAGGCGGTCTACCTCACCGGATCCCACATCTGGAACAACCTCCAGGACGGCATGGGTCCGGGACCGGACGCCCCAGAAGTTCCGGAGCAATCGGATTTCGCCGCGTACCTCGATTTCCTCGCGGCACGCGGACACAACTTCATCCGGCTGTGGCGGTGGGAGCAATTCCAGTCTCAAGCGGCCGGCGGCAACTTCCACCTCAATATGAGCCCGCAGCCGTGGAGCCGCACCGGGCCCGGGACAGCCAAAGACGGCAAACCGCGCTTCGACCTCGACCAGCACGATGACAGCTACTTCGCCCGACTCCGTGATCGTGTCGCCACAGCGGGCCGCGCCGGCATGTACGTCGGCGTCATGTTGTTCGACGGTTGGGCACTCCACCTCAGCCCCGCGCCAGACCACATCGAGGGCCACCCCTTCCACGCCGACAACAACGTCAACAGTGTTGCCGCCGAATCCATCGTGGACCTGCAGGTCCTCCCGCTGGACGAGCGTGTGCAAGAGATCCAGGACCGGTACATCCGCCGAGTGATCGACACCCTCCATGACCTACCCAACGTGCTCTGGGAGGTGGCCAACGAGTCCTCCGGCGGCGGCACGGTCGACGACGAGTTCGCGGGCTTCCTCGGCCTCGCAACCGCCCCCGACTGGGGAGACACGACCCAGTGGCAATACCGGGTCATCCATCTCGTGAAGGACCACGAGGAAGCGAGCGGCTTCGACACGCATCCCATCGGGATGACGATGCAGTTTCCCGTCGCGATCCAGACCGCGGTAAACAAGCCCCTGCTCGCCAGTCGGGCGGAATGGATCTCACCGGGCTACGACGACGAGATCTTCGCCGATGGTGGTCACCCGATGGCGCCGGGCTCGCCCCCGTCGCGCTGGTACGCGGACCCCCCGCTCGCCGACGGCGCGAAGGTGATCATCAGCGATTCCGATCACTACGCACCCGGACAGGGCGACGCGCTGTGGGCATGGAAGACCTTCCTGCGCGGCCATCACCCCCTCCTCATGGACTACGGGATCATCGCCGGGTTCGAACCCACGGATGAGAGCGCTGCGGACAGCGGCGTCCCGCCGTTCGAGACGTATGAGCCGGCGCGGTGGGCGATGGGCGACACGCGCCGCTACGCGGAGCGGATCAATCTCGTCGAGATGACCCCGCGGGACGACGTCGCGTCCTCGGGGTATGCCCTCGTACATGCCGGTGCCGAATACCTCGTGCTGCAACCCGACGCCGGTCGCGAGCTCCAGGTGATCCTGGAGGCGGGAGAGTACCGGGTGGAGTGGTTCGACATCGAAGACCGGACGACACAGTCGAGCGATTCTGTAGCGCTCGATGAGCGGCGACAAGTCACCTTCAGCGCACCGTTCCCCCATCCTTCCGCTCTCTATCTGTCCCGGGCAGAGCGGTAGGAGATCGAGCATGAGCAGAGTGATCGCCGACATTTCCATCTCCCTCGACGGGTATGTCACCGGCCCCGAACCCAGCCTGACCCAGGGCCTTGGCCTAGGAGGGGAAGGCATTCATGGATGGGTCCTCCAGCACCCTCGGTCATCCATCGACGAGCACATCCTGGCGACCTCGTACGAGAACACCGGCGCCGTCGTCCTCGGACGCAATCTGTTCGACATCGTCGACGGACCCGACGGGTGGAGTGACGACATCGGGTACGGGCACGACCAGGACCAGACGATCGCCCCACCGTGCTTCGTCGTCACCCATCACCGTCCGGAACGCGTGCGCCTCAGCTCCCGCTTTCAGTTCGTGACCGGGGGTGTCCATGAAGCCATCCGGCTCGCCCGCCTTGCGGCCGGCCGCAAGGATGTGGTGGTGATGGGAGGCGCGAACGTCATCGACCAATCGGTCGCCGCCGGCCTGGTGGATCAAATCCACATCCACATCTCCCCCTTGCTCGTCGGCTCGGGCACACGCTTGTTCACCTCCGCGGGAAAGGAGAGCCTGAGACAGAGGGATGTCGTGAGCTCTCCGCGCGCGATTCACATCGTCTACGACGTCTGCGACGATGGAGGAACAGAGCAATGACGATCGTCGGTGAAGGAGATCGATGACCGGCACAGTGCTCGCGATCCTGGCGGCGCTGGCGTTCGGCGTCGGCGACTTCGCCGCGGGGGTCGCCTCCCGGAGGATCCATTTCCTCTTCGTCACCCTGGTTATCGAGGCGCTCGGCGTCCTCCTCGTCTGCGCTGCGCTCCTCCTCACCGGACCGCCGCCACCGGCGATCAGCTCCCTCGCCTGGGGCGCGGCCAGTGGGATCGGCTCGGCGATCGGCACCCTGGCGCTCTACCGTGGCCTCTCGCGTGGGCAGATGTCGGTGGCCGCTCCCCTCTCGGCCGTCGGCGCCGCAGCCATCCCCGTCGTCGTCGGGTTCCTGCTCGGAGATCGGCTCTCCGCCGTTGCCATCGCCGGCGTCATCCTGGCATTCCCCGGGATCTGGTTGGTGGCGAAACCAACGGCGAAAACCACGCGAGAAGGAACGACAGATGGGCTCGTCGCCGGTATGGGGTTCGCGGTCTTGTTCGTCGCGCTCCACCAGGCCGGCGACACGCTCTGGCCGGTCGCGGCCGGGCAGATCACTGCCGTGGCCATCGTCGCGATCGCGACGGCGTTGTACCGACCGCCGCTGCCCGCGCGGCTGGATCTACTCCATAACCGTGGGTGGGTCCTGGCGGCCGCCGTCCTCTCGATCGGGGCGACGATCGCGTACTTCTATGCCAGCCACCTGGGGCTGCTCACCATCGCCGCGGTACTCGCCTCGATCTACCCCGCATTCACGATCGTGCTCGCCGTCATGCTCCTCCACGAGCGCCCGTCCCGTGCCCAATTGGCCGGACTGATCGCCTGCGGAGTCGCGGTCACTGCGATCACCGTCGCATAGGGCTACCGCGTGTCTTCATCATCCCCAGCATCCTCGCGCTCATCGCCACAGTCGGACTGCTTCTGATGCAACGCAGCACAGGGTCGAAGCCTCTGAGAATGCGGGCGAATCGCCCCAGCAACGAGGAACGGGCCACCGTCGAGAACATCTCGAACTACGACGGCCTGGACGACGCCGCAGCGAAATCAGCTGTGGGGGATGGGCAAGTCTGGAAAGAAAAAACCGCCGAAATTACTGGGATTCCGGGGGTCTCGATCGGCGGAGACGGAGGGATTTGAACCCTCGGTCCCCTTACGGGGACTCCACCTTAGCAGGGTGGTGCACTAGGCCGAACTATGCGACGTCTCCAGCGCGACCGCGAGCGGACGCACGACTTCCATCATATCGGACGTTGCGGGGGCGTCCGAACACCGGGCTCTCAGGTGCCGAGCGGGACGTTCTGCGTTGCAGTTCCCAAGATCTGCGCGACCAGCAGGATCGACCAGGTGACGGCGATCGCGAAACTGGCGATGTAGACGGCGACCGCTACCCACAGCGGTGCGAGACCGCGGCCGCCGGCCACTCCACGGACGATGATGCTGCGGCCGATCGGATAGACGATGCCGAGGAACGACCACGCCCAGTGGAACGGACGCTCGACGCCGCGACGGGTCAGCTCGCGGAAGTCGAGCCACGAGAAGACGATGCCGGCTGCCGTCAGCAGCCATCCGATGCCCACTACGACGAAATACATCGGGCCGCCGAGCAGCGCGAACGGATCGCGGATGACGATGTTCGAGGAAGGCCCGAAAGACGATGCCTCGAACAACGGCTGGGGGTGCAGCAGGAACAGCAGCAGACTGCTGGCCAGCGGCAGGACCGCGACAAGCCAGATCCACACGGTGTACACCGGCGTCTCGGCGGGCAGTGGCCGTCGCTGGGCGGGCGCGTATGGCGATCGCCCGTACGGCGACGGTGCGGGTGCGGATGCGGGTGCCAGCGCGACGTGTTCAGTCCAGCGGAGGCCATCCCACCAGCGAAGCCCGCCGGAGGCCCGCGGGTCGGGGTACCAGCCGGGCGCCGGTGACGAAGCGTCCGACATGGGTGGTCAGGACTCCTTGCCGACGGCGGGCTCGCCGACGAACTGGTGCGCCTCGGAGGCGAGCTCGGGCCAGTCCTCCGCGTCGGCGATGCGGACCCAAGCGCCCTTGGCCTCGCTGCGACCGGCAGGCACCGCGGTGGCGACCCCGCGCTTCACGAGGTCGTCGGCGCGCTGCTGCGGAAGGTCGATCGCGAGGTCGGTCCCGTCGAGGTAGGCGAACAGCTTCCCGTGAACGTGCAGGCCCGTGGCGGTCACCGACACGTCCAGGTCCGGGTCCTCGAGGAGGCCGGCGGCCAGCAGTTCGAATGAGGGTACGGGGCTGTCGGTCATGCGATTCCTCTCGGTCGGCAACACATCGCGGAGGCCAAGTGCCAGCATGACCTTACTCGATTGAGCAGGACGAGTGGCTAAACTAGCCGCGCGCTGCCTGATCCCCTGATCAGTCCGGTGCTCGACCAAGGCGGATACACATGAAAGCTTGTACCGACACCGTCGCGTGAGCGACATTCCGAGGCTCGTCGCCTGGCGACGACAGCTTCTCGAGGCGCACACTCGCCTCCGTTTCGCACTCGCGACGGCGAGGGAAGCCGCCCGCGATGGCGCTGACCTCCCGGATGCCCCGCGAGACCTCCTGCTCTACTGCCACGGATTCTGCGTGGCCCTCGATGGCCACCATCGAGGCGAGGACACACTGCTCTTCCCGGCGCTCGCCGCGCAGCATCCGGAAATCGCACGCGTCGTGAGCATGCTCACCAGGGATCACGAGCTGATCGCAGCCCTGCTCGCCCGCTTCGACGCCGCAGTACGGTCCACTGAATCGCCCGCAACCCTCGCGCTGCACCTGCAGGGCATCGCCGCCATCATGGAGTCGCACTTCCGGTTCGAGGAACGCGAACTGGAGCCTCTGCTGGATCGACTCGAGCTCGACGCCGACCCCGGCGCCGTCTTGGGGCCGTTGTGAGGTTCGCGCTACCTCCCGGCGGCAGAGACGGGACCAGTGCTGTCGCGCACCTTCAACTCCGGCTGGATCAGGGGGATCGTGTCGGCCATCTCCCCGCGCAGAGCGCGGAGGACGCTCTCCACCGCGCGACGACCGACCTCGGTGAAGTCAAGTCGCACAGTGGTCAGGGCGGGGCGGAAGAAGGCCGACTCGTCGCGGTCGTCGAACCCGACCACGCTCACATCGGCAGGCACGCGGACACCGCGGTCTTCCAGCGCCTTGATCACGCCGAGCGCCATCGCGTCATTGATGGCTAGGACCGCCGTGATCGATCGATCCGCGGCGATCTCCACACCGGCGCGGTAGCCGGACTCCGCCGACCAGTCCGGCGACGCGAATTCGGTGGGCGCCGGCCGTCCGGCGAGGGCGAGTTCGGTCTGCCAGCCGCGTCGTCGCGCCTCGGACGCCATCCACCCCTCCGGCCCGCCGACGAAATGGACGGTGCGGTGGCCCAGGTCGAGCAGGTGTCGCGTGGCCACCTGGGCACCGAGGGTCTCATCGATGGAGACCGTGGCCGGACCGGCGGGAGAGCCCTGCTCGAAACGGACGACCGGCACATCCGCGTCCAGACGCTGCAGCACCTCGGCGGCGGCGGTCATCGGGGCGAGCACGACGATGGCGTCGACGCCGTCATCGACGAGCGAGTCCAATCCGGCCTTGATGCTGGCGCGGTCCACCTCGGCGATGCTGACGAGGCTCGTCGCATAGCCGCTACGGCGGGCTTCATCGGCGATGCCGAACAGGGCGAGGGCCGGTCCGTGAACCGCAAGCGCGTAACTGAGCACTCCCAGGTTCATGGAACGGCTCGTCGCGAGGCTGCGGGCGGCTGAGTTCCTGCGGTACCGCAGCTGGGCGATCGCGCGCTCGACACGCTCCCGGATCTCCGGCGCGACGTTCGTGTGCCCGTTCACGACGCGGGAGACCGTCTGCTGCGAGACCCCGGCCAGACGGGCGACGTCGACCATGCGTGCAGCGCGAGGGGCCTCGTTGATCTCCGTCACCGACCGGACCCGGGAGCGACCGACCGATGGGCGGTTGAGGGAATCATCCCTCAATTATGGCCGCGACCGGCCGGGCGGCTGCGAAGCGCGCCCGGCCGGTGCGGTCGGCGGAGGGCCGGCGCTCAGCGGCTCCCGTAGCGCAGCACCGCCGGGTGCTGCTCATACGGCCACTCCGCCTCCGGGATCATGTACTCCAGCGTCGTGTAGCTGCCGTCCATGGTCGAGGCGAGGGACGGGGGACCGGGGAACCCGATCACCCGCCAGCCGACGCGGTTGTCGTTGCCGCCGTAGACCGGGTCGCCGTAGAAACCCTGCCTCGTGTTCAGCACCAGCAGCGGGAAGAACTCGAGGAAGTCCTCGTTGACCGGCTGGTTGCCGGCGGGCGCTCCGCCGCTGCCCTGGCCGTCCGAGTCGGCGAAGACGAACTTCGCCGGCTTCTCCTTCTTGGAGATGGTCTCGAGCACGCTGTCCTGCTGCTCGTCGTCCAGGTCGATGAAGCGCGCCCCGAACTTCTCGTCGGCGATGCTGTCGAGTTCGGCGACACCGTCCCGGTAGAACTTCTGGCGGCTCTCGATGCGCTCCTGCCAGGCCTTCTCCTCCAGGCCCTCCATGCGGAGGAACCCGTTGCCGTCAGCGGCCGGGAACACGAACTGCGTCCCCGCGAGCATCCGGTCGATGAAGCGGACCACTCCCGCCTCCCTGGCCCCCGGGTGGCGGTCCGTCGGAATGATGCGCGCAGTGGCGGCCTCGACAGTCGCCCACTCGTGCTCCGTGAAGAAGAGCGGCCCATCCGTGTCTCGTGTCGAGATCGGTACGGTGACCCATTCTGCCTGTCCCATTGTTTTCGTCGTCTCCTTTGCGGTCGCCGTCGACGTCAGTCGGTCCAGCCGTGGCGGTCCACGGCGATGATGCGGTCGGCGCAACGCCAGGCGTTCGCCATGATCGTCAGCGCCGGGTTGATGCCGGTCGCGGTCGGGAAGAAGCTCGCGTCGAACACGTACAGGTTCGGCACCTCGTGCGAACGGCACCACTTGTCCACCACGGAGTTGGCGGGGTCGTTGCCCATGCGGGCGGTCCCGAGCTCGTGCGAGGTGTTACCCGTGATGCGCTCCATGTTGACCGGCACGATCTTGGAGGCGCCGGCCGCCTCGAGGATCTCGCCGTTCTTCTTCACCTGCCACTTCTCCTGCGCGAAGTCGTTCTGGTGCGGCGTGTGCGTGATGCGGGCGACCGGGAGGCCCCACGCATCCTTCACCGTCGGGTCCAGGTCGACGCGGTTGGACTCCACCGGCAGATCGTGCAGGAGGATGCCGATCTTCATGCTGTAGTTGAACAGCTCGCGGTCGGCGTCCTTCGCCGCCTGCCCCCACGTGGGGCGGCCCGGGAAGCTCCAGTTGACGGGATGCCCGAGCATCGACGGGAAGATCAGCGAGCCGAGGATGTGCCCCCGCGACTCGTCGGTCTCGTAGAAGTCGAACGAGCACAGGTTCATGTAGTGGCCCGACCAGCCGTACAGCGGGTCGTGCAGTTCCTTGTCGAACAGGCCGACGGAGAACGAGTACTGGTGGAAGGTCGCGTTCTTGCCGACCTGGCCGCTGCCGTTTCCGAGGCCGTCGGGGAACAGGGCGGACTTCGACATCAGCAGGAGTCGCGGGGTCTCGATCCCGCCGCCGCAGACGATGACGGCCTTGGCGTTCTGGACGAACTCGTTGCCGTTCTC
Organism: Leifsonia sp. RAF41; assembly: GCF_052114085.1. Lineage (NCBI taxonomy): Bacteria > Bacillati > Actinomycetota > Actinomycetes > Micrococcales > Microbacteriaceae > Leifsonia > Leifsonia sp. RAF41. The sequence continues at coordinate 3,221,561 of NZ_JBFREB010000001.1, forward strand.
GTCCTGGTAGCGCACACCGGTCGCCTTGCCGGTCTTGTCGACGAGGATCTCGCTGACGTAGCAGTCGGACCGGAGGTCGTACAGGCCGGTGTTGATCGCATCCGGGATGAAGCTGATCAGCGTCGACGACTTGCCGTTGCCGGGGTCCGGGTACTGCTGCCAGAAACCGTTCTCGCTGAACGGCTTGCGACCGCGGTACGGCTCGGTCACCATGCCCTGCGGCATCGGGAACGTGCTGTGGCCCATCTTGTCCATGGCGGTCGCGAACTTGCGGCCGATCTGGCTGAGGGGAGCCGGCTTGGTGGGGTAGTCGCGGGTACGGCGTCCCTCCCAGCGGTTGGCGCCGCCGAGGCCCGAGGTGCCGAACTCCCACTCGACACGGGTGTAGTACGGCTCGAGGTCGTCGTAGCTGATCGGCCAGTCGACGAGGCTCGCGCCCTCGACGTCGCCGTGCAGCGAGCGCAGGCGGAAGTCGTTCACCGTCATCCGGGGCACCATGCCGCCCCAATGTGTCGTGCCTCCGCCGACGACCTGCGGGGTCGCCGAGAAGTTGGTGATCACGGCATCTTCGCTGTCGTTCTGACGGTACGTGCGCGGTTTGAGTTTGGGATCCTGCCAGATGAAGTTGCGGTTGAGGAACTTGAGCTCATCGCCCGAGGCGTGCTCGGGCTTCAGCCAGGGTCCGCGCTCGAGACCGACGACGCGCAGACCGGCTTCGGTCAGCACCTTGGCGGCGGTCGCCCCACCTGCGCCGGCGCCGACGATGACGACGTCGACGGGCTCGGGGTTCTTGAGGGTGGTCATTCTGTGTCCTTTCCTTCTGGAAGATCTGGTTCTGGACGGATGGGCTAGGCCAGCACGCCCGCGCGACCCAGGCGCGCGATCGGCAGCAGCGCATCCCACAACGCCTCGGGGATGTCGAATTCGGCCAGCTCGACCGTCTGCTCCACACGGTTCGGCTCCGACATGCCGACGATCGTCGAGGTGACGCGCGGGTCGCGTAGCGAGAACTGCAGCGCGGCGGCGGCGAGCGGGACGTCATGCTCGGCGCAGAGGGCCTCCATCCGGCGCACCCGTTCGAGCACCTCGTCGGCGACGGGGGCGTAGCAGTAGGTGGGGACCGCATCCGGCCCCTTGACGAGCATCCCGCCGCCGAAGGGGGCTGCGTTCACGAAGGCCACACCGCGGGCCTGCGCGTCGTCGAGCAGCGGCTCGGCCGACTGGTCGACCAGGGTGAACCGGTTGTGGCTGATGACGGCGTCGAAGGCTTCGGTCGCCAGGTACTGCAGTTCGAGATCGATCGGGCCCCCGGCGACGCCCAGGGAGCCGATGACGCCCTGGTCGCGGAGGGCGATCAGCGCCTCGAGCGGGCCGCCGGGGGCGACGCCCTCCTCGAAGCTGATCTTCTCCGGGTCGTGCAGGTACACCAGCGGGAGCGTGTCGAGGCCGAGCCGCCCGAGGCTCTCCTCCACCGAACGACGCACGCGGTCGCCGGAGAAGTCGGTCGTGCCGGGGATGGGGTCGACCTTGGTGGCCACGACTACGCCATCGGGAACTCCCCCGTGCTCTCGGATGGCCTGGCCGATGCGCTTCTCGCTCTCGCCACCGCCGTATTCGTTGGAGGTGTCGATGAAGGTGAAGGGTCCGTCGAAGACGCGGCGGATTGTCGCGACAGCCGTCTCGGTGTCGACTTCGTAGCCGTACTGGGCGGGGAAACTGCCGAGGGCGCTCGTCCCGACGCAGACGTCGGAGACGGTGAGGCCGGTGCGCCCCAGTTGTTTGATGGTCATGCGCTTCGCTTTCTCTGTCAGATGTGGTCGGTGGTTGGTGAAGCGTGGGAGGGAGGCCCCGTGCTCTGGCGCACGATCAGCTCCGGCAGCACCCGGGGCAGCGCGTCTGCCGTGCCCCCGCGCATGAGGTGCAGAATCCGGTCGACCGCCAGTCGGCCGACCTCTTCGAAATCGAGACGCACGGTCGTGAGGCCCGGCCGGTAGTACCGGGATTCCGGGACGTCATCGAATCCGACGACGCTGACGTCCTCCGGAACGCGGACCCCGTGATCCGCGAGGGCCTTGATGACGCCGAGGGCCATCTGGTCGTTGGCGACGAACACGGCCGTGATGCGCGGATTGGCCGCGATCTCACCGCCCGCGCCGTATCCGGAGCGAGTGGACCAGTCGCCGGTGAACACCCGGTTGGTCACCCGCCCGGCCGACGCAAGGGCACGCGACCAGCCGCGGAGGCGGGCTTCGGTCCCCAGCCAGCCGTGAGGGCCGGCGACCTGCCAGACCGTGTCGTGGCCCAGGTCCAGAAGGTGCTGCGTAGCAAGCTCTGCACCGCTGATCTCGTCCGTGGCGACGCTGGTGGTCCCCTCCGGCGCCCCCGGCTCGAAGAAGACGAGGGGAACATCCGCCTCCAGACCGGAGATCGCTTCGAGTGCCGCCTGGACCGGCGCCAGGACGACGATCCCGTCCACCGAGTCCTCGGCGAGGTGGTCGAGCGCCGCCTTCATGGCCGCGCGGTCCACATCCCCGAGGGTGACGAGGTTGGTGGCATAGCCCGCGCTCCTGGCCTCGTCGGCGATCCCGCTGAGGGCGACCGACGGACCGTACTGGGCGAGACCGAAGCTCACGATCCCGATGTTCATCGTCTGGCCGTTCGCCAGCGCACGAGCGGCGGGGTTTCGGCGGTAGCGCAGTTGGCGGATGGCGAGCTCCACACGTTCCCGAATCTCGGGGGCGACGTTGGGGCTCCCGTTGACGACGCGGGAGACGGTCTGCTGGGACACCCCGGCGAGCCGTGCGACATCGATCATCCTGGCACCGCGAGTCGTCGACTGCTTCTCGTTACTCGAAGGTGCCGACACGGTCTCAGCTCGCTGCCCGTGCGGTGCGGCGTCCGAAGTGCGATCGGAAGAACCCGGAGATCCTCTGAACACCTCCGGCACTGGAGAGGAAGACGGCCACCACGATCACGGCACCCTTGATGACCAGCTGGGGCTCCGACGAGATCCCCACCAGGTTCATCACGTTGATGATCGTCGCGAGGACGAAAACGCCGATCACGGCGCTGATGGGGTCGCCCTTGCCGCCCATCAGGGAGGCGCCGCCCACGACCACCGCGGCGATCGCATCCAACTCGTAGCCGACGCCGATGAGCGAGCTGCCCTGGCGCAGCTGGGCCGCGGCGATGAGACCGGCCAGGCCGGCGAGGAGTCCCGACATCGTGTAGGTGATGATGAGGTTGCGGGCCACGGGCAGACCGGAGAGACGCGCGGCCTCCGGGTTGCCGCCGATCGCGTAGAGCGACCGCCCGAAGGTGGTGAACTTCGCCACGAGTGCCGCGAGGATCATGACGACGAGGAAGATCATGACCGGGTTCTGCAGCCCGAGGGTCGTTCCGCGGGCGAAGAGGTCGATGAAGGTCTGGTCGGTGATCTGGATCAGGCTGGTCGACTGGATGATGTAGCTGAAGCCTTTGACCGCACTCATCATGGCGAGAGTCGCGATGAACGGCGGGATGCGCAGCCACACGACGAGCAGGCCGTTGATCAGTCCCGCGATCCCGCAGCAGAACAGCGTGAACGCGACGGAGAGCCCTGTCGCCATGCCGGCTTGCAGGGTCAATGCCACGATCACCGTGGACATGGCCAGGATCGACCCGACCGACAGGTCGATGCCGCCGGTGAGGATGACGAAGAACTGCCCGACCGCGAGGACCGCCACGATGGAGGCGGCCGCGATCACGTTCTCCGCGTTCCTCAGGGTGAGGAAGTCGGCCGAGACGTAGTAGCCGATCACGATGATAACGACGAGCACCAGAAGCAGGTAGCTCTTCGGCAGGAGGCGCTTGGCCACACCGCCCCACGTCGAGCGCGGGCGCGCGGCCGGGGACGAGCCGGTCGGCTTCACCGGCTCTTGGAGAGTGTTGTTCGACATTGTCTTTCCCGTCATTGGGTTGGGTCAGTGGATGTGTTCGGTTGCCCGGGGGTCGCTCAGGCGAGCAGCTGCAGGATGCGTTGCCCCTGCGGGTCGATCTGGTCGTGGTCGAATTCGGCGACGACCCGGCCACGGGCCATGACGAGCACGCGATCGCACATCATCGCCTCCGAGATCTCAGAGCTTGCGATGATCACGGTTCCGCCCGAGCGGGCGAAGTCGCGGATCAGCTCGTACATGTCCTCCTTGGCGCCGACGTCGACCCCGCGGGTCGGCTCGTCGCAGATGAGGAGGCGGGAGGAGCGCACCAGCCACCGTGCGAGGATGCCCTTCTGCTGCGTCCCGCCGCTCAAGGTCTTCATCGGCTGGTTTACGCTGGACACCTTCATGCCGAGCTTGGTCACCATGTCCTGAGCGGCCCGCTTCTCGCGCTTGCCGTCGATCACCGCGAGCCGGCTGAACATCGGCATGCTCGCGAGCGTGATGTTGCCCGCGACGCCCATGTCCGGGATGAAGCCCTGCGTCTTGCGGTCCTGCGGCAGCAGCCCGATCCCGCGCCGGATGGCGTCGCGCGGTGTGGCGAACGAGACCGGCTTGTCGTCGATCGTCAGCTGCCCGTCGGTCTTCCTGCGGGCCCCGGCGAGCAGGCTCGCGAGCTCGGACTGGCCCGAACCGATGAGGCCCGCGATGCCGAGCACCTCCCCTTGGTACAGATCGAAGTCGATGTCGGCGACCCGGTCGTCCTCGCCCAGCCCGCGGGCGGACAGAAGGATCTTCTCTGTGCGGCCGGCGCCGAGACGGGGGCTGCGCTCGCCGCGCAGGGCCGCGTCCGCGATCGAACCCTCGAGGCTCTTTCCGACCATGGCGGTCACCACGTCAGCGGGTTTCGTTTCGGCGGTGGTCAGGTTCGCGGCGGTGACGCCGTCCCGCAGCACGGTCACTGCGTCGCACAGGCTGTAGAGCTCGTCCATCCGATGCGAGATATAGAGGAGCGTCACCCCTTCGGCTGCCAGCCGGCGCAGCACGGTGAAGAGGCGCTCGACGTCCGGTAGAGGGAGTGTGGAGGTGGGCTCGTCGAGCAGCAGGATGCGCGCGTCCTTGTGCAGCGCCTTGGCGAGCTCGACGGCCTGCTGCTCGGCCACCGAGAAACTGGAGACCGGCTGGCGCACGTCGAGATCGAATCCGACGCGGGCGAGCGCTTCGCGGGCCTTGGCCTGCATCTGTTTCCAGTCGACGACGCTTCCCTTCTTGGGGAGCGTGCCGAGGAAGATGTTCTCGGCCACCGAGAGCGAAGGCACGAGGCTGAGCTCCTGGTAGATGGTGTGGATCCCCGCGGCTTGGGCGTCCGTCGGCTCACGGAACTTCACGACCTCACCGCCCAGGCGGATGGTCCCACCATCCGGCGTCTCGGCTCCCGAGAGGATCTTGACCAGCGTCGACTTGCCGGCGCCGTTCTGGCCGGCGAGGGCGTGGATGCTTCCCCGTTTGACCGAGAAGCTGACACCCTTCAGCGCCTGAACGCCGAGGTAGCCCTTGGTGATGCCCTCGAGCTGAAGCTCGTCCATGATTTCCTCTGCACTTCCTCGTGACGTGTTCGTCTGAACGTGGTCGCTGCGCCCGAACCGATGACATCGGGCGCAGCGACTCCTTGTGGTACCCGCAGGTGCCTAGTCGTTCGCCCGCACGTACGTGTCAGCGGGCTTGTAGTACTGCTTGGCGTTCTCCGGCGTGACGACGGTCGTCTTGATGAAGACTTCCTTCTTCGGGCATGCCGACTTGTCGTTGTTGTAGGCGGCGACGGCCATCTTCACCGCGGCGACGCCCTGGTCCCACGGCTGGTTGGACGCGGTCGCTTGGAGCGGACCGGTCGGGTTGTCGACCATCTCCTTGACGACGTTCATCCCGCCGTCGTAGCCGGCAACGATGACGCCGTCGCCCCAGATGCCGGCCTGCTGGAGGCCCTGCTCGATGCCGCCCTGCATCACGTCGCTCATGCTGTAGACGATCTTCAGGTCCGGGTTCGCCGTGGCGACGTCGCGGATCGGGGCGAGCGCCTTATCCGGCTTCCACTCGCCGTACTTCGTCTCCAGCTTCTTGGTCGTGATGCCGGGGTACTTCTTCATCACGCTCTCGTAGCCCTTCATGAACCCGTTGAACCGCAGGTCACTGAGGACATCGCCGGGGAAGCCGCCGATACCGACGACCTTGATCTCGCCGGTCTCGCCGAACTTGGCGACGGCCTTCTTCGCGGCGACCTCGCCGGCAAGGGAGCCGGTGTAACCCTGGTCCTCCGCGACGTAGCAGTACATGTCCTTGACCAGCGACGGGTCGAGGTTCGAGTTGACCGTGACGAGGGGGACGTTGGCGCTTTGAAGCGCTGCGACGGACGCACCGACACCGATGGGGTCGTTCGGGTTCATGATGACGGCGTCGACGTTCTTCGTGATGAGGGTCTGGACGTCTGCGTTCTGGCGGACGGTGTCACCGTTCGCGTCGAGGAGCTGGATGGTGGCGCCGAGCTTCTTGGCCTCGGCCTGGCCGCCCTCGACGAGGGTCTTCCACCAGTCGCTTCCGCTGATGCCGCGCTGGCTCCAACCGATGACGAGCCCCTTGCCCGTCCTCTTGTCGGCGTCGTTGGCAGCGGCTCCGTCGGTTCCGCCGCGGGCGCATCCGGTGAGGAGGAGCGCTGAGACCGCCGCGATACCGGCGACCTTGAGCATGGTTCGGGTGTGGGGACTGATCATTTTTCCACTTCCTTGTGAGGTGATCGGTGCTGGGTACAACGGGTGGTGCTAGCAGCGGCGCCCCGGGCCGGAACGGGGGATGGACCGCCCCGGGACGCCGCCACGCGGTGCGCTAGTCGAGCGGCGTGAAGACGCCGCGCTCCTCGAGCAGCTTGATGTTGCGGGCGCGGGTCTCGCGCTCGCGGGCGAGCCAGTCCTCCCCGGGAGGGGCGTCGAGGTACTGGTTCTTCGGGTAGATCGGCTTCTCATAGATCGCCGCGTACTGCTCGGTGCGCAGATCCTTGAAGCCGTTGAACACGCCGTTCGCCTGACGGTCACGACGCAGCGCGTCGATGTCGATCGTGGTGCTGACGAAGGTGTCGCCGGCAGTCACGCCCGGGGTCTCCGTGATGATCCGACCGCGCTGGTTGACGATCATCGACCGGCCGCCGAAGAGGTCGTTGATGACGCCGTCCGGGCCCAGCTCCGGGCCGAGGTTCGGTGCCACGACGATGGCGTTGTTGAACAGAGCGTGCGCCTTGTTCTGCACCTCCCACATGCCCTGAGAGGTCTGCGGCTCGATGAGGGTTGCGCGGATGATGACCTCTGCGCCGTTCATGGCGAGCCCGCGGGCGATCTCCGGATAGGCACCCTCGTGGCAGATGACGTAGCCGATGTTGCCGATGTCGGGGGTCTTCGCGACGGGGTAGATGGCGTCCAGCACGTTGCCGTCGCCCTTCTTCTGGATCCATTCGTCCCACAGATCGTGGGGGTTGGTGGTGCCGAGGGTTCCGCCTTCGAAGCCGTCGCTGGTCGCCTTCGCCCGACGGTAGATCACGTCGCCGTTCGGGTCGATCATGAACGCGCAGTTGAAATAGCGGTCCGGGAAATCGTCGTCGGCGACGAGGTACAGCTCGCCGGCGATGTACGTGTTCAACTCACGAGCGGCCTTGCCGAGCTCGTCGGTCTCGGGACCGGGGATGGTGCGGGCGAACTTCTTCTCCGCCTCGCGGTTGCCTGCGGTGAATGCCATGTGCATTCCCTGGATCGCCATCTCGGGGATGACGACCAGCTTGACCGGGTGACCCTCGGTCGCTGCGACGCCGACCGCCGTCTTCATGAACCCGATGATGCGCTTGGTGTTCTTCAGCGCGTCCTCCGGCTCGACGATCGGGATCTGCAACGGCGATAAGGCTACGACGGTGTACGGCTCAGTCACTTCAACTCCTTTGTCGTTGGTTGTGTGGAGGTCACGTTAGCGCACTATCAACTACGAAGTCACGCCTGCGATTGCCGCAGCACGCATTGCCATTCCGGCTCGAAAGGTCCATAAATGCCAATTGATCAGGACAAATGCTGGAACTGTAAGCCCCCGAAATAATGTGAATCTAATCGCGCAGCGGGTTCTATAAACGCATACGGATTAGCGCACTCACAGCAATGCGTAGTGATTGCCTCGCGAAGACGACACCGGCTACCGTCGCCTTATGAGTGTCCGATTTCACTCCGTCACCTTCCGCTCGGGGGACCCGGAGGCCGACGCGTCGTTCTGGGGAGCGCTGCTCGGTCGGACGCCGCAGGTCGACGACGACGGGATCCTCCTGCCGGGCGACGACAGGCAGGTCGCGCTCCGCTTCGCCGCCGGCGACGCTCACGGCGCGGAACGGAATCGGCTGCACCTCCACCTGAGTCGAGCGGGTCGCTTACAGGCGGAGGTCATCGCCGCCAGCGTGGAGTACGGGGCGCGGCTGCGCGGCAACGGACACGTTCCGAACGGCAGCTACGCGGCCATGGCAGACGTGGTGGGGGACGAGTTCTGCGTCATCGAGGACGAGAACGCCTACCTGGCGGGCGCCGGACCACTGGGCGAGGTGGCGTGCGAGGGGACACGGGCGACGGGGATCTTCTGGAGCCGCGCCCTCGGCTGGCCGGTGGTGTGGGACGTGGGCGAGGAGGTGGCCATCCAGGCGCCCGCGGGCGGAACGAAGCTCGCCTGGAGCGGCGAGCCCATCGAGGCGGGCAAACCGACCGATCGCCAGTACTTCAGCCTGATTGCACCGCCGAAAGGACTCGACGGTGAGATCGCCCGGCTGACGGGGCTCGGGGCGAGGGACGCAGTCTCGTCACCGTCAGGGGCGACGACCATCCGCGATCCCGACGGGGTCGCCTTCATCGTCCGCCCCGGCTGAGGTGCAGAGGGCGTGGGGCTCGAACCGTATCCGCGCCCTCCCGCTCTTCACCCGTTCGATCTAGGGTGGCTCCCGTGAGCGCCTACGCCCTCCCCTCGCGTGTTCCGGCGCTGGTCATCGGGGCCGGACCCGGCGGCCTCGCCGCCGCCGCGGAGCTGAAGCGCGCGGGCGTCGACACTGTCGTCATCGACAAGGCCGACCGGGTTGGGGCGAGCTGGGCCGCCCACTACGACCGTTTGCACCTGCACACGTCGCGCGGGCTCTCCGCGCTGCCCGGCTTCCGCATCCCGCGCCGCTACGGTCGCTGGGTCGCACGCGACGACGTGCTGCGCTACCTCGCCCAGTACGTCACCGTGCACGACCTCGACATCTGGTTGGGGGTTTCCGCCTTGTCTGTTGAACGGGCCGGACACCACTGGCAGGTCGCCTGGAGCAGAGGAGACGAGCGGGGCGTCATCGCTGCCGACAGCGTTGTCATCGCGACGGGCTACAACCACAGCGCCAAGGTCTCCGACTGGCCCGGCCTCGACGCTTATCCCGGCACGGTGCTGCACTCGAGCGCATACCGGAACCCCGCGTCCCTCGGCGCTCGAAACGTACTCGTCGTCGGACCGGGCAACAGCGGAGCGGAGATCGCGGCCGACCTCGCCGAGGCGGGTGTCACGGTCTCGCTGGCGGTACGCACACCGCCGAACATCGTGCGTCGCGCCGTGGTCGGCATCCCCAGCCAGGCCCTCATCCTGTCGATGGCGGCATTCCCACTCAAGGTGCAGGATGCGCTCGCGGGCGCGTTGCAACGAGTGGCCGTCGGCGACCTGCGCAAGTACGGCATCCCTCGGGCGCCGCGAGGGATCGCCACCCAGCAGGCCCGCGATGATGTCACGCCGACGCTGGACGTCGGTCTGCTGCGCGCCCTTAAGGCCGGTCGTGTCACGGTCGTCGCGGCGGTCTCGAGATTCACCCCGGATGCCGTGGTGCTCGCCGACGGCACCGAACTGCGCCCCGACGCGGTCGTACTCGCGACCGGGTTCCGCCGCGGCCTCGAGCCGCTGGTCGGCGAACTCGGCGTTCTTGCCCCCAGCGGTCGTCCGCTGGTCAACGCAGAGGCGCAACTGCCCGCGCACCCCGGCCTGTTCTTCCTGGGGTATTCGAATCCGCTGACCGGCAACCTCCGCCAGCTCGGCATCGACGCCAGAAAGATCGCGATCGCCGTCTCAGCGGGGAGAGTTCGTCTCGGCGAACCAGCTCATGACGGTCAGTAGTCGATGCGCCCAGAACGGTTGTGGAACTCGCCGGTCGGACCGTCCGGACCCACCGTGGCCAGCATCACTGTGGCATCCGTCCCCTCCTCGACGGTCTGGTGTCCGCTGTACCCGTTGAACTCGGTGGCGGTGTAGCCGGGATCACTGGCGTTCACGCGGAACTCGGGCAGGCTCTTGGCGTACTGCACCGTCAGGGCGATGACCGCCGCTTTGGATGCTGCGTAGGGGATGCCGAGCACCGAGAACTCGTCGTGCACGGGCGTCGACAGCCAGCGGGGCCAGCCGACGCCTGAGGCGACATTGACGATGACCGGCGCCGCCGAGCGGCGGAGCAGGGGCAGGCAGGCCTGGGTGACGCGGACGAGGCCGACCACATTGGTGTCGAGCGTCTGCTGCATCGACTCGGCGTCGAGGTCGTGTGTCCCCTGTCGCGAGGCTCCGAGCACGCCCGCGTTGTTGACCAGCACATCCAGCTCGGGCAGGGAGGCCACCGCCGCATCCACGCTGGCCCGGTCGGTGACATCGAGGGCCAGCGGGATGGCGCCGAGAGCTCGCGATCCTGCTCCGGCCGCGGTGTCGCGCATCCCGGCGAAGACGATGTGTCCGGCCGCGATGAGTCGGCGGGTGGTCTCGAGTCCGAGGCCACGGTTGGCTCCTGTGATGAGTGTCGTCGTCATGACTCGATCCTGCGTTCAAGCCGAGGGGACGCCCAGGCACCGGTCTTCGGGGGTACCGGCAGTACCAGGATGGGGCGGGCGCCCGGACGTACGATGAGCGCATGAGCGAGTTCGCGGTGGTGCTGCGGTCGTGGCGCGATCGGGTCGACCCGGTCGAGGTCGGGCTCCCCGCAGGGCCGGGCAGACGGACGCCGGGCCTGCGCCGCGAAGAACTCGCCGCCCTCGCCGGGGTGAGCGTCGACTACATCGTGCGCTTGGAGCAGGGTCGCGCGACCAACCCGTCGCCTCAGCTCCTCAGCGCGCTGGCCCGTGCGCTACGGCTTTCCGCCGAGGAGCGCGACCACCTGTTCCGCGTCGCCGGAGCGGTGTCGTCGCCGGCAGGCAGCGTCCCGAAGCACCTCACGCCGGGCGTGCAGCGCATCCTGGACCGGATCGGGGATGTGCCCCTCGGCGTGTTCTCGGCGTCCTGGGACTTCCTCGTCTGGAACCCCCTGTGGGCGGCGCTGCTGAAGGACCCGTCCGAGCTCACAGGCCTCGACCGCAACCTCGTCTGGCGGCACTTCACCCACGGGCATTCTGGCGTCGAGTTCGACGACGTCCATGCTGAGGAGTTCTCGGCCGACCTCGTCGCCGATCTCCGCCAGGCGCACGGCCGCTACCCCGCCGACCGGGACCTCGTCCGCCTCATCGCTCGGCTCCAGGCGGCCTCCCCCGACTTCGACCGCCGCTGGGCCGTTGCGCGGGTGGCCGCGCACCGCTCCAGCAGGAAGACGATGACCGAGACGATCGTGGGCCCGATCACCGTCGACTGCGACGTGCTCACCGTACCCGACGGCGATCTTCGCATCGTCGTCTACACCGCGGTGCCGGGCTCCGAAGATGCGGCCAAGCTCGACCTGCTCCGGGTCGCCGGAGTCGAACGGTTCGCGTCGGCACCGGTGCCGCAGGCCTGAACTCCGTCGATCCACCGACACCGGATGAGACCCCGGAGGTCTCACCATCACCGTGGTTCCGGGTCTATGGTGCCGTCATGGTTGAACATGGAAAGGGCCACCCGGACAGGCTTGCGCAGGGCGAGCAGGCGATCACGGAAGTGGCAGCGGATCGATTGGATGAGGACGGCCGACATGAGGGTCGGCTTGTTCTCACGCCGGACAGGATCTACTTCCTCGACAACGAGCACAGCAGCGGGGGCCACGACGACGTCATCGATCACACCCGTTTCCAGGGCGCCGAAGTGACGGGGGATGACACCGTGGGCACGTTGGCGCTCAACTGGAGCGATCAGGGAAAGGTCTACGAGGGCAACACCCTCGAACTCCGCACCTTCAAGGACGCGATCGACGACCAGCTGAACCCGTAGCCGAGGTCAGTGCCTGGGCGACGGTATCAGCGACGGAGCACATCCCGGTACGGCGGCAGCGGCTCGCGGTTCTGGAAGGTGAGGATCGCCGGGTTCACGATTAGACCGTCCTGGATCTCGATCGCGCGCCGGATGGTCGGGTCGGCCTGCCAGGCGTCGGGGCCGGCCATCACGACCTCGAGGAATGGCGTCAACGCCTCCCCGATCTCCCAGGTCGCGGAGTCCCAGAGATACGACGGACTGTGGTCGACGGCGTAGTACTGCACATGATCGCCGACCTCGATGATCGGTTCGTCGAAGCTGGTCGAGCGCGCCCAGCTGAATCCCATGCCCTCGTCGCACGAGACGTCGACGATCAGGCTTCCCGGGGCGAAAGCCGCGAGATCGTCCTCCGTGAGATAGGTGAGTGGCGCGTTCGGATCCTGCAGGGTGCAGTTCACGACGATGTCCGCCTCGGCCAGGAATGGGGCGAGCGGCACCCTCCCGGCGTCGGTGATGACGTGACTGAGGAACGGAGCGTCGTCATCGTGATCGAACTGCACGATCCGCACGGAGTGGATCGGTGAGCCGACGGCGGCGACCTCCCGGTTGGTCAGGACCTGCACGTCGTGGATGCCGTGGGCGTTCAGTGCGGTCACCGCGCCACGCGCAGTCGCTCCGAACCCGATGACGACGGCGTTGAGGCGCCGGCCGTAGTCGCCTGTCCGGCCGACCAGCCCGAGAGCATGGACCACCGAGCAGTAGCCGGCGAGCTCGTTGTTGACGTGGAAGACGTGCAAGGCGAAGTTGCCACTGCTCGTCCAGTGGTTCATCGCCTCGAAGGCGATCAGGGTCAAACGCTTATCGATGGCGCGCTGCGTGATCTCTCTGTCTTGCACGCAGTGCGGCCAGCCCCAGAGGACCTGGCCGTCGCGGAGGTCGTCCAGGTCGGACGGCTGCGGCTTGGGGAGCACCACGATATCGCTCGACGCGATCACATCGGCGCGGGAGGCGATGCGGCCGACCAAGGGACGCAATGCGTCGTCGGTCGCGCCGAACCGAGAGCCGTACCCGGTCTCGAGCACGATGCGCTCACGCAGCTCGCCCGGGATGCGGTCGAGGCGAGCCGGGTGAAGCGGCAGGCGGCGCTCATCCGGTTTCGCGGAGGTGGCAAGGATGCCGAGCGTCAATGGAACGGAAGAATTGGAATCGGCCGACATGGTGGCTCCCTCATGGGGGCCACGGTGGCTCCGTCCTTGCAGCCTAAGCCCACACGCTGCGGAGGGCGTGGGATTCGAACCCACGAGACATTTCTGCCCACCAGTTTTCAAGACTGGCTCCATCGGCCGCTCGGACAGCCCTCCCGGCGCCGGACCGCAATCCGGCGTCGCCTGAGTCTAACGAACCGACCGCCCGCGCCACGATTGCGATCGAGCGAGCGTCAGTCCGAGAACGGCTTGGAGCAGGTGACCTGTGCCGCGGTCTGGCCGTGCACATCCTCCGGGAGAGCCACAGCGCCGTCCGTCGGAGCCGGGGTCGAGCCGGTCGCGGGAGCCTCGGTGGCCGGAGCCTGCGTCGCCGGAGCCTGCGTCGCCGGGGCCTGCGTCGCCGGAGCCTGCGGAGCGGGGGCGTTGGGGTCGGCCTCCGATCCCACACCGGTGTCGCCGGTCAGCGCGACCGGCTGGTCGTTCACCAGGGCACCCATGAGCTGTTGTGCCGCATCGGTCGTCGGCACCACGCCATCACCCTGATAGTGGTTCGGATACTGCACGAACACGACCTTGCTGATGTCGATGTTCTTCAGCGCCGTGGCCATCGAGACGATGGTCGTCGGGTTGTTCAGGCTGTCGGAGAGGGTGATGTTGCTGGTCGCGGCCTTCGCGATGCCGTACAGCTTCACCGGGTTGCTCAGCACGTCGGCGCTCTTGATCGTCCGGACCAGCGACGAAAGGAACACCTGCTGGTTGCTGATGCGACCGAGGTCCGAGCCGTCGCCGACACCGTGCCGGGTCCGGAGGAAGGCGAGCGCCTGAGCGCCCTGCAGGGTGTTCTGACCGGCCTTCACATTCAGGCCCGTGTACGGGTCTTCGATGTCGCCCGCGACACACACCGGTACGCCGCCGACCGCATTCGACATCTCGATCACGCCGTCGAACTGGATGACGCCCGCGTAGGGGATCTCGAGGCCGGTCAGCTTCTCGACCGTGAGCACGGTGCAGGCGAGTCCGCCGTAGCTGAGCGAGTTGTTGATCTTCTGCCGGCTCATCGCGTCGAAGCTGCCGCCCTTGGGGTCCGGGCAGCTCGGGATGGACACGTACAGGTCGCGCGGGAAGCTGACCACGGTCGCGTTCTTGTGGTCTGCGGAGACGTGGAGCACCATCGTCACGTCGTTGAGGTTCTCCTCGCGGTCGCCGTACGCGCTGTTTCCGCCGCCGGAGTCACTGCCCGCCAGCAGGATATTGAACGCGCCGTTCATCGCACCGACGCCGGGCGTGACTTCGTGGCCCTTGGCGTCGACCAGCTTGACCGACTTCTTGACGCTGGATGCCACGTCGACCGCCGCATACGCCGCGAGCGAGACGCCGGTCACGCCGACGACAGCGACGATCGCGACGAATATCGTGAGGAGTGCCTTGAGTGGATGGTGCTGCTTCAGTCGTCCGTGGCGGACCGCTGGTCCGGCCGTTTTCTCCTGCGCTCGCGCTTGCGCGCGGGTGGGCATCTCGCTCATTCACTTCCTTCCGATCCTGCGTTCGCACATCCATAGGCACGCACTCGAATGAGCGCGCGCCGCCTTAAAGCTTGACACGGCAGGCTGGAAAAGGTCTCAGAGCGCGTCGAGCACGTGCGCCAGACCGTCGTCCACCACCGGCGCAGTCGTCCGGGTCGCGGCCGCCTTCACCTCGTCCGGGGACTGCCCCATGGCCACGCTGAGCCCTTCGGCACCGGCCCACTGCAGCAGCTCGAGATCGTTGCGCCCGTCTCCGACGGCCACGACGTGGGTGCGCGGGATGCCGAGGGCGTGGCGGACGCGCTCCATCGCTGTGGCCTTGCTGACGCCGTCCGGCGAGATGTCGAGCCACGCCGTCCAGCCGATGGAGTAGCTGACCCGCTGGAGCCCCATCCGGTCGACGATGGAGAGGAACTCCTCGGTGTCGTGCTCGGGCGACACCACCACGACGCGGGTGGCGGGATGCTGGAGCAGTTCGTCGAAGGGCACTTCCTCGGCGTTCACCAGCTCCCAGTCGGTCATGCCCTCGGTGTAGCGGCGGAAACCGGTCGGGCCCTCCACCATGAAGCTGCCGCTGGGGAGGTGCGGCCGGATCGTCGTGAGAACCTCGGTCGGATCGAACACCTCGATGAACTCGCGGCGATAACCGCCTTCGAGGGTGTCGTCGCGTTTCATCGTCAGCGCACCGTTCGCGCACACGACGAACTGGCTGGTCAGCCCGAACTCTTCGTGAATGGGACGCGCGGTCTCCCAGCTGCGGCCGGTCGCGAGCATGACCTCGTGCCCGGCGTCGCGGACGCGAGCGACCGCCGTGCGCACGGCATCGCCCACGGACTCGTCCTCGTGGATCAGCGTGCCGTCGACGTCGAGCGCGATCAGCAGGCGGTCGTCGTCGCTCACCGGGAGATCGGCTCCAGCAACTCCAGGCCGCCGAGGTAAGGCCGCAGAGCCTCGGGGACGCGCACGGAGCCGTCCTCCTGCTGGTGGGTCTCGAGGATGGCGACCAGCCAGCGCGTGGTGGCCAGCGTCCCGTTGAGGGTAGCGACCGGTGCCGTCTTGCCGCTCTCGGTCCGGAACCGGATGTCCAGTCGTCGCGCCTGGAAGGTGGTGCAGTTCGACGTCGACGTGAGTTCGCGGTAGCGACCCTGAGTCGGGATCCACGCCTCGACGTCGTACTTACGGGCGGCGCTCGAGCCGAGGTCGCCGGCGGCGGTGTCGATGACGCGGTAGCTGAGTCCCAGCGCGTTCATCATCTCCTCCTGCCAGCCGAGCAGTCGCTCGTGCTCGGACTCCGCCTCCTCGGGCCGGGTGTAGACGAACATCTCGAGCTTGTTGAACTGGTGCACGCGGATGATGCCTCGCGTGTCCTTGCCCGCCGAGCCGGCCTCGCGCCGGTAGCAGGTGGACCAGCCTGCGTATCGCAGCGGCTCGTCCACCTCGATGATCTCGTCGGAGTGGTAACCGGCGAGCGCGACCTCGCTGGTACCGGTCAGATAGAGGTCGTCGTTTTCGAGGTGGTAGACCTCGTCGGCGTGCGCTCCGAGGAATCCGGTGCCCTGCATGATCTCCGGCTTCACCAGCGTGGGCGTGATCATCGGGATGAAGCCGTTCTGGACGGCCTTGTCGAGCGCCATGTTCATCAGAGCCAGTTCGAGCCGGGCGCCGATGCCGCGCAGGTACGAGAAGCGGGCGCCGGCGACCTTCGCGCCGCGCGCCATGTCGATCGCGCCGAGCAACTCGCCGAGCTCCAGGTGGTCGCGCGCCTCGAACGTGAACTCGGGAATCTCGCCCACCGTCTTCAGCACGACGTAGTCGTCTTCGCCGCCCGACGGCACGCCGTCGACGATCGGGTTGCCGATGCTGCGGATCAGCTGCTCGAAGCGCGCATCCGCCTCGTTCGCCGCCTGCTGGGCCTCCTTGACGCGTCCCGCGAGCTGCTGCGCCTGGGCGACGAGCTCCTTCTTCTGCTCCTTGGGCGCCTTCGCCACCGTCTTGCCGAAAGCGTTCTGCTCGGCGCGGAGTTCCTCGAAGGCGGTAATGGCTGCGCGGCGCTCGATGTCGGCCTGGATGGCCTCGTCGACCAGCTGCACGGAGTCGCCACGCGCCCCCTGCGAGCGGCGGACGACATCGGGGTTCTCGCGAAGCAGCACAGGATCGATCACCTGACCAGCTTATCGATCGATGCCGAACAGGTAGCGTGATGCGAGTGAACGGACGGCGCGAGCAGGAGCACACGATCGTCGCCGTCGTCTACAACCCCGTCCGGGTCGATGTTCCGCGCGTACGAGTGGCTGTGGAGGCGGCGGCCGCGGCCGCCGCGGCGACGGCGGGGCGCGGCATCCACCTTCTGTGGCTGGAGACCACTCCCGAGGAGGGCGGCCAGGCGCAGGCCCGGGATGCGCTCGACCGCGGCGCGACGCTCGTCCTGGCGGCCGGCGGCGATGGGACGGTGCGGGCCGTCGCGGAGGCGATGCGCGGCCGGGATGCGACGCTCGGGGTCATCCCCGGCGGCACGGGAAACCTCCTGGCGCGCAACCTGAGCATCCCGTTCGCGAGTGTGGAGAGTGCGTGCGCCATCGCCTTCGCGGGGGAGACCCGTCGCATCGACCTCGGGGTGGCGTCCGCCCGATGGCCGGACGGGACCGTCACCGAGCACGTGTTCCTGGTGATGGCAGGGGTCGGCATCGACGCGGCCATGATCGCGGGAGCGCGCCCCGAGCTGAAGCGTCGCTTCGGCTGGCTCGCCTACGTCGACGCCGCGTTCCGTGCCCTGCCGAAGGCGACCAAGGTGCACGTGCGGTTCCGCATCGACCACGGGCACGAGCGATCGGCGCACGTCAGCACCATCCTCATCGCGAACTGCGGCGCCCTCCCCGGCAACATCGAACTCATCCCGGACGCCGCGATCGACGACGGCCTGCTCGACGTCGCGATCCTGCAACCGGCGTCCGTGTTCGGCTGGCTGGCGATCTGGCGCAAGGTCACGTGGGAGAACCGGGTACTCCGCAAGTCCGCGCTCGGACGCCGGATCATCCGCTTCACGGACCGTGCCGTGCGGACCCGGCTCAGCTACCTCCGCGGCGCGACGGTGCAGTTGGCGGTGGATGCGCCGGAGCCGTTCGAACTCGACGGGGACGCGTTCGGCGACATCCTGAACCTCGAGCTGTCTGTCGACGAGCGGAGCCTGCGGGTCACGGCTCCCCCGGCGCTCTGAGGCGACAAGGGAGGGACCGCGTCAGAGTTCCTCATCCAGCGGGACGGCCTCCCGCGTCCGCCGCCCGGCCAGCGCCGTCAGGAACAGCAACCCCACCAGAGTGAGGAGACCGACGGTGATCAGGGGCCCGGCCAGCATCCAGCCGAGCTGGGCGAAAACGAGCGAGCCGACGTCACTGCTCGGGGTCGGTCCGCTGTACGACGACGTCACCGAGATGCAGTAGAGCACGATCCCGAGCACGACGAACCCGGCACCGACGATCCACAGCGTCAGGATGATCGGGTTGCGGCGCGGGCTGACGTCCACCCGTCCGAGCAGGCCGGGGCCGGCGACCACGATCGGCGGATCGGCCGAAGCCGTCGACTCGATCGTCCCGTACCCCTGACGTGCGAGCTCGCCCTGCGGGTCGGCGAGCCCGAGGCCCGCATCGTAGGCGTCGTCGACCGGAGCCACCGCGCGGTCCCTGTCGCTCACGCGGTCGTCGGGATGCTGGAGCAGCGATGAGGGTCGCCGGTACGCCGAGTCGGGCGCGTCCCCGCGGACGCGGGTCTGCGGCCGCTCGCCCGGCTGCGGCTGGTAGCCGCGCTGAAAGGACGGGTCGAATCGCGGGTCGAAACCGCCCGCTCGACCGCTGTCGTCATGCTCTTCGGCGACCATGGTGACCTCCCGACGTGCTGCTGACCCGCAGCCTACGCCGACACGGGCCCGTCGTGGCCCTCGTCCGCGCTCGGCTGCACGGTCAACGACTGCAGCCACTCCCGAGCCTCAGTGAACACCGCGTCCCGGTAGCGTTGATCGAACTCCACCGGGGCCCCGTCCGCACGCGGGTACGAGCCGAGGAACGAGACCTTCGGGCTGAACCGCCGCAGGCCCAGCAGCGCATCCGCCACGCGCTCGTCGTGGATGTGGCCGTCGGCGTCGATGACGAACCGGTACCGGCCGAGCTCGTCGCCGACCGGGCGCGACTCGATGAGGCTGAGGTTGACTCCCCGGGTCGAGAACTGCTCGAGCAGGTCGAGGAGGCTTCCGGGGCGGTCGTCCGGCAGTTCGGCGATGAGGCTCGTCTTGTCGGCGCCCGTCGGCGCCGGCACGCTCCGGGTGGTGCTCACCAGCACGAACCGCGTGACCGCGTTGGCGTTGTCGCCGATGTTCTCGGCAAGCACGACGACGTCGTGGTGGTCGACGATGCCGGGAGGCGCGACGGCCGCATCCGCTGCGCTGTCTTCGAAGAGTGATGCGGCGGCGGCGACGTTGCTCGACGCCGGCAGGTGGCCGTGGTCGGGCAAGTGGCGGTCCAGCCACTGGTGGCACTGCGCGTAGGCGACGGGATGCGCGTTCACCGTCCGCACGTCGGCCAGCGTCGTGCCGGGCCTCGCCACGAGCACGAAGTTCACGGGGACGAGGTACTCCCCGACGATGCGCAGCCCCGGGATGGTGGCCAGCGCATCCTGAGCGACCGAGACGCCGCCCTCGATCGAATTCTCGATCGCGATCATCGCGGCGACACTGCGCCCCTCGACCACGTCGGCGAGCGCTTCGCCCAGGTTGTTGACCGCGCGCCAGTGCTTGCCCCGCGCCTCCGGCACCTGCTTGAGCGCCGCCTCCGTGAACGTGCCCGACGGCCCGAGGAAGCTGTACACGTCATCGACGGAGGCGGGCAGCTCGGCGGGGGCGTCATCGGGAGCGGAAGACATGCCGTTCAGCCTAGCGAGCACACCAGGTAGGCAATCGGTCCGCTTAACGTGATTGCCCCGGCGCGCCGACGCTCAGAGCGTCCCGTCCGGGGCTTACGCCTGAAAGGATATCAGCTTGTCCCAAGCGGCACGCCACGATCGCGGGGCATCGACGCGCCCGCTTCTGACCCGGACCGGTCCTCGTCGGTCGCCGACCTCGCCGAGACCCCTCCTCCGTGGAAGAGTAGGGGCATGGACGAACGAGCCGGCACCCCTGCGCAGCCTTCCGACCTGATCGACGTCGACGCCCTGCGGCGCGCGTACTACGAGTTGAAGCCGGATGTCAGCATCCCGGAGCAGCGCGTGGTGTTCGGCACCTCGGGCCACCGCGGCTCGTCGCTGAACACCGCCTTCAACGAGGACCACATCGCCGCGACCACGCAGGCGATCGTCGAGTACCGCAACAGCCAGGGCATCAGCGGCCCGCTGTTCATCGGGGCGGATACTCACCTGCTGAGCGAGTTCGCCACGACGACCGCGCTCGCGGTGCTGGTCGGCAACGAGGTCCGGGTGCTGGTGGACGAGTTCGACGACTGGGTGCCCACCCCCGCGGTGTCGCACGCGATCATCCGCTACAACCGGCAAGGCCATGACGACCAGGCGGACGGCATCGTGGTCACGCCGAGCCACAACCCTCCGTCTGACGGCGGCTTCAAGTACAACCCGCCGCACGGTGGCCCCGCCGACACGGATGCGACGAGCTGGATCGCGAAGCGCGCCAACGAAATCATCGCCAATGGGATGACGGAGGTGCGGATGGCGGAGCCGTCCGGCGTCGAGACGTACGACTTCCGCGGGCACTACGTGGACGACCTCGAGAACATCATCGACGTGAAGGCCATCAAGGACAGCGGTATCCGCATCGGCGCCGACCCGCTCGGCGGCGCGAGCGTGAACTACTGGCAGGCGATCGCCGAGCGCTACGACCTCGACCTGACCGTCGTGAACCCGGACGTCGACCCGGCCTGGGGCTTCATGACGCTCGACTGGGACGGCAAGATCCGCATGGATCCCTCCAGCCCCTCGGCCATGGCCTCAGTGGTGGCACGCCGGGCCGACTTCGACATCCTCACCGGCAACGACGCGGATGCGGACCGGCACGGCATCGTCACGCCCGACGGCGGCCTGATGAACCCGAACCACTACCTCGCCGTCGCGATCGAGTACCTGTTCCGCACGCGAACCGAGTGGCGGAAGGATGCGGCGGTGGGCAAGACGCTCGTCTCATCGTCGATCATCGACCGCGTCGCCGAGTCGCTGGGCCGCCGCCTGTGGGAGGTGCCGGTCGGCTTCAAGTGGTTCGTCCCCGGTCTCATCGACGGGACGGTCGGCTTCGGCGGCGAGGAGAGCGCCGGTGCGTCGTTCCTGCGGTTCGACGGGACGGCGTGGACGACCGACAAGGACGGCATTCTGCTCGCCCTGCTCGCCAGCGAGATCCGCGCGGTGACCGGCAAGTCGCCCTCGGAGCTGTACCGCGAGCTGACCGAGCGCTTCGGCGACCCCGTGTACCAGCGGGTGGATGCGCCCGCCAGCCCGGAGCAGAAGGCCGCGCTCTCGAAGCTCGACGGCGACGCGATCACGGCGACCGAACTCGCCGGCGAGACGATCACGGCGAAGCTGAGCCGCGCGCCGGGCAACGACGCGCCGCTCGGGGGCGTCAAGGTCCAGACCGAGAAGGCGTGGTTCGCTGCGCGCCCCTCTGGAACCGAGAACGTCTACAAGATCTACGCCGAGTCGTTCGATGGCGAGGAGAACCTGCGTGAGGTGCAGGAGGAGGCCAAGCGGATTGTCGGGGACGCGCTCGGCGGCTGAGACAGCGGCCGGTCAGCTGGGGTAGTTCGTGCCGCCGGCGCAGCCGAAGAACTCTTCGAGCGTCGTCACGCCGGTGGCGTGCAACTCCGTCGCGAGCGGGATGCCGACGTACCGGAAGTGCCACGGCTCGTACGTGAAGCCGGTGACAGCGACCTTGTCGGCTGGATAGCGCAGGATGAATCCGAAGCGCCAGGCGTTGGCCGCGAGCCAGCGGCCCTGCGCCGTCTCGCCGAAACAGGCGTCGAGCGAGCACTGCGCGGGCAGCGCACTGATGTCGACTGCGAGACCGGTCTGGTGCTCACTGTGGCCGGGGCGAGCGGTGTCCGTGTCGGCATACGCCTGACCGTTCCTGGCGACGTCGTCGTCATACACGCCGGTCTGCGACTCGAACGAGCGGTAGGCACTCTGCACCGAGAAGTCGAGCCCGGCCTCCGCCTTGCCCGCGTGGAACATCGCGACGAGCCCCGCGGCGGTGTCCTGGCGCATCGGCTGATGGTTGACGTAGGCGACGTCCGGGTAGGTCAGGTCGGCCGGGACGTAGGCGAGCGGATTCAGCGCCCGGGACTTGTTGACGACGACCCAGGTACTGGCCGGGTCGTCGACGGACAGCGCCGTCTTGTCGAACCCGACGACCGTCGGCGGAGGCGGCACGGTCGGCGTCGGCGTGGGCCGCGCGGGCGTGGGCGCCGGACTCGATCGGTGCGGTGTCGGGCGATGACCGCTGGGGGCGGCGGAGACCGCTCCGGCCGCGCATCCGGCGAGGAACAGGACGGCGATCAGCGCGCCGCTCACGCGGGCGACCCGCGTTGCACGAACCCGAACTCGGCGGGCACCCCCCAGACTCACGCGCCGAGCCTAGCTCACGCGTCAGACCGGCCGACGAAGCGTGGCCGCAAGCCCGTCTGTTACTGGGAGACGCTCCAGAAGTGACCGATGCCGCCCGGGTGGTCCACGGTGATCGCCTCGTCGAGGTCGCGGTAGTCGCTGTCCTCGTTGTGGCCGACCATCTTGATCTTGATCTGGCCGTTGACGTTCTGCACGGCCGACACGATCTGCACGTGGTCGAGGGAGTTGTTGTCGTTCCAGTCGAACATCACGATGTCGCCGACCTTGATCTTGTCGCGCTGGTCGAACGAGTACTCGGTGAGCCCGAGCTGGGCCGCATTCTCGCGGAAGTAGTTGTCCATGGCCGGGACGTAGCCCCACGCAGGGCTCCAGTCGGCCGCCGCGTTGTGGTTGTACCAGTCGCCGTTCATCTGCCAGCCGCGCGCGAGGAGTGTCTGGCTCACGAAGTTGGCGCAGTCTCCGCCGACCGGGTTGAGGTCGCCGTACGCGGCGGTGTTGTAGTTCTTCCAGTAGGTGAGCGCGTAGGCGAGCTGCTTGTCCACCGGCGTCTGCACCTGGTAGTCGTAGCTGCTCGCGGCGGTGGTGACGGGCTTGCCCGACTTGTCGGTCACGGTGACGGGAACGGATCCGGCCTGGAAGTTCGCGGCGGCGGGCACGCTCACGACGACCTTGTCGCCGCTCGCCTGCGTGACGGTCGCGGGCTGGCCGCCGATCTGCACCGCGCCGACCTTCTCCAGGTTCGTGCCGGTGAGGGTTACGGTGCCGCCCGACACGCTCCCCGTGGCGGGCTGGATGGACGACACGACCGACGACGTCGGGCTCGGGGATGGCGCGGCCGCCTGGGCGACGGCCTTCGTCACCGGCGAAGGCTCGCCCGCGCACGCGGTGAACGCGAGGGCGGCGGACGCGGCAACGGCGGCGAGGACGATCGTGCGACGGGCGCGGTGGGAACTGCTGAGAGAACTCATACAACCTTCGTGGCGGATTCGGAGGTGGTCGGGGCCGACTCCTCCACCGTACGCTCACAACATTTGTGTGACCTGGACGGGGGTCACCGTGTTCGTTTTCTGCCTCATCCAACCGATCAGCGCAGCTTTGCCGAGTGGAGCCGCCGCTCACGTTCGCTCGTGGCGAACGACGACGCCCCAGGCTGAGGCTTTGCGTTGTGGCCGACCTGGCAGCGGGTGTAACTTTGCACTCTCCGCAAAATTCTTTTGCCCCACACCGGTGTGACGCCTCGCGAGCCCGGGCGTCCCCTCACCCGACTCTCGACACGGAGACAGATGTCCAGTCAGACCACCGCGGCGAATGCCGCTCCCGCACCGATCATGTCGCATCGGCAGATCCTGTTCGTGATCTTCGGCCTCATGGCCGGCATGTTCCTCTCCGCCCTCGACCAGACCGTCGTCGGAACCGCCATCCGTACCATCGGTGACGACCTCCACGGTTTGAGCCAGCAGGCGTGGGTGACGACCGGATACCTGATCGTCTCGACGATCTCGACGCCGATCTACGGCAAGCTCTCCGACATCTTCGGCCGGCGGCCGCTGTTCGTCATCGCGATCGTGATCTTCATCGTCGGCTCGATCCTGGCGTCGTTCTCGACGTCGATGATCGAGCTCGCCGCCTTCCGGGCCATTCAGGGTCTGGGCGCCGGAGGACTCATGTCGATGCCTTTGGCGATCATGGGCGACATGCTCGCGCCGCGCGAGCGCGCCAAATACCAGGGGTACTTCCTCGCGGTGTTCGGCATCTCGAGCCTCATCGGTCCGCTGATCGGCGGGCTCTTCGCCGGTGCCGACCAGATCCTCTGGATCGCCGGCTGGCGCTGGGTGTTCCTCATCAACGTGCCGATCGGCATCCTCGCCCTCGCCATGGTGCTGCGGTTCCTGCACCTGCCCAAACGGGAACGCGGCTCCGCTCGCATCGACTGGTGGGGCGCCGCCGGCGTCATCGTGGCACTCGTGCCCCTCCTCCTCGTGGCCGAGCAGGGCAGGGAGTGGGGCTGGGACAGCCCGGCTTCCATCGCCTGTTACGTGATCGGCGTCGTCGGAATCATCGCGTTCATCCTGATCGAGATCGCGATGAAGGACGACGCGCTCATCCCGATCAAGCTGTTCCGTTCCAGCACCTTCTCGATGGCGACCATCATCGGCGTCTTCGTCGGTTTCGGCATGTTCGGAGCCATGCTGACCCTGCCGCTGTACCTGCAGCTCGTACTCGGCTCCACGCCGACCGAGTCGGGCCTCCAGCTGCTGCCGATGATCCTCGGACTGATGATCTCCTCGATCGCCTCCGGCCAGATCATCGCGCGCACGGGCCGCTACCGGCAGTTCCCGATCATCGGCACCGCGATGCTCGCCGGCGGGTTCTTCTACCTGACGTTCATCAAGGTGGGCGACTCGTACTGGTTCATCGCGGGAGCCATGCTCCTCATCGGTCTCGGCCTCGGCCAGCTGATGCAGACGCTCACCATCGCCAGCCAGAACTCGGTCGGCCTGCGGGACATGGGAGTCGCGACCAGCGCTTCGACGTTCTTCCGTCAGATCGGTGGAACGCTCGGCACCGCCGTGCTGCTGTCGCTGCTCTTCGCCGTGTTCCCGTCCAACATCCAGAACGCGCTGTCCGACAAGCCCACCCTGACGAGCGCCCTGGACGCTGCACTCACGCCTTCGGTGGCCAACGCCCCCGAGAACAAGCAGATCATGGACCAGATCTACAACAAGATCGTGGACCCGATCGAGAAGCAGGCTCAGGCCGGCGCGCACCAGGCCGGCGTCCAGCAGCTGGTGGCTCAGGGCGTCCCGCAGGATGTCGCCGAGCAGCAGGTGCCGGCCACTCCGATCGACTTCTCGAACGCCGACCAGCGCAAGCAGGTCGTCGATCAGGCGGTGCCCGCGGTCCAGGCGCAGCTTGAGAAGTCGAGCAATGCCGGGAACAGCAGTTCTGCCACCAACGACACATCGTTCCTGAACGACGCGGATCAGCGGCTCGCACAGCCCTTCCTGGTCGGCTTCAACGCCTCGGCGGTGCAGGTCTACTGGGTCGCCATGATCGTCGTACTGCTCGCGTTCGTGCTGACGCTCTTCTTCAAGGCGCCGCCGCTGCGCGCGAAGTCCGCCCTGCAGGAGGCGGCGGACGACGCCGCCGACGCGCAGGCCGCGGAGG
Organism: Leifsonia sp. RAF41; assembly: GCF_052114085.1. Classification (NCBI taxonomy): domain Bacteria; kingdom Bacillati; phylum Actinomycetota; class Actinomycetes; order Micrococcales; family Microbacteriaceae; genus Leifsonia; species Leifsonia sp. RAF41. The sequence continues at coordinate 3,247,196 of NZ_JBFREB010000001.1, forward strand.
ATCGGAAGCTGACCCCCGCAGGCGTTCTCGCCTCGGCAGCCGAAGACGACGACGCCGAGGAGTACGACACCGGGATCCTCGCGAATCGGGCTGCCACGGAGTTCGGCGCGCTGATCGAGCCGGGAGCCGACACGGCATCCACGCGCGCACAGCGCCCGCGCCCCGCGACCGACTGACACCCGCTCGGGCCCGAACGGCCGTCACCTCATCGAGGTGGCGGCCGTTTTCGCGTTTCCGCGGAACGACGCGGATGAGAGCGCGACCACAAGAAACTTGACAAGCCGCACGGTTCCGATCTACATTCTCATGAAACGCGTGAGAGCGCTCTCACGCTTCACCAATGAGAGCGCTCTCAGCGCGCACCAGGCGCACACCAGACACACGCACAAAGGAGTGAACCGTGAAGCTTTCACGACCCATCAGGATTGCCGCGGCCGTCGCCGGCGCAGCATCCTTCGCCCTCATCGCAGCCGGATGCTCATCGAGCGGCGGCAGCGGATCCAGCTCGGACCCCACCACGCTGACGGTCACCACGTTCGGCACGATGGGCTTCGACAAGCTCTACTCGCAGTACGAGAAAGAGCACCCCGGAATCAAGATCAAGGCCACCAACATCGACACCGGTGACAATGCGCTCACCGACTGGCAGACGAAGCAGGCCGCCGGCAGCGGCCTCCCCGATGTCCAGGCCGTCGAGGAGGGCTGGCTCAGCAAGGTCCAGCAGGTCTCCGACCAGTTCACCGACCTCACGAAGTACGGCGCCAACGACATCAAGGACCGCTGGGTCGACTGGAAGCTGAAGCAGGCCACCGACAAGGACGGCCGGATCATCGGCTACGGCACCGACATCGGCCCGGAGGGTCTCTGCTACAACGGCAAGCTCTTCGCCGCGGCAGGTCTCCCCAGTGACCGCGAGTCCGTCGCCAAGCTGTTTGGCGGCGACAACGCCACCTGGGACGACTTCTTCAAGGTCGGCGAGCAGTACAAGGCCGCCACCGGCAAGGCCTGGTACGACCAGTCCGGCTTCATCTGGAACGCCATGGTGAACCAGCAGCCCGAGGGTTACTACACCAAGGACGGCAAGCTCAACGTCAAGGACAACAGCGACCTCAAGGCGCTGTGGTCGAAGCTCGCCGGTGGCGCAGCGGCCGGCCTCTCCTCCAACCAGACCCAGTGGGACTGGGGCAAGGGCAAGGCGTTCACCGACGGTTCCTTCGCCACGTTCGTCTGCCCGGGCTGGATGCTCGGCGTCGTGCAGGGTCAGGTCAAGGCGGGCGGCGGCGACGCCACCTCCGGCTGGGACTTCGCCAACGTGTTCCCGGGCGGCGCGGCCAACTGGGGCGGATCGTTCCTGACGGTCCCGACGCAGTCCAAGCACCCGAAGGAGGCCGCGGCCCTCGCCGCCTGGCTGACCACCGCCAAGTCGCAGGTCCAGACCTTCCAGGCCGCTGGCACGTTCCCGTCGGTGACCGAGGCGCAGACAGACTCCGGTGTCACCGGTGAGAGCGACCTCACGAAGTTCTTCAACAACGCACCCATCGGCCAGATCCTCGGTGAGCGCGCGAAGGGCGTCGTCGCCCAGTACAAGGGACCGGACGACTCGGTCATCCAGTCGCAGGTCTTCGGCCCGTCGGTGCAGGAGCTCGACTCCGGCAAGGCGAACGGCGACCAGGCGTGGAACAACGCGATGAAGCTGCTCGACCAGCTCGTCGTCAACAAGTAACTCGAACCACCTACCCGGGCCCCCGCTGCACCCGAGCTGCGGGGGCCCGCTCCACAGGGAGAAACGCAATGACCACCACCGCCACACGGGAGACGGCTCCAGCCGCCCCCTCGTCGCCGCGCGGGCGAGCCGGCCGCGGCGGCCTCACCTACAAGCAGCGGCTGAGCCGCTTCGACGTCAAGGCGTCCCCCTACTTCTACGTGGCGCCGTTCTTCGTGCTCTTCGCACTCGTCGGACTGTTCCCCCTGATCTACACGTTCGTCGTCTCACTCAACAACTGGAACCTGCTCACCGGGCCCGGCGAGTGGGTCGGCCTCAAGAACTACGCGGCGGAGCTGTCCGACCCGTTCTTCTGGAACTCGCTCTTCAACACCGTCAGCATCTTCCTGCTCTCCGCCATCCCGCAGTTGATCGCCGCCGTCTTCATCGCCGCGATCCTGGACCAGAACATCCGCTCGAAGACGTTCTGGCGGATGAGCGTGCTACTCCCCTACGTCGTCACACCGGTCGCAGTGACGCTCATCTTCTCGAGCGCGTTCGACGAGAAGTACGGGCTCATCAACAACATGTTGCAGGCCATCGGGGTGGACCCGGTGATGTGGAAGACCGAGACGTTCCCGTCGCACGTCGCCATCGCGACCATGGTGAACTGGCGCTGGACGGGCTACAACGCGCTCATTCTGCTGGCCGCGATGCAGGCGGTCCCGCGCGACATCCACGAGTCGGCCGCCCTCGACGGCGCCGGATCGTTCCGTCGCTTCTTCTCGATCACGCTGCCGAGTATCCGCCCGACCATGATCTTCGTGATCATCACCGCAACCATCGGCGGCCTGCAGATCTTCACCGAACCGAAGCTGTTCAACCCGTCGAGCGCCGTCCCGGGCGGCCCGCAGCGGCAGTACCAGACCACCGTGCTGTACCTGTGGGACATGGCGTTCAACCGGCAGAACTTCGGTAAGGCCTCCGCGATCGCATGGCTGCTGTTCCTGCTGATCGTGATCTTCGGAGTGCTCAACTTCCTGATCTCGCGCCGCATCGCGTCCACCGAGAGCCGGCTGCATCGCAAACGGACCGCACGACGACTGCAGGCATCGCGCATCCTGGCCGCCGCCAGCGAGGAGAAGAACCTGTGACCGCCACAGCCCGCACCACCCGCCCGGCGCGCACCGCCGCGACCGCCGCACCCCGCGCGCCCAAGCGCAAGGCGCTCGGCATCGACCGTCGGCCCGGTTTCGTGACCTACGGCATCCTGCTCGCGATCTTCATCGGCGGCGCCTACCCGCTGTGGTGGTCGTTCGTCGCCGGCTCCAGCGACAGCACCGTTCTGACCGCGACCTGGCCGCCTCTGCTTCCGGGCGGGCAGTTCTGGACCAATATCGGCGAGGTGCTCGGCACCGTGCCGTTCTGGCAGGCGCTCGGCAACTCCATCATCGTCGCGACGGTCATCACCGGCTCGGTCGTCGCCTTCTCGACGCTGGCGGGTTACGCCTTCGCGAAGCTGCGGTTCCGCGGACGCGAGGGATTGATGGTCTTCGTCGTCGCGACGCTCGCCGTCCCGACGCAGCTCGGCATCATCCCCCTCTTCATGGTCATGAAGCAGTTCGGCTGGACGGGGACGCTCGGCGCGGTCATCGTGCCGACCCTGGTCACCGCGTTCGGCGTGTTCTTCATGCGGCAGTACCTGGTCGACGTGATCCCGGACGAGCTGATCGAGGCCGCCCGGGTGGACGGCGCGAACATGATCCGCACCTTCTGGCACGTCGGCGTTCCCGCGGCGCGTCCGGCGATGGCGATCCTCGGACTGTTCACCTTCATGACCGCGTGGACCGACTACCTGTGGCCCCTGCTCGTCGCGCCGCAGAATCCGACGCTGCAGGTCGCGCTGAGCCAGCTGCAGTCGGCGAAGTACGTCGACTACTCGATCGTGCTCGCCGGTGCCGTGCTCGCCACCATCCCCCTCCTGATCCTCTTCGTGCTCGCCGGCCGGCAGCTGGTCTCCGGCATCATGGCCGGCGCGGTGAAAGGCTGAGAATGAACCGCACCTGGCCCGCCGACTTCCTCTGGGGGTCGGCCACCGCTGCCGCGCAGATCGAAGGCGCCGCCCACGAGGACGGCAAGGAGGACTCGATCTGGGATGCGTTCGCGCGCGTCCCCGGCGCGATCGCGGGCGGCGACACGCCGGAGGTCGCCGTGGACCACTACCACCGCATGCCGGAGGACGTCGCGCTCATGGCGTCCCTGGGGCTGCAGTCGTACCGCTTCTCCACGTCGTGGGCGCGGGTGAAGCCCGGCGACCGAGAGGTGAACCCGGCGGGACTCGCGTTCTACGACCGGCTGGTCGACGAGCTGCTCGGCGCCGGCATCCTGCCGTGGCTGACGCTGTATCACTGGGATCTGCCGCAAGCGGTCGAGGAGAAGGGGGGATGGGCGTCCCGCGACACCGCGTACCGGTTCCGCGACTACGCGGTCGCCGTGTACGACGCCCTCGGTGACCGGGTCGACCACTGGACGACGTTCAACGAGCCGCTGTGCTCGTCGCTGATCGCCTATGCGGGCGGCGAGCACGCGCCCGGCCGGAGTGAGCCGCGAGCGGGACTCGCCGCGCTACACCACCAGCACCTCGCGCACGGGCTGGCCGCGGCGGCGATCCGTTCGCGCGCTGCGGCGCACGGTCGCGAGGACGGCCTCCAACTCGGCATCACGCTCAACCTGACGACGGCGGTACCGAACGACCCCGCGGATCCCGTCGACCGCGAGGCGGCCCGCCGCATCGACGGCCTGTGGAACCGGATGTACCTCGAGCCGCTCCTCCTCGGCACCTATCCGGCCGACGTGCTGCACGATGTCCGCGACCACCGCTTCGACGAGCTCGTGCACGACGGAGACCTGGCGACCATCGCGCAGCCGCTCGACTTCCTCGGGGTGAACCACTACCACGACGACAATGTGAGCGGACATCCTCAGGCGGCGGATGCTGCGCCGGCTGTCGTGCCGACCGCGCGTCCCACGGCCTCCCCGTTCGTCGGGAGCGAGTACGTGACCTTCCCGTCGCGTCACCTGCCGACCACGGCCATGGGGTGGGAGGTGAACCCGGATGGGCTGCGCGCCCTGCTCGTGCGGCTCACCCGCGACTACCCGACCCTGCCCCCGCTGTACATCACCGAGAACGGCGCCGCCTACGACGACGTCGTGGCGGAGGACGGGCGGGTGCACGATGCCGACCGCGAGGCGTACATCCTGGCCCACATCGACGCTGTCGGCCGCGCCATCGACGAGGGCGCCGATGTGCGCGGCTACTTCGTGTGGTCGCTGCTCGACAACTTCGAGTGGGCGTGGGGCTACGCGAAGCGTTTCGGGATCGTCCGGGTCGACTACGAGAGTCAGGAACGGACGGTGAAGGACTCGGGCCGTACGTTCGCTCGGGTCATCGCCGCGGCCCGCGCCGAGGAGGCCGTGGAGGAGGCCGCCGCGTCGCACGTCTAGCATGGACGCAAGCGACGAGGAGACCCCATGACGACGGAGCAGATCGCAGCCCGTTCGGTTCCAACCCTGGAGGCCGTCGCCGCGCGCGCCGGCGTCTCCCGGGCGACCGTCTCGCGCGTCGTCAACGGCTCGCCCAAGGTGACGGCTGAAGTGGTCGCGGTGGTCGAGCGCGCCATCGCCGACCTCAACTACGTGCCCAACCGCGCCGCCCGCTCGCTGGCGTCGCGGCGGACGCAGGTGGTCGCCCTGGTGGTGCCGGAATCGACGGCCAAGGTCTTCGCCGACCCGTTCTTCGCATCCATCGTGCAGGGCGTCGCGCTCAGCCTCGCCGACACCGAGTTCACGCTCAACATGGTGATCTCGTCAGAGACGAACCCGGACAAGACGCGGCGCTACCTGATGGGCGGCAACGTCGACGGCGCGCTCGTCGTCTCGCACCACTCGGGCGACCACTCCTACGCGCAGCTCGGCACCTCCCTGCCGCTGGTGTTCGGCGGACGCCCGGTCAGTGAGTCGGAGCACTCCTCGTACTACGTGGATGTGGACAACGTCGCCGGCGCGCAGGTCGCCGCCCAGCACCTCATCGACCGCGGGCGGCGGAACATCGCGCTCATCACCGGTCCGCAGGACATGCCCGCCGGCCTCGACCGGTTCTCCGGTTGGAAGCGGGCGATGGATGCGGCCGGGCTGGACACGTCGATGGTCGCGTACGGAGACTTCTCGCCTGCATCGGGTCTGGAGGCGATGCGCCGCCTGCTCGCCGACGGCCGGCCCATCGACGGCCTCTTCGCTGCGAACGACCAGATGGCCGCCGGTGCCTACTCGGCGATCCACGAGGCGGGCTTGAGCATCCCGGGCGACATCGCGGTGGTCGGCTACGACGACGACAGCTTCGGCCTCATGTCGACACCGCCGCTGACGACCGTGCACCAGCCGTCCATCGGCCTCGGCGAGGCGATGGCGCGGGTCCTCGTCCGACTCCTCGCGGGCGAGCCTGTCGAGAAGGTCACTCTTCTGCCCACCGAGCTGGTCATCCGGCAGAGCTCCTGACCTCTGCCTGCCTGCTCTCCCTCCATCGCTTCCTCGATTAATCCGCCCCAGGGCGGCGTGTCGCCGTACTTATCGAGGAAGCGATTGCTGGGGAGTTGGGAGGGGTGGGGTGGCGCGTTTGCGGGCTCGGTAGGCGGCCGCCTTGGCACGGTCGCCGCAGCCGGCCATCCCGCACCACCGACGATTCGAGGCCCGGGAGGCGTCGAGGAAGGGCCGGGTACAGTCGGTGCCCTCGCACCACTTGAGGTGGCGGGCGTTCTCGGGTCGGAACGCGTCTATTGCGGCCCGCGCTACTGCCGCGAGGCAGGCCGGGAGGTCTCCCTCGGTTGTCACCCGTCTGTCGGCGTCGAGGGACGCGACGGGGACCGGCGAGGCGGCTTGCCGATTAAGGTCCGCCACGGCACTCTCATCGAGCGGTCGGTCGGCGTCGGTCGTGAGGAGACCCCAGATGGACTCTCGCAACTGCAGCGCTAGGCGGTAAGCCGTCTCATCCACGGCGGGAGGCGCATCCACGACACCCGCATCGACGAACCACTGGGCCAGATCGCCCGCGGTCGGCAGGCGCTCCTCAGCGGTCGTGCGACGTTCGGCGACCGTCGCGACGAAATCGAGGGCGAGGTTGCCCGCTACGAACTCGAACGTCACATCACCATCTTGACAGGTGACTCAGGCGAGGGCAACGCGTCGGTTCGATGCTCAGCGACGACCTCCGCAAAGTCTCAGGGCACTACCCCTGCGCAGCATTCGCTCATTCCGGGACGCTCGGAAACACGGTGGGGCCGACGCGAATTCCCGGCCATGAGGTCCGCGGCCCCGCATTTTGGGCATGACGACCCTGATTTCTGGCGGCATCACCCCGCTAGTTCGCGCCCCACGTCCACATCTCCTCGCGCTGCTCGACAGGATGGACGGTCGCCGCCTCCACAGGACTCCTGGTCACGACCACCGCTCTGCGGACCCTGCCTGCGGCGCGCAATCCCACCATTCTCACAGCCACAGAACAGGACATCTCGATGACCTCCACGCCCCCATCGACCGAGCACGAACCCAGCCCCACGGAGCCGCCCCTTCCGGTCCCGACGGGTCAGCCACTACCAGCGCCGAAGAAGCCCCGGAACAACCTGGCCACGGCCGCGCTGATCCTCTGTTTCGTGTTCGCACCTGTCGGACTGGTCCTGGGCATCATCGCTCTGGTCCAGATCCACAAGCGCGGCCAGAGGGGCACCCTGCCGGCGGTCATCGCCACCGTCTGGGGCGCGTTCGGCGTGATGCTCCTGGGGATCGCCGCCATCGTCATCCCGATCGCCGCATCCGCCATCGCCGCCGAGGACAGACTCACCGGTGAGTGTCAGGCCGTCTCCGATGCCGCCGACACCCTCGTGACGTCATTCGGCGAGACCTACGACCTCCTTGAGACGGACTCGTACCAGGCCACACAGCACATGCTGCACAGTGTGATCGCGTTCAACAACGCTGTGGAGGAGGTCAGCGACCCGGACCTCGACCGCGATGTCGCTGGCCTGCAGAAGCAATTGCAGAATCTCATCGTCGTGTTCGATGAGTACGCCGCCGACCCCTCTGAAGCGAACGGCTCCGCTCTGGATGCAGCGACGCCGGCGATTGACGACTCCATGGAGCCCATCAAGACCACCTGCGGATACTGAACCGCGAGACTGGCTCAGCCGTACAGCGCCCAGTGGCGTGTTGGCATGAATTGTGCGTCACCATCTTGACAGGTGACGCACGTGAGTGCAGGGTATCGGTCATGAGTGCGCGGAGGGGCGTCGTCATCTACGTCGCCGCGGCGGTGGCCGCGCGATCGGCGGATGCCGGAGCGATCGTCGCCGCCGTGCTGGCGGGCACGGCGATCGCGGGGCCGGCCGTCGGCGGGCTCCTCGCCGCCGCTCTCACCGTTCCGCACCTGATCGGGCCGCTTGCGGGGCGACTGCTCGATCGGCGGAGGCGGCCCGGCCCCGTTCTTGCGGCGGCGTTCGTTTGGTACGCGGTCTTTCTGGTGGTCGCGGCGCTCCTGCTCCCCGTTACGGTCGCCGGAGCCGCGGCTGCACTCGCGGCGGGCGGCTGCGCCGGCCCCCTCGTTACCGGAGGCCTGAGCAGTCGCCTTGCTCCCATCCTCGACACGTCGGGACGCAGCGATCCGGCGGGACGCGACCAGCGTCGCGGTCAGGCGCTCGACGCACTGACGTACGGCGTTGCTGGCACGGTGGGGCCGGCAGCGGTCGCGCTGGCCGCGAGCGCTCTGACACCGGACGGAGCACTGGCGGCGACTGCCGTCCTCCTGGCCCTCGGGGCCGCGGTGGTTCTCTGGCTGCCCGCGGAGCGGCAGTCGCGCCGAGGAGACGCGACCCGGTCGGTCCTGCGCCTCCTGTTGGTCTCGCCGCCGCTGCGGAGGACGACGACGGCTACGGTCGGGTCGGCGACCGCGCTGGCGTCCGCTCCCGTCATCGCCGCGGCCCTCGCCACTGCCCGGGGCGCCGACGCATCCGTCGCCGGAGTCCTCATGGCGTCGTACGGCGCGGGCGGACTGGCGGCGTCGCTCATCCTGATCGCGCGACCACTGAGCGGCGATCCCGAACGACTCGTGCGTCTCGGAGTCGCGGTGACCGGCGGCGCGCTGCTCCTGCCCCTGCTCGCACTGCCCAATCCCGACGCCGGGAGGGTGGTCGGCGGCGTGGCGTTCGCCGTCGTGGGCGCGGCGAGCGCGGCGCTGTTCGCCGCGACCTTGGCCGCGCGCACCGAGTACGCGCCGCCCGGTGCCTCTGCTCGCGTGTTCGCCACCGTCGCCGGAGTCAAAGTCGGCGGGAGTGCCCTCGGTGTGGCGGCCGCCGGACTGATCGCACCGCTCGGCCCCGCCGTGCTGATCGCCTGTGCCGCAGCTGTCTGCGCGCTGACCCTCGGCGCCGTCGGGCTCGACGCGCTGATCAGCGCCGCTTGTGCTCGTGGGGTGTCGGCGTACGGTCGCGGCATGGCTACCTACACCGCATCCCGTCCGCTGGAGGGCGACGCCGACGAGTACTTCGACTACATCGCCGACCCGGAGAACCTCCCCGCCTATTTCCCGCGCGTGACCGAGGCGCACGAGCTGCCCGACGGCAAGGTCGAGACAACGGCCCACGTCGACGCCGACCAGGACGGGAAGGATGAGACCGTCACCTCGGAGGCGCAGTTCGACGTCGACCGCGCCGCGCGCGAGGTGACCTGGTCTGCTCCCGGCCCGCACGACTATCACGGCTCGCTGCGACTCACCGACGACGGCGTCGAGCTCACCATCCACACGACGCAAGAGTTCGACGGCATGCAGCAGGCGCTCGACGGTTCGCTCGCGAAGATCGCCGAGAACTTGAGCGCGAAGGCCTGAACTCCGCACCGGCAACCGGTGTTCGACGGCTTCGCGATCGCTGACATCGACGTCGGCGACGCGCGCATCCATGTGCGGCACGGCGGCGAGGGCCCGCCGCTGGTGCTGCTCCACGGTCACCCGCGGACCGGTGCCACCTGGCATCGTGTCGCCCCGCGGCTCGTGCGGCAGGGGTTCACGGTGGTGGTACCCGACCTGCGCGGGTATGGCCGCTCGACCGCGCCGGCGCCACGTCCCGACCACGCCCAGGCGTCGAAGCGGGCGATGGCGGGCGACCTCCTGGCCCTCATGCGAACTCTGGGCCACGACCGGTTCGACCTCGTCGGACACGACCGCGGCAGCTACGCCGCCTTCCGACTGGCGATGGACCATCCCGAGGCGGTCCGCCGAGTCGCCCTGCTGGACTGCATCCCGATCGTCGAGCACCTCGACCGCATCAGCCCGGAGTTCGCGACCGCCTGGTACCACTGGTTCTTCTTCGCTCAGCCGGACATCCCCGAGCGCGTGATCGGCGCTGACCCGGACGGCTGGTACGGCGGCGCGCCGGAGCAGATGGGGGCTGAGAACTTCGCCGAGCGCCGATCGGCCGTGCACCGCACCGAGGTGGTGCGCGCAATGCTCGAGGACTACCGCGCCGGACTCACCGTCGACCGCGCCGACGAGGAGGCCGACCGGGCCGCCGGACGACGGCTGCAGGTGCCGCTGCTCGTCCTGTGGTCACTCCGCGACGACCTGGAACAGCTGTTCGGCGACCCGCTGGCGATCTGGCGCGATTGGGCGATGGATGTGCGCGGGCACGGAATCGACTCCGGGCACCACATGGCCGAGGATGCGCCCGAGCCCCTCTCCGACGCACTCACCGCGTTCTTCCACGGCTGACGCCGGCGCGAGTCAGGCCAGCCGGCGGTAGAGGCGGTTGCCGAGCGCGGCCAGCACGAACCCCGACGCCACGATCGCCGCGACGCCTCCCGCGTACGCGATGAACAGATGCTCGGTGCCCGACTGGGTCGAGAAATAGGTGACCATGAGCGCGACGACGGAGCCGATCGCGCACACCGCGCCGATCCAGACGAGGGGCCACAGTTTGCTCCGCACCGGCGGCTCGGCCCCGGGCAGGCGGAGCCACGAGAGGACGATTCCGGCCAGGCACCCCCAGAACGCGACGACGAGCATCCCGGCCACCACGTCACTCGGACGGTGCCACTGCTCGACGAGCGTGGAGGCTCCTGCAGCAATCGTGAACAGCGACCCCACCACCGCGGCGAGCGGCCGGAATCGCGGCGACGCGAGCAGGAACACCACGAGGGCGGCAGACGCCGCGACCGCCGTGTGACCCGACGGCAGCGAATTGGCGAGCCCCACATCCACCCCCTTCTCCGGCCGCGAGAGGATGGTGTACTTCAGAACCTGCGTGCTCACGTTCGCCCCGACGGCGGCCCCGACCGCCACCGCGAAGACCAGCCAGTTGCGCCGCACGAGCACGATCACGATCGCGATCACCGCGCCGATCACCACCGACGCGACGGGCAGCGCATCGAGGAAGCCGTGTGCGAACTCGATCAGGTCGCCCTTCCACGCGTCCGCACCGGCGAACGCCCGCTCGTCGATCACCTGCCCGATGTAGCTCTGCACGAAGACGAGGTACACGGCGACGAACAGCACCGCGGACACGAGCGCTCCCCACAGGAACGGGAGGGTCCGGAGGCTCGATCGCATAGTGCATCCACCCTTCCACAACCGACTCTGAGATTTCCGGACGAACGCCGTGGAGAGGGAGAACTCCGCTGCTCGATCGGCTGTGAACAGGTGTAGACCAAGCACCATGAGACGGATTACGGACACCATCGACATCGAAGCGCCGGCCCACGACGTGTACGCCGCCCTCCGCGCGCTCGACGCCTATCCCGGCTGGCTGCGGCATTCGATCGTCTACCACGGCACCCGGATGCGCCCGCCCGGGACGGCCGCCCTCTACGAGGACTCGACAAGCGTCGGCCGGATGCGCGGCGAGCTGCTCGAGGAAGACCCCGACCGGGCGCTGCATTTCCACCAGACGGTCCGCTCAGGCGGGCTCGACGCGGACATCCGCTACGCCGTCGCCACGGCAGGTCCGGTCACGCGCGTCACGCGCGTCGGCGAGATGACCACGCATGGCGTCTACCGCGCGATGCAACCGGTACTGGTCCGGATGGCAGCCGGCGAGAGCCGGCGAACGATGCGAGCCTTGAAGGCGCACGTCGAGCACCCCGCATGAGGGCTGTGGTCAGCTGACGAACCGAACCTCGCGCTCACCGCCGGTCAGCCGCCCCCGCATGACCGCGACCGCCTCCGGGTTGCTGTCCACGAGCAGGAACCGGCGACCGAGGGATGCGGCCACAGCACCGGTCGTGCCGCTGCCCGCGAAGAAGTCGAGCACCCAGTCCTCCTCGCGGCTGGACGCCTGCACGATGCGGCGGAGCACGCCCTCCGGCTTCTGGGTCGGGTAGCCGGTCTTCTCCCGTCCGGTCGGTGACACGATGGTGTGCCACCAGACGTCTGTGGGGAGCTTGCCGAGCTGCGCCTTCTCGGGCGTCACCAGGCCCGGCGCCATGTACGGCTCGCGCTCGACCGCCGCCGAATCGAAGTGGTACGCCGACGGGTCCTTCACGTAGACGAGGATCGTGTCGTGCTTGGCCGGCCACCGGTTCTTCGGCTTCGCGCCGTAGTCATAGGCCCAGATGATCTCGTTCAGGAACGACTCCCGGCCGAACAGCGCATCCAGCAGCACCTTCGCGTAGTGCGACTCGCGGTAGTCGAGGTGCAGGTAGAGGGTGCCGTCGGCGGCGAGTACTCGCCAGGCCTCGATCAGGCGCGGTTCCAGGAATCCCCAGTAGTCCTCGAATCGGTCGTCGTAGCGCAGCAGATCGCCCTTGATCCGTTCGTAGCTGCGGCCCTTGAACCCGACGACGCTGCCCGCGCCTCCCTCCGACCTCACCGAGGTCAGGGTCTGCCGCGCCTGCGGGCGGCCGGTGTTGAAGGGCGGATCGAGGTAGATCAGCCGGAACGACTCGTCCGGCAACCCGGCCAGCACCTCGAGGTTGTCGCCCTGCACGACCGTGCTGGGCGCATCCGGATGCCACAGCGGTGGGGCTGCGGGAACAGGCTGTGACATGCGTCCATTCTCTCAGCGGTGAGAATGGACTGTGCACAATCTCGGTCTGCTCTTCGACGTCGACGGCCCCATCGCGAGTCCCGTCACCCGCACCATCGCCATCCGCAGCATCGTCACCGACCTGGTCTCGATGGCGGCGGCGGGCGTCCCGATCGCCTTCATCACCGGGCGGTCGGGGGATTTCATCCGCCACCAGGTGGTCACGCCGCTGTGCGACGCCGGGCTCGGGGAGGCGCTCGACCAGCACGGAGCGCGCATGTTCGGCGTGTTCGAGAAGGGCGGCGCCTGGGCGCCGATCACGGGTGCTGGGATGGGCGAGGTCACCGTCGACGAGACCGTCGCGTTCTCCCCCGAGGCTGTGGACGGCATCCGCCGGCTCGTGCGCGACCGCTTCGCCGACACGATGTTCTTCGACGAGACGAAGCGCGCCATGATCTCGGTCGAGCAACGCACCGACGTGGATGCGGAGACCTACCAGGAGGCGCAATCCCGGTTCCAGGACGCGGCGTTCGAGCTGCTGACCGGCCTCGGCGTCGGCCTGCGCTACGGCGAGCGCGTCGCCCCCGATGCGGACGGCGCGGTGCCGTACCGCATCGACCCGACGATCATCTCGACCGACATCGAGTCGGTGCTGCTCGACAAGGACCGCGGGGCGCAGCGCGCGTTCGACTACTTCGCGGCACGGGGACCCCTGCCGCGGCGCTGGCGCTCGGTCGGCGACTCCCGCAGCGACTACAAGATGGCAGACTTCGTGCACGACGCCGGCTACGAGGTGGCACACGTGGATGTGCGCCCCGCCGACGGCGTGCTCGAACGGCCCTACGAGGTGATCACCATCGGCGACGCGATCCACGACGACGCGGGTGCCGAGTTCCTCGCCCACTGGCGCCGCGAGTTGGGCCTGGACGCGGCTGTCTGACCCTCCGTTGCCGCGCGGGTTTGGACTCAGCCCAGCTCGCGGCCGCGGTTGCGGCGGCGGATCTCGCGGGGCGCCCGGCCGCCGAGGAACGAGCGGGCCGGGTCCACCAGGAAGCCCTGCCGCAGCGCCTCGCGACCGACCAGCATCCGGAAGCCCATCTGGTCGCGGTTCGTGAGCGTCGTCTCCGCCCGCACCGGGCGGCCGCCGAGCACCAGGTCGAGCAGCACGACGATCCGCTCCTCGGTGTGACCGGACGAACTCCGCACCACACGGCGGTCGTGCACCGCGCACTCGGCGGTCACCGCATCCCGATCGGTGTCCTGCCAGGGGTGCACCTGGAAGCGCACCCGGTCGCCGGGGAGTTCCTCGATGTCGAAGGCGTGGAGGGACGAGCTGCGCGCCCCGGTGTCGACCTTCACCTTGATCCAGGACACGCCGATCCCGGGCAGGTTGACCCACTCACGCCAGCCGACCGTGTCGGTGGTTGGATGGGTCTCGGCCATTCCCCCATCTTCGCAGGAGCAGACCCGTGAAACTCGCCATCCTCTCGCGCGCCCCGCACGCTTACTCGACGCAGCGACTGCGAATGGCGGCCGAGAACCGCGGTCACACAGTGCGGGTGCTGAACACGCTGCGTTTCGCGATCGACCTCTCGGGCGACGAGCCCGACCTCCAGTACCGGGGTCGCCTGCTGTCGGATTACGACGCGATTCTGCCGCGCATCGGCAATTCGATCACGTACTACGGCACCGCGGTCGTGCGGCAGTTCGAGCAGATGGATGTGTACACGCCGAATACCGCGAACGGCATCACGAACTCGCGGGACAAGCTGCGGGCGACGCAGATCCTCTCGCGCCACAACATCGGGATGCCGCGAACCGCCTTCGTGAGCAGCCGGGCCGACGTGCAGATGGCGATCGAGCGGGTCGGTGGGGCGCCGGTCGTCATCAAGCTGCTGGAGGGCACGCAGGGGATCGGGGTCATCCTCGCGCCGGAGGCGAAGATCGCCGAGGCGATCATCGAGACGCTGCACTCGACGAAGCAGAACGTCCTCATCCAGAGCTTCATCGCCGAGAGCCGTGGCCGCGACATCCGCGCGCTGGTTGTCGGCGACCGCGTGGTGGCCGCGATGCGGCGGGTGGCGAGCGGCGACGAGTTCCGCTCGAACGTGCACCGCGGCGGAACCGTCGAGAAGGTGACCCTGACGCCCGAGTTCGAGGAGGCGGCGGTCCGCTCGGCGCAGATCATGGGATTGCGCGTCGCCGGCGTCGACATGCTGGAGGGCAAGGACGGCCCCCTCGTGATGGAGGTCAACTCCTCACCCGGGCTGGAGGGCATCGAGCGGGCGACCGGGTTGGATGTGGCCGGCGCGATCATCGACTTCATCGACAACCAGGTCGCGTTCCCCGAGATCGACGTGCGCCAGCGGCTCAGCGTGTCGACGGGCTACGGCGTGGCGGAACTGCTCGTGCACACGAATGCGGACCTGGTCGGCAAGTCGCTGCGCGACTCGGGCCTGGCTGAGCGGGACATCTCCGTGCTGACGCTGCACCGCGGAACGTCCGTCATCCCGAACCCGCGCAGCGGCGTGGTGCTCGAGTCGGGCGACCGGCTGCTGTGTTTCGGTCGGCTGGAGGAGATGCGGTCCATGATCCCCGACCGCCGCAAGCGCCGCGCCAAGGTGCGCAAGCTGCCGAAGGCTGCGCAGGAGGCTCTCACCGAGGAGTAGGCGCACTCACGCGCACCTCAGACGATCGGCTGCTCCGCCATCCGTGCGCGCTCGGCGCGGCGGTAGTGCCGAAGGATGAGCCAGAGAGTGAGGATGCCGCCCGCGGCCACCACGATCAGCACGACGATGTACAGGATGCCGGCCAGCGCGGTCACAGCAGACGAGGTCTGTGCGGTGAGGCCGCCGGCGGTGGCCAGCTCCTCCAACGCCCGTCCGTTGACGATGAGCGCGATCACGGCGGCAAGGTCGCTCGCCGAGTCCCACAGCCCGTGGAGGATGGCGACGCCGACGTAGGTGACGACAACCCACGGTGAGAACCGGAAGCGCGTGGCGCCGCGGGCCGCGCCGAACAGCACCGCGCCGAGCACCGCCGTCCACAGCACATGGCCGACCGGTGCCAGGATGGCGCGCAGCACCTCGGTCTGCAGCAGGGAGACCAGGTCGATGCCGCGCGCGGTGATGGCCGCGTTGAATGCGTAGCCTGCCGACTCGAACGCGGCGAAACCCGCGCCGACCGTCGCGCCGAGCAGTGCACCCTGCATGGCCGTCTTCGGCACGACCCGCCAGCCGATGATGACCAGCAGGACGGCCTTCACCGCCTCCTCGATCAGCCCGACCAGCAGGTACATCCAGTAGCTCTGGTGCAGGTTCACCTCGAGCAGGGAGGCACCGAGCACACCGAAGATGCCGCCGACGAAGAACGCGAGCACGAGCTGGAGCGAGCTGATGCTCCCGGTGACGCGCTCGATGGCGAACAGCACGACGCAGAACGGGACCAGGAAGCTGCCGAGCAGGATCAGTGTCGGGACGAGGTTCGTGTTCTGGGTGGTGGCGGTCACGACAATGGTCAGGATCCACAGCGCCAGGCCCGTGAGCAGCGTCTTCCACCACCAGCCGTGATGATGATGCGGGTGCGGGACACCATCCGGCCGGTCCACCGATTCTGCGGTCATGATCATCCCCATCCCGGAGCGGTCGACATCCTGCGGGACATCATCCCACCGGGCGGGCACGGGGTGAGCCCGTACCCGCCCGCGTGGTCAGCCGCGTTCGCCGCGGCGGCGGCGGATCGCGTTCAGCGCGATCAGGAGCCCCCCGAGCAGCGCGGCGAGCGCCGCCCATCCGGCCGCCGGGACGACGTCCGAGCCGGTGGACGCGAGGCCCGCGTGCGGCGGGTCCATCACCGTCGCGCAGGAGGCGGCCGGGTCACCACAGGTGCCTGCCGCGGACGAGTCCATCCACGGTCCGCTCGGGGTCTCGACCGAGGCGCGGTTCACCGTGTCGGTGGCGGCGATCAGCTTCGTGGTCACCGTCATCGTCGCCGATTCTCCGGCAGCGAGCGCGGGGATGGTCCAGTGCAGGGTGCCCGGACCGTTCGTCGCCTGGGGAACCGTACTGAGCACCTGCAGGCCGGTGGGCAACGTGTCCGTCACCTTCACGTTGGTGGCGTCGATCGCGCCGTCGTTGGTGACGCGGATCGTGTACACGATCGTGTCGCCGACGGTGGCGCTCGCCCGGTCCGCCTGCTTGAGGATGCGCAGGTGGCCGATCAGGAAGGTGTTCGTGACCGTCACCGTCGCGGCCGCGCCGTCAGGGACCGTGACGGTCCCGTTCGCGGGGTCGAGGGTGCTCGCGGTGGCGAGTCCCGCATCCGTCTCGTCGACGACGCAGGATGCGCCGGCCAGGATGCCGTCGACGGTCGCCGTGTAGCCGTTGGCCTTCGAGAGCTCCTGTGTCGCGTCTGCGCCGAGGTCGATCGGGGTGACGACACCGTCGATCACGGCCGTGCAGGTCAGCTGCACGGTGAACGGGCCGGCGCCGAACAACGCCACACCCGGTCCGATGCGCTTCTTGTCGATCGTGACCGAACCGGTTGCGAAGGTGTTCGTGATGGTGACCGCGGCAGGGCTCCCCGCGGGCACGGTCACGCCGGCGGCAGGTGCGACCGCAACCGAGGTGGCCCCGCCCGTCGTCGTCTCGGTGACATCGCAGTGGGCTCCCTGGATGAGTCCGGTCACCGTCGCACGGTAGCCGCCGGCCGCATCCAGCACCACTTCGCCACTGTTCGGCAGCGGGATGGTGAGCGTCACGCCGTCCTTCACCCAGCTGCACACGAGCTGCGCGGTGAACGGGCCGTCTCCGTAGCGGGCGACGCCGTCGCCGGTGCGGACCTTGGTGATCTCGACGGAGCCCGCGGAGAACGTGTTGGTCACATCCACCGTCACGACGGCCGTGCCGGTGTCGTCACCCGGGATGACGACGGTCGGCGCGCTCACGGCGGTGCCGGTCGCGCCCCCGTTCGCGGTCTCGGCGACCGAGCACTCCGTGCCGGCCGGGAAGACGCCTGGCACGGTCAGGGTCTGCCCGCCGGCGATGGTCAGGTCGCCGTCGAACAGCGACTGGGTACCCGCGTAGATGCACTCGACGTGGAGGGTGAACGGTCCGTCGCCGTAGTCGGCCGCGGCGTTGCCGTCGACCGTTTTGGTGACGGCCAGCGTCCCTGCCGCGTAGTGGTTGCTCACCACGGCGGTGTCGTCGTCACGGACGGTCACCACGGCCTGCGTTCCGGCCGTCTCGGCGGCGCCGTCGACGGAGATCCCGACGTGGTTGGGCGAGACCGTGGCGCCATCGGCGTCGGTCTCGGTCACGGTGCAGGCTGCACCGACCGGCAGGCCCGCGATGGTGCGGCTGCCGCCGTCCGTGAGCGCGAAGGACGCGTCACCGGCGGCGAGAGGGACCGTGGCGCCGAGCGCCGACACACAGCTGACCGTGAAGGAGAACGGGCCGAACGCTCCCGCCGTCGCCGCCGTGTCCACGTGCTTCGCGACCGTGAGGGTCGTCAGCTCGTAGTCGTTGACGATCGCGATCGTCTGCGGGGCGCTGAGCGACCGGGCCACGTCGGCCGCGGCGATGGTCACGGACGACGGTGTGACCGTCCGCGTCGACTCGCCGTAGGAGCCGGTGGTCCCGCGCTCCACGACCTGGCAGACCGCACCCGTGGGGATGCCGTCGACAGTGGCCTTGTAGCCGTTCGCACTCGAGAGAGTCACCGACGCGTTCGCGCCGAGGACGACGGCGACGCCGTCGATCGTGCACGCGACGTTAGCGATGAAGCTCGTCGGCGCGTACTGAGCGGCTGGCCCGGTGACCGTCTTCGTGACCTGCAGCGGACCGCCGGTCAGGATGACCCCGGCCTTGATGGGCTCCTGCGGCCCCGCCGGCTGCGAACCCGACGCGTACGTCGGGTAGAAGCCGAACGAGTTCCAGGCACGCACGCCCGTTACGGGTGCGGTCACCGGAGCGTTGCCGTCCCCGGCGGCAGTGGTCGGGACGTTCGTCGTCGTGTACGTGACCTTGAGGGATGCGCCCGCGGCCAGGACGCCGCCCGGCGCCTTGCTGAAGTCGAACACCAGCTTCACCGCGGTGACCGACGCGGCGCCGATCGTGGTGCCGACCGCCGAAGCGGCGGTCCACGAACCGGCCGGGCAGGTTCCGCCGGGCGTGATCTCGCTCACGCACGGGTTCGCTGAGGTGGTGACGAACCAGTTCAGCACGGCACCGCTCGCGTCGGCCGACGGCAGGTAGGAGAGGTCGCCGTTGAAGCGCGGCGCGTAGACGGAGCCGCGCGGGGACGGGTCCACGACGCCCACATCGCCGTTGTGCGGGAACACGTCCACGGCGGTCAGTGCGGTCGCCGGCACGTTGCCGCCGTTGGTGAGCTCCAGCTTCCACGAGTCGGTGTGCCCGATCCCGCTGAGGGCGGCGCACGGGTACCGGTAGTAGCCGTCGCTGTCGGCGGTGCAGGGGACAGCCGCGTTCGCGACGTTCTGTGAAGCGCCGGTATCGGACTTCACACCCTTGGAGGCGGCGAACGAGCCCTGGGACAGCGTCGTGACCACGTTGGAGGTGGAGCACGTGTTGTTCGCGAAGGTCACCGCGCGGCCGTTGCCGGCGTTGAGCGCGGTGCAGCCGCTCGACGCCAGCGTGCGATCGGTTCGCACGCCGAACGAGTTCACGGCGGCAGACCCGGGCGGCAGACCCGGCTTGATCTGGAGCGACAGGGTGATGCTGTACGTCTCACCCGGCGCGAGCTGCGCGCCTGCCGGCCAGGTGAAGCGGATGCTGCGCGACGCGGCATCGTAGGCGCGCGTCACGCTCGCCGCATCGGTCGGCAGCGTTCCGCCGGTCGACGTGCTGTACGAGGGGACGTTCGTGGGCACGAACAGAAGCGAGCCGTCCGCGGGCAGCGTGTCGGTGACCACGGGGTTCGGCAGCACGCCGGTGCCCGTGTTCTTGAAGCGCAGCGTCCAGTTGACCTCGCGTCCGGAGGCCGCCTGGCCGGGGCTCGTCTTCTCGACGGCGATCGCGGCGGTGCCCGGGTCGACGGTGAAGGTCGCGTTCGCCGAGGCTTGCGGCGCCTTCACCGCGTTGTACGAGGCGTTGGCGAGCACGGTGTCGGTGATCACACCGGCTGCGGTCTCGCCGGGCATCGGCGCCGTCACGGCGCTCGACGTCACCGGGCCCGAGCCGTCCCGCAGCGAGGAGCGCAGCGACACGCTCAGACGCACGTTGACGGCGCTCGCACTGGCGGCGAAGGCCATGCCGTCGGCGCGCGTGTAGGTGAACCGCAGGCCCGTGACCGCAGCCGCCGTCACTCCCGCCGGCAGGGCGGCGGTCGCGATGGTCGTCGGTGTGCCGCTCGTCCAGACCGCCTGCGAGCCCTGGCCGGTCTGCGCGTCGACCTGCACGCGGTCGGCGTTCGTTGGGGTGTTCGGCAGCGCGAAGGATTTCAGGGTGAAGGCGTTCCAGAACGTGGCGGCGGAGTCCTCGATGACGAGTATCTTGGGCGCCAGCGTGCCGGTGGAGCGGGCACCCAGGTCGACCAGGATCGGGTCGGTCGGAGCGGCCTGCAGTGTGTGCGTCGGGGTGAACGCCTTGGTCGTGGCGACCTGGAGGTTGCCGTTGGCCAGCGCGACGGACGCGCTCTGCGAATCCGCCGCGATGGTGTCCGGGTAGACGTCGTCGTGCAGCGTGCCGTGCGCGGTGTTGTTCACCGTGCCGGGCACCAGCGCGGCGCTTCCCGACCGTGTGGTCGGGCGCAGCTGGGTGGACAGGGTGACGGTCGCCTTCTGGCCCGGCGCGATACTGCCTCCCGAGCCGTCGACGCCCTGCGCATTCGTCCCGCGGAACAGCACGCTCACGCCGACGACGTCGGCCAGCGAAGACGGCGTGAGCGCGGCCGCCTGCGCGATCGTGAGCGTCTGCACACTGAGCGTTCCGTCGGTCGCGCGGTGCAGCAGCGAGACGGAACTCTGCGACGCTTGCACGCCGGTCGCGAGCGTCGTGTTGATCGCGATCTTGGTCAGGTTGAGTCGCTCGAACGGGTTCGAGGCCGGGACGTAGGCGTCGAAGCTGCACGGGGCTGCACCCTGGGCGGCGTTGAGACAGTCGATCGGGTCGCTCAGCCGCAGCTGCCAGGTGCTCGTGGTCGAGGTGTTCTCGATCGACTCCGTGTAGGTGGTCGTCGGGTACGACGTCGCGGGCACATCCGACTGCGGGATCACCATGCTGGTCGGGTTTGCGGTCTTCGTCACCTTGGTGGTGAAGGTCGGATCCAGGATGAGGACGCGGTCGTCGGCGAGGCGGGAGAACGAACCGCCGGTGGCCGGCCGCGAGGTCACCGCCACCTGGTTGTCGACGGCGCCGGGCGATCCAGCGACGTTGTAGGTGCGGGTTCCGGTGATCCAGTCGTCGATCGCGGAGTTGCGGATGCTGTTGCGCAACTGCAGGTCGAGGTGCAGGGTGCGGGAGTTCGCGTCCGGGCCGGGGAAGGCACCGGCGGAGGCGCTCGCGACTCCCGAGCCGACGGCGGGGGCCGTCGGGTCAGCGGTCGCGGCGATGGTCGCGGCCCGATTCGGGCTCTCGACGAACGTCAGGCGTACGCCCTGGGTCGACGACTTCTCGGATGCGCTGAGCGTGTAGCCGGGGAAGGTCCCGTCGCAGCTGGCGACGGTCGCGCAGGCCTTGGCCGTGATGTCGTTCCAGCTGGTGCCGTCGAACAGCTCCACCTTCGAGACGGCGTCCCAGCGGATGAGCGGGTCGTAGGCTGCGCCCGCCGTCTGGGTAGGCGTGATCGCGTCGATACGTGTCAGGTCGAACGCCTGGAAGACGCTGCCGCTGAGCGGGGAGGGCGTCGCCGCATCCTGAACGGTCATCGACTGGACGCCGGTCACCTGGGTGCCCCAACCGAGAGTGACGCCCGTGGTGACTCGGGACTGCGCCTGGAGGATCTTGCCGCCGTCCCACGCCTTGCTCGCGGCCACGCCGCCGTCGCCCGGGCCGCCGGTGGTGGCCTGGATGCTGACGGAGCCGCAGTCGGTGGCCGGCTTGCTGGTGATGAGCATCCCGCCGTTGACCGTGCCGGTCGCGGTCGCGACAGAGCAGTTCTGATACGCCGTCGCGGCCGGGTAGGTGCCCGGGTTCGTCGGGCCGCTGTTGTCGCGGAGCTGGCCGCGCGCCACGAAGCCGATCGCCGGCTTCACGTTCGTCGCCTGGCCGAAGCCGTCAGCGTCGGCGAAGGTGAAGCGCAGGCCGCGGATGTCGGTGTGAGTCGTTCCGGCCGGCAGCTTGTCGTCGAGGACCGCGTAGTAGGTGACGGCCCGGGAGGTCGCATCCACCGTGTCCAGCGTCTTCCACGTGGTGCCGTCGGTCGTGTACTCGATCGTCAGAGTGGAACCGGACGGCACCGAGGTCGGGGCGATCGCCGTGGCGTCGAACGCGTTCCAGTACGCGGACGCCGGATCCTGCGGCTCGGTGATGACGATGGAGTTCGGGCGCACCGAACTCGATCCGGCCGGCGTCTGCGCCGACAGCTGCACCAGGCTCGTGCCGCCCGGGATGAGCGTGCCGGGCGAGACGGTCTTGTCGAGGCTGATGTCCACCTCGGGGAAGTAGACCTCGAGGTCGGCGTTGGCCACGTCCGTTCCGGTGCCGGCGGCGTTCGTCCCCGCGACAGTCACGTTGTTCGGGTAGGTGACGAAGCCGGATGCGACCGGTCCGGCGGCGAGCGTGGTCGTGACGGTGAACGGGATGACCGCACTGGCGCCCGTGGCGATCGCACCCGTGTAGGTCACCAGGAAGCCGGTGATGTGCTGCCCTGCTGCGAGCGTCGGCGTCGACGGCAGTCCGGAGGCGGTGTCGAAGGTCGAGTCGCCCGGAGCCGAACCCTGGTCGACGAACCAGGTCACCCGTCCCGCGGTCGCTCCCTGCGGCCAGGCCTGGCTGCCGGTGAAGCCGCCGAAGAGGACCTTGTCGCTGAAGAAGGAGCCGGTACCCGGCTCCCGGACGGTGAGCGTGTCGAGCACGCCGGTTGAGGTGTTGGTCGCCGTCAGGGTCGCACCGGTGCTCTGCCCGGCGGGCAGCTGCGGAACGGTGAACGTCTTGTCGGCCGACACCGTCGCTGTCAGTGGTGCGACGACCTGCTTCGCCGAGGCCAGAACCGCCTGGCCCGTTCCGCTCGGAGTGATGACGCTCGCGCCGACGGTGTTCGTGCGCGTTCCGCCCGCGGCGATCCCGGCTCCCGTGCTCCGGTCGGTGGCGCGCTGCGCGAGGGTGACGACGAGGGTTCCCGCCGCTCCGCCTGCGGCGATGGTGGCGCCGGTGCTCGACCCGAAGGTCAGGCGCAGGCCGATCACATCCGACGGCGCAACGCCCGAGGGCAGCGTCGCTGTCGCGCCCGCGGGGCCGTCGACCGTCCCGCCCGCGGTGACTGCGGTGACCTGGATGGTGTCGGCGCCCGCCGGGAAGGTGACAGGGCCGAAGCCGGTGAAGTCGTAGAAGCGGAAGGTGGCCCCCGCGGCGGAGGGATCAGCCGGCTCGACGACCGTCAGACCGCTGGCGTCGATGTTCGAGGTGTTCTGGACGGTCAGCGTCGCGGCGGAGGTCTCGCCGGGCCGGAACTGGGTGGACGAAGGCGTCCAGGTCTTGCCGACCGTCGCCGCGATGACATCGGGCACGTGAAGCGTCACCGGGCGCGAGGCCGTGACGGTGGTGGCGTTGGAGGCGGTGAACGTGCCGGTGTTGGTGAGGGTCTGCCCGTCGAACGACTTGGGCGTGGCTGCCGGAAGCATGACCTGCACCTGGACCGAGCCCGTGGTGCCGGCGGCGAGGCCCGTGCTCGCCGGAGTCGTGTTGGGGACCGCATCCTGGAACTGCACCTTCACGACGTTGCCGGTCACGCTGGCGGTGACACTGCCGGCGCCCACAACGCTCGGCTGTCCGACGACGACCAGCGGCGCGGGGACCGGATCGGTGATGGTCGCATCCACGCACCCGGTCGTGGTGGACGAGCACCCGAAGTTGAGCGTGTAGAGGAACTGCTGGCCCGGCGTGGCGTCCGTGACGGTGGACGTCTTCGACAGGTTGAGGACGCCCGAGCCGAGGTCGGCGGCGCTGGCCGCGGGTGCGCCCATCGCGAGCGCTCCCACCAGGGCGAGCACGACACCGGTGGCGACGGACGCCGATGCGCGGAGCGTACGACGCTCGCGAGAGGCGCGACGGATTCGGGTGTTTCGGGCAAGAAGGCGCGTTCGGGCGCGCGCCAAGAGGCGTCGGGTAAGCACGTGTCCCCCAAGGGCACAAATCGGGTAAGCGATGACCGACCGCGTGGGTACACGGCTCACCTGTTTCGGGCAGGTGGACTCGCCCGGTTTCGGGCAGGCGAGGTGGTCGTCGCTCTCTTTCTAGCGGCACATGCATGCATTCGCATACCGTTCACCGTGCCCCAGTTCAGGGGGTTTTGGGCGAACATCCGGTATCCGCACCACCCGAGAAGGGGTCAGGCGAGGGCGCGGAAGGCCGCAATCCCCTCGCGGACGAGGGCGCGGAGATCAGGATGTCCGGGGGAGGAGACCCAGCGCTCGAAAGCCAGCCGGAACGCGGCCATCGCGACCTCGGCGGCGATCGCGGCCTCCATCGCAGATGCGCCGCGGTCCTGCAGCGCTCGGGAGCTGGCGGACGTCACGGTGGACAGCTTCAGCAGCTCGCGCTCCAGAAGACTGGGGTTCGCCGCGACCACGGCGGCTCGAAGGCGCGGGAACTCGAGGTCCGGCGTGCTCTGCAGGAATGCGGCTGCCGCGTCCATGCCCGCGGCTGCCGCGTCGAGAGCGGACGCGGTCGACGGGGCGGCGGCGACGCCGTCGAGAACTCGCTGCTGGAACTCGGCGGAACCGTCGAAGAGCACCTCGCGCTTGTCGGCGAAATGGCGGAAGAACGTGCGCTCGGTGACTCCGGCGCGGGCGGAGATGTCAGCGACGGTCGTCTGCTCGAAGCCCGGGTCGGCGTAAAGCTCGAGGGCGGCGCGCAGGAGGCGTCCGCGCGCTCCCGGCTCCCAACGTCCCATGCGGCCAGTGTAATGAATGCGAGCGGTGATGACAGCGGCTGACATCAGTGTTACGCTGCCGGTAGTAAGTGACGTCAGTCACTGACATCAGGAGAAGGGAAGCGCGACATGCGCGTATTCGTTACCGGAGCATCGGGCTGGATCGGCTCGGCCGTCGTCCCTGAACTACTCGGAGCTGGACACCAGGTCGCCGGGCTTGCCCGGTCGGAGCGGTCGGCGGAGCGGCTGCGGGCCGCCGGCGCGGAGCCTTTCGCCGGGAACCTCGACGACCTCGAAGCCCTGCACGCCGCCGCGTCGGCGGCCGACGCGGTCGTCCACCTGGGGTTCAAGCACGACTTCAGCGACTACGCCGCCTCCGGGGCGACCGAGCGCGCGGTGATGGAGATCTTCCTCGACGCCCTCGACGGGACCGGCAAGCCGCTCCTGTTCGCCTCGGGGATCGCGATGGTCGCGCCCGGACGGATCTCGACAGAAGACGACGTGAGCCCGTACAGCGGGCCGGACGCGCCGCGCGGAGGCGTGGAACCGCTCGCTTTCGGAGCCGCCGCCCGGGGCATTCGCCCGGTGGCGTTGCGGTTCGCGCCGACCGTCCACGGCGCCGGGGACCACGGCTTCGCGGCGGTGCTCGCCGGAATCGCGCGCGAGAAGGGGGTCGCCGGCTACGTCGGGGAAGGGACGAACCGCTGGCCGGCCGTCCACCGCAGCGACGCGGCCCGCCTGGTGCGGCTCGCCCTCGCCGACCCGGAGGCATCGCCCGTGGTGCACGCGGTCGCCGAAGAGGGCAATCCCACCCGGAAGTTCGCCGAGGCGATCGGCGCTGCCGTCGGGGTGCCCGTCGCCTCCATCGATCCGGGTGACGCGGACGCGCACTTCGGGTGGATCGGCGCATTCTTCGCCAGCGACATCCCCGCATCGAGCGCCCTCACCCGCGCACGGCTCGGCTGGGAGCCGACCGGCCCGACGCTCTTCGACGACCTGGCCGCCGGCCACTACTCCGCTGCCGCTGCCGCCTAGCCCGCTCCGCCTCCCCCCGAGTGATCGGGGGGGGGGGGGGGGGGCGGACCGGTCAGGCGGGCGCCGTGGGCGTGGGCGGTCCGGCCGGCGGCGCCGCCGGGGGCACAGCCGGCGGAGCGGCCGGCGTCGCGCCCTCCGGCGCGGTGGACCCCGGATTCACGAGCACGTCGTCGAACACCGCCCTCTCCTGCGCGTTCCGCTGGTCCCACGACGGCCGCCGCAGCGCGTAGAAGATCAGCGGAGGCACCCCGAGGATGACCACCACCACGGCGACCAGCAGCGGATACGCCCATCCCGGCGCCCCCTGAGCGAAACCCTCCGGAGGCACGAAGCCGAGTGCGAATGCCGCGAAGCACGCGATGAACCCGATGGTGGCGATGAGCCCCATGGCCGGGGTCCGGTACGAGCGCACGACCTGTGGATGGGTCCGGCGCAGCCGCATCGCCGCGGCGAACATCATCATGTACATGACCAGGTAGAGCGCCGCAGCCATGTCGACCAGCAGGATGAACGCCGTGTTGATGTTCGGCACGAAGATGAACAGCGCCGCCAGCAGCGTCACCACGATGCCCTGCACGTTCAGGATGCCGATCTGCACACCTGCCTTGTTCCGCTTCTGCAGAAAGACGGGCAGGTATCCGGATCGCGCTGCCGCGAGCAGTCCGCGCGACGGCCCCGCGATCCAGGTCACGACCGACGCGAACGCGCCGAGTGCGATCAGCAGCGAGATCCAGGGGGTCGCCCATCCCATCCCCCAGGCGTCGAAGTACGTCTGGAACGCCAGGTTGATGCCGGTGGTCAGGCCCAGCTGGGACGACGGAACGGCGACCGAGATCGCGATGGTCGGGAAGATGAAGATGCCCAGGATGAGGATGGATGCGATCAGCACCGTCTTCGGGTACCCCTTGCCCGGGTTCTTGAGGTCGTTCGCGTGGACGGCGTTCACCTCCATGCCCGCGTAGGCCAGTACGTTCGACACGATCAGCACGATGGATGCGATTCCCGTGAACGGCGGGATTATCGCCGAGGCCTCCAGCGGAGTCTGGCTCGTCTGCCCGGTGCCGAGCCAGATCGCCCCGAACAGGATGAGGAGGACGCCGGGGAAGATCGTGCCCGCGAGTCCCGACCACGAACCGACCTTGGCGAACAGGTTCCCGCCGCGCAGCGTGATGAACGTCGAGAACCAGTAGATCACCAGGATGACGACCGCCGTATAGAAGCCGGAGTTCGCCAGGTTCGGATCCAGGAACACGAAAGCCAGCGACGCGGCGATGAACGCGATCTGGGTCGGATACCAGACGACGTTCTGCACCCACTGCAGCCAGATCGCCTGGAACCCCCACTTCTCGCCGAACGCCATCCGCACCCAGGTGAAGACGCCGCCCTTCCACCCCGTCGCCAGCTCTGCCGCGACCAGCGCCACGGGGATGAGGAAGAAGATCGCCGGGATGATGAACAACGTCACCGACCCGAGGCCGTAGCCGGCCATCGCGGGGAGGCTGCGCAGCGAGGCGACGGCCACAACCGTCAGCATGGCCAGCTGCGTCAGGCTCATGAATTTGGCTGACGTGGTGCCGGGCGAACCGATCGCCGGCTTGTGCGGCACCCCGCCGAAGGGGTGCGGCTTCACGTGCTCGGGCGACGGCGCCACTGTGCCGTCCGCCCGCGTCTGCCGAGCCGACGTGTTTCCGGGCTCGCTTGTTGTGGTCATCGTCATCTCCCGATCATGTGCGGCGCACTGCGCCGGATCTGCCGTCCGCCCGGAGTGCGGTCAGTGGGTGAAGGAGCTCGCCTGGACCTCGCCCGGCATCGGACTCTCGAGCCGGTCCAGGTAGTCGACAGCCTCGCGGATGTCGAGGACGAGCGACTCGGCCAGGTTGCGGCTGAGTCCGTTGCGCACGACGATGCGCTGCACGGTCAGGTCGGCGAGGTCGTCCGGCATGGGGTAGGCCGGGATGAGCCAGCCCTTCAGGCGGAGCCGCTCGGACAGGTGGTACAGCGTCCAGTTGTCGGTGTGGCCCTTCTTCAGCTGCCACGCGAACACGGGGATGTCCGAGCCGTCGTTCCACAGTTCGAAGGCGGGCATCTTGGCGATCTCGCCGGAGAGGTAGAGCGCCACATCCTGCGACGCCTTCTGCACGCGGTAGTACCCATCCCATCCCAGCCGAAGGAACAGGTAGTACTGCAGCAGCACCTGCGCGCCCGGCCGCGAGAAGTTGAGGGCGAAGGTCGGCATGTGACCGCCCAGGTACGTCACGTCGAAGACCAGGTCGGCCGGGAGGTCGGCCGCGGTGCGCCACACGACCCAGCCGAGGCCGGGGTACACGAGGCCGTACTTGTGGGCGGAGGTGCTGATCGAGACGACGCGGTCGACCCGGAAGTCCCACGCGAGGTCCTTCTGCAGGAAGGGGGCGATCATCCCGCCGGATGCTCCGTCGACGTGGATCTTGACGTCCAGCCCGGTGTCGGCCTGGATGCGGTCGAGCGCCGCGGAGATCTGCTCCACCGGCTCGTACATCCCGGTGTAGGTGACGCCCATGATCGCGACGACACCGATCGTGTTCTCGTCGACGTACTTCTCGAGGTCGTTGCCGTCGAGCACCTTGTGCTCGTCGCTGATCGGCACGTAGCGGGCTTCCACATCCCAGTAGTTGCAGAACTTCTCCCAGCACACCTGCACGGCGCTCGACATCACCAGATTCGGCTTGTCGGTCGGCTTGCCCTCGGCCCGGCGCGCCTGCTGCCAGCGGCGCTTCAGCGCGAGGCCGCCGAGCATGCACGCCTCCGACGAACCGATGGTGGAGGTTCCGATCGCCAGCTCCGGATCGGGGGCGTTCCACAGGCCGGCGATGATCTTCCAGCAGCGCGTCTCGATGGCGGCGGTCTGCGGGTACTCGTCCTTGTCGATCATGTTCTTGTCGGCCGACTCGGCGTAGAGGCGGGCCGCGTGGTCGTCCATCCACGTGCCCACGAAGGTCGCCAGGTTGAGGCGCGCATTGCCGTCGAGCATCGATTCGTCGTGCACGATCTGGTACGCGGTCTCCGGCAGCGACTCCCGGTCCGGGATGCGGTCGACCGGCAGGTCGCTGTCCTCTCCCGGCCGGGCGAAGATCGGGTTGAGCTGGGTCCGGTCGCTGATCCCTGTGTACGCGGTCGTGGGCGGCTGCCCGGCCGACGACCGTCCCTTCGACTCTGCAATGGTCATGAGCGTGACTCCTCCGACGGCACCTGGTCCCGCCGCGCCGGGTGTGCCGTTCCAGGCGTGGCAGGGCACACGCTAATCACGGAGCATTCGGCCGCGCTAGACAGTGACCTCGGGTCAGGAACCCGAACGCTTCAGCGTCCCGATGGTGCTGCCGCCGTCATCCAGAACGGTCATGGAGTCGCCTGAGACGTTCCCGGTCGCGGCCTTGCTCAGCCAGGTGTCGACGCCCTCGCAGGCCATCATCGTGGATGCGATCGACCCGAACGTGATCTCGTCACCGTCGATCTGACCCTGCCCGCTGAGGCGGTTGCAGCCGTCGGTGCCGGAGAAAGTGCCGTCGCTCTGGATGTCGAGGTTGGGCTGACCGGACGACGTGGAGCCCCACCGGCCGACGACGGCCGCCCCGCTCGGGGTGCCGGCGCAGCCCGCGAGCAGCAGGATCGCCGCGAGTACGGCGGCGGTGCGGTGGATTCGGCGATTTTGCAGCATGATCCCTCCCGGTCGTTGGCCCGAAGCGTAGCGCCGGCGTTCGGCGCGGCGACAGTGGGCGCTCAATCGGAGGAGTTTCGGGGCGCCACCGACCGATTCTCCTGCATTCCGGGTGGGGCGCGGCACGGGGTCAGTCCGCGGGGGCGAGCACCTCATCCACCACCGCGAGCAGCTCCGGCCGGGCCAGGATACGGAAGTGGCCGCCGACGTCGAGCTCGATGTTGCGGGCGCCTTCGAGGCGGCTGCCTTCCGGGACGTGGGGGTCGAACCATCCCCAGACCGAGACGATCTGCGCATTCACTGCCCGGCTCAGCGCCAGCCGCACGAGCCCAGGGGTGTTCGGCATGAGGGCGCGGATGGCCGGGACGGGGATGAGCCGCGCCAGACTCGAACCCGCGAATGGGGTGGCGACCGTCACGGCCGAGCGGATCCGCGGGCCCGAGTCGGGCATGCCCATCAGGTACTTGGCGACCAGTCCCCCCTTGCTGTGCGCGACGATGACGACGCCTTCGAGGTCGTGCTCCTGCAGATGCCGGGTGACCAGTGCGGCAGCCTCCGGCACCGACATGCGGTTCCGCTCCAACGCGGTGACCACGTGCACCGGGTGCCCGGACGCGTGGATGTGGTCGGCCAGCGGACGGAGGAAGCGCCACGTCTCGTAGATGCCGGGCAGCAGCACGACCGGCGCGCGGTCGCCTTCGCCCGCGACCAGCGACTCGGGCGTGCCGCGGTCGAACACCGCACGCAGCTGGTGGCGGCCCGCGTAGACGTAGTCGAGGACGATGACCCCGGCGCGGCGCAGGAGCGTCCGCCTCATCCCGGCGCCCTCATCCCGGCACGCGTCGTCAGGGCACTCGTCGTCGCGGAACAGGTCACGACGGAACCTTCACGAGCCCGGCGATGAGCGCGGCGGTGCGCCACGGCGCCCCGTGCATGACCAGGTGCGCGACGCCGGGAACGACCTCGCCGGCACCGCGGGTGGCTTCCGCGAGCCGGGCGACCCAGTCGTCGCGCGCGATCGGGTCGCGGCCGCCGCGGACCACGACAACCGGGACGCGGGTGTTCTCCAACTCGCGCTCGGTGCGGAAGGTGAGCATGGCCGGCACGGTCGCAAGGTACCAGCGGACGCCGCAGTGCAGGTAGTCGCCGACGACGATGCGGTTGCCGCGCGCATCCTCCCGGAAGATGTCGAGCCCCAGCAGCGCGGCGGCCTTGATGGCGTTGCGGTCCTGAGGGGCCATGACCGGTCCGAGCAGTGCGATCCCACGGACGAGATCCGGCCGCCGGTCGGCGAGGGAGACGGCGACCTGCGCGCCCATGGAGTGCCCGACGACGACAGCATCCGACACGCCGAGCCGATCCATCGCCCGTGCGACCGAGTCCGCGAACTCCTCGATCGAAAGGCCCAGCTTCGGCCGTATCGGCTTCGCCTTACCGAACCCCGGGAGGTCGACGGCGATGACGCGCCCCTCTTCGGCGAGCGCCGGCACGAGCCGCTCGAAGTACCGCGAACTGACGCCGATGCCGTGCACCAGCACGAAAACCGGTCGCGGCGGCCCGACCGTGTCGACCGTGTCGGCGGTATCGACCGTGACGACAGCGTCGAGTTTCGGCGAGGCGTCACGGTCGTCGATCACTCCCCCACGGTATCCCGGTTCCCGTCGAACGATCGGAACGGCCGCCGTGCGCGGCCGACCCGTTGAAAACCTGACGGAGAGGCGTAGCTGTGGAGAAGTACTAGCCCCACCGGCAGCGGAAGGAGTACGACAGGATCATGCCCGCATCAGAGGAGCTCCCCTCCACCCTCGAGCGGTCCGACAAGCACGCGCGGGCCCTCTGGTCGAAGGCGCACGACTCGGCGGTGAAGGAGTATGGCGAAGGCGAGCGCGCCCACCGGACGGCATTCTCAGCGCTCAAGCACGAGTACGAGAAGGTCGGCGACCACTGGGAGCGGAAGGCCGAGAACGGTCCCTCAGACCGCAAGGCCGCCGGCGGCCGGGACACCGATGCCCCCACCGAGGAGGGTGTCGACGCGAACGCCTCCAAAGCGCACCTGCTCGACATCGCCAAGCGGCTCGACATCTCGGGCCGCAGCCGGATGACCAAGGACGAACTGATCGACGAGATCAAGCGTGCGAACCGCCGCGAGACTGCCGCTAAACGAAAGAAGAGCTGACCCATGGGCGATGTGATCGCGTTCATCCTGTGCTTCCTGCTGTTCCTGGTGGGCATCTTCCTCCTCGGCCTGGCCGACACGCTTCCCGCATGGCAGGGCCTGGTTTTCTTCGCCGGGATTCTCTGCATCGCGCTGTCGTTCGGCATCCCGGTCCATGTGCTGGGCCACGCCGACTGACCGACGAGCCCCACTCGCGTGACTGTCAGACGCTCGCGATAGCGTGGCCCGATGGCTGATCTCACGCGCCTGCACAGCCACACCTCCGACCCGGAGGAGGCCGATGCGGCTATGGCTGCCGCCGGTGGGCGGTTCGCTTTCGCCACGCTCCCGCAGACCGATTTCTCGTTCGAGGTCGAGCAGGTCATCGACTCGGCGTTCTCGGTCGCCCGTTACAGAATCGGCGGTGAGTGGGAGACGTCGGGCGACTTCGACGACCTCGTGATCGTCAACGTCCGCAGCGGCCCCTACCGCTGGGACATCGACGGGGAGCACGGTGTCGGGAGGCGCGCGCCCTTCCTCATCCGCCCGGGACACGACTTCACCTGCTACGCGGAGAACAGCGACGTCGTCAACATCTTCCTCTCGCCGGAGATCCTCGGTGATGTGGCACGCACAGCGTTCGGGCATGAGGGTCCGGTCGTATTCGACTCGGCCGAGACCGCCGGCCCGCGCCACGCGGAGTACATGATGACCGCCGCGACCGTGGCGGCGGAGTACATGGAGTCGGGCACGATGCGCCACCCGCTGGTTCGCGCAAGCCTGTTCCATTCTCTGTCGATGTCGGCGCTGCAGTCCTTCCGCCTGAGCACCGACCCGCGCGAACGGCCCCTGACACCTGCAGGTCTCGTGCAGACGCATCGACTCGCCCGCCAATTCATCGACGACCATGCCTCGCTGCCGATCACGGTCACGGACATCGCCGGGGCAGCGGGTACGACCATCACCCAGCTGAACGCGGCGTTCCGGGCGCATCAGGGGACGACGGCGCGCGACTACCTCCTCCGGGCGCGGCTCTCCGCGGCGCAGACCGACCTGCTGGCGTCGGACGCCGCATCGACCGATCTCACCGACCTGGCCGCGCGCTGGGGGTTCGCCGACCTCGACCGCTTCTCCCGGCGTTATCGGTCCGAGTACGGCGAGTCTCCCGCGACGACGCTCGACCGGGTGAGGTCCGGGTCAGGCCGGCGGTAACGCGCGTTTCGGCCGAAGGCCTGGGGTGATCGGCAGCAGGGCGGCGACGACGGAGGCGACGGTGGCAGCGATGAAGGGGCCTGCCGCGCCGAGCGCATCCCCGAGCACGCCGGCGACGGCGGTGCCGGTCGCCGCGCCGATCAGGCCCGCGGTGTTCAGCCAGCCGAACGCCTCGGGCGTGGACGACTCCGGCAGCGCCTCCGACACCAGGGCGTAGAGGGCCGCGAGCGACGGCGCGAAGCCGAGGCCCGACAGGAACAGCACCCCGTAGAGCAGCGGGATGCCCGGGACGAGACCGGCCGCGGCGGTCGCGACGGCGACGCCGCCGAGGATGCCGGCGAGCCCACGCGGGCCGATCCGGCGGTGCCCGAACGCGATCCCGCCGATCAGCGAACCCAGGCTCGAGACGGCGATCGCCAGCCCGGCGAACACGCTGTTGCCGTCGAACCGGGCTACGAGAGCGATCTCCAGCGCCGCGAAAGACGCGATCAGCGCACAGCTGGCTGCGGCCGCCAGCCGCACCGCCCGGGTGAGCAGGACGATCCCCGGCCGCGTCTCACTGCGCGGCAGCCGAACGCCCGCGATGTGCGGGGTCAACACGAACCAGACGGTGCCGCCGAGGGTTACGCCGGCGGCGAGCACGAGCGGCGCCTGCGTCGACACCGCGCCGCTGAGGAGCGTCGCCGCGATAGGACCGGTGATCCAGATGAGCTCCTGAGCTGAGGTGTCGAGCGCGAACAGGGCGGGCACCGTCCGCCGCGGCACGAGCCTCGGATACAGCGCGCGCACGACGGGCATGAGCGGAGGCACGGACGCCCCGATCATCACCCCCAGCGCGAGCAGGAGCACCGGCTGCGGCGGACCGAACGCCAGGAGCAGCATCCCGGTCGCATTCAGCAGCGCGGCGGCCAATACCGGTGGCCGGATGCCCAGTACGCCAACCGAACGGCTCACCAGCGGCATCGCGACCGCCTCGCCCACACTCACGCACGCGACCACCAGGCCGGCGAGCGCATACGACCCGGTCGCGTGCCGTACATGCAGCAGGACGGCCAGCGACAGCATCCCGAGCGGGAAGCGCGCCACCAGTTGCGAGACGGTGACGCGCAGGACGCCGGGGACGCGGACGAGCTCCAGGTACGTCCGCACCCCGCTACTTGCCCACGCCGCCGGCGAGACCGCGCACGAAGTAGCGCTGGCACAGGAAGAACAGGATCACCATCGGCAGGGCCGCCATGACCATCCCGGCGAAGACCACCGGGTATTGCGTGCCGTTCTTCGACATCATGTCGGCGAGGCCCACCGGCAACGTCTGCACGCCCGTGCCGCTCGTGAAGATCATCGCGAACAGGTACTCGTTCCAGTTCTGCAGCACGTTCAGCACGATGGTCGTCGCCACGATCGGCATGCTCATCGGCAGGATGATCCGCCAGAACGTCGCTGCGCGCGAGGCGCCGTCGATCGAGGCCGCCTCATCCACCTCCCGCGGAAGGTCGAGCATGTAAGCCCGCATCAGGAAGACGGTGAAGGGGATGCGGAACGCCGTGTACAGGATGAGCAGCCCGAAGAACGTGTCGTACAGACCCCACGCCTGGAACAGCTTCACCAGCGGGATCAGCGCGACGGTCGGCGCCAGCATCAGGCCGGCCAGCACGATCACCGTGAAGGTACGGTTCAGCGGGATGTTCACCCGGGTCAGTCCGTACGCGGCCCAGGCGCTGATCAGCTCGGTGATCAGCGTGGCGAGGACGGTCAGCGAGACGCTCGTGAACACGAAGTCTCCGACGCCCTGATTCCAGGCCTTGCCGAAGTTCCGCCAGAGCCACTCGCTCGGGAGGGCGAACGGGTTGCCGAACAGCTCGGCGTTCGTCTTCAGGGCGTTGGTCACCATCCACAGCAGCGGATAGAGGACGAGGACGGCCAGCGCGATCAGCAGCGCCCACATGAGAGCGACCCGGACGCCGTGGCCGAGACGGGCGAGGACTACCATTCCACTCTCCTCTTGCGCGAGTAGCCGAGCTGAGCCGCAGCGAGCAGCAGGGTGATGACGAAGATGGCGACGCCGATCGCGGCCGCCGATCCGAAGTCGTTGGTCACGAACCCGGCGTGGTACAGCCACGTTCCGAGCACCTGGCTGGAGTTGTTCGGTCCGCCGCTCGTCATCACCATGACCTCGTTGAACACCTGGAAGGCGCCGGAGATCGTGACGATCATCATGAGGCCGGTCATCTCGCGCACCAGCGGCAGCGAGACCTGGAAGAAGCGGCGGATCGGGCCGACGCCGTCGAGGTTCGCCGCCTCGTACAGTTCCTGCGGGATGCGCTGCAGCGCCACCGAGAACAGCAGGACGCTGTAGCCGAAGCCCTGCCACTGGCTCATCGCGATGATCGCGAAGATCGCCGTGCCCTCGTGCCCGAGCCACGCCTGCGAGAACTGGCCGAGGCCGAGGTTGTCGAGGAAGACGTTCAGCAGGCCGGTCTGCGGCTGGTAGATGAAGTAGAAGAGCAGGCCAGCGACGGTCAGTGAGATCGCCGACGGGATGAAGTAGATGGCCCGGAACGCTTTGCGCCAGCGCTCGCTGCGGACGCTCTCGACGATGGCGGCGAGCACGAGCGCGCCGAAGACCTGGAACACGATCGAGATGCCCGCGTACCAGGCGTTGTTGCCGAGTGCCTGCCAGAACACCGGGTCCTGGGCGAGCTTGGTGTAGTTGTCCACGCCGACGAACGTCTGCTCGCCGCTGTAGATGTTCCACTTCAGGAAGCTGAAGACGACGTTCTGGAGGAGCGGCCAGTAGACGAAGACGGCGAGCACGGCCAGGGCCGGGACGAGCCAGACCAGTCCGCGCCAGCGCCCGGCACCCCGCTTGGCCGCCTTCGGGGCGACGTCCCCCGGGGCCGGGGCCGTACGGCCGCGGTCGAGCCGCGGCCGTACGGGAGCCTGGGGTGCCTGGGTGGTGGTCATTTCGCCTTCTCGGACGCCTGTCGCACGGCCTTCAGCGCGGCCTCGGGGGTGAGGCTGCCGGAGACGAGGCCCTCGGAGACGGAGACCCACGCGTCGCCGACGCTCGGGACGTTGGCCATGTCGAGCCACACGACGGTCGACTTCGCGTCGTTCACCAGCTTGGTGCCCTCGGCGACGGCTGGCGTCGCGATCTGGTCGGTGACCACATCCTTCACCGCGCTCGGCTGACCGTAGGGCGGGGAGGAGAGCGTCGTCGCGTTCTTCTTGTTCATGACGAACTTCATGAAGTCGAGGGCGAGAGCGGCGTTCTTGCTCTTCTTGTTGATCATGTACCCCTCGGGAGCAGCCTCGAGGGTCGCGGTGTCGCCTTTCGCGCCTTCGGCAGCAGGCAGCTGGAAGATGCCGAAGCCGTCCTTGTTGAGCTGGCTGTCCGCGGTGTTCACGGAGTCGAACTCGATGAGCTCCTGGTAGTACATGGCCGCCTTGCCGGTGCCCTGCTGCTGCTGGGCGGTGGTGTAGGTGACGCCGTTGGAGTTCGAAGCGTCGCCGGTGCACTGGGTGACCAGCTCCTGGAACTCCTTCATGGCCTGGATGTACCCGTCGTCGGTGTACTTCGCGGTCGACGGCACGAGGTCGGCCTCGAGCGTCTTCTGCGGGACGTCGTAGGCGAGGAGCTGGCCGAGGTAGTGCAGGCCAGGCCAGCCGTCCTTGTTGCCGAACGCGATGGGCACGTAGCCGGCGTCTTTGATCGTCGAGCAGTCGGAGATCAGCTCGTCGAGCGACTTCGGCACGTCGAGGCCGAGGTCGGAGAAGACCTTCTTGTTGTAGCCCATGAACTTGCCGTCGACGTACTGCGGGATGCCGTAGTACTTGCCGTCGTACTTGAAGGCGTTCACCGATCCCTCGCCGAAGGTGTCGCCCCACGTGGTGCCGGGGGCGATGACTGAACTGAGGTCGACGGCCAGGCCGTTGGCGGCGAAGTTCTCGCCCCAGTTGCCGGCATAGCTGAAGTAGATGTCGGGGAGCGACTGCGACCCGATCAGGACCTTCTCCTTGTCCTTGATCGCGTTGTCGTCCGTCTCCTGCGCCAGCGTGATCTTCACGTCGGGGTGGAGCTTCTTGTAGTCCTTGACCAGGTTCTCGAAGTACGAGCCCAGCGGGTCGCCCGCCGCTGCGGTCAGGATGCTGATGCTGCCGGAGTAGTCCGGCTTGGCGGTGATGTCGGCGGATGCTCCGCCGCCGGACGAGCACGCGGTGAGCGCGAGCGCCATGACACCCGCCGCCGCTGCCGTGATGGTCCTGCTCTTGTTCACGCTCATCTCCCGTCGTGCGGGTCGTGCGGTCGGGTTCGTCCGCTGACCCGTCTTTGGATCGTCATCCCGGCCGTCCAGCGACCGGTTGCGATGACTATACGGGATTTTGGTACCGGTATCAACACTGACCAATCACGTGCGTTCGCGAGCGCCGAACGGTGCGGTTCCGCGATTTGCGCCAAATCGCGGTTATACGCGCGCCATAACCGCGATTTGGCGCAAATCGTGGAGGGAGGGGGCGGGGCTAGGGGCGCGTGGGCGGGGGAGCGACGGAGTCGCGCTCGATGAGGTCGGCCTCGAGGACGTGGGTGGCGACCGGCGCCTCGCTGCCCGCGACGCGCGCGAGCAGGCACTCGGCGGTCAGTTCGCCGAGTTGGTGCATCGGCTGGGCGACCACCGACATCGGCGGCGTCATGACGCTCGCCCAGGAGCTGTCGTCGAAGCCGATCAGCGAGACGTCCTCCGGGCAGCGCAGCCCCCGCTGCCGCAGCGCGCGCAGGGAGCCGGTGAGCGCGTCCGTCTCGGTGGCGAAGATCGCGGTCGGCGGGTCGGAGAGCGACAGCATCCCGAGCACCGCCCGCGTCGCCTGCGATTCGTTCTTCAGCACGTGCGTCACCAGCGACGTGTCGAAGGGGATGCCCGCAAGCTCGAGCGCCTCCAGGTACCCGAGCAGACGCTCGCCGTCGCTCCAGAGGGCGTGGTCGAGGATGCGGCGGAGATCGTCCGCCCCGGCCGCCGGCTCGTTCGTGACGGGGCCCCACACGAACGCGATCCGCGTGTGCCCCTTCTCGATCAGCGACATCACGGCCTGCCGGGACGACTCCCGATTGTTGATGACGACCGCGTCGGCGTCCACCGTGTCCACCAGGCGGTCGAGGAGGACCAGCGGGATCTCCCGCTTGGCGACGATGTCGAGATGGGGCAGTGACGCACTGCGTCCGGCCGCCGGCGCCAGGGCGATCCCGTCGACCTGCTTGTCCACGAGCACCTCGATGGCGGCCGCCTCCAGCTGCAGATCCTCGTCGGTGCTCAGCACGAGCACGTCGTAGTCGGCCTTGCGGGCGGCGTCGCTGATCCCGCGCAGCACACCGGCGAAGAACGGGTTGCCGACATCGGCCAGCACCACGCCGAGGGTGCGCGTCTCACCGGTGGTCATGCTCCGGGCGATGGAATTCGGACGGTACCCGAGCTCCTTCGCGACGGCCAGGATCCGATCGCGCGTCTTCGCGCTCACCGACCCGTAGCCGCCGAGGGTCCGGGCGACGGTCGCGCGGCCGACGCCGGCCGCGGCCGCCACCTCTGAGATCGTCGGCGAGGGGATGCGGTGGTCCCGCTCTGTGGACATGGCCACCCCTTCCTGATCCGGGGCGACCTCCGCCCTAGCTCGCGTCGCCCGCCGAAACCTGTGGGAGCGAGCCGACCCGCACCGACTCGTCGAGCGCTCGGCCGTGACCGAACGCTCCCTCGACCGTGCACTGGAGGGCGGCGAACTGCGCCGCCCGCCGCATCGACCGATGCACTGCGGCGCCACCGGCCCGCGCATTCCTGCGCCAGCCGGATCGGAGCAATTCAACCACGAACGCGCTCACGTACGCGTCGCCGCATCCCATGGTGTCGACGAACGGACCGGGCACCGGCGCCGCATCGGAGTAGTAGTACGCATCGCCGTCGAACAGCACGGCCCCCTCATCCCCCAGTGTCCCCAGAACCAGCGAGGGGCCGTGCGATGCGATGCGCCGCAACTCCGCCCAGGTGTCCGTGCGCGAGAGTCCGCCGAGCGAGACCAGGGCCAGGTCGATCCACGGGCCGACAGACTCCAAGTACTCACTCGTGCGGTACTCGGGCTCCGACGAGAAGTCGTACGAGCGCAGTATCCGCGTCGATGCCAGCTTCGGCAGCTCCGGGATGATGCCGGAGTACGCGCTCGAGTGCACCAGCGAGAAACCGGATGCGTAGCGCAGGTCCTCCTCGCCGAGGCGCACGGGGTCGCTGATGGTGACCCCGCCCTGGTTCCAGCCGAGGAAGCGCCGCTCCCCGTCCACCGTCTCGATCTCGGTCACGCCGTTGGGACCCGGGCGCACCGAGGACCGCGAGGTGTCGACCCCGCAGTCCTCGATGGCCTGCCGCACGAAGCGCCCCTGCTCATCGTCGCCGAAGACCCCCAGGTACGCCGCATCGGCGCCGAGCTGCCGGGCGAACACCGCGACATTCACGGCGTTCCCTCCCGGATACTCCACCCCACGGTCGACGAAGCGGTCGACGATGTTGTCCCCGAGACCGAGGACGCGCACCGTGCTCATCGGTCGCCGCTCAGTACGCCACGACGCGGTAGTAGCGACGCAGGTCGAGCGAGTGGTCGCGCACCTTCGCGAGGTGCTTGCTGAAGCGATCGACGACCGCGTCCACCACGATCGGAGCCAGGACGCCGCGGAACTCGTCGCTCACACCCGGCAGCGCGTAGTCCTTGGTGTCGATCACGGTGACGTCGTCGCTGTACTCCTTCGAGAACGCGATGACGCGGTCGGTGAGCGGGCGGGTCTCATCCTCGCCGGCGAACACGATGATGCTGGTGTCCTTCTCGATGAGCTCGAGCGAGCCGTGGAAGAACTCGGCGGCGTGCACGCGCGTGGTCTTCAGCCACTGCATCTCTTCGAGGATGCACATCGAGTACAGGTAGGTGAAACCCCACAGCTGACCCGCTCCGGTGAGGAAGTGGTAGTCGTTGTCGGCGTGCTTCTCGGCGAACGCCTGTCCGATGGGGTCGGCCTGCTCGGTGACGGCGATGAGTGCCTCAGGGAGGGCCTCGAGGTCCTTCACCAGGCGGTCGTAGCCGTCGAACTCGCCGCGCAGCGACAGGAACTTGGCCGCGAAGGTGAGGAACTGCACGTCGAACGGCCACGCCTTGGGTGCCGACAGGAGCACCTCGTCGACGGCGGACGCGATCGGGCTCTCGGGGTAGCCGGTGAACCCGATGGTCAGCGCTCCCTTCTCGCGGGCGAACTCGACGCACTCGAGGATGTCTTCGGTCGTGCCCGAGACGGACGCGAAGATCGCGACCGAGTCCGGACCGAACTGCGGGTCCGGCGCGAGCATGAACTCTTTGCCGATGACGGCGCGGACCGGGAACGCGGAGTGCGTCTGGAAGAAGCGCTCGTACGGCAGCGCAGCGGCGTAGGTTCCGCCCGCGCCGATGAAGTAGATGTTCTTCCAGCGGCCGGCGCTGACGCGCTCGGCCAGCTCCTCGATCTGCGGTCGGAGCGCGACGGTGCTCCGCACCTGCTCCAGGTATTCCTCTTCGTTGAAGCCCAGCATGTGTCTCCCTCCACCGATCCGTTTTTGGTACCGGTATCAATTCGTCTCAATGCTGGCACAGGGCACGACCGGACGCAAGCGGCGTTACTCCCGGAGAGCGCGGGATGCATCCCCCTGGACGCGCACGCGCGCAGTGATTGCGTGGAGGCATGCCAGAAAACCAGTTCACCTTCGACAACCCCGTTGACCGTTACCCCACCATCAAGCCCGACGAGAAGCAGGTGCCGGAGCCGGGCCTGGAGAGCGACCTGCAGCCCGCCGCGGACCTGGGCGAGAAGAGCTACGTCGGATCCGGCCGCCTGACCGGGCGCAAGGCGATCGTCACCGGAGGCGACTCCGGGATCGGCGCCGCCGCCGCCATCGCGTTCGCGCGCGAAGGTGCCGACGTCGCGATCGTCTACCTTCCGGACGAGGAGGAGGACGCCCAGCGCATCGCCGGCCTGATCCGGGATGCGGGACGCACCGCTGTCACCATCCCCGGCGACCTCAAGGAGCGCGCCTTCAGCGACGAAGTCGTCACGCGCGCCCTCGACGAGCTGGGCGGGATCGACATCCTCGTCAACAATGCGGGCAAGCAGATCGCTCAAGAGAGTCTGACCGACATCAACGACGAGCAGTTCGACCACACCATGAAGACGAACATCTACGCGATGTTCTGGCTGACCCGCGCCGCCCTGCCGCACTTGCCGGCCGGTGCGACGATCATCAACACGACGTCGATCCAGGCCTACCAGCCGGGCGAGCAGCTGGTCGACTACGCGACGACCAAGGCGGCCATCAACGCTTTCACGAAGGCTCTGGCGCAGCAACTCGCGCCGAAGGGCATCCGCGTGAATGCGGTCGCTCCCGGCCCCATCTGGACGCCGCTGCAGGTCAGCAAGGGACAGCTTCCGGAGGCGATCCCGGAGTTCGGGCTCGAGACGCCGATCGGCCGTGCGGGCCAGCCCGCCGAATTGGCGCCGGCATACGTCTTCCTGGCGTCGC
Organism: Leifsonia sp. RAF41; assembly: GCF_052114085.1. NCBI lineage: Bacteria > Bacillati > Actinomycetota > Actinomycetes > Micrococcales > Microbacteriaceae > Leifsonia > Leifsonia sp. RAF41. The sequence continues at coordinate 3,288,675 of NZ_JBFREB010000001.1, forward strand.
CCGAGTCGAGCTACGTGCTCGGCGAGACACTCGCGGTCACCGGCGGCATGCCGACGCCGTAGCCGGCGTGCTCGTTATCGAAGGAGATCGGGTTGCGAATCTCCTTCGATTGGCAGTCGTGCGGGAGATTCGGGCGGTTCGCCGGCCGAATCTCCTGCACCGGCGCGGGTGCAGGGGTGCGGGGGGTGCGGGAGGCAGGGGCGCAGGCGTCAGGGGGTGGCGGGGTGGCGGCGGTGCTGGCGGCGGACAGCCAGGGGGAGGATCACCCAGATGACCAGGAGCACCACGAAGACGCAGCCCGCCGCGATCATCCCGGCGGGCGGTGCCAGCAGGAAGTCCATGATGAACAGCACGATCCCGGTGAACAGCAAGGATGCGGCTGCCAGGCAGACGATGAGGATGATGCTGCTGAGCCCGACCAGTTCGGCTTTCGCCCGCTGACGGAAGAGGAGCCGGTGCAGGCTCACCGGCGAGAGCGCCAGCAGCGTGACGATGACAGCCAGGAACACGAGCACCAGGTAGACGCCGACATCGAACGGGTCCAGCTGGGTGAACCGCTGCTGGAAGGGCAACGTCAGCAGGAACGCCGCCAGGATCTGCGTGCCGGTCTGCAGCACCCGGAACTCCTGCAGCAGCTCGTTCCAGTTGCGGTCGGCGCGCTGCGTGGACGTCTCGCTGCGACCGTCACCCGGGCTGACATCGAGACCGTCTTCCGTCGTCATGCAGGAACCCTATCCCGCGTCGGAGTCGCCCTCGTCGCCCTCGGCCTGCGAGGGCTTGTCGATGATCTGCTGCTCGGTCACGGTGTCGTCGTCGTGGCGGTCGCCTTCGGTGTTTGTGGCGTCGGACATGTGCGCTCCTGTCTAGGTGTCGGTGCGGAAGTGCACCGCTTTATGGCTGCCGTCGCAGAACGGCTTGATGGTCGAGATCCCGCACCGGCACAGCGCCACCGTACGGCGGTGCTGCTCGATCGGGGTCCCGTCCGGGGTCGTCAGGTCGATGTCGCCCCGGACGAGCAGGGGGCCGTCGGGGCAGGCGACGATGACCGGCTGCTCCGCGTGCCCGGTCATGCGGGCACCGCCACCGGGTGGCGCAGCGAGCTGCGTCCCGCCTCGAAGCTCTCCAGCATGTGCAGGCCGGCGAGGCCGTCGACGTAGAGACAGGCGGCCGCGCCGAAGACGATGTCGGGCAGGAGTTCGGGATGCTGCTCCGCCAGTCCCCCGGCCAGGTCGCGACCGGCGATCTGCTCGTGCACCGCATCCGCTTCGACGTGCTCGTCGTAGTACCAGGTGACGTCGTCGTCGTAGCCGAGGCGGCGGAAGCCGTTGCCGTAGAACCGGTTCGGGATCGACGAAGTCATCTCGAATGCGGCCAGGTGGCCGGTGATGGCGCCGCGGAGGCTGCGGTTCAGGCCGAACATCGACATCATCGTGAACGACGCGAGGGTGATCGCGGGAACGTTGTCCACGTAGGCGCCGTAGCTGTCGTCCAGACCGAGGTTGCGCATGGTGCGGCCGAAGATCTCCGCGTGGATGCGGTCCGGCCGGCCGGCGCCGTACTCGTCGGACTGGACCTCGACGAGCGCGGCCTTCGCACGCCCGGTCAGGCGGGGGATGGCCCAGGAGTGCGGGTCCGCCTCCTTGCGCGTGTAGATGGAGCGCTGGATGACGAACTCGACCGCCTGCTCCTCGGTCGCCTTCTTGGCGAGGAAGCGGGAGAGGCTCGGTCCGGCGTCCTCCGACGTGAGGTCGAAAAGGTAGGCGGCGACGGCGTCGGCGGTCGGCTCGGGCAGCTCGCCGACCGGCACGCGGTCGCGCAGCTGCCGCTCGAACGCGCGCTCGATACTGCGGCGGGTGCGGAGGAGTTCGGGATGCCACTCCCACTCGTCGTCGGCGTCGACGGTGTCGCCGTAGTGGAGGCCGTAGAGCACGTAGAGGGTCAGCTGGAGGTCGTCATCGGTGAGGAGGTCGGGCTGCGCCTGCAGGGCTTCCGCGGCCCGGCCGGAGAAGCGGTCGACCGTATCGGAGGCAGCGGACGGAAGGACCGACAGCGCCTCCAGCAGCGCCTCGCTCACCGGCCCCCGCGGGGTGATGCGTGGTGTCATACCTCGAGAAAACCTGGGCGACAGCAACCCGTCAAGCGCTTGCCCCTGCACCGCATGTGTGCTGCCGTCAGCGGCGGAGGCGACGACGGAGGATGCGCAGCGGGGTGGCGGCGCGCAGCAGGCGGCCGTCCGAATAGCGGACACCTCCGCGGATCCGGGCTCCAACGGCGAACCAGACGCAGACGGCGCGCTCCGCGAGCCACGCGGGAGCCCAGAGCGCGGCCGTCGGCGGGAAGAGCAGCCGGCCACCCGCGCGGCGGCGCCCGACTTCGGCGAGCGCGACAACGGCGACCACCCCGGCGATGATGCGCCGCGGGCGGCGGAGCGACGCGAGCACGAGCGGCAGCAGGGCCAGTTCGGCGATCAGCCGCGCCGGCTGCGCGAAGTCGTCGTATGCCTGCCGCACCCGCTGGCGCAGGAAGTGCCGAAGCTCCGGAGGACGACGGGCGACCCCGATGTGGTCCGCCGCGATGACCGTTCCGCCGATCGCCAGCACGGTGCGGATCAGCTCCAGGTTCTCGAACAGCACGTCGCCGTCGTACCCGCCCGCATCCACCACCACGCGCCGCCGGACCGCGAGCGTCCCCGGGTAGTCGTGCCCGAGGGCGCGATTCAGGAGGCTGCGCCCGGTGTCCCAGCGGGCGTGCCAGGGAGCCGGGATGAAGACGTTCTGCGGGCGCACCAGGTCGGCTGCGTCGAGCATCCCGACCACCGCCCGCAGTGCACCCTCGTCGTAGCGCACGTCGTCGTCCGCGATGACGACGCGGTCGTGGCGTGCCGTGTGGATGCCGGTCATGACGCCGGCGACCTTGCCGTTGCGCCCGGGCCGCGGCTCGACCGGGAGGTGGCGCACGCCCGGCGGCAGCGCGCCGGCGTGCGCCGTGAAGAGCTCGGGATCCGACCCGTCGACCACCGTGATGTCGACCAGCTCGCGGAGACCGGTGAGGTAGTCGATCAGTTCAGCGAGGCCCTCGTCGTCCTGCCAGCGCAGCGGCAGGACGTATTCCGCATCGACCGTCACACGACTTCCTCGCCCCGTCACCCGCGCGCCATGGGCCGATCGACCCTGGGCATGCGCGGGCTGAGGAAGATGCCGAGCAGGATCATCGCCACGGCCAGGAACAGGTGGAGCCAGTTGTCGGCGCTGTTCACGGGCACGAAGTTCGCCGGGTGGTCACCGCTGAAGAACAGGCCATACACCCAGATGACGGCGTAGATGATCCCACCGAAGATCAGGAAGTTGCGCGACCCCTTCCGCGACCGGGCGAACGCGAGACCCGCCACGCCGTAGAGCAGGTGCACCAGATTGTGCAGCACCGAGACCTGGAAGATGCCCAGCAGCAGCGCCCCGGAGTCGTGTCCCGCGAACGACAGCTCGCTGTAGTTGGTCGTCAGCCCGGGGATGAAGCCGGCGAGACCGACGACGAGGAAGACGATCTCCGAGATGAGCGCGGCCTTCTGAAGAGCGGTTTCCGCATAGCGGTGGTCGTCACGGTCGGCGGAACTCCGGTCGGAGGGGTGTGCGGTGGTCATAATGACTCCTTTCCGTCGCGATCCACGCAACCCGCGCTGTGGGTTCGAGGGGAGGGCTTGACAAAACGTCGATCAAACCTCGGATTCACTGAGCCGGGGTGAGTAGAGCGTCGCACCGGCGCGGAGACGGAGCTCGTCGGTGAACGACTCCAGATCCGTCCACAGCACCAGGAAGGAGCCGCGCGCCCGCCAGCGCAGGAAGCGCGCGATGAGCGCCGGCGCATCCACCCCGGTCCGCTCGTAACCGTCGAACGAGCTGTGGGCGTGGGGACTCACCACCAGGCCATGCAGTCGCGCTGCCGCCAGCATGCCGTCCGGCGGACCGTCGAGGACGAACCGGGCGTCCACCACCTGGCCCAGCCGCTCGCCGGACGCAGCGAGCACCGGACTGCCCAGCAGGTCACTCAGGATCATGGCGGCCTCCCGGTATGCGGGCGATGATGTGGTCGCGCATCCACCGCTCGGTCCAGCTCGCGTCGAGCGAGTCGGCATCGACCCCGACCCTGACGACGATGTCCGGGTCGGAGACGACGGCCCAGGGGATGCGGATGAACCGCGAATCCGGCAGCCGACCGCCGAACACGCGGGTCAGCAGGATGGGACCGGTGAGCAGCGCCGAGATGACCGGCGCCCTCTGGGGGTCCAGGTGGGCCGGGTCGTCCGGCGTCGTCAGCTCCACGTCGTCGACCGTACTGACGGGCACGCCCTTCGGGTCGAGGATCTGCCGGTCGAGGAGGTCGAGCCCGGCGTCGAGGACGCGCCCGGCGACGGGTGGCGGCGCGGGGAGGTTGCGGCGATCTGTCATGCGCCTGCTCCCGTCACGATCATGAGGGGGATGGCGGCGATCGACGCCAGCAGGATGATGCCGAGGTAGATGAGCCCGAAGAAGTTGGTCACCCGGCCGTTCACATTGTCGCCCATGTATTTCGGGTCGTTGGCGACGATGAGGATCGGCAGGTAGGTGAGCGGCAGGGCGATGGCCGAGAAGACGACCGAGAACTCGGTGACCTGCACCGGGTCGACGCCCGTGAACAGGATGCCGAGCGCGACCACGAGCGACAGGATGATCACCACGTGGAACCGCGAAGCCGACGCCGGACGCCGGAACTTGCCCCAGGGCCAGCCGAAGAACTGGGCGATGGTGTAGCCGCTCGACAGCGTCACCTCCAGCGCTGCGCCGAACGTGGCCGCGACGAAACCGAGGATGGCGACGATGAGTCCGACCTTGCCGAGCGCCTGGGCCACCGGCAGCGCGGTCTCGAACAGCGATTCCACCGCGATGCCCTTCGGCAGAAGCACGACGGCGGCGCACGCGGCGATCGACAGGGTCAGCAGACCGCCGAGCGGGAAGCCGACGAGCACATTGATGCGGGACTGTGCGAGGTCCTTGGTCTTCCACTTCTCCTCGATCGCACCGGAGGAGAAGAAGAACACCTCGTACGGCGTCATCGCCGCGCCGAACAGGGCGACCGCGTAATACCAGTACGTGCCGGCCGACTCGTCGGTGTGCGGAGACGGCTGGAACAGCACCTGGGAACCGAGCGACGACCAGTCGGGATGCAGGGCGAACAGCGCGACGGCGAAGACGACGAGGGCGAGCCCGAGCATCCCGGTGACGTTCTCGAGAATGGAGAACTTCACGCGCCAGACCACGAGCCACACCGCGAACGCCGCCACCGGGAACCACAGCACCGGCGCGATGCTCGAGGCGAGCTGAAGGGCCAGGGCGATGCCGCCGACCTCCGCCGCCAGTGTGAGCAGGTTGATCAGGAACGACGCCGACAAGTTCGCAAGGGCCATGCGCGCACCGAGACGCTCGCGGATGATCTCGAAGGTCGCGCGCCCGCTGACCGCGGCAACGCGTCCGGACATCTGGGCGAACAGGCAGATGCCGATGACGCCAACGATGACCACCCAGGTCAGCGTCAGTCCGAAGCGGGAGCCGACGACGCTGCTGGTGACGAGGTCACCGATGTCGACGAAGCCTCCGATCGCCGTGAGGACGCCGAGCGCGACGGCGAAGAGCGCCTTCACCGGCTTTCCAGCCGCTTGGAGGCCGTGTCGAGCTCGGCCGCGAGGCGGTCGAGCTCGCGACGCTGCCGATCGAGCGCACGGCCCGCGTCTCGGCCGGCGGCCACGGCCCGCTGCGCCGACGTGACCGCATCCTGTGCCGCACGGATGTCGACGAGCACGCTGTCGCGGCGGGCGCCGACGCCTCCGCCGGCTGTCATCGTGGCGACAGTCTGCGCCTCCTGTGCCAGGCTGTCGGCGGCGTCGCTGAGCCCCGTGTCGAGGACGGTTCCGATCAGACGGTCGTTCTCCTGGAGACCCAGCACCAGCCCGGCGGAGCGCGCCGTCGCAGCCGCCGTTCCGGCCGACTGGGAGAGACTCCCGCGCGCGGCGTCGTCTGCGGAGCACCCCGCGAGGGCGCTGGTGAGCCCGCCGGCGAGAGCGCCGGCGAGCAGCAGCGTCGCAGCGCGCTGCACGGGCCGTCGACGGATCACGTCGGGGACTGTACGCCCGCTGGGAGTATGTCGACAGTGGCGCTAGCGCAACTACGCGAGCGCCCCAGCCGCCTTGCGTCCCCCGCCGCTACATATCCGGTGCGGTGTGGGCGGGCTCGTCGCGGCTGAAGCCCGCTGTCGCCTCTTCGTAGGTCGTGTGACGGCGAGCCGGGTGGGAGTCCGCCGGCGGCGGCACCTCGGTCTTGCTGAGCGCATGAAGGACGAGCTGCTCCACCAGGGTCGCTGCGGTGGTCTCGCGGGAGCGGGCGATCCTCACCAGCGCTGCGTACTCCCGCTCGCCCAGACGAATGGTGAGAGGCATCCCCGCCGGCGCGCGGCCCGGCCCATGAACGGACGCCGGCTCCGCGAATTCGGCACCGTGAGATTCCTTCATGTCTGAAGCCTGACACAGGAGAGCGCTCTCGTCATCTATTTTCTCTGTTCGCGGAGCGCATAGAACCGCCTCGACGCCATTGCGTTCTGCTCGCGGCGGCTTGGATGATCGATCCGTCGTGTACCTGCGCCGCCCCGTTCCCCCCCCCGGTCCCCGGTCGGCGCAGCCGCGACCTACTCGGCGGGATCCTGGTCTTCGGGTGGCCAGGATCCCGCCGCAAGCAGGCGCAGGCCCCCCTGAAGGCTCCCGCTCACCTCGGCCAGCGGGACGATGCCGTCCGCCAGCGAGAGAGCCATCGCCGCCGAGGACGCTGCGCCGACGATGCGGTGGATGCGCGGATCTCGCGCGAGCTCGCCCAGCAGCCTCTGCGCCTCCTCGGCCGCCGACGCGAGCAGGGCGGAAACCCTCGCGCGCTCGAGCACGTCCAGCTGAGGCGCCGAGAGTGCGGCGATCGCCTCGCGGAGCGCTGGCTCCAGCACGCCCAGGAGTGCCCTGTCCGGTTCCGTCACCCGGGCCCCTCGTCACCCGACGACGCTCGGCCGGCGAGGGCCGCATCCAGCGTCGCCAGCAACGTCGCAGGAGTGAACGGCTTCGCCAGGAAGTGCGCCCCGTTCCGTTCGACCGCGGCACGCGGCCCCGGCCCGGGGAGCATCCCGCTCATCAGCACGACCGCCGCGTGCGGCTGCTCCGCCGCGAGGCGACGCGCGATGGCGTCGCCCTGGACGCCCGGCATCATCACGTCGGTGAGGACGGCGTCGAACCGCCGCCCCTGGGTGAGGAGTTCGAGCGCTTCGCGACCTTGCGCCACTTCTGTGACGAACCCGCGCTGGTCGAGCGTCTGCCTCACCAGCTCGCAGATGGCCGCCTCGTCGTCCACGACGAGCACGCGACGGCCGCGTCCCGGACCGGGCACCGGTGCCTCCTCCCGGTGCGTCCAGGCGTCCGCCACGGTGACCGCGGGCACGTCGAAGCCGATCGTCGTCCCCGCACCGACCGTGGTCTGGATGTCCAGCTCGCCGCCGTGCGCCTTGACGATCGCCGCGGATGTCGGCAGCCCGAGCCCCGTGCCGCTCTCCTTGGTCGTGAAGAACGGCTCCAGGATGTGAGCGGTCGTCGCCTCGTCCATCCCGCAACCGGTATCACCGACGGCGAGACGGATGACGCCGTCCCGCTCGCTCGCGCTGATCGTGAGGACACCCCCGTCCGGCATCGCGTCGCGTGCGTTCGTCACCAGGTTGACGAGTACCTGGAACAGCTCGGTCTCATCGCCCGAGACGGAAGGCAGACTCGCCGGGCACTCCACCCGGAGGTCGATCGACTTCGGCAGGGTCTCGGCACAGAACCGCCCCACCTCGCCGAGCAGCGCGACCACATCCACCGGCCCGCGCCTGCCCTGCGAGCCGCGCGCGAACGAGAGCACCTGACGGATCATCGCGGCGCCGCGCTGAGCTGCGGCGTCCAGGGCGTCCAGCATGTCGCGCTTGCGGGCATCCTGCTCGTCCTGGCGCAGCAGTTGAACCGACATCAGGATGGGCGTGAGCACGTTGTTAAGGTCGTGCGCGATTCCGCCCGCGAGCGTCCCCAGGCTCTCGAGCCGCTGGGCACGGATGCGCCGCTCCTGCTCGAGCCGCTGCTCGGTGATATCCGAGTTCACCGCGAAGACCGTCACCTGACCGTCCTCCCCGCGGGACAGCTGCCAGCGGCAGTCCGCGACGATCAGGGAGCCATCGGCACGGCGCTGCCGCAGCTCGCCCACCCAGAAGCCGTCACGGAGCAGGGCCGCGGCGGCGTCGTCGAACTCCCGCGGGTCGTCGTACAGCAGCTCACGGATCGACCGCCCGACCGCCTCCTCAGCAGAGATGCCGTAGATCGTCTCCGCCCCGCCGTTCCAGTAGCGCACGACGCCCTGGAGATCGCGGACGATGATCGCGTCGCGCGCGGCGTCCAGCAGAGCCGCCTGCGACGCCACCCGCCGGGTGTACTCCTCCAGCTTCTCGCGGGCCAGCTGATCGTCGGTGACATCGCGGACGATGATCGCGATGCCTTCCTCGGTGGGATGAGCGTCCACCTCGAACCAGCAGCCCCAGTCGGGTACGAACGCCCGAGCGGTGCCCACGGTGGCGTTGTCCATCGCGTCCCGGTAGATCTTCTCGAACGGGCTCCCCAGCGAGCTCGGGAACATCTCCCAGAGCGTGTGGTCGCGCAGTCGTCGCTCGTCGATCCCCGCCAGCTGGAGAGCCCACGAGTTGGCGAAGGTGAACCGCCACTCCCGGTCGACGAATCCGATGGCGTCGTGCACCTGGTCGAGGGAGCTCCTCAGCAGCCGGGCCATCGCTCGCTGCTCCTCGCGGTGCCGTACCAGTGCGGTGACGTCGTGGAAGGCGCCGTGGACGCGGACGATGGCACCCTTCTCGTCCCGCTCCGGCTCACCGACGAGGTGGACGTGCATCCTTCGCCCGGAGGCGTCGACGACGGTCGCGTGCAGATCCAGCGGATCACCGTGCTGGATCGTCCGCTCGAACGCATGCCACACCGCGCTGCGGTCCTGCGGCTCGAACAGTGCGAGGGCCTCCGCGTCCACCGGGACCCGGCCCGGCTCCATCCCGAGCAGGCGGAACAGGCCCTCGCTCCACTCGATCCGGCCGGTCTCCACGTCGACGAACCAGCCGGCGAACCCGGCGATGCGCGCGGCCATGCGGACGAGGGCCTCGTTGCCCGCCGCTTCGGCCGCCGACCGCTCCACGTCGCCGATGTCGCGGGCGATGGCCAGCACGGCGGCCACCTCGTCGTCGTCGCCGCGCAGCGGGATGATCGTCACATCCAACGGGCGGACGGCTCCGTCGGGAGTCACGATCCGGGTCACGTAGCGCCGATTCTCACCGCCGACCGTCTCCCGGAACCGCGCCATGGTCGCGTCCACGTCGTCGGGATGCAGGAGCCGCGAGAACGTCATCCCGTCCAAGTCCTCCGCAGAATAGCCTGTCAGCTCGACCAGCGCCGTGTTGCACTCGACGAACGTCCCCGCCACGTCGACCACGCACACACCGTCCGGGTGGCCGTGGAACAGAGCGTCCAGGCCGTTCAGACGCAGCGCTTCGGATGCGGTCGTCATCGCGGCATCCGGTTCGGGTGGGGCATGGAGGGATTGTAGGCGGAGAGGGCGGCCTACACTGACCGCCATGAACAGGGGTGGGAGAGACGTGAGCATCCTCGTCGTCGACGACGACCCGCTGATCCGGCTCACGCTGGACGCGGCTCTCACCCGCCACGGCTACCGGGTGACCGCCTCAGGCGACCCGCGCGCGGCCGCCCGCGAGGGCGATCCCGCCGCTGCACTGGTGGATGCGATCATCCCCGGGTATTCGCTCAGCGAATGCATCAGCCTGCTCGGTCGCCGGGCCGACGGGAGCCCTCGACCGATACTGGTCATGAGCGGCTCCTTGACCCGACCCGATGAGCTCGCCGGAACCGGGATCGGCTACCTGACCAAGCCCATCCCCCTCACCCAACTCCTCGACGCCGTCGAGGGCCTCGTGGCGTCCACCTCCGGGACAGTGACCCAGGGCCAGGAGCCAGAAAACAATGACTGATATTTCCACGCGAACACGCACCCTGCGAGCCGTCGTCGCGGACGACGACATCTTCACTGCGTCGATGGTCGCGTCCGCCCTCCGATCCACGGGCATCGAGGCGTCGCAGGCCGTCACCGCTGCCGAGGCCTGGAACATCATCCTGCAGGTGGAGCCCAACGCGGTCGTCACCGACCTCGACTTCGGCGGGGGCGACTCCGGAGCCGAACTACTCTGGCGCGTCCACCGTGAACTCCCGTGGGTCGGCCTCGTCGTACTCACGTCGCATCTGTCGCCACAGCTGGCGGTCGGCGACGACACCCTGCCTCCGTCCGTCGTCTACCTGGTCAAGTCACAAGTGAAGGATGTTGACGTCCTGGTCGCGGCGGTCGACGCCGCGATCGTCGGTGGCGAGCACCACACCGCGGAACCGGCCGGCGACATCCGCACCGTCACGCGCGCCCAGGCCGAGGTGCTCCGCCTGGTCGCATCCGGCGCCTCCACCCGGCGGATCGCCGTCGAGCGCGGCACCAGCGTTCGTGCGGTCGAGACGATGCTCGCGCGCCTGTACACGGCGCTCGGGGTGGATGCGGATGAGCAGGCGAACCCGCGCGTGACGGCGGCGCGGATGTGGCAGCAGGGGCGGGTGCGGATCCGCTAGCCGCGTCGGCGACTGGCGATCTTCCTCAGAAAGCGGCGGAGCGGCCCGTCGTCCGCGATGTCGACGAAACCGGCCGAGCCGCCTTCCTCCGGGTTGTCGGCGAAACCGGAGTACCCGCACGCCTGGCACACCAGCAGATCGGCGTGCACCGCCAGACCGGCGCCGTAGTAGGGGTTGCGCACCAGCCGCGCGACGCCCCGGCACTGCGGGCAGCAGGCCTCGCGCATGGCACCCCTTCCGACCCGTCCATCATGCGCCCGCGGGCACCGAAGTCCCGCTACCCCTGTTCGCGGCGCGAACGGAGGATCGGGCAGGTGTCCCCCGCCTGGGGGCAGTCCGGTGACGGTCGGGTGAACACCGCGTGAAGGCCGCTCCGGGGTTCGCGGCGCGCTTCTAGGCTCGCTCTCGCCGGGCGTCGCCCGGACCACCCCATCCCACACAGGAGGCATCCGCCGATGTCGACTCGCGCCCGGCTGACCGCGTTCTTCGCGGCGATCGCCGCGCTCGTGGTTGTCGCGTCGGTCCTCGCCATCGTGCTGCGCCCGGTCGCCACGTCGCCGAACGCACCAGCCGCCTTCGAGGTCGCGGCCGGGATCGACGACTGCGGCGGCGGTTGGAGCGGGAGCGGAAGCGACACCGGGTCCGGCGCCGCGATCGACGGAGGCCAACAGGTCTTCACCGTGACCAACACGACGGTCGGCGGGATCGAGATCTACCTGCAATCCGTGGACAGCAAGCGCGTCTACCTCGACCTCGAGAGCCTCGGCGCCGGCGCGCATGCCACGGTCCGAGCGACCCTCGGAGCCGGACGCTACCGCTTCATCTGCCTGCCCGCCGACGCGGATCCCGCCCGCGGACCCACCGTGATCGTCGGCAAGGCACCACCTCACTCCTCGCTCACTCCGGGCATCGTCCCGGTCACCCGGAACGACCTGATCCCGGTGGCCAAGGCGTACACCGCCTGGGTCTCCGGGCGGATCCCGGTCGTCCAGCGCCAGGTCGCCGCCGTCGCGGCCGACGCTGAGGAGGGCGACTTATCGGCCGCACGACGCGATTGGCTGGCCGCACACACGACCTACGAGACGCTCGGAGGTGCCTACGACTCCTTCGGCGACCTCGGGGATGAACTCGACGGCCTGCCACGCGGCGGCCTGACCGGCTTCCACCTCGTCGAGTCGCAGCTCTGGGGCGGCGCCCCGTCCGCGAGCGTTGCCGCCTCGGCGAGCGCCTTGGGCGACGAAGTCGCCCGGCTGCAGTCGCAGTTCGCCGATGCACAGCTCGACCCCGGCGAGGTGGCCCTCCGTGCGCACGAGATCGTCGAGGACGCGATCCAGGACGGCCTCACCGGCGCCACGGATGCCGGCTCCGGCACCGAGCTCGCCGGCATCGATGCGAACCTCTCCGGTGCGATCGCAGCGCTCACTCCTCTCCGTGCGGTGCTGGAGAGTCGTTACGACGCCCTGACCGAGACGCAACAAGCCCTCGCGCAGGCCCAGGCGCTGGTCGAGTCGCACCGTGCGGCCGACGGCACCTGGACACCGCTCGCCGCCCTCGACCGGCCCGCCCGGGAGCGGGTGGACGCGGCCCTCAGCCGCGCCGCCGAACTCCTGGCACCGGTGGCCGCCATCTGCGACCCGAGGAGGGACTCGTGAGCAGCATCGACCGACGCGGGTTCCTGCAGGCGACGGCCGCGGGCGCCGCGACCGCGGTGGCCGCGACCGCGGTGGCCGCGGTAGCCGGCATCGCCGCGACCACCGCGTCCGCCCATCCCGCGGCTGTCGCGCATCCTGCCGCCATCCCGTTCCACGGAGCCCACCAACAGGGCATCCTCACGCCCCAGCAACGCGCGTCGGCGTTCATCGCCCTGGATGTGACCGCCGGCTCCCGGGCGGAGCTCGCCGACCTCCTGAAAACGATCACGGAGCGCGCGCGTTTTCTCACCACCGGAGGCACGCCTCCCGACCCCGGCCTGACCGCCCCGCCGCGCGACTCGGGAGTGCTCGGCCCGACCGTGCTCCCGGACTCGTCCACGGTGACCCTCTCGGTCGGCGCCTCGCTCTTCGACGACCGCTTCGGTCTGGCCGGGGCGAGACCCGCACGGCTGCGGACCATGGACGAGTTCCCCGACGACGCCCTCCGCCGCGAGGTCTGCGACGGAGACCTCCTGCTGCAGGTCGGCGCGGCCGACCGGGACGCGGTCACCCATGCGGTCCGTGAGATCGCGCGGGCCACTCGCGGAGGGATGCAGGTGCGCTGGCGCCAGGACGGCTTCGTCTCGCCTCCGCGGCCCAGCGGAACGCCGCGCAACCTGATGGGCTTCAAGGACGGCACCAGCAACCCCGACACCACCGACGCCGCAGAGATGTCCCGCCTGGTGTGGGCGCGAAGCGGGGCCGGCGAGCCCGCGTGGGTGGCCGGAGGCAGCTACCACGTGGTCCGCGTCATCCGGATGCTCGTCGAGTTCTGGGACAGGGTGAACCTGCACGAGCAGGAGAACATGATCGGCCGTCGCCGCGACACGGGTGCCCCGCTGACCGCGTCCCACGAATTCGACGACCCGCACTTCGAGAACGACCCCACCGGCGACGTCATCCAGCTGGACGCCCACATCCGCCTCGCCAACCCGCGGACCCACGACACCGCGGGCGAGAGGATGCTGCGCCGCGCGTACAACTACGACGGCGGCGTCGACGCGAACGGCAATCTCGACATGGGGCTGATCTTCGTCGCCTACAACCAGGACCTCGACCGCCAATTCGTCACGGTGCAGAAACGACTGGCCGGTGAGCCGCTCACCGACTACGTCCAGCCGTTCGGCGGCGGGTACTACTTCGCGCTCCCCGGAGCCCGCGACTCCTCCGACTGGCTCGGCCGCACCATGCTCGCCTGAGCGCGTTCAGCCAGTGGAGGCCACCCGTCACGACCGTGCCGGGACAGTGAAGAAAAGGAAGAAGGAATCGTGTTCAGACCCTCCCGTCTGCGCCGCTCCCCCGTCGCCCTCGCGGGTGTCGCCCTCGCGGGCGCGGCCGCGCTCGCCGGCGCCGGCATCCTCGCGGGTGCGCCTGCGGTCGCCTATCCCGGCGGCCAGCATGCCGACCACTCCGACCAGACCGTCACCCCGATCAAGCACCTCGTCGTGATCTTCGACGAGAACATCTCGTTCGACCACTACTTCGGGACCTACCCGAACGCGGCGAACACCGACGGGATGCCGTTCACCGCCTCCCCGAAGACACCGAAGGCGAACACCCTCGCCACCTCGGGAACCCTGACGAACAATCCCAACCTGTACGCGCCGAAGCGGCTCACCTCCGGCCAGGCTGTGACCTGCGACCAGAACCACAGCTACGCCGCCGAGCAGGCGGCTGTGGACGGCGGCAAGATGGACCAGTTCGTGCAGAAGACCGAGACCGACACCTGCACCGGCGCCTACGCGGCTCCGGGGCTCGTGATGGACTACTACGACGGCAACACGGTCACCGGGCTCTGGAACTACGCGCAGAACTACGCCATGAGCGACAACAGCTGGGACACCACGTTCGGACCGTCGACGCCGGGCGCGCTCAACCTCATCTCGGGCCAGACCCATGGGGGCACGGCGTACGACCCGAAGACGGGAGCGGTGCTCACCACCTCGACGGCGGTCCAGTCGGCGAACGCCCAGGGCGTCGGAACCGTGATCGGCGACCCCGACCCGGCCTACGACGACTGCTCGGACAACGACCACACGGCGTCCTCGGCCGTCGTCGGGATGTCCGGCCGCAATGTCGGCGACCTGCTCAACTCGCGGGGCGTGACGTGGGGATGGTTCCAGGGCGGCTTCACGCCGACCACCGCGTGGAACGGCCAGACCGGCTCCTACGCCAAGTGCGACGCGACCACCGCGAACATCGCGGGCGCGACGCCGAAGGACTACTCGCCGCACCACTCGCCGTTCCAGTACTACAAGTCCACGTCGAACCCGCACCACCTCCCGCCGACGTCGGTGAAGGCTATCGGGCACACCGACCAGGCCAACCACCAGTACGACCTGACCTCGTTCGATTCGGCGCTCAAGGGGAACAACCTCCCGGCGGTGTCGTTCCTGAAGGCGCCAGAGGCTCAGGACGGTCACGCGGGCTACTCCGACCCGATCGACGAGCAGAAGTTCCTCGTCAACGAGATCAACGCCATCCAGAAGTCGAGCAGCTGGTCGAGCACGGCGGTCGTCCTGGCGTACGACGACTCGGACGGCTGGTACGACCATGTGGCCCCGAAGGTCACGAACGGGTCGAACGATCCGGCCGTCGACTCCACGGTCTGCACCAGCGTCACCAAGGTGGCCGGCGGCTACGCCGACCGCTGCGGACCCAGCCAGCGCCTGCCGCTGCTGGTCGTGTCGCCCTGGGCGGCGCAGAACCGCGTCGACCACACGCCGACCGACCAGACCAGCGTCCTCCGCTTCATCGAGAACAACTGGCTGACCGGCCGCATCGGTGACGCGTCGTTCGACACGCGTGCCGGCTCGCTCGGCGGCCTGTTCGACTGGTTCCACCCGCAGCAGCGCGAGGTGCTGCTCGACCCGACGTCCGGCGCGGTGAGCTCGGTCGTCTCCACCCGCCCGCACTGGCCGGCGCCGCCGCGCGGCGGCTGGAACGCGCAGCCGTAAGTCACGTCTGAGGGGCGGTCCGCCGGTGCGGACCGCCCCTCTCGTGTGCCGTTGAAGGAGGATGAGGCCCGAATCTCCTTCGATTGGCAGTGGCGCGAGAGATTCGGCCGGAAATCGTTCGAATCTCCTTCGCTGCGGCACGCCCGCCCGCGTGATGCGTCAGTCGATCAGGCCGAGGCCGACGAGGCGGCGGAGCACATCCACGCCGGCGGGCGGGCAGCGGTTCGCGTCGGCGCTGGTCGTCCAGTGCACAGCACCCACCTCGCCGGACGGCACCGGGTCGTCGTCCGTCCAGCCCCGGAACACCCGCATGTGCACCTGGCGGCCATCCGGCTCGCCATGCGCCTGCGTCCGCACCTCGAACAGCTCCTCGAGGTCGCCCGGCGTGAACTGCAACGCCACTTCCTCGAACGCCTCGCGGGCCGCGGCCTCTGCGGCCGTCTCGCCCGGATCGACCTTCCCGCCGGGCATGTAATAGACCTCGCGTCCGCGTGCGGTGACCATCAGCACTGCCCGGTCGCGCACGACCGCGACGGCGGAGACGATCAGAGGGGCGGCAGTCATGGCTCCACGCTAGCGGGCGGTCTTCGCGCGGCGCTCGCTAGGGCGTCTCCGCCACCTGCTTCAGCTTGCGCAGACCTTTCTCGAAGTCGCCGCCGACCAGCTTCTCGAGGCTCATGACGCGGTAGATCAGTTTCCGCGGCGTCTCCATGCGCCAGGTGACCCGTGTCCCATCCCCGTCCGGCTCCAGGATGAAGCGGAGCTCATTGGAGGAACGGAACGGCCGCGTGAACTCCAGGTGGATGCCGACGTGGTCAGCCTCCACCGCCGTCACCCGCATCCTGCCGGACCCGGCCTTGCGATTGCCGGACCACGCGTAGGTCGAGCCGATCGCGCCGGGCTCTCCCGTGTAGTCGCGGCTGAGGTCGGGATCGAGGTCCTCCCAGGGCGACCATTGCGTCCACTCGGGCAGCCGCGCGATGTGCGGGAGGAGCTGGTCGCGGGTGGCGCGGATCTGCAGGGCGCGCTCGACGGAGAGGGTTCCGGCCATAGCGCGACCCTAGCGTCCGGGAGCGCCACGCGGCGAGGGCATTCCGGCGCACCCCCCGACAGTGGCAGGATCGGGGGCGTGACCGGCCGAACGATGCTGCTCGACAGCGCCTCCCTCTACTTCCGCGCGTTCTACGGCGTGCCTGACACGGTGAAGGCTCCGGACGGCTCCCCCATCAACGCGGTGCGCGGGTTCCTGGACATCATCGCCAAGCTCGTGACGGACTACAGCCCGGATGCGCTGGTCGCCTGCTGGGACGACGACTGGCGTCCGCGTTGGCGGGTCGATCTCATCCCGAGTTACAAGGCGCACCGCGTGGCGAAGGTCGTCCCGGACGGGGTGGATGTGGAGGAGACGCCCGAGGCGCTGGTCGCCCAGGTTCCGGTGATCCGCGAGGTGCTCGACGCCGTCGGCATCCCGATCGTCGGAGCTTCTCTCGCCGAGGCCGACGACGTCATCGGGACGCTTGCGACCCACGGTGAGGGGCCGGTGGATGTGGTGACCGGCGACCGGGACCTGTTCCAGCTCGTCGACGACGCGCGCAAGGTGCGCATCATCTATACCGCTCGCGGCATGAGCAACCTGGAGCTGGTCACCGGCGACGTCCTCGAGCGGAAGTACGGGGTCCGGGCCGACCAGTACGCCGACTTCGCGGCAATGCGCGGCGACTCCTCCGACGGCCTCCCCGGCGTCGCCGGCATCGGCGAGAAGACCGCCGCAGCGCTGCTCGCCGAGTACGGCGATCTCGCCGGGATCATCGCCGCAGCGGAAGATTCCGCTAGCGGCATGAAGCCGGCGGCCCGGGCACGTTTCGCCGCCGCACGCGACTACCTCGCGGTCGCACCGCAGGTCGTCGGGGTGATGCGCGACCTCCCGCTGCGCGAGGTGGATGCGCGACTGACCTCCCCGACGACCGATCAGCGGGCGGCACTCGATGCGCTCTCGGAGCGCTGGGGACTCGGCGGCTCGCTGGACCGCCTGCTGACCGCACTCGACCGCTGACGGGAGTGGGCGGGCGCCGGTCAGCCGTCGGGTGCCCACCGCCACAGCTCGCGTTGCGTGAGCAGCGCCAGCTCGCGGAGCACGTCCAGGTCGGCCTCACCGTCGGCGCGCGCTCGCGGTGAACGTCCGAAGACGCACAGAGCTCCGATGCGCGTGCCGTCCGGAGCCTCAACGGGGTAGCCGGCGTAATAGCGCAAGCCGGCGGGGCCGGTCACGAGCGCGTTGGCCGCGAAACGGACGTCCTCTGCGGCGTTCGGAACGACCATGCCGTCGGGAGTCTCAATGGTGTGGATGCACGCCGACTGCTCGATGGGGATCTGCCTGAGCACGGAGCCCGTCGACGCCAGCGGCCACTCGTTCCGGTCATCGAGGACCGTGAACATGGCGATCTCGGTACCGAGCGTGCGCTTGGCCGTACCCACGATTCCGTCGAGCCGGGCGTCTCCACCGCGGAGGCTGAGCTGGAGACGCTCGATCGCATCCACCCGGTCGCCACCATCGTTGGTGGGCGTCGCCCGCTGCGCCTCGCGCTCCTGAAGCGCGGGAGCCAGGACGTCGACGATCTGGCGGGCCCAGAACAGGTAGTCGGCAGGGGTGCGGTGCCGACGCGCGTGTCGCGTCGACGCATCCGGGGCGGGGGCGTCGAGTTGGGCGTACAGCGCGCCCGTCTCGCGGCACACGGTTCGAGCGGTGGCGTCGAGCCGTTCTCCGTGACACTGCGCCACTCCGCCTGCGAAGCTGTCGTCCGGGGCGATGGAGCGGAGCGGCTGGGCGCCGAGCCAGACCACCGAGCGCGGGCCGCACGAGCGCACGTGGGTGAGCAACCGGCGCAGGCGTTCCCCCCACGCGTGTGCTTCTTCGAGCCGGACCGCATCGGCCTCGGCGCCGCTCAGGATCACGGCATCGTAGCGTTCGAACCTCGCCCCGTCGACCAGTCGCGGCAGACGCCGAACCCCGGCCGACGGGTGCGGGACGACATCCACGACGGCGCCTCGGCCGGTGGCCGCGGCCAGCTGCCGCGCGATGGCGCCGGGCAGCGCCATATCGTGGCTCCGGACCCCCCACCCGACGGCCGGACCGGACCCGACCAGGAGCACACGGAGGGAGCGGCGCCCTGCGGCGTACGCCTGACGGCTGCCCTCGGGCTGGACAAGGCGGGAGCGGATGGCGCCGACGCGCGCACGCCACGCGACCATCGCCAGGCGGCGTGGCAGCGACAGCGGTTCGTCGTGCACGATTCGAACGTAACCCGGCCCCATTGGCTCCCCCGTCCCGGTGCCCCGGGTGTGTTCGTTGCAGCGAAGCCCGACGCGGCGGACTGGCCACGGCTGGGCCCCGCGCACCGGAAGCGGAGGAGTTGCGGCCAGTTCCGCCCCCGAGTTCCTCCGTTGTCCGCGATTCGAGGAGCCGCGCAGCCGCACGTCCTCCGTTTCCGGTGGGGCCACGGAGACGGTCAGCAGCGACCGTGGGGCCTACGAAAGGGAGGAGACGCCGCCGCAGGAAGGCCGCCACATGGGAAAGGGAGGAGGACACGGCGAGCGCTGCCGCATCCTCCTCCCTTTCTGCCGGGGCCGAACGGGCTACGGCAGGATGTGGCCCGCCGACGTGAACAGGCGGTACCACTCCTGTCGGGTGAGGGGGATCTCGGAGCCTGCGGCCGAGTCGCGGACGCGCTGCTCGTTCGTCGTGCCGAGTACCACCTGCATTCCGGCCGGGTGGCGGGTGATCCATGCGACGGCGATCGCGGTCGGCGTCACGTCGTACTTCTCGGCCAGCTCCTCGATCACATCGTTGAGTTCCGCGTAGTTCTCGCGGTCACCGAGGAAGACCCCGTCGAAGAAGCCCTTCTGGAACGGTGACCAGGCCTGCAGCACGATGTCGTGCAGCCGGGCGTAGTCGAGGATGCCGTTGTCGCGCGAGATGGACTGGTCGAGTCCGGCCATGTTGGCGGCGACTCCCTGGGCGATGAGCGGCGCGTGGGTGATGCTGAGCTGCACCTGGTTGGCCACCAGCGGCTGGGAGAGCGACCGCTGCAGCAGTTCGATCTGCCCGGGCGTCTGATTCGAGACGCCGAACGCGCGCACCTTGCCGGCGCTCTGCAGCTCGTCGAACGCGAGCGCGACGTCGTCCGGCTCGATCAGGGTGTCCGGACGGTGCAGCAGCAGGATGTCGAGGTAATCGGTCCGGAGTGCGGCGAGCGACTCATCCACCGAGCGGAGGATGTGCTCGCGCGAGAAGTCGAAGTAGCCGTCGCGGATGCCGACCTTCGACTGGATGACCACCTGGTCGCGCTCGGCCGCCGGGATGGCACCAGCGTCGCCAAAGCGGCGCTCGCTGCCGTGACGTTCCTCGCCGTAGATATCGGCGTGGTCGAACATCGTGATGCCCTCGTCGCGGGCGGTGCGGACGAGGGTGCGGATCTGCTCGTCGTCGAGGGGCGAGATGCGCATGAGTCCGAGGACGACGTTCGACGCCGTGATCTCGGTCCGGGGGAAGGTGAAGGTCTTCATGTCTTCCATCTAACCCCTCGTCAACCCCCTGGCGCCGCGGAATTCTGCGACTACCGTCTGTGATGCTAAAGAAGGAGCACCCCGATGACCATGACGCCTGATTTCCATGTCGCTGTCGAAGATTTCGCGAAGGAGACGGGGCTGCGCGGTCGTCCGCCGGCGATCTCCGGCTACATCGTCAATGCCCTCGGACGCGATTTCCGCGTCACCGACGAGATG
This sequence comes from Leifsonia sp. RAF41, assembly GCF_052114085.1. Classification (NCBI taxonomy): domain Bacteria; kingdom Bacillati; phylum Actinomycetota; class Actinomycetes; order Micrococcales; family Microbacteriaceae; genus Leifsonia; species Leifsonia sp. RAF41. The sequence goes on from NZ_JBFREB010000001.1 coordinate 3,308,870, forward strand.
GCCCGGATCTTCCTCAACCAGGTCGAGCGCGTCGCCGCGACCGACGCCTCCGCGCTGGTGGTGCTGCGGCACGAGGCCGGCATCGAGCTCCTGCTGGTCACCGACGACAACTCGTTCTCGATCCGCACGGCCACCTCCTCCGCCTCGTAGGCTCGTCCCGTGGACGGCGGGACGGACGAGGACGCGATCGCGCGCATCCACGCGGCCGTCGAGGATGCGGTCAAGACGCTCGAAGCCGCGGCCGCGCGTCAGGAGGCGCTGGCCGAGTTCGTCCCCGCGCGACGGCGATTCCTGATGAGGCGTGAGCCGGTACTGCGTCGGATCGGCGCCGTGTGGCGGCTGGGGGTCTTCCTTCTGGACGCCGAGGGCAGTCTCCGCGCGACGGGATCGCTCGTCCGGGCGACGCCTCCCGGGCGCCCGCAATACCAGTCGCGGTCCGCCGAGGACCGACGCTCGCTTCGGGCCGCGGCCCAGCGCGGGCACTTCCGGGACGGCGAGACCGTGAACTTCGACGCGCCGGCGATCCCCATGGAGGTGTCGGCCCTTCGCGCAACGACCGGTCCGCTGTTCCTGCGCGACAGCAGGCCGATGGTTCGGTGGAGCGCGACGGCCCACGACGCCGACGCCCGCGAATTCGGGGGTTACCTCGCCGAGCGGGTGGAACTGCTGTCCCACCCGCCCGACGGGGCCTGAATCAGACGGCGGGCGACGGGGTGGCGGGGCCCGCGTCGGAGCCGCCCTTGCCGGTGACCTGGTCGATCTTGGCCGAGGCCTTCTCGGTCACCTTGCTGACGGTCTCGCTGACCTTGCCCCCGACGTCGGACGCGGTGCGCCCGGCGAGGTCCTTCACATCGCCCTTCACGTGCTGCACGGTGTCGGACCCGGCGAACCCGCGCCACTTGCGGCGCAGATCCTCGTAAGCGCCGCGCCCTGCGCGCGTCCCGATGACGTACCCGACGGCCACTCCTGCGGCAAAGATGATGATCTTCATGGCGTGCACGGTACGCGCCGAGGCTCGACCGCGACAGCCCCGTCTGGTCCGTCAGGGGCACAATGTGAGCGTGACCGGTGATCGGGCAGGCGACGGAACGGCGATCCTCGTCGAGGGGGCAAGCGACCGCGCGGCCGTGCTGACCGCAGCCGACCTCCTGGGCGTGGACCTCGCGGGCGACGGGGTGCAGGTCGTCCCGATGGGAGGCGCGATGAGCGTCCGGCGTTTCGTCGCGGAGCTGGGGCCGCAGGGAGCGGGGCTGCGGCTGCGTGGCCTGTGCGACGCGGGCGAGGTCCGATTCTTCGAGCGGGCGGGGCTGCCGGACGACGCCGTGTTCGTCTGCCGGCCGGATCTGGAGGCGGAACTGCTCGCCGCCCTCGGCCACGAGCGCACGGCGGCGGTGCTGGAGGCCGAGGGCGACTTGCGCCTGTTCCGGACGTTCCAGCAACAGCCGGCTCAGCGGGAGCGGACTCTCGACCAGCAGCTGCACCGCTTTCTCGGCACGACCTCGGGCCGCAAGGAGCACTACGGCGCTGTGCTCGCCTCCGCACTGCCGGCCGACGAGCTCCCCGCACCGCTCCGCGAGGTGGTGCAGGCGCCGAACTAGGGTGGGGGGATGCCCGAGCCGACCGATCCCGCTCTGCTGGAGCGCCTGAGCACGCTGTTCGCCGCCCGCGACCGCGACGATATGGCGCCGACGATCCGGGCGCTGCTCGCGGTGTACGCCGAGCATCCCGACGACCCGCACGTGCTCTACGAGGTCGGCGGCGCCTACGACACCGCAGGCGAGGAGGAGACGGCGGCGGGATACTACGAGCGCGCTCTGCACGCCGGGCTCGACGGCGACACGCTTCGGAGGTGCCTGCTCCAGTACGGCAGCACCCTGCGCAACCTCGGCCGGTTCGACGAGTCGTTGGCAGCTCTGGACCGGGCCCTGGCACTGTTCCCCGCGTCCGAGTCGGTCCGGGTCTGGCACGCGCTGTCGCTGCACGCCGCCGGGCGCAGCGATGCCGCGGTGGCGGAACTGATGGAGCTGGCGGCCGACGGGATCCGGACGCCCGACCTGCTGCGCTACGAGCCCGCGATCCGCGGGAACGCCGAGTACCTGCGCTCGCTCGACACCGGGAGCTGATCGGCGCTCACGGTGCCAGGAGCGCGGCGACGACCAGCAACGCGGGCACGGCGAACACGGTCGTCAGGAGCACGACATCCCGTGCCACCGCCATCCCGCGCTCGTACCGGGCGGCGAAGTTGTAGACGTTCTGGGCGGTCGGCAGCGCAGCGAGCGCGACCGCCGCGAAGAGCGACTGACCCTCGAGCCCGAACACGAATCGCGCGAAGACGAACGCGACCAGCGGCATCACTGCCGACTTGAGCACGACCGCGGCCACGATCGGAGTGCGCCCGGCGCCCGCCTGCAGCGGACGGGCGCCGACCAGCGACATCCCGAACGCCATCAGCACCAGCGGCACGGCCGCCCCGCCGAGCAGTTCGAACGGCTTCAGGACCGCGTCCGGAAGGGTGAGTCCGCTCACATCCACCAGGATGCCCAGGACGGACGCGATGATCATCGGGTTCCGGAACGGCTGGGTGAGGATCGAGCGGACGGAGACCGCGCCACGGCTGGTCGTGTCCAGCACCGTGAGCGCGATCGGAGCGAAGACGATCAGCTGCAGCAGCAGGACGGGCGCGACGTACGACGCGCTGCCGAGCACGTACACGGCCACCGGGAGGCCGATGTTGTTGGCGTTGACGTAGCCCGAGCCCAGGGCGCCGAGAGTCGTCTCCGGTGCGGGAAGGCGGAAAAACGCACGCGACAGGGCGACGAAGACGGCGGCCGAGACGATCGCCGCAATCGCCGCCACGATCAGTTGCGTCGAGAAGACGACCCGCAGGTCGGCCCGGGCCAGAGTGACGAACAGCAGGGCCGGATTCGTCACGAAGAACGCGATGCGGTTCAGTACGAACGGCGCCGTCGGCCCGCCGATCCCGAGCCGGCCCGCGAGGTAGCCGACGAGGATGACGAAGGCGATGATCCCGAACCCGGTCAGCACACCGCCCATCGCACCAGCCTAGGGGCGCCCCGGACCCCGCCCGGACGCTAACGCCTGCCGGGCCGTGACGGCCGCGCCACCCGCACGGCGAGCGCCACCAGCAGCAGCAGCGCCGCCGCCGCGAACGCCGTGATGGCGACCGGAGCGGACAGCAGCGACCCCGTCAGCCGCGACACGCCGATCCAGGCGAGGCCCCAGGCGGAGGCGACCGCCGGAGCGAAGCGACCACGGTCCCAGACGGCCAGAGCGCAACCGATCGCACCGAACAGCGCCAGCATCCCGATCGCCCAGGCGTGCGGGCTCGCACCGAACCCCCGGAAGCCGACCACCTGCAGCCAGGATGTGACGTTCGCGACCGTCGCGACCATCACCCACCCCAGGTACAGCCCCATCACGCCGTCGAGCAGCACCGCGTCAGCGGTCGACTCCGCCGGGTGCCGGCGCAGGATGACGAACGCCACGATCAGCACGACGAGCAGGGCCACGATCGCGACGACGGAGACCGTCAGCTGACCGGCCTGCACCGAGAGGATCCACGCGGCGTTCAGGAGCAGCGAGCCCAGCACCCAGAACCCGGCCCGACGCTGCCGGTCGCGGGCGGCCTGCGAGGGGAGCGCCTGCCAGACCGCGTAGGCGACGAGACCCGCGTAGACGACAGACCAGATGGCGAAGGCCGGACCCGCGGGCGCGAGCAGCGTCGCATCCGCGCCGAGAGCACCACCGGCGACCTCCGGGATGGGGGTGCCGCCCGCGAAGCCGGAACCGACGACCGCCCCGACCAGCGCCACCACCGCTCCGACGACGACGAGGGTCTGGCGGACTCGGTCGATCGGCATGGGCCGCGCGGCGGCGAGCGTGCTCATGCGACGCACGGTAGCCCAGCGTGGCCCGGCGGGGAAGGGATGCCGCTCAGCGAGGGGCGACGGCCAGCACGACGGTCGCGCCCACCTCGTCGTCGGATTCGATGCTCGGCACCAGCCCCGCCGCACCGAACAGAGCCGCTGACGTCTCCGCCTGCTTCTCGCCCGCCTCGATCAGCAGAGTGCCGCCGGGCGCCAGCCAGGCAGCCGCCTCCGCCGCGATGCGCCGGTGGATATCCAGGCCGTCAGCGCCCCCGTCGAGCGCGACGCCGGGCTCGTGATCACGCGCCTCCGGCGGCATCAGCGGGATCGCCGCGGTCGGCACGTACGGCGCGTTCACGGCGAGCACGTCGATGCGACCGCGGAGCCCGCTCGGCAGGGCCACGAACAGATCGCCCTCGAAGACCCGGTCGGCGGGGAGGTTGTGGCGGGCGCACCGCACGGCGGCCGGGTCGATATCGGTGGCGTACAGGTCGACCGCGGGCACCTCATCCCGGACCACCGCGCCGATCGCCCCGACACCGCAGCACAGGTCGACGACGACGGCAGCGCCCGCGCGATCGACCGCGGCCTGCGCGAGCCCCGCCGCTCGGCGCGCCAGCAGCTCCGTGCGCCGGCGCGGGACGAACACTCCGGGAACGACCCGCAACCGGAGCCCGCAGAACTCGACCCAGCCGAGCAGCGGCTCCAGAGGCTCACCGGCGACGCGGCGGGACACGAGCTCCTCCAGCCGCCGCGGCGACTCCGCCGCTTCGGTCAGCAGCCGCGCCTCGTCTTCGGCGAACACGCACCCCGCGGCCCGCAGACGCTCGACGATCTGACTCGCGACGATCTGACGCTCGACGATCTCAGGATGCGGTTCCGGCACGCGGCCATGCTAGCCGGGGCGAACCCTGCGCCCTACCGATCAGTACGGCTGGGTGGCGAGCAGGCGGGCCAGGTGCGCCGCGTTGTTCGCGACTGTCGCGTTCTGGTTAGCGACCGCCTCCGGCGTCTCGTCCAGATCCTTGTAGTCGACCGAGCCCATGGCCTCGCCGTTCCAGTACGTCGAACCCTGCGACGGGATGCTGAAACCGACATCGTTCAGGCCCTGGAAGAGATCGGCGATGATCGCGTGCGCGCCATCCTCATTTCCGACGACGCCCACGATCGCGACCTTGCCCTCCACCAGCGGACGGCCGTCCTCATCCGTCTCCGACAGCTCCGCGTCGAGGCGCTCGAGCGCGCGCTGCGCGACGGACGAAAGGTGCCCCATCCACGTCGGTGTGACCATGACGAGGATGTCGGACGCGATGATCTGCTCGCGGATGTGCGGCCACTGGTCGCCGACACCCTCGTCGAGCTCCACACCCGGCTTGATGTCGTAATCGGCCAGGCGAACCGCCGTGCCGGTCACGTCGTGCGTCGCGAGTTCGTCCAACAGTTGCCGGGCGAGGAGCTGGCTGCTCGACTCGGAGGGCGACGGCTTCAGGGTGCAGACGAGGGCGAGGGCGGTCAGGGAACGGGTCTCATCGTTCATGTGGCGCAGTGAACGCGCGCCACCCTCAGCGCGCAAGGCTTTCGCAGTCGACCTTGACCTTGCGCCCAGGTGAACGTATGGATGGTTGATGAAGCGAATCCACTACGCAAGCGGTTCACTCCTCACGGGAGACGACATAGCCGATGTCCTGGTGCGATTCGCAGCCGCCCTCGCGCACAACAACGACTCGACCGAAGTGCGCGCACCGGCCATCGAGGAGAGCGGCCGCACCGGAGAGGTGCTCATGCTCCTCGGACCCGCCAGCCAGATCATGGCGGAAGACGAGCCGTTCGCGGGCGAAGAATTGCGGGACGGCCCCTTCGTCGACGACCTCGAGGCCAGGATCGCCGCCCTCGGACCACAACGCGCCGGCTACGTCCAGCACGGCACAGAGGAGCTGCCGGACGTCGACTTCGATCTGCTGTGAGGTCGTCCGATACACGACTGCACTGGTACAACTCTGACCACCGCGTACTATCGGGCGATAACGGGAAGCGGGAGAGGTAATGCAGGTGTTCCACGTCTATATCGACGACTTGAGGTTCACCTTCGTCGATCGCGCTCCGGTGGAGGAGCTGAAAAGCAACATCGTGCAGGCGAGCAGGGATGACGGAGACTTCGTCACCATCTCGCAGTCGAGCCGACCGCCCAGCGAGATCTTCGTGACCAGCCAGACGCGCGTCCGGATCGAGACGGCCACCATTCCCCGCGACCCGGTTTCGGCCGGCGCCGCCGCCGGCGAGGACGACGACGACGCCTTCTGGTTCGACTTCGACTCGCTCGCCTGACGAACGGAAGCCGAACCGACCGCTTCCGCCGGTGCGCCGGACGGGGGATGCTCGTGTCATGCCGATGACGTCTCTCTGGCTCCAAACCTCCCCGCCGATCGCCACCGACTCGTTCGAGTGGGACGGTCACTACGACACGATCGTCGTCGGCGCCGGCCTGACCGGCCTCGCGACCGCCCTCATGCTGACCCGCTCCGGGATGCGCGTGCTCGTGCTCGAAGCACGAACCGTGGGCGCCGTCACCACCGGCAACACGACCGGCAAGGTCAGTCTGCTGCAGGGCACCACGCTGTCCTCCATCCGCCGCCACTCCTCGGACGCCGTGCTGTGCGCGTACGTCGACGGGAACACCGCCGGCCAGGGCTGGCTGCTCGACTTCCTCGAAGAGCAGCGGGTGCCGTTCGAGATCCGCGACGAGATCACCTACGCGACCACGCTCGACGGGCTCGACAAGCTGGACGCGGAACTCGCCGCCGCCCGCTCAGCCGGACTCGACGCTGTGGAGGAGCGGACCACAGAACTCCCGTTCGCCGTCGAAGGCGCCCTGATCCTCGCCGGGCAGGCGCAGGTGCATCCAATGGAGGTCCTCGCCGCGCTCGCCGCCGAGTTCCGACGTCTCGGCGGACGCATCGTCGAGGGCGAGCGGGTGACCGACGTGTCGGCCGCGAAGCCCGCCGTCGTCACCAGCACCTCCGGAACCTCGCGCGCCGACTTCGTCATTCTCGCGACGGGCACGCCCATCCTCGATCGCGGGCTCTACTTCGCCAAAGTCGAGCCGTACCGTTCGTACATCACCGCCTACCGGGTACCCGGCGACATCCCGCGAGGGATGTACCTGTCGGCGGACTCGCCCACGCGATCGCTGCGCACCGCGACCGCGGCGGACGGCAGCGAACTGCTCCTCGTGGGCGGCAACGGCCATCCCGCCGGTCGAGCACCCTCGCCCGCCGAGAAGATCGCCGACCTCACCGCCTGGGCGGAACGCACGTTCCTCGGCGCTGAACGCACCCACTGGTGGGCAGCGCAGGACTACCGCTCCGCAAACCGCGTGCCCTTCGTCGGATGGTTGCCGCGCGGGCGCGGACGGGTCTACCTGGCGACCGGTTACGACAAATGGGGAATGACGAACGCCATCGCCTCCGCGATGACCCTCACGGCCGATCTGACCGGCGAGACCCTGGACTGGTCGCGCATCCTCCACCACCGGGTCACCCGGCCACGCGACATCGCATCCGGTGTCGCCATGAACGCGGAAGTCGGCAAGGCAGCCCTGACGAAATGGGCGGCCGCAGAGACCGGCCCCGAAGTCGGGGACGAGCCGGTCGCCGAAGGCACCGGGACGGTAGGACGTCGCGGCCGCGCGCCCGTCGCCGTCTCGACCGTCGACGGCAACACCTGCGCGCTCACCGCGGTGTGCAGCCACCTCGGCGGCGTCGTCCGCTGGAACGACGCGGAGCTCTCGTGGGACTGCCCGCTGCATGGCTCCCGCTTCGCGCCGGACGGCACTGTACTCGAAGGGCCCGCCACCCAGCCGCTGTCCCCGGCGCCGCCCGCGCGGCCCTCCAACGCCTCTGCCGAAGGGCCCTCCGCCCAGCGGCCCAGCCGGTAGGCCTAGTCAGGCCGTTCCGCGCGGGAGTAGTCTCGCGGCATGACGAATCCTGACGACGAGAGCACGCCGCGCCCCGCCGGACCCGCAGGGGCTGGCGAGCCGACCCCTCCGCCGCCCGCACCCGCCGCTCCTTCCGCTCCTTCCGCTCCTTCCGCTCCTTCCGCTCCTTCCGCTCCTTCCGCTCCCGGCCAGGGCTACCCCGCCGCGCCGCCGCCTCCCCCCGCCTTCCCGGCGTCCAGTGGGTCGCCGGCAGGCGTACCGGTGGTCGCGCCGACCGAGCCGCCGCGTACGGTCAACATCGCCTTCTGGCTATTCGTCGCGGCTGCCGTGCTCAGCGTCATCAGCGGCATCATCACGATCGCAACCATCGGCAACCAGCGTGCGCAGTTCCTCGATGCCGTGCAGAACTCCGACCAGGGCGGCTCGGTGAACGCGCAGAGCGTCGCCGACGCGGTCATCGCGGGCGCGACCGTCTGGGCCATCATCACGCTGATCTTCTGGGCCGTCGCCTTCGTTCTCTTCGCGTTCTTCATGCGACGGGGCGCGAACTGGGCACGCATCGTGCTGACCGTCCTCACCGTCCTGTCGCTGCTGAACATCATCAACGGCTTCGGAACCGGCTTCCTCCAGTTCGCCGCGGCGGTCGTCGCCGTCGTCCTGATCTGGCTGCGCCCGTCGAGCGAGTACTTCGCCGCCGTGAAGGCGTCCAAGGTGCCGCGCGCCTGACACCCATCGTTCGTTTGCGGCCCGCGGATTTCCGCGGGCCGCTTTCGTTTGCTGGGGCGGCATCCGCGCGGGTACCGGAAACGGAGGAGATGCGCTCCGACGCGCCAGGAGAACGCTGGAACCGGAGGACCCGCGGCGCCGCTAGGCCGATGGTTCCTCCGTTCGCGAGGTGGCAGGAGCTCGCACCTTCCCGCGACCGCCTCCACGGTGTCGGCGCGCACGCGTACACTCGCGGCATGGACCTGCGGGATGTCGCCGGCGAGCTCTACGCCGCCGCTCCAGGCGACTTCATCGCCAAGCGGAACGCCGCCGCCGCGGACGCCGACCGGCCGACCGCCCAGCAGATCAAGGCGCTGAGGAAGCCGTCCGCATCCGCATCCGCCATCAACGCGCTGGTGCGCGACGAACCCGACCTGGTCGGCGACGTGCTCGAGATCGGCGCACGGATGCGCGACGCTTTCGCCTCCCGAGACCGGGCCGAGATCCGGTCGCTCACTCAGGAGCGGCAGCGGCTGCTCCAGCGCGCCACGGAGGGACTCGACCTCAGCCCGGCAGTGCAGCGCGAGGTCGAAGAGACCCTCCAGGCGGCGGTGATCGACCCGGCAGCCGCGGCGGCGGTCCGCAGCGGGATGCTGGTCCGCGCCCTCGAGTCCACCGGGCTCGAACAGGTCGACGTGTCCGAAGCCGTGGCGTTGCCGGTCGAGATCGAGGACTTCCCCGCGCCGACCCCTGGGCGGCGGCGGAAGGTTGCCCAGGAAGCGGCCGCACAGCGGGCCGAGTCGAGCGATGCGGACGCGGCCGCCTCGACGGGCGAGGAGCCGAGCGCGGAGCCGGCCGAGTCGCCGAGCGAACGCCGCGAACGGGAGCGCCGCGTCCGCGCCGCCGAGAAGACCCTCGAACGCGCCCGCGGCGATGCGGAGTCGGTCGACGACGAGCTCGACGAGACGGTGGACCGCCGCGGCGATCTGGAGGCCGAGCGCGAACGCCTCCAGCGTCTCCTGCAGCGGACTATGGACGACCTCACCGAGACCCGCTCCGCCGAGCGGGAGCTACGGCATCGGCTCTCCGACGCGCAGCGGGCCGTCCGCGAAGCCGAGAAGGCGCTCCGCGAAGCGCGCGACGACTGACGCACCGACCCGTTGCCGTCGCCGCGACGCGGGTCAGCCGACCCAGCGCGTGAGCAGCTCGTCCCAGTCGGCCTGGAACCGCCCGAGGCCGAAGCGCTCCAGCGCCCACTCGCGGGCGCGCCCGCCCGCTTCCGCTCCCCGCCCCGGGTCGTCGACGAATGCGCGCACGGCGTCGTGCAGCTCACGGACATCGGTCGAGATCGTGCCGACACCCGGAACCACCGCGCGACGCGCATCCGTCGCATCCAGGGCCACCACGGGCATACCGGCCGTCATCGACTCGAGCAGCGCAAGGCCGAGTGACGTCCACCGGTTCGGGTGCACGTAGACGCGCCGCCGGCCGATCTCCGAGAACAGTCGCGGGGCCTCGATGTCTCCGGCCGCGACCACCCGGTCCCCGCCGACGCCCAGGGCCTGCGCCAGCCCATCCACCTGCATCCCGAACACGTCGATCGGGGCCACCGCGCTGAACCCGCCGAGCAGGTCGGACCCGGTGACCCGCCAGCGCCGCACCGGCTCGTTGATGACGGCGGCCGCCCGCGGCAGCTCGCCGGTGTAGAAGCTGCCATAGTCGACGACGCCGTGCTCGATCACCACAGTGCGCGTCGAACCGGTGTCCCAGAACAGCGCGTTGAAATGGGTGACGTGGGCGATGATGACGTCGTCGCGATCGGCGAGCGGATGCCGCGAATTGGGGACGCCCTCCTGCGGCGTGTTGTGCTCCACGAACACCACGGGGATGTCGATGCCCGGCTTGCGGCCGGTCAGGCGCTCGACGCGGTCGAACTCCTCGGGGCGCTGCAACACCACGGCGTCGAAGGGCGTCGAGGCGAGCTCGGTCTCCGGCACATCCACCACGGTGGCAGGCCAGTCGCGGGCGCCGACGCCGCCCTCGCCCGCCGCATCCACCGGCAGGAGGTACGTGTGCCGCCCGCGCACGAACGCGTCCATCCACCCGCCGTGCACCTGCCAGACGAGGAGCCGCAGAGCGCGGCTCACAGCTGAGACCCGGAGCCCGGGTGCCCCAGCTCGAGCGGTCCGGTCATCGGCGCCGGTTCGTGCTCCTGCCCCGCCGCCACGCCCGCGTGCGTGTGGCCTGCTACGCCGTGTGCGGCGGTGTGCGGCTCCTTCTCCGGGCAGAGCTTCCCGCAGTACGAGCAGATGTAGCCGTCGCCGAGTTGCGCTTCGCCGTGGAGCCGGTACTCCAGCATTTCACCGTCGCTCTGCAGGGCGAACTCCACGAACGCCGGGCGCTCCAGCGACGGGATGGGCACCCGCATCCGCTCGAACGGCCGGAGGTCGTCATCCAGCGGCACCCACAGTTTCTCGGGTGCCGGGCCGAAGATCGAGCCCGCCTTGTCGACCCGGGCAGGCCGATGGTCGTCGCGCACGTGGAGGATGTGCCCGGCACGGATCATGTCGCGCGGCAGCGCCTGGTACGACTCGGGCACGCCGTAGGCGATCGTCCCGCGGCGCAGACGCGAGAACCCCTCCTCGGAGTCGTCGCCCATCACGATGAACGGCGGCGCCTCCGTGCGACGCAGCACGATGGCCGTGTCGCCCGACGGGCCGTCGGAGATGAGTTGCAGAACCGCGGTCGCATCCACGCGGGAGGACTCTCCGGCCTCGGTGACAGAGGGGTCAGGCATGCGCGACCGACACCAGTTCCGCCTCGCGCCGCCCGAGCTCGGCTTCGAACCGTGCTCCCCACACACGATCGGCCTGCTCGATCAGGCACTCGGCCAGACGCCCCACGACCTCCACGTCGCCCACGAGCACCTCGCCGTCCGGGGCGTGCCCGACGCCGCGGCCGCGCAGCAACCAGGCGAAGCGCTCCGGGCGGGAGCCGTCCTGCGGGGCATGACGGGGAGCGGGCAGACGGCTGATCTGGCGAGCAGTCCACTCCGCGCGGGGCAGCGTCCACCATTCCTCGCAGTCCAGCGGGAACGCCGGAAGGCCGGGGAGCGGGAGTCCGGACTCGGCGTCGAACGAGCCGTCCTCCAGATCGGCTGCGAAGCCGGCCGAATAGCGCACGTAGAGGCCGGGGCCGTCGTCGAGCAGTCGCTCGACCTCAGCGAGCTGATAGAGCATGCGATCCTCCGCTGGGGACGGCGTCGTACGGAGCGGCGACGCGGTAGCGGCACTCCATGCGGGTGCGCGAAACGAGCTCGAACCGGTGCCAGGACGGCCGGTCGAGTGACGGGATGGGGATGCTGATGCGGTCCGGTGCCTCGCCGTTCCCGTCGAGCGGGACGAACACGACGACGTCGGACGCCCCGAACACGGAGGCCGAGCACGCGAATCGCGCCTGGGCGTACCGGTCGAAGGCGACGACGACAGCGGGGTCGGACTCGACGGGGAAGTCGTCACGCGACTGCTCGCGGAAGGGCTCACTCACGCCGTGCGCGCCCTGCCCCCGGCGCATCCGCACGAACAGGTCCCGTCCGCCGAACACATCCAGCCGGAGCGAGGACGGGACGGCCCCGTCCACCAGGACGGCGACCGGCGTGCGGGCACGGCGCGGCAGCATCATCAGCACAGCGGTTGCTGCCAAATCGCCCATGCAAGCAAAGTTAAGGTGCAGTCGCCGGAAGCGTCAGGGGATTGACGAACCGTCGGGAGGGTGCGAGCGGTCAGGGGATGTGTCGGCTGATCTCGTCCTCGGGCATGATCACCATGCCACCTGTCCGCTGGGACGTGTGCATGAGTGCCTCCAGCCACTGCGTGTTGATCGCGGGCGGCCGGCTGCCGCTGAACTGGAACGCGAGCGGAACCTCGCGACTGACCCAGAGGGATACGCGACCCGATCCCTGCTCCACCGGAACATCCCAGTTCAGCAGGAAACTCTCGTGACGGCGGAGTTTCGCGACGATGGCGAGCTTGACGTGACTGAGCACGCGGTCGTCGAGTTCGTACTCCTGTCCTGCGCCGTAGACGAGTTTTCCCATAACTACATAGTGCCTGAACGCACCACCGAAATCCTGTCGTGTCAGGGGGATTGACACCGGTACCATCCCGTGGTTAGCGGATGGCCAACTTCTGCCCGCCATCGCTGAGGCGCCGGGCCAGCAGATCGAACGGGACGTCGTGGACGGCCCGGCCGGAGTCCGCGGCGAGCGCCGCAGCGACACCGGCGGCCTGCCCGAGCATCAGGTACTGGGGTTCCATCCGCACCGAGGCGAACGCCACCGCCGACGCAGACAGGCAGACGGGGACGACCAGATTGGATGCGTCGCTCCGGCACGGCAGCAGCGAGGAGTACGGGATGCCGTACACGGGCACCGGGACGGACAAGTACCCCTCCGTGAACACCGTGCCGATCGGGACCGGATGCTCGTACACCCAGCGCCAGACGCGCTGCACCTCACGGACATCGATGTGGTACGAGCCGAGCGCGATCGTGTCGGGCGGGATGGATCCCGCGACCAGGTCGTGCTCCGTGAGCACGCGCTCGCCGACCATCCGGCGCGCCTCGCGCACGTACAGCTGGTGCGGCAGGTGACCGGTGTCGGCGAATTCGCCTCGCGGCAGCCCCCACCTCGACAGCTCCTGCCGGATCGCCGCGGGGACGGCGGGATCGCGCGACAGGAAATACAGGAACCCGGCCGTGTGCGCGACGTGGTGGAGCCGGATTTCCTCCCGGCGCTCCGGCGACGCGTCCGGGTATTCCCACGCCGATCCGTCCAGCACGCTCAGGGACACCGGACCCAGTGAGTTGCCGTCCGCCATCCCACCCGGGAGATTCGGTTCGAGCCCGAGCATGCCACCCGCAGTGCGCTCCACCCCCTGGCAGCGGTCACGGGCGAACAGCCGACGACCGATCTCCCAGTACGCCTCGTCGTAATCGGCGGGCCGGTCGAACGGGATGCGGTCCGGCGCTGTCGTCAGGCACACCCGGTAGCCGTACGACATGACCCCGCCGTCGCCCGCGCCGAGCGCGGCGAGAGGGCGGTCGTGCAGCTGCGGCAGGATGCCTCCCTCCGCGCGACCGGTCGGGTCGCCCACGAAGGGCGACACCCACGGCGGCATGTTGTGCATCCCGGGCAGGAGCTCCTGACGTCCGGCGAATCGTTCGCCGTACAGGGAGCGGTCCTCGCGACCGACCCGGTACGGAACGCCCGCCGCCGCCAGCAGGTCTCCTTCGTACGTCGCGTCGATGAAGACGGCCGCTTCCATCCGTTCGCCGCTCGTCGTGAACAGCGCCCGCAGTTCACGGCCGTCGCGTCCCTCCGCCGTCTCCACCGTCCCCAACCGTGAGCCGAACTCCACCTCGACACCAGCGTGCTCCAGCCAGCGCCGGAAGATCGCCTCGGCGACGTGCGGCTCGGGGCCGGCGTAGCGTCCGGGGGAGACGCCGTAGTGGTCGGCGACGTCGGCCCGAAAGCGAGCAGCTGCCCCGCCGAGCGCACGGACATCGCCGACGTCCGTGTAGCCCAGGCCGCCGGACGTCATACCGCCCAGGTGCCGGCCCGGCTCCACGAGCAGCACGCGTGACCCCGTCTCGGCGGCGGCGACGGCCGCGGCCACACCGGCCGACGTACCGCCGTAGACCACGACGTCGACGGAACGACTCATGCGCTCGCTGCCCCATCCGCGAACTGCGGGAGGAACTCTGCACCGGTCTCGAACAGTCCGCGCTCGAGCGCCGTCACCAGATCCCACTGGCCGACGAGTGGATGCGCGAGCAGCGCCATCCGCACCAGCCGTCGGTCACCGGTCACCGCGGCGCGGGCCGCGAGCCGCTCGTACGCGCTGACGTGCTGGATCAGTCCGAGCAGCTCCGGCGCGACCGGATCCTGCGGCAGAGGCGTCGCGCCCGACTCGTCCACGCGGCACAGCGTCTCGATCACGTCGTCGTCGGCCAGCCCCGTGACGAGTCCGTTGTTGCGCACGTTGACGACGTGGTTGTCGCCGGTACCCGCCACCAGCGAGGCCAGCAGCGCTGTTGCCGCCTCGCTGTAGAACGCGCCGCCCCGCGCCTCCAGCTGCGGCGGCTTCGTGTCGACCGCCGGGTCCGCGTACAACTGCAGCAGCTCGCGCTCCACGTCCGCCACCACGGTCGCCCGAGGCGTTGCGGCGTTCAGCTCGGCGACGGTGGCGTCGTGGGCGTAGTAGTACTTGAGGTAGTAGGAGGGCAGCACACCGAGGTCGCGGATGAGCTCGCCGGTCACGCCGCCGCGGCGGCCGAGTTCATCGGCACGCTCCGCGATCATCCCGGGGAGCACATCCACACCGTCGACGCGGATGTGGCGCACCCAGGACAGGTGGTTGAGACCGACCGGGTCCACCTCCACACGGTGCGGTTCCACGTCGCGCTCGCGGGCGATCCACCGCTGGACACCGATCGCGAAGTTGCACAGCCCGATGGCCTTGTGGCCGTCGTCGAGCAGTGCCCGGGTGTTGATGCCTACTGGATTCGTGAAGTCGACGATCCAGGCGTCCGGATTCGCCCGCTCCCGGGCCTCCCTGGCGATATCGAGTACGACCGGAACGGTCCGCAGCGCCTTGGCCAGGCCGCCGGCGCCGGTCGTCTCCTGTCCGACGCATCCGCAGGCGAGCGGGAAGAGCTCGTCCTGCAGGCGTGCCAGCTGACCGCCCACGCGCAGCTGGATGAGCACGGCGTCCGCGCCGTCGATCGCGGCCGTGCGGTCGGTCGTCAGGGTGACCGGAACCCCCGCGCCCTGCCGCGCGAGCATGCGTCGCACCATGCCGCCGACGATCTGCAGGCGCGGCCCGTCCACATCCATGAGCCACAGCTCGTCGACCGTAAGGCGCTCGCGCTCGTTCCACAGGCCAGAGACGAGCTCGGGTGTGTAGGTGGAACCGGCGCCGATGACCGTGACCTTCATGTGCGGGACCTTTCGGGGGTGTCGGGGGTGTCGGGATGAGATGGGCGGCGTTGGGCCGTCACGGAGCGGCGTCCGGGGTGTCGGGCTCCGCCGCGGCCCGGGTCGATGGGCCGGCCTGTCCGGACGCGCTCTCGCGGAGGGTGCGGACGATGCCGTCGACCGGGCGGAACTCCAGCGGGTGCGGGTCGAAGCCGAGATCTCGCAGCCCGTCGGACACGTGTGCGCGGAAGGCCGGGTCGGAGAACACGCCGCCTGCGAGCACGGCGGGCGTCCCCGGCGGGACGCTCGCCTCCGCGCCCCAGGCGCCGCGCGCCACGACACCGGCGAGCAGGAGTGCCTCCGAGGCCGCATGCGCGATCAGGTTGCCTGCCACCGCGTCGCCGTCGGCAGCGGCACGCGCCACGATCGCGGCCAGCGCCCCCACCTGCCGCATCGAAACCCGGCCGTCGCGGATGCTCCGAGCGAGCTCGACGGTGTCGGCGGCCTCCGTCTCGGTCAGAACCAGCGCTCGCAACGTCGTAGCGGGCCCTCGGCCGTCTTCGGCGCGGGCGGCGGCCCGGACCGCCGCGCGGCCCAGCTCGTCGCCGCCTCCGCCGTCGCCGCTCGCCCAGCCGAGTGCGGGCACGGTCGCCACGCCGAGGGGGCCGCGCGCCACCGCGTTGAGGCCGGCGCCGCAGACGATCGCGAGCGCGTGGCCGGATCCCGCCCCCGCCTCCAATACAGCGACTGCATCCCCCATGACGTCGACCTGCGCGTGCGGAAACAACCCGCTGAGGGCGGTGCGATACCCGACGTCGTCGCCCGGGAAATCAAGGCCCGCGACAGCGGCGGATACGCGACTCACCTGCGCGGGCTCCGTCCCCGTTTGGCGCAACAGGGCTCCGACCTCGGCCACGACGGCGTCCGGCCCGGCGCCGCTTCCCGCCCCGATGGCTCGCGCCCGCTCGACGAGCCCGTCCTGCGCGCGGGCCAGCACGACGACCTCCGTCTTGGAGTTGCCGCCGTCGATCGCGACGAGCACGCCGTCGTCCGGGACACGGGTGGAAATCACCGTCGGATCCTTTCGTCGCGCCCATCCTGTCGCAAATATGGGATCGTTTCCAGTCCGTCCGCTCGCTCTTCCGGTCACGATCACTCGAGACCCATCGCTGACAGCGAGTCGTGAGTAGATGCGTGTATCCGCCGCGAGTTGCGACATCATGTCACCACTCGGCGAATCGGAACGGTCGGCGTGGGCACGGGTGTGCCCACGAATCGCTACAGAGCGCGGGGCGCAGCCGTCGAACCGCGCGGGAGCACCTGCGCCTCGAGAACCGTCGTCTGCGGCTCGGCGGCCGGGTCCTGCAGCCGCTCCAGGAGGCGGGCGAGCGCCGTCTCGCCGAGCGAGACCGCATCCTGCGCCACCGCCGTGATGCCGGGGCTGACCATGCTCATCCACTCGGAGTCGTCGAACGAGACGACGCTGACGTCTTCGGGGATGCGCAGCCCGAGGTCGTTGGTCGCCCTCCACACGCCCTCCGCGAGGAGGTTGTTGGCGGCGAAGATGGCGGTGGGGTGGTCCCGGCGGGCGAGGATGTCGATGGCCGACTTGCGGGCGCCGTCCGCATCCCACCCGGTCGAGATGACCAGGGCCGGGTCGGCGGCGATGCCGGAACCCTGCAGCGAGTTCCGGTAGCCTGCGGCACGCTCGCCACCGGTGGTCCACGTGGTCTCGTCGATGAACAGCGCGATGCGGCGGTGACCCAGGTCGATCAGGTGGTCCGTCATTCGCTTCGCGACGCCCGCGTTGTCGATGATGACGGCGTCGCAGCGACCAGCCGAGAACTGGCGGTCGGCTTCGATGACGGGGATGTGCTGGCGCATCAGGTAGTCGGAGACGTCACCGGACAGCGGCGTGACGATGACGCCCGCGACGCGCGTGGCGACGAACGCGCGGGCCGCATCCATCTCGGCCTCGGTCGAGCCCTGATCGTCGACCAGCATCATGGTGTAGCCCTCGCGGCGTGCCCGCGCGGCGACACCGGCGGCGAGGTCGGCGTAGAACGAGTTGCGCAGGTCGGAGACGAGGACGCCGATGGTGCGGCTGTCCTGCTTGCGGAGGCTGCGCGCCATCGCGTGCGGCACGTACCCGAGCGATTCCGCGGCGGCGACGACGCGCTCCCGGACCCCGGCGGCGACGTATCCCTCACCGCTCAGCGCGCGGGATGTCGTCGACTGCGACACGCCGGCCGCCAGCGCGACATCCTTCAGCGTGGCGCGGCGCGGAGCCCCCTCCGCGTCGTTCTCGATCATGACACCCTTCCCACGGGCGCCGGAGCGCCGGACGCCCGGCGAAGTCCACCCTAACGGTCACCCTGCGCCGCCCGCTCCCACCCATCCGGGCGCCGAGGTGCTCGTTGTGGCTGGAAAATCGCCGAATAGCCGCCACAACGCGCACTTCGGCGGTCGCCGACAGGGAGGACGAATGCGTGCGCCAGGTGTACCGTGCGCCTCACACAGGCAGTTCCCCCGCCGGCACCGCCCACATAGTCGCGACGGGTCCGCGCCCGCGCAGCCCGGTCCCCGCCCGGGAAACGCCTGGACGCGGTTGCATGGCCCGCTCACCAGGACCTATAGTCGCTGCTATGTGGTAACGATGCCACACCGCCGAGGAAGGCGGGGACGGATCGAAAGGGTGGCGATGAGGATCACCGAGCTCGATGATGCGACGCAGGGAGGTCGGTGATGGCCGTTCTCACCGAATCGCCCGGCAGCAAAGCCCGGACGGGTGACCGCAAGCCGGCGAAGAAGCGCGCGAGCAAATACAACCGGCGCGAAGCGATGGCGGGCTACCTGTTCATCAGCCCGTGGATCATCGGCTTCCTGGTGTTCACGCTCGGCGCGATGCTGTACAGCCTGTACATCTCGTTCAGCAACTACAACCTGGCGACGAACAGCGCGAGCCCAGCCGGCGTCGAGAACTACGCCGAGCTGTTCAACGACCCCAAGGTCGGCCTGTCGCTCGGAAACACGCTGTTCTACGCCGTCATGGCCGTTCCGCTCGAGATCGTGTTCGCGCTGCTCCTCGCGCTCCTGCTCAACTGGGTCGGACGCGGAGCCGGCGTGTTCCGCACCATCTACTACCTGCCGAAAATGACGCCCGCGGTCGCGACCGCATCCATCTTCCTGCTGCTGCTGAACGGCAACACGGGAGCCATCAACCGGTTCCTCGCGCTGTTCGGCATCGACGGACCGCAGTGGCTCATCGACCCGAACTGGGTGAAGCCGTCGATCGTGCTGATGACGCTCTGGGGCGTCAGCGGGACCATGGTGATCTTCCTCGCGGCCCTCAAGAACGTCCCCCAGGAGCTCTACGAGGTGGCGTCTCTGGATGGCGCGGGCCCGATCCGCAAGTTCTTCCAGATCACCGTCCCGATGATCTCGCCGGCGATCTTCTTCAACGTGGTCGTCCTCACCATCGCGGCGTTGCAGGTCTTCGACCAGGCGTATCTGCTGTTCTGGCGAGACCAGACGAACGCGTCGCCGGACTCATCCCTGTTCTACGGCGTCTACCTCTTCCAGCAGGCGTTCCGCCAGTTCAACTTCGGTTTCGCCGCGGCGATGGCGTGGCTGCTGTTCGTGATCATCCTGCTCATCACCCTCGTGCAGGTGAAGGTCAGCAACCGCCTCGTCTACTACGAAGGAGACAAGTGATGTCGTCCGCGACCCAGTCCACCGCTGCTGCGGCCCTGGCCCCGCTCGCCTCCGAACTGGAGGAGGCCCAGCTGGGCACCACCTCCAATGGTCGGGGCGACAAGCCCGTCGGAAACCGCTGGTACAAGCCCAAGTCGATCGTCGGCAAGACCCTGCTGTGGATCGTCGCGATCGGGTTCACCCTGCTGTTCCTCTACCCGTTCGCCTGGCTGCTCGCCGCGAGCCTCAAGCCGCGGCAGGAGGTCTTCGACAACTCGCTATGGCCGAAGACCTTCACGCCGCAGAACTACGTCGAGGTCTGGAACCAGCTGCCGCTGATGTCGTGGATCGGCAACAGCATCGTCATCGCGGTCCTCGCCGCCGGTCTCGTCGCGATTTCGAGCTCGATCGTGGCGTTCGGTTTCGCGTACTTCAAGTTCCCCGGTCGCACCCTGCTGTTCGGCCTGGTGCTGGCGACGATGATGCTGCCGGGCGCGGTGACGATGGTCCCCCAGTACCTGATCTGGAAGAACATCGGCCTGATCGGGACGTGGATCCCGCTGTTCGGCATGAATCTGTTCGGTTCGGCGTTCTACATCTTCCTGCAGCGGCAGTTCTTCATGGGGCTCCCCCGCGAGCTGTTCGAGGCCGCCCGCCTCGACGGTGCCAGCTACTGGAAGCTGTTCACCAAGATCGCGATGCCGCTCAGCATCCCATCGTTCATCATCATCTTCCTGTTCGAGTTCCAGGCCAGCTGGAACAACCTGCAGGCGGCCCTGATCTACCTGAACGCGGGAGGCGTCGAAGGCTTCACGGTCCCGCTCGGCATCTCGTACGCCATGACGACGTTCAGCCCGACGAACGGTGGACACGGTGACTACCAGTACGTCATGGTCGCGGCGTTGATCGTGACGTTGCCCATGCTGCTGCTCTTCGGCTTCGGCCAGCGGTACTTCATCGAAGGTGTGGCGACGCAGGGCCGCAAGGGCTGACCTCGACCCCGGTCACCGGACGCAGTCGGACACCGTCCGCTGCGCCCGGTGGTGATTAACCCGCGGGCGGCGATCTCGGGTCGAGTGCGCCGGGCGGGGACCACCCGATCCTGGTTCGAGTCGCCCGTCACGGCATCCCCGGCCCACTTGGCGGCTCCCTGTGGCGCCGAGGTGCAGGTAGTGGCTGGAATTCGGGCCGAATAGCGACCACAACGCGCATTTCGCGCACCCGCGCACTCACACCTCGTGCGCCTCGCCTGGCCGGCGCGCTCACGCGCCCACCCAGCCCGCTCCTCCCACTCCTCGCGGGTTCCGCACCTCCCGCGGCGCCGAGGTGCACGTAGTGGCTGGAATTCGGGCCGAATAGCGACCACAACGCGCACCTCGCCGTGAGCCCGGACGCCGCGCCGACCGCGCGCGTCACTGTGGCGCTGAGCCCGCCCGCCCGCGAGTGGATGCGCGGAACGCGACGAAGCGCCGCGAGGTGCACGTAGTGGCTGGAACTCGAGCGGAATAACGACCACAACGCGCACCTCGCCGTGAGCCCGGGCACCGCGCCGACCGCGCGCGTCACTTTGGCGCTGAGTTCCCCGACCGCGAGCGGCCGCCCGGGCTCCGACGGGGGGCGCGAGGTGCAGGTAGTGGCTGGAATTCGGGCGGAATAACGACCACAACGCGCACCTCGCGGCGCGCACGGCGCGGCGCGGGCGGCGCGGCGCGCACGCAGAAGGGGCGGCCTCCCGGAGGAGGCCGCCCCTGAACCGCGAGCGGTGTTACTTGCTGCTCTTGGTGGACTGCTCGTAGGCCTTCATGGCCGCCGTCTGGGCGTCCTTGAGGGCCTGGCTGGCCGACGCGTTGCCCAGGAGGTACTTCTGGACCGCGTTCTGCAGCTCGGTCTGGATCTGCTGACCGGCCGGCGAAGCACCGAACGACTTGCCGCTGCCGACGACGTCGTAGTAGGTCGAGATCGCCTTGTCGAAGCCGGCGTTACCCGACGGCTTGATGTACTTCTCGCGCAGCGTCTTGTCGGCCTCCGGGGATCCCGTGAAGAGGCCGGTGTTGATCGCACCCGGCGTCTTCTCGAGCGTCTTGGCACGGGCAGCACCCGCGGCCTCCCACGCCTGCTCGCTGGTCAGGGCGAGTGCCCAGGCGCACGCGGCGTCCTTGTTCTTGGCACCGGCCGGGATGACGAACGACGTCCCGGACGCGACGGTGAAGGGCTGGCCTTGGGTGTCCTTGAACGGCACCGCACCGATGTCGACCTTGTCGACGAACGGGGTCAGCACGTTGACGTACCACTGCGCGTTCACCTCAGCGCCGACCTGGTCCTTCACGTACTGGTTGTTCTCGCCGAAGAAGTCGAAGGAGTCGGTAAAGCTCTTCATCTTGGCGTAGCCGCCCTGAGCGTCCGCGATCTGCTTGAGGACCTCGAGTCCCTTCTCGTTCTTCGGGTCGTCGAGGGTGGGCTTGCCGTCGGAGCCGATGATCTGGCCGCCGTTGGCGAGGAGCCACAGACCGGCCTGACCGCTCGCCTGCGGGTCGAAGCCGAGGACGGACGGGTTGCTGCCGGACGCCTTGTACATCTTCTTGACCGCGGCGACCAGCGTCTCCGGCTTCGAGGTGTCGATGTCGGCGTCGGTCACGCCGGCCGCCTTCATGACCCGCTCATTGGTGATGATCGCCGGCGGCTGGTAGAACTGCGGCACCGCGTAGATCTTGCTCTTGTAGGTGATGTCGTCGACGACCGAGGAGTAGTACTGCTTCGACGGGTCGACGTTGTGCACCGAGTAGCACTGGTCGAGCGGCTGGATGAGGCCCTGCGCCGCGTAGGTGGCGACGAACTGGCGGTCCATCTGCACGACATCCGGAACGTTGCCGCCGGCCACGCGCGTGGTGAACTTCTGCGCGTCGAACGGTGTCTGGTCGATCTTGATCGTGACGCCCTTGAGCTGGTCTTTCGCGTAGTCGATGCGCGAGGTGCCGACCTCGTCGGCGTTGTCGAAGCCCCAGGCGTTCAGGCTGCCTTTGGCGTCTTTCGAGAAGTCCCCGCCGGACGAGCTGCCGCCGCTGGAGCTGCAACCGGCGAGGAGCGCCACCGACGCGGTGATTGCCAGCGCGGCGTAGGCGGTGTGCCTCTTGTTCATCTGATTTCCCTTCAGTGGTGTCGCAGCGGGCGTCCTCGCCCGTGCGAAGAGGTACGGGATCCCCTACCGCCGGGTTCAGAAGCGACAGTATGGAAACCTTCCCACATCGCACGCTAATGCAGCGGCATGGGTCTTCACAAGGGGACCGGGTCCGCGGACCCGGTTTTCGTTACTTGATTGTTTCTTACGCTCGAACGGGACGCTTCTCAAGGGACCCGCTCGTATGGCAACGATGCCACACTGAGAGCGAGCGGGCCCCCGAAACCAGAGCGATTCCAATCCGTTCCGCGCCGAACTACGGATGACCTCAACGGCGGGCGTTCCCTCCCCCGTCGACCGATGGATGCGGCACACACGAATGCGACCAGGGGCGCCCGGTGTGCCGCATCCGATCGGGATGGTCGGAACCGCCGACCCGGCGGCCCGGCGTCGGACGCCGCCGCTAGGGTGGTTCCACGGGCCGCCCGACGAACGAGCGACCCGAGACGTGAGGGGTGCGCGTGGCCGAAGACGAGGGGCTCGCGATCAGGATCCGCGGACTGCACAAGCGGTTCGGCGAGAAGATCGCTGTCGGCGGGATCGATCTGGATGTGCCGTCGGGCAGCTTCTACGGGCTGGTCGGCCCGAACGGCGCCGGCAAGACGACAACACTCAGCATGGCGACCGGGCTGCTCCGTCCGGACGCGGGCCAGGTTCTGATCCATGGCGTCGACATGTGGCAGCAGCCGCTGATCGCGAAGGCCATGGTGGGCGTCCTCTCCGACGGCGTCCGCCTGTTCGACCGGCTGACGGGTCAGCAGCTGGTCGAGTATGCGGGCCTGCTCAGCGGGATGGACCGCCCGACCGCGCAGCAGCGCACTGCCGACCTGCTCCAGCTGCTCGACCTCGAGTCCGCCGGCGGGACGCTGGTCGTCGACTACTCGGCCGGCATGACGAAGAAGATCGCGCTGGCGGCGGCGATGGTGCACGCGCCCCGCGTCCTGGTGCTGGATGAGCCGTTCGAGTCGGTCGACCCGGTGTCGGCCGCGAACATCCGCGACATCCTGCGCACCTATGTGGATGGCGGCGGCACGGTCATCGTGTCGTCGCACGTCATGGACCTCGTCGAGCGGATGTGCGACCACGTCGCTGTCATCACGGCCGGCCGCGTCGTGGTCGCCGGGTCGGTGGACGACGTTCGCGCCGGCTCCACCCTGGAGGACCGCTTCGTCGAGCTCGTCGGCGGACGCCGGGTCGGGGAGGGACCGGAGTGGTTGCGACACTCGTAAGGCTGCGGCTGCTGGTCCTGCGCAACTCGTTCCGGCGCAGCACCAGCCAGCTCGTCGCCGTCATCATCGGCGCGCTCTACGGCGCCTTCGGCCTGCTCGTCGTGCTGGGCGCCCTCGTCGCCCTGTCGTTCGCGCCCGCGGAGGTGGCGACGACCGCGGTAGTCCTGGCCGGATCCGCCGCCGTGCTCGGCTGGGCGGTCTTTCCGCTGCTGCTGTCGGGCGTCGAGCAGACCCTCGACCCGGGGCACCTTGCCGTGTACCCGATCGCCCTCCGCCCGTTAATGGTGGGGATGCTGCTGAGCGGCGCGGTCGGCGTGGCGGGCGCCGCGACCACCATCGCTTCGCTCGGGACCGCCCTGCCGTGGCTCCACTCACCCGGGATCGCGCTGATCGCTCTCGTGACGGGAGCCTTGGGCGCCGCCACGTGCATCGTCATCTCGCGGGCCGTGACGTCGGTCGCGAGCGGCCTGGCGTCCGGCCGGCGGTTCCGGGAGGCCAGCGGCTTGCTGATCCTGATCCCGCTCATCCTGGCCGGACCGATCATCATCGGCATCTCGTCCGGGCTGCGGAGCTCGGCGGACGCCCTGCCTGCAGTCGCGTCCGGTCTCGGCTGGTCGCCGCTCGGAGCGGTCTGGGCCGTGCCCGGCGCCTTCGCCGCGGGCGACCCGGGTGGCGCACTGCTGCGGCTGCTGATCGCGATCGCGACGTTCGTCGTGCTGTGGGCGGTGTGGCGGTGGGGCCTCGCGCGCTCGCTGGTCACTCCGGCGCGGGCGTCGTCGCGGGTGCGCGCTCCGGGCAAGTCGGGCCTCTTCGGGGTCTTCCCCGGGACGGCCGCCGGCGCGATCGCGGCGCGGTGCCTGACCTACTGGTTCCGCGATCCGCGCTACCTCCGGCAATTGCTCGTCATTCCGCTGCTGCCGGCCGTCATGTGGTTCTACGCGAGCATCAACCACTCCACCGGCTACATCTTCGCGGCCGGCCCGGTCGTCGCCTTCTCGCTCGGCATCGGGATGATCGCCGACGTCTCCTACGATTCGACCGCCTTCGCGCTCCACGTCTCCAAAGCCGTGCCCGGCCGCGCCGACCGCTGGGGACGTGCCGCCGCGCTGCTGTCGTTCGCCGTACCGGCCGTGGTGATCGTCTCCGTTGGGGCCGCGGCTCTCGAGGGCGACTGGCTGCCCGCTCCCGGCCTGCTCGGGCTTTCGCTCGGGATGCTGTTGAGCGGCGTCGCGGTGTGCTCGGTGACGTCCGCGCGGTTCGTCTTCCCGGTGCCGGAGCCGGGGGACAACCCGTTCCGGTCACGCCCGGGTTCCAACATCTCGCTCCTCGGTCCGACCTTCGCCGCGTGGGGCGTCATCGCGGTGCTGTGCCTCCCTGAGATCGTGCTGCTCGTCGTCTCGTTGGTGACCCGGGAGGCGGTGTGGGGATGGCTGGGCCTCGTCGCCTCCGTCGTTCTCGGCGCGGTCCTGGTCGTGGTGGGCATCCGGGTCGGCGGCCGGGTGCTCGACGCGCGCGCCCCGCAGCTGCTGCAGCAGCTGCGCACGGACGGCTGACGCGCAGCCTCAGCCTGCGAGGGTCTGCTCGCACGCGAGCAGCGTCACGCCCACACTCCACGCGTGGGAGAGCGTGAGCAGCATCCCTTTCGGCTGGAAGCATGCCGTCTGGTAGTAGCGCTCGCTCACCATCCCCCGGTAGGCGTTGAAGTCTCCGTCTTCCCGGGCGATGAACTGCCGGAAGCAGGCGAGCGTCTCGTCGGCACGCTCCGCGTAGTGCGGGTCGCCGAGCGCAGCGGACAGCTCGCGCAACTCCGCGGTGCAGACGAGCCCGTAGGCATGCAGATGCTGATTCGACGGGGAGGCGTTGTCCGCCCCGCGGGTGCGGAAGCCGTATGCCCCGAGCAGGGTGTGCTGCGGGAACGCGACGTCGTAGCTGTACCGGAAGGTCAGCATCCAGTCGGCCGCGCGCCGCGCCACGTCGAGCCAGTGCCCGTCTCCGGTGGCCCGGTGCAGTGCGACGTACGCCATGACCGCGGCGTAGCCGTCTTCGGAGGTCGGGGCGAGGTCGACGTCTTCGGGAGCCCCGTGGATGAACTCGCGGTCGACGAACTGCTCGTAGTAGCGGCCGGCCGACAGCGCCGCCGGCAGGTACCGCCGGTCGCGGTCGGCGGCTTCGACGAGGGCGGCGATCCAGGTCAGACCGGACGCGCCGGACCACGACAGCACCTCGCCGGTCTCGGCGTGGTGCACCGACCCGAGGTTGCCGTCCGCGCGCTGCCGCCCGACGATCACGTCGAGGTTGGAGCGGATGGCGTGCTCCCACTGGTCGTGCCCGTCGAGAGCCTGGGCGCGCACCAGGAACAGCGTCGCCTCGGCGAGGGTGCGGGAGTGCAGGCCACGCTTGAGCTCTGTCCAGCTCTGCGTCCACCCGTGGTCGCGATACCAGACGCCCCAGAAGGTGCCGGAGGGCGACAGGGAGCCGGTGATGAAGTCGATGACGCGACGCGCAGCATCCACCTCGGCGGGACGATCGGTCCGCAAGCCGTGCGCGAGCAGCGCGTACGCCCAGGGGATGCCGCTGACCCAGCCCACGTGCATCGCCTGCCGGTCGACGGTGAGGCCGTCGCGGCCGCTCACCTCACGGTCGAAGCCGACGGTCTCCAGCAGCACCCCAGGGTCGGGGTCGTAGTGCCAGGTCAGCAGGCCCTCGGCCGTCAGATCGGCCGCGGTCTCCACATCCACCCACGGGTCCTGTGGCGCACCCGCAGCCGCTTCGGCGTGCAGGGCGCGCAAAGCGGGGGCGTAGGCGTGACGGGATGGGTCCAGCGCGAAGACGCGCACGGACAGTTCGATGGTCTCACCGGGAGTGAACCGGTGCGTGGACACGTCGGCCGGCCGCGGGCGGGCGTCGCCGTAGTACGTGACCGGGAACTCCCGGTAGGGGAAGCGAAGACTGACCGTGGCGTCGCCCCAGGTGGCGTCGTGCGCGAGTCCGAGTCCGGTGAGCCCGAGCGGGGACGTCTCGTCGGCGGCGAGCGCGACGCCTCCGCGGCCGGGACCGGCCCAGGCGAACACGGCAGGCGTCGCCGCTCGATCGGCGCGGAACTCCCACGCGTCGCTGACGAGCGCGGCGTGCTGCTCCGGCGTCGTGGCGCCGATCTCGAAGCGAGGGAAGGCGCGCGCGTTGTCGGCGGGACGGTTCTCCCCGTAGAACGCGCCGGGGATCAGCCACCAGGGGTCGTCGGCGCCACGGACGGGCGCCTCCACCAGCACCGACCCGTCGCTCGGCTCGTCACCGGTGTACGTCACCTGCAGCGTGAGCCGCCAGCCGGGATCGGCGTCACTCCACTCCTCGCGCACCTCGACCGCATCAGCCGCAGCGCCGACGACACTGACCCTGACTTCGGGACGCGCGCTCACAGCAGTGGGCGCTCGATCAGGTCGACCTCCCGAACGGGCTCAGCCGGGTCGGCCGGCACCACGAACGTGCGCAGCTGCGACGGGCCGAAGTCCTCCTCGATGGTGCGACCGAGCAGGGGCAGCTCGATGCGCGACCGTCCGGCCTCGCCACGCGTCTCGACGGCCCGGACCACCACGTCCGCGCCACCCGGCGCGTCGGTCCCATCCTCGGTGCCCTTCAGCGCGGTCACCATGACGGCCCCGCCGCCGTCGCCCGCGAATGAGCGCATCGGCGGCAGGGCGCCGTCATGGAACGATTCCTGCATCGCGCGCACGGGGTTGCCGAGCACGAGAGCGCGACGGATCGGGTCTGCCGTACGCCAGTCGCCCGTGTGCGGGACGAGCTCGTAGCTGAACCGCTGGACGCCCTGATCCTGGAAGGAGTAGATGCCCTCCGGGTCGAGCAGCCGCGGGTCGTGCCACGAGTAGACCGGGCTGCGGACGGCGGTGACGCCGATACTCGGCTGCTCGCCGTTCTCCTCCGACGCGGGCGAGACGTCGTAACCGTGCTTGTTCGTGATGATCACCGTCAGACCGGCGGCCGCGCCGTCGACCGTTCCGGTGAGGTCCACCCACGACTGCGCGGGCTCCTCGGCGCCGTCGACCGGGCGCCCCAGGTGTCCGAACGGGATCTCGTAGGTCGCGTTCGGGTCGTCCAGCACGGTCGGGAAGCGCAGCTTCAGCAGGTGGGCCTGCTCACGCCAGTCGAGCGTGACGTCGACGCGCAGCGCGGTCGAATCGTGATCGAGGATGAGTTCCTCCACCAGGGTGGATTCGCCCCACTCGCGCTCCACCCGCACCCGCGAGCGCAGCGGACCGGTCTCGCGCACGACGATCCGCTTCACGGCCATGGATGCGCCCGGCCAGGCGTACGAGATCACACGGTGACCCCAGGTGTCGGTCGGGTCGTCGTTGATCTGCGTGTGCTGCGTCCCGTCGACGCCGGCCATCACATCCACGCCCGTCGCCTTGAGCAGGTAGGACGAGATCCAGCCGGTCTCCTGGTCGATGCGGATGCGGACGTGGTCGTTCTCCAACGTGTCCGCGGTGACGGTCAAGCCGCCGGAAGCGGCCCCCGGTCCTGCACCCGGGCGCAGGCGGTAGAGGCGGTAGCCCAGTGCGGGGACCTCGGCCCGGAACACGACAGCTCCACGCGACACGTCGTCCGTGGTCGCGGTCGACTGCGAGTTCTGGAAGACGACCGGCGCGCCGGTCTCGTCGACCACGTGCACACCGCCGCGCTGGGCGCCGTACTGGAAGGGAACATCCACGGACACGGGCCAGGCGTGCGGGTTGAAGACCAGGACCGGCTGGGTGCCGTCCTCCCGGTCGACCTGCACCTGGCGGGCGATGACGTTGTGGGCGCGGGTGATGATCCGCTTCGAGATCGCGACCGCCTCACCGAGCTGGTCGCGCGCGTCATCGTACGACGGCTCGATCGCCGAGCCCGGCAGGATGTCGTGGAACTGGTTGAACAGCACCTGCTTCCACGCGGTCTCCAGCTGCTCGCGGGGGTAGGCGACGCCGTTGCTCGCGGCGACGACGGCCGCCCAGCGCTCGGCGTTCAGCACGGCGAACTGGGCGCGGCGCTGCCAGGCCTTGATGCCCGAGTGCGCCGAATAGCATCCCGGTGCGTGGTGCTGCAGGTCGTCCCGGCGCACCGGGAGGGATTCGAGGAACGCCTCCCCGCGGCCGAGCACCTCGTCGAAATACGTGCGCGGTGAGGACATCGTCATCCTTCCGAAGGAGCCCATGCGGTCGTAGCGGTGGATGGACTCGATGTTCGCGATCGTTGGGCCGCCACCGTGGTTGCCGACACCGTAGAAAACCATCGCGGTCGCGTTCTCGCCGAAACCGACCGTGCGGTCGAGAGCCGCCAGCGACTTCTCGGTCTGCCCGTCGACGGAGCCGGGAGGGCTGCCGTACTCGAAGGGGATGCGATAGGCCAGCACCCGAGAACCGTCCGGTGCCTCCCACCAGAACAGGGACTGCACGAGGTCCGACTCGTGCGGGCCGGGGCGCAGGAAGGTGTACGAGTCGAGGCCCTGACCCTTCAGGATCTGGGGGAGCATCGCGTTGTGGCCGAACGGGTCGACGTTCATGCCGACCGTCGCCGGAATGCCGAAGCGCGACTCCAGGTAGCGCTGGCCGTACAGGCCCTGCCGCACGAAGCTCTCGCCCATCGGCATGTTGTTGTCCGGCTCGACCCACCAGCCGCCGACATTCACCCAGCGGCCCTCGGCGACGCGGCGCTTGATCTGCTCGAACAGCTCCGGGTCGGACTCCTCCACCCAGCTGAGCAGCACGATCTGGTCGCACGTGAAGATGAAGTCGGGGTACTCCTCCATGCGGTGGATGGCCGACCAGAAAGTCGCGCGGGCCTCCTGGTAGCCCTCCTGCCACGGCCACAGCCACACCGGGTCGAGGTGCGCGTTGCCGATCATGTGGAGGGTGCGCTGCGGCGTCGCGGTGGGGCGCTTCGCGGGCGCGAGGTCCCGCGGCTGGGTGCCCGCGGGGGCGTTCGCGACGGGAGCGGTCGCATCCAGTGCGCTCGTGCGCTGGCGCTGAGCCGAATCCACCGCGATCTTCTCCGGTGGGGTCGAATCGGGGATGCTCACAGTGCGTACTCCTCGTCGCCGTCGGCCCATGCATCCACGATCTCAGACAGCACGTGGAGCATGAAGGTGTGGAACTCCTGGATCCTCGGGGTGGTCGTGGACGGGCTGAGGAGGGCGTAGTCGGCGAACGCGCGCGCCGGGCCGCCATCGCCCCCGCCGAACAGGACCGTCGTCGCGCCGACAGACTTCGCCGCCTCGAGCGCTGAAACGATGTTCGCACTCCGCCCGCTCGTCGTGAAGGCCGCGACCACGTCTCCTGGCCGGGCGAGCCCGAGCACCTGGCGCGAGAAGACGTCGTCGTACGAGTAGTCGTTGGCGATGCAGGTCATCGTGGTCGGGTTGGTGCTCAGCGTCACGGCTCCCAGCGGGCGGCGATCGCGCTTGTAGTGACCGATGATCTCGCCCGTGAAGTGCTGCGCGTCCGCCGCGCTGCCGCCGTTGCCGAACGTATACAGGATGCCGCGCTCGGCGAACGCGTCGCACAGCAGCTTGCCGACTTCGCGGAGCGCCGGCAGCAGCTTCTCCCCCAGCTCGGCGACCTGGATGTGCGCCTCCAGCTGCTCTCGCATCCACTCAGCCACGGCGGGATCCCTTCGTTCCTGCGCCCGCACCCGCGAGCTGATCGAGACGGTCGAACGCGACGGCGCCCGCGCCCACAACGCAGACGACGTCGCCGAGGCCGGCCAGCACCACGGTCGAGGCGGCGGCGGCCGGCGGCATGGCGTCGGCGGCCACGCGCTGGCGGACGGGAACGAGCAGCGCATCCCCGGAGCGGGTCACGCCGCCTCCGAGCACGACGAGGTCGGGCTCGAAGACGTTGACGAGGTCGGTCAGGGCGGTGGACAGGACGTCGATCGTCTCGTCCCACAGTTCGGTTGCGAGCTGGTCGCCTGCGGCAGCCGCTGCGACGACATCCTCGGCGCGGACCGTGGGGAGCTGCGCCAGCGACGATCCCGCACCGCGCTCGGCGACGGCCTCGCGTGCGCGCAGGGCGATCGACGTGCCCGAGGCGTAGCCCTCCAGGCAACCCCGGCGCCCGCAGAGGCAGGGGCGGCCGTCGGTGCGAACCATCACGTGCCCGAACTCGCCGCCGTTACCCGCCGCTCCGCGGTGGAGGCGGCCGTCGATGACGGCCCCTCCGCCGATGCCGGTGGAGATCGTGAGGTAGACCATGGTGTCGGCGTCACGCGCGGCACCGTAACGGAACTCGCCGAGGGCGCCGGCGGTGGCGTCGTTCTCGAGCACGGCGGGGACGCCGAACTCGCGCTCGGCGAGGTCGACGATCGGCAGCTCGATCCAGCCCGGGAGGTGGAGCGGGCCAGTGAGGACGCCGGCCTTCGCGTCGAGCGGTCCGCCGCAGGAGATGCCGACCGCCTCCACGTCGAGGCCGGATTCGGCGATGGCACGCTGACCCATGGCGAACAGCCTGGGAACGATTACACCCGGACCCTCTTCGCGGCGTGTGGGTTCCACGCTGAGTGCGTGCGTTCGTCCATCCTCTGTCACCACACCGACGGCGAGCTTGGTGCCGCCGATGTCGAGTGAGAGGACGGCGCGGAGGCCGTTTGCCATCATGTCCTTCCGGGGTGCACGACCGCACCTTCTCCGGCGGATCGTGTGGGATCGTTCCCACAGATACTATGGCGCGGCGAGCGGGCGGGTCAACATGGGATCACGCCCGCGCCTTGAATCCGGGTTGTGCATCCCTGCATGGAGCGGTAACGTACAACCAAATGGTTGTAGATGAGCTGACGGACGCAGAGGTCGACCGCATCTTCCAGGCGCTGGCGGATGCGACGCGGCGCGACATCGTGGCGCGCTCACTGCGCGGGGAACACTCCGTGAGCGAGCTCGCAGAGCGGTACGACATGAGTTTCGCCGCCGTGCAAAAACACGTGGCGGTGCTGGAGCGCGCCGGATTGATCCACAAACGCACGCGGGGCCGCGAGCGCGTCGTGTCCGGCGATCCGGAGACGATCCGTCGCGCGTCCGGCTTGCTCGACCGGTACGAGCAGATCTGGCGGCACCGCCTGACCGCCATCGACGGGCTCCTCGCCGAGGAGACGGGCACCACCGACGCAGAGAGGAACGATCGATGACCTTCATCGAGTCGAAGAAGGATGTTGAGGCGCTGACGCTCACCATCGTCAGCGAGTACGACGCCCCGCCGGAGCGGATCTGGCAGCTGTGGTCCGACCCGCGGCAGCTGGAGCGGTGGTGGGGCCCTCCGGGATACCCGGCGACGTTCGAGGTGTTCGAGTTCGAGCCGGCCGGACGCGCGACGTACTACATGACCATCCCCGACGGGACGAAGGCGTGGGGCTGGTGGCGGTTCGTCGAAATCGAACCGACGAGCCGGATCGAGCTGGACGACGGCTTCGCCGAAGAGGGCGGCTCGCCGTCTCCGGGCGAACCGGGCCGCATGATCACGACCATTGAGGACACCGGCGGCCGCACCCGGATGACGATGCTCAGCCGCTTCGCGAGCGTCGACCAGATGAACGAGCTCCTCGAGATGGGCCAAGAGGAGGGCATGATCCAGGCCCTCACCCAAATCGACCCCCTCCTCGCCTCCTAACCCCTGTGCCCATCCATCGCTTCCTCGATTAATCCGCCGAAACGCCGTCGCCGACGGGATTAAGTGAGGAAGCGATGGGGGTCAGGGGGCGTCCAGGAAGGCGAGGAGGTGGGGGAGGGTTCGGTGGAGGGGGGCGGCGTTGGCGGCGGCCGATAGGCGCTCGCCGAGGTAGTCGCCGTGCGTGCCGGGGACGATGAGGAGGCGGGCATCGGGGAGGAGCGACGCGAGCTCCACGAAAGCGGAGGCACGCACGACGTCGTGGTCGGCACCGACCACCAGGGTCGGGGCGACGATCGAGGCGAGGAGCGCATCCGGGAAGTCCTCGAAGGCCAGCATCAGCTCGCGGTCGAGGTCGAACATCCGGCGCGCGTGCTCCGGGTCACGGCTGACGGCGAGATCCGCATCCCGGTACGGCGCGGGAAGGTCGTCGTAGGTTCCGGCGGTGAGGCCGTCCCAGAAGCCGTCGACCATCGCGGAGCGGCGCACCGGCGCGGAGGCCGCGATCAGCCGGCGGACGGCGGAGGGATGGCGCGCCGCCAGTTGCAGGGCGACCTGGCCGCCGTTGCTGAAGCCCAGCACATCCACCGGTCCGAGCCCGAGCGAGGCGAGCACCGCCGCGACGTCGTCGGCCGAACCCTCGAAGGTCGCCGGACGGTCGCCCGACGGTGTGCGCCCGTGCCCCTGGAGCTCGACGGCCAGCACGGAACGCGTCGGCGCGACGAGCGGGAGCAGCAGCCCCCAGTTCGTCTCGATCGTCGACCCGCCGCCGTGGATCAGCAGCAGCGGCGGGTGCGGCGAGTCCGGGTCGCCATGCCATTCTCGGTGCAGCGGGATGCGGTCCACGCCCGCAGGCTAGCCGAGCGCACCCGCACTGTCGAGAGCCGGCGGTGCGGCGACCGTGTCGACCACCGCGTCCCCCGCCTGCCCCAGCCGAACCGCACCCACCGTGACGTCGGCCGCGAGCCGCTGACGCTTGCCGGCCGTGGCGGAGGCGCGCACCGCGAAGCGCAGCCGCACCGTCTCTCCTGCGCCCGCGACGACGGAGTCCGGGGACGGATCGCTCCACCCGTCGGGCGTCACCAGCCGCGCCACCACCTCGCGCGGCTCGTCGTACGGGTTCACGACGACGACCTCGTAGTCGAGCGACGCGCCGGTCGGCACGCGCTGGTAGAACGGCTCGACGAGCACGAGGTTGCCATCGGCCGGCGGAAGCATCCCGTCGTCCGGGAGCAGTCCGTTGTGGATGGCCGCCAGCTCGTCGCCCTGCTCGGTGAGCAGCTGCAGGTAGTCCTCGTCGACCTCGCGGCCCTGCCAGTGACCGGTGATCATCAGACCGGGTGCGACCCGGCGGTAGAGCGCGGCGCTCTGGATGAAGTCGTCGCGCCGGAACCGGTTGCGGTACTGGTAGTTCAGGATCTCGCGCTGCACGCCCAGCCGGCCTTCCGCGGTCTGCTGGTCGCCCGTCGCGAGCACGCGGACGCCGTCCACCTCGAACTCGAACGCCGCCGCGTACAGGGTGTGCCCGGGCAGCTCGTGCGTCACGAACTCGTACTCGCGCCAGCGCACGGTCGAGCCGATCGGCAGCACGCGGTCGGCCGGGATGGGCTCGAACCACTGGCACGGAAGGTCGGTTCGCATCGGGTCGGCCATGATCGGCGCGACGTTCTCGGGCAGCCACACCTCGGTGCCCTCGACGTCGCGGAGCAGGTTGAAGCCGGCGATGTGGTCGTCGTGATAGTGCGTGCCGAGCACGACCTCCACCGACGTGACACCGAAGTCGCGCTTCAGCGCGGGCAGTGACGCCAGCCACGGCCGGCGCGCCGCGCGGTCGGTTCCTGCCGGCCAGCCGGTCGACATGTCGTACCCGTAGTCGATGAACAGGGCGGCGCCGGAGTCGCTGAGCAGTACGTACACGCACGAGTTGGCGGTGCGGTTCAGCAGCAGATGGTCGGTGAGCCGCACGAAGGGACGCTCCAGCCAGTCGCGCAGATCCCACGGGTGGGTGCGCCGCGAGTCCACGTAGCCGCTCATCCGGTCGGCCAGCTGCTCGAGCGCGCCGATCGCGTCCGGCATCGGCTCGCCATGGGACGGCAGCAGGATGCTGGGCTCCTCCTCGTGCAGCAGGAGGCACGAGAGCACGTTCATCGCCGGTCCCTCGTTCTCCGTATAGGACCACTGGGTCGCCGCGAGGGACCACACCTTGCCGGGGGCGTAGATGAGGTCGCCGGTGAAGGCGACTCGCACCCGTTGCCCCTCGGCTGCCGGGCCGCGGTCGACGAGGTAGGTGACCGAGCCCATCGTGTGACCTGGTGTCGGGATGGTCTTCACCTCGATCCCGCCGAAGCGCGCGGTCCGGTACTCGGGCACGGTCCCCGCGACCGGCACCGGGTCGAGCAGGGAGAAGCGGTCCTGACGGAGGTTGTAGTCGTTGTACAGGGCGCGCGCGGACCACATCTCATCGACCCGCGTGAAGAGGTCCTGCTCGACCGGCGGGACGAAGATCGGGATACCCGCCGCGACGGCGCGGGGAAGGCCCTGGCCCTGATCGCGATGATGGTGGGTCATCAGGATGGCGTCGAGGGTCTCGAGGCCGAGGTCGGCGAGGTGGTCGAGCACGTCGCCCGAGCCGAAATCGATCGCGATCGCGCCGGAAGGAGCACCGCCGGCGGCCGCGTCCGCGTCCGCCGTCACGACGTAGACGTTGCAGGTGTCCGCGAACCGGTGGACGCCGGGAGCGACCTCGGTGAACGCGCTCATACCGTGGTCGGCTCCTTGTCTGTCCGTTCGCCGAGTGCCGCCCGGTAGGCCCGCCACAGGGCGGCGATCTCGTCGAGGTCCGCGTCGGTGACATCCTCGCGGCTGTTATCGATCGATTCGACGTAGTAGAGCGCCGGCACGCCGAGCTCCGGCTGGATGCGCGAGTAGGCGAGCCACTCGTCGCGGTTCGGCATCGGCCACTGGTCGGTGTCGATGGGGTGTCCGGGCAGCGCGGCCGCCGCGATGTCGTGGCGGAACCGCAGCTGGTCGCCGACCGGAACCGGTTCGCCGTGGACCGAGTCCTCCAGCACGTCGTTGAGGCGCACCATGTCGGTGACGTCCGAGAACGAGGGATGGACGGTGTGGGTCACGACGAGCGCGTCCGGCTTGGCGGCCTTGGCCGCGACGTGGATGGTGCGCACGATCGCGTGCAGCGCGCTGATGCCCCACACGTCGTCGTCGTGCGTGCGGAGCGTTACGCCGGAGGGCGCGCGCTGGGAGAAGTCGACCTTGAAGCCGTCCGCGTCCAGTCCGTCCGGCGAGATCATCCGGGTGACCTGCTCGGCGAGCGCCGCC
Source organism: Leifsonia sp. RAF41 (assembly GCF_052114085.1). Classification (NCBI taxonomy): domain Bacteria; kingdom Bacillati; phylum Actinomycetota; class Actinomycetes; order Micrococcales; family Microbacteriaceae; genus Leifsonia; species Leifsonia sp. RAF41. The sequence continues at coordinate 3,344,453 of NZ_JBFREB010000001.1, forward strand.
AGGTAGGCCGGGTTGGACGGGTCGACAGAGACAGGCCGACCGGACGCGTCGCGGACCGTCAGCTCGGGCGGCAAACCGGCGGGATCCCACGCCTTGAACCAGAGCAGCACGCGCTGCCCGGCGCGGTGGCGTTCGTCGATCCAGCCGCGCAGGTCGGGCCACTTCTCGGTGTCGACCGAGTTGGTGCCGTAGTCCGCCTGCCAGCGGTCGTCGATGACGACGGTACCCGGGTGGATGTCGCGCTCGGCCAGCCGTCGCAGCCAGCGGTCGTAGAGGTACTGGCGCGCGAGGTCGGGTGCGAAGGCGGCTCCGGCGGGGAGGACGAAGCCGTCCGCGTTGTCGGTGGCGAGCGCCTCCCCCTCGTGGCTCATCCGCACGGCGAGGGCGCACTGTGCTCCCCAGCCGCAGAAGATCGGCTCGTACCACCAGGCCGCGGGTTCCGGTGCGGGGGCCGCCCAGCCGCGGGCGGCGAGGTCGTCGCGGTAGTCGCGGATGGCGGTGAGCGGCGCCCCGGCAGGCCGCAGCACGAATTCGGGGGACACCCATCCACCCGCCCGCACGCGGGTATGGCCTTCGTACGTGAGCCGGAACAGGAAGCCGCCGTCGATCGCGTCGTAGCGGAAGGTCGTGAAACCGAGTTGGGCGATCGGGGCGACGACCGAGACGGCCAGCCAGTCGCCGACCGGCATGTCGGTCGGGCCGTGCGGCGCGTCCGGGGCGATGGAGGGGCGGCCCAGCGCGAAGACGAGCGGTGGGGGCGAGAAGATGCCGTGGAGGCGTCCCGGCTCCGCGTCGCCGACGACGCCGAGTTGCGCCTGCGTGTTCGACGGGCGGACGACCTGGATGGGCTCGGTCGGGGTCGGGACGAAGACCGTCGGGAAGCGGATGCCCGAGCGGAACGTGCCCGCCGCGCCGGTCGGCAGCGTGGCCTGGCCGCCGAACACGGTCAGGTCGGTGATCCGGGCGTCGTCATCCTCGGTGGTCACCTCGACCCGCGCACGGACCTCGCCCGGCAGACAGTGGAGAACGACGGCTTTCGTCGCCCAGGCGCTGGAGTCGGTGAGCACGGTGACCCGCACCGAGCCGTCCGGCTCCTCCTCGACGGTGACCGCGGTGGGACCCGAGGACTCGTCGGGGATGCCGAGGCGGTCGACGCTCGCAAGCAGCGAGAGATCGCTCCAGATCTCGCCGTCCGGGCCGGCGATGGTGGCGCGGGGGCGGGCGAGCGCGACGCCGAGCGTGTATGCGGGGGCGACGATCACGACCTCGGTCGCGCTGCGGGTGACGGTGATGTCCTGGGTGGTCTGCATGGTCCTCGGTGTGGGGGAAGGTGAGGTGCGGGTGGTCAGAGTGCGGCGAGTGCTTCGACGGAGTCGGCGGTGACGGAACTGCCGTGGTCGGCGGTGGCGTGGATGCGGAACGCGGGTTCGGGGGAGAACGACACGACGAGCGTGGCACGCGCGTCGCCGAGCGCCCACTCCAGCTCGAGCGAGCCGTTCGCCTCCACACGGTAGCGGAACTCGCCCGCGAAGGCGGGGTGCGCCGACCGCAGGCGCACGAGCGCGAGTTGAGCGCGTGTCACGTCGCTCGCGAGAGCCGCATCCACCTCGTCCGGCGTGTAGCTGTGCCGGTTGACGTCGCGCCCCTGGCCGGTGCGTTCGAACAGCGCCACGTCATCCAGCCCGCCGAGCAGCCCGACGTAGTAGAGCTGGGGACGGCCGGGCAGCCACAGCTGGACGGCCCGCGCCAGCAGGTAGCTCCGCGCGTCGGCGCCGAGGGCGGAGAAGAACGTCGCGTTGATCTGGTGCGGCAGGCTCATCCAGGCCGGGATGACGGACGCCCGGGTGGAGTGGCCGTGGGTGGCCTGCGCCGCGCGCGCGAAGATCGCCGCCATCTCATCCTGATCGATGAGGCCCGGTCGGTCGCCCGAGGGACCGGCGTCGACGATGCCGATGCCGTCGTGCGTGTCCAGCACGGTGATGGCGTTCTGCGGGCGGATGCCGAGCCACTCGACCAGGCGGTCGGAGGTGCGGGTGCCGAGGCTGTGCAGGAGCAGCGGCGCCAGCGCGAAGTCGTACACGTAGTCGACCAGCGGAGCGATGGCGAGCTGCTGCGAGTAGTGCGCGTGCACCTCGACGAGCACCCGGAGGTCCGCCTCGCGTGCCATCGCCACGATGCCGCGCACGAATTCGAGCGTCTCCGGCGTCATGAAGCTGTCGGACCCGGGAGTCTTCACGGCGTAACCCACCGCATCCAGACGGACGGTCGTCACCCCGCCGGAGCGCAGCGTCGCCAGGATGCGGCGGAGGTACGCGCGGGCGCGATCGTTCGCCACGTCGAGGTCGACCTGGCTGGGCATGAAGGTGGTCCAGACCAGCCGGCGGCGGCCGTCGGCCATCCGGTACGCGGTGAAGGGCAGGCCGGGGCGCGGGCGGTAGAACGCCGTGATGTCGTCCTCCGAGGCGCGTTCGGGGAAGACGGTGTCGAACGTGAGGAACATGCCGTCGTGGGCGGACTCCTCCCCCTGCGCCAGCCAGTCGATGAACTCGGCCGACTCGCTGGAGACGTGGTTGACGATGAGGTCGGCGGTCACCTCGCGGTCGACGGCGATGGCGCGGACGTCGTCCCAGGTGCCGAGGCGCGGGTCGATCATTCCGTGGTCGATCGGATCGAAGCCCGCGTCGGCCCCGTCGAACGGCACGAAAAACGGCAGGATGTGCACCCCGGCGAAGTCGCGCAGCGGGCCGTCGAGCAGCGCGCGCAGGCGTGGCAGGTCACCGCCGAGCCGGTCGGCGTACGCGAGCAGGTCGACGCCGGTCATCGGGTCGGCGCCTCTGCGACGGTGGAGGTTCCGCCGGACCCGGGAGTCGCCAGCCGGTTCGCGCTGGCGGCCGACGTTCCCGGGTCCGACGGGGTCAGGGCCTCCGCCAGGCGGGCGACGCCGCCGGCCGGGGAGGTGAGCACGGGGATGGCGACGCCGGCCGACTCGGCGGCCCCGGCCATCGATGCCTGTGCGAGGACGAGCACGGCGGCCTTGTCGCCGTCGGAAGGCACTGCCGCCTCACGCACGGCCTCCGCGATGAGCCGGTCATGGGTGGCTTGGTCGCCGGCGGCGCGCGCGGCAGCCGCCCCCTCGACCACGCTCGCGGTCACAACGGCTGCGACACCCTGCGCCGCCGCTTCGCGCTCGATCAGCCGCGTGGTCGGCCCGAGCGTCCCCGTGTTCGTCGCCAGCACCACGATGTGCGCAGAGTCCGACTCGCGGGCGAGGCGTGTGGCCTGGGCGGCCATGGCGGCATCCACCCGGATGACGGGGATGGGGAGGGAGTCGGCGACGGCTTCCGCCGCCTCGCCGATCGACGAACAGGTCACCAGGATGGCGTCCGCCCCCGATTCGGCGAGGTGACGGAGGTGGGATGCGACCCGCTCGCTCACCGCGGGGGTGACGCCTCCGGCGATGGCCGTCTCCAGCATCCACGCGTCGACGACGTGCTCGCGGTGCGCACCCGGAACGGCGTCGGCGACCAGCGCATCGAACGTGGGGGCGAGGGCCGGGACGGTGTGGAGCAGTCCGGCGATCATCGCGCGTCCCGCCACGGGCGCGCCTCGCGGTCGACGACCTCGATCAGAGCCTCGAGTCGTGGCACCGACAGCTCGCGGAGCGCCGACGGGACGTCGTCGCGACCGACGACGTCGCTCCACAGGGCCCGCCCGGCGAGGAACCCGCTCGCCCCCGCACGGCAGGCCGCCTCGACGGCGGGCAGGAACGCCGCGCGCTCGACACCCTGCGACAGCACCACCCACGGCCCGGAGATGGACGCGTTGAGAAGCTGGCTCGCGTCCCTCTGCTCGGCCGCGTCGCCGGTGCCCGACATCGGCACCTGCACCTTGTAGAGACTCTGGCCCGAGGGCGACAGCTCGGCGGCCGCCTCGCGGATGGCGACATCGAGGTCCCAGCTGCCGGCAGCCAGCTCCTCCGGCGTCGCCCGCACGACGGGCTCCAGCACCGAGAGGACCCCACGGGCGCGGCACTCGGCCACGAAGCGCTCGACGAGACGGACCCGCTGTTCGCGCTTGGCGTCGCGGCGCCAGATGATCAGCAGCTTCAGGGCGGCGACACCGGCGAGATCGGTCTGCGTCAGGACGACCTCGTCGAGCGCGGTCTCCTCGACCGGGCCGCCGTCCTCCTGGGTGAGGGCGTCGGCGGCGAGGATGAGGCCGGTGCTCGCGGGCAAGAGATCGCGGGTCGCCTCGAAGCCGAAATGCCGGTCGATGAGGAAACCGGAGGCCAGCGGGCCGAGCGCCTCGGCGACATCGAGCTTGAACCGGATGAGCACGTCGTCGGCCGGACGTCCAGCGCCCGCGAGGTCGAACATGTGGCGGAGGCTCTCGCGCTGGTCCATCGCGACCATCGCGAGTCCGCCGGTGGGGCGGGCGATGGCGTCGAGGTCGAGCGCCGGGCGGGAGGTGGTGTCAGTCATGCGGTTTCCTTGGCTTGTAGCGTCGCCGCCTCCACGAAGGCGTCCAGCAGGGCTGGATCGCCCGCGGAGGCGACGCTGTCGGCGCTGCGCAGCGGCAGCGAGGTCGTGAGGCCGGTCACGCGGTGCGCGGCCAGCATGGCTGCGCCGGTGGCGACGGGCTCGGCGGCGGCGACCCGGCGGAGCACGCCGGGCAGGAGCCGCTGCTTGAGCCGCCACCAGGCGCCATTGGCGGCGCCCGGCCCACCGAGGACGGTGAGCTCTGGTCGACGGGGGCCGGCCAGCGCGGTCTGGGCGGCATCCATCCAGGCGAGTTGGAGGGCGAGGCCGGCCAGCACGGCCGTGAGCGTGGCCGCAGGGTCGGCGAGACGAGCGGACCCGGCGGCGCCGGGTGCGGTCCCCGCCGGGTCGAGATGGATGAGACGCAGCGACTGCGTGGGATCGGGAGCCGGGGACTGACGCCCGCGGAGGTAGGGCAGCAGGAAGGCATCGATCGGACCGTCGGCCAGCGTCCGCGCCGCCTCGAGCGCATCGCGCCGATGGACTCCCGGGAGGAGCTCGGCGAACGCCCACTCCACCAGGGCGCCTGCGGTCGGATTGCCGGAGAGCAACGTCTCGTGGCGGCCGTCGATGCTGCGACCGATGCTCATCCCGTGGCGCCGCGCGCCCTCACGGGAGACGTTCTCGACGATGCGCAGCAGCGCTTCGGCGGTGCCGACCGAGTCGGCCGCGTCGCCGGGCTCGCGGACGCCGGCCGCCCACGCGCCGACGGCGTGGTCGTGGCCGGCGGCGATGACCGGGACGCCTACCGGAAGTCCGAGCGCTGCGGCGGCCCCCGAGGTGAGCGTGCCCGCGGTCGCGCCGGGGAGGATCACCCGGGGGAATCGGTCGGGGGTGAGACCCGCCAGCCCGAGGAGCTCCGCGTCGAAGCCGTCGGCGAGCGGCGAGCCCGCTCCGGGCAGCCGGTACGCCATCGTGCGCGCGGCCAGTGTGTGGTCGGTGACTGCTTCGCCGGTGAGCGACGAGAGGACGAGCCCGTCCGCGCCCAGCCAGCACGCGTCGGCGAGCCGCGCATCCCCCTCGTCCACCAGCCGGAGCCAGTGCGCGAGCGGCGACTTGTGCGGAGCGGGCACGCCGGTGGCGTCGTAGAGCGCCTCGGCGCCCGCCGCTGCGACGAGGCGCCCGGCCGTCGCGGCGTCGCCGTCCGCCCAGCGGAGGAGGTCGCCGCGCGGCTCTCCGTCGGGCGCTGTCAGCGACCCCGTTTCGCCCATGGACGCGACGCCGATGGCGGCGATCGGGTGCGGGCTGTCGGCCACGATTTCGCGGATCGCGTTGAGCACGACCGCCTGCAGCGCGGCCCCGCCGCTCGGCGTCGGGACGGTCAGCGTGCGCTCTTCGTGGACGGCTCTGTCGCTTCCGGCGTCACCGAGCACGGCCAGCACCACCTTCGTGTTGGTGGTGCCGACGTCCACGCCGATTGCGGCGAGAGGAGCGAGAGTCACGTTCACCATTCTGTTCACTTCTGAACATTCTCGTCAAGATTTGTGCGTTTGTTGACAAGCGGTCGCCGAAGCCGATTGGATGGACGCCGTGCGCTACACCGACGCCCCCGCCCGCCGCGAAGAGCTGCTCCGCCGGCTCTCCGTCGAGGGCTACGTGTCGTCGTCGCGCGTCGCGGACGAACTCGGCGTCTCCGAGATGACCATCCGCCGCGACCTCCGTCAGCTCGAAGCCGACGGTCTCGCCCGGCGGGTCGTCGGGGGCGCCAGCCTCCCGAACCTCGGGCACGGACGCCCCTTCGACGAGCGCGCCGTCACCGGCAGCGGCGAGAAGCGATCCATTGCCGAGGCCTGCCTCGATCTGCTCGACGGCGCCGTCACGGTGGCGCTCGACGCGGGGACGACGGTCGCACCCCTCGCCGGGATGCTGCAGCCCGGCAGCACGATCATCAGCCACTCCGCGCCGGTCATCCAGGCCGCCATCGAGCGTCAGGACGTCGAACTCGTGGCGGTCGGCGGCGTCTACCAGAGCGAGACGCGCAGCTTCGCCGGTGCGACCGCGCGGCGGACCATCGCCGACTACTCGATCGATGTGGCCGTGCTGTCCGCGACCGCGGTGGACACCCGCGGCATCCTGTGCGCCAACGCGCTCGACGCCGAACTCAAGCAAGAGCTCGCCCGCGCCGCCCGCACCACGGTGCTGCTGGTCGACCACTCCAAGCTGGGCGCGCGCGCCCCGATCCGTGTGGGCGGCCTGGACCTGGTGGATGTGATCCTCACCGACGCGGGCGCCGACCCGGGGGACCTGCGCGCGCTGCGCGAGGCGGGGGCGACCGTCGTGGTCGCGGGCGAGCAGGTCGGCGTCTCGTGATGCGGCTCGGCGCCGTCGCCGACGATGTCACGGGCGCCTGCGATCTCGCGGGCCGCGTCGCCGAGGCGGGACTTCCCGCGAGCGTCCTGCTCGGTGCCCCGGCCACCGGCACGCTCGACGACGCGTTCCCGACCGACCGACCCGGATGCACGGTCGTCGCCCTCAAGGTGCGTACAGCGCCTGTCGCCCAGGCCGTCGCCGAATCGACCGCCGCGGCACGCTTTCTGGTCGCATCGGGCGCGACCCAGCTCTACCAGAAGTACTGCTCGACGTTCGACTCGACGGCGTCGGGCAACATCGGTCCGATCGCGGACGCCCTGGCGGCCGTCGCGGGCGCTGCAGGGTCCGTCGGAACGCCGGCCACTCCGGGCGCCGGGCGGACCCAGTACCAGGGCACCCTCTTCGTCGAGGGTGTTCCGCTCGCGGAATCGCCGATGCGCGACCACCCGCTGACGCCGATGCGCGACTCGGACCTCGTCCGCCTGCTCACGCCGCAGACGTCCGCACCCGTCGGGCTGGTCCGCTGGGGCACCGTCCGACGTGGCGCCGAGGCCGTGGCCGCGGGCGTGCGCGACGGCCACACGCTCGTGGATGCGCTCACCGAGGACGACCTCGACGCCATCGCGAATGCGGTCCTCCGGCTGGCGCCCACCCATCCCACCGTCGCCGCCGGCGGGGCCGGGCTTGCGACGGCTCTTGCGCGCGTGGAGACCCGCGACCGGGACTCCACCGGGCTGGACGCCGCCGTCCTCGCGCCGGTCCCGGTGACCGGCCGCCTCATCCTCGCCGGCAGCGCCTCGGCCGCCACTCGGGCTCAGATCGCCGCGTTCGGCGGCGAGCGCCACATCCTCGACCCGCTCATACTCGCTCGCGACCGTGACGCGATCACCCGGCTGCGGGATGCGCTCGCGGCACGCGAGGACCCTCGTGCACCCGCACTGATCCACGCCTCCCCCGACGTCGCCGCCGCCCAGCGCGAGCTCAGCGCCGAACGGGCGGCCGCGCTTCTCGAGGAGGCGCTCGGCGAGCTCGCCGCTTTCGCCGTCCACGACCTCGGTTACAGCCACCTGCTGATCGCCGGTGGCGAGACCTCCGGCGCAGTCACCGGCGGCCTCGGCATCACGCGGTTGCGGATCGGCGCGCAGGCAGCGCCGGGCGTGCCGTGGGCGGAGGCCGTCAGCCGCGACAGCGCCGGCGAGAAGCGCACGATCGCGGTGCTGCTGAAGTCCGGCAACTTCGGCGGCCCCGGGTTGTTCACCGACGCGTGGAAGGCGGCGCCATGACACGCATCCTGACCGAGGCCGAGGCGCGTTCGGCCATCGTGCGCGCCTGCCGGCACCTCTCCGCGGCCGGGCTGTCGCCGGGAAGCTCCGGCAACGTGAGCATCCGGGTCGGCGCGCGCATCATCGCGACGCCTACCGGGTCGTCGCTCCGGGCGGTCACCGAGGACGAACTCGCGGCGACGCCCGCGGATCAGGAGGGCGCAGCGCGGCCGACCAAGGAGCTTCCGCTGCACGCCGCGATGTACGCCGCGCATCCCGACGCGACCGCGGTCGTGCACCTCCACTCGCCGTACGCGACGGCGATCGCCTGCCTGCCACCGGCGCTCAACGGTTATGCGCAGCTCCCACCGCTCACGCCCTACCGGGTGATGCGGCTGGGCGATGTGCCGCTCGTCCCCTATGCCCCGCCGGGCAGCGCAGACCTGGCAGCCGGCGTCGCCGCCGCGGCGCCCGGCCATCCGGCCCTGCTGCTGGCGAACCACGGCCCGGTGGTCGCGGCGGCGACGCTGGACGCGGCCATCGACCTCGTCGAGGAGCTGGAGACCGCGGCACAGTTGACCCTCCTGCTGAAGCAGGCGCCCGCGGTCACTCTCGACGCCGCCGCGGTAGCCGCGCTCACACCGCCGGGACGCTGAGCCCCCGCCCCCTCCCTCCCGCTCGAACCCCCAGGAGCCCTCCGTGTCCAGCGTCCGCGCTGCCCGTCCGTTACCCTCCGATCGTCCGCCACGCGCCGCACGCATCGCTCCGACCCGACCCACCGAGGCCCACCTGTCCTCGGTTCCGCGGTTCCTGCTGTGGCAGGCCGCGCGGCAGCCGGCGAGCCTCACCGGCGGTGTGCTGTTCGGAGTCGTGTGGATGCTCTGCCAAGCCGTCTGGCCCTATCTCCTCGGCCGCGCGGTCGATGAGGGCGTTTCGGGCGATCCGACACGGCTCTGGGTCTGGTGCGGCGCACTGCTCGGTGTCGCCGTGGTGCAGGCGCTGAGCGGCATGCTCCGGCATCGGATGGCCGTGTCCAACTGGTTGCGCTCGTCCCTCGGCATCGCCCGGCTGATCGGCTACCACTCGGCCGAGACCGGGCCTGCGATCACCGCCACCACGTCCTCGGGCGAGATTGTCGCGACCGTGAGCACCGACTCGCTGCGGCTCGGCGCGATGTTCGAAGTGACCGCGCGCCTCGCGGGCGGCGTCGTCGCCTTCGCCGTGGTCTCGGTCATCATGCTCAACGCATCCCTCCCGCTGGGCCTCACCGTCGTGATCGGGGTCCCGGCCGTCGCGCTGGTGCTGGCGCTGCTGCTCCGTCCGCTCCGCACGCGCCAGGCGGTGTGGCGGGAGGAGGCGGGCGGGCTGACCACCCTCGGCGCCGACACGGTGGTCGGCCTGCGGGTGCTGCGTGGCATCGGCGGAGAGCAGGAGTTCGTGGAGCGGTACGCGGCACAGTCGCAGCGCGTACGCGCCGCCGGGGTCGGCGTCGCGAAGACCCAGAGCTGGCTCGACGGCCTCCAGGTGCTCCTGCCCGGCGCCTTTCTCGTGTTCATCGTCTGGTTCGGGGCACACCTCGCCGTCGACGGGGTGATCACTCCTGGGCAGCTGACCGCCTTCTACGGGTACGCCACCTTCCTGGTGCTGCCGTTGCGGACCGCCGTCGAGGCGGCGCAGACCTTCACCGCGGGCATCGTGTCGGCTCGCCGCGTGCTTTCCGTGCTCCGCACCCAGCCGGCTGCACGCGACACCGCCGCGACGGCGGAGGCGCCCGCCTGGGGGTCTGCCATCGAGGATCTCGCATCCGGAGTCGTCATCCAGCCCGGCCGGTTCACCGCGATCGTCGACGCCGACCCGGACGAGGCGGCCGGGATCGCGACCCGCCTCGGACGCTTCGACGACACAGTCCACAGGGAAGCGCCTGTGCTCTGGGGCGGGGTCGACCACCGTCGAGTGCCTGTCCGGGAGGTCCGCGAACGCATCGTGGTCAACGACGCCAACCCGCATCTGTTCGGCGGGCGCCTGCTCGACGGGCTCGACACCCTGCCGATCCGCGACGAAGGAGCCGCCCGCTGGACGGAGGCCGACACCTCCACCGGCCGCCTGCGCCGCGTCTCCGCAGCCCTCGACACCGCGGCCGCCTCGGAGACGGTGGATGCGCTCCCGGAGGGCGTCCACGAGCACGTGGCTGAGCGCGGCCGGACCTTCTCCGGCGGCCAGCGGCAGCGGCTCAGCCTCGCCCGCGCGCTGCTCACCGACGCCGAGGTCCTGGTGCTGATCGAGCCGACGAGTGCCGTCGACGCGCACACCGAGTCGCAGATCGCCGAGCGTCTCCGCACAGCACGCGACGGTCGCACCACCGTCGTCGTCACCGCCAGCCCGCTGCTGCTCGATCGGATGGACACGGTCGCTGTCGTCCGCAAGGGCCGCGTCGTCGGCACCAGCAGCCATCAGTCGCTGCTCCGCCAGGAGGACGACCTCGGCGACCTGTACCGGGCGATCGTCTCACGCACGATCAGCGCCGCGGAGCCGGCGGAGGGCGAGCAGCTCGATGAGGCCTGGACCGGCTCCATCGACGCGCTCTGGACGGCGACGCATCCCGTGACGGCTCAGCGGCCGACCGACGAGGGCACGAAGAAGACGAAGAAGCCGAAGAAGGCCAAGAACGCGGCGAAGGCCGCGAAGGCCGCGCGCACGAAGGGGACAGACGATGCTGCTTCCGATCGCTAGCACCGCGACCGTCCGGGCCACCAGCGCGCGCCTCATCCGTCAGCACCGCGGAGGCCTGTCGGTCGTGCTCGTCCTGCACACTCTCGCCGCCGTCGCCGGCCTCGCCGGACCGGCCCTCATCGGACTGATCATCGACGGCATCACCGGACACACTCTCGTCTCGAGCGGAATCGACACGATCGCCCTCATACTGCTCGGGGCGATCGTGTGCCAGGCGGTCCTGATCCGGTTCGCGCAGCGCCAGTCGATGGTCCTCGGCGAGGGCGTCTTCGCGCAGCTGCGGGAGGAGTTCCTCGCGACCGTCGCGCGCCTCCCGCTCTCCACGGTCGAAGCGGCCGGGACAGGCGACCTGCTCGCGCGGACCACCAACGACATCCAGTCGGTCGCCCAGACCGTCCGGTTCGGCGTGCCGCGCATCCTCGTCGCCAGCGTCACCGCCGTGCTCACCGTCGTCGCAGCGTTCGTGGTCAGCCCGCCGGTCGCCGTCGCGATGTTCGCGGGCGTCCCCATCCTGGTGATCGCGGCTCGGTGGTACCTGAAGCGATCGGGGCCCGGGTACCAGCGCCAGCTCGCCTCCTACGCCACCCTGGGCGGCACGATCAGCGAGACGGTGGACGGCGTCCGTACGATCGAAGCGCTCAGCCTGGCACCCGCACAACGCAGCAAGATCGACGCCGCTCTGCGGGAGCGTCGCGAGTCGGAGTGGTACACACTCTGGCTGCGGTCGTGGTTCTTCCCGAGCACCGACATCGCGTTCCTCCTGCCGGTCATCGTGGTACTCGCCTGGGGTGCCTACCTGGTCGGCTCCGGCGTGGCGGGCATCGGCGCGGTCACAGCCGTCGCGCTCTACGCCATGCAACTCGTGGCACCGGTCGACGAGCTGATCAGCTGGCTCGACGAGATCCAGGTCGGTACCACCGCGCTCTCGCGCATCATCGGCGTGGCCGACGTGCCCGAGGACCGCCATGCGACCGGCGAGCAGCCGGCCGACGAGCACGTCGTCGCGGACGACGTCCGCTTCTCGTACCGCGAGGGGACGGAGGTGCTGCACGGCGTCAGCCTCGACCTGGCCGTCGGCGAGCGGCTCGCCATCGTCGGGCCCTCAGGATCGGGCAAGTCGACGCTCGGCCGGCTCATGGCCGGCATCACCGAGCCGTCCGGCGGCCGGATCACGGTCGGCGGCGTTCGCCTGGTCGACCTCCCGCTGGACGACCTCCGCAGCCACGTCGCCCTCGTCACCCAGGAGCACCACGTCTTCGTCGGAACCATCGCCGACAATCTGTCCCTCGCGAGACCCGGAGCAGGCCGCGACGAACTCGCGCGCGCCCTCCGAGTGGTGGATGCGCTCCGCTGGGTCGCCGCGATGCCGAAGGGTCTCGACACGGTCGTCGGCTCGGGAGGGGTCGTCCTCACCCCCGCGCAGGCGCAGCAGCTCGCGCTGGCCCGACTGGTCCTGCTCGACCCGCACACGCTCATCCTCGATGAGGCGACCTCGCTTCTCGACCCGACGGCCGCACGCGACCTGGAGCGCGCGATGAACCGGGTGCTGGAGGGCCGGACGGTCGTCGCGATCGCGCACCGCCTGCACACGGCGCACGACGCCGACCGCATCGTCGTGGTGCGCGACGGGCACATCGACGAGCTCGGCAGCCACGAGCAGCTGGTGTCCGCCGGCGGTGCGTATGCCGAGCTCTGGTCGTCCTGGCATGGAGGCGCCGCGTGAGCGGGCTCGCTTGGCGCGGCGTGGTCGAGGGCTTCTACGGTGAACCCTGGTCGCATGCGGGCCGGCTCGCCTGGTTCGAGCGCGGCGGCGCCCTCGGACTCGACCACTACCTGTACGCGCCGAAGGACGACCCCTGGCATCGCGAGGAGTGGCGGGAGCCCTATCCCGAACGGCGGCTCGCAGAACTGGCGGCGCTGAACCTCGCGGCCGCCGAGCGCGGCGTGCGCTTCGTCTACGCGATCTCGCCCGGGCTGTCGATGCGGTACGGCGACGACGCCGAGCACGAGGCGCTCGCGGCGAAGTGCCGTCAGTTGCTCGGCGCGGGCATCCGGTCGTTCGCCCTGCTGTTCGACGACGTGCCGATGGACGAGCCGGAGTCGCTCGGGCGCGCGCATGGGGAGGCGGCGGCCCGGTTCCAGCAATCGTTCCTGCTGCCCGCCGGCATCGACGAGCCGGTGCTCCTCTGCCCCACCGACTACGCCGGTCTCGAGCGGACGCCGTACCGCATCGGCCTCTCCGAGACGCTCCCGGCGGACGCACGCGTGCTGTGGACGGGCTCCGACATCGTGGTCGGCGAGATCACTGCCGACGACATCGCACGGGCGGTGCGTGCATTCGAGCGCGAACTCGTGCTGTGGGACAACTTCCCGGTCAACGACTTCGACCGTTCGCGCCTGTTCCTCGGACCGCTGAGCGGCCGGACGGCCGCGCCAGGCCTGGTCGGCATCGTCACCAACCCCATGGTCGAGGCGGCGCCGTCGCACCTCGCGCTCGCGACCGTCGCCGAATGGGCCGCGGACCCCGGCAGGTACGACCCGGCGGCAGCGGCCGAGCGGGCGTACATCGCGGTCGCCGGACCGGACGACGGCCTTCGCACGCTGGTCGAGGCCTGCAGCGCCTGGCCGCCCAGCGCTGCACGGTGGCCGCGCCTCGACGAACTGGTGGCGGACGGCCGCTGGGATGAGGTGGAGGCGTTGCTCGCGCGGCTCGCGTCGACCACGGGGTCCGCAGCCACCCCGGCCGATCTCGTGGAGCAGCTCCGACCGTGGATCGCGGCGGCGCGGGCCGCCGGAGCCGCTGGCGTGCTCGCCTGCCGTGCGCTGCGCGCAGGCGGCGCCGACACGGACCCGGGCTCGCACGCCGACACGATCGCCGCCCTCCTCGCCGCGCGCCGCGATCTCGAGGCCGAGTTCGCGGACGTGGCCCGCGGCGCCGTCCTCGCGCTCGTCGATTCCGCCCTCGAACTCCTCGGCGTCTCCTCCGCGCGCAGCAGCGGCGACGGCGCGGTCGTCGCCGTGCTGAGCGGCGGCAACCCGGCCCCGGGTGACCGCGAACTGGTCGAGTTCCTCGGCGGCGCCGGGATGCGCGCCCACCTCGGCGACCACCCCGACGCCGACCTGCTCATCGTCACGCGCACCGCGCCGGAGGAGAGCGCGAGGGCCGCATCCGCTCGCGCCGTTCCGCTACTCGCCTGGGGGCACCTGGTGCCGCTCGGGATGGCGTCGGCCGCGGCCGTCCCGCTGTCGCTGGACCGCGTCCACATCACCGCTGCCCAGCATCCTGCCGCTGCCGGGCTCGACGGCGAGGTGGTCGTCTACCGCGGCCGCTCGAAGCTCACCCTCGCGGATCCGCCGGAGGACGCGATCGTCGTCGCACGCGACGCCGAGTCGGGCCGTGCTGTCATCGGCTTGACCCCTGCCGGGTCCCGGCTCACCGACGGCAGCACCGCACCCGCGGCGCGTGCGACGTTCTTCCTCGCAACGGACGGATTCGCCCCCTGGCTGGTGACGCCGGACGCACGGGCGCTCCTGCTCGCAACGGTCCGGGAACTCCTCTCCGCCGACAGGTAAGGAGGAATTTCCAGCACCGCGGGGCCGGGAACGCGGGTAGAGCGCGCACCAGAGCGGCCTAGAGTAATGAATGTATGGCTGAACTTCCTCCCGCATCGCTCTCCGACCACCCCGAACCCGTCATCGTCACCAGCGACACCGGCATCGGTGTGCGCCGGTTCACTCGCGACGACATCGTGCAGCGCAAAGGCCTGTACACACTGGTCTCCGGACCGTTCACGCCGCGGGAGTCGATGATCGAAGACCTGCTCGCCGTCCGCGAGGCCCTCGATGACGCCGGGCTCGAGTACCTGCTCGTTCGCGACGACGACAACCGCCTGATCGTGGCCCTCGACCGCCGCACACGCAAGCGGGTCGACGAGGCCCTGTCCACCGCCTTCGCCGACGAGCCCTTCTACGCCCGCAGCATCGACCCCGACGGGGATGCGGACGGCGACGACCTCCTGATCGCCGACGCCCGGCTCTCGCGGCGCAAGGCCGACATCCTGCGCCTGTACCGCCCCCGCCTCGAACCCATCGGCCGCCTCCGCTACGGTGCCGAGACCGCGTTCCAGCTCGAGTTCTGGCGGTTCGGCGACGACGAGATCACGGCACCGCGCGAGAATGCGCTGATGCGCCCCCGCCTCCCCCGCAGCGAAGCCGTCGAGGCCCAGGTCGAGTTGTACGGTCGACGCTGGCGGACGCTGCAGCACATGTTCGACCCGCTCGCCAGCGACGTCGCATTCGACATCGACATCGTCTTCTCCTGGGTCGACGGGTCCGACGTCGAGTACCAGCGGCAGCGGGCGGCACGGCAGGCCGGGTACGTGGTCGGCGACGGGGACGACAACGAGGCGCGCTTCCGGCAGATCGACGAGCTCAAGTACGCGCTGCGCAGCATCCACATGTTCGCCCCGTGGATCCGCAACATCTACATCGCCACCGACTCCCCGGTGCCGTCATGGCTCGACCCCGAGCACCCGCGCATCCACATCATGCGGAGCGAAGACTTCTTCCCTGACAGGTCGGGGCTGCCCACGCACAACTCCCACGCTGTGGAGAGCCAGCTGCACCACATCCCGGGCCTGTCGGAGCACTTCCTGTACTCGAACGACGACATGTTCATCGGGCGGCCCCTCTCGCCCGACATCTACTTCTCGCCGGGCGGCGTGACCAAGTTCGTCGAGGCGGGCACGCGCATCGGCCTGGGCGAGACGAATCCGGAACGCAGCGGCTTCGAGAACGCGGCGCGGGTCAACCGCCGCCTGCTCTGGGAGCGATTCGGCACCGTCACCACCCGGCACCTGGAGCACTGCGCGGCCCCGCTGCGCATCAGCGTCCTGCGGGAGATGGAGCGCGAGTTCGCCGAGGACTTCCGGCGGACGGCGGCCAGCCCGTTCCGCTCGGCCACCGACATCTCCGTCACCAACTCGCTGTACCACTACTACGCGCTGATGACTGGGCGCGCGGTCACGCAGAACCAGGCGAAGGTGCTCTACATCGAGACGACGCTGCGGCAGGCGCCCGACATGATGCGGCGCCTGCTGAAGAAGCGCGACCAGGACATGTTCTGCCTGAACGACGGCTCCAAGCCCGAGATCGAGCCAGCCGAGCGCACCCGCATCGTCACCGACTTCCTGGAGCGCTACTTCCCGTTCCCGGCCCCCTGGGAACGCCCCGCCTGACCCGCCTCAGGGCGCGCGCGATTTGGCGCAAATCGCGGTTATGGGAGACAGCATTCCCACGATTTGGCGCAAATCGCGGTTATCGCGACAGCATTCCCGCGACTTGGCGCAAATCGCGGGGGATCAGGCGACGATGCTGATGGGTTCCGTGGGGAGTTCGCGGCGGGGCGCCGGGGGGATGCGGATGCCGTCGGCGGCGAGGCGGCGGGCCGACTCCGTCGCGTCGACGTAGTCGAGCGTCGGGTAGTGGCCGAGCGGCACGACGGAGTGCAGCACCGTGTTCGGGTAGACGTGAACCAGGTTGAACGAGAGCGCGCCGTCGCGGCCGCGCGTACCTCCGACCGGCACGTTGAGGTCCTGCGTGTAGCAACTGGCCGACGCGACCGAGACCGGGATGCCGGCGAACGTCGCGGTCGACGAGTAGTGCAGGTGCCCGGCAAGGATGCTGCGCACGTCGCTCCCGTCCAGCACCTCGCGCAGCTGCGACTGGTCGCGCAGCTCGACCGAGACCGCCAGGTCGAGCACGCTCGGGATGGGCGGGTGATGCATCGCGAGGACGGTGCCCTCGGGTGCCGCGGTGGCCAACTCGGCCGCCAGCCAGTCGAGCTGCGACTCGCTGACATCGCCATAGTGGTGGCCAGGGACGGTCGAATCGAGCACGATCACGCGCAGTCCGCCGAGCCAGTACACGTCGTCGATCGGCGAGACGTCTCCCAGCTCGTCGCGGAGCCCCTGCCGGAACGACGCCCGGTCGTCATGGTTTCCCATGACCCAGATCACCCGCGCGCCCATCCGCTCGGCCGCCGGGTCGACGAGGGCCCGCAACCGCGCGTATGCGTCGGGCTGCCCGCGGTCGGCCAGGTCGCCGGTGAAGACGATCGCCTCCGGGCGCCCGCCGGACGCCTCGACCTCGTGCAGGAGTGCGCGCAGGTGCTGCTCGCTGTCGACGGAGCCATACAGCTGTTCACCCCCCGCCAGCAAGTGCGTGTCGCTGATGTGGAGAAGAAAGTGGTCCGGCCGCGGGTATTCCGCGATTCGCGTCTTCACGGGGCTATCCCACCACCCGGAACTGAACAGGCCGTGAACGCTGGCGGTGTGCCGCCTGCATTGCTTCGCGGTTTCATGAGGTCAGGTTCACGGCCGTGCCGTTCCAGACCTCGACACGTACCGGGAGGCCCGGCGTTGCGGAGAGTGTGCGCTCCTCGCTCGGCAGGAGCGGACGCGGGTCTCCACCGACCGAGAGGATGCCGGGCTCGCCGACCGGGCGCGGGTCGACCAGGCGCACGGTCACCGCCGCTCTGTCGCCGATGTTCCGGACGCGCACGGAGCCGTCCGGCAGGCGCGAGACCTCGAGCGTGGGCGTCGGCAGGTCGAAGAGCGCTGCGAAGTCGGCGCCGCTCGTCGCCAGCGCCCGCTCGCGATCCACCAGCCCGAGCGCGTCCCGCCATTCCGCTTCCCAGACGAATACGTCCGGCAGCTCAGCGGTCGGCACCGAGATGGTCCCGACCGCCTGCGGGTGGCCCATGGCCGGCGCCAGGAACTCGCGCTCGGCCAGGACCACGCCGTCGAGCGCCAACGCTCGCAGCGCGACCGACGACCCCTCCGCCACGGGGTCCTCCGCCCAGAGCCAGACCTCGGCGGACGCAACAGGCTCGCCGGCCCAGGCCGCGCGATCCACTCGCAGTGTCGCCCGCCGCCGCTCGAAGGCGCGCGCCACCCCGAAGAACGCCGGTTTCGGGTCGCCGCGGAAGTCGACCGCGGCCGTGCACCAGGCGTTGGGGAAGCTCTCGTTCAGCTGCCACGGCAGCACCATGCTGCAGCGCGGGAACCGTCGCCGGTCCGCCTCCACCGCGTACTGCAACCCGGCGGCCTGGAGCAACTGGGATGCGCGATTGAGCGTCTCCACTGTGTCCGGGCGCCCGCCGAACAGCTCGACTACTTGATCGGCGTTGTTCCACCACTCTCCCAGGTGGCGGTAGACCGGGTTCGTGCGATCGGCGGGCCAGCGATCGTCCTCGGGAACGACGGCCGCAAGCGAGCGCAGGTTCGTCATCCCCTCGACGCCGAACTCGGTGTGCGCGAGGCTCGTTCCCGCATTGGCCAGCGTGTATTGCCCGACCAGCCCCTGATGCTCCCAGGGCCCGTGGACGTCGTGCTGCCCATCCGGATCGGCGTGGATGCGATCCAGCCGGTTGTGGAACTCCGGCCCGGTCGGTGAGGTCGGCAGCCAGGCGCGGTCCGGATCCAGGCGCGCGACCGTCGACGAGAGGGCGGCGAGCACCGGCGACCGGTCGTCGGAGAGCGGTACACCGCCCTCGTCGAGCTCGTTTCCGCCGCCCCAGATCAGGAGCGAGGGGTGGTGGACGCGCGTCGGCACCAGCGCCTCCGCCTCGGCGCGCATCAGCGCGACGAACTCCGGGTCGGTGCTCGGTGCGCTCTGCATCCCCGAACTCGACTGCGAGAACTCCTGCCACACCAGCAGCCCGAGGCGGTCGCAGGTGGCATAGAAGTGCTCGGTCTCGATGAGTCCGCCACCCCAGACGCGGATGAGGCGCGCGCCGGAGCCGGCCGCCAGACCGAGCAGATGCTCGACCCGTTCCTCGTCGATGGAACCGAACTGGGAGTCGGCCGGGGTCCAGTTCCAGCCGAGAAGCGGGACCATCACGCCGTTCACGACGGCGGTGTACGCGAGTGCGCCACCGGGTGCGTCGGCGTTCGGAATGAGTTGGGCGGTGCGGAAGCCGACCGTGCGCGTCGTGCGGTCGGTTTCGCCCGCGTCATCGGCGAGGACCACCGTGACGTCGTACAGCGGCTGGCCTCCGACGGTGTTCGGCCACCAGAGCTCGGGGTGAGGGATGCGGACCTCCGCCGCGCCGTCGGCCGCGGCGACCGTGACCTCGGCGAGCGCCCGCCCGTGCCGCCCGTGCCGCCCGTGCCGCCAGACGGCGACGGTGACGGACAGCGCGCCGGGGTTCGCAGCGGCACGCCCGCCCCAGGGCGCCTCCCACGTCACCTCCACCATCCCGTCGCCGGATTGCGCGGGCCGACCATCACTGGCGACGGGCGCGACCGAGGCGACGGCCGCGGGGTCCAGCCGCGAGCGCACCACGACGTCTCCGAGGAGGGCCCGACCGTGCCGGATCCGGACGGACTTCCACACGCCCTGGTGCCGCAGGCGCGGGGAGAAGTCCCAGCCGTACCCGAGGCGCGGCGTGTGGACACGCACCCGCTCGGTTCGGCCCACCTGCGGCTCGGAGTCGGGCGCGGGATGCACGCGCAGCGCGAGCTTGTGGCGTCCCGCTGCCCTCTGGGCCGGGCTCAGCGTCAGCCGCGCGTGACGGTAGAGACCGTCGACCGAGCCGAGCAGCTCGCCGTCCCAGTACACGTCCGCGCCCGGGTCCACACCGTCGAGTTCGAGGACGCCATGCCCGTCCGCTGCCGCTGCGCCGAGCTCCACAGCCCGGCGATACACCCAGGATCGCTCCGCGACCCACTCGCAGGCACGGCTGTTGCGTCCGACGCGCGGGTCGGGAACCTCCCCCGCCCGATGCAGGTCATCGATCACGGCGCCCGGCACCCGCGCGGGAATCCAGCCCGGGGCCGCCGCGATCGCTGCCGATGCCTCCGCCACGTTGTTTCCCGCCTCGGGCAGCGGAGCTCCCAAGTACCACTCGGCAGTGTCGCCGAGTGCCTCGCGGATGGCCCAGTCTTCGCCGTCGAGGCTGATCGTCGTCGCGCTCATCCTTCGATCATGCCGAACCTGGGATCGATTCCAGAAATTTTCCCGGAAGGGCTATCGACTGCTCCGGAGCAGAAGATACGCTTTCGTGGTTCGCGCACCGAATCCCATGGCAAGGAGGCCTTCACAGGCATGTCCCACCCCCTCACCGTTGCAGCGATCGGCTTCTGGCACGTGCATGCGGGCGACTACGCGCGCAACGTCCAGCAGCATCCCGACACCACCCTCGTCGCCGTCTGGGACGACGACGACGAGCGCGGCCAGGAGGCCGCCGACGAGTTCGGCGTGGAGTTCGTCGCCGACCTCGACGAGCTGCTCGCGCGCTCCGAGCTCGATGCCGTCACCGTCACCACCGCGACCGACCGGCATCGCGACGTCATCGGTCGCGCCATCGCCGCCGGTAAGCACGTCTTCACCGAGAAGATCCTCGCCCCCACCGTCGCGGAAGCGGAGGAGCTGGTCCACCTCGCCCGCGATGCCGGCGTCGCACTCGTCGTCTCGCTGCCGCGACTGTCGGACGACTACACCGCGGCCATCGAGCGCATCCTCGACGATGGCACGCTCGGCGACCTCACCTACTCGCGTGTGCGCCTCGCGCACGACGGCTGGGTCGCCGGCTGGCTGCCGGAGCGGTTCGCCGATCCTGAGGCGGCGATCGGCGGTGCCCTCACCGACCTGGGCTGCCACCCGGCGTACCTCACCCGGCTTTTCCATCGCGCCGAGCCGCTGACGATCTCGGCGACGTACGGGAGCGTGACGGGGCGCGCCGTCGAGGACAACGCGGTCGTGACGGCAGCGTTCCCCGGCGGCCGAATCGGCGTCTTCGAGGCCAGCGTCGTCACGACGCCCGGCGCGTTCACGATCGAGCTCCGGGGCACCCTCGCCTCGGTCATGTTCGGTTTCGGCGGCGAACGGCTCCTCGCCAAGGGCGGGGCCTTCGGTGAGGAGTGGCAGGAGCTGCCACTCCCCGAGGCCCGGCCCGGTGCATTCGCTCAGTGGGTGCAGCACATCCACGACGGCACCACGGCCGACGACAACCTGCGTCACGCCGTCGAACTGACCCGGATGGTCGTCGCTGCCAACGAGTCGGCGGCGGCCGGCCGCGCGGTCGCGGTGGAAGCGGCGCCCGTCGCCTGACCCTCTCCCCCTTCTCGGTGCGCGAGCACCGCATCCACTTCTCAAGGAGCCCTTCACCATGTCCACTGCCCTGCCCCGCACCACCATCCGCATCGGCCTCATCGGAGCCGGCGGCATCGCCGGCGCACACGTCGCCGGCTACCGGCGCAACCCCGAGACCGTCACCTTCGCCGCCGTCGCCGACCCGGTCCGCGAAGCGGCCGAACGTCGCGCCGGCGACACCGGCGCTGCCATCTACGCCGACTACACGACCATGCTCGCGGAAGCGGACATCGACGCCGTCGACATCTGCCTTCCCCACCACCTGCACAAGGACGCGATCGTCGCCGCGGCCCGCGCCGGCAAGCACATCCTCTGCGAGAAGCCGCTCTGTCTCACGCCCGAAGAGGCAGCCGAGGTGGATGCCGCGGTCACCGAGGCGGGCGTGACCCTGATGTGCGCGCACAACCAGCTGTTCCTCCCCGCCGTCGCGAAGGCGAAGGAGCTCATCGAGTCCGGCGCTCTCGGGCGCCTCTACGAGGTGCGGACCACGGACAGCTTCTACAACGACTTCGACCCGGCGAACATGGGATGGCGTGCTCACGCTGCCACCAGCGGGGGCGGCGAGCTCATCGACACCGGATACCACCCCACCTACCTGCTGCTGCACCTGGCGGGCGGCTCGCCCGTCGAGGTGACCGCGCTGCTGGCTACGCACCGACTCACCTTCATGGAGGGGGAGGACTCGGCGCAGGTCCTCGTGCGTTTCGACAACGGGGTGATCGGCAGCCTGGTCACGAGCTGGGCGTACCAGCCGGCCGACGGTACGGAGAAGTTCTCCGCCGTCGGTGAGCACGGCAGCCTGACCAGCGACGGCACGACTCTCACGTTCCGGGGACGGGGCGACGAGCAGCCGACCTCATACGATTTGGAGCCGGTGCACGAGTTCGGCGCCGAGATCGCCCACTTCGCGCGAAGCCTCCTGGACGGGACTCGGCCGCTCCACACGCAGAAGGAGGGGATCGAGGTGCTCGGCATCATCCTGGCCGCCTACGAATCCGCCGAGCACCGGACCATCGCGCCGGTTCGGCCGATCGAGGAGCTGACGAGCGCCGCATCCCGCGGATAACAGGCGAAGAGAGCGTCGTTTTCCCGAATTGCTCGGGGTATATCCAGCGGGCCTGCGGCGGAGTTACAGTGCACCATGAGCACGCAGCGGACGGGGGCCCGCCACACCGTTCCGGAGCCCCATCATCAGAATGATTTCGTCGCAGTCCCCTACCTGCGCCAGGGCCAGCTCATTTCGCTGATCCGCTGGTCGCTGGTGTCCGGCGAGTGGAAGTACACGACGATCCTCGCGGAGTACCTGCACCGCGACGAGAACTCGTGGTATCTGGTCATTCAGGGCAATCGGGCCAGGCTCGACCGCGAGGAGTGGGCGATCTTCAACTGACCGGGGACCTCGGTCGCAGGCTCCCTCGGCGCTGGGGTCGCGGCATCGCTCCTCGCTGCTCCTAGCTCCACCGCGCGATCGCAGGCTCCCTCGGCGCTGGGGTCGCGGCATCGCTCCGCGCTGCTCCTAGCTCCACCGCGCGGTTGTACTGTTCCCGGTGTGACCGAAACCTCGAAAGACGTGCGCAGAGCGCAACCCGAGCACCGCTGGCCCGCGGTTATCGCCACGGTGATCGCCCTTGCCGCGTACGCATTCCTCCCGAGCGTCGTGCCCGCTATCGAGCGGTATGCCGTGGTGGGAGTCTGCCTGCTGATGGTCGTTGCGCTCGTGCTCTACAACCCGCACCGACTGACGCGCGAGTCGATGTGGTCGCGGCGGGCCGAAATCGCACTCGCCCTGATCATCCTGGTGGCGAACCAGATCGCGTTCGCCGAGACGATCATCCGGCTGCTCAACAAGCGGGGCAACGGTTCTGAACTCCTCCTGGCCTCGCTCCAGGTCTGGCTCACCAACGTGATCGCGTTCGCTCTGGTGTTCTGGGTGCTCGACCGCGGCGGCCCGATCGCGAGGTCGATGGTCCCCCGGTCGAAGCTCGAGCTTGCCGATTTCCGGTTCCCGCAGGATGAAGACCACGACGCGATCGACGAGGTCGCGCGCGGTTCCAGCGCGAAGGCGGACTGGGTTCCGACCTACATCGACTACTTCTATTTTTCCCTGTCGAATTCGATGGCGTTCAGCCCGACCGACACCATGCCGCTGAGGCACCGGGCGAAGCTGCTCATGGCCCTCGAGTCGTTCGCTGGATTCGTGCTGCTCGCGCTGGTCATCGCGCGCGCCGTGTCTCTGATCGGCTGATTCTCGATGGTCATCGCCGTCGGGAGTGCGCCGAGTCGACAACTTGGGGCGAGGCGGCTCACGTCAGGTGCAGAAGTACCGCGGCTGCGAGGTTGAGGCCGATGAGGGCGAGCAGCAGGATGTTGAGGTAGCTGATCAGTATCGCCGCCTGCAGCAGTGCTCGACCGCGACCGCCGTCGTGCTGCAGGGTGCGCGCGACCCGGTGTCCGACGGGGATGGCGACCATCGGCACGAGGAATGCGAGAAGCAAAGCCATCACGGCGAGGGGGTGCACCCGCTGGGGTACGACCGTGGGGAGTGCGAAGTCGGAGATGAACTCGGCAGCCGTGTTCGGCGCGGGAACACCTCCGGCGGACTCGTCCAGTCCGTCGACCTCGTCGTGGTCTCGAGCGTGTGCTCTCAGATCGGGCATATCTCGTCGGGGATCGACGCGAACGTCTCCCGCGCCGTTCCGATCGGCGCGAGTTCGGTCACCGGCCAGAGCTTGAAGACGGCTTGACCGACGACGTCTGCGATGGGAACGAATCCCCGAGTCTCCAGGTCTTGCGTCTGGCTCGAGTCTCGCGAATGGTAGCGATTGTCTCCGAGGACCCACAGATCACCAGCGGGCACGGTCACCTCGAACGGCGAGGCGGCCGACGGGCTGCCGGCGGGGATCGTCGCGAATTGCTCGTCGAGCACCAGGCCGTTGATGGTCACCCGGCCATTCGTGTCGCAGCACGTGACCCGGTCGCCAGGGATGCCGATCACGCGTTTGACGAGATAATCGTCGCTTCCCGTCGCACGCCTTTCACCGGGCTCCAGCCATCCGCCGGGATCTCGGAAGACGATGACGTCTCCGCGATGGATCGGCGACGTCGCGTAGGCGAACTTGTTCACCAGGATGCGGTCACCCGGGTCGAGGGTGTTCTCCATGGAGGCCGAGGGCACGGTGAAGGGGGTGATGATCGCGTTCTGGATGATGACCGTCGTGACGAACGCGACGATGACCAGCACGCCCCCGAGCACAATGCGACGCCGCGCGCGTCGTCGTCGCAGCAGTGCCCGTCGGGGATGCGTCGAATCGACCGGCCGACTTCGCTTGCCTTGATGCGGTACGAGAGCGACGTGGCGGGATCGACGGGTGCGCCGCCTGGGGTCGGGCCCCTCGTCATCGTTCGGCCGGCTCGCCCGAACGGGTGGCCCGGGGGACCCGAGCGGCCACGCCCTCGGCTCATCGAGCGACGCCGACGGCTGTGAAGCACGCGCAAGTGAGACGTGGTCGGCGATGGATGCCGGGACGAAACTGGTCTGAATCGTGCCGTCGTCGTCGTCTTCTTCACGGAACGAGCGTTTGTCCCACCAGACGACGCCGAGCTCGGGATTGCGGCCGGCACCGTCGATCGCTTCCGCTGTCGCGATGTCGATGACCCCGTACGGACCGGCGTCGATGACGGTCCTGCCGAGGCCGTCGCGGCTCGCCGCCGTCCACGCGGCCGGGCCCTTCGGCGCGGAGGAGCCGTCGAGCTGCTCACGCCAGGAGAGGGCGTCGGGAACGCTGTGGGAGCGGGTCGCCGGGGCGACGAAGGACGATCGGTGCCGCTTCGGCTTCCGGGACGGGATGCGGGGCATCACGGTCATCGCGCCTCCTTTTTTCGCTTCGGGTAATGGGCGCCGTGGAGCGGATATCTGCGCCCGGCCCACCAGGTGTACAGAGCGACGACAACGAGACCACCGGCATAGAGCGGCGCCCACCACGGGAACTGGAGTGTCGCCTTCGTGTTCTTCGCCGCGTCGAGGTCTTTCGGTGGCGTGGGCAGGATGCGCTTGCCGGTGACGAGGATGCGGTGGGTGTTGATGCCGAGAGGTGTGCAGGTGACGAGCGTGACCAGATCGCGATCCGCCTCCTGCCGGAGTGTCGCGGTGTCTTCGGGCTCGACGACGCGGGTGTCGAAGATCTCGTAGGTGTAGACCTGGCCGAACGTGGTGAGCGTGAACGTGTCGCCTTTTCTCACCTTGTCGAGGTCGGTGAACATCGTCGCGTCGGCCAGACCACGGTGGGCGGTGATGACGGAGTGCGTGCTCTCGCCTCCGACGGGCAACGAGGTTCCTTGGAGATGCCCGGCACCCTTCAGCAGTGAGGCATCACTCGTGCCGTGGTAGATCGGCAGATCGACCGAGATGACGGGGATCTGGATGCGGGACATCGCACCGTTGGGCGTATCGAGCAGCTTCCAGTAGTCGTACGTCTTCAGCCCGCTCGTACCGTTGCCGGTGGGGACATTGGTGTTGGCTTCGAGAACGGCTCCGGCTGAGAGGTCGGTGTTGTAGCGATGCGATTCGGCGAGTTGCTCCGACGCTGTGGGCTTGACCTTCTTGATCGCTTCGCTGTAGCGGCTGATCACGAGGGACTGGTTGTAGGCGGAGAGCCAGCTCGCCGCCGGTGAGTAGGTCAGGATGGTCGCCCCGAGCACACCGAGTACAGCGATCAGGATCACGAGGAAGCCCGGCCGCCAGCGGCGGCGGGGCCGCGCGTGCCGTGGGATCTCTCGGGGCATGTCTCGGTTTCCGGTGTGTGAGTGCCGCTCGGAGGCGGGCGGGATTCCGACCCGCCTCCGAGCGACGTGCGAGGGAGGCTGCTCAGCCGTTTTCGCGGCGGGTCGCCCGCCGACGGACGACCAGCACACCGCCGAGGGCGATGATCAGGAGCGCGATACCGCCGATGGTGAGTGCGAGCTGGACGTTGGATCCGGTGAACGGCAGCTCGGGGACGCGCTGCTGCGTGTTGTTGATCTTGACCAGCGGGACGACGCCGTTGGCGCCGGCCTTCACCATGACCGGGGTGAGGGCCGCGGCGCCCGTAGGAAGCACGAAGCCGTCCGGTGCCGCGATCTCTTTGAGCACATAGCAGCGCTGGAGGAAGTCGTGACCGGCCACCGCAGTGTCGGACACCGTGCCATCCGCCGCCACGGTCTTCTCGGTGTCGCCGATCCAGAGTCCCGCGATCGAGATCGTGCCGGTGCCGTTGGACGTCGCCACATACGGCGTGCTCCCGCCCGGCACGGTCACCTGCGTGAGGCCGCTGATGTCTGCCGTGCAGCCGGAGACCTGATCGGTGGTTCCCCGGTAGACCTCGAATTTCGCGCCCGACAGACCGTCGGAGGTGTTGGCCGCGTTCACCTTCTGCACCACCAGGTCACCCCAGCGGGTCGTGGCGGTGGTGGAGGGCGAACCGTCCGTACCGTTCGCCGAGCCCGGGGTGAGCGTGAAGTCGTTGAGGTTCAGGAAGACCTGGTTGTCGATCGCTCCTGGGGCATTCGGCGTGGCCTGGAATCCGAACACGACGTTCTGCCCGGCCAGCAGCTTCGCCAGACCGGCCGGCGTAAACGTGACCGTGAGCCGCTGTCCCGCCCACACCGCGGTGTAGTCGGTACCGGAGGCGAACGTCGTCGCGCCCGCCTTCACCGTCACCGGAGCGGCACCCGGCGTGAGCTTCGTGTCGAGCGTCTCAGTCAGGCTGAATTTCGCGTACGCCTCTCCGGTCGCGAGCGCGGGGATGAGCTGCGTCACTTCGTACTGCACCGGAGCCCCCAGCAGAGAGCCGTTGGCGTCCTGCTTGACGACGTTCTTCACCGGCCCCTGGGCGATGGTGTTCTTCGGGTAGACGTTCACGTCGTAGACCCAGGTGCCGTTGAGGGTCTTGGCATCCTCCGGGGTGGGCAGCGTGACGATGAACGGCGCAGCGCGGGTCACCACGTTGTTGGGGGCGGAGATCTCTCGCACGAAGTAGGCGCCGAGCGGGAGCTTGGCCGTCGTGGCCGCACCGGAGGCGTTCGTCGCCGGCATGCCGGTGCACCCGCTCAGGGTGTGGCTGCCGAGCTGGGTCGTCCCCGTTGCCGCAGCAGCCTGCTTCGCTGCAGCGGTGATCGCGTTCAGGTCGTCCCAGCCCGTGTTTGTGCCGTCGAGCAGGTCGATTCCGTCGATCGAGCAGTACTCGAACACGACTCCCGAGATCGGCTCCGTGTCCGGCTCGGTTCCCGTTCCGGAGGCGTTCTGATCGCCGTTTCCCGGGTTCGTGTACTTGTGGATGAGGATCGAGCCCTGCCGCGCCGTATCGATCGAGGCGGCATTCGCGGCAGCGCTGGTCGCCAGTGCTCCCAGCACACCCAGCGAAAGGACGGTTGCGGCAGCAAGCGCTGTGCGCCCGCGATGCCGTGCGTTTGCGGTCATTCCAGTTTCCTTTCCGATCCACCGCGGGGTGGGACGGCCCCCACGAAGAGACGGCCGCATCGCCTCCGAGAGCGAATACGTCGAGGACCGGTCGGCCCTCACCTATGAGGACTCCGTGGGGGGCGTTTCATTACGCTCGAAACGCGAAACTGGATAGCAATAAAATGATTACAAACGGCATGCATTGCGGGCACGAATGCCCGTCACAGGCGGGGCGACGGCTGCTAGAGCCGGCGCCAGTCGTCCGAGGTGAGGTGCGAGCCGGCCTGCGGTCCCATCTGCAGCATCCCGCCGTCGACCGCCCAGGAGGCGCCGGTGACGTACGAGGCGGCGGGGGACGCGAGGAAGGCGATCACCGCGGCGATCTCGCGGGCGTCGCCCGGCCGGCCGAGCGGGATGCCCGGACGATGCACCTCCCGCGGGTCCTCATCGTCTGCATCGTTCATCGGCGTCGAGATCTCGCCCGGCGCGACGGCGTTCGCGGTGATCCCGTACTCGCCGAGCTCGAGCGCGAGCGTCTTGAGGAGGCCGCCCAGACCGTGCTTGGCCGCGTCGTAGGCGGCCGAGCCGACGCGGGGCTGATGCTCGTGCACGCTGGTGACACCGATGATGCGGCCGCCGCGTCCCGCATCCACCATCCGCTTGGCCATGCGCTGGATGCAGACGAAGGCACCGTCGAGATCGGCACAGACGGTCTTCCGCCAGGTCTCCCAGTCGGTCTCGAAGAACGGAGTGCCGCCGTTGACGCCGGCGTTGTTGACGAAGACGTCGCAGCCGCCCAGTTCGTCGGCCATCCGGTCGACGACGTCCCCGCAGGCGGGCGCGTCCGTCGTGTCGAGATGCGCGACGACGGCGCGGCGGCCGGTCTCGCGCACGAGGCGCGCAGTCTCCTCCGCACCCGTCTCGTCGGAGTGCCAGGTGATCCCCACGTCCATACCGGCCTGCGCGAGGGCGACGGCAGTGGCGCGCCCGATACCGGAGTCGGAGCCGGTGACGATGGCGGTGCGGGGGTCGGTGAGTTCCGGATACGTCTGATCGGCCATACCGGGCACGGTGCACCCCATCCCGGACAGGCGCAAGGGGTGGTAGTCGTGGAGCCATGACGATCTCCGCCGTACTCTTCGATGTCGATGGGACCCTCGTCGACTCCAACTTCCTGCACGTCGACGCGTGGAGCCGTGCGTTCGCCGAGATGGGCACGCCGGTGGATTCGTGGCGCATCCACCGATCGATCGGCCAGGATTCGGCCCAACTCCTCGACTCGCTCGTCGGCGACAGGGACGAGGAGTGGATCCAGCGCGCGAAGGACCTGCACTCGCAGCACTACCGGGAGCAGTCCGGTCGGCTGCGCGCGTTCGAGCACGCCGGCGACCTGCTGCGCGAGCTGGCCTCCCGCGGCATCCGGGTCGTGCTCGCGACGTCCGCCCCGGAGGATGAGTTGAAGCTGCTGATGGAGACCCTGGATGCGGATGACGCCATCCACGCGACGACCAACGCCGACGATGTGGAGACGGCGAAGCCGGAGCCGGGACTCATCGAGGTCGCCCTGCAACGCTCCGGGGTCGGCCCCTCCGACGCGCTGTTCGTCGGAGACTCGACGTGGGACATGATGGCCGCCGCGCGCGCCCACGTCCGGGCCGCCGGCGTACTCTCGGGCGGTGTCGGGCCCTCCGAGCTGCTGGAGGCGGGGGCCGTTTCGGTGTTCGACGACCCCGCCGATCTGCTGGCCCGGATCGACGGCGTGCTCAGCGGCCGGCGGTCGGCCTGAACGGACGCGCTCAGAAGAAGGCTCTTGCCAAGCCGACGCGGGCGGCGTTCCATTAGGGACGACGGCCCAGGGAGAGGAGTCGCCATGTCGGCGAGCGAACTCGAGATGTCCAGCGTGCGGTATCCGTACCGCGACCGCATCTTCCACGTGGAGAAGAAGTCACCGGGGGTGTGGGTGGTACTCGACGAGTCGCACGCCGAACTCGGGACGCTGATCCGCGTCGCGGTGGAGGGCGAGGAGCACGAGCCGGTCTTCGGCGCGGTTCCACCCGGGTACGCGGAGACCCTGCATGAAGGGTCGGACTGGCGGATGCTCGTCGCCTCCCTGATCAACGAGTCGTTGGATGCAGAGACGGCCTCCACCGGCAACCAGGGCGAGGCATGAGCATCCATCTGAACAAGAAGGCGCTGGAGCACGCCCGGAAGCTCGTCGAGCAGGGCAAGGTCGTGCACGACGAGCGCGACGACTGGAGCGAGCACGCCCCGAGCGCAGACGCCGAGAACCGTTTCATCGAGAAGAACGGGTGGGACGAGTACGCGCTGTGGCACCTCGGCGAGGACCCGGAGAAGAGCGACGAGACGAAGGGACGCTTCAGCTTCCCGTTCGGCGATTTCGCGAAGGTCCACCGGTGCGCCGTCATCTCGCTGGAGAGTCGCGCAGCCCAGAACGACCACGATGACATCGCCCGCGAGACGAAGCGCCTGCTCGACCTGATCGATGGGGAGTAGCCGCGGGGCTACGCTTTCCGGAATGAACGCCACGCTCCGCACGGCGCTCGGCTGGGTCGCCGCCGTGCTGTTGAACGTCGGCGCGCTCCTGGTCGTCGTCGGAATGCTGGTGCCGCGCACCGGCGGCGGCGTCCCGGTACTCGCTGTGGGCGCCGCGCTCTGCGCGATCGGACTGGCCGCGGGCGCGGGATGGCTCCTCGGCCGCAACCGCTGAACTGCTGAGCGCAGACAACAACCCCGCCCTGGGATGAGGAGGGCGGGGCCGTCTGGCACCGGCGCGCGGCCGGTAGCGCGTGGGGGATCAGTCCGGGGGTTCGCTGGCGTTGCTGTCACCCACGAGGTCGGGATTGGACGGCTGATCGGCCGGATCGAAGTCGGCGGGTGGAGGCGCGGACTGGTCGCCGCCGTTGTCAGCGTCCGTCACATCCTCGGCTCCTTCCGGAGCGATGCCCGTCTCGTGAGGTTCCGATACCCGGCCTGACTGACCGGGTTCGGTCTCGGCGGGCTCGGCCGCCTGGGCGTCCCCGTCGTCGAAGCGCTCCGGCTTGTCCTCCTCCGGCACACCCTCGGCGTCCGTGTTGGGCAGTCCACTGGTGTCGCTCATGCTCCGCTCCTTCCCGGGCGCCTTACGGCTTGCCCTCTTCGCTGTACGAGGTCGCGGAGTCCGCGCTCTCGCCCGTGTCGTTGGCATCGTCGAGGTCCGGAATCACATCCTGGATCACGTCCTTGTCCGCGGTGGGCTTGACGGCGCCACCGTCGTCACCCTGAGGTGGCCGGCCAGACCGTTGGTGGGTCGTGGCCGGTGACCGGCTCCTGTGCATTACGCGAATCGGTCATGCTGAACACGTAACGCCGTCTCAGCGCGCTGCCCAAGGGGGTCGATTCTCCCGCTCGGGCGGGGTAGCGGAGGGTTACGGGCCTCCAGACTCGAGCCGGCTGATCACATCCAGCAAGGCCACCCGGTACTGCGGCGCGGACTGGTAGTCGGGATGGGTCGCCACCTTCACGAGGTAGCGCGGCGGCCCGAACTCGTCGGCCCCGCGGTCGAGGTCGTCGGGGCGCCGGTCGTCCAGCCGGTAGCTGTTGATCGGGAAGCCGAGGTAGTCGGTGCGGCGCCACAGGTTGACCCAGGCGACGGAGCCGTCCGGCTGGGTGAGCAGTTGCACGAGCGACGGGTCGTCCGCAGCAGACCCGCCGACGACGACCGGGTCGCCGTCCTGGTCGAGCTCGACCTGCGTGAACCACGGGTCGCCCTTCACGAGCAGCGGGCGGCGTGAGCCGAGCGTGCCGAGCGCGTCCGGGCCGAACAGCTCGGGGAAGAATCGCCCGAAGTAGACCCGCAGTTGCGCGCCGTAGGTGAGCAGCCCGACGTTGCGGAGCTGCTCGGCGCCGTCCGGCCGCAGGGTGAACAGCGTCGAGACGGCCAGCACGGCTCCGAGGCTGTGCGCCGACAGCACCACGCTGAACGGGCGCTTTTCCGACAGCGCGGTTTCCTCCTGCGCCTCGCGCCACTTCTGGCGCTCGGCGAGATCGAGTCCGTCGGGCGGTTGGAGGTCGTGGGTGAGCCAGTCGGTGACGCGGTCGCGCACCTCCGGGACGACCCGCTCCGCGTAGCAGGGCGGACCGAAGGGATGGCCGGCGCGCGGGAGGAAGCACATGAGGTCCCACATCACGCTGATGGGGCGTTCGGTGGCCGTGAGCGCGTTCTCGACGATCACGGCGAGGATGGCGGCGGCGATGACCGCGAGCGCCGGACCGACGAGTCCGTCGATCGCCCGGAACGCGACGGAATACGACACGGCGAGCGCCACGACGAACCCGACCGCGAGCAGACCGGCGACGATGCCCAGGATCGGCTCGCCGCGGTGCATCAGTGCGGCGAGGCGTCGTGCGCGGAGGATCTTCAGCGCCAGCCGGTCGGCTGTCGTGCTGGCGTCGATGCGGCCATCGCGGTACGCATCCACCCCCTCCAGCAGCGGTCGGCGACCGTCACGGGTTCGTGGAGTGGTCAGGAGCGGCATCCAGCGCAGGAGGGACAGCGCGATGCCCGCGACGACGACCCCGAGGATGAGAGCGATGAACGGGAGGACGTCCCCGAAGTTGTGGTAAACGATCGGCGGCCGGAGCACGCCGTGCGGAGGGGCGGCGCAGCCGCACGGGGCCGACCCGCTCACCAGCCAGCCCTGGACGCCCAGTACCAGCAGGGTGGAGAGGATCATCGCGGCACCCAGGGAGAGCAGCATGAGGACGCCCGGTCCCATCCCGGCCCAGCCTTCGGCGCGGAAGCGCTCCGGCGGCCCGGCGCGACGACCCCTTCGCGAGCGCGGCCACCACCAGACGAGGAACAGCTGCACGAGGGTCACCACGGCCGCGATCGTCAGGAGGGGCACCCGCAGCGGTCCCGGCTCGCCGCCCTGCGTCGGCGGGTTCTGCGCGACGCCCGCCAGGAACGCCAGTCCCGCGACGGTCATGAGCGCGATCGACAGCCGGTGCGGGACCCCCCGCCGCCAGCCCAGGGCGGAGACGCAGATCGCCAGCAGCACGCCCAGGATGATGGATGGTGCGGTCGCCAGCCCGAGGAACGCGCCGGTTCCGGGCACGTCGTACTGTCCGCCGAACCAGAGGGATGCGCCGACGAACACGTAGACGACCACACCACCGACGAGCACCCAGGCCGTGACCGTCCCGGTGCGCCGGAGTCGGTCGCGGAGGTACTCATCCACTGCACCTTGGCCCGGGTTGGTCGTCTCGGCGAGGGCTCCGACCAGCACGATAGCGATGACCAGTCCCGCGGCCGCCAGTATCCCTCCGACGAGAATCGGGAGGTCGCCGGTACGGGCCGCCGCGCCGAGACACTCGCCGGAGACGAACGTCTGCAGCTTCGCGCACGCCTCAGCGGCGGAGAACATCCTGTCCCA
Organism: Leifsonia sp. RAF41; assembly: GCF_052114085.1. Classification (NCBI taxonomy): domain Bacteria; kingdom Bacillati; phylum Actinomycetota; class Actinomycetes; order Micrococcales; family Microbacteriaceae; genus Leifsonia; species Leifsonia sp. RAF41. The sequence continues at coordinate 3,377,316 of NZ_JBFREB010000001.1, forward strand.
GGCCAGCAGGAGGGCGACCAGGAGGAACGCGGCCGCCAGGTGCAGTCGCTCGGTCGGCGACCCCACGCGTGCGGTGCGCCAGAAACCCTCCGAGGCGAGGGGGCGAAGCTTGCCGGTGCGGCTGACGCCCCGTCCGCCCATCCGGTCGGCGGCGTCGAAGATCGCTGCTTCATAGCGGGCGCGGGCCCGTCGTGAGACCAGGAACAGCAGCAGGACACCGGCGATCGGGACGAGCGACAGGATGGACAGCTGCGGGCCGCGCCAACTGAGCGGCGCGGTGCTGAAGAAGCCGGTGAAGCCACTCGGCAGGGCTGTGCAGGCGGTGCCGCTGATGCACTGGACGCCGAGGTCCAGGCTCACCGACCCCAAGGCGCAGACATAGAGCAGGGTCAGGCCGAGAGCGAAAATGCGGAGGGAGGCGCCCCCGACCCCCGCATCCCACTCACCGCCCGGGCGCTGCGTCGGGATGCGCCGAGTCCAGTAGGCGGTGTTGGCGAGGCCGAACGGCGCCAGCAGCAGCCACGCCAACTGGACGAAGAGCTGCCCGATGAAGAGCAGGGGGCCTGAGCCGAAGCGGGCGAGTCGACCCCACGAGTACGCCTCGGTGCGGACGCCCGTCGGCGGCACCGCCGGGTCGACGGCCCCCGGGGCTTCGTCCGGGTCGCGGTCCGGTTCGTCCTGCTTCGGGGCCCACCAGAACCCGCCGTTCTCATCACCCTGCGTCTGGCGCAGCTCGCTCAGCTCGCGACCGAGGCTCTCCGTGGGCGGCGTGTTCTTGATGCCGTGGATGCGGAGCTCCAGGACGCGGTGGGGCCACTCGTCCGCTGCTGCGTCTTCGCTCATGGATCCGCCGATCGTCCGTTCGACGGGCGCAGACTACTCCGGCCGGTGCCGGTGCGGCTACGGCGCGTCCACCTGTAGCAGTCGGGGGCGGCACGGCGTAGTGTCCCTCGTATGAGCAACCCAGAGCAGCCGATCGGCGACGCACACGACAACCTCGAGGGCAGCTACACCGAGGTCGACGGCGAGGCGCCGCACGAGCGCACCGTGCATGGCCAGTACACCGAGACCGAAGGCGTCGGCCCCGAAGAGGCGGTCGAGGGCACCTACACGGACGTAGAAGAGCCCGTCGACGCGCCCGAGGGCGAATACACCGAGCGGGACCACGACAAGCCGTAGCCGCCCGCGCGACTGTGCGTCGGGAGTCAGGCGTAGCGCTTACGCGCCTTCTCCGCCTGCGCCTGCGCCTTCTTGCGTGCCTTCTTCACGTCCGGAGCGTTCCAGAACGACGTGACGGAGCCGGTGATCTGCTCGTAGCGCTCGCGACCTGCGCGGGCGCCGAGAAGGTACGCGGCGGCGAGGAGGAGGAGAAGGAGAAGAGTCTTGGGTCGCATGCCCCGACGCTAGCCCTCAGCCGCCGGATCGGGAAGTCCGCTCGGCATCCCGGCCGTAGACCGCGAGGCGGAGCACCCGGTGCAGCGGCTCGGCGAGGAACAGCAGGAACAGCCAGTACAGGTTGATCGCCGGCACCAGCACAGCCAGGACCAGAGCGACCGCCATGATCATCACCTCGGCGAGGCCGCGGGTACGGTCGGCGGGCTCGGCGCGCGCGGCATCCGTCATCAGCTCGGGGTGCCGGTACAGCACCCCGCCGATGAGCCGGGTCGCGATCGTGGCGAGCAGCATGTCACCGATGTAGAGCGCGTAGATCTCGGGTCGCTGACCCTCGCCCGCCGCCAGGACGTTGGCGCTGAACGGAATGACGACGATCGCCAGGAGCCACAGGAAGTTGAACCACACGACCCACGCGTTGTAGTCGCGGACGGACTCGAAGATGCGGTGGTGGACGACCCAGAACCGCGCGATCACCGCGAAGGAGATCACGAAGGCGATCATCTCCCAGGAGTTCTTCCCCAGGAACTCGGCGAACGACAGGTTTCCGATCTGGGAGGCCTCATCGACGAGCGGCAGGATCAGCAGCGTGATCGCGATCGCGACGGTCGCATCGGAGAAGTTCACGAGCCTGTCGAGCCCGCGTTCCGTTCTCATCGCCGCCATGCGGTCATTCTGCCGTACTGCTCAGTCCAGCAAGCCGAGTTCGAGAGCGCGGCGGACGGCCGACGTGCGGTCGGAGACCCCGAGCTTCTCGTAGGCACGGCTCAGATACGTCTTCACGGTCGCTTCGCCGATGAACAGCTGGGATCCGATGGCGGCGTTGGTCAGCCCGTCGGCTGCCAGTCGCAGGACGTTGACCTCCTGCGCCGAGAGGGCCGGACCCGCCTGCCTGCCTTGTACCCGACCGAGCAGCGCGGTCGCCGCGGACGTCGCCAGCACTGTCTGGCCGGCAGCAGCCGAGCGCACCGACCGGGCCAGCTCCGCCGGGGCGATGTCCTTGAGCAGGTAGCCGCTCGCTCCCGCCTCGATCGCGCGCAGGATGTCCTGGTCCGTCTCGTACGTGGTCAGCACGACGACGCGGGTCGACGGATGCGCGGCCGCGATCGTCCGCGTCGCCTCGACGCCGTCTCCGCCGGGCATACGCAGGTCCATCAGCACGAGGTCGGGATGCAGCTCAGCGACCAGCGCAACAGCCTCCGGCCCGCTGCCCGCCTGGCCCACCACCTCGATGTCGTCGTAGCTCTGCAACATGCCGCGGATGCCCTCGCGTACCACCGGGTGGTCGTCGGCCAGCACGATGCGGATCATGCGGTCACCTCCCCCGGGCCTGCGGGTGCGGGCAGGTACACGCTGAGCCGCGTCCCGGCCCCCGGGGCCGTCTCCAGCTCGAAGGTGCCGCCGGCCTCGCGCACGCGCGCCTGCATCCCGTCGAGCCCGAACCCCTCGCGGGGTGCCGCCGCATCGAAGCCATGACCGTCGTCGCGGACGGAGATCCCGACCGCCTCGCGCTGGTACGCGAGGACCGCATCCACCGCCGACGCGTCCGCGTGCTTGCGCACATTCGCCAGCGCCTCCTGGAACACCCGCAACGCGACCACCTCGATCGCCGGGAGCGCGGGATGCGGCTCACCAGTGACGGAGAACGCGACCGGAACGCCGGTCTCCTCCTCAAATCGCCCGGCTACCCGGCCGAGCGCCTGCTCGAGGGTGGACTCGGCCAACCGGCCCGGGGTCAGCGCGGCGATGATGCGGCGAGACTCCTGCAGGTTCTCCTGGGCGGTCTCCGTCATCAGTTCGACGTGGCGGCGTGCGATCGCCGGGTCCGTGTCCAGCTCGCCCTGCACCGCGTGACCGAGCGTGACGATGCTCGTGAAGCCCTGCGCGAGCGTGTCGTGCATCTCCCGCGCGATGCGTTCGCGCTCGGCGGCGGCGCCCTGCTGCTCCGAGAGCTCCGCGATCTCGCGCTGCTGCTCGCGCAGCCGGTCGATCAGCAGTCCGCGCTCGCGACTCTGCTTCGTCACGGCGGTGATCCGGTTGCTGAAGTAGATGGAGACGGCGATCACCAGGACCGTCAGCCCCAGCACCCCGGCCACATCCCCCGGGTCGAGGTCGCCGACCAGCCAGCGTACGGTCAGACCGCCGAAGTTGATGACGACGATCGCAGCGGCGGCCGGGAGGGCGGACAGCACGAGGAAGAACTGGGGAGACACGATGAACAGCGCGATGTTCGCCCAGTTGTTGAGGCCGTACGCCACGAAATAGACGGCGGTCGCGATGACGACGTAGAGCCATGCGCGCCAGGTGTTGGCACGGATGCCGGCGCGGCTCGGCCGGGCCAAGAACCAGTAGATCGGGAAGAGCGCGAGCACGAGACCCGCGGACGTGAGCGTCCGCGGGTACCCGCTGACGGGATTGGCCAGGATGAGGACCACCGACGCGAAGGTTGCGGCGCCGGAGTACCCGATCCAGTCCCCGAACCAGCGGTCGTCCACGCGCTCTGCCACGATCAGACTGTAGCCCGGTCGGCGTTCGCGTCAGCGTTCGGCTCAGCGGCCTCCGGAAGCGAGGTGCGGCCGGCCGGGTAGAAGATCCCCACCAGCGCGACGATCGCCATCGCCGCCGCCATGCCCCAGAACGCCCATTGGACGGCAGAGGCGTAGTCGGCTCGGACCGCGTGCAGGATCTGCTCCTGGATGGCCATCGGCAGGTTCGAGAGACCGCTGCCGGTCCCCGACGCGCCGCTGATCCTGTCTACCGCGCCCTGCGCATCCGCCGCCGAACCGCCGAACTTCGCGAACGAGTCGGTCAACAGGTCGGTCAGGCGAGACGTGACGATCGTGGTGAACACCGCGAGGCCGAGGGCGCCGCCGAAATTCTTCATCGTTTGCGAGATGGCGCTGACCTCGCCGTAGCTAGCGCCGATGGCGCGGTTGACGGCGTCGGTCGAAACCGGGCTGAACATGAGTCCGATGCCGGCGCCCGCGACGATGATGGGCCAGGTCTGCGGATTGAAGAACGCATCCGCGTGGATGGACAGGTTCGTCGCCGTCGTCGCGAGCCAGCCGAAGCCGATCGCTCCGATGACGCCACCGAACAGGACGACCATCCGCGCACCGTACTTGTCGAAGCGCACGGAGCCGATCCGGCTGGCGACGACGAAGCCGATGAAGAACTTGAGGAACAGCAGCCCGGTCTCGGTCGCCGACAGCTGCAACGAGACCTGTCCGTAGACGCTCAAGAAGAAGAACGCGCTGATGAACGCCACCGACGCGAACAGTGTCGCCACGGTGGACAGGGCGAAACCGCGGTCGCGGAAGGCAGCGATGCGGATCAGCGGCTGACTGACGCGGCGCTGCACGACGACGAAGAGCACCAGGAGCGCGGCTCCGAGAATGAGGGAGGCGATGACCGCCGGGCTGCCCCATCCCCACGGGCTCGCCTGCTGCAGGCCGAAGACGACCAGCCCCATCCCGACCGCGACCACCGCCGCTCCCATCCAGTCGATCCGCTCGTGGCGGCGCTTCGACGGCCGCGCGGTCACAGCCACGATGATGAACGCCGCGATCGCGATCGGTACATTCACCCAGAAGATCGCGCGCCACGTCCAGACGGTCAGGTAGCCGCCGGCAATCGGGCCGATGGCCGTCATCGCGCCGGTGATGGCGAAGAAGATCGCCATGGCCCGGCCGCGACTCTCGCGGGCGAAGCCCTCGACGACGATGCCGATCGCGGCGGGGAACATGATCGCGCCGCTGATGCCCTGCAGGGCGCGGGCCGCGACGAGCCACGGCTCGGCGAGGTCGCCCGAGGGTGCGAGCCCGCACAACAGGGATGTGAGGCCGAAGCCGGCGATGCCCACCAGCGCCATCCGCTTGTGGCCGATGACGTCGGCGATGCGGCCGCCGAGCAGGAAGAACGCGGCGGTGGTGAGCAGGTAGACGTTGACCGCCCACTGCATCCCGTCGTGCGTGAGGCCGAGGTTCTGCTGGATGCTCGGAGCGGAGAGCGCGACGATCGTCTGGTCGATCGTCGTCATCGAAACGGCGAGGATGAGGCCGGTCAGGGCCAGGTTGGACGACTTCATACCCCCAGCCTCCCGGCCCGGCGGGATCGGCGGCACCGGCGGCCGGCTGTCACCCGTGTCCGCCGATCGGTGGACGCGGGTCAGGCCCGATCGCCGTCGGCGGTCGCCCATCCCGGGCGCAGCCGCTCCACGCCGTCGAGGATGAGGTCGAGGCCGGTCATGAACTCTTCGTCGTAGTCGTAGCCGGCGCGGCCGAGCTCGGCCACCACCTCGAGCAGGTACGGGAAGTGCAGGGCGAACTCGGGCGGCGTCGCCGCGAGCTTCTGTTCTGCGACCTCCCCGGACTGCTCCGCCGTGTCGAACGGCAACGTCTTCTCCTGCAGCGCAAAGCCGTAGACGTACGCGTCGAGCACCGAGGTGACGTGCACGGTGGTCCGAAAGGAGAATCCCGAGCGGCGGAGGCAGCCCATCATGGCGTTGTGCTGCTGCAGGTTCGCGAGCCCGGGACGGAGACGCGCCTCCATCATCCCCACCGCCCAGCGATGGCGCAGCAGGGCGTCCCGGAGCGAAACCGACCGGCGGTGGAGGGCGTCGCGCCAGCCGAGGTCCGGCGACGGCGCCTCGACTTCGGCCCAGACCCGGTCGACCATCCCGTCGAGCAGCTCGTCCTTGTTCGCGACGTGTTTGTAGAGGGCCATCGGTACGACGCCGAGTAGCTGTGCGAGTGTCCGCATGCTCAGCCCGTCGAGGCCGGCGCTGTCGGCGAGGGCGACCCCCTCGGCCACGATGCGCTCGATGGTCAGGGTCTGCCGTGGCGCCGTCGACCCGTCCCTTGACATGGTGTACAGCGTACACCTATCCTCGGTATTCATGAGGTGTACGCCGTACACCTCCCAACCCGAGAGGATCCTCATGGATCAGGACCGTCGCCGCTCGCTCGCCGCGGGCGTGCTGTTCCTCCTCACCTTCGTCACCTCCATTCTCGGCGCCCTGCTCTATGGTCCTGTGCTCAGCGACCCCCAGTTCGTGCTGGGATCCGGAGCCACCGGACCGGTGCTCGCGGGCGCGCTGCTCGAGATGACTCTCGTCATCGCCAACCTGGGCACCGCGCTCGTGCTGTATCCGGTGCTCCGTCGCACCAACCCCTCCCTCGCACTCGCCTACGTCGTCGCCCGCGTCGTGGAGTCGACCCTGATCACGGTCGGGATCCTCAGCCTCCTCACCATCGTCACGCTGCGACAGGATGGGACCGCCGCAGTCGGCGACGCCGCCGCGGTCGTGGTCGCGCAGGCGCTCGTCGCGCTGCACGGCTGGACGTTCCTGCTCGGGCCGGGCTTCGTGGCCGGCATCGGCAACGGGCTGATCCTCGCCTGGATGCTGTACCGCGCTCATCTGGTGCCCCGCGGTTGGGCGCTCGTCGGCATCATCGGCGGACCGCTCGTGTCGCTGTCGGGAATTGCGGTGCTCCTCGGCGCCTACGACCAGGTCTCGCCCTGGTCGGCGCTCGCCACGCTGCCCGAGTTCGTGTGGGAGGCGTTCCTCGGCGTCTACCTGACGGTGCACGGGTTCCGGCGGCGCGATGCGCGCCCCGGTGCCGGAACATGGGAATCCGCGCCCGACGTCACCCCAGCGACGCGATGAACTCGTCGATCGACCTGACGGTCGCGCCACTGCGCGGGAAGACCTTCTGGGTCAGGACCCGATGCACCTCGGGGTCGGAGTCCCAGCAGCCGTCTTCGAGCACCACGAGCCGGTAGTCGCGGTCGGACGCGTCGCGGATGGTGGACAGCACGACGCCCGACGTCACGATGCCGGTGAGCACCAGGGTGTCGATCCCGCGCTCGGCGAGCTGGTCGCCGAGGTCGGTGGTGCTGAAAGCGCCGACGCGCTGCTTGCGCACGACGATCTCGCCGGGCGCGGGCCGCAGCCGCTCGATGATCTGCGTGGCGGGGCTGTCCGCGTTCAACCGCTCGGCGGACCCGGCGAAGCGGGAGGTGGGAGGGATGCGCTCGGCCTCCTCCGCCGTGACGGCGACCCGGACGTAGCCCACGGTGAGGCCGGCCGCTCGCGCGGCGTCACGCGCACGGATCAGTCCGTCGACGAACGGGTCGGCATCCGGGTGCCGGGCGAGGATGCCCTGCTGGAGATCCATGATCAGCAGGGCGGTGCGTGCAGGGTCGAAAGCGAGATCGTTCACATATGTAAACTATCGGCATCTCGCCGAGAGCCGGCCTAGAGACCGAGGGACTTCTTGATGAGGGCCTCAGCGTCGTCCGTGCCGGCGGCGCGTTCGGTGGCCTCCTGGTTCGCCTCAGTGACCGCCTTGACGACCTCGTCGCGCTGGATGCGGATGCCGCGCGGAGCGTCGATGCCGATCCGGACGCCGTCGCCGCGCGCATCGAGGATCGTCACGACGATGTCGTCGCCGATGAGCACCCGCTCCCCCGCCTTGCGCGTCAATACCAGCATCGCCCCAGCCTATCCGGCGGGCGGCGCGTCCAGCCACAGCACCGGCAGACCGAGCCGGTGGATGGACTCCGGGGAGACGGTGAGGGAGGCGCCGGTCGCGAGGACGGCGTCCACCGCGAGCACCGCATCCACTGCCCGCACCCACCGCTCGGTGTCGTCGTGCTTGCGGGTGACGTCGACCGCGACCCAGACCTGGTCGGGTGCGATGCCCGCCAGCTCCGGCGCCACCTCCGGGACGGCCGCAGGACCCGCGAGGGTGAAAGCCGCGACCATCGGGATCTCGCGGCGGACCCCGTCGGCGCGAGCCGCCAGGGCATCGCGCCGGTCGGCGACACGCTGCACCTCTGCGGACGCGTCGGCCGAAGCCGCGAGCACGCGGGCGGCGGCGTCCGCCTCGCCGCCGAGGCCGACCACGAGGGTGAGGTCGCCGCGGCCGCGCAGCCGCGCCGGCGGCGGCCCCGCCTCCGCACCGCTCGGCACGCTCGGCGTGCTCGGGACGTCGCTCGGGGCGCCCCAGCTACGGTCGGCGCCGAGTCCGTCCCCGCCGAGTTGCGACAGGTTGTCACCACTCGCGGCCGTTTCGCGCAACGAGTCACGACTCGACGGAGTGGGCGCGGCGAGCTCGGGCGCGTCGACGGCGCGCACGAGGTCGTCGAGGACCGCCTGGAACGCGAGCGACGAGGTCGAGACCGCGGGCAGCACCTCCTCAGCGCCGTCGACCCACTCAGGCCGCGATCGACTCCGCACCACGCACCACCCCCACGGTCTCGATGGCGGCCTGGACGGCCGTCACCTCCTGGTACGACAGCACGGCCAGTCCGGCGATCTGGCCGGCGACGAGCCGCCGGATGGCCGGGCGCAGCGCCGGCGCGCACACGAGCACCGCCGACACACCGGCGTCGTCCAGGCGCCCTGCCGTGTCCCGAACCGACGCGAGCACCGCATCCAACCGCACGGGGTCGAGGACGATCTGCGTGCCGGCCTCGGACGGACGCAGCCCCTCCAGCATCGACTGCTCCAGTCCGGGATCGATCATGATGACGCGCAGCGTCCCCGCGTCGATGTGCGGTGCCACCACCGCCGGTCCGAGGGCCGCGCGGGCCGCCTCCACCAGCCCCTCCGGGTCGTTCGAGAGCTTGGCACGAAGGGTGAGTGCCTCCAGGATGCGCGGCAGGTCGTTGATCGGCACCTGCTCGGCGAGCAACCCCTGCAGCACCCGCTGCACCTCCGCCAGCGACAGCAGCGCCGGGATGAGCTCCTCCACCGCGGGCGGATTCACCTGCTTGACACCCTCGGTGAGCAGCCGAACGTCCTCCCGAGTGAGCAGACGTCCGGCGTTCATCGTGATGATCGAGGAGAGGTGGGTGATGAGCACGGAGACGCGGTCGATGACGGTCGCGCCGCCAAGCTCCGCGCTGTGCCGCATCTCGGACGGGATCCACTTCGCCGGCAGGCCGAACACCGGCTCCACCGTCGGGGTGCCGGGCAGGTTGTCGAGGGCGTCGCCCAGCGCGAGCACGCGACCGGACGGCGCCTGCCCGCGCCCCGCCTCCACCCCGGCGATCTTGATGACGTACGTCGACGGCGGCAGCTCGGCGCTATCGCGCGTGCGCACCGGCGGCACGATGACGCCCAGCTCGAGTGCGATCTTCCGCCGGAGGGCCCGTACCCGCGCGAGCAGGTCGTCGGATGCGCCGCTGACGATGTCGACCAGGTCGGGCGCGAGCGTGATCTCCAGCGCATGGACCCGCATCTGCTCGATCAGGTCTTCGGTCGTCTCCGTCTTCGTCGCGGTGGCGACGGCATTCTGCGCCGCCTGCGCCTTCTTCTGTGCGGCCTGCGACGTCTTGATCCGTTGGGACCCGAAGATGAGGAACGCCCCGACGAGCACGAACGGGATGGGCGGCATCCCGGGGATCAGCGCCATCACGATGGCAGCGCATCCCGCGATCATGAGGGCATTCCGCGACTGGCTCAGCTGGTTACTGGCGGTGGTGCCCATGTCCGACTCGGCGTTCGACCGGGTCACGATCATGCCGGTGGAGACGGCCATCAGCAGAGCGGGGATCTGGGAGACCAGGCCGTCGCCGATGGTCAGCAGCGTGTACGAGTTGATCGCGTCACCCAGCTCCATGCCGCGCTGGATCATGCCGATCGCGATGCCGCCCACCACGTTGATGATGATGATCAGGATGCCCGCGATAGCGTCACCCTTCACGAACTTCGAGGCGCCGTCCATCGCGCCGTAGAAGTCGGCCTCGGCCGAGACCTCCGCGCGACGGGCACGGGCCTGCTCCTCGGTGATGAGTCCGGCGTTCAGGTCGGCGTCGATCGCCATCTGCTTGCCCGGCATCGCGTCGAGGGTGAACCGCGCGCCGACCTCGGCGACGCGCTCAGCGCCCTTGGTGACCACGATGAACTGGATGACGACCAGGATGAGGAACACCACCGCGCCGATGATGATCGACCCGCCGACCGCCACATGCCCGAACGCCTGGATGACCTGCCCGGCGAACCCGTCGCCGAGCACCAATCGGGTGGAGGCGACGTTGAGGCCCAGCCGGAACAGCGTCGCGACGAGCAATAGGGACGGGAAAACCGAGAAATCGAGCGGCTTCTTGACGAACATCGTGGTGAGCAGCACGACCAGCGCCAGCATGATGTTGACGATGATGAGCATGTCGAGCAGCCAGGCCGGCACCGGCACGACCAGCAGCATGATGATGCCGACCACTCCGATCGGCACCGCGATCTTCGCGGCCAGTCCTCTATTCGGCTTCATGACAGCCCTCCCTGCAGTTGGGGTCGCATCGTGTGGATCCCGCTCGACGAGCCGCGCTGCTTCAGCGACATGACGAACGCGAGCACGCGCGCGACGGAGTTGTAGAGCTCGACCGGGATCTCGTCGCCGATCTGACAGCCCGCGTGCAGTGCCCGGGCGAGCGGGATGTCCTTCACGATCGGCACCCGCTCCTCCTCGGCCCTCTCGCGGATGCGCAACGCGATCTCCCCGGCGCCCTTGGCCACGATCCGCGGAGCCGACTTGCCCGGCTCGTACTTGACGGCGACGGCGATATGGGTCGGGTTGACGAGCACCACATCCGCCCCTCCGATCGCGGCGATCATGCGATTGCGGCTCATCGCGAGCTGCCGGGAGCGCCGCTGCGAGCGCACCAGCGGGTCGCCTTCGCTGTTCTTGTTCTCGTCGCGGACTTCCTGCTTGCTCATACGCGTGTGTTTGCGGTTGCGGCGCATGACGACGAGCACGTCGAGCCCGGCGAGCACGAGCCCAGCGCCGACGGCCGCCTGGAGGAGGCCTGCGGTCCCGCCCGACGCAGCCGAGAGCAGAGACGTGAGCGGCATGGATCCGGAGGTCAGCAGTACCGGCATCAGCCCCTGAACGACGAGGAAGAGCCCGATCGCGACCACTCCCGACTTCAGCAGTGTCTTTGCGCCCTCCCAGAGCGCGCGCATCCCGAACACCCGGCCGAGGCCCTGGACGACGTTGAACTGTTCGTACTTGCCCTCGAGCTTCTTGAAGTGGATGCCGCCCTGCACCGCCGCCGCGCCCACGACGGCGAGCGCACCCACCCCGAGCAGCGGCCCGATCGTCGCCATGATGCTGCCCAGTCCGTCGCCCAGCGCAGCGACGGCCTTCGACGGGTCCGGGCTCTCGATCACCGAGCGGACGGAGAAGAGCTGATCGATGGCGGCGGTCGTCCCGCTCTGCAGGGTGAAGGGCAGCATCACGGCGGCCGCACCCACGCCGACCCAGGCGGTCAAGTCGGTGGACTTGCTGAGCTTGCCCTTGGAGCGGGCCTCCTTCATCCGCTTGTCGGTGGCCTGTTCGGTGCGTTCCTGGGCGTCGCTCATCGGGCCACCCCCAACATGGTCTTGACCGCGGTGTCGGTGAGGCCGGAGACGACCCCGGGCAGCGCCACGAAGACGATCGCCGACAGCACCACCGTGAGCATGATCTTCAGCGGGAAGCCGAGCGAGAAGGCGTTGAGCGCCGGCGCGACTCGGGTCAGCAGACCGAGCCCCACATCAGCGAGGAACAGCACCACGATCAACGGGCCCGCGATCTGGAGGGCGGCGACGAACATCTGCGTGACGCCGTTGACCATCTCCTTCGCCGGGTCGGCCATGCTCAGCCCGCTGGCGAGAGGGATCGCGTCGAAGGAGCGCACCAGGCCACCGATGATCAGCTGGTACCCACCCGACGCGAACAGCAGCGCCAGGGCGGTCAGCTGGAACATGCGCGTGAACTGCGCTCCGTTGATCATCGACTGCGGGTCGAACGCCTGCGCCAGCTGGAAGCCGCCGAACAGGTCGATCAGGCTGCCCGCCGACTGGATGGCCGCAAAGACCAGGAAGACGAGGAACCCGAGCGTCGCCCCGACCGCCAGCTCCCGGACCATGTCGAGCAGGAACGCTCCGGTGTCGCCCGAGCTGTAGCCGGCGCCGGCGCGAGGAGCGACCGCGACGGCCAGCCCGATCGCGAGCATCCCTTTCACCTGGGCCGGGAAGCCGTTGTACGAGAACGGCGGTGCTATCACCAGGAAGGCGACCATGCGCAGCGAGGCCAGCGCGATCGCCTCGATCGAACCCAGATCGATGGGGATGTTCATCAGCCGCCGCCCAGCAGCTGCGGGATCTTGTCGAACAGCACGTGGGTGAACGACACCAGCTCGGCGATCATCCACTGCCCGCAGATGATCAGCGCGACCGCGACCGCCGCGGCCTTGGGCACGAACGACAGGGTGACTTCCTGAATCTGCGTGATGGACTGCACGAGCGAGATCGCGAAGCCGACGACCAGCGCAGTGATCACGATCGGGGCGGCCAGCTTCGCCGTGACCATGAGGCCCTGCATAGCAATGTCCAGAACGGCGCTGGGATTCATCCCCCACCCCCGTAGCTCGCGATCAGGCTCGAGATGATGAGCCCCCAGCCGTCGACCAGCACGAACAGAAGGATCTTGAACGGCAGCGAGATCATCACCGGCGGGAGCATCATCATGCCCATCGACATGAGCGCGGCGGAGACCACCATGTCGATCACCAGGAACGGCACGAAGATGACGAAGCCGATGATGAAGGCGGCCCGCAGCTCGGAGATCATGAACGCCGGGATGAGCGTCAGCAGCGGGACGGCGCTCACGTCGTGCGGGTTCGGCCGCCCCGCCGCCCGCGTCATCAGGGCGATGTCCTCCTCGCGGGTGTGCGCAGCCATGAAACCGCGCAGGGGACCCTCCGCCGCATGCGCGGCGGCCGTGAAGTCGATGTGCCCGGCGAGGTACGGCTGCACGGCCGTGTTGTTGATGTCGACCAGGACCGGGCTCATGATGAACAGGCTCAGGAACAGCGCGAGCCCGGCCAGCACCTGGTTCGGCGGGATCGACGGCAGCGCGAGCGCGTTCCGGGTGATCGCGAGCACCACGAAGATCTTGGTGAACGACGACATCATCAGCAGGAGAGCGGGCGCCACCGAGAGCACGGTGATGCCGACGAGGGTCAGGATGGCGGCGTTCGGGGTGCCGTTCGGGCCGTTGATGTCGACGGTGATGCCACCGGTTCCGCCCGCGCCACCCGGGCCGCCGGGCCCGGTCGGCGTCGGGACCGGCGTGGGCACGGCGTGCGCGGCGTTGGCGCTCAGCAAGACGATGGCGACCGCGATGAACGCGACCAGGACGCCGGCCAGAGCGAGGCGAGGAAGTCGCCCGGCGCGCGCCGTCACTTCTTGGGCCGCACCGCCGAACTCGCCTGACGCCACGTTGCCGGGGACAGGATCGAGCCTTTGAGTGCCTCGTCGAAGAGCGAGGCGCGTCCCTGCGCCGTGAGGAATTCGGCATCCTGCCTGGTGGTGCTGATGGTGCTGTCAGTGCGTGCCGACACGTCGGTGGTGCCGGTCGCGGCCTCCACCTGTCGGAGGGGTTTGAGCGGGGTGACGTCCGCATCCTGCGGACGGTCGGCGGTGTGGAGCACGGAGACCTGACGCTCGGTGACGCCGAGCACGAAACGGTTGCCGTCCACATCCACGACGACGACCGAAGCCTTCGGCCCGATCCCCTGCCGCCCGACGACCGTGACCGCGTTGCCGCGACGGCGACGAGCGGAGGTTCGACCCTTGGTCACGCGGCGCTGCACGAACCACAGCAGCGACACGATCACGCCGAGCACGACGAGCACGCGCAGGGCGATGAACAGGGTCTCCACGGAGCGAACTATCGGCCGGCCGGCCCACTCCGTTAGGGGTTCGCCGAGGTGGTCGCGTGCGAGCACATGGCAGGCTGGAAGCGTGGATATCGAGATGGCGCGCATCCCGGGCGGGACGGTGCAACTCCACGACGCACGGCGCAAGCGGCGGTGGACCGTGGAGCTGGATGAGTTCGAGCTGGGTGTCTTCGCCGTCACCGCGGAGCAGGTGGCCGACCTGATCGGCGAGCCGTCACCGCATCCACGCCGCCCGGCGACGCGGCTCAGCTGGCAGCGCGCGGTGCGGATCTGCAATGCGGCGTCCGAATGGGAGGGACTCGACCCGGCCTACACGTTCGACGGCGAAGACGTCACCTGGCATGTGGATGCGGACGGCTACCGCCTGCCGACGGAGGCCGAGTGGGAACACGCCTGCCGCGCCGGGTCGACCGGGCCGCACTACGGACCGCTGCCCGAGGTGGCCTGGACGAGCGCCGACGGCCTGATCGCGCCCGCGGACGTCGGCGGGCGTCTCCCGAACCTCAACGGCCTGTTCGACACGCTCGGCAACACGTGGGAGTGGTGCTGGGACCTGCTCGACCCCGGCCGCTACGGCGACTACCGGGTGTTCCGCGGCGGCGGCTTCGCCGACGACGCCTGGAATGTGCGCGCGTCGGTGCGCCGCGGTGGTCCGCCGCGCACGCAGCACGAGGACGTCGGCTTCCGTTTCGCGCGCGGCGGCTTCGACGCCGAGGGTGCCGCCCAGGGCTGGTCGGCGGCAGCGGACGCGGAGCGCGCAAGCGTCGACGGACCGTTGCCTCCGGGCTGGACGCCGTTGCGCTGAACCGCTGACCTCAACGCGGCCCTCCCACCCCGCGCGATTCGTCACGAATTGTCGCTTTGGCCGCACGTAAACGTCCATTCGGCACGAATCCGCCCCGGGTGGGAGCGGGCGTGGAGCGGGCCGGCGATCCCACCGTGTGGTGCGATTTGGCGGAAATCGTGGTTATCGCGGCCCCAAAACCACCATTTGGCGCAAATCGTAAGAAAACGGCGCCGCTCAGTCGAGGTCTTCGGCCGTGTCCAGGATCTTGGTGATCCGCACGGCGTAGTCCTGGTCGATGACGACGATCTCGCCGTGGGCGATGAGGCGGCCGTTGAGCAGCACGTCGGCGGGAGAGCCGGCCGAGCGGTCCAGCTCGATGACGGCGCCCGGCTCCATGGCCAGCACGTCGCGCACCGCCATGCGGGTGCGCCCGATCTCGACCGTGAGCGCCATCTCGACGTTGCTGATGCGGGCCAGCTTGCCGCCGAGCGCGTTACCGCCGGAACGTTCGGCGACGGATGCGCGCCCGCGCACCGCGAACCATCCGGCGACGCCTGCGGGCCCCGACAGGGCGAAGACCGTGGTGGCCGGGTCGGCGAACAGTTCCGCGCCGTCTTCCGCCCGGGCGTCGTCCAATACTCCGGCGCCGAGCGTGTCGCTGGCCGCTTCGAGGGCGGGCTGCAGCACATCCTGAAGCGCCACCACGGGCGAGCCGTCGGCGCCGTCGTCCACCAGCTGCGGAGCCTCTAGCAGCACGACCGCGAGGTCTGCCGAGACGGCCCCGACGAACGTGGCCACGACAGCCTGGACGCCTGCCCGCACGTCCGATCCGTTCGTGAGCAGCGGAGTGAGCGGTGCGCCGGTCGGCAGCACCCGTGCGAGTGCTTCCGCGGCGGCCTGGGCCTGGCCGAGGGAGAGGCCGGTGGCGTTCGCGATGCTGGTCATGCTCATGGTTCAGTCCTCTGTGTTGATGATCACGCAGGCGAGACGGGAGCCGCTCGAGCCGAGGCCCGCCGAAGCGACGGTCTGTCCGCCGACGGTGAGGTCGAAGGGTCGGTGCTGCGGGTGGGGCAGCGGGAGCAGGTCGCCCACCGACAGGCCGAGCACCACGCTCGGGCGGACGGTCGCCGGGGTGAGCCGCAGCGCCACATCCACGGGGACGTGCGCGAGCTGGGCGTCTACCAGTTCTCGCGCGTTCTCGGTGCTGTGGGTCGGGTTGGTCTCGCCGAGCTGCGGCAGCACCGCGACGGCGGGCAGCGCAACGGTCGCGCGCGCCGTGTTCTCGCCGACACGGAGTTCGAACCCGGCGACGATCATCAGCTCGGAGGTCGCCGCCGCCTGCGCGAACTGCGAGTTGTACTGGATGGCGTCCACACCGATCGAGGTGACCAGAAGGGAGCCGAGCGAGTAGCGCAGGTCTTCGAGCGCGTCGTCCATCAGCCGGCGGACGAGCGCCTGCTCGATCTGCGTGAAGATGCGCTCGTGGTCGACCGGGGTGCCCTGGCCTCCGAGCATCGCATTCACCCACGACAGGGCGGCGACGGTCGGAAACTGGATGACGGCCTTCGGCCCGATGTGCTCCAGCTCGCACAGCACCATGGCTGTCGTGGCGGGCAGCGACGCCGCGTACTCGTCGTACGTCTGCATCTGCACGACGTCACACTCCACCTGGCTGAGTACGCGGACCTTGGCGGTCAGCTGCGTTCCCCACTGCCGAGCGAACGTCTCGAAGGCCAACTCGAGCACCCGTGAGTGCTCGCGCGCGAGCGTCGTCGGCCGCCGGAAGTCGTAGACCGGCGCCTCGGGCGCATCCGGCGCCGGGGCCTGCAGAGTCGTCACGGGAGGGACTATCGGCCGGAGTGCGCGTCCCGTTAGCGACCGCGCAGCATCCCCCGGTCCCCCTAACGACCGACCGGCCCGAGCCGATAGTGCACTCGTGACGGCTCACCCGGAGCCGAGACCAGGATTCGCGCCCATGATCGTCGTCACCCGACTGAACGACACCCAGTTCGCGGTCAACCCCGACCTCATCGAGCGCATCCACGCCAGTCCGGACACCACTCTCGTCATGGTCGACGGGGCGAAATTCATCGTCACCGAGTCCATCAGCGAAGTGATCGAGAAGATCGCCGCGTACCGGGCGCGTGTGATCGCTCTCGCCCACGACCTCCCCAGCTTCGGCCCGCGCCCCGTGCCGGCGCCGCCGCTGGGACTCGTGGCGTTGGCCGGGCTGGATGACGACGAAGCGGTGGAGGCTCACCCCGAGGCCCGCGCCGTCCCCCTCCGAGCAAGGAAGAAGTAATGGACCCGGCAACGATCATCGGCATCGTCATCGCCTTCGGCTCCGTCGTAGCGATGGTGACGATGGAGGGCGCCCACCTGAGCTCCCTGCTCCTTCCGGCACCGATGGTCCTGGTCTTCGGGGCCACCATCGCGGTCGGTATCGCGAGTGGCACGGTCAAGGACTTCCTCGTCGCCGTGAAGGCTCTCCCCCGCGCGCTGCGCGGCAAGATCGAGCCGCCGCAGCAGGTGATCGACCAGGTCGTCGGCCTGGCTGAGAAGGCCCGCGCCAACGGCCTCCTCGCCATGGAGCAGGAGGCGGAGGGTGTCGACGACCCGTTCCTGAAGCGGGCGCTGCAGAACATCGCCGACGGCACCGACGGCGACGAACTGCGCGTGCTGCTCGAGGACGAAATCGCCACGCGCTCCAAGAAGGACCGCGTCGCCGCCAAGTTCTTCAGCGCCATGGGCGGCTATGCACCCACGATCGGCATCATCGGTACGGTCGTCTCGCTCACGCACGTGCTCGAGAACCTGGCGACGCCCGGCGAGCTCGGGCCGCTGATCGCGAGCGCCTTCGTCGCGACGCTGTGGGGTCTGCTCTCCGCCAACTTCCTGTGGCTGCCGCTGGGCGCCCGCCTACGCCGGCTCTCCGAGCTGGACGTCGAGCGGATGACGCTGCTCATGGAGGGCGTGCTCGCCGTGCAGTCGGGCAGCCAGCCGCGTCTCCTCGGCGAGCGCCTGCGCGCCATGGTGCCGGGCGGGGATGCGGAGAAGCCGGCCGCGAAGAGCGCGAAGGCGTCCCGTGGCGCGAAGGATCCGATCGAAGAAGCGGCCTGACATGTCCGCACGCCGGAAGAAGCACGAGGAGCCTGAGGAGCACGAGAACGAGGAGCGCTGGATGGCCTCCTACATGGACATGGTCACCGTGCTCATGTGCATGTTCATCGTGCTGTTCGCGATGTCGACGGTGGATGCGAAGAAGTTCGAGCAGTTGAAGGATTCGCTGGCCACCGGGTTCGGCCAGGTGAAGACGCAGAAGGTGGACACCGCGTCCGGCGTGGTCGTGCCCCCGAAGCATGTCGACGAGTCGGGGAAGTCGACGGAGTTCGCTCTGGCACAGCAGGAGGTGCAGAACCTGCAGCACCTGAAGGACCAGATCCAGGCCGCCCTGACCCGGGACGGCCTGCAGGATGCGGTGGAGCTGAAGATCGACGAGCGCGGCCTCACCATCGGGCTGGTGGGCAACTCCACCTTCTTCGACTCGAATCGCGCCGAACTGAGCGCCCGCGCTGTGGCGGTTCTGAACGACATCGGCCCGGTGCTGGCGCCGGCCTCGTACGCCGTCTCGGTGGAGGGCCACGCCGACCTGCGCCAGCCGGGTGCGCCCTATCCCACCAACTGGGAGCTCTCGGCCGGACGCGCGACCAGTGTCCTGCGCCACCTGGTCGAGGCGAACGGCTTCCCGCAGGGCCGGATCGCGGCGGTGAGCTACGGCTCGGCCCGCCCCGTCGCCGGCTTCACGGGAACGACCGACAGCGACCTGGCGCAGAACCGGCGAGTGGATGTGGTGGTCCTGTCGGCGCAGGCGGAGGAGGTCCGCAAGCTCATTCCCCAGGCGGCGGCAACGCCTCCGACATCGTCGGCAGCCGTCGGCGCCGGCTGACCCTCCTCCGGTTGCGGCAGGGGGATCGGAGAGCCCCGGTCAGGCCAGCGAGACGCCCGTCCACGAGACCGGCGGGAGTTCCAGCGTCAGCACACCATCCTGCACGGAGGCGACCGGGGTCGGACGGAGTCCCACGCGGTCCTGATCGTGGAGCGTGTTCTTGGCGTAGACGTCCTCATCCCACAGGGACACGGCCTCGCGCACCCGGTCGACGCCGAGGTCTCGCACATCGACGCGGACGGTCTGGGTCTCGGTGATGCTGCGGTTGACGACGAACAGCGCTGCCGAACCGTCGGCCTCGTCGAAGGTGGCCACCGCGTCCACCAGGTCGGCCTCGCCGTGCACCGCGGTTTCGTAGGTGCCGGTCGAGACGCTGGGGCGCAGCACCTCGCCGCGCGCCAGACGACTCGTGACGGAGAACGGGAAGAAGGTGGTCTGACGCCACGCGTCGCCGCCCGGCTCGGTCATGATCGGCGCGATCACATTCACCAGCTGCGCGAGGGAGGCGCTCGTCACCCGGTCGTGGTTCTTCAGCAGGGTGATGAGCAGGTTGCCGAGCACGACCGCGTCGGCGACCGAGTAGACGTCCTCCAGCTGACGCGGCGCGTAGCGCCACTCATCGTTGATCTCCTCCGAAGCCTGGTGCTCGTCCAGGTACCAGATGTTCCATTCGTCGAAGGAGATCTGGATGCGCTTCTTGCTTTTCCGTTTGTTGCCGACGTGATCGGCGGTCGTGGCGACGGTGTCGATGAAGTACTGCATGTCGACGGAGGAGGCAAGGAACGAACCCAGGTCGCCGCCGCGCTCCTGGTAGTAGGCATGGGCGGAGATGTAATCCACACTGTCGTATGCGTGCTCGAGCACCGTGCGCTCCCAGTCGCCGAAGGTCGGCATCCCGGAACCGGAGGAGCCGCAGACCACCAGCTCGAGGTCCTTGTCGGCCATCTTCATGGCAGCGGCCGTGCGCGCCGCCAGCTTGCCGTAGTCGTCGGCGGTCAGGTAGCCGGTCTGCCAGGGTCCGTCCATCTCGTTGCCGAGGCACCACATCCTGATGTCGTGCGTCTCGGGTGTGCCGTTGGCGATGCGCTGCTCACTCAGGGCCGTGCCGGACGGGTGGTTCGCGTACTCGAGCAGGTCGAGGGCCGCCTGGATGCCGCGCGTGCCGAGGTTGACGGCGAGCATGAGTTCGGACCCCGTCAGCTTCAGCCAGCGCGAGAACTCGTCGAGGCCGACCTGGTTCGACTCCAGCGAATGCCAGGCCAGGTTGCGGCGCACGGGACGCTGCTCGCGCGGACCGACCGAGTCCTCCCAGCGGAAACCGGAGACGAAGTTGCCGCCCGGGTAGCGGACCGTGGTCGATCCGAGTTCCCGGACCAGGTCCACGACGTCGAGCCGGAACCCGTCCTCGTTCGCGGTGGGATGCCCGGGCTCGTAGAGGCCGTCGTAGACGCAGCGTCCGAGGTGCTCGACGAACGAGCCGAAAATGCGTCGGTTGACGGTCGCGACTCGCGCGGAACGATCGAGGGCGATACGGGTCTCGAGCATGGTCTCCAGTGTTCCTCTATCCGGGTTACAACGTTGTATCGGTCATGATGCGGGAGGGATGTGACCGTGTCAAATGTTTTCGAAGAGACCCGCCGCGGCAGACCTGACGCCCTCAGCGCAGCGCTGCCGGCCGCACCCGCACCGGTGCCAGCCAGGCCGACACGATGACCGCCGTGATCGCTCCGGCGGCCATGATGGCGGCGAGCACTACGACCTGGAATCGGCCGGCTTCGAGAGGCGAAACTCCGCCGAAGATGGCGCCGACGAAGGCGCCGGGCAACGTGACCAGCCCCGTGGTCTTGGTCTGGTCGACCGAAGGGATGAGCGCCGAATAGACAGCACCCCGGGCCTGCTCGAGTGTGGACTGCCGCGGGGTCGCGCCCAGCGCGAGCCAGCCCTCCACCTCGTCCCAGTGGTCGCCGACCGCCTCGGTGAACCGCCGCCCGGCGAGCGTCGCGATGCTCATCGAGTTGCCGATCACGATGCCGCCGATCGCCAGCGCGTAGCGCGCGCTGAACTGGATGGCGCCGGAGAGGAACACCACCGAGAACGACACCACGACACCGGTAGCCATGCCCGTGGCCATCATCAGCGCGTGCTGCCGAGACCACCCGATCCGGTGGGTCGCCGTCGCGGCCGCCACCGAGAACATCACCAGGAGGGCCAGCGCGACCCAGCGCGGGTCGGTGATGACCCCCGCGAGGATGACACTGATCACCGCGAGCTGGGCCGCGCCACGCAGAATCGCGAGGGCGGGCGCCCAGCGGTGCGGAACCCGATACGCGGCGAGAACCGCCACGGCGAGTAGCGCGAGCACAGCGACACCGAGCAGGGTCGGCGCCAGCTCTCGGAGGATGGGCACGGAACGAGCCTAAGGGCGCGCCCAAACTCCTGACACCATCGGGGCCGAGTGGTGAGTGGATGCGGAAATCCGGCCCGAGTGGCAGCTACGTGTCGCAACTCGGGCCGGGATCCTACGCTTTCGGATCAGCGCTTCAGGTTGGTGAGCTCCTGCAGCACCTCGTCGGAGGTGGTGATGATGCGGGCGTTCGCCTGGAAGCCGCGCTGGGCGACGATCAGGTTGGTGAACTCCTGCGACAGGTCGACGTTCGACATCTCGAGCGAACCGCCCTGGAGCTGGCCGAGGCCGTCCTCGCCCGGGCCGCCGAGCTGGGCGGCGCCGGAGTTGACGGTCGCACGGTAGGTCGAGCCGCCCGCCTTCTCGAGTCCGCCCGGGTTGACGAAGGTCGCCAGGGCGATGCGGCCGACCGCCTGCTTGTCGCCGTTCGAGAACAGACCGGTGATCGTGCCGTCCTTGTCCAGGGTGAAGGACTCCAGAGTGCCGGCCGCCCGGCCGTTCTGGTCCTTGAAGGCGACGGTGGTGATGCCGGAGTAGCCGGTCACCGACGCGAGGTCGACCGTGACGCCTCCGACGTTCAACGAGCCGCCGCCGGTGAGAACGCCGTTCGTGAAGGTGAGCGCGCCGGTGCCGGTGGCGCCTGCGGCATCCGAGCCCGCCACATTCCAGCCGGTCGCGGTCTTGGTGAAGGTCATGGTCAACTTGCGCGGCGTTCCGTTGGCGTCGAAGACGTTGACGTCCCGAACCAGCTGGTCGCCGTTCGCGGCGTCGGAGGGAAGGTTGCCGGTGATGTTCGCGCCGGTGGTGGCCGAGGCCGGGGTGACCGCCTTCAGCGGGATGGTGATGTCGCTGAGCGCGCCTCCCTGCTGGATGACGCCGTTGACCGCGTTCCAGCCCTGCAGGATCGCGCCGCCCGGTCCGACCAAGCGGCCGAGCGAGTCCGGGTCGAGGGAGCCCGCGCGCGTGTACACGGTCTCGCCGGCGACCTTCATCACGAAGAATCCGTCGCCGTTGATCATCATGTCGGTGGAGCGGCCGGTCGCCTGAGCGGCGCCCTGGGTGAAGTTGGTGGAGATGCCGGCCACGAGAACGCCCAGGCCGATCTGGGCCGGGTTGGTGCCGCCGGTGTCGGCCTGAGCGCCGCCGGCGCCGCGGACGAGCTGCGAGAGCGTGTCCTGGAACTGGACGGCGGACGACTTGAACGCCGTGGTGTTGACGTTGGCGATGTTGTTGCCCGTCACATCGAGCATGGTCTGGTGCGAACGGAGGCCGGAGATTCCGGAGTAGAGCGAGCGGAGCATGGTGGTTCCTTTCGTGAGGAAATCGAGTGGGAGGTCAGGCGGTGGGAGTGGTCGAACCGGAGCCCGTAGCGGGCGGCGTGGTGCCGGGCGGCGTCGTGCCGGAGCCCGAACCGTTGTCGGTCGGGCTGACCACGCCGAGGATGGCGTCCAGGGCGATCTTCTGGTCGCCGATGGTGACGATCGGCACCGCGCCCGCGTAGGAGACGGACGAGGCGACGCCGGTCTGCGTGTCCCCGTTCTTGTCGAGGTAGCTCACGGTGTGGCCGATGAGGGCCGCCGCGGCCTGCCGCATCTGCAGGGCGAAGCCCTCCTGCGCGGTGGTGTCCATGTTGGTGAGCTTCTCCATCATGGCCAGCTGGGTGGTCTGCGAGATCATCTGGTTGGTGTCCATCGGCGAGCTGGGGTCCTGATTGCGGAGCTGGGTCACCAGCAGCTGCATGAACGCCTCGCTGTCGAGCGACTGTTTCGGCGTGCGCGTGGGGGTGCTGGAGTAGACGCCCCCGGTGGAGGCGGTATCGGTTCCGGTGATGGGGTCGACGGCCACGGTGGCTCCCTTCTAGACGATCAGGTCGATGGTGTGCGTGGACCCGTCCGCGGGCGCGGCGGGGGTGGGGCGGGTGGATGCGGCGGCCGGTGCGTTCTGTCGTGTCTCGTCGCTCGGCCGGGTGAGGAACTCGCGCCCGCCACCGGTGGGCGACTCGTGCTGCGGTGACGGCTGGTTCTGCGACGACAGGTCGAGCGAGCCGGTCAGCCCCGACCCGGTGAGGTCGCGGCGCAGTTCGGGGAGGATCGCGCGCAGCGCGTCCCGGCCCGCGTCGGTCGGAGCGAACAGCTCCACGCGGACGCCCTCCCCGCCGACGTGCGCCCGCACGGTCACGGGTCCGAGCGTGTCGGGCGTGACGTGGACCGTCATGACGTGCTCGCCCGCCCCCGCCGCCGCGAGGGTGAACACCGGCCGCGCGAGTTGGGCGGTCAGGGGCGGGGCGGTGGATGCGGCGGGCGCGGGGGCCACCGGCTGCGCCGGGATTGCGCGGTCGGTGGGAGCGGGTGCTTGCGCCGGTGTCGTGGGGGCGATTGCCGGGGCAGGGGCGTCGACCGTGGGCCCCTTGGGGCGAAGGGATGGGGCGGGCTCGGGCGCCACGGCCTGACTGCTCGCCGCCGATGTGGTGCCGGCCGTCGCTGCGACCGGCGCAGCCGCTGCGGCCGGCGCACCCGCTGGCTGTGCCACTGTGCCGCTGTTCGCCGGGTGCACGCCGCCCGCGCGCCCCGTCGCCGGTTCGGGTGCGGCGGGGGTCGCCGTATCCGGATCGGTCGGAGTCGGCACTGTCGTGAGCGCGTCGGTCGGGGAAGCGCTGTCGGGGAGTGAGCCACCGGAACGCGCGGTAGACCCGGAGGACTGGGCGGCGGCATCGGTTCCGGGGGAAACGGCCGTCGCCCGTGACGCCGTGCCGGATGCACCCCGGGGCGCCGCTGCCATCCCTTCAGCCGTCGCTCCGGCCAGCGCCGGCGCGGCGAGCGCGAGTCCCCCGGCCGCGGCGATGGCCGGGGCGGCTTCGGGAGCCGCAGCAGCGCCCATGGGGGACCCGGCGGCCGGGGTGGTCGCAACCGCGGAGTGCGGTGCCGCACCTGCTGGCGCGGCTGCCGCGAGCGCATCCACGGAAACGACGGGAACGATCCCGGGAACAACCGACTGGGCATCCGGCGCCACGGTCGCAGAGACGTCCGCCGCCGCAGCCTGCGTCGACGCGGGCTCGGGCCGTGCGTCGGCGACACCGTCCGCGGGCGATCCGGCGTCCTGACCGGGGGCCACGGCATCGGCGCTCTTCGTGTGCGCCGCATGGCCGCCGCGCGTCCCCGGTCGGCCGCCGTCGTGGCGCACCGCACCCGGCCGCTGCTCGCCCTGGGTGTCGCGCGGGGCCGCATCCACCGCGCCCCGCAGGAACGCGCCGAACGCGTCCCCCGAGTCCTTGGCCGAAGCCGCCGCCGGCCGCCCGGCCGGAGCCGCAGGCTGCCCAGCGGTCACCGCAGCGGGGTTCACAGGGATCCCCCCTGCGCGAGCGACGCGAAGAGAGACCGGAGCATATCGGCCTGCGCCGACGAACCCGATCCGTACCCTGCCAGCACCGACTGCGCCGACGCCGACGCCGGAGCCGGAGCCGCCTGCGGCACCACCCGGCGGATGGTCACAATATCGGAGTCGCTCATCCAGTTGTCGACGAGGCTGACGTTGCGCCCTTCGCTCGGGGCGTGGATGACCTTGCCGTCGCCGGCGTAGATGACGATGTGCTCGCCGCCGTTGGTCACAATGATGTCGCCGGGCTGGGCCTGCGCGAGCGACGGCACCTCCGTACCGACGGTCGACTGGCCGGAGACGAGACGCGGCACGTCGATCCCGAGATCTTTGAACACGCGCTGGACGAGTCCGGAGCAGTCGATGCCGGAAGCGCTGGTGCCACCGAAGACGTAGGGGACGCCGAGGTATTTCTTGGCATCGGCGACCACATCCGCACCGGTCACTCCGCCCGCCGGGGCTCCGTCGGTCGCGCCCAGTGCGCCGGAAAGGGCCGAGGCGAAGTCGGTCGCGGAGGTCGCGGAGGTCGCCGAGGTCGCCGAGGCGGACGACGACGCCCCCGTCGCCTTGGCTCCTCCGTCCAGCTGCACCAGCGTCGCCTGGATCTGCGCGATCCGGCCGATCGCATCCGTCATGGTCATGCGTCTCCCCCCTGCTGCGCGCGCTGCCACGCACCGGTCGCGATCTCGTCGATGGCCGCCTGTTCGGCGCTGAGGTCGCCTGCGACGACGCCCTCGCGATGCCGGGTCTCGAGTTTCTCCAGGCCGACCGCGCGCTTCTTCGCCTCGGTGAACGCCTGCTGTGCGGACTGCGCCTGCGCCTCGGTCTCGGCGGCGAGCGCGTTCAGGTCGGCGAGCATGCTGCGGCTGGATGCGCGCGCCGCGGCCATCGCGAACAGGGTGCCCGCGTCCGTGGCCTCCGCCGGCACGGCGTGCAGGGCGGCGATGGCGCGCGCCTGCCGCTCCCCCGCGTCCCGTCGCAGCGCGTTGGCCGCCGCGAGGTCGCTCGCGGCGTGCTCCTTCTCGATCTGCCGCAACCGCAGCAGCCCGGCCAGTGCGAACGCTCGTGCCATCACGCGCCTCCCAGCATCCCGACGAGCCCGTTCAGGCGCGCCCACGACTCCCCCGGGTCGGCGGGCTCGCCGATTCCCTGCTGCAGGAACGCGTCGATCGCGTCCGCATGAGCGACGGCGGCGTCCACCTTCGGGTTCGTGCCCGGCTTGTACGCGCCGACGTCGAGCAGGTCCTGCGCGGCCACTCTGGCGGCGAGGATGCTGCGCAGCGCCACCGCCGCGGCCCGCTGCTGCGGAGTGGTCACCCGCGTCGCGAGCCGCGAGACCGAACCGAGTACGTCCACGGAGGGGAAGTGCCCGACGACCGACAGCCGTCGGTCAAGCACCACGTGACCGTCCAGGATGGAGCGGGCCGCGTCCGCGATCGGCTCGTTGTGGTCGTCGCCGTCCACCAGCACCGTGTACAGGCCGGTGATCGACCCCGTTTCGCCGGTGCCCGCACGTTCGAGGAGCTGTGCGAGGAGCGAGAACGTCGACGGCGGGTAACCGCGGGTCGCCGGGGGTTCGCCCGCCGACAGGCCGATCTCGCGCTGCGCCATGGCGACGCGAGTGAGCGAGTCCATCATCAGCACCACGTCGGCGCCGTCGTCACGGAAGGCCTCGGCGATACGGGTCGCCGCGAACGCCGCCCGGAGCCGCATCACGGCCGGCTCGTCGGAGGTCGCCACGACGACGACGGAACGGGCGAGTCCGGCCGGACCCAGGTCGTCCTCGAGGAATTCACGCACCTCGCGTCCGCGCTCCCCCACCAGGGCGATGACCGACACCTGCGCTTCCGTCCCACGCGCGATCATCGACAGCAGCGACGACTTGCCGACGCCGGAGCCGGCGAACAAGCCGAGGCGCTGCCCGCGACCGGTTGTGACCATCGTGTCCAGCACGCGAACGCCGAGCCCGAGGGGCTGCAGGATGCGCGCGCGGCGCATCGCGTCGGGCGCGCGGTTGCCGAGGGAGACGAAGCCGTCCGGCGCGATCGGGCCCTTGCCGTCGACCGGTCGGCCGAGGGCGTCCACGACGCGGCCGAGCATCCCGCGCCCGGTCGGTACCAGCAGCGGCGCTCGGACCGCCCGCGCCGGAGCGCCCGCGGCGACGCCGGTCAGCGGTCCGTACGGCATCACGCGCACACGCTCGGCGGTGGTGGCAACGACCTCGGCGTGTACCCCCGGGTTCTCGCCGATCACGACGACGTCGCCGATCGCCGCGGGGACGCCCTCGAGCTCGGCTCCCAGCCCGACGACACCGGTGACGCGGCCGACCCGTTCGACGCCCGCGGCCTCGACGGCGGTGCCCCAGCGGGCCAGCACGGCGCTCACGAGAGCGCCTCCTTGGCGCGTCCGAGGGCCTCGTAGATGCGCGCATCCAGCCACCCGGTCGGCAGTTCGCCGATCGCGTCGCCGCGTGCGAGCGCCGGGTCGGCGACCAGGCGCAGCTCCTCGCCGACGAGACCCGCCTGGCGGAGGGCCGCGACGTCGTCCGGGTGCAGGCGCACGGCCGGCACCGCGCCGGCGTCCACAGCAGACACCACGCGCTCGACGGCGGCACGAGCGGCACTCAGACGGTCCTCCAGCGCGACGCCGACAACCGCGGTCGCCAGCGCGAACGCCGCATCGACGAGCGCCGTCTCCGCCTCGGCCAAGACGGGAACGGTCGCCTCGCGCAGTTCGATCGCCGCGCCCCGGAGGGCCGACGCCAGCACAGCGGCACGGTCGGCCGTCTCGGCGCTCTCCGCGGCACGCGCATCCTCCGCGTCCACGAGCCAGCGCGCCTGCTCCTCCGCAGCGGCGCGCCGCCCCTCGGCGAACCCGGCAGCGAACCCGCGGGAGCGAGCGGACGCCATCGCGGCGCGCTCGTGCTCCGTCGAGGTGACAACCGGGACGGCGAGTGGCTCGAAGGCGAGCGCGGCGTCACTCGACATACGCGTCCTCGTCCCCGCGCTGCACGGTGATCGCGCCGGTCGCCTCCAGGTCGCGGATCGCGCGGACGATCTCCGCGCGCGCATCCTCGACCTGCGAGACGCGGACCGGGCCCAGGATGCGCACCTCGTCCTCGAGGATCTCGCGGTTGCGCTCCGACAGGTTGGTCGTGATGATCTCGGTGACTGCCGGCGCGGCTCCCTTCATGGCGACGGCCAGCACGGCCGCATCCACGCCCCGCAGAACCTGCTGCACGTCGCGCGCCTCCAGCCGGACGATGTCGTCGAAGGTCAGCATGCGCGAGCGCACCTCTTCGGCGAGCTGCGGGTCGCGCTGCTCCAGCGCCTCCAGCAGTGCCTTCTCGGTGGCGGCATCGGAACGGTTGATGATGTCGACGAGCGGCTGCACTCCCCCGACGGCGTCGGAGGACGTCCGCGACGAGACGACCGCACTCGCGCGCTGCTTCAGCGTCTCAGCGACGACGCGCACGGCGTCCGGGCTGGGCGAGCCCATCGTCGCGATGGCGTGCGCGACCTCGGTCCGGGCGACATCGTCGAGCCCGGAGAGGATGCGCGACGCGTGATCCGCCCGCAGGTGTGCGAGCACGAGGGCGCTGGTCTGCGGCAGCTCACCGGCGAGGAGCATCTGCACGTGTGCCGGCTCGACCGCATCCAGGAACTCGAACTGCTTCCCCGCGAGGTTGGATGCGACACGATTGAGCACGCCGGTGGCGCGCTCGGCACCGAACGACGCCTCCAGCAGCCCGACGGCGATGTCCCGTCCGCCGCGCGCCGTCACGGTGCCCCGGGTGGCCAGGTCGTGGAACTCGCTCAGCGCCTTCTCGGCGACACCGGGATCCACCCGCCGCAACCGCAGGATCTCCGCGGTGATCTCGTCGGCCTCCTCGTCGGAGAACTGCTTCATCACCTGGGCCGCGCGCTGCTGATCCATGTTCATCAGCACCACGGCGACCTTCTGCGCGCCGCTCAGAGCCGTGCTCATACGCCCGCCTTGTCATCCATGAGGCTGCGGAGGAACTCCGCGGTCCGCTGCGGATCGCGCTCGGCGAGCGCCTCGATGTCGGCCTTCCGCCGGTCCGCCGCCAGCTCCTCCGGGTCCGCGGGGAGATCGGGCAGCGGGTCCAGCTGCATCGGCACCGTCGGTGCCGCCTGCTCGAGCGCGATGGGGAAGCCCCCGGCACCCAGGGCGAGCGTGGCCGTGTCGTCGGCGAGCTCATCCAGCTCGGCCGCACGGCGGCGGCTCCGGCGGAACAGGATGAACGCGATGATCGCCGCGGCGACGATGGCGGCCGCGATGACGGAGGTGCGGATGATGCTGGTCAGCTGATCCGCGGCTGCCGCATCCTTCGTCTCCTGCAGGGCCTTGGCCGCCTCGGTGGCGCCCGCCTTGCTGAACGGCACCATCTCGACGCTCACCGAGTCGCCGCGCTTGATGTCGATGCCGGCCGCAGCGTTCACCAGGCTGCGGACCTCGTTGGCGCTCACCCCGCCGACCGCGTCCGAGTTGAGTGCGACCGAGACGGTCTGCCGGTTGATGGCGCCCGCGGGGATGGTGCGCTGCTCGGTGACCTTGTCGACCGCGTTGTCCTTCGTGCTCGACTCGGAGTTGAAGGTGCCGTTGCCGGTTCCGCCGTTCGGGACGGCGATATTGTCCGGCCCCAGTACGCCGGCGCTGCCTCCGCCGGATCCCGAGTAGGTCTCCTTCTGCGTGGTCTCGCTCAGGGAGGGCGCGTCGGTGGGGGCCGTGAACGACTCCTCGGTGCGCTGGGCGCTCTCGCTGCTCACGTCCGCAGCGACAGCGACGGTCGCATTGCCGACGCCGACGACCTTGTCGAGCATCTCCTGAACCGCCGACTTGACGCGGGTCTCGTAGTCGCTGGCCTGCTTGTCCGCTCCCCCGGTCGCTCCGCCGCCCACCGTGCTCAGCACCGTGCCGTCGGCATCGACGACGGCGACATCCGTCGGCTTCATGCCGGCCACCGCCGCGCTCGTCAGGTGGACGATGGCCTGGACCTGGTCCGCGCTGAGGGTGACGCCGTTCTGCGTCTCGACGAAGACGGACGCGGTCGGGTCCTTCTTCTCGGCTGCGAACACCGTCTCCTCGGGGATCGCCAGGCGCACCGATGCGGTCTTGACACCTTTCATGGCGCCGATGGTGTTGCCGAGCTCCCCCTCCATCGCGCGCTTGTAGGTGACGTTCTGCTGGAACTCCGACGACGTGACGCCCATTTTGTCGAGCAGGGAGTACCCGCCGGTGGAGGTGGCGGGCAACCCGGCCGACGCGGCCTTCAGTCGCTCGTCGTAGACCTTCTCCTGCGGGACGAGGATGGTGGCGCCGCCGTCCGTGAGTTGGTACGGCACCCCGTCCGTGCGGAGCTGGTCCACGATCGATGAGGCGTCCGACGCGGCGACGCCCGAGAACAGCGGCGTGTACGACGGCTGGGACGCCCACAGGGCGATCCCGGTCGCGCCGAGGGCGATCACGGCGACACCGATGAGCGCGATGACCCGCTGGGCCACGCTGAAGCCGCGGATCGTGTCCCCGAGCCGCCGAAAGAAACTGGTTACCTGCTGAGGCATCAGGCCTGCATCCGCATGATCTCGTTGAAGGCGTCGACCGCCTTGTTGCGGACGCCGGCGACGAGCTCCATCGTCACCTGTGCGCGCGTGGACGCGAGGGTGGCGTTATGGATGTCGTCCAGGTTTCCCGTGACGGCCTGGATGGCCAGCTGGTCGCTGGTGCCCTGCAGCTGCTGCAGGTTGTCGACGGCACTGGTGAGCGCGTTCCCGAAGGCCGCTCCCCCGGTTCCGTTCGTCGCGGAGGTCGCGGTGACCGCAGGGTTCGCGGTGACGCCGGAGAGGGCGCCGATGGCGGGGATGGGCATCAGTTCCTCCCGATCTGCAGAGCGGCCTGGTAGGTCTCCTTGGCTCGGTCGACGACGCCGGCGTTCGCCTGGTAGCCGCGCTGGGCCATGATCAGCGCGCCCATCTGGGTCGACAGGTCGATGTCCGGGTAGCGCACGTAGCCCTTCGCGTCCGCGACGGGATTGTCGGGCTCGTACACCAGCCGGCCCTCGGCACTGCCGTAGGCGGCGCCCTCGACGTAGACGCCCGAGGTGCCCTGCCCTTCCTGCGCGACGATGTAGCGGGCCTGGAAGGCGGCGCCGTCGGTCGGCTTCGCGGTGTTGATGTTGGCGAGGTTGTCCGAGATGGCGTCCAGCCACTTGCGGTGCAGCGTCAGGCCGGTTCCGGCGATCCCGATGGCGTCGAAGGTCACGTCATGCTCCTTGAGGTCGTATCCGTGGCTCAGATGGTCTTCAAAGCGGCGCGGATGGCGGAGAACTGGTTACCGGCGGCCTGCGTGGCGAACTGGAAGCGCAGCACGGTGTCGACGTTCGAGAGCGTCTCGGTGTCGAGGTTCACGTTGTTGCCGTCGAGGCGCGTCGGCTCCAGGGAGCGGGCGGTGGTCGCTGTGGTGTGGCCGTCGTGGTCGGCGACCGACGCGGCCAGGGCATCCTCGAACGAGACACGCTCCGCGGTGTAACCGGGCGTATTGACGTTGGCGATGTTGTTCGCGATGGCACGTTGGCGCGCCGCGAGGCCGTCGAGGGCGCTCGCAAGGGCGGCACTGGTCACGGATTCGAGCACAGCTGCACTCCTGGGTCGAGGGCGGCCCATCCGTGGCCAGTCGATGAGCGATCCGTGCTCAGGAAGAGCTATCGGCCGTTGCTGCCCCGCCGTTAGTCCCCGGTTCTACTTCGTGATCGTCGCGTCGCAGGTGGCCTTCGCTCCGGCCTCGCCCTGCTTCACCGCGAGGACAACCTTGCTGGAGGGTGAGCTGATGAGGCAATGGGCGATCCCACCCTCCGTCGGGGTGACAGTCAGCGCGCGGTCGTGCAGCACAGTGGCCGTCAGGCTCCAGGTCGGCGTGCCGGGCTGGTCCACCTGGCCGAGCGCACCGTCGGCCGGAGTGTTGTGCGTGTACTCCACGGACTTCACGTCGCCGCCGTCCACCCACGCCGAGTAGACGATGGAGACTCGATGCTCTCCGTCGTCGCGTGCGGCGCCGTCGGAGGGGGCTGTGCACCCCGTGAGGGCAAGGACGGTCACGCCGGCGAAAGTGGCGATCGGGACGAGGAATTTCAGGTGCATGGATGGAGCCTGTCAGCGCGGAGGCGGCGCCCGCGTCATCCGATCGGCCGAAACAGATCACCCACTGGTGTGATCCTGGACCACCAAGTGGCGCTAAATCACTACGTTTGGCGTCGCCACTTTGACGCCTTCTCGCCTTCAACACGCGATCGTTCCCCATCGAATGTCCCCGTGAAGGAAAACGACTGTCTGGCCTTCGCCCGACCAGTGCTCGATCCATGTCGGAGCGCCATGCTCATCCGTGAAGCGTGGCTCGCCTATCGCAACGGCCGCTGCGGAGTCCTCCGAGGTGGACCACGCCGGGACGCAGCCCCCACCTCCGTCGCCGCCGCAGCCGCACCCTTCGAACGCGACGCGAGCGCCCTTGCGGACGAGCTTCAGCGCGTCAGTTTGGGTGAGGTCGGCTTTCACTCGCTGGACGAGGATTCCCTCGGGGGTAAAGAGCTCACCGTCGCGATTGAACGTGCCTGGGCGTACCTGGTTCCGTTTGCCGCGCGGCGCGACGGCGGCGGATTCAGCCGTCTCGTCGGAATCGCGGTTGAGTTTGCGTTTACGGGGCTTGGGCATGGTCCGATCCTGTTCGAGTCGATGAGGTACCTAGCAATGCGTCCGGCCGGTCACCGGTGCCTATGAGGGCACGCATCATTGCCGATCGAGGTCTGTCCCCGGTATCGACATCCTGCGGATGTAGTCCCAGTCCCAATGTCGCAACGCTTCACGAAAGTAGAGCGAGGCCTCGTCACACCGCCCGATTCGGTTAAGTC
Source organism: Leifsonia sp. RAF41 (assembly GCF_052114085.1). Lineage (NCBI taxonomy): Bacteria > Bacillati > Actinomycetota > Actinomycetes > Micrococcales > Microbacteriaceae > Leifsonia > Leifsonia sp. RAF41. The sequence continues at coordinate 3,409,870 of NZ_JBFREB010000001.1, forward strand.
CGACCGCGAGCGGCGCGTAGCACCAATCGTCACCGAGTTGGGCTCCTGCGCGGGCGACGCCGATTGCCTCCATCGTCCGCTCGTGGTCAAGCAGAAACGTTGCATATTCGACGCGCCCTCGAGACGAACCGGCCTCGATCGCAGCGAGAAAATGGTTTTCTGCGGACTCGGACTGGCCCTCGCGTATATCGAGCAGGGCAAGATCCAAGTTGGCTCGGCTCTCACCGGCCGCGACAGTGCGTTCCAACGCTCGACGCGCCTCCAAGAGTCGTCGATTGTGGATAAGAACATCCGAGTATTGCCACTCTGCGCTCGAGTCGAGACTGACGGCACGCGCGAGCATCAGATCGGCTTGTGCCCAACGATCGTCGGAGATGTACAGCAGTCCGAGGTTGACGAGCGTTTCGACGTCCGAGGGGTCATTTTCGAGGGCTGATAGATAGTCAGTCTCCGCAAGCTCGGGCTCTCCGATGGCATCGTACGAATACCCACGGTTTGCCACGGACTCCGGCGAGTACCGCATTGCTCGCGAGAACGACTCGATGGCCTCCTGATGCTTTCCAAGCGCGGCTTGAACGACTCCAAGATTGTGGTCCAGACTCTCACTGCGGCCACCCGCCCGGGCGGCTCGAAGGAGAAGAGACTCGCTCAGTTCGACTTCTCCGCGCTGAAATGCGTCTTCGGCTTCGTCCTCTAATCGCCGGCCGCGCTCATCCGGTTCTGCATAGCCTTTAGTCATCCGCATCAGCCGTCGTGTATCCGACGCTCGCCAAGTAGCGTTGGAGGCTTTCTCCGCCGCGGTTCACCTGATGACGCCTTCGCGTAGGCCTGTGTGGTACGCCGAGGCGATGCTGTCAGGAAATCCGACTTCCGGCGGGAGGTCCACCTGATAGGTCGCTTCCTCACGGCCGTCAGTCACGCTCACAACAGCGCGAGTCGCGGATACCCGCGCGACATAGCTATATCGGAGCTTCGGTCCCATGGTTTCCAGCACGACGGAGTAGGCCCATAGCTCGTATAAGAACTCCTCCCACCCGTCGTCAGCATCGCTCGTGTCACCCTCTTGCCACCCTGTCGGAGCGACGACGTCCACCTGCACCTGGGTGGTCGGCAGCACAACCAATGAAGCAGTCGACACCGGGCGAGTGGCGGCGATACGCACGAACTCGGGTTCGCGCGAAATCTCCACCACGTGACGCCCCACCTCTCCTGGAGGTTCTTCCGCGAGGCGGTTCAACACGTCGATGAATGGATCCATGGCACTCATTTCCCTGAGGTTTCGCCTAAAGAGGACTATGCCCATGAGCGCCAACTGGAGCGTATTCGGTCATTGTCACCGAGGGTGTTGAGAAATTCGGTGGTCCACGGGCCCCACTTGCGATAGCGCCCAAAGTCGCCCCGCCGTTCCACAACCACGACGCCGAACTCGCCGGCGAGCTGCAGGAATCCGAGCGCTTCGTCGAAAGGCATCCGAAGCGGCTTAACTCTTCCGGACGCGAGGCTGCTCTCGATCTCCAGACGCGCGGTCCCGCCCTCCTCAAACACGCGGATGCTCGCGCCGGTCGGCTCGGTTCCCGCGAACTCAACGCTCGGCTCGAGTGCACCTGTCCTCTCGCGAGATGCGATGACGACCGACGCACCGAATACACCTGCGACTGCCGAGGCGATGTCTTGCAGCCGGGGCGACAGCGAGGCAGCGATGTCGTGCTTCACGGTGCGACCCGACGGTGAGGGCACCTCAGAAGCGCCTGCCTGGCCAGAGGCAGGTAACTGTGACCGGAACTCAGCCCACGGGTCATCTGTCCTTGCGATACCTCCGGCGAGCGGAACAATCGCCAGAGTCTTGCCGAATGCTTCCAGCATTGCCAAAAGTGGCTCAACCGTTGGGACGTGTCGGAAGAGAGCGTCGAAATCCGGGGTACCATCCAATTTCGAGTACCGACGCTCATAACCCGTGAGCCGATCGCGCGGGTCGCACGCCGCCATCAAGAGGTCACGAAGGGCCGCGTCGCCCCCGAACCGACCATAGGCGCCAGCTGTCGGAGTTGAATCGATACTGAGCTCCGGGATGCCGCTCTCCCGGGGAAACATTGCTCTGACGACAAGCGGTTGCAACTCATGCGGGCACCAGCGGATCTCGGCCCGGGCCAAACGCTCGACCGTGCTCCGATCTCCGATGGACACCATGAAATCATCGATCTGGGCATCGAAGTCGTGAGCCGGCCGCGAGTAGAGCACGTCGAAGAGCATCACCCCGTCAAAATCGGCCACGGGTAGAAACAGCACGAAGCTGTCGCTCTCGGGCCCAGCCGTCGTGTATCCGACGCGCGCCGCATGGCCCCTAAGGACCTCGTCTAGTGAGAGGAGCCATTCGCTCACGATGTGTCACCTGACTCCGTCACAACGCCGACTGGGAAAGCACAGATAACCATCGGAAGCCAACGACTCGAGAACCAGCCGACATACGCCTTCCACACGGCCTCCTTCAGGCTTGGTACGCGAGCCGTATTTCTCGGTGGGCGGCCCTGACGCTGGCTCGTTTCGCGACATCCTGCGGACGTGGTCCCAGTCCGAATGTCGCAACGCTTCACGAAGGTGGAGCGAGGCGTCGTCGCACCGTCCGATTCGGTTAAGCCCGACCGCAAGCTGTGCGTGGCACCAATCGTCGCCGGGCTCCCGGTCACAGACCAAGCCTGCCGGATGAGGAGGAGCGGTCAGCACCCAGCAATCACCAATTGCGAGTCCTCGCAGCGAATACCCGTAGTCGAACTCGCGGCGCGGGACACTCGGGTCGGCAGAACATCACTACTTCTTGCCCACCCGATCGCAAAGGTGCTAACAGAGCATCGAGTTCATCATCAGTAAAATCCGTACCTCCGGCCGTGCACAATATGGGCCGTCACTACCTCGACCTCCCCGCCGAAAGTTGCCTCACCCTCGTCCCCAACACACGAAGCGAGGTGACCGAACAACCTGTCCTCGAACTGAGCGCCAGACCCACCACGCCGAAGCACAACGAAATGCACCACCACACGAGACTTGATCGCAGGCGCGGACCAGGTGCGCCGGTGTCATTGAGAGCGGAACTCGTTCCAAATGTCGTCCGTCAGCTCAAGGCCCCAGTCGGCTGGAACGACGGCGAGCGTATAGCGGTAGGCCGACAACGCAGCCATGAGCGCCTCGACGGGCGTGTCACTCGACAAGATCGCTTTCTGACTGAAACCGTTCTGGTCGAGTCCGGGGTACCCGGTTCCCTCTATGTACCGGTCGGCGGTGCAAGCAAGCTCAGCAAGGGCAAGTAGCGCTTCGAAGGACTCCGCTTTGCCGTAGCTAGGCCCCGGAAGGCTTGAGAGCCGCGTTCGCCCTCCTCTGGGACGGAGGTCAGGAAACATGGTTGCTTCCACTGGCCCTTTGAGGTGATCGGGTGCCCAATCAATTTCAAAGCTTCTGAGGTCGTCAACCAATGCACTGTGTTCCAGGGCGACCACATACCAGTCGTCAACTAGTACGCCGTCGGAGTGAAACGGGCCCGAAAAGCCCACGTCAAAAATGATGGTGTCATCTTCCGGCATAGTCGAGAAAACCGGCTTCAACGGGGTAATCGAAACGAAACGACCTCTCGCTTCGCCGGCGCGACAGAATCCGACTCTCGCGATCGGCTCTTGCAGAACCTCTTCAATCGGGATCTTCATCAAGGCTCCTTTTACAGGTTCGCCGACGACCGGCAGAGGACCACGCCCACGAGCGCCTACTGGAGCGAATTCGGTCATTTTCCCGGAGGGTGTCGATGAAGTGTCGTGCGTGGGGCTTGCGGGAGCGCACTCGAAACGCCGCGTTACCGCGCCTTGTGGCCAAGACGCAGCTATTTCCTAGTGAGCCAACGCGTTATTAAGCCCTTCGGCGCCGACGAGGCCGAATCGTCGCCAAAGATGATCTCAGCGACGTTGTCGGAGTAACCACTCTGCGGCAGCAACCAGATGCCGGCCTCTTGAAGCTCCGCCCCGAAATCAGCCCAGGGAATGTCCTTCAAACCATCAACCAGCCGAGGAAAGAAATGACCATCCAGGGTCGCATAGCCTCCCACCCACTCGGCCTCATCGTTCTGATACACCGTGATCAACGAATGAATACCCGCGAGCTCGCCACGCACATACACACCGAGAATCGGACGGGTGAGGTCGAGCTGCGACCGCGGTGGCAACTGCGGCCTCGCCCGACGCAGGGACTGCTCGGGGTTGTACTTCTTGCTCGTCTGCCGCGACCGGAGGAAATCCGCCACCGAAGCAGCAACGATCACCAGGGCGGCTACGACGTGGCCGAACGGATCGTCGAGATACTGGTATCCACGCAGGTTTGAGATCGCAACGCCGACTGGGAAAACACAGATAACAATCAAAAGCCAGCGAAGGACGAACGCCCTTAGATACGCCCTCAATAGAGCCTCCTTCCGGCGTTGATGCGCGAGGCGTAACTGTGCACCCATGCGGCACCCTGAACCACTCCGTGCGCGTAGGCGGCAATTCGAACCGGCCGCACCACATTCCTCATGACCTTTCGATGCGTCGCCTTAATCGCAGCTCGTTTCGCGACGTTCGCGGGCTTGCCGCGCAGGTAGGCGGGCGCTTTGGCAAGCCGTACGGATCGTACAGCCTTCGATACCACAGCAATCGCCTTGCCTGCCCCGAAGGTGGCCGCCGACGCCAAGTTCATGACACCGCCCGCAACGTCGCCTGTCGCGATTTGATAGACCCCCCGAGCAGCCGAAATCCCAGCGGAAACGGCGCCACAGAGACCGCACCCGAACAACGCAGCGATGCCAAGTGCTCCAGACACATCATCCGCAACCGCGCCCCAATCCCATCCCGCCGCCTTCCCGGTCAGGTCGAATTCGTTGATCGGGTCGTCTGGGTAGACGTAGTCGTTCGGTGTTCCGCCCTCGATGGGGTCCACCGAGAGGAAGCGGCCAAGACCCGGCACATAGAGACGAGCACCCATTTCGATGACTGCGACGCCACCGGCGTGCTCGTAGAGCTTCTGGTGCTGGCCGATCCAGGCGTTGGACGAGTCCGTTCCTGGCTGGTTCGCCGGAACCGCCGCGTCCGCCGCCAGGGTGCCGACCCGGCCGCTGGCGAGGTCCACCGGCTGCCCGAATGGGTCGTACAGGTAGAGCGAATCCACCAGGACACCGGTCGGGCCGGCGGTTGCGACCACGTCGCCGTGGATGTTGGGATACGACCAGACCGCATCCCCGGACATGGGACGAGTGACCGTTATACCGCCCGGAAGGACAGCCGTGGTCGAACTCAGCACCGACTCGCCGTCGAGTTCCGCAACCGGAGCGTCGGCGGTCCCGGCGAATACGTACCGCGTCACGGACTTCTCGCCCGTCGGCGACACAGCCGTGCGGCTAACGAGGCGATCCAGCGCGTCCCTCGCGTACGAAACCGACGAGCCGTCGGCCGACACCGTGGAGACGTGCCGGTCCGATCCATCGAACGCAAGCGTCTGATCGGCCAGCCGGGTGGTGTTCCCGTGAGCGTCGTACGCGAGAGATGCCCCCGGTCCGACAACCGACAGATTCTTTCCCGACAACCAAGCGGAGTCGGGGAGCGCCCCGGACGCAACGGTTCCTGTGAGCCGGTCCGCGTTGTCGTAGCAGTAGTCCACCGTCGACGAGCTGGTCCCGTCGAACACGTCCACCATCCGTGTGCGATTGCTATTGCTGCCAGCTATGGGATCCGCACCGCACGCGGCGGGCGCGTAGCCGTATTCGAACTCATGGCGCGGGATCGACGCATGAACCAGACGCCCCGCGCCGTCGAACCGATAACGCGATTCGTAATCCGCCGCGGCAGACGAGAGCGTGTCCAAAAGCACGCGTCCGCCCTGGGAACGAACCACCGAGTCGCGGACCATCGAGCCATCCGCAAGGGTCAACGCCAACGCCGACACCCGACCGGCAGCATCCTTGGAGAGGGTGATTCCGCTACCGTTGCCGGACGCATCAGCACCTGAAGGGAAGACCACCGACGCCGGCTCGCCGCGGTCGTACGAGACCTGCGCCACGAGAGCACCGTCGAGCGAGACCGAGGTGGGCGAACCGTCCAGATTGAACGCGAACGATGTCGTCGTCGCCCCACCGTTCGGGTACGTCGTCCGCTTGGAGACCACACGGCCGAGCACGTCGAACTCGCTCGATGTCACCGAGCCGCTCGTGTCGGTGTAACTCACCGTCCGACCGAGGAGGTCGGTAACTGTGGTGATCCGACCTGCCGCGTCCTCTACCCAACTGGTGAGTGGGTCACCGGCCGAGGTGCCGCTCGCGGTGTAGCTTGTGACGACCGTGCGTGCCTTCGACTCCGCGAACGCGGGAATTGTCGACTTGATGACCCGCCCTCGCCCGTCGTACGACTTGCACGACCACTCGGTGTCGCCGTTCCGTTTCGTGCCGGCGACGCGACCCATCAGGTCGTAGGCCGTATCGCTGACGATCGCGACGCCGTCCGAGTTGGTCGGGTCCGTCGTGCGCTTGAGCATTCCGTACTGCGGCGTGGATGCGGGCACGCCGCACACTCCCCCGCCCCACGCGTCCTGCAGGGTCTGCGTGTCGCCGTAGTAGGTCGAGGTGGTCGCCGTACCGGTCGGGATGCCCCGCACGGTCGCGGCCGGCAGCGCCCGGTGGGTACGCCGGAGAAAGCCCGCCCCATCCGCCTCGTAGAAGGTCGCCGTCGTCAGCTTGAGTCCGGCCGGATCGACGGTCTCCGTCGTCGGAAGTCCGTACCAGGGAGCCGAGCCGTAGTCGGTCGACGTGCTCAGAGCCGTGACCCGGGAGGGATCCACACCGGCCACCGCTGGTGCGCTGTCATCGATGGTGGTCGACGTCACGAGTCCGTAGTCCGGAACCAGCGCGCTCCCCGGGATCAGCTGGCGCGTGCCGCCGGGCGGCGTCCAGTAGAGGGCGAAGCTCGCCAGGGAGCCGACGTCCCAGTACTGGATGCGGATCGGAAGCGACTGCCCAGCCGCGACGGTGACCACGGCGTCCGGTGACGCGTGCGCAGCTCCGGCGACCGCGTCCGCCATCATCAGGATGTCGTTCAGCCATAACTGCGACGAGTCGTCGGCCGTCACCGACATTTTGTATGTTCCCGCCACGGGGAAGGTGATCATGCCGGTCATTCGGGCCGACCAGTTGTCGGCGGGGATGCCTGCGACGGGTGCAGCGGTTGCCCAGTCCTTCGACATGGTTCCGTCGGCCGGGCCGAGCCCCAGCGAGTATGCCTTGGGCTTGCCCGCGAACGATGTGTTGTCGAAGTACTGGACGCTGAGTCCGCGCAGGCCCTCGTCGTAGGCAGTGCGGGTATGCGCTGGGCTCACCGCGCAAGCGCCTTCCGGTGCGCCCCCCGCACCGAAGCACGAAGCAGGCGCGGGACCGTAGGTGTCGGTGAGCCGGTGACGACCGTTGTACAGGCGGGTCGATTTCCGGCCCTGGGGATCCTGGGAGGACACCAGCTGGTCGAAGACGTTCCATTCCGTACGCGCTGTCAGGCCGGAGGCCGACGTGTCGGCCTGTTGCTGCAGCGCGTCGTTGAAGGTCACCGTTCGCGCGTGGCCGTTGGACACACCGTCTGCGGGGACGTCCAGCCCCTTCACATCGACGAAGGTGGTGTGGTCGCCGTAGGCGTACGTTTTCGCCGGTCGAGCGTCGGCAGTGACACCGTCCGGCGCGGGAAGCGTCACCGAGGTGGCACGGCCGGAACCGTCATAGGCGATCGTCGTCGCGGTCGTCGGCGACAGCGCAAGCTGCGCGCGGGATCCATCGGCGATGATCCACTCGTTCGCGAGGGGGTCGCGCACGGTGGTCAGGCGGCCGGCACTGTCGTAAGCGAAGGTGGTGAGCTCCGGACCCGGGTCCAGGATGCCCGCCAGCTGACCGTTCCCGTTGTAGAGCAGCTCGGTGTTGTCCCACCAGCCCGCTACGTGGCCGGGATAGATGATTCGGCAGATCATGCCGGCCGGAGGCGGCGCGTATCCACCGCGCACCGGACAGGCCCCACCGGCGAGATCGGAGTCGGCCGCGCCGAGACCGATCGACGCTGCGGAGTCGCCGGCATAGGCGAACCTCACCTCCCGCCCGTAGCCTCCGCCCGCCAGAGCGGAGAGCGGATCGCTGATCCGGTCGAGCTGCGTGGTACCCGCGCGCCACGACGCGATCGGCAGCGACGGCTTACGCGTGTCCTCGACCGTGGAGATCGATTTGACGGCACCTGTGGCGTCGAACACGTAGGCCGTCCCCGACTCGTCGGTGAGAGTGACGTTGCCCGACTTGTCGAGCGCCAGGACGCCCCCCTCCCCCGGCGGCGCGGTGTACCCGGCGGGCACCGCGGAGCCGATGGCGATCGGGTTCTTCGTGTAGGTGTGTACGCCGCCCTTCGAGTCGATCAGGATGACGGCGGACTCGGTGATCTGTGCGCGCAGGTAGCCATCGGCACCGGTGAGAGCGGTCGACGACGCCCAGCCGCCGGGAAGGACGGGAACACTCGTGCTGAACCAATCCGGTGGCACGACGTACTCCTTGCCGCTGCCATCCCGAACCCAGAGTTCGATGCGGGCCAGGGCATCCGCTTCGTAGGACTCCACGGTGATCGGCGTCGCCCCCGCCTTCAGAGCGGTCGACGGCAGCCAGTCGATGCGATCCTGTCGGCCGATCGTCCACAAGTCCGCGATGAGCTTCCCGTCGAGCTTCAGTCGCGCACCGTCGTCGCGGAGGAATCCGAACGTATAGTTGCCCGCCGCGGGGGGCGTGATGTAACCCGTCCATTGCACCGTGTAGTAGTCCGCCGGGATCGCCGGCCCCGGGGACCCATAGCGCCAGTCGAACGAGACGGCCGCGTCCGTTCGGACCAGCTGAGCGGTACGACCGCCGAACGTGTAGGCAGGGTTGGCTCCGGCGGCCGGAGTCACGTCGAAGTATCGAGCCGTCAGCCCCCGATTGGACTGCTGCTGCGAGTTGTACGCGAACGACAACCCCATCTCGCCGCCGAGCGTCTGCACGGTCGGCGAAGAGAACGAGAGGTGTGCGTTCCCATTGGCCAGGTTCACGGTCAGCGGCCCAGCGGTATCGGCCGGTGCTGGACCGGCGTCGCCGATCCGGAGGTTGACGGTGAACGCTTTCGCCCAGAACGGCAGGTAGGTCGTCGCGCCGTCTTTGACGGAGACTCCCCAGCTGTAGCGCCCGCCGTCCTGCAGGGTGCCGACGGGCGGAGTCCACGACGTGTTGGTCGTCCACCCGGAGGCGACAACCTGTCCGGTGTTGGCGTCGGCGCCGGTCGCGACCTGGAACTGGTACTGCGTCGCGCCGGATGACGAGGCGACCGGGTCGATGGTGAACGTCGGCGCGACGGTCGTCACGACCTGCTCAGCGACCGGCGAAGCCGTGTCGGCGTTCGGGGTCGGCGGCGGTGTCGTCGCGAATCGCCACGTCGCGCTGTCGCGCACGGTCGAGGTGCCGAGCCACCCGTCGTAGCCGTCCTTGACCTGCACCTTCCAGTAGTAGGTCTTGTTCGCCTGCAGGGCCCACTGCGGAACCTTGATGCTCGTCTGGCTGGTCCAGCCGGACCCCCACACCGCGCCGGCCGACGGATTGGGGTTCTCGGAGACCAGGAACTGGTAGGCGAGGCCCGTACCGCCGGGGTCCGTCGCCCCGGCGATGGCGAGTGTGGGATTGATGGATGACGAACCGCCGTTCGACGGTGACGGAGCCACGAGGTTCCCCGCGGTCGGAAAGTCCTTGTAGGTGATGTACATGGCCGTCTCGAGGCGCTTGTACGAGTAGATCCCGCCCCGATCGTCGCCGGCGATCATCAGGTAATTCCCGGCCGAGCGCGCATTCACCCATGACGCGATGCGGTTCTCGATCCTCGGGTCCTGGGCGAAGCCGTCGGCTCCAACGGGAAAGGCCGAGAGGTGCTCGCCGACGCCGTAATAGGAAAAGGCGGTGGCGTGGTGGACGCCACCGGGATAAGCGTTTGTCGTTCCTTCACCGTCCACGACGCCGTAGATGTAGGCGTCCGTGATCTGCTTTCCGAAGTACGACTCGTAGTCGAAGTGCGTGACTGTGCGCCAGAAGGTGTCCCCGTTGGCACGCGCGTTCCCCACCAGCGTGCCGGTGTTGGTGCGAGTCGACCCGTCCGACCGGAACGCGTGCACATCCTGGTTGTCCGACCACACGGACGGGTCCACGTAGACCGGGTACACGCGGTCGTTGTCGTTGAGCCAGGCGCGGTCCGCCGTGAGGGTGACCTTCCAGGTGGACCCGGTGTGCTTGAGGTCCACCTCCACGGGATGATCGGCGGGCTCCTTGACGCCCTCCTCGCCGGACGAGTCCCACATCCTCGGCGCGGGAATGACGAAGACGAGGTGACCACTCCCGTCTGTGAAGGTCACGTTCCCCGTCGCCGAGTCCTTCGACAGCGAGAGGCCCGGGGCCGCGACGCTCCAGGACCAGGAGGACCGTCCCGAGCGTCCCGGCGACTTGAGGAGCTTCAGGGTCTCCTTCACCCCCGCCTTCTGCACCTCGTATCCCACGTCGGTACCGTCGAGTACGTCCTCGTACACGACCTTCGAACGATCGGATCGCGAAGCCAACGGGTTCAGATTGCGGACGAGCCGAGAGTTCTTGGTCCCGACCAGGGTGAAACGGACGGTGTGACCGTCCTTCGAGACGGAGAACGCGTCGTCGGCGTTCGCATGCTCGGCGAATGACGGATGCAAGGGGTGATCCTCGACGACGCCTCCACCCAGTCCGATCGGTGAGAGCAGGCCCGTGCCGTCCACCCCGGTCTCGATGGGGACGAATTCTCCCTCAGAGTCCCGCACGTTGATCGGGTCAGGAGAAACCAGCTCGGTCGTGGTCCCGTCCGGGTTCTTCCAGACCGTGGAGTGTTCGTCGCGCTTTTCGACGGTCGCTCCAGCGGCGGGCCCCTTCGACGTGGACGACCGCTTAGCCGGCTCTACCGGGCGCTCGACGGTCGGCTTCTGCGGCTCGGCATCGGGTTCGGGCCGTGGCTCGGACTCGAAGTCGCCCCGCGGCACCGAGCCGGCCGGGTTCTCCGGACTCGCCGACTCCTGCTTGGGCAGGGACAGGACGTCGACGGCCTGGGGCGCGGGTTCAGCGGCTGAAGCCGGTTGCAGGTCACCCGCGACGAGCGCCGCAGCGACGATCAGCCCGACCGTTGAGAGAAGGCGAAGAGAGAAAGACACAAGGAGGGAGAATATTGAGTTCCCAACTCACATACCAATACGGTATGGCCTAAATTGCACGCGTTCGGGCGCCGATTCCCACAACGTCATCCACAGCTTGTACCCCGTTGTGAATTACAGCGGTGTACTTTCGAAGAAAGCTTCGAGCGGCCGTGTCGTTTCGGCAAACGCCTGGTCAGAGGCATAATCACAAATCTGAGAATCTGAGAGTCCACACATCCCGCGCGTGTCCTCCACACCGATCAGGCGTTCATCCACGTCTTATCAACATGGTTATCCACAGGTGGAGAACGCGCGGGGAGTCAGCCGATCAGATCGAAGTAGACGGGGTGCGGCCCGACTTCCGACCGGGGTACAGCTCGGACGGCCGCGAGGTGCCGGGCGGTAGTCTGACGCACATCCTCCAGGTAACGGATGGTGTGCAGCTGCGCCTCGAGCAGGCGCGCGGCGCGCTCCTGCAGTTCCGGCGGGATGGGGCCCAGCGCGATCGGCGGGCGCCAGGGGACAGGGTCGACCTTGGCGAGCGCTCCGTGCAGCTCGTGCTCCATCCGATCGAGAGCGTCCGACCAGGCGACGGCGTCCTCGCGGACGGGCTCGTCCTCGCGGACGACCTCAGGCGACACCGAGGTCCCGATCCGCTTCCGTCGCCACGGGGACCGCCGGCAGCAGGCGAGCGGCCTCGTGCCAGGTCTGGCGCAGAGGCTCGGCGAGCTCGATCGCCTCGCGCACCTTTGCCGGGTCGCGCTCGATCATCCCTCCGACGATCAGATCCGCGAGGTAGCCGTACAGCTGGAGGAGGCCCTCGGCGCCGTCCCAGAGCTCCACCCGGAGGGTGCCCGCCAGCTCGGCCACGATCTGGTCGGCGTGGCGCAGGTTCTCCCACGCGGTCGGCCACTGGGCAGCCTCGAGCGCGGACTCGCCGCGGGTGAGGTCGAGCAGCAGGCGGTCGTACAGCATCGTGAGCAGACGGGCCGGGCTCGCCGAGAGGACGCTGTCGCGGTTGTATGCGGAGAGCTTGGCCGCCGCCGAGGTGAGGACGTTCATGTTCATGAGCTCGCAGTCGGGAGTGAGGAGAGCTGGCCGGTGAGCCAGGAGGACTGGGATTGCAGCTGCTGCAGCTGCACCTCGAGGTTGGCGTACGTCTTCTCGAGTGTCGACCGCCGGTCGGTGAGGCGTGTGTCCCAGTCGGTGATCTGGTCGTTGAGGTCTTTGACGGTGGACTGCTCGCCCTTGATCCGCAGGGAGAGCGACCCGGTGTAGGTGTCGCTGGCGGCAGTCGAGGCGTCCGCCACCCGCTGTGCGATCGTGGTGAGCGCAGCTTTCACCGTGGTGGGGTCGGCCGCCATGGCCGCGCTGAAGACGTTCTGGTCGAAGGCGACCGTGCCGTCGCGCTGGATACTGATGCCGTAGGTGGAGGGCGAAACGCCGTTGATGGGGGAGCTGATCGCATCCACCAGCTTCTGGTTGGCGTCGCGTGCGGTCGAGTCGCCGGTGAACGCACCACCGGTCACCACCGTGCCGCCGGCCGAATCGGTGGTCGTCGAGACGGCCTGCTTCGACCCGATGAAGGAGAAGATGTCGTTGACGCTCGTGACGAGAGAGTTGGCGGCGGCCGTCAGGCTCTTGTCGTCGCGCGCCACGGTCAGGGTGACGGGAGTGCTGGATGCGGCGGACACCGTCACGGCGACGCCGGGCAGCACGTCGGCGAACGTGTTCGACGAGCTGGTGACGGTCTGCGCGGCGCCCGTCCCGGCCCAGAGCGTGAGTTGCGCATCCTGGGCCGCCCGCACCTGGGCAGCGCCGGGTTCGGTGAGCAGGTTCGTCGCCGTGCCGGCGGTGACGTCGGCGGGAGTACCGCGGTACGCGGTGAATGAGCCGGCGACCCCGGTCTTCGTCGAGCTGAGCTGCAGCCGGTAGAGCTGCTGGCCGGTGGCCGGGTCCAGTCCGGCTGCGACGCGGGTGGCGCTGACGCCCACTCCCGCCTGGTTGATCGCCGCGGCGACGTCGGCGAGGGATGAGCTGCCCGCGGTGATCTGCTTGACGGTTCCGTCGGCCGCGACGAAGGTGAGCGTCGGCGGCTGATCGGGCCACTGCGTCAACGGGCCGGTGACCGTGACCTGGGACTGCGCCAGCTTGTCCACGGTGAAGTCGATGGTGCCGTCCACGGCGCCGGCCCCTGCGGTCGCAACGGCGGCAGTCGAACTGGCGGAGGCGGTGTGCAGGTCGGTGCCGGCCGGCTTCGCGAGCTTCGCGGCGGCGTCGGCCAGGGCCGCGACCTTCGTGTTGAGTGCCTGCATCGCGGTGATGTAGGTCGTGGAGTCGGTGACCTTGTTCTTCAGCAGGGTCTGCGGGATCGCCTCGGCCTGCATCAGGCTGTTGATCAGGTCCGTCGTCTTCAGGCCACTGATGAGCCCGTCGATGGCCATGCTCATGCGGTGGTCTCCCTCCTACGACGGTTGGTGCGGTGTGGTTCGGCGGCCGGGACGCGCTTTGGGGTCGACGCCCCGGCCGCCGGGCCTACTAGCGGAGCAGCTGCAGGACGCCCTGGTTGGACTGGTTCGCCTGAGCGAGCATCGCGGTACCGGCCTGCGACAGGATGTTGGAGCGGGTGTACTTCACCATCTCCTCCGCCATGTCGGTGTCGGTGATGCGGCTGGACGCGGCCGAGAGGTTCTCCTTCGAGACGTTCAGGCTGCGCACGGCCGACTCGAACCGGTTCTGCGAAGCACCGAGCTCCGAGCGGGCGGTCGAGATCGCGGTGATCGCGGTGTCGATCGACGTGATCGTCGTGTTCGCCGCCGCGTTGGTGGTGACGTCGAAGCCGGTGGCACCGGCGGCGCCGGCGAGGGTGCCCACCGAGGTCGCGACGTCAGCCAGGTTGACCTTGATGGTGTCGTTCGCGGTCGCACCCGCGCCCACCTGGAAGTTCAGCGCGCCGCCCTTGAGCAGGTCGATCCCGTTGAAGTTGGTGCCCTGCGTGATGCGGTCGAGCTCCTTGCCCAGCTCGTCGGCCTCCGTCTGGATCGCCTTGCGCGAGTCGACGGAGTTCGAGTCGTTGCCGCCCTGCACCGCGAGATCGCGCATGCGCTGCAGGATGGAGTGGACCTCGGTGAGCGAACCTTCAGCGGTCTGCACGACGCTGATGCCGTCCTGAGCGTTGCGGGCGGCGACGGTCAGACCGCCGACCTGCGACTTCAGGCCCTCCGAGATGGCGAGGCCGGCCGCGTCGTCCGCCGCACGGTTGATGCGGAGGCCGCTGGACAGCTTCTCGAGCGACTTCGAGAGGTCGCCCTGCGTGTTGTTCAGGTTGCGGTAGGCGTTGTTCGCCGCGATGTTGGTGTTGATCTGCATACCCATGATGTTTCCTCCATGATGTGGGTGGTGGTGCGCGGCCCTTCCGTGGTCCGCATCAGCCTCTATCGGCTGTCGCTGCCGTCCCGTTAGCGGTGCGTCGTCAGGACGCCCGCGCCGAGCTCGGCGACGTGGGGGAGAGGCGCGAGACGCCCGCGACCGCGTGCTGCGCGAGACGTGCCAGATAGGCACTGCGCCGGGCCTGGGAGGTCTTCGCCTCGATGACGACGGGGTCGCCGTCGTCGGAGTAGTGGGTCGCCAATCCCTCGCGCATGAGGCGGATGGCCTCCGAGCGCTGCTGCGAGACGGCGGAGTGGGTGATCCCGAGCTCCTCGGCGATCTCCGTCACCGTGCGGTCGTCGAAGTAGATCGCCTCCACGATGGAGCGCATCCGGTCGGGGAGGGCGGCGACGGCTGCGCGGATGTACCCGGTCTGCTCGTCGGCCAGGAGCGAATCCTCGGGGCCGGTCATCTCGGAGACGAGCAGCGGCTCGATCGTCTCATCGAGGGCGGAGACGGTCCGCGAGGCGTCGGCCAGACCGGCGGCCGCCGTCTCGCGGTCGACGCCGAGGGCGTTCGCGATCTCGTCGACGCTCGGCGCGCGACCGAGAGACGAGGTCAGGCTCTCCTGCACCGCGAGGGTCTCCTTGATGCGCTTGCGCGCGCCGCGGGTGGCCCAGTCGGAGGCACGCAGCTCGTCGGAGAGCGCGCCGACGATACGGGTGCGGGCGTAGGCGCCGAACGGGACACCGGTCGTGGCGTCGTAGGCGTCGGCCGCCTGGACGAGGGCGACGGACCCGGCGGAGGCCAGGTCGTCGCGCGACAGGTGCGTAGCGCGGGAGCACAGGTCGGAGACCAGGTAGCCGACAAGCGGCAGGTTCTCGACGACGAGCGCGTTGCGTTCGTTCCGGTTCACGCTGGGTGACCCCTCTTCATCGGACGGATACGTTGCGGCGACCTCTTCGGAAAAGTCGTCTCTCGGTACTCGGGCGGTGCTGTGGACGCTCGGACTTAGTCGGGTGCCGAACGGGTTGCTAGGGGTCTTTCGTTGTTTACGGTAACAATTCGAGAGTGCTCAGATTGCATGCTCTCTGCCCCCACTACGGGGCAGCCCGTACCCCCAGTACGGGGAATACTGACACCTGCCTATGAAGCGGTAGGTCGCATCCACGTCGGGCCGCCCGCGACGCCTAACATCAGGCGCAAGCGTGCCGATTGTGTGGAGAGGCGGGGACAGCATCCACCGCCCTTCAGACCCGAGGAGACCAGGTGCGCACATCGACTCACGAGGAAGTTGGTAGCGACATGGCCGCGAGTGAGCTTTCAGCGCAGCTGTGGAAGGAGCGCGAGCTCCTGGAGCTCCTGCTGTTCAAGCTGGAGGAGGAGCAGCTGCTCCTGATCGCCGGCAAGTCCCGCTGGATCTCGCACGCCACCCGTGAAGTCGAGCAGGTCATCGAGCGGATGCGCGCCGTCGGGCTCGCCCGCACCGTCGAGGTCGCCGCGCTCGCCGACGAGTGGGGGATCGGCCCGGATGCGACCCTGCGCGAGCTCGCGACCGCCGCACCCGACGGCATCTGGTCCGACATCTTCGGGTCGCACCTCGCCGCCCTGACCGAACTCACCGCCCAGATCGCGGAGGTGCGCGACACCAACGAGCGCCTGCTGCGCGAGGCCGCCCGCTCGACGCAGGAGACGCTGAGCTCGCTGTCCGGTGCGGGCGACGACCCCGGCGTGTACGGCGCGGGGGGCACCGGCAGCCTGGGCGACACGGCGCGCTTCTTCGACACGGAGGCTTGACCCGATGAGCACTTTCAGCGGTCTCAACACCGCGTACACGGGGCTCGTCGCCGCGAAGGCCGGGCTGGATGTCGTCGGCCAGAACCTGGTCAACGCCAACACCCCGGGATACACCCGCCAGCGCGTCAGCACGTCCGGGGTCCCGGCCTTGAACGCGACCGGGCTCTTCAAGGGTGGGGTGCGCCCGGGGCAGGGTGTCAGCGTCGACGGCATTCAGCGCCTCGACGACGCCACGATCGACGCCCGCGTCCGCAGCTCGTCGGCCCTTTCCGGCTACACGAATACGCGGGCCGACGCACTCGCCAAGCTGGAGTCGTCCCTCAACGAACCGGGCACCAACGGCCTGTCGACGCAGCTGCAGAAGTTCTGGTCCGCGTGGGGCGATGTCGCCAACCAGGCGGGAGAGCAAGCGCCGGCCGGAGTGCTCCTCGGTCAGGCGGGCAGTGTCGTCACCCAGCTGCAGTCCGGCTACCGAGCCGTCGACGACCAGTGGAGCGCCCTCCGAACCTCGGTCGACGGGATGGTCTCCGACCTGAACACCGCCGCCACCGAGGTCGCCGACCTGAACGGCCGCATCCGCTCGGCGCTCGCCTCCGGCCAGTCGGCGAACGAGCTGATGGACCGTCGCGACCTGCTCACCACATCCATCGCCAAGCTCGCCGGGGGAGTCGTGCGGCCGAACGATGACGGCACGGTGGATGTGCTGGTCGGCGGCAACGCGCTCGTCTCGGGCACCACGGCCAACGCGGTGAAGGCGGCCGGGGCGGCACGCATGGCCGACGCCGCGGGTGATCCGCCGCGTCTCGAATGGGCGTACCGCCCGGGCGCCGCGATCGCGATGGAGGGCGGATCGATAGCGGGCGCCGTCTCGACGCTCGCGCCGGCCGACGCCAACGGCACCGGGGGAGTGCTGGCGGAAGCCGCGGTGAGTTACAACGCGTTCGCCGTCACGCTCGCCCAGCGGGTCAACGCCATCCACTCGACCGGCACCACGCCGACCGGCGCGACCGGCCTCGACTTCTTCGCCATCGACCCGACGAAGCCCGCCGCGCTCGGCCTCTCGGTCGTCCCGACGGGCGTGGGCCAGATCGCCACGGGAACCGCCGGGGCCGGGGGAGCGAACGGAAGCATCGCCGACGCGATCAGCCAGCTGGGCACCGGGACCAACGCGGTCGACAAGCAGTGGGCCGCCGTCGTCGTCCGTATCGGCGTCGCCAGCCGAACCGAGCAGCAGCAGTCCGACCTGGCCGACATGGCCAGCAACGCGGCGACCAGCGCGCAGCTGTCCGGAGCCTCCGTCGACATCGACGAGGAGAACATGAACATGCTGTCCTTCCAGCACGCCTACCAGGGTGCCGCGCGCGTGATGACCGCCGTGGACGAAGCCCTCGATGTGCTCATCAACCACACCGGACTCGTCGGGAGATAGCCATGATCAGCCGCGTGACAAACTCCACCCAGACCCTCAACGCCCAGCGGAACCTCCAGCTGAGCCTTCAGCGTCAGGCTCAGCTGTACGACCAGGCGACCAGCCGACGCCTGCTGAACAAGCCGTCGGACGACCCGACGGCCACGGCGAGCGCCATGGGCGTGCGCTCCGACCAGGCGGCGACGTCGCAGTACCAGCGCAACGTCGACAACGGCGATGCATGGCTGACGACCGCCGACTCGGCACTCACGTCCGTGGAGGCGCTGATGCGCCGCGTCCGCGACCTCACCGTGCAGGGAGCGAACGACGGCGCCATGTCGCCAGAGGCGAAGAATTCGCTCGCGACCGAGCTCGATGGCCTCAAGAACAGCCTGCTGTCGCTCTCCAACACGACGTACCTGGGCCGAACGGTCTTCGCCGGCAACTCGGACGCCGGCGTCGCCTTCCAGCCCGACTACTCGTTCACCGGCACGGCGGGAAGTACAGTGGAGCGCAGGATCGGCCCCGACACAACAGTGCGGGTGGATGCGGACGGAGCGGCCGTCTTCGGGACGGGCGCAACGTCGGTGTTCGCGCTGATCGACAACGTTGCGAACGACCTTCGCACCGGCGTGAACGTCACTGCGCGCCTGGGCGAGATCGACGACAGGATGAAGGCCATCGTGGGAGAGCACGCGGAGGTGGGCGGCCGCCAGACCCGCATCGACAAGGCGAAGGATGCCCTGGCCGTCGGTGCGAACTCCCTGGAGGGCCAGCGTTCGTCGCTCGAGGACGTCGACCTCAGCAAGGTGATCCTCGACCTGAAGACGCAGGACGTGAACTACCAGACCGCGATCGCCGTGACGGCTCGCGTGCTCCAGCCGACGCTGATGGACTTCCTCCGATGAGCGCGGTCCACTTCCTCACCCCGCCTCCCGGACTCGAGCCCCTGGATTCGTTCACGTTGGAGCCCGTTGCCGGCGCCGACGGCCTGTACACGCTCGCCTCGGTCGAGCGCCCGGAGATCCGCCTGTTCACGATCGACGCGTCGCGGCACCTCCCCGGCTACTCGCCGGAGCTGCCCGAGGACCGGGCGGCCGAGCTCGGGATCGCGGCTGAGCCGGATGCGCTGCTGCTCGTCGTCGTGACGCCGTCGCATGCGGGCAGCACCGTGAACCTGCTGGCTCCTGTGATCGTGAACCGGGCGACCGGCGCGGCCGTTCAGCTGGTACTGGAGGACGACGCGTTCCCGGTGCGCGCCGAGCTGGCGGCGCTGGCGGGGGCGTAGCGAACTCCGAACCGACGTCACCAGCAGAGGAGCGTCAGCCGGCTTTCTTCGCCGGGCACGGCGCCGACCTCTTCATGCCGTCGACCGTCTGCTGCTCCGACCACGGGAGGGAGGCGACCGCCTTCGCACCCTTCTGCTCGACCGGCAGCTTGGAGGCGATCGACGCGAGTCGCTGCGCGAGCAACTGCGCGAAAGCGGGACCCGGAGTCGAGTTGTTCAGCGCGACGACGATGGTCAGGCCGGAGGACGGGTCGGCGAACACCGCCGAGAGGTAACCGGGCACCGCGCCACTGCTGCCGCGAAGCGGGCCGAGCAGCTGCACGCCGAGGCCGTAGCGCTGCCACGACTCGCCGTTGACGACCGCGTCGACCTGCGCCTTACGCGCCTTCTCGCTCAGGAGGCTGCCGCCGGCGAGTGCCTGGCCGAAGGCCTTGAGGTCGCTGACGGTGGAGACGACGCCACCGGACGTCCATCCCTGCGAGGGAGACATCTTGCTCACGTCGCGCATCGGCTCGCACACGATCGCGCCGGCCGCATCCAGTCCCACCGAGTATCCCGCCGGGTGCGGTCCCGGAACAGTCAGCTGACTGGTCTCGGGCAGGACGCTCGCGGTCATGCCGAGCTTGTCGAAGATGTACTCCTTGTAGAGCTGTTGCCAGCTGCGGCTCGTGGCATTCTCGAGCGCCATCCCGACGAGTACAGCGTTGGTGGCGGAGCGGCCGTACTTCTCACCCGGAGTGCCGAACCGCTGCATCGCGATACCGTCGCTGGCGAGTTCGAGTGGCGGCCACTGACGCGTCGGGTTCATCAAGAAATTGCTGTTCAGGGCGGCGATGTAGTCGTTGATGCCGGACGTGTTCTGGCAGAGCTCCCGCATCGTCACACCGTCGACACCGATCAGGCCAGGCACCCACTTGGTCAGGGGGTCGTCGAGACCGATCCGCCCGTCGTCGACAAGCTGGAGAAGCACGGTGCACGTCATCGGCGTGGTGTTCTGCCCGATGCGGAAGGCCATGTCCTCCGTGACCGGCTTCGATCCTCCCCGTGTCGTCGTGCCCTGAGCGGTCGTCCAGCTGCCCGCCCACGGGGCCCAGACGCCGGCGAACCCGGCGGAGGCGTCGGCCAGCGTCATGGCGTCGGTGACAGCAGAGGTCAGGCGCTTCTCGACATCCGTCGAGAAGCCGCCCGGCTGCTGCGACGGCTGCCCTCCGCTACCGGCCCCGGACGTGCAACCGGCCAGCACGAGGGCCACGAGCGCGGCGGTCGCGGCGAGCGCGAGACGCCCGAACTTCGTGTCTCGTCGCATTGAATCTTCCCCCGCCATCGGCTCTGCGTGTCCAGCGATTGTAACGTGCGGCAGAAACGAAGCCGCCGCGCAAGGGGCTGTGACCGCAATCCGATTCGGACGACGCTTCGAATGGGAAGTGAGGCGCGCATCGGTGCGCCGTCCTACGGAAGGAAACGACACAATGCGCACATCACCGAACCGCCTGGTGGCCACCATCTTCGGAGCGGTCTACCTGCTGGTCGGGCTCCTCGGCTTCGCCTTCACCGGCGGGGTCGGCTTCGTCGCCACCAAGGGCGGCCTGCTGCTCGGCATCTTCGAGGTGAACCCGCTGCACAACATCGCTCACCTCCTCATCGGCGCAGCCCTGCTGATCGCCGGCCTGACCCGGGTGGCAGCCGCCAAGGCCGTCAACACCACGGTCGGCGCCGTCTACCTTCTGCTCGGTATCGTCGGCTTCTTCCTTGTCGGCACGGATGCGAACATCCTCGCCCTCAACACGCCCGACCACTTCCTGCACCTCGTGAGCGCGATCGTCCTCCTCGGCACCGGTCTCGGCGCCGACCGCGGGACCCGCGCCACGACGGCCGCCGCCTGATCGGCGGGGCCACGGCTCCCATGAGCAGGATGACAGGAACGCTGCGGGTCGCCCCCGCCGCCTCGGCCGGTTCGGCCGTCGCGGTGGGCCCGGCGACCCGTGCCTTCCTCGCCGTGGCCGCGCTGGGGGCGGGGCTGCTTCACGCAGCGCTCGCTCCCAGCGCACCCCCTCCTCTGCTGGCGGCGTTCCTTGTGCTCGCCCTGGCGGAACTCCTGTGGGCCGCGGCGACGCTGGCCCGCGATCGGCCGCCCGCTCTCCGGCTCATCCCCGCGCTCGCGCTCCTCCCGATCGGGATGTGGGCCGCTCTCGCCGTCGCGGGGGCGACAGCCTCCGGCGGCACCGCCATCGGTCTGCCACTCATCCCGATGGGTGCCGCCTCTCTGCTCGACGTGGCCGTCGCGGCGACGGCCGCCGTGGTGATCCGGCGCGGCCGTCCCGTTCCCGCCCAGAGCAGCGCCTTCCGCTTCGTTCTCGTGCTCCTGCTGAGTGCGTGCGCGGTGTCCGCCATCACCATCCCGGCCCTCGGGTTCACGGATGCGGGTGTCGCGGCCGTGACGGTCCACCACCACCACTGATCCGGCCCACCACAGATCCGGTGCGCGATCAGCGTCGTGTGAGCGCGAACGACACGCTCCCGAACCGCACCACCGATCCTGGGTCGACTTCGTGCCGAGTGTTGGGGTCGCAGGCGAATGTCCCGTCGCCCGGGTAGGTGATCGTCGTGCCGTTCGCCGAGCCGAGGTCCATCACCCAGAAGACGCCCTCGTACTGGCCGAACGCGAGATGGGCGCGCGACACCGACTTGGCGTCGTCCTGCACCGAGACCAGTTCGACATGGCCCGGGTCCTCCAGCTCGGTGCCCGGCGTGTGCACCGCGGGGCTGCGACCGATCACACCGTTGCCGCTCGTCTCGACCCGTTGTCCGTCGCTGAAGTCCAGCACGAAGGTCACCGCCACGTCCGTCCCCTCTCGACGATCCCGCTCATCCGGCCGCCGCCCCCGCGACGGGCATGGTGACGGGACGCGCATCCCGCATGAAACGCTCGACATCGGCGTCGACCATGATGTCGCTGGGCCGCAGCGGGCGAGTCAGGTACAGGCCGTCGAGCGTGGTGATCCGGCTCAGTGCCACGTACGTCTGCCCTGACGTGAAAGCCCGCGTCCCCAGGTCGACGATGGCCGCGTCGTACGTCTTCCCCTGCGACTTATGGATGGTGACCGCCCACGCCAGTCGCAACGGGAACTGCGTGAACTCGGCCACGACGTCCTTGGTCAGCTTCTTCGTCTCTGGCGACCAGTTGTAACGGAACTTCTCCCAGATCGCCGGCTCCACCTCGTGGACCTCGCCGTCGACGTCGACGTACACGTTCGAATCGATCTTGGTCACGGTGCCGATGGTGCCGTTGACCCATCGGGGACCGTCGCCCTGACCGACGTCGTTCCGCAGGAACATGACCTGCGCGCCGACCTTGAGCTCGAGCGACTCGTCGGCGGGATAATTGCGGCCGCCGAAGTCGCCGCTGACCTCGGCCTTCGCCGTCAGCACGCGCCCGGGCAGCCGACCGAGCGCCTGCGCATTGATCCGGTTCACGGTGTCGTTGCGGGTGGCGAGGGTGATGGTGCCGTCGTCGGGCGCCGGACGGGCTCCCACCTCGTTGAGCCGGTCGGCGATCTCCTTGGTGACCTGACCGTGGCGCACGGCGTTGAGCATGAACCGGAAGTCGGACTCGTGCTGCCGATGCACCTGGAGCAGTTCCACGATGCGGAGGTCGACCTCCTGCCAGACTCTGGCGTCGAAGAACCACATCGAGCGGTAGGTGTCGGCGAAGTACGCGCGCTCCTCGCGGTCGCCCGGCACGGGCGCGAGCTGGTACGGATCGCCGAACAGGACCACCTGTACGCCGCCGAACGGCTCGCCCGCGCGCTGACGCGCCTGGCGCAGGCTGCGGTCCACGGCATCCATCAGGTCGGCGTTGACCATCGAGACCTCGTCGATGACGAGCGTGTCGATGCTGTTGAGGAGCTTGCGGAGTTCGGCACTCTGGTCGATGGTGTGGTCGGCGATGACGCCGATCGGCAGCCGGAGGAGGGAGTGGATGGTCTGCCCACCCACATTCAGCGCGGCCACACCGGTGGGGGCCGAGATCACGAGCGACTTCTCCGTGTTCCACGACAGGTGGTTGAGGAGAGTGGACTTGCCCGTGCCTGCGCGACCCGTGACGAAGACGTGCTCGCGGGTGTTCTCGATCAGATCGAAGACCGCCTGCTGCTCCGGCGAGAGGGGTGGACGCTCCATGGCCTCCCTTTCCGATCGCCCGACCTGACGCACTACTCTAACGCTGCCTACCGCCGCGAGGCCGCTTATCCACAGGACCCTAGGATGGCCTCATGGCTGTGGGGGACTCGCGTACGCTCCGGCGCGCCGTCCTGCTCTGGTCAGGGCTCGGGATCCTGCTGCTCGTCGCCGCCGCGGGGGCCTTCGGGGCGGTGCAGCGGGCGTACTACAGCCCGAGCGGGTTCGTAGAGGCGTTCGTCGCGTCCATTGCCGCGCATCGCGTGCCCGACGCGCTGGCCATGCCCGGGGCCGCTCCCACCTCCAGCGCGCTCGAAGCCGCAGGGCTGCCGTCCGGCGCATCCCGCGAGCTGCTGCGGTCGGACATCCTCCCCTCGATCCGGGATGTGGCGGTCGCGTCCGACACGACCGGCGCCGACGGGGTCCACACCGTCGTCGTCCACGCCCGCGCCGACGGACGCGCCGTCTCGGCCTCATTCCAGGTGCGGCAGAGCGGGTCGGCGCTCGGCCTGCTGCCGACCTGGAGCTTCGCATCCACCCCACTGGGTGTCGCCCGCGTCACCGTCGCTCACGCCGACACCTTCACCGTCGGCCGGCACACCGTCGCCCCCCGGGCGGCGTCGCCCGATCAGCCGGCGGCCGCCTTCAGCGTTTCGGCCGATTATCTGGTCCTGCCGTTGGCACCGCTCGAGCTGTCGCACAGCTCCCACTACGTGCACGCCGCCCCGGTCACGGCCCTGGCAGAGCCGGGACACGTCACCGAGACGGTCGTCGACGCCCAGCCGACCTCTGAATTCACGCTGGCGGTGCAGAAGCAGGTGGACGACTTCCTCGACGACTGTGCGAAGCAGAAGGTGCTTCAGCCCGCCGGCTGCCCCTTCGGCGTCGAGATCGACGACCGCGTGCAGGGCGACCCCGAGTGGTCGATGGTCACCTACCCCGTCGTGCGGCTGCGGGCCGGCGACACCGGCTGGGTGACGGACGACATGGTCGGTGTCGCGCACATCGACGTGACGGTGCAGTCTCTGTTCGACGGGACCGTGAGCCGGCGCAGCGACGACGCGCCGTTCTCGATGCGCCTGAGCAACGTCACCATCCGACCGGACGGTTCGCTCGCGATCGTCGTGGCCCAGGGGCCCTAACGCGAGTTCGTCACCGGACCGCGCGGTCGCGGTCCGCCATCCGCGCCAGCCGTTCGTTGTACGCCTTCAACTCCGCATCGCCCGTGCGGTCCGCGTTCCGGTCGCTGCGCTTCGTCTCGCGCTCGTCGCTCCGGCTCCACTGGATGGCGACCACGATCGCCAGGATCACCGTCGGGATCTCGCCGATGCTCCACGCGATGCCGCCGGCCGCCTGCTGGTCGATCAGCGGCGCGTCGCCCCAGGTGCGGCCCATCGCGCCGAACCAGTCGGCCAGCATCAGTCCGTGCATCTGCATGATCGACAGCCCGAAGAAGGCGTGGAAAGCCATCGTGAGCAGCAGGAGCAGGAGCCGGAACGGGTACGGGAGCCGGTACTTGACCGGGTCGATCCCGATCAGCGACTGCACGAAGAGGTACCCCGTGATGAGGAAGTGGACGATCATCCACTCGTGCCCGATGTGGTCGGTCGTCGCCCAGCGGAACAGGGGCGTGTAGTAGAACGCCCACAGCGATCCGGCGAACAGGATCGCCGCGACGATCGGGTTGGAGATCACCGCAGCGAAACGCGAGTGCACCGCCAGCAGCATCCATTCCCTGCCACCGCGGGAACCGTCCGTGCGCTTGCGGATCGCGCGCGCCGCCAAGGTGACCGGCGCGCCCGGGACGAGCAGCAGAGGCACGGCCATGGTGAGCACCATGTGCGCCGACATGTGGGCTGAGAACAGGTACTTCTCGTAGACGTTCACACCGCCGTTGGTGATGTAGAAGAGGAGCGCGATGCCCAGCACCCAGAGCACGGTGCGGTATACCGGCCACGAGTCGCCGCGGCGGCGCAGGCGCCACACGCCGGCGAGGTAGAAGAACACGGCGAAGGCGCACGCCAGCACCCAGAGCAGGTCGAAGTTCCAGGAGGTGAACAGCCGCTCGAAGCTGAGCGGGTCGGGCAGCTTCTCGCCGGTGAGGATCTCCGCCGGAGTCGGAGTGGCCGCACGCGTCTCTGGCACGGGCGTCACCGTGCGGGCGAGCGCCGCCGCAACTCCGGACGCGATTCCCATGAACGCGAGTTCGGCGACGACGATCCACCAGAAGCTGCGCGGCTCGCCCGTGCTCTTCAGCCGGCCGATCAGGTAGCGACGCTGAGTGAGGCCGAACAGGCCGAGGACGACGAGCGCAGCAACCTTGACCAGGACCAGGATGCCGTACGGCGTCGCCAGCTCGGCCAGCGTCCCGACCCGCAGCTCCGCGTTGACGTACCCTGACGCGGCGACGACCACGAAGCAGATGAGGGCGATGGTCGAATAACGCTCGAGCACGGTGACGAGTCGGCCGTTGCCCAGCGTCTGCTTGACGACGATGAGCGTGATCAGGCCGCCCAGCCAGATCGCCGCGAACAGCACGTGCAGCCCGAACGAGGTCACCGCCGCGTCGTGGCCTGCGGCCTCCGCGCTGTGCCCCTGCTGGGCCATCGGCACGACGGTGGCCATTGCCAGGATCGTCACGAAGACGATCGCGGTCTGGTTGCGCACGGCGAAGCAGAGGACCGTGACGGCGGCCGCGATGAGCGTGATGCCGAGCCACGCCTGGCCCAGGGAGACACTGGTCACGAACGAGCTGAGCCCGTTGCTGAAGGTCGCGTCGAACGACCACGGCACGTTGGAGACGCTCACGAAGGTGAACAGGCCGGTGGCGGCGGATGCGACGGTCATCACTCCCGCGCTGCCGGCGGCGAAATCCAGCGCCTTGCCGTACTCGTCGCGGTCGGGCGCGAACGCGAAACACGCGAGCACGAGGGCCCCCACGGTGCCCGCCAGACTGAGGTTGGCCACGAGGGTCGCGGCGGGCAACCCCCATCGCACCAACGCTCCGGGATCGGCCAGAAGGGGAGCGGACGCCCCACCGCCGAATGCGAGCGCGATGATCATGGCCGCCACGGCTGCGAGCAGCAGCGCGGCAGGGCCGATCACGCGGAGGATTCGTGGCACCCGTCCAGCCTACGTCCACGCTCCTGGGCGGGCGCCCACAGCCGGGCACCCACAGCGCCGGGCAACGACGAGTGGTGACCAGATGTCGCCACTGAGCCGGGATTCCAGCAACGACTCACGACTCGTCGGGTGCGGCGCGCCTCCGGAGACGACGAGGGCGGCACCGCGTGATGCGGCACCGCCCTCGGGCAAGCTGGGAAAGACTACTTGACGGCAGCCTTGAGCTTCGAACCCGCGGTCAGCTTGACGCGGTGACCGGCCGGGATCGAGATCTCCGCGCCCGTCTGCGGGTTGCGGCCGGTGCGGGCAGCGGTCTCGCTGCGCTCGGCGGCGAGCCAACCCGGGATGGTGACCTTGCCGCCCTTGGCGACGGTCTCGCTGATGGTGCTGAAGAATGCGTCGACGACGCTCGAGACGGTGGCCTGGCTCTGACCCGACGCCGCAGCGACGGCAGCAACGAGCTCGGTCTTGTTCAGGTTGTCAGCCATTGAGTGTCCTCCTCGGACCTTGTGCTGGTTTTACAGCTGTTTGTGGAACGGTTGAGGCCACGTTGGGCCATACGTTTGGTCGGTTGACCGCCTTGAATGTATCAGAAACCCGCGGAAACACGCGGATTTCCGGGCTTCTTCAGGCATTTGACACCACAAAGGGGCGCCCGGCCGAAGCCGAACGCCCCTTGAGTGCGTCGCCGGACTGGTTTACCAGCTCGACTTGGTGATGCCGGGCAGCTCGCCGCGGTGCGCCATGTCGCGGAAGCGAACACGGGAGATACCGAACTTGCTGAGGTTTCCGCGGGGACGGCCGTCGACGGCGTCGCGGTTGCGGACGCGGATCGGGGAGGCGTCACGGGGAAGCTTCTGGAGGCCGAGGCGCGCGGCCTCGCGGGACTCGTCGCTACCATTCGGGTCGACGAGGGCCTTCTTGAGCTCGGCGCGCTTCGCGGCGTAGCGCTCGACGATGACCTTACGCTGCTCGTTCTTGGCGATCTTTGACTTCTTGGCCATGTTTAGCGCTCCTCTCGGAAGTCGACGTGCTTGCGCACTACGGGGTCGTACTTCTTGAGCACGAGGCGGTCGGGGTTGTTGCGACGGTTCTTCTTGGTCACGTAGGTGTAACCGGTGCCCGCCGTCGAACGGAGCTTGATGATCGGACGGACGTCCTGCTGCTTCGCCATTAGATCTTCTCCCCTCGGGCCAGGAGGTCCTTCACCACGGACTCGATGCCGCGGGCGTCGATGACCTTGATGCCCTTGGCGCTCAGCGTCAGGGTGACGTTACGACGAAGAGACGGAACGTAGTACGTCTTCTTCTGGATGTTCGGGTCGAACCGGCGCTTCGTGCGACGGTGCGAGTGCGAGATGTTGTGACCGAAGCCGGGAACGGCTCCAGTCACCTGGCACACTGCTGCCATTGCTTTCTTCTCCAATACCGTGGTGCCGGACGGCACCACCCAAGGTCACTTGTCGGCGCACGACTTCCCGACATCGAGATGTGGGGGGTTCGTACACGATCAGAGCGGGGGGAGGCCCACTCAGCCAAACATCTATGCTACGGCATGGAGGCAGTGCCGGCCAAATCGCTCTGGGCCGTGCACGAGGCGCAGAGGCCGAAAACATCGACGACGTGCTGCGCCTGGGTGAAGCCGTGCGCCGCCGCGGCCTGACGTGCCCAGAGCTCGACGGCATCCGCCTCGATCTCCACCGTCAGCCCGCAGTTGCGGCAGATGAG
Organism: Leifsonia sp. RAF41; assembly: GCF_052114085.1. Classification (NCBI taxonomy): domain Bacteria; kingdom Bacillati; phylum Actinomycetota; class Actinomycetes; order Micrococcales; family Microbacteriaceae; genus Leifsonia; species Leifsonia sp. RAF41. The sequence goes on from NZ_JBFREB010000001.1 coordinate 3,437,999, forward strand.
GTGGTGATGGTGGCCCGTCGTGCAGGCCCGGTAGAGGCTCTCGCCCTCCGGTGACTGCAGCGAGTCGGCATCACCCTCCGACGCCAGGTCGGCGAGCGCGCGATACACGGTCGCCAGGCCGATGGGGGAGCCCCCTTCGTGCAGGCTCATGTGGAGTCCCTGCGCGCTGATGAAGCCCTCCGTAGAGGTCAGAGCCTCGCGGACAGCCTCCCGCTGCCAGGTGTTGCGCTTCACCATTCCAGGCTAGCCCGCCTGGCTCACGAGTCGCCGAGAACTCGAGGCCGTCCTGCGCCGGTCGCGGCGTCCGCCGACGATGCGGCAGACCACGTAGATGAGGAACGAGATCGTCGTGACGTACGGGCTGATCGGCAGCGCGCTGCCCAGCGCCAGCAGGATGCCGCCGACCACGGAGACGAGGGCGAAGACGACGCTGATCACCGGGACCGCGAGCGGTGACGAGGAGATGCGCATCGCGGCAGCTGCGGGCGTCACCAGCAGCGACAGCACCAGCAGCGCTCCGACGATCTGCACCGAGACGGCGACCGCGAGCCCGAGCAGCACCATGAATGCCAGCGCCACGAAGCGGGTCGGGATGCCGCGCGCGGCGGCGACGTCCGCATCCAGGCTGTCGAAGGTCAGCGGACGCCACATCAGCAGCAGTGCGATTAGCACGATCACGCCGATGACCAACAGGGACCCCAGCTGCGGGTCGTCGACCGACACGATCTGACCGGTCAGCAGTCCGAACTTGTTGGCGCTGCGGCCGGGATACAGCGCGAGCGCCAGGATGCCGAGCCCGAGCCCGAAGGGCATCAGCACCGCGATGATCGAGTTGCGGTCTCGTGCTTTGGCGCCGAGGAGACCGATCAGGATGGCGGCGATCAGCGAGCCGATCAGCGACCCTGCCACGACATCCACCCCCAGCAGCAGAGCGATGGCCGCGCCCGCGAAGGACAGCTCGCTGATGCCGTGAACCGCGAACGCCATGTCGCGTTGCATCACGAAGACGCCGATCAGACCGCCGACGATGCCGAGCACTGCGCCGGCGAAGATCGAGTTCTTGACGAGAAGCAGCAGCTCGCCGTAGTCGGTGAAGTCGAACAGCTGCGACCAGAGGTCCATGTGCGTCATGCGGCCGGCTCCGGATGCGTCTCGCGGGTGTGCTCATGGTGGTCGTGCGTTTCCGCGTCGGGGATGCCCACGACGACGATGCGGCCGCGACTCCGAATGACGTCGACCGGCGTCCCGTAGAGATCGGTGAGCACGTCGCTGCGGAGCACCTCGTCCGGAGTCCCCATGCGGAAGCGGCCGCCGGCGAGGTACAGGACGCGGTCGACCATCCCGAGCACCGGGTTCACGTCGTGCGTGACGAAGACGACCGCGCTATCGTGCTCCCGGCGTCGCCGGTCGATCAGTTCGCTGACGCCTCGCTGGTGCTGGAGGTCGAGTGAGAGCAGCGGCTCGTCGCACAGCAGCAGCGCCGGATCTCCGGCAAGCGCCTGCGCTACACGCAGACGCTGCTGCTCGCCGCCGGAGAGGGAACCGACCGCCGTGTCCGCATAGCGCCGGGCGCCTACCGCGTCGATCAGTCCATCCACCTGATCGCGGTCGGAACGACGGGGAAGGGGCAGGCCCCAGCGGTGGCCGTTGACGCCGAGTGCGACCAGGTCCCGCGCGCGCATCGGAGTGCCGGCCGGGATGAGCTTCTGCTGCGGGATGTAGCCGATGCGCCGGTCACCGCGGCGTATGGGGTGCCCCTCGAACGAGATCTCGCCGGAGTCCAGCTGCTGCTGACCGAGGATCGTGCGCAGCAGGCTGGTCTTCCCGGAGCCGTTCGGGCCGAGCACGGCGACGAACTCACCGGCGTGCACGTCGAGGTCGAGCCCACTCCACAGCGTCCGGTCGCCGAATCCGAGGGATGCGTCCCGCAATGCCAGGACCACGTCCCGTTCGCTCGGGGGCGTCACGCGCGCCAGCGGCTCACTCACTCGGCCAACGCCTTTCCGACGGCGTCCAGGTTGGACTGCATCCACCCGACGTAATGTTTGCTGCTCGGCAGCGTCTCGGTGACCGGCACGACGGGGATGCCGTTGTGCTTGGCGGCGGCGAGCACGCGCTCGGTCTCGGCACCGGTGGTCTGCTCGTTGTACGCCAGAAGCTTGACCTGGTGACCGCTGAACAGCGCCAGCGTGTCCTTGAGGACGACGGGGGAGACGTCGTTCTCCTCCTCGATGGCAGCGCTGAACCTCTCGGGGGTCTTGTCGACCAGCCCAATCGCGTCCAGCAGGTAGAGGGGGACGGGCTCCGTGATGGCAACGCCCTGTCCCGCGTACGACGTCTTGAGCTGCGCCTCGGTGCCTTCGAGAGCGGTCAGCTGCCGCGCGAACGCGGTTCCGTTCTTCTCGAACACTGCCTTCTGCGACGGGTCGGCGGCCGAGAGCGCGGCCACCAGGGCCCGGCTGAGCTTCCCCATGGTCGGGAAGTCGTACCAGACGTGTTCGTTGAGCTCGCCGTCGGCCGGCTTCTTACCGGACAGGTCGACGACGTTCAGGACGGTGGTGCTGCGGTTCTTGGAGCCCTTCACCAGCGTCTGCATGAATTCGTCGTAGCCGCCGCCGTTCTCGATGACGACGTCGGCCTTCGATACGGCCAGCTGGTTCTGGGCGCTGGCTTCGAACGAGTGCGGGTCCTGGGCCGGGTCGGACATGAGAGAGGTGACGTGGACGGCGTCGCCGCCGATGGTGGTCGCGATGTCGCCGTACACGTTGGTGCTGGCGACCACGCGGAGGGTGCCGTCGTCGGATCCCGCCGACGAGGTGGCGCAACCGGCGGTCGCCAGTGCGATTGCGGCGCCGAGCGCCAGGGCGGAGACGAGGGAGCGCGTCTTCATGGGAGCCTGTCTAAGTCGCGAACGACACGAAGAGGGTGTGCCCACGGTCGCGGGCACCGGCTCACATTACGTCTTATTGAAAATGATTGTCAAATTCAATCGAGCAGCAGCGCGGGCTCTTCGATGATGGATGCGACATCCGCCAGGAAGCGGGACGCAACGTCGCCATCGACGACGCGGTGGTCGAAGGAGGCACCCAGGGTGGTGACGAAGCGCGGGCGCACCTCGCCATCCACCACCCACGGCTTCTGCTTGATCGTGCCCAGAGCCACGATGCCCACCTCGCCGGGATTCAGGATGGGCGTGCCCGTGTCCATCCCGAACACACCGATGTTGGTGATCGTGATGGTGCCGCCGTTCATGTCGGCCGGGGGCGTCTTGCCGTCGCGCGCCGTCAGGGTGAGCTGCTCGAGAGACCTCGCGAGCTCGAGCAGGGTCATGCCCTGCGCCTCCTTGATGTTCGGCACGATGAGGCCGCGCGGCGTCGCCGCCGCGATGCCGAGGTTGACGTAGTGGCGGACGATGATCTCCTCGTCGGTCCACGACGAATTGACCATCGGGTTGCGACGGACCGCCCAGATCATCGCCTTCGCCATGATGAGCAGCGGCGACACCTTGATGCCCGCGAAGTCGGGGGAGTTCTTGAGGCGCTTGACGAACTCCATGGTGCGCGTGGCATCCACGTCGACGAAGAGGCTGACGTGCGGGGCAGTGAACGCGCTCGACGTCATCGCGTTGGCGATCGCCTTGCGGACGCCCTTGACCGGGATGCGGTCTTCGCGGTCGTTCGGCCACTCGGGCGTCTGGATGTTGCGGAAGACGCTCACCTGCGTCGCCTCGCGGAGGACGTCGTCCCGGGTGACGTCGCCGATCGGACCGGTCGGCGTGACCAGGCCGAGATCGACCCCGAGATCTTTGGCGAGCTTGCGAACGGGCGGCTTGGCGATGACCGGCCCGCTGGGACGCGCCGTCGGCGCGGCCCCGGGCTCGGTCCCGGGCTGGGTCCCGGGCTGGGCGGCGGGCGCTGTCGGGGCGGTGGGAGCCGCGGCCGTGGCGACCGATGCGGCTGCCGGAGCTGCCGCCGTGGCCGCCGGCTGCGGGATGCTCCCCGGGAACGCGACGGGAATCGAAGCGGTTCCCGGATGCGACACCCGGCGTCGGCGGCTGCTGCCGTGACCCGCCGAGCCGTAGCCGACGAGCACGGCGCCCGGCTTCGGCTCGTCCTCGTGCGAGACCGTCGACGCGGCATCGGCGATGATCTCGTCCGCCGGCTCCGGCTCGCGTTCCAGGGTCGGAGCGGCCTGGGCGCCCGCGGTGACCGTGAAGATGGGCGTTCCGACCTCGACGGTCTGGCCCTCCGTGACGAGGAGCTCCCCCACGGTCCCCTCGAACGGCGAGGGCAGCTCGACCAGCGACTTCGCCGTCTCGATCTCGACGATGACCTGGTTGACTGCGACCTGCTCGCCGGGCGCGACCTTCCACGAGACGATCTCCGCCTCGGTCAGGCCCTCGCCCACATCGGGCAGGAGGAACTGGGACTCGCTCATGTGCGACTTCTCTCTGTCTTCAATACAGCGTGTCTTCAATACAGCGTGCCTGTGCGGCGCGCTCCGGCCGGGGCGATCAGTACGCCAGGGCCCGGTCGACGGCCTCGAGGATGCGGTCGGCGTCGGGGAGGTAGAGCTCCTCGAGCTTGGCCGGCGGGAAGGGGACGTCGAAGCCCGCGACACGGATCACCGGCGCCTCCAGCGAGTAGAACGCCTTCTCGGCGACGGTCGCGGCCACCTCGGACCCGACGGACACGTTGCCCGGCGCTTCCTGGGCGATGACCAGACGACCCGTCTTCTGGACGGATGCGATGACCGGCCCGTAGTCGACGGGGGAGAGCGAGCGCAGGTCGATCACCTCGAGGCTGCGCCCCTCCTCCGCGGCGAGTTCCGCCGCGCGGAGTGCCACGCTCACCATGCCGGCCCACGCGACGATGGTCGCATCCGTGCCCGTGCGGACGACCCGGCTGGCGTGCAGCGCCGTCGGGTTCTCGACGAGGTCGACCTCGCCCTTGGGCCAGTAGCGGCTCATCGGCTCGAAGAAGACCACGGGGTCGTCGGAACGGATGGCCTCCTGGATCATCCAGTACGCGTCGTGCGGGGTCGAGGGCGCCACGACGCGAAGGCCGGCCGTGTGCGCGAAGTACGCCTCGGGCGCCTCCTGGTGGTGCTCTACCGCCCCGATGTGGCCGCCGTGCGGGATGCGGATGACCACCGGGAAGGGCAGCCTGCCGTTGTGCCGGTTCGTCATCTTGGCGAGCTGCGTAGTGATCTGGTCGAAGCCGGGGAAGACGAAACCGTTGAACTGGATCTCGACGACCGGGCGGTAGCCGCGCATCGCCAGACCGATCGCCGTACCGATGATGCCGGCCTCGGCGAGCGGCGTGTCCACCACGCGCTGCGGGCCGAACTCCTTCTGCAGGCCCTCGGTCACTCGGAAGACTCCGCCGAGCGGGCCGATGTCCTCGCCCAGGAGAATCACCTTCGGGTCGTCGGCGAGCGCGCGCCGGAGACCGGCGTTGAGCGCTTTCACCATCGGCAGCGACTGGATGCGCGGCTCGGGCGCGGCGTCCGCCACCGCCTGCTCAGGCGTCTCGTCGGCGTGTTCGGCGGCAGCAGCCTCCGCGCCCACCTCGGCAGAGGCCTGCGCGTCGGTGTGTGCGGCAGGGTACGCAGTGTCGGGGAAGGCACCCATCTGCTCGTCCTCGATCACGAATTCCCGCGTCCACTCCTGTTCGGCGACGTGCTCTTCGAGCACGCGCGAATCCGGGTCGCTCTCGACGATCTCGACCACGTCGATGGCCTGCGTGTCGAGCGACGCGCTGTCTGCGGCGGTTTCCTCGTCCGACGGGCCAGTGGCGGCCGGTTCCTCGATCAATTCGGCCTCCACGTACTCGGCCTCGCTTCTCACGTCGCTCATGCGTCGCCTCCGAACGATTCCTCGTAGTCCAGGAGCCAGCGCCGCTGCTCCTCTGTCAGCGGATGCGGCTCACTGTAGACGTGGTCGAACATCGAGGCGGCGGAAGGAGGGGTGAGTTCGAGGGTCCGGCGGCGGATGTCGGCCGCGAGGTCAGCCCCTTCTTCATCCGCACTATCGAAGAACGCCTGGCCGACACCCTGCTGCTCCAGGAAGACACGGAACCGCAGGATCGGGTCACGCTCGGCCCAGTAGGTGACCTCGTCATCGCTGCGGTACTTGCTGGGGTCGTCACTCGAAGTGTGGGCGCCCATGCGGTAGGTGAGGGCCTCGATCATGCTCGGCCCCTCGCCGCTGCGGGCGTCGTCCAGGTGCTTCGCCGTCACCGCGTACGCAGCAAGCACGTCGTTGCCGTCGATCTGCACGCCCGGGATGCCGAATCCACTCGACCGCAGATAGAGCGGAGTGCGGGACTGCGTGCTCACCGGAACGGAGATCGCCCAGTGATTGTTCTGCAGGAAGAACACCTGAGGGGTCTGATAGCTCGCGGCGAAGACATACGCCTCGCTCACATCCCCCTGGCTGGTCGCGCCGTCACCGAAGTAGACGATGGACGCCTCATCCTGCGTCGGGTCGCCCGTGCCCACCTTGCCGTCGAACTTCATGCCCATGGCGTACCCGGTCGCGTGCAGGGTCTGCGACCCGATCACGAGCGTGTAGAGGTGGAAGTTGCCGACGGCGGGATCGGTCGGGTCCCAGCCACCGTGGGTCGTCCCACGCAGCAGGCCGATGATGCCGATCGGATCGATACCGCGGATCATGCCGACGACGTGCTCGCGGTAGGTCGGGAACAGGTGGTCCTGCGGCTTCGCGGCGTGGGCCGAGCCCACCTGGGCGCCCTCCTGGCCGTGGCTGGGAACCCACAATCCGAGCTGGCCCTGCCGCTGCAGGTTGGCGGCCTCGATGTCGAACGCCCGCACACGCACCATGTCGCGGTAGAAGCGGCGGTAATCGTTCTCGTCGAGACGCTCCAAGTAGGGGAGGTACTCTGCCGACGTCTCGCTCGGCTGGAAGCGGCCGTCTGCCGTGAGCAGCTGGACCGTGTTCGCCGGGCGCGGGATCTCGTTCGTCGCAACCACCGTTCTAACCTAACCGCTTGCCGGAGTGCCCATTTGGTAGGTTCCGCACAATATCACCGGCAACCTGCAGGAGTTTGTCCACAGACTCCTCCTCGCCGACACTGATGCGGATGCCCTCCGGAGGGAACGCGCGAACCGTCAGTCCGGCGTCGAAGAATGCGTCGTTGGCCTCGACGGTCTGTTCACCGGTCGCAAGCCACACGAAGTTGCCCTGGGCCTCCGGGACCGCCCAGCCCAGCTGGATCAGGGCGTCACGGAGCCGGTCGCGGCGCATCGCGACACGGGCGACGCGCTCCATCAACTCGTCTTCGGCCTCGATGGAGGCGAGCGCGGCGACGCGGGAGGCATCGGTGACCGAGAGCGGGATGGCGGCGGAACGCGCCGCGTTCAGTACGGCCGCCGGCCCGACCGCATAGCCGATGCGCAGCGCCGCCAGCCCGTAGGCCTTGGAGAACGTGCGCAGCACGACGAGGTTGGGGTAGCGGGACAGCAGGGGGATGCCATCGACCGCGGCGTCATCCGTGACGAACTCGAAGTACGCCTCGTCGAGGAGGACGAGAAGGTCCGAGGGGACGCGCGCCATGAACGCCTCGAAGGCCGCGGCCGTGACGATCGTGCCGGTCGGGTTGTTGGGCGTGCACACGATCACGACGCGTGTTCGCTCCGTGATCGCCTCGGCCATCGCATCCAGATCATGGCTGCCGTCGGCACGGTTCGGCACCTGGATGCTCGTGGCGCCGGTCACCGTCACGAGCCCGGGATACGCCTCGAACGAGCGCCAGGAGTACACGACTTCGTCGCCGACACCGGCCGCGGCCGCGATCAGCTGCGACAGGAGGGCTACCGAGCCGCTGCCCAGGTGGACCTCCTCGATCCCGACGCCGTGTCGCTCCGCCAGCCGGGCGCGCAGGTCGGCTCCGCCCGCGTTGGGGTAGCGGTTGAGCTCGTGCAGGGTCGCCGTCACCGCCTCCACCACCGAGGGGAGAGGCGGGTAGGGGTTCTCGTTGCTCGACAGCTTGAAGCCGTCCGCCGGCGCCGGCCGCCCCTGCTTGTAGGCGGGGACAGCAACGATCTCGGGGCGCAGTCTCACGCCGAAGGTGTCTTCCGAACTCACAGACCCAACTTAGTCGCGCCCGCATACCCGGAGAGGAATTACCGGAATCTGTGGAGGACGCACCCTTTGTACCCCTCTGTGTCCACTGACAGGATGGATCCATGCGATTCCTGCTCAGACTGATCATCAACGCCATCGCCCTCTGGCTCACGACGCTGATCGTCAGCGGTGTGACCGTGCATCCCTACGCGTCGGACACGACCGCGCTCGTGCTGACGTACCTGCTCATCGCCCTGATCTTCGGAGTGGTGAACGCCATCGTCGGCACGGTCATCCGGATCGTCGCGTTCCCGCTCTATATCCTCACGCTGGGGTTGATCTCGTTGCTCGTCAACGCGTTCCTCCTCTTCATCGTTTCCTGGATCAGCGACGCGATAGGTTTCGGGCTGCACATCGACGGCTTCTGGTCCGGTGTCCTGGGCGCGCTCGTGCTCGGCATCATCGCCTGGCTGCTCGGTCTGATCTTCCGGCCCGCCCGCCGCGACTGAGCCCGGTCGTGCCGGCGGCGTCGGCACCGACCAGCGGCGTGCGGGAGAATGGTGGAGTACCCGCCGCCTGATTTCGCGAGGAGCACCATGACCGCCCTGCCTCCCCAGCCGCTCAGCCCCCTGGACGGCCGCTATCGGTCCGCCGTCATCGGGCTCGGCGACCACCTCTCCGAGGCCGGCCTCAACCGGGCGCGCGTGCAGGTCGAGGTCGAGTGGCTGCTCTACCTCACCGAGCACCGGATGTTCGGCTCGTCGCCGCTGACGGAGGACCAGAAGCGCGCCCTGCGCGCCCTCGCCGACGAGTTCGGGCAGCCCGAGATCGATCGCCTGGCCGAACTCGAGGCGACGACCAAGCACGACGTGAAGGCGGTCGAGTACCTGGTGCGCGAGCGCCTGCACGCACTCGGGCTCGACCACATCGCCGAGCTGACCCACTTCGCGGCGACGAGCGAGGACATCAACAACCTCTCGTACGCGCTCACGGTGAGTGCGGCGGTCCGCGAGTCCTGGCTTCCGAAGTTCCGCGCGGTGATCGCCGAACTGCGCGCGCAGGCGAAGCAGTACCGCGATGACGCGATGCTCGCCCGCACCCACGGCCAGCCCGCGACGCCGACGACCATGGGCAAGGAGCTGGCCGTCTTCGTCCACCGCCTGGAACGGGTGCGCACGCAGATCGAATCGGGCGTCCACCTGGGCAAGTTCAGCGGCGCCACCGGGACCTTCGCCGCCCACCTCATCGCCGATCCGGAAGCCGACTGGCCCCGCATCTCGCGGGAATTCGTCGAGAGCCTCGGCCTCGACTGGAACCCGCTGACCACGCAGATCGAGTCGCACGACTGGCAGGCGGAGCTGTACTCGCGCATTTCACACGCGAATCGCATCCTGCACAACCTGTGCACCGACATCTGGACGTACATCTCTCTCGGGTACTTCCGCCAGGTCCCGGAGCCCGGCGCCACCGGGTCGTCCACCATGCCGCACAAGGTCAACCCGATCCGCTTCGAGAACGCGGAGGCCAACCTCGAGCTTTCCAGCGCGGTGCTCGACTCGCTCGCGGCGACGCTCGTCACCAGCCGCCTGCAGCGCGACCTCACCGACTCGACCACCCAGCGCAACATCGGCGTGGGCCTGGGTCATTCCCTGCTGGCACTCGACAACATCGAGCGCGGGCTGGGGCAGATCACCATCGACCGCCAGCTGCTCGCCGACGATCTGGACTCCAACTGGGAAGTGCTCGCGGAGGCGATCCAGACCGTGATCCGCGCGGAGGTCACGGCCGGCCGCTCCACGATCACGGATCCGTACGCGCTGCTCAAAGAGCTGACCCGCGGAAAGCGCGTCGACCACGCTGCGCTGACGGAGTTCGTCAACGGTCTGGAGATCGGCCAGGCGGCGAAGAACCGCCTTCTGGCGCTGACGCCCGCCGGGTATGTAGGTCTGGCGTCGGAGCTCGTCGACTACCTGTAACGCTTGCCGACCGGCAGGCGCCGGTCAGTGCCCGCGCGGGCGCTCGTCGCCCTCGGCGCGCGCCCGGGCCGCCTTGGCGCGGGCTTCGGCGTCCTGCTCGTGGATGTCCTCCACCTCGGCCTCGGTCGGCTTGAAGGCGAGTGCGAAAAGCGCCAGCAGCACGAGCGCGACGATGAACGTCACACCCAGGCCGATTCCGGCGAGCACGAACTCGCGCGTCGCGATGAGCACGATCAGGCCGACGAACACAGCCAGTCCGGCCGAGATCGCTAGAAGCTCCACCGGCAGGAACCGGTCCCGACGGGAGGGCTGCAGATTCTGGGTCAATCGAGGGTCTTTCTTGTCGCGCGAGGTCACGATCCGCTCTCCACTCCGCGTGTTTCGTCACCGGGTCGTGCAGCCGACCGCAGAGTCACCGCGCCGATGCCCTGGAAGACGCCGACAATGACCGCCCAGGCGCCGAAGAGCCCGATGGCGAGGATGGCGTCGGCCGGGGCGAACAACAACGCGAGTGCAAGGACGGCGGTGATGGCACCGGTGATGAGCCAATCACGGGCGGCAGCGTCCCGGCCGCGCTCCCGGATGCCGTTGTACAGCTCGAGGAAGCCGGTCAGCGCCGCCCACACCGTCACGAGGTAGAGGTACAGTCCGAGCCCGCCACCCGACAGCGCGAGCGCGACCACACCGGCGATCACACCGATGACGCCCTGCACGGCGAACAACGTTCGCGTCAGCCTGCGTCCGGCGAGCAACCAGCTCAGGACACCGGTGGCAAGTCCGTCGACGAGCGCGAAGACGCCGAACACGATCAGACCGAAGGCCGCAGTGTGCGCGTCCCGCGTGAAAGTGATGACGGCGGCGGCGGCGAGGGCCACGACGGCGCGGACGGCGGGGACGACCCAGTACCGGTTGTGCGCGTGGGCGCGGGCATTCTGGGCGGGGACGGCGGTAGCCACGAGGCGACCTCTTTCGTACGGATTCGCCCTCCAGTCTAGTCGGCGGGTTCCTGCGCGTTCACCGCATCGAGACGCGTCCGCTCGCTACGATCACGGCATGCGGATCGGTTTCGCGGCGCTGCGCGCGGTGGTCTTTTTGCTCATGGTCGCGGCCGTCGCCGTTCAGCTGGGCACTAGCATCCATTCGACGAGCGATCGCGGTGGAAGCGTGGCCGGGCTGGTTACGAACTTCTTCAGCTTCTTCACGATCGACTCGAATGTGCTCGGGATCGTGGTGCTCGGGATCGGCGCGGTGCTGCTCGTCGTGCGGCGCGGCGATGACCCGGGATGGTTCACGGCGCTGCGCGCGGCGGCGGTGACGTATCTGGTGACGACGGGCGTCGTCTACAACCTGCTGCTGCGCAACATCCCGTTGCCGCAGGGCACGACCGTCGGCTGGTCGAACGAAGTGCTGCATGTCGTCGCGCCGCTGTACCTGCTGATCGACTGGCTGTTCGCGCCGGGCCGGACCCCGCTTCGACTGCGGGCGGTGTGGGGCATCGCGGTGTTCCCGATCGTGTGGGCGATCTACACGCTGATCCGGGCGCCGTTCGCCGCCGAACCGGTCAGCGGGAAGCAGCCGTGGTACCCGTATCCGTTCCTCAACCCGCAGACCAGTCCGAACGGGTACCTGTCTGTCGCCTTCTACGTCGTCCTGATCGCCGTCGTCATCCTGGTCGCCGGGTACGCGGTCGTGTGGGTCTCGCGGCGGTGGAACGTTACACGGCGGTCGGATGCGGTCGCCGGCGACGACGCGGTTCCGGATCGTCGGCCCGCGCCCACAGAATGACGGATGCGAGCCCGCCGACCGCCAGCAGGAAGGCGCCCGTGGCTGTGACGTCGTCCGCGACGCCGTGCTGCGTCAGCACGGCGGACACGATCCCGGCGGCGGCGCCACACACCGTGACGACGGCGAATGCGTACGAGATCGCCCGAGCCGCGCCTCCCATGACAAGACCGCGCACGACGAGGGCGACCGCACCGATGAGCCACAACGTCGCCACCGGAAGCGCCAGGAGCATCCCCAGTGGGTCACGCAGGAGCACACCGGGAGTCGCGTAGAGGAGTGACGCGGCGAGCAACAGGACAACGCCCAGTCCGGTGGACGCCAGCACGCGAGCACCATCGGTGCGCAAAGCCAGGATGGGCCGGAGCAACGCCGGCCAGGTGAACGCCAGGGCGAACGCCACGAGAGCGAGCGCCACGCTGCCTGCGCCCTGCAGCACGGGAAGGAGGATGCCCATCATGCATCCATTGAATCGTCCCCCGGCCGGTGGCGCGTCGTCCGTGAGGATGATCCGCGTCGGCCGCGCGGCGGTGGTTCAGCGGGTGACATCCTCATCGGTGGCGTGGGCACCGTAGAACTGGGACTGCTGCCGCATGAGGTCCCGCATCGACGCCTCGCGTCCCACGCCGTACACGGTGCCGGGAAAGTCGAGCTCGCACTGGATCGCCCAGATCTCCTGGTGGCGATCGGGCGAGAGAATCGACGCGGGGTCTCCGACCGCGATCCACCCGATCGGAACGACCGCTCCGGGCTCGAGAACTGTGTTGACCTGGACGACGCCATTGATCCGGACCTCGGCCCCGGCTCCGACGAGGCTCCCCGGAAAGAGGGAAGCGCCGGTGGCGATGAACGCCTCGTCCGCGACGATGCTGCCGTTGACGTGGGTGTGGGGGCCGACCATGACGGCGGCGCCGATGTGCACGGGGTGGTCGGCCCGGCCGCGGAGCAGAGCGTGCTCCATGACGATGGTGTCTTCACCGATGGTGACCGCTCCATCCTCGGCGGTGATCACTGCTCCGTGGAGAATGCGGGCGCCTGCGGCGATCCGAACGTTCCCCACGATCACGGCGGATGCGGCCACGTAGGCGGCGGGATCGATCATCGGGTCGCTGCCGCGGTGTCTCAGAAGCATTCGGTGGGCTCCGATCATCGTTTCACTGCGAGGTGTGACAGGCGCCTTCCGCACGCGTCGACTAGACCGGCGCCATGTCCGTGAAACGGGAGTAGTGCCCCTGGAAGGCGACGGTGACGGTCCGCGTCGGTCCGTTTCGGTGCTTCGCCACGATGAGGTCGGCCTCGCCTGCTCTCGGGTTGTCCTTCTCGTAGGCGGACTCGCGGTGGAGCAGGATGACCATGTCGGCGTCCTGCTCGATCGAGCCGGACTCGCGGAGGTCACTCAGCGCGGGAAGTTTGTCGGCGCGCTGCTCGGGGCCACGGTTCAGCTGCGACAGGGCGATGACCGGCACCTGAAGTTCCTTGGCGAGCAGCTTGAGCGCGCGCGAGAACTCGCTGACCTCCTGCTGGCGGCTCTCGACGCGCTTGCCGCTGGTCATCAGCTGGAGGTAGTCGATGATCACCATCTTGAGACCGACGCGCTGTTTGAGCCGGCGGCACTTCGCGCGGATCTCCACCAGGGTCATGTTGGGGCTGTCGTCGATGTAGAGGGGCGCGTCGTTGATGCGGCCGCGGGTGGATGCGATCGTCGTCCAGTCGCGGTTGTCCACCGTTCCCTTGCGCATGTTCTGCAGCGGGACGGACGCCTCTGCAGAGAGCAGGCGCATCGCGATCTCGCTCCGGCCCATCTCGAGCGAGAAGAAGATCGTCGGCATGTCGTGCTTGATCGCCGCCGCGCGCGCGAAGTCGAGCGCCAGGGTCGACTTACCGAGAGCTGGTCGGGCCGCGACGATCACCATCTGGCCGGGATGGAGGCCGTTGGTCAGTTCGTCGAGCTCGGCGAACCCGGTGGGGACGCCCGTCATCGAGCCGTCCTTGTGTTTGGCCGCTTCGATCTCGTCGATCGCCACGGTGACGGCCTCGGTGAGGGGGACGTAGTCCTCGGTCTCCTGGGTGCCCGTGACGGAGTAGATCTCGGCCTGTGCGTTGTTGACCAGGTCGAGGACCTCGCCCTCGGCCTTGTAGCCCATCTGCGTGATGCGGGTTCCCGCCTCGACGAGTCGGCGCAGCAGCGCCTTCTCGCCGACGATGTTGGCGTAGTAGCCCGCGTTCGCGGCGGTGGGCACGAGGCTGGTCAGTGTGTGCAGGTATTCTGCTCCGCCGGCTCGCGACAGCTCGCCGATCTTGGTCAGCTCGTCCGTGACGGTGATGACGTCCGTCGGCTCGCCGTGAGAGTAGAGCGACAGGATCGCGTCGTAGATGATCTCGTGCTTGGGAATGTAGAAGTCGGTGCCGCGGATGACCTCGACGACGTCTGCGACAGCATCCTTGCTGAGCAGCATGCCCCCGAGGGCGCTCTGCTCGGCGAGCAGGTCGTGCGGGGGAGTGCGCTCGGGGGAGCGGGCGTCGCCCGGGTCACGACCGTCGGCCAGACCGATATGGGCGATCGACACGTTCACTCCTCTACTGCTCGCATGCGCTCGGGCACGATGGGACCGTCGGCGGGCGTGCTTGCACGCTCGCCGCGCGAGTTGTTCCCTCGGCTCGATTGTCGGGACGACCTCTGACATTTCCGCAGTTCCGCGGCCGTCGTCCGTCGACGTCGGTCAACACTATGAACCCCAACCTCTTCGCACAACTCAGCCTGTGGATAAAACTGGGGAAAATCTGCGCGAAACGCCGTGGAGCGTGTGTAGAAGGTGTGTGGAAACCTGTGGACAACAAATGAGCTTGGGCACGATTATTGACGCTGACCTGCTCATTCAGTTTCAACACCCTGTGTGTAAAAAGTTCCTTGAACCCTGTGTTCAACGTTCGTCGCACGGCCGGTGCGCCTGTGCACAATCACCCTTAACGAGAGGTAGCGGCGGGCCTCAGCCCGCCGCTACACTTCTCGCTTTTCTCGCCTACTTGGCGGCAACCACCTGCAGGGTGATGACGGCCGAGAGGTCGTCGTGCAGTCGCACGGTCGCCTCGTGGTCGCCGACGACCTTGATGGGGTTGGGGAGCTCGATCTTGCGCTTGTCGAGCTCGCCGATGCCGGCAGCCTTGACGGCGTCCGCGACGTCACCGGTCTTGACCGAACCGAACAGACGACCCTCGCGACCCGCCTTGACGGTCAGCTTGACCTTGGTGGCCTCGAGCTTCGCCTTGAGGTCCTGAGCCTGCTCGACGGTGTGCAGCTCGCGAGCGGCGCGAGCCGCCTTGATCTGCTCGACCTGCTTCTCGCCACCGCGGCTCCACGAGATCGCGAAGCCCTGGGGAACCAGGTAGTTACGGGCGTAGCCGTTCTTGACGTCGACGACGTCACCGGCCGAGCCGAGGCCGGTGACCTCGTGCGTGAGAATTACCTTCGACATGTCGTTGCTCCTTAGCGGCCAGAGCCGGCGTAGGGGAGGAGCGCCATCTCGCGCGCGTTCTTGACCGCGCGGGCGATGAGGCGCTGCTCCTGGACGGAGACACCGGTGATACGGCGGGCGCGGATCTTTCCACGCTCGGAGATGAACTTGCGCAGGGTGGCGACGTCCTTGTAATCGATGACGCCAACGCGAACGGACTTCGCGGGGGCGGCGTTCTTGCCGTCCTTACCCTTGCGGATCGGCTTGCGGCGGTCGCCGCTCGACTTTCCAGCCATGGTTTCCTTTGCTTTCCGCCCTACCGGCTGACGGCCGGCGGGCTGATGATGTGTGCCCCTCCATCGAGAGGCGAGTCTCGTTAGAAGGGGGTCTCGTCGTTGTAGGAGCCCGGAGTGTTCCAGACATCCGCACCGGCGGACGGATCCGCGGGGGCAGATGCGGCCCACGGCTCCTCGACGGCAGGCGCACCGCCGCCGAAGCCGCCCGGACCCCGTCCTCCACCGGAGGACTGGGCACGCGTGACCTGCGCGGTGGCGTAGCGCAGCGAGGGGCCGATCTCATCGATCTCGAGCTCCATGCTGGTGCGCTTCTCGCCTTCCTTCGTCTCGTAGGAGCGCTGCTTCAGACGACCCTGCGCGATGACGCGGGACCCCTTGGTCAGCGAACCGGCGACGTGCTCGGCGAATTCGCGCCAGACACTGGCGCGAAGGAACAGAGCCTCACCGTCCTTCCACTCGTTCGCCTGACGGTCGAACGTGCGGGGGGTGGACGCGATGGTGAAGTTGGCGACTGCCAGCCCGTTCTGCGTGTAGCGCAGCTCGGGGTCGGCCGTGAGGTTTCCCACCACGGTGATGACGGTCTCGCCGGCCATGGGACTAGGCGCCGGCCTTCTCGGAGGTGGCGGCCTTGCGGGCAGCCTTCTCGTCGGCGCGCTTCTGAGCAGCGGCGACCTGAGCGATCGCCTCTTCCGCGCGGAGGACCTTGGTGCGCATGACGGCCTCGCTGAGCTTCAGCTGGCGGTCGAGCTCCTTGGTCGTGTCGCCCTCAGCGGTGAGCTGCACGACGGCGTAGATGCCTTCGGTCTTCTTGTTGATCTCGTAAGCCAGGCGACGACGTCCCCAGATGTCGACGTTGTCGACAGTTCCACCGTCGTTACGAACGACGTTGAGGAACTTGTCAAGGCTCGGAGCCACGGTGCGCTCATCGATCTCTGGATCGAGGATGACCATCAACTCGTACTGATGCATGACTAACCCACCTCCTCTGGTCTCAGCGGCTGCAGACGTTCTGCAGCAGGAGGGTGTCATAGACGCGCCCAGGGCAGAACTGCGCCCGGGCAACTTATCTAGGGTAGCGGATGCGGATGTGGGGCGCCAGCCGGCGGTGATCTCGGTCATGTCTCCACCCTGGCGGCGGCGCAGGATCCTCCCGGCGCTTCCACCGGATCCGTGGAGAACGCGTCAGTCAGCGGCTCTGGGGACGAAGCACGCGAAAGAGAGCCGCGTCAGCGGTCAGCCCACCAGGCGAGCAGTAGGCGCGAAGCCTCCTCCTCGCCGAGCGGCCCTTCGTCGAGACGCAGCTCGAGCAGGAATTTCATCGCCTGACCGACCTCTCGCCCCGGGCGGATGCCGAGGATGCTCATCACCTGCTCGCCATTCAGGTCGGGCCGGACCGAGTCCAGCTCCTCCTGCTCCTGCAGCTCGCGGATGCGCGCCTCGAGATCGTCGTACGCGAATCCCAGCCGGTCGGCCTTCCGTCGGTTCCGGGTCGTGACGTCAGCACGCGTCAGCATATGCAGGCGCTCGAGCTCCGGGCCGGCGTCACGCACGTAACGCCGCACTGCGGAGTCGGTCCACTGCGCGTCGGCGTAGCCGAAGAACCGCAGGTGCAATTCGATCAGGCGCGCCACCGAGTCGATGGTCGCCCTGTCGAAGCGCAGAGCCGTCAACCGCTTCCTGGCCAGCTTCGCCCCGACTAGGTCGTGGTGATAGAAGCTGACCGCGCCGCCCGGCTCGAAGCGTCGCGTCGCCGGTTTGCCGATGTCGTGCAGGATGGCGGCCAGCCTCAGCACGAGATCGGGCGCCTCGCCCGCATGCCGCTCCTTCTCATAACCGATCGCCTGCTCCAGCACCGTGAGACTGTGCTGGTACACGTCTTTGTGGTGGTGGTGCTCGTCCACCTCCAGCCGCAGCGCGGGGATCTCCGGCACGACCAGTTCGGCCAGACCGCTCGCGACGAGCAACTCCACCCCGGCGCGCGGCTCATCCGCTTGGAGCAGCTTGCTCAGCTCGTCGCGCACGCGCTCGGCGCTGATGATCTCGATGCGGTCGGCCATGGCGACCATCGCATCGCGGGTCTCGTCGTCCACCGTGAAGCCCAGCTGCGCCGTGAACCGCGCGGCGCGCATCATCCGAAGCGGATCGTCTCCGAACGAGATCTGCGGGGTGCTCGGTGTCCGCAGCACGCCCGCCATGAGGTCTTCGACGCCGCCGGACGGATCGACCAGTCGCACCTCGGGGAGTCGTAGGGCGAGCGCATTGACCGTGAAGTCTCGACGCATGAGGTCGCCTTCGAGGCTGTCGCCGAACTCCACCTCCGGCTTCCGGGTGGTGCCGTCGTAGCTGTCGCTGCGGTAGGTCGTGATTTCGACGGTGTCGTCTCCGAGTCGCGCGCCGATCGTGCCGTACTGGCGGCCCACATCCCAGACGGCGTCGGCGATGGGCGCGACGATCTTCAGGATGTCGTCCGGGCGCGCATCCGTCGTGAAGTCGAGATCATGCACCAGCCGGCCGAGGAGGGCGTCTCGTACCGGACCCCCGACGAGGGCCAGCTCGTGCCCAGCTGCCTCGAATGCGTCGGCGAGGCGGGCGACCGACCGGGTGCGTGCGAGGTCGCCGAGGCGTTCGAGGGATTCGGCGACGCTCTGCATGGTGACCCAGCTTAACGGCCCTGCGCGCCGGGCTCTCAGCAGGCGGCCTCTACAATCGTCGACATGGAGGCCGAGTCGGGATCGCGCGTCGACGCATGAGCGCAGCCTCCCCCACCCTCCGCGGGGGTGCGAGACTTCGCGCCCGCGTCCGGCTCCTGGCAGCGGCTGCCACCGTCAGCGCACTGGTCGGCGCACTGGCCACAGTGACCGGCGTGGGGACGGTGGCGGCGGCCGACGCCGTGACTCCTTCGCCCGTGGCAGCGGCCAGCCCCTCCGCCCTGACCGCGACCGTCACCTCGGACGGCGGTGGCGTGGTCGGCCCAGGCGCAGACCTCGCAGTCTCGGTCACCGTCTCGAATCCAACGGACAACGCGTACTCGTCCGGATCGGTGGCCCTCTGGGTGGACCCGGAGCCGCAGAGCGGACGCGCCGCCTTGGCCTCGTGGTCAGCGTCGACGGAGAAGCCGTCGGGCGCGGTCGGTCTCGGCCAGGCGCAGCTGAACACGCTCGAGCCGGGAACCAGCACAGTCGTGCGCCTCACGGCACCGGCCGCGTCGCTGCCGTTCTCCGGCCGCACGACCTCTGCCGTATTCGGGATGGGCGCCACCGTGCGCGCCGGGTCCGCCCAGGCGGAACCGCGCAGTTCCGTCGTGTGGAACCCTGGCGGGGCCGCCAAGCAGGCCGGCCTGAACGTGGTGCTGCCGATCGTCACCCCGTCCGGTTCCAGCGGGCTGATCGCTGCCGACGACCTGGCGACCTACACCGCGCCGAACGGCATCCTCACCCGGGAGCTCGATGGTCTCACCGGCCACACCACGGTCACGGTCGGGATCGACCCGATGATCATCGCGTCCATCCGCGTACTCGGGAACGCGGCGCCGGCGAGCGCGGTGCAGTGGCTGGTCCAGCTCTCCGAGCTCCCCAACGAAACCTTCTCACTCGGTTACGCGGATGCGGACGCGGCCGGGCAGATTCAGGCCGGTCTGCCGGCCCCCCTCTCGCCCACCTCCCTCGCGTACGCCATCGACCCGAAGAACTTCACGCCGGCGCCCACCCCGGTCGGAGAACCGCCCACCGCGACTCCCACGCCGCAACCGAAAACGACCTCGCCCTCCCCGAGCCCGACAGCGACGCCTGGTCCCGCCCTTCCCGATCTGGCGACGTTGCTCGCCTGGGACTACACCCTCACCGGGATCAGCTGGCCGGCGGACAAGACGGTGCGTCGCGCCGACCTGGCGCCCCTTGCTGCCGCTGGGCTCACCACGACGATTCTGTCGGGAAGCAACACCAACGCGGCGGAGCAGAGCAGCACCCCGAACGCGCCGATCGTCTCCGGGAACGACCGCATGGTGTCCACAGACCAGGCGCTCAGCGACGCACTCCGTCAGGCGGTCAGCGCCCCCAGTGACGTGGCGTGGAACGCAGCCATGTCGAAGGTGAACGCGCAGCTCGAGTTGATCAGTCAGGAATCGGGCGACCCTCGAAAGCTGCTCATCGGGCTGGATCGGTCCTGGCCGTCGAGCGGAACCCAACTGGAGCGCACGCTGAACTCTCTGTTCTCGACGCCGTGGTCAGCCCCTGCGGCGTTCTCGACGGTGAAGGGTGCCACCCCGACCGCCGGCCTGGACATCGTCGACGCGCCGGAATCGGCCGAGCGGATCGCGGACATCCACGCACTGATTCAGGACGAGGCATCGCTCGGGCAGTTCGCCACGATCCTCGACGACCCGACGCGACTGACGGGAAGGACGCGCGCGGACCTCCTCGCGCTGCTCGCCGTCTCGTGGCTCAACCCCCGCACAGACTGGACAGCGGCGGTCACGAAGGAGCGGGCCGCGACCGTCAGGACGCTGCACTCGATCCGCATCCTGCCGACAGAGAACGTCAACCTCGTGAGCGCGCAGGGCTCCATCCCGTTCACCGTGAGCAACGACCTCCCTGCTGACGCCGCCACGATCGTCCTCGTGGCATCGCCCTCGAACAGTCGTCTCGAGATCGACCAGTCGACGACGAAACGCATCCAGCCGGACTCCCGCGCCACCGTCCTCGTCCCGGTGAAGGCGAAGGTCGGCAACGGCCAGGTCGTGCTCTCGCTGCACCTGTACAGCCCGACGGGCGTTCCTATCGGCGACCCGACGTCGGTGACGGTGGATGTGCACGCCGACTGGGAGGGCATCGGCGCGCTGATCTTCGGCATCCTGCTGGTGCTGCTGTTCGGCTTCGGGATCGTCCGCAACATCCTTCGTCGCCGGTCGAAGAGCGGGGAGGGCGACGAGCCGGACACCGACACGACCGCCGACGTAACCCCGTCGTCAGGTTCCACCCCACCCGAGGAGCGGCACGGTGGCTAGCGTCGGCCGCGCTACCGCAATGCTGGCGTCCGGCACCCTGGTATCGAGGCTGCTGGGCTTCGGCAAGGCCTGGCTCCTCGTCCAGGCGATCGGTGTGGTCTCGTTCGCCGCGAACGCCTACGGCACCGCCACCGCCATCCCGAACAGCCTGTACGCGCTCATCGCCCAGGGCATCCTGAACGCCATCCTGGTGCCCCAGATCGTCCGCGCGTCGGTGAACGCCGACGGTGGCCGGGCGTACATCAACAAGCTGGTGACCCTTGGCATCGTGGTCTTCGCGGGCCTCGCCCTCGTCGCGACGTTCCTGGCGCCGCTGCTCATCGCACTTTTCGGCGTTCCGGAGTCGCAGCGCGAACTCGCAACCGCCTTCGCCTATTGGTCCCTGCCTCAGATCTTCTTCCTCGGCCTCTACACGTTGCTCGGCGAGGTGCTCAACGCACGCAAGTCGTTCGGGCCGTTCACCTGGGCGCCCGTCGTCAACAACATCGTCGCGATCATCATGCTGGGCGTGTTCATCCTCGCCTTCGGCGCCTTCTCCACGGGCCACCAGCACACCGAGTGGACGTTCGGGATGATCGCCCTGCTCGCCGGCGGTGCAACGCTCGGCATCGCCATCCAGGCCCTCGTCCTCTTCGTGTTCTGGCGCCGGGTCGGCTTGCGCTTCCGCTTCGACTTCGGCTGGCGTGGGGTGAACCTCGGAACAGCCGGGAAGGCGGCCGGATGGACGTTCGCCATGCTCGTCGCCACCCAAGTGGCCGGCCTCATCGAGATCAACGTCTCCAACTCCGCCGGGCCGGACTTCGCCGGTTCCTTCGCCATGCAGAACGCCTGGCTGATCTTCATGCTGCCGCACGGCATCATCGCCGTCTCCATCGTCACCGCGTATTACACACGGATGGCGGAGCACGCCCATCGGGGGGCGACGGCTGAGTTCCGTCAGGACTTCTCATCGGCCGCACGCTCGATCATGTTGCTGATCGTGTTCTCCTCGGCAGCTCTCATCGTCACGGCCTACCCCGTCGCGCGCGTCTTCACCTCCGATTACCAAACGCTGGGCCTGGTCCTGATCGCGTACCTGGTCGGGCTCGTCCCGTTCTCGCTGGTGTTCATGGCGCAGCGCGCGTTCTACTCACTCGGTGACACGCGCACTCCGTTCCTGTTCACCCTCGCGCAGGTCGGCGTCGTGATCGTCGGAGTGCTGCTCTGCTTCCTGGTGGCTCCCGAGATCAGGGCTGCCTCGGTTGCCCTCGTCGTCTCCGTCGCCAGCGTGGTCCAGGCCGTCCTGGCATTCGCGCTGCTCCGTCGCCGGACCGGGGGAGTCGACGGCGGCCGCATCCTCGGGTCGCTCTGGCGCTTCGTCCTCGCGGGGCTCGCCTCGATGGCGGCCGGCGCGGGCTTCCTCGTCATCCTCGGCGGCGTCGGTTCCGGCGGATTCCCCGTGAGCGGCCCGATCGCCGCCATCGTCGCCACAGCGGTCACCGGGGTCGTCATGCTGGTCGTGTACGTGGGCTTCCTCGTCATCCTCCGATCGCCCGACCTCGAGAGCGGACTCGCGCCCATCCTGAACCGCGCCGGAGGGCGTTCTCGCGCACCCAGGTGACACGGAATAGCATCCGCCTAGGATGTGTTCTACAGGTCGACGCCTCCAGACGAAGGTGTCGTGACAGGTCAAGGAGTTTTGCCGTGCGGCAGATCATCATCATCGGTTCCGGCCCCGCCGGATACACGGCGGCCGTCTATGCGGCACGCGCCAACCTGAAGCCGCTGCTGATCGCCTCCTCCGTCGAGGCCGGCGGCGAGCTGATGAACACCACAGAGGTCGAGAACTTCCCCGGCTTCCCTGAGGCGGTCATGGGACCGGACCTCATGTTCAAGATGCAGGCGCAGGCAGAGAAGTTCGGCACCGAGATCGTCCTCGACGACGTCGTGTCGATCGACCTGACCGGCGAGGTCAAGCGGGTCACGCTCGGCTCCGGCGCGGTCCACGAGGCGCTCGCCGTCATCTTCGCGACCGGTTCCGCCTACCGCAAGCTCGGTCTGGCCGACGAGGAGCGACTCTCCGGTCACGGCGTCTCCTGGTGCGCCACCTGCGACGGGTTCTTCTTCCGCCAGCGCACGATCGCCGTCATCGGCGGCGGCGACTCGGCGATGGAGGAGGCCACCTTCCTCACCCGCTTCGCGGACAAGGTGTACGTCATCCACCGTCGCGACTCGCTCCGCGCCTCCAAGATCATGCAGGAGCGCGCGTTCGCCAACGACAAGATCGAGTTCATCTGGAACACCGAGGTCGTCGGGATCGGCGGTGACGAGCAGGTGCAGAACGTCCAGCTCCGCAACCTGGTCACCGGCGAGGAGAGCGAGTTGCAGCTGCACGGTCTCTTCATCGCGATCGGCAACGACCCGCGCGTCCACCTCGTCCACGGTCAGCTCGATCTGACGGCGGAGGGCACCATCGCCGTCGAGGGCCGCAGCTCGAAGACCAACCTCCCCGGCGTCTTCGCCGCGGGCGACGTCATCGACCCGACCTATCGCCAGGCGGTCACCGCCGCGGCATCGGGTACGGTCGCCGCGCTCGACGCGGAGCACTACCTCACCACCCTCCCGCAAGACTTGCTCGACAGCGCAGCGGATGGCGCGTCGGGTGACCTCGAACTCACCGCCACCGCCTAAGGAGAAACAACACAATGTCAGCAGCACGTTCGGTCACGGACTCCAGCTTCGAGCAGGACGTCCTCAACAGCGAGAAGACCATCCTCGTGGACTTCTGGGCTGAGTGGTGCGGTCCGTGTCGCGCCGTCGGCCCGATCCTCGACCAGATCGCCTCCGAGCACTCGGACAAGATCGAGGTCGTCAAGCTCAACGTCGATGAGAACCCGCAGACCGCTGCGAAGTACCAGATCACGTCGATCCCGGCGATGAAGGTCTACCAGGGTGGCGAGGTCGTCAAGACCGTCATCGGTGCGAAGCCGAAGCCCGCCCTTGAGGCCGACCTGGCCGCCTACCTGGCGTAGCGCGACCCGTCCTCTTCAGACCCGTCCGGCGCTCACCCGCCGGGCGGGTCTTTTTCGTACCCGGGACACGACACCGATTTTCTCGGCGGTGCACTGCCCCCATAGCATTGCTGAACG
Source organism: Leifsonia sp. RAF41 (assembly GCF_052114085.1). Lineage (NCBI taxonomy): Bacteria > Bacillati > Actinomycetota > Actinomycetes > Micrococcales > Microbacteriaceae > Leifsonia > Leifsonia sp. RAF41. Next base: position 3,461,721 of record NZ_JBFREB010000001.1, read on the forward strand.
GCAGAGAAACGGACTCACACGTGATCGAACAGAGCACTCCGCAGCAGCGGGGCAATAATCTGGACCCGTGGTATCACCACTACGCGCAGCGCACGAGCGGCCTGGCCGCCAGCGAGGTCCGAGCCCTGTTCGCCGTGGCCAGTCGCCCCGAGGTCGTCTCACTGGCCGGCGGTATGCCGTTCGTCTCCGCCCTCCCGCAGGACCTCGTCGTGGGGGCGATGGATCGCGTCATGCGCGAACAGGGCGCGGTCGCCCTCCAGTACGGCTCGGGCCAGGGCGTGCCGGCCCTCCGGGAGCAGATCCTGGACGTGATGGCCCTTGAGGGCATCAGTGGCAGCGCGGACGACATCGTCATCACCACCGGATCGCAGCACGCGCTGGAGCTCTTCAGCAAGCTCTTCATCGACCCGGGGGATGTGGTCCTCGCCGAGGGTCCGAGCTACGTCACGGCCATGGTGATCTTCAAGTCGTACCAGGCCGAGGTCGACCACGTCCCGATGGACGAGCACGGCCTCATCCCGCAGGCCCTGCGGGAGCACATCGCGCGCCTGAAGTCAGAGGGCCGGCGCGTGAAGTTCCTCTACACCGTCCCGACCTTCCACAACCCGGCGGGGGTGACCCTGACCTGGGAGCGCCGGCTCGAGATCCTCGAGATCGCGCGGCAGAACGACATCCTGGTGCTGGAGGACAACCCGTACGGCCTGTTGTACTTCGAGGACAAGCCCCCGGCTGCAATGCGCTCCGTCGAGCGGGATGGCGTCGTGTACCTCGGCACCTTCTCGAAGACCCTCGCCCCCGGCTTCCGGGTGGGCTGGGCGCTCGCGCCGCACGCCATCCGGGAGAAGCTCATCCTGGCCAATGAGGCGGCGGTGCTGAGCCCGAGTTCCTTCAGCCAGCTCGTCATCTCGGAGTATCTCCGCGACGCCGACTGGAAGGGCCAGATAGACACCTTCCGTGGCGTGTACCGGGAACGCAAGGAGGCGATGATCTCCGCGCTCTCCGAGCACCTGCCGGAACTCAGCTGGACGGATCCCAACGGCGGTTTCTACGTGTGGGTCACCCTCCCGCCGCACCTGGACTCCAAGGCGATGCTGCCGCGGGCGGTGACGGAGCTCGTTGCCTACACTCCGGGTACTGCGTTTTACGCCGACGGCTCGGGTGCCCAGAACATTCGCTTGTCCTTCTGCTACCCCACGCCGGAGAACATCCGGGTGGGCGTCCGGCGCCTGGCCAACGTGATCGGCGGCGAGCAGGACCTGCTCGAGACGTTCGCCGGAACCGGTCTCCTCGACGCCCCGCGTAAGAACCGTACGAGCGCGAACCCGCCCACGGACCTCCGCTAGACGAGAAAGACCTGATCATGGCTGAAAAAGAAGCACTGGACATCGTCGTCCTCGCCGGCGGGATCTCGCACGAGCGCGACATCTCGCTGCGCAGCGGTCGCCGCGTCGCGGACGGGCTCAATGCGCTGGGCCATCGGGTCGCACTGCGCGATCCCGATGCCTCTCTCCTCGGTTTCCTCAACGAGAGCCGCCCGGACGTCGTCTGGCCCGCTCTCCATGGCGCGAGCGGGGAGGATGGCGCCCTTCGGGGGCTGCTGGAACTGACCGGGGTGCCCTTCGTCGGTTCCCGCGCCGACGCGTCCAGACTTGCCTGGTCGAAGCCGGCGGCCAAGACCGTCATCGAGCGCGCCGGCGTCTCGACGCCTCGCTCGGTGACCCTCCCGCAGGAGACCTTCCGCGAGCTCGGTGCGGGGAGTGTTCTCGAGACCGTACTGCGCGGCCTCTCACTGCCGGTCGTCGTGAAACCCGCGCAGGGCGGATCCGCCCAGGGTGTGACGATCGTCGATACGGCGGAAGAACTGCCTCGGGCGATGGTCGACGCCTACACGTACTCGGACGTAGCGCTTATCGAGCAGAAGGTCGACGGGATCGAGGTGTCCGTCGCGGTCGTCGACACCGGAGATGGTCCCTCGGCGCTTCCCGCGGTGGAGATCGAGCCGGTTGAGGGTGCCTACACCTTCGATGCTCGGTACAACGCGGGGGAGACCCGCTTCTACGTGCCCGCGCGGCTGGATGAGGGAGTGACGGCGGCGGTCGCCGCGGCAGCCGTGACCGCGCACAGGGCGCTGGGCCTGCGGCATCTCTCGCGAATCGACCTCATCGTCGACGCGGCGGGGACGCCCTGGTTCCTCGAGGCGAACGTGCTCCCCGGACTCACGGAGACGTCGATCATGCCCCAGGCGATCACTGCCTCGGGGCAGGAGCCCCGTGACGTCTACGCTGCGCTCGCTCTCGCGGCGATCGCCGACGCCTGACCGCGTCCCCGCTGTTTCAGCGCGGGTCAGCTGAAGCTGGGCTGGCCGATCTCATCGAGGATGCGGTTGAGGTCCTGGATGGTCGCAAAATCCACCACGATCTGGCCTTTTCTTGCTCCCAGTGTGATCTTGACGCGTGTGTTCAGGCGGTCGCCGAGCGTGCCCGCGATCTCATCCAGGTGACCGCGATGCCGCCCAGCGGTGGCCTTGGTCCGTTCCGGTTTGGGCGTCTTGCTGGCCGCCGCCTCCGCCTGCCGGACCGACAGATCCTCATTGATGATCTTGTCGGCGAGGCGGATCATCGCCTCCTGGTCGTCACCCAGTGACAGGATGGCGCGGGCGTGGCCTGCACTCAGCACGCCCGCAGCGACCCGCGACTGCACGACCGCCGGCAGCTTCAGGAGACGGATGGTGTTGGTGATCTGGGGGCGCGAGCGGCCGATGCGGTTCGCGAGCTCGTCCTGGGTGATGCCGAAGTCGGCGAGGAGCTGCTGGTAGGCGGAGGCCTCTTCGAGAGGGTTCAGCTGGCTGCGATGCAGGTTCTCGAGGAGCGCATCCCGGAGCATGTCCTCGTCGGCGGTCTCCTTGACCACGGCCGGGATGGCGTCGAGGCCGAGTTCCTTCGTCGCGCGCAGGCGGCGCTCACCCATGATGAGTTCGTAGCGTCCGGGCTCGTCGGGGATCGGGCGGACGACGACCGGCTGCAGTACGCCGACCTCGCGGATGCTCGCCACCAGCTCATCGAGAGCATCCCGGTCGAATTCGGTACGCGGCTGCGCCCGGTTCGGGACGATGTCGTCGGGGGAGAGGCTGGCGAGACGAGCTCCCGGAACGGCAACCAGATCGTCGTCGCGCTCGGCCACCGCTACTGCGGTCATCGAGCTCCCGCCGGAGCTCTCCGGGAAGAAGACGTCGACGGGGCGGCTCGTCTGGTCGCTGGTGGGGATGAGTGCGCCGATGCCTCGGCCCAGTCCGGTGCGCTTCGCTGCCATTAGCGGGGTACTCCTCTGCGTGCGATTTCTGCGGCCGCCTCCATGTATGAGAGGGAGCCACTGGAGTTTGTGTCGTAGCTGATGACGCTCTGGCCGTAGCTGGGAGCCTCAGAGATACGGACGGAGCGGGGGATGATCGTGTCGAGGACCTCGTTGGGGAAGTGCTCGCGCACGTCGGCAGCGACCTGATGCGCCAGATTGGTGCGGGAGTCGTACATCGTCAACAGAATCGTCGAAACCTGGAGCTTCGGGTTCAGGTGTCGTTCGATCAACTGGATGTTCTTGAGCAGCTGGCTGAGCCCTTCGAGCGCATAGTACTCGCACTGGATGGGGATCAGAACCTCCGTTGCCGCGACGAACGCGTTGATCGTGAGGAGTCCCAGGGAGGGCGGGCAGTCGATCAGCACGTAGTCGATGTCGTATTCGTCGAGAAATCGGTCGAGTGCGCGCGACAGTCGCTGCTCGCGTGCGACCATCGACACGAGCTCGATCTCGGCACCTGCGAGATCAATCGTTGCGGGAATGACGAAGAGGCCGTCGAACTCGGGACTCTTTTGGATGACCTCGTCCATCTCTTGGTCGTTGACCACGACGTCATAGACGCTCGGCGTGCCTTCGCGATGCTCGACACTGAGCGCCGTCGAGGCATTTCCCTGCGGGTCGAGGTCGATCACGAGGACGCGTGCACCCGATTTCGCGAGTGCCGCACTGAGGTTGACGACCGTCGTCGTCTTCCCCACGCCGCCCTTCTGATTCGAGATGGTGAAGATGCGGGTTTTGGAGGGGAGGGGGAGCGTGGTGGCTGCGATCGCCTGCCGACGGCGCGCGAGGTCTTGAAGCTCTTGAGCGAGCGGTGTGGTCCCGTCGAAGGATGCAGCGGTGGTCACAGGCTCCATATCGCTGTCGATCTCACCTACTCCGCGCTCGTTCTCGTGGGGTTGTTTCACGTGAAACCTCGTCGCTCCTTGGTGCTTCGCACCGGCTCTTGGTCGGTCGTCGGCACACCCGCAGCGCACCCGTTGTTCAACTCTAACTCGGAAGTCCGACGCTTCTCGCCGCGCCGCGCGAGCTGTGGGGAGCGAGTATTGCAGGTCGTTTGTGACCATGTCTGCGGACGGCGTGCTGTCGGAGGGCGACCACGGTTTCACGTGAAACGCTGCGGCAACTGACGCATCCGTCCTGACTTCCGTTTCACGTGAAGCCAGCAGTGCCGTCGCTTAACGTTCAGGGCCATTGGGCCTGAAGACTGCAGGGCCCCGTCAGGCTCCCAGCGAGCGGCCCGTTCGAATGGCGGGCATAACCACTACCAGTTGCAGGTTCCGATCACTCTGCTCTCACTACCCGCAATTTCCCGACGCCTGGCTGATCCGGCGCTGCGCGCTGGATCCCAGTAGCAGCTGTGGCAGCTTCACCTGGGACTCCCCGGTGTCTCCGACTCGATCCCACCGGTAGATGCGATGGCCTCGCGTGCTACATCCCGGCGTCTCCCACCCGATGCCTCGTCGCGGGCCTACCACCAAGAGCGCGCGTTTCACGTGAAGCGCCTCGAGGTCTTCAACGCGGGCCCCCCCGCCAACAGGGTGCGTTTCACGTGAAGCGTCGCCAGGGTCTCCAACGCGGACCCACCACCAACAGCGAGGGTTCACGTGAAACACCCCGGCGACTCCAACGCGGGCCCACCGCCAACGGAGTGTGTTTATGTGCAGCGTCCCCGGGTTCTCCAACTCAACCCACCGCCAACAGGCTGGGTTTCACGTGAAACGCCCGCGGCGGCTCCAACGCGGACCCACCACCAACAGGGTGCGTTTCGCGTGAAGCGTCGCCAGGGTCTCCAACGCGGATCCACCACCAACTGCGAGGGTTTCACGTGAACACCCCGGCGCCTCCAACGCGGTCCCACCGCCAACGGAGTGGGTCTCACTCGAAATGTCCCCGAGCTCCAACGCGGTCATCAATAGACGTTAGGGCTTCCGGTGGAGACTTCCCCGGGGAATCCACCTGAGTCCATCAGCGATCGCCAGGGTTTCACGTGAAACGCACCCTGTGCTCACGCCTGTCACAGTGGCAGAGAGCGGTTGCCGAGAGACGGTCACGTCACCCATCCATATCGCAGCTCGCTGCCAGGGTTTCACGTGAAACGTCCGGCGTCCGCGAGCCATAACTACCAGTCCGCCCTGCCCGCGAAGCGTCGGCAGCGTCTCCAGTATGTTGTGTCGATCCGACTCCGTGGGAACCAAAGTGAAGAATGGTCGCGCGCAGCGAGGATGACGCCGAAGACCACCATCACTGTCCCGCGATCGCCGGCTGGCTGTCGGACCCGAAACGCAGCTTGGCGAGTCTACGCTGGGGGAGCAGCGCATAGTCGGCGTGTGGCCTCTCGCCAGTGGCCGGCAAAGGCGTCCCATACCGGGAGCCATGGAGCCACAGCAAAATCTGCGCCACTAGGCTCCGGCAAGATCGGAAGAGGGGCGCAACAGCCGACGCGGATGTGTGCGAGTGATCCGGGGCGCATGTGCCCTCACTGATACCGCTGTCCGGCCATCACACCGAGAGTGGGCCACCTTGATCGTGGCGCGCCGCCACTCCAGGGAGGTTGTCGGCACACCCCTGACTGATCAGCCGCCGTTGGCCTCACAAGTGGCGATGAACTGTATGTCGTCCTCGTAGAGGATGCGTCCCGGGAACGAGGTTTCGACGCGTTCCCATGCCACACGATGTGCGTCCAACAGTTGTGTGTAGACCATTGTCTTCTCGATCAGCTCGACGGCGGAGATCTTGAACCAGGCGACCGCACCGGGATTTACCGTGCGATCGTAGACAGCCGGATGGGTCCGCGTTGGCTCCGCATATGCAACCTCGAACCAGTCGTTGCTGCGTCTCCATCGCGCGTGCTCGTCCTCGTTGAGCTTCCCGGCGCCCGCAAGACCATTGGCGAGCGCGAAGACGCCGACCTGGACACCGCGAGCATTCGGTATGGGCGAACGGAATCGCACGTAGAGGGGAGCGGACATCCACCCCACCTTAATCGCCCGGGCCGCTATCCGTCGTGGAAGTGATGTCCTTGATCCCACCCGAAATTGCATCCGACCCAGGCGGTGGTGAAGCTCCACCAGTCTGCGTCAAGCCGATCTCACCGACTTGGCCGTCCCTCTATCGGCCACCGCCCACTGAATCGCGCCCTTAGTCGCATTCGCATGCCATATGCAATGTGAACCTGTATAACGAATTCCGCTCACTACAGTCGCTGGTTGAGCCCGATCAGCGCCACGAAAGGCCGTAAGCGCAGTCTCGATATGAGCTTAGGATGGCGCTGAGACACGCGAAGACACTGCTTTGCTTGTCTCAGAGCGATCCTAACGAGCTAGGGCGGCGCTTCGATCTAGCGAACAGTGGCCCGAATGACGCGCGTGACCTCGTTGAGAGTACCTTCGCCGAGGGTGAGCACCTCGATATCGTGGACTCTGAACTTCCGAATCTCTTTTGTGGCTGCTTCCACTTCGGCAGGCGCTCCAGCTCCCTTCATGAGAACCAGTTCCCCCCCGTCGCGAAGCAGGGGAGCGGTCAGAGGGAGCAACTTACGGAACGCACTCACCGCGCGGGCGGTGACTTGGTCGAGTGGACCGTCGAGGCGAACCTCCTCGGCTCGGGCGCGGACGACGCTGACGTTGTCCAGCGCCAACTCTTCCACTTGCTCCGAAAGCCAGGCGACTCGGCGCTCCATCGGCTCTATCAGCACGAACGACACATCCGGACGGGCGATTGCCAGCACAAGACCGGGTAGGCCGGCGCCACTCCCCACGTCCCCCACTAGTCCAGGTCGAAGCAAAGGAGCGACGATCGCAGAGTTCAGGATGTGGCGCGACCACAGTCGCGGAAGTTCGAGAGGACCGATCAGTCCGCGTTCCTCGCCCTGAGCCGCCAGATTCGCGGTGAAGCGTCTCGCGAGTTCGATGCGCGCTCCGAATAAATCGGAAGCGGCCAGCGGTTCAACCTCGACGTCGGTCACAGTTTCACGTGAAACTCAGGCGGCAGTGATGACCGTGTAGCGGTCGCGCCCCTCGCCCCGCGAGGTTGAAACGAAGCCACGATCAGAGACGAGGTCGTGAACCAGCTTGCGCTCGTACGACGACATCGGGGGGAGGGCCGCCTCTGCAGCGCCCTCCTCGAGACGTGCGATCGCGCGGTCCACGAGCTCGCCGAGTTCACCCTGTCGAGCTTCTCGGGAACCGGCAATGTCTAGGATCAACCGCGAGTAACCGCCGGTTTGGTTCTGCACCGCAAGGCGCGTCAACTCCTGTAGGGCTGCGACGGTATCCGACTTCGCGAGCACGGCGAGGTTCGAGCCACCCTCGGCGTTCACCGAGATGTAGGCGCGACCGTTACGGGTGTCAATGTCAATATCGCCGTCGATATCCGCGATATCGAGGAGTTCCTCGATGTAGTCGGCGGCAATGTCGCCTTCGCGATCCAGGTCGGCGGGCTCGATCGTCTCTTCGACGGCGACCACACCGTCCGTCTCGGAAACACCAGCCGTCTGCACGGCGTCGGTCGTCTCGGGGACGTCGGCCGGGGCGGAGACACCAGTCGGCTCGGGGGAGGAGGTCTGCACGTCGGTCATCGGTTCGAAACCCTCACTACTTTCCTGCTTGCTTCTTGGCCCGGGACTTGCCGACGGGCTGAACTCGTTGCGTCGGCTGCTTCGCCGGCTGCTCTTCGACCGTCAAAACGGTCGACCCGTCCGGCTGGACGAGCTTCCCCTTCTTGGCGAGACGAGCCTCGCGCGCCTTGGCCGCGTCCGAACCTGGTGTCGGCATGTTGCGGATCACCAGGAACTGCTGACCCATGGTCCACAAGTTCGAGGTCAGCCAGTAGAACATGACGCCGAGCGGGAAGGCGAAACCAGAGAAGAGGAAAACGAAGGGCAGCAGGTACAGCAGGATGCGCTGCTGCTTGAACTGCGGGCTCGCCTTGGTCTCGGGCGACATGTTCTTGGAGACGATCTGGAGCTGCGTGAGGAACTGCGAGCCCGTCATCAGCACAACCATGACGGCTGCGATGACCATGACCGCGACCTGCGGCGGGTGGGAGTTCAAGGCACCCTGGAAGCTCTGGTGCAGGGGAGCGACGCCGAAAAGCGTTGCGTTTCCGAACTGCTGTGCGAGCTCCTCGTTCAGCGGACCGACACCGGCATGCCCACCCTGGGCACCGTTCAGCACCTGGAACAGCGAGAAGAACACGGGCATCTGCAGCAACAGGGGGAGGCACGAGCTCAGCGGGTTGGTGCCCGTCTTCTTATAGAGCTCCATGGTCTCGCGTGACATCGCTTCACGCGAGAACTGGTCCTTCTTACCCTTGTACTTGTCCTGAATCTTCTTCAGGTGAGGCGCGATTTCCAGCATCCGCCGCTGGTTCTTGATCTGGCGGACGAAGATGGGGATCAGGGCCGCGCGGACGACCACGGTCAGACCGACGATCGCCAGCACCCAGGTGATGCCCGCAGCCGGGTCGAGACCCATCTGAGTGAACAGCCAGTGGAAGGCGACGAGGATCAGTTCCACGACCCATTTGATGGGCCAGAGGATGGTTCCGATGATGTCCATGTCTTGTAGCTAGGCCTTTCCCTGGCTGATGAAGCTGTGCTGGCCGGTGGCGACCACGAATCCGAACGGGGTTACCCGATAGCGCGGCTTCCTCGCCGGCGGGACGTCATCGACCCCGCCCGCTGCCCACGGATGACAGCGGAGGATGCGACGGACCCCGAGGAACGAGCCCACGAGAACCCCGTGCTGCTGGATGGCTTGAAGTGCGTAAGCGGAGCACGACGGGTAGTACCGGCACACGTCGCCGTACAACGGCGAGATCACCGCGCGATACGCACGCAAGACCAGCACTGCGATGTTCCGCGGTGCGAGGAGCACTGCTGCGATCGCGGTGGTCATGGACGGACGCTGCCCTTACTGGTTTCACTTCGGGTGGAGTGAAGACGGCTGGTGAACCGGGTCGATGCCCGGAAGAGTTCTTCGTGCAGGCTAGCCCACGGTGCTTGTACGGAGGCTGGCAATGCGCGCACCACCACGTCGAGCCCGGCGGCCGGCGACTCGTCGCCCGCGAAATGGGAGAGCAGGTCGTACGATGCTGCCTTCAGCCGACGACGCACGAGGTTCCGTGTGACGGCGTTGCCCACCGCCTTGCTCACGATGAAGCCGAATCTCACCACGTCGGTGTCAGGATTCGGGCGAATGTACGTCAGCGTGTTCGTTCCGGAGAAACGAGCACCTCGACGCACAGTCACCCGATAGTCCGCCCCCCGCGTGATGCGATTGACCTTCGCAAGCACCGGCCGGCCGTCTGTCGGAGAAGGATCAGGCGGAGAGCTTGGTGCGGCCCTTGGTGCGGCGCGCCGAAAGAATGGCACGACCGGCGCGGGTGCGCATGCGAAGGCGGAAGCCGTGGGTCTTCGCGCGCTTGCGGTTGTTCGGCTGGAACGTTCTCTTGCTCATGTCTCTATCTCCGTGGGTTGCTTCACAGGCCTGCGCTGAATGGTGATCGTCAGCGTGAGAGCCAGGAAAGTTTCAGGGCAGCCGAAAACGGCTGCAAGTCAACTGATTAAAACTACGGCCTGGGGCGGATCAGGTCAAACCGGTCGAGCCAAATCCACTGATTATGCACGTGATTGGCAGGGAAAAGGCGTCCGACGCGCCGACGTATGCCGCGGAACGGATTTGATCGACTTCCTGTGCACAAGTTACCGTGAGGTCGAAAGTTATCCCCAGGTCATCCCAATTCTGGCCGGAGATGGCTACGGTATTTCTCACACAGCGGTGGATAACTCTGTGAATACCCACCGGCGGCATCCGAGCCGCCAACCCGACGAGAGTCACCGGGGGTCGACTCGTCCTTCGTCGGGCTGACGGCATCCGCAACACAGACGAAGACGGGGAACGATGGCAGGCAGCGAAGAGCCCATAGCTGCGGCATGGCAGGACGTGCTCGGCAAGCTCGAGACGGACGACCGCATCACCCCGCAGCTGTACGGGTTCCTCAGCCTGGTCGAGCCCAAGGGCATCATGGCCGGCACCTTCTACCTCGAGGTTCCCAACGAATTCACCCGGGGAATGATCGAGCAGCGCAGCCGTCTTCCCCTGCTCAACGCCATCGGCGGACTCGACGAGACGCTGGCCGTCAACACCTTCGCGATCGTGGTCAACCCCGAGATCCAGCAGGAGACGATGGCGGGGCCGGGCGGCGATCCCGAGATCCCGTCCGCCTACATCGACCCGTCCGCGGCGCATACGGTCAACCCACCGACCGAGATCACCGCACCTCCCCGCGGTGGCGACACCCGGCTGAACTCGAAGTACAGCTTCGACAACTTCGTCATCGGTCAGTCGAACCGCTTCGCTCATGCTGCGGCGGTCGCCGTAGCCGAGGCGCCCGCGAAGGCCTACAACCCGTTGTTCATCTACGGCGACTCCGGTCTGGGCAAGACTCACCTCCTTCACGCGATCGGTCACTACGCGATGAGCCTGTATCCCGGGATCCGGGTGCGGTACGTCTCGTCGGAGGAGTTCACCAACGACTTCATCAACTCGATCGCCAACAACCGTGGCTCGTCGTTCCAGGCGCGCTACCGCAACATCGACATCCTGCTGATCGACGACATCCAGTTCCTGCAGCGGGCGGTGGAGACGCAGGAGGCGTTCTTCCACACCTTCAACACGCTGCACGACCACAACAAGCAGGTGGTCATCACGTCCGACCTGCCTCCGAAGCACCTCACCGGATTCGAGGACCGCATGCGGTCGCGGTTCGAGTGGGGCCTGATCACCGATGTCCAGGTCCCCGACCTCGAGACTCGCATCGCGATCCTGCGTAAGAAGGCGCAGAGCGAGAAGATCCAGGTGCCGGACGACATCCTCGAGTTCATGGCTTCTAAGGTCTCAAGCAACATCCGCGAACTCGAAGGGACGCTGATTCGCGTCACGGCGTTCGCGAGCCTCAACCGCACTCCCGTCGATATGCCCCTCGTTCAAACGGTGCTCAAGGACTTGATCACGCTCGACGACGACAACGTGATCGCACCGACGGACATCATCACGAACACGGCCGAGTACTTCAAGCTGACCGTCGACGACCTCTATGGCTCGAGCCGTTCGCAGGCTGTGGCGACCGCACGACAGATCGCCATGTATCTGTGCCGTGAGCTGACGAACCTCTCATTGCCGAAGATCGGACAGCTGTTCGGCGGCCGCGACCATACGACCGTCATGTACGCGAACAAGAAGATCAGCGAGCTCATGAAGGAGCGGCGCTCGATCTACAACCAGGTCACCGAGTTGACCAGTCGGATCAAGCAGAACCACCGCTACGGCAAGTAGCCAGCACTCCCGCTAGCGCAGAACTTATCCACATATCCATCCCCAGAGTGGGGACAGTGCGTTATTAACACTTGTGGATAACTTGTGGAGAGCCTCCGGAGAACTACACGTTTAATGGGGACGGCCGACCTGCACCTGTGAAAAGTGCACCGACGGTTCTCTGGACACGCATCCCTGTGAACAGGCGCATTCCTCAGGTCATCAACAAGTCACGGAGCTGTAGTTCCCTGTGTTCGTGCGGCTTCAACAGAGTTATCCACAGTTTCCACAGCGGTTAACAAGATTATTTCTTAACTCTTCTTCAAGGGGGCAGACGACAACCTCCTGGGGTCGGACGCTCGCCGCATCCGCGTCACAGGCCAGGGGCTAGGATTTGTCACGTCCGTTATCCGTGAGCCGACAGAGGTGACTCGTGAAGTTCCAAGCCAACCGGGATGTGTTCAGCGAAGCCGTCTCGTTCGCGGTGAAGCTCCTCCCGCAGCGGACGACCCTGCCCATCCTGAGCGGTGTGCTCATCGAGACGACAGACAACGGACTTCAACTGTCGTCGTTCGACTACGAGGTGTCGGCACAGACCGAGATCTCCGCCGAGGTGGAGGAGCCGGGACGCGTGCTCGTCTCCGGCCGGCTCCTGGCGGAGATCGCATCCAAGCTGCCGAACGCGCCGGTGCGATTCTCGACCGAAGAGTCGAAGATCGTGGTCCGCGCAGGATCGGCGAACTTCACGCTGTTGTCCATGCCGGTCGAGGAATACCCGAGCATCCCGCAGGTGAGTGGGGAAGCCGGGCTGGTTCCGGCCGAGGAGTTCGCACAGGCTGTCGCCCAGGTCGGCGTGGCCGCATCCCGGGACGATGTCACGCCGGTCATCACCGGGGTTCAGCTCGAGGTCGGGAACAACACACTGGGCCTCGTCGCCACCGACCGCTACCGCGTCGCTGTTCGCGAAATCGACTGGGACAACGGCACCACCTCGGGCGAGCCGGTGACGGCGCTGGTCCCGGCACGCACTCTGACCGAAATCGGCAAGACCTTCGGTCACAGCGGCAACGTCTCGATCTCGATCACCAACCGCGACGACCGCGAGCTGATCGCCTTCACTGCGGATCGCAAGACGGTCACCTCGCTGCTGATCAAGGGCAACTTCCCGCCCGTGCGTCGGCTCTTCCCGGAACAGGTCGACAACTACGCGGTGGTCAACACCGCCGAACTCATCGAGGCGACCCGTCGCGTCGCCCTCGTCCTCGAGCGCGAGGCCGCGCTCCGCTACACATTCTCCGCCGACGGACTGACGCTGGAAGCGATCGGTTCCGAGCAGGCGCAGGCATCCGAGAGCATCGACGCTCTTCTCACTGGCCAGGAGACGGTGGTTTCATTGAAGCCGCAGTTCCTGCTCGATGGTCTCGGTGCGGTGCACTCGGAATTCGTGCGCATCTCGTTCACCAAGACCGAGAACCCCAACAAGCCGGGCCCTGTGCTCATCACGAGCCAGACGTCCAAGGATCAGGCAGGCGCGGACTCCTACAAGTATCTGCTCCAGCCGAACCTGCTGCTGCGCTAGCGCCCGGCGTCGGAAGAAGCAAGAGAAGAGAAGGACAATCATGCACATCGGCCTCATCGGTCTCGGACGCATGGGCAACAACATGCGTGCCCGGCTGGAGAAGAACGGCATCGACGTCACCGGTTACGACACGAACCCGGAGGTCTCGGACGTCGCAACCATGGCCGACCTGGTCGCAGCCCTCCCCGCGCCTCGCACGGTGTGGGTGATGGTCCCCGCCGGCCAGATCACCGACTCGGTCATCCGCGAGCTCGAGCCGCTGCTCGAGAAGGGCGACCTCGTCATCGACGGTGGAAACTCCAAGTTCACGGAGGACTTCGCACACGCCGAACTTCTCGCGCCGCGTGGCGTCGACTTCATGGACGTCGGTGTCTCCGGCGGCATCTGGGGTCTCGAGAACGGCTACGGCCTGATGGTCGGCGGCTCTGCCGACCAGGTCCAGCGCGTCATGCCCGTCTTCGACGCGCTGCGACCAGAGGGACCGCGCGACGAGGGCTTCGTCCACGTGGGCGAGGTCGGCGCTGGGCACTACGCGAAGATGGTGCACAACGGCATCGAGTACGCGCTGATGCAGGCGTACGCCGAGGGTTATGAGCTGCTCGACACGCGCAAGGACATCATCAAGGATGTGACCGGCACGTTCAAGGCATGGCAGCGCGGAACCGTGGTTCGGTCCTGGCTGCTCGACCTTCTCGTCCGTGCACTCGAGCAGGACCCGGAGTTCGAGCACATCGAGGGCTACGTCCAGGATTCCGGCGAGGGTCGCTGGACCGTGGAGGAGGCGCTCAACAACGCCGTCCCGGTCCCGACGATCAGCGCTTCGATCTTCGCGCGGTTCGTCTCGCGCCAGGAGGACTCCCCGGCCATGAAGGCTGTCGCGGCACTGCGAAACCAGTTCGGCGGCCACGCCGTGAAGGCCGTGGACTGAAAACTCGTTGCGTGTCACACATCTCTCCCTGACCGACTTCCGTAATTACCGCACCGCGGAAGTCCCGTTCGCGGCCGGCGCGAATCTGTTCGTCGGCCGCAACGGTCAGGGGAAGACCAATCTCGTCGAGTCGCTCGGCTACCTGAGCACCCTCGGGTCGCACCGGGTGTCGAGCGACCAGGCGATGATCCGGAAGGATGCGGACGCCGCCATCGTGCGGGCGCGCATCCAGCATGAAGGCCGCGAACTGCTGGTCGAGATGCAACTGAACCGGAGTTCGCCCAATCGCGCCCAGGTCAACCGGGCAGCCATCAAGCCGCGAGAGCTGCCCCGGTACTTCTCCAGTGTTCTGTTCGCGCCGGAGGATCTCGCGCTCGTTCGGGGCGAGCCGGGAATCCGCCGGCGCTTCCTCGATCAGTTGCTCATCCAGCGCAACCCCCGGTTCACGGCGGTGATCGCCGACTACGAGCGCGTGGTCAAGCAGCGCAACACTCTGCTGAAGTCGGCGCGGGCCACCCGGGTCCGGGAGGATCAGCTCGGCACCCTGGACATCTGGGATGAGCGTCTCATCCAGCTGGGCTCGGAGCTGATGGATGCGCGACTCGACCTGGTCACGCGCCTCAGTGACCCGCTGGTCGCCGCCTACCGGTCGGTTGCGGGTGATGATCACCACCCCCGGCTCGTTCCGCAGGTGACCATTCACGGTGCTCATGTGGAGGACGACGGTGAAAGCGTGGACGACGCTGTAACGGGCTCAGCCGGTGTCGCAACCGCCGAGGCCTTCCGTCGCGCGCTCACCGCGGTTCGTCGCAAGGAGCTCGATCGCGGACTGACCCTGGTCGGTCCACACCGGGACGATGTGTTGTTCGAACTGAATGGCCTTCCGGCGAAGGGGTATGCGAGCCACGGAGAGTCGTGGTCGTTCGCTCTCGCGCTCAAGCTGGCGTCGGCCGAACTGCTCCGCCGGGAATCGACGACGGGGGATCCGGTTCTCATCCTCGACGATGTCTTCGCCGAGTTGGACCAGGCTCGAAGAAGAATGCTTGCAACTGCCGTAGCCGGTTACGAGCAGGTTCTCATCACAGCAGCGGTGTTCGACGACGTGCCGGATGGCTTGACAGCGCACACCGTGCGGATCGACGCGGGCGCGATCGTGGAGACCCCCGATGCCTGATCAGCCCAGCGAGGCATCCGCCGTCTATCTGAGGCTCAAGTCCCTCTTCACGGGGACGCCGGCTCGGAGGCGGCGGACCGCGGGTCGGGAGGAGGGCGCTTCGACCAGCCGCCCCTTCGGCAATGGGCGAGACCCGCACGGAGTGGGTGACGTGGTGGATGCGCTCGCGGCCCAGCTCGGCTGGACCTCCGCGCTCGCGCAGTCCGACCTCCTCGAGGGGTGGCGCGAACTCGCCGGCGAGGAGACCGCCAAACACGCCATTCCGGACCAGATCAGCGACGGCGTACTGGTCATCCGTTGCGAGTCCACCGCATGGGCGACGCAGCTGCGGATGATGCGATCAGAACTGCTTGCGCGCATCGCGGAGCGGTTCCCTCAAGCCGGCATCGAGTCAATCCGTTTTCAAGGGCCGGACGCCCCCTCTTGGAAAAGAGGCCCCAGGTCGATTCCAGGGCGTGGCCCGCGCGATACTTACGGCTAAGAGCACAAAAGAGGTCGCCGCGCACGAGAAAATGCGTCAGACGGCCGTTTTCCGGCATTTAGCGCGTCGGCTCTTGGTAGACTGGACTGTCACGATTGAGTGCGGTCAGGAGCCTAATTTCATATGACGACGGAACCGAACACGGCCCGGGAAGAACACGAATACGGCGCGAACGAGATCCAGGTCCTCGAGGGTCTGGAAGCGGTTCGCAAGCGACCCGGAATGTACATCGGTTCGACCGGTCCCCGTGGCCTCCACCACTTGGTCTATGAGATCGTCGACAACTCGGTCGATGAGGCGCTCGCCGGCTACGCCGACAACATCGAGGTGACCATCCTCTCGGATGGCGCGGTTCGCGTGGTCGACAACGGTCGAGGCATCCCGGTCGACGAGCACCCGGTCGAAAAGAAGTCGACCGTGGAGGTCGTGCTGACGATCCTGCACGCCGGCGGCAAGTTCGGTGGAGGCGGGTACGCGGTCTCCGGCGGTCTGCATGGAGTCGGCAGCTCGGTCGTCAACGCCCTTTCGGCCCGTCTCGACGTCGAAGTGCGCCGCCAGGGACACGTCTGGCGGCAGAGCTATCGCGACGGCGTGCCACAGGCACCGCTCGAGCAGGGTGAGGCGTCCGACGAGACGGGCGTCACGATCACCTTCTGGCCGAGCCCGGTGACCTTCGAGACCGTCGAGTTCGACTACGAAACGCTCCGCACCCGGTTCCAGCAGATGGCCTTCCTCAACAAGGGCCTCCGCATCGCTCTCACCGATGAGCGTCCCCCCGCGATCGAGCCCGTCGAGGGCGAGGTCGACGACGACGAGTTCGCTCCGAGGCACGACGTGTTCCTCTACGAGCGCGGGCTGATGGACTACGTGCACTACCTGAACTCGGCCAAGAAGGCGGAGGTCGTGCACGACGAGATCATCTCGTTCGAGTCGGAGGGCAGTGACCGCAAGATCGCGCTCGAGGTCGCCATGCAGTGGACGACGAGCTACAACGAGAGCGTCTTCACCTATGCCAACACCATCAACACCCACGAGGGCGGCACACACGAAGAGGGATTCCGTGCTGCGCTGACCACGCTGGTCAATAAATATGCGCGTGAGAAGGGCATCCTGAAGGAGAAGGACGACAACCTCTCCGGCGACGACGTACGAGAAGGACTGACCGCGGTCATCTCGGTCAAGCTCTCCGAGCCGCAGTTCGAGGGCCAGACCAAGACCAAGCTGGGCAACACCGAGGCCAAGGCGTTCGTGCAGAAGGTTGTCGGCGACCAGCTCGGCGACTGGTTCGACCGCAACCCGAATCAGGCCAGGGACATCATCCGCAAGGCGCTGCAGGCCGCGACCGCACGACTCGCAGCCCGCAAGGCTCGCGAGACCGCGCGCCGCAAGGGGCTGCTGGAGAGCGGCGGAATGCCGGGCAAGCTCAAGGACTGCCAGTCCAAGGATCCGACGGTTTCCGAGATCTTCATCGTCGAGGGCGACTCGGCCGGCGGCTCCGCCGTACAGGGACGCAACCCCGAGACGCAGGCGATCCTCCCGCTCCGCGGCAAGATCCTGAATGTCGAGAAGGCGCGCCTCGATCGAGCTCTCGGCAACAACGAGGTCCAGGCGATGATCACGGCGTTCGGCGCCGGCATCGGGGAGGACTTCAACCCGGACAAGGCGCGGTACCACAAGATCGTGCTCATGGCCGACGCCGACGTCGACGGCCAGCACATCACGACGCTGCTGCTGACGCTGCTGTTCCGTTACATGCGCCCGATGATCGAGCTCGGGTATGTGTATCTCGCGCAGCCGCCGCTCTACCGGCTCAAGTGGTCGAACGCCGAGCACGAGTACGTGTACTCCGACCGGGAGCGCGACGCCTTGATGGCCGAGGGACTCGCGGCCGGCAAGCGCATCCCGAAGGACAACGGGGTGCAGCGCTACAAGGGTCTCGGCGAGATGGACTACTCGGAGCTGTGGGAGACCACGATGAATCCCGAGACGCGGACCCTGCTCCAGGTGACGCTCGACGATGCGGCAGTGGCCGATGAGGTCTTCGCCACCCTGATGGGCGAGGACGTCGAATCGCGACGCTCGTTCATCCAGAAGAACGCCAAGGACGTGCGGTTCCTCGACATCTGACGCTTCGGCGCCGATGAACTGCTAGGGACTACGAGGAAGAGAAGACTGTGACGGACGAAGAGAACGTGTCGGGCGATGGTGCCGGCTTCGGCATCCACGGGAGGATCGATCAGGTCGACCTCCAGTCGGAGATGCAGCGGTCGTACCTCGACTACGCCATGTCGGTCATCATCGGGCGCGCGCTGCCCGAGGTGCGCGACGGCCTGAAGCCGGTGCACCGCCGCGTCATCTACGCGATGTTCGACGGTGGGTACCGCCCCGACAAGGCGTTCTCGAAGTGCGCTCGCGTCGTCGGCGACGTGATGGGTCAGTTCCACCCGCACGGTGACACGGCCATCTACGACGCACTGGTGCGACTCGTGCAGCCGTGGAGCCTCCGCTACCCGCTGGCGCTCGGCCAGGGCAACTTCGGCTCGCCCGGAAACGACGGCGCCGCCGCCCCCCGGTACACCGAGACGAAGATGGCTCCCCTCGCGCTGGAGATGGTCCGCGACATCGACGAAGACACCGTCGACTTCCAGGACAACTACGACGGCCGCACCCAGGAACCCGCCGTCCTGCCCAGCCGCTTCCCGAACCTGCTGGTCAACGGTTCGGTCGGAATCGCGGTCGGTATGGCCACGAACATCCCGCCGCACAACCTGCGCGAGGTCGCGGCCGGCGCGCTGTGGCACCTCGAGAACCCGGACGCGCCGCGCGAGGAGCTGCTCGAGGAGCTCATCAAGCGGATCAAGGGACCGGACTTCCCGACCGGAGCGCAGATCCTCGGCGTCAAAGGCATCCACGACGCCTACCGCACGGGTCGCGGCTCCATCACCATGCGTGCCGTCGTCACGATCGAGGAGATCCAGGGTCGGGTCTGCCTGGTCGTCACCGAACTCCCGTACCAGGTGAACCCGGACAACCTGGCGATCAAGATCGCGGATCTGGTGAAGGAAGGCCGCATCGGCGGCATCGCCGACATCCGCGACGAGACCTCGGGCCGTACCGGGCAGCGACTCGTGATCGTGCTGAAGCGGGATGCGGTCGCGAAGGTCGTCCTCAACAACCTGTACAAGCACACGCAGCTGCAGGAGAACTTCGGCGCCAACATGCTCGCCATCGTCGACAACGTGCCGCGCACGCTGTCCCTCGACGGGTTCATCACCGCTTGGGTCGACCACCAGATCGAAGTGATCGTCCGTCGCACGCGGTTCCGTCTGCGCAAGGCCGAGGAGCGCGCGCACATCCTGCGCGGCTACCTCAAGGCGCTCGACGCGCTCGACGACGTGATCGCGCTCATCCGCCGGTCGGCCACGGTCGACGACGCGCGCGAGGGCCTGAAGGGGCTGCTCGACGTCGACGACGTGCAGGCCGACGCGATCCTCGCGATGCAGCTGCGTCGCCTGGCCGCCCTCGAACGTCAGAAGATCATCGAGGAGGCTGAGGCGATCGAGAAGCAGATCGCGGAGTACCACGCGATCCTCGACGACCCCGCGCGCCAGCGGTCGATCGTGAGCGAGGAGCTCACCGAGATCGTCGACCGTTTCGGCGACGACCGTCGCACCGAGATCATGTTCGGCTACGACGGCGACATGAGCGTCGAAGACCTCATCCCGGAAGAGGAGATGGTCGTCACCGTCACGCGCGGCGGCTACATCAAGCGGACGCGGAGCGACAACTACCGCAGCCAGCACCGCGGCGGCAAAGGTGTGAAGGGCGCGCAGCTGCGCGGCGAGGATGTGGTGGATCACTTCTTCGTGACCACCACGCACCACTGGCTGCTCTTCTTCACGAACCAAGGACGCGTCTACCGCGCCAAGACCTACGAGGTGCAGGAGGCCGGCCGTGACGCCAAGGGCCAGCACGTCGCCAACCTGCTCGCGCTGCAGCCGGACGAGCAGATCGCTGAGATCCTCGACATCCGCGACTACGAGGTGGCGAAGTACCTGGTGCTGGCCACGCGCGACGGCCTGATCAAGAAGACCGCGCTGTCGGAGTACGACACCAACCGCACCGGCGGCATCATCGCGATCAAGCTGCGCGAAGGCGACGAACTCGTCTCCGCATTGCTGGTCGAGGAGGATTCCGACCTGCTGCTGGTCTCACGCAAGGGCATGTCGATCCGATTCACCGCCTCCGATGAGGCGCTGCGACCGATGGGCCGTTCCACCTCCGGCGTGATCGGGATGCACTTCCGCGGGGAGGACCGGCTGCTCGACGCCTCGGTCGTCTCCGACGAGGGATACGTGTTCGTCGTGACCGAGGGCGGGTACGCGAAGCGGACCGCTGCCGACCAGTACCGCCTCCAGGGCCGAGGCGGTTTGGGCATCAAGGTCGCCAAGCTGAACGTCGACCGGGGCGACCTGGTGGGTGCGCTCATCGTCGGCGAGGACGACGAGGTCCTTGTGGTTCTTGCCAGCGGCAAGGTGGTACGCTCTGCCGTGGCCGAGGTACCTGCCAAGGGCCGTGACACCATGGGTGTCGTCTTTGCACGTTTCGCCGAGTCGGACAAAATCATCGCTCTGGCGAAGAACACCGAACGCGACCTCGAATCCTCCAGTCCCGCGGAGGATGCTGAGGCGGTCGGGAAGGAAGAAACCGTAGATGAGCAGTAGCGTCGCCGACAAGCTCGCCAAGAAGTCGACCCGTCGACCCGCATCCTCGAAGCAGGTGCGGCTCAAGCTGGTCTACATCGACTTCTGGTCGACCGTGAAGCTGTCGTTCCTCGCAGGCATCTGCCTGGCGATCATCGCAGTCGTCGGCACCTTCCTGGTGTGGACGGTGCTCGACCGCACGGGCATCTTCGACCAGGTGAACAGCCTGTTCAAGGACATCTCCGGCGCCGGTGGCAGCGACCTCCGGTCGATTCTGGGCCTCGGACAGGTGATGGGTTTCTCGCTCATCGTGGCCATCCTCGACATCGTCGTGGTGACGGCGCTCGGCGCCGTCTTCGCGCTGCTGTACAACCTCTCGGTGAAGATCACGGGCGGTTTGCTGGTCGGTTTCACCAACAACTGACCGATTTCGCAATGCTCGGGCAGATCGGGTAGTCTCGTATCTGCCCATTCGGGGATATAGCTCAGGCGGTTAGAGCGCTTCGCTGATAACGAAGAGGTCCGAGGTTCAAGTCCTCGTATCCCCACCAACCTTGTCTTTGGGGCCTTAGCTCAGTTGGTAGAGCGCCTGCTTTGCAAGCAGGATGTCAGGAGTTCGAATCTCCTAGGCTCCACAGTGTTCATTCTCGCGAGTTGTTCATTCTCGCGAGTTTCAGTCGCGCGGCTGACCGACGCGGAAGCGTGTTACTCGGCTGGCGGTACGATCGGCCGTGTCGGGAACGGACTCGAGTACGAGACGCTGGTCGTCACGCTGCCGAGGGTTCCTACCCGGCCGCTGACCTGCTCCAGGTGACGCATCGAGGTGGCGACCACCTTCAGGATGAAACAGTCGTCGCCCGTCACGTGGTGGGCCTCCACGACTTCCGGGATGTCCGCCAGGAGGTCGTGCAGCGGCTTGTACTGGCTGCTCGGGTAGCGGAGACGCAGGAACGCCAGGACGCCGTAGCCGAGACGTTCCGGATCGACGACCGCACGGTATCCCGCGATCACACCGGCCTCTTCCAGCCGGCGGAGGCGCTCCGCGACAGCACTGTTCGACATGTGGACCGTGCGGGCGAGCTCGGCCACTGACTGGCGACCGTCCCGCTGCAGCTCGGCGAGGAGGGCGCGGTCGATGCTGTCGGCGACGAACGGAAAAGTGACGGTCATGACGCGATTCTTCCACGACATTCACGGGTGACGGCGTCGGATGCCGTCGATCACCTGTTCATTCGCCGGTCCGATCTCCGTAGCCTCGAAACATGACGATGCTCACCACCGAGGCCACCATCCACTTCGCCGCCAAGCTGCGTTTCGAGACCGATCCTTCTGACGTCAAGGCGGCACGGGATGCGGGTGAGCCGTTCGCTCTGGTCGACAGCCGGGGAGAGGCGGCCTGGCGCCAGGGACGCATCGATGGTGCGATCCATCTGCCGACGGCCGAGATCGCCGGCCGGGCTGCTGCGGTGATCCCAGCCGGGGTTCCCGTGGTCGTGTACTGCTGGGGTCCGGGATGCAACGGTTCGACCCGAGCGGCGCTGGCCTTCAGCCTCCTGGGCTATGAAGTGCGCGAGATGATCGGTGGCTTCGAGTACTGGGCACGCGAGGGTCTCCCCGTCGTGAACGACCACGGACCGATCCTCCGCGAGCCGGACCTGCTGACGGCGCCCGCCGGCGCCATCGACTGCGCGTGTTGACTGACGCTATTTGAGCAGGCGGGAGAGGACGCGGTCGGCGAGCGGCTTGCCGCCCGTCTGGCAGGTGGGGCAGTACTGGAAGGTCGAGTCGTGGAAGATGACCTGGCGGATCGTGTCCCCGCACACCGGGCACGCCTCCCCGGTGCGACCGTGCACCCGGAGATTGGACTTCTTTTCGCTCTTGAGCTCGGAAGCGGCCAGCCCGTCGGCCCGCGCGAGTGCCTCCCGCAGGGTGGACTGCATGGCGAGGTAGAGCCGTGAGACGTCGTCGCGCGACATGTTCGCCGGCTTGTACGGGGACATCTTCGCAACGTGGAGGATCTCATCGGAGTACGCATTGCCGATCCCGGCGATCAGTGACTGATTGCGAAGGACTCCCTTGATCTGAGCGCGGCCCTGCTCCGCCAGGATGCCCGCGAAGACCTCCTCCGTGAACGAGGCGTCGAGTGGATCCGGACCGAGCCGAGCGATCCCCGGAACCTCCGCAGGGTCGCGCACCACATAAATGGCCAGGCTCTTCTTGGTTCCAGCCTCGGTGATGTCGAGACCGGTGCCGTCGTCCAGCACGAGTCGTGCGGCGAGCGGACCCTTGCCGAGACGCCCGGCCGTCGGCGGCGGTGCCGCGCTTCGCCAGCGGATCCATCCGGCGCGGGCAAGGTGAACCACCAGGTGGAGCTCGCCCGCAGTGATGTCGAGGAACTTGCCGTGGCGGCCGACACCCGCGACGGTCAGATCGTGGAGAGCGTCGACCGGCGGGTCGAATGTCTTCAGCGCGGAGAACGCGGCCACGCTCAGGCGGTCGATGACGCGACCCTTCAGCCGGCCATCGAGGTCGGCGGCGAGGGCGGTGACTTCCGGTAGTTCGGGCATCACCCCTAGTCTGCCCCCCTCCTCCGACATCGGCAGTAGGGTGAGGCGGTGGATATCAGAGTCGCTGCCTACGGCGTCATCACCCAAGGTGACCGCATTCTGCTGGCCCACTGGAACGAGAGCGGCCGCTCGGGCTGGACGCTGCCAGGCGGAGGGATAGATCCGGGCGAGGATCCTGTGGATGCCGTCGTGCGTGAGATCGCGGAGGAGACCGGCTACTCGGCCGAGGCCGGGGCGCTCCTGGGCATCGACTCCAAGGTCATCCCGGCTGAGCACCGCTTCGTGCCGGACGCGGGCCCCCTGCACGCGCTCAGAATTATCTACCGCGCCACTGTTGTCGGTGGCGCGCTCACGAACGAGCGGGACGGCACCACGGACGAAGCGGCGTGGTTTCCGCTGGGCGGCATCCCGAATCGACGTGTCGAACTCGTCGACATCGCGCTCGAGATGGCCGGGCTGCGCAGCGCCGACTAGACGGCCGTCGGACGGCCCTCACCGGGGATGAGGATCCACAGCACGAGGTAGGCGACGACCTGCGGACCCGGAAGCAGGCAGGACAGCAGGAAGATCAGGCGCACTGTCCAGGGCCGCACTCCGAAGCGGTGAGCGAGCCCGGCGCACACGCCCGCGAGGATGCGATCGGCGTTGGGACGGTAGAGAGTGTTCATGCTCTCGAGGGTCTCACCGGGCGCGCGCACCGACAATCGGGGAAACCCCCGAATGAACCCTCAGGTCGCTACTGCACCGGGTCGGTCGCGGGCGTCGTCGGCTCCTCGTCGGCGACCCACAGCTCGTCGTCTGCGCGGAACGTCTGCCACACCGCATAGAGCAGACCGACGGCGGCGATGATGCCGAGACCGATGGCGATGACGCTTCCCGCGCCGGGGCCCGACTTCTCGGTAACGACCTGCGTCTTCTTCGTCAACTCTTTGCCTGCCCTCTTGAATTCGCCGGCAAGGGCGGATGCGCGGGCAGCACGAGCGTGGTCGACCACCGACAGGGCGGTGCCGACTGCGGTGCCGACGGCAGGGATGACGTCTCTCACGACGCGCTCACGCGCCTGACCGGCGTAACGGCCGGCGGTGGCCTTCGCGGTGTCCGCTGCCGGGCGCACGTACTGGTCGTACCCGTCGCGGACTCGGGGCGCGATCTCCTCGCGCGTGTAGTAGCCGGCCTGCTTCCTGGCTTCTGCGGCGAGGGCGTTGGCGTTGGCCAAAACCTCCTGCTGCTGGGTCCACAGGTCTTCGGCGCCGCTGCGCAGTCGCTTGAGCTCTTTCGTGCGCTTCCGTGTCAGGCTCATCTGTTCCTCCGTCGAGTCAGGGTGGCGACTGACTCCATCTTGCCACCGAAAGGGCTGGGGATGGCCCGAGAGCTCCCGGGACCGCCCAAGCCATCTATACGCCCTGTGCAAGAATTGGTGCCATGTCTAAGCACACCGCTGTCGCCACGCTCCACACTAACTACGGAGACATCAAGGTCAACCTCTTCGGCAATCACGCTCCGAAGACGGTGCGGAACTTCGTCGGCCTGGCGACGGGTGAGATCGAGTGGACGCATCCCGGTACGGGCGAGAAGTCGACGGCCCCGCTCTATGACGGTGTGATCTTCCACCGCATCATCCCCGGCTTCATGATCCAGAGCGGTGACCCGCTCGGTCAGGGCGTCGGCGGACCGGGCTACCAGTTCGACGACGAGATCAACCCGGAGCTCGACTTCACGCAGCCGTACATCCTGGCGATGGCGAACGCGGGCATTCAGGGCGGACGCGGCACCAACGGATCGCAGTTCTTCATCACCGTGGCGCCGACGACCTGGCTGCAGGGCAAGCACAGCATCTTCGGCGAGGTCGCCGACGATGCCTCCCGCAAGATCGTGGACAAGCTCGCGGAGGTTCCGACCGACGCGCGTGACCGGCCGCTCGACGACGTCGTCATCGAGTCGATCGACATCGAGCAGGTCTGAGAGAAGACGGGCGAGCGCACGATATGACTCAGCCCGTCGACGCACGCGCGAATTACTGTTACCGGCACCCCGACCGGGAGAGCTATGTGCTCTGCCAGCGGTGCGGTCGTACGATCTGCGGCCAATGCCAGACCCCTGGCGCGGTCGGCGTCGTGTGCCCGGAGTGCATGGCGAAGCAGCAGGCGACGCATCCCCGCACCAAACCGGCATGGCTGACGCGGCTCACCGGGTCGGGTGCTCCTGTGGTCACGTATGCACTCATCGCACTGTGCGTGCTGGTCTTCATCGTCCAGACGGTGGGTGATCTCCTAGGTTTCCAGGTCACCAACGCTCTCCGCTACGCGGGCTTGTACTCGTATCCGGGTGCGCTCACGGGCGTGTTCGAGCCCTGGCGGATGGTGACGAGCATCTTCGCGCACGCGAACATCATCCATCTCGCGCTGAACATGTACACGCTGTGGGTGTTCGGGATGGCGCTCGAGCCGGTGCTGGGCCGGGTCCGCTTTCTCGCGCTCTTCCTGATCAGCGGTTTCGCCGGATCCGTCGGCGTTCTGCTCCTTGCGCCCTACAACGTTCCGGTGGTCGGCGCGTCGGGCGCGATCTTCGGGCTGTTCGGTGCCTTCTTCATCATTCAGCGCCGCCTGGGCGGTAATGCTACGCAGATGCTGATCCTGCTGGCATTGAACCTGGGCATCGGCTTCCTTCCGGGCTTCAACATCGCTTGGCAGGCGCATGTCGGAGGCCTGATCGGTGGGTTCCTCGTCGGCCTGATCTTCGTCGAGACCCGCCAGCCGCAGCGGCGCCGGTGGCAGGTGCCGCTCCTGTTGGTGTTCTCCGTCATCTTGGTGGCGCTGAGCCTCGTCTACTTCTTCGTGTAGGTTCCCCCGCAGTTCCCACAGTGCGTGGATAAGTTATCCACAGGCTTATTAACAATGTGGGTAATTACACGTCTGTAACTCTCCACAGGCTTATTAACACTGGGGAAACCGGCGGAGAATGCGCGGCAACTGTTCACAGGGCTCCTGTGGAGAGCTGTGGAAAACAACGAACCCGGGTCGGCAGCAGCCAACCCGGGTTCGAGGCACGAGGTGTGCGGAGCTACCGCCAGCGCGTCGTCATCAGGAAGCCGATGAACGCGATGCCGAAGCCGACGAGGATGTTCCACGCTCCCAGCGCGGGGATCGGGTACTGGTTCTGGCTCACGTAGAAGACGATGATCCAGATGAGTCCGAGCAGCATGAAGCCGAACATCACCGGCTTGAACCACACCGGGTTCGGCGCGTCCTCTCCGGATGTGGCCGCCGGGCGCTCTGCGCGGGCGGGTCGCTCGGGTTTCGTCTTCGAATTGCTGCGTGCCATAGCACCACAGTGTAGCGGGGAAGGTGCCGAGCTTCCTGAGGCCCCCGTATGGGGGAGGTCCTCTGGGGTGGCTGCCGATTCACAGCCCGGCCTCTCTAGAATGTGACACATGACCACCGCGGAGACTCGAGTGCGTCGGCGTCGCCGGCCGCGCCGGCGTCCGACGGTGGTCGGAGTCCTCGGGGAGCTGCTCATCACCGCGGGTGTGCTCGTCCTGCTCTTCCTGGGGTGGCAGGTGTGGTGGAACAACCTCGTTCTTGCCAATCAGCAGTCGAGTGCCGCCGCCCAGCAGAGCCAGAAGTGGGTGGACGATGCCATCAAGGCACCGAAGTCCGCGCCGGATCCGGCGACCGCGCAGCTCGATCCGCCGGTGATGGCGCAGCCGGCTCCGTATCAGGCGTTCGCCGTCCTCTACGTGCCGCGGCTCGGCCCCGACTGGAAGCGGGTCATCCGACAGACGGTCGACACCGAGCGCGTCCTCAACAGCTACACCGCCGGCGTCGGTCACTACATCGATACCCAGATGCCGGGCCAGGTCGGGAACTTCGCCGTTGCGGGCCACGACTCCGGCTGGGGCAATACGTTCATCGACCTCTCGAAGCTGCGCATCGGAGACCGCATCTACGTGCAGACGCAGGACGGCTGGTACACCTACACGTTCCGCAATTTCGAATACGTGCAGCCCTCGGCTGTCGGCGTCCTCCTGCCTGTGCCGCGCCAGCCGGCGGCGACGCCCGTCGACCGCTTCATGACGATCACCACCTGCAATCCGCCGTTCGCTGCCGGGGAGCGGCTGATCGCCTACAGCGTGTTCCAGACGTTCGCGCCGCCACAGGATGTTCCGAGCGAGATCGCCGCGGCGGTCGGGGCGGGAGGCTGACGTGTACGGAGCTCTGTGGAGGGTGTTGCCCGGCCCGTGGTGGGTGCGGCTCCTCATCGTGCTGGTTCTGGTGGTCGTGGTGCTGTTTGCTCTCGTGACCTGGGTGTTTCCCTGGGTGGATTCGCTCCTCGGTCCGCAGGAAGGTACCGTGGGCACGTGACCCGCGTACTCGTCATCGACAACTACGACAGCTTCGTCTACACGCTGAACGGCTACCTCCGGGAGCTCGGCGCCGAAACCGACGTGGTGCGCAACGATGACATCGCCGCCGAGGACCTCCCGGCGAAGCTCGCAGAGTACGACGCGGTGCTCATTTCGCCCGGTCCGGGAAAACCTGCGCAGGCGGGCGTCTCGATCTCGGTCGTCGAGCAGGCGCTGGCTACCCAGCAGCCGCTGCTCGGTGTGTGTCTCGGTCACCAGGCGATCGCCGAGGCGTTCGGCGGCGTTGTCACCAACGCCGAAGAGCTGATGCACGGCAAGACGTCGCAGGTCGGCCACGACGACAGCCCGCTGTTCGAGGGAGTCGCACAGCCGTTCACGGCGACCCGATACCACTCACTCGCCGTGGTCGACGGCACCCTGCCCGACGACCTCCACGTGACGGCCCGCACGGCGGGCGGCGTCATCATGGCGCTGCAGCACCGCGAGGCGCCGATCTACGGCGTGCAGTTCCACCCGGAGTCCGTGCTCACCGAGGGCGGCTACCGGATGCTCGGCAACTGGCTCGAGGTCGCCGGGCTGGCGGGCGCCGCGCAGGCGGCACGGTCGCTCAACCCGCTGGTGAAGCTGGGCTAATCCCGAGGGCTGTCGAGGTCAGCCCGAGCGGTACATCAGCCCGAGCAGTACGTCAGGTCGACCGTTGTGCCCTGCGGCACGTCACCGGGGGCCACGGACTGGGTGTGCACCATGGTCGCCCCCTTGTCCTGCGGGCACGACGGATCGGGTTTCGGGTTCGCCGTCAGACCCAGTTGTGACAGGATTCCGGTCGCCGCCTGGATCGTCTGCCCCGTGAGGTCGGTGAGCGTCACCTTGCCGCTCGAGACGTGCAATCCGATCGCATCGCCCTCGTGAGCGGACGCGTTCGCGGCTGGATCCGTGGAGATCACGACGTTGGCGGGCACGCTGGGTGAGTTCTCGGAGGTCGTCGGGCCCACGGTGAAGCCGGCCTGTTGCAACGCCTGCGTCGCCACGTCGACCGTCATATTGTGCACGTCCGGCACGGTGACGGTCTTCTTGCCGGTGGAGACGTAGACCGTGATGGTGTCGCCGGTGGCGACGACGATCCCGGCACCCGGGTCGGTACGGATGACCTGGCCCTGCGAGTAGGTCGGACTCGACTCGGTGGCCTGCACCCACTTCAGCTTCATCTCGTCCAGCTGGGCGGTCGCCTTGTCCAGCACCTGGCCGGACAGGTTCGGCACCTTGCGCGATGTGTCCGGCATGGTGGTGCTCGGCGCCAGCCGGAGCACCCACGCGAGCACGGCCACGATGACGACGGCCATGATCGCGATGCCGGCCCAGATCCAGATGACCGGTGGGCGCCGCTGCGTGCGCGTCATGGTCTGGTCTTCCGCCAGCTGGCGGAACGCCGCCTCCGGTCCGGAGACCGAGCTGGGCGGAGCGCCGAACAGCGTCTCCGCGAGCTCGTCCTCGTGCTTGCGCTTCGGGACACGACCCGCGGCAGCCTCTTCGAGGTCGGCGCGGAACTCCGCGACCGTCTGGTAGCGCTCGAAGCGATCCTTGGTCATGGCGCGCGCAACCACGACATCCATCGCGGGCGAGACCTTGGGGTTGACGGTGCTCGGAGCCACCGCCGTCTCGCTGACGTGCTGGTACGCGATTGCGACCGGAGTGTCGCCGCGGAACGGCGGCCGTCCGGTCAGCATTTCGAAGAGCACGACACCGGTCGAGTAGAGGTCGGTGCGGGCGTCGACGGACTCGCCCTTCGCCTGTTCCGGCGAGAAGTAACTGGCGGTGCCGAGCACCGCGGTCGTCTGTGCGACCGTCGCGGACGAGTCGCTGATCGCGCGAGCGATGCCGAAGTCCATGACCTTGACCTGGCCGGCCTTGGTGATCATGACGTTGCCGGGCTTGATGTCGCGGTGGACCACCCCGGCGCGGTGGGAGTACTCGAGTGCGGTGAGGATCCCCTCGGTGATGCGCACAGCCTCCGGGATCTCGAGCGGACCCTTCTTGATCAGGTCTTTCAGGAGGACGCCGTCGACGTGCTCCATCACGATGAAGGGCAGCTGCGCCTCGTGGCCGTTCGGCTCGCGGATGGTCTCCTCGCCGGCATCGAAGACGCGCACGATCGTCGGGTGCGTCATGCGAGCCGCGGCCTGCGCCTCCTGGCGGAAGCGCGTCCGGAAGGCCGGGTCGGTCGCCAGCGATGGCTTCAGAAGCTTGATCGCGACGGTGCGACCCAGTCGGCTGTCGGTGCCGCGGTGTACGTCCGACATACCGCCCCGGCCGATGAGTTCGCCGACCTGATATCGGCCTGCGAGCAGGCGGCTATCTGGGCTCAATGCGGACTCCTTCTCGGTGCTGACTCCGGTTAGTGTAGCGGGGCCCGGCTGGATATCTCCCCGGGGCTACTCCGCGCTCAGCCGCCGTTCCCGTTGTTGCCGCCGCCACCCGCTCCGCCGCCGCCCGCGCCCGGTGCGGGGGTTGAGGCGACGACCTCGTACGCCAGTGCCGGCGACTGGCCGGACTCGACGGATTCGCCGCAGAAGATCGTGTAGGTCAGCTGATACGTTGCGGCGGCGCTGGGAGACCAGACCATCTTGGTGTCGTTGACCGGCGTCTGCGGCTGCCCGTTGATGTACAGACGACGGCCGACCATGTTTTGCCCGGCCGGGCAGGTTGCCGAACCGAAGTTCACGGTGATCTGCGAGTTCGGCGCGCCCTGACCGGAGGGCGGTGTCGCCGAGACGGTGTCCGTTGGGGTGGGGATCGGCGCGACGGGTCCATAGACCTTCACTGCGATTGTGGAGCCCTTCGGCACCGGGCCGGTGGGGTTGACCGAGTACACCTTGTTGGCCTGGTCCTGCGTGGTCGCGGCGTTGCCCTGCGAGACGTCCGCGACCATCCCGAGCTGCTGGAGCTTGTCGCGCGCCTGGTCCGCGGTGAGGCCGAGGAAGTCGCTCTCGGTAATCTGCACCGTGTTGCTCGTGGGCGTGGGCTTCGGAGACGGCGACGACGGCTGTGAGGTCGGCGTGGTCGGTGGTGTCGAGGAGGGTGCGGCCTTCGGCTGCGCCACGAGAGTGATGATCGTGCCGATGAGGACCAGCGCCAGCAGCGCGATCAGCGCGATGAGCGGCCAGGTCCAGCGACTGCGCTTGCGCTCCTCGACGGGAGCGATCGTCTCCTCCTCGACGACCGGTGCGACCGCGGTCGCGGGCAGCACGGTCGTGGCCTGGGTGGGTGCCGGAGCAGGCGACTGCATGAGCACGGTGGCCGCGTCGGTCGCGGCTGCCGCGCCGAGGATGGCCGGGACGGACGCCGCTGCGGCACGCACGTCCCCGCGTCGCAGGGCCTGCGCCGCACGCGCGAGGTGCGCAGCCGATGCCGGGCGATCGGCCGGGTTCTTGGCGATGCAGGCGAAGACCAGATTGCGGACCGGCTCGGCGACCGTGGCCGGGAGCTCCGGCGGGGCCTCGTTGATCTGCGCCATGGCGATCGCGACCTGCGACTCGCCGGTGAAGGGCCGGCGGCCCGCGAGGCATTCGTAGGCGACGATGCCGAGGGAGTAGATGTCGGTCGTCGGCGACGCGGGGTGACCGGACGCCTGCTCCGGAGAGAGGTACTGCACGGTGCCCATCACCTGGCCGGTGGCCGTCAGCGGCACCTGATCGGCGATCCGGGCGATGCCGAAGTCGGTGATCTTGACGCGGCCGTCCGGCGTGATCAGCAGGTTGCCCGGCTTGATGTCGCGGTGGACGAGACCGGCTGCGTGCGCGGCGTGGAGCGCGGCGGCGGTCTGGGCGACGATGTCGAGCGTTCGGTCGGTGCTGAGGACGTGCTCCCGCTCCAGGATGCTGGACAGGGCCTCGCCGGGGACGAGCTCCATCACCAGGAAGGCGCTGCCGTCCTCCTCGCCGTAGTCGTACACGTTGGCGATGCCCTCGTGGTTGACGAGGGCGGCGTGGCGGGCCTCGGCGCGGAAGCGCTCGAGGAAGCCGGGGTCGCCGAGGTACTCGTCCTTGAGGATCTTGATGGCGACGGTACGACCGATGACGAGGTCAGTGGCCTGCCACACCTCGCCCATTCCGCCGATCGCGATCCGCGACTGCAGCTCGTAACGTCCCCCGAAGGTGAGCCCTGCTGTGGGTCTCATTTATTCAGCACCGCCTCTAGTACTTTCCTCGCGATCGGAGCGGCGACCGAGTTACCCGTGCCGCTCTGACCCTGTCCACCGCCATTTTCGACAACTACCGCCACAGCGAACTCCGGGTCGTTCGCCGGCGCGAAACCGGTGAACCACAGCGTGTAGGGATCGCCCTCCCCGTTCTGCGCCGTGCCCGTCTTACCGCCGACCTGAACCCCACCTATTCTTGCATTGCTCGCTACGCCGTGATCGACGCCGTCCACCATCATCTGCTTGATCGTGTCGGCGTTCTGCTGGCTCAGCGGCCGCGAGAATTCTTTGGGCTGGAAGCTCTCCTCGGTCTGCAGATCGGCCGACCGGATCGAGTCCACGAGATTGGGCGTCATCAGCGTGCCGCCGTTGGCGATCGCCGCGGACACCATTGCCATCTGCAGGGGAGTCGCGCGGTCATCCATCTGTCCGAACGAGCCGAGCGCGCGCTCCGCCGGGTCGGTGTAGAGCGGGTAGACGCTCTTCTCGACCGGGATCGGGATGCTCAGCGACTGGTTGAAGCCGAACTTGTCGGCCTGGTCCTTGATGACCTCGGGCTTCAGCAACATCCCCAACTCGGCGAAGGGGATGTTGCAGGACAGGATCTGCGCGGTCGCGATCGAGACGGTCGCTCCGGGGCCGCAGGTCGTCAGCGAGTCGTTCTTGACGATCGTGCCGGAGCCTGGAAGCGGAAGCGATGCTGGGTTCGGCAGCTGGCTGTCTTTCGTGTACTGGCCCGTGCCGAAAGCGGATGCGCTCATCACCGGCTTGAACGTCGATCCGGGCGGGTTCAGGTTTCCGCCGATGCCGCGGTTGATCAGCGGGTCGCCCGGAGCCGCGAGCAGCTGCTGGTACGCCGCATCGACGGCCTTGCCGTCGTGCGACGCGAGAGTGTTCGGATCGTACGTCGGCTTGGACACCATCGCCAGGATCTTGCCGGTCTTGGGTTCCAGCAGCACAACCGCGCCCTGCTGGTCGCCGAGCGCATCCCAGGCCGCCTGCTGCGCCACCGGGTCGATGGTGGTCTCGACGGCGGCGCCCTGCGGGTTCTTCCCGGTCAGGATGGCGTTGATGCGGTCGAAGAACTGCGAGTTCGCCGAGCCGCTGAGCTTCGCGTTGAGGGCGCCCTCCAGCCCGGTCGGCTCGCCGTTGATCGGGAAGAAGCCGGTGACCGCCGAGTACAGGGGCCCGTTGCTGTACACGCGCTGCCACTTGTAGACGTCGTTGGAGGGCACGGACTGGGCGATCGGCTGGCCGCCGACGAGGATGGCTCCGCGCTGTGCGGAATAGCTGTCGTTCAGGGCGCGGGTGTTGCGTGCGTCCGCGTTGAGCGAGTCGGCCTGGAACACCTGCAGGATCGTCGTCGAGACGAGGAGCGCCAAGAACATCCCGAGCACGATCACGCTCACGCGCTTGATCTCACGGTTCATGTCAGCTCACCACCAGCCGAGGTTGATTGCGGACAGTGTCGGACAGTCTCAGGAGCAGGGCCACGATGATCCAGTTGGCGACGAGCGACGAGCCGCCGGCCGCGAGGAAGGGCGTGGTCAGGCCGGTCAGCGGGATGACGCGGGTGACGCCGCCGATGACGATGAAGCACTGCAGGGCGACCGTGAACGAGAGCCCGACGGCGAGCAGCTTGCCGAAGTCGTCCTGACCCGAGAAGCCGATGCGCAGGCCGCGCGAGACGAAGACGATGTACAGGGCCAGGATGGCGAAGAGGCCGGCGAGGCCGAGCTCCTCTCCGAGGCTCGCGATGATGTAGTCGCTCTGCGAGACGGGCGTGATCCACGGCTGGCCCTGTCCGAGCCCCGTGCCGATCAGGCCGCCCTGTGCAAGGCCGAAGAGGCCCTGCACGAGCTGGAAGCTGCCGCCCTGCGCGTCGTACACGTTCTGCGAGAACGGCGACAGCCAGTTCGCGAAGCGGTCGTGCACGTACGGCAGCACCTGGCTGGCGATGACGGCGCCGCCGATGATGAGCAGCAGACCCAGGATCACCCAGCTGATGCGGGACGTCGCTACGTAGAGCATGACGAGGAACAGGCCGAAGATCAGCAGACCGGTACCGAGGTCGCGCTGGAACACGATGACCGCCATCGCCATCAACCAGACGACGAGGAGGGGGCCGAGGTCGCGGGCGCGTGGGAACCGGATCCCGAGGAACTTCTTGCCCACGGCCGACAGCGAGTCGCGCGCCTGCACCAGATAGCCGGCGAAGAACACCGCAAGGCACAGTTTGGCGATCTCACCCGGCTGGAAGCTGAACGGCCCGATCCCGATCCAGACACGGGCGCCGTAGATCTCCTTGCCGATGCCCGGCAGCATCGGAAGCAGCAGGAGCACCAGCGCCGCGAAGCCGAACAGGTAGGTGTACCGCTGCAGGATGCGGTGGTTGCGGATGAGCATCACGACGAGGATCGCGCAGATAATCGCGATGGCGCTCCACACGATCTGCTTGATGCCCGCGCTGTCCCAGCCGGAGTCTTTGTAGTGGATGTCGATGCGATAGATCTCGGCGATGCCGATCCCGGTGAGGAGCGTGGCGATCGGCAGCAGGAACGGGTCGGCTTGGGGCGCCACGAACCGGAGCGCGATGTGCATCCCGACGACGAGCGCGGAGAGCCCCGCGCCCAGGTAGACGAGCGTGAGATCGACGTGGCCGAGCGCGCCCAGCTGGACGAGCACGATGGCCGCGGCGTTGATGGCGCACGCGATGACGAGGAGGAACAGCTCCAGGTTGCGAAGCTTGGCGGGCAGGCGCAGCCGTTTCACCGGACCGGTGGCGGTCCGGGGCGTCCCCTGCTGACGCGCGGCGGTTCTATTGTCCGTGGGCATCGCTCAGCTGCTCCACGATCGTCTTGGCCGCCTGAAGGTCGTCGGCGTTGATGGTCTGCTCGACCTGCTGCTTGTCGTACTCCGGGAGATCGTCGACCGTCACGTTCGACTCCTCGTACAGGTGTGACAGGCCGATCGGCCCGATGCCCTGCTGCACCCCCTGGTAGATGGCGACCTTGCCGTCCGGAGTCATACCGACGTAGTAGCGGGACTGCGTCCACTGGTATCCGAGAAAGATGGCCAGCACGATCGCGACCACCAGGGCGATGAGACCGACCATCCAGGTGAGGCGACGCCGCCGGGCTCGCCGGGCATCCTCCTCGATGAGCTCGTCGAGGTAGTCCTCCGACTGCGGCTCGAAGTGGGTGGGGCCGGTGGCCGGACGGATGGGATGCAGCCGGAGGCCCGGCAGGCGTGCTGCGCGGGTCGTCGGTTTGGGCTCCGCACCGAATTGCAGGGGTGATGCGGCGGAACCGACCGTCACCGGCTCCTTCAGGACTTCGCCGCGGGCCGTGTCCGCGATGTCCAGGACGACGGCGGTGACGTTGTCCGGCGCTCCGGCGTCGAGGCTCTGCTTGAGCAGACGCTCTGCGACCTGCCTCGGGCCGTCCTTCGAGGCGAGAGCGGCGAGCATGTCGTCGTGCTTCACCACGCCGCTGAGGCCGTCGGAGCAGATCAGCCACCGGTCGCCGGGTTGCGTGTCGAGCGTCCAGGTGTCGATCTCGGGGGACGCATCCACATCCCCGAGCACGCGCATCAGGACGGAGCGGCGGGGGTGGACCATCGCCTCCTCCTCGGTGATGCGGCCGCTGTCGACGAGGCGCTGCACGAAGGTGTGGTCGGTCGTGACCTGCTTGAGTTCGCCGTCCCGGAACAGATAGATGCGGGAGTCGCCGATGTGGGCGAACGCGATCTGGTCGGCCACGCGGACCATCGCGCTGACGGTGGTCCCCATCCCGGTGAGCTCCGGATGCTCGAACACGGTCTCGGCGAGGAGCGAGTTGGCGGCGATGAGCGCGGACTGGAGGGCGAACTCCGCCTCTGCCGGGGAGTCGTACTCACGGTCGGCTTCGCGGATGCGGTTCACGGCGATCGCGGAGGCGACGTCGCCGCCCGCGTGGCCGCCCATCCCGTCGGCGACGACGAACAGGTCGTGACCGGCGTAGCCGGAGTCCTGGTTGTTCGAGCGGATCTTCCCGACGTGGGAGAGGGCCGCCGCCTTGTTGGCCGCCACCGGTTACCGCCGCAGCTCGAACGTCGTCGTACCGATCTTGATCGGCGTGTCGAGTGGGACCTGGGTGGGGACCGTCACGCGGCGGCCGTCGAGGAACGTGCCGTTCGTGGAGTCGAGATCCTGGATCATCCACTCGTCGTTCCAGAGGAGCAGGCGGGCGTGGTGGGTGGAGGTGTAGTCGTCTCGGATGACGAGGTTTGACTCGCTGGAGCGGCCGATCGTGATCGGGTCGCGGCCCAGGGGGAGTTCGGTCCCGGCCCGAGGTCCGGACGTGATGACGAGGCGGCGGGCGGTCTGCACGCTCGCGTTGGTGTGGCCGGTTGCGCGGTTGGCTCCGGCAGGAAGCGACGAGACCGGCGCGGCCTTCATGACCGGCTCGGTCGGCCCGGCCGGTGGTGCGCCCGCGGGCACGGGGACACTCGCTGCGGTGGACGCCGGGAACGGGGAGGCGGAGCCGGACGCCGGCTGTTCGGGCAGCTTGCGGACGCGCTGCCCGAACAGGTCGGTGCGCAGCGCGTACACGATCCCGAAGACGAACAGCCACAGCAGCAGGAGGAAGCCGAACCGCAGCACCAGCAGGGTCAGCTCGCTGGGGTTCACGAGGGACTCCAGAAGTTGCCGACGTCGTGGCGCCGCGTGGGGTCGACGGTCTGCCCGCGCGAGGCCGGCGCGGCCTGCGGGAGCACGCGGAAGACGATGCGCGTTCGACCGAGGGTGATCACCGACTCCGGCTCCAGGATCGCCTTGCGGAGCGGCTGACCGTCGAGCTTCGTGCCGTTCGTGGAGCCGAGGTCTTCCACCTGGGCGCGGCGCCCATCCCAGGTGATCATGACGTGCTTGCGGGAGATGCCGGTGTCATCCACGGTGATGTCCGCCTCGGCGCCGCGGCCGACGACTGTGCGCGAGTGGCTCAACGGGTAGTGCCGGCCGTCGATGTCGAGGACCGGCGTCCAGGCGACGTCGCCTTTCACGTTCTCGGACTCGACCTGCAGCATCCCCACGGTCAGGTCGGCGTCCTCTTCGAGGTCGATCGAGATGCCGCCGGCGAACTGATAATGCTGGGCGGCGGCGTGCTTCTGGACGAAGTCGATCAGCTCGTCGGTGAGCGCGGCGCCCATCGATCGCATGCGGTCGTAGTCGTCGTGCGCCATGCGCAGGAGGAACCGGTTGGGCGCGAGGACACGGTCGCGCGCGACGACCGCCGCCTTGGTGTCCATCTCCTTGCGGAGGGCGCTGGAGAGCTCGACCGGCTGCAGCCCGGAGCGGAACGTCTTCGCGAACGCGCCATTGACGGCGCGCTCGAGCCCACGCTCGAAGTTGTCCAGAATGCCCACAGTCTCCCGCTCCCGGTCGTTGACTACATGCATGTTAGTCGGAACCCTGGGAAACCCACTGGCTATCGGGTGAAGATCAGCCGTCGGGAGGACGCCACGATTCGTGAAGCATCCGAGCACCGTGTTAGAGTTCCTGGGTTCGCGCGAGTGGCGGAATTGGCAGACGCGCTGGCTTCAGGTGCCAGTGCCCGCAAGGGCGTGGGGGTTCAAGTCCCCCCTCGCGCACGGACGTTGTTTCAGGAAATCCGGGAAACGGATTCACGGAATTGCGAAGCGAACAAGAAAGGGCCGGTCCGACTCGAAAGTCGGACCGGCCCTTTTGTGCGATGCGGACATCGCATATCGCCCGGTCGATGCGATGAGCGTCGTCACCGTCGGCCGGAATGCTTACCGGCCGCCGGACCGCGTCCTGCTCGTCGTGCTCCCTGGTGCATTACGGAAGCCCCTGCGGCGGACTCGGAGAGCAACCGCTCCGGCCGCCATCGCCGCCAACGCGAGCCACAGCATCGGGACGATGAGCACGGCCGACCCCGTGTCCGCCAAGTCACCGCCCGGGCCTCCCGCCGTCTCGCTTCCGGAGCCGCCGCCCGAGCCGTCGGGCGGCACGATCGCGTCGGGCACCACCGTCACCGTCACCGTGGCGCCGTCGCACAGCGTCGGCGCGATCGACGCGCAGATCGTGTAGGTGAACGAGTCCGTCCCGGAGAAGCCGGGATCCGGCGTGTAGACGATTGCCGATCCGCTCACGCTCACCGTGCCGTGCGACGGGGTGGATGCGACGGTCGGCGGGTCGACGGTACCCAGGTCGTTGTCCCCGACGGGGATGCTGACGGGCGTTCCGGCCGAGGTCGTCGCCGTGTCCGCGTTGGCGACCGGGTACACGTCCACATCCACCGCCCCGGTGGCGCAGAGGATGGGGACACCGTCGTCGCACACGATGACGGTGTAGGCGTCCGAACCCGCGAAGACGGCACGCGGGAAGTAGGTGGTCTCGGTACCCGACACCGTGGCCGTCCCGGTGCGGGGCGGGATGCCGCGGGTGAACGTGAGGTTCTGGCCGATGTCGGGGTCGGTCGCGCGGATGGCGCGGGTCACCGGCGTCCCCACCGTCGTCCTCAGGTGGAGGGGCTCGACGACGGGCGGGTTGTTCAGCGGGCGCACGGTCACGGTGACGGTCGCCGTGGAGCAGAGAGACGGGTTGGTCGGCGAGCAGGTGCGGTACTGGAAGGTGTCCTGCCCGGTGAAGCCGTCGGCCGGAGTGTAGGTGACGGATCCCGTTGCGGGATCGACCGTCACCGCACCGTTCGCCGGGGCTGCGATCAGTGTCGTGTCGAGAACCGCACCCTCGGTGTCGTTGGCCGACACCGGGATGACGACCGGCGTGCCTGCGAAGGTCTCGGCGATGTCGTCCGAGGCGATCGGGCTGATGGGCAGGGAGACGGTCGCCGAGTCGCACAACGCGGGCGTCCCGTCGTCGCACACGGTGTACACGAAACTGTCGTCGCCGGTGAAGTCGTCCGCAGAGCGGTAGCCGAAGTAGCCTCCCGCGATCATCACGGCCGTGCCGTGCGGCGGTGGTGTCGTGATCGTGTACGTCAGCTTCTGATCAGCATCGGGATCGGTGGCGATGACGCGTCCGAACAGCACCTTTCCGGTGAACCCCGGCCGCACGAGCGGCTGGGCGACGGGAGGACTGTTTGCCGGCGGCACCACCCCCACGACCGTGGTATCCGCCTGACTGTCGGCGCTCGTGCCGTCGTTGTTCGACGGATCCGGATCGTCGATGTCGGCGACGGCCGAGGCGACGTTGTGGAGCACCGTGCCGACGGGCGCCGACTGGGAGACCGTGAACGTGCGGGTGGCCGACGCGCCCGGCGCCAGCGTGCCGATGGTCCAGCTGATGGTGCCGCCCGCGACCGTGCCGCCTCCCGCATCCACCACGCCGCTGGTGCCGGCGGGAAGCGTGTCGGTCAGGACCACCCCCTCGGCGTCATCCGGACCGTCGTTGGCGACCACGAGCGAGTAGGTCACATCCCCGTTCACCGCGACCGTCGCCGGCCCCGACTTCGACACGGAGATGTCCGCGAACGGCAGCACGTTCAGCACGCACCCGGTCAGCGGGGAATCGGGGCCGACGGCCCGGACGCCGCCGACCCGCACGACATTGGCGACGACGCCGGTCTGCACATCAAAGATGCTGCCCGCGGGCGCCTGCGTCTGCACCGCGATGGGATGTTCGGCCGAGTCGCCGGTGAACCGTCCTTGGACGCTGGTCGGCCCCGCGAACCGGTAGGCGCCGAACCCGCTCACCTCGCCGTCGTCGGTCAGTCCGGTCGAGAGGAGCAGCCCCTCCACCGACTGCCGCCAGGTCCCGTTGTTGGTGAAGACCCCTCCACTGGTGACGATTCCCGCGTTGGTCGAGGCCGCTGACTGGTTCGACAGGGCACCGGTCGCACGGACGCGGCAGGCGTTCGCGAATGTCGCGCCGCCATTGACGGTCAGCGACCCACCGACCTCGACGACGCCGGTGTTCTCGAGCCTGCCGTTCAGGTGCACGTCACCGGCGACCCGCATCACGCTCGTATTGTCGATGTCGGCGGCGCTGTTGAGGTCCAGGGTTCCGCCGATCACCATGGTGCCCGCGTTGTCGTACGAGCCTGCGGCGGGTGAGAAGCTCCCCGAGATCGTCAGGGAGCCGCCGGTGGCGACGGTGAACGTGGACGCGCCGTTCACGTTCAGGCCCGCGAACTCCACGGTGCCTTCGACGTCGAGGCCGAATCCGGTGGCGACCGCTACGGAGGGGAAGGTCGCGCTGGCTCCGGCGGCGACCACCAGCGAACCGGCCGCGTTGTTCATGTAGGAGGGGCGGAGGGTCGCCCCGGCCGCGACGCACAGGGTTGCCCCCGAGGGGAGCGCATCCACCCCGCCGGCGAAGGTGCCGGATGCGAGCAGCACGGTCTCGCCCGGCGCCACGGAGACGGAGGATGCGGACGGGTTCAGGGTCCGCGTGGGCGCGCCGCACTGCGTCGCGAACGTCGCGGAGGCCGGGGCCGCGGCCGCACCGAGAGCGATGACCGCTCCGACGGCGAGCGCCGCCAGCGCGCTGATCCACTTCCCGGCGGCCCGTGTCGGCATGCTGGCAGTATCGTCCACCGGTTCTCGGAGCGCCAGACGTGCGCTTCACCGAACTGGACAGCAGGTGACGGCGTGCACGCACTTGTTTCGTTCCGCGGAGCCTGGTGGTCGCTGCCTACTCGCAGGCGACCCCGTCGCCGTCCCGGTCGAGCTTGCTCGAGTACCCCGGCTGCCCTGCGTGGATGGGCGCCTTACCTGCAGCGCGTACCGCGGCGCAGTTCGCGTAGGCAACGTCGGGCGCTGGTGCAGGCGCAGGTGCTGGGGCGACGGGCGCAGGTGCCGGTGCGACGGGCACGGGGGCAACAGGCGCAGGCGCTTGTCCCGCCGGAGCAGGCTCGCTGGTGGGAACCGCGCTGGGAGCGGGCTGGGGGGCGACACCCTTCTTCACCGTGAGCTTGACGGTCGTGCCCTTTTTCACGTGCGTACCGGCCTTGGGGGAGGACGCCGTAACGGTCCAATTGCTCTTCACGATGACCCACTTGGACCATTTCCATTTGAGGCCGACGGTTTTCAGCGCCTTTGTTGCGGCGCTGCCGCTCGTGCCGACGACACGGGGAACGACCACCGTGCCTGTCGACGCGGTCTGTCCAGCGCTGACCGTCAGCTGTGTGGCACTAGCCGACTCTGCCGTCGGAGCGGCCACCACTGCCGTAGCGATCGCAACGGTGACAAGGGCGGCGAGGATCAACGATCTGAAGCGCAAGAGGATTCCTTCGATGGGAGTGGGTACGGACACGAGTCTTCCGGGCCCACTCACATCTCGGGAGCCCTCATGCAAGGGCCACGATCGGGCAGAGTAAGCGGTATGGATGCGGACTCGACGACGACGGCGCGGCATGTCATCCGTCCGCCGGGCCTTCATCGGATCGGCGTGCGCCCGGCCGTGTGGGTGGACGACGCCGGCGACGAGGTCAGGGATGCAGAGTCGCTCGCCCGTCTTGCGGCGCTCCGCGTTCCGCCGGCCTGGACTCATGTCTGGGCCGCATCCAGCGGCGATGCCGCGCTGCAAGCGACCGGTGTGGATGCGCGCGGCCGCACCCAATATCTGTATTCGCCGGAGGCGGTCGCCCGGGCGGAGAGGCACAAGTTCGGCTCGCTGATGGACTTCGCACTCGCTCTTCCCCTGCTGCGGGAGCGCGTGGAGGCGGACCTGCATTCGACCGACGACGCCGCCGGACCGGCGCTCCCGCTGACCGCGGCGGCCGTGCGCCTGCTCGACCAGGGACTCTTCCGCGTGGGGTCGACCCGCTACGCCCGCGACAATCACACCTTCGGCCTCACCACGCTCACCCGGGCACACGTGCGCGTCGATGGAGACGCGCTCGCGTTCGACTTCGTCGGCAAGGAGCACATCGTGCACCACATCGACGTGCGTGACGGGGATGCCGCGTCCGTGATCCACCGCCGGCTCGAACGTGACGACGGCGACGAGGCCGCGCTCTTCTCGACCGCCGAACAGCCGGTGCCGCGACGGATCGACAGCGTGACCGTCAACTCGTACATCCACACTCATTCCGGCGCGGCATCCAGCGCGAAGACGTTCCGAACCTGGGGCGCCACGATCGCCGCGGCCGCGGTCGCGGGTGGTGCGCGATTCGAGGGCACGACGACGCGCCTCCGGGACGAGCTGGCGCCGTACCACGCGGCCGCGCACCTGCTCGGGGACACCCTCACGGTGGCTCGCCAGTCCTACGTGCACCCGGACGCGATCCGTGTCGGCTCCACCGGCCCCGTCCGGGATGCTGTGTCGGCCGCCTCGACGGAGGCGGGGTCCGACGCTGTGGAGGCGATCCTGCGCGCGGAAGTTCTGCGGAAGGCTGTGTATGAGGGGCTCCTCTCCACAGGCGCCTGAACGGCTGCCCGCTACGCCGAGCGCGCGTTAGGGTGTGGCTGGACGGCGCCCCGCACCCGGCGGCGCCGCGCGGATCGCTACGGAGGACGGGTGCGGTTCAGGGAGTGGCTGAGTCGTCACGACCCGGGCTACAGTGCGCTGCGGCGTGCCAGCCGGGCAGCCATCGTGATGCCGTTGCTGTTCGCGTTCGCGAGCGGAGTCCTGCGCAACCCTGACGTCGCGATCTTCTCGGCGTTCGGGTCGTTCGCGATGCTGCTCTTCGTCGACTTCGGGGGACCGCCGCGCGAGCGGGCGCAGGCGCTGGCGGCGCTCGCCGTCGTCGGGGCAGTGCTCGTCTCGCTGGGAACGCTGGCGTCGCAGCCGGTGTGGCTGTCCGCCGTCGCGATGTCCGTCGTCGCCCTGGTGGTGCTGTTCGCGGGGTCCGTCAGCTCGGTCAGCGCCTCGGCCAGCACCGCCCTGCTACTGGCTTTCATCCTTCCGGTCACGCTCCCGGGGACCATCGCATCCCTCGGACCGCGGCTGCTCGGGTGGGGGATCGCTGCGGTCGTCTGCATCGTTGCGGTGACTGTGCTGTGGCCGGCGCCCGCGCGCGAGCCGCTGCGCGGTCCGGCGGTCGAGGCGATCCGGGCGCTCGCCGGCCGGCTGCGTGCAGAATCCGCCTTCCTGCTGAGTGACGGTGACCCGGCGCTGGTCGCCGACCGCGACCGGACCAGCGGGGAGGCAGGTGCCGAAGTCGCGGCCCTGCACGAGGCGTTCCTCGCTGCGCCGTACCGGCCGACCGGCCTGAGCACCCCCGCGCGGACCATCGTCCGGCTGGTCGACGAGCTCGCCTGGCTCGACTCGGTGATGACCCAGTTCGAGCGGTACGCGCGGAGGTCGTCCGCGGTGGCGGAACCGACGCACGCGGCCGCCTGGACGGTCAAGAGCGCCGCCGCCGACGCCCTCGACGAGGGAGCGCTGGTGCTCGCCCAGCACGGCGCGGACTCCTCCGTCCTCGAGGCGGCCCTCCGTCGGCTCGCACAGGCTCGCGCCGACGTGGAGGCCGCCATGCTCGCGCAGCCGATGACCGACGGCGGTTCAGGTGGAGCGCCGGAAGCGATGGTCACGATCCTGGACCCCGGCTTCCGGGCGCAAGAGCTCGCCTACGCGGTCGCGACGGTCGGCACGAACATCTCGCTGACCGCCCGCGCGGAGCGCCGGTCGTGGTGGCAGCGGATGCTCGGCCGCCAACCCGAAGGCGTGAGCGGTCCCCTCGCGGCGGCGGCCGAACGCGCGAGCGGGTACGTCGGATGGAACTCGGTGTGGCTGCGCAACAGCATCCGCGGCGCCATCGCTCTCGGCCTGGCCGTCCTCCTCGCGAAGCTCACGGGAGTCGAGCACTCGTTCTGGGTTGTCCTGGGCACGCTCTCGGTGCTTCGCTCGAATGCGCTCAGCACCGGCCAGACAGTGCTGAGGGGCGTTCTGGGAACCGTGATCGGCGTGGTGCTCGGCGCCGCCGTGCTCACCGTCATCGGCTCCAACGTGGCGGTGCTGTGGATCGTGCTGCCGGTGGCGATCCTGATCGCCGGTGTCGCGCCGTCGGTCATCTCGTTCGCGGCGGGGCAGGCGGCCTTCACGGTGGTGCTCGTGCTGCTCTTCAACATCATCGCGCCGACCGGATGGACGGTCGGCCTGATCCGGATCGAAGACATCGCCCTCGGCTGCGTGGTCAGCCTGCTGGTCGGTGTGCTGTTCTGGCCGCGAGGCGCTGCCGCATCGCTCCGGCGGGCCCTCTCCGACGCCTACCGGGAGAGCATCCGCTACCTGGAGGCTGCCGTCACCTATGGAGTGGGGCCACGCGACGCGGACGGGTCGTACGCCGGCGAACTCCGGGCCCAGGCGACGCGTGCGGCGGCCGCATCCCGGCGCCTCGATGACGCCTTCCGCACCTACCTGGCCGAGCGCGGGGCGAAGCGTCGCCCCCTCGCCGAGGTCTCCGCGTCCGTGACGGGTGTCGCGGGGGTCCGGCAGGCGAGCGACGCGATCGCGGAGCTGTGGCGCGGGCAACCGCCGGGGGACCGCCACACGGCGGACGCGCGCGGGGCGCTGAACGACGCGCTGCTGAAGCTCGAGACCTGGTACAGCCAACTGGCCGAACAGCTGGTAGCGCGCGGAGCGCTGCCCGAGCCCGTGCCCTCGGACCCGACCATGGTGGCGCGGCTGGCCGGAGCCGTGCTCGCGAGCCAGGCCACGTCCACGGACATGCATGACGTGTCCACGGCGGTCCGCATCATCTGGACGGCGGACTACCTGGAGGTGGTGAGCCGGCTCGAGAGCGTGATCGTGGCTCCCGTGCGGGTCCTTCGGGACGACGTCGCCCCGCGCTGAGGCGGTCCGGGCTCACTCCCGCCGCGGCAGTCGCACGGTGACCACGGCGCCTCCCTC
Source organism: Leifsonia sp. RAF41 (assembly GCF_052114085.1). Taxonomy (NCBI): domain Bacteria; kingdom Bacillati; phylum Actinomycetota; class Actinomycetes; order Micrococcales; family Microbacteriaceae; genus Leifsonia; species Leifsonia sp. RAF41. Next base: position 3,506,191 of record NZ_JBFREB010000001.1, read on the forward strand.
GGGGCGGTTGGCCGCATCCACACGGCCGCGGTGACGGCCCACCACCTCGGCCACCAGCGCGAGACCGAGACCGTAGTGCCGCACCCGGTCGTCGCCGGGCTGCGCATCCCGGGCGGTGGCGAAGCGCTCGAATGCCCGGGAGTCGACTCCCGCAGAGAAGCCGGGCCCGTCGTCCTCCACGGTCACCGTGACCTGGTCTCGGGAGGCGGTCACCGTCAGGCGCACCCGGGTCCGGGCGTGGTCGAGAGCGTTGTCGACCAGGGCGACGATCATCCGCCGCAGGGAGACCGGAGCGCCGGTGACCACAGCATCGGACGCGGCGTCGACGTCGATCCGCAGCCCGCGATCCTCCGCTCGACCTTCCGCCGAGCGGGCGACCGCGCCGGCCAGCTCACCGAGGTCGACGCCTTCGCTCTCGGCGGTCTGACGGGGGTCGGCCACGGTGAGGAGGTCTTGCACGATCTCGGTCAGTGCGCGACTGTCGTCGACGATCTCATCGAGACCGGAGCGGACCTCATCGTCCGACACCGCTCCGGGCCGCGTCGCGACATGGCGGCGCAACAGCTGAGCGCGGGTGCTGAGTAGGGTCAACGGCGTGCGCAGCTCGTGTCCCGCGTCGGCGACGAATCTGCGTTGCAGGGCGAGCGCATCCGCGAGCGGCCGGATGGACCGTCGAGCGAGCACCAGGCCGATCCCGGCCGCGGCGAGGGACGCGATGAGCCCGGACACGACCAGGGCGATGACCAGCCGGCTCAGCTCCTCCTGTTGTTCCTGCAACCCGTAGGCGACCTGAACGATCTTGCCGTGCCGAACGTCCGTCACCGTGAGGTAGCGCTGGCCGTCCGCGTCCACGGTCCCGGACACCGAGCGGCCGTTCGCCTCGACCATCTTCAGAGCGCCCTCGTCGGGGAGCCCTTCCGGCATGTTCGGGGACTCCTCTCGGCCCTGCGGGTCGACGACGGTGACCAGGAGGTTGCGAGGCGCATCGTGCACAGAATCCACCATGGAGGCGTCGGCGAGCGTGCGCTGGGCCGCCTCCGTCTGCCCGGCCGCGACCACGGTGTACACGACCACGCCGAGCGCGAGGAACAGGCCGAGAATGATGAGGGCGAACTGGGCGGCCAGCCGCAGAGACGCGGCGCGTAACTCGCGCTCGTCGGCGTGAGTCATGAGAGCGCCCCCAGCCGGTAGCCCACGCCGCGGACCGTCTCGATGAGGGTCCGACCGAACTTGCGGCGCAAGTGATGCACGTACGTGTCGACCACCCCGGGGTCGTCCGCAGCCGCGAAGACCTCCTCGAGGAGGAGCGAGCGCGAAAAGACTTGAGCGGGCCTGCGGGCGAGCAGCTCCAGGAGGGCGGACTCCCGTTCCGAGAGGACCGTCTTGCTGCCGTCGTCGAGCGTCACGGTTCGGCTGTCGGTGTCGAGGCGACCGCCCGGGAAACGGACGGTCGGGACCACGGAGGCGGCTCGCCGGGTGAGTGCCCGCACCCGAGCGACCAGTTCGTCGATGTCGAACGGTTTCGCCAGGTAGTCCTCGGCGCCGGCGTTGAGGCCGTCGACCCGGTCGGGGGCGGTACCCAGCGCCGACAGCACGAGGATGGGCGTGGTCACGCCGTTCTCACGGAGCCGACGCAGTACGTCCAGCCCGTCAACGGCGGGCAGGCCGCGGTCCAGGACCGCGACATCGAAAGCCCCGGTGAGCCCCAGGTGGAGCGCGCGCTGACCGTCGCGGGCCAGCTCTACCGAGAAGCCCTCCGACCGGAGGAGCGATTCGAGCATGCCCGCGAGCCGACTGTCGTCTTCGGCGATCAGCACGCGCAGCTTTTCGCTCACATGCGCAGTATAGGAGTCCGGACGCGGGCCGTCCGGGGGTGGCAATGCGGTCATCCCGCGGACGCCGGCTGGGCGAACGCGAGCTGCCCTGACCTGAGGACGCGGCCGGATGCGTCCATCGCGAGTACCCCGCGGGCTCCGCACTCCAAGGCCCAGGGGATGCCGTCCGGCCCCATCGCGAAGACGGCGGTCGCCAGCACGTCCGCCGTGGTCAGGTCAGCTGCCACGACTGTCGCGCTGAGGAGCGACCGGGGGACCGACCCGTCGCGGCCATCGACGATGTGGTGACCGCGCTCATACGCGCCGGAGGTCGCGACGCCCGCATCGGTGACAGCGAGGACGGCCAGCATGTCCGTCGGGCGGTGGGGTGAGCGGATGCCGACGCTCCAGGGCCGACCCTCGCCGGGGCCGCCCGAGACCGCGACGTCTCCGCCGGCGTTGAGACAGAAATCGCGCAGGCCGGCTGAACGCAACTCGTGGGCCGCGCGCGCCGCGGCCCAGCCCTTCACGACGCCGTCAAGATCCCAGGTGCCGTCCGGGCGGCGGATGCGGAAGGCGCCTCCGGACGCCCGCGCAGCGGCCTCGCCGATCGCAACCACCTCACGGAAGTCGGTGCTGTGCTCAACGCGGTCGCCTGACGCGTTCGACCGGCTCACCTCGCTGTCGGGACGGTAGGCGCTGAAACGCCGGTCGGCATCCCGCAGGACCACGAACGCACGCTCGGCGGCGGGCGCCGCATCCACGTCGCCCCGGATGTCGATCGACATCGGGATGCCCATCACCGTCTCGAGAAACCTCATCGCTGGTCGATCGCGGACTGCACGGACTGGATGTACCCCTCCGAGGTGTAGGTCGCCCCGGACACGGTGTCGATGCTCGCCGACTGGGAGGACAGGACCTCCTGCTGGAGGATCGGCAGGGCCTGGTTGTTGATCTCGATGTCGCGACCGTCGCGATCCGGCGACTGGACGGTGTCGACCGCGGTGATCGTGGTGCCCGAGAAGGTGACCTTCACCTGAACGACCCCGTAGCGGGTGTCGATGGCCGAACCCGTGATGACGGTCGTTGCCGATGGCGCGGGAGCAGCGGCGGACGCGGAGGCGGACGGCGAGGGCGTCGCCGAGGTGGTCGAGCCACCGGTCGACGAGCCCGTGCCCGCAGTGGAGCCGGTGGAGCCAGTGGAGGTGGACGACTGGGTCGCAACCGGCGCGGCGGAGACGTCGCCTCCGATCCCGTACAGCTTCAAGCCCACCGTCGCGCCCATGGTGACGAGGATGACGGTGAAGAGGACGGTTCCCCGCCAGGATCTGCTGTTCATGACATGCTCAGTTCTTCTCGGTGGATGAAACGCTTGGGCATCCGCAGGGCGCGGAGCGATGCTTCGACGCGCTCGCCCATCCCTTCCGGCCCGCAGATGAACGCCTCCCAGTCGTGCAGGTCCGGGATGAGGTGGCGGAGGGGTTCGACGTCGAGCGGGTCATAGCCGAGCTGACTGCGACGGCCGACCAGCGGGATGACCGTCACCCCCGGCATGTTCTGGAGTTCGCCCATCAGCGCGAGGTGCTGGGTGGAACGTGCCCGGTAGAGCACCACCGGACGGGCGCCGCGGTACACGAGTTCCTCGGCGAGTGCGCGGATCGGTCCGATGCCTGCGCCCCCGGCGATGAGAAGGGTGCGCGCACGGCTCGCGCGGTCGGCGGTGAAGCGGCCGAACGGTCCCTCCACGAAGACCAGCGACCCCGGTCGGAGGTTCGGTAGCCGGCTCGAGTGGTCACCGAGGGCCCCGACCGTGATCCGCAGGTACCCGTTCGCGGGTACGGCGGACACCGAGTAGGGGTGGGCGGTGCCGAGATGGCCCCAGCTGACGAAGCGGAAGAGCAGGAAGTTGCCCGCCTTCACTCCGAGCTGCTCGACCCGGGGACCGGTCAGCCAGACGCTGTTCACACCTTCGCCTTCGGGGATCACCGTCACGACCCGCATGCGGCCGCGCCACGCGTCGAGCCCGGGCAGGATGACCCGCCAGGTCAGCACCGCGGCCGCCGTTCCGAGGTACAGGGCGATCCAGATCACCCGGTTCCACGGGTCGGAGACGAAGTGTGCGCCGCCGCTCAGCTGGTGGAGGAACGTCAAGAAGATCGACACGTAGGTGGTCACGTGGAGCCAATACCAGACCTCGTAGGAGAGCTTGGCGCGGATCAGCCGGGCGCTGCTGAGACCCACCACGAGGAAGGCGATGGTGCCGACCAGGGCGGTGAGCATGTCCGGGTATGACTGCAGGATCGACACGAACTCGGTCCAGGGTGGGTTCTTGTCGGCGAGTTCGCCTCCGAAGACGAGGAACAGGACGTGCGCCACAATGAGGAAGAGGACGGACGCGCCGAGCGAGCGATGCCAGGAGACCAGCCTGTCCAGGCCGACGGCGTTCTCGAACCAGGGCACCCGGGCGATCAGCAGTACCTGAGCGCAGACGAGGTAGCCCCCGACCATCCCGCTCAGCTCACCGATCGACGTCAGCGCGTTCGCGGGCGTCGCCGCGAACCCGGCGGGGACGGTCAGCCACCACATCCCGAGCACGATGACGGTTCCGATCACGAGAGCCGCCCGCACCGCCCGGGATCCGGAGCGCGGGTGCGCGGTGCGGGTGCGCGTCCGGGCCCGGCGTGCCGGCGCCGTCATGCTCAAGGTCTCGTCCATGTCATCCACGATGCCGCCACATTCTTTGTGGATTCTTACGTGGGCTGGGAGCCGCCTATGCGGATCGTATGGGTTGCTCTTCACGGCCCGGCACTCGACTGCGATGCTGGGGGCGTCGAAGGGAGACGGCAATGGACGACAACGCGTTCTTCGAGCGATCGATTCTCGCCGCGGCCGCGGGGCCGCAGGACGAGGATGCGGTACGACAACTGCGCGAGCTGTTCTCGCCGGCCGAGTTCGCCGCCTGGGAGGCCTTCCGGGCAGGGGTGCTCGCCGTGATCGTCGCCGTCGAGCATGACGACGAGGGCGACCGGTACATCGCCGAGTGGGGCGAGTTCGGCATCCAAGGCACATCTCCGCTCTCGTACGAGGCGGCGATCGACGATCTGGTGCCGCACGTGCGGGCGTGGGCGACGGAACTGCGGGACGCCGCACCGCGCCTCGGAACGACGGCCGAACTGGCCGGCCTGGTGACCGCAGTGGATGCGCTGAGCGACGACGAGCTGCGCACCGCCCTCCTCGTCCGTGTCTCGTTCGACCGGGGCGGCCTCACCTTCGGCCTGGTCGAGTTCGTGGAGGAGGACGGCACCACGACCCAGCGGGCGGTACCGTTCGCCGACGGACGACCTCCTTCCGAGATCGACCTGCCGGTCGACGGCCGGATGAAGACCTATCAGTCGAGCACCCGCGGTGACCGGGTCGCGTTCTCGCCGGTCGGCTCCGGCCCGAGTATCGGGGACACGCTGCGGCAGGAGGACCCGACCGGCGACGTCGACGCCGAATTCCCGCGTACCGACTTCCGGCCCGACGACTAGCACCCCGTTGACAGACGGCGTACGCCCGGGGAGTATCGCGGAGACGGTGAAGAGGAGGTGCGGGTGGCGACGACTGACCTGGATGCGCGGGAGCTCTCCCGCGCGATCGCAGCGAATGAGCTTCAGGTGTACGTCCAACCGCAGATCGATTTGGCGACCGCAGAGGTCGTCGCCGTGGAAGGTCTGTCCCGATGGACGCACCCGACCCGCGGCCCGATCCCTCCCGCCGAGTTCATCGCTCTCGCCGAGTCGAGCGGCCTCATCCACGAGTTGGGTCTCTTCGCCCTGCGGGAGTGCTGTCGCATCGGGCGCGACTGGCGCGAGCGCGGGTATGACCTCGCGGTCGCGGTCAACGTGTCACCGCTGCAGCTCGAGACGGACCTCTTCTTCGACGAATTGGAGCGGCAGCTGGCCGAGTCCGGACTTCCACCGGCCGATCTCATCGTCGAAGTGACCGAGGCCGAGCGGATCGCCGACTACGGTGTGGTCGCCGGACGGCTGGACGTCATCCAGCAGTGGGGCGTGACGGTCTCCATCGACGACTTCGGCTCGGGACACTCCTCGATCGAACGGGCAGCCGCCGTCCATGCCCGGGAGCTGAAGATCGACCGCAGTCTCATCGCAGCCGGCGACTGGCAAGGCGTCGACGCGGCGGTCGCGCTCGCCAAAGCAGGCGGCATGCGGGTGGTCGCGGAGGGAATCGAGACGCGCGAGCAGTTGGAGCGCGTGCGGACGGCCGGATGCGACCGAGCGCAGGGCTACTACATCGCCAGGCCGAGTCGCAACGAAGATTTCGAAGACTGGTTACGTTCGTTCGTACGCTAAATTCAAGGTGTCAGCCCCGCCCGGAGGGCGGCCCAGCACGAAGGAGACGAGCGGTGCGCCCCAGCGAAGCGGACGACCTGCCCTGCGCCCTCGTAGAGCTGGATGCGGACGGCCGGATCGTGGACGCGAACAGCCTGTTCGCAGAGTGGACGGGCCTCACGCTGACGGAGTTGGTCGGCCGACCCTTCGCCTCGCTGCGCCAGCGCATCCCCGCGATCGGCGGCCGCTCGGACGGACTTGTTCGCCTGGCGAACATCGACGGCACCGCGCGGGCCGTCATCGTCGACTCCCGCGAGATCGACGGCGGGCAGCGTCTCGCGCTCGTCGATGCGACCGAGCGCGCCCAGCACGAGCAGGAGCTCATGCGGTCGCAGGCGCTTCAAGAACGTACCCGCAACCGCCTCCAGCTCATCATCGACTCGTCGATCGCGTTCTCGGGCGCGACGACGGAGCAGGAGCTGGTCGACATCCTGGCGACCACTGTCGCGCAGGCCTACCAGGCCGAGCAGGCGGGTGTCTTCCTGATCGACGAGTTGGGTGCGTTCACCCAGGCTTCCGGCACCAACCCGCTGCGGTCCGTCCCTGAGACGGATCCGCTGGTCTCCCGAGCCGCCAGCCTCCGGCAGGTGCTCACGATCAGCGGGACGGCCGCCGCCGACGCGGTCACGCCGGCCCTCGGTCACGCCATGCGCGACTCCGGGGTGGATGCGGTGCTGGTGGCGCCCATCCAGCACGACGATGTGCTCTACGGGATCTTCGTCGCGTTCTTCCTCCACCCGCGCCAGTTCGACTCCGAGGCCGCACCGCTCGCCGACGCGCTCGCCGGGCAGGCCGCGCAGGCGATCACCACGCTGCGTCTCCAGCGCAAGCTGGAGCACGCGGCCATGCACGACGAGACCACCGGTCTGCCGAACCGCCGCCGGCTGGAAACCCAGTTGCTGGAGTACGGCCTCGCGAGCTCCGCGCTGGTGGCTACCCTCTTCATCGACCTCGACGGCTTCAAGCGCGTCAACGACAGCCTGGGTCACCATGTCGGCGACCTGCTGCTGCGTGAAGTCGGGGAGCGTCTGCAGGTCGCGGTTCGCGCCGACGATTTCGTCGCCCGCTACGGCGGCGACGAGTTCGTCGTGGTGTGCGAGGTACCGGAGGTGGAGGCGGCACAGGAGGTCGCGGACCGCATTCGACGGTCCATCGAGCAGCCTTTCCAGGACCTGCCCGAGGGCTTCCCGATCAGTGCGAGCATCGGGATGTCGCTCGCCCGCACCCAGGATCCGGGGTGGAACCCCGACCGGCTCATCCGCGAAGCCGACCACGCCATGTACTCGGCGAAGAACGCCGGCGGTAATCGCGTGGTCGGCTCTGCGGCTTAGTCCGCTTACTGCAAGCGCTGTCCCGATTCCTTGACGTCGTCGGCGACATCGCTCGCGCGGTCGGTGGCCTCCTCCGTGACGGTGGATACCCCCTCCTGCGCGGTCTCCTTGACGGACTGCACGGCCTCCTGGGCCGGCTCCTTCAGGTTGCTGGCGATCTGCTTGCCGGCGTCTGCGGCCTCCCGCAGAAGGGGCTGCGCAGCATCCTTGGCGGACTCCGCGAGCTCCTTCTCCTTGTTGCTGGCCGGGATGAGGCTGGCAGCGAGAGCGCCGACGCCGAAGGCGATGAGGCCCACCGCGAGCGGGTTGCCCTGCGCCTTGTTCACCACGGTTCGGCCGGCGTCTGAGACGGCCGAGCCGGCATTCGAGACGGCGCCACCGGCAGAGCTGGAGATGTCGTCGGCGGATCCCATGACCCGCTCGCTGATGGAATGGAAGGCGCCCTTCACCTTGCGCGCCTGGCGGTCGGCGATCTTGCCGGGCGTGACCTTGTCGGCCAGTGCGTCCACGTCACCGCTCAGGTTGCGGCGCGTGGCCTCGATGTCGGCGCGGATCGCGTCGGGGTCGTCGCTCATCGGTTCTCCTCGTTTCGCTTCAGTGTGTCGGGGAATTCTTTGACCGTCTCCACGGTCTGGGGTGCACCCTTGACGGTCTCGAGTTGCTTGCGACCGCGGAGGTACAGGATCAATGCGACGACGCCCCAGATGATGGCGACGATCACCGCAGACCAGGCGTTGCCCACCAGGTAGCCGAGCGCCCACCACAGGGCGATCGACAGGAAGAACACGGCCATGAGGCCCGCGTAACCCGCGCCACCCAGCAGGCCGGCGCCCTTTCCGGCGCGCGTGACGGTCTGCTTGATCTCGGCCTTGGCGAGTTCCATCTCCTGGCGGATCAGGGTGGAGAGGTCACGACTGACCTCCCCGAGCAGCTCGCCGAGCGAATTGTTCGCGGCGCGCTCCTCCGACGGGGTGGGCTGATCGGTCATGCCCGGCCTCCGGTGTAGCCCGCTCCGGGGAGCTCGGGTAGGTCGTTGACGTCGTCGCCGTACGGGTCGTCGACGACGGCCGCTCCGGTGTAGCTCCGCGTCTCGGGGATGCGGCCGGCTCCGGTCAGGCCGGTGGTGTTCGTGCCTGTGCTGCCCGAGTCGCTGCCCGAGTCGTCCCCGCCGCTGGCTAGGGCGCGGGTCAGGCGACCGGCGAGTGCGCCGGCGATGGCTGCGGCGGCGATGAACGTACCGGGGTTGCGCCGGGCGTACGACTTCACCTCGTTGAGCAGAGAACCCGGGTCGCGCTGGTCGAGCCAGCCCGCGATCGAGTGGGTTCGCTGGGCTGCCTGGCGGACCAGATCGGTGGCGAGGCCGTTCTGCTCCGACGAGGACGCCATCTGGTCGAGTTCGTCGCCGACCGAGTGGAGGCCGCTGGCCACGCGCTCCTGCTGCTGGGCAGCCTGGTCGCGCAACTCGCGCTGGGTCTGGTGGTACAGGTCCTTGGCTTGAGACGTGGCTTCACCGGCCACGTTCTTGGCCTGCTCCTTGGCGGTGCCTGCCACGGCCTTGCCGGCGTCGGCGGCCGATCCGGCGACGCGGCCTGCTTCGTCCTTGACGCCGCCTTGGCCGCTTCCGCCCACCGGGGTGCCGACGGTGCCAACGGTGGTGCTGTCCGGCTGTACGGTCTCAGGCAGGCCGGCTTCCGGGTCGAACGCGTCGCGCCTGCTGTCGAAGATCGGTGTGTCCGCGGACTGGTCGTCTGACATGGTCATGACTGACGTTTCCTTTCGATGGATGTGTCCGGTTGGGATGTGCTGCCCACTGAAGACACGTCGGGGAGGCGGGTCGAGCGATTGACACGACCCTCTCGCAGGGGGTATCCCTGCGTGCAGGTGTGCCATGACGGCGGCCCTGGGCTACCGTGTCGCGCATGGATGTCGTCGACTGGCTTCTCGATTCCGACCCCGCGATCCGCTGGCAGGTTCTGGCCGATCTGAAGGATGCGCCTCCGGAGCAGATCGCGTTAGAGCGGGCCCGGATTCCGCGCGAGGGCTGGGGAGCGACCATCCTGGCCGAGCAGGCGAATGACGGCCTCTGGGACGGCGGAACGTACCGGCCCGGCTGGATCCCGCCCGAGCGAGACGGCTTCGATGCGTGGAGCGCAACGCACTTCAGCCTGCAGCAACTCGTCGACTTCGGGCTGGACCCGGAGTGCCCCGAAGCTCAGGAGGCGATCCGTCGGGTCCGCGAAAATGTTCGCTGGGAGCACGCCGGCGAACCGTACTTCGACGGCGAGACCGAGCCGTGCATCAACGGTGTGGTCCTGACGATCGCCGCGTACTTCGGTCAGGGCGGCGACACGATCGCCGAGACCCTGGTCGATTCTCGGCTGGGGGACGGCGGATGGAACTGCTGGGCGGAGTTCGGAGCGCGAGTGTCCTCCTTCCATTCGACGATCTGCGCGGTGGAGGGCCTGCGCGCGTGGCAACGGGCGGGAGGCGCGGATCCCCGGGTGGACGAGGTGGCGGCCGCGGGGGAGGAGTATTTGCTCGATCGCGGGCTCTTCCGTCGCCGATCGGATGGATCGGTCGCCGACCCGCGGATGGCCATGCTCTCGTACCCGGTGCGCTGGTACCACGACATCCTTCGCGGCCTGGAGCACTTCCGGGTGCAGGACAAGCGCGATCCCCGGCTCGGCGAGGCCATCGAGCTGGTGCGCGGCAAGGCGGACGAGGACGGCCGCTGGGTGCTCGAGAACCTGCACGAGGGTTCCGTGATCGTGGAGTTCGAGATGGAGGGATTCCCGAGCCAGTGGATCACCCTGCGGGCGTTGCGGGTGCTCCGCTGGTGGGACTCCGCCTGATCAGTCGGCGCGCAGGACCGCGTAGCGGAGCGCGACGGTGCCGTTGGCGAACCGGCGCTCGTCCAGCAGATCGAGGTGCAGCCGCTGGCCGGCGGGGAGCGCCGGGGTGCCACCGCCGACGGAGACGGGCACCGCGATCAGGCGCACCTCGTCCACGAGACCTGCGGCGAACGCTGCCGCCGCCAGCGTCGGGCCGCCGATCCCGACATCCCGATCGCTGGCTTCGATGAGGCTGCGCACCTCCGCAGCGTCGAATGCGGGCTGGATGCGTGTCTGCGGCGTCGTCGCCGCCGTCAGCGTCGATGAGTACACGACCTTGTCCGCGGCCCGCCAGATGGCTGCGTAGTCGGCGGTCACGGGGTGGTCGTCGGCGCCGGGCAAGTCCTGCCAGACGCGCATCGTCTCGTACATGCGGCGTCCGTAGAGATAGGTGCCGATCCCGCGTTCGAGGTCGTTGACGAAGGCGTGCACCTCGGAATCCGGCGCGGCCCAGTCGAACGAACCGGAAGCATCGACGGTGTAGCCGTCGATCGAGGTGATCGCCGCGAAGATGAGTCGTCCCATGCCGGGACTCTAGGACCCGTGCGGGCGGACGGCCAGTGGCCGGTGGTCACCCCACCTGCGGGACCAGAGCCTTCAGGGCCCGCAGTTCGTCGTCGAAGACGAGCGGCACGGCGAGGTTCAGCACCAGTCCGATCCCGACCGTCAGCAGCGCAAGACCGGCCGCGACCACGACAAGCGTCACCGCCAGCTGCAGGTAGGCGTTCCCGGTGACGGCGGCGAGCAACCCCCGCGCTCGCCGCCGTGCCGGTACCGATGGCGTTCGGAGCGTTGGTGCGGTTCGCAGTCCGTGGCCCAGCGTCGTCATCGGTCTCCCCCTTCGCGTCGAAGCCGCGAGCCGAGTGCTCGAGCCGACAGGAACGAGTCAACCGTTCCGGGAACGCGCGGGCATCGCCCGGAGGTCGGGGGAGGGTCATCCCTCGGGATGATCCGGCGGGATGATCCGGGCGGGATGTCAGGACGCGGAAACGGTGCACCCGCACGCGTGCATGGGCTCGGGGATGCGGTGCTCCGCCCCGCTGAGGCGCCGGGCCAGCAGGGTGCGCCGGGCCTCCAGCTGCGCGATGGCCGCATCCAGCTCCGCCAGGCCGTCCCGATAGGCGTCGCGCGAGGCGGGGCACTCGTCGCTGTGCGCGTGGCCGGAACCGAGACAGTCGATGAACGGTCGCGCCTTGCCCGGCGGGATTCCGGTCGCCGCCAGCTCTCGGATCTCGCGCACGACGCGCAGGTGATCGTCGCCGTACTCTCGGTAGCCGTTGCCCAGCCGTGCGGGCGAGACCAGCCCGAGCCGCTCGTAGTAGCGCACGGCCTTCACCGTCACCCCGGCCTGTTCGGCCAGTTCGCTGATGCGCATGTCGTCCTCCGCCGTCAGCGTAGACCCTGACCCGCGGGTCAGGGTCAACGTCGCACGAACGGAGGTTGCGGAACTCCTCCGCACCGACGGATCAGCAGAGGGGTCAGCCGGAGCGGACGGCCGCGCCGATGATGGCGAGCAGACTCTCGCGGAGGTTCGTGAGCTCAGCCACCGGTAGCCCGAGCCGCTCGACGATGCGCGGCGGGATCTTCTCCGCCTCGGCGCGCAGCGCACGGCCGCTCTCGGTCAGCCGCACCTCAAGCGCCCGCTCGTCGGCGAGGCTCCGACGGCGTTGGATATAGCCGGTCGCCTCCAGCCGCTTGAGGAGGGGCGACAGGGTGGCAGGCTCGAGGGCGAGCGCATCGCTGAGGTTCTTCACCGAGCGCGGTTCCTGCTCCCACAAGGCGAGCATCACCAGGTACTGCGGATGCGTCAGCGAGAGCGGCTCCAGCACCGGACGATAGAGGGCGATGACGCTGCGGGCGGCGACGGCGAGACCGAAGCACACCTGGTTCTCGAGCGCGAGGACGTCGTCTGACACCCGGCAATTGTAGGCGGGCGACTCAGTACTCATCGGTCCTGCGCTCGACCCTCTCGCCGGTGGCCGGGTCGACGATCTCCCGGCGGATGGTGGTCCGCGGGCGGCGGCGCAATGCGAAGGTCAGCGAGATCACGAACACGACCAGGCCAGCGCCCATCAGGATGTATCCGGTCGTCTTCAGGTCGATCCAACTCACCTGCACCTGCAGCGCGAAGGCGAGGATGAGCCCCACGACGAAGATGAAGATGCCGCTTCCGATGCCCATTGCCGCCACGCTCCCTCACGTCCGTGGGCTCAAGCTACTCCCCGAGCGGGGTCGTGCGCATCACCGTGCTCCGCCACTCGACCAGCCCTCGAGCGTCACTCCGCGCGAGAGAACTCCGAGGCCTGCGCGACCTGCTCGGGCGTCAGCACGACTCCGGTGTAGCGCTCGAACTGGCGGGCGGCCTGCAGCGCGATGACCTCGGCGCCCGTGATGACGGCCGTGCCGGATGCTCGCGCGGCGACGATCAGCGGGGTCTCGGACGGGAAGGCGACGACGTCGAAGACGGTGGAGGCGCGCTCGATGACGGTTTCGCCGAACGCGAGGACGGACTCGGAGTCGCCGCGCATCCCGAGCGGGGTGACGTTGACGATCACGTCGAAGTCCGGCTCCGGTTCTTCGGCGACCCACTGGTAGTCGTAGCGTTCGGCCAGCGCGGGACCTGCGTCCGCGTTGCGCGCCAGCACCGTGAGGTCGTCGAATCCGGCGCCGCGGAACGCGGCGACCACGGCCTTCGCCATCCCGCCGGAACCGCGCAGCAGCACACGCTGAGCCGGGTCGACCTCGTGCTCGGCGAGCAGCTGGGCCACTGCCTCGTAGTCCGTGTTGGATGCCGTGAGCAGGCCGTCCTCGTTGACGACCGTGTTGACCGACTCGATCGCGACGGCGGACGCTTCGAGGTTGTCGACCAGGGGGATGATCGCCTCCTTGAACGGCATCGACACCGAGCATCCGCGGATGCCGAGCGCCCGGATGCCGCGTACGGCGCCCTCGAGGTCGTCCGTGGTGAATGCCTTGTAGACGAAATTCAGGCCGAGCTCGTCGTACAGGAAGTTGTGGAAGCGGGTGCCGATGTTGCTGGGACGACCGGCCAGCGAGATGCAGACCTGCATGTCCTTGTTCAGGATGGGCATGGTCCCATCATCCCAGCCGAACCTCGTCCGTGAGGGGCGGTTGCCTCTCGGGCCGTCAGGACGGCCTACCTGGAAATTCGTGGGAGATCAGAGAGGTTGAAACGACCCTTCAGGTAGGGTTGACGCATGGCAACCGTGGACGACGTCCAAACTGAGGCGCCTATTCCCTTAGTTACGTGGCAGACAGTGGTCCGAGCGAACGATCCGACCTCTGATCCCACACGCGCGAGATATCGCACCATGAAGGGTCGTGGCCGAGCGACGGAGGGGGTTCGCGTCCAGCGGCGGGAGGATGGGCGAGCACGTGGAACGGACACAGTTCACAGCGTCTTAGGAGTTATCGCCGCGTACGCCCGAAGGGCAGATTTCGGTGAGTTGGCGGACGCGCTGCTCGCTGAAGCTACCGAGCTGGAGCTGCAGTATGGCGAGGCTGTTCGCTCGTCCGACTGGACTGATCGCGATACGACGGGGGCGGTTTATCAAGAGCTGACTCGGGCGACGTTGCGGGCGCTTCGAACTCACGAAGCCGCATGGAGTTCAATCCTGGTCTATGCCACTGTGAAGTCGGCAACCTCGCGGATAGCGCGCGTGGAAGAATCCACACCGGAGGGCGAAACTGCGGAAATGGATCTGCCGCGCTCATTGCTCGACTATTGGTCTCTAGGGCAAGGAGACGGGCTCTGGCTGTTCTGCCAGATACGGGAGTCCAGTGCGTTCTTCGAAGTGCTCCCTACTGCACAGAGCCAGGTTGATCACCTTGAGCGACAAGCCTTCCTGCGTTCGCTGAGCCCGGAGCGGACGGAAAGGGAAAAGCAGCGTCTGCGAAGGCTTGCCTCGACTGAAGCCGTCGGGCGCCGTGCAGTTCGGAAGCCTGTTCAAGTGTGAACCTATCCTGGCGCTTGGCCCGACGAGCTGATCGGACGCTCCTTCAATCGTTCACCTGCACTGTCCACAGACAGCGCGACTGGCGTGTGCCGCACCCTTTCCCATGGGAACATGACGTTCAGCGATGGATACGCGATCAGAAGCCACCGCTCGGTGCGACTCGGACTCTCGACCTTGGATTTGACGGCGGTGAGTTGCGGGCGGTCGCGGCCGTTGAGCACCTTGGCGAGGAATTTGTCCACATACTGGTCGTCGCCCGCGCGGTGGAGATACGCGGTGCTCACCTCGGCTCGCACATAGTGGAGCACGCGTTAGATCTGGCTGCATCTGCTGTTCCGCCTGAGTTTGAGCATGTGATCGTCAGCGCGAACATTCATCGGCGGAATGCTGCTAGCCAGCTTTGCTTCGAACGCATTGGGTTCACTCGAGACGTATTCCTGGTGGATCCGAACTTTGAGCAGTGGCTGATCCGACTGGACCTCGAAACCTCTTAGGGGTCACCCGATCGCGGGGTGGACGATTGCGTTCACAGCTTGACTCCAACACGTTGATCATTCACTCTTGACGTCATGACCGCCACTCAGGGGCTGATCCCTCGTGGCGCACGCAATCCCGGGTCGCAGGGCGCACTGAGGCATCTGAACCAGGAGCGACTCGTCGAGTTCCTCCTTGCCAACGGACCGTCCACCCAGGCTGAGCTGGCGCGCGGGACCGGCCTGTCCACCGCCACCGTGTCCAACATCGTCCGCGACATGGCGACCAAGGGTGTCGTCGCGACCAGTCCCGTGACGTCCAGTGGGCGGCGCGCTCTCCTGGTCCAGCTCACCGATACCGGCGACATCGCCGTGGGGGTCGACTTCGGCCGGCGACACGTCCGCATCGTGCTGACGACCCTCGGCTACGACGTCCTCGCGGAGGAGCAGGTCGCCCTCGAACCCGGCTACGACGTGCTGGGGGCGGTGGGGGAGGCGTCCACCCTGCTCGACCGGATGCTGGTGGAAGGGGGCCACGACCGGGAGTCCGTGCTCGCCGTCGGAGTCGGCATCCCGGGCCCCATCGACCGCCGGACCGGCACCGTGCTGCAGGGCGCCATCCTTCCGGAATGGGTCGGGATCACCCGGCGCGAGCTGGAGGACGTGTTCGGGTTCCCGGTCGTCGTGGACAACGACGCGAACTTGGGGGCGCTCGCCGAGGTGACCTGGGGCGCCAACCGGGGGGAGCGCAATCTCATCTTCGTCAAGATCGGCACCGGGATCGGCGCGGGCCTGATCCTGAACGGCCAGCCGTACTACGGGTTCCTCGGCATCACGGGGGAACTCGGTCACACTCCCGTCGCCGAGCACGGCGTGATCTGCCGGTGCGGCAACCGCGGCTGCCTCGAGACCGTCGCCTCCACGAGCGTCATGCTGGAGTCGCTCGGGCGGGGAGCCGGCCGCGCCGCATCCACCGCCGACATCCTGCGGCGGGGACTCGCGCAGGACCCGGCGGTGCTGCGTGTCGTCAGCGATGCCGGCACGGCGATCGGCCAGGCGATCGGAAACATCGCCAACGTGATCAACCCCGAGCTCGTCCTGATCGGCGGTCCGCTCGTCGGGCTGGGGGATGCTCTCCTCGACCCGATCCGGCGCGGAATCCAGCACAATGCGTTGCCGATCATCGCCGGAACCACCACAGTGCGGGTCTCATCCCTCGGCGACCGCGCAGAGTCGCTCGGTGCGGCGGCGATCGTCATCAAGGGCGCGCTCGCCGGCAACGACTGACTGTTATCGCATCGTTGTCTTCACTATTTGACGACAACCCAGAAGATAGCGTTTACTACTTAGGCACATACATTCCCGAGCCCGCAAGGAGCGACGATGCCGTCGAACGCAGTCATCCTCGAGATGCGCGCGATCACCAAGGAGTTCCCTGGGGTCAAAGCGCTGGAGGATGTCTCCCTCACCGTGCACGCTAACGAGATCCACGCGATCTGCGGCGAGAACGGTGCGGGGAAGTCCACCCTCATGAAGGTTCTCTCCGGCGTCTACCCGTACGGCACGTACTCCGGCGACATCGTCTACCAGGGCGACGTGATGCGCTTCAAGGACATCAAGTCGAGCGAGCAGCAGGGCATCGTGATCATCCACCAGGAGCTCGCGCTGATCCCCGAGCTGTCGATCACCGAGAACATCTTCCTCGGCAACGAGCCGGGGCGGTTCGGAGTCATCGACTGGAACGAGGCGAAGACCCGAGCGGTCGAACTCCTCGCCCGGGTCGGCCTGGACGACGACCCCGACACGCAGATCAAGAACATCGGCGTCGGCAAGCAGCAGCTGGTCGAGATCGCCAAGGCGCTCAACAAGCAGGTGAAGCTGCTCATCCTCGATGAGCCCACCGCCGCGCTGAACGAGGCCGAGTCGGCGCACCTCCTCGACCTCATCGTCGGGCTGAAGGGCCGGGGCGTCAGCTCGATCATGATCAGCCACAAGCTCAACGAGATCGAGCAGATCGCCGACCAGATCACCATCATCCGCGACGGCCACACGATCGAGACGCTCGACGTCCAGGCCGACGGCGTCGACGAGGACCGCATCATCCGCGGCATGGTCGGCCGCACGCTCGGGAGCCGCTTCCCGGAGCGCACCCCCGACATCGGAGAGAAGTTCTTCGAAGTGCGCGACTGGGTCGTGCAGCACCCGCAGGTGCCGGACCGTCTTGTCGTCAAGAACTCCAGCTTCTACGTCCGCCGCGGCGAGATCGTCGGTTTCGCCGGCCTCATGGGCGCCGGCCGCACGGAGCTCGCCATGAGCGTCTTCGGCCACTCCTACGGCAACTGGGTCTCCGGTGAGATCTACAAGGACGGCAAGGAGATCCAGGTCCGCAACGTCTCCGAGGCCATCGACAACGGTATGGCCTACGTGAGCGAGGACCGCAAGGTGCTCGGGCTGAACCTCCTCGACGACATCAAGCAGTCCGTCGTCGCCGCCAAGCTGTCGAAGATCGCCAAGCGCGGTGTCGTGGATGACCTCCAGGAGTACGCGGTCGCCGACGAGTACCGCAAGCTGCTCCGCATCCGGACGCCCGACGTCGACCGCGGAGTCTCGACGCTCTCCGGCGGCAACCAGCAGAAGGTCGTCCTGGCCAAGTGGATGTTCACCGACCCGGACGTCCTCATCCTCGACGAGCCGACGCGCGGTATCGACGTCGGCGCCAAGTTCGAGATCTACGGAATCATCCAGCAGCTCGCCGCGCAGGGGAAGGGCGTCATCGTCATCTCCTCCGAGCTTCCGGAGCTGCTCGGCATCTCCGACCGCATCTACACGATCTTCGAGGGTCAGATCACCGACGAGCTTCCCATCGCGGAGGCGACCCCCGAGACTCTCCTGAAAAGCATGACGTCCGCCAAGAAGAGGATTGCCCGATAGCCATGACCACACAGATTCCCGAGAAGAAGAAGTCCGGCGGTCTCCGCGACCTCGGCAAGATGTTCGGTGGTGGCCAGTCCACCGGTCGGCAGTTCGGCATCCTCGGCGCCCTCGTCGTCATCATCCTGCTGTTCGAGGTGCTCACCGGCGGCACCACGCTCGAGCCGGTCAACCTCATCAACCTGGTCAATCAGAACGTCTACGTCCTGATCCTGGCCATCGGCATGGTGATGGTCATCATCGCGGGCCACATCGACCTGTCGGTCGGATCGGTGGCCGCCCTGGTCGGCATCATCGTCGCGAAGTCGATGACCGACTGGAACGTGCCGTGGCCGCTCGCAATCGTCCTCGGCCTGGTCGTCGGTGTGCTGATCGGCGCGTGGCAGGGCTGGTGGGTCGCCTACGTCGGCGTCCCCGCGTTCATCGTCACCCTGGCCGGCATGCTCATCTTCCGCGGCCTGAACCAGCTGATCGGCAGCGCGAACACGATCCCCGTCCCCGACGGCTTCACCTTCATCGGTGGCGGCTTCCTGCCGGAGTGGGGGCCGAACACCGGCTTCAACAACTCCACCCTGCTGCTCGGCATCCTCATCGCCGTCGTGATCGCGCTGGCCGAGGTCCGCACCCGCCGCAAGCAGACGAAGATGGGCTCCGAGAAGGCTCCGCTGTGGGTCAGCGTGTTCAAGGTCATCATCCTCGACGCCGTCGTCATCTACGCTGCGGTGCTGTTCGGAAGCGGCCGCGTCGGCACCTCGTTCCCCGTCGCCGGTGTGATCCTCGGCGTGCTGATCATCCTGTACTCGTTCATCACCCGCAGCACCATCTTCGGTCGCCACATCTACGCGGTCGGCGGCAACTGGCACGCCGCGGAGCTCTCGGGCGTCAAGATCAAGCGCATCAACTTCTTCGTCATGATGAACATGTCGGTCCTCGCGGCCCTTGCGGGCATGATCGCGGTCGCCCGCTCGGTGTCGTCCGGCCCGCAGGACGGCCTCGGCTGGGAGCTCGACGCGATCGCGGCCGTGTTCATCGGTGGCGCCGCGGTCTCGGGCGGTATCGGAACCGTGGCCGGCTCCATCATCGGTGGTCTGGTCATCGCGGTCCTGAACAACGGCCTCCAGCTGCTCGGTGTCACCAGTGACAAGGTCCAGATCATCAAGGGCCTCGTGCTGCTGATCGCGGTCGGTGTGGACGTCTACTCCAAGCGTCGCGGAGGCCCGTCGTTGATCGGCAGGATGTTCAACCGCGACAAGACGCAGCAGGCCGACGCCGCCGGCGCCGACCAGCCCGCAGTGGTACCGACCGGCGACTCCGCCGAGGACAGCTCCCGCTCGCTGACCTCCTGAATACCTGAGCTTCACCTTCCCCTGCACCAATCACACACAGAGAAAGAGAAACGCAATGCGCAAAATCGCACTCGCGACAGTGGCTGTCGCAGCTGCCGCCGCGCTCGCCCTGACCGGCTGCTCGTCGAGCCGCTCCGGTTCGGACAGCAGCTCCGCGTCCGGCTTCGCCAAGGACTCCACCATCGGTGTCGCCCTTCCGACTAAGACGTCGGAGAACTGGGTTCTCGCCGGTGGCCTGTTCACCGACGGTCTCAAGGAGGCCGGCTTCAAGGGCGACGTCCAGTACGCCGGTGGTTCGGGTGTCTCCGACCAGCAGTCGCAGATCCAGTCGATGATCACCAACGGCGCCAAGGTCGTCATCATCGGCGCCGTCGACGGTGGCCAGCTCGCCGCGCAGGCCAAGGCCGCGCACGACGCCGGCGCGACCGTCATCGCGTACGACCGCCTCATCCTGAACACGAACGACGTGGACTACTACGTCGCGTACGACAACGAGAAGGTCGGCGAGCTGCAGGGTCAGGCCCTCCTCGACGGCATGAAGGCCAAGTTCCCGGACAAGAAGAACTTCAACATCGAGCTCTTCTCCGGTTCGCCGGACGACGCCAACTCGGCTGTGTTCTTCAACGGTGCGATGAAGGTCCTCCAGCCGAAGATCGACGACGGCACCCTGAAGGTCGTCTCGGGCCAGACCGACATCAAGCAGACCTCGACCCAGGGCTGGCTGCCGGCGAACGCGCAGACCCGCATGGACAACCTGCTCGCCAAGAACTACGCCTCGGCGGAGCTCGACGGCGTCCTGTCGCCGAACGACACCCTGGCCCGCGCCATCATCACCTCGGTGAAGGGTGCTGGCAAGCCGGTCCCGACCGTCACCGGTCAGGACTCGGAGGCCGAGTCGGTCAAGTCCATCATGGCGGGCGAGCAGTACTCGACCATCAACAAGGACACCCGCAACCTCGTCAAGCAGGCCATCGACATGGTCAAGGACCTGCAGGCGGGCAAGAAGCCGGCCACGAACGACGACAAGTCGTACGACAACGGCAAGAAGGTCGTCCCGGCCTTCCTGCTGAAGCCGGTCATCGTCACCAAGGAGAACGCGGCCGAGGCGTACGCCAACGACCCGACCCTGGAGCCGCTGACCAAGTAACTCCCGTTCGCACCCTCGTGTGAACACGAAAGGGGCCGGAGCGCTGAGCGCTCCGGCCCCTTTCCCGATCCGTCCCCCGACGGGATCGGTTCCCCCTGGCCGAGACAGCATCAGGTTAGGTCCGGCACGACATTCGCGGCATCCGGGCCAGCACGGATATGCCGATCGGTGCAGACTCCGTGGAGCCGTCCGTCAGACGGAAACGGGCGCGTCGCGACGAAGTGCGGCGCGGTAGAAGCGCACCATCTCTGCCGCCGACGGGCGCTGAGCAGCCATCGTCGCCGCGTCGGTCCGCCGGGCCGCCAGATGGTGACGCCATGACTCCGCGGCGCAGCGGTGGTCCCAGGCAGCGGCAGCGGCCGCCTCCAGCGTTCGGCACCATCCGATGAGCTCGCGCCCCTCCGACGTCGGCGCCCAGGTGACGGCGCGGAACCACACGTCCGGCCGATTCGGGTCCCCGAACGCGAACCGGCGGATCACGCCGTACGGCGCTCCGAGCGAACCCTGGCGCAGCAGCCACTCCGAGGGCTGCGCGTTCGCCACGGGGTGCCAGGATGCGCTCACAGCGTCACGGTATGTGCGGCCGCCGACACCCGCTCGGCGGTGGCTACGTGAGCAAGCGGATGAGTGCGGCGACCACGGCCGCGGCCGGCACCACGATGATGAACGGGACCCGCAGCGCGTAGAGTCCCGCCGCGATCGCGACCGCTGGAAGGCGCGCGTCGAGCTGGAGCGACTGACCGGCGCCGAGGGTCTGCACGCAGATCAGCGCAGCGAGCAGCGCCGCGGTCAGGAGGTCGCTGACGCGGGCCACGGTGGGATGGTCGAGTGCCTTCGGCGGGACCATCCAGCCGATCGCCTTGAGAGCGAGCACCGCGATCGATCCGAGGAGGATGACGTGCCAGGTGGTCACGGTTCCACCTCCCGCTCCATGGGGATCGCTTCGGGATGCGGCGGATCGTCGCGACGACCGAACACGTTGAGCACCCCCATCACGACGGCGACGACGGCGGCCGCCAGCACGGGGAGGCCGGGCATCAGGAACGGTGTGAGGAGGGTCGCGACGAAAGCACCGGCGACCGCGACCGCCTGGGTCTGTCGTGCCTTGAGCCGGGGCCAGAGCAGGCCGAGGAAGGCGGCGGCCGCTGCCGCGTCGAGCCCGTAGGCCTTCACGTCTCCGATCAGGTTGCCGAGCAGCGCTCCGGCGAGGGTCATCAGGTTCCAGCCGATGTACACGACCAGCCCGGTCACCCAGAAGCCGATGCGCTGCGCCCTCGGCTCCTTCTGCGCGATGGCGACGGCGGTGGATTCGTCGATGGTGAGCTGCACGGCACCCGCGCGCCTCCAGAACCCGGGGCCGATGACCCGCGAGAGCCGCAGTGCGTAGAAGGAGTTGCGCACGCCCAGCAGCGCGGCGCTCGCGATGGCGGTGCCGCCAGCCGCGACCCCTCCCGACGCGAGCACGCCGATCAGGGCGAATTGGGACCCACCGCTGAACATGACGAGGCTGAGGACGCACGCTTGCCAGACGTCGAGTCCCGAGGCGGTCGCGAGCGCGCCGAAGGAGATTCCGTACAGTGCCGTCGCGATGCCGACGGCCCAGCCGGAGCGGGCCGCGGCGCGTTCCTCGCTGGTCGGTTCCTGGCGCATCGCCTCCCGACCTTACCGCCTGGTGAGAGCGTTAGTTGAACAGCCGGTCGACCAGGTGCTCGGCGGTGGTGTCCTCCAGCGTCCAGGGCAGGAAGATCACGCGGTAGATGACGGGCGCGATGACGACGTCGAGGATGTCGTCGGCGGTGACCGCGGTGTCGGGGTAGCGCCCGAGCAGCATGTTGGCCTCGATGCGGCGGTTGCGCAGGCAGTACGACTGCTGCTCGC
Source organism: Leifsonia sp. RAF41 (assembly GCF_052114085.1). Classification (NCBI taxonomy): domain Bacteria; kingdom Bacillati; phylum Actinomycetota; class Actinomycetes; order Micrococcales; family Microbacteriaceae; genus Leifsonia; species Leifsonia sp. RAF41. The sequence goes on from NZ_JBFREB010000001.1 coordinate 3,528,373, forward strand.
CGGCAGCCGAGGCACCGCCGCGCAGGAGCGCTGCATTGACCGGGTTTCGGTAGTGGTCGACGATTTCGCGCGTCCAGGCGGTGAGGTCGCTGCGCAGGTCGCCGTTCTCGGGCAGCGGGCGCTCGGGGTCGAGCTGGTACGTCGCGATGTCGTTGATGAGCGTGGGGAGGTCGCCCCAGCGTCGGTAGATGCTGGTCGGATTGACGCCGGCGCGCTCGGCGATCATCGGGACGGTGACCCTGTCCTGACCTTTTTCTTCGACGAGTTCTTCGACGGCGGTCCGCACGTTGTGGATGACCGCCGCGCTGCGGCCGCCCGTGCGCTTGGACGGTGTGGTCGTGGTATCCATAGGAATAGCTTAAAGCAAATCTTGTTGCTTTTTAACAGTCCCGCACTTATAGTCGCAAAAGCAATCCTATTTGCTTTAAGGAGCCGACATGACTACAGCCGAAGAGACCCGCACCGGGGGCATGCTCGCCGTCCGGCCGGCCGCCGTCCGGAAGTCCGGCGGTCCGTTCCGGCTTCGCCCGACTGCCGCCTTCGCCGGCACGGCGCTCGCCTTCGTCGCCGTGGCGCTCGCGGTCGGCGCTCCCAGCCCGCTCTTCGTCCTGTACGAGCAGGAGTGGGGGTTCCAGCCGTGGCTGCTCACCGTGGCCTTCGCCATCTACGCCGTGACGCTGCTCATCACCCTCCTGATCGCCGGCTCGCTGTCCGACCACATCGGGCGTCGCCCGGTGCTGATCGGCGCACTCGCGCTGCAGGTCGTGGCGATGCTGGTGTTCCTCTTCGCCCCGGACATCGGCTGGATCATCGGCGCCCGCTCCATCCAGGGCGTCGCGACGGGAGCCGCGATGAGCACCTTCACCGCCGCGCTCGTCGAGCTGGCCCCGGAGAAGCAGAAGAAGCTCGGTGCCACCATCGGCAGCACCGCACCCGTCGGCGGCATCGCGATCGGTGCATTCCTCACCGGTCTCGCCGTGCAGTTCGTTCCGCAGCCGACCACCCTGGTGTTCATCACCCTGGCGCTGCTGTTCGCCGCCGGAATCCTGGTGATCGTGGCCTCGCCGGAGACGGTGGTGCGTCGCCCTGGAGCGGTCCGGTCGCTCATCCCGCGCCTGCTGATCCCCGCTGCCGCCCGCCGCGAGTTCATCGGTGCGCTCCCGCTCTTCATCGCGACCTGGATGCTCGCGGGCCTCTTCATCGGACTGTCTCCGTCCATCCTCCACGGCATCTTCCACCTCGACAGCGGGCTCCTGAATGGCGCGATCGTCGCCGTCCCGCCGGCCGTCGGCGCGGTGGCCGGCCTGCTTCTCACCCGCGCGGTCGCGCGGACCACGGTCGTGTGGTCGATGGCGGCGATCCTGGTCGGCGTCGCGGTGGCCGCGGTCGGGATCGGCGCCGCCGTCCTGCCGCTGCTCTTCGTCGGAGCGACCGTCGCCGGTGGCGGCTTCGGGGCCGGGTTCTCGGGGATGCTGCGCATCCTCGCGCCACTCGCTCCGAACGACCAGCGCGCCGAACTCTTCGCCGGGATCTTCCTGGTCAGCTACCTCGCATACGGGCTTCCGGCCCTGGTCGCGGGTGAGCTGATCGGAATCATCGGCCTGCTGCCGACCGCGCTGGGCTACTCCGCGGCGATCGCCGCCGCCTCCGTCGTCGCCCTGATCGTGCAGGCGCTCAAGCCACGTCGATGAGTACCTTGCCCACGACGCCGCCCTCAACGGCGTCGTGGCCCGCCGCGGTCTGGTCGAGCGGGAATCGCGTGATCGGGAGGCCGTGGTCGGCGCCCACCCGCAGCGCGCCGTCGGTTGCCGCCGCGGACACCGCGCGGACTGCGGCCTCCTTGGCCTCGGATGCCACGGTGTACGTGAGGAGGAACTGCCAGCGCAGGTTCTTGGCCATGCTCGGGCGCACCGGGATGGTCACCGAGTCGGCGCCGGGCGCGTCGGCGTAGCTCGCGATTGTGGCGTTCGCATTCGTGACCTTCACGTCGAGCTCGGCGTTCGCGGCCACGTTCACCTCGACCACGATGTCGACGCCACGTGGTGCGAGGGCACCGATCGCCTGCGCGGTGTCCGGCTCGGTGTAGTTGACGACGTGGTGCGCTCCCGCGGCGCGGGCCAGTTCGGCCTTGTCGTGGCTGCTGACCGTGGCGATGACCGTCGCTCCCGCCCAGACGGCGAGCTGGATGGCGGCGTGGCCCACCGCGCCCGCGCCTCCGGCGACCAGCACCGTGCGGCCGTCCAGCGATCCGGGCGTCAGCTCGGCGGCTGCGTGCTCGTACGAGGTGAGCGCCCGGTGGGCGGTCAGGGCCGGGATGCCGAACGACGCGCCCTCGTCGAAGCTCACGTCCTTGGGGAGGGCGACCACGAGGTTCTGAGGCAGGACGACGAGTTCCTGAGCCGTGCCGTCCGGGCGCTGGTAGGCGGCGTCCCACACCCACACCCGGTCGCCGGCCGCGAAGCCGGTCACTCCCTCGCCCACCTCGTCGATGACCCCTGCCCCGTCCTGGTTCGGTACCTGAGGCCGGGGAAGCTGCTTCGATCCGCTGCCCTTCCGTGCCTTCCAGTCCGTGGGGTTGACGCCGGACACGTGGATGCGCACGCGCACCTCGCCGGGGCCGGCATGGGGCTCTTCGCGCTCGCCGAAGGTCAGAACGTCGGAATCACCGGTCGCGGAGTAGGTCACAGCCTTCATGGCACCAGCCAACCATGACCGGAGGCGTCGTGCGAGAGCGTCGCTCAGCCGGCCGAGCAGGCGCCGGAGCTGATCGGGGCAGAGCCAACGGACGACAGCACGGGCCGGAGCTCGGCCAGGGTCAGCGCGTAGCCGGTGTCCGCGTCGGTGGCGCTCCGGGCGAACACGACTCCCGCGACCTGTCCGTTCTGGTCGAGCAGGGGTCCCCCCGAGTTTCCGGGGCGGACGACGCCGCGCAGCGAGTAGATGTCGCGATCGACGCTCCCGCTCTGGTAGATGTCGGTTCCGCGTGCGGTGACGCGGTCGCGCACACGCTGCGGAGACACGGTGAACGGGCCGTCGCCCGGGTATCCCACGGCATAGGCGGGGGCGCCCGCCGTCAGGTCGGGGCCGACGTCGAGCGCCGGTGCGGTGAGGTCGGTCACGTCGAGCACGGCGAGGTCGCGCGACGGGTCGAAGGCGACGAGCGTCGCCCGCTCCACGCTCGTGCTCCCGGACATCCGGACGACGACGGACGAGGCCCCGGCGACCACGTGCGCGTTGGTCACCACGCGACCGCGCTGCAGGACCCATCCCGTGCCCTCGGAGTCGACGCCGCAAGCGGGCTTCGATGCGAGCACGGTGACCACGGACTGCTCCGACCGGGCGACCGAGGCCGGGACCGAGGGGTCGGGTTCGGGGACCGCGCGGATCGCCTCCGCACCCGCGAAGACCTTCGGCAGCCCGGCACCGGCCAGCGCATCGTCGACCGCACCCAGGACGGCCGAGGAGGGCAGGGGCGCCATGCCGTTCAGCGTGGCGACGACGCGCGACGAGTTCGCGGCCTGCACCACCGTGGCCAGGCTGGTCGCCAGGGCGAACCCGGCGAGCAGCCAGACGACGACCCCCCAGGTCAGAAGACCGAGGATCGCGCCGACGAGAGAGTCGAGCCACCGGACCGGTCCTCGGCGCAAGAGCTTGCCGATGATGGAGGCCAGCGCGCCGGCGATGGCGTAGATCGCTCCGGCGCAGACCAGGATAACGATGCCGGCCACCACGGAGCGCTCGGTGACCCCGCTGAACCCGAACGCAGCGAACCAGTCGACCACGATGGGAGCGAGTGTCAGCCCGAGCCACAGCCCGAGGCCCAGCCCGACCAGCGTCCCGGCAGCGCGGATGGCGCCCTTGCTCCAGCCGGCCGCGACGGCAAGGATGCCGAGCACCACGAGCACGACGTCGACCACGATCTCCACGAGGCATACCCTGCCGTACGGAACTGGGCGACTGCTCAACCCCCGGTGAGCGTCCGCTGGCCCAGCACCCCTGTCGGTCCACGCGGCCGAGGGCTACCGTCCGAAAGCGAACCCATCAAACAGTGACGGAGGACACCATGTCGGATCCCAGAGCCAACGGCGACGACGAGCGCGAAGACCTCGACCCGGGCGAGCGCCAGTACACGAGCGCCGACCTGACAGCGCACGACCCCGAAGAGGGCCAGATCGGCGAGTCGGGGGAGTCGGGGGACCCGACCGACTAGAGGCGACCGTCTTCCTCGTCGCCGTCGTCGACCGAGTCGGGCTCAGGCAGTGTCACCGGCACGATGTCCGGATCCATCTGACCCTCGGGGACGAGGTCCGGGAAGTCCGAGGTCTGCTGGTCACCACTCTGTCTGGCCATGCGCGAACGTTACGCCAGCGATCCCGGCGCGGATAGTCCCAGGGTGGACCTTCGCAGGTCGCCACGGCGCGCGTCGGGAGCCAGCGCGCCGCGGCGAGCCCTCACTCCTTCGGCTCCTCCGAGTCGGGTGTCTCGGTCGTCGTCGGCGGTTTGCGGCGAGCGGTGAGCAGCACGATGACCACTCCGATGATCGCCAGCACGACGATGGCGATCGCGATGCCGATCACCAGGCCGAGATCAGTGCCGCTCCCCGCGGCGGCGGTCGGCTGGGGGGTGGACGCGGTAGCCGTGGCGGGCGAGGTGGCCCCACTCCCTGAGCCGGTCGCCGCCGGAGCCGATGTCGAGCTCGGGGTCGTGGTGGCTCCGCACGGCGTCGACGCGGACCCGTCCGCGGCGGTGGCCCCGGCAGGCGGCTGATAGGTGAACGTGTACGACGACGACACCGTGTGTCCGTCCGCGGAGACGATCTGGTACGTCACCGTGTACGTGCCGGCGGAGCCGAGCGCGACGGGTGCGCTGAGCTTCGTGTCGGCCGCGGTCGCGCATCCGGTCTCGAAGTGGCGGGTGCCGGAGTCGGGGCCGGTGACCGTCAGCAGGTTCGTCGAGCCGTTGCCCGACAGATCCAGCACGCGGTCGTTGAAGGTGAGTGACACCGAATCCAGCTGAGACGTCACCGTGGAGTCGGCGGACGGGTCGCTGCCGACGAGATAGTCGTGCGCGTCGGCGGCGGCCGCGGGGGCCAGCGCGAGGGCGGCGGCCGCGGCGATACCGGCGGCCGCGGCGATCAGCCTGTTCCTCATCCCTGCACCTTACGCTCGCGGCTGCGGCTCACCCGAGTGAGGGCGAACACGGCGATGACCAGTGCGATCGCTCCGAGCGCGAGACCGCCGACGCCCACCGCAAGGGAGACGACCGTCGCCGTCGTCCCCGCTGTCGCAGACTCGGGTTTCGGCGTGGAGGTCGCCACGAGCGCCGGCGCACCACCCTCTGCGGGAGCCGGGTCGTCGATGTAAAGGGTCGGCGCGGGATGCTCGGGCTCCTTACCGGAGGCGGGAGTCGGCTGATCCCAGTCGACGACGGTGCCGTCGGAGTAGTACTGGTGGGTCGGAAGCGCGACGGAACCGGTGTCCGGAACGGCACCCGCCGACACCGTGAACTGCTGGAACTGTCCCGGCGCGATCTGGACGCCGGTGTCGGCCGTCCAGGTGACGCGGATGGGCGCCTCCGTGATCGTGCCGTCGTCCGTCTTCACGGGCTCGGCGAGCTTCTCGGTGTCGACGGTGGTCGTCCATCCCGCGAGCGGGAGGTAGCTCACCGACGTGAACGGTGTCTTGGTCGGTAGGTCGACGACCAGCTTGACCGTGCCGGCCGTCGCCGACTCGGTCGGCACCTTGAAAGTGAGGTTCGTGTAGCTGCCCGGCGTCGCCGTTCCGGGGTCGACGTGGACGTGCGCGCTCGCCGCGAGCGGTGAGGTGGCGAGGAGCAGAGCGGTGGATGCCGCCGCGATGGACGCGGCGAACGTGGTCTTTTTCATGGGAGGTCCCTTGTGATCGGATCGTCGGTAGGCGTGTGCGTGTGCGCGTGCGCGTGTCGCAGCGACGCCCGGGCCTCCCGGGTCGCTGTCAGAACGCGCCGGCGACCGCCGGCGGTCCGCGGTGCCGCAGCCGGGCGAGGGGGAGCCCGAGGTCTCGCAGTCGCGACGGCTCGGCTTCCGCAGGCGCCGCCGTGATCCGCGGACCGACCGCGACCGGGACGACGACGAGACGGTCGGTCACGTGCCGGATGCGCACTCGGGCGGTCCGGAGCAGCCCCCAGAACGCCTGCTCACCCAAGCGCAGCGCGATGACGGTGACCAGCACCGCCGTTGCGTGCGTCAGCCACATCGATGGGCTCAGATCGGAGCCGTGCGCTGCAGGCATGGCACCCGTCGTCATCGTGAGGTGAACGCCGGTGTGGAGGTGCGTCATCCCGCCGGGAGTGCTGAACCGCGCGCCGCCTTCGCCGAGCGAGAACAGTGCGTGGAAGAGGAACTGGCTGACGCCGACGGCCATGGTCAGCCGCCACAGCGACAGTCGGCGGGTGGTGAGCGCTACGGAGGCGAGGGTGGCGAACGCCATGCTGAGCGCCAGCGCGACCGGTGCGGGAGCGGCTCCGCCACCGGCGACGTGGAACAAGGCCGCGACGAAGATCGCGACTCCCGAGGCGAGCATGCCGCGGGAGAGGCGGGCCCACCTCGATCCCATGCGCATCCTCCGTGTCGTCGGGTCTTCGGAGCCAGTCTACGGAACGGATGGGCGCGGCTCTCCGCGGGCCGCGGGGGACCACAACGGGGGTCGCCGGTCCGGCCGGTCGATCGCCCGTGCCGCGTTATCCTATGCGAGTGGCGGTGGACACGTGGCGGCGCAGGGTTCTGGTGGTGGAGGACCACGCCCTGATGCGCTCGCTCGTCGTCGACGCCTTCGGGCAGCGCGGCTTCGAGGCCACCCCCTCCGGCTCGGCGGCGGAAGCCCTGCGCATCGCCGAGCAAATCGACCCGGATCTTCTGGTCACCGACATCGACCTCGGCCAGCGGCCCAACGGCGTCGAACTCGCCACGATCCTGCGGCAGCGCGCGCCGCATATCGCCGTGATGTTCCTCAGCAACCTGTCCCGGGATGCTGCCGCCGTTCAGGCGCGGAGCACGGTCTCGGACGCCTCGTTCGTCAACAAAGCGGCCGTGGAGTCCGTCGATGAGCTGGTGGATGCGGCCGAGGCCGTCCTCGCCGACCGCCCGGTCCGGCGCGAGAGCGGGGGCTCCGACGCGCGCTCCCGCCTGCTCGGCCTGACCGCCGCCCAGCTGGAGACCACGCGACTGCTTGCGGCAGGTCTCTCGAATGCGGAGATCGCGCGTCGCCGGAACGTCACCGTGCGCGCCGTCGAGAAGAGCGTGGAACGCGTGTTCTCCGCGCTGGGCTTCGCCAATACCGAGCGGACGGCCCCTCGCGTCGCCGCCGCGACCCTGTACACGGCGACCTTCGGCGATCCCGCGACGGGGCTCTGATCCCCGATGCTCCCGGTCCGTCGTTCGATCGCGCGCGTCTGGAGCGGGTCGGCCATCACCTGGTGGACGTGGTTGGTCACGTTGCCGTCCGCCCTGACCGTGATGTCCGGGCTCCAGTACGTGACGGGCGGCCCTGCCGCGGTGCTCGCGGTCGCCGCCCTGCAGCATGCGATCCTCGGCGGACTTCTCCTCGTCGGTGCCGCCGTGCTGCGTGTCGTGCGGGGTCGAGGGCGTCCGTTCGCCGTGTTCACGATCTACGCCGTGGTCGGTGCGGCCCGTCCGCTGCTCTTCCTCGAGGCGGGCGGTCTGCTCGGCATCCGTGTGATGGCCGGCGACCTGATCGGACGGATGGCGATCAACCTGGTCGTCGTCGTGGTGATGTTCTCTCTGATCGCGATCGGCGTCGATCTGGTGTGCGAGCACCGCGGGATGTTCCGCCGTCTGCGCGCCGCGCAGCACGCGTCGGAACGGGACGTCGAGTGCGCGGCGGACAGGCTCCGTCGACTGCGCAGCACGGCGGTCGACGAGGTGGTCTCGGCGCTGGAGGACGCGGCGACGACTGCCACTGCGCACCGGCTGGAACCGGTGGAGGCAGCGCGCGTGCTGCGCACCCTCGCTGAAGACGTCGTGCGCCCCGCCAGCCACCGGATCTACGACGACGACTCCGCCGGCGGGCCACCCGAGGCGCGGGGCCTCAGCCGCGGCGAGTGGGCCGCGTCGGTCATCGGAGGGATGCGGGCTGCGCCGCCGATCACCGCGGCCGTGCTGTTCACCGCCCTCGTCCTTCCGTTCGCACTCGTGCAGATCGGCGCCGTCAGTCTGCTGCCGGTGGTCACCGGACTGCTTGTCCTCCTGGTCGCCGGGGCGGGGGTCGCGGCCATCCCGCTCCCGCAGAGGGCCGTTCCGCGGGCGCTGCTCCTGCTCGTGCTCTACTCGGTCGTCGGCGTCGTCCTGGCCGTGACGACCGGGCTGGCGCTCACACTCGTCGGCGAGAATCCCTCCTCGGCCTGGTTCGAGGCGCTCACCTATCCGCTGATCACCCTGGGAGTCGCGTTCGTCACCTCGCTCACCATCCGGGTCCGCCAGGACCAGGCCGAGTTGGAGCGGGCGCTGCAGTCGCGGGTCGGCGCAGCCGCCCGCATCCGCTCGGAGTACGACCGCGAGCGCGCGTCGCTGGCGCGGCTGCTGCACGCCGGGGTCCAGTCCGAGCTGATCGCTGGTGCTCTCGCTCTGACGTCGACGCGGGCGGTGGGGCCGGAAACCCCCGGCGTGCGCCTTGCGGAGGTCGTGGGCCGTGCTCGGGATGCGCTGCGCGGGGGGCAGGAGGAACCGCACGCTGCCGACGAGGTCCGGGCGCTCGTCGAGAGCTGGTCGTCGGCGATCGACCTCCGTGCACGAATCGAGGACGGCGTGTGGGATCGGCTGGGTGATCCGGCCCGGACGTCCGCCGTGGTCGACGCCGTCTCGGAGGGGCTGGCGAACGCGGTCCGGCACGGCGACGGTTCGCCCGTGAGCGTCGAGTTGCGGCCGCGAGGCGACGACGGAGTGGAGGTCGTGATCGAGTCCGGAGGGACGCTGGACACTGCGCGACCGGGGATCGGTCTGCGACAGCTCTCAGAACGCGGAACGGTCGCCCTCCGAGAGGTCGCCGGGCGTGTCGAACTTGTTGTCGACATCCCCTGACCGGAGCCTGAGAACCCGGTCGTATCAGCCGTACCGCGAAGCCCTTCGCGGCCACTGCATCCCTAGATTCTCAAGGGATGGCGCCTGCCGCCGTCCCGGTCCCGGAGGGGGGCCCCTGCGTGACCCGAACACGCAGGACGAGCCCCCGGCCGGGATCTATTCGTCTGCATTGATGGAACATCCAGGCGAAATCGGGTAGAAATGGTCGGTACCCTTTTCGCGCCACAGCGTGCGTCGCCCCCGACCGACTCCCCCCAGGAAGACCCAGCAGCTTGCCACAGTCCACTCCTTCAGTGCGGCCTCGCCGGACTTTCAGGGCACCCGTCGTGGTGGATGTGGATCAGCAGCCGGAACTTTCGGACGACCCGGTCACCGCGTTCACGACGCCGGAAGAGCTGACCATCGCTCAGCCCTTCCCCAGCCGCAGAGCCGCGCTCGAGGCCGAACGCAGCCGCCCGCGCACCCGTGAGCGCATCGTCGTCAAGCCGACCCGCGCCGAGCGAAGCCCGAAGGCCCGCGTCGAACGTGCCGCCCGGCCCGCACGTCCGGTCCGTGCCCCCCGCGTGCGCAGTTCGCACCCCGAGCGTCGTCGCTGGGGCGTCCACGCCGTCGTCATGCTCGCGTTGGCGGCCTTCTTCGGCACCGCAGCGCTTCCCGCCTACGCGACCTCAGGAGAAGGCTCGACCGTCGGCGCGGCGCGCACCGCCCTCGCTGTGCAGACGCTCACCGGTGGCGGTGTCACCCAGGTCGTCGCTCGTGACGGCCTCGCCATCCAGGAGAGCCCGCAGGCGCTCGACTCGACGACCAACGCCAGCGTGTCGCCGACCGTGCAGGCACTGGCCGTCCAGATCATGGGCGCGGTCGCATCCGGGCGCCTGGTCGGCTCGACACCGAACCACATCCCGGAGATCGCCGACCTCGCCGAGGGTCAGGCCGTGCCGGGCTGCGGCGTCGACTACCGCGTCCTTCAGGCCATCTCGATCGCGCTCGACAACTTCAACCAGGTCGGCGTCAGCGACATCAACCGTCGCTGCACCGGCCAGATCGAGGGCGCCGGAACCGACTCGGCGCACTACGCCGACGGCGGCGGCCACGCGGTCGACTTCTATCTGCTCAACGGCTCCCCGCTCACCGGCGGCGACGCGAAGTCGGTGGAGCTCATCCGCATCCTCGACCCGCTGGTCCCGGACGGCACGGGCCTGGGTCAGGTCGGCTGCCGGTCATCCATGGACCTCTCGAACTTCAAGCCCTTCGACGACACGTGCAACCACCTGCACATCGACTTCCTCAAGTCGAGCGGCTCCACCCTCCGCTACGGCTGAGTGACCGCAACCGGCCCGCTCAGCCGAACAGGTTGAGGGCCGCCCACTGCACCAGGATCACGGTCTTGCCGTCAGCGATGCGGCCGTCGGCGACCCACGCGAGGGCCTCGTCGTACGGCACGACCACCGGCTCGATCTCCTCGCCCTCCTCCTCGAGTCCGCCGCCACCCACGACGTCCGCCGGCGTGTAGGGCGCGGCGTAGAAGTGGACGCGCTCGGTGACGGACCCCGGGCTCATGTAGAGGTCGAACAGGTGCGTCAGCTCGCCGATCCGGACGCCCAGCTCCTCAGCGGCTTCGCGACGGATCGCCTCTTCGGCGCTGTCGCCGTCGAGCAGCCCGCCGGCCGACTCGACCAGCATCCCGTCCCGATGGCCGTTCACATACGCGGGAAAGCGGAACTGGCGCGACAGCAGCAGGGTGCGACCGACCGGGTCGTAGAGCAGAACCGTCGCGCCGTTGCCTCGGTCGTAGGTCTCTCGGGCCTGCGTCGTCCACGCCCCGTCGCGGCCGCGATAGTCGAAGGTCGTCCGTCGCAGCACGTGCCAGCCGTCGGAGGTGACCTCCACGTCACGGATGCGCACACCCGGATTGCCGGTCAGGTCGCGTCCGGTCTGGTGCAGTCCGCTGCGTCCGCGCGCGTCGGGGACATCGTGGCCGGGTCGCTGGTCGCTCATACGACGAGCCTAGGGAGCCTGCGACCGAGGTTCACGCTCTCGCCCGATAACGCCGCCGGATGTCCCTGGCCGCGAGGATGTCGCCGGCGTGTGCCTCCCGAGCCTTCAGCAGCGCTTTGTCGGACTTGAGCGGCAGTCGCAGCACCTCGGCCGCGTCGATGCCGGCGATCAGCTCCCGCGCCCGCTCGGTCTCGGAATCGAGCTCGGCGCCGAAAAGCAGTGCGTTGTTCGCGATCCAGATCCACAGCAGGAACACGATGATGCCGGCCAGCGCGCCGTAGGTCCGGTCGTAGTTGCCGAAGTTGCCGACGTAGAAGGCGAACAGTGCCGAAGCGATCCCCAGGACCACGATGGCGGCGATCGAGCCGGGCGTCAGCCACCGGACCTTGGGATGCTTCACGTTCGGCGTGGCGGCGTACAGCACGCCGACGAGGGCCACGATCACCACGACCACGATCGGCCAGCGGATGATCGACCAGGCGACCTGGAACGCGTCGCTCAGCCCGATCAGTCCGCCCAGGAATTGGGCCACGGGGCCGGAGATGACCAGCAGCAGGGCCAGCAGCGACACCAGCACCAACGCCAGCAGTGTCACGCCGAGTTGCACCGGACGGAGCGCGATGAACGTCCGGCCTTCCTGCACTCCGTAGACGCGATTCAGTGCGCGCCCGAACCCTCCGACGTATCCCGACGCCGACCAGACGGCGCCGACGATCCCGATCGCGAGGGCCCACCCGGTGGCGGGCGACGAGGCGAGATCCCCGATGGGCCCCTTCAGCACGTCGGTCATGCCGGGCGCGAGCTCGTTCACCATCCCGAACAGGGCGTCGACTCCGGTCTTGCTCTGCCCGACGATGCCGAGGATGCTGACCAGCGCCAGCAGCGCGGGGAACAGCGACAGGACGGCGAAGTAGGTGAGGCCGGCGGCGAGGTCGGTGCACTGGTCCGTCGAGAAACTGCGCATCGTGCGCTTGAAGATGAATCCCCACGGCAGGCGGTACCAGTGGACGCTGTTGCGGTCCTCGATCCGACGAACCGCTTTGGCGCGGTCGCTGCCCACGCCGCCCTGGTCAGCCGGCACGCCCGCGCCTCCGCAGGAGCAGAGTCGCGATACCGGCCGCAGCTCCGGTGAGCGCGAGGAACAGCCCGGTGAAGAAGACGGGATGGGACCGGATCTGCACCCGGACGTTGAAGGTCGCGAACAGGTCGTCGAGCGTGCTCGCGAGCTCGTCGCGGGTCACCTCGAGGTCGAGTTTGAGCGAATTGATCCCGGCGCCCTTCGGCAGCGGCGGACGTCCGGCCGGTCGTTGGCCCTGACGGTGCACCGCAGGGATGGTCTCGGAGGTCACGGCTGCTCTCCCTTCAGAGCTTTGACGTCGGCGCTCAGCTCGCTACCGAGGTCGTCCGGCACCGGAGGCATGCCCTTCTTGAGGCTGCGCAGGCCGATGAGGCCGATGACGACGGCGATGACGATGAGGATGACGCCCACGATGATGGCGGAGAGCCAGGCGGGAAGGATGAGTGCGAACCCGAGTACCGCCGCGGTGATCAGCGCGGCGAACGCGAAGAACAGGAAGAGGAGCGCGCCGATCAGAAGGCCGGCACCGATTCCGGCGGCCTTCGCTTTGGCGGTCATCTCCGCCTTGAACAGCGCGAGTTCTGCGGCGACCAGTCGCTGCAACTGGGCGACGAGGTCCTTCGTCAGCTCCGGCAGCGGGCGGAGTCCGCGGGTGGTGCGGCGTCGCTCCCGGGGAAGCGGTGGCGTGTCGGCCATCGGATCGGGCTCCTCTCAGACACTGGTACGGCGACCGTACTCCACGGCTCCACGCGAGTGAACCCGTGATAGTGCACACTAGGGGCATGAACGGCAACGAGATCGCCGGCAGAGGGGGAATCCTCGTGGCCGTGGTCCCCGGCCAGCCTCTCGTGGTGCTGGAGCAGGCCGCGCGCCTGGCCGATGACCTCGACATCCCGCTCGTGTGCGCGAACGTCGATCCCGACCGCTACGTCGTCTCGAGCTACGTCGACGGAACGGTGGTCGCTCTCCCGTACGATCCGGACCTCCCGGAGACGGAGGAGAAGCACTTCGACCCCGAGTTGGAGGCGCACATCCGAAAGGCGCTCGATGGCCGCGGCATCCCGTACTCGCTGCAACAGCGGGCGGGCGACCCTGCGTGGTCGCTGGCCCGGCTGGCGGAGGACATGGATGCGCGTTATATCGTCATCGGGACGCGGGAGGCCGGGCTCCGCGGCAGCGTGCGCGAGTTCTTCAACGGCTCCATCGCGGTGCATCTGGCGCACCGACAGCACCGGCCCGTGATCGTGGTGCCGCTGAATCCGCTGCCGGGAGCCCAGCGGTTCCCGTGGGAAGATCCGCCGGTCTAGTGCCGGCCGAACGTCCCCGAGCGCCCGTGCACCTCCGGCCGCGCTCGATCCTGCTCGTCTTCCTCGGGGGGTCGCTGGGTACGGCTGCCCGGTACCTGCTCACCCTCTCCGTGCCGCCTGTCGGCGGTGTGCCGTTGATCACGTTCCTGATCAACGTGACCGGCGCCTTCGCGCTCGGCTGGCTCCTGCAGGCTCTCGCGCTCCGCGGACAGGATGAGGGCACGCGTCGGACGGTGCGTCTCTTCGTGGGAACCGGCGTCTTGGGCGGCTACACCACGTACAGCTCACTGGCGGTGGACACGGATGGCCTGATCGCGGCCCAGAGCGTTGGGCTCAGCATCCTGTACGCCGCTGCCACGATCGTCGTCGGCGCTGCGGCCTCGGTGGCCGGTATCGCGCTCGCGTCGGGGATCGAACGGCGCCGGGCCGCGCGGGGCCGCGCATGACCGCCCTGCTCGTCCTCGCCGTCGCCGCGGCCGGCGGTGTCGGCGCGGTGGCGCGATTCGTCCTCGACGGAGCGCTCCGGTCGTGGTTGCGCGTCGGTTTTCCCATCGGCACGACCATCATCAACGTGACGGGTTCGTTCCTCTTGGGGCTCGTGACCGGCCTCGCGCTCGCGCACGGGCTGCCGCCGGAGTGGAGGGCCGTGCTCGGCACCGGATTCCTCGGCGGGTACACCACCTTCAGCACGGCCAGCTACGAGACCGTGCGGCTGGCGCAGCAGCGGCGGTACCGCGCCGCGCTGGTCAACGGCGTCGGGATGCTCGTGCTGGCGCTCGCCGCAGCCGGGCTCGGCCTGTGGCTGGGACAGCTGGCCGGTCAGACCTGATCGGGCTCCTGCTCCATCCACCACTCGGTGAACTCCTCCGCACGGCCGTCAGCGGCCAGGCGGATGATCCACAGGTTGCTGTAGATGGGGCCGTCGCGGTAGTCCGTCACGCCCTCGACGAAGTACACCGGACCGTCCTGGCCGAGCAGTCGCCACTCGAAGGTGGCGGCGCCGGGGTCGTCCTGCGCGTCCAGCCACCCCTCGACGATCTCGAGGTAGCCGTCCCAGGGCTCGGCGAACGGCTCCGTACGGTAGCTCGCATCTTCGGTGAACAGGGCCCGAATGTCATCGGGCTCGTTGCTCTCCCACGCGCGCCGGTAGAGGTCGATCCAGTTGGTGATCGCGTCCGCCATCCCCCCGTTATACGCCCTGCCTGAGGCGCACCGCTACGCTGGGCCGCATGCTGGAGCCGTTCGATTCGTGGTCCGAGTTCAACGTCGCAGTAGCGGGGGCGGGCGCCGCCCTCGGCGGGCTCCTGATCGTGGCGCTGTCCGTGAACATCAAGACGATCGCCGAATCGCGTGGTCTCGCCGCCCGGGCCGCCGCATCCATCGCCGGGTTGATCCTGGGCGTCGCGCTGTGCTGCGCGGCGCTGATCCCCGGTCAGGTGCCGATCGGTTACGGCATCCAGGTGCTGGTGGGGACAGCGCTGTGCGCGTCGGTGATCGTGCGGTCGGCGCTGGCGGTGCAGCGGGATGGGGCCCAGACCGGGTTTCGAAGGTACACGGCGGAGCGCATCCTGCTCTTCTCGGCTCCTCCCGCGATCTACGCGGTCGGAGGGGTGTTCTTGGTGGCGTTGCCCGAGTCGCCGACCGGCTTGGTCCTCGTCGCCGCCGGCACCATCCTTGCGATCGTCACGACCGTGCTGTTCTCGTGGATCGCCCTCGTCGAGGTGCTGCGCTAGGAGACCAGTTCCGACTCCGACAGCTGCGGCAGGGCATCCACCAGCGGCGCGAGTTCCGGTACCTGACGTGCACTGTCGAGCGCGCGGGCCAGTGCTTCATCGTGCACCGGGCGGGCGGCGTCGAGCAGTTCGTGCCCGGACGCTGTGAGCTCGGTGTAGATGCCTCGGCGGTCGTCGTCGCAGAGGATGCGGGTGAGCAGTCCGCGGTCTTCGAGGCGATTCACCAGTCGGGTGGTGGCGCTGGGGCTGAGCGCGCTCGCGCGGGCGAGTTGCTGCATCCGCATCTGCCAGCCGTCTTGACGGGCCAGGGCGTCGAGCACCGTGTACTCGACGACAGAGAGCTGCACGGCGCGGCTGAGGGCGCGTTCCAGTTCCGCCTCGATGGAGCCGTGCAGGGCTGCGAGGGTGCGCCAGCCGTGCGCGCGGACCTCGACGGCATCGTCGGCGATCCCCATGGGTGCCTCCCGGGTCGTGAGTCGGTCGTGGTCGGAGACGCTTGCGCGATTTAGTTGCGCGTGCAACTATATATAGCGCGTCTGCAACTAACAGACTAGCGCACCCCTCGCACCTTCTCGAAGGAGACCTCCATGCCTGCTGGCCTGATCGCCCTCGCCCTCGGGGGGTTCGGCATCGGCTTGACCGAGTTCGTGATCGCGGGCCTGCTGCCCGAGGTGGCCGCGGACTTCCACGTCGATGAGGCCGCTGCCGGCTGGCTGATCTCCGGGTACGCCCTCGCGGTCGTGGTGGGCGCGCTCGGGCTGACGGCCGCTGCCACGCGCATCCCACGCAAGGCGGCCCTCATTGGGCTCATGGTGCTGTTCATCGCCGGCAACCTGCTGTCGGCGATCGCCCCCGACTATGGAGTGATGCTCGGCGGCCGGGTGCTCGCGGCGCTGTGCCACGGCGCATTCTTCGGCATCGGTTCCGTCGTCGCCGCGAGCCTGGTGGCACCCGAGAGGCAGGCGCGCGCCATCGCCGTCATGTTCACGGGCCTCACGGCGGCCAACGTTCTCGGCGTGCCGTTCGGCACCCTCCTCGGTCAGGCGTTCGGCTGGCGCTCCACGTTCTGGGCGATCACGGTCATCGGCGTGATCGCGCTGATCGGCGTCGCGATCCTCGTGCCGTCGGCAGCGGGGGAGCGGCCGACGTCGAGCCTCCGCGGCGAACTGTCCGCCTTCCGTTCCGGGCAGGTGTGGTTGTCGCTGGCGGCCACCGTGCTCGGCTTCGGCGGGATGTTCGGCGCCTTCACGTACATCGCCTACACGCTGACCGGAGTGTCCGGCTTTGCGGCAGGTGCGGTGCCGTGGCTGCTCATCCTGTTCGGGGTCGGCCTCTTCGTGGGCAACTGGGTCGGCGGTCGCCTCGCGGACCGGTCGATCGATGGCACGCTGCTCTGGCTACTCGCTGCACTCGCGGTGGTTCTCGCCGGTTTCGCCCTTGTCGCCGGCATGCCGATCGGAGCGGTCATCGCCCTCATCCTCATGGGCGCGTTCGGCTTCGCCACCGTGCCTGCATTGCAACTCCGCGTCCTGTCGTACGCCTCGCACGCGCCCACCCTCGCCTCGGGCGGGAACATCGCGGCATTCAACCTCGGAAACGCGCTCGGCGCCTGGATCGGCGGAGTCACCATCGCGGCCGGGCTGGGCTACACCTCCCCGCTGTGGGTGGGGGCCGCGATGACGCTGGGAGCGCTCGTCGTGGTGGCGGTCGCCTCCGTGTCGGCCCGGCGCGCACGTTCGCGAACCGAACGGGCCGCGGCCGGGTCGGAGAAATCCGCGCTTCCTGTCTAGTAGAACGTGGGGTACAGTCGCCCTCATCTCGAACGGTCGGGGGGTGATCGTATGCCGGAGTGGGCCTCGGAGCCGCACCGCAGCATCCTCACCCCTGCGCGTGTGCTGGTCGGATCACTGATCGCCGGCGCCGGACTGACCGTCCTGGGCTTCTTTGCGGGCGGCTCCGCCGCGTCGGCGGCAGAGCCCGCACCGCCTCCCACACCGGTCGGTTCGCTCGTCTCGGGCGTGACCGGTGAGATCGGCGCATCCCTCGGCTCGGTCACCCAGGCCGTCGCACCGGTGCTCCCGGCATCCGCGCGAGAGGTCGTCTCGGCGGTCGTCACTCCCGTCACCGAAACCGTCGACCGCGTGGTCGACCAGGTGCCCGTGAGCAGCGTCGTCGAGCCCGTGACCGCGACGGTCGACCAGGCCCTGGCTTCGGTTCCGGTGGTCCGCGATGTGCTTCCTGCCGCTCCTCTCGCCTCCGTCACGCAGCCGGTCACCGGCACGGTCGATCAGGCGGTCGCGGATGTGGTCGGGGCCATCGAGACGGCCGTTTCGCCGCTCGCGCCCGCGGCAGAAGTCGGTCCCGCGCCGGGATCCCCGGTGCCCGGACTCTCCCTCGCCGGCTCAGTGAGCGTTGCGCTGGTCATCCCGGCCGCGGCTTTGACCCCGGCGGTGGCTGCGTTCGGCGGCCACCCGGCGCCCGCCGTCGTCGCTGGGGCAGGGGCGGGCGGCGCATCCTCGTCGTCACCCGGCGGTCCTCTCGGCGGCCCGGTGCTCCCGACCGGTGATGCCACCGGCGGGCTGCCCGCCGGTGGCTCGGCCGGTTCGTCCGGCGGAACGAGCGGTCCGGGCGGAGCTGCGCCCTCCGCCCTGGCCACCGCCGATACGTTCCTTCTGCCCGCCTCCGCCTGGAGCGGGCTGAGTGGCACGCCCGCGGACGATCACGTCCCCGCCGGCCCTGTCGCCGACCACGACATCAGCCCCGACTGAGTGGGTCCCGGCTGCCCTTCCGGCAGCACGCGACCATGACCCGGCACCCCTGTGCCCGGGCGACTATCACTCATTCGAAAGGCTCGATCATGAACAAGTTCGTATCCAGGGGGATGTGGTTCACCCTCTGCGTCGGCGGCCTGTGGCTCGCCGGAACGGCGGCGGCGAACGCGGCCGAATCCTCCGGCACCGACGGCGTCGCCACCGGCGACCAGGCGGTCGTGGGCATCTCCATCCCGGTTTCCCTCTCCGGCACGGCGGTCTCGGTCCTCGGCGACGCGTCGAGCAGCGACTCCACTGCGGCGGCTCCGGCAGCGCCCGCGGCACCGTCTGCCTCCCTTTCGCCCGACTCCGTCAGCGGTGTGCTGAGCGGTGACCAGGCGGTCGTCGATGTGAGCGTCCCCGTCCAGGTCGCCGGGAACGCCATCAGCGTCCTTGGCGACTCGGGCAGCTCCGGCTCCGAGGCGTCCGCTCCGGCGGCCGGTTCGGGGGCGGGCACCAGTACAACGTCGTCCGGTGCCGACGGGATCGCCTCGGGGATCCAGGCGCCGGTAGCGGTGGATGTGCCTGTCACGGCCGGAGGCAACGCGATCTCGGTCCTCGGCGACGCGTCGTCGACGGGCGCCGCGACCTCCACACCCTCGAGCGGTTCGGGATCGTCGGCGACCGCGACAGGCGCGGGAGCGGACGGGGGCATCCTGTCGGGCATTCAGGCTCCGGTCGGTGCTGCGGTTCCCGTGACGGCGGGCGGTAACGCCGTGTCGGTGCTCGGTGACGCGACGTCGTCGGGTTCGGCGACGTCGGCTCCGGCCGCCGGCGACGGAACGACGGCGGCTTCGGGTTCGGACGGCGGCATCCTGTCGGGCGTCCAGGCTCCCGTGGATGCGGCCCTTCCGGTGACCGTCGGCGGTAACGTCATCGCCGTCGTCGGAGACGCCGGCTCGACCGGTTCGGCCACCGCGGCGCCGGCGACCGGCGGTGCGACGGCCGGAGGCGGGACGACAACCGGCACCGATGGAGGCGGTCTGCTCGGCGGGATCGACCTGCCGATCGGAATCGACGTCCCGGTGACGGTGGGCGGCAACGCGATCTCGGTGGTCGGCGACAGTGAGACCACCGACTCCGCCACCGCGCCGACCGTTCCGACGACGCCGACGACGCCGACGACCCCGGCGATGCCGGCCACTCCGAGCGCTCCGGCCAGCTTGACCGCGAACGACGGAGTCGGCACGGTGAGCGCATCGGCGGGTGGCGTCATGACGCTCGCTGCCGGCACGATGTCCGGCAGTGCGACCCTCGCCTCCACCGGCTCGGACGAGCTCGGACTGGGCGCGGTGGGCGCGCTGCTGGCGCTCCTCGGTGTGATGCTCGCGTTCGCTGCCTCCAACCGGCAGCGCCGCCACCACACCCGCTGAGTACATCCGCCCGCTGAGTACATCCGCCCACTGAGCGTCGGCGACCCGCTTCCCGGCACGCCGGCATCCCAGCCGCCGACGTGCCGGGAGCTCGGCGTGCCGGGAGCTCGGCGCGTCTGGACTCGGCGCGCTCAGAACCCGATCGGCCGCCCCGGCGTCAACGGATCGTCGTTGCCGACGAATATCTCGCCGCCGTTGTACGCGCGCTCCCGGCGCTGTACCTCCGCAAGGAGCGCCTTGTTGATCATTTCGGACCAACTGGTGTCCCGCTCGTTGAACGATGTCTGTCGGTATGCGGCCCTCGCGCGATTGCGCATGGCGTCGGTGAGGTAGAAGGTCACGGTCGTGCGCTTCTTCACGGCCTGGGGCTGAGCGACAGGCCCCGTGCCGGAGACGCGGAGTTCAATGCTGCTTCCGGCGGCCGAAGGCTCCTCGGAGGGACTGGATGCTGAGCCGTCCATGTGTCACCTTTCGGAATATCGGATGTTGATGTTCGATCTCACATGCTATCCGCTCGGCCCGGCGGATGACCAGATTCCACAGGCTCTAAGCATGCGTTTGAGCCCGATAATGCGGGCAGTGACAGCACGAGCGGCTGCTCACAGCGGCCTATTCAGGCCATCAGTGGGAGAGTCGCTCCACGATGGAGCCGAACAGTTCGGGCCGCCGGGCCGCCATCGGAACGATGCGCGGCCGGTACCGCGACCGCGCAGCCACGACCAGGGCCGACGTCAGCATGCGGAAGTCGCGCGTCGTCGTCCGCCAAGCCCGCTCGTACTGTTCGGTGTTCCCCGTGTGGACGGCTGCGACCGCCGCGCGGGCCTGCGCGAAGCCGACGCGCATCCCCTCGCCCGTGAGCGCGTCCACGTAACCGGAGGCGTCGCCCGCCAGCAGCACCCGACCTCGGGACCGCGAGCGCGCGCGCTGCAGCAGCGGACCGGCACCGCGAGGGTCGCTGACCGCAGGTACGCCGCGCAGACGGTCCGCCAGTTCGGGGATGCCGGCGATGACCTCATCGATGTCCAGCGGACGGGCCCCGAGCACCGCGACGCCGACGGTGCGGTCGTCGACCGGGGTGACGTACGCCTCGGCGCCATCCGACCAGTGCACCTCCACGAGCGACGTCCAGGGCTCCACCCCGAAGTGCTTCCGCAGCCCGAACCGACGGCGCGTGCCCGGCTGGCCGCGTCCGTCGAGACCGACCATGCGGCGCACCGGCGAGTGGAGGCCGTCCGCCGCGATCACCCAGGGGGCGTCGACGGTCTGGCCGTCGCTCAGGGTCAGCGCAACGCCGTCCGCGCGCTGCGACACCGCTGTGACCTTCGCCTGGATGCGTTCGGCGCCGAGCTCGGCGGCGCGGTCCGCGAGCGCCTGATGCAGCACGGTCCGTCGCACTCCGCGGCCCGGCCGGTCGGCGAAACGGTGTTCGACGCGGGACGCCGCATCCACATAGGCGATGCCGTCCAGCCGCCGGCCTGCCGGGTCCACCCCGATCCGGTGCAGAGCCGCCAGAGCCCCGGGCATCAGCCCCTCGCCGCACGCCTTGTCGATGGGGCCCGTGCGCGGCTCGACGAGCACCACGTCCATCCCGTCGATGCGCGCCTCGATTGCGCAGGCCAGGCCGATCGGGCCGCCGCCCACCACGACGACCTGCGGGCTCATGCGGGGGCCGGGGCCGAGAAGACGGTGGCGAGCGCCCGGTTCTCGCAGCGGATCCGGACCACGAGCAGCCAGGCGTTGAGCACGGTGAAGGCGAGCGCCGTCACCCAGGCCGTGTGCACGAGTGGGAGCGCGAAGCCCTCCACGACCACGGCGACGTAGTTGGGGTGGGTGAACCAGCGGTACGGGCCGCGGGTCACCAGTGGCAGGTCGCGCACCACGATGACCCGGGTGTTCCAACGGGGGCCGAGGGTCGCGATGCACCACCAGCGGAGCGCCTGGCTCGCCAGCACCAACGCGAGCATCGGCCAGCCGAGCCAGGGGATGAACGGGCGCCCGGCGAACCACACCTCGGCTAGGCAGGCGAGCAGCAGCCCGGTGTGGAGGGCCACCATGGGCGGAAAATGCCCGCGACCGAACTCGACGCCGCCCCGAGCGAACGACCATTTCGCATTGCGGGTGGACACCACCAGCTCGGCGATGCGTTCCGCGCCGGTCGCGAGAACGAGGACGGTGTACCAGATCATCAGCTGCCTAGGGTCTCGAGTCGGCTGGGTTTCATTACGCCGGTTCGATTATGGCGGGTGCGGCCACGATTGCGGGCGGCACCCGCTTCTCACCGTCCGCCCAGCGCAGCAGCACCAGCTCGCTCGTCACCCCCGGGCCGAGGGCGAACAGCAACCCGATGGTTCCGACCGGGTGCTCGTCGAGCTGCTCGGCGAGCACATGCAGCACGGCCGCGGACGACAGGTTTCCGACATTCGCGAGCGAGCGCCAGCTGGCATCCAGAGCCCCCTCGGGCAGGTCGAGCGCCTGCGCGAACGCCTCCAGCACCTTCGGTCCGCCGGGATGGGCCGCCCAGGCGCCCACATCCTCCACCGTGAGTCCGTGCGCCGCCAGGATTCCGCGGGCGTCCCCGGCGAAGTTCCGCTCGATGACCTCCGGCACGCCGGCGCTGAGGACGATACGGAAGCCCGTCCCGCCGATGTCCCAGCCGATCACATCGGCGGTGTCGGGGTAGATGTGGCTGCGGGTGTCGATGACCTCCGGGCCTGCGATCCCCAGCTTCTCCGCGCGTGCCTCGCCGACCATGACGACGGCCGCGGCGCCGTCGCCGAAGAGGCCGCTCGCGACGATGTTCGCCATCGAGTCGTCGCTGGCCTGCACGGTCAGCGAGCACAACTCCACCGAGAGCAGCACGGCCACTTCGTTGGGATGCCCGGCCAGGTAGTCGTTGACCCGGGCGATCCCCGCCGCCCCGGCGACGCATCCCAGTCCGAAGCTCGGCAGCCGCTTCACGTCGGGACGCAGCCCGAGACGAGCGACCAGCTGGGCGTCGATGGAGGGTGCGGCGATGCCGGTCACGGAGGTGAAGAGCAGGAAGTCGACGTCGGCCGGTTCCAGCCCGGCCGACTGGAGTGCGGCGGTGAGGGCGCGTTCGGCGAGCGAGGTGCCCTCCGCAATGAAGTAGTCGTTCGACTCCTGGAACGACGCCAGCGAGCTGTACTGCTCCAGCGGCATCACCAGGCTGCGCGTCTGAACCCCCGAAGAGGCGTGGATGCGGCGCATCACCTTCTGTCGGGCGGGGTCGGATGTGATCATCGCGAGCAGCGCGGCGGTGATCTCCCCCTGGCTGTAACTCCGGGCGGGAAGTACCGGCGCAACCGACACGATTCGACTCACAAGCGAAACGTACCACCGGCTTCGGCCGCCGACACCGCCGGTCGGCGGATACCCAGCGGGCGGCCGAGCCGCCGGCTGGCCCCTGAATAATTACAGGCATTTTATTAATGCTAGGCTCGCGCATCCTCCGGATGGAGGTGCCCGGCGGCCTAGCTCTCAAGGTGGGTCGCGACGCTACTGAACCAAGGATCACTATGACAAGACCCTTCAACCGTCTCGCCGCATTCGTACTCACGGCCACATCTGCTGCCGTATTGCTGGGCCTCGCTAGCGCTGCCCCTGCGACGGCGGAAATCGAGACCTCGCGAACGGTCGCGCTGTTCACCCGAGTTGATGGCAAGCCTCTACAACTCGACGGCGATGACCTGACGTCACACGCTCTGGACCTGACTGCCCCCGTCGAAGAAGCGTCCGACTCGGTGTCGATCGCGCCACGACTGATCGACTGGAACCAGTGGTTCGGGTGCTACTCGCTGAACACGGAGAACGATGTCTTCGCCGACTATATGTTTTGGTGGGACGGTTACGGACACGACGTGCGACTCAAGTGCGGCAACAGTTCGTGGGGATACAAGCACATCCGCGAGGACAAGGAAGGCGGGTGGCAATCGAAGCTCGACAGTGCGCGGGCCGCGGGATGGCAGGCTTCCGCCCTCGGTGTGGAGTCGTGGGATGACCTCATGTCCGGCGCAACCGGAGCAATCATTCTCTACCCCGACTACCTTCGCAAAGATGCGATCAACAACAAGTGGTGCGCAAACAACGAGTTCTACCTACAAGATGTGAAAACGGGCCGCGAACTGTATTCGTTCCGGGTGGAGGCAGCCTGGGCGTCTGACAGCGATCGACTGATCACGTCGTTCCCTACGAGTCGCACCTACTGCTGAACCGCGGCGGGGGTTCGTGATCACGCACTCCACGTCGCCCCCGCTGCGTCCCAACCTCCGCCACCGGGCACGATCTCCGCGAAGTCCCACGTCTCCTCTTCGAGCCGGACGGTGAGCTCTGTGCCACGCGCCAACCAGCGGCGAGAGAAGTCCTCGTCCTGCGGCCCGTCGTAGCGGAAGTTCGCGTTCCAGTCCTCGAACCAGTCGCGAAGATCCGAGGCGAGCTGTTCGCTCAGCCCGAGTTCCGACGGCGTTGGCATCCCACCGCCCTCTTCCCACAAGGACCAGGCGTACGTGCCGTCCGGGTAAAGCCGAATTCGACGGAGACGACCATCTCGCTCCATAGCCGCGCGCGCGATAGCCCGCTCTGCCGTCGCAAATGGCGGCACCAACAATTCCAACTGGGTCGCGGGGTCTACCACACGGTCCAGATCGTCCATGAGTCTCAGGATACGTGGCTAGCGTGCGCGTCGCGGCGGTCCCGCTGAGCCTCGGCGACCACGCGGATCAGGGGTTCGTGCAGCGGCTGATCCGCCTCCACGCCCATGACCTCCTCCACGATCGCAGCCGCTTCCGCTTCGTCCAGCAACCGCTGAAGCTCCACGCTCTGACTGTCTTCCGGCACGTCGAAGCGCAGCGCGGCTCCGACCGCGGCGATGAGGGCCGTCGGGACTCCACCGACGTACTCGGCGTAGTCCGACGCCGGACCGATGAAGCGGTCGTGGCGCCCCAGCTTCCGGATCGGCTCGCGGCCGACGCGGCTGACCTCGTCCACCAGGTGGGGGTTGGTGAACCGGCCGAGGATCTTGGCCCGGTACGCGGCCAGTTCCTCCTCGGGAAGCCCGTGCTTGGCGGAGAGCGCAGCGGACGTCTCGCGCAGCGCCCCCTCGGCGGCCTCGCGCACCGCAGGGATGGCGATCGCCTCGCTGATCGTGGTCGCACCGTGCAGGAAGCCCGTGTAGGCGACGGTCGCGTGCCCGGTGTTCACCGTGAACAGCTTGCGTTCGATGTACGGACCGAGCGAGTCGACGAAGTGGGCGCCAGGGATGCGCGGCTCGTCGCCCCCGAACACCGTCCGGTCCACCACCCACTCATAGAACGTCTCGACGGTGACGTCGACGCCGGCGTCCGCCGCCTGGGCAGGGACGATCCGGTCGACGGCCGTGTTGGCGAAGATGGCCCGGGCGCCCAGCTCCTCTCGCGTGTCGTCGTCCGGAAGCCCGTCCATCAGCTCGGCAGCCAACAGGTCGGACGCGCCGATCGCGTTCTCGCACGCCATGACCGCCAACCGCGGGGCGTCCTCCGAGCGCGCCGCCAGGCCGCGGGCGATCACGGGGGCGACGAAGCGGAGGATGCGCGGGCCGACCGCGGTCGTGACGACATCTGCCGTCGCGATCTCGGCGACCAGCGCCTCCTCGTCCGTCGCACTGTTGATGGCACGGAAGCCGGTGACCGTCTTCGTCTCCGACTCCTCGCCGACGAGGTGGACCTCGTACGAGTCGGCGGCGGCGAGAGCGTCGATCAGCTCGGCGTTGACGTCGGCGAACACGACCTCGTACCCGGCTTCGTGGAGCAGGAGCCCCACGAAGCCGCGGCCGATGTTGCCTGCGCCGAAGTGGACGGCCTTCACTGTGCTCTCCTCGTCAGCGTTCTCCTCATCCGGGCGATCCTCACTCGTTCACGTCGCCGAGGAGCGCGAACAGGGCGTCCGCATCCGGGGCGTCGACCAGCTTCTGCACGTCGTCCTCCTCGGAGAAGAGGATGGCGATCTTCGACAGGATCTCGAGGTGCTCGTTGTTCTGCCCGGCGATGCCGACGACGAACCGCACCTCCTCGCCGCCCCAGTCGAGCGGCGAGGAGTAGCGGATGAAGGAGAGTGCGGACCGCTTGATCTCGTCCTTGGACTCGTTGGTGCCGTGCGGGATGGCGAGCCCGTTCCCCATGAAGGTGGAGACGGTGTTCTCGCGGTCCTGCATCGAGTCGACGTACCCGGGTTCGACGGCGCCCGCGGCTACCAGCAGTGCACCGGCCTCCCGGATCGCGTCCTCCCGCGTGGTCGCGGAACCCGCGGCCACCACGTTCGCCCGGTCGAGAATCGTGTCGGTCATTTGGTGACGTCCTCCCTAGCGTTCTGGTTCTTGACGAGGTCGACGACCTCGTCGTACTTCGGGCTGTTCATGAAATTGTCGACGGAGACGTGGAGTGAGTCCGGCGACTGCCCCTTCGCCCGGTCGGTCAGCTGCTGCTGGGTGATGACCAGGTCGGCGGTGCCGTCGAGGTTGCTGATGGCCTGGTTGGTCACCGTCACCCCTTCGACTCCGGCCTTCTTCATCTTGTTGCGGAGCACCGAGGCGCCCATGGCGCTCGAGCCCATGCCAGCGTCGCACGCGAACACGATGTTGCGCACCAGCCGGTCGGTGGCGTCGCCCTGCGCGTCACCGGTGTCGTGCTCGCCCTCCTGGACGAGGCCCCCGAGCACCGATGACGACTTCCCCTTGTTGGCCTCGGTCTGCGCGACGGCAGCGGACAGGTCGCCCGCGTTGCCGGCGAGGAGGTCACGCCTGCGGCTCGAGCGCAGCACGATCGCCGTGAAGCCGAACGAGACAGCAGCGGCGGAGATGATCGCCAGGGCGATGCCGAGCATGTTGTTCACCGGCGCCTGCGCGAAGATCGCGAACACGGATCCTGGTGCCGCCGGCGCCCGGAGTCCCGTCTGGAAGGCGACGTTCACCGCGACGCCGGTCATACCGCCGAGGATCGCACCGATGATCAGGATGGGCTTCATCAGCACGTACGGGAAGTAGATCTCGTGGATGCCCCCGAAGAACTGGATGATGAACGCGCCAGGAGCTGCCGCACGCGCGGCGCCGAGGCCGAAGATCGCCCAGGCGAGCAGGATTCCGGCGCCGGGGCCGGGGTTCGTCTCGATGAGGAACAGGATGGACTTGCCCGCCTGCTGCGATTCGAGCGTCCCGATCGGTGTGAACACGCCGTGGTTGATCGCGTTGTTGAGGAACAGCACCTTGCCCGGCTCGACCAGGATGCTGACCAGCGGCAGCAGGTGCACCGACACGAGCCAGTCCACGCCTGCCTCGAGGGCCTTGCTGAGTCCCTGGACCAGCGGGGCGATTCCGAAGAAGGCGCCGATCGCGAGGAGGAAGCCGAGGATGCCGGCCGAGAAGTTGTTGACGAGCATTTCGAAGCCCGCCTTGATCTTCCCCTCCCAGATCCGGTCGACGAGCTTCATGAGGTAGCCGCCCAGCGGACCCATGATCATCGCACCGATGAACATCGGGATGTCGGTGCCGACGATCACGCCCATGGCTGCGATCGTTCCGACTACGCCGCCGCGGACGCCGTACACCAGACGACCGCCGGTGTTGGCGAGGAGGAGCGGGAGCAGGTACGTGATCATCGGGCCGACGAGGCTGGCGATGTCCTTGTTGGGGAACGGTCCCTGCGCGATGAAGAGCGCTGTGACGATGCCCCAGGCGATGAAGGCCGCGATGTTCGGCATCACCATGTTCGAGAGGAACGTACCGAATCGCTGCACGTGGACACGTGCTCCTACGGGCTTCTTGGGGGCCGACGCCGTCGTCGACGTCTGTGTCGCCGATGTCATTGTGGTGCCTCGTTTCTGTTCTGGTGTGCGTGTGAGGTGAACCGTTCGGCGGCCGCGCGGACCGCCTCCCGGGCTTCGGCCGCGCCATCGGCGGCCAAGGCGGTCTCGGCCAGCGAACGTGCCTGGTCGAGGGTGTAACGCTTGAGGGAGAGCCGCACGTCGGCGAGCGCCGAAGGCGACATCGAGAGAGTGGTCGCCCCGAGCCCGACGAGCACCACGGCGAGCAGGGGGTCCGCCGCCGCCTCGCCGCAGATCCCGACCGGCTTGGCCGCAGCGGCACCCGCAGCGCCGACCTCGCCGATCAGGCGGAGGACGGCGGGATGCCACGGGTCCTGGAAGCCCGCGACCGAGCCGAGAAGGCGGTCGGCGGCAAGGGTGTACTGGGTGAGGTCGTTGGTGCCGATGGAGGCGAAGTCGGCCACCTGCAGCACGCGGTCGGCAAGCAGTGCGGCCGAGGGGACCTCGACCATGACGCCGACCGTTTTGAGCCCGTATTCGCGGCCCAGCTCGGTGAAGTACCGGGTCTCCTCGATCGTCGCGACCATCGGCGCCATGACCCACAGGTCGGCGTCGGTCTGCGCGTCCGCCTCGGCAAGCGCGGTCAGCTGCTCGCGCAGGATGTCCTCGTTGGCGCGCAGCGAGCGCAGGCCGCGCAGGCCGAGCGCCGGGTTGTCCTCGTGGGCGTCGTTCAGGAACTCGAGTGGCTTGTCCGCACCCGCGTCGAGCACGCGCACGACGACCTTCTTGCCGCCGCCGAAGGCGCTCAGGAGTTTCACGTACTGCTCGCGCTGCTGCTCCACGGTCGGTGCCAGGCGCTGGTCGAGGAAGAGGAACTCGGTGCGGAACAGACCGACACCCTCGGCGCCGGCCGCGAGCGCGCCCTCGGCGCCCTCTGCGGAGCCCAGGTTGGCGAGCAGCGGGATGGCCGTGCCGTCTGCGAGGGCGCCCGGCTCCACGCCCCCGGCGAGAGCGGCGGCGCGTTCGTCGATGCGGCGCTGCGCGTCCGCGCGCTGCTGCTCGGTCGGTGAGACGGTGACCGAGCCGGCCGCCGCATCCACGATGACCTCGTCGCCGTCCGCCAACCCGTCCGCGCCGGCTGCGCCAACGATGGCGATGATCGACTTCTCGCGCGCCAGGATGGCGGTGTGCGACGTCGGGCCGCCCTCCTTGGTCACGAGGCCCAGCACCTTGGTCAGATCGAGCAGTGCCGTGTCGGCGGGCGCCAGGTCGTGGGCGACCAGCACGTACGGGCGGTCGGAGTGAGGAACGCCCGGAGCGGGCTTGCCCTCGAGGGCGGCCACGACGCGCTGTGAGACGTCGTCGAGATCGCCGGCCCGCTCGCCCATGTAGCCGCCGAGGTCCTTCAGCATGTCCCGGAAGACGGCGAATCCCTCGAAGACCGCACGCTCAGCGGTCTTGCCGCCGTCGATACGCGAGGAGACATCGTCGGCGAGCGTCGAGTCCTCCGCCATCATCGACTGCGCCTCCAGCACGTCCGCCGCGGTGCCCTGGACCGAGGATGCGCGCTCGCGCAGGTCTGCGGCGACCGCGGCGACCGCCTCCTGGACACGCGCCTTCTCCTCGTCGGGCGTGCGGGTGCTGGCGGTGTCCGCCGGCTCGGGGAGGGGAGCCGACATGCGCAGGACCTGACCGATGGCCACACCCTGGCCGATGCCTGCGCCGGCGAGCGTGGTGCCGGCCGTATTGAGTTCGGTGGCCATGATCAGGCGTCGTGGTCCGTGGCCAGGATCTCGGCCAGGTCGTCGAGGACGACCTCACCGTTGTCCGCGTCGGTGGTGAGAACGATCTTGTCGCCGTGATCGATGCCCAGCGAGATCACGCCGAGGATGCTGCCGGCATCGACGGTCTTGCCGCCCTCCTTCGTCAGCTTCACCGTCGCACCAGAGCCTTTGACCGCCTCGACGAAGAGCTTCGCCGGGCGGGCGTGCAGCCCGTGCGCCGATCCGACGGTGATGATCCGTTCAGCCATGTTTCCGATCTCCTTCACTCCGTGCCGGGCGGGTGGCCCGTTCCGTTCTCATAGTGCCGCCGCTTTCGCGTTGAGGGCCAGGTCGAGCGCCTTCTCGCCGTCGAGGGAGGCGGGCGAGATCGCGGGAAGGAGGGCGACGGCGGTGCCGGTCGCGGCCGCACGCTCGCGAAGGGAGGGAAGCGCTGCTTCGAGATGCCCCCCGACGAGGAGCACATCGATGCCATCGAGGGATTCCAGCTGGCTGGCGCTGCCCGGCTCGACCACGACATCCTCGCCGCGCATCCGGGCGGCGCTGCGCAGCTTCACGGCGACGAAGGTGCTGGACGCACCGGCGCCGCAGACGACCATGATCCTCATCGATCCTTGCCTTTCACGTGTTGCTGATGGAGCTGATGGAACGTCTCACATGCTCGTCCGCATGCCGAGGCGCTTCCAGCACCGTTTCTTCCGGGGGTGCGGAAAGATGTCGGGAACACACGTGGCGGCCCGCGCCCGGTGGTTGACTCGTGGGGGAAGGTGGTCCCGGTGGCGCTCTCGGCGAAGCAGACGAGGATGCTCGACATCCTGGCGCGTCGTGCTGCCTGGGTGACGGCCGGTGAGCTGGCGCACGACCTCGGAGTGACCACCCGCAGCATTCGCAGCTATGCGGCCGCCCTCGGCGAGGTCGTCGAGTCGGGGCCCAACGGCTACCGCGTCAAGCCGGACGAGTACGCCGCGTATCTCGCGGGCGACGGCAGCTCCGAGGCGGGCACGGCGGGTTCCCCCCAGGAGCGCTTGGTCTTCCTGGTGCGGCGGCTGCTCGACGAGCCTGACGGAATCGACGTGTACGAGACCGCGGAGAGCCTGTTCGTGTCGGACTCGACCATCGAGTCCGACCTCACCCGCATGCGCGGGCTGCTCTCCGGAACCGAGCTCTCCCTCGAACGCCGCGGCGGCACCGTGCAGCTGCTGGGACCGGAGATCGCGCGGCGCAAGCTGCTCAGCCGGCTGTTCCGCGACGAGATGCGGCAGAGCGTGGTGGACGTGGCGCGCATCCAGGAGGCCTTCGGCTCGGAGGGGCTCGCCGACTTCAAGTCCGCACTGGTGGCGATGCTGGATGCGCGCGGTTTCTTCGTCAACGAGTACGGCATCAACGACGTGTTGCTGCACATGGCCGTCGCGCTCGACCGGGTAGCGAAGAACCGCGTGCTGCCGTCGGTCGAGGAGCCGGAGACGAGTGAGACCATCCGCTCGCTGGCGCACGACCTCGGCGAGCTGATCGAGCAGCACTTCGGCACCGCGCTGGATGCGACCGAGCTGCGCTACCTGGCCATCCTGATGCGCACCCGCGTGATCGCACCGGGCGCCGGGCGCGACACGGTGGAGGAGTTCGTCAGCCCGGCCGACCTCGAAGTCGTCCGCGGCATCGTCGATCGCGCCTCCGCCGAGTACCTGGTGGATCTGCACGACGAGAACTTCATCGTCCGGCTCACGCTGCACGTCCAGAACCTGGTCGCCCGCGCGCACGAGAACACATTCTCGCGCAACCCGCTCACCCGATCCATCAAGAGTTCGTACCCGATGATCTACGAGCTGGCCGTGTACATCGCCAGCCGGCTGCAGGCCGCCGAGGGGATCGCGGTCAACGACGACGAGATCGCCTACATCGCCATGCACGTCGGTGCGTACCTGGAGCAGCAGTCACGGCGCCGGGATGCGGTCACCTGTGCCGTGGTCTGCCCCAACTATTACGACATGCACATCCTGCTGCGGGACCGGCTGGAGAGCACGCTCGGCGACGAGCTCGACATCACCAGCGTCATCACCTCGACCGACGCCGACTGGGAGGCGATCGAGGCGGACCTGGTGCTCACCACGATCGACCCGCGCGGGCGACGCGAGAACACGGTCATCGTGCAGCCGTTCCTGACCGAGACGGATGTCGAGCACGTCCGGCAGGCCGCCTCGCGCATCCGCCGCCAGCGTCATCGTGCCCGAATCAAGAGCGAGCTGCTGGAGTACTTCGACGAGAACCTGTTCCTGCGCAACTTCTACGCCCGCGACCCGATCACGATGATCCGGGCGCTCGGCGACAGGATGATCGCGGCCGGCGCCATCGACCAGGAGTATGTCGATCAGACGGTGGAACGCGAGCAGATGTCATCCACCGCGTTCACCGACTCGCTCGCGGTGCCGCACGCCATGACGATGAGCGCGCACCGGACGGCGATCGCGATCGTCGTCAACGACACGGCGATCGACTGGGGGGATGCGCGGGTCAACGTGATCGCCTTCATCGCGTTCTCGGCGGCGGGCCGCTCATCGTTCCAGACGGTCTTCGACCAGTTCGTGGAGGTCTTCTCCGACCGCGAGGCCGTGCTGGCCTTGATCCGCCGCTCCGACACCTTCACCGCATTCATCGACGAACTCGTCCGCATCATCGACGCCTGACCCGGCCCCGAGTCCCGCCCCGCCTCGCCTTGCCCCGCTTCTCGCCGCCCACCATCGAGTCCGCGAAGACTGCACGGTATCACTGTGGCGAGCGTGCAGTCTTCGCGGACTCGATGGCGGGGCGCGGGGCTAGTTGGCGGTGACGGTGTAGGTCACGGAGACGCCGGGGGTGCCGACGGCGACCGTGTACTTGTCGTTGGTGAAGACCGCCTTGCTGTCCGACGAGCCAGCCTGCTCGGTGAAGCCCTTGCCCTTCAGCGCGGACTGGGCGTCGGCGAAGCCGTTCTTGCCGGACGGCTGGACCGTGACCGACCAGCCGTTATCCTTATCGCCGCGAGCGACCACGACGGTCCCGTCGACGATCGGGACGTCTTCCTTCGGGAAGTCGGACGGCAGCTCCTCGGACTTCTGGTCCGCCGAGCTTGAGCCGGAACTCGCCCCCGAGGAGGACGACGCCCCCGGCGTCTGGGGAGTGACGTAGTTCCCGTTCCCGCCGCTGGAACAGGCGGCGAGCGAACCGATGGTGAGGGCCGCGACGATGGCGGCCGGAACGAACGGATTACGTGTGCGCATATGGATTCCTAGTGCTGTATGGGTGCGGTTGTGCAACCACCCAGATTACTCGCGCACGCCGTCGACCGCGTCCCCCTCCGTGTCCACGCTCTGTGTCCGCTGTCGGGTCACCCCAGGAGGAGCGAGCTGAGCTGGTCCGCCGAGTGCACCACGGCGATCGCACCGGCCGCCTCGGCGGGGGAGCCGTAGCCCCACTCGACGAGGATCGTCGGCAGGCCGTGAGCGCCGGCGCCCTCCACGTCGTACTGGCGGTCGCCCACCATGACGGTGTGCCCCAGGTCGACGCCGCGCTCGCCGAGGCGGCGCAGGGCCTCTTCCACCACATCCGCCTTGGCACTGCGGCTCTCGTCTTCCGTCGCACCCGTGATGACGTCGAAGTACTTGGCGAGACCGAAGTGCTCCAGGATGCGGGTCGCCTGGATCTCGGGCTTGCTCGTCGCCAGGGCGAGGGGGATGCCCGCCGCATGCAGCCGCTCGAGGAGGCCCCGGATGCCGGGGAAGACGGCGGAGTCGAGCGCACCGTGCGCGGCGTAGTCGGCGCGGTAGACGGCGAGGGCCTCACGCGCGGCGGCCTCGCTCATCCCGCCGAACGCCTCCAGCGATTCGAGCAGCGGCGGCCCGACGTACTCGAGCAGCTGGGCGGGGGAGGGCACCGGCTGTCCGAGGGTCGCGAACATGCGCGCGAGGGAGGATGTGATGCCGGGGGCCGAGTCGGTGAGGGTGCCGTCGAGGTCGAACAGGATGCAGGTCCAGGTCCGGGTGACGGTCGGAGTGGGGTTGGTCATAGCGGTCCTAGCGTATGTCAGGTATCTGAATGCCGGGTCAGCGCCCGCTGAGGGCGGATTCGATGTGCGACCGGGCGACGACCATCGTGTGCGCGGCGCCCGGGTCGAACTGCACCGCGACGAAATCCGCGGTTCGGATGAATCCGAGCGCCTCCAGTGCCGGAACGATCACGGCCTGCACGCGGGCGCCGTCGCCCTCCGCGGCCTGAGCGACGGCGGAGCGGAGGGCGTTCATCGAGGTGAACAGGGGCAGCACCGCCTCGCCGGTGGTGGAGCTGATGGTGCGCAGCCGGGTGTCCTGCGGGGTGGAGCCGGTCACATCCACGACCAGGCCGCCCTTCGTCGCGGCCGTGAGCAGTGCGTCGAGGCTCTCGCGCGACGGCTCGGCGGCGATGGCGGCGAGCGCCTTCTTGACGAGCGCGTTCTCGTAGCTCTGCGGGAACCGGGCCTTCGGCTGCGCCATCAGAACAGCCTGCTTTCGCTGTCGTCGAGACCGCGCATCGCGTCGTAGTCGAGCACCAGGCAGCGGATGCCGCGGTCCTCGGCCAGTGTTCGCGCCTGCGGTTTGATCTCCTGCGCGGCGAAGATGCCGGTCACGGGGGCCAGGTGCGGGTCGCGGTTCATCAGCTCCAGGTAGCGCGTCAGCTGCTCCACCCCGTCGATGTCGCCGCGGCGCTTGAGTTCGACGGCCACCGCCGCACCGGAGCCGTCCCGCGCGAGGATGTCGACCGGCCCGATTGCGGTCATGTATTCGCGGCGCACCAGCACGTGGCCGTCGCCGAGGAGGTGGATCTGCTCGGCGAGCAGCTTCTGCAGGTGTGCCTCCACACCGTCCTTCTGCAGGCCGGGGTCGATTCCGAGATCGTGCGACGTGTCGCTGAGGATCTCGTGGATGGACACGACGAGCATGTCCGCGGTCTTCGCCTGGGTGACGCGCCACACCTCGCGGATGCCTGCGGCCTGCTGCAGCTCGTCCGGCTCATCGATGGCGACGGTGCAGGGCGGGCTCATCCAGTTCAGGGGCTTGTAGGAGCCGCCGTCGGAGTGGACGAGGAGGCTGCCGTCGGCCTTCAGCATCAGCAGCCGCGTGGCGAGCGGCAGATGCGCGCTCAGCCGACCGGCATAGTCGACGGAGCAGTTGGCAATGACGAGACGCACCGGAACATCCTAAGTGCAACCCGGCGGAGCGCGCCCGGGGGCGCTGGCAGGATGGGCGCATGGCCAGCGAACTCCTGATCGGCACCTACACCGAGACGCTCCCGCACGTCGATGGGCACGCGGAGGGCGTGCTCTCGGCCCGTTTCGACGGCACGGCGGTGGTGGATGCGACGGTCGCCGCGCGTGTGACGAACCCGTCGTGGGTCGCGGTCGCGCGGGGTGGCGCAGGGGTCTACGCCGTGAGTGAGACGGAACCGGACGGGCGCATCGTCGCGTTCGCGCGCGCGCAGGACGGGACTCTGACGGAGCTCGGTTCGGTGTCGAGCGGGGGTCCATCCCCGGCGCACCTCGTGGTGCACCCGACCCTGCCGCTGCTGGTGGCCGGCACGTATGGGGGCGGTACCTTCTCGGTCTTCGCCCTCGGGGAGGACGGCTCGCTCGGTGAGCGGACCGCGTTCGTGCAGCATGAGGGCCGGGGTCCGGATCCCGAGCGGCAGGAGGGCCCGCACGTCCACCAGTTGAGCATCGACCCGGTGTCCGGGGATGTGGTGGTCGTCGACCTCGGACTCGGCGAGGTGCGATGGTACGCGCTGTCGCCGGAGGGCGAGGTCGCGCTCCGGGACGACGCGACGGTGGTCGTCGGTTCGCCGGGGCCGCGGCATCTCGACTTCCACCCCGATGGGACGCACGCGCTGCTGGTGAACGAGCTCGACTCCAGCATCGACGTGCTCCGCCGGGAGGGCGACCGGTTCATCCGGGTGCAGAGCACGACCACGCGGGCGGACGGCGCCACCGGCGACAACGCCCCGGCAGCCGTCTGCGTCGCGGCGTCCGGGACGACCGTGCTGGTGAGCAACCGCGGTGACGACACCATCGCGGTGTTCGCGTTCGATCCGGCCGCGTCGCGAGTGGCCCTCGTGGCATCGGTGCCGGTGGGCGGGAAATCGCCCCGCGACCTGGTCATCGCGCCGGCGGGAGACCGTGTGCTCGCGGCCTGCCAGGACAGCGACGAGGTGACGGTCTTCGCGTTCGACGAGGCCGAGCGCACCCTCCGTCCGCTGGGCGCGTCCCCCATCCCGACCCCGGTGCGGCTGGCGTTCGTCTAGCCCCGCTTCGCGAGTCGCGAGTCGTTGCGCGTGGGCGACCGCCCCAGTGGTGAGTCGTTGCGGGAATTCTGCGCGAGTTGCGACATGTAGTCACCACTCGCGTAAGGCGGTGGGAGACCTCGGCTCCGGTCAGGCGGCCTCGGGCGCGTTCTCGCGCTGCTCCGCGGCGGCCGCCACCGGGCGCACGGCCGGAGCCGCCAGGAACGCGGCCACCAGGAGCACGAGGACGAGGAACAGCGCGTTCAGCAGCCCGAAGTGCTGGCCGAGGAAGCCGATGAGCGGCGGTCCGGCGAGGAACGCGCAGTAGCCGATGATCGCGACGGCGGAGACGCGGGCAGCCGGGTTGGCGGCACCGTCCGCCGCCGCCGACATGCCCAGCGGGAACCCCAGCGAGACGCCGAAGCCCCACAGCACCGTTCCGACGACCACGACCCACATCGGTCCGCCGATGATGAAGAGCACCAGTCCGACGGCCCCCGTTCCGGCGGTGATGCGGATGGCGGCGACGCGTCCGATCCGGTCGACGATCGGTCCGCCGGCGACGCGTCCCAGGGTCATCGCGGCGACGAAGAAGCCGAAGACGACCGCACCGATCGAGTTGGACTGGCCGTGGCCGTCGACGACGGCGAGCGAGATCCAGTCGTTCGCCGATCCCTCGCCGAACGCCATCCCGAGCATCACGACGCCGATCAGGATGAGGCGCCAGTCCGCCCAGACGGCCAGCGACGTGCGCATGCGCTCGCCGAAGGGGATGCGCTCCGTCGGCGTCGCGGCCTCATCGCCGAGGTCCGCCTCCCGCGGGATGAACCGGACCGCGATGACCGCGATCACGACGATCGCGACGGCGATGCCGAGCAGGTGCCAGACGACCGGCACGGCGAGCCAGGCGGCAAGCGCGCCGATCGCGGCGCCCAGAACGGTTCCCAGACTGAAGCAGGCGTGCATCAGGGGGAGCAGTGTCTTGCCGATCTCGCGCTCGACCGCCGTGGCCTCGACGTTCATCATCACGTCGACCATGCCGTTGCCGAACCCGAGCAGGATGAGCCCCACGGCGACCAGAGGAACGCTGTGGAATGTCGTGGCGCCGAAACCGATGAAGACGGTGCCGATTGCGACGATGACCAGCGCGCCGACCATCCCGCGGTGCGGTCCGAAGCGCACGAGTGCCCAGGAGGAGATCGTCAGGCCGAGGATGGCGCCTGCCGACAGCCCGAGGATGAGGAGCCCAACCGCCGACGGGTCTTTCCCGAGCCGCAGGTCGTCGCGGACGCCGGGGATCCGTGCCACCCAGCTGGCGATCGCCAGGCCGCTCAGGATGAAGATGACGAACACCGCGTTCCGCCAGGCTTTGAGCTCTCGGCGGTCGCGCGTCGGGGCGGCGGTCGGCTGTGACACGGGCGATTCCTGTGGGTCGGCGGCTCGAATCGTTTCGATCGAAACGATTCGACTAAGCTACCATACGTGAACGAACCCAGCACAGCCCAGGCCGCCCCGCGGCCCACGCTGGCCGCCGTCGCCCGGCTGGCCGGGGTATCCAACTCCACGGCGTCCCTCGCTTTCTCGGGCACCGGTCCCGTCTCCGACGCCACGCGTGAGCGCGTGCTCTCGGCGGCCAAGCAGCTGAACTACGCCGGCCCCGACCCGCGTGCGCGCTCCCTCCGCACGGGCCGCTCCGGCATCGTCGGAGTCGTCATGGAGGAGCGCGTCCGCGACGCCTTCCGCGACCCGATCAAGATCGCGCTGCTCGACGGCATCACGGAGGAGATCGGCGCGATCGACGCGGGCCTCCTCATCCTGACGGACGCCGGGGAGGCGGCCCAGCGCATCGAGGACGCCCCGATGGATGCGGTCGTCCTGATCGGCTGCAGCCCCCGGCTCGACGAGTCGGTCGCCACCCTGCGCCAGCGCGGCATCCCGCTCGTCGCCATCGAGGGCGACCCCGCCGACGGCGTCCCGACCATCGGGCAGGACAACCGCGAGGCGACCCGCATCGCGGCGCAGCACCTCTACGAGCTCGGGCATCGTGACGTCGCCGTCGTGACCCTCTCGCTGACCCGGGACCGCGCTCGGGGGGAGCTCACGCCCGACCGCCTCGCCGCGGCGAGCTCCACCACCGCGCTGGATCGTCTCGCCGGTGCGCGCGACGTCTTTCCGGAGGCGGGCGGCTGGGTCACCCGTGGCTCCTTCGTCGAGGAGGGGCGCATCGCCGGCCGGGCGCTCCTCGAGCACCCGGGACACCGTCCGACGGCCATCATCGCCCAGAGCGACCTGCTCGCCGCCGGGGTCATCCGCGCCGCCGAAGAGCTCGATCTGAACGTGCCCGGCGATATCAGCGTCGTCGGTTTCGACGGTGTCCGGGTCGACGGACTCTGGCCCTACGATCTGACCACTCTGGTGCAGCCGGCGGTCGACAAGGGCCGGGCCGCTGGTCGCGCCGTCGTCGAGATGCTGTCCGGCGGCGACCCGCATCCCTCCACCTTCACGAGCGTCTTCCATCGGGGCAACACCACCGCGGCGCCGCGGGAGCCGTAGAGCGCCGGTCGTAGGCTGGCGGCATGGATCTCGAAGCCCTCTACCGCGACCTGCACGCCCACCCCGAACTCGCCTTCACCGAACACCGCACCGCCGGTATCGTCGCAGACCGTCTGACCGGCCTCGGTCTCGAGGTGCACGCGGGCATCGCGACCACCGGGGTCGTCGGCGTCCTCCGCAACGGCGAGGGCCCGACGGTACTGCTCCGTGCCGACATGGATGCGCTCCCCGTCCGCGAACAGACCGGGCTCGCGTGGGCATCCAGCGAGACGGTGACCGACGACGCCGGTAACACCGTGCCGCTGATGCACGCGTGCGGCCACGACATCCACATCACCTGCCTGCTCGGCGCGGTCGAGTCGCTGGTCGGCTCGCGGGGGGACTGGTCGGGCACCCTCATCGCCCTCTTCCAGCCGGCGGAGGAGCACGGCGGCGGCGCGCAGGTCATGGTCGAAGACGGGCTGTACGAGAAGATCCCCGTGCCGGATGTGGTGCTCGGCCAGCACGTACTGCCCGCGCCGGCCGGCATGGTCGGCGCGCACTCGGGCGCGGCCATGGCGGCCGTGGACACCATGGAGGTCACTCTGCACGGGCGCGGCGGCCACGGCTCCCGGCCCGAGACGACGATCGACCCGGTCGTGATGGCCGCGGCGACGGTGATGCGGTTGCAGACCGTCGTCTCGCGCGAGATCGCGCCGCACGACACCGCGGTGGTCACGGTCGGCAGCCTGCACGCGGGAACCAAGAACAACATCATCGCGGCCGAGGCCACGCTCGGGATCAGCGTCCGCAGCTTCAACGAAGAGGTGCGCCAGCGCGTGCTCGACGGTGTGCACCGCGTCATCCGGGCGGAGTCGCAGGCGTCCGGTGCGCCGCAGGAACCCGACATGGAGTGGGGCGAGCGGTACCCGGTGACGGTGAACGACCCCGACTCCACCGCGCGGGTCAATGCGGCGTTCGCCGCTGAGTTCGGGGAGGACAAAGTGCTGCACCCCGGTGCCCTCTCCGGCAGCGAAGACGTCGGCAACCTGGCCACCGCGGCCGGCGTACCGCTGGTCTACTGGATGCTGGGCGGTGCCGACCCGGAGACGGTGCTCGCCGCCACGGCCGCGGGGACGCTCGACACGGACATCCCGTCGAACCACTCCCCGTACTT
This sequence comes from Leifsonia sp. RAF41, assembly GCF_052114085.1. Classification (NCBI taxonomy): domain Bacteria; kingdom Bacillati; phylum Actinomycetota; class Actinomycetes; order Micrococcales; family Microbacteriaceae; genus Leifsonia; species Leifsonia sp. RAF41. The sequence goes on from NZ_JBFREB010000001.1 coordinate 3,567,326, forward strand.
CGCACCGGTGCCGCAGCCGACGATCGACACCGGCGTGCAGGCGCTGGTGGTCGCGGCGCGGGAGTGGCTGGCGTAGCGGGCGCGACCGGGGACCTTCGACCGCCTCCGTTTCCGTGGCGGCCGCCGACGCCGGTAACGGTCTCGGAAACGGAGGAGCTGCGGTTCGGCGCGCGGTGCGGGCACCGGAAACGGAGGACGGCCGGGCCGTCGTCGACGCAGGCTCCTCCGTTGCCCGACCGGTCAGACCGTCGCGCCCGCGCGCATCCACACGCGGCCTCGCGCCCGCAGCCCCAGGGTGACCGCCCGCGCACCCAGATAGCCGAGAGCGAATGCGGCGGTGAGAGCGGCCAGGCCGACGGCGTCGCGGCCGCCCCAGCTCGCGACCGCGACCGCGAGCGGGACGAAGACCGCCACGTTGAGCAGGCCGGTGAGCGCGAGATACCGCGCGTCTCCCGCACCGATCAGCACCCCGTCCAGCACGAAAACGTAACCGCCTAAGGGGGCACCGAGCCCGACGATCGCGAGGGACAGCGGCAACAGGGCGGCGACGGAGGAATCGTTCGTGAAGAGGGCCGCGGCGAACGGGCTCAGCGCGATCGTCACCAGGCCGAGCACGACTCCCGCCCCGATGCCCCAGCGGATGCACCGGCGCAGCACCGCGCGGACGCTCTCGAGGTCGCCCTCGCCCAGCCCCTTGCCGATCAGCGCCTGGGCAGCAATCGCCAGGGCGTCGAGCGCGAAAGCGAGGGTGGCGAACACGGTCATCGTCACTTGGAACGCGGCCAGCTCATCCGGTCCCTGCTGCGTCGCCGCGAAGACGGCGAGCAACATGGCCGCGCGCAGGCTTGCGGTACGGAGGAACAGCCAGCCTCCGGCGCGTGCCGTGCGGCCGATGCCGGTGTGGTGTGGAAGCAGCGGCGCCCCGACCCGACGGGCGTGCCGCGCGACGATCACCGCGTAGACCAGCACCATCGCCCACTGCGCCGCCACCGTTCCGAGCGCCGAGCCGGCGATCCCGAGCCCGGCGACGTAAATGAAGAGGTAGTTGAGCACGATGTTCGCCGCGAAACCGGCGACCGCCACGGCCAGCGGAGTACGCGTGTCCTGGAGTCCGCGGAGCAGACCGGTCGCCGCGTAGACGAGGAGCATCGCGGGCAGGCCGAGCATCGACAGCGAGAGGTACTGCACGGCTTGGTCGCTCACCGAGGGGGATGCGCCGAAGAGCCCGACCAGGAACGGCGAGGCCGCCCATCCGGCAGCAGCAAGGACGACGCCCAGCACGAGCGCCAGCCAGCAGCCGTCGATGCCCGCGGCGACGGCACCGCGCTCGTCGCCGGCACCGAGGCGGCGGGCGACGGCCGGTGTCGTGCTGTAGGCGAGGAAGACCATCAGTCCGACGATCGTCTGCAGCACGGCGCTCGCGATGCCCAACCCGGCGAGGGGGTCGACGCCGAGGTGGCCGACCATGGCCGAGTCGGCGAGCAGGAAGATCGGCTCGGCGACGAGCGCGCCCAACGCCGGCACCGCGAGGCGCAGGATCTCCCGATCGACGGGACGGCGCAGGATGGTGCTCACGACCGACAACGCTAGTCCCGCCCACCGACGCGCGGCCCTCGCTCCCGCCGATGTCGGTGGCCGAACGTACGGTGGACGCATGAGCCACCTGATGCCCGAACCGCTCGCCACCTGGACCTGGCGGCTGGAGCGGGTCCGCAGCGGGCGGACGGTGCTCACGCGGGCGCAGGCTGTAACGGCCCGCACCGATCTCGCGAACGACCGGGCAGCGAATCCGGACACCTACGCCGGTTACGAAGACGAGTTCACGACGGCGCTCGACGAACTCGACGTGCTCTCGCGGCAGGCGAACCGCCACGACGACCTCCTCTCCGTGATGGCGGCCGAGCGCCGGCGGGCCGAGCGTGAGGCGACCGCGAACGGCGCACCCGCCGATCCGCGGGCTGCGGCGCGCGGGCGCAGCTCGCTCGCGGCCGAGCACGATCGCGTGCCTTCAGGCCTCCCGGAGGCGCTGGACCAGTGGGTGCACCGGCTGATCCGGTACCGCGCGGGCGTCAAGATCATCACGCCCATCGAGGCCGCGCGCGCCGAGATCCGCCTGCACAACGAGGCCGATCTGCAGCCAGACGCCTACCGGGCCGGAGTTGCTGCCGGCTACTACCACCGGGCGATCCGTGAGCTGGGCGAGATCGCCACGGCGGAGCGTCCTGGCCGCCGCGATAGCGTGGGGATGGTGCGCCGGCTCAGCGGAATCGTCGCCTGATCCAACATAGCGGTGGGCGGCGGGCCACTACGATCGAGCCGTACCGTTGACGTGACGAGGGGGGCACGGTGAGTCCGAACGAGGCGGCCGTATTGCTGGGAGTGTCGCCGTCCGCGACACCGGACGAGGTGCAGCGTGCCTACGTGACACGGCTGGCCGAGGTCGGCTCGGACGTCCCGCGTCGGGATGCGTTGACGGCGGCTCGGGATGCGCTGCTCGCCGCCTCAGCGTGGCAGGCGCCTGCGGCTCGGTCGCAGGGGGCGACTCCGACCGGCTACCCGCAGCAGCCCGGCTATCCGCAGCAGCCCGGCTACCCGCCCAACGGATACGCCCAGCAACAGCCCTATCCCACCACCGGCGCCCCGGCCCCGTGGTATCCGGCGGCTCCCGCGCGCCGCCGCATGTCCACCGGCGCCATCGTCGGCATCACGCTCGGCAGCATCACGGCCGGCCTTGTCGTGCTCCTCGTGGCCGTCTTCGCGATCGCCGCCGTCGTGCACAGCTCGGGCCGTATTGCGCAAGCAGAGAGCAGCTCCAGCGCGACGCCATTCGACGTTCCCTCCGGCGATCCTTCCGACGGTGGCTCCGACGGCACGGCAGTCGAGGACTACGACGTGGACGGCGTGCACGTCCACTACGTCGACGGCTGGACTTTCGAGCTCACGCCAGGCCAGACGTGCCCAGCGGCGACGGTCGTCGCGGGCTTCTCAGAGACGCCGGACGGCGATGTGGTCGACGAGTGGACCACGACTCTCGATCTGGAGGCGTCCGTGCCGTACACGTTGACCATCCCGGACTCGGCGTCCGTCTACGAGTACGCGGGCATCGACACCGTCGACTGCGGCCAGGCGTGACGCGCAGAAAACACAACTTTCACAAATTACTGAAACTGGCGTAGCATCCTGCCTATGGATGCGGTGATCGACGTCTCCGGACTAGAAAAGCGATTCGGGCGCGTACGCGCCCTCGACGGGCTCGACCTGACCGTGACGGAGGGGACGGTCCACGGCTTCCTCGGCCCCAACGGTGCAGGGAAGTCCACAACCATCCGGGTGCTCCTCGGCCTCGCCCGCTCCGACGGCGGCACGGCGGCCCTGTTCGGGCGTGACCCGTGGAAGGATGCCGTCGACCTGCACCGCCGCATCGCGTACGTGCCCGGCGACGTCAGCCTCTGGCCGAACCTGTCCGGAGGAGAGGCGCTCGACCTCCTGGCCCGCCTGCGCGGCGGTGCCGCTGACCGGGCCGCGTACGCTGCCCGCAAGAAACGGCTCTTGGACGTCTTCCAGCTCGACCCGACGAAGAAGGGTCGCGCGTACTCCAAGGGGAACCGGCAGAAGGTCGCTCTGGTTGCGGCGTTCGCGACGCCGGCCGACCTCTACATCCTCGACGAGCCGACGAGCGGCCTCGACCCGCTCATGGAGGCTGTCTTCGACTCCGAGATCCGACGCGTGGCAGCGGAGGGCGCGACTGTGCTGCTCTCCAGCCACATCCTGTCGGAGGTCGAGCAGCTGTGCGACCGCGTCACCATCATCCGTGCCGGCCGAACCGTCGAGACCGGGACGCTGGACGAACTCCGGCACCTCACCCGCACGGAGGTCACTTTCCGCACCGAGGGCATGGGTCAGGATGCGATGGCGCAGCTCCCCGGCGCCCATGACATCCAGGTGCGGGACGGGCGCGTGCGCTTCACCGCGGACAGTGACGCGCTGTCGGCTCTGCTCAGTGCACTCGCCCGGATGGACGTCCGGGGTCTCACCGTCGCGCCGCCCTCGCTGGAGGAGTTGTTCCTGCGTCACTACGGCGACGACACCGCCGATGCGCCCACCACCACCCAGGCGGCGGCACGATGAGCACGGCGACCGCCCCGCTCCAGCCGACGCGCGCCCGCGAAGCATCGCCGCGACCCGGAAGGTTCAGCACCCTGCGCGCCCTGCTCCGGCAGCGGCTGCGCCGCGACCGCTGGCAACTGGTCATCTGGTTGCTCTCGATCGGCGCGCTGGCCGCCTTCTCCGCCGCGAGCATCCAGCAGACCTACGCCAGCGCGGCCGCGCGCCTGCAGCTGATGCGGCTCGCCATCGCCGACCCGACCATCCTGGTCCTGCGCGGTCTGCCGCAAGGATCGACGCTCGCCGCCCTCACCTTCTTCGAGATCTTCACCTTCCTCGCGCTGCTGGCCGGGCTGATGAACACCTTTCTCGCGGTACGGCACTCGCGCGCCGAGGAGGAGTCGGGGCGTGCCGAGCTGGTCGCGGCGACCCCCGCCGCGCGGCTGCTGCCCACGGTGGCGACCGTCGGTCATGCGGTCGTGGCGAACATCCTGCTTGCGGTGGTCACCGGCCTCGGTTTCATGGCCGTCGGTCTCCCCGTCGCCGGATCGCTTCTCGCCGGCGCCGTGACGGCCGGCGCCGGCCTCGCCTTCTTCGGCGTCGGGCTGCTCCTGGCGCAGGTGATGAGCACGTCGCGCGGGGCGAACGGGTCCGCCGCGGCGGTCGTCGTGGCGGCGTACCTGGTGCGGGGCATCGGAGACGCGACCGGCACCCCGATCGGCGATGGGACGCACCTGAGGCCCGCGTGGCCGAGCTGGCTCAGCCCGATCGGCTGGGGGCAGCAGGCGGCCCCGTACACCGCCGACAATGGGTGGCCGCTGCTCCTCCAGATCGGTCTCGCCGCGGTCCTCGTCGCCGGTGTGTTCGCGCTCCAGGCCGTTCGCGACTCCGGTGCCGGCCTCATCGCGGAACGACCGGGACGAGCCGCTGCCTCGCCGGCGCTCTCCGGCATGCTCGGCCTGGCCTGGCGTCTGCAGCGGCCGGTCGTGATCGGCTGGGCCATCGGGGGTGCGTTGGGCGGCCTCCTCGCCGGTGCGCTGGGCAGTGCGATCAACAGCTCCCTTGCCGACAATCCGAGCCTGGCCGGCATCCGTGAGGCGCTGCGACGCATCGGCGCCGGGGGAGCGGGACCGCTCATCGAGCTGTTCATCTCCGCGATCTTCTCGATCGTCGGCGTGCTCGCCGCGGCGTGCGCAGTGCAGGCGGTCATCCGGTTGCGGCAGGAGGAGCAGTCCGGGACCGCCGAGACGCTGCTCGCCGGGCCGGTCTCGCGCATCCGCTGGCTGTTCTCGTTCGTCACCGTCGGCGTGAGCGCCGTGCTGCTGGTACTGATTGCTGCAGCCATCGCGTCCGGGTTGTCGGCGATGGCGGCAGGGGAGGACCCATCGGTCATCGGTACCTCGATCGCGGCGGCGGCCGCCCAGCTTCCCGTCGCACTCGTCTACCTCGGTGTGCTGACCTTGCTCTTCGTCGTGCTGCCCAGCTGGACGGTTCCCGTCGGCTGGGCAGCCCTCGGCCTCGGTGCTTTCGTCGGCATCTTCGGGGGACTCATCCAACTTCCCGAATGGCTGCGACACGTCTCGCCCTTCGCCGACGTCCCCGTCGTCGTCGGGAACGTCGACTGGACCGGGGGATACTGGATGTTCGGCATCACGATCGCAGCCCTCGCCGGTGCCGCGGTGCTGATCCGCCGGCGCGATTTCGCCATCGGTTAGTGGATGCCATCGAGGAGACGGGACGGTTGCCATGGCCAGTGACGAGGCGGCGCTCGCCGAGGTGATGGAGCACTCCGCGGCCGTCCTGACCGCCGCGGGTTTTCCGAAGATGCCCGCCCGCGTGCTGATGGCGCTGACCGTGACGGAATCGCCCGGCCTCACCGCTGCGGAGCTGGCCGAGCGCCTGGAGGTCAGCCCCGCCGCCATCTCGGGCGCTGTGCGCTACCTGCAGACGCTGGGCATCATCCGTCGGCTCGCGCAGACAGGGAGCCGCCGTGACCGCTATGAGCTACCCAGTGACTGGTATGCCCTCATGGTCCGCAACAGCCCGATCTACGGGGTGCTCGCGGACCAGGCGGAGGCGGGCCTGGCGGCCGTCGGAAACCCGGCCTCACCGGCGACCGAGCGCCTGCGCGACATGGCGGGCTTCTACCGCTTCATCCAGTCGCGCCTGCCGGAACTCATCGGCGAGTGGGAGCAGCTGCGAAGCGCGCGCGACGCCTGAGGGCTCGACATAAAAGTGTCCGCATTAGGTATCGGTACTTTGCGTCTGAAATTCCTGACTCGATAACGTGAGCTAGCTTCGCGCGCTCCGCCGAGGCGATCCTTCGTTTCGGGGAGTCTCTCTGTGTCGTCCTGGTCATCCCTCCGCGCCTGCTTTCTTGCGGTCGCGGTGGGGCTCTCGTTATGCGTCGCGGCCTCAGCCCTCGTCGCTGCCCCGGTCGCGGTGGCGCTTCCCGCGGGCGCTGCCGAACGTGGTCCGGTGGTAGCCGACTCCGAGCACGCCGCCTCCGAATCCGAAGCGCGCGCTATCGCCGTCGCGCACGACCATGACGTCGTCGTCGACGATCAGTCCACCCCGACCCTGCTGGTTCGGGCGAAGCCGGGTGGTCAGATGGAGGCGGTCAGCAGTCAGCTTCCTGAGCAGGCCCGGATCGGTGGCAGCTGGAAGCCGGTGGACTCGGTTCTGGTCGAGCACGATCAGTGGTGGGAGCCCAAGGTTGCGGTCGTACCGGTCCGAATCGGGAAGGGCGGAACGTCCGACATCGTCTCGGTGCAAGCCGAGTCCGGGGACTGGATCACGGAGACCTGGCCGTACGGCACGCTCCCGAAGCCCACGATCAGAAAAGATGCCGCCGTCTTTCCTGCTGTGCTCCCCGATGTGGACCTCCGGGTGCAGGCGACGAAGGCAGGGATGCGGGAAGTCCTCATCGTGAAGACCGCGGCGGCGGCCTCTGACAGTCGCGTTGCCGAGCTCAGACTCGGGCTGCGGGGAGCCGAGATTCGTCTGAAAGCCGAAACGGGCACGCTGGAGGCGCACACCACCTCCGGCGACCCGGTCGTCGCGGCCACCCCGCTGTGGTGGGATTCGTCCGAATCCGAAGCGGACGAGGAGGGCGCCGGCGGTGGCGAGCCGCGCGCGGTGGAAACCCGCGTCGATGGCGCTGAAACCGTGATGTCGGTGGGCGCTGTCGCCGAAGGTGATCCGACCTATCCGCTGTACATCGACCCGGACTGGAGCGCTTACCTGCAATACGACTGGTTCACCGACCGTGCCTACCCGAATCAGTCGTACCTGAACCCACCCGAAAACAGCGTCGGTTACGGCATCCAGAACGGCATCGCCTACATGTCGAGAGCCTTCTACCGATTCGAAACCGGCTTCCTTGCGGGCAAGATCGTCTCGAACGCACGCTTCAACGTGGTCCAGAATTGGGCGAACAGCTGCGCAAGCACCTGGACGCAGCTCTGGCAGTACGGGCCGTCCGCCGTCGGCTTCACCTGGAATTCCGACCCCGCCCAGTGGGTGCGGGCGATCGACGCCCAGAGCTACAACACGGGCGGCCCGTGCAGCCCCAACCCGGCGTGGGTGGGCTTCAACGCGACCCCGACCGCCCAGGACGCAGCGATCTACTCGGCACCGTACGTCACTCTGGCTCTCCGCACGGCTGACGAAGGCAACGCGCTCTCCCGCAAGCACTTCCGTTGGGACGCCCAACTCGTCGTCACCTACAACTCGCGCCCGAACGTTCCTACGGGCGCCAGCATGATCAGTCCCAACCGCGGCTGCAGCACCGACCCGAACAATCCGTCTTACGTCTACGGCAAGCAGCCCATCGCGCTCCAGGTGGCCGCAAGCGATCCGGACCCCGGAAACGTCGCCGCGAACTTCTATCTGACCAACACGACAACCGGGATCGAGCAGCTGCTTTCAACTACAGCTCTGCAGGCTCAAGGCGCCGCGCTGCAGCACACGATCCCAGCCAGCACACTCCCCGACGGCCAGAAATACGCCTGGTCCGCGCTCGCTTCCGACTACATGAACGTGTCGGGTCGCACGGCGCCGTGCTACTTCGTGGTGGACTCGACCAAGCCGGGGTTGCCGACGGCTGCAGTGCTCTCGGCTGCTGATCTGGTCGACGGAGATCCGTCGAACATCCAGGTCGACTCACGGGTCGGTGAGGCGATCAGTGTCCGGGTCACGCCGCCAGCCGGCGACGCCATCGGCGGCTACATGGTGTGGTGGACAGCGGGCGCACGCACCGAGGCCAGCCCGTCCCCCTCGAGCACGGACTACACGACAGCCTTGCCGATCTGTGGCGCACAAGGTGCAGCTGAGCGCGTCGAGTGCGCCGACGCGACGGGTCGGCTGGACATCGAGGTCGCACCGATCGCGCCTCTCGCTACGCTCTGGGTGTCTGCCTACGACCGCGCCGGCAACGTCTCGTTCGACGCAGCTACCCGGTCTGCCGCCACAGGGCTGTCGGTCCGATCCGGTAAGGCGGACTTGCTCGCAGGCCACGCCTGGCTTCCCGTCGAACCCTCCGACGTGATCGATGATTCGGTCAATTCGGTCGGGCTCACGGTCGGCTCGATCTCGGGTTGGGGTGAGGATGAGGGCGAAGACCCGCAGCTGAAGACCGACGCGCTCGTCTCCCTCAACCGGTTTCTCAAGCCCGGGATCTCGCACTGGACGGATTCCGGAGCCGCCGGCACCCCGGCCGGCCACGTTCTCGAGTGGACGATCGGCCAGCTCGCCCGCGTCGCGTCCGGCTCGCCTGCGCCGAAAGACACGGCCGCGTTGTACTCGTGCTTACACGGCCCAGGCAACATGCTCTCCCTCAGTCAGAACTGTGAAGGCACGGGCGCGGCGGCGCGTCTCCTCGGGTACGTCTGGACGACGCGCTCGGCCGCGCCGTCCGGCTACGACGTTCGCGAGATCTTTCGCTGTCGCGTGGGGACGGACTACTTCGTCTCGACGTTGTCCACCTGCGAGGGCCAGATCTTCGAAGGATCGCGAGGCTTCGTGCTGGTTCATTCGCCGACGAAGACGACGGAATCGGTGGTCGACACGACGAAGTCATTCACTGTCTCGGCCCGGGTCAAGCCGGCCACCATCCAGGGCATCCAGACCGTCGCCGCCACCACAAGCTCCCAGGACTCGGGTTTCTATCTTCAGGCAAACGGCGACGCCTGGCGCTTCTGCATGCGCTCCCAGGGGACCACGAAAGTGACGCCGTGCGTCAACGGGGCCCGTGTCGACACGGTGAACTACGCCACCATCACCGGTACGTGGGATGCCGTTAACAAGCGCTTGTCGATCGCCGTCTTCTCCGGCGAGAAGCTCGATGTCTCAAGCTCGCAGATCTCGCTCCCGGCCGACAACGTCTCGTCGACCGGTGTGCTCACGGTCGGATCGGCGACGTCGCAGGGCTATCCGTCCGACTTCTTCGGCGGCTCGATCGCCGACGTCAGTATCTATCCCGGTCTGATTCCGGATGCCGCGCTCCGGCGCCTCCCGGTGCCATTGCCGTGAGCGCCCGACGCCCCACATTCTCCGCCTCCGTCACCATGAGGACACTAACGATGAACACACGAAAGCACTCGCCTGCGGGCCGCATCAGGCCCCCGGCAGGGGTCGCCGTAGCGATTGCGCTGGTTGCAGCCCTCATCCCTGGTGCGCCCGTGTGGCTTTCGGACGGCCAGCCGCCTGCGGCCCCCGGGTTCGCCGCGGTTGTGACCGGGTCGGTGGAGTCCGATGGGCTGGGGGCGGTGGTACGTCCGCCCGTTTCCGTGCCGATCGTGGCAGCGACGCTGCCCCGCGGCCCGTTCACCGTGGATACCGGCGACCGGACAAACCAGGCAGTCTCTCGTTCGCAGCGTCGGGGACTCGCCGACACCGGCGTTGTCATCGGCGCCCCTGGCTTCTCCGCCGGGGACGGGGGAGGTCCAACTTCGCCCGCCTCCGACAGCACCCGCGTTCGCTCGGTCACCGCCGAGTTCGTGCGGGCCTCCCGGTCCGAGGCGTCGGGTGGGAGCGGCTTCGCCCTTCAGCTAGCGCGGGCGGACGGCCGGTCGACACCTGCTGCGGTGGAGGTGCGTGTGCCTCGGCGGCTCCTCGATGGCATGTACGGTGCCGACTACGCCGGCCGCGTGCGGTGGGTGCAGGTCGACGCGGGCGACGAGCGTGTCCGAACGGCCTCCACGGTCGCGACGGTCCCGTCCGCTGCACAGGCACTCACCAGTCGGGCAGTGGGTGGTGACATCGTGGTGTCGCCGACGTTGCGCAGCGGCGGCATCGTCCTTGCGGCGATCACCTCACCCACGAGTGCCTCGGGCACCGGCAGTTTTACCGCATCCTCGCTCAAACCGTCATCGTTGTGGGATGTATCCGCCCAAACGGGTACTTTCAGCTGGCAGTACCCGCTGCGGGTTCCGCCGGCTGCTGCCGGCCCGGCGCCAGAACTTTCCCTAAGCTACGACTCGCAGTCGGTCGATGGCCTTACGGCTTCGACCAACAATCAGCCCTCCGCACTGGGCGAGGGGTGGTCGTTGAACGGCTCCGGCTTCATCGAGCGCAGCTACGTCGGTTGCGCCGTGGACGACGGTGCCAGCGGTTCCGTGAAGACCTCCGGCGATCTGTGTTTCAAGAACGCGAATGCAACAGTGTCTTTCGGTGGCCACAGTGGAGAGCTGATCCAAGTTGCCGGATCGAACGAGTACCGTCTGGCCGACGACGATGGGACGCGTTTCACCGAGTTCAAGGGCGCGCCGTGCGCCGCGAATGGTACGGCCGATACAGCGTGCTGGCAGATGGTCACTCCGGAAGGGACCCAGTACTTCTTCGGCCTGAACCGTCTCCCCGGTTACGTCGACGGCAAGTCGGCCACCAATTCGGCCTGGACCGTGCCCGTGTTCGGAAACGATGCGGGTGAACCGTGCCATGCGTCGACGTTTGCGGCGTCGTCCTGCGCCCTGGGTTGGCGCTGGAACCTCGACTACGTGGTCGATGTTCACGGCAACGCTGAGGCGTTCTACTACAACGCGCAGACAAACCTGTATGCGGTGAACGGTGCGACCGCCACGTCGTATGTCCGCGGAGGCGAGCTCGATCACATCGATTACGGTTTGACCTCGGAGACGGTCTATGCGGTGAACGCGGCGAGCGGCAGGGTCCAGTTCACCTACGACAAGAACGGTCGCTGCAGCGACGCATCGGGCGGCCAGTGCACTGCGCAGCCCATCTCGGGCATGGCGGCCAAGCCGGCTGTTCCCGCGGCCTACCCCGATATCCCGTTCGACCAGTTGTGTACGTCAGCTCCGTGCTCGGACAAGATCTCGCCGACGTTTTGGACGACATCGCGACTGGCGACCGTGAAGGCTCAGGTCCTGTCATCCGGCGCGTATAAGGACGTGGACTCCTGGTCGCTCGCACACTCGTATCCGGCTCCAGGTGATGGCACGAGTGCGGCCCTGTGGCTCCAGACCGTCACCCACACCGGTTACGTGGGCGGCGCCTCGCTCGCGGAACCTGCCGTCACCTTCGCCGGCACGACCATGCAGAACCGGGTGTGGGCCGTGGATGGGCTGGCCCCGCTCGACAAGTGGCGCATCTCATCGATCAAGACCGAGCTCGGAGCCACCGTATCCGTCAGTTACTCCTCGCAGCAGTGCGTTCCGGCTGACCGGGCAGCAGTATTCGCGAACCCTGCGGCGAACGGGAAACGGTGTTATCCGCAGTGGTGGTCTCCGTCGGTCTCGCCGCCTCAGGCGCCGCAACAGGATTTGTTCCACAAGTACGTAGTGACAGCCGTCATCGACAACCCGAACACGGGTGGTGCAGGTGCCGCGCAGATCGAGAAGTACTACAGCTACGGCACGCCAGCGTGGCGGTACAACGATTCACCGCTCACTCCTGCCGACAAGCGCACTTGGAGCGGCTTCGCGGGCTACGACACGGCGCAGGTTCGCATCGGGGATAAAGACCGGCCGGCGGAACAGAACGTCACCTCGTACACGTTCTTCCAGGGCCTCGACGGCGACCGTGCGGCTCCCGACGGCGGAGCACGTTCGGTGTCCGTCGGCGGCATTGCCGACAGTCGCTTCTTTGCCGGTCAGGTCCGCCAGAAGACGGTGACCGCGGGCGCGGGCGGCGCGGTGGTGTCGGAAACGCTCCGCGTACCGTGGGCATCCCCTCCGACCGCCTCGGACGGCCTGCATTCAGCGCGTCGCACGGGCGACGGCACAACGGTGCTGAGTGAGCCGGTGTCGACCGGCGGCACCCGGACGATCACGACCACGACCAGCTACGATGCCGACGGCCTGCCGACGTCGGTGCAAACAGTCCCGTCGGACGCTCCGGCATCGTGCAACACGACGACGTACGCCCCGTCGAACACGTCGGTGTGGCTGATCGGGCTTGTTGCTCAGTCGACCGCGACGTCCGGGACCTGTGCCCAGGCCACATCGGCGGGAGCGGACCGCCTGATCTCGGACCTGAGAACCAGTTACGACGGCCAGGCTTTCGGTGCTTCGCCGACGCGCGGAGATGCCACCCGGGTCGAGCAGGCGACAGGGCTCGATGCCGCGGGCGACAAGACGTGGACCACGAAATCGGCATCGACCTTCGATGCGCTCGGGCGCGTTGTCGAGACGCTGGATGCGCTCGGGCGTTCCACCAAAGCGTCCTACACGCCGGTGTCCTCTGGCCCGCCGACGGCGGTGACGGTCACCAACCCGCTGGGGTGGACCGCGAAGACGACCGTGGATCCGGCGACCGGTGCCACGGTGGCGGAGACGGACGCGAACGGCAAGCTGACGACGGCGTCGTACGACGCGCTTGGTCGCCTGGTCGGCGTGTGGTTGCCGAATAATCCCCAGTCGGCCAACCCGTCTGCTCCGACCACGAAGTACACGTACACGGTCTCGCAGACCGCCGCGAGTGTGGTGGCCACCGAGTCGCAAGTTCCTGGCGGTACGACCACCCGGTACGACCTGTACGACGGCCTGGGTCGGGTTGTCCAGTCTCAGTCCGCCGCGGTGCAGGCCGGCAGTGTGATCACCGACACGTCGTACGACAGGCAGAGTCGCATTGTGTCTTCCACGAAGCCGTACTGGGCAGTGGCGGTGGCCTCCGGAAAGCTGTTCGTTCCGACGAGCCTGAGCCAGGTGCCGTCTCGGACGGATACCGTCTTCGATGCTGCGGGCCGGACGACTGCCTCGGTCCGCTACACCTATGGCGACGAGGCGTCACGCACCACAAACACGTACCCTGGTGCCGATCGAGTGGATGTGACGCCTCCGTCTGGGGGGACCCTCTCCTCGACGATCACCAATTCGAGGGGTCAGAAGACCGCACTGACGCAGTACCCCGGACCGATCGCAGCGGGCGGCGGCCTGACGACCCAGTATGAGTTCTCGCCGACCGGCAGGATGAGCGCCATGGTCGATCCGGCGGGTAACCGCTGGTCGTGGGCATATGACGTACAGGGCAACCAGGTGAGTGCCGTCGACCCGGATTCGGGCACCAGCGCGAGCACCTTCGATGCGGCCGGCAACCAGCTGACCAGTACGGATGCGCGCGGTCAGACGCTGGCCTACGCCTACGACGCGCTGAACCGGAAGACCGCTCAGTATTCGGGGGATGTCGCGGGTCCGTTGTTGGCGTCGTGGACGTTCGACACGGTCGCGAAGGGCCAGCTGTCGTCATCGTCGAGCTACACAGGCTCGGTTGCCGGCAAGCCGGGTCTCGCCTACACCAAATCGGTTACGGCGTACGACGACCTCTACCATCCGACGTCGTGGAAAGTGTCGATCCCGGCGGGCGCACCCGCGTTCGGTGGCACTTCGTACACGGTGACGTCGACGTACACGACGAACGGTGTGGGACTGTCGCAGCAGGTTCTCCCGGCCATCGGTGGTCTTCCGGCGGAGCGGTTGCGGACTCTGTATGACGGGATCGGGAACATCGATTCGGTGCAGGGCACGACCATGTACGGCATTGCGACGTACACGCCGATAAGCCAGCTCTCGCAGATCGAGCGGGGCAGCACGAACACCCTGTACACGGGTTTCGGCTATGACCCGGGCACCGGTCTGGCGAATCAGGTGATCGACACCACGCTGACCGGTTCGGTGTGGACTACCCAGGCCAGTCGCTTGTACTCCCGTAACGCGGCAGGAGATGTGACATCGGTCGTGACCAAGGGTGCGGTGGGGACGGATACGCAGTGTTTCCGGTATGACGGTTTCCGTGCGCTGACTGAGGCGTGGACGCCGGCGTCGGCCGACTGCGCCGCGTCACCCGCGGTGACGGGGTTGGGTGGCCCGGCGCCGTATTGGGCCAGCTACACCATCGATCCGGCGACGGGGAACCGTACCTCGTCCACCGCGCACACCGCGAACGGGGATGCGTCGACCGCGTACAGCTACCCGGCGTCTGGTGCTGCCCGTCCGCACGCGGTGACCGCGGTGGAAGCTGACGCGTATTCGTATGACGCTGCCGGTAACACCACAGCCCGTCCAGGTCAGACGTTGGCCTATAACGAGGTCGGCAAACCTTCGACGGTGACCACCGGTGGTGTTGCACAGTCGAACGTGTACGACGCCGACGGCACCCTGCTGCTGCGCTCAGATCCGACGTCGGGCACGATGTTGTTCGTGGGGCAGACCGAGGTGACGGTGGCGCCGGGCGCGTCGGTCGCGTCCGCGGTCCGCACCTATTCGCTGGGTGATGTCCCGGTCGCGGAACGCGCAACCAAGGCTGGTGTCTCCGGTTCGGTGGTGACCTGGATCTCCGGGGACCTGAACCACACTCAGGACCTCGCCTTCAACAACACCACCGGCGCGGTTACCCGCCGCTACACCGACCCCTACGGCAACACTCGCGGCCCGAAGGTGCCCTGGGTCGACGGGCACGGGTACCTGAACAAACCCAAGTCCGCAGTCACGGGGCTGACCCAGCTGGGTGCGCGTCTGTACGACGCGGTGGTGGGCCGGTTCCTGTCCGTGGACTCGATCCTCGCACCCGACAACCCCGCCCAGAACAACGGGTACGCGTACTCGGCGAACAACCCGATCACCAACAGCGACCCCGACGGCAAGTGCTACGTCGCGGGCAAGGACGCGCTGAACTTCAGTTCCAATTGCGGCGGCGGCAAGGGGGTGGCCGCGCCGCAAATTTCGGGACACAGCGCCTACGAACCTCAAGAGAGTTCGTATGACGATCGCGCGATCAAAAAGAAGGGCAGCAAGCCGACTGTGCAAGGCCACATAACCGACGCTGGGAAGCCACTCGTCGCTATCTTGGGACCGACACCCGAAGAGTTCTACAGCCGTTGGGCAAAGCAGCAAAGGTCGAACCAGCAGCTCGAACATGATCGGAAGGTGCAGCAACAAGATGCTGAACTTAAACCAGGTTCGGGTAGCTGCGCCTCTGCGTCTGGCAAGTTAGGGGTCGGCCTCGGAGGCTCGTACTGCCAGGTCCGCACGCTTGACGGGAAGGACCACGCCATAGTCGTAGGAAATGGAGCCGTTGGCTTTGGCCTCGGTGCGGGGGCAGAGATGTCAACTCTCACGACGAACGCCCGATCAGCTGACGACCTCGCCGGCGGGTCGTTCGGATTCCAAGGTGGAGCTGAGCTCGGAGTGGGTGCTACCGCAGACCAATCCTGGACCTTTACGAATCCGCAGATCTCGACTTCCCAGCTCGGCTATGGCGTCGGCGGGAAGGCATATATCGGGGCGGAGGTGGGGTGGACTTGGGTGTTGTATTGAGGGTGAAGTCGCAACTCCTAATTCTTCGTGTGCTTCTCACTGTTCAGGGTGTCATAGCCACCGGAACGCTAATCCTCGGGCTAGGGGCGCTGATCGTGCCATGGTTCAAAGAACCCGTACTCGGCCTAGTTATGGCTTTCTCAGCGATGATTGTGTTCCTAGCGGAGAACGGCCTTGCGTTCGCTGTGTGGGGAAGGCGATCCATGTTTCCTGCAAAGCGCGGGCGCAGCGTTCTCGAGCGGCTGCTCATCCGCACTGCGTGGTCGTTGCCGCTGCGATACAAACTTCTCCTGGGGACGTTGCTGGCGTTCGCGATCATGTTCTTCTCGTTGGGAGTTGCGTTTCAGGCGTCCAGTGGGCTGCAGACAGCGTGGGGCGGTTACGGATTGGCCCTTTTCGGCTGTGTAGGAGGCGCGGTCGCCGCTCCAGTAGCAGTCGGGAAGGGGGGGAATAACGCCTGATCCTTTGGGCACATTCGATATGACTCTCAAAAAGCGAATTGGAGACTAAGAGGTAATGAATGAAGTAATGGGTGAAGAATACTGGGCCGTAGGTATACCTGGATTGACGGAGGAAGGGGCGCGCGTCAAGTCCTCTCCAGGGCTAGGGTGCTCGGCTGGGAAGGGTACGAGGTTGACCCGGCCGTCTTCTGCGGGCGCGAGCTCGATCGAGTTAGCGTGGAGATCAGGCTGAAGTTGATGGCGGCCGGGTTAGCAGCGCTGGGTGACTCACTCACGGACCGGGAGCGGTGGGGCGGGCAGGCGGCGATCGAAGACATGCAGGAGTGGTTGGAGCAGGCGGCGGAGGTTTCGGACGACTAGCGCGATATGCCGGGCCCCCTGGGCGTTCAAACTATGGACTCGTCGACTCGGTCGCCAGAGGAGAGCATGAGAGCACGGCTCAAAGACATGAGCGACTGGTGGTCGGTCGCGGGTATAGCAGTGGTAGTTGCGTGCTCAGTGTTCGGAATCGCAGCATTTGCGATACCAGTCTTCCGGGCCACCTACCTCGGGCTAATAGCTGCGCTTTGCGCCGGGTGCCTCTGGATAATCGTCTTCGTAAGAACGCTTGCCGTCTACGGAACCCGAGCGCTCTTTCCTCGCAGACGCGGCGGCAGCCTGTCCCGCGAGTTCCGCCGGTACACCAGTCACCTGCAGGGTTGGGGGCTCTTCCGGGCGATAGCCGTTTTTCTCGTTGGGCTGATCTACTTTGTGGTTTCGGCCATCATCAAAAATCGCGTTCCGCTCTCCCAAAATCCCTGGGGCGGCCTCGCGATCGCGATCTGGACTGCCGGTGTTGCCGTCGCATGGATATCCGCCTTTCGCGAGCTTGACTTGACCAGCTCGCCCAACGATTCACCGAATCGGACACCCTTCGCGGCCCGGACTACGCTGCCTCGGGCACGTTCGAAATGAGCGGTATGACTGGGGAGGCCAGTACGCGTGCTTTAACTTCGACCTCGATCGGAATGCAACTAAACCGGTCCGATCTACTTGAGTACCTGTCAGATCCGTGGTTCCGGCGACGACATGGTTCTGGCAAGTGGTGAGCGGCACTAAGGCAGTTCTAGTCAAACGAGAACGGCTGAGCGCGGGCGCTTCACCGGCTTTCCAGCTTATCGGCGAGTGGGAGCAGGTGCGCAGCGCACGCGACGCGTGAGGCGAGTTCGCGGTGCCTCGCCTCTTTCCGGCGGTGTCACGTCATAATTCCTCACGCCTTACGTCTAAGTAAGAGGCGATGCAGACCCTTCCTCGCAGACCACCTGCGGCAACGAAGGGATCCGCTCGCCGTTCGCTGAACGTGAGGAGCATCATGAAGACCCGCGCACTCTCCGCCTTGGCCGCGGCCGTCGCGTCCGTCGTGCTGTTGGGAGGCTGTAGCGCGTCCACCGCCCCGCAGACGTCGCCGCCTTTCGGCGCGACGGTCCTGGCCGCGCCAACGAAGAAGTATGTGATTGCGACGGTAGGTGATTCTCACGCGTTGCGCTTCGCGCAGGGTATGGAGCAGGTCGCCGGCGACGCCTACCAGGTCGTGCGCGCGGCGTACGGCGGGTGCGGACTCATGCGCGAGTCCCGGTACAAACTCTCCAGCTACGGCCTCTCCGACGAGCACGCTGCGAATCGCGCCTGCGACGACTGGGATTCGGAGTGGCGCCAACTGATCGAGCAGTCCAAACCGGATGCGGTCCTTCTGACGACCTCGTATTGGGACGTCAACGCCCAGAAGATCGATGACACAGACACCTTCCGGCTGATCACCGACAAGAAGTTCCGAGACCAGTATGCGGCGTCGCTGCAGGAGGGCATCGACATCCTGTCCGCGCAGGGCGCCCGCGTTTACCTGGACAACTCCCTTCCCTATCTCGGGAATGACATGCCGAGCGCTGAGGCGATGAGCAAGACGGTCACCGAGGTCTACCGGAAGGCGAAGGCTGCGGGCAAGAACGTCGGGCTCCTCGACCTGCGGGGGCAGCTCTGCGACGGCAACACGTGCCCGACCACCATCGACGGGATCGCCGTGATGGACGAGACATCGCACCCGGCGGGCGAGTCGCTGGCTCGCCAATCCCGCTGGATCCTCAACACGATCTCGGCGGACCTCGGCGCCGTGCAGCGATGAGCGCTTCCCAACTGGCGTCTCGCTCGCGCCGTCGCGCGGGAGCGCCTGTCCCGGTGCAATCCAGCCCTGCGGCGAGGATCGATGCTGTCGACGGGCTCCGCGCTCTCGCCGTCGTCGCCGTCGTCGCGTTCCATTTCGGGGCACCGCTGCCCGGAGGGTTCCTCGGCGTCGATCTGTTCTTCGTGATCTCGGGGTTCGTCATTACTCGGCTGCTGATCCGTCAGCATGCGGCGGGCTCGGGCGTCCGGTACGGGCACTTCCTGGCCCGCAGAATACGGCGGCTCCTCCCCGTCCTCGTCGTGGTGCTCGCCGTCACGCAACTCTGGCTACTGACTGCTGGCGATGCCATGCAACGCGCCGGAGGCAAGCAGACCGTCGCCGCGGCTGGGTACGTCTCCAATTGGTACGCCATCTTTGCCACGCAGTCGTACTGGGACATCCACTCCAGTCTCACGCCGCTGAACCACTTGTGGAGCCTGTCGGTGGAGGAGCAGTTCTATCTGGTGTGGCCGTGGCTTCTGCTGCTCGTGCTCGGCCTCGTGTCACGACGGGTGCGCGTCGCGGTCGTACTGGCGCTCGCCGCGGTCTCGTACAGCCTGGCGTGCTGGATCGGCATGGCGCATCCCGACCGGGCCTACCTCGGAACCGACACCCGCGCGGGAGCCCTGCTCTTGGGCGCCGCGCTGGCGCTCTTCCTCGCCGACCGTCCGGCGACCCCGCCGATGTCCTCCCGGGCTCGAAGCACGGTAACGGTGGTGGGGTGGTCGGCCTTGTCCCTCTTCATCGCTGCTTGTGTCGTCGGCTGGACCGTGGACTCGCCCGCGCTGTATGCCGGCGGGCTCCTCGTCGTCGGGTTGGCGGAGGTCGCTCTGGTCTGGTCGGTGGTGCATCAGGGGGCACTCGCTCGGTTCTTCGGCTGGCGGCACATCCGAATGGTGGGGCGGGCGTCGTACTCGATCTACTTGTGGCACTGGGTTCTCTGGGTGGCGCTCGCTTCGATCCCCACGTTCTCCGCGCCGTGGCGGGCGGTACTCGCGATCGTGGGGACGGCGCTGCTCTCCGCGGTCACGTACCGTTTCGTCGAGCTACCGCTGCAGAAAAGAGCCCCCCGCACGGTCGTCGTCGTCTCCGTCGTCGCTTTGCTCGGGCTGGCCGTCGCTGCGGTTGTGGCCATGCCGCCTGCGCCCGCTCCGGCCGAGTAGGTCGGCTGGAGCACGATCGCGACGTTGCGGTGGACGACCTCACGACTCACACATTGTGCAGCCGCAGCCCTCAGAACACGTACTCCAGCAGATCCAACCCCACCGCGCGCATCCCCTCGATCACGGCCAGCCGTTCCGGCAGGCTCGTGTCGTCGAAGTAGGTCGACACCGCGTACGTGACCCCGGCGCGCGGGCCGCGCAGCACGCCCACCTCGCTCCGGACGCCGTCGTCGGTTCCCGTCTTGTTCACGAGCAGGATGCCGTGCTCCGGGTGGCGGTGGGAGTGCGGGTCGAGCCCGAAGGCGCTCGACACCAGGGAGAAGTCGCTGTTGAGCGACAGCCAGGAGATCACCCGCTCGCTGGTCGCCGGGTTGACGATCTCGCCGCGCGCGAGGGCGGAGAACAGCCACGTCAGTTCGTTGGCGCTTCCCACCGAGAGCTGCGGGGCATCGTCGGGCCCGCGGTGGTCGCGCACCAGGTCGAGCAGCGCGGTGCGGGTGAGGCCGAGGGACTCGGTCCGGGCGCTCACGGCCTCCAGGCCGACGCGGCGCAGGAGGACGTTCGTGGCCAGGTTGTCGCTGGTGGCGCCGACGAGCGCCGCGAGGTCGGCGACTGGGAGGGACGGAACGTGCAGGTGCTGCCAGATGCCCGACTCACCGGCTATGTCGCGCGGGTCGCGGTCCAGGTGCGCGAACGGGCTCAGCTCGCCCTGCTGGAGACGTGCAGCGACCTCCACAAGGAGCAGGACCTTGCCGATGCTCGCGGTGGGCATGACGACGTGGTCGTCGACGGAGAACAGCACGGCTCCGGTCGACAGGTCGGTTGCGCGCGCCGATACCTGCACGCCCGAGACGGCCAGTCGCCCGAGGGCGTCGAAGCCGCGGCTGAAGTTCTCGGTCGACCCCGGCGAACGATGCCGGCCACGACGGGCGGGCGCCTGCCGCGCCCGACGGGCGGAATCCTGAGCCTGGATCGTCACGGTGTCGCTGGTCTTTCTTCCGAGTCGGTTCTACCGGAATCGCGGCGCCCGTCCCCGGCACCGCAGCCGCCGCTGCGGGGGTGACCGCAGGACGACAGAGACGATGCTACCCCGTGATCGGGGGACACGCTCGGCGGATGCCGGAGACGGGCGACGCGATCACCAGATGGTGACGCGCTCCGCCGGCGCGAGCCACAGCCCGTCGCCCTCGGCGACCCCGAACGTCTCGTAGAAGGCGTCGATGTTGCGGACGATCTGGTTGCAGCGGAACTCGTTCGGCGAGTGCGGGTCGATCGCGAGAAGACGGATGACCTCCTCGTCGCGTCCCTTCTGCTGCCAGGCCTGCGCCCAGGAGAGGAAGAACCGCTCAGCACCGCTGAGGCCGTCGATCACCGGCGGCTCGTCGCCGCCCAGGGACAGCAGGTACGCCTTCCACGCGATGCCCAGGCCGCCCAGGTCGCCGATGTTCTCGCCGATGGTGAGCGCGCCGTTCACGTGGTGCTCCGGCACCTGGGCCGGCGCGAGCGCGTCGTACTGCTCGATGAGGCTGGCGGTGAGCTTCTCGAAGGCGGCGCGGTCGGCCTCCGTCCACCAGTCCTCCAGGCGACCGTCGCCGTCGAACTTCGAGCCCTGGTCGTCGAAGCCGTGCCCGATCTCGTGACCGATGACCGCGCCGATCGCGCCGTAGTTCGCCGCCGCATCCCTGTCGGCGTCGAAGAACGGGAACTGCAGGATGGCCGCCGGGAACACGATCTCGTTGAAGCCGGGGTTGTAGTAGGCGTTGATTGTCTGCGGCGTCATGAACCACTCGTCGCGGTCGATCGGCTTGCCGATCTTGCCGAGCTCGCGGTTGAACTCGAACAGCGCAGCGGCGCGGACGTTGCCGACCAGATCGGTCGGGTCGATCTCGAGGCGGGAGTAGTCGCGCCACTTCGCCGGGAAGCCGATCTTCGGCGTGAACTTCTCCAGCTTGTCGATGGCGCGCTCGCGGGTCTTCTCGCCCATCCAGTCGAGGGTGCGGATGCTCTGGCGGTACGCCTCGATCAGGTTGTCGACCAGAGCATCCATCTGCTCCTTGGCGGCAGGCGGGAAGTGCTTCTCGACGTAGATGCGGCCGACAGCCTCGCCCATGGCGCCCTCGACGAGGGAGACGCCGCGCTTCCAGCGTGCGCGCATCTGCGGGGTTCCGGTGAGCGTGCGGCCGTAGAAGTCGAAGTTCGCATCCACGAAATCGCCGGAGAGGTAGGGCGCGGCGCCGTGGACGACCTGCCACGCCAGCCAGTCGCGCCACGACTCCAGGCGGTCCTCTGTGAGCAACCCGGCGAGGCCGGCGCTGAACGACGGCTGCCGCAGCACGATCTCGGACAGCGCGTCCTGCGGGGCGCCGAGGGCCTGAGCCCACACGTCCAGGTCGGCGGCCGGCCCAGAGGTGGCTCCACCGTCGAAGACGGCCTTCGCGTCCGCCCAGCTGTACAGGTTGTAGGTCTTCTCCGAGTCGCGCGACGCCACATTGTCCCAGTGCTGAGCCGCGATGGCGGTCTCCAGGTCGAAGACGCGTTGCGCGCGTGCCGCCGCGTCGTCGAGGCCGGCGAGTTCGAGCATCCGCTGGATGTGCGCGACGAAAGCCTCGCGGACCGGGGCGAACCGCTCCTCGCGGAAGTACGACTCGTCGGGCAGCGAGATCCCGGCCTGCTCGAGGAAGACGAGGTAGCGCTCCGGGTCGCCCGGGTCGTTGTCCACGAACAGCTGGTAGAAGCCGCCGAGACCCCGGCGCTCCAGCTTGCCGACGGTCTCCAGGAGGCTCGGGATGCTGTCCACGCCCGACGCGAACGTCAGCTCGTCGCGGATCGCCTCCACGCCGAGGGCGTCGACCCGCTCCTCGTCCAGGAAGCTGGTGAAGAGGTCGCCGAACTTGCGCTCCTCGGTGCCTTCGTCGGCGTGCTGCGCCCGCTCGACGATCTCGTGCACCGCCGCCTCCGACTCCTCGGCGAGGATCATGAACGACCCCCAGCGGGCCTTGTCGGCGGGGATCTCGGTGCGGTCGAGCCACTTGCCGTTCACGTGGCGGAACAGGTCGTCCTGGGGGCGGGTGGCGGGGTCGAGTTCGTCGGTTCGGATACCGGAGTCGAGCGTCATGCGCCCAGCCTACGGGTCAGGCCGTGGCGCGGGCCAGCGACGCGAGCCGCGCGTACGACAGGGCGAAGAGGAGGGCGAGGGCGAGCTCGGCGAGGATGGACACGGTGCCGGAGGGGCTGCCGTATCCGGCGAACGAGAACCCGACGTTGACCACCGCGAGGAGGCCGTACACTGCGGCCAGGACCCCGCTGAGCAACGGTCGGTTCGTCATGCGCCACCAGGGTCGTGCCGCGCGGACAGGCTCCCCGGGACCGCGGAAGAGGCGGCTCACCAGGTACCACGCGATCACCTGCAGAATCGTGAGGACGATGGAGCCGGCTTCCGAATGCAGGGCGTCGAACAGCAGCGTCAGCAGGGCGCTGACGGCGACGAGCACGGCGATGACGGCGGCTTTCCGGCCGGCGGTGGTGAAACGCATCCTGGATCCTTCTGATACTCAGGTTTCAGTGTGTCAGCGTCGTCGGCCTCGTGCCGAAGGCTCGCCGTGTGGCCCGGACGGGGTCGAGAGAGGGCACAGCCGCAGTTCGTAAGCTGGCGCAGTGACCATCGCGCCTTCGCAGCATCAACCCGCCGAGCAGTACGGCGGCCGGGACGCGGCCGCCCGAGGGCTGCCGAAGGCCGGTTGGTATGTCGACCCCCAGGATGCGCGTTCGCTCCGCTGGTGGAGCGGGGCCGGATGGACGGCCTACACGTACCCGCTCGCTGCGGTCGCGGGGGTGCACTCTGCCCATCGTCGTCCTCCCCACAAGTGGATCGGACGGTTCGGCGGCTGGATCATCGCCGGCGCCAGCGCCTTCATCTGGATCTGGCTGATCGGCTTCAGCCTGCTGCTGTCCGCCATCTCGCCGAACGCGGGCGACGACGGACCCGCGGTGCTCTCGCCGTACCTTCTCGTGACGGGCGCCGCGACCGTGGCCGCGGCCATCCTGTACACGATGGCCTACCGGTTGCGGCCGGAGGACGGGCTGACCGCCTCCCGGCTGGTGATCATCGCGGGCGTCGGCGGGCTCGCGGCAACGCTGGTCGCCGCGCCGGTGAACAGTCTCATCGACGTGCTGGGCGGGGGGACGGCGTCGCATCCGAGCGGGCTCGCCCTGGTGCTGGCGGGCGTCGTGGAGGAGCTTCTCAAGGTATCCGCCGCGGTGATCCTCGCACTGAAGCTGCCGGTGAAGAATGCGCGGATCGGTCTCTTCGTGGGCGGCGCCGTCGGTCTCGGGTTCAGTGTCATCGAGAACCTCAGCTACCTGCAGGAGGCGTTCGCGCGCGGACAGGAGACGGGATCCGGTTTCGGAGTGTTCGTCGCTACGGCAGTGGGGCGCGAGCTGACCGGTCCGTTCCTGCACCCGGTGTTCTCGGCGCTGCTCGGCGCGGCGGTCTTCGCCGCGGCGCGTGGCGGACGGTTCCGCCTGTCGGTGAGGGTCGTGCTCGCGTACCTGGGCGTCGCCGCTGCTCACGGATTGTTCAACGGCGCGACGTGGCTCGCGCAGAACCTCCCCTGGTCGCCGGCTGCAGCCGGTGGTGCGCTTCTCCTCTTCGAGCTGGTCTTCGTCCTGAGCACTGGGCTGGCCTGGCTGCTGATCGTGCGCCGCATCCGTCGACAGGACGCCGAACGGATGGCGGCGTCGGCCTGGGGGTACGCGTAGGAGTCAGCGCACGAGGGTGCGGGCAAGCGCCACGTACTCGCGCGCGTTGGCGTCGGGCAGGTACGCCTTCCCGATCGCGTTGCCGATGGCCGGAAGGGCCAGCTGGTCCGGGTAGGCCATGTAGATCGTCTCGTAGGTCGGGTTGAACTTGCTCTTGAAGGCGAAGAGCGAGGCGAAACCGTACGCGGGCTCGAGGGTGTGCGCGAGAAGGGCGAGCAGCCGGTCCATGGCGGTCTGATCGGCCGGGTCGTCGGCGTCCTCGCCCGGTTTGGTCGCGAGCGGTGCGCCGGAGAGGCTCAGGACTTCGACGCCTTCGTCGCGCATGTGCTGCGCGGCGGACGCGATCACGAACTCCATGATGCCCGGCATGGATCCGTCCGCACGCCGCATGAAATCGATCGTCCATCCGACCACGCGGCCGTCGCGCCAGCTCGGCAGCCAGCTGGTGACGGCCTGCAGGCCGCCGTCCGGATCGAACGCCAGGTAGAGCCGCACGTCCGGGTCTTTGAGCTCGGCCATCCAGCCGAGGGTGAACCCCATCTCCGGCAGCTCCTTCTCGGAGACCCACTGCTCGCTGACCGCGGTGATCTGGGTCTGGATGAGCGGTGAGAGGTCGTCCCAGCTGGTCCAGAGCGTCGAGATCCGGGCCTTGATGCCGCGATTGTGGGCCTGCCGCACCTTCTGCCACGGCTTGCCGACGAGGTCGAAGGTCTGCGGGTGCATCAGCGTCTCCTCGCCGACAGACATCGTCGGCCAGCCGAGCGCTTCGAAAACCGGGAGGAACGCGCCGTGGACGCTGTAGAAGACCGGGGTCCAGCTGTTCGCGTCGCAGAACTGGACGAACTCGGAGATGGTGCGCTCCGCGCGCTCCGGACGGCACACCGGGTCGGAGAGTGTGATCGCGATCCCGTTGATCACCCGGTAAGCGATGGCCGACTCGCCGTCGGAGCTGAACCAGTACACGTTTCCCGGCCAGGTGCCCATGAACCCGAGGGTGCCGCCTCCACCGTCGCGCAGCAGCGCACGGAAGTGCTCCTCATCCGCCAGGGTGCGGCCGGTGAACGAGGAGCGGTACAGCTGAAGCGTGGCGAAGACGAAGACGACCCAGAAGGCGGGGCCGACCCACTGGTAGAGAAGGACCACGATCGACGTCGTGGGGATGACGGGCGTTCCGAGCACCGAGAGGAAGCCGGCGGGCACGAACCGTCGCAGAGTCGAGGCGAAGGCGTCTGCGACCGTGGCGTCCGGCACGAACTCCGTCAGCGACCACAGGGCTGCGATCAGGTAGGCGAGGGCGAGCAGCGCGAAGGCGCAGACGACGACGATCCCGAAACGGACAATCGCCTCGCGCGGCGACCGCAGCTGGAACTGGCTACGCGTGGCGATCAGCAGCGCGATCAGGGCGATCGGCACGAGGACAGCCGCCAGCAGCCAGAGCAGCACCTCCAACGCCGGCCAGAGCGCCTCCATGCTCCGCGCCTCGAGTGCGATGTCACCGCCGAGGACGGTGAAGGGCAGCACCACCATCGCGGCGTTCACCACTATTGCGAGCAGAAGCGCGAACCGGCGGCCTCGGCGCAGACCGATGGCGGCGAGGAGGAGCAGTGCCAACGGGAGCACGGAGAGCAGCAACGGGCCCGGTCCCTGAATCGAGACCAGCTGGAGCTCGCTGCGGCAGTTGGACGAGTAGGAGACGTCGCAGCGCGCCAGCACCTGGGCCACATTGACGGCCGGGCGCTCGAACAGGGCGGCGACGAACGAGAGCGGGCCGAAACCTCCGGGCGGCAGCAGCGCGAGCAGCGGGCCGAACGCGGTGATGGCGACGATCGCCGCGACAAGCGTGCGGGTCTCGCCGTGCGAGCTGCGCCGGAGGCGTCGCAGCCGGCCGCGACGCAGGACGACGCCGAGGCCCAAGCCGAGCAGGGCGGCGATCAGGCGGTAGACGTTGTTCTGATCGCCGTTGTACAGCACGAAGACCAGAACGACGGCGAACGTGAGCAGCCGGATGCGCCGACGCCAGAGCGAACTGGCGAACGCACTCGCCGTCATCAGGGTCCCCACGATGCCGACCGTCGGGTCGAGCGTGAAGTCGAACTCGGTGACCGTCGCCCAGAGCTCGCCGATCCCGGCCGCGGCCCACTGCAACAGGACTCCCAGAGCGACCGCCAGAATCCCTGTGACGAGGAAGGCCAGCACCGCGCGCGCGGTGCCGATCAGGCGTTCGGAGGCGGCCATCACCGTGAGCGCGAGCACCAGAGTGATGATGAGCTGCGCAGGGTCCTCAGGCACGAACAGGGCGGTGAACGGCGTCCACCAGAAGGCTGCCCGGATCGTGCTGGTGACGCCGGCCGCCCAGACGAGCGAGTCTCCGCCGGTCGTCGCCGCGCCCCACAGCGTGCCCGAGATGATCGACGTCACGAGCACGATCGCGGCGAGAGCGATGCTCGCGGGGGCGATGCGGACGTAACGCGCGATCGTGCGACCGACTCCGCCCCGTCCTCCCGGAGGCGCCGACGTCGGCGCGGTGGGCGGCGCGGGAGTCGCGCTCGCCGTGTCTGGGGTGCTCATTCGGGCCTCCGTCACGGTGGGCTCAGTCCGAGCGCAGGAGGGTGGACGTCAGATCTCGCGGAGCCTCTCAGCAAGATACCGGTCGAGACCCTCCAGCGGGATGCGCTCCTGCTGCATCGAATCGCGGTCGCGGACGGTCACGGCGTCATCCTCGAGGGAGTCGAAGTCGACCGTGACCGCGAGCGGCGTGCCGATCTCGTCCTGCCGGCGGTAGCGGCGGCCGATCGCGCCCGAGTCGTCGAAGTCGACGTTGCGACGCTTGCGGAGCCGGTCAGCGAGCCCGCGGGCCAGCGGCGAGAGGGCCTCGTTGCGCGACAGCGGGAGCACGGCGACCTTGACCGGTGCGAGGCGCGGGTCGAGGTGCAGGACTGTGCGCTTGTCGGTGCCGCCCTTGGCGTTCGGCACCTGCTCCTCGTCGTACGCGTCGACCAGGAACGCCATGAGGGCACGGGTCAGGCCGAACGACGGCTCGATCACGTACGGCACGTAGCGCTCGTTCTTGTTCTGGTCGAAGTAGCTCAGGTCTTTGCCCGAGTGCTCGATGTGGGTCTTGAGGTCGAAGTCGGTGCGGTTCGCGACGCCCATGAGCTCGCCCCACTCGCTGCCGACGAAATCGAACTTGTACTCGATGTCGATCGTGCGCTTCGAGTAGTGGGCCAGCGAATCCTTCGGGTGCTCGAACCGGCGGATGTTCTCCGGGTTGATGCCCAGCTCGGTGAACCACCCCCAGGCGAGGTCGATCCAGGTGTCGAACCACTCCTCGTCGCTGCCCGGCTCGACGAAGTACTCGATCTCCATCTGCTCGAACTCGCGGGTGCGGAAGATGAAGTTCCCCGGCGTGATCTCGTTCCGGAACGCCTTACCGATCTGGCCGATGCCGAACGGCGGCTTCTTGCGCGAGGTCTGCAGCACCGAGGCGAAGTCGGTGAAGATGCCCTGCGCCGTCTCCGGGCGCATGTAATGCAGGCCGGACTCGTCGTCGACGACGCCCAGGTAGGTCTTCATCAGACCCGAGAACTGGCGGATCGGCGTCCACTGGCCCACCTTGTCCGGGTGGTCGGGGTCGGCGATGTCGTCGAGACCGTTCGCCGGCGGGTGGCCGTGCTCGGCCTCGTACGCCTCGAACAGGTGGTCGGCGCGGTAACGCTTGTGGGTGATGAGCGACTCGGTGAGCGGGTCGCTGAACACCTGGACGTGGCCGGACGCCTGCCAGACCGCGGTGGGCAGGATGATCGCCGAGTCGAGGCCGACCATGTCGCCGCGGCCGCGCACGAACGAGTTCCACCATTCGCGCTTGATGTTCTCTTTCAGCTCGACGCCGAGGGGGCCGTAGTCCCACGCGGAGCGCGTTCCGCCGTAGATCTCACCGGAGGGGAACACGAACCCACGGTGCTGCGCCAGCGTGATGACGGATTCCAGTCTCGACGGTGCGGCCATGGTGCTCCCTGGTGCGATGCGGGTGTGTGGGACCCGACCATCCTACTGAGGATGCGTGCGGTGAAGTACCGGGGGTGGTAACCTCAGGGCGCAGGGTCTCATGCGGTCTGTGAGGCCGCCCAGGAGATCCTGCACTTCGCGAACCCCCGGCTCCCGCTGGGGGTTCTTGCGTTATCCGAGCCAGTACACCCCGTCGTCGCTGTCTTCGGGCCAGTGGCTCGAAGCCTGCATGTACGCCTTGATAGCCGGGCGACACGGTTCCTTCTCGTCGCCCCAGATCTCCGGATGTGACTGCACGTGCTTGTGGAACGCACCATATGCGAGGAGATCAGCGGCCTGAATGAACTGGCTGAAGCGGCTGTCCTGCATCACGACATCCTCGATGACCCGTCGGGACGCGAGGTCGAGTGCACGGTGCGCTCGACGATACGGCGCCGCGGCCCGTATCGCCTGCTCCCAGAACTCCGCCTTCTCGCGGGCGGACGCGTGGTGATCGACCGTGGAGCCGTCCCGCCCGTCGTAGAACACCATGAGCTCGGTCGCGTTGTCGTCCGCCCAATCCTCAAGTCGAGCGATGAGCTTTGCGTACGCCACGCTCGGAGAGCGGTCGGAGGTGCCGACGCTGAACAACACAAAGGCACCGTTCTTGCTCAGGTGGCTCAGCATCATCCGCCCAACGGCAGCCCTCTGCGCGTCTCCGAAGCGCGCGTTCTGTTCGGTCGTCTCGCAGAACGTGCCGCGACCCTTGTACAGCTGATTTGCGTGGAGTTCACGGAGCTTCGGGACGCCGAAGACTCGGTGGATCTCCCGCCGACCGATCAACCAGGCGCGGAGCGTACGGCTCCAATTCGAGTCCTCGACGATGAGCGCGGTGAGCAGGACACCGCGGCGGGAATCGCCGGAGTCATCGACATAACAGAGGTGCACCCATCCAGTATGTCAATGGTCAGCTGCCCGCGCGGAAGTCCTGCTCCAGGATCGCGTACACGGCCGTGTCGGACCACTCGCCCTTGAAGATCTCCGTCTCGCGCAGCAGCGCCTCCTGGCGCATCCCGAGCTGCTCGCAGAGCCGCGCGGAGGCGTCGTTGTGCGCGTCCAGCTGGGCGAAGACGCGGTGCGCGCCGAGCGCGTCGAAGCAGAGTTGCAGCACCCGCTGCGCGGCCTCCGTCGCGTAGCCGCGACCATGCACGGCCGGGTGGAAGACCCAGCCCATCTCGAACTTGCCCCAGTTCGCGTTCTTCAGGAACAGGCTGATGTGACCGATCACCCGCCCCGGTCCGCCCTCCGGGTCGGCCAGCTCGACCGCGAAGACGATGCCGTCGCCGTTCTCGGCGAGCCGGTTCATCGCGATCCGCTTGCGGAGGTGCTCGGCCGACTCGTCGTGGTCGTGCACCTCCCAGTAGAGGTAGCGGACGACGTCCTTCAGCTTCTCGTAGGAGTGGGCGTCCTGCAGGTCGCCCGTGTTGAGGGGACGCAGCAGCAGCCGCTCGGTGTGCAACTGCTCCGCCGCGTACGGCAGCCCGGTTGCGCCGTGGGGCGGCACGGTGGTCGTCGTGGCTTCGTCGCTCACGTTCGCTCCTTAGGCGGTGGTGGTCAGGATGCCGCGGACTCGTCGTCCACGGCGGAGAGGAGTGGCCGGGCGGCCGTGGAGTCGACGTCCACGCCGAACAGGGCGGCGGCGCCGTCGATGAACGCCCGGGCATCGCCCTCCCGGGCGAGCTCGCGCGCCCGGACGGATGGGGTGTGCAGCAGCACGCCGGCCAGATGCCGAAGTGCCGCCTCGGTCTGCCCGCTGTCGTCGCCGCGGCGCCGCGCGCGCTCGATCTCGGCGTCCAGCACGTCGAACACGTGCTTCCGTAGGGCGACGAGGGCGGGAGTGACCACCTGCTCGGCCGAACGGGCGCGGTATTCTGCGGCGGCCGCATCCACGATGCTGCGCGCGTCGTCCGCGGCGCGAAGCTCGGTGAGGGGCGCATGGAGGCTGATGGTCTCGAGGTCGAGGAGCTCGACGCCGAGCAGCTCGGCGACGGCGGGGTCGACGTTGCGGGGGAGGCCCAGGTCGACGATCAGTCGGCGCTCGAGCGCGCCCCGGAGGGCGAGAGCCTCGGCCAGCAACGGCCGGGTGAGCACATAGTCGGTGACCGCGGAGCAGGTAACGACGAGGTCCCTCTCCGCGAGCGCCGCGACGAGTTCGTCGGGGGCGACCGGTGCGATGTCGTGCGAGTGCGCGAACTTGGGGGCGCGACCGGAGGGGGAGTAGACGCGCACGTCGGTGACGCCGCGGTCGCGGAGGGCGGCCAGGCTGGCGCCGGCGTACTTGCCGGTTCCAACGAGGAGGACGCGCGTCTGCGCCCAGTCGCTGACCCGGCTCTCGGCGAGGTCGAGGGCGAGGCGGACCATCGAACGGCCGGCGGTCATGATGCCGGTCTGGTTCTTCACCCCGCGGGATGTCCGCGAGGCGACCTGGAACAGTCGCTCCAGCTCGCTGGTGACCGAACCGGTCGTGCGCGCCGACTCGAGCGCGCGACGCACCTGACCGGCGATCTCGCCTTCGCCGACGACGACGGACTCCAGGCCGCTCGTCACCGCGAACAGGTGCTCGGCGACGGCGTGATCGCTGTAGACGGCAGTCGCGCCGCGCAGGGTCTCGGCGTCGATTCCGGAGGCGCTGCTCACGGCGTCCAGCACAGCCTCGGCCGAGACGGCGCGTGCGGCGGGCAGCGGCTCGTCGATGTCGAGGTAGGCCTCGAAACGGTTGCAGGTGGCTAGCACGACCGAGCCCGCGACGATGTCGCTGTGCTCCGAGAGTGCGACCGTGATGGCCGGAGCGTGACGCTCGAGCCGTTCCAGGAGGTCGAAGTCTGCCGTACGGTGACTCGACGAGAAGCACAGAAGCACGGACGAAAGCCTACGCTCGCGTTCGAGCAACCTCGAATCGGCACCCAGCTTCCCATCAGCAGAGCCGTCAGCCAGCCGATTATCAGCCTGCACACTGGCAGAATCAGGGGGTGACCTCCCTCCCACCCGAGCATCCCCTCGCCTCCGGGCGCACCGCCTCCAGCCCGCTCGTGCGGGCCTATCAGGGCGAGCGGCAGGAGGTGACACCGGTCTGGTTCATGCGGCAGGCGGGGCGGTCCCTGCCCGAGTACCGCGAATTGCGGGTCGGCACGCGCATGCTCGACGCCTGCCTCGACCCGGCGATGGCGAGCGAGATCACGCTGCAGCCGGTGCGCCGACACGGCGTGGATGCGGGCATCTTCTTCAGCGACATCGTCGTGCCGCTCAAGCTGGCGGGCGTGGATGTGGAGATCGTCGCGGGCAAGGGCCCGGTCTTCGCACAGGCCGTTCGCACGGCGGACGACGTCGACCGGCTGACCGCGGTCGATCCCGCAGCCCTGGGCGCGGAGGTCTTCGCACCGATCCAGGAGGCCGTGCGGCTGACCATCGCCGAGCTCGATCGCACCCCGCTGATCGGATTCGCGGGCGCGCCCTTCACCCTCGCCGCCTACCTGGTCGAGGGCGGTCCGTCGAAGGACCACATCCGGGCGCGCACCCTGATGCATGCCGACCCCGATGCCTGGGCCCGCCTGATGGCCTGGACCGCCGACATCTCCGGCGCTTTCCTCCGTGCGCAGGTGCTGGCCGGCGCGAGCGCCGCGCAGCTGTTCGACTCGTGGGCGGGTTCCCTCTCGCTGCACGACTACGTCACGCACGTCGCGCCCGCATCGGCCCGGGCGCTGTCGCATGTCCGCGACCTCGCCTACGAGCTGCCGCAGGCCGAGCCGGTCGCCGACGTGGAACCACCGATCGACGCCGTAGTCCGGAACGTTCCGCTGGTGCATTTCGGCGTCGGCACCGGCGAGCTGCTCAAGGCGATGCACGAAGCAGGGGCGGATGCGGTCGGCGTCGACTACCGCATCCCGCTCGACGAGGCGAGCCGCCGGCTGGGACACGTCGTGCCGGTGCAGGGCAACGTCGATCCCGCGATGCTGGATGCGCCCTGGCCGGTGCTCGAGGCGCACGTCCTCGATGTCCTGGACCGCGGGCGCGAGGCTCCGGCGCACATCCTCAACCTGGGTCACGGCGTCCCTCCGGAGACCGACCCGGTCGTACTGACCCGGCTGGTCGAGCTGGTGCACGGGTGGCGTCCCGAATGAGCGACGAGCCGATCCTCCCCGGCGATGGGCCGGAGAAGGTCGACGATCTCGGCGAGGAGATCCGGCACGTCGTGGAGGCGCCGCCGACGCGCATCGTCGTGATCGGCGGCGGCATGGCCGGGCTGGTGGTCGCCCGCGAGTGCGCCCGCCCCGGCTTCGAGGTGACCCTGCTGGAGGCGTCCGGCCGCGTCGGCGGTAGCGTCGCACCGCTCGACCTCGCCGGGATGACGCTGGATGCGGGCGCCGAGAGCTTCGCGACGCGTGGGGGCCACGTCGCCGAGCTGTTGCAGGACCTGGGTCTGGACGCCGACGTGGTGCAGCCGAACCCGTCCGGGGCCTGGGTGCGGCACGGCTCCCGGTCGGTGCCGCTCCCGAAGGCCGGGCTGCTCGGCATCCCGAGCTCACCGCTGGCCACGGATGTGATCGCGGCGATTGGTGCGGCCGGTGCCTTCCGCGCGTATCTGGACCGCCTCATCCCGGTGCTGAAGATCGGTCGCGAGCACAATCTCGGAACGCTCGTCCGCAAGCGGATGGGGCGCAAGGTCCTCGAACTCCTCGTCGCCCCTGTCGCAACCGGCGTCTACTCCGCGTCGCCCGACGAGCTGGACGTCGATGTGGTGGCCCCCGGACTGAACGCGGCCCTCACCCGGCTGGGTTCGCTCTCCGGCGCCGTCGGCGAGCTGCGATCGGCCGCCAAGGCAGGCAGCGCGGTCGGTGGCATCCGGGGCGGGATGTGGCGGCTGCCGCAGGCGCTCGCCGCCGATGTCGAGGCGCGGGGCGGAGTGGTCCGGACGGATGCGCCGGTGGTGTCGATCGAGCACGCGAGCGTCTCCGACGAGGAGCCTCACGACGACGGCGACGCCGGGGAAGGCCTGGAGGTGGACGGGCAGCGTCCCGGTCGCTGGATCGTGCGGACGCGGGACGATGACGCGCTGGTCGCCGATGCTGTCGTCATCGCATCGCCGGCCGATGCATCCCTTGCTCTCCTGACGCCGCTCGATTCCGCGCTGGCCGATTTGGCCGCCCTCGACTGGCCGGCGGCCTCCAGCGTGGAACTCGTCACCCTGCTGATCGAAGACGACCGCCTCGCCGCGAGTCCGGTCGGGACCGGAGTGCTGGTCGCCGATGTGCCCGACGCTGACGTCCGTGCCAAGGCCATGACCCACTCCAGTGCGAAGTGGGCGTGGGTCGCCGAAGCGGCCGGTGCGGGCCGTCATGTCGTCCGCCTGTCCTACGGCCGGGCGGGACGACCGGCCGAGACCATGTCTCTCGAGGATGCCGAACTGCGCTCGCAGGCGGTCGCCGACGCCTCCCAGCTGCTGAATATTCCGATCGCGGAATCCTCTGTGACCGCCTTCGCCCGGACCCCCTGGACGAACGCCCTCCCGTATGCGACAGTGGGGCAGCGGGAACGCATCGAGCGGGTTCGCACCGGGGTCGACGGCGTCGAGGGTCTCGAGGTCACCGGGTCCTGGCTGACCGGAACAGGCCTCGCTTCCGTCATCCCGGATGCCCGCCGGACGGCCGAGCGGGCGCGAGGTCTACGGTGGAGAGCCCTGACCGAGGCCCTCCACCCGGACGGCACGGCACAGGCAGACTGAGCAGACAGACCGAACAGACGGACTGATCCGAGGGAGACGGAATGCGCGGCAAGATCCTCTTCGTGACCGGAGCGGCGGTGGGCTTCGTGCTCGGCGCCCGCGCGGGACGCGAACGGTACGAGCAGATCAAGGCGACTGCCGCGAAGGTCTGGCAGTCTCCCGGCGTGCAGAAGCAGGTGCACACGGTCGAAGACTTCGTGGCCGAGAAGGTCGGCGAATTCCCCGAGACGGCGTTCATCACCGTCAAGAAGCTGGTCATGCAGGCGAACAACCGCCGACGCGAGTCGCGAGCCCCGTACCCGTCGCCGGCTGCCGAGGCTGCCATCCGAGCCGGCGAAGACCGCAGCAACAGCGGTTCCTGACGGGGGTACTGTACGGAAGCGACGAGGGGAGACGCGATGACCGACCCGCAACGGCCGGCGAGCGCACGGACGAAGTCCCTTGCGCAGCTGGTCTCGGACCTGCCGCAGCTGATCGTTCGTCTGCTCAAGGCCGAACTGGACCACCTGAAGGCCGAGTTCGCCGAGAAGGCCAAGCATGCCGGCATCGGTATAGGGCTGCTCGCCGTCACGGCGTTGCTGCTGTTCTACGCGCTGGGCGTGCTCATCGCCGCCGCGATCCTCGGGATCGCCGTCGCCCTGCCCGCCTGGGCCGCCGCGCTCATCGTGTTCGGCGCGCTGGTCGTGATCGCGGTCGTGCTCGCGCTGATCGGCATCCGGTCGTTCAAGAAGATGGATGGCGTGGCTCCCTCGCAGACCATCGACAGCATCAAGGAAGACGCCGACGCGCTGAAAGGACTGGGGAAGTATGACAACTGACCGCAGCGACGTCGACCGCGCGCGCGCCGAACTGGCCGCGACCGTGGACGCCATCGGATACAAGCTGAATGTTCCCCAGCGCACGAGAGAGCGCTTCGACCGCCTGCGCAAGGAGAATCCGGTCGCTCTCGCCGGGATCGCCGCCGGTGCGGCGGTCGCCGTGGCCGGAGCGGTGTGGGGCATCGTCCGCCTCATCCGCCGGTGAGCGGCCTCCCGCTTTTGGCCTTCCCAGCTTTCAGAGGGAGACTGTGGGTATGAGTACCCCGGCTGCCGCTCCGGCAGAGTCGTCCGCCCCCGAAACCCCCAGCGACAACCCGACCGGCTTCACCCTCTGGGCTGTGCTGCGCCGCGATCCCGCGCGCCCCGACGACCTGGACGGCACGGACGTGCCGACGGCCGTCAACGAGCTCGAAGGCGTGATCGCCGACATCGAGCTCCAGGGCGTCACGACCCGCGGCCTTTACGACGTGTCCGGGCTCCGGGCTGACGCCGACATCATGATCTGGCTGCACGGTCCCGAAGCCGACACCCTGCAGTGGGGACTCCGCCAGTTGCGCCGCACCCGCCTTCTGAAGGCGCTCCTTCCTACCTGGAACGCCATGGCGGTGCACCGCGACGCCGAGTTCAACAAGGCCCACGTTCCCGGCTTCCTCCGGGGTGTCGAGCCCAAGGCGTGGCTCTGCGTCTACCCGTTCGTGCGCAGTTACGAGTGGTACCTCCTCCCGGACGACGAGCGGTCCAAGATGCTCGCCGATCACGGCCGCAAGGGTGCCGCGTTCCGCCAGGTCGTCGCCAACACGGTGGCCTCGTTCGCCCTGGGCGACTACGAGTGGATCCTCCCGATGGAGGCCGACGAACTCACCGACCTGGTCGACATGATGCGCGAGCTGCGCTACACAGAGGCCCGCCGGCACGTCCGCGAAGAGGTTCCCTTCTTCACCGGTCGCCGGGTCGAGCCCGCCGAGGTCGTGGAGGTTCTGCAGTGACCGACGCGCGAACCGCCCAGCGGGTGCTGGCGGCGACCCCCGCTGCGGCCGCCGGCCCCGAGCACGTGACCGAGCCGGTCGCATACGACGCGATCCTGCTCGCCGGTTTCGGCGGTCCGGAGGGTCAGGACGACGTCATCCCGTTCCTCCGGAACGTCACTCGCGGTCGTGGCATCCCCGAGGAGCGGCTGGAGGAGGTCGCGCACCACTACCGCCACTTCGGCGGCGTCAGCCCGATCAACGACCAGAACCGCGAGCTGAAGGCGGCGCTGGAGGCGGAACTCGCGCAGCGCGGGATCGACCTCCCCGTCCTGTGGGGCAACCGCAATTGGGACCCGTACTTGGCCGACGCCCTCCGCGAGGCGGACGAGCGCGGCTTCACGAAGCTCATCGCCATCGCGACCAGCGCCTACTCCTCCTACTCCAGCTGCCGTCAGTACCGCGAAGACTTCGCGGGAGCCCTGGAGTCCACGGGCCTGGAGGGTCGCATCCAGATCGACAAGGTGCGCCAGTTCTTCGACCACCCGGGCTTCGTGGAGCCGTTCATCGAGGGTGTGCGCACCGCGATCGACGAACTGCAGCAGAAGCTGCCCGGGCTCGACCCGGCCACCGAGGTGCGCATCCTGTATTCGACGCACTCGATCCCGTCGACCGATGCCGCCAAGTCCGGGCCGGCCGAGCGCGGCTTCGGTGAGGGCGGCGCCTACGCCGCTCAGCACCTCGCCGTCGCCGAGGTCGTGTCGCACGCCGCCACCGGCGGAACCGTCGGGTGGGATCTGGTCTTCCAGTCGCGCTCGGGTCCGCCGTCCATGCCGTGGCTCGAGCCCGACATCAACGACCGCATCGCCGAGCTGCCCGCGCTGGGCATCAAGGCCGTCGTCATCGTGCCGCTCGGCTTCGTCAGCGACCACATGGAGGTGCTCTGGGATCTCGACAACGAGGCCATGGAGACCAGCGACGAGAACGGCCTGGTCGCCGTCCGCGTCCCCACCCCCGGCACGCACGCAGCGTACGTGAAGGGCCTCGTCGACCTGGTGCTGGAGCGCCGCGACGGCGTCCCGGTCGATCAGCGTCCGGCGGTCACCTCCCTCGGCCCCTGGTACGACGTGTGCCGGCCCGGATGCTGCGAGAACGTCCGCCTGGGGTTCAAGCCGGCCGCGGCGGGGCTGGCACCGTGACCGGAACCGTGACGATGGCCGACGGCGCCGCCGAGCGCCGCGACGGCGTTCTGCGCATCGGAACCCGCGGCAGTGCGCTGGCGGTCGCCCAGAGCACGACGGTCGCGCAGTCGATCGCCCGGGCGACCGGGTTGGATGTCGAACTCGTCACGGTGACCACGCACGGCGACACTTCGCGTGAGTCCCTGGCGCAGCTGGGCGGCACCGGCGTCTTCGCGACGGCGCTGCGTGACGCTCTCCGCGCCGGCGAGGTCGACGTGGTGGTGCACTCGCTGAAAGACCTGCCGACCGCACCGGCGCCCGGGCTGGTGATCGGCGCCGTCCCCAAGCGTGCCGACGCTCGCGACGCGCTCTGCGCGCGCGACGGCCTGACGATCGAGACGTTGCCGGGGGGCGCCCGCGTCGGCACCGGCTCACCGCGGCGGGTGGCCCAGCAGAAGGCGCAGCGTCCCGACCTCGACGTCGTCGACTTGCGCGGCAACGTCGACACCCGCTTGGGCCGGGTCGCCGACGGAGACCTGGATGCGGTGGTGCTGGCCGCTGCCGGTCTCACGCGACTCGGGCGGCTCGACGACGTCACCGAATTCTTCCCGCTCTCGCTCGTGCCGACGGCACCCGGCCAGGGAGCGCTCGCGCTCGAGGTCCGCGCGGGCGACGAGAAGGGTCGCGGTCCGATCGCTCGCGCGCTCTCGGCCGTCGACCACGTGACGAGCCACGCGTCGGCGGTCGCCGAGCGCGTTGTGCTCGCGGGCCTGGAGGCCGGGTGCGCGGCGCCCATCGGCGCCACGGCCCTCGTCGACGACGGGCTGCTGTTCCTCACCGCGACGGTGTACCGGCCCGACGGCTCCGAGCAGCTGACCGCATCCCACGCCGCCACCCCGGACTCGCTCAGCGCCGCGCACCTCGAAGAGGCGGCGCAGGATGTCGGCGCTCGCGTCGTCGCCGAACTGCTGCAGGCAGGCGCCGCAGACCTGGCGCCGCTGGGGAGCTCGCGATGACCAACACCGCACCGACACCGAAACCACTGGCCGGCTGGCGCGTGCTCGTACCGCGCGGCGGCCCCTGGGGCGACTCGGTCGCGGCCGACCTCCGGGCGAAGGGCGCATCGCCTGTCGTCGCCGCCATGATCAACTTCGCGCCGACCGCGGACGCGCCCGCGCTGGAGAGGGCCCTCGCGCGGCTGGCCAATGGCGAGTTCGACTGGATGACCGTCACCAGCGCCACCACGGTGGATGTGCTCAGCGCACAGCGCGCGGCCGTTCCGGCGTCCACGCGCGTCGCCGCCGTCGGCGAGACGACCGCAGCTGCGCTTGCCGCGGCGGGATACCACGTCGACCTGGTGCCGTCGGAGGACAACTCGGCGCGCGGCCTGCTCGCCGAGTGGGAGGCCGCGACGCAGGGCGCGTTCCCGTTGCGCATCCTCACCCTCCGCTCCGAGATCGCCAAGCCGCTGCTCACCGAGGGCCTGCGGCGCATCGGGCACGACGTGGAGTCGGTGGTCGCCTACCGCACGGTCGGCGTCCCCGTTCCGGAGACCGTGGTCGCGGACGTCCGCGAGGGTCGTGTCCAGGCCATCCTCGTCACCAGCGGCTCGGTCGCCGAGCAGGTGCAGCAGCAGCTCGGCCCGGTGCCGGAATCGACCCTGATCGCGGCCATCGGACCTCAGACGGCCCGCGACGCCCGAGCCTTCGGCCTTCGGGTCGATGTGGTGGCGGCCGAGCGCACCGCCGCGTCCCTCATCGACGCCGTCGCTCGCGTCGCCCTGTCCCGCACGGTCGACGCCGGCAACGCGGACTATTAGGCCGCGCGACACCGTTCTGCTCGAATCCCGGACCTGCTGGCTGGGAGGACCCTCAGCGACGCGGGCGTAGGCTGATGTGAGTGAGTGAACTGCATCCCGTCATCCGCCCCCGACGGCTGCGGCAGTCCCCGGCGATGCGCCGGCTGACCGCCGAGACCCGCCTCCACCCCGCTGAGCTGATCCTCCCGCTGTTCGTGCGCGAGGGCGCCACCGAGCCCATCCCGATCGCCTCGATGCCGGGTGTCTCGCAGCACAGCCTCGACTCGCTCAAGCGCGTCGCGAACGAGGCTGCGGAGGCCGGCATCGGCGGTGTCATGCTGTTCGGCGTCCCGGAGACGCGGGACGCGGTGGGCTCTGCGGCCACCGATCCGGACGGCATCCTGAATGTGGCGACGCGCGTCCTCGCCGACGAAGTGGGCGACGCGCTGGTCGTGCAGACCGACCTGTGCCTGGATGAGTTCACCGACCACGGTCACTGCGGCGTCCTGGATGCGGAGGGTCACGTCGACAACGACGCCACCCTGCTCCGCTACCGCGACATGGCGGTCGCGCAGGCCGAGGCCGGTTCGCAGCTGCTCGGACTCAGCGGGATGATGGACGGCCAGGTCGCCGCTGTGCGTGAGGCGCTCGACGACGCCGGACGCACGGACGTCGTGATCCTCGCCTACTCGGCCAAGTACGCGTCGGGCTTCTATGGCCCGTTCCGCGAGGCCGTCGACTCCCAGCTCTCCGGCGACCGGCGCGCCTACCAGCAGGACCCGGCGAACCGCCGCGAGGGGCTTCGCGAGGCGCGCCTCGACCTCGACGAGGGCGCGGATGTGCTCATGGTGAAGCCGGCACTCAGCTACCTGGATGTGCTCAGCGACGTCGCCGCGATCAGCGACGTGCCCGTGTGGGCGTACCAGGTGTCGGGCGAGTACGCGATGGTGGAGGCGGCGGCGGCGAACGGCTGGATCGACCGCAACCGCATCATCGAGGAGACGCTGGTCGGCGCGAAGCGCGCCGGGGCCGACGCGATCATGACCTACTGGGCGACCGAGGTGGCGGGATGGCTGCGATGACCGATGTGAACCCGATCGACGTCAACCTGGCGCAGTTCGAGCGCGCTCAGCGCGTCATCCCGGGCGGAGTGAACTCGCCCGTGCGTGCCTACGGCTCCGTCGGCGGCACGCCGCGCTTCCTCGTCTCGGCCCGCGGGCCTTACGTGACCGACGCGGAGGGGCGCGAGTACGTCGACCTCGTCGCATCGTGGGGTCCGGCCATCCTGGGCCATGCTCATCCTGCCGTCGTGGCGGCGGTGCAGCAGGCGGCCGCGCGCGGCCTGTCGTTCGGCGCATCCACTCCGGCTGAGACGGAGCTCGCCGAGGCCGTGATCGGGCGCGTGCCGTTCATCGAGAAGCTGCGCCTGGTCTCCACCGGAACCGAGGCCACGATGACCGCGATCCGGCTGGCGCGCGGCTTCACCGGCCGTCCGCTGCTGATCAAGTTCGCCGGGCACTATCACGGGCATTCGGACGGCTTGCTCGCGGAAGCGGGCTCCGGGCTCGCAACGCTGGCACTGCCCGGTTCGGCCGGAGTCACGGAGGCGACGGCCGCGCAGACCATCGTGCTGCCGTACAACGACCTGGATGCGGTGCGCGCGGTGTTCGAGGCCCAGGGCCCGGACATCGCGGCGGTCATCACCGAGGCGGCCGCGGCCAACATGGGTGTCGTCCCGCCGGACACCGGTTTCAACGCCGCGCTCACCGAGCTCGCCCACGAGTTCGGCGCTCTGCTCATCCTCGACGAGGTGCTGACCGGGTTCCGCGTCAGCGACGCCGGCTTCTGGGGACTCGACCGCGGGTACACGCCCGACCTGGTCACGTTCGGCAAGGTCGTCGGCGGCGGGATGCCGCTGGCGGCGCTCGGCGGCCGCGCGGAGCTCATGGACTTCCTTGCGCCGGCCGGTCCGGTCTACCAGGCGGGCACGCTCTCGGGGAACCCGGTCGCCGTCGCGGCCGGTCTGGCGACCCTCGAGAACGCCGACGCTGCCGTGTACGACCGACTCGACGCCGTCGCCGCCACCCTCTCGACCGGTGTCTCGGACGCCCTGGCCGGTGCGGGCGTCGCCCACCGCGTGCAGCGTGCGGGCAACCTCTTCAGCTTCGTCTTCGGCGAGTATCCCGCGGCGCCGCGCAATTACGCGGAGGTGCAGCGGCAGGAGGCGTACCGCTACCGGGCCTTCTTCCACGCGATGCTCGACCAGGGGGTCTCGCTCCCGCCGAGCGTGTTCGAGGCCTGGTTCGTCACCGCCGCGCACGACGACGCGGCCGTCGCGCGCATCCTGGACGCCCTCCCCGCCGCCGCCCGCGCAGCGGCCGCCGCCACCCCCGCGGCCTGACCGCCCCCGCGACGCTCCGCCGAGCCCTCCACTCGAGGCCATTGTGGCTACGCGTCGGGGGCGGCGGGCTCGCGTGAGAGGGACTCGACGTAGGTGTATGTCGCGGAGGCCGGCCAGCCGTCGGCGTCGAGCAGCGCGTAGACGTCGAAGTTGAGTGTTCCACCGCCGCCGGCCGCCCGGCGCAGCGTGCGGGGCGGCGCATCCGACGACGACCGGACCGTCACCGTCTGCGGTTCCGCGCCGGAACGCAGAAGGCGGGCGCGGAAGGTGGTGGTGCGGGTCATCCCACCACTCTCCCACGCCCGCCTCCTGCGTCACAGGCGGGACGGCGTCCCTACGCTTGGCCGTGCGACTCCCGCGATCGCCGCGACAGCGAGTCGATGATGACCGCCAGCAGCAGAACCGCGCCGGTGATCATGAAGCGGTACGACGAGTCCAGGTTCAGCAGCGTCAGGCCGTTCGAGATCGACTGGATGACGAGGATGCCCAGCAGGGCCGACCAGGCCGATCCGCGTCCACCGAAGAGGCTGGTTCCGCCGATGACCGCCGCCGCGATGGCGTTCAGGTTGGTGTCCGTCCCGCCGGAGCCCGCCCCGACCGAAGCGAGTCGGGCGGCGGCGAGCAGGCCGCCGACCGCCGCGAACGTCGAGCACAGGATGAACACGCTGATGAACACGCGGTTCACCCGGATGCCGGCGCGACGTGCCGCCTCCACCGAGCCGCCGACGGCGAACACTGAACGGCCCCACTTGGTGCGGGTGAGCAGGAAGTTCATCACGATCACCAGGACCACGAAGAACAGGAACATCGCCCCGGTGCCACGGTCGGTGGAGAGGTACCAGACGCTGATGCAGAGCCCGACGAGCAGCAGCAGAGCCTTGACCGCGACCACGGCCATCGACCCCTCCGAGAGACCCGCCTTCCGGCGACGCACGTTGCGGCGCCAGTCGGAGAGGAACATCCCCCCGGCGGCTACCACTGCCAGCGTGTACGCCGCCCACGGCGGGAGGAACCACTGCTGGGCGAACTTCACGATCCAGGAGTCGTAGGGGATGTTGATCGAGCTGTTGGCCCCGAGGATCCACAGCTGCAGACCGAGGAATCCGAGGAGGCCCGCCAGCGTGATCACGAAGCTCGGCACGCCGAAGCGGGTGAACAAGAACCCGTAGAGCAGACCGATCAGCGAACCCGCCAGGATGGCGACGATCACGGTGAGCCAGAGCGGCCAGTGCAGCTGCGTGAAGCCGACGCCCAGAATGGCCGCCGCGACACCGCTGACCGAACCGACCGACAGGTCGATCTGGCCCAGGAGCAGCACCAGCACGATGCCGATCGAGATGGTGCCGATCGCCGCGCACTGCAGGGTCAGGTTGACCAGGTTGTTGGCGCTGAGGAAGTTGGGGTTGAGGATCTGGAAGACCACCCAGATGACCGCGAGACCGATGACGACCGGGAGCGAGCCCAGGTCGCCCCCGCGCACCCGGCGTCCGAAGGCGCGGACGGCGCCGCCGAGTCCTTCGTCGCGGATGAGGCGCTCGTCCTGGAGATCGGCCGCCAGCTCGGCGGGCGTCTCCGACGTCGAGGATGCCGGGGTGTTTGCTGTGTTCGTCATGCTTCCGGAGTCCGTTCGATGGATTCTTCGACCTCGA
Source organism: Leifsonia sp. RAF41 (assembly GCF_052114085.1). NCBI lineage: Bacteria > Bacillati > Actinomycetota > Actinomycetes > Micrococcales > Microbacteriaceae > Leifsonia > Leifsonia sp. RAF41. The sequence continues at coordinate 3,610,355 of NZ_JBFREB010000001.1, forward strand.
TGAGCCGCTCAGCTCGGCGGATGACGACGTTGTCCGTGGCACCCGTGATGGCGGAGATGATCTCCTCGTAGCTCACGTCCGGCACTCGGAAGTCGCCGTTGTTGCGGCCGAGGCGCAGCACGGCGACCCGGTCGGCGACGGCCTGCACGTCGGCCATGTTGTGGCTGATCAGGAGCACGCCGAGCCCGCGCTCGCGCAGGCGCTCGATGAGGTTGAGCACCTCGGCGGTCTGGGCGACGCCCAGCGCGGCGGTCGGCTCGTCCAGGATGACCACGCGGGGGTCACCGATGAGCGACCGCGCGATGGCGACGGTCTGGCGCTGGCCGCCCGACAGTGATGCGACGGCGATGCGGACGGAGGGGATGCGAGCGGAGAGCTGCCGGAGCAGGCTCCAGGAGCGCTTCTCCATCTCCTCTTCGTCGAGCGTTCCCTTGCTGATCTCGCGACCCAGGAAGAGGTTGGAGACCACGTCGAGGTTGTCGCACAGCGCGAGGTCCTGGAACACGGTCGCGATGCCGAGTTCGCGGGAGGCCGCGGGGGAGGGGATGCTCACCCCCTGCCCGTCGAACTCGATCGTCCCGGAATCCTGCGGGTGCACGCCGGCAAGGATCTTGACGAGCGTCGACTTGCCGGCGCCGTTGTCCCCGACCAGGGCGACGACTTCGCCGGGGTAGACGTCGAGGTGGATGTCGGTGAGGGCTTGGACGGCGCCGAATCCCTTCGAGACCCCGTGGAGGGAGAGGACGGGGCGGCGCGCGGACCGGTCCTCGTCCACGATGGCGGATTCCATGGTCACGGCGTTCTCCTTCGAGCTGTGCTCAGCATGCTTCCTGTCTCAGGCTAGAGCGGAACCACCCGGCCCGGGATGCGCCCTTCCGTGGGGAGGGGGCGAATCCCGGGCCGGGGTCCTTCGGGTTTTCTTCTACTTGATGCCGTACTTGTCGCAGGCTGCCTTGTAGTCGGCGGTGCAGATCTTGCCTGCCGAGTCGGGACCGTAGAACTCGTCCTTCACGACCGTGCTCTCGATGTTGTCCGTCGTGACCGACACGGGCACCAGCAGGAACGACTGGATCTCCGCGCCGCCGGCCGTCTTGACCGTGACGTCGCCCTTCGGCTTGTTGCCCTTGGTCAGGTCGACAGCCAGCTGAGCGGCCTTCTCCGCCTCCGGCTTCAGCGCCTTGTAGACCGTCATGTACTGGTCTCCGGCGAGGATGCGCTGGACACCGGCGAGCTCTGCGTCCTGACCGGTGACCGGCGGGAGCGGGCTGACGTTGGCCGCCTTCATGGCCGCGATGGCACCGCCGCCGGTGCCGTCGTTAGCGGCGTAGACGCCCTTGATCTGGTCCTTGAACTGCGTGACCTGGCCGGCCACCCAGTCCTGGGCCTTGGCCGGGTCCCATCCGGGTGTGTCGTACTCGGCGAGCACCTTGAAGCCGCTGGAGTCGATGACGCTGTGCGCGCCCTTCTTGAACAGCGTGGCGTTGTTGTCCGTCGGCGAACCGTTGACCATCAGGATGCCCGCGCCGGACGCGACGTTGTCCTTCTTCAGCTTGTCGACGAGCGCCTGGGCCTGCAGCTGTCCGACCTTCTCGTTGTCGAACGAGATGTAGTAGTTGCTGTCGGGGCTGTTGATCAGACGGTCGTACGAGATGACGGGCACGTTCTTCGCCTTTGCCTCGCCGACGATCGAGGCCGCTGCCTCACCGTCGAACGGGTCGAGGACGAGCACCTTGACGCCCTGGGTGAGCATCGACTCCGCCTGCTGCTGCTGCTTGCTGGCGTCGCCGTCGGCGTTCGCGTAGAGGACCTTGCAGCCGGAGCAGAGCTCCTTGACCTTGGCCTCGAAGAACGGCTTGTCGGCCGCCTCGTAGCGAGCGGTGACCGAGTCCGGAAGGAGGAGGCCGATCTGCGCGTTGGCGGCGTCTCCGGTGCTGTTACCCGAACTGTTGCCGGATCCGTTGGAACACGCTGTGAGGGTGACGGCTGTGAGCAGGATCGCGGCCGACGCGATGACCGCTCTCTTGGTGGCGATCTTCATTGAAAAACCTCCGATTCGAAACCGCCTTCGTTGGCGGCTGCGTTGAGTGTCCCAGGTGACGCATTTGGCGTCAAGACTTGAAGCCAACGGATTCGATAACGGTTCCTGCCGTCTTCGGGGGACACGGTGGGAGCGCGATCAATACGAGACGCCGTCGCCCGTGATCGAGACGCAGTCCACGGCGTAGGCCACGGCGCCCAACGCGACCGCGCGCGTCCCGAGCTGGCCCTGAACGATGTCCGGCATGAGGTCGGGATTGACGATGATGGAACGCTCGACGGCGTGCCGCATCGGCCCGAGCAGCAGCTCTCCGGCGCGGGCCAGTTCGCCGCCGACGACGATCCGCTCGGGGTCGAGCAGGTTGCACAGGTTGGCGGTCGCGACACCGATATGGCGGCCGGCGTCCGCGATCGCACGGATGCAGCGGGCATCCCCGGCCATCGCCTGCAGTACGACGTCGCCGAGCTTGAGGCTGCCCAGATGGTCGCGGAGTTCCTCCAGGATGGCAGGGCCGCCCGCGAGCGCCTCCAGGCAGCCGCGATTCCCGCAACGGCAGAGCGGGCCGTTCTCGCGGATCGTGGTGTGACCGAATTCGCCGGCGACGCCGCGGTGACCACGATAGATCTGGCCGTTCAGGATGAGACCCGCCCCGATCCCGTCGCCGATATCGAGAGTGATCGTGTTCCGTTTCCCGCGGCCCGCACCGAAACGGGACTCGCCGAGCGCGCCGAGATTCGCCGAGTTGTCGGCGTACACCGGCGTTTTGATCCGGCGCTCCAGCGCCTCGCCGATGACCACGCCATCCCAGCCGCGCATGATCCCGCTGCGCGCGATCGTGCCGGTGGTCCGGTCGATCGGGGCGGGCACGGCGAGGCCGACGGCGATCAGGTCGTCGCGGGACGCGTCCACCGATTCCAGCATGTCGTTGAGAAGCAACGCCACCTTGTCGAGTTCGTTGTCGGCGCGGTGGTCGCGCGCCAGCGGCATGTGGTTCTCGGCAACGACGGTGTGGGCCACGTCCGCCAGCGCGACCCGCAGGTGTCGCGTCGAGAAGTGCACGCCGACGACGAGACCGAGCGCGTGCGCCAGCGTGACGTGCTGGGCGCGCCGGCCCGAGCGGATGCTCTGCGCCGTGTGAAGGACGCCGGAGGTCGACAGCTCCTTGACGATGTTGGAGACGGTCGCCGCGGAGAGGCCCGTGGCTCCGGCCAGCTCGACCTGGGTCAGACCGCCGTGCTTCTTGATGGCGTCGACGATGCGGGCTCGGTTGGCTTCACGAAGTGAAGTCTGAGAACCCGGAGTTCGTCGCTGCGTTGCCACGACGAGAAGGATACATGGCTCGGCAAGGGTCGCCGCTCCGAGCGAAAGTAATGGGTTTGTGAGGTTCCTGTGACCCGCTGGGGCCGCCGGCTTGGCAGGATAGACGTATGGCCGACCTGCACGTTCACCCCGACCGCCTGGAGATCCACCTCACGCGGGCCGAGAAGGTGCTGGCCGTGAAGCGCGAAGACCTCGTGGTGCCGCGAGACAGCATCCGCTCGGTGGCGATCACCGAAGACCCGTGGATCTGGATCCGCGGCATCCGCGCCCCAGGCGCCGCCGTCCCCCTCACCCTGTCGCTCGGGACGTGGAAGTTCCACGGCGGCAAAGACTTCCTGCTGATCAAGGGAAAGCAGCGCGCAGCGGTCGTGATCGACCTCGACGGCGAGGAGTACTCGCGGATCATCGTCTCCACCCCGCACGCAGCACGTCTCATCGAGGCGCTGCGGGTCGACGGCAGCGAACTCGCGGCAGACGGCACCACGATCGACTGACCCCCCGGGTAACCGGGTTCCGGTCGCGCGCTCAGAGGTTCTCGGCGACCACGAACAGGACGAGTCCCGCCAGCGGCAGGACGCCCTGCAGTGCCGCGGCGCCGAGGAAGCGCCGGCCCGTCGTCACCAGCACCAGTGACGCCAGCACCATGCAGACGCCGCAGAAGAAGACGAGGCCGAATCCCACCTGCCGCAGCGTCGTCCAATAGAGCACCAGACCGACTACCGCGCCACCGGCGAGGAACAGGTTGTAGAACCCCTGGTTGTACGCCATCGGACCCACCGTGTCCGCGTCGCGCTGCGATGACAGTCCGAACCGCCGCCACACGCCGGGCGACGACCAGAGCATGCTCTCCATCGCGAAGAACACCAGGTGAACCACCGCCGCCGCAGCGATCAGAATGCTCGCTATGACGGCGATGCCCGTATTGGCCATGCCCGGAGGATACGCCGGTCAGCGCTCGCCGTTGGCCAGCCCGATCAGCAGGAGCACCAGGCCGATCAGCGGGAGGATGCCCTGGATGAGGGCCGGGCGCACGTAACCGCGGCCGGTGGTGACGAGCACGACCGCGGCCGCGAGCATGCTGGCGGACGTGAAGATGATGAGAGCCAGGCCGGCTGCGTGCTGGCCGACGGCGTAGAGGATGAGCCCGACGATCGCCCCGACGGCTAAGAACAGGTTGTAGAACCCCTGGTTGTATGCCATCGGCCGAACCGTGTCGGCCGCCTGCTGGCTCGCGACACCGAACCGCCGCCACACCGCCGGCCGCGTCCAGGCCACGCTCTCCATGAAGAAGATCGCCACGTGGAGCGCGGCCGCGAGCGTGACCACGATGGTGGCGAGGAGGATCATGGCGTCAGCATACCGGCGGGTCAACCCGGCGCCGACGATTCAGGCGCGGATGCCCTCAGGCGCGCACGTCGACGACGGTGCGCCCGCGCAGCCGGCCGGCGAGGATGTCGTCGGCCGCGGGGATCGCGTCGGCGAGGGAGACGAAGCGCGTCATCGCCGCGAGGGACTCCTCGTCGAGGTCGGTCGCCAGTCGCCTCCAGGCCGTCTCGCGGAGGGCCGAAGGAGCCTCCACCGAGTTGATGCCGACCAGGGTGACCGCACGGAGGATGAACGGCAGGACGGTCGCCGGCAGGTCCGGTCCCTGGGCCAGGCCGCAGGCGGCGACGGTCCCGCCGTAGCGGGTCTGCGCCAGGACGGTGGCGAGCGTCTGGCTTCCGACCGAGTCCACGGCCCCGGCCCAGCGCTGCGACTGGAGCGGCTTTCCCGGTGCGTCGAGCTCCGAGCGGTCGATGATCGTCGTGGCGCCGAGATCCGTGAGGTAGTCGCCCACCTCATCCGCACGGCCGGTGGATGCGGTGACCGGGTAACCCAGTTTCGCCAGCAATGCCACGGCGACGGATCCAACACCGCCCGCTGCGCCGGTGACGAGGATGCTGCTGCCGCTCTCGTCGACCTCGTGCGGGTCGACGCCGTTGCGCTCGAGCGCGAGCACGGCGAGCATCGCGGTGAAGCCGGCGGTGCCGATCGCGGCCGCCTGCTCAGACGTGATCGAATCGGGGATGCGGACGAGTGCGTCGCCGCCGACCCTGGCCCTCTCGGCGAGGCCGCCGTGGTGGGACTCGCCGAGCCCGGCACCGTTGAGGACGACGCGGTCGCCCGGGCGCCAGCGCGGGTGGTCGGACTGCTCCACGGTGCCGACGATGTCGATCCCGGGGATCAGCGGCGAGGTGCGGGCCACTCCTGGGCGACCCGCGATCGCGAGGCCGTCCTTGAAGTTGAGGTCGGAGAACTCGACATCGATGGTGACATCGCCGGGCATGAGGATGTCATCGGTCACGGTGCGGACCTCAGCGCTGTGCGCGGTGATCCGGCCCCCGTCCACCTGCTGCTCGATCACGATGGCCCGGAAGTCGCTCATGGCCTCACCCTACGCCGGGCCGCTCGTCGCCCGAGCGGGCGGTCGCGCGTCAGTTGAGCGTTTGGGTGCCCTCCGGGAGCGCGCCGCCGGCGTAGAGCGTCCGCGCGGCGTCCCGCAGTGCGGTCAGGGCGACCCGCTGCGTCCACGGGCCGTAGGAGACACGCGCCACGCCCAACTCCTGCAGGCGCGACGGCGAGACTGATCCGGGCACGGCGATGACGCTGAGCTTGCGCTGGCCGAGGCCGCCCACGAGTCGCTCGACGGTCCGCTCGTCGAGGCGGCCGGGGACGAAGACGCAGGTGGCGCCCTCGTCGAGGAATGCGCGCCCGCGGCGGATCGCCTCCTCGATCTTCTCCTCGTCGGTCGGGATGGTGTCCCGCAGGAAGACGTCGGTGCGCGCGTTCAGCGCGAAGGGGACGCCCTCGGCCGCCGCCGCGGCCACGGCGGACTGCACGGATGCGACGGCGTCGTCGAGCGGCCGCAGTTGGTCTTCGAGGTTGGCGCCGACGACCCCGACTCCGATCGCGCGGCGGATCGTCTCGCCGGCGTTGCCGTACCCGGCCTCCAGGTCTGCGCTGACGGGCAGGTCGGTCGTCCGGACGATCCGGCCCACCATGTCGAGCATGAGGTCGAGGGGGATCTTCTCGCCGTCTTCGTAGCCGAGGGTGGCGGCGATCGAGTGGCTGGCGGTCGCCAGCGCGCGGGTGTCGGGGAGGTCGCCGATCACGCGAGCGCTGACCGCGTCCCAGACGTTGACGACCTGCAGGAGCTCGGGTGCGTCGTGAAGGCGGCGCAGTTCGGCACCCCGTGCGTCGATGCTGTTCATGCGCCCACCCTACGGCGGGTGGCCCACGCACCCTAGGATGGCGCCATGGCCCGCACGGGGGAGCCGCAGGAGGTGCCGAAGAGCCGCTCGGCACCGCGCCGCCGCGCGTCCGTCAGCACGGTGGTGGACTACGTCTTCTTCGTCTTCGGAGGGGTCGCCGCCGTGTGGCTGGCCTGGCTCGTGCTCACCGAGAGCTTCGAGTGGGGCTGGTTCCTCATCCTGTTCTTCGTGCTGTTCTGGGTCGTGCTCGCGTATCTGGTGCTCCCGCGGCTGCATCGCATCCTCACCGAGATCTATGTACCGGACTACTTCATCGGGCGTGCGCGCACCAGTGACGGCCTGCTGGGCGACCCGATCAATCTCGCCTTGCTCGGCTCCGAGGCGCAGCTCGACGACGCCATGCGGCAAGCGGGGTGGACGCGTGCGGATGACGTGACCCTCCGGTCCAGCGGTCGCATCATCGGGTCGACAGTGCTGCGGCGGAGTTATGACGAAGCGCCGGTCAGTCCCCTGTTCCTGTTCGGGCGGCAGCAGGATGTTGCGTACCAGCAGGAGGTGAAGGGCAACCCCGCGAAGCGGCACCATGTGCGGTTCTGGCGGTGCCCGGACGGCTGGCTCCTTCCCGGTGGCCGTCGCGTCGAGTGGCTGGCCGCCGGCACGTTCGACCGTTCGGTCGGGTTCTCGTTGTTCACCCTGCAGATCACCCACAAGATCGACGCGAACACGGATATCGAACGGGACCACATCGTCTCCACCCTGATGGATGCGGATATCGGCGTCGACGTATCGGTAATCCGGGATTTCTCGACCGGCTACCACGCCCGCAACGGCGGCGGCGACACCATCGAGACGGACGGGGACCTGCCGGTCGTGGACCTGAGCCGGGTGGCGGTGGATGCGCGGGGCCTGTCGGTAGCGACGGATGCGGACACGCGCCGCGCCGCACTGGAGGAGCGGCGGCCGGTGCCGACGGCGCTCGGAGTGCTGCTGATGGTCCTCCGAGTCATGGCCGGCGTCGGCTACGTCGTCCTCAATCTGCTCGACTGGCAGCGGTTCGTCGGCTCCGAGTTGGGCGCGGCCAGCGTCACCCCGGACGAGAGGGCGACCACCAGTCTCGTGCTCGGCGTCGCTATGGGTGTCTTCGCGGCCGGGCTGGTGCTCTACTTCCTGCTGGCGTTGCTGGTGTTCTTCGGCAGCAACCGGGCTCGCATTGCCGCCATGTCGTACAGCGCGCTCATCATCTTCTTCTCGGCGGTCGACTTCTTCAACGGTGGGCCGCAGGTCTCGCTGAAGAACAACCTGCTCGGCCTGGCGCTGGACATCCTCGTGCTGCTCGCGCTGTCGTCGAAGCGCTCACGCCAGTGGGCGCGGCGGTCGGTCGGTCATCGTCGTCGCGCCGGTGCGGCGGTCCCGCAGCTCACATGAGCGGTTTCTTCCCGCCAGTGCCGCCCGCCTTCAGAGCTGACTCTTCGGCGTCGAGGAAGGCGAGCACGGACCGTACGGCCGGCTCCTGATAGCGGCCTTCCGACCGCGCCTCGAGAACGGCCTGCCGCTCCGCGACGATCATCGTGCGTCGCAGCCTCCGGTATTCGAGCGGCAGATCCGCGGCTTCATCGGAGGACGGGTTCTCCAGCGCGTCGGCGAGGAAGAGCGCATTGATCCGCAGTCGTTCGATCACACGCTCGTCTTCGTCGCCCGTCACCTGGGACTCGAGACGCTCAAGCCCCGCCGATTGCGCTTCGGCGAGCAGCCGTTGCATCTCGCTGGCCTCTTGCGCGAAGTCGGGTGGTGGCAGCTTGAGCCGGCGGATGACCCAGGGGAGCGCGAGTCCCTCCAGCAGAGTGGCGACCACGACGACGAACGCCAGGAACTGGAGGAACTCGCGGTGCGGAGTCGACAGCGGCAGCAGAAACACCGCCGCGAGGGTGACCACACCGCGGATGCCCGCGAAGGAGACGGCGATGCCGGTCGGCCACGACCAACCGCGTTCCCGAAGCCGTTGGGGGCCGTACCGATACAGCGTGGTCGTCCCGACCATCCAGGCGAACCGGGCGAGGAAGATCGCGAGCAGGACCACGATGCTGATGACGATCGTCTGCGGCACGGTGATGCCCGACGTGAAGGCGCCGGTCAGGATGGAACGCAGCTCGAGCCCGATGAACAGGAAGACCGCGTTCTCCAGCAGGAAGCTGATCGTCCGCCAATTGATCGTCTCGGCGATGCGTGCTTCGGCGGTCTGGATGGTGGGGGAGCGGTAACCGAGGTACAGGCCCGCTACGACGACCGCGAGAATCCCCGAGCCGTGGAAGAGCTGCGCTGGGATGAACGCGATGTAAGGCGTGATCAGGGCGAGTGACGTGTCCAGGACGGGCGAGCGCAACTGCTTGCGGATGACCGCCAGCAGCAGACCGACGACCAGTCCCACACCGATGCCGACGACGACCGCCAGGACGAAATCACCGCCCACCGCCCACGGATTCACGACGCTGACGATGGCGGCGATGCTCGCGTTCAGGGCGACGAGCGCGGTCGCGTCATTGAGCAGGCTCTCGCCCTCGAGCACGGTCAGAAGTCGTCGAGGCAGGCGTGCGCGTCCGGCGATGGCCTGCACCGCGACGGTGTCGGTGGGTGCGACGACAGCGCCGAATGCGAATGCGGCGGCGAGCGTGATCGCGGGCACGACGAGGAAGGTCGCGAAACCCACGACGATGACGGTGAACGCCACCAGGCCGACCGAGAGCAGCAGGATGCCGTCACGTCGGGCTCGTACATCCACGATGGAGGTCTGGATCGCAGCGGCGAACAGCAGCGGGGGAAGCAGGCCGAACAGCACCACCTCCGGTTCGAGCGCCACCTCCGGCACTCCGGGAACGAAGGACGCCGCTGCGCCGACGATGACGAGCACGACGGGTGCCGACCAGCCCACCCTGCGGGACAGGCCGGTGACCGTGACCGTGACGAGAACGAACGACACGATCCAGACGATGGTGGTGACCGGATCCATGGTGTTCATGATGGCCGCAACGCAACAAGCCCGCCAAGATTTCCGTCAGACGGGGGAGAACCTGTTCGCCTTCAGCGATGTGGACAGCTTCCGCGTCAGGCCGCGTGGGCCTCGCAGGCGGCCACGTCGCACTCCTCGCAGACGACGAGCTGCTCGCGACATGCCGGGTCGACGCAGTTGCGCATCCTGCTCGTCGCCACGCCGCATATCGAGCAGTGGCCCAGCACGGCGGCATGGTCGCTGAAGGTCATCGATCCGCGGTCGTCGAAGACGTAGAGCGACCCCTCCCACAGCCCGTCGTCTCCGAACGCCTCGCCGTAGCGGACGATTCCGCCGTCGAGTTGGTAGACCTCCTGGAAGCCGCGCGACCGCATCAGCGACGAGAGCACCTCGCACCGGATGCCGCCGGTGCAGTACGTGACGACCGGCCGGTCCTTGAGGTGGTCGTAGGCGCCGCTGTCGAGCGCTTCCACGAATTCGCGGGTGTTCGCGACATCGGGCACCACCGCATCCCGGAACCTGCCGATGCTCGCTTCGAAACGGTTTCGGCCGTCGAAGAACACCAGATCGTCCTTCTCCGCGGCGAGCGCGTGCAGGCCCTCGGGGTCGAGCCGTGCGCCGCCGCCGACGACGCCGTCAGGGCCGACCTGCAGCTCATCCGGGGCGCCGAACGAGACGATCTCGTCGCGCACCTTTACCGAGAGGCGCGGGAAGTCGAGGCTCGCATTGTCCGCATTCAGTCCGGAGCCCTCGCTCCACTTCGCGTCCAGAGCGCGGAACGCCCCGTACTCCTTGGTGACGCGCAGATAGCGCTTGAGCGCATCGAGTTCGCCGCCGAGCGTTCCGTTGATTCCATGCGGTGAAATCAGGATCCGCCCGCGCAGATTCAGCCGTTCGCACAGGTCCCGCTGCCACAGCCGGATGGCCTCCGGATCGGGCAGCGGCGCGAAGACGTAGAAGAGGAGCACTTTCGGGACGGCCACCGCCTCATCGTAGGCGAGGGTTCCCTGGCCGCACTGATCGTAGGATCGTGGAGCCTGTGAGCCCCCGAAGCCTCGTTCGCCTGCCGTTCAGACTGGTGCGACAGGGTGAGTGAGGTCCGCAAGGCGGCCCCTGACAGGAAGGCGGGTTGTGCGAACCCTCGTCATCATCCCGACCTATAACGAGCGCGAGAACATCGGCTCGATCGTCGGGCGCGTTCGTGCGTCGGTGCCCGAGGCGGACGTGCTGGTCGTCGACGACGGTTCGCCCGACGGCACGGGTGAGCTGGCCGACGCGCTCGCCGCGACCGACGCCAGTGTGCATGTCATGCACCGCGCCGGGAAGGACGGGCTCGGAGCCGCCTACCGGGCCGGGATCGCCTGGGCGCTCGACGCCGGCTACTCGACGATCGTCGAGATGGATGCGGACGGTTCGCACCAGCCGGAGCAGCTGCCCCGACTTCTCGGCGCCCTTCGCAGTGACGGTGGCCCGGACGACGCCCGTGCCGGTGCGGACGTGGTGCTCGGCTCGCGCTGGGTCAGCGGCGGTGGAGTCGAGAACTGGCCGGCCCATCGTCGACTCATCTCGCGCGGCGGGAGTGCCTACTCCCGCATCGCACTTGGCCTTCCGGTCCGGGATGTGACCGGCGGCTACCGCGCATTCACCGCGGACGCGCTGCGCGCGCTCCACTACGAGCGCACCGAGAGCCAGGGGTACTGCTTCCAGATCGATATGACCCGCCGTGCGTACGCCGCCGGGCTGGAGCTGGTGGAGGTGCCGATCACTTTCGTGGAGCGGGAGCGCGGGGCCTCCAAAATGGGTGGCGGGATCGTCGTCGAGGCGATGGTCCGGGTCACCCTGTGGGGTCTGGCCGGACTTCCGCGGCGGTTCCGCAAGCGACCGGCAGCGCAGACGGTGGAGCCTGCCGCACGGGCGTAGCCTGACGCCATGGCAGTCGATCCTCTCGAGCGCTTCGGCGCTGTCCCTCTGTTCTCCCTGTCCAGCAACGACGTCGCCGACGGCCGTCCGCTCGCGCGCGACCACTGGGGCGCCGGCGGCGGCGGCGCCGACATCTCGCCGCACCTGTCCTGGTCGGGCTTCCCGCCGGAGACGAAGAGTTTCGCCGTGACGATCCACGATCCGGATGCGCCGACGGGGTCGGGCTTCTGGCATTGGGCGGTGTACAACATCCCCGTATCCGTCACGGAACTCGCTACGGATGCTGGCGCGGAGGGCGGCGACAACCTTCCGCAGGGCGCGGCGATGCTGTCGAACGAGCTCGGAGCGAAGAGCTTCACCGGTGCCGGACCGCCGCACGGGACGGGCACCCACCACTACGACATCGTGGTGCACGCGCTGGACGTCGAGCATCTCGACCTGGACCCGGAGTCGACGCCGGCTGTCCTCGGCTTCAATGCGCACTTCCACTCGCTTGCGCGTGCGGTCCTCACTCCCGTGGCGACGGCCGGCGACATCTGAGACGGTCGGAATCCCCTCGCCTTCACCGGTGTCAGTGCTTGACGCCGGTGAAGGCGAGCACCCCGCCCAGCCCGATCATCAGCACGCCACCCGTCGCGCCCAGACGCTCCACCCTCTTGGGCGACCGGCCGAACCACTGTCGCGCCGTTCCGGCGGCGAGCGCCCAGACGCTGTCGAATGTGAGCGCCAGCACGAGGAACACCGCGCCCAGCTCGAACAGCTGCAGGGGGATCCCGCCCGCGCGGTAGTCGACGAACTGCGGCAGCACCGCAACGAAGAAGACCAGCGACTTCGGGTTGGTCAGCCCCACCACGAATCCCTCGCTGAGGATGCGCCAGCGCGATCGCAGAGGCGTCGCCTCGTGCGTCACGGCGGTGTGTCGGCGGTGCCGGATCGCCTGGATGCCGAGGTACACCAGGTAGCCCGCCCCGACGAACTTGATCACGGTGAACAGCACGAGCGACTGGGCGACGATGGCGCCGATGCCGAGTGCGACCGCGACGACGAGTGGCAGCATGCCGATCGCGTTCCCCAGCACGCTGAGCAGCCCCCCGACCCGGCCCAGCGCCAGGGACCGCCCGATGACGAAGAGCACGCTCGGACCCGGAATGACGATCAGCGCCAGAGACGCGAGCGCGAACGCCAGGAGGGAGGGGCCCGGAACCATGTGCCGAGCGTAGGGGAGGTAGGTTCGTTACGTGAAGCTCCACAACGTTCGTGTGCACAGCAGCGAGGAGAACCTGGCGCGCCAGGACCAGCTCGCCTGGAAGATCGCCGAGGTGGCGACCGACCCCGTCGAGGTGGACGCGGAGGTCGCCGAGATGGTGATCAACCGGGTCATCGACAACGCGGCCGTGGCTGCGGCGTCCCTCACTCGGCGGCCCGTGGTGTCTGCACGAGCGCAGGCGCTCGCGCATCCGATCCCAGCCCGCCAGCTGCAGGAGCTGACCGACTCGGCGGAGCATCCTCAGGAGGGCTCGACCGTCTTCGGCGAGTGGCCGTCGACCCGGGTGTCGCCGGAGTGGGCGGCGTGGGCCAACGGGGTCGCCGTCCGCGAGCTCGACTACCACGACACGTTTCTGGCGGCCGAGTACTCGCATCCCGGCGACAACATCCCACCGATCACGGCTGTCGCCCAGCACGCGGCGCGCGCCTACGGGCTGAGCGGTCAAGACCTGCTGCGAGGTATCGCGACCGGCTACGAGATCCAGATCGACCTCGCGCGGGCGATCAGTCTTCACCGTCACAAGATCGACCACGTCGCACACCTCGGCCCGTCGGCCGCCGCCGGCATCGGGACGCTGCTGCGCCTCCCCGCCGAGACGATCTTCCAGGCGATCGGCCAGGCCCTGCACACCACGACGGCCACCCGGCAGTCCCGTAAGGGCGAGATCTCCAGCTGGAAAGCGCACGCCCCCGCCTTCGCCGGCAAGATGGCGGTCGAGGCGATCGACCGCGCACTGCGCGGCGAGACGAGTCCCACGCCGATCTACGAGGGAGAGGATGGCGTGATCGCCTGGCTGCTCGATGGGCCGGACGCCTCCTACGAGGTGCCTCTTCCCGCGCCCGGCGAGCCGAAGCGCGCCATCCTCGATTCGTATACCAAGGAGCACTCGGCCGAGTACCAGGCGCAGGCCTGGATCGATCTGGCCCGGAAGCTCCACCGCGAGCACCCCGAGGTAGCGGATGCGTCTCGCGTCGAGAGCATCGTCATCCACACCTCGCATCACACGCACTATGTGATCGGGTCGGGGGCCAACGACCCGCAGAAGTACGACCCGACGGCATCCCGGGAGACGCTCGACCACAGCATCCCCTACATCTTCACGGTCGCCCTGCAGGACGGCGGATGGCACCACGCCGATTCCTACCTCCCCTCGCGCGCCGCCCGCCCCGACACGGTCGAGCTGTGGGGAAAAGTGAGCACCACCGAGGACCCGGAGTGGACGCGTCGATACCACTCGACCGACCCGGCCGAGAAGGCGTTCGGCGGCCGCGTCGTGATCCGATTGGCCGACGGTGGTGTCGTGGAGGATCAGATCGCGGTCGCGGACGCCCACCCTCTGGGTGCGCGCCCGTTTGCTCGCGAGGATTACGTCGCCAAGTTCCGCACGCTGGCGGACGGCGTGCTGGAGAGCGACGAGATCGATCGCTTCCTGGCGCTCGCCGAGCGACTGCCGGAGCTCACGTCCGCAGAGCTCGGCGGCCTCACGATCACTGCCCGCCCCGGCTTGCTTGCGGGCATCCCCACTCCGAGGGGGCTGTTCTAACTTTCCGGAGCGGCATCCCAATCGTTCTACCCCCGAAGTTATAGTGGCGGTGCCGGATAGCTCTATCGCGGCTCCCCATGACTGCCGCTGAAGGGGGCGACTCATGTCTCGCTCGAGGATTGTGCTCGGAGCAATGGTCACCATGGTGCTCGCCTTCGGGTCGGGGCCGACCGCTTCCGCCATCGAACCGACGCCGACGCCGGCACCGACCGCGACACCGGCACCCGCGAGTCCGGAGGCGCCCACCACTTCAGGGACGCCCACGGCCACCCCGTCTCCGGCCGCCGACGCCGGAATGGTCTCCGACCCGTCGCTGGCGCAGATGAACGCGGCGGGCGACCACGCGATGGGTTCGACGATCCCTCGTCCGGCGAACGCCCAGAAGACCTTCTCGACGCAGCTCGGCGTTTCTGGCGTGCTCGGGATGGACGTCAGCGGCTGGCAGCCGACCGTCGACTGGTCGGCGCAGTGGGCGAACGGTGCGCGCTTCGTGTACATCAAGTCGAGCGAAGGCACCTACTACACGAGCAGCCACTTCCCCAGTCAGTTCCAGGGCGCAACCAACGTCGGAATGATTCGCGGCGCCTACCATTTCGCCACCCCGAACACGACTGACGGCGCGACGCAGGCGCGCTTCTTCTATGCGCACGGTGGTAACTGGGCCCCTGACGGTCGCACCCTGCCGCCGCTGCTCGACATCGAGTACGCCACCGATGGTTCCGGTACCTGCTGGGGGCTGTCGCAGGCTCAGATGTCCTGGTGGATCAATGACTTCGTCAAGACGATGCGCTCTCTGACCGGTGTGAACCCCGCCATCTATTCCACCGCGAACTGGTGGAACACCTGCACCGGCTCGAACAACACGTTCGGTGCCTACCCGCTGTTCGTCGCCCGCTATGACAGTTCGACACCAGGCTCCCTGCCCGCCAGCTGGCTCAACTGGACAATGTGGCAGTACGCCAGTTCCGGGGTGTTCGCCGGCGATCAGGACATCTTCAACGGCAACATGGGCCAGCTGCAGCAGTTCGCTCTGGGGGCGAACGATCACCCGCCGCTCGGCAACTACGAGTCCGCGTCCCTCAGCAGCGGTCAGCCCTTCCGGGTATCGGGATGGAGCTTCGATCAGACCAACCTCGCGGCGACAACGTCTGTCCAGATCCAGTGGAACACTCCGACCGGAATTTCGACGACGACCGTTGCATCCAACGTGTCGAGACCGGACGTCGGTGCGGCCTTCCCGTCCGCCGGATCGAGCCACGGGTTCTCTGCCCAGGTGCCCTGGGCCGGCAACGGGCAGTACGGCGCGTGCGTGACGGTGCTGGCGCTCCCTGGTGACCGGGCTGGGAACGCGATGCTCGGCTGCCGCACGGCATTCGTCTCCGCCGTGGTGTCGAGCGCGCCGACCAGCCGTCGCCTTCAGGACACCGACCGCTTCACCACTGCCGTCGCCGTGTCCAAGGACACTTACCCGACGGCCGGATCGGCAGCCGTGGCCTACGTAGCGTCCGGCGAGGTCTACGCGGATGCGCTCTCGGCCGCTCCGGCCGCGGCAGTTCAGCACGGACCGGTGCTGCTCACTCTGGCGGCGTCTGTCCCGACGACGACCATGAACGAACTGCAGCGGCTGAAACCCGGCAAGATCGTCGTCGTCGGAGGCACGAGCAGCGTCTCCGACGCCGCATACGCGCAGCTGCAGTCGCTGAAGATCCCGATGGTCAGGCTCGACGGAACCACCCGCGTCGAGGTGGCCCGCGCCGTAGCCGACTATGCGTTCGGTTCCGCCAAGAGCGCTTTCGTGGCGACCGGGTGGAGCTTTCCTGACGCACTGTCGGCGGCTCCTGCGGCCGCCAAGCAGCGCGTCCCGCTGCTGCTCGTCGACGGAAGCGGCTTGGATGCCAACACGGCTGCCTTCCTCACCAACCGGAGGGCGACCTCGGTGACCGTGGCCGGCGGCCCTGCCAGCGTCTCCAACGGCTGGACGGCGTCCGCCCAGCAGGAGGGCCTCACCGTGACGCGGATCGGCGGCGCGACCCGATTCGATGTCAGCGCCGGAATCGCCACCAAGTATTTCCCGGACGGCGCATCCGCCAATGTGTACATCGCTTCCGGGGTGCAGTGGCCCGACGCACTGGTGACGTCCGCGGCCGCGGGCGCGACGGGGAAGCCTCTCCTCATCGCGAACACCAACTGCGTTCCCCGTTCGATCGGTGATCAGCTTGTGCGCCTGCGGACCACCTCCACAACGGTGGCCGGCGGACCGAACACGCTCACCAGCGAAGTGGACGGTCTGTCCGTCTGCTACTGAGCAGGTGGCCGGAAGAGCCTCGGCGTCGATCTGGGAAGATGAGGTGGGCCATGCTCCTGTGGCCCTTCGATGACGAGGACTCTTCGCATGCTGTATTCGACCATTCCGGCGCATGAGAAGCGCGCCTCCTTCCGCGCCCGACTTGCCTCGGGAGAACTGGTCCGGATGCCGGGGGCGTTCAATCCCCTGAGTGCTCGGCTGATCGAACGCAAGGGTTTCGAGGGCGTCTACATCTCCGGTGCGGTGCTGTCGGCAGAGTTGGGGCTTCCCGACATCGGCCTCACCACGCAGACCGAGGTCGCGGGACGCTCCGCTCAGATCGCGCGCATGACCGACCTTCCCGCTCTGGTGGATGCCGACACCGGCTTCGGCGAGCCGATGAACGTCGCCCGGACCGTTCAGGCGCTCGAGGATGCCGGAGTCGCCGGTCTGCACATCGAGGATCAGGTCAACCCGAAGCGGTGTGGACACCTGGACGGAAAGCAGGTTGTCGATCAGGACACCGCGCTCAAACGCATCCGGGCGGCGGTGGATGCGCGGCGCGACTCCAACCTGTTGATCATGGCTCGGACGGACATCCGCGCTGTCGAGGGTCTGCAGTCGTCGATCGACCGTGCCAAGGCGCTCGTCGACGCGGGCGCGGACGCCATCTTCCCCGAGGCGATGGCTGACCTGTCCGAGTTCGAGGCCGTGCGGGCCGCCGTCGACGTGCCGATCCTGGCGAACATGACCGAGTTCGGAAAGAGCGATCTGTTCACGGTCGATCAGCTGCGGGACGTCGGGGTGAACATTGTCATCTGGCCGGTGTCTCTTCTGCGGTTGGCGATGGGCGCGGCCGAGCGCGGGCTCGAGCAGCTCCTCTCGCAGGGGACTCTGCAGCCGATGCTGGATGACATGCAGCATCGCGCCGAACTGTACGACCTGATTGACTACGAGGGATACAACGCGTTCGACACCTCGGTGTACAACTTCGAGGTGCGTCGCTAGCGACCGCTTTCCGCGGCCCGCCGGCGCGGCGACCTCGTCAGCAGCGAAGGAGCTCAGATGACCGACCCCGAGATCCACAAGGGCCTCGCCGGCGTCTTCGTCGACACGACGACGATTTCCTCGGTGAATCCGGAGAGCAACTCGCTCCTGTACCGGGGGTACCCCGTTCAGGAACTCGCGCGCGCCTGCTCGTTCGAAGAGGTTGCGTACCTCCTTTGGCATGGCGAACTGCCGACGGACGACGAACTCGTCGCCTTCGAGTCTCTCGAGCGTTCCCTTCGCCGCCTGGACGACCGCACCCGTCGGGCACTCGACGACATTCCGGTGTCCGCTCACCCGATGGATGCGCTCCGCACCGCCGTGAGTCAGCTCGGAGGGCTCGATGCCACCCTGCAACAGTCCGAGGGCATTCTCGACCGGGACCTCAACGAGGGCCGCGCGATCTACCTGCTGGCCCAACTGCCTACGATCGTTGCCTACGTTCAGCGTCGCAAGCGGGGATTGGAGCCGCTCGAGCCGCGGGACGACCTCGACTATTCGCGCAATTTCCTGTGGCTGACGTTCGGCGAGGTACCGGACGACGTGGTTGTCGACGCCTTCCGAGTGTCGCTGATCCTCTACGCGGAGCACTCGTTCAACGCGTCGACGTTCACCGCGCGAGTGATCGCGTCCACGCTCTCCGATGTGTACTCGGCCGTAACCGGCGCCATCGGTGCCTTGAAGGGCCCCTTGCATGGTGGCGCCAACGAGGCTGTCATGCACGCGTTCGACGAGATCGGCACCGCTGACCGGGCGGCGGACTGGTTGGACTCCGCTCTCGCCGAGAAGCGCAAGATCATGGGGTTCGGCCACCGCGTCTACAAGAACGGTGATTCGCGCGTCCCGACGATGAGGGAGGCTCTCGTCACTCTCGTCGAGCACTACGACCGGCAGGAGCTGCTCGACCTCTACGACGCCCTCGAGAGCGCCATGGGCGAGCGGAAGAACATCAAGCCGAACCTCGACTACCCCTCCGGGCCGGCGTACAACCTGATGGGCTTCGACACCGAGACGTTCACGCCTCTGTTCGCGGCGGCCCGGGTGGCCGGTTGGACGGCGCACATCTTCGAGCAGTACGCCGCGAATTCGCTCATCCGCCCTCTCTCGCAATACACCGGTCCGGCCGAGCGACACCTGGAGCGCTAGTCGGCTCCAGCGCCGGCTCAGCGATACAGCAGTAGAGCGTCCCCCTGCCCGCCGCCGCCGCACAACGCTACGGCCGCGCGCCCAGAGCCGCGTCGCGCGAGCTCGTGCGCCGCGTGCCCGGCGAGCCGGGCGCCTGATGCGCCGATCGGATGGCCGAGCGCAATCGCACCGCCGTGGATGTTGACCTTCTCCGGGTCGAGACCCAGGTCGGACATCGACTGCAGTGCGACCGCGGCGAAGGCTTCGTTGATCTCGATCAGATCGAGTTCGGACACGCTCCAGCCGGCCCGCCTCAGGGCCGCGTCGATTGCGCGGGACGGCTGCGAATGCAGCGAGTTGTCCGGTCCGGCCACCTGCCCGCTCGCGCCGACGAGGGCGAGCCACTCCAGCCCGAGGCGTTCGGCGTTCTCCCGGCTGGTCAGGACCAGTGCTGCCGCCCCGTCGCTCAGTGGGGACGAGTTGCCGGCGGTCAGCGTCCCGGACTGCGCGAAACTCGGACGCAGCCCGGCGAGCGTCTCCGGCGTCGACTCGGGTCGCACCCCTTCGTCGGTGGTCACGACCACCGGGTCCCCTTTGCGCTGCGGGATGCTGACCGGCGCGATCTCGTCGGCGAACACGCCGTTGGTTGCCGCCACCCCGGCGCGTTGATGGGATCGCGCAGCGAACTCGTCCTGGGCTTCCCGCCTCAGACCGAGTTTCTCCGTGTACCTCTCCGTGGAGGCGCCCATCGATTCGCCGTCGAAGGCATCGGTCAGCCCGTCGTGCGCGGCGGAGTCGAGGGCCTGGATGGATCCGTAATTCCAGCCCATCCGTGAGCCCGGAAGTATGTGGGGCGCATTGGTCATCGATTCCTGGCCGCCGGCGACCACCACTGTCGCTTCGCCCGTGCGGATGAGACGCGCGGCATCGATCACAGCAGCCAGCCCCGAAAGACACACCTTGTTGATCGTCGTGGCGGGAACGTCCCAGCCGATGCCCGCCCCGATCGCCGTCTGGCGTGCGGGGTTCTGCCCTGCGCCCGCCTGCAGCACCTGTCCGAAGAGCACCGTATCCACCGCGTCCGCACCGACTCCCGACCGCTCCAGGGCCTTCTGCACCGCGATCGTCCCGAGCTGAACCGCGCTCAGAGACGCGAGCGTGCCCTTGATCTTGCCCAGCGGCGTACGGGCGGCGGACAGGATGACGACGTCGTCGGAACTCATGGGCTACTCCTTCGTGCCTGGTCCCTCCATTCTCACACCTGGCGCACGGGTAGGCTTGGGGCTCGTGACAGCACGCGCTTTGATCAAAGACCTCGCCGCCCTGCCGGACGGCCCCGTGAGTGTCGCCGGATGGGTCGAGACCGTCCGCGACCAGAAGAAGGTGCAGTTCGTCGTGCTGCGCGACGAGTCGGGTGCCGTGCAGTTGGTGAACCCCCGCACGGTCGGCGAAGACGGTGTTGTCGTGGCGGATGAGCCCGCGGTCACCATTTCCGGTCTGTCGCAGGGCACGTTCGTCCGGGCGACCGGCGAGCTGAAGCATGACGAGCGCGTCAAGCTCGGCGGCATCGAGATCCGTCTCTCGTCGCTCGAGGTCGAGACGGCCGCCATCCCCGAGACTCCGATCGCCGCCGACAGCGGTATCGACAAGCGCATGGACTGGCGCTTCCTCGACCTGCGCGAGCCCCGCCACAACCTGATCTTCCGCGTGCAGACGACCTTCGAGCACGCTCTTCGTCAGTACTGGGTGGACAACGGCTTCGTCGAGATCCACACGCCGAAGCTCATGGCATCCGCCTCGGAGTCGCGCGCCGAGCTGTTCGAGCTGCCGTACTTCGAGACCACCGCGTACCTCGCTCAGAGCCCGCAGATCTTCAAGCAGATGGCACAGGCCGCCGGCTTCGGCCGCGTGTTCGAGATCGGCCCGGCGTTCCGCGCCGACCCGAGCTTCACCAGCCGCCATGCCACCGAGTTCACGAGTGTCGACACCGAGCTCAGCTGGATCGACAGCCACGAAGATGTCATGAAGGTGCATGAAGAGCTCCTCGTCGCTGGCTTCACAGCGGTGAAGGAGAAGCACGGCGACGAGATCGAGCGACTCTTCGGAGTCGAGGTGACCGTTCCATCGACGCCGTTCCCTCGCATTCCCCTGGCCGAGGCCAAGCGCATCGTCGCGGAACGCGGCTACGAGATCCCGCGCGAAGACGACGACATGGACCCGGAGGGCGAGCGTCAGATCTCGGCGTACGTGAAAGAGACTTACGGTCACGAGTTCGTCTTCCTCACCGACTACGCCGCGAGCATCCGGCCGTACTACCACATGCGGCATCCCGAGGACCCGTCGATCACGCGCAGCTACGATCTGATCTTCAACGGTGTCGAGATCTCCACCGGCGCTCAGCGCGAGCACCGCGTCGACATCCTGGAGCAGCAGGCCGCTGAGAAGGGCCTCTCCGTGGAAGAACTCGAGGACGTCCTCGCGTTCTTCCGGTACGGCATCCCGCCGCACGGTGGCTTCGGCATGGGCCTGGCGCGCGTTCTGATGCTCATGCTGCACCTCGCGAACCTGCGCGAGACGACCTACCTGTTCCGCGGGCCGACGCGCCTGACGCCGTAGCGCCCGACCCGGCAGCGGGCAGAGCAGTCCAGCTCTCGCCCGCCACCAGGATGTGTCCGAGGAATCGCACCCCGAGCGTGGCGGCCGATTGGTCGAGCCGTCGGGTGAGCATGAGGTCGGCCACGGACGCGTCGAGCACTCCGGATGGATGGTTGTGCGCCACGGCGAACGACCGGCCGCCACGAGTGAGCACGGCTTGCAGGACGTCGGCTGGCTGCATTGCCGTTTCGTCGACGCCGCCATCGCGCATGAGCACGAGCTCGATCGGCCGCGCCGCGCGGTCCGCGACGACCACGACGAAGCGTTCGCTGTCGCGGTGGAGCAGCTCGGGGCGGACCACAGCGGCGATCGCCTTGTGGTCGATGAGCCGGGTCCAGGTCGACGATGCGCCGGCCCTCCGCCAGATCTCGGTGATGGCGACGAGTCGCCCAGCGGTCGCCGGACCGACACCGGGCAGACGTTCCAGCCGGGCGAAGTCCATCGTGGCAAGACCAGGGAAGCCCCCGGTCCGTCGCAGCACCGATCGCGCCAGGGCGAGCACGCTACGCCCGGTCTGACCGGACCCCAGCACCAGCGCGAGCACTTCGTCGTCGGTGAGCGATCCGATGCCCAGCCGTCGCATCCGTTCGCGTGGTCGGTCATGGTTCGGGATGTTCGCAAGGGCCTCACCCTCTTCTTCCTCGTCGGCCATAGCTCGAAGCTAGGGAAGACCGAACATGAGAGGTCGCGCACGAAAAAATCTGTGGACAACGGGCTCACCACCGATGCCTGTGGACGGAGGCCTTTCCACAGCCCCACCGCGCTCAGTGAATTCAAGGGGAACCCCTCCGTAGACTGGAGCAGTGGTAGCGAGCCAAGTCCACCTCATCCGTCATGGCGAGGTGTTCAATCCCGACGGCATCCTGTATGGCAGGTTGCCGGGGTTCGGCCTCTCCAAACTCGGCCACAGGATGGCGCAGGCCGCGGCTGACGACCTGGTCGCGCGAGACCGCCCGATGACGGCGCTACGCGTCTCACCGTTGCAGCGCACGCGCGAATCCGCGGCACCCGTAGCGGCCGCTTTCGGCCTCGAGCCGGTCGTCGACGAGCGAATCATGGAGCCTACGAACCGCTTCGAGGGCACCAAGATGAAACTCGCAGTCCGCAAGCCCGTCTACTGGCCCTATCTGATCAACCCGCTGCGGCCGAGCTGGGGTGAGGCCTACACCAGCATCGAGCGCAGGATGCTCGCTGCCGTCGATGATGCCTTCGACTCGGTCGACTCGGGCGATGTCGTCCTCGTCAGCCACCAGCTCCCGATCTGGGTCACGCACCTGTCCGTCGCGGGGGAGCGCTACCCGCACGATCCCCGGAAGCGGCGCTGCGCCCTGTCGAGCATCACGACGTTCGAGCGAACGCCCGCCCCCGAGACCGCCGCCGATCCGACACGCGAAACGGCCGACCCGCCGCAGTCGGGGCCGAACAACCCCGGCCGCACTCCGGAGTCCCAGCGCCTGATCGAGGTCTCTTACGTGGAGCCCGCTGCGAGCCTTCTGACCGCGGCGACCGATGTGGGGGCCGTGTGATCGTCACATCTCGGCTGCGCGCCCGCATCCTTCTGCCTGTCGTGGCCGCGGTCGCTGCGACCGCTTTCGCTCTCACGGGCTGCACCGCCAACGACAGCCTCGCTACTCAGTATCGGTCGGGCAACGGCCAGAACTACATCGCCGGAGACGGAACGGTCAGCGAGTTCGCCCCAGGAAACCGAGGCGAGCCGGTCTCGTTCGCGGGGAAGCTGCAAGATGGCGACCCCGTGACGTCGAAGGAGTACGCAGGCAAGGTTCTCGTCGTGAACTTCTGGTACGCGGGCTGCCCGCCGTGCCGAGTGGAGGCGCCTGCGCTGGAGGAGCTCAGCCAGAAGTACGCCACGCAGGGGGTCGGCTTCCTCGGCGTCAATCTCTACGACTCGGCGCAGACAGCGGACAGCTTCGAGAAGGAGAAGGGCGTCACCTACCCGTCGATGCTCGACCGCGACACCGGATCCGTGCTCCTCGCGTTCAGCAAGACGGTTCCACCGAAGGCGACGCCGACCACCCTGGTCGTCGACAAGGAAGGTCGCGTCGCAGCGCGCATCCTCGGTGCCATCCCCGACAAGAGCATCCTCGACACTCTCATCTCCGACGCCGTGGCCGAGCACTGACGTGGGCGACGTCGGTCAGATCGTTTTCAGCGGCCAGCTTCTGCTCGCCCTGCCGATCGCGCTCGTCGCGGGCCTGGTCTCGTTCGCCTCACCATGCGTGCTGCCGTTGGTGCCGGGGTACCTCGCGTACGTCGGCGGCATCAGCGACCCGGGGGCCAAGCGGGACCGAGCGCGTGTCCTGACGGGCGTTGCCCTGTTCATCCTGGGCTTTGCCGTCGTCTTCATCGCATACGGCGCCGCTTTCGGTGCGCTGGGCTACTGGCTCGTGCGTTGGCAGGATGTGGTCGTCCAGGTGCTCGGTGCGCTCGTCATCGTGATGGGGCTCGTCTTCATCGGCCAGTTCTCCTTCCTGCAGCGGACGATCAAGCCGTCGTGGCGCCCAGCCACGGGCCTCATCGGGGCGCCGCTGCTGGGCATCGTCTTCGGACTGGGCTGGACGCCGTGCATCGGGCCGACCCTCGCCGCGATCAGCGCCCTCAGCGTCGGAAGCGGTTCGCCATGGCGAGGGGCCCTGCTCGGCCTCTTCTACTGCATCGGTCTCGGCATCCCCTTCCTCCTCGTTGCGCTCGGCTTCGACTGGGTGGCCGGCTCGGTCAGCTTCGTCAAGCGCCACATCCGGGCGATCAACGTCATCGGAGGTGTGCTCCTGGTCGTGATCGGCATCCTCATGGTGACCGGTATCTGGAGTGACCTCATGTCCCAGTTCTTGGCGGTGATCCAAGGTTTTGAGCCGGCCCTCTGATCACATCGACGCGGCTCCTCCCCGGGAGGACCTCGACGTCGCACAACCGAAGCTGGGCCCGGGTGGGTGGCTCCGCTGGTTCTGGCGGCAGCTCACGAGCATGCGCACGGCTCTGTTCCTGCTGCTTCTTCTCGCGATCGCGGCCGTGCCGGGGTCGCTGGTGCCGCAGCGGAGCTCCGACCCGAACGGGGTCACGAAGTACTTCACCGACAACCCGTCGCTTGCGCCGGTGCTCGACAAGCTGCAGTTCTTCGACGTGTACACATCGGTGTGGTTCTCTGCGATCTACCTGCTGCTGTTCGCGTCCCTGATCGGCTGCATCATCCCGCGCACCACGCATCACTTCGCCGCCATGCGGGCGAAGCCGCCGAAGACGCCCGTGCGACTGGCGCGCATGGCCGGGTTCCAGTCCCGAATCCTTCCCGCCGAGCTCCGCGGAGGCGGCACCGATCCGATCCTGGCCGCTCGCGACGTCCTCAAGGCCAACCACTATCGCGTCGCCCTCTATCAGGATGCGCGCTCCACCTCGGTCTCGGCCGAGCGTGGCTACCTGCGCGAGACCGGGAACTTGATCTTCCACATCGCGCTGGTCGGAGTGCTGCTCGCGATCGGCGTCGGCGGAGGCTTCGGCTACACCGGCCAGAAGATCGTGGTCGAGGGCCAGAGCTTCGTGAACAGCCTGCCGTCGTACAACTCGTTCAACCCGGGACGGTTCTTCAATGACGCCTCCCTCGCGCCGTTCTCGATCGCGGTCGACAAGCTAGACGTGCGCTATGAGACGAAGAATCAGGATGCGATCGGCACGCCCCTGGACTACACGGCACACGTGACCACCACGGGGCCGGGGGATGCGGCCGGGAAGACGACCATCAAGGTGAACGACCCCTTGGCGATCGGCGGCACGAACGTCTACCTGCTCGGTAACGGCTATGCGCCGACGATCACGGTGAAGGATACGAAGGGGCACGTCGTATTCACGGACTCGGTTCCGTTCATCCCGCAAGCGGACCCCAACCTGACGTCCTTGGGATTCGTGAAGATCCCGGATGGTCTGAAGGAGCAGGTCGGCATGATCGGCTTCTTCTATCCGACGGTCACTGACAGCCAGACCGCTCAGGGAGCGCTTGCCTCCAAGTTCCCCGGACTGGATGACCCCGTCCTGAGCCTCAACGTCTATGCCGGCGACCTGGGCGTCGACGACGGTGTCCCGCAGTCGGTCTACAGCCTGAATACCGACACGCTCGAGCAGCTGGCCGGGCCTCCGACGAAGACGAAGGCGCTCGAGCTCAAGCCCGGCCAGACAGTGGACCTGCCCAATGGACTGGGGACCATCACGCTGGACGGCGTCAAGCGGTTCGCGACGTTGGAAGTGCACAATGATCCCGCGCAGATCTGGGTTCTCCTGTTCGCGGTGCTCATCCTCCTCGGACTCCTGACGTCCCTCTTCGTCCCCCGGCGCCGGCTCTGGGTGAAGGCCGTCGAGAATCGGGACGGATCACTCACGCTCGAGTACGCGGGCCTCGCGCGCGGAGACGATCCCAATCTCCTGGCGTCGGTGACAGCCGTCGCCGATCAGCACTCCAGGGCCCTGTCCGGGCCTCCGACGAATTAGGCTTGCATTGTGACCGAGACCCTGGCTCAACTATCGACCGTGTTTCTCTACGCGGCGATGGGACTGTACGCGGCGGCGTTCATCGCCTTCGCGCTCGACCTCGCCCGACGTGGCGCGCGAGCAACCGCGGTCGAGGCTGCCGTCGTTCCGAGCGCGGTGGCGCGCCGTGCTGAAGTGGCAGCGCCTGTCGGGGCGCCATCGGCGGCTGTGATCGGGGGCGGTTCCGTGGAGCCGCCGCCGCCTCCGTCGTCCGCGATCGGCCGACTGTCCTCACGCATCAGCACTCGCGTCGAAGACGACGTGATGAACGGATCGGGCGGCGGAGCGTCGCTGAAGTGGGCCTTCGTGCTCACGATCATCGGTTTCGCGTTCCACCTGGTGGCGGTGATCCTGAGAGGCATCGCGGCCGCGCGAGTGCCGTGGGCCAACATGTGGGAGTTCTCGATGACGGGGACACTCGTCATCATCGGCGTGTTCCTGGTCGCGAACCTCAGATGGCCGATCAAGTACGTCGGCACCTTCGTTCTGGGGCTCGTCCTCGTCCTGCAAGGCATCGCTTTGCTGCGGTACTACGTGCCCGTGGTGCCGCTGCAGCCGGCACTTCAGTCGTACTGGCTCGTCATCCACATCATCGTTGCCGTGCTGGGCACGGCGTTCTTCGCACTCGGCTTCGCGCTCTCCGCGTTGCAGCTCTTGCAGTACCGGCGGGAGCGTCAGATCACGGAGTCGCGACCCCAGCAGTTCCGGTTCCTCGCGACTCTGCCCAGTTCGGTCGCTCTGGAGAACCTGGCGTACCGGATCAACATCGTGGGCTTCATCGCGTGGACCTTCACCCTGATCGCCGGCGCGATCTGGGCCGAGAAAGCGTGGGGTCGTTACTGGGGTTGGGACACCAAGGAAGTCTGGACGTTCATCATCTGGGTGATCTATGCGGGATACATCCACGCGCGAGCGACGCGCGGTTGGCGCGGATCGCGCTCGGCATGGCTGGCGATCATCGGATTCGCCGCTGTGCTCTTCAACTTCGGAATCGTGAACGTCTTCTTCCATGGACTGCACGCCTACTCCGGGCTGTGATCTCACAATCCATTCAGCACAGAACCCCCCTCGAACGCCGGCCGGCGGACGAGGGGGTTTTTCGTTTTAGCCGGGCGCCCGACGGCGTCGGTCGACAACTTCCGCGTGATTCCGCGGAAGTCAACCACGACACGCCCGGGCTGCGGCCCGAATTTGCACCGGCCAGAAGCCCTGCGTAAAGTACTTACTTGTCACCCCAAAGGTGCGGGAGAGCGGAAGAGCTCCCCGGCCTCAAGCGGGACCAAATCCAAAGCCTAGCGGCAAATCCGAACTTGAATTAGTTCGCTTGCTGCGCTTAGGATTAACACCCACTCACTGAGCAGGTCTAACCGGTTCGGATCGTGTGATTCGGTTGTGTCCACATATAAGGGCCAACGAGGAACACGAAACGCCGACTTGACAAACTGACTGAGAGTGGTAAGGTAGACAAGTTGCCTCACGGAGAAAGCCTAACGGCTGAAAAGTGAGAGCGTCCGATCCTTGAGAACTCAACAGCGTGCACAATGTCAAATGCCAAATAACCTCTGCATTGACTTCCTAGACCTAGTCTAGTGGTCGATGCGAGATTCCTTTGGATTAGAAACAGAATGTCAGTAGATATTCGAAACTAGTCAAGACAAACTCGCAGTCGTGGACATATTTCCTGTCCGCTTCTGCACCATGTTTCCCGGTCGCTGCAGTGCTTGTCACTGTTTTGGCCGCGGAGCTAAACATTTACGGAGAGTTTGATCCTGGCTCAGGACGAACGCTGGCGGCGTGCTTAACACATGCAAGTCGAACGATGAACCTGGAGCTTGCTCCGGGGGATTAGTGGCGAACGGGTGAGTAACACGTGAGTAACCTGCCCTTGACTCTGGGATAACCTCCGGAAACGGAAGCTAATACCGGATATGACGTACGGAGGCATCTCCTGTACGTGGAAAGAATTTCGGTCAAGGATGGACTCGCGGCCTATCAGGTAGTTGGTGAGGTAACGGCTCACCAAGCCTACGACGGGTAGCCGGCCTGAGAGGGTGACCGGCCACACTGGGACTGAGACACGGCCCAGACTCCTACGGGAGGCAGCAGTGGGGAATATTGCACAATGGGCGCAAGCCTGATGCAGCAACGCCGCGTGAGGGACGACGGCCTTCGGGTTGTAAACCTCTTTTAGTAGGGAAGAAGCGAAAGTGACGGTACCTGCAGAAAAAGCACCGGCTAACTACGTGCCAGCAGCCGCGGTAATACGTAGGGTGCGAGCGTTGTCCGGAATTATTGGGCGTAAAGAGCTCGTAGGCGGTCTGTCGCGTCTGCTGTGAAAACCCGAGGCTCAACCTCGGGCCTGCAGTGGGTACGGGCAGACTAGAGTGCGGTAGGGGAGAATGGAATTCCTGGTGTAGCGGTGGAATGCGCAGATATCAGGAGGAACACCGATGGCGAAGGCAGTTCTCTGGGCCGTAACTGACGCTGAGGAGCGAAAGCGTGGGGAGCGAACAGGATTAGATACCCTGGTAGTCCACGCCGTAAACGTTGGGCGCTAGATGTGGGGACCATTCCACGGTTTCCGTGTCGCAGCTAACGCATTAAGCGCCCCGCCTGGGGAGTACGGCCGCAAGGCTAAAACTCAAAGGAATTGACGGGGGCCCGCACAAGCGGCGGAGCATGCGGATTAATTCGATGCAACGCGAAGAACCTTACCAAGGCTTGACATATACGAGAACGGGCCAGAAATGGTCAACTCTTTGGACACTCGTAAACAGGTGGTGCATGGTTGTCGTCAGCTCGTGTCGTGAGATGTTGGGTTAAGTCCCGCAACGAGCGCAACCCTCGTTCTATGTTGCCAGCGCGTAATGGCGGGAACTCATAGGAGACTGCCGGGGTCAACTCGGAGGAAGGTGGGGATGACGTCAAATCATCATGCCCCTTATGTCTTGGGCTTCACGCATGCTACAATGGCCGGTACAAAGGGCTGCAATACCGTAAGGTGGAGCGAATCCCAAAAAGCCGGTCTCAGTTCGGATTGAGGTCTGCAACTCGACCTCATGAAGTCGGAGTCGCTAGTAATCGCAGATCAGCAACGCTGCGGTGAATACGTTCCCGGGCCTTGTACACACCGCCCGTCAAGTCATGAAAGTCGGTAACACCCGAAGCCAGTGGCCCAACCCTTGTGGAGGGAGCTGTCGAAGGTGGGATCGGTGATTAGGACTAAGTCGTAACAAGGTAGCCGTACCGGAAGGTGCGGCTGGATCACCTCCTTTCTAAGGAGCAACTGGCACTCTGCTGGTTTACTAGCAAGAGTGTCCAGGCGCCGGATCTGAGCGAACGTCTCAGCCGGTTAGCTCATGGGTGGAACATTGACATTGGTGCGGAGCCGAACGGCTCGAACTCAGTACATCTCTTGCAGATAGGAACGGTTCGGAACGGGAAGCTTTGCACATGCACGCTGTTGGGTCCTGAGGGACCGGGCCTCATCCGAAACGGATGGGAAACGAATCCTCTGGACCTTTTCTTGTTGGCATAACTAGCCGGCGGAAAAGGTACCGCCCGTACTTTGAGAACTACACAGTGGACGCGAGCATCTTAGATTCGAACCTTCGGGTTCGGATCACAAAGATGATCATCAGTACTTATGTACTGATTAGATCATTGGTCAATCTGCTCATCTTCGGATGAGCCGATCGATTCAAACTCATGTGATTTCAAGTTTCTAAGAGCAAACGGTGGATGCCTTGGCATCTGGAGCCGAAGAAGGACGTAGTAATCTGCGATAAGCCTCGGGGAGTTGATAAACGAACTTTGATCCGAGGATTTCCGAATGGGGAAACCCCGCTGGGCCCTTTGGGTGACCCAGTGACTCCCGCCTGAATATATAGGGCGGGTAGAGGGAACGTGGGGAAGTGAAACATCTCAGTACCCACAGGAAGAGAAAGCAAAAGCGATTCCGTTAGTAGTGGCGAGCGAAACCGGAAGAGGCTAAACCGATCATGTGTGATAGCCGGCAGGCGTTGCATGGTCGGGGTTGCGGGACTTTTCAGCAGCTTCTGCCGAACTGCAAGCGTTACAAAGGATCATAGGCGAATGGTATTGAAAGGCCAGTCATAGAGGGTGCCAACCCCGTAGCCGAAATGGTCCAATGGCGCGAAGAGTATCCCAAGTAGCACGGGGCCCGAGAAATCCCGTGTGAATCTGTCAGGACCACCTGATAAGCCTAAATACTCCCAGATGACCGATAGCGGACAAGTACCGTGAGGGAAAGGTGAAAAGTACCCCGGGAGGGGAGTGAAATAGTACCTGAAACCGTTTGCTTACAAACCGTTGGAGCCTCCTTGTAGGGGTGACAGCGTGCCTTTTGAAGAATGAGCCTGCGAGTTAGCGATATGTGGCGAGGTTAACCCGTGAGGGGTAGCCGTAGCGAAAGCGAGTCTGAATAGGGCGATTCAGTCGCATGTCCTAGACCCGAAGCGAAGTGATCTATCCATGGCCAGGTTGAAGCGACGGTAAGACGTCGTGGAGGACCGAACCCACTTAGGTTGAAAACTGAGGGGATGAGCTGTGGATAGGGGTGAAAGGCCAATCAAACTTCGTGATAGCTGGTTCTCTCCGAAATGCATTTAGGTGCAGCGTTGCGTGTTTCTTGCCGGAGGTAGAGCTACTGGATGGCCGATGGGCCCTAAAAGGTTACTGACGTCAGCCAAACTCCGAATGCCGGTAAGTGAGAGCGCAGCAGTGAGACGGTGGGGGATAAGCTTCATCGTCGAGAGGGAAACAACCCAGACCACCAACTAAGGTCCCTAAGCGCGTGCTAAGTGGGAAAGGATGTGGAGTTGCACAGACAACCAGGAGGTTGGCTTAGAAGCAGCCACCCTTGAAAGAGTGCGTAATAGCTCACTGGTCAAGTGATTCCGCGCCGACAATGTAACGGGGCTCAAGCACGCCACCGAAGTTGTGGCATTGACATTATTGGTAGGCCTTCGTGGTCCAGCCGTGTTGATGGGTAGGAGAGCGTCGTGTGGCGAGTGAAGCGGCGGTGTAAACCAGCCGTGGACGCTACACGAGTGAGAATGCAGGCATGAGTAGCGAAAGACGGGTGAGAAACCCGTCCTCCGAAAGACCAAGGGTTCCAGGGCCAGGCTAATCCGCCCTGGGTAAGTCGGGACCTAAGGCGAGGCCGACAGGCGTAGTCGATGGACAACGGGTTGATATTCCCGTACCGGCGAAGAACCGCCCAAGCTAATCCAGTGGTGCTAAGAGTCCTAATCCTGGACACGGATCCCTTCGGGGTGAAGGTCCGGGCCTAACGCTCGACCCCATGCTGGTGCGGCTAGCGTATTAACAGGTGTGACGCAGGAAGGTAGCCCAGCCGGGCGATGGTTGTCCCGGTGTAAGTGTGTAAGCCGAGAGATAGGCAAATCCGTCTCTCATATAGGCCCAGGCACGATGCGTAGTCTTAATTGACGAAATGGGTGATCCTATGCTGCCAAGAAAAGCATCGACGCGAGGTTCCAGCCGCCCGTACCCCAAACCGACTCAGGTGGTCAGGTAGAGAATACTAAGGAGATCGAGAGAATCGTGGTTAAGGAACTCGGCAAAATGCCCCCGTAACTTCGGGAGAAGGGGGGCCTGAGGCGTGAAGGGATTTACTCCTGGAGCGTTTGAAGGCCGCAGAGACCAGTGGGAAGCGACTGTTTACTAAAAACACAGGTCCGTGCCAAGTCGCAAGACGATGTATACGGACTGACGCCTGCCCGGTGCTGGAAGGTTAAGAGGAAGGGTTAGCTTCGGCGAAGCTCAGAATTTAAGCCCCAGTAAACGGCGGTGGTAACTATAACCATCCTAAGGTAGCGAAATTCCTTGTCGGGTAAGTTCCGACCTGCACGAATGGCGTAACGACTTCCCAGCTGTCTCAACCGCGAACTCGGCGAAATTGCACTACGAGTAAAGATGCTCGTTACGCGCAGCAGGACGGAAAGACCCCGTGACCTTTACTACAGCTTGGTATTGGTGTTCGGTGTGGCTTGTGTAGGATAGGTGGGAGACTTTGAAGCCGGCACGCCAGTGTCGGTGGAGTCAATGTTGAAATACCACTCTGGTCACTCTGGATATCTAACTTAGAACCGTAATCCGGTTCAGGGACAGTGCCTGGTGGGTAGTTTAACTGGGGCGGTTGCCTCCCAAAAAGTAACGGAGGCGCCCAAAGGTTCCCTCAACCTGGTTGGCAATCAGGTGTCGAGTGTAAGTGCACAAGGGAGCTTGACTGTGAGACTGACAAGTCGAGCAGGGACGAAAGTCGGGACTAGTGATCCGGCAGTGGCTTGTGGAAGCGCTGTCGCTCAACGGATAAAAGGTACCTCGGGGATAACAGGCTGATCTTGCCCAAGAGTCCATATCGACGGCATGGTTTGGCACCTCGATGTCGGCTCGTCGCATCCTGGGGCTGGAGTAGGTCCCAAGGGTTGGGCTGTTCGCCCATTAAAGCGGTACGCGAGCTGGGTTTAGAACGTCGTGAGACAGTTCGGTCCCTATCCGCTGCGCGCGTTGGAAATTTGAGAGGATCTGACCCTAGTACGAGAGGACCGGGTTGGACGAACCTCTGGTGTGTCAGTTGTTCCGCCAGGAGCACCGCTGATTAGCTACGTTCGGGATGGATAACCGCTGAAAGCATCTAAGCGGGAAGCCGGCCTCAAGATGAGATTTCCATGCCTTCGGGCGAGAGGCTCCCAGCTAGACTACTGGGTTGATAGGCCGGATGTGGAAGTGGGGACTAAAGACCCATGGAGCTGACCGGTACTAATAAGCCGATGACTTGATAATCACTACTCTCATACATGTTGTAAGGCTGGTATGAGAGGCCAAGATTGCTTGCGTCCACTATGTGGTTCTCGATGTACGGTCGAGAACTGATTCGAGCTGACGCTCGACGTTCACTTTTGATACATCAATAGTGTTTCGGCGGCCATAGCGAGAGGGAAACGCCCGGTTACATTCCGAACCCGGAAGCTAAGACTCTCTGCGCCGATGGTACTGCAGGGGGGACCCTGTGGGAGAGTAGGACACCGCCGGACTTCTTTGTGAGATGGCCACCCAGTGATGGGTGGCCATTTCGCGTTAACGGAGTCATCAGCAGTACGAAGCCTAAGGTGGGCAGCACCCGCCGATTCGACAGGAGAAGCCGTGAGCGACAACCCGGCAGACGAGAGCTCTCGCGAAGAGCGTTCCGAGCGTCGGCAGCAGCCCGGCCGCCCAGACCGAGCGGGCGACGGCCAGCGCCGTCCCCGAAACGAGAGCGCTGGCAACGGGCGCCCGCGCGCCGGCGGCGCGTCCCGTGATCGCTCGAACTCGAGCGGCAGCGGCCAGTGGCGCGCCGGCCGGCCCAGCGGTTCGCGTGACGGCGACGGTGCCGGCGCAGACCGTGGACGTGACGGCTACCGCGGTCGAGACTCGGACCGGACAGGCGGCCAGCAAGGTCGTACGCCACGCGCGGGTCAGGGTGATCGACCACGTTGGAACGACGCGTCTCGCGACGGGCGTCCGGGGGACCGCTCGACGGGCGGCTACCGAGGCGGGGATCGTGACGGATCCCGCGGTCGGAGCTCGGGCGAGCGTTCGCAGGGCGGATACCGCGGCGACTCGCCGGATAGGCGTTCGGGCGACCGCCCTCAGGGCGGCTACCGCGGCGATTCCAGAGACGGGCGTTCCGGCGAGCGTTCGCAGGGAGGCTACCGAGGCGGGGACCGAACGGGTGCCGGCAACGGCCGCGATGGCGACCGCCCTCAGGGAGGCTACCGCGGCGATTCCCGAGACGGGCGTTCCGGCGAACGTTCGCAAGGAGGCTACCGCGGCGGGGATCGCGACAGCTCCCGTAGTGGGCGGTCTGATGACCGCCCAC